>OY760907.1:0-3840352 GCA_963664195.1 uncultured candidate division Zixibacteria bacterium
GTATCCAGAATATCACAGCAGATTATCGAAATCGGCAGAAACTTGCAGATTCGCGGACTGGTCGCGGGTACCGACGGAAATATCTCGGTCCGGCTGGACGGTGACCGCATCCTCATCACGGCAACCGGGTGTCGCAAGGGGCAACTCGGTCCTCAGGACCTCGTGACAGTCGATATCGACGGTCACACGCTGGACGGTAACGCCAGGCCTTCCACAGAGATCGCCCTGCACTTGTCCGTCTACCGCCACCGCCCTGAGATCACGGCTTGTGTTCATGCTCATCCGCCCTATGCAACCGCTCGGGCCGTGGCCGGCATGCCTGTGCCACCCGATGTACTGCCGGAGGTTGTCCTGCTTGTCGGGCCGGTTGCGTTGACAGACTATGCCCCCCCCGGCACGGAGGCGGTCCCGGCCTCGATCGAGCCTTACGTGGCAGACCATCAGGCCTTCCTTATGCGCAACCACGGATTGCTGACGATCGGCCGAACACTGGATGAAGCCTGGAATCGGATGGAAACGGTGGAGCACTATGCACACATACTTCATCTGGCCGAACAGGCGGGAAACGTGAACCGCATTCCCCCAGAAGACTTCGAGCGGCTTACACAGATGAGACAGGATATCGACTCCAAAACTTCTGCTTGAGTGGAGTAGCCCAGATGCAGATAAAGAAGATCATCATCGACAGAGCCAATCGGCTGTACCAGATGCCGCCGGACTTGATGGCCTTCGCACGCACCGACAAGACGCGCACGTTTCTCAAGAGGGCTGATCTGATTGACCTCGCGACGTTTCGTTGGCCTGTTCAGTTCGACGAGAATCTCTCCCTCAATCCTGAAAGCCTGCAACCCGCCACCGGGAAGAGAATCGCCGAGTTAAAAGAAGAGCTGGCTGCCTGGATATCGAAGCATTGCCAATGCAAGGCCATCAGCGACAAGGAAATCTTCATCGGTGGCGGCATTTCGACTCTGCTCCACCAGATTGCCATGTCCTACATTGATCCCGGTGATGTCGCCTTCGTACCGGGTCTCGGTATTCCGACATACAGACGAGTGGTCAATGCCTGCAACGGTGAGCCGATCGTCTATTCGATTTCCACAAAGAGCGACTGGATGCCGAACTTTGAACGCCTGAACACACGATTGGGAAGGGTGGCACGACTACTCTTCCTGAATTCGCCGCACAATCCCACCGGTACAGAACTGAGCGAGAAGGATTTCAATGAGTTGGCGTGGCTGGCCGGGCGCGAGAATATCTTGATCATCAACGATGCTGCCTACGCCGGGGTCTCGACCAGAACACCGATCTCTCTGCTGTCAGTCAGAGGCGGCACCCGGGTCGGGGTGGAAATGCATTCGTTCTCATACCGGTTCGGTCTTCCGCCGCTGCCGTTTGGTTTTGCTGTCGGCAACCGAGAGGTTCTGGCAGGCATGGCACTCACAAGAGAACTTGCCCGTGTACATATCCCTGATTACTGGGTCGATATCGCTCTTGAAGCCATACGCAGTTTCCCGAATGCCAACCTTCGCCAGCTCAGGACGACACTCAGCCGTGCATCGGCCGAGGCCACCGGCCTGCTTGACGTCATGCAGCTTGAATCGGCCGGTTCTGGCAGCGTCCCGTACATCTGGGCCAGGATCAACAGGCGAACGATGTCGGTCAATACGGCCCGCCAGTACTTCAAACGCCACCGCGTCCTCATGATTCCGGGGTCCGGATTCGGTGAGAACGGCGAGGGATATCTCCGTCTTTGCCTCACCGCCGGACCGGAAGCGTTCGCGGAAGCGACAAAACGGGTGAGCAAACGCATGACCCTCAGACGAAAAGGCACCAGATGAACGATGTCATCCGGTTGATCGGGCTGTCTTTCTATGGCTACCACGGTTGCGGCACCGCCGAGAAAGAGACAGGTAGAGTCTTTGAAGTCGACTGCGAGATGGCCACCGACCTGTCAGGCTCTGGAGTCAGCGATGATCTTGCCGATACAGTCGACTACAGTCAGGTGTATACGACAATCAAGGATGTCGTCGAGGGTCGATCCCGCTCACTGCTGGAAGCTCTGGCCACCGAAATCGCGGGGTTATTACTTGACAAGTTTCCGATAGAACGGGTAACTTTGACGGTCCGGAAACTGCATCCGCCGATTGTTGGGCATTTGAAACATGTTGAGGTAGAGATCACGCGCCGTCGTGGTGACTTGCCAACGACGACCGGGTAGGAAAGAAACGGGAACAGGTCATGGAAACAGTATTCATTTTACTCGGCTCCAATCTCGGCGACCGCGAGCGTCTGCTTCGCAAGGCAATTGATCGCATGGAGCGGATCGAAGGATTTGAGTTGATCGCCAGCTCTGCCGTTTATGCATCTGATGCTCAGGGCATGAAAGGTGAAAACCCACCCTTTCTGAACCAGGTGATCATGGCGGACTATCAGTACACGCCCAAGGAACTGCTTCGCGCACTCGAACAAATCGAAACCGATCTCGGCCGCACAGACAAAGGCGGGATGACACCCCGAACGATTGACCTGGACATCCTCCTGTTCGGACAGAAAGTTATCGACCAGAAGCAACTGACAGTTCCCCACCCGAAGCTTCTGGAACGGTCCTTCGCCCTCGTGCCCCTGGCCCAGATTGACGCTGAGGTTGTCCACCCTGTTACCGGCCGGACAATCGGGTCCTACATCACCGACAAGCTCCAGTCTGAAGTGGAAGTATACAAAGACCATGTTGCCCGAAGCGTCTGAGCACAACTACATCGCGGTCGAGGGCGTCATCGGCGTCGGCAAGACAACTTTTGCCACGATGGTAGCCGAGCGTCTCAATGCTGAGTTGTTGAACGAAGAAGTATTCGAGAACCCGTTCCTGGTTGATTTCTACAAGAATCGAAAACGGTATGCCTTTTCGTGCCAACTCTACTTTCTGATCTCGCGGTTCCAGCAACAACAGCAATTGATGATGCGTGATCTCTTCGCGCAGCGGATCGTATCGGACTATCTATTCGCGAAGGATTCCATGTTCGCCTCGGTCAACCTCTCCGAGCGAGAACTGGCACTCTATAACAAGGTCGCGCCGGTGCTGTCCCGCGATATTCCTAAGCCGGACCTGGCAATCTACCTGCAGGCATCTACCCCGGTGCTGTTGAATAGGGTCAGGAAACGGAATCACTCGTTTGAGCGCACGGTTGATGCAGATTATCTGGAGATGCTAAACAACGCTTACGACTACTACTTCTTCCATTACAGCGATACGCCGCTACTGGTCGTGAAAACCGACGAGATTGATTTCGTCAACAACCCGGAGCATTTCGACGACTTGATCGAACAAATAGAAAAACCGGTTGTCGGTAAGAAATACTACGTGCCGGCGGCCGATGTCCGTCACATCCAGAGTTGAGCCATGTCTGTCATTCGCAAGATCAAGAAAACCACAGTCCAGACGATCATCACCAAGAAAGCGAAAGGCGAGAAAATCACCGTCCTGACCGCCTACGACTATTTCGTGGCCGGCTTGCTTGACGAAGCGGGCTTGGACATTCTCCTTGTCGGCGACTCCGCGGGCAATGTGCTCCATGGTTTCGGTTCGACACTCCCCGTGACGATGGACATGATGCTGGTGCACACGGCAGCCGTGGCGCGAGGAAGCAAAAGGGCGCTCATCGTAGCCGACATGCCTTTTCTCTCATTCCAACCGTCGGTCGAGACTGCTGTCCTCAACGCTGGACGCTTCCTGAAGGAAGGCGCCGCCGAGGCGGTCAAAATCGAAGGCGGCATTGAAATGGCCGCCACCGTCAGGCGCGTTGTCGAGTGCGGCATCCCCGTGATGGGTCATATAGGTCTCACGCCGCAGTCGATTCATCGGTTTGGAGGCCCCAAGGTTCAGGGACGTGGAGAAAAGTCGCGCGCATATCTGCTGGAATCGGCGCAGGCGCTCGAAGAAGCAGGTTGTTTCTCGATGGTTCTCGAATTGATGGAGAAGTCAATCGCTGCTGAAGTGACCTCAAGTCTTAAGACCGCTGCAACTATCGGCATAGGTGCTGGCCCGAACTGCGACGGCCAGGTGCTGGTCATCAATGACATCCTGGGACTGCGGCCTGAAGGATTCAAACCGAAATTCCTTCGCGAGTACGCAGACCTCCGTCCGATGATCTCGGATGCTGCCAAACGATTCGCCAACGACGTCCGTTCGGGCGACTACCCCAACGACGACGAGTCCTTCAGCGAGAAGTAGCTCGCGAGAAATCACACATGAAACGCCCCGATGAAATTCTCACCGGGGCGTTTTCGGTTCTATCGTTTCGAGTCGTTCGCTGGCTGGTCTACGGACACGCGGGGAGCGGCGCAAACGTAATAAACAGGTGGTCGATCAAGGCCACCAAATCACCCATGGTTACCAGGCCGTCGGCACTCTCATCCGTGTTGCCTTCTTCATTGCATTCAAGAGGCGCAAACGTTATGAACATGTGATCAATCAGTGTCACAAGATCGCCCATGGTGATCAAGTTGTCCGCCGAACCGTCCGTATTGCCCACCGAGGGGCCGGTGCAACAGGACAAGTAGATCGCCGGACATCCCTGATCGTATGCACCTACACGGTTGTGGCCAGTTCCGGCTGTGAGACAAGGAGAGTTTTGTGCTACAGTGTAGTCTTCGACCTCGGCGTCGCAAAAAAGCGGGTTGTCTCCGAAGTTACCATCAGCCGACACGACGCTTGTGTCTACGTAGAATCCCATGATGCAATTGAACGTGACCAGAGGTGTCGAAAGCGTGTCCCATATCTCGGATTCGCCAAAATTCAGACTGTCCCCCCAGATGATGTTGCCGTGGATGTCCATATCGCTCACGTACAGTCCAACTCCTCCGGCATACCCGTCGGACGTGTTCCCGCTGATCGTAGAATAGGACAGCACAGCGTCCGAATGCACGAAATACAGTCCTCCGCCGGCACTGCTGGCGTGATTGTTCACGATCGTGTTCTGGAACATCGCAACCGGCACGCCGGAGAAATCCGAGTAGCCCATGATCCCACCGCCGCTTGAAGCTTGATTGTGCGAAATATAGTTGTCGTTAACCGATCCGCCGGATTCACAGAAGTTGATGCCACCGCCACCGACATCTTCGCCGTCCCCGATCCGGTCGGCAACATTGTACGTAATGATGTTGTCCGTGATGACAGGGACACCGCCCTCGGTATGAATTCCGCCGCCTCGCTGGTCACATACATTGCCCGTAATCGTATTGTAGCTGATAGTCGGCATCGTGTATTCCTCGCAGGAGACGCCGCCTCCCTTGGCTGTGGCCGTATTATTCCTGATGATATTGTGCCTGACGAAAGGCTGAGCATAGTTGGTGATGCGCACACCACCACCGGATACTGCAAGACCGTTCTGAATCGTGAACCCGGTCAGGTTTGCCGCACCAGTCTCCATCGACTCAAACGTCACCACGGAACCGGAAGAATCACCATCGATAATCGTCTGCGAGATGTACGACGTATCGCCTGTAGAAGCATACAGCGACAACAGCTTGATGTCCTTGCCGCCGAAATTCACATTTTCGTAGTAGGTGCCCGGCTGAACAAGCACAGTATCATTTTCGGAACTGTTGGCAATAGCCTGCTGAATACTGCCATAGTCGCCCGGAACATCAATAGTAGTAGCCGAACCCGATAGGCAGAGCATGGCGATTAGTGCCGTCACAAGCAGAAAACTCTTCATTTCGCACTCCGATTAGAGAAACCCGTCTGGTAAGAACATTGGTAGCAGAGTTCCGAAGCCGCCTATCTCAGCGACGGGCATTTGTAGCCGGATATCGGTCGGCTTCAGATCCTAAATGTGCAGTCATCGAAGCCAAAATAGAACATATACTCCTTTTTGTCAAGGCCAACCAGTAACTCGTCCTCATACGGCCGGCCGGCAGTACAACATAGAAAAGCGGCCACACCAAAGGCATGGCCGCCTGTATTCGGTCCCGCTATTGCAGGATTACGGACACGCGGGGAGCGGCGCAAACGTAATAAACAGGTGGTCGATCAAGGCCACCAAATCACCCATGGTTACCAGGCCGTCGGCACTCTCATCCGTGTTGCCTTCTTCATTGCATTCAAGAGGCGCAAACGTTATGAACATGTGATCAATCAGTGTCACAAGATCGCCCATGGTGATCAAGTTGTCCGCCGAACCGTCCGTATTGCCCACCGAGGGGCCGGTGCAACACCGCGTGTTGATATCGAAATACGCCTTTCCTCCCTGCTGAGAATCCCAACTCAGGAACAAAACGCCAAACTTGTCGTTACCCAGATAGTCGATATCCGGCTGGTTGAAGTAGGGCTGCTGATCGGTGTAGGTCTCGGGGGGATCGATCCACAACCCCGCGTAGTCGCGCCAGACGAATCTTCCTTCTCGCGGTGCGGAATACCACCGGTACACCATCCCCACACCACCACCGCCTCTGGCGCAGACAGCCGGACACTCTGAAGTGGCACCGCTGGTGTCGTAGGACACTCCATGAAAGAAGGAAGTACCGCCATTGTAGCTGACAAGGTACACACTGTGAGCGGAAGAGAGGTCCTCCGGCTGGTATTCAAAGAAGCAGTGCACTGTATCATCATAAGCGCCAATTGATGTCACATTTGGGATGCCCCCCCCATGCACCGGATACGCCCAGCGCTGTGACCAGGTACCTCCGTCGTTTCCCCTGATGCGAAGAGTATCGGTATCGTCGATAAATGAGGCAAACATGTAGTAGGTTGAGTTGCCTTCATTGTAGCACAGACTGAGCCCTCTCTCGGCGTTTGTTGCGCCCACCGTTGAAGGCTGGAAGCTATCCGCAATCTCGGTGTCCCAGTACATGACAGCGGTACCGTCGTCGAGAATGGCCGCAATATACAAACGATTATCCCACGAATCCTGATTGGACGTCATCTCGAGTTCCACGAGTCCGCCGTTGGACGAAGGATCAAACGCATGATGAAAATTCTGGCCGTCCTGGAAGTCGACATTGGCACCGTCGGTACCCTGAAACTTGCGAAGACTCACTGTCGTCGCATTGAATGAGTTTCCAACGAAGCAATACCCATCAACCGCAGCCGCGGCAATAACCGGCATCAGGTAGGTGCCGCTGCCATACTGGTACGTTTCCACCCAGGTACGACCGCCGTTGTCGGAGAAATTTACAGTCCAACGACTTACCGCACCGTCACCAACATGCAACAGGATGGCGAACACATTGCCTGTAGCCACGTCAACGGTAAGCGCCGTGGCATAAACCGAATCGCGAGCACCGATTTGAATATCGTCACCCCACTTCGAATCAAGACTGGACTGAAGCGGCTCGATCCACCTGGTGCCGATGCCGAGTCCGTCGAGACTGGTCATCGTCTCCAACTCCGGGAACAGCGCGAGGGCTTCATCATGCTTGCCCGCGTTCCAGGTCGCCTCAACCCTCCCCAACATCTCGATCACTTCCGGAGAATCGGCCGACATCAGGTCCAGATCAATAACGGCGTTGCCCCTCCGCTCCACCGGCATGGCCTCAAGCGGTCCCCAGGGAGTTGTCGGCGGAGCCGTCAGCGGACCTTCCTGGCAGTCAATGACCGCGTTTTCGCCATCATACGCAGCAACCACCGGAGCATTCGCCAGATCTGCTGGCAGTTCTTTGAAATCATATGCCGTCGCTGATGCCCCCAGCGACAACACAAGACCTGCGATCATCGTGAACAGTCTCATCATTCTCTCTCCTTAAGAAACGATCTTATCATACAAATGCGTACTCTGCCTTCCAGGGGATGCAAGTAATTACGCGAACAGACATCTGAAACATAAAGACCCGTACCCTCATGTTAACGTAGAGAAGTCGCACGATCAGGTTCAACAAAAAAACGGTCATACCGCGAAGTTGGTATGACCGTCTGCCAGTAAGCTATCGAAAACTACGGACAAGGCGGGAGCGGATCAAGACTGATAAACAGGTGATCGATCAAAACCGTGAGGTCCCCCATAGTCACCAAACCATCAACACTCATATCCACATTGCCCTCTTCAACACATTCGAGCGGCGTCAGACTGATAAAGAGGTGATCGATCATCGTCGTCAGGTCGCCCATTGTCACCAGGTTGTCGGCCGAGCCATCTACGTTACCCACCGAAGGTCCTGTGCAGCAGCCGCCTCCCCCGAAATCAAAGAACGCCCCCCGGGTGGGCGATGAGAGCGATAGATAGAGTACACCGCACCCGCCTCCCGGCATCGGCACCAGCGACGGTTGATTCCAATACGGTGCCACATCGGAGTATTCGTCTGGATCTGACCAGAGCCCCCCGTAGTCGCGCCAGACTACCCGGCCCTCCCTCGGATTGGTGTAATAGCGATGCACCATGTACACACCGCCCCCCTCCCGCGCGCATACCGCTGGTGACTCGGACGTAGTCGACGTATCCTGTGCAGCACCAAAGAGCCAGGCGTCCCCGCCGTCGTAGGAAACGTAGTACCGACAATAGGAGCGACTGCCGCTGAACTCGTGAAAGCAGTGAACCGTGTCGTTCCAGGCGCCGATGCTGGTCATGTCCGGTGATGAGGAGCCGACCGGACGGGACCACTTATCATACCAGATTCCGAACGGATGAATACCTGCAATCTGCAGACTGTCGCCGGTGCTGATATACGAAGCGAACATGAAGTAGTTGCTGCCGCCCTCGTTGATACAAATATCCAATCCCCTATCGGCATCCGTGACACCCGTGGCGAGCTCAGACCAACTCGAGACCTCCTCGTCGTCCCAGAACACGCGCAGTTGCTTGCTGCCCGTGATGGCCGCAACGTACACACGGTGACTCAAGTCGTCATAATCCTGATTGGAAGCCATGACAAGCTCATCGGTGCCACCTACTCCAGGGACAAACACTTTCTTGTAGCTGCCAACACTGGAGCCGTTGGATACGCTAAATTGCCTGATGTTCACTCCAGTATCGGACTGGGGATACGTGACGTAGAAACGGTCTCCGACTATCGTCGCTGCGATACAAGACCACGGATAATAGGGGGTGTTATAGGTTTCGGTTTCCATCCAGTGCTCGCCGCCATCGATAGAAATGTTCACGCCCCAGGAAGCCGCCCAACCGTCGCCGGTCCACACGGTCACCGCCAGAAGATTGCCGGTCTCATGGTGGATGTCCATCGCTGTTGTGTAGACAGAGTCCCGACTTCCGACGCGCACATCGGTGCCCCATTTCTCCGCGTTCTGAGTTGCCAGCGGCATTCTCCAGGAGTTGGCCACGTTGATCTTCGTCAGATCAGTGTACCTGCCGAGATCGTCGAAGAGAGCCAGTGCGGCTTCGTGGTCCCCGGCATTCCAGGCCTCTTCGATTTTGTGCGATAGCACAACTGCCTCTTCGGGTCGGTCGCCCCACAGCTCCAGTTCGATTTCGGAGTTGCTCCGACGCTCAACCGGCATGGCCGCAAGCCCGTCGCGAGCATTCCCGCCCGGCACGATTTCCTCAAAACCGACACCGTCTGTGTCGGTGACATAGTCCGCCACGACTGCGGACGCGGGTTCGAATTCGGCCGGGATTTCAATCAACTCAGATGCGGAGGCGGAAACCGCCAACACAGCATACAGAGCCAGAGTTAGCAGAAGTGACTTTCTCATCACGATTCTCCTTGATATGAACAAATGTGCTATGTACCGACAGGGATCGTCCCGCACGCAATCTCAAATGTGTGTGTCTCGAAGTGCCGCCGGAGCCGGAAATACAGATACCGGCAGGTACGGGACCGTCTTTGCCCTCATGCTATCAATATAGACAGAACGGGCTTTTTGTCAATAAAAGGGATTGGAGATGTGTCAATACGCCGCAAGTGAAAGCGGCCATGCTCTGAAGTATGGCCGCTGTATCTCACACAAATGCGAGTTTCCTACGGACACGGTGGCAGCGGATCAAGGCTGATATAGAGATGATCGATCATGGCGGTCTGGTCTCCCATTGAGACGTATCCATCACCGTCTATATCACCTGCTTCCGGGCAACTCAGAGGAGCAAGCGAAATATACAGATGGTCGATCAGCACGTTCAGATCGCCCATCGTAACAAGCCCGTCGGCGCTCTCATCGACATTGCCTAGCGTTCCGATGCAGCAAGAACCGGACTCTGCGTAAGCAACCTTGGGACCTTCCCAACGAGGGGCATACGACACTCCAGGGCCTACGCAGAAGAGCAGCTTAGAGCCGTTGCTGAATGTCAGCGTATCAACGACAATTGAATCTCCTTCCCCCCATTGGTCAGCGGTGAAGTAGTAGCTGCCCCACAGTTGCGGTTCTGGCGAGGAAGGAATGCCTACACCTTGTGTCCGAAATCCTGCGAACTGCAGCAATTGTCTTGCATTCGTCGAGTCAATGTTGTTCTTGTAATAGAGTACCTTCAGAAAATTGAACGCTGTATCCACCATGGGCGACGGCCTCGCGCTGTCCAAGTGAAGTCCTTGGGCGTCCCAGTGAAACCCGGAGCTTGCAGAGGTGATGTTCCCACCGTCGTTGAAACCATACAGGTCTAATTGGATGGCTGACTGTCCGGGTGAGGCCGACGGCAGAACGGAGAAAACCAGGTTTATGGAGTCGGGGGCTCCCACGTCCTGAGGTGATTGAACAGGCTGCGCGAAAGTCAATGAGACCGGCAGAACGAGCGAGACCGCGAGACACAAGAATAGTCGATTGAGCATTTTGAAACCCTCCTATTGGTTTGCCAACTCGGAACTGCTTTTTGGGCTAGGAAGCCAACCGGGGTCGGGGCATGCCTCCATCGGTATCAATGAGATGAACATACGGTCTACTAGCAGATTGAGGTCTTCAATACTAATGTCACTGACAAGTGGGTAGGGGCCGCCGCTGTGGTTAAGGTCTCCCGCCCAGAGGCAGATAAGCGGATCCAAATCAATGAATAGATGGTCGATCATGACGGTAAGATCACCCATTGTCACAAGTTCGTCCAAGCTGAGATCGACGTTTCCCATTTGGCCAAAGCAACACTGGCAACCGTGTTCATACCAGTTTTCGTAGAAGTCTCTGACATCGCCGAGAGGCGGGTTCTGCCGCCACACTTCGGCGAACTCAGGCAGCGTTCTCGGGTGATGCCCCCCTGTCTGCCGCTCCATCAGCGCCGTCCAAATCACACTCTCAGACAGACTCAGATTATCGCCGATCCCATCAGGGTAGGGCTGGCACGAAGTACCTGGGGTCCAGGGGGACCACCCCCATTTGTGTCGGTCGTCAGCAGACTGATCCCAGAGGTCCCAGAGAAAGCCAGCAACAGAAGACTCCTCGCGATACCCATAGTTCCCTGCAGAAAAGAGGCAGCCGGCATGAGACCGCTTGTCTCCTGTCTCCACATCGGAAGACGTCCAAAACTGAAGATTGTCTCCGTATCTGTTATACAACACGGGGTCATCCTGCAGTATCGCGCCGATGAAATGGGCGCAACCTTCGGAGGCAGCCAGTTCTAGACTGTACCGATTGCCCCACAAGTGTCTGTCGCCAGGATGATCGCGGAAAAAACCGAAGAAGTCCTCCAGAAAATGGCCGTACTCATGTAGTATTACACTTTTATCCCACGTGTCCGGCCAGCAAGAATCCGGGCACTGAGCGCTCTCGACATGGATAGTGTTTGCGGAAAAATAGTAACAAGATGGTGTCATGTCCGGCGACCAGACAACTTCGACTGGTCCCGGATCATGCGAGGCGTCTGTCAGCGATATCCATCGTGACCTCGCGTCGCGAACCACATCCACTATGAAAAGGCCCCGCTCTCCGCTTCTGTTATGGTATCGTTTTCGACAAAGACACCGCTGGGATGCTCTTCATAGACGTCCGCTTGCACATAATGCTCATCCCCGCCGGCTTCCTGCGTGATGTAACAGGCATCGTCTTCCAGATTCTCCGGATAGAATCGGAAATACACATCCAGCTGTGGCCCCGGAATCATCTCTTCGTTCGGGATCGGATCGAACTCGAAGTAGCCGTTGATATCGGTCGTCGTTGTATCGAGTTCATCATCGGGATTGGGAAACAGATCGTCGTCCATCATCTTCACTTTCACGTTGCGAGCTGGAACAGTACTGTCGCCATTCTTGTCATAATAGTACAGATGTCCCTCGTACTTGATAGTTCCTTGTTGCGGAGTGAACCAAGGAGAGAAGGCGTTATTATTGATTTGCCAGCCGTCGTCAGGAACGCCGTCCTGCACAACTTCAGCCCCCACCCTGTGTTCCTCCGAATCTGACCATGTGTACGGGACATCCAGGATATACTGCGTTTCATTGTGCGACAACCCGTCGAAGTGCTCTTCCCAGAAAAGCGTCATTCCCTTCTCTCGGTCGAAGTCGTACAAACTGACGGTGAAGCCTTCAGATGGCGTTATTGGCCCGAAGTTCACGACCGCGACATCTATATAGGCCTCCTGCCCCTTGGTGATGACGTCCTGGTTCTGCGTGTGTTCATCCTTGGACACCACGACATATCCAGGCCAGTCGGGTGGAACACAGAAGCCCAAATCGGCGGACGTAGGAGATACTTGTGGTGACGTCGTCCCACGCTGATTCGAGATACCGGGGATTAGTACTACCTTGGTCGTAGGCCCGGTCACCGTGTCGCGCGGCAACTTTCTGCGAGGCGGTAGCTTTCTGCGCGGCTTAGGCTCGTGTGGCAGAGGCGGGCGGTACGTTTTCTGAGGGCGGGCAGGCCAGTACTCTACAGTGTCCTCTGTCGTGACAAAGAAGCATGGGAGGTCAATCCACCACAACTCGCCACAGTCCAGCCTAATCTCAATAGAGCTTGTGTCATCGAGAGGAACTCTGAGGTCAAGTGTCCGTACAAAGGTAGGCTGTTTCTCCTGCTCAATGTAGAACGGCTGTATGGTCTCTGGGAACTCAACGTCAATACTCCACGACCGGGGGCCAAAGTACTCGACTCCCTCTCCCGCGTTGACAGTTGCCGTTACCGATGAACATCGCAGAAACGGCACCTCGATTATGAAATCCATAGTAACCGACCCGTCAGTCTCGTCAAAAGATTTTGGCTCGTAGCGGCCATGAACAGGATTGTTCGCCTCAGACGAGGCTGGTGCCGTGACAAGGGTCACAGTAATCCAGAATAGCACAAATGCGACTCGGAACAGATACTTCATCAGAATCCTCCCCTGATTAGGAATTGAATGCGCAGCGTTATGCTGCATATCGGGCCCGACTATTCATATATTACACGTTTAGTATGGTCCTGTCAATCGTTTATACACATTCACCTGACTCCTTGACCAACTCTCATCAACCACAACAAAAAAGCCTCCCACACAGTGGGAGGCTTTATATCAAATCTGTGTACTTGAAATCAGCTTACTTAAACACGCCCGCGAAGAACATGATCGTCAGCACGATCACCAGCAACGAGGCACCACCAACAAGGAACCACCAGATCGGCGGGCTTGTCTTCACCACCATCGGTTGCTCCGGCTGCATCTGTTTGCGACGACGGGCTTCGGCCTCGCGTTGTTCAAAATCGTCCCAGTCGAGTATCATCTCACCAAACGTCGGGTACCGATGAGCCACACGAATCGCCAGTAGTTTCTCGACCACGACCTGAAGGTCTTCGGGAATCGACTGAGCGACATCGTCGAGCCGCAACTTCCCGGAAGAATCGTAAGACGGATTACGTCCCGTGAGCAATTGGTGGATGATCACACCCGCAGCGTAAATATCACCCTGCTTGGACTGCTTGTGTTCCGGCGGACTGTACCAGTTTTTCTTGCCGGCGGCGTCGTAGTGAACCGGCAAACCGAAATCGACTATCTTCACTACGTCATTAGCGTCGAACAGCACATTCGACGGTCTCAGATTACCGTGAATGATGTTGTTTTTGTGCGCGAAATCCATACCGCTTGCGATCTGCAGCATGATATCCATGGCCGTATGCCAGTTGTATTTGCGCAGCATGCGGTCGGCCAGCGAACCGCCGGGAGAGTAGTCGGCTATAATGACGGTCTGTTTTTTGTCGCCGCCGGAGCCGAGGATATTGTTGATATTCTTATGCTTGAGCGAGGTCAGCAGTTTGGCCTCTTTGCGACCCGCCTCTCCCTTGTTGTGCCGTTTGATTACGTACAGCTTCTTGCTGACTTCGTTTTCCACGAGCACCGTAGAGCCGAATCTTGATTCGTGGATAGTGTCGAGATACTTGCAGTTACCGACAAACGACTCCACCCCGCCAACGGCATAATCCGAGGCTTGTCTATCGGAGGCTCTTCCTCCAATGGAATTCAGGAGAGCGTTCTTGAGATCCACAGCCGATTGATAGCGGTCTTTCGGATCCTGCGCAAGACACTTGCGAACGATGTCATCATAGCGGTCGTCGATTTTCGAATTCAGTTCCGACGGCATCTTGAAACGTCCGAGAGGCTTCTTTTCGCACAGGATTTCGTATATGATCACGCCCATGGCGTAAATGTCTGTTGTCTGGTCGACATTTGTCGAACTGACCTTCTGTTCCGGCGACATGTAGGACAGCGTCCCCATGATGACATCCGACGACGTCATTTCGCCGTCAGGAGTCCCGACTATCTGGGCAATGCCGAAGTCAGCCACGCGCGGATTGCCCTGACGGTCGATCAGAATATTGGCCGGTTTAATATCGCGATGAATCACACCGTTTTTGTGCGCATACTCAAGTGCCTTGCACACCTGCGCCAGCATCTCAAGCTTGGTGACAATACCAACCCTGGGCGAGTCGATAACCTCGCGGAGCGAAGTGCCGTCGACGAATTCCATGACGAAATAATACCGGTTACCGGCCCGTCCCTTGTCGATGACGTGAACGATATTCGGATGGCTCAGTTTGGCGATGACCACTGACTCACGCTCGAAGCGGCGCAAAATCTCCGGATCGTCTGATAGCTTGGAGAAAAGAATCTTTATGGCTACATCGCGGGCAAGGGATTCCTGGCGGGCTTTGAATATCTCAGCAATCCCACCCTGACCGATCTTGCCGGTGAGGATGTAGTCCCCGATCTTTACTTGTTTCTTGGCTTCGGCAATACCGGTCATGCTTGTTTCGCTTCCATACGTCAAAAGAAAAGGAACAGCATACAATTGCTGTCCCTATTATCATCGGCATAGTGCGGGAAAACGTTTATTTGACGAGGAGCATTTTTCTTGTAAGAGTGCCCTCGGAATGAGTCAAACGGTAGAAATAGATGCCGCTGGGCCGATCGTCGGCCTCGAACGTGACCTCATACCGTCCGGCGTCCATCCGGCAGTCGGCCAGAGTAATAACGTTCTGGCCGAGGATATTGTAGATATCGAGCCGTACATGACTGGCTGTGGGAAGCGCGAACGCAATCACAGTCGACGGATTGAACGGGTTTGGATAGTTCTGCGCGAGCGCGAATTCCGTAGGCAGATTTGAGTTGGAAGGGTCATCATCAACGCCGGTCGGGACAAAAACCGTGATCTCACCCGGGATGAAATCCGGGAGATAGATGGAAGTGCCCGTATTGTCGGTCACATCAATCCGGTTGTAAACGTGTACTCCGCCGATAATCTCGTCCGAATAGACCGAATCAACCGGTATGATCGTCGCCTGGGCGTCGAGGGCCAGCGTGAACCAGAACTCGGCTACAACCCCCTCAGTGAAATCTACATCCGGCAGCGGATCGGAGTAAATAGCCGGAATCACAGTGACTTTGGCTACTTTGGCAATATTGTCTATATGGTAATACCCGGCGAAATCATGAGTCCAGACAGAACTGGCCAGCGAAACAGAATCAAGGTGAAGTTGCGGGTTCGGGAACTTGATCGGAAGGGTCATCCCTGAGATGTCGACCGTATTGTTGCGCAGCCAGACCTTGAGACCGAAACTCTCCCCCGGACGAGCGGTGATCGAATCGACCGTCATCACCCCGGAATAGTCCTCGGTGCCAGCCGTCGCGGAACCCGCGATCAGAGTCAGCAGCAGAGCCAGTATTGTTGCATTCAGCTTCATTTTGACGCCCTTTCAGTGGGGGCTGCGTGCCATATTCACTTAAACCTTTGACGGACAATAAGTAAGGTCCGTCGGCAGCCTTATCAGTGCAAACAGTATGCCGTAGGCCGCAACCGTGGCGGCGAGATAGAGGTCGCTTGGTGTAATTCGTTGTTATTATATGAGTTACGTAATAAGTGCGACGGGAGGAGTGTATCACCGGCGGACGCAAAAGAGCAAGACCATGCACGCTCACAGCACCGCGGTGACGGCACAAATAGGCAGTCCATTGCCGAGTTGGAAAGAGGACAACGGTCACAGTGACCAGTGGCCGGTGCACGCCCAGACATGTACTCCCCGGGACTTGCCGGGTCGTGCCCGGCAAAACATCAATTCGTTTTCACATTCACAAACATCGTCTTGTTGAATCGCCAGATGAAGAAGATGATCTCGTCAGATCCCTGCTCCTGAAGCGCTTCCATCGCCGATGCCAGGTCATCGACAGCGGTAATGTCCATTCCGTCAACACGCTGGATAACGTCGCCAAGCTGCATGCCGCCGATGTTGGCCAGACCGCCCTGCTTGAGTTCCGTAACAACCACACCGGAAAGCGAGCCTTGTTGGACATTGTACATCACGTAATCTGAGAACACGATGTCGCGTACTTTGAATTCGAGGCGCTCATCCTCATACTCGGGCGCGTCGGCGGCCGCCAGCGGGGCGGCGTCGAGTTCGGCAAGTAACCGTAATGTGTCCACCCGCTCTTCGACCGGCCGATACACGGAGAACTCGACCGAAGTGCCGGCTCCCATGTCAGAGATTTTGCGCTGAAAGACGGCGAGTTCTTCCTCGCGGTCGACATCGACCGGTTGACTGTTGATTTCATATATGATATCACCGATCTGCAGACCACACTCAGCAGCAGGAGACTCCGGGACGACATCGTTGATGATGATTCCTCCCGGGGCATCCACATTCAGGAACTCGGCAATGTCCGGCGTAAGCGCCTGGAGCGTGATACCGAGCCAGGCCCGGTCGACCTTGCCTTTCTGCGGCGGATCAGCAATCAATTTCTTGAGGCGTTCACCGGTGATAACTCCCAGCAGCGGAAAATCGAACTGGCCGTAGGAATCCATCAGACCTCCGACATCCCCTTCCGACTCGGAGGGGTCACTGAGAACTCCTAATACACCCACCGGCTTCAGGTCGGCGTCAAAAAGCACTGACGTGATCTCCATTCCGCTGAAACCGGACGTGAGAGCGAACTCCTCGGGCATAGTGGCGAGTGCCGAAACCATCCCTGTTTCGATTGCCAGCGACGGGTCAACAAACTCCGGCAACAGCACGTATGAGGCAAGCCAGTCGCCAACCTTGAATTTCCGCCCCGAAACGAATTTGACCGGTTTGAACTTCGCATCCCCGGCGCCCATGATACGGGCGAATCCGATCCGGGTATCACGGTCGACACCGACATACTCAGCATCAAACGTCTCCCCGTCAGATGTAGTCACCTCAATCCTCGTGGGAGTAGACTTGAAAGCAAACGACGACATCGACGACATAGGGTTGTTGTCACTGATGAAGCCGCCATCAAAAATCAGCAGCCCCTCCTCGGTCACGATTGTACCGAGCAGCCGCTGTTCATGTTCGTTTGTTTGCATCCCGAAAGAGACTTCAATTTGCACCTCAACGGTCACCAGATAGTCAGTCGCGTCCCGCCCCATTGCCTGAAAATCGAAATCCTGGGCCCGCACCTGAACGGCCGGTAAAAGCAGAAGGGCGAGCAACAACGCGTGCGCCAGTTTCCATCCTCGTGTTTCTGCGAGATATCTATTCATCGGACACCTCTTCCTCCCCTGGTTCTTTGTCCTCCACGCTCATCACAACTAAACGCATGGCGCCGCTCCGTTCGACCGTCAGCAGCACTTTCTCAGTCCCGTTGTTTGAAAGACTGGTGTAAACGGCGATCAACTCCGCCAACCCCCCGACCGGGGCCCGGTTAATACTCTTGATTACATCCCCTCTGCGAAGACCGCCTGAATCTGCCGGGCCAACCCTTTTTACTCCGACCACCAGCGCCCCCGTCGTATCTTTCAACTGCTGGGCTATTTGCATCTGCTGTGTGATTTCCTTGACAGTAATACCCCAGTCGGAACACTCGAAATCTTCCCCCTGAAGCTCGCCCAGAGAGGATGTCTTCAGGTCAAACGAAAAGACCTCGTCGCTCCTGAGTACTTTCAAGTTGATGTCGCTGCCCGGCGGGTGGCTGGCAATCGTCTTGTAGAAGGCCGGAAGCTCCTCGAGAAATCGAGCCGACACCGGTTTGCTGTCCACTTCGAGAATCACATCACCCGCTTTGAGAAAACCCGCCTCGGCGGGTGAACCGGGATCAATCGACGCGATCAACACACCGGTGTTGCGTCCGGTGCCGAAATACCCTTCCAACTCCTGCAACGCCTGAGCATGGACACCAATCCAACTGCGCGTAACGGAACCGTGATCCAGAATTTCCGAGGTAACTTCCTTGACGATATTTATCGGGATGGCGAATCCGAGATTGTTAGCGAGAAAAGTAGCCCTGGAATTGATGCCGATAACCCGGCCGTCGAGGTCCACCAGCGGCCCACCGGAGTTGCCGGGATTAATGGCGGCATCAGTCTGAATCCACAGATTGTAACGGCCGGTCCGTTCGCCGGAGGGCAGGCGATAGTCGCTGGAGAAATAGCGGTCTTTGGTCGAAATCACGCCCGAAGACACCGATCGCGCAAGGGCCAGCGGCGATCCCATTGCCAATACCTGCTGACCGACCTGGGTCTCATCGGAGTTACCGAGTGCGGCAACGTTTATCTTTCCCTCGTAATTATCCAGTTGCAGCTTCAATACAGCGATGTCGGTCGAGGGATCACCACCAACATACACCGCCGGCACCTGCTCCTTGTCGTAAAGCGTGCAAATGATTCGCACGGCTTTTCCGGCGACATGATAGTTGGTGACGACATATCCGTCCGGGTGAAAGATCACTCCGGAGCCGATCTGCGCCTGTTTCTTGAGTTCGCCGGTGCGATAATCTTTGACAACCGGCTGAATATGAACGAGGGCCGGCAGGACTCTGTCCCGCGCCTCATATATTCTCTTCTGGATGGAATCATCCTGACCCACGGCTGCGCCGGACATCAATGCAACCGCCAATAGGGCCAGTAGTGCTCGTTTCATTCTTGCTCCTGCAATGTCGTTTATTCTCTGGCCGCGCCACCGATAGAACCTCATCGGCCTACCGTCGAAAGTATATAGGTCAACAATACTTGTCGGCAAGATGTTTCATCTGCATTTGATACACGCAAGACGTGGGAGTGGAACGAAAAAACCGCCCTGGGACGGGCGGTTTTCGCAATCTTGAGAAGCCGGCCTATCGCTTGGCGGTGATATCTATCGACCCCATGCCGACATCGCAAATAATGATAATTCGGTCTTCGGCGTCGTCGAAATCATCGCTCTCCCAGACATCGTCTCGCCGCTCACGAAGATCCAATCCGTGGAAATCGATCGTGGAAAACCAGCCATCGTCCCCCTCAACCCTGACCGCCAGACCAAGGGGCAGGATGACATCTACTCCCCCGACTCCGACATCGATATCAAGTACTGTTTCACCTTTGAAATCTCCCCGGAAATCAAGTTCGCATGACGCAGCGCCCGAGGAACACGTGATGTAATCCGCGTTGGCATTGGCGAGATCGTCCAGTTCCAGCGACGAGGCGCCGATGTCAATGTTCAATTCTTTCATGCGGATCGGATTCGGCTCCGAGAATTCGATCATCGCCGAAGCTGCACCGATATCCATGGTCACTTCGACCAGAGGTATACCGCCGAGATCAATCTCGGCTTCGCAGGCGCCAAAATCCAAGTCCAGTGTGGTCGTAAGCTCTTTCGAGAGCGTCAGCCGCCACTCGTTCTCCATCTCATCAGACGACTTCCCTGCATGCAACAACTCACTGCTCAGTTTCAGGACACCTGTGTTGCCCTTCTTCTTGTAGTCAATGTCGTAATCGACCCATTTCGGAGTGTAGTAGACATTGATCTCGGCTGCCTCGTCAATGTCGTCGGACCTGACGAAAAGACTGCCGGCACCAAAATCAAGTCTAACGTCAAGTTGCTCGACACCATCCGCCTTGACCACCTCGGAGACTTCCTCCGTAGTATCCGCCGCTGCCAATGAGAAAAACAGCGGCATCAGAGTGATCAAACCAAACAAATACTTGAGAATCGTCATACAGTTCCTCTCTCCTGCCTATAAGTAACCCTGATTATCCTTACTGAGAAAACCGGCCGAATGTTTCATCGACTGGCAAATCGCCGACTACTGATCTTCGGGATTGTTGCTGCGCAAAGGTCCCCTGGGAGGGCTGGTCAACGGCGGTGGAGCGGGCATGTCGCCAGGGGACGAAGGCGGCATGGGAGCGGTCGGACGATTCGGCATCGGTGGCGGTGCCGGTGCCGGCGCGAGTCGCCCTTCATCGGATCGACCGTCGCGGAAACTCACATACTCGCGGAATCCGAACCGAGTGAGCACGGCCGCTCCGATACCGGTCAAGAGAGGCACAGAAGTCAAGACGATCGACAACACCATGAGCGCCACACCGAATCCGTGGGCTACCGGCCCGTTGGATCCGAGCAGAACTGCCACCAACCACCAAAGAAGCATAAATAGAAGCACACCCGTCAGAGAATAGAACAGGTAACTCGGCTCTCGTCCCTGTGCCCCGATCGGCAGTGACTTGGTCACGGATCGACTGCACGCGGTCATCCCCATAGTAAGTGCCACCGGCAAACCGATAAGCAGCAACAATGGGATGGCAAGAATTCCAATCACGGAAATAACCAACAGAATGGTTATGGGTGCCAGGAGAAAAATAAACAACAGCCCGAGAAAGAAAGTCCTCGTCCGATAACCGCTGATACAGGCATCCATGGTCTTCAGTTGGCGTGGCGCAAGAGTCACCGACAAGAAAGCCACCAACAAGAGAAAGAGAGTCAAACCAAAAACAACCCAGATTCCGGCAGTAGAGAACGACGTCGTGATGACGTCGACCGGAATAGCTCTGCGATCGGTAATGATCTGCCGGCCGAGGACAATTCCACCATCCTTGACCTCAATCTCAGGCGCACGAATGTCGCCATCGACCTGACCGGTCGCGGTGACCAACACCCGCTCGCTTATCGACTGTACGTCTCCCTTCACCCAACCTTTGACTATCACTTCGTCATAGACGAGGATGTCCTCCTCAACATACTTGCTGTAGCCGACAAACACTTGATCCAGGGCCATGTTTGACACTCGAAGTCGCTCGGTGCAGCGGTTTTCCACCGGTTCCACATCTATGACAGGGTCGCGGCCCTCGCGTCGGTCTTGCTGTGCCCGCATTCCGCGCTCATCCAACCGGAACCGGTCAGTGTTGAAATCGTAGATCCAGAGATTGCCAACACTGTCATACGCGGTCACGCCATCACGAGTGAGTTCGATCTCAGTGAAAACCGGAATCTCAGTGACATCTTCGGCTACGGGTACAGGCTCCGAAGCTACGGTATCAACAGGTTCGGCTGTAGGTAAGTCCTGGGCCGGGATAGAGAACGGCAGGCAGACGGCCAGCGCGGCCAGTCCGAGAAAGTATTTTGCAAAGTTGGCTCGCGATATCAGCTTCATGCCTCCACCACATCCTATGTATGCGAAGCCTGCCTAAAATTGAGCGATTGTTACATCGCCGGATATCGAAATCAAGCTTACCTTCACGCCGCCGGAACCGAAAGAGCCTTCAAGTTGCCGTCGGTTCATCGATTTTATCGCAATCGGCATGTCGGTCTGGATATCTCCAGTCTGTGATTCTATTCGTATATTACCGGAAGATGTTTCCGGAATCGTGACGGACAGGTTGCCGGTTTCGGTCTCGAAGAAATAGTCTCTTGAGCTGTCCAGGTTCGTCTGCACCCTCGCGTCACCGGTTGTAGTCGACAAATCAATCGATCCCCGATCCTGGTGAACCTCGATATCTGCCGACGCTGCCTTGATCCGTATATCGCCCTCAACGAACTTCAAGTCGATTCTCCCCTGCGCCTGCCGCACGGTAACCGAGCCAAACAACAACTCGCCTACCGTTGTCCCGGCTGCTGCCTCCACATTCACGTCTCCCTCAACGCTCAACAACTGAATATCCGCTGAGGAACTTCGAATGTCAACATTACCTTCAATATGACTGATAGAAACAGCACCGCTGGTATTGCAGATGGAAATCCGGCACCCCTGCGGCACCTGCACTCTCCAATCAACCTCGCCAAACGAATCAGACCCTCCCACCCCGAGTACTTTTTGCCAGAAAGACTGGCTCCGATTACGCATTTGGAGATAGTTAGTGACTACTTTGACCTTCTTCTTGTCGTGGAGGACCTTGATTTCGATATGATCGGCGACCATTTCGGCCTCGTCCATACTCACCGCGTTGACCTTCTTCACCGCCTCAATGATAACCCTGTCGCCATCGGTACTGATAACTTCGAGGTTGCCGGAGACGTAAGTAAGGTCGAGCTCGGCCTCGCGGCCGGTCTGGAGAATCTTCTGATAGTCAAACCGGAATTCTTTCGCACACAACGAGTTCGGTGCAAGAAAGACCATGAGGGTCAAGAGAACGGCAAGAATCGGCATATCGGGAATACCGTCGCCGGATGCCGTCGCCGAGCTGTCAAACATTCTTGAGTTTCTTCTTAAGTAGCTCACGCGCCCTGAATATCCTTGCTTTCACTGTTCCTACAGGTATATCCAGTAATTCGGCTATTTCGTCATAAGATTTATCGTCTTTGTGACGATATATGATGACTTCACGATACTTGTCGGGCAAAGACTGGATCGCCTCTTCGATAGATACCCGTTGTTGTTTCTTCACCAGCTCGCGTTCAGGATGGAAAGAGTAGTCAGGAACCTCAATCTCCATGGTCCCATCGCTGGTCTCAATCGGTCGGTCGAGCGACAGGGCCTGAATGCGTTTTTTGCGAAGATGGTCTATAGATGAATTCGCGGCTATCTTGTAGAGCCAGGTGGAGAAACGGTACTCTGAGCGATAGGACGCCAGCGACGAAAACGCTTTCATGAAGGTTTCCTGAACCAAATCACGGGCAATCTCATCGTTGCGTACTATTCTGTTGATGATATGGAAAATCGCCTTGCGATGTTTCTCGACCAGAAAGGCATACGCCTTCTGATCTCCGGCGAGCGCCTCGGCGATTATTTTTCCGTCTTCGTGGGGCAAAAAAGCAACTCTCGTTCAATATCTCTGTGCCGACACATCCACACATCCCTCTTTGACAGCGCCTAACATAACAGGCACACGTCTCTTTAACAAGCAAAACCGCTTGTCCCACCGCAACATATCTGTGTTACCGGTACCTGTGTATCCTGGCCTTGAAAAGGCCTCTGACAATCGTTGACCGCCCCCTTCCAGGATGCGCAGGCCCTGTCGACGGCAGCCCGCGGCACAGGAGTTGGCGGGCACCGGAGTCTCCGGTTCATATCTTGCACAGGCCACGCTCGGACTGTGGCGCAAGGCCCATAGTCAAAAATCATACAGATGCTCGCTGACAGCCTGCGAATACTGGAGACCACTATTCAGTTTCGCCGGTGATAGCCGTTAGAAGTAGAAGGGAGGCTGAGAAGAAGAGAGAACTATGATCTACGACTACCCGCAATACTACGAAGTTGCTTTCTCGTTTCGCGATATCGCGAAAGAGGCTGGCTTCATTGATGATTGCGTGAAGCACTTCTCAGCCATAGAAACCAGGTGGCTCTTTGAAGTAGCCTGCGGATTCGCTCCCCATGCCGAGGAGTTGATCCGTCGCGGCTACCGCTACATGGGTCTGGACAACAACCGCAACATGCTTGATTATGCCACCCACAAATGGGATGATCTGAAACCCTCGCCGTTGTTTGTCGAGGGAGACATGGTGTCGTTTGATTGTCCACGTCGCGTCGATTTCGCCTTTGTCATGCTTGGCTCACTCTACCTCAATTCCATCGAGGAAATGACCCGCCATTTCGACAGCATGGCCAAATACCTCCGCCCGGGGGGGCTCTACTTCCTGGACTGGTGCGTACAATTCACCGATCCGATGGCTTCGGCCGACTGCAACGCTGTCGTGAACGAGCGCGACGGCATCCGGGTGGAATCCCGGTTCAACATCAAGCTGATCGACTCTGCACGACAGATGTACGAAGAAGTCTGGACGCTCGATGTTGACGATCACGGTCGGCGCCAGCAGTTTGAGATGATTGAACGCAATCGCGCCATCTTTCCGCAGGAATTCCTGCTGTTCATTCAGAGTCGCACCGATTTTGAAATGGTCGGCTGGTGGAAAGACTGGGACTTGTCCAAACCGATGGACGGCGAGGTCGATGTCGAGCGACCGATCGCATTGCTAAGACGCAAGTAACTCGCTATCTCAACAAACATCGCAAGACAAAAAAATAGACGCCTATGGCGTCTTTTATTTTGCACGGAGCCGGAACTACTGGGCAGACGCCCTTGCCTTGCTCGATTCCGGTTCGATTGCCCGTTCGATCCAATCAAGCCCCACCTGCTCCCAGTTCAACTCGGAAAAGGCATTAAGATATCGCTCGTTGCGATGTATCCCTGAATCGCCGGCAATACGTCGGAATTGCTGGGTCGTTGCCGGATTGTTGAGGATCACTACTGACCTCTGCATCCCATTTTCCAAAGCGTTTCTTTGACCATCCTGGACGACTAGCTGCGCTTCTCTAGTCAGAGGCGCCATCGTCCGCATATCAACAAAGACAGAAAACGGCTCGGTCTGTTTCTCAACTTGTACGGTAAACTCGGTCTTCCAGCGCAACATCTCTTCGGCATCCATGAGACCGCCGAAAGTAAGCCTGAGTCCGTAATGTGTTTTCTCTATCCTGTACATAGCTAGAATACTATCGCGTCAATTAATACCTGGCATTGCATTGAAAACAGCCATTGTGCCCTTACGGTTCCCTGATCCTCACCTGTTTATCCGGCGTGCACTGAAGCAGGTTGTTTGTCCGGGTCAACGCCGCTGACCAGCCATTCAATCGCCCGTTGCGGCCAATCATCACAGGTCTTGGCATCGATGAAGCGCGACATCTCGAAACCACCCGCCTCGCCCAACAGGCGTTTCATCTGGAAACTCAGGACGGGATTGGCCGTAATAACGGCGACCCGCTTCAAGCCCTTTCTCATGGCCAACTGAATTCCCATTTGGGCACCCGCAAACGCATCTCGATTGACCGGGATGAACGTGCGCATATCAACGAGGACACTGAAATCCCCTTCGTGCTGCTCAAGAATAGTCTCAATGTCAGCAATCCACTTGCGTGTGGTTTCTGCCGACGAATTGCCACGGTGCGTCAGTTTGTATCCAAATGGAGTTTTTTCAATACTATACATTAGTCAGTGCCAAAATAACCGCTAAACCCACGTTTTTTGCCTGTTCTGTCGTTATCGGTCAATGCGGGGCAATACTGTAGTCTTTCGTTAGCCTGACTAACATCTTTCTCGGGGCGGCAACCGACAGGACACCGGACGCCAAAAACAGTCTTGACATGCCTGTTGTAAGACAACAGATTAGACCCAAATTGCAGGACATGGGAGTCCATATATGCGCAATCATTTCGAGACGGCAAGATTGACCCGAAAAACGGTGCTTGCTGTATCAATCCCGCTTGGTGTCATAGCGATGTCACTCTATGCCGTGACCTGCTCACGGTCCATTCCCTGGTGGGACACGCCAGAGTATGCCACCGCCGCCCTGACTCTTGGTGTCCCCCACGCTCCCGGCTCACTGCTGTTGACCCTGATTGGCTGGATTGTAGCCGCGTTGCCAACAGGAATATCGGACATATTCTCTCTGAACCTGTTGGCTGGTGTACTGGCCTCCGGTACCGGTGTGATGGTAACTCTCACAGGATTGCGTCCCGCCATTCCGACCACCGGCTCAGACGACAGCCTCGTGTACGGCCGTCGCCGAGTCTTCCCGGCGGTTCTCGCCGCGATCCTGGCCGGGCTTGGGTTTGCCTTTAGCGAAACGCTCTGGATGTATGCTGTTATGTTCACGCCGTATATCCTGACGGCCCTGGTCACGGCAATCATCCTCTGGTCTCTTCTGCGATGGTGGGAAAACGCCGACCACGCGGACGCTCTCAAATGGTTGTTCATCATATCACTGCTTTTTGGACTGGACCTGTCGGTGCACCGGACCAACTTCCTGCTGCTACCGGGACTTTTCTTCTGGGTACTGATCAGACATCCCCGAACGCTCGTCTCTTTCAAAGCCTGGGTTTGTGGTCTGGGCGGGCTTTTCACCGGTCTGGCTGCCCATCTATTGACCATGCCGCTGGCCGCCCGTGACCCGTACATGAACGCCGGTAATGCCTCAAACTGGTCACGTTTCTGGGATTATCTCTCAATCAAGCAGCAGGGCGGCGGGTTCCTGGTGCAGTTCTTCCCCCGAAAAGCAGACATTTGGGACGAACAGATCGCTGACTTCCTCGCGGCTTTCCAGCACAGCTTCTTCTCTACCGATGGCCCCCTCGGCCCATTCGGCCTTCTATCCGGGATACTCGGATTGCTGGGGCTTGTGATACTCTGGCGACGGCATCGACGGCTGGCTCTTGCATTCACAACTCTGTTATTGGCAACGTCTATCGTGACCGTATTGTACTTCAATATCCCGGCGGACTTCTTCAGATCGCTCCACCGCCACTACTTGCCGTGTATGACGATTTTCGCGGCAATATCAGTCTACGGTGCCTCGATGATGGCGCTCGGTGTCTGGAACATGAAGGGACGCCTGCGGCCGATTGCAATCGGCTTAATGGCCCTGCTGCTGGTCGATACCGCGGTGGCTCAGGTAGCACGCAATTTCGAGTGCCGCGACATGTCACAGGAGTATTTTGCCGAAGACTTCGCCCGCAATACGCTCTCGAGTCTGCCTAAAAACGCCATCCTGTTTGTGGCCGGCGACAACGACACTTTCCCGCTCTGGTTCCTCCAGGGCGGGCTGGGCGAGAGGCCGGACGTTACCATTCTCAACCTGCCGCTGCTCAACACCGACTGGTATGTGAAACAAACGCTCCTCCGTGAACCCGACTTCCCCCTGCCGTACACGATTGACAATCTATCAGAAATCCGGCACCGGCAATGGACTGACACCACAATCATGTTGCCGGTCGTCGGTAAACCTGCTGCCTACGGAATAACCGGTTGGAAGAATCTGCCGGACTCGATTGCGCTCGATATCCCGCCGATGTCAGACGCTCCGTATCTCCTGGCACAGGATTGGTTTGTGCTCCAGATGCTGATAGCGAACAACTGGCAACGCCCGGTGTATCTTGCTTCGACCGTCGGGGGGTGGAATCTTGGCTGGCTGATGCCGTACTGTCGCATGGAAGGATACGTTAAGCGAATCGTGCCGATCAAGAACCCGCCCGAGAACATCGAGATTCTTCGCAAGAACCTGATGGAGCGCTACACCTATCGTGGCTACGCCGACACGGAGGTAGAACTGGACCCGGTTTCGAGACAGATGGCAGTTAATCTATACGCGGGATTCTTGACCCTGGTGAATCAGGAACGTTCGCGGGACGATTTCGGCGCGGCCCGCGAGGCGTACGATCACATGATGGAAGTCCTTCCGCCGCAGCGTCTCAAGCCGCCCGAGCAGATACAGAATGCGATTGACCGTGTGGGCGAGCAGTTGAACGAAGGCATGACGCGGCGATGACGCCGAGCAAAAACTAGCAACTTCCGTCTTGCCTCAAAGACGTTCGCGTGCGTATATTAGAAGCAAACTCATGGGGGATTAGTATGTTTTGTCCGAAGTGTCGTTTTGAATATCAAGAAGGTATCGTCGCCTGTCCGGATTGCGAGACCGACCTCGTTGAGGAATTGCCTCCCGAGGAACCTTCCGCTCAGCATGAGTTTGTTGACCAGGTGGTTGTGCTGGAGACCACTAATCACTCCGTGATGCTCATGGCACGATCGTTGCTGGAAGATGCCGGTATCGACTGCTTCACGCAGGGCACGGGGACGTTTGATCAATTCTACTCCGGACCGACCGCCTTCAGCCCGATCGTAGGCGCCCTCAAGATTCTGGTTCCTGCCGAAGCCGAAGAAGAGGCACTGCTGATACTGGCTGAGATTGAGGAAGAAGAGATCGTCGATCCCAGCGAGGATGACGCGTAGAAGGATTCAATCAAGTCTTCGTAGCGCAGGTCTGTCTTCAGACCTGCGAACATAATCACGTATTGCAGAGGGGCGGAGGTCAACTCTCATGAAAGACGGTGACAGGATACAAGCTATCAATGAGGCAATTAACGAGTATTGTGGGCGGCAGATGATAATCTGCCCCAGCCTTACCTATTACGACACAGCTTCCTCGCAGGTCTGAAGACAGCCACTTGTGGCGTTGGCCTGCGCTACGAGATGGCGGGGTATCATCCCATAAGAACGGCAGCACTCCCCCATCCAACGATCAGTCCGATTCCCAGTTTCCCAGAATCTTGACCGACTTCACCATCGCGCCGGAGTCAACCGTCACCCAAAACTTGGACTCAAAATCCAAATTCACCTCAGGACAAGTAAAAGTGCGAGTGAATCGCTCCTTTAGAGGACCATCATCGAATCCGCCCGCAGCAGCAAACGCCAACGCTCTGGTACGCCTGACCCTCACTCGAAAAGCGTGAGATTTCCGACATTTCGGGCACTTCTTGATAGTGACTTTCTCTATGTTCTCTATCATTCTCCACCTCCGGAGAATCTTGATGTATCGATTAGACCGATTTCTTCTGATGCGAATTACAACATCCCGGGGCACCGTCCGGATGTCGAGGTATTGATGAAACGGTTCCGGATGAACAATCGATTTGCCCGACAGGTTGTATGCATTAGTATAGTTGTTTGAAGAGACCTCCGCCACTGTTTGTTGGCCTGATTCAAGGCTGCGGCTGACAGGGAACGCCAACAAATGTTGGGAGAATTATTCGCCTGCATTCTTGTCAAAACATTGACAGACGAGCCTATTGACGCCAATATAGCATGATGATGCCATTCAACTTCGCAGCAAGGAGACTCCTGGTTAAACTCGCAAGAGCACTTGACCCGAGAAGCATCTTCAAGATTATCGCCTACTATGCCGTGGGAGTGTACGAACGCATCGATCGGCATCACCTCTTCTTGCAGGCGAGCGGGTTGGCCTTTGCCCTGATTATCACGATCATTCCGCTGGTGCTGATTATCTTTTCGCTGCTGGGTTCGTTTCTGGACCAACCCTCAATCGCTGCTCAGATCGAGGCCTTTATAGATCGGATGATCCCCTACGAAAACTACGCCGAGTATATCAAGGATCTGGTGATTACTCGCGTCAATGAGTTTACGCAATTCCGGACATCAGCCGGGTTCATCGGATTGTTCGGCGTTCTGTTCGCTGCCACCACGCTTTTCTCAAGCCTGCGAACGGTGCTCAACACGGTGTACCGGATTCAGTCGACCGAATCGATATTGCTCGGCAAGTTGCGAGATCTGTTGCTCATCCTGCTGGTGATCGTTTTTGTCTTGATGGCAACGACCATTCTACCGGGCATCCATGTGCTCACGGAGTTGGCGGATCATATTCCATTCATGGCAGATATGCAGAGGACCTTCCTGACGGAAACAATGGTCAAATCAACCTCGCTGTTGCTGATTTTCTTCAGCTTCTTCATCGTGTACCTGGCGGTACCTCACCAGCGGCAGCCGCGGCGGGTGATTCTGGTTAGTACCATTGCAGCGGCGATTCTGTGGTACGTTGCCAAGGAAGCGTTCGGGTTCTACATCGTCCACTTCATCACGCTCCGCAAAATCTACGGCGCCTATTCACTGCTGATTGTGGTGGCGTTCTGGATTTACTACACGGCCATTGTGTTCATTGTCGGAGCCGAAATCGGTCAATTGTACGGAGAACGTCGCAGACAACTTCTGGCCGACGGCGCCCCTGTCTCCTAGAATATCCGCACCAAGTGCTACGACTCGCTGCCTCTTCGAATAGCAGATAACATCGACTTGAACATCGAGTTCATCTCGCGGGCTGTTGTCTCAGGACCGGTCAGCTTGAAAAACACGTTTCCCTCGGGGGCCTCAAGAACCACCGCGGACATGAAGTAGTTTTCTTTCGGCGTGGATTTGCCACCCATCATCGCCCCGCCCATTGAGGCGCCATAGGTGCCGGACAATTCAACGAGATGCGCCGGCATACCGTCAATCGTGAAGTCTTTCCTGACTGCCCTGGAATCCGGGTCTCCCCCATCCTCAAGCGACATCTGACCAACCCAGCGATCAATATTGGCCGTAACCGCTCCGCCGGAACTCTGTCCAAAATAGAACACTGCCACGGACGCGGAATCTGTTTCCTCGCCGACGGGACCATAGATATAGTCCGCCTTGCGCATCTGGCTCGGACCGAGATCGGTCCATGTTGTCGGTGGAACGAATGTTACCCCAGCCAGCGTAACGGGTGTACCGCCAAGATCAATGTCTGTGGCGACAGTCAGCTCAGAAACATCGGAATCGGTTTCCCTGGCGGAATCCGCCTTATCATCGGACGAACATCCGAACGTCAGAAGGCCGGCAAATACGAATATCAAGAGCAATTTGTAATACACTTTTCCTCCTTGTGTTGCAGACAAGAACACGCCAAATCAACCGTTGTTCCGTTTGGGAGGTAAGGCGACCAGAAACGTGCCGGTCAGGGTTTCTTGCTATAGACAGCCTTCATAGTCGTATGCCAGGTTCGTCCCTGATCCCGAGACGTCTTCATTTTCCAGTTGAACGTTGTGTCGGTGATATCCGAGATGACTATGCGACTTAGAAACTCCTCGCCGTTCCACATATCCGTGCCGGTCAGCTTGATCTTTCCCTTTTTCTCGTAGCCGTCATAATACTTCACCCGACTCGAAGCATTGTCAACCCACACAAGCTGCCATCTGTCCGTCTGCCGATTAAACGTCTGGACCATAAACCCCATGAAGGGGGTATTAATCATCTCAGAGGCGTACTCCATTTTGAACGCACAGCCCCCCAGGATGTATTCGTAGCTGCAAGTGGCGGCATAGTCCGTCCACTCTTCACAATCGGCGCCGACACTTGTTTGCCCCTTGATATCCCAGTCCCCGACCAGAAACGCCTTCTCCTTGATCGGCTCAGGTGCGCCCGGGTCTGGCGGAGGCTCTTTGCCGACCTCCGGATTGTCTCCGGCCATGCCGGTGATGAACAATGCGCATACTCCCAGTAAAACCCCCAAAACGACACATAGATATTTCATCGCAATCTCCGTGGAAACATATACCGTCGGGGATTCTCCACCGACGTGACTCGACGACCTGTTGATTTGCGCCCCTTTGGAAGGGCCTATACTAGACCGTCTGGCCTTGCGAGGCAAGAAAAAAAGGATCAGGCAAACCTTTTTTTTGCCGTCGATCATTCGGAGACTGCGAAAGACGGGATCAGCCGCAGTAGATGCGCACAACCTCTTTGGTGTCATCGACGTCGATACTGGTCTCGGTCAGCGCCTCTACAAAGGCATCAATAGTCTCTGAATCCATTTTGTTCAGGTCAATATCAATCCCCTTCTCTTTTAGGGCGCCGCTGATCTTGCTCTGCGTGCCGTTTGGCATCATGGCTCCAAGCTTGGCACCGGCCTTCACCAGCAACAACGGGATTTTGATGTTCACCCGGTCCTTGCCCGGAATCTTCGGCTCCACAAGCACGCAAAGGTATTTGGGCTTGGCCTTCGGCCCACCAGAGGTGTCGCCCGCAGCCGCCTGGCCACCGGTATCGCCCAGCGCGTCCAGGAGCCGCTCGGTTTCCTCGGCTGTAATCTTGCCAGTAGCCAGCATGTCCAGTATTCTGCGACGTTCTTCACTCATATCACCGCTCCTTTTTCTTGAGTTTCTCAATTGCTTCGTCCACCGATATCTCCCCGCGTTCGATCAGAGCCAGCACATCGGCCTCAATCGGCGCTGATTCGATCTCCACAAAGTCAAGTTGCCCGCCGAGCCGGTTCAGACGGTTCTTGATTGTTGGATAGCTGACCCCGAAAAACTGCTCCATCTGCTTGATTGACCCGTGGGAGCGGACAAACGCCGCCACAAAAACCTGGTCCTCGGCAGAAAGGCGGGCCAACGGCGGCAACTCGAAATCACCCTCAATAGTAATCCCGGTTTTCTCCAACCGTACGCGCTCGACCCGAATCGCCCTGCTACCCGTCAATTCAGTCAGTTTGTGCCATTCCTGAGCCATCACATCTCCTCAGATATCGTTATTCTTCTTAACTATACGCACAATAATACAGAATGTTCATCTGAATATTAAGTTTTTTAATCTTTCAGGGATAGATGTAAAACAAAACCGCCCCGGGAGGTTCTCCGGGACGGTTCTGCCATTGGATCAGGAAAGAGGTAAGCTGAGGATTACTTTTTCGCTGCGAGATAGTATTCGCTAACCTTCTCCCAGTTGATGACATTAAAAAAGGCGTCGACATACTCCGGGCGACGGTTTTGGTATTTGAGATAGTAAGCATGTTCCCAGACATCGAGCGCGAGAAGCGGGAATCGGCCGCTACTGAGCGGGGAATCCTGATTGGCGGTTCCCATAATGTCCAGCTCGCCGTTATTCATGACCAGCCAGGCCCATCCGGAGCCAAACTGACCGGTTGCGGCGGCGCTGAACTTTGCCTTGAACTGCTCGAGGCCGCCAAATCTGGCGCTAATCGCGTCAGCAGCCGGACCGGCAAACTTGATGTCCTTCTTGAGCAGAGTCCAAAACAGCTTGTGGTTGATGAAACCGCCACCATGATTGCGAACGGCGTTACGAATGCCTTCCGGCACCTTGCTCAGGTCGGAAATCAGCTTCTCGGCCGTGAGCGCCTGAAGGTCGGCGTGGCCGTCGAGGGCCTCGTTGAACTTGTTGGTATATGCCTGATGATGCTTGGAGTGATGGATTTCCATGGTTTTGGCATCGATAAAAGGCTCCAGGGCATCGTAGGAGTATCCGAGTTCCGGTAGTGAGTGTGACATCTATTCGTTTCCTTCTGACTTATCAGTGTAATCCACGTCGTCTTATTACCCTTCTTAATGCCTCGAGGGGTCGAAAGGTTCCAACTATCTTGGACCCAATAAGGCCATATTGCCAGAAGACCGCAATCTCCCCTATCGAGAACCGTTGCAGGTCGAAGTTTGCACTTGGCGACGCATCCTGAGTCCCTATATTGCCCACCAGACAGGAAGGACTATGGCTCACAATACAAACAAACCGTGCCGCATCGCTTCATACTGTACGTCCGTGGCCTGGGGCGGGCTTGAAATGAACGTGCTCCGCTTTCTCAAATGGATGCGACAACGCGGATGGGACACGCATCTGTTCACGCGACCGGATGCCCGCATGTTCGAGCAGGCCCCGAAATGGGGCGTCGACGCGACAGTCGTCAATTCCCGCATGAAGACCGGTGATCTCGTCAACGCCTGGCGTTTGTCACTGCTGTTGAAACGAAATCGGATCGACCGACTTATCATCCATCAGAGCAGAGATATGTTTGTAGGCGTGTTTGCGAAGAAATTCTCCGGCGGGCGCGTCACACTCATCTACTCGCAGCACATGCACATCGGCGGCGACAAAAAAGACGCCTTCCACTCCTGGCTGTACAAGCATTTTGACGCCTGGGTCACCCCCGTCCAATGGCTGGCCGACCGTGTGCTCGAAAAAACGACTCTCAACCCAAATCTGATCCATATCATCCCGCGCGGCATCGAGATGGACGACTTCACGGTAAATAAACCGACGCGCAACGAGGCGCGCAAACGTCTCGATCTGCCGGAGGATGCCTTTGTAATCGGAATTGTGGGACGGCTCGATCCAAAGAAGTGTCAGGATGTAGTTATCAAGGCACTGGCTCGAGTTATCGAGGCCGGACACGATGTCCATCTGGTTCTGGTCGGCGCACGGACGGTCAACGAGGGCGACGACTACGCGGCCTCCGTTCACAAGTTAGTGCCGGAGTTGGGGTTGTCAGATCGAGTGCATTTCCGTGGTCACGATCCCGAGGTCCAGTACGCATACGCGGCTTTGGATATCTTTGTGCTGGCCTCGCAGTCGGAGTGCTACGGCATGGTGACGATTGAGGCGATGTCGTCCGGGTTGCCGGTGATTGGGACCAACGACGGCGGCACGGTCAGTTTGATCACTCCCGAGAAGACAGGGTTGCTGGTAACGCCGAAGGATGTCGATGAATTGACGGCCGCCCTGATTCGTTTTGTTGAAGAGCCGGAGTTCACCCGAACTCTTGCGCACAACGCAGGCGAGGAAGCGAAAACTCGATTCTCGCACCTCAGTCAGTGTGAGGCGTGGGAGCGGTTGCTGCCGGAGTTGTAGGGCGCATCGGTCCGGACCGGATGTCAAAGCCGCAGGGATTTCGCCCCGCAAACCAGAGCACATCCCCCTACGGGCACGGAGGCAGGGGAGTCAGGCTGATAAACAAATGATCGATCAACACCGTCAAATCGGCCATCGTGGCAAGGCCGTCCGCGCTCATATCCGTATTGCCCTCTGCAGGACACGGCAGCGGCGCAAAACCGATAAACAAATGATCGATTAGCACCACCAAATCCCCCATCGTCACCAGATTATCTGATGACTGATCGACATTCCCGACCACACCAACACAACAGCAAGCATCGCCGATTCCATCACCGTCCGAATCCACCTGATCGGCATTGGCCACGGACAAGCAGTTGTCAAACAGATTGATCACCCCGTCTCCGTCCGTGTCGCCACCTTGATAGAAAAGCTGGCTCATCACCGAACGGGTACCTGTGTATGATTCACTATTCGTCAGGCAAATCGCCCCGGACCGATCTGCCGCACACCAGGCATGGTCGGTATTCACGCCCTGATCTGCGCCTCCGTGACGCCAGTAGGCTCGCCCGCTGGAATTCGAGGCATACCAGGCCAGCGCCTGACCGGAATGTACCGATGGGTACTGCACGGTTGTCAGTGTATCAATCGTTGCGGCGTCGAGCACACGTACTCCCCCGGCCTGACCGTGCTCGGTGCACACTATCAGATGTTGGGCTAGATCGTGGACGTTTGACCGCAGCGCCCCGGCCGGATAGTCGGCGTAACCAAAATGCCCGTATGGAATGTATGAGTAGCCCGTCGAGCGATACGGCATCGCAACATTGTTCGTATCCAGCCCTGCCAGAAACCACGACGTGTGGTTCATCCCCAGCGGAGTGAACAGCGAGTCGTTGCAATACTGGTCGAAGGGAATGCCGGTGATTGCCTGCACGAGATACCCGACCAACACAAACCCGTGGTTGCAGTAATCCCATCGCGTCGCAGGTGCCCAGAGATTGAAGTTTTTCGCCGAATCGTAGTACACGCCTCCGGGGACGAAGTAATCCGCCACGTACTCCTCGAGTGGAATCGGTGTATCTCCCTCACAATAGGTCGATGACATGACGTCCCAATTGTCGTTTAAGCTCGAGGTATGCGCAAGAATCTGACGAAAGGTAATTGCTGAGCCGGGGAAATTCGGATTGATGATGTCAATCGGCAGGTAGTCACTGATATTATCGTCCAGCGCAAACTCTCCCCTCTCCCACAACTGCATCAGCGCCGCGGTGCCAACAGTTTTCGAGATCGAGGCCAGCATGAACATGGTTGAGTCGTTGACAGGGATGTTGCGTTCGATATTGGCCAGTCCGTAGGAGCCGGTCCACACCAGTTCGCCGTTCTTGATTATCCCGGCGGCAAGACCGGGGATATTGTAAGTCTCCATGCGACGAATAATGGCAGAATCCAGAAGTTGAAGGTTCGGATTCTCGCCGTCGGGAATAAGAAACCCCGATGACCCGACAGAAAGACTGTCGGCTTCGATGGGCCGAACGGCGGTGTCTTCTCCGGCAAACGAAACACTTATGGCACAGAAAATGCAAATCGTCGAATACCAGAGGGATTTCATAATCGCCCTTTCAGATTGTGGCAAAACCAAGGGTGGCCCCTTCAAACTTGTTTGGAGGGGTCTGCACTTCCCACCTGAGACGGGCGGGCTGCCGGATGACAAAACCGTAGGGGTTCTGACCTACAAATAAAAGCTCATCCCCGTCTATGGACATGGTGGCAGCGGATTGAGGCTGATAAACAGCGCGTCGATCAGCACCGTCAAATCACCCATCGTCACAAGGCCATCAACACTCATATCGACATTCCCCTCTGCAACGCACGTCAAAGGCGTCAGGCTGATAAACAAGTGGTCGATTAGCACGGTCAGATCTCCCATCGTCACCAGCATGTCAGCAGAGTTGTCGACATTGCCGACCGAGGGGCCCTGGCAGCAATTCAGTGAAACAAGCCCGTTGTTGGTCACTGGCTCGTACTCGCCGGCGTACGTGACAAACTGCGGGGCGAATTGATTGTAACTAATAATCCTCACCGAATCCTGATCCGCCCCGGGCGATATCGGCATGGTGAAAAACAGCGACACGATCGGCCCGTCTCCCGGTTCGAGCGGCGGCTGCGATCCGGAGTTTGAAGCAACAAGTCCCACCGCGGCCTTGTGGCCGAAGTAGTCGTAATTGGCCTGGGTTTGCTGCTCGAAATACTCCGTCCGAAGACCGGCGGTGGAGAACGAATCGTACTCGATTCCCATCGGGCCGGCCCAGGTAAACGGAATCATAATCTCATCCAGCGGCAGGTAGTTTCTTGCATAGACGTCGATTTGCAGCGTTGATTCGGCCACCCCGATTGTGTTCAAGACCGTCATCGTATCGGCATACACTGCAATCATGTCTTTGCGCGATCTCGTGAACTCCCCGGCCGGAAGATCAGCCGTCATGGAAACGGTGTAGCTGCCGGGTGTCAGAAAATCATGAGTCGGGTCCTGATCGCTCGATATGCCGCCGTCGCCAAAATCCCAATCCCAGACAGTCGCGTCGGTCGAGAGGTCGGTAAACCCTACAGAATGTGGCGCCGGACCGAGCACAATATCGGCGGAGAAATCGATGAATGGCTTGTCGGTATTGGCATAGGCGGCATTGTCTGAGCCCCAGTCGGAAATCGCCAGATCGGCCCAATAGGAAAATCGATAGAATATCTGAATGTCAGTCGAGGGCGCCTCGCCGAGCGACACCCATCCGGAGATGAGATCGAAGCAGTAGTCTTCGTAGTCAAGCAGCGCTCCACCGACATACACAGAATCGATCTCGTACAGCGGTGTACGCTCGGTATAGAACAGCTTACGGCTCCCGTCGCCGGCAATCGTGTCAACAAACGACTGAACGCCGTGGCCGGTGACGTCCACCCACGCCAGTTCCTCGGCGACGTGTGAAACGTTGCTCATCCATACCGGCGTGGACGTGAACGTGCTTCCGGTGTTTTCGTATACCAGTATCCGATGGAACCATCGCCCCGCAGCCAGGTCCTGATCGCCGTCGTCGTCGTAATCGTACAGGGCCAGCGCTGCGCCGTAGCCCCCATCGGCGGATTGCCAGCCGAAGTCGGAGTCGAGCGTCCCTGTACCGTCGTTGAAATAGACCGCGAACAGGCCGTTGCCGCCCGTCTGATCGTTGTAGGCGACGATCAGATCCAACCAACCGTCGCCGTTGACATCGCCGAAAATCAGTGTATTGCCGGATTCAGATGTTGAGGCCTGCCATGACGGTGTCGTTTCCAGAGTGCCGTTGTTGTTGTAGTAAACGGAGGTTGCACGGCCGCTGGAATACGTGAAGGCCATATCCAAATCACCGTCATTGTCGACATCACCGAACGTCACGTCCATACCCGTCGTAGCCGAGGATGACTGCCAGCCGGGGGTCGATGAAAAGCTGCCGCCCTCGTTAAAGTAGATGACATCGCGGGAGTAGATGCCGTTGTATCCCTCACCGGTGGCGAACGCGATATCCAGATCGCCGTCTCCGTCAACGTCGCCCAATGCATTCGAGAACGAGTATATCGAGTCCGGCGTGTACCAGTCCGGCGCGATCGACGGCAGGGGTCCGTCATTGTAGTACAAGTCACTGAGGTTGGCATAATCCCAGTTGATACCGAGATAATTGGCCACGATAAAATCCGGGTAGCCGTCGTCGTCGATATCCCCCACTGCACAATGGCCGGAGTATTCTTCGTTAGTCGAGAACCATGATGCTGCGCCCGGCATCGTTCCGTGATCTGACAGATAGATCATGTTGGGCGACTGCGTAATATCGTTCCCGTTGGCAAAGAAGACATCAATGTAGCCATCACGGTTACAATCTCGCCAGATCATGCCGGTGGTGGTTACGTTGGTCTCAGAGGTCCCCCAGAACGAGCTTGTTTCGAGCGGAGGCGGACCGGCGAAGGGAGCAGCGGACAGAGTCAGAACCAGACAGAATGCGAACAACGTGCTGAACGACGGTCTTGATGTGAGCGGGCGAAGGTACACCATAGGTATCCCCTGGGGTTTGGAAGGGTGTCGCTACAGTACAGACGGACTCGCCGGGCAAACGTGTAACCGAAATCGGCGAGTGCAAGCAATCTCATTTGCGGGCCGGACGGTTCTCGCCGACAGGCTCGGGTTGAGATCGCAAAACGTAATGGTATTTCGGCCCGTGAGGGCGGGAAAGTACTGTCACGACACGGTTTTAGTCGTTTAGGATAAGATAAGCGGAGAGGGCGTTTGTGTCAAACGCCGGAGGGGGAATGGAGAAGGGCCGCCTCGGTTTGCCCCGTGTTCTTGTCGATGTAGTGGAGGTAGCCTTCATACTTGATCGTACCCTGTTGCGGGGTAAACCAAGGAGAGAAGGCGTTATTATTGATTTGCCAGCCGTCGTCAGGAACGCCGTCCTGCACAACTTCAGCCCCCACCCTGTGTTCCTCCGAATCTGACCATGTGTACGGGACATCCAGGATATACTGCGTTTCATTGTGCGACAACCCGTCGAAGTGCTCTTCCCAGAAAAGCGTCATTCCCTTCTCTCGGTCGAAGTCGTACAAACTGACGGTGAAGCCTTCAGATGGCGTTATTGGCCCGAAGTTCACGACCGCGACATCTATATAGGCCTCCTGCCCCTTGGTGATGACGTCCTGGTTCTGCGTGTGTTCATCCTTGGACACCACGACATATCCAGGCCAGTCGGGTGGAACACAGAAGCCCAAATCGGCGGACGTAGGAGATACTTGTGGTGACGTCGTCCCACGCTGATTCGAGATACCGGGGATTAGTACTACCTTGGTCGTAGGCCCGGTCACCGTGTCGCGCGGCAACTTTCTGCGAGGCGGTAGCTTCTGCGCGGCTTAGGCTCGTGTGGCAGAGGCGGGCGGTACATCTTCTGAGGACGACCCCGCCAGTACTCAATGCTGTCCTCGGTATTGACGAAGTAGTAGGGACAGTCCAGCCACCAGTCGCCGCAAGAAACTCGAACTACAATGGAACTCGTATCATTGGGTGGAATCCGCAGATCAAGCGTCTTGGTGAACGTTGGTCGCTTCTCCTTCTCAATAAAGAACGGCTGGATAGTTTCGGGGAAGCTGACTTCCTCGCTCCATGACTCGACCCCGTCATACTCGACCCCTTCTCCCGGCATGACGGTGGCAGCAACATGCGAACACCTGATGAACGCTACCTCCATGACGAAATCGACCGTGACGGAGCCATCCACTTCGTCATAGGACCTGGGAATGTACTTGTAGTGCACTCGGTGAGATGCCTCAATCGACCCTGGTACTGCAACCAGCGCCACCAAAACCCAGGGCAACGCGAATGCGGCTCGGAACAGATACTTCATCAGATTCCTCCCCTGATTAGGCATTAAATGCGCAGCGTAATGCTACATATCGGACCACCTTATCCATATACTACAATCTCCGTCAGGTTCTGTCAACCCCTTATACAAACAAAACCGTGGCCCCGGTGAAGGAGCCACGGTTGAAGTTCGTCTCTGTCAGTGCCCGGAAAGGCCGCCGGTGCTTACGGGCACGGCGGAAGCGGATCGAGGCTGATGAACAGGTGATCGATCATAATCGTCAGGTCGGCCATGGTCACAAGATTGTCGAAACTCAGATCAACGTTGCCTTCGTCCACGCAGACGAGCGGCATCAGGCTAATAAACAGGTGATCAATCAGGACAGTCAGATCTCCCATCGTCACCAAATTGTCGAGGGAGCCATCGACATTGCCAACCGAAGGTCCGGTGCAGCAAGTCAGGCCGGCGGAAACCGATCCTGAATTGATGGTCGGCTCGTAGTTGCCGGCATCGCAGTAGAAGGATGGGCTGAACGTAGTGCTGCCGGAGGTGTACTCCTCGACTCGTACCGGATTGACGCCGGAAGCACCGGAAGGGATCGTAAACCAGATGCTCAGAACCGGACCGGAACCTGGAGCAAGGTACGGCTGTGAGCCGCTGTTGGAACAGTTCAGGAAGAACGTGACTTTGTCGTTCCAGTAATCGAAATGCTCCTGCATCTTCTGTTCGAAGTAGTCGGTGCGAAGACCGGCGGTGCTGAAGGAATCATAGACAATACCCAGCGGGCCATCGAACTGGACCGGGATCCTGATTTCCTTGATATCGAGGAAGTTCCTCGCATAGACGTCGACCTTCACTGGTTGTCCGGCATCGCCGACTTCCTCCGCCATGGTCATGGTGTCAGAGTGCACAGCGATGAAATTCTCAAACGTACGATTCATGGTGCCATGCGGCGTCTCCACAATAGCCTGCACGTCGAATACGCCGGTCTGCGTGTACGTGTGCGAGATAGTCGGCCCGGCGCCGTATTCACCGTCGCCGAATCCCCAATCCGCGTCTTCCACGGAGTCACGCGGGGCCACAGCTTCAAAGTTGACGTTCAGCGGCCGCTGACCGAGCGCCGTATTCACATCCAGCACGATTGGCTGGTAGTAAGCTCGTGACGGGTTGCTTCCAACGCTGCAACAGCCGTATTCGATTCTCATGTAGCCGCTGCCATTGGGGTAACCGTTGGTTTCACCCCAACCGCCCCAGGAATTCCTGAGGAACCAAACACCACCGGTACCCTGATTATCGTCCCAACCTACCAGCACGACGGCGTGGTTGGTCGGACCTGACTCATGAAGGTTATAAACGCCGCCGTTGTACGAAGGCCAGGTTGTCTCGTTGGCACGGACTGAGACATACACCGGGCCGTAGTCAATAATGGCCTGTTGAATCTCGGCCACCGACGCCGTGACATTGCCCCACGATTCGAGCCAGTAATGGTGCTCATACGGGCAGTTGCACGTGCCTTCGACTTGCGTATACTCTTCATCCTCTTCCAACACCGCCCCGTTTCCGCCACAGGGATCGGACGTACTGATGAACATGTTGTGCGCGCTGAAACCGCCGTCGCAACCGTAACCCCAGGGGTTACAGTCGAGTACCCATTGTTCTGAGAGATCCACCTCGTAGTTGCCGTCTTTCGTGGCAATCTGGCACTCCAGTACCCCCGTTGTGGCGAAAGCCCAACAGGAGCCGCAATCACCCTGATCCTTGGCAATAGGCAGGATACAGGAGTCGCGCCAATCGAACCGATCCGGCAAGGCGCGGGTAACTTTCGAGACCGGAACCGGAGCCGGGTTGTCAGCGGGCGCCAGAGTCGGGTCAAAGCCGCAAAGCTGGTCGATTGTACGTCCGGTGGCATCGGTCACGCCCACAGTGAACGTCCAGCCCTCTTTCTTGCCGCGCTCCTGGAGGGCAGCGATATCGTCAGAGGTTACTTCACCAAAAACCGGCGCAACGGCCAGAACGCAGGCCAGAAGGACGATAACGGTAGCGATTCCAAAAAAGCGCTGTTTTGTTCTACTGGTTAGCAGATGTGACACAGCGGGCTCCTTTCATGTAAGCTGAGAGGTGGGAACGGTTTCGACGGAAGGGTACATTAATGATACGTTTCCCGGCCCCTGAATCGGGGAGTGAGGCCAGAGGCAGGAAATGCGCTAAGTTCCTATCAATATGACATACTAACATAGACTAATATAGAGACCATGAGTCCGTTTGTCAAGCACTCTTCGTCACACAGGCCCGCCGATGCACTCAAAAAACCCGATAACGGGCAACTCGACAACAACTTGGGCCTTATTTCACGGCGGTCAGCCGCCTATTTCTTTCTATCGACAGTTGCCGGAAATGCCATAGCAGGGAGACGGTCCGGACCGGCAATTGAACCAACAACCTGCTCAGATTCCGACCAACCTACGGACAGGGCGATAACGGGTCAAGACTGATAAACAAGTGATCAATCAGAACCGTTAGATCTGCCATCGTTACCGCGTCATCCGGAGACATATCAACATTGGCCTCATCAACACAAACCACCGGGGTCAGCGAGATGAAGAGATGATCGATCAGAATCGTCAGATCGCCCATTGTAACCTGACCGTCAAGCGATGCATCTACGTTGCCAACGGATGATCCCGTGCAGCACGTGGCGGGATACACAATCGCTCCGTCGTATATCTCCGGCGTATAGGTTCCGGCATGGCTTTCAAGTTCCGGATCAATAGAATTATAACTAGTGATTTTGATCGCGTTTGAATCGGCTACTGCTCCCGCGGGGACCGTAAACCACAGGCTCACAACGGCCCCCGTTCCCGGTTCGAGCGGCGGACTGGTCTCGGAATGAGAGCATACCAGTTCCACTGCGGCCCGGTTGTTGAAGTAATCGAAATTAGTCTGTGTCTGAGATTCGAAATACTCTGTGCGCAGGCCGGCAGTTGAGAACGAGTCATACACTAGCGCCAGCGGACCGTCAAAAACATACGGAATCTCAATTCGTTGCACGTCGAGAGCATTTCGGAGGTTCACATCAACCTTGACCACTTCCCCGGGGTAGGCCACTACCGACCCCATAGTCATCGTATCGGCATAGGCAGACACCATGTGCGGAATTGTCAGCTCGAAAGCATCGGCACCGTGAGTCATCCTCACGTAAACGTCGTGACATCCGGGCTGAGTGTATTCGTGGGTCGGATTTTGAACCGCGGCCCCTTCGCCGTCACCAAAGTCCCAACTGGTGACCGTTCCCGCAAAACCGAGATCCGACGTAAAGTCGACAGTCAACGGCAACGGCCCAATTTCCATGGACGCCGTGACAACCGGCTGTTTCCTGAGGGTGGGATCACCAATCAGCGTCATTCCGTAATACCAGCAAAGCTCCCAATCGGCGAAGCCACCAGCAGCCTGATCAGAAAACCAATCTCGGAACGCCTCACCTATCGTCAGCCCTTCACCAAACGGCTCGTAGAAATCGTTGAATTCAAGCATTGAGCCGGTTTTCGTGCTGCCTATGCAAGCGAGCCCGTAGGACTGAGCGAACACGTACCACCCGCCCATGTAGTTCGGCGAGACATACCGCACGTTCGAGCACGCAAACAGGTTAAAGAAATGCGCCACCGGGTCAATCTCCTTAACCTCGGCCACAGAGGTGTAGCTCCAGATATCGCCCGGCTGATGGAAACTGTGAAAGTCGGGACTGGAGTGAACGCAGACTTCGACAAAGTCGTACCCGCCTGGCAGGTAACTCTCATAATGACTGGCGCAGGTCTGCTCCATATCGCTGAAGAAATCTCGATCACCGTAAGCGTTGCCCACATCGGCGTCCCAGGCCGATGCCGAGCCGGTCCAGTCGTCGTCCACATACACCAGCGCCCTGCTGTTGATCGGAAGGCGTCCGGTACGATACAAATGATTCTTGCGGAAATAGTTTCCCAGCAGTCCGGCCTCGGAGGAACTGTCCATCGTCAGTGGTGAAGCGGTCAGTCGCCCCATCCAGATTTCCGGGGCAACATCGCCTGAGTGCGAGTCAAAACGGCTGTCGCCGTCTGAATCGCCGAATACACCATCCATGTCCATGTAGTACAGGTCTGTCGGAAACTGTTCGTGTTCCAGCGGGTCCCAGCAGTCTTTCTCATACCACGCGACCGGCAGATCACCAATGAAGACACAGCCGACCATTCCCGCAGCATACCGACCCTGAAGAAACGTGCGAAGATCAACGGGGAGTCCACCCGTGGTGGTGTATAGCTCGACCTCGAATCCATCATTGCTCAGATCGTCGAGATACCGATCAATCGAGGCTTTTACGTCCCCATACGTATCTGTGTTCGCCACCACGCAAACCTTGCCTTCGAGCGCGGCTTTCAGTGAGGCCGACCGGAAAGCGGTCTGCTTGATCTGGAACGGACCACGGACGTTGGAATTCTGGAACCACTCGTCGTATGAAATCGGCGTGCTACCCTCAGGGTCCACCCACTTTGTCACTTCAATCCCCCACGGATTGTCGACAAAGGTTGCTTCCTCAGGCTCGTCAGCGGCATCCTGCGCCACAACCGCCGCGCTCACCGTAATCATGGCACCACAGAGGATCAGCCATTTCCATCCGGACAGGCGTGAGAGGCTTCCAAACATCTCTTGTCTCCGAAATCTTGTCATTCTTCAGTTCTGTTTCGACGGAGGGAACCGCCAAACTGTCTCTTCTCTTTGTATCGGCTTACGGACAGGGTGCCAAAGGCGCCAGCGAAATAAACAGGTGGTCAATCAGCACCGTCAAATCGCCCATCGTGACGCTCTTATCTATACTGCCGTCCACATTCCCCTCATCAATACACGTCAGTGGGGCCAACGAGATGAAGAGGTGGTCGATCAGTATCGTCAGGTCACCCATCGTTACCATGTTATCGGGAGAGCTATCTACATTGCCTACCGATGGACCGGAACAACAAGTAGACGAATAAGTCACCGCTCCGTTGAACGCAACCGCAGGATATTCCCCGGGGTATGTTGTCAGGGTCGGAGCAAAAGAAGCATAATTGGTGAAATCTATCGGGTTGTCAGCAGACACGGGCACTGCCGGCATGGTGAACCACAAGCTGACCACCGGACCACTACCGGGCGCCAGGTACGGCGAGGTCCCGGAATTGGAACAGGTCAGCAGAACCGTGGCCCGGTCATTCCAGTAATCGAAGTTCACCTGGTTCTGCAGCTCGAAGTACTCAGTCCTGAGACCGACCGTTGAGAAGGAATCGTACACCAGGGCGAGCGGTCCCTCCCAGGTGAACGGAATCTCCAGGGCCTTCACGTCAAGAAAGTTGTGCATCGAGACATCCACCCGAACCGGCTGGCCGGGTTCACCCTCAACTTCACCCACGAACATCGAATCAGCGTACACTGAGACCATGTGCGGGCGGGCTTCTTCAAACGTCCCGTTGGCAGTCGTGAAGGTCGCCGTGACATCGTAGTGCCCCGGTGTCGGATAGAGATGAGTTGATCCCGGACCAAACGCCGACTGGCTGTCACCAAACTCCCACTCACAGGCTGAGATCGAATCCATCGGCGTTTCGACATTGAAATCAACCGTCAAAGGCGACGGGCCAAAGCTATTGTCGGCCTCAACGCTGACACCGTGGTAGTACATCCATGCAGAGGCATACCCCACCTGGTTGCAGTTATATTCGATGCGGCAATATCCGCCGTCTTCACCCCACATGGTTCCCCAGGAATTGCGCATGAACCAGACTCCGCCGGCTCCCTGCGAGTCATCCCAACCGACCAGCACCACGGCGTGGTTGATACCACCACCGGCGTGTTCGTTGAAAATGCCGCCGCTGTATCCCTGAAGGGCGTCAGTCGCGTTAATCGCTACCGAAATCGGACCGTGATCGAGAATCGCCTGCTTGATCGTGTTCACCGAAGGCGTACTGTGCTGGTAGCCGATGTACGACCAGTCCTCGATGACGTAGTGATGCTGATAGGGACACTCACAGGGAATGTCGGCAGCAACGTATGGAAAATCCTCCTCGAGGACGGCACCTGATGAATCACACTCGTCGGGTCGGGCAAGGAAGTGATCGTACGCATACCAACCACCGTCTTCGCAATCGTACCCCTGCGTGTTGCAGCTCACGAGGTACTGCTCGGAAAGGTCGACATCGACGCCGTCTTTGAGCTTGATCTGAGACTCAAACGGGCCGATTGTCGCAAATGCCCAGCAGCTTCCACAACTGGCCTGATCCTTGACCATCGTCAGATCGCCTACGTCGCGCCAGTCGAAATACGACGGCAGGTCTTTGGACGTGGCCTCGGTGTTGTCCCAGCGGCCTTTTTCGCGCCAATCCGAAGGCTCAACCAAACCGGTGAGTTCATCGCTAGTATGCTCTGTCGCAGGGTTTGCGCTGATCTCGAAAGTCCAGCCGGCACTTCGGCCCTGCTGGCGCAGTGCCTCGATGTCATTGGCGGTCATTTGGCCGAATACGGGGGCGATCCCCGCCAGTAAGATGATCGTAAGTGCTAAAAGACTGATCCTGAACGGCATACGATGTCTCCCGATTCCTGGTATATAAGACACATCAAGCTCCTTATTTCGACGAATGGGCGATGGGGATCGGTCATGGCGGAAGGGTTCTGCAGTGCTACCTATCTCGCATCCCTGTCTGTCAGCGCCGGATGCGGATAAGGAAACGCGCCTGTGAGGTAATGCGAAGGCACGGATACCCGCGTACGGTGTATAACCTAATATCGTGCCTCAATTTACAATCTTTTTAAAGATTTGTCAAGACAAGCTTGCCGGGATCGGCTAATAGTTCCCTGATTGTACCGCGCGGTACTGTCGGCATTATGGTGCTGTTTGCTCTGAGATCAGACCACTCGCAACAGAGTGGCATCATAACTCCGATTATCTCCATTGCGCTTGCGTTTCGCACAAGGAGTCGTATATTGGCGGAAAAATACCGGGAGGCCCCTCTATGCAAATGTTCAGAACATCGTTTCGCGTCGTCTTCTGTCTTGTTGCCGTTTTCTGTATGGCACAGACGGGCAATGCAACGGAAGCGTCACGCATTGAACTTCACGACGGGACAGTGTACGAAAACGCGGTTTTCACCGTCGACAACACCTACCGCACAGTTGACATCAAGTCTGGTGACTGGACGCGCACGGTCAGTATGACTGAGATCGCCCAAATACTAGCCCCTGATGGAACAGACATCACGGCGGACTACATTGAGAACTATGTCGCTCCGGAGAGCGCGACAGAGATAGTCGGAGACGAGGCGCCGGGAAATGCGGGGGGAAACTCTACGCGTGCGCGTCGCAAAACACCTTTCAGTGCCGGTATACGGGTCGGCGCCAACTACAGCTTCCCCATCGGTACCTGGTTTGACGGCTTCAAGTCCGCTGTCGGTTTCGACGTTGACGTGTTTTTCCCGGTCAGCAGCGAACTGGCGATCCGTGGATCGCTCTCCAAAGCAGGGCTGGGGATGGACGATATGAACTTGTTCGCGGATGGCCAATACTATTCGATGGAAGTTAGTGCCGACGTGTGGCGCTATTTGGTGTCGGTCCAATGGTACAAATGGCCGCAATGGCGGGGTGACGGTAAAACAATGTACTCCTTCTGGACCGGTCTGGGCGTTACCGACCACAAGCTGAGCGCCGGGGGAGCGAGCGTTGGAGAGAGCAAATTCACCCTCACGACCGGCGGCAGCATAATGACGTTGGTTGCGGAGAAAACAGGGATCGAATTCGGAGCCGGTTTCGACGTCCTCTACATCGGATCTGTCGATGGCGCGTACGGCAGCAGTGGGTTCCAGAGAGCGGGTATCTTTGATCTGAAGATCGGACTGGTCCAGCTTTTCTAAAGGGCAGTCAAAGAGAACGATACTAGTGATGGGAAGGGATAGAAGATAAATGAGAACAATCGAAAAAGTCGGTGTCCTGTTTGTGTTACTTAGTGCGACACTTCTGATCGTGGGATGTGGGGCAAAATACCGGGTGACTCAGCCTCTGGAGGTTCCGCTTGAATCACAGAGCATTTGCGTAGTCGGGGAAATCACCGACGCACTCCCTGCCGACTTTGAACCTGAGGACAAGCCGACCCTGGATCATATCAATATGCTCCGCAGATATATCGAGGAGGAGCTGAACAACAAAGAGGTTCTTCAAACTACCACGATAGCCACGAGCAAGGCCCGTTATGAGGTGACCGGGAGTATCCTGGATTTCGGCAAGGGCAGCGGTGCGGCACGATTCTTCATCGGGTTTGGCGCCGGCAGTGCCAAGTTGACCGTCGAGTTGACTCTGAAGGATATTCAATCGGGTGAAGTGATCTTCGCCGCCAATTTCAATCAGACAGTATCGAGTTGGACGGAATCGGGCGACGAGTCATTCAAGAGAGTTGCAAAGGATTTCGCCAAGGCGCTCGAAAAAAACGCCAAGAATTTGAGCCTGTAAGTTTCCGAACAACGCTTCGAGAGAAAACGCGCATCAAGCCGGGCTTCAAGCCCGGCTTTTTCTTTGCCAACCGTAAGATACTCAACTTCTCTTGATTCGTGAAGCATGTCTCATTACACTATGCGAATACGGAACTGGCACTACAGGACAGGAGACAGAATGATAGCAAAACAACCCCGCACCACCCCCTTTCTCGCGGCACTCTGTGCCCTGCTACTGCTGATCGCATCCTGCGATTCTGGCGGATCGTCAGAAATAGACAAAGCTCTCGAACTGGCCGGAGATAACCGAGGTGAGATCGAGGCTGTGCTCACTCACTACGAGAACGAGGGGGACACGCTCAAACTGCAGGCGGCCGAGTACCTCATTGCCAACATGGAAGGTCATTGCTACGTCACCTACAAGCTGGTCGATACGTCCGGGGCCGAAGTTGAATTCGATGCGCTCGCGTTTCCCGATTACGATTCCCTGCTCACCGTATGCTCCGCGATTGAGCAGGCACGCGGCGAGTTGGATTACGAACGCAAGGACAAGATCGAAGACCTCGAGACAATCACCTCGGATTTCCTCATCGAGCAGATCGACCTTGCTTTCCGCGCCTGGCGCGAAAAACCCTGGGCCAAAGGAATGCCGTTTGATCGTTTCTGTCAGTATGTCCTCCCCTACCGAGGCAGTAACGAACCGATTGAGCCCTGGCGGCAGAAGTTCTTTGACGACTACGCCGACCTCGATTCTTCTATCACCGATCCGGTCAGGGCAGCGTCGGCGATCAACCAGGATGTCCGGTCGTGGTTTGGTTTTGATCCGAGGTTCTACCTGCACCCTACCGATCAGGGCTTGTCCGAGATGATGGTCAACAAGCTCGGACGGTGCGAAGACATGACCAACATCACCATCTACGCCCTGAGAGCCAACGGTCTGGCGGTCACCAGCGACTATACGCCGTACTGGGCGAACTCCGGCAACAATCACGCCTGGAACGCGATAGTAACCGCCGACGGCACGGTGATTCCGTTCATGGGAGCTGAAGCCGATCCAGGCGAATACAGCCTATCCAACAAAGTCGGCAAGGTCTACCGAAAGACCTTCGGCAAACAGTGGGACAACCTCGCCTTCGTGGAACACAAACAGGAGAAAGTCCCCCGTTGGCTCGCAGGCAAGAACTACCAGGACGTCACCGCTGACTATGTTGACGCCGTAGACGTCACGGTCGAGTTTGACCAACCTGTTCCTGACTCGGTTGACATCGCCTATCTCTGCGTTTTCAACTCCGGTGAATGGAAAGCCATCCACTGGGCGAGAATCGAGAATGGCAAAGCTGTGTTCAACGATATGGGACCGGATGTCATGTACCTTCCAGCACTCTACCTCAACGAAGAGATCGTCCCGTTTGGTATTCCGTTCCTGTTGGTCGGCGTGAATGAGAAAGTCGAGTTCAGGTGCAATCCGGAGACGACAGGTTCCATACAGCTTGCGGCAACCACAAAGCAGAAACAGGCCAAGTCGACAGACTCGGTCGAGAAATCGTACCTGAGCGACGATCAGGAATACGAGCTGTTTTACTGGAGCGACGGCTGGCAGACGGCGGGCAAGTCTGTCGCCGGCAAAAAACCGCTGGCATTCAACAACGTCCCTGAAGGCTGCCTGTACTGGCTGGTAGAAAACGGATCGGACCGCGAGGAACGAATCTTCACGATCGAAGAGGGTAAGCAAACCTGGTGGTAATTCCCGACTGTGAACATGAGCGGTCGCCATCGCGATGATAGCGGCCGCTTTCTTCTGTCCGTTCGTTGTTACGATCCTACGGACAGGCGGGCAGGGGATCGAGAGTGATGAACAAATGGTTGATCAGGGTCACCAGGTCTCCCATAGAGATTATACCGTCAGCACTCATGTCGACATTCGCCTCTTCCTCACACAACAATGGAGCGAGGGAAATAAACATGTGATCGATAAGGGCCACCAAATCCCCCATCGAAATCAGATTGTCTGCAGAGCCATCAACGTTACCAACTGAGGGTCCCGTACAACAACCAGCATTGTCAACGAAGTTCTGCCAGAACCCGGACTGGATCTGCCAGTTCGTCGAAGCACCATACCCCACCGCACACTGACCAACAGTCCCGGCCATCTGCCAGTTGGTCGAGGTCCCTTCGCCACCACCACAGGCTATCACCTGCCACGGGATCGCTTCGCCAGCCTTTGTCGATGCCTCCGGCTCGGTGCCGGTCGACTTGGCTGACTGATCGAGCGACGCTCTGGAGTCGACCTGACGGTCCTCCGCGAAAACCGACGCGTTCTTCAGCAGGCATACGACCAATAGAATGAGCGCCAGATTCATGTATCTTCTTGCCACGTTCATCTCTCCTGTCCCGGCATGTGGAAGCCGTTGCCTCTTAGCTGGCAATTTCGAGTATCTCATTTCTCATCTCCTTCGATCACTTCGCCCGCCTTGCCGACCTCATACGAAGTCGGGTAGTAGGTTGCAACCAGACTGGCCGAACGACAGGCGATATACCCTCCGGTTCCAGAATACTGCACACCCTCCAGCCGATACGTGTACTCGCCACCGCTGGACACGTAGTAGACTCTCTGCACGCAGGCAGGCACCAGGAAATTCGAGCTTGCTACCGACGCCGGAATCTTGAAGAAGTTGCTCCAGTTCGGGTTGGCCGAAGAACCTCCCTCGGTCTCATCAATCTGCAGCCAGCATCCCACATCACCGCTATTCCCGGAGGGGCCTAATCGACAGACACCGGTGAGGTGAATATACCCGCGAGCCGGTACGTCGATAGTAACTGTGCAGATATCAGCCGCGGTGCTGTCGCTCAGAGTTACCACCATCGTATACGCATAGGCAAGACCGGGTTCGTCGAGAGTCCTCGCGGCGTCCACCGCATCGTAGTCAAGGTCGCTTGTCCCGATTGACCCGTTGAGGATTTCCGCCGAACCAATACTGGCGAAGGCGACATCCTCGGTCTCAATAGACCGATCGACGATCTCTGCTCCGCTGATAGAATTGTCGGCGACCGCCAGCGCATACCCGGCGGTATCCGACCTGAGGGAGTGATTCGCCCACGCGGCGGCAGTAAGTTTGATTCTCGGGGACAATTCCGGGTCGGTACCGACCGAAATGCCAAGGTACAGGTCAGTGTGTCCCGAGAACAGATCTTCGGGCAGGGCGGTCGAATCGCCCAGCACATAGTTGAACAAACCGTTGGATACGGATACACCACGATAGGTTGAGTTCCAGAGTTCGGTGGCCCCCGCATCGGCATCGTCGTAAATGATGAATTTCATCAGAAAAGTACCGTCGGCAGGAGCCCCCTCCGAATCCAGTAGTTTCCCCTGGTAAGACAGGGTGTGTGGGACTTCGGCAAGAACCGAAGCAGCCGACAACAGCAATAGAATAAGAAAAGCGGCCAGAGTGTTTCTCATAAACAGTCTCCAATACGTTCCGAAAGTCGATTTCGATGTAAGTATCCGAGAGGATATGCTCAAAATGTATGTGCTCAGAACAACGCGGGGTACACCTGTACCCGGCCGTTCTATCACTTAATATCGACTAAAACGCAGGATTTGCAAGCGGAAAAGGCCATCGTGGTCCCGTTTTGACCGAGACTGCTGAGGAGGTGCATATACTCGTGCAGTACTTCAGTAGGTAGTACAAAAAAGACCGAAGCAGACTGCCCGTGTCTGCTCCGGTCTGGGGAGGGTTATTAACAGAACCGAAAATCTACATGGTGAAGAAGCGCTCGCCCTTCAGAATTTGATCCAGCATCTTGATAGATTTTTCAGTCGGCGACTGCATAATGTCTCCCTGGTGGAAGATGCTTCGGATCTTTTCACGGCGTCCCTTGCCGAAGATAAGATCCTCGGCTCTGGCTTTGCGCTTGTGTTTCAGGCTGTATTGTCTCTGATACTCCCGAGCCCGCTCACGGTTTTCACGGTAATATCTTCTCAAATACTCTTTGCGCTCGGGCGATGTCTCTGTTCTTGCCGACTGGCCGTTGTTGGCCCGGCTGGAATTGTCGTCTATTCTTAGATCTGACATGTGTACGTCTGTCATAGTGAACCTCGACGTTTACGGTTTGGTGATGTTGATGCTATCAGGGCCGGTTTCAGCAACGCCGTAGTTGGCGGGCCATCCAGACGGCCGGAAATCCAGGCACAAAGAGACTGGACGGTTGTCTTACGTGATACCGGTGGTTCCGCACCGATCTTTTCCATGTGCAGTCTCATCTTAGCTGTATCGTGCCGCGCCATTCATTTCCCCTGATTTCATGTCCATGTGCGTACCGCCGGTCAAACCGTTCGCGTCAAGCGTCTCGAATGACCTTGGCTCCATCAAATTGGTGATCTTGCTGTCGAAATCACCGTCTGTCTTGTGAATACCCGGGACGGCCGGCCCGTCTCCATCGTCTCCTACAATACCGGTCATCCCGCTGCCGCCCACGGTACTACCCTTACCGTAAACATGCTTCTTGAGAATCTCATCCAGTACTTCGACTGAACGGATTTCGTGGGACATCTTCTCCTGATCGCGCTTGAGTTCCTGTCCAAGCCCGCTAATCAGGTCCGAAAGCCGGTTAACCTGTGCAAGTGTTTCCTGAAGCTGGCCAACATACACAGCCTGTTGAGCCATCTTCCGGGTGATCTGTTTGATCTGGTGGTAAGTTATCACCAATCATTCTCCTTGTTCCTTCACGGCAATCGATTCATGCGTTATCGACGGCCAACTCATAAACCCCCTTTTGCCTTGGTGTCACACGGGGGCGGTTCACCTACTCATCGGTCTCAGATCGCCTCCTTTCCCCGGTCACGGATCTGGGCTCATTGACTATGGAGTTCGGGTGTATCGCATCGGCTGAGACCGGGCAACGAAGATCTTCTCCAACCTTGCCGAGGAACTCGCGGCTTTTGTCGGACGTGGTGTCTTTCCCGGACATCAGCGTTCTGTTCTTACGAAAGAAAGGTACGATAAACATTGCAATCCTTGGGTCGTCGCTCTGAGCTGTGGCACTTGGTGCCGACAGCCGGTTCTTCGAGGACTCAATACCGGAACAGTATCAGGATGCAGCGGGTCGAGCAGTAGTCGGGTGGCGGGAGGCGGCAAGTCAGCCGGTCCCGCAAAAATCAGCCTGTGTGATTACGTTGTTCTGGTTCTCTGTAACAGCATGACTCTTCCGTCAGGTCAGTAAGTCAGTAGCAACTCATCTCTCTTTTTTTGGTTCCGCCAGACTACATTACACGTTGTAGCTGACGACTTCAGTTACCTTGGTCGGCCGGCTCGGCTGAGCCTTCTGCTTGCGCTTAAGAGTGGTGAAGCACGACTTGCAGCGCTTCGGGTCTCTCTTGTAGCCGCGGTCCGCGAAGTACTCAAGGGCATCGGCGGTGATTACGAACTCTTCTCCGCAATCCTTGCAAATCAACACTTTTGAAACGAATTCTGAAGCCATGGTCTCTCTTCCTGGATCTCAGTGGCTCTCGTGGTAACAGGATCGATAGCGAGCGAGGCGAAAACTCCGAGGTCGTCGCCTCGCTACGACCCAAACTACATCCCTGTCATCAATCACTTTTCCGGCCGCTTTCGCTTGCCGGTCATGTGACCGACTTCCCGTATGCTGACACCAAGGTAACCCGAATCATGGATTCGTCAATGAGGGTTAAATACGTATCGATTACGTAGTGTGGGTGTCGCAGGATTTGCGACTAATGAGAACGAAGGAAAGTATTCAGATTGATGTCTTTGTTCTGGATACCGAGCTTCTTCCGAATCGACTCGCGATGTTTGTGAATCGTTAGCAGGGAGAGATTTAGCTCCTCAGATATCTGCTTTGAGGACATGCCATCCTCGATCAATTCGCAGATTTCCACCTCTCTCGCGGAGAGGTGTGAGTAGCGTGATTTGAACGGTTCTATTCGTGTTGACAGGACACCTTTGAGCTGTCTGTCCAGTTCATCCAGCTCCCGTTCCAAATCGTCCGGTGCAGAGTCGGCGAGAAGTGCCAGAGACTTCTTGAGCACAGCTTCCAAGTCGCTGTACAGCAACTCCTTAAACTCCGACTTCTCCTTTTCGATGTGTTTCAGGATTTGATTCAGAGTGATATTTTTCTCAGTGAGGGCGCGGCGTTCTGCAGTTAGCTCTTCTGTGGTTTTCCGCAACATGTCTTCAGTCACTTTGCGCTCGGTGATGTCGGTAAAAACGGCAAATGCCCCGGCCATGCGACCACTCACATCGTAAGTCGCCTCCGGCGAAACAATCGTGGTTATGCTGGAGCCATCTTTCCTGACCCATTCAAGCTCATACGGTCCAGATTCCCCCTGACGCCGCTTGATTGCCTGCTCTTCGAGCTCCACCCTGCTCCTCGCACTCAGATGTACTTTCGGATCGGTGCCGATCAGTTCCTGCCTGGAATAACCGAGCATCTGACAGAATGCCACGTTCACAAACGTCAGAATTCCCTGTCCGTTACGTATTGCCAAACCCTCGGTCATGGTCTCGATCAAGCTGCGATAGTGTTCCTCTGATTCTCTAACAGCGTCTTCCATCCGTTTGCGTTCGCTAACATCGTCGAAAATCGAGACAATCTCCCCGGAAGGCAGCTTAAAGACGTAGTTCTCGACCCAGAAGGAAGTTCTCGCATCGTTATATTCCACAGCCGGGAGACGCACAGGTTCGCCCGTACGCCAGACTCTCCCCATGACCTGGTAGAGCCCCAGTTCGAACGCCCCCGTAAAAGACTCACCCAGTGTTTTGCCAATGACGGCCTGCTTGTCAACCCGGCACACCGCCTCTCCGGCACTGTTAATATCATTGAGGATGAATTCGGCGCCATCGTCGACCGCAGAGTACACAGCCACGCCGCTGCTCATATGATCAAACAGCTCGCGGAACCGCTCTTCGGTCTCACGCAACGCCGCCTGGGCTTGATTGCGACGAGTAACATCCTGGAACACGACCTGCGAGGAAGGCTTTCCTCGAAAATCAACCGGTGAACCAACCGCCTCAATGTCGATTGCGGTGCCATCCATGCGGATCATCCTGGTTTCCCACTTGCCGGGCATGGCACGCCGGGCATACACTGCCTCGGCCCGCTCTATTCCAGCCTCGCGGAAGTCCGGATGCAGGATGTCCCAGATTGGCCGTCCGAGGAAATTCTCGCCGGAAATGCCACCCAGTAAGCGCGACGCCACGGTGTTCATAAAAACGATCCTGCCCCCGCTGTGGACCATAATCGGAATCGGGGATCCGTCGACCAACGTGCGATACCGTTCTTCACTCTCCATGAGCTTACCGATAACATCCGTGCGCTCAGTTACATCCCTGACAATAGCCAGAATTCGCGGGTCATCATCAGTATCCATGCGACTCAGTGACACCTCGGCATCAAACACGCCACCGTCGGAACGCAAGTGCTGCCACGCGAATACCTGCGGAGTTCCTCCTGAGGCCAACCCGATATGTTCTTCCGAAGCCTCAGCCGATTCTCTGCCGCCCGGCTGCAATTCTGGCGAGATCATGGCCGGAGTCATACTCAACAGTTCCTCGCGTGTGTATCCGAACATCTCTAACGTGCGGGGATTGCAGTCCACAAACCGATCATCCTGCATCACGAAGATGGCATCGTAGGCATTTTCAAACAGGGTCTGATAGCGGGCCCTGCCGCCGGCTTCACCCGACATGTCACTCGAAGGCATATCCGCCGCTATCGTATAGACGGTGAGTGATCCCGATTCCATCGGGAAGCTATCCTTCCGATACGAAACGCTCTGTTCCTCACCATCCTTGATCGACAGCAAACCTCTCAGGGGCAAAGCAGTGCCGGAGGACGTGACATCGTTTTCGAGAGATTGCATGCGGTTTGACGACGGTTCAACCGCGAGCGATAGGATAGTGTCAACCGGCTTCCCGGCGACATCGTCCACGGAGACGGCCGCCATAGCCTCAGCCGCAGAATTCAGAAATCGAATCGTGCCGCTAGTGTCCGCGACAATCACCGCATTGCTCTGTAGCTCCAGAAACCGACAAAGCCCACCGGCGTCCCGCTCGAATGCCAGCGAAGCATCCGCACGGTCCGGCCTTCTTGAGGCCGAACGAAGCGTCAGTTTGGATTTAGGCTTCATCTCATACAGTCCCACAAAAAGATCAGCGGGCTATCGTTGAAACCGGTTGCGCTAGTCCTGTTGAATCGTGCAGGTAAGAAAGCCGATGGCTTCCCCTGTCGTCTGCCCGGAGTAATCAGTAATACGTAAAACGTTCCCACAATGCTCAATGCCTATATATTGTTACGGAAAGAAACCGTATGGCAGTGGTATGAGATTGGCAAATGTTGTTCTGTTTTAGCTTACTCCGTCCCGTACGCAACACTCTCCCATTCACACTTCGAGCTAACGACGACACGAGGCTGTGGCGGATGAGGTGCGACTCAACAGTCTGTCACGAGTCTCATGATGTCAGAATAGGCGAAGCTAGATGGCTCAATGATGTCCCTTACCTCCGTAAAAGATACGCACAACGCGGCCAGGTGTCAAGCCCTGAAATACGCATAAACGCATATAATGCAACAAAATAGCCGGTAGCGTGGAGCTACCGGCTGAAGTTTCGTAGTTTGATTATACGAACTCATATTCGACGTCGTAAGATCACGAATCCAGTCAGGCCGAATATCATAAGCAGCAGGCTCGCCGGTTCCGGAGTAGCGATCACTCCTGCCGTCACACCATCGACCCCGCCGTTGTCGAATCCGACCATCATCACTGCGCGATCAAGATGTGTATGATTCAAATGCTTTTGACTACTAAACGCCGAAACCTGTCAGACTGATAGAGCTTGGGATCCAGAATTGGTGAGACAGGGGCTAATATCGTGTTCTTTGTTCAGAAACGGGGCAAGACGAAGCGATTCACTCATTGGGAATCGAGGTCGAGGGACAACAGTGTACCTTGACTTCACCTTTGTCCGTGTTTTCGAGAACAGGGCTGATATAGGGTATGCCCAGTGACAGTCCGCGGAGGATGAACAGGACGGCCAGCACAATCGCTCCGATCGGCATGAGTTTGTTTAGACGACGCTTAAGCCGAACACCGATCAGGGCACCGAAGACGGATATGGCAAGCATCACCGGAAAGGTCCCGGCCCCAAACGTGGCCATGTACGCGGCTCCACCAACAGCCGTTCCGGTCGAGATCGCTCCGGCCAGGGCGACATAGACCAATCCGCACGGCAGGAAACCGTTGAGAAGGCCGATTACGAAAAGCGACCTGGTTGAACCGTCGCTGAACAGCCGTCCCCACAGCTTCTTGATTCGTCCGACAAACCTCGTGTGCCATCCCTTTGGCGCGAGACGCGCGGCATACTTCGAGGGCAGGAAAACACCGATTAGCAGAAGAACGCCGAGGCCAATCGAAACCCACCGTTGATACCCGGCCATGAGAAGAGTTCGCCCTATCAGGCCACAGATCAATCCGAGGAATGCGTAGGTGATAATCCGGCCCGTGTTGTAGGCAACTCTTCCGAAAACATGCCCCAATCGCGAGGGCTGTCCCGACGGCAGCACAACCGCTATCGGTCCACACATGCCGATGCAGTGCAGTGATCCGCCCAGTCCGAGAATCAGTGCCGTCCAAAGATCCATAGCCATCTTCTCCTACTCAATAATGAGTATCTGCTCTGAAAAGTACCCCTCGGTGCCGTTCGCCCACGACACTCTTGTTCGCCACAACCCCTTGGCCATCTGCGCAGCGTCAATGTACTGGCGCCCGAGAGAATCAATTGCGACCGGAAACTCCCGATCAAGTCCCGAGTTCGACGGTCGTACCATAACCACCGTACCTGACAGCGCCTGACCGACCGAATCCACGGGATAATCGATCAGGATCATTCCGGAGGGCCTGTCGTATGTGACCGACATCTGCCCACTCAATCGACTCGTGCGGTTCACACGGTCAATCTGATCCTGGTAGGCCAGTTCCTGCTGGTAGTAGTTTTCATCAACAAGCTCTATATCCTGATAAGACACAAAAAAGACCAGAGCCAGAATAAAAACGACAAAACCGCCGTACAGAAAGAATATACCTCTGCCCCAACCGGACTCTTTGACCCGCTCGCTCATTGTTCACCTCCGGCACCGGAACTGCCTGACTGCGGCCCCCGGAACGATGTGGTTACTTCCTCTACGATCTCGCCATTGTGGAGCACTTCAATGACAATTATGGTCGAGGAACCGTGCATGAGTTCGGCGGGCAGTGTCACAACCGCAGCCGACTCAGCATATCCTTCCGGCTTCACTCTCAGCTCCCCGCCGATCGTCTCCATTGTGCCGGCGGCCGGAGATTTCAGACGGAAAGTGATCGACAATTCTTTAAACGTCTTGTTCGCTACGTTGACCGTGTAGACATTCTGTAAGGCTCCTCCGACCGTCTCCTGACACAACGACCCCGGAGCGCGGAGGATTGTCGTCTCGACATCGGATCGGGTGGTCAAAAGAAAGGTTGACACGGCCAGCAAACCGACCAGCAGCACCGAGTAGATAGCGAGTCGCCCGGTCATCTTGAAACCGGCGCCGGACGCAATGCGAGACTCCGAGGAATACCTTATCAACCCCTCCGGATAATCGACTTTCCGCATGGTTCGATTGCAGGCGTCGATACATGCCGTGCAGTTGACACACTCAAGCTGCGTGCCGTTGCGGATATCGATCCCGGTCGGACAGACCGCCACGCACTGGCCACACTCGACACAGTCACCTGCATCGGCGCGCTCTTCGGTTCGGCTGAGCGGTTTGCGCGGTTCGCCGCGACGGTAATCGTAGGCCACGATAATAGAATTGCTGTCTATCAGGACCGACTGCAGACGCCCGTACGGGCACACAATCGTACATGCCTGTTCGCGGAACCAGGAGAATACGCCATAAAACAGAAAACTGAAAATGAGCATGATTACCAACCCGGCAACGTGCTCCGAGGGCGGAGCAGTGACTATCTCACGGAGACGTTCAATGCCGATGATGTAGGCAAGAAACGTGTTGCCGACCAGAAATGATATGCCGTAGAAGACGGTATGTTTCAGTGCCCGCTTGAACAATTTCTCAGCGTTCCAATTCTGTTTTTTGAGCCGACGCTGTTTGGCGGGACCACCGTCAATCCAGAATTCAATCCGCCGAAACAGCATCTCAAGGAACACCGTCTGGGGGCATATCCAGCCGCAGAACAGGCGACCGAACACGGCGGTGAACAGGACGACAAAAACGATAAACGTAATCGTGGCGAGCACAAACAGGTGGAAGTCCTGCGGCCAGAAGGCGAGGCCAAAGATTATGAACCGACGGCCCAGGATGTCGAATAGCAGCATCGGTTCGCCGCCGAACTTGATGAACGGCGCCCCGAAAAAGAATGCAAACAGGAAGACCGACACGATCGTGCGGGCTGTGTACAACCGGCCCTTCGGTTTGGCCGCAAATACCCACAGGCGACGGCCTGTTTCGTCGGCAGTTGCGATTTTGTCGCGATAGACGTCTCTGTCAGTGTTGTCCGTCTTGCCCAATACGTATCCTTACTGCGCGATCAATTCACCCTGCGGTGCTTTGGGGTTGGGGGGATTGGTGCCGCGCAAAGTCAGCACATGACTTGAGACGTCGATAATCTGTTCCGGCTTGAGCATGAGCCGCCAGGAAATCATCCCCTTGGAGGGGTAACCGTATTTGACGCTCTTGACCACGTTGGACATACCGTCGCCGTGCAGCCAGTAGTCATCGGTCAGGTTGGGGCCGATGCCCCCCTCTCCAAGTTGCCCGTGACAGGTCGCGCAGTTTGCCTTAAAGATATCGGCACCGTTCATCAAACGGGCGGCATCAGTGACCGCCATATACACTACCGTATCAGTCGCGGCTGTCTGGACGGTGACGGCCATCGCCTTACCGCCCGCCAGTGCAGCTCTCCGTGGCGTCATGTCCCCCCCTTGCTTGTAGATGGGAGGATGATACGCAGGTAAGAAGCCGAGAAATTCACCGTTGGAGGCGTCGACCCGCACATAGTTGGGATTCATCGCCTGCAGGTACTCGTCTTCCTGCAAGTAACCGATTCCGAAAAGGTGGAAATACAGCATGTAGACGACGGCAAAAACGATGGAGAAGTAGAACAAGTACAACCACCAGCGGGGCAGGTTGTTGTCCATCTCCTGGATGCCGTCATACTCGTGATCGAGGATCTCTTCGTTGTACTCGGCCATAATTACTGCCTCCCCTCGATTGAAGGGTCATAATCCGATGTAACCGCGACGCTGGAATCCTCCAAGGGGATACGGCTCATTTCCAGAGCTTCCTCCCCCGTCATTCTCCAAACGTGCCAGGCGACACCGGCAAACACGATCATAAAGAGGATCAGCGAGATGATCGGGAATATCTCCACACCCGCAATTGACTGCAAAACGTCTTTGTACATCTCTTACTTCTCCTCCACGGTTTGCGGCTCACCCTTGATATCTGTTCCCAGTCGCTGCAGGTAGGCAATCAGCGCCACCATTTCGGAGGTGGAACTTACCTCAATGTTGGCATCTTTCAGTCGTCCGGTGATCTCCTGTCCCTGCTTCTTCAAGTCGGAGACAGCCCGTTGATCGTATCCCTCGGGATAAGGCACTCCGAGAGTTCTCATACCGCGTATTTTGCCCGGCGTGTTATCGAGCGCCAGTTCGTTCTCGGCCAGCCAGGGGAACGGTGGCATCAGCGAACCGGGCGACATCGAGGCCGGATCAATCATGTGACTGTAGTGCCAGGCGTCGGGGTATTTCCCTCCGACACGGTGCAGATCCGGTCCGGTGCGTTTGGAACCCCACAAGAACGGGTGGTCATACACAAACTCGCCGACTTTGGAGTACTCGCCGTAGCGCTCCGTTTCCGACCGGAACGGCCGGACCATCTGCGAGTGGCAGTTGTTGCATCCTTCGGCGATGTACACGTCGCGTCCCTCGAGTTCAAGCGGCGTGTACGGTTTCACAGACTCAATCGTGGGCACATTCGACTTGACGAGAAACGTGGGAATGAACTCTACCACACCGCCGATAGTGATAGCGATTGTTGCCAGTATCAGGAACTGAATAGGCTTGCGCTCTAACCAGCGATGATGATACGGATGTTGCTCGTCTTTCGGCCCGATCTTCTCAAGAGCCGGTGCCTCGGCAGGCTCGTTATCGAGCATCGATCCCGCTCTGACCGTCTTAAAGAGATTGAAGGCCATCATCAGCACACCAGACAAGTACAGACCACCGCCGACCGCTCTCATGATGTACATGGGCACAATCTGGAGCACGGTTTCGAGGAAATTCGGATATTGCAGGAAGCCCTCGGGAGTGAACTGTTTCCACATCAGGCTCTGCGTAACGCCGGCGAAATACATCGGCAGCACCCAGATGAGAATACCGAGAAAACCGATCCAGAAATGGTACTCGGCCATACGTTTTGAGAAGAGCTTCGTCCTCCAGAGCTTGGGAACGAGCCAGTATAGCATGCCGAAGGTCAGAAAGCCGTTCCAGCCAAGCGCACCTACGTGCACGTGGGCAATTGTCCAATCAGTGTAGTGAGAAATGGCATTGACAGACTTCACCGCCAGCATGGGACCTTCAAAAGTAGCCATACCGTAGGCGGTAACCGCCACCACCATGAATTTGAGCACCGGATCATCGCGCACCCGATCCCATGCGCCTCGCAGTGTGAGTAACCCGTTGAGCATACCACCCCACGAGGGGGCGATAAGCATGATCGAGAATACTGTGCCGAGCGACTGTGCCCAATCAGGCAGCGAAGTGTATAGCAGATGGTGTGGACCGGCCCAGATGTAAATAAAAATCAACGACCAGAAGTGTACTATCGATAGCCGGTACGAGTAAATGGGACGATTGGCCGCTTTTGGCAGGAAGTAGTACATCAGGCCCAGGTATGGCGTGGTCAGAAAAAACGCCACCGCGTTGTGACCGTACCACCATTGCACGAGCGCATCCTGCACTCCGGCGTAAACCGGGTAGCTCTTCATGATCGACACGGGAAGTTCGATTGAGTTGACAATATGCAACACGGCTACTGTGACAAAAGTCGCGATATAAAACCAGATAGCCACATACATATGTCGTTCGCGACGCTTCAGTATGGTGGCGAACATGTTCCACCCGAAGACAACCCAGATGACAGCAATCAAGATGTCAATCGGCCACTCCAGCTCGGCGTATTCCTTGGAAGTCGTGTACCCGGCCGGAATTGTAATAGCCGCCAGAAGAATGATCAACTGCCAGCCCCAGAAATTGATCTTGCTGAGCAGATCGGAGGCCATGCGGGCCTTGAGCAGTCGCTGAAGCGAATAGTACATGCCCATAAACATGCCGTTGCCCACGAAGGCAAAGATCACGGCGTTGGTATGCACGGGCCGTATGTGGCTGAAAGTTGTGTAGGGAATCCCCAGATTCAGACTCGGGAGAAACAGCTGCGTCGCAGCGAGCAATCCCACGGTCATCCCTATTGCTCCCCAGAAGACAGTGGCAAACCCGAAATTCCGGACAATTCTGTTATCGTAAGCAAATGACTCGACGGCCATACAGAGGCCTCCTGCTATCTATCGCGATTCTTCCGTTTCGTTCTTGGTTCAAACAACATGCGCATTGCCGGCGTGAACAGATCATCGAACTGTCCGCTCTTGAGGGCGAAGAAGAACGCGATCAGGAAGCCGGTCGCCACGATCAGCGAAAAACCTATCAGAAGGATCATCACTTCCATGACTGAATCACTCCGTGCCTGCGAGCGGCGACAGCGCTGGCGACAGTCGCAAAAAGCACAACCGTCACCGAACTTGCCGGCATAAGAATAGCCGCCACCAGAGGTGACAGCAGTCCCTGCACCGCAAACGCCAGCCCGACTACGTTATAAAGAACTGATAACACAAAACTTGCTTTGATAATGGTCACACTGCTCCGCGCCAGCGCCACAAAATCAGGGAGCAGCGAGAAACTCTCAGCCTGAAGGATACCGTCGCACGCAGGAGAAAACGCCGAGGCATCCTCGGCAATCGCGATTCCGACCGTTGCGGCCCGTAGCGCACCGGCATCGTTGAGACCATCGCCGATCATCAGAACCTTCTCTCCGCTTTTTCTGAGACTTCTCACATGGTCCAGCTTGTCGTGAGGGGATTGACGGAACCTGAGGTCGGCGTCGGGGCCGAACAACTCGGTCAGCCGGGAGCGTTCGGCGTCGTGGTCGCCGGAAATCAGCCCCAGTTTCATTCTCTTGCCGAGGCTGGCGAGGACATTCGCGAGTCCGGGGCGAAGATGATTAGCCAGTCTGAAGTAGCCGATCGTCTCGCCCGCGATTGACACATAGACCCGGGTTTCGCCGTCGGCGTTTTGACCAGATGTGTTTTCCGCACCAACCCACGACGCCGCGCCGACACGGACAACAGCGTCACCAACCGTTGCAGACAGCCCTTTGCCGGGTTCCTCGATGAAATCCGTGACCGTTCGCGATTCGTGTTCGAGCAGATTGCGGGCCAGCATAACTGAAAGCGGATGCGTGGAATGACGCACAACCGAAAACACCAGGCGTTCTCGCTCAGGAGTCAGAGGTTCTCCGGTCCAAATCGGGGTTGTCTCCCCCGCTCGCGTAAGCGTGCCGGTCTTGTCGAAGACTGCTGATGTGATTCCGGCCAGGCGTTCAACCGCACCGCTGTCTTTCAGATACAGATTTCTCCGTCCCATGAATCGGAGCACGGTGCCAAGCGTGAAGGGAGACGAGAGCGCCAGCGCACACGGGCAGGCGACAATCAACACCGCAGTGGCAGCGTTGAGGGCACGAGTGGAATCAACAGCCATCCAGAACAGGCCGGCAAAAGCCGCAACAACCAGAACCGCCGGCGTGAACCACCGGCTGGCTTGATTGGCAAGGTTCTCCAAATGCGGAGTATCCTCATCGCCGGAAGCCATCTGGGTCCAGAGTTGCATCAAATAACTTTGCGACGGCAGTTTAACGACTTCGATTTCGAGGCTCTGCCCCATCTGTCGTCCGCCGGCATACAAACGCTGGCCGGAAGCAGCTTCGACGGGTTCAGCCTCGCCGGTCACAAAACTGTAGTCGATCTGGCCGTCACCGTTGATCAAAACGCCATCGGCAGGGATTAACTCACGGTTGCGCACGATAATGCGGTCGCCCGGCTCAAGATTGTTCACAGGCACGGTGACTTCGCCGGTTTCCTGTTTGCGTAGCACGGCTATGGGCAGATAGGACTTGAAGTTCTTTTCAAACGACAGCGACGCGTACGTCTTCTGCTGGTAAAGACGCCCGATGAGCAACAGGAACACCAATCCGCACAGGGAATCCATGTACCCGGCTTGACCGAGGATGAGAATATCATAAAGCGACCGGATGAACAAAACCAGAATGCCCAGCGAAATCGGCAAATCCATATTGATAAATTTCTGCCTGACACCGGTGAAGGCTGAGCGGAAAAAGTCTGCACTTGAGAAGAATATCACCGGAAGGGACAACGCTGCGTTCAGGTAATTGAAGGCGTTGCCAAGTTTCGCCTGCAAGATAGAATCGAGGCCGAGATACTCTGGAAAGCTGAGCATCATGACGTTGCCGAAACAGAACCCGGCCACCGCCAGACGGGCGTACAGCTTGCGCGCGGAACGATCACGCGGGGTGGACTCGAGGTCGGCCAGCCTGATGTCCGGTTCGTAACCTATCGACACCAACATCTCGACGAGTTTGCGCAGGTTGAGCTTGTCTTCTGCGAAAGTGACAGAGACTTCGCGCCTGGGGAAATCGACCCTTGAAGCCGTTATGCCTGCATCCAGCACGAAGAGATTTTCCAGCAACCAGATACAGGAGCTGCAATGAATCTGAGGGATCGACAGGGTAACACGGCTGACACGACCGTCGGAGAAGTCCAGCAGTTTTGCCACGATATCGTGGTCATCGAGATAGGCGAATCGCTCAAGGTGTTCGGCAGGTTTCGGTTTTAGCCCAGGACGGTCTTCCAACTGGTAGTATTCCTGGAGATCATTGTCATGCAGAAGAGCGTAGACAGTACGGCATCCGGGACAGCAGAACGCCTGACCTTCGTCCTCGGGACTTCCCGGCGGACACGGGTCGCCGCAGTGTATGCAGATCGTCTCGGTTCTTGCGTCAGACTTAGTCATTCATTCCCTGCTGCCGGCAGTCCCATGCCGGATCATTCCGTTCACTCTCGAGAGTGGCCCACTGCAGTCAATCGACTGACAAAACCACACCATTTTAATGGTGGCGGAACAGCGAATCAAATACAACACAAAAAAAACAACAGTTGTCGCGTGGGCCCACGTTCCGCATGAATATATAGAGGTCTAACGCCGGTCGCAAGTCGCCGGTTCCGGAACATTAAACCGGTGTAATCGCCCCATTGCCAGGGGATTTCGGCGTTATCACATATCGCCACACGGGAGACCCTTCGTCCCCTTTTATCGCCAAGGTCCCCCGATGCCACAATAGGCTACCCAGACTCGTTTTTTGACTCAAGATTCAGCAGGCGCATGCACTCACAGCGTTGGAAACCAAACTTCTCGTAGAGCCCATGAGCATCAAGAGTTGCAAGTAGCTTCTGGGTCACGTCCGCCGCCGGGTGCTCTAGTGCGCAGACAAACATCCACTCCCCCAGTTTGCGTCCCCGGTAATCAGCATGCACGAAAACGTCACATATCCAGGCAAAGGTAACGAAATCGCTGACAATGCGAGTGAAGCCCACGGGGCGATCCCTGTCAAAAAGACTGAGCATCACGGATGCCCTCACCGACTCCTCGACTATGTCCTGCGGGCGGACTTTGGCCCAATAGGTCGTGCGCAGCGATTCACCGACGAACTCCATGTCCACAACTGATTGGTCATCGGTGAGCCAGAATTCTTCTCGCGTCCACTTCATCTGTCGTTCCCTTTGAGCCTCGGAGAGCGGCCCCAGGAGCCGCTTTCCCCGTCATAGCCAATATCGATATCCTCGAAAGATAGCGAAAGCCACACGGTAGACGCAATCTTCAAACGTCCATGACCGGCGTGTGATAGCTCTACGGGGGCGCCATCGTTCCAATTGACAGACCCCCTTTGAGTTAACTAAATTAAAGGCTGTCGACCAAAGATGAAACAAACAGCGATCTGGAGTTGTCCAATTTAAGACACCGGACCTCAATGCAACCGGGAAAAAAGAGGACGAGCTTGCAAATAACGATTCGTGGCCTGAATAAGCAGTATTCCGGTGGTAAATATGCCCTCAGGGATGTCGATCTTGAGATCGGCAACGGCCTGTTCGGCCTGCTGGGGCCAAACGGTGCCGGCAAAACAACCCTCATGCGTATCCTCGTAACGCTGCTTCGCCCAAGCTCCGGCGAAGTTCTCGTTGACGGCATGGACATCCAAAAACACCGCAAGAAGATACGCAAGATGATAGGCTACCTGCCGCAGGAGTTCAGCACCTTCTCCAAACTGGCAGTGTGGGAATTCCTCGATTATGCCGGTGCCCTCTCCGGAGTGAAGTCGAAAAAGGATCGGATGAAGAAAGTCGATCAATTGCTGGAGGACGTGGGGTTGTTCGACGTTCGTGACCGCCAGGCGGGCAAGCTCTCCGGCGGCATGAAACGACGGCTTGGTATTGCCCAGACGCTGGTCGGTGATCCGAGAATCATGGTAGTCGATGAACCGACAGTCGGTTTGGATCCCCATGAAAGACTCCGCTTCCGCAATCTTATGGCTGACCTATCGAAAAACGAGATTATCATTATCCTCTCAACACACATAGTGGGGGATATTTCTTCCACCTGCACCGACATGGCCCTGTTGAATCTGGGGAAGATCGGTTTCAAGGGATCGCCCGACAAACTCGTGACAGGCGCCAGGGGCAAAGTCTGGAATGTAACCGCCACCGACCTCGAACTGGACAAACTTCGCGAAACCTACCCGGTCATTTCCTCGGTGCCGTCGACAACCGGGTACGAGCTGCGGGTCGTGGCGGACGAAGTGGGCGGTCGAACGGCCGTACAGGTGGAACCGAATCTGGAAGACGCGTACATTTACTTCATGCAGTCGCTGGGGTATGACATGAACCTTGAATCCGACGGCAGCGGCTGGTAGCGCCCGGGAGGCAGATCCGACATGAGTCTTTTTTCTATTTGGACAGTCGCCCGGTACGAAGCCAAACTGCTTCTGCGGTCGTGGGCCTTTCGCATTTTCTCGGGACTTGCACTCTTGTTCATCGGCATGATGGACCTGGTAATGGGCACCGACATTGGAAACACGCCACACTTCCTGACGGCCCTGTCAAGCGCTCTTCCGTTGATGAACGTCAAGTTCCTGAACGTATATCAGGGAGTGATTGCAGCTTTTCTCGCCACGGAATTCGTGAAGCGGGATCGGCGGCACGACACGACTCAAGTAATCTTCACACGCTCGTTTTCGAACATGGAATACGTGCTCGGCAAGGTGCTGGGCATTCTTGTGGTTTTTGCGGTGCTGAGTTGCACTGTTTTTCTATTCGGCTTCATTATACACGCTTTCTTCTCTCCGATGCCGTTTGCATGGGAACCCTGGTTGCTGTTCCCGATCTTCATCAGCCTGACAACGCTGGTGTTTGTGATCGGAGCATCGCTGCTTCTCGTTACGGTCCTTCGGGTGCAGGCCCTGGCATTCGTGATCATGCTTGGCTACTCGCTGGTGTCACTGATCTACCTCGGACCGAAATACCACCAGATATTCGATGTCTACGCCTTCCACCAGCCGATGATCTTCTCGGACTTTGTCGGCCTGACCAACTTGACTGATATCCTGCTGCTCCGAGGAGCCTATTTCCTGGTGGGGCTGGGTTTCATAGCGGTGACCGTGTTTCTGATGCCGAGACTCAGACAGTCAGCGGTCGCGAACACCGGCGCAGCTGCGGTTGGAGCGATCAGTCTGGCGGCAAGCGTCCTGCTGGCGGTTGTGTATTTCACGGGTCAAATGTCCAACGGCGCGTACCGTCAGGAACTCCGTGAGACCAGTTCGAGCGTCACCGACGCAGCACGAGTGAACATTATTGACTACGATATTGATTTCTCGTGGTCCGGTAACCGAATGGCAGCGACAGCCAAAATAACGGCGGTCAACAATACGTCCTCCCCACTGGACAAATTCCTGTTGACGCTGAATCCGGGACTGACAGTGACCTCAGAGTCAGAGCTGGCGAGCGTGGAACAGGATCATCATCTTGTTTACGTTACTCCTCGACAGCCACTGAAACCGCAGGACACGCTCCAGCTAACTCTCGGATACCAAGGTGTGCCGGATGATCGCTACGGTTATTTGGACGTTCCCGACGACAGGTACAACGATCTCTACCGGATATGGGTGTGCCTGATTCCCAAGCGATATGGATTCGTTAGCGATGACTATGTGCACCTCACTCACGAGTTGGGCTGGTATCCGATTGCGGGGCTGCCGACCGGCGCGAGTTATCCGTCTGCAATGTTTCAGGACTTCTCCAACTATCACCTGACCGTATCCGTTCCTGGCGGCCTGACGGCTATCTCTCAGGGCATGCCGGCGGTGACTGAATCGGGCGTACAGACCAGATACAGTTTCACCACAGAAAAGCCCCTGAACCAGATATCGCTCACTATTGGTGAGTACGAAAAACGCGAGATAGAGGTTGATAGCGTATCTTATGCCCTTTACAGCACGCCGGGACATGACTATTTCGAGAAGTATTTCACCGATGTCGCCGACACGCTTCCGCAAGTCATCAGAGGTCTTCGCAATGAATATGAGGTAGCGCTGGGGTTGGAGTATGACTTCCCTCGTCTTTCAGTGGTTGAGGTCCCGATCCAGTTCTACAGCTATGACAGACAGTGGACCACAGCGCAGGAGATGGTGCAGCCGGAAATAGTCTGTCTTCCCGAAGTTGGCACGATTTGTTCCGGGTCTGATTTCAAAAGACAGGAAGACCGGGCCGACTGGGACCAGGAACGCAACAATCAACTTGAGAGTCCGCGACAGATTCAGGCGGGGTATTTCACTAATTTCGCCAAGTATGACCTCCTGGGTATGCAGGTGGCTACCTGGGGACTGCGCCGTGAGTCAAGTATCGAGCCCAATTTCGAGATATTGCCGATGCTGGTCTCGTATCGCACGGGTATCTCGTCAACGAAGTGGCCGCTGTTGAATTTCGCGTTCGAATCACACTTCCAGGGACGGGTGTCGCCGCCTGAGAACACCCGGATTCGCCGCTGGGTAGGACTGACCGAGCCGGAAAAGGCCAATCTCCTGCTGAGAGAGAAGTCGCTCAAGGAAGTGATGCAGGGGCAATCGTCTGACGCAGCGGTCACTTTGAGCGCCATCAGGTGCAAAGGGAGTTACCTGCTCACGCTGGTGGAAGCGAAACTCAGGGACGAGCATTTCGCCAGAGATATGACCGACTTTCTGATCGCAAATCGCGGTCGCCAGATATCAGACTCGGAGTTCACTGACATGCTGGCCACTATAGGAGACGTGGACCTCGGTTCGCTCGTGGAGGCATGGTACAGTGACAAGTCCCTGCCCGGGTACATAGTGGAGAATGTCGAGGCGTACAATGTGCTCGATGGTGAACGGACTCGCACGCAGGTAAAATTCCGTATCAGCAACCCGACCGAGGTCGACGGAGCCGTGGAATTGAGTTTCCGGTATCGCCAGATGGATCGAGGGCGTCGGCGTTTCGGTCGCGGGTCGGACATGGCGGACTACACACAGATGCTGCCCATGCCGGAAAAGACCGTCAAGACCGTCGGACTGCTTTTTGACAGCCAGATTGCAGAGATGTCGGTAGAGACTTTCGTATCGCAGAACCTTCCGAAAGTACTGATTACGCGTTTTCGGGAGCAGAAACTTCGACGGGAAGAACAGCCCACTGACGAGATACTCGCCACGTCGATCGCGGATGAACCGGTCTCGACGGATACGTCCGCAGTGGTTGACAACGAGGATGACGGATTTTCTATAGTCAATTTCGTCCAACCGAACTGGCTTAGGAAAACCATGATGAGCTTTTTTGACGAAGAGAGCGACAACACACCCTATGTCGCCATGCGAACCTATGACGCCCCGAGTTCCTGGGAGCCGACCACAGACGAGGAGTTCTACGGCAGGTTCGTGCGTTCGGCCTACTTCAAGCGGGCGGGCGACGGACAGAACAAAGTGATGTGGGAGACCGACCTCCTGTCCACGGGCGACTACGACGTGTACTACTTCGCACAGGAAAGCCGCAGACCTCCGGGAGGACGAGGCAGGCGCAATCCGGGATGGGAACCCCCTACAGAAAAAGAAAAGCATTTTGCCGTGTACCATGATAACGGGGTGGAGGAAGTCACGCTGGACCCGGAGTACGCCGAGCAGGGCTGGAATTACCTGGGAACGTTCAGATTGTCCGAGGGTGAGACTAAGGTCGAGCTGACAGATCAAAACGAAGGCCAATTCGTAACGGCCGACGCAGTCAAGTGGGTATTGCGATAGGCGGAAGCTTACAAATGGAGACATTTCGTTGAATAAACTGACAAAAACACGACCGAAACAGACGAATCTAACACGTACGCTCTGTACGGCACTATTGGCTGTATTCGTCTATGTGGCTTGCGGGTCGATAGCAGCAGAAACTCTCACATTGGACCAGGCGCTGCAAATCGCGTTTGAGCAGTCACCAACCATGCGCCAGGCCGGACTGAATCTTGAGACGAATCATCGGAATCTCAGAGCACAGCAGGCAGCATTGAAATCGCAGTTCAGTTTGACGTTGACGCCGTTTGCTTACTCCAAGAACCAGCAATTCGACGATTACTATGCGAAGTATTACAATAGCGAACAGACCAGCTCATCGGCGCTCTTCTCCATCGTACAGCCATTGAAATGGACAGACGGTTCCCTGAGCGTGAATAACGAAGTGAAGTGGCAGGAGGCGTCTTCAGAGTCGGCTTTCAGCGACGGAAAGCAGACCACGTACAGCAATCAGTTGTCTCTCAACCTCAACCAACCGCTGTTCACCTACAATCGCACGAAGCTGACATTGAAAGAGCTGGAGCTTTCGCTTGAGAACGCACAACTCAGTTACGCAATACAGAAGTTGCAGGTCGAGAGTCGTGTCACAGAGCAGTTCCTCCAATTGTACTTCTACCAGCGCAACGTTCAGATCGGCAAAGAGGAACTGACCAACGCCCGTGAGAGCTACGAGATCATCAAGAGCAAAGTCGACGCCGGCATTTCCGCTCCGGAAGAGCTGTACCAGGCCGATCTGACTCAGACTACAAGCCGCGGATCACTTGAGAACAAGCAACTCTCTTATGAAGATGCGCTCGACAACTTCAAGATATTGCTCGGAAGATCCCTCGACGACGAGCTGGATGTAGAAGCCGATGTTCAACGCCTGGTGGTGACGATCAACCTTGCCGAGGCGATTAATCACGGCCTGCTGTACCGCATGGAACTTCGCCAGAAAGACATTGATATCCAGTACGCCCTGAATGACCTGATCCGCACCGGCGCGCAGAATGAGTTCAAGGGTTCGATCGATCTGTCATACGGGCTTGTCGGCACCGACGAATCTTTTGGCAATATGTATGACTCGCCCGAAAAGAATCAGTCGGTATCAATCAACCTGAATATCCCCCTGTTCGACTGGGGCGAAAAGAAGCATCGTCTGGCCGCCAGCGAGGCGCAGGTGGAGAGCAGCCGCATCTCTGCTGCCGAGCAGGAGAAACAGATCATATACGAAGTCCGGCAAGCGTATCGCAATCTGCTCAATCAGGAAACACAGATTGAGATCGCACAGAAGAATGTCGAGAACGCCCGGCTTACCTATGAGATTAATCTTGAGCGGTATAAGAACGGTGATCTGACCTCGAAAGATATCAGCTTCTACCAGAACCAGCTGTCGAGCGAACAGCTCAGCGAGGTCTCAGCCTTGATAAACTACCAGGTGGCGCTATTGGATCTGAAGATCCGCACTCTCTGGGATTTTGAAAAAAACCTGCCCGTCATAAATCAGAATCAGGAGTAGACGAGTGAGACTCACACAGTTTTCTTTTCTTTTCGTAGCCATGGCCCTTATGCTGGCAGGTTGTGGCAACGACGGTCCCGATGTCGATGTCGAGTCGGCGATTCCGGTCAGGATCGAACAGGTGACCAAGCAACCGATGAGGGCGTACGCATTTGCCACAGGCACGGTTCTTGCAGCCAACGATGCCACGCTCACGGCACTTCAATCCGGCTACTATCGCCCTCAGACCAACCCGCGTACCGGCAAACCATTTGCCATGGGCGACAAGGTGAAACAGGGCGAGGCAATTGTCGTTTTCCTCAACCCGGAGTTCGAGTACTCGGTTGCGTTTGATTCCAAGAAACTCAACTACGAAATGTCACAAAGCGAGTTCGAGAAGCAGAAGAGCATCTACGACAAGGGCGGCATTACTCTCAGAGAATTGACCGATGCCGAGCGGACGGCGATCGATGCTCGCTACGCGTACGATAACGCCACAATTCAGCTAGCCAAACTGAAGATAGTCGCGCCGTTCGACGGCTTTATTGTCGACCTGCCGTATTTCAGCAAGAACCAGCTTGTCGAGGCCGGCTCGCTGATAGCGCAAGTGATGGACTACTCAACACTCCACTCGGATATCACCCTCCCCGGCAGTGAAATGGGACAGGTGAAACCGGATCAACAAGCGCTGATCACAAACTACAACAAACCGGACGACACGCTGATCGGCAGAGTCACTCAGGTCTCCCCTGCCCTCGACCCGGACAGCCGCATGTTTAAGGTCGCACTCGAGGTTGCCAACGATGATCTCCTGCTGCGCGCCGGTATGTTTGTCAAGATCGATATCATTGTTGAGGAAAAAGACTCTACGCTGGTTATTCCCAAGGATATCATCCTGGACAACCGGGGGAACAAGCAGGTATTCGTTGTTCAGAAGGGTGTTGCTGCCGAGCGGACGCTTGAAACAGGGCTGTCGAACCGGACCGACATCGAGGTGATCGGCGGCCTGGAAGAGAACGACCAACTGGTGGTCGAGGGATTCGAGACTCTCCGGGATCGTTCCCGAGTCAAGGTAGTGAAGTAACCCGACGCAGGCGCAGTATAGATGAACAAACTCGCAAGATTTTCCGTGAATTACCCGACGACTGTCCTGATGGTCGTTCTGGCTATCCTCCTGCTGGGATACATCTCGTTTCAACGACTCGGCGTGGATCTTCTCCCCGACCTGAACAGTCCCCGGCTGTTTGTCGAAATCAAGGCCGGGGAACGTCCGCCGGCCGAGATGGAGGAGCAATTCGTTTCGGACATGGAAGCCCTCGCGGCTCGTGGCAGAGGTGTGGAAAACGTATCCTCAGTATCACGTGTCGGCAAGGCGCTAATCACGGTTGAGTACGGCTGGTCGGCAGATATGGACGAGGCGTTTCTCGATCTGCAGAAGTCAGTCGCAGACTTCTCTCAGAATCGGGATGTCGACGAGGTCACGGTCAGTCAGCATGATCCCAACGCGGTGCCGATTGTAACGGCGGTTTTCTCCCATCCGGAAATCGACGATCTCGACAAGCTGCGCAAGACCGCCGAGAACATCATCCGCAACGAACTGATTCGCCTTCCCGGTGTGGCAGCGGTAGAACTCATCGGCGCTCGTGAGCGCGAAGTACAGGTTCGGACGGACGCCTATACGCTGGAGGCATACGGCCTGACGGTTGACCAACTGGCCTCGGCGATACAATCGTCCAACCGGAACATGTCGGGCGGATCGATTGTCGAAATGGGTCGACGGTACCTGATCCGCGGAGTCGGCGAGCTTACTTCCGAAGACGATCTGAACAACTTGATCGTGACCTACCGGGCACCAGCTTCGGCCGGTTCCGCTTCGACAGTCCGCACCTTCGAGCGCACACCGATTTATCTCCGAGAAGTGGCAGATGTCAGCTATGAGCTGGGCGACGCTGAGAACATTGTCCGGTATAACGGGCGGCGATGTATCGCTCTGGAGATATTTAAGGAAGCCAAATCAAACACCATCGATGCCGCACAAAGTGCCAAAGACCAGCTCGCTGAGTTAGGGCGCTCTCTGCCCGGCTATGATCTGCGAGTGATTCAGGACCAGGCGAAATTCATCGAGGCCGCCGTCACCGAAGTTGAGCAAACCGGCCTGATCGGAATCTTGCTCGCAGTCATCGTCCTATTTGTGTTTCTCAGGCGCATCGGCGTTACGGCAGTAATCAGCATTGCCATTCCGATATCAGTCGTCGCAACCTTCAACCTGATGTACTTCAACGATCTTTCGTTGAATATCATGACGCTGGGAGGTCTTGCTCTGGGAGCGGGTATGCTCGTGGACAATGCCATTGTAGTGATGGAGAACATTTTCCGTCATCTCGAAAAAGGCAAACCTATCCGCGAAGCGGCCGTCTATGGGGCAGGTGAGGTCGGCGGCGCAATCACGAGTTCCACGCTGACAACGATCATCGTTTTCCTGCCGATCGTGTTTCTCGAGGGAGCCGCCAGTGAGTTATTCCGCGATCAGGCCTGGACGGTTGCCTATTCCCTGCTGTCGTCACTATTCGTCGCACTGGCCGTCATCCCAATGCTCTGTTCGCGGTTGATCAAACACCGTGATGACGTGAAGACGTCAGCGAACACGATCACCTTTGCAGCCTACGGCGAGTTCGTTCGCAAACTGCTGAAACGTCGCGTCACCGTAGTGGCCGTCGGGTTGGTTATGGTAGCAGCCGCAGCGATTGCTGTGCCGTTCGTGGGCAGCGAGTTCATGCCGGAATCTGACCAGGGAGAACTGATCATACATCTCACCCTGCCGGAGGGAGCCAGCCTTGATCGCACCGAAGGAACGGTTCGTAATCTCGAAGCGGTGATCATGGAGCAGTTCGGCGAAGCAGTGACTGACATCTACTCCAAAGTAGGCCCCTCGGAGACATCATCAATTGAAGACGACGCACTCACGGACGAAAACAGCGCCGTGATGAATCTGATACTATCGCCGGACAAAAAGGAATCAGTGCCGCGCATCATTGCTGCACTGGACAAAGTACTCTCCGAATTGCCGGACATTGACGCCCGCATATCTCTTCAGCAGACGGCTCTGCAAACGACGCTCGGGACAACCTCGGCTCCATTGGTTGTCGAAATCAAGGGTGCCGATCTGGATATCCTCGCCAGTCTCGCCGACAGCGTCCAGAACCGCCTGGCACAAATGGCGGCATTGACGAATCTTGAAACGAGCTTCCAGGCCGGTCGGCCCGAAATCAATGTCGAAATAGACCGCACGGTAGCTGCACAGTTCTCTCTCACCGCCGATCAGATTGGGACGCAGATTCGCGACCTGCTGTCTGGTCGGGCGGCAGGTGAGCTTGAATTGCAGGGGGAATACTCGGCCATACAGATACGTCGCCCTGAAGTCTCCCTTACTGAGCTATCTGGGATCCTGCTCGAATCATCGTCAGGAGCAAGGGTCCGACTTGACGAGGTCGCCCGGTTGGTCCCGGCCGTGTCGAATCGGGAGATTCTCAGGGACAACCAGATCAGAGTGGCAAAAGTGTCGGCCCACCTGTCGGGCGATGAGCCGTTTGACAGAACCGCAGGCAAGGTCAAAGAGGCACTGTCGGAAATCCCGCTTCCGACTGAATACAAGTTTGAGGTAACGGGCGAAGAGAAGCTGCGTGAGGATGCCTTCGGCAATCTCAAATTCGCACTACTGTTGGCCATCGTACTCGTGTACATGGTCATGGCCGCACAGTTCGAGTCACTGGTGCATCCGTTTGTGATTCTCCTGACGATTCCACTGGCTGTGGTTGGTGCCGTGTTCCTGCTGCTCATACTGGGAATGCCGTTCAACATCATGTCGTATATCGGCATCATCATGCTGGCGGGTATCGCAGTAAATGATTCGATCATCCTCGTGGATCGCATAAATCAGAACCGACGTGCCGGACAAAACGTCACCGAGGCTGTGGTCAATGCCGGACAAACGCGCATTCGACCGATCATCATGACCTCAGTTACAACTATTCTCGCTTTGCTGCCACTGACCATCGGCATTGGTGAGGGAGCATCGTTACGTGCCCCGATGGCCGTAGCGGTAATCGGCGGGCTAATCAGTTCAACCTTACTCACGCTGATTGTCATTCCGGCAGTGTACAGCTTCATGTCTGGCAAGGTGCGTTCACAAGAGGAAACGGTCGGTTAGCCGCACCATGATCAAACACATTATTAACAGACCGGTTCTCGTTTCCATGTTCCTGATCGGGCTATGCCTGCTCGGCGCCGTCTCCTACACCCGCTTGCCTGTAGAATTGATCCCAATGGCCGAATTGCCCATGCTGATCGTGCAGGTCGGGACGGTGCGCGATGCCGACCCGGAGTATGTCGAGCAGCAGTCGGTGATCCAGCTTGAAAGTGCCATAGCCGAACTTGAGGATATCGAGAAGATCGAGTCCTACGTCAATCGGCGACAGGCAACCATCGTTGTTTATTACCAGCAGGGCTCCGATCAGAAGTACGCCTACTTGAAACTGCAGGAACGGGTAGCTGCCGCGCAATCCTCGCTCGGCGACGGCTTTTTTGCGACCGTCTGGAAAATCGACACCGAGCAGTTATCGAACCAGTTCATGACTCTTCAAGCTCGCGGAGAGGGAACACTCGATCAGATCCGCGAGGTCATTGACCAGAAAGTCACGCGCGAGCTGGAGGCGGTTGACGGTATCGCCAGCGTGCAGATATACGGAGGCCGCGAGCGTTCAATCGAGGTCGTGCTTGACGAAGGCGCGATGCGATCTTACGGCATCACCGCCTCGCAGGTATCATCACGACTCTCGCAGAACAGCGGCTCACGACAGTATCTTGGACAGGTTATCGATGGTCGCCGTGAGCACTATGTCAACCTCATCTCGGAATATACTTCCACCGTCGATCTTGGTGAAACCATTGTGAAGGACGCCGGGCCGGTGTTGCTGAAACATATCGCAGAGATTGCCGACGGCGGCGCCGAGGAAACCACCATCGCCCGCATTAACGGGATGGAGGCAATCACCATTTCTCTCATTCGAGACCAGCAGACCAATCTGCTCGATCTTTCGAAGGAGACTCGCGACGTACTTGAGCGTTTGAATCAGGAGATTGCCTCCGACGGCGTCACCCTGACAGTCCAGGACGACAGTGCCGAAGTGATTGAGAACAATATCGAAGTCATCAAGAAACTGGCGCTGATCGGCGGTTTGCTTGCTATCGTCATTCTGTGGATTTTCCTTCGCAACCTCCCGCTGGTGCTGATTGTGGCAGCCGCGATTCCTGTTTCAGTGATGATCGCGCTCAACGCCTTCTACGCTTTTGATATCAGCATCAATACCCTGACACTCGTCGGCATGGCGATAGCGATAGGCATGTTGCTCGACAACAGCATCGTTGTGCTCGAGAATATCCATCGACAGATGGCCCGTGGAAAGGATGCCAGCGCTGCCGTAATATCCGGTACCAGTGAGGTTGGACGAGCGGTAGTTGCTGCCACGCTGACCACGGTGGCTGTGTTTGTACCGTTTGTGTTTTCGGACAACTTTCTTGTCCAGACGCTGGGGTGGCACATCGGTATTTCTATCGTGACGACGCTGCTTGTATCGCTGGCCGTTGCCCTCCTGCTGATTCCTGTCTTTTCCTATCGCATTCTGAAACGCCAGAAGAAAGCGATGTCGACGGTGTTCGAACAGGTGTCGCAGCGCAACCGGCTGATGCAGATATACACACTGCTGTTGAAATCATGTCTGAGATTCCCCGCTCGCACAGTCGTATTGGGCGTAGTGGCGTTTTTCGTCAGCATACTCGCCTGTCTGGCGGTAAGCGTCAACGCGCCCCAGGAAGTGGAGCTTGAGACGTTTGAATTGTACGCCACCATGCCATCCGGCACGACCCTCCAGACTGCAGACGAGCAGGTCAAGGAGATGGATGGCCGTCTGACGGACATTCCTGAGATTGACCAGCGGGTCGCCAACATCGAGGAAGACAACGTTGTCATAACATTCCACTTGAAAGATAAGTGGAACGACGACAGCAAGCGCAGTCTTGCCGAAATTAAGAACGACATCCTGGAAGTGCTCAACGCGGGTTACCCGCTGGTAAACTTCTCGTATCAACAGCCGGTATCCAACTCCAGGTATCGTGGCGGCGGGGGTGGCGGAGAAGGCATGGGCGGCGGCATGGGGCGCGCCTTTGGTCGCCTGCTGGGGATCGGTGCCTCGGAAGAACGGGTCGTTGTTCACGGGCAGGACCTGACCCTGCTTCGGGCAATCGCGGATGATATCCAGTTCAACATCGACAATCTCGAATCGGTCAGCAATTCGAGCGTCTCGGTCACCGACCGGCAGCCGGGGATTGATCTACTGTTGGACCGTCCGGCAATTGGGCATTTCGATGTCTCCAACTCGGCAATCATGGCTGAGCTTTCGGGATTCCAGAAAGAACAACCATCAGGCGTCATCCTGAAACGTGGAGTGGAAGAAATCAGCATTCTCCTCAAGAGTGCCGACACGCTGGACCGGTCATCGGACGACCTCCGCGAACTGCAGATCCCGTCGACTTCTGGCGGTATGATTCCGCTGAGCCAGTTGGCCCCCATGGTGTACACTTCGGGGTATTCGAATATCAACCGGGTGAATCAAGAGAAGCAGGTCGAGGTTATTTTCCGGTTTGGGACTGATATTGAAGGATCCTCTGACCTTCTGAATCAGGCCCGCATGGAAGTGGACCAGATCGCTGCGAACATAACACCGCCTGCGGGCGTGGCGATTGAGGTTGTTCACGACGAGACGGATATGTCGGATTTCTATTTCCTGATATTCGCAGCTGTGTTGTTGATCTTCATGATCCTCGCATCAGTGTTTGAATCGCTGATTACACCGCTGGCAATGATGTTCACTCTGCCGCTGGCGACTATCGGCGCGTTCTGGGCGTTGATCCTGACCGGGACTTCGGTTTTTAATGCCAATGCGATGATTGGCTTTTTGATTCTCCTTGGCGTGGTTGTTAACAACGGCATCATTCTGATAGACTACTCCAGATTATTGCGCAGTCGCAACTATCGCCCCTCTCGGGCGTTGCTCACTGCCGGTCAGGCACGCGTGCGACCAATTCTGATAACGGCTATCACGACCATTCTGGCTATGCTTCCCCTTGCGATGGGCAAGGCTGAGTATGTTGCGACGATCGGGGCACCGTTTGCAATCACTGTGATCGGCGGACTTGTTGCCGGCACGCTATTCACGCTCATCCTTGTGCCTACCGTTTCCTTCGGCATGCAGAATGCGCTGAGATGGTGGCACCGATTGAACTGGAAGCTCAAGGCTGTTCAGTTTGCGGCCTTGATCGGCGGCGGCTGGCTGATCTATGACAGGATCGATTCGTTCACCTGGCAGGCAGTCAACGCTACCGCACTGTTCATGATTATTCCGGCGCTCACCTATCTCATACAGACGTCGCTCCGTCGGAGCAGCGCAACGCTGATTCCAAAAGGCGATGCGATTCGCATCGAAGTCCGCAATGTGGTCAAGCTCTACAGTGATTTCTCACGCTTCACGCGTGAGTGGCGCAAAGCGGACCGCCAGAAAACACGGCAGAACGGCGGAACGGAGCCGACACGAGCGGCTCGACTGCACAACTTGCTCTGGCAAATGCCGCTGTACGCGTTCCATTTTTACTTTGCCTACATCTATCTCGAAAGCGGCCTGTGGATATGTGTGTTCTCGATCGCCTTCTATGCGTACACATTGAAACTGTTGAAACCCTTCCTGGTCGGCAATTCAATTCACAGGTGGAGTAAACTGCGCAGCGTTGGCTACAATCTGCTCTATTGGTTCGGACCGCTTGTCAATCTGGGCTTGTACTACTACCTGTGGGAAAGCATCGCGGGAGTCATTTTCATAGGGCTGTTCTGGTACTCGGTCGTGCTGGTGCACTACGGGTCAAGAAGACTGTATCTCACCGGCATGGACCTCAACCGGCTGACCGGACGCTTCAAACGCACACGCAAAGGTTTCTATCGCCTGGTGCAAAAGATCCCAGTGATCGGAAAACAGCGCGTTCCGTTTAAGGCACTGAACCAGGTTTCGCTCGAAATCGAAAGCGGCATGTTTGGATTGGTCGGCCCCAACGGCGCCGGCAAAACAACGCTCATGCGAGTCATCTGCGGCATCCTGGACCAAAGCCGGGGGACGGTTAAGATCAACGGCATCGACTTGAACGAAAAACGCGAAGAGCTGCAATCTTTGATCGGGTACCTTCCGCAGGAATTCGGCACGTACGAAAACATGACCGCCTATCAGTTCCTGGATTATCAGGCACTTCTCAAAGGTTTGTGGGATGACGGTGAGCGCAGGGAGATAGTCGAGCGCGCCATAGCTTCGGTGCACCTTGGCGAAAGCAGGGATATCAAGATCAAATCCTTCTCAGGCGGAATGCGCCAGCGAGTGGGCATAGCACAGACACTGCTTCATCTGCCCCGCATTCTCGTTGTCGATGAGCCAACCGCCGGACTCGATCCAAGAGAGCGGATCAAATTCCGCAATCTGCTTTCACAGTTGGCGCGTGATCGCGTGGTGATCTTCTCGACTCACATTATCGAAGACATTTCCAGCTCGTGCAACCGTCTGGCAGTTCTCGGCGACGGTGTTGTCAAGTTTCTTGGCTCGCCGTCGGAGATGGTCGATCTCACTCGCGGCAACGTCTGGCAGGTGGATTGCAGTGAAGATCTTTTTGAGAAACTTCGCCAGAAGTTCACAGTCGTACATCACATGCGTACCGGCGACGATCTGAGAGTCAGACTGCTCTCGACCACTCCGCCGCTGCCGGACGCGATTTCGGCAACACCGACGCTCGAAGATTCTTACCTGTGGCTGCTCGACAGAAGGGGGCAGGCAAATGACTAGTGCAACGACAACCCAGAAGCCAAAGACGGGTCTTTTCGGAAAGGTGCGTAGCATCTGCACTTTTGTGAAGTACAATGCGGTTAACGTTTTTGCGGGCAAATTCATCTACTTCATGCTTCTCGGCCTGGCCCTGTTTCTGATGACAGTCGTGATCTACGTGCTAAACGAAGAAGCCCCCCCGAGCGCCGAGGCAGTGTATTACTTCCTGCTGGTTCCGGGCGTGCTGTTGGTCTTCTATCCCTCGGTCTATTCGATACAGAGCGATGTCGACTCGCGCATGATTGAGACGCTGTTTGGTATTCCCGATTATCGCTACAAAGTCTGGCTGGTTAGAAATCTGACACAGTACCTGGTGATCGCCGGCTTGCTGACGGCGTTGGGATTGTTGAGTCAGTTGGCGCTAGCAAATTTCAGCATCGTGCCGATGGTCTTCCACCTGATGTTCCCGATCGTATTCCTGAGCAGCACCGCGTTCATGACCGCCACTCTGACGCGCAACGGCAACGGCACTGCGGTGGTGATGGTCCTGGTCATTCTGTTCTTCTGGATTGCGGCAGAACCGCTCGATGGCAGCCGATGGAACCTGTTTCACAATCCGTTCGAGCTTGCCGACCAGCTTGACACGTTCCTGATTGAGGAGACAACGTTGTACAACCGCATTTATCTTCTCGTGGGGTCGGCGCTGGCGATGCTGTTTGGGCTGCTGAGGCTTCAGAAGCGCGAGAAGTTTGTATAGACCTGTACTCCTTACGAGCTTATGCTACACGGTTCCCGAAAATACAGCGGCAAATGTTCGGTGCCCCGCAGCTTGCGGCGGGGTTTGCCACGGCTGGTCTCAGCCCCTACTCCAGGTCCAGCAACAGCTCCTCCACTGCTCGCACCAGTTGAGGGTCGCGCCCGTTCATCATGTCGTCCGGGAGGTTCTCCACCAGAATGTCCGGGTAGCGCGGCGTCAGATCGGTGTCCTCCATCTCTGTCGTAAGAGCGGCGGTCGAGGGCCGTCGAATGCGGGTACCATCGATAAGCGTGTACGAGCCGGTGCCAATCACATACCCCGCAGTTGGTTCGCCGACAATCTTGCCAAGTTTGAGCTTGCGGAATCCTTCGGCAAAAATCTCTGCATTCGAAAATGAGTAATTGTTGATCAAACAGGCCATCGGGCGCTCAAACGCCTTCGATCTGTACTTGTTCTCCGAAGTTGGAGGCAGCCCCCTGAAAGCACGCATAATATACGGAGACTTCACCAGCGTGCCCAGAATGTGCACCGAGGTCCACCCGCCACCGTTGTTGCGGACATCAATGAGCATGCCCTCTTTTTCCCCCGCCAGCGATACTAGTTCCTCTTCAAAGCGATCAAGCGAGATCTGGTCCATAGAGCGAACGTGCAGATATGCAATCCTGCCGCCAGAAAGCGAATCCACCATGCGGCGACGCTCGGCGACCCAATGCTCGTAGGCAAGGTTGCGGAGGCCGCCGAGTGAGGTCGGCTTAACATACAAGTCCGTGGTCGAACCGTCGGGCGAATCGCTGATGCTCAGCCGCACCCGCTTGCCGATAGTCCCCTCGAGCAGTTTGAAGAGATTCGTCTCGCGCGTGAGCCTGATTCCGTCGACAGCGATCAAGTACTGCCCAACACGAATGCCCTCGAGCGCCGCCGGTGATTCCTCGAACACGCTCGATATCCTAAACACGCCGTCGCTATTCAATAGCCGACTGTCGAAATCCATCCCCAGATACCCCGTTCGTTCTGTCGCCTCTGTTGTGGGCGCACTCGAATAGATGTTCAGATGCGAGGCCCTGAGTTCGCCCATCAGTTCCAAATCGAGATTGCGGAACTCCTCCTGCGTGCGGATGTGGTCTACAACCGGACGGTACTTCTCCCGCACCGCGTCCCAATCGGTCCCGTGGAAAGTTGAGTCGTAGAAGTAGCTGTTGAGCGTCTGCCAGGTCTCCTCGTATTTCTGGCGATTGTTGGCAACACGATCTATATCCATCACCGCCGTAAACGACAGCGTTTCAACTTTTCCTTTTTCGATGTCACACGTCTTGATCTTCCCGCCTTCGAGAAAATAGAGGCTTTGGGAATCTGACGTCACCGTCAATTGCGACTTGGTGCCGGAAGAACTCGTCAACTGCTCAAGCTCGGGGTCGTCCTCGGTGTTGACGGTCCAAATCTGCGACTCACCGAGCAGGTTGGAAACAAACGCATACTTCTTGCCGTCCGGCGTGAGCACCGGCCAATTGCTGGAGGCTTCGAGATGGAACGCGAGGTGGCGACGTTTCTGTATGTCGTCGAAATCGATAACGATATTGTCGATATCTCTCTTGTCGTCGGCTTTTGCGCCGTCCGTCTGTTTCTCTTTGTCTTCTTCAAAGAACAGACTGTCGAACGAAGATTCGTAGAACTCGGCAGGCTCGTGGACGAGATTGACTTCGTACGTCTCTTCACCATCGCGCCCGCCCGAGGTGAAGTACGCTTTTTTGCCGTCGGCGGAGAACCGTGGACGCTGGTTCCAACCGACAAACCGCGAGACATTCTGCGGTATAGAGTCTTTTAGGCTGACCGCGTAGATATCCATCTGGTGACTTTCGGCCGCCATGGTGAATAGAAGCCATTTTGAATCGGCTGACCAGTCGTATTCGCGGGACATTTCCAGGGCCATATCGAGGAAGGCACCTTTCACCCACACGACCTCAATCCCGCTCTCCAAATCATACCGAATCAGACGATCAAGCCCGCGCTGATAGACAAGATAACGACCATCGGGCGACGGAACGGGTTTGACCTCGTTTTCGGTCGACTCGGTCAAGCGAGTCTCTCGGCCGGTGGTAACGTCTGCTGAGAACACGTCGTAGTTGCCGTGGCGATCCGAACAGTAGTAGACCGTTTTTGAGTCCTTTCCCCAGATGACAAACTTTTCACGGGCCGGCGTATCAGTCACACGGATGCCATCCTTCGGATCCTCGGCGGGCAGGACAAAAACCTCTCCGTGGATGATCCCAGCGATTTTCTTTTCGTCAGGCGACAGCGAGTACCATTCGACGGAGCCAGTGAATTCCTTGCGTTCGACAAGATTGTCCCGCTCGTCTGTCCTGAGGCGAATGGGGATCTGCCGCGGAGATCCTTCCGAGGGATCGAGCGTCCAAATCTTGAATCCCTGCTCGAAAACAAGCATGGTGCCCTGCGGATTCGAATTCAGGAACTGGACGCCATCGCCGGTGAAATCGGTGATCGCTGTGGCCTCTCCCCCGGCAAGCGGTTTCTTCCATATCTGTGCCCACTCACCTCTTGTTGAAACGAAGTACAGCTCGCCTCGTTCTTCATTTAGCACCGGCCAGAGATCGTGATTCTCATAATCGGTCAAACGCTGCGATGTAAACTCGTCTTTGGTTCGGTCCAGCAGAAAAATATCGGCATTGCCGCCAACTTTGAGATCGCGGCGGTACCAGGCCGATAAACCGCTCCCATTGTTGAACAAGAGGCCCTTGCCGTCAGAGGTGATTCGCCCGCCGTATTCGTACGCCTGCTCGTAACCGGTCAGCGCAATTGGCATCCCCCCGGTGACAGATATTTTGCAGATGTCCGTGCGGCGCCCGCGGTAGGTGCTGAACACGACGCTGTCGCTTCCGGGGAACCATCCGCTGCCAATATCCGTGCCTGAGTTGTAGGTCAGACGCGTCGGCACACCGCCAACAGACGGCATGACATAGACATCGTAGTTGTTGTGACGCCGTGACGAGAACAGAATCATACTGCCGTCGGGAGAGAAATGAGGCTGAACGTCCTCGGCCTCATGTACGGTCAGGCGCGTGGCCTCTCCCCCCTGAGCGGGTACGGTCCAGATATCCCCCCGGTAGGTAAAGGCAATCGTGCTGCCGTCGGGCGAGAGAGCTGGATACCGGGCGTAGAGGATTTCATCGGCGAAGACGTTTCCTACCGGAATCACAGACAGGACTAACAGGACGGCGAAAAAGCACAGCATTGACTTCACAACAGACTCCGCAAGTGAGAGATGATCGTTTCCACACAAGGTAATCTCAAATGTGGCGGTGTCAACGGTTTCAATCACACGTTCACTTGACCTCGCCTCCGAATTGACGTAGTATTAGCACTATATGTTTCCTTGAATCTCTTCCAGTGAAGTGGAGTCCAATGAAAGCTCGACTCAAAGAATGTATCGACTACCTTTGCAGCAAAGGCGTGGATTACGCCGACTGCCGGTATGTCAGATGTGAAAAGGAATCGATCCGCGTGTCTAACGGCAACGTGGATGCGATCACTCGTAATCTCGATGTCGGAGTTGGCATCAGAGTGCTCGTCGGCGGAGCCTGGGGCTTTGCCGGCACGGCGGCGTTGAAGACATCCGACCTGAAGAGAACCGCCAACCTTGCGGTGCAGATCGCGAAAGCGTCAGCCGTCGTGAAGTTTGAGCCGGTCGTTCTCGCTGACCAGAAACCCTTTGTCGATCACTACCGCACCAGGGTAAGGAGAGACCCGTTCGGAGTCGCCATGGACGACAAAACCGGGCTGCTGGTGCAAACGTGCGAAATCTTGAAGAAGTCCAGGAAGATCAAAACGGCCGAAGCGTCGATGGGATTCTTCAAAACCAACAAGTTGTTCGTCTCAACCGAGGGCGCTGAGATCGAGCAGGATATCATTGAATCCGGTGGCGGGTTCAATGCTGTGGCGTTCGACGGCAGGGTCGCGCAGAAACGGTCCTATCCGAACTCATTTGGCGGCGACTTCGCCACTCGTGGCTACGGGTTCATAGAGGAGCAGCGTTTTCTCGACGAGGCCGAGCGCGTTCGGGAGGAGGCAATCGAATTGCTGACCGCTGCGGACTGCCCGGACACGACAACGACCATCATTATCGGCGGCCCCATGATGGCTCTGCAGGTGCACGAGTCATGCGGGCATCCGACTGAGCTGGACCGCGTTCTCGGAACAGAGATTTCCCTGGCCGGTGGTTCGTTCATGACGGTCGACAAGCTCCGCAAACTCAAGTACGGCTCGGATATTGTCAGCATCACAGCCGACGCTACCATTCCCGGCGGGTTGGGAACATTCGGATACGATGACGAAGGTGTCAAGGCACAGCGTACACCCATTATCAAAAACGGTCTGTTTGTCGGTTACCTTTCAAGCCGTGAAACGGCGCCGGTTATCAAACGCAAATCCAATGGGACGATGCGGGCCGACGGTTGGAATCGTCTGCCGATAATTCGCATGACGAACATCAATCTCGAGCCGGGCGATTGGGAACTCGATGACCTCATCGCAGACACGAAAAAAGGCATCTATTTTGATCTGAACAAGAGCTGGTCTATCGACGACAAGCGGTTGAACTTCCAGTTTGGAGTCGAAGCCGCACGTGAGATCAAAAACGGCAAACTCGGCCGGATGCTCAAGAACGCAACGTACACCGGTATCACGCCCGAGTTCTGGAATTCCTGCGACGCTATCTGTAACGAGAAACACTGGCGCGTCTGGGGCGTGCCCAATTGCGGCAAAGGAGAACCGATGCAGACGGCACACGTCGCCCACGGTACCTCGCCAGCCCGCTTCCGCAACGTAAGAGTGGGGGTGACGAAATGATTGGAAAAGAAAAACTGATCGCCAAGTTGGAAAAGGTGATGGCGTTTTCAAAGGCCGAGCAGACCGAAATCGTCTTCATCGGCAACGAGTCCGGCCTCACGCGCTACGCCAACTCGATTATCCATCAGAACGTGCACGAGACAAACTTCCAGGTCTTCTTCAGATCACTTGTCGGCAGACAGACGGGAGTGGCCTCGACCAATTCCATGAATGTGGCCGACCTAAAGAAGACGCTCGCGGATTCGTTGGAAATCGCCCGTAAACAACCGGACAATCCGCTGGCTCCCGATCTGCCGAAGCCGGCCAGGTACAAAGACATTAACACTTTCGACGACGCGACCGCACGTTTCACACCGCATGGACGCGCAAAACAAGTCAAGAAAATCATCTCGGAGGCCACTCGTAAGAACTTCACCATGGCGGGCGCGTTCTCGACATCTCAATCTGAAATCGCTGTCGTGAACTCGCGCGGCGTGCGGACGTATCAGCCTGTGACGGCGGCCACAGTCAATATGATTGCCATGTCAGACGATTCCTCCGGGTATGCTTCGGCGACTTCAAGACGAGTGAGTGATCTCGACGTAGTACGGCTGGCGCAAACGGCGGTCGAGAAGTGTGATCGCTCGCGGAATCCGATCTCAATTGAGCCGGGCGATTACGAAGTGCTCCTTGAGCCGGCGGCCATTGCCGAGATGCTGGAGTGGTTGAACTATGTCGGTCTGGGATCGAAATCCTACCAGAACAAAATGTCGTTCTTGTCTGGAAAGATTGGCAAAAGGATTACTTCAAACCAGGTGACTTTGTACGACGACGGGCTGGACATACGTTCAAATGCCTTCCCATTTGATTTCGAGGGCGTCCCGCGCAAGAAGGTCTATTTCGTGAAGGACGGCGTAGCAATGGGGGTTGTCCACGACCTGGCTTCGGCGATAAAGGCCAAGACAAAAACGACCGGCCACGCCATCACCCCCGGAGAGAGGGATCAAGGGGCATACGGATTGAACCTGTTTATGGCGCCGGGTAAGGCGGACCGTGCGAAAATGCTCTCAAACGTCAAGAAGGGCATACTTGTGACGAGGTTCCATTACTTGAACGGGATGATTGATCCGCGCAACTCAGTGCTGACCGGAATGACCCGCGATGGCACATTCCTCATCGAGAACGGCGAGATTGTCTCCGGGATCAAGAACCTCCGGTTCACGGATTCGTTCACCCGTGCATTTAAGACGGTGAAGGCGATTTCGAAGCAGACAGAGAGAGTAGACACATGGTGGAGCGCGGTTGGCTGCATGACCGTGCCTGCGGTGCACCTTGGTTCATTTAAGTTTACCGGCAAGACGGACTTCTAGAAGCGTAAATGCGGCAAACAGATACGGCAGGTACTCAAATGGGAGTGCCTGCCGTTTTCTTGCCCCGGAATCGTAGGCGAAACCCAACGCAGCGAGTTGCCTGCGATTTCGACTTCCAATGTCAGAACCGCGGGGATTCTGACCTACAATCTTTCCAATATCAGGGTCGCAGGGGTTCCAACCTGCAATTCACTGACGGTCCCATCGTCAGGCCAGAAGACAGGCCTGACCTACGATTCAATCACGGTCCGGCACAATCTCACTCGCCCGGTTTCGGGCGACGGTAGTTCACACCCAGGGCATCCAGCCTTTTCAAGTGGTCGTTCAACCGCATACGGAAGTCTGCATAGTCCCGATGCTCGGGACGCATCCACAAAGCCTCGGCCATCGCACAGATACGGGGTACCGTCATATATTCAACATGACGATAATCCGACATCTGCTCGGTCCAGACATTCCCCTGACCACCAAGTATGTGTTTCGCTTCATCGGGAGAAAGCTCAGACGGAGTCGGTTCGAATCCGTAAACGGTCTTCAGCGGGAGATAGGCGTTGAATGCTTCTGGTTCTCCCTGCTTGGCCTGATAGTAATCGAAGTAGCAGTGCGAAGTCGGCGTCATCACTACATCGTGTCCTTCTCTTGCGGCGCGAATACCACCCTCTACCCCGCGCCAGGACATGACAGCCGCACCGTCAGGTAGACCGCCTTCGAGGATCTCATCCCAGCCAATCAGTCTGCGACCGTGCTCGTGGAGCCAGCGACCGACTCGCCCGATAAAATAACTCTGGATATCATCCTGATCGGCAAGATCTTCCTGTCGCAATCGTTCATGACATCGAGTGCACTGCTTCCATCGAACTTTCGGACATTCATCGCCGCCGATGTGCACATATTCGCCGGGGAATAGAGCGAGCACTTCGGTCAGTACATCCTGCAGAAACTGAAACGTCTTCTCGTTCCCGGCGCAGTAGACATCATTGAACACGCCCCATTCGTTCGGCACCGAATGAGCCTGACCGGTACAGGATAGTTCCGGATATGCTGCGAGTGCTGCACGGGCGTGCCCCGGGAGTTCGATTTCAGGAACGACGGTAATAAACCGCTCTGCGGCGTAGGCAACGATTTCGCGAATTTCCTCCTGCGTGTAGAAGCCCCCGTACGGCCTGCCGTCATCTTCCGTCCGCCAGGCGCCAACCTCAGTGAGTAGTGGATACTTCTCGATTTCGATTCGCCAGCCCTGATCATCGGTCAGGTGCCAGTGGAAAACGTTCATCTTGTGCATTGCGAGCAGATCGAGGTATCTCTTGATTTCCTCGATTGAGAAGAAGTGTCTGCTGACATCAAGGTGCATCCCTCGCCAGGCATACCTGGGGGCATCTTTGATGCTGACGAGCGGAATAGCTGCTTCGTCGTTGGCTGTGAGGCCGAGCAGTGTCTGAACGGCATAGAACAAGTCGCGGGGCGACGCCCCGACCAGCGAGACAGAATCGAGAGAGACGTCCAGGCAATACCCTTCTTTGACGGCGGCATCAACCGAAAGTTCAATGTGCCTGTCCGCCATGTCTGGCTCGGACAGTATGAGATTCAGATGCGTTGCGATTTGCTTGCGGAAGTAATCCGCGATACTCTGATTGTCTGGTTCATTCCCCTTGAGGCGAATCGCTACATCCGAGTCAAGCTGGAAACAACCCTCCCCCGCCTTGCACGTTACGGGAGCCGGAATGATACTGATCCGTTGACCGCAACGACTCATTTCTCCCGGCCCACCAAATAGCTCGAGATCCGCCAGTAACCGTGATTGCCCTCTTCGTCTTTCGGACGGATGTCCTCTATCATGAATCGAATAGTATGTTCACCGGGCGTGAGATGGTCCGTCAGATCAAGTTCCATCGGTTCTACCATATCCCCCGGACACCAGCCGCTCCGCGAATAATCGGAGGACCAGTTGCCGTCGGACCAGCGTCTACAATACGGGTTGACTTCGCGGAACTGACGGCAGTCATCGCGCCAGGGTCGGTACCGATAGACCACGCGACCGTCGACACAAATCACATTGTCCTTCGGCACGAATTCGTCGGCGCCACGGCCATCGGTACAGTGTCCGGACACGAGATAGTTGAGAAGAACTCGGTCCGCACCCTCAGGCACCACGATGGTAGTTTGCACACCACTGTCGCCCATGCTCTCGCGATTGACTGACTGCTCGAACATGAGCGGCAGAGCCCACACCGGGTTGCGCCATTCCTCCAGGGGTTCGTACTTGAGAGAGAAGTCGACGTGCCAGCCCGGAGTGACCCAGGTATCGATGAAGGCATTGATCGTACACCCGCCCGTCAACAGCGGCAACAGATGAGTGACATCGACATCGTACGTTGAAGGTCCCCCATACGCCGTCATGAATTTGATTATCTCGACTTCGGGGAAACCGTTTTGCCAAAGGCGAACGCTTCCTGCCCGATCCCAGCTGTCATACATAAACTGCTCATCTTTGGGGATCGGGCGGATCTCGAGATGAGCCGTCAGTTTCACCGGCTGCTCGTATGCAGGACAGGTAACGGTAGCTTGGATGATCCGTCCGTTGTCGAGCGCCTTCACGTCGAGCGTGTCATACCGGTCAGGTTCGTCGGGTGTGAAGTGAATCGTATTGTTGTTGAACACATCAACGACAGTCGGCTGAACAGCAGAGCCGCACACCGACAAAATCAACAGCATCGACGCGATTGGTACCGCAACATTCTTGAACGTTGTCATGATATCTGTCATCCCGAGGTCATTTCGTTCTCAGTTTGAACGTCCGTATTTCAAACGGTTCGAACCGGAGTTCAACCGGTTCGTTGCAGAGTATCTCCGTGTCGGAGTCACGCCATTCCATGAGGTCGGTTTCGACAAGTCTGGCCGAAGTGCTATCGGCGTGAAGTTCACACCCCGAATGCCTGCCAAGTCTCTCAACTATGCGGAGGATCAGGCAGTCTTCCTTTTCGGCTTCCTTTAGGACCTCGAGCGACACGCCGTCTCCCTCAACCCTAACGGGAACATGCAGGGCTTCGGTTCGCATACCGGAGACAACCAAGACAGGCTGATTCAACTGCGCTGCGCCGGCAATGACATCGGAACGGATGAGATCGCCAGTGTGCGGAAGCAGGCTGTACGTGAAGCGATGCTCTCCCTGATCGGCATCCGGATCGGGGTACGTGGGCGACCGGAGCAAATCCAGATCAATTACGTTGTCATGCACTTTGTAACCGTACTTGCAGTCGTTCAAGAGGGCCACGCCGTAATCGTTGTCCGACAGGTCAGCATAGCGGTGTCCGACAACTTCAAAGCGGGCGGCATCCCAGGAGGTGTTGCGGTGAGTGGAACGCTTGACATAACCGTACTGGATGTCAAACGAAGCCTCCTCGCTGTGGACATTCACCGGGAACGCAACTCGCAACATGCGGTGTTTCTCGTGCCAGTCGACAGTCGTTTCGAAGTCAAGCTGACGGGAGTTGCCGGCAAGGTACACTTGCTGGGTGAGCCTCGAATCGCCGACAGTGAACTCGAATTTCAGACCCTGACGAACAGGGCCGGACGCCAGTGGCGTGACCGACTCACACTTCGCCTGCCCTATGACGTGGTGTTCGTAAAACTTATCGATATCCCAGGCGTCCCAGTTGTTGGGACGGTCATCATACAACGTGAGCAGATTACCCGCTTTGCCCAGCTCAAGAATGTCGCGCCCGCACTCTTTGTCATAGGCATAGGCAAGAGTGCCATCGCCTGAGAACTCGTATCTGACCAGATCGTTTTCAAGCACCGTGCTATCGGTCTCTGGCGAATCTGCAACTGTCTCATTGGACCGACGCAGGGTGGCGAACGAATACGGCGCAACCCCAGCCAGAACGACCAATCGGCCGTCCTCGGTTTGCTGCGGGAGCGGCCCGCCGTTTTCGTCGACGACCGTGCAATTGGCCCAACTCTCAGGTAGAACAACCGGGCGTTCATACGAATAGTGCAGACTGTTGAACAACACCACGGCATCTTCGTCAGGGTCGAAGAGATTCTCTGCCGTCTTAGTCTGGATATTGTCGCATTCGGCAATCAGTCGCTCGTAATCTTTGTGCGTATCATCGTAGACGCGCGTGATACTTGAACCGGGAATATTGTCGTGAAACTGGTGACACATGAGCGTTTTCCAGATCGCATCGAATTGTCTGGCCGGATAGTCGTCTGAAGGGAGACAACTGCACAGCATTTCCAGTTCGCGAAGGCGTTGTTCAATCCGTCGATTGCGCTTCTTCACGAGCGCCTGTGCCGTGTAAGTTCCACGGTGCAACTCCAGGTACAATTCACCGACCCAGGTTGCTACTTCGCCGCGATGGTTGTCCAGTCGCTCGAAGAACGCATCGGCTCTGCCAAACTCCACTCTGGGTGCGCTCTCAAGATTGGCCATACGACGGCCGCACTCGATGCTTTCGGCTTTTGGCCCGCCGCCGCCGTCGCCTACGCCAAACAGGCTGATGAATTCGTCTATGAAATCCTTTTCATGAAAAGCATCAACAGCCGGCATCAGAAACTCGGTGTCGAGTTGGCTGTTGTACGTGTTCTCGGGCGGGAAGTGCGTCAGAATCTCCGAGCCGTCAATTCCTCGCCACAAAAACGTGTGGTGCGGGAATTGATTGTACTGGTTCCAGGAAAGTTTGGTCGTCAGGAAATACTCAATTCCGCTCTTGCTGAGAATCTGCGGAAGGGCCGCTGAGTATCCGAACACATCCGGCAGCCAGAGATTGGTGACCTCGACTCCAAACTCGTCTTTGAAGAAGTTTTTGCCGTGGAGTAGCTGACGAATCATCGACTCGCCTGATATCAGGTTGCAGTCTGCCTCGACCCACATTCCCCCCAGCAACTCCCAGCGGCCGTCCGCAACAGCACTCTTTATCCTCTCGTACAACTCTGGATACTGTTCCTTGACGAACGCATACTGCACCGGTTGCGAGGCACCGAAGACGTAGCCGGGATAACGATCAATCAAATCGAGTTGACTGGAAAATGTGCGTGCGCATTTCCGGACCGTCTCGCGCAACGGCCAGAGCCAGACCGTGTCTATATGGGCGTGCCCAACAGCGACCACTGACAGGTCTGATGCCGAAGCCGGCTTCTTCAATTCCCTGCTAATGATCTCGCGACAGCGCTCGAGATCCTTGTATCCTCGAAAGGCATCGATAGCCTCGTTGACAGTGCGAATGATTCTCGCTCGTCGCACGGACTTTTCGGGCAGCCGCTGGATCATACCACAGAGGACACGCAGGTCAAGCGACAGATGCCAGGCCGTTTCATCGAACACACGAAGTCTTATCTCAACAACTGAAGCATCAAACTGCCCGTACCGTTTTGGTGAATCGGCCTCGGGGTCTGGCTCGGTAAACACGCCAAACAGACTGTTGGCGGCAGCCTCGACCCAGAGTTCGACCGCTTCGCCACCCTCGCACTGGCCAAACAGCGGCACGGTGTCACGGGCGAAATGAGGATCAAAGATTGAGCCGTTGGTTATCCCCTGAAGCATGTGACCCTCGGCATCAAGTACCAACCCTTCCCCTGAGAAATCCAACTGGGCGACAACTTTCTTTCCGGCCCACTCCGGGGGCACTTCCGCTTTCAGATGGAACCACGCGCTGTCCCACTTGTTACCCCACGAGGCACCTTTGGCGATGGACTTGTACTCACCCAGAAGCCGGTCAGCAAACGCTATCGGCTCCTTGGAGTGGCAGAAGGTCGCAGCAAATTCCGACGAATCATTCAGGATCATGCCGGCGATCCGCTGGCGAAATCTGTCTATTCGCGTGATACGTATTTCGGTTTCTTTTTTGTCCACGTCTTATTCCTCGACCCTATCCGTCTGATTAGCTTCGATGAAACCGTCGTCCCGGTCATCACGTTGTGTCGTGCGCAGCCGCTTAATCATTATCACCATATCTTTGTAGCCGCCAATGGCAAACCAGACCGCCACCACGAGCGCCAATCCGAGTTGTATCAGCAGATATACGTTCCAGAAACTCATCCAGGTTTCATCGGACACTTCCCAGGTCAGATTGTAGATGGTGCCAAAGATGAATACGAGTGTCCAGCCGCCGGTCCATACATAGTTCACGATATAGATGAACTTGTCGCCTCTGGTAAACTCCCTGCCCATGCCAAGCAGCCGCCACCCTCTTTCGGGGACGGCGTTGACAATCTTCGTCTCGTCCTTGACCGCATACTCTCCCCTCTTGAGCAGCTTGTCCAGATTGAGCCTGGGCGGTTTGCTCAACAGCGACACAACGATGTATACCATACTGGCACCGAACATGCTGATCATCCAGAACCATTGACCGTTGATGAAGAAGTCGTCCACTATCTGGTGAATGATAATGCCGCCGACTGCAATTGACGACCCGGTTATCATGGCAGCCCAGGCCGCACCGGTTGTTCCCCGTTTCCAGTACAGACCGCCTATAATTACGGCGCCGGAGCCACCGGCGAAAATCGCACCGGTTATCGCAAAAAACAGAAAGATGTACTGACTCTGTTTGAACAGCAGGCTGAAGAAGAATATAAACACGGCGACAAAAACGACTGCAGCGCGAAGCACTCTCAGGTGCTGTTCCGGAGTAAACGGCTTCTTGCGCATCGGCATGATGACATCCTGCACCAGAATACTCCCCCAGGAGTGCAGGTAGGAATCGTGCGTACTGATGAAGGCGGCCAGCATCACCGCAACGAACGCACCCAGAAGTCCTTTAGGCAGAATGTGCATCAGTACCAGCGGGGTCTTCAATTGGCTTTGCACCGCCTCGGATTCGACATTGGCGAGCGTAGCCCCCACGGCGTTGGCAATGTCGGCGAAGTTGGCGTGGTTCAGAACAGTGTAGGCGACAATCGGGATGAAAAAGAAAAACAACGTTTGTGGCAAACCTCTCCATCCGGCCAACACGGCACCCATTTTTGCTTCGTGGGCGCTTTTTGCCGAGGCGTTGTATCCCTGCGTTCCCTGCCAGGACATGGAGCCGTACATCACGCCGAAAATGCCGACGAGGAAATACCAGAAGTTGAAATCTTCCACCTGACTGGTATGAAACGGATTTATCAACGAGGCCTCCGTTGGCGCCGAGGACAACGCCTCAAAAATGCACACCCAGTCAAACGAAACAACAGCATAAACGATCAGGATCAGCAACACAATATTGACAAACATCCCCTGGAAGAAGTCTGCGATGATCACCGCGATCTGTCCACCGGAGAAGACGAAATAGAGCGAGATCGATAGTAGGCAGATCATCGTTACGGGAAACGTACCAATCTCCATGCCAAGCAGACTGAACGAATGCGGCAGGCCGCAGAAGTAGATGAAAAAGCGCGCACCGACCGCGGGGAAAATACCGAAATTTATCAGGCCGGACAGAAAGGCGATGATGCCGGTGAATATCCGAAACTTGCGACTGTATCGTTCCTCGAAAAACTGCGCGAGCGTCAATGCCCTTGTCTGGCGAAAGCGGTAGATCACCCAGCCGGAAACTGTGATGACGAGTATGACCAGCGCCATCGTCATGCCCCACCACGCCATGGAAAAACCGGCCACGAGGTTCATTTCCAGATTGCCGACTATCGTGATCGCTCCCAGTCCGGCGACTCCGCTGGCAACGCTGATTACATATCTCCCGGCAGAACGTCCGGCGGCCAGAAAATCCGCCACACTGCGCATCAGGCGTTTGGCCGCGAATACGGAGAAAAACATCAAGCCAAGGACCACGACGACTATTGACCAGTCCAGAGTTGTCAGATTCATTATCAGCCTTTCAAATCATAGTATGCGCAATAGGTCTATTCAATCACCGTCTTCGACACGCGCGCTGTGCGGTATGCGTCGGCGAATCACCACGATATCACTTCCCGCTCTCGATTTCGCGAATGTCGCCGTCGTGCGTTATGCAGAGCGTCGCCTCGCCATCGGCGCTGGTTAGTCGGGCTTCGAATGTCCCTGTTGTGATCTCAATCGTCGGTGGCCAATCGAATCCTGATAACGTCCGTTCTCCTAATCCCAAATGCCGCAGACTGCGCGAGTACTGGTGGTGCTGCAAGAAATACGTGCGCTCGGCGTAGTACAACTCGCGCAATGCCCACCGCGCAGAATCTGTCGGCTCGGGTGTGAATGCAACCGTCGCGCTTCCGATCGGTTTCTCAGAGAACTGAACGAAACCCCACATCTCCGGATAGTGCATCGCTATCAATCCCTGCGGCGACCAAACCCAGTTGTTCTCAGGAAGCGACCTACCGGTCTCCGGGTCGACAGCTTTGACGTACCTGCCGTTCTCTATTGTGTGCTGCCATTCGACACGCGAGAAATTAACTCGCCATTGGTCACCCTCTCCGGGTGGGGTCGGTTTGTGGGCGCACTGACCGAGGACGTCCCAGGGCATGGCCATTTCAATACTCCAACCGCTGTCGATATCCTGCGGGTTGTTGAGTGTCCCGTTGATATGCGCGGCCGTTTTCAGCCCCTGAATATCCCACGCATTGACAGCCGGGGCACCGTCGCGGTACGGCTTCATTAGGAGCAAGTCCCACTCGGTGCCAAGCGCGTTGACCTCAAGTTCGTAGTACTCGTGCGTGTCACCATCGGGGTCGATAAACACCTCGAAATCATTGTCATGATAGATGACGGCATCCCGATCGGTCACTGTTCCCCACACGTGCGGCTCTTTCATGTCGGCACAGAAGTATATGTAGGTGTCATCCCAGAGAATCTTAGCACGGGTCTCGAATCGCGGCGCCGGTTTCAGAGTACCCTCGATATCGACAAACAGATCAGTCCATGCGGCTTTCTGCCACGCGGCCTCATCGAGACGACCATCAATCGCCATCGGCTGGCCTGTCTTGTAACAGACGTATTGTTTCGGCGCATACTCGATCTGTGGAATCGGCAAAGAGTCCTCAGAGACTTTGGCGGCCTCACGCTCTCCGCATCGGACACAGAAGAGGGCCGTCAGGAGAAGCGTTAATATCTTGATTCTCTGATGAAATGTCACGGCTTCTCCTCTCCCGCATAACAGGCGGCGATCAACTCGTCGATTGTAGTCGTGGCGAGACAAACGCAGGTATCAGCCGCACCATAATAGAGCAGGACTTCGCTGTCAGGCTCTGCGAAACCGTCGCTGTCGAACTGCTCGACGATCATCCCGCTCGGAAACACGACATTGGGCACCTGTCCGACTTGCTCACACAACTCTCTCGGTTCGAGGATATTGTACCGGCTGCGTGTTTTGACTTTCGTCGGATCATCCAGATCAAGCAGCACGACGCCGGCCTGATAGATGTTTACCCCGGCAAAATGCGTTGCGACACCGTGGTAAATATGAAGCCACCCCTCACGGGTTTTCACCGGCGGCGGACCGGAGCCAATCAGTTCGTCCCAAAAATGCGGGCGGCCGTGCATGAGCGTGGCGGAGTATGTCCAGTCGATGAGGTTGTTCGATGTTGACACACAGATGGTCGAACCGGAAGAAACACCCGCGCCGGCCGTTCCCGTATTGGGACGATCCAGCCGCACGTAGCTACCGTTGATTTTTTCCGGGAACAAGACGCCGTTGCGCATATCGCGGTGCGGTTCCACTCCCAGGAATTGGAACGATTTGAAATCGTCGGTGACTGCCAGTCCGAGACGACAACCGGCAGCCATATCCATCGCCATCACTATGTAGCAACGATTATCGATCTGTGTGATTCGGGGATCGTAAATGTGAAATATCGGTTTGGCGATCTTTTCGAGTCCGTTGAATCGGACACAGGTGTTTCGAATCGAAAAACGACGGCCGTCGTCGCTCTCAGCCACCATCAGGTGGGTTTCCCGCCCACGGTTCTGCACCCGCAATAGAAGCAGGTACGTATCACCGAATTTGATCGCTCCCGGGTTGAAGACAGAGCTTACGTCGACAAGATGTGGTTCGACGGCCGGGACGTCCTGGCGAGTGATAATCGGATTATGTTGGTATCGTCTCACGTAATCACAGCGGTATGTTCTCCTACTTTTGATCCTGAATTCAACATACAAAAAACGCGACGGTAACGGAACAGATTTGTTGGCTTCTGGAGAACGGATAAATGAGCGCTTCCAAACACCTGTCGGAAAGATCAACGCACAGAGAGACCATTTCCGTACATGTTTTGCGTTCGACAATACACGATCGTACAAGAAACGGCAAGCGGCGCATTCGCCGCTCACCGTTTTCTTACCCAGTGTGGGTTTGGTTCAACTCAATGCTGTCAGATCGTTGAAGTCAGTCCCGATGTCTAACTCTCGTTGCTAATGTTGAACCGGGCCACCATCTCTTGCATGCCCTCCGCCTGCCGATTGAGTTCCTCGGCAGCAGCGGCCGACTGCTCGGCACCGGCGGCCGTTTCTTTGGTTACACTGTTGATGTGTTCAATGTTCTTGGATATCTGTTCGGCAGCCACAGACTGCTCCTCGGAAGCGGTTGCTATCTGCTGGATCATGTCCATGACCCTGGCTGACATCGCGACCACCTCTGAAAGGCTGTTGCCGGCTTGATCGGCCAGATCACGACCCTTGTCGACCTCCTGTACCCCCGCTTCCATCGACTGGACAGCGTCGCCGGTCTCCTGCTGGATTCCTTTGATCATGTCGGTGATTTCGCCGGTTGCCTTGCCCGTACGTTCCGCCAGCTTGCGAACCTCGTCGGCCACCACCGCAAAGCCTCTTCCCTGCTCTCCTGCACGAGCAGCCTCGATAGCGGCGTTGAGTGCCAGCAGGTTGGTCTGATCGGCAATGTCATCAATCACGCTGACAATCTCACCGATCTGATCCGCTGAGGTAGCCAGTTTCGCAATGGAGTCTGCCGATTCACGCACAACATCGTTGATCCGCTGCATCCCGGCAATGGTGTTGCTCACGATCTCTCCGCCGTTGGTAGCAGTGTCCGAAGCGGTCCGGGATGCCTCGGTGGCCTCGCCGGAGTTCCGTGACGATTCCAAAATGGTCGCCGACATTTCCTCGACTGCCGCTGAAACCTGGTTCACCTGTTGAGACTGATCCGTGGCTCCCTTGGCCATTTGCTCGGAAGCCGAGGATATTTCAGTTGCTGCGGTGACAAGCTGCGTGGCGTTGTCCCGAAGCTGTCTCACCATACCGGTCAGATTGTGGGTCATCGTCTTGAACGAGTTGCCGAGAATGTCCTTGGATGACTTTGGCTCCACATGGACGGTCAAGTCGTTATTGGCGATACTCTCGGCGGCACCTGCAAGACCTTTCATATAGTCGATCAGGTTGCGGAACGATACGGCAAGCAAGCCGATTTCGTCCTTTGAATCCAGATCGATACTGTGATCGATATCACCGGTGGAGATGCTCTCTGCAACGCTCGCCATCTTCGAAACCGGGCCGGCAATACCACGAGTGATAATGAAGGCGGCAAAGATACCAATCAACAGAGCAATCAAGGCAACGACGATCATCTGGCCTTCTGCCAGATCATTGGCGGCTACAAGCTCCGGTCCCAGTTTGTCCTGCGCTTCCTTGATGTCCAGTTTGACCTCCTCGATGAGCGAGGCGACCTCCGGACCTATTCTGTCCAGGGTGTTCGCGATGACGTCGTTTCTTTCGGATATGATTGAATGGACGTTCCTCATCGCCTCAGCATAAGCAACCGAGGATTGAAGGACCCCATTGAGAAGCTGGCGACGCTCAGCATTCTCCAGCCGCCCGTCCAACTCAGCCAACGCCTCATGCATTTGACTCAGCTCGAGTTTGCTCCGATCAAAGGACGCCTGAGCATTGCCTTCAAGGTACTTGACGACGTACAGCCTCGCCAGAAGGAGACTTCGCAACGACGTTGCGGAGTAATACGCTGCATCCATGTCGCCATCGCGCTCGGCGGTTGTTAGTATTTGGGTCAAGGCCTTCTCCATCTCAGGCCCCTTGACGTTCAATATATCGTTGACCTCGTGATCCCTTTCGGTGCGGAAGCCAACAACCTTGTCAAACGCCTCGCCATACTTCTTCACATTCTCATCCACGGCGTCAATCATGGCCGCCCGTTTAGGATCGTTGATGTCCACCTGCGCCTGAGCAAGGAACTCGTTCATCCTGTCGAAGAATTGACGACACTGTTCCACGTCGGACTCGCTGCCGGTTATGATGAAGTCTTTTACATTCATCCGAACCATCAGCATGTTGGCCTGTACTCTGCCTGAGAGATTCGTATCTCGGGCCATTTCACGGTACTCTCCAAAGCCGTCTTTGGACTCGTTCAGGGCGTTATAGCCCACTCCGCCGACGACTATTAGCAGAGCCAGTACGAGACCAAAACCCACACTAATTTTCTTTCCGACCTTCAGATTCTTCCAACTCACAAAAACCTCCCGTTGTCTTCTGTCCCGCTCCGTGCCGAGAATTACTCGTCCCTGCAATCAGGCTCCACTTTCGCGTCTCTGCACCAGGGTATTCATTGCTTTTGGCCGAAGATCATGTCATGGATATTTCTGTCCTCGACCGTACCTATTGTCTGTTCTAGTTCTCTCGACACAAATATATACTGACTGAACGGTTCTTGAACAGGTACGGATAGGGTATGACCTGTACCCATTTTGTGGGACAACGTAATGGACATCTCTTAGTAAAGGTACGCCGTCGGACTTCTGTCCTCTCCAGTTGCCTCTCTGAATCCTCAGGAACGGCGACGGTGACTCGCAGATCCAGCCCTCGCTCGAACACGCTCGACACGCCGATTGAGCTTCGGGACCGGTTGGCGGCATACCGGTAACTGCCTTCAGAGGATGATATGAGAAACGGCAAGCGGCGCATTCGCCGCTCACCGTTTTCTTACCCAGTGTGGGTTTGGTTCAACTCAATGCTGTCAGATCGTTGAAGTCAGTCCCGATGTCTAACTCTCGTTGCTAATGTTGAACCGGGCCACCATCTCTTGCATGCCCTCCGCCTGCCGATTGAGTTCCTCGGCAGCAGCGGCCGACTGCTCGGCACCGGCGGCCGTTTCTTTGGTTACACTGTTGATGTGTTCAATGTTCTTGGATATCTGTTCGGCAGCCACAGACTGCTCCTCGGAAGCGGTTGCTATCTGCTGGATCATGTCCATGACCCTGGCTGACATCGCGACCACCTCTGAAAGGCTGTTGCCGGCTTGATCGGCCAGATCACGACCCTTGTCGACCTCCTGTACCCCCGCTTCCATCGACTGGACAGCGTCGCCGGTCTCCTGCTGGATTCCTTTGATCATGTCGGTGATTTCGCCGGTTGCCTTGCCCGTACGTTCCGCCAGCTTGCGAACCTCGTCGGCCACCACCGCAAAGCCTCTTCCCTGCTCTCCTGCACGAGCAGCCTCGATAGCGGCGTTGAGTGCCAGCAGGTTGGTCTGATCGGCAATGTCATCAATCACGCTGACAATCTCACCGATCTGATCCGCTGAGGTAGCCAGTTTCGCAATGGAGTCTGCCGATTCACGCACAACATCGTTGATCCGCTGCATCCCGGCAATGGTGTTGCTCACGATCTCTCCGCCGTTGGTAGCAGTGTCCGAAGCGGTCCGGGATGCCTCGGTGGCCTCGCCGGAGTTCCGTGACGATTCCAAAATGGTCGCCGACATTTCCTCGACTGCCGCTGAAACCTGGTTCACCTGTTGAGACTGATCCGTGGCTCCCTTGGCCATTTGCTCGGAAGCCGAGGATATTTCAGTTGCTGCGGTGACAAGCTGCGTGGCGTTGTCCCGAAGCTGTCTCACCATACCGGTCAGATTGTGGGTCATCGTCTTGAACGAGTTGCCGAGAATGTCCTTGGATGACTTTGGCTCCACATGGACGGTCAAGTCGTTATTGGCGATACTCTCGGCGGCACCTGCAAGACCTTTCATATAGTCGATCAGGTTGCGGAACGATACGGCAAGCAAGCCGATTTCGTCCTTTGAATCCAGATCGATACTGTGATCGATATCACCGGTGGAGATGCTCTCTGCAACGCTCGCCATCTTCGAAACCGGGCCGGCAATACCACGAGTGATAATGAAGGCGGCAAAGATACCAATCAACACTCCCGCAATCGCGAAGATGATCATGAGCATGTTTGAACTGCTGATATCTGCGTGCATCTCGGTGCTTGCATTCGCCGCTTCATTATTGAAGTACTCCGTCAGAGCGGCCAATTTGCCTTCTACGGTTTGGAGGTGCTGCTGTGTCTCATTCGCGAAGATCGCCTGGGCATTCGTTTGGCTCTTTGCCATTTGCCCCATCCAGCTGCTCGTGTGCTGATAGGCCATCTGCAACTCGTCCAGCGTGGGGTTGGTCTCGGCTGCGAAAATCGAGGCCGCGTCGGAGTAGTTGCCTGCTTTCTGAGCATCGACTATCTTTCGGGCGCTTTCGTGCAGTCTGCGGTGCGGGCCTTCCCACTCGTGAAGCAGATTAGCAAACTCCGGATTCTCAGCCTTGTAAGCATGATACCACTGACCGAACGGGCACTGTTCCGGATCAAGACCGCCATCAAACGGTTCCTTTGAAAGAACTGAGTTCGCCAGACGTTCGGTCCAGGAGAGGTGGTCAATCCAGCGCTCGCTAATCATGTTCTGAAGTGCCAAGTCGAAATCGACATAAGTTAGACCGATGTTGATCGCCGATTCGTGAAGGTGCTTGTGTGGTGCCTCGATCTCTTTCAGAAGGCGTCCGAGTTCAGGATCCGAATTGGCCAGTGCTTGCGTCTCCTCACCGTACAACCATTTGCCGAGTCCGCACTTGTGATCATCGGTCTGCACCAGGACCTCGTGAACGTCATCGCTGGCGAACAGCGACTGGAGTTTCATGGTCCAGTTGAGGTGGTCGACCACCTTTTCGACCATGAGGACTTTGTTGTCACCGGCGTTCGACGACACTCCGATGTTGTCTTCGATACTGCCGAAGCTCGCCCAATTGTTGGCACTGGCCGCGATGAAAAGCGCCAGTATTACTCCGAAGCCCGCCCCCAGTTTCTTACCTATCTTGAGATTCTTCCAGCTCACATTGGCCTCCCATTGTTGTCTGCCTTGCTCCGTGCCGAGGTAGTGTTCATCCCTGTGCAGCTGCCCTTTTCACACGTTTCGTGCACAAAGACCGTTCATAGGTGTCAGAGTGGTCGCTTTTGGGGAGCGAACAGACCGACTTTCTCGTAATACTCTTTTTCGACATTTATCGTCATCTGCGAAATGGGCAAGAATCGGCATGGATTGGGTATTGCACATACCTGATGTCCGCGGCAAATGCAGTACTACTCACAGATTTGGAGCCCGAGTCTCCAGGCTCTTGAGATATGTGACGAGGTTCAGTGATCGGTTGGTAAGCCCCAGCTTCCTTCGTATCTGTTTTCGCTGAGTAAGGACGGTCTGTACCGATGTGCAGAAGGCCGCGGCTATGTCTTTTGACCCAAAGCCGCTCCTGACCATGTGACATATTTCAAGCTCTCGGGAGGATAATTCCGCATGTTCGGCTTCCAGCTTGGCAACCATAGGGGAGGCAAAGTCTACCAGGCAGCTTTCCAGCAAACCGGCGTATTGCCTCTGCGTGGGGCTTTCTGCCTGCTTCATGAGCTGTAGTATAGGCAAAGCGATTCGCTTCATGTTGGTAGCGATTTCCAGCGCGCTTTCCTTTCGGGAATCTTCAACCTGCCAGAGGACTTCCTTCAGAGCAGCGTCCTTGTTCTGGAGTTGATCCTCCAGTTCAATAATCCTGAGTCTTGCTTTGTGCAGTTCAGCTTCGATCTGTCTCCTGTAGCCGACCTCAACCAGTGACATCACGCCCAGAGGGTGCCCCTGGATATCCTGCTCAAACATCCTGATTTCGCAGACGACTCCGGTTCCGCCGGCTCTTGTCAGAGACGACTCAAACGATTGTCGGTGACCCTTTTCAAAGAGATTGACGGCCATATTACGATCGCCGGGAGCGAAGAGATCAAATACGGAACGCTCGATGAGCTCTGCCGTGGGGAGGCCAAGAAGCTGCTCGACCACACGATTGCAACCGCGAATCACACCCTGGTCGAATACGATGCGCCCTTCGACTCTTGCATCGGGACACAAGAATTCACTGTAATAATCGGAGGAGTCGTGGGAATCGGATCGATTCTCACACGACGAAGATGACAGAACTCGGGCCAGAGTTCTGTTTTTTGTAGTGCCTTGGGCCAAAATCATTCCTGCTGTAGCGCCTGCTGTCCATTCCCCAGAAGACTCTGTCAGTCCCTTAAATGTCTTCTCAAACCAGCGTACGCAGTTTTTCGAGCCTATATACAGTATCGGACCCGGTGTTACTTTCTTAACACCCCACCTCGATTCGCTGTCATACCGGGCCAACGCTTGCGATTTTCGTTGATTTTCACTACCCTTTTTTCACAAATCAACCGTTGAGGCCGTAAAGATGGATTTTCGAGAATTAGGACGTTTGCCAAACCTGCTCAGCCTGTCGCGCATCCCCCTGTCATTCGCAGTCTGGTATTTCGTTCGTTTCGAGGATTCGACGTCAATCATCATTGCGGCATCGCTGCTGACGTTGGCCGGTATGACCGACGGACTCGACGGTTATTTTGCGCGCAGGCAGGGACAGATAACAAAGCTGGGTATTGCCCTTGATCCGATCGCCGACAAGTTTTTTGCGATCATCCTGGTGTTTGCCCTGATTGTCCACCGCGATTTTCCCGTGTGGCTGGCCACGGCTGTGGTCGGGAGAGACTTGCTGATACTGATCGGCGGGCTGTTCCTTTCAAAAGACAAACGAGTCAGTCTGCCGTCGAACATGACCGGGAAGTACGCCTTTGGGATGATCTCTGTGCTCATCGCGAGCTACGTGATTCAGTACCCGTTCGGCATTGCCATCGTCACACCAATCGTGGTTGTCCTGCTGGCGGCGTCTACTATTGGCTATGCCAGGGTGTTCTATCTAGTCAGCCATGATCGCCCGGTTCCGCCGTACGAGGAGACATCGATCCGACGAGTCCTCCGTCTCGGATTCCTGTACGGGTTTTCGGTCGTGTATTTGGTGAAACTCTATCTCGACCTGCTGAGATAGCTATACGCGGTCAATTGCCGCCGGTTCTCAGCACACTCAACCGACTGAACAACTCTTCGTCCGGATGCAGAGAGCTTTCGTGCGGACTCCAGCCTACATCGTGGAGAAGTCTGGCAATCTCACCAAAGTAGTCAATCTGGATTGCGATCTGCTCCATCGTCGCCTGACAGTCATTCCTGACCGCGTCAAGTGTCTCTACAATCGAACGTTTCCCGGCAGAGTACTGCTGGAGTATTGTCTTTGCGTAATCACCGGAGAGCTGAGATGATCGTGCTGCCGGTGCATATATGGATGCCTGATTGAGCACCCTCGCCAACTGGCAACGGACACGATTGGCCAATTCCAGTCGGACGTGATCCTTCCGGTACTGCGCGCCGGTGAGATCGGCCTTGATACGACCGCGCTCTTTGAGTCGTTGGCCGCCGTTGAACAGGGGCAATTCCAGTCGGGTGCCCACAGACCAGACGGCATGCTCTTCCTCGAAATCAGCCGTACTGCGTCGCTCATCCACCAGTCCAAATGATGCATACAGCCCGAGTTCCGGGAGAAACCGGGCAGAATTCCCTGCCAGAAGATTGCGTTGCTGATCGACCGCCAAGTCCGCTTCCTGTAAACCGGGGTTGTTCTTTCCGACGGCCCCCACCAAAAAACCGGCAAGTTGTTCTCGTGATTCGTTAGTCGAGGTCAACAGCACAAACCTGCTCTGTCCACGCATGACAGCCTCTTCGGAGAAGTAGCGGTCTTCGAGAAAGAACGGCAGCTCGCCCGGTCTTCCCTGAAGCGTGTTCAGCACGATACCGGCGATTTCCAACCTGGCCCTGGCATCGCTCACCGCTCGAAGAGCTTTGAAATACTCATCCTCCCAGCGGAAATCATCACCCGGGGCGTCATCACCGAGCGTCTTGCGGACACGCGCCATCTGAAGGGCGAGTTCCGCGTTGCGGAGGTACGTGACCTGCGCCAGACGAAACTGCGTAGCTTTGAAGTAATCAAGGAAAGCTATCGTCACGGCAAGTTCCAGGTCCAGGGTTGCCTGCGCCCGGTCAAGCTCCGTTATATCTCGCATCAGCCGGGCCTGCTGAATGCCCCGGATTGTCCCCAGCGAAAACAATGTCTGCTCCAGATTGATCGAGGCGTGGTATCGTTCGTTCTCGTAGCGATCATCGTTGTGAACGGTGTTGTCATCAAAATACGAAATCGATCCCTCCGCCCGAACCTGCGGAAAATACGCTGCTTTGGCCTCCCCGGCGGCCAGCACGGCAGCCTCGAGGACGTTGTATTTTGCCTGATATTCCGGATTCTGTGACAGTGCCCGTTCGACAGCTTCCGCCAGCGTAACTCGTTCCACGTCCTGCGAGGGAGGTGATTCGACGATATTGGTGGACCTCCAGAGACCGGGCGGCAACTCGTTCCCGGTGGCGACAAACGCGTGTTGGTTCACCCATCGTCCGATCTGCTCATCAATGACCACCGGCAAGTCGGCCGGCAGCGCCCCGATGATAATCTGGACCGCCTTCCAGGCCTGGATGCGTGCGGTGACTTCAGGCCGCTCTCCCGATCCGCCCCCCCAGGCACCGCGGCGGACATGGTACTCCCCCTCACTGCTGAAGGCACGGATGCCGTCGCGAAGAATCTGAGAGTAAAGCTGCCTGATCTTGTCGGCGGAACACCCCCAGAGAGGCGGCAGATAGACGGCATCAATATCTTTGTCGAGCGCCTGATAGGCACGGAAAAAGGCAAACGTCCCGTTCCGGTCATATCCCTCCGCGGTCACTACCTCCCACCCGAGTGCCCCGGCATAGAGATTGATATTGTCGAGAAACGCACCGGTCTCATCGCCAGTCGGGAAGAAAAGCACACCGAGTTTCTTGACCTCGGTCAACCTCGCTATATCGTCCAGATCGTAAGCTGTTTTGTGACGACGGATACGCACCGTCAGGTTGTCTACAATCGGCCTTCCCCCCTTGTCAACGATCCCCTCGATCAACGGATCATATCTGAAGGCTGCGATTATGGGCCTGTCGAATCCGGCGGCGAGGAGGTCTTCCACCGTCCACGGTCCGAGAGCGACGACCAGATCGATTGACCTGTCGGCGGTCAACTCGGCAGCCATCCGGCGACATTTCTCACGGTCCCACTCGGCCGACTTGAACCCCTGCGGTACGGAAACAGCCTTGTAGCCGGCCGGGAGCATTTCGGCTAGTTGATCGCTGAAATGACGACGCAACTCGGCGTGAGCCGGATACTCGCCCCCCTCAAGGAAGCCGATATTCCAACTGGTTTTGGTCTGACAGATGGTAGAATCAGCACCGACCAGGACGGTCAGCAGAACTAGCAGGCAATAGAAAGTAACTCTCACCGGTACACAACTCCATAGATAGCCGTTGGCAATGAATCAACATAGCGAAAAGGCGAGGTCTTTTGAAGAGAATTTTCCCGCCCCCCGAGAGACAGAACCTGTCTTCAGAGACTCGATACTACTCCAGAACCTTCTTGACAGCGTCGGACAAGTCAGTGGCACGATACGGTTTTTGCAGAAAGCTCGTGTTTGCCACCAGCTCGGGAGGGAGCTCGGAAATGTCGACCATGTGGCCGGTGGAAATAATGGCCGGCAGGTCTGGAATCAGCTCGCGAAGTCTACCAATGGTATCGATTCCGGACAGACCCTCCATAGACATATCCACTACCACCAGATCAAGGCCGTCGGAAGCACTCTCTGCCTGCTTAATGCCGTCTTCCCCGGACTCCGCGAGGAGCACTTCGTAGCCGGAGCGCTCGAGGATTTTCTGAGCCAGCATACGGATCATCTGTTCATCGTCGACAACGAGAATTCTATAAGTATTGCCCAAACTTGCTCTCTCTCTTTCGGTTGCCCTTGTCCCTCTGGTGGGAATGTCGCTGCCCTTGTCCATAGGTAATTGATTCACCTATAAGAATGTTCCGCTGGCCTTGCAACTACTTTTTTCCTTTCTCCCTGTACGGATCAAACGCCCGGCAGCCACTTGCCAGACCGAATGCTCGACAATAAAATCATTGACATCGAGAAAAAAGGTAGTTTATTGATGAAACTATTCGGTGATTAGCGCCGTAGAGCACTAAATGCATATCTAGTACTAAAACGTTACGGAGTGAGGTCTATTTTCATGATCAACACCAATCTCAACTTCTTTGTGTCGCCTTGCGGCGCATACCGTGGCGGGATAGATATGCCTGACGAATAGTCATATGCAAATTTGCAGGTATTGCCCGCCACGACTCATCAGTCTGGCGGGCTTTTTTATTGGCCGTCGGACCCGGAGAACCAAACGACGGAAGACTTTAACGACAGGGCTGATAAAATGACCAGCGACTTTTTTGAAGACGAACAAATGACCAAAGCCGAGGCCGATATAGGCAGCCGGCGTGCTTTCGGACGCCTGCTCCCGTTCCTGAACGAGCATCGCAGGAGCCTCGGCATATCTTTCATACTCCTGGCCGTAACCACGCTGCTCTCCCTGTGCTGGCCGATTCTGTTGAAGGAGGCTATTGACGGCCCCCTCACCAAGCACGACTACACAGGTCTGTTGCGGCTGGCCGGTGTCATAGGCGCAATCCAGATCGTCACGGTTGTCCTGCAGTATTTCATGCGGGTCAAGCTGGAGATTATCGGGCAGGACATCATGCTTTCGCTCAAGCGGAAGCTGTACGACCATATGCTGTCCCTCGATATCGCCTTCTTTGACCGGAATCCGGTCGGACGACTGATGGCGAGAATCGAATCCGACACGGAGTCGCTTCGGCTCTTGTTCACGAACACGGTGCTGCTAGTTGTGGCCGATCTGATCATGATTATCGGTCTCTACAGCGTCCTGTTCTGGTACAACTGGAGAATGGCGGCAATTCTCCTGACGGTGATCCCGGTTGTCGCGGTGCTTACATGGGTATTCCACAAGACCACGACACATCGATTCCTGGAGGTTCGCAAGCGGATGGCCGAGGTAACGGCCAGCCTGACGGAGTTCCTTCACGGCATGTCTATCGTCCAGATATTCCACCGTGGAGCGTACGCCCGGGGCAAGGTATTCCGGGTCAACGAAGCCAAGTTCTCCGAAGACGCCTGGGTGAACATAGCAGTGTGCATGTTCTTCAACACGGTGTTCTTCTTTGAGTACATAAAGATTGGCCTGGTGCTGCTTTTCGGTCACCGGTTTGGATTGACGACCGGCTTGATGGTCCTGTTCCTGGTGAATATCTGGCGCTCGTTTGAGCCGATATTCAGGACCTCGGAGCAGTTGGCCAACTTCCAGAAGGGAGTTGCCGGCGCCAAGCGAATATTCGCATTGCTGGCTACCGAGCCGAAACTGGTTGATTCGGACAGTCCGGTTCCGTGGCCAGGTTTCGTGGACGCCATACGTTTTGAAAACGTCTGGTTCTCGTACAATGACAACGATGACTACGTCCTTCGCAATGTCAATTTCGAGATCAAGGCCGGCACAAGCGTAGCGCTCGCAGGAATCACCGGCGGCGGCAAATCGACCGTAATTTCGCTGCTCCTGAGGATGTACGATCCGCAACGCGGGCGGATCACCGTCGACGGCATTGACATCAAGGAAATCCCGGTAGCGGATCTGCGGCGAAGATTCGCGCTCGTATTGCAGGACATCTTCCTGTTCCCGGGCAGCATCTCGGCCAACATCGGGCTTGAGGCCGAAGAGGTCCCGCAGGAAGGAATCGTTGAGGCTGCCGAAACGGTGGCTGCCGACGAGTTCATCCGGAAACTGCCCGAAGGCTACGATACCGAGGTCTCTGAGAAAGGAGCCAATTTCAGTCGCGGCGAACGACAGTTGCTGTCATTCGCCCGAGCACTGGCTTTCGATCCGGAGATCCTGATTCTCGACGAAGCGACATCCTCGGTTGATCCGGAAACTGAACGGACCATCCAGGGATCGCTGAAAAAGCTGATGACCGGCAGAACGTCGCTGATTATAGCACACCGGTTGTCTACGATCCTCGATGTCGATCAGATACTGGTGATCCGTCGAGGGGAAATCGTCGAGCGCGGTACTCATACGGAACTGCTGTTGCAGAACGGCTACTACTCCAAGCTGTTCCACCTGCAGTTCAAGAACAAAAACGGAGTTACGACTAATGTTTGATAAACTGAAATGGCTGGCGAAGTATTACCGTCGCCACCTCTATGTCCTCGGCGTCCTGATACTGCTCACCCCGGTGCAGACAGTTTTCCAGGTGGCGATTCCGCAGTTGTTCGGGTTCACGATTGATTTCGTGAATACCGGGACAATCCCGGATCACTTCCTGGCTCGCTGGCTCACCGATGGTGCCGCGTATCTTGGTCTGGATCCGATAGCGGCTTTCGGGCTGGGCTTCATCTGGCTGGGGTTTATCGCCAGTGTGCTGTACGCCTACGTCCAGACGCACCGTGCCTGGATGAACTGCCGCATGGAATGGCTGTTTCGTCAGGAAGCGTTCGACCGGATTACCTCGAAAGGACCCGACTTTTTCAACCGGTTCCGCACGGGTGATCTTGTCACCAGACTGACCGACGACGTGGCCGAGAAACTGTCCTGGTTTGCCTGCTCGGGCATCTTCAGGCTGTACGAGGCGCTGTTGGTTATCGCGTTCATCGTGGCGATGATGATCAGTATCGATCCGTGGCTGACGCTCTGGACTGCGGGGCCGTTGCCTATCCTGGTCCTGGTCTTCTTCAAGACGTCCTCGACTCTGGATCGTCGCTACGAGCATCTGCAGAGCCGGATTTCGCAGTTCAACGACACGATGGAAGCCTGCTTCTCGGGAATCCGCGTCGTCAAGGCCTATGTGCGGGAGAAGGCTCAAAAATCGAAGTTTGCCACAGCGGCTGAAGACCGTCGTCAGGCGGAGATCGACTCGGTGAAGTTTGTCACGATCGTCGATTCCATGTACTTCTACATCTGGCAGTTTTCGATGGTAATCGTACTGCTGATCGGCGGCTACAAGGTGATTAACTCCGGCCTGTCGGTCGGAAACATGGCAACGTTCATTTATTATGTCGTGTACCTTGTTTTCCCGATGTTCGACGTCGGTCAGTTCCTGGTGAAGTCACGGCAATCGGCGGTGTCAATAGGGAGACTGATCGAGCTTGAAGATGTGCCGGAAATGGTCTCCGACAACGGCAACGATACAGCCGGGCGCAGGATTGAAGGCCGTCTGACTCTGGAGGGGGCGAAGTTCGCTTTCCCGGAATCAGAGCGTGAGATCATCGATGACATCTCGCTTGAGATTGAGTCCGGCAAGACGGTCGCCCTCGTGGGCAAGGTTGGTTCGGGTAAGAGCTGGCTCGTGAACATGATCCCGAGGCTAGTCGATCCGACCGGCGGAACGATCAAACTCGACGGGTTGGATCTCCGCAAGTACCGCCTTGAGGATCTGCGGCGTTCCATCGGGTATGTGCCGCAGGAACCAGTGCTGTTCTCCGACACGCTGAGGAACAACATCCTGATGGGTCGGGATGATATCCCGGAGGCGGTCGTCGATTGGGCAGTCGAGGTCGCTCAACTCAAGAGTGATATCGAGGCTCTACCGGACGGAATCGACACGCCTATCGGTACTCGTGGAATGATGATTTCAGGCGGGCAGAAACAGCGTCTTGCCCTGGCAAGGGCGCTGGTCGGCAAGCCGAGCATTCTGATTCTCGACGACTGCACCTCGGCGCTGGATTCAAAAACAGAGGCTGTCCTTTGGGATCGGCTGCACGAAGTCATGCCGGATATGAGCGCGATCTTGATCACGCATCGGCCGGGAACGCTCGAACAGGCCGATCGAATTCACGTGCTTGAAAACGGACGAGTCATAGAGTCCGGAACGCATGCCGAGCTTGCTGCCAGAGACGGACACTACGCCCGGATATACAAACGATACCGGTTGCAAGAAGCCGTCACGGAGGGATAATGGTAACAAGTATCGGTGGTGGAGTGAGAGAACGAGGGAGCATCTGCTCCCTCGTTTGCTTTTCTACTTGTGAACTCGGCGAATGAACTCCTCGACTTCGGGCACACCGCCCTGTAAGATCAGGTAGCCGTTGTACGGCTCGCGCTCCGTAATGTCGTTGCAGATCGGGGTGAGCATTAGCTCCTTGACCTTCTCCAGATCGTTCGTCTGTCCCAGCGCCCAGCCGAGTTTCACGTAAGCAACTTCCGGCAGCATATTTTCGGTCGGGATGATCCCTTTGGCCATCAGGTCACGGCCCGTGTCGTATACGAACATGTGGACATATCCCCACAACGTCTGAACCGTCATGTAAATCGCCACACCTGCTTTGGTCGCACGCTCAATCGCCGGATAGACCGGCTTGTTGACATGCCCCAGTCCGGTGCCGGCAATGACAATCCCCTTGTAGCCGTTGTCCACGAGAGAATCAATGATGTCCGGCTGCATGTTCGGATAGTAATACAACAGCGAGACCTTCTCTTCGAAGTGCGGCAAGATGGTCACATCACGATCCTTGCGTCGCCTGGCGTAACCCTGTTTCAGCGGTGTGATCGTTTGGCGGTCAACGGTAGCAATGGGAATGTCGCCCAGCGTTCTGAAAGTCGAACGATACGAAGAGTGCATCTTACGCACTCGCGTTCCCTGATGCAAAAGACCGTATTCATCCGAGGTCGGCCCGAACATACAAACGAGCACTTCGGCAATGTCCGACTCGGCGGCAGTCTTGGTTGCGTGAATGAGATTCAGCGCAGCATCCGATGACGGCCGGTCTGAAGACCTCTGTGAGCCGACAATCACGATCGGGACCGGGGAATTCTGCACCATGAAGCTGAGCGCTGCGGCTGTATGGTGCATAGTGTCTGTGCCGTGACCGATGACGATACCATCGATACCTGCTTCAATCTGCTTGCCGATTTCAATCGCCAGCTTTTTGTACTGCTCCGGTCCCATGTTCTCGCTGAACACAGCGAAGAGCTTGTCAGTGGTCAGATTACAAATGTCGGCCAGTTCGGGAACAGCGCCGTACAGTTCGCCCGGTGAAAATGCCGGAATCACGGCGCCGGTGCGGTAGTCGAGACGCGACGCAATCGTGCCGCCGGTGCCAAACAACTTGATATTCGGTTTGCCCTCGGAGATCGGGAATTCCTTCTCCGGGATTTTGTAATGGGCCTCTTTCATGCCCTCGCTGTGGATATCGAGAATCGTGGCAATATCGATACCGATGTTGTAGCCGGTGATAAGCTTCAGAACGATATGCTGATCGTCATCGTTTTCGGAGCGCGGAAGAATGATGCCTTTAAACTCACCGCGAGTCGTTTTGACGACCGTGTCGCTCCAGACTGGCACGTCGAATTTCTCCAGCGTTGCGCGGGCACCGCCTTTGTAGCCTTTCAAGGTGTCACTCATGGCAGGCCTCCTTCTCTACGCATTCGACCAGTTCCTTCAGCGAAACCTTGCCCGGAGCAAACTTTCGGAGCTGTCCCATGATCCAGCGCATGCGAGCACCGTTGTTGTCGTTTTTCTTCACCTCATCGAAACGCCTGCTGAGTTCCGGTATCTCGGGGCACAGCTCTTCGCGGCTCTTGAGTTCCAAATCGAGATCGCCGAGCAAGGACTCAAAGGAGGCTTGTGGGTTTTCATAAACGCCGGGGAGCAATCTCTTGACGAGTCCCTTGTCCAATCCTTGATCGTGTACAAACTTGCAGAGATCGACAACGCGATCGTGTGAGAAGTCAGCCTGGCGAGCGTGGCGTCTCCGGATGCCTTTGTACGTATGACCGAACAGGGTGCCGACAAACGAGGCTGGCCAGTCGGTGTGGTCGATGGTTTGCTCGATCAACGGCAGGAGACTGCGAGTGAGCAGATAGTAATATGTGTCTTCGGGGATATTCCAACCGCGAAGCTTCTCAAGCAATTCTGTCAGCGGCGCGGGAAGGCCTTTTCGCTTTTCTTCTATCAGCTCATCGCTGATCGACAGCGGTGCTGAGTCGGTGTCGGGATACATGCGGTCCGGTCCCGGCAAGACGCGTTCAAACAACGTTGTACCGTCGCGAAGAGACTTACGGGTTTCATTCGGAACCCCCTCGAAAGCCATTTCGCAACGTTCCTGTAAAATCTCGAGAGCGGTGTCGATGTCTCGATCCTCTCCCCAGATCAACAGTTGGGCGTCACTATCGCCCGCTTCCAGCAACTCACGCAGCTTACCCAAATCGATAGCGGTCAGTGGCTGGGCAGTCTGTTCGGAATGAATAACGTTTGGTCTTTCGAGGCAGGCGATCACTTTCAAGCGGCCACTCAGTTCATCGACAAACGTCTGCCCCGGCTGAGTGAAATGCGACAGCATACCCTTGAACTCCGGCAGATTGACGGCGGTGAGACGCTGCTTGCCGGTCCCCGCTGCAAACGGAAGCCCGTGCTCGAAATCATCGAGCGAGACGTCCTTCCAGTTCAGCTTCCACTCTGACGGATTGCCAACCCGCTTGCGGAGTTCGTCGGCAATGACCAGCAACGACTTCTGGCGAAACGCCTCGTTGTGGGTCAGTTCGGGAATCCACGAAATGTGCGAAACGCCTTTGATTTCAATACGAGTGCCACCGGTTATGCTGACATTCACGTCCTGACGTCCGGCACCGATCCCCGTGCGTACGTGGCCCGTGGTCCGGCAACCAAGTCTGAGCATCTGCCCTGCCTCGGCGGACTCATCTGGCGTGAGCATGTCAGGATATGTCACCATTTCGATTAGCGGCATTCCCAGACGGTCGGTAGTGTAGATTCGGTCATGACCGACGTCGGCGACCTCGCGGCAGGAATCTTCCTCGATACTCAACTGAATGATTCGGACTTTCTTCTTCCTGAGAGAAATCTCACCCTCGATCCCGACGATTGCAGTTCGCTGGAAGCCGGTCGGGATGGAGCCGTCGAGATACTGCTTTCTGGTGATATGCAGTTCACCGACCACGTTTGTCCCCAAGAGAAGGGAAATCTCAATGGCGATCCCCAGCGCTTCCCGATTGATCTTGAATGGCGGGGTGTCATCGACCTCGTACGTACAGGCCGTTTCGTTTTTGAGCCGGTAGGTGATTACCTTCCGGGTCCGTTTCTCCATCAGGGCGGTGCCGTCATACTCCCCCATCTCACTGAGCGTGGGGCGCATGTGGCGGATGACCTCGGCGTCGAAGTCGTTCCCTTTCTGGTATATCCCGGCAGGGCAATGACAGAACAGCTTCTTCTCTGTCAGGAGTTGCTGGTGAATTTCAAGGCCGCACTTGAAGCCGAGGCGAGCGTAAACATCGCTGTCAGCTTCGGAACGTGGAACATAGCCCACCTGTTGTCGGGTGGTCACGTAGTTCACGTCTCCGTCGAATGTGCGGTCGATATTGGAAATATCCGAGGTAGAGCGCGTCATTATCGAGGTCTTTCGATTCGGCCGGAAAGTGCTGCCAGTACTGGCTTTACTCCGACCGAGCAAGGTTTTCCAGTCATATCTATCGGGGCAAGGATACGAGGAAATCCCGAATTAGCAAAGCGGTTTTTTGACCCGGGATGGCTCAGTTATCGGAAACAAAGGTGCTCCCGGCGCAGTCGAATCAAGATAATAACAAATATGGTAGAAATTCGAACCGGGCGCGGTATCGTTTGTGTGTTTGGCCATCCACCTGAATCAAGATATTGTCAATTACTGGCAGGCAGCAACTGCCACGGCAATCTAACTACTTGCGCGAGAGATCGTTACCGCACCGCAATCGCTAGATAGTGGACTGCATTATCAATTGTGGCGGATGCGCTTTCTTAGTACGATATTAATACTGAAAAGGGTTTGCGTAATTTTCGATTTCGTATACATTGGCATCCCTGTAACATTAACTGTCCTTTAGGATAACACGGAATGGCTGAGTCCAAGATAGAGCGACTGAAGAAACTGCGAAGCAAGCTGGTCCAGGGCGGCGGTGAAAAACGCATCGCCAAACAGCACGACGCAGGCAAGCTGACTGCCCGCGAACGAATAGACCTCCTCTTTGAAGAGGACACGTTTCGCGAGTCCCTACTGTTCATGAAACATCGGTGCACCCAGTTTGGTGTCATCGACAAGGAGTTTCCTGGCGAAGGTGTCGTCACCGGTCACGGTATTGTCGATGGCCGTCCGGTATATGTGGCCTCGCAGGATTTCACGGTAGCGGGCGGATCGGTCGGTGAGGCCACCGGCAGAAAGATCTCCGAGGCCATGGATGCCGCGCTCAAGACCGGCGACCCGCTGGTAATGATCAACGACTCCGGCGGCGCACGTATTCAGGAAGGCGTTGACTCGCTCTCCGGGTATGGCGGCATTTTCTACCGCAACGTGCTCCTCTCCGGCGTGGTGCCGCAAATCAGCATCATAGCAGGACCGTGCGCAGGCGGTGCGGCTTACTCCCCTGCCCTGACAGATTTTATCATCCAGATCCGGGGAGAAGGGCAAATGTATATCACTGGCCCGCTGGTGATCAAGCAGGTGACAGGCGAAGACATCACCGCCGAGCAGTTGGGAGGTGTGGAATCACACACTCGCTATTCAGGCGTGGTACATTTCATCGCCGAAGATGACGAAGACGCAATCGACATCACCAAGCGTCTGCTGTCATTCCTGCCGAGCAACAACACCGAGGACCCGCCTTTCCTGGCCGATCAACACGACGAAGAAATGCTGCCCGATGAAGACATGAACGATATTGTGCCGGAAGATCCGGGCGAGCCGTACGATATGCACGATGTGATTGCCGGCATCGTCGACAACGAAGACTTTTTGGAGATTCAGGAACACTTCGCGCCAAATATCATCTGTGGGTTCGGTCGTCTGGCGGGCAGTTCAATAGGCGTAGTGGCCAATCAACCGATGCACAAGGCAGGCGTGCTGGATATTGACTCCTCCAGCAAGGCTGCCCGTTTCATCCGTTTCTGCAACGCCTTCAATATTCCGATCGTGACATTTGTTGACGTTCCGGGGTTCATGCCCGGCGTCCAGCAGGAGTACGGCGGCATTATCCGGCACGGTGCCAAGATGCTGTTTGCCTACGCGGCGGCGACGGTGCCGAAACTAACCGTGGTTGTTCGCAAAGCATACGGCGGCGCTTACCTGGCTATGTGCGCCAAGAGCATGGGAGCAGATACGCTGGTGGCATGGCCATCGGCTGAAATCGCTGTGATGGGTGCCGAGGGTGCAGTCAACGTGCTCTACCGCAAAGAAATCAGCGCGGCTGACGATCCGGACACAGAACGCACTAGACTGCTCAAGGAATACAAAGACAATTTCGCCAATCCGTATTTCGCCGCTGCTCACGGTCTGGTCGATGAGATTCTCGATCCGGCGGACACGAGAGCCTATCTGGCCGCAACGCTCGACGTACTCAAGGCGAAACGCGAATTCCGTCCCCAGAAGAAGCACGGACTGATACCCCTGTAGGGGAGAAGGAGCACACGCATGTCTGAAGAGATACTGTTTTCGCTCAGTCTCGCCGGGATCGGGATATCGATTGTCTTTGGAGTATTGTCGCTCATTGCGGTAGTTGTTTCGCTGATTCGAAAGCTTGACGATAGCTGGCAAAGGCACGAGCACAAAGAAAAGCAGGAAGCGGTCAACAAAGAACCGAGTATCGATAACCTCACCGTGGTGCTGATCTCCGCGGCGGTGGCGACCATGGTTGCCGGGCGGTATCACATCCGCAGTGTCCGTCGCCTGCTCCCATCGGACTCCGTACGCGGCCCGTGGTCAGCCCAGGGTCGAGCGGTGCTCCACGGTTCGCATATCGTTTCCAAGCATAGATAACAACAGGTTCATTGATTAGCAGATATTCGTATTGCAGGAGATAGAGAATGAAACTGAAGATCACGGTCCACGGAGTCGCTTACGAAGTCGACGTGGAAGTACTTGACGCGGGTGATGGTTTCCCGAATCCGGCCAAAAACCGACGCAGAACGCCACGCTCGAATACGGGCGAGATTCCTCCGCCGCCTCCCACGGCAGGCCCGGCCCCGACGTCTTCTGGAACCGAAGGCGGTGCGGTGGCCTCCCCAATCGCAGGCACGGTGCTTGAAGTGAAGTGCAAACCGGGCGATACGGTCACCGAAAACCAGGTTCTCCTGGTTATCGAGGCCATGAAAATGAAGACTTCGATTGCCGCTCCGACCGCTGGCAAGGTCAAATCCGTGCCGGTTGCCGCCGGAGATACGGTCCGCGAAAGCCAAACCCTCGTTGAATTCGAATAGGGCAGCCCGGAATATAACCAATGGATATTCTCTTTGATTTCATCCAGGCCGGCGCGATGGGCAACTTCACCTGGGGCAACTTCGCCATGTTGCTGGTCGGCTGCCTGTTCATTTACCTCGGCATCGCCAAGGACTATGAACCGCTGCTGCTGGTGCCAATCGGATTCGGCATCTTGGTAGGAAACATCCCGTTTGCCGCCGGCATGCGGATCGGTATCTACGAAGAAGGCAGTATCCTCTCGATCCTTTACACTGGCGTAACACAGGGATGGTACCCGTCGCTAATTTTCCTCGGGATTGGCGCCATGACGGACTTCTCGTGCATGCTGGCCAATCCTCGACTGATCCTGCTCGGAGCAGCGGCGCAGGCAGGGATATTCCTGACCTTCCTTGGCGCTGTCGCACTCGGTTTTGTGTACAAAGACGCCGCTGCAATTGGGATTATCGGAGGTGCTGACGGTCCCACGGCCATTTTCTTGTCATCAAAGCTGGCCCCGCACCTGCTGGGAGCAATTGCCGTCTCGGCATACTCATACATGGCCCTTGTCCCTGTAATACAACCGCCGATCATCAAACTGTTGACGACCAAAAAAGAGCGCCTCATCCGTATGAAGCCGTCGAAACCGGTGAGCAAGCGTCTGAGAATCCTCTTCCCTATAGTCGCGTTTCTGATTACGGGCTTCATTGCTCCCGGATCGCTGAACCTTCTGGGGTTCCTGTTCTTCGGCAACCTGCTGAAAGAATGCGGTGTCACAGAGAGATTGGCCGCCACGGCGCGAACGGCGTTCATCGATATGATTACGATTCTTCTCGGCCTGACAGTAGGTGCGTCGACTGACGCCAGCCGATTCCTGACGCCGGCCTCGATCAAGATTTTCATTCTTGGCGCAGCCTCGTTCTGTATCGCAACCGCGGCCGGAGTGTTGTTTGCCAAGCTGATGAATGTCGTCATGAAAACGAAGATCAATCCGATCATCGGCGCGGCCGGTGTATCGGCCGTGCCGGACTCGGCGCGTGTCTGTCAAATGGTGGGCGCAAGAGAGGACCCGAACAACTTCCTCATCATGCACGCTATGGCACCCAATGTTGCCGGTGTGATCGGCTCTGCGGTAGGAGCGGGTATTTTGTTGGCAACGTTCGGATAGGACGAGATTCGATAGTCCTGTGCCGCACTCCTCGGGGTGCGAATATGATAGGAGGAAGCCCGCTCATCACGAGCGGGCTTTCCTCTTAGCCATCGTCCGCCTCCGGCGGACTCTCTTTATCGTCAACAGCTACGCGGTTGCTTCGTACTCTCCCCACTCGGCGCGGAAAACATCAGCGATCTCGCCGACCGTACAGTAGGCCTCGACGGCTTCCACCACCGGGTACACGACATTGTTGCCGTTGTGAGCAGCCTCAGCGACCTTTTTGAGGCAGGCCTCGACGACAGCCGGGTCGCGCTCGGCTTTGAGTTTCTTAAGGGCCGTCACCTGCTGTTTCTCAAGATTCGGATCAACCTTAAGTACCTGCGGGATGTCAACGGCCTGTTCCTGGTACCGGTTAACACCGATCACTATCCGTTCGCCCTTTTCGATATCCTGCTGGAAGCGGTAAGCTGCTCGGGCGATCTCCTCCTTGAAGTAACCGGTTTCGACACAAGCCACTGAGCCGCCCATTTCCTCGATCTTGTCCATGAGCGCCAGAGCCTCTTCCTCGGTCTTATTGGTGAGATACTCGACATAATACGACCCGGCCAGCGGATCGACTGTATTCGTGGCGCCTGATTCCTCGGCAAGCAACTGCTGGGTACGCAGGGCGATCTCGGCTGATTTCTCAGTGGGAAGACCGAGCGCTTCGTCGAACGAATTCGTGTGCAGCGACTGCGTCCCGCCCAACACGGCAGACATTGCCTGCACCGCGGTGCGGACGATATTGTTCTCAGGCTGCTGCGCGGTGAGAGTCGAACCGCCGGTCTGTGTGTGGAAACGCAGGAGAAGCGACTTTTCGTTTTTCGGGCTGAAGCGTTCCCGGACCTTCTTGGCCCAAATACGGCGCGCGGCACGGAACTTGGCAACTTCCTCGAAAAGGTCGTTGTGAGCCGCAAAGAAGAACGATAGTCTCGGCGCAAACTCATCAATATCCAACCCGGCCTCAAGGGCAGCCTCAGCATATGCGAGTGCGTCGGAAATCGTGAATGCGATTTCCTGTACGGCGGTCGCTCCGGCCTCACGGATATGGTATCCGGAGATTGAGATCGTGTTGTATTTCGGGAGATGCTTGTTGGCGTAGGCAAAAATGTCGGTGATGATTTTCATCGACGGTTTCGGCGGCAGGATGTACGTTCCGCGGGCGATGAATTCCTTGAGGATGTCATTCTGCACCGTGCCCATCAGTTTTTCGGTAGCAACCCCCTGCTTGTTGCCAACCGCGATGTACATAGCAAGGAGGATCACCGCCGGAGCGTTGATGGTCATTGAAGTCGACACCTTGTCGAGCGGAATCTTGTGAAACAACGTTTCCATATCGGCCAGCGAATCAATTGCCACACCGGTGCGGCCGACCTCACCAAGAGCCATCGGATGATCGGAGTCGTAACCGATCTGCGTGGCCAAATCAAAAGCCACGGAAAGACCGGTCTGTCCCTTATCCAGCAGATACCGAAAGCGTTCGTTGGTCTCAGCCGCGGTACCGAAACCTGCATACTGGCGCATAGTCCAGTAACGACCGCGGTACATGTTTGGATAGACCCCTCTGGTGTAAGGGAATTGCCCCGGTACTCCCAGTTCATGGCTGTCGATCTTAACGTCGCCCTCCGTCAGCAGAACGGGGATTTCTATACCTGAAGTTGTCTCTTTGTTTTTAGCCATCACAGACTCCTGCTTCGTTAGAATCTGCCTTCTAGACCGGGCAGATTCTGTTTCGCGGAAGGATAACCAATCTATGAAAACTGGCAAGCGTTTTCTGGTAATACCGTGGTATCTTGTACAAGGTGTCACGAGCTTCGACAGCAAGAGGACCGGACCGCCTTCAAAGACGGTCCGGCTGGAAAAAACCGGTACAGCTTGGAGAGACTACGGGCACGGCGGCAACGGGTCGAGCGAGATGAACAGATGGTCGATCAACACCGTAAGATCGCCCATCGTCACTTCGTGGCCCGGTATCAAATCCATATTAGCTTCATCAGGACAGCACAGTGGCTCCAGACTGATAAACAGGTGGTCGATCAAGACAGTAAGGTCACCCATGGTAACAAAATCTGCGACGTCGCAATCAACATTCCCGGTCATACCGCGACAGCATTTGTTCCTGTCGATATCATACAGACCGAAACAGACCAGATGTTTGCCGGTAACGTCGACACGACCAAAGGTCTGTATTGTCTCGGTAGCTTTGGCAGCGATCAGATGCATCTCATCGCCCCAGAAGATGGGTCCCTCCATGAGGTGGAATTCCATGAACGATCCAAACTTAATCTTGAAGGTGGGTTCGTCGACCACCTGCATTGAAACGGATTCGATCGTTGGAAGCCCGGAACCGGCATCGTACCCGACAACCACGACTCCTCCACCGGTTATGGAAGCCCTGCCTGAAGGTAAATCGTTGTTCAGAACCAACACCGACACATCGGGGTCACCGATATAGTTGTAGTCGGCCGTGACCTGAATCGTACCCGAGGGTTCCTGGTACACGCCTACGCCGCTCATCACTTGCATGCCTCTGACGCCAGACAGCTCACCGGCAATCTTGAACTTGATTCCGGCGCTGTCGGTGTTCATGTCGACGTTCAACAGGCTCATGCTCATGCCCTGTGAACCATCGTCACCAATCAGACGAATACCGTCCATACCTCCGCTGCCGATATTGCAGACCATAGTCGTGTCACCGACGCTGTCGACATCGGCGTTGCCCAACGGCGCATCAGCGGTGTCGGGAATCTCGCCGATACTTGTTGCGCAGCAGGTTGGCACCGGGTAGGTCGGTGAACCACAGCTAACGAAGTCTCCCGCGGTTACGAAAAGTGCGCAGTTCATAATCGCTACATCTGCAGAGTCGAGAGCGCAGTCACCGTTGAGGTCACCCTCAAAAAGCGGTACTCCCACAGTATCCCCGCCGAGGGACACGATGCTTATCAGGAGGGTTAAGTCGTCCACATTCACGCCACCCATTTCGTTGAGGTCTCCCGTTGCCCAGCATAGCTGTCCGCAGGGATTGGGCGTACAATCGGTGCCATCACCCCGATAGTCGCCTGCGGCAGCGATACAGTCGGCCTCGCTCATGATTGAGCAGGAGTCATCCTCACAACAAGCTCCCATACACAATCCGTCAGAGCACGTCGTCCCGTACCCTTTGAAATCACCGCCCATTGTGCTGCAATCAGCCTCTGTTGTGAGATCACAGGACGTTCCCAGACAACAGGCACCCGCGCAGAAGTTGGGATCACACTCAGTGCCTGTCCCCAGGTATAGCCCGCCGGAGGTCGCGCAGTCTTCCTCTGATTCGATTGAACAGGTAACACCGTCGCAGCAAGCTCCGACACACGGATTGGGTGTGCAGTAGGTACCGTCACCCAGATACTCGCCGCCGGCAGCGAGGCATTCAGCCTGGGTTTCTATCGAACAGGAATCCCCCTGGCAACAGGCCCCTCCTTCATCGTCCGCCATGGAGTTGTACTGCCCGCCGGTCAGAAGGCAAAGGTGTTCAAAGAAGATGTGATCCGGGATAGACTTCGACAAAGGCTCGTCGGTCTCGACGTCATACTCATCGGCAGATTTTGACAGTGCGCCCCAGTAGCGAGCGTTGACTACGATACTGTCCGGGTGCACGGCCAGTTTATCCGTAACCTTACGCTCCCAGGACTCGTCATCATACGGCGGGCCAACGCTGCTGTTGGGACCGTCACACTCTCCTCCACTACTGTTTTCCGCTCCGTCGGAACTCACAAACAAGGTGCGATCATCGGTCGGGTAGTAGTGTCTCAGCGTATCTGCGGCGGCACACATTGACTCTGCCAAAGGTGTAGATCCGGAGCATCCGCTGTATGATAGGCCCTCGACGACATCCCGCGCCTCCTGATAGCCTACGAATCCGACTGTGAGTTTCTGAAACGACGTCCCGTGGAACGTCCAGACGGCCAGGTGTTTCGTCGCGGGCTGGCTGGCAAAAAAACGGTCTATATCCGCCAGAGCGGTGTCTTTGGCGTCGTGACACCGCGTCTCCCCGGTCTGCGGTCTGATCGCCCCCATAGAGCCGGTTCGGTCAATCAGGATGATACCGGCCGTATCGGCGTGCAACGACGGGGCGAACAGGGCGATTGACAGTACAAAAGTGCATCCAAGCACTGCTAACATCTTCATAGACTCCTCCTTTTCCGCAAGCTCCCGGTGCAGGTTGGTTACGTTTTGGTTTATCTCCGCTTGTTCATGGACAGGCCGGCAACGGGTCGAGCGAGATGAACAGATGATCGATTAGAATTGTCAAATCGCCCATCGTCACCTGACCATCGCCGGGACCGTCAAGATCGGACTCCTCGAAGCAGACCAATGGAGCAAGCGAGATGAACAGATGATCCATCAGGCGCGTTAGGTCAATCATGGTCACAAAATCGTCCATACTGCAGTCCGTGTTGCCCGTCATTCCTCGACAGCAGAACTCGCGTTCGACATCGTACAGACCGAAACAGACAAGGTGCTTACCTGTGATATCGACCCGATCAAAGGATCTGATGGAGTCTGTCGCGTTGGCCGCAATGAGGTGCATTTCATCTCCATACATCGTCGGACCAGCGGTCAGCTCGAACCTCATCCGCGAACCGAACTGGATCTTGAATGTAGGCTCTCCCGTGGGTCTCATGAATACGTCATCGATGGTCGGCAGACCAGCACCGTCGTCGTAACCTACGGCGACAACTCCGCCGCCTGAAACAGAATACTGTCCACTGATCGCGCCCTCTGAGAACACTCTGATCAACACTTGGAGATCACCTATGAAGCTGTAGTCCGCAGTAACCTGTATAGTACCGGACGGTTCCTGGTAGACTCCGACTCCACTCATCACCTGAATGCCCTTCTTGCCGACTATTTCCCCGGCGATTTCGAAATTGATGGCTGCATTATCCTGATCGAGGTCAACGTCTTTTAGCTTCATGGACATGCCGTTTGAACCGTAAAGGCTCCGCATGCGAATTCCGTTATCCCCGGTCTCATCAATGTTGCACACCTGCGTAGTATCACCGACCGAGTCTATGTCTCCTTCTCCAATAACTGTGTCAATGACCCGATCGGGGGGGAACACGACAATCGGATCACAGCAAGTGGGCACAGGATATGACGGCGCACCGCAAGACAACCAGGTCCCTTCCTGGTTGGCATAACACCAGAGTATAAGTAAATCCGTCGTATCGACAACGCAATCACCGTTGACATCCGATCTGAAGAGCGGGATTCCCACAACATCGTGTGTTACATAGAGTATCTCCGTCAGGAGGGTGAGATCGGACATGACAACAGAACCGTCACCGTCCACGTCTCCCGTGGCGTAGCAGACGCTCTCACACGGATTGGGAGAGCAATCTGTGCCGTTGCCTTGATACACACCGCTGACACCAGCACATGCTGATGGAGTCAGGATAGAGCAATCGCTGCCGACACAGCAGGCACCTTCCGGCACGTAGCACGGATTGGGGGAGCAATCGGTGCCGTCTCCCTGATACGTACCACCGACTGAGCTGCAGGAAGCCGCCGTACGGACGGTGCACGTACTGCCGACACAGCAGGCACCTTCCGGCACGAAGCACGGATTAGGAGAGCAGTTGGTCCCGTCTCCCTGATATACGCCGCCGACCGCAGCGCATTCGGCCTGAGTCCGAATTGAGCAATCATCGCCCTGACAGCAGGCACCGGGAATAGCAGGACCGTCACCCAGCCATCGATACTTCCGCTCAAGCATTGCCTCAAAAGGGTCAGGCGGGTCTGAGTCCAAACATACGTCCGGGCCACATTCCACGTTGTCTCCCAGATACTCGCCACCAGCTTCGAGACACCCCGCCTCTGTCATAATCTGACATGAACCGACAAAACAGCAGGCGCCCTGGACCGGATCGCCCGGAGAACGCACATTAACCCTTACGTTACCCTCCACCTCCGAGATCAGATCGCCGCGCACCCGGTCTCCGTCTCGACAAATCACATACAGAACGCCGCCTCGTCCTGAATCCCTTCCCTTCAGCGCAACCGATGCGCCTCGGACGTCTCCCGGTTCCAGCATCCTTTCCCCGGACTGACCGCAACTGAGGCGATCCAGGGCTGCAAGCGCCTCTTCCCTGACCACAAACCCATCGGTAACGACCTCCGACCCAGGCCCGGCGGAAACCCATATCGCGATGCGTGCCCCTCCGGTCTCACCGTCAAAGAACTGATCGATGGAGGCTCGTACAGCATGTTTTGCCGCGAGACAGTAGCTCTGCCCTTCTCCGGTCTCAACGGCCCCATCCAGCGCTGACTGCTCTATCAGGATGATCCCAGATGTGGCAGCCAGTGATTCTTGAGTGACAATTGCGCTCAAAGAGACGAGCACACAGAAGAACATTGATAGAAGTTTCACAACTCCCTCCACTTTGAATAATGCCCCGTTGAATCTTCGAAATGTGTTAAATGATGCCGCAAGACGCATTAGCGTACTGCAGACAGCCCACAAACAAACAGCCGGCCATGAGTGATTGCTTCTCGAATGATGTCAGATTGACACCAATAGAATACAATGCGAGCCACTCTTTGTCAAGTGCAAAATAGCTGGTGACGTCTACTAATCAATGACCGAATGATTGAGACGATCTTCAAAGCCAACATCTAGCGGTACGGCTTGAAGATGCGACCTCCAAGAGCCACCAGAAGATAGAGGGCACCGGCCAGAAGAATGATGGTCGACCCCGATGGAAGGTCCGGGCCAAAACTCACGGCCAACCCGGCGACTGACATCACCACACTGATTGCACTGGCCAGTACCATTGTTTGCCAGAGAGTGCGCGTGAAATACCCGGCCGTGGCAACCGGCAGAGTCAGCAGCGCTATCACCATGACGATCCCCACGACATTGACCAGAATGACAACGGTCAGAGCAGTGAGGCACAATAGCAGGAGATAGAAGAATTCTACGTTAATGCCTCTGATACGGGCAAACTCTTCGTCAAAACAGACCGCGGACAGCTTGTTGTAGAACAAGAATGAGATCAATACGACACACAAATCGAGAGCGCCAATGAGGTACAGATCGGTGACGTTCACCATGAGGATGTTTCCGAACAGGTAACTCATAATGTCCTGATTGTAACCGGGGGTCATGGAAATGAATACCACGCCAAGTGCCATGCCTATTGCCCATACCGCACCGATCACGGTGTCCTCTCGCTCTCTTGACCTGAGCGACACAAAGCCGATAACCACCGCGGCCAACAGAGCCGCCACGAGAGCGCCGTGGAGGGGCTGAAGCCAGGACCATCCCTCGACCACAGACAAGTAGCGTGCCAGCCCCATACCTCCCAGGACACAGTGAGCGATACTCCCGGCGATGTAGGTGATACGTCGCGTGACAACATACGTCCCCACCACACCACAGGCAACGCTCGCCAGCACGCCCATCAGCAGCGCATTCATCAGGAACGGATGCTCGGTTACAGCCCGGAGGAATTCCATCAGCGACTTGTACCTTTCGGCAACCTGTCAAGAGTCATTCTGCTCCCGCCTCTTGTCGTGATTGTGCAAATCATGACGAACCATGCGTACCGGTGATCCGTAGACATCGCTGAGCGAACCTGCCTTGATATCCGCCGTAGGGTGCATCGCCACCGTCCGGTTGACACACACGACATGTTCTACGAAGTCCGACACGAAGGCCGGATCGTGCGAGACCATGACAATCGTAAGCCGCTCATTCAACCGCTTCAGCAGATTGTACAACTCGCTCTCAATCTGTTTGTCAAGATTGGCGGTCGGTTCGTCGAGGACCAGCAATTCCGGTTCCGAAGACAGGGCACGAGCAATGAGCAGCCTTCTCTGCTGACCTCCGGAGAGTTCGCTGAGGCGTCGCCGCTGCTTGTCAGCCAACCCCACCGTCTCCAGGGCCTCGATAGCGGCCCGTTTGTCATCGGTCGTGTACGGCCCTGGGATCAGGCCACGGCTCAATCGCCCCATAAGAGCGACATCGAGTACATCGACCGGAAACCGCTGGTCAAGCTGCGCGGCCTGAGGCATATATCCCAGCCGCAAACGTCCCTTCGGAGCCGACTGGCCGAATAGTCGGACTTTCCCGCTGCGTGGTTTAAGTAGCCCCAGCATAAGTTTTACCAGCGTGGTCTTGCCGCCACCATTGGGTCCGACAATCCAGATGAACTCACGTTCAGTGATCTTCAGGTTAACGTTTTCGAGCACCGTCTCGCCGTTATACCCGAAGGAGACTTGATCCAATGAAACAACCGGCTGCACGTCCATACTCATCGTCCTCCGGTGTTTCCTCTGATCGGAGATTTATCCGCAAGTGCCCCGGCGATCAATCGCGCGATTTCCTTCATGTTATTGAGATAGTCATGTGCCAGAGGATCAATACGGACCACCTCGCCGCCCAGTTCAACGGCCATGGTCTCGACTTCAGAGGCGGAGAACTGCGGCTGCACAAACAGCGCCCGGGCGCCGTCCCGACGTGCCTCTGCAATCATGGAGGCCAGTTGACGCGGCGAAGGCTCATGACCATCGTCTTCAATCGCTACCTGCTCTAGCCCAAAGGCATCGGCAAGATACCCGAAAGCGGGGTGGAATACGTACATCCGCTTCCCTTGAACGGGACGTAGCAGGCTGTCCATGGTTAGGTGAAGCAGTTCAAGATCATTCAGGAGTCTCGCCTTGTTTTGTTCGTAGATGATCTCATTGTCGGGATCAATGCTGACCAAAGCCGAACAGACCGTCGCGGCCTGCCGTTTGACGTTCTCGGGATTGAGCCAGATATGTGGATCGGGCATGCCCTCGTGCACAGCATCGCCGTGGCGGTGACTGCCCAATGGTCTCAGGGCGATCCCTCGACGAGTGTCAACCAAATCGGGACCGCTGTCAGAAGTCGAGCCGAGCTTATCGATAAGCTTCTGCTCGAACGGCATCCCCACAGAGAAGAAGATGTCTGCCTCCCGAAGCCTGATAGTCTCACGAGGAGTCGGCTCATAGGTTGCAGGGGAGTGTCCCGGCGCGAGGAGAATCTCGACCCCGGCCAGATCGCCGGCGATGCGCTCAACAACAAATGCCACGGGCGGTATGCTGGCCCATGTTGACACGCGCGACTCGATTGTCACTTTCTCCCCACCGCAGCCTCCTATCAACAGGGAGACGGTCAGAACGGCACACAACAATATAGGGACTCGTACGATGATGCTAGGCAGGCTCTTCATGAGGCTTGGTCACCTTCGCTGTCGGGCATTCGAGATACAACTCATTGCAGTGTTCACATTCCTTGATCGAGTGATTCTCGAGGAAAGCATCCCAATGCGCGCGCTGGTTTGGTGTCAAAATGCCGGTCCCCCGACACAGCGGGCAGGAACTGTCCAACGCGGCGAGGATGGCAGAGCGAATGAAGTTGGACCTGTTCGGAATTCCCTGCATCGCCTCCAGAAGAGTTTCGTCTACCTTGAATGTGATGATGTCTGATTTCTTCTTCATAGCCCACTCATTTTCAATGCGGTCAGGATCATTCCTGCCGACCTAGTTATTACTATGTAATACCCAACTTGTCAAGTAGGAAATACACGCACGGGGCTTTTTTTGTCGCTGCTGAGGGCAAGTGGTCTCGGCACCTTGACTTACGCATCTCAGACGGTATACTCTCATATGATCAAGCTCTTGATAATCGGACTGGGGGGGTTCGTCGGCGCTATCGCTCGATATGGCATTTCGGGTGTGGTTCAGAGATACGGCGGCGGCTTTCCTCTCGGGACAATGGCCGTCAATGTCCTCGGCTGCGCCATCATCGGCGGTTTCCTGTATTTGGTTGAGACTCGTGCGGTTATGGCCCCTAATCTGCGCCTCTTCCTCGGCGTCGGGATTCTGGGTGCCTTCACCACCTTCTCTACTTTTGGATACGAAACAATCGAACTGCTGGGCGATCGTCAGATTGGATTCGCGCTACTCAACATCGCCGGTAATCTCGTTCTGGGACTGGGCGCTGTGTGGCTTGGTCGGACAATAATGAGGGCCCTGCAATTCTAGGGAGGCATTGAGATGAAAATCGAAGGTGAAGGTCAACTACTCCGGGTTTTTGTTGGCGAAAACGAACGGCATAACGGACATCCTCTGTACGAAGCCGTCGTCCGTGTCGCAAACGAACACCACCTCGCCGGAGCGACGGTCCTGCGCGGGGTGGCCGGTTTCGGTGCCGACAGTCGCATTCACACCACAAAAATCCTCCGGATGTCCGAGAATCTCCCGGTCGTTATCGAAATAGTCGACACTGCCGATCACATTCAGAAAATCCTCCCCATTATTGACGAAATGGTGGGCACCGAAGGACTGATCACTCTTGAGAGAGTCGAGATTATCGGCTACAAACCCAAAAACAGAGGCTAGTAAGTTACCGCCGAATCGCAGCCGATGACGGTCAGCGGATATAGAGAAATGAACAGGTGATCGATAAGAAGCGTGAGGTCGGCCATCGCGACCCGGCAGTCACCGTCGAGATCGCCCACTCGCATCGGGTCAAGGGGGTTCAGACTGATAAACAGATGATCAATCATCACCGTGAGATCGCTCATCGTCACCAGGTGCGAATGGTCAACATCGCCGAGCGTCCAGGTCCAGAAACTCAATGACTCGGGCGAAACCGACAGATTTCCAGTACGATCCCACGCCGCCACTTTCCACCAGAACCGTTTGTTGAACGCCAACGTATCCACCCAGAAAAACTCGTTTGACTCCAGTGAATCCACAATCCGCGCCGTGCTGAAATCATCGAGCGTATCCAGCGTCAGACGATACCTAACGGTGTCATACACGTCGGGGTCGATCGCCGCGTCCCATATGAAATGGATCTCCGCCGTGTACTCGATTGAGTCGACCCGAGTCGGTGGATAACGACAGAGTGGCGTTGAAGGCGCTTCCTGAAGCTCATTCACGACAAACGTTCCTGTCTCCGACGGTTCGGAATACTCGAAGCCGTCAAACGATCGTGCGTTCCACCAGTGCAGACAGTGTTCGCCCAACGGGTCACCCGTAATCTCACCGCCGGTGGAGTCGATTCCTTCCGGCACGGCCAGCACTTCGATTGGACCTCCCAGCACACAATCCGTATCGTGGAACCCGGTGAAGTCATAGGTAAGCAAATCGTTTTCGTTGTCTTCAGAGTTCAACACCCAGAGGATTGGATGCGAGCCGGTTACGGTCCAATTATCGGGACACAGCAGACCGGGAGCACTCGGTGGCGTATTCACGTGGAAGGAGGTCTCGAACCATTCGGACCAGATGAGATCGTTCGAGACGCGCAATCTGAGGAAACAGGTCTGACCGTCGACAAGCGAATCCCCCGCATACACTACCAACGTATCAGGGGTCAGGAGAGAATCAGGATTCCACAACTCAGCCTCTGCCCAATCGTCGTCGGTGCCGACCTCAAGTTCCACCATTGTCTGCGGCTGGCCGGACGAATCAACATAACTCCAGCTTATCACCGGCTGATCGGACAACACGTGCAGGCTGTCCCCTACCGTGTCCACGATAACACCGTCGACAAGGGGAGCGTAGCAACCAATCCCCAACGCACCTATCAGCGTGCTGCAAGATGAGTAGGCCGAAGCGCAGGGGGAGATATCAAACAGAGTGTAATCACCGGCCGAAGCGTCACAAAAAAGCGGCTCCTCTGAGATGTTACCGTCGACACCGATTTCATTCGGAATAACACCCCACCCGCCACTGGAGTTGCCGACGACATTGCAGCAGGTGATCGTATCTTCTTTCGGCGATGAGCTGCAGTAGATGCCGTAGCCTTCGTTGTCGGCGATCACAGACACACGCATTTCAAGCAACGAGAGAGAATCCTCATCGATACGGACGCCATCGCTCAGGTTATCCGCAACCGTGCAACGTTCCAGCACTACCGAGGTAAACGCGCCCGAACCAACATGCAGACCGGGACCGGTGTTGCCGGTCAGGACGACGTCGGCAATGTACAAGTCCTGTCCCAACCCTTCCACTTTCAGACCGGCAGAACCATTGTCGCTGATGGTCGATGAAGTTACGCTGATATTATCCGTATGGAAATAGTCGGTCTCAATCTCAACGCCCCCACCGTTATTGGTATACTCGCAACCGTGCATGTAAAGCGCAGCCAATTGACAATGTAGGCCGCCGCTGTTGTCGTGAATATAGCAGCTGTCGAAAAACAGTGCCTCGATATCGCCATCCGTCCCCCCGATCATGTCAGCAACCGCTCCGCAGTCACGGATTTCTGTCCGCATTAGATGTGTGCCGACCTCGCCGGCCGCCCGAAGTGCGAGAGACCGATCACTGAAACCGTCGCTGCAGAGTACTGTATCAACGTATTCGAAAAGACAGTCCGTGAGGTGGGTGGCGCTATAGAACACACGCTTGATCCCGTAGATATTGTGACTGAAGACCGTGCTGTCGGCCCGACAGTCACCCGAGACGGCGGTCACGTTGCTATCGAGCAGACAACTGTCCAAGTCCGCGTGGCCGCGGGCGAAATATGACTCGACGGCTATCTCGTTCACCTTGAACGTGCAGTTCCGACAAGATGCGGCAGAGCCGTCCTCGCACCGAATGCCGGACTCGACGCTGTTCCTGAAGAGACACGAATCAAGTTCGGCCGATCCTTCGTAGAGAAGTAATCCCACGAAATTCCCGATGAAATCACACCGGACCAACTCCAACGCCCCATCACCTTCGCATAGAATACCGGAGGCGTTGCCGGACAGCGCTACATCGATGAGTTCAGGCTCTCCCCCCAGCAAAGATATTCCAGTCTCGCAGCCCTGTATCTTGAGATTCGACAGCGTGGCGGAAAACGATCCCCAGATTCCGACATCAGCGTTCTTGATTGTGAACCCCTGAATAACGGTCGTAGAATCCTGAGCATTATCCAGTATCAGACACCGGAGCAGTTCCCCCTCACAGTCAAGAGTGGTCGAATCCGGACCGTTTTCTGACATGAGAACGATATTCAGCGTGTCAAAGTCGACATCCCGATTCCCGACCCCCGTGTAGGTACCGTCGGCCACAAGCACAGTATCCCCCTCGGCAGCGACATCGATTCCGGCCTGGATGGTCGGTTGATCGGTCGGCACCAGGATCACGCCTCCTCTTGCGACGGAGAAGACGAGAATCAAAAGGATCGTTGACAGTGTGGCTCTCATGGCCTCCCTTTAGTCTTGGCAGACGGGTCCTTGCGGACGGCATTTTCTACATACAGGTTCGCACAGACCGCACATTTTATTGATCGGCCGTTTCTATCTTCTCGGCCAGTCCTTAGAGATGTTACGGATGTGAGACAGGCTCCGTCAACAAACAGATTTGGACAGCATCTTAACGTCCGGAGTTAGTGGAGATAACATTCGCGAAATCAGCCGCCGGCCAAGGGAATCCCCCAAAGCCGGCAGATCGGAGTCAAGAGTAGCTTACGGGCACGGCGGGAGCGGGGATAGACTGATGAACAAATGATCGATCAGTATCGTCAGGTCGCCCATCGTAACCAACCCGTCGGCGCTCAGATCGACATTGCCCTCTTCGACACAGGTGAGCGGAGTCAGGCTGATAAACAAGTGGTCGATCAGTACAGTCAGGTCACCCATCGTAACGAGATTGTCCGAGGATCCGTCGACATTACCGACTGAAGGTCCGGTGCAGCAGGTGCTGCTTGTCTTGATCTTCTGCCAGTAGCCGTGATTGAGACCGTACAAAGTAGTGGTTCCCGCCCCAACCGAGGTCTGGCCGACCGTGCCGGAGAGACGGTAGACGGTTGTCGAGGCACCGTTGTCTCCCCCGCCTGAGATGACCTGCCAGTTGATCTGTTCGCCGGCTTTGTCGCCGGTATCTCCGAACACGTTCGCAAACAGAAGCACCAACACCGCGACACAACTGACGATATGTGTTTTCACAGCATTTACTCCTATTTGATTCCGGGGCAGGTACAAGTGGTCTTGCGCACAAGATACTGCGAGACGGCGATTTGTCAAGAAGTGCGAGAATTTGTCAGCCTATCAATCCTCACGGCGCGACTGGAGCACATAGCAACTTCGCTCCTTTCGACGGGTCGGTCACGTATTCAACAAGCATTACAATATCTGCGATGTTCACACAACCGTCGCCGTTGATGTCGCCGTTGGCCGTATTCGGCAGCAGAACGATTGATCCGGTCGGATCGTAGAAATAGTAGTCGATCAGAATGCTGACATCCACAATGTCGACAATACCATCGTCGTTAACATCCCCGCAAGGGAGTTCCTCGATAATTATCCGGTAGTCCTCTACTTCCCCGTTACTGATGATGCCGCAGGGGCCGGCCGGGTAACCTTCGGTAAGGCGGATGCGCAGAGTTGTAGCACCGAGAACCGCAGTCGTCGGACAGGAGATCGTGGACGTAAACGGGCCCGCAGCACTCGGGTTACCGTCGATGGCGAGCCACTCGTCCGGATGCTCGAAAACGAGGTCCCCATCCCAATCAATGAATGCCGTAACGTTATCCGACGGTGTGCCGTTTGTGCTCTCAACCGTCAATTCGTAGTTGTTCCCTCCCCGATACACTACGGTCGAATGAGTTCCGCAATAGTCTGTGTAGTCGTCGCCTGACGAACTGTTGTCGATCGAGCCCATCTGGACACGCGAGATGTATTCGTTGGAGCTGTTGGAGACAGCCTCGCAGTACGGGCGACAAATCTCACCGCTGACGTTGATTGTATAGGGACCGTTAGCCTGGAAATAGTCGAAATACACCGGGTAGTAGTATGTACCGGCCGGTACTTCACCGAAAGTGATAGTGGCATTGTAGTCATCGCAAGTGGTCCAGTCCAGTGACTCGGACCGGACAAGAGTAGATTGATCGGTGTTGCAGGGACACTCGGATTCCATCACCATGGACATCTGGCTAAAAACCGGACTGGTGCCGCAGTAATCCAATACAAGACTCATACATGTGTCAATAGTGAACGCCTCCCACACGCACGTATCGAGCATGGCCGCACAGTCGCTGTCCAGGGCGCCGATGGTAGTACCGGTGAAGGTCAGCGGAGAATCTGCAGTCAAGGTGGGAATTGAACCGCCGTAGTAGGACTCGAGGTCGGCACAGTTATCGTTTCCCGGTGGATCGGGACATGTCGAGCAATCAACGATGATCGAGAACTGACCCTGAATGCCGTACTGTCCACCGACACGCACTATGAACTCGCTACCAACAGAGATTCCGCCGACCGTTGCGCCCTGTCCACCGTGGGGATAGACCGCATCGTCGGCAAGCGCGAGCAAGCTCATTGTGGAACAGTCAAATCCCGGCGCAAGATAGACGGCCATCTCGGTCTCCAGCCCGCTTTCACTGAGATCGAACGTCAAGCAGCCGTCGCCGCTCGCATCGCATGTAGCGGTGTATTTGAACCATACATCGCACCTAATGGAGTCATTCTCCTGAGTGGCCCCTTCGTTGGTAAATATGCCGTTATAGCCATCGTAAATCTCGATAGCGTCAACACACCTGTCGTTCAGAGGAGTCTCTGTGCAGACAACCTCCGTGATCGTCAAGTCAAACTCCGGGACACATTCGGGCGGTGCCCACGTATCGATCATGAGATAATACGTGCCAGCCTCCAGACTCACACTACTGATCATGAAGGGGAAACCCTCGTAATGGTACCACCCGTCAATCAAACTACCGACAACATCCGGACAGTCGGAGAAGATGCCACAGCCGGTATATGCCGTTCCGAGCGGGTCCACCGTGATGTCAATGCACATAGCGATCGGGATGATCAATTCGTAGATGATATCCTCGCCCTCGTCAAGATTTCCCATATCGGTATCTGAATAGTTGTCTTCGAAATAGCAAGTGGTCTGCCCGAAATCTTCGTAGTATCCGGTGAAATTGACTATGATAGGAAAGTCACAGTCGGTCCCGTCCTGAGGCGGCGGAGTTGCCCCGACAGGATCGCTAGACTCACGCCCGTCAAGAACTGGTGAAGCCTGCTGCAACTGCTGTCTTCTCTTGGCCACAATCATCTGTTGATCTACTGCAAACGGATTGCCTGCGATCTGCGCAACAGGCGGTCTTTCGGCTGACGTCTGATTCGGGCGCCTGGCGATTAGTTCGTTGTCTGCGCCTTGCGTGAGAGATGCCAGAAACAGCACAGCCGCAGCAAGGACTCCAAAACGTACGATAATAGTTTTCATCGAGTGCATTCCCTCCAAGACATGTGTATTTACGACAACAGACTCAGATGTAATCCGCGACTGCCCGATTAGTGCAACCGCGCTCTCCCCGGCTCTACTCGGGGACACAACGATGCGCTAATTTCATGATACAATCACACGCGGATATTGTCAATGATAATCCATGTTTGGGGGCTTGGTGGAGAGCGGGCGTCAGACGGTCATAGCAAGTAGAACCGATATCGGGTGGCCCCTTCAAACTTGTTTGGAGGGGGCTTGAATCCGGGCCAATCAAGTTTGGCCCGGACTCAAGGCGGCATTCTTTCGTTCAATCTGCCTCTACGGGCACGGCGGAAGCGGATCAAGAGTGATGAAGAGGTGGTCGATCATCGCATTCATATCGCCCATTGAGACAATACCGTCACTGTCAATATCACCCGCCTCCGGACAACTCAACGGCATCAGAGAAATGAACAGATGGTCGATCAGAACCGTCATGTCGCTCTGCGTCACAAGGCCGTCGGGGCTCTCATCCACATTGCCCAGCACGCCATTACAGCAGCGTTCCGCGTGATAGAACGAACCCGTTCGCGTCACCACATTGATCGGCTCCGAGTCTTTGCCGAGAATCTGCATAAGGTAAAGACTGGTCGCTGTAACCTCGTAACTATAGTCGCCAGCCGGGGTCTGCTGACCGGATTCATCGGTGCCGTCCCAGATCATCGACGTATACCCCGCCGTGACCACGCACGCGTCAGGTCCCAAGAGATTCTTCACGAGCACGTCGTTGTCGTCGTAGACAGCCACAGTCACATCCGACGGGTCCACAAGCATGAAACCAAGTTCGTGGATTGTGTTCTGCGCGTTGGCATCCACGTTGACGTCGATTACGTCAGTGCCGACACCGTAAGTGCAGGAGGCCGGTTGAGTCGCTCCAGTCCTCGGTGATGAAGACCGACCCGCACAAGTACGGCCCGGCGGTGATAGTGAACGCACAGGGCATCGCAAACTGATTGGTACCTGTGCCTGGGCTACCAAACGTGCAGAGAGGATCAGGGTCGAACTCATGGTATTTCGTGAATACGGCGTTTGAATCATTCAAGGCCCACAGATGATCGTAGGCGTCGAAGTGCAAGTCGACAATCGGGTACGCGCAGGTTTTTGTCGCAGCCGGGACCCATACTCCGCCTAGCGTATAGCGCCGAATCTCACTTACTTCCGTGTTAGACATAGCTACCCACACGCCCTCAGATGCCAATTCGTCAATGTCTGTGGCTATTGCGGTTGCTTTCATATTTGCGGGAAGTACAATAGTACACTCTAGCGGCCCGAGGACGGAGAACCTCATCAGCTTATTATTATCACTCAGCACCCATATCTTGTCATCCTCAATATCGTAGTAAGTCCCTCCGTTGTAGAGCGCCACATCAATCGGCCTATACATTCCGTCGCAGGTTATGTTCGGCACAACGGTACGACAGAACACACCATCATACTGTTGGACGAAACCTGCGCAGACAACCCTGTTATTGTATGTATCTGCAATGTAAATGTCGTAGATATCAGGAGATACAACATGGGCCGCCATGCTCCTCGGCCAGAGAAACTGACAATCGCCGCTACCAGCAGATCCGAAAGATTTAATGTAGCCTTCCGGCACACTGTAATAGACCATTCTATTCCAAGTATTATCGAGAGTAGCGATAATCGAAGATCGCAGGCTACCGTCTGTATTCTTGTTGTAGAGATATACTCCCGTCCTGGGATGATTGAAGAGATCTCTATTCAGATCTGTATTGGCCCAGGACTCGTTTATTTCCCAAAGATCGGAACTGCCATTCGCGCCTATTCTGATCCGCAGTTGCTTCAGTGCATTGTCGCTCTGAGTTTGAGTGAAACCTATCTCGGCTATACCGGCAAAGAGAAACAACCCCACTATCATGAGTAGAATACTTCGCATCACTGTTCCCCCTTCTCGAGTTTTTGCCTTAGCAGTAGCTTGTTGCGCATTTGCGTGGCAAACTTGGAGGCCCTTGTATCTCGCTTGTCCTGTATCAGGCTGTTGAGGAAGTCCATCTTATCCTCTTCCTCCAAGTGATCGGTGACCAACACTAACCAGCCTCTCGAGTCACTCGAATTGGGATACTTCAGCAACATATCGGTTGTGAAGGAAATCTCGTCGTACGTGCCATGTTTCTTCTGATCACTTGCTTCTTGCGAATAAGCTTTCGAGAAGTAGTAGCATCGTTCAGCAAAGACGCTTTTCGGATGTCTGTCGACGATCTCCTCATACCGCTGTATGGCAGGGAACCTGTTTTCACGATCCCAGGCCTTACAGGCCTCTTCAATCAGACCCAGAATCATTCCTTCGTCGCCTGAGGGTTCGACAATCTCGAAAGACAGTTCCTCGGAGACAGCTTCTTCGAAGTAAGCCCGTACAGTGTATGAGCCCGTGGGGATATAAGGGAAGACCAGGTTGCTCACTGAATGGCCAGACCTGTTGTCGTAGGGACTAAACAGTTCTGCCAAGTCAAAGCTTCCGAATTCCTGTCCTCCGGCTTCTAACAGTAGTCGACCCGGGCCACCTACGAAGTCGAATCTCATACCGGTATACTCAAGCAAGTCCCCCTTGCCGTTTCTCAAATCGATTCTGAATTGACGATGATTGGGAGATGTAAGGAGCTGAGTTCTCGCGGTGTCCGAGCATGTGTTCGTAATAGTAGCATCAAGCACGATTCTCTCATGTAAGACATAGACATGCTTAGACAGGCTTATCTCGATATCCAAGTCAGTCCCTCCTGCATGGAGGCTGAAGGGTGACACGGTCACATTTGAGAGGAGAAGCACTGCAATGAAGTGATATGCATATCGCATCACTGCCCTCCTTCCTGCTTCATCTTCTCAAGCTGCCGGAGTATCTGCCTGGCGAACTTGGCGCTCCGTGTATCCGAGGTGTCCGAGGCACACCGATTGATTATGTTCATCGCTTTGCCTTTGTCATCCATCCTGTGATAGATGGAAACGAGCCAACTCCGCGACTGATCCGAATCGGGGTACTCCACCAGCATCACTTTGTATAGATCGTTGTAACGAAATGTCCCGTCTGCCCGTGCGTCCTTCACGGCCTGTGAATATATGTACGAGAGGTAATAACATTGCTCTGCATAGACACTATTCGGGTATGAGTTGATGACTTCACGAAATGCCTGCGAAGAAGGCTCCGGATTAGCTTGAGTCCAGAGGCTGCACGCTCTCACTATCATTTCGAGAGCCATCTTCTCATCGCCGAAAGGTTCGATCACCTCAAAAGTCAATACATTGGAAACGGACTCTTCAAAACGAACCTGCACCGTATACGTTCCCTTCGGTATGTAGGGAAATCTCGTACGCGGAAGGCGGTAACCTGATCTGCTCTCGCGTAAGCCGAACAGATCAAGCACGTTCGCACATCCATAGTATTGCTCGCCGGCCTCAAGCAGCAAACGCCCCGAATAATCTGCTATCTCAAAATCGACACCTGTATGCTCAATCAGTGCACCTGTTCCGTCTCTCAGTTCTATCCAATAGTCAAGATGGTTGGGTGTATCCAAACCATACGTCCTGAGAGTGTCGGAGGTTAGATTCGTGAGCGTCACGTCCAGCAGGATCGGTTCATGCAAGATGTACGTTTGCTTCGACAATTCGATTTCAATCCCCCAATCATTCTCACTCGCATGAAGACTGGAGGACTGTATCAATGCAGACGAGAGCAACAGGGCACAGATATATGTCAATACGATTTTCATGGTTTCCTCTCCGATACTCTACCACGAGACTCTTTTCAAGTTTGTTTTGCACTTCTCACAGAAAGTCTTGAACCTCAGTGGATCGGCGTTCTCACCTAAGTCCTTCAGACAGTTGTTTTTCGACCATTTCTGTGGATGGTTGGCCATTATGCACACGTGCGACTCTGATGGACTGTTGTGATGATTGTGATCGTAGTTATCGCTGTTGCTGGTGTAGCATAGATTGTATGAGGACGGACTTGAGTTGACACTTGCATAAAAGGCGAGTGGTCATTTACCTCTGAGATAACAACAAAACAGGAGGTTATAATGACCACTCAACAGAAGCTCGTCCAGAAGAAACTCAGTCTTCTGGAACTGGGGGAATATCTTCAGAACGTATCCGAAGCCTGCCGCATTCACGGCTGCTCCCGCCAGCATTTCTACGATATCAAGACAGCTTACGAGAGTCAAGGATTGGATGGTTTGAAGGAGAAGACCCGTCGGAAGCCTTGTCTGAAGAACCGGGTGGCTCCGGAGATTGAAGAAGCAGTGTTGCAGATGGCTTTGGAGCAGCCGGCCGCCGGGCAGATGCGGGCGTCCAATGAGTTGCGGAAACAGGGTGTTTTGATCTCGTCGGGTGGGATTCGCTCGATCTGGCTTCGTCACGGTCTGGAGACATTCAAGAAGCGTCTGAAGGCTTTGGAGGAGAAAGCGGCGAAGGAAGGAATGGTCTACACCGAGGAGCAACTCAGGGTGTTGGAATCGGCTCGTCGGGAACGGGAGACGGTTCCTGATGAGATCGAGACGCATCATCCGGGCTATCTGGTGGCCCAGGACACGTTCTATGTGGGGTATCTCAAAGGGGTTGGCCGCATCTACCAGCAGACGGTGATTGACACGTATTCGGCTGTTGCTTTCGCCAAGCTGTACACGGCCAAGGTCCCGCTGACGGCCGCTGATACGCTCAATGATCGCGTGGTGCCGTTCTTCGAAGAGCAGGGCGTGGATATCCTGCGCATCCTGACAGATCGCGGCACCGAGTACTGCGGCCGTCTTGACAAACATCCTTATCAACTCTATCTTCAGCTTCACGAGATCGAGCACACTCGGACGAAGGCGCGACATCCACAGACCAACGGCATCTGCGAGCGGTTCCACAAGACGGTTCTTAATGAGTTTTACAAGACGATCTTTCGCAAACGGATATTCACTGCTGTGGCGGAATTGCAGGTTGAGTTGGATGACTGGATGGATCGATACAACCGGGATCGCACGCACCAGGGGAAACGGTGTCAAGGTCGCACGCCGATGGCGACCTTCGTTGACGGTCTGGAGTTGGCCAGAAAGGCAAATCTGACGGTAGAAGAAAAACCGGCAGCTTAACAGAAACCTCTCAGAGGTGGATGACTGTCAAATCAAGTATCGTTCAGTACACATAGATGTTCCAGCCCGGCTCGTACGTGCCCCAGCTCATGAATGACCACCCCCTGCATGATGTCTTCAGCGGACCAGGTAGACCCCGTATGGGTCTGAATGTTGAACATGAACACCATGCCAAAGGCTGTGTAGCAATCCCCCCCGTTGAGACTAATCCCCAGAAATCCTTGGGTTTCGTTCTCGGACAGTATATACGTATGGGCGCCGAGGAAATACGACTTGTAAGCAAGCAGATTCATTACATCGTTTGTATCTCTCACGCAATCGCCATTGGCATCTTGCCAACAATTCGCGTGAGCGTCGACAAAAGTGACCATCTGCTCTTCATAAGAGAAACTGGCGGAGGTTTGCGGAATATTGTTCTGATCGAAGATCGGCACGAAATCAGTGTTTGCCTGTGCGAATGCATGTCGGGCGTATTCGTAACCGTTCTGAAAGACATCGCACCCCACAGCGCAGTCATACTCCGGGAGAAATTTGAGGAGCACATCACTCGGTGGTGCGCCGCCAGTATCCCCGGTGCTCTCTCCACAACCACTAATCAAGGCTGCTATCAGACACAATAGCACAATTGGCATCAATAGTATATGCTTAAGAAACATCATTTCGTCTCCCCCTTCCCGCCCGCGGTCGCTTTGCCCGAAACACCGTAATCGGCCAGGAAGTCAAACAGGTGATCGCACGCGATCAACTGCCACCGGAACGGATCGTGGGAGGCGGTCATTTTCGGTCGATCCTCATAAGGTGACCAGAAGACCAGTCGTTCCGCGATCCGGCTCCCTGTTTTCCTTGGATCACCCGTATCCGCTTCCCACAGGATCAACTCGCACTCAACGACAGCGGAGTCGTTCCCTATCATCGTGATCTTCGGCGACAGGATATCGAAATCCCACAGGTTCGAGTCCCCTTGCTTTGAGCTGGTCCTTGTGATGGCTCTACTCCCTTGTACTCTAGCTCTCTGCGACGAGTTGTTGAATATCTTGTTGAGGTTCTGAGCAACTCCATCACTCTTCGTTTCAACTCCTTTGACCGAGACGGCATCCCCTACTACTTTCAAGACTCTGGCCGCCTGTTCTTGTTGAATGCCTTTTCTGATCATATCCAGAGAAAGCCCCACACAATCTTCGTCTGACAACGTGAGAAAAGTCTGCGCCAGCGTCGCCTGTCCCAGGACAAACAGTATCCCCGACCAGAATAACAGTATCAGAATGCGCATAAGCGTACTCCTCCCTTGCGGTTATCCCCAAGGCACACGCTTGGAAGACAACGTGTTGTTTCATTCTGATCTTCCCGAACAGAGTTATACCTGTCCGATGATCACAGAACGTTCGATTGAGTAGTGCCTGCTCTCCCCCCCCGCAGGGGATGAGCCTCATTGATTTGTTGTGTCAACGCGCCAATGGCGTTGAATGAATCACTCCATAATGCGAACCGGAGAGTATTGTGTCAATACTGTTCAGAGATAAGACGAATAGTTGAGTTGGATTGTTCAATCTTCGGTGCCCCGCCAAGAGCGGAGCCATTCATGGCGCGACGTCGGATGGGCTGCCGAAGATGCCCTTACAACGTAGGACGTGGTTCCGAGCAAGCCGCAGGCGAGCGAGAAACCCGACAATCTGCGCTGATCGAAGCTCGGAGGCCGTATCAGGGGCCGTCAGACGAGGACGTCTTACGGCACATACGCAAACAAAAGCCGCGGCCCTATCATGGAGCCGCGGCTTGTCATTATCAGAATGTCGTCGAAAAAGACTAGCGCATCGTACCGTTGTAGTGCGCCGTCAACTGACGCTGGCGAATCGCCGGATCGGTGTAGTCCGGAAGCAGCATCGGAGCCACGCGACCATCACCGACACCCGCGTCGTCGATTTCCTTGTTGTACTTGATCGCATGTTCGATCGACAACTTGGAACCGTTCGCCTTTTCGTTGGCGTACTTCGCGGCGCTTTCGCCGGCGATACGACCGTAGACCATGATGTCCAGAAGCGAGTTGCCCATCAGGCGATTCTCTCCGTGGATACCGCCGCCGACCTCGCCGCCGAGGAAAAGACCCGGCACGCAGGTTTCGCCGGTGTCTCTGAATTCCAACCCGCCGTTTTGATAGTGCAGGGTCGGGAAGATCAGCATCGGCTCTTTCGAAATGTCGATTCCGAAACGACGATACAAAATGAACTTGCCCGGGAATTCGCGCTCGACCGTGCCCTCACCGGAGAGCATGTCGATCATCGGTGAATCCAGCCAAATACCCATCTTGCCGGTCGGAGTCGGAACACCCATCTTGTCGGCAACGGCGTGCTTAATGATCGCGGCAGCTTCGACATCACGCGGCTCACGTTCGTTAACGAACTGCTGGCCTTCGATATCGACAAGGTTCGCGCCGGAGCCACGGAACTTCTCAGTGATGAGAATGCCCTCGGCCTGTTCCGGGAAAACGATGCCGGTCGGGTGATACTGCACGGTATGCAGGAAGCAAACCGGAACGCCCGCGCGGTAGCCCATGACGATACCGTCGGCGGTAGCGCCGTAATGGTTAGTCGTCATGAAACCCTGAATGTGAAGACGGCCGCAGCCGCCGGTTGCCATCACGACCGACTTGGCCTTGACGACGATGTATTCCTCGGTCTCCATATTGTAGAGAACCGCGCCCGCGGCATGACCGTGCTCGTTGAGCAACAGTTCAACCGCCGGGGAGAATTCGATCACGTTGATCATGTCCTTGCGGTTACGGGCTTCGTCACGCACCGTGCGCATCATTTCCGCACCGGTGATGTCAGCCGCGTAGTGCATCCGCTTGCGACAAGTACCGCCGCCGTGGATAGTCTTCAACCTGCCGTCTGCGTCTTTGGAGAAGTTGCAGCCGAGGCTTTCGAGCCATTTGATCGCATCCGGGGCCTTGTTGGCCAGCGTTTCGACCAGCTCCGGAACGTTCTTGAAGTGACCGCCGCCCATGATATCGAGATAGTGAAAGTACGGCGAGTCTTTGTGACCTTTGGAAGCAGCCTGAATGCCGCCCTCGGCCATCATCGTGTTGGCATCGCCGTGGCGAAGCTTGGTGGCCATGATGACTTTGCAGCCGTGCTGCGCGGCCAGGATTGCGGCAGCCGTGCCGGCACCGCCGCCACCGATAACGAGCACGTCGGTTTCGTAATCAATCGTATTCAGATCAATCTTGGCGGGATCGACACGGGTCTTGGCCTCGAGCATATCGACCATTTCGTGCGCAATCCGGTAGCCCTTGCTCGGACCGATCTTCACCTCGCGGCGTCCTTCTTCCTTGACGTCCGGGTGGTGCTGAAGCATTTCCTTGCGTTCGTCGAGCGAAAGGAACGGGACTTCATCGTTCTTCAGCTTGCGTTCCACACGCTCGACGCGAGTGGCTTCGACTTTCTTTATGAGTTGCTTTAGTTCCTCTGGGTATGGCATAGCAAACCTTCTTTTTCTTACGTCAAAGTTATCGGCCTAAAGATACGTGGAATCCTTCGGAGTCCAATCATCGCCAGCCGTGGCCGGTTCCATCTCGCGCTCGGTGTACGTTTTCCGAAGCGTCTCTTCATCGGAGGCCTTGAGTTCCTCAAGCCCCTTGATAAACCGACCGGCCTCGATATTCGCAACCATCGTGGCCAAGTGCTCGGCCTTCGGAGTCAGATACTGACCGTTGATCCGTCGAGCAAGCTGGGCAATATGGTACTGCGGCAGTTCGCCCATGCACCGCGAGGCACACAGACCGCACTGGATGCAATCGAATGAAGTCTCGGCGGCAGCCTTGATATCGCCGCGCTTCAACTCCGCGATATAATCCATGACCTGGACGTCCATCGGGCAGACCTTGGTGCAGGCGTTACAGGCCACACAGCGGAACAGTTCCGGATAGAGGGCGAAGATTTCTTCCGGATCTCCCTTGAGACCTTCGAAATCATACGTTGCCCTGTTGGCCGGATAAAACGGTAGCTGCGTCAGGTACATCTCCGGCTCCACGACCGTCTGGCATGCCAGACCGGTGCGGATTTTGTACTCACCCGGAAGGCGGTACACGGTGGCACAGGCGCCACAAACGCCGCCGCGACAGCCACAACCGCGAATGTACTTGTACCCGGCATACTCGATAGCCTTCATAATCGTCAGGCTGTCGGGCACGTCGTACCGTTTACCCATGACGTAAATGGGAATCAGCTTCCCCTCAACTTTTACTTCGCTTTCCTTTTCTAGCGTACTCATGGTAGCCTCATCACATGTATTTCTGTAGATAATTGTCGTGTCATCTCAAGCGGTCGGGATTAGCTGTTTCTCTTTCAGCAGATTGACAGCGCTCTCTCGATTCATATCCAAACGGCAGCCCTCCGGCGAAACGCCGAGCGCCACAGCCAACAACTGAGTGAAGTAGTAAATCGGAACGTCCTTGGCTCCCTCGTACTTCTCCAGCATCTTGTCCTGACGTTTGCCCAGGTTGTAGTCGCACAGCGGACAAGCCAGCGCGAGAGCGTCGGCTCCGTGCGCAGTGGCATCGTTGAGGATGCCGTACGAGGTCTTCAGGGCAATCTCAGGATTGCCGAGCGCCTGATAGGTTCCGCAGCATTCGATTGTCGACGGGAAGTCGATCACCTCTGCCCCGATAGCTTCAAGGAAGTCGTGCAGGAGGCGCGGTTTATCCGGGCGATCGAGGGCAACTTCTTTCGGGCGGGTCAACGTGCAACCGTAGTACGGCGCCGTCTTGAGGTCGGTGAGCGGCGTCTTGACCGCTGCTTTGAGCTTGTCCCAGCCGATATCGTCCCTGAGGAAGTCGAGCATATGGACTACACGGACTTCACCTGCGTAGTCCGGTTCTTCATCCATGAAGTCATTGATGGTCTTGCGTTTTTCTTCGTCCTCGGCCATCAGTTTGTTGGCGCGGGCGAGGGTGTTGTAGCACATCGCACAGAGGGTCAGAACGGTGTCCGAACCGGCCTCTTTGGCGCGAATAAGGTCCCGCACCGGTGCGATCAAATGAATCAAGTCGTCATCGGCCAGCGAATACACGGCCCCGCAGCAGTTCCAGCGCGGAAGCTCTTCGTACTCGACCCCAAGAGCGTCCAGGGAGGCCAGAGCGGAGTCTTCGAGGTTGCGCGCCTTGGTTTTGAGCGTGCATCCGGGATAGTAACTAAGTTTCATAGAGTTCCTCACGAAGTAAACTTGCGCATTCCGGCAACCATGGCTATCTGCGGCAGGTCAACCACTTCCTCGGGCTGTAGATTGGAGGGTTCGACATGATCGACATTCTCGCGCAGCTTGATCTGGCGAAGCGCCTCCATCACACGCGGCAGATCGATACCTCGCGTGCAGCGGACAACGCACATGTGGCATGAAGCACAGACCCAGGGAGTATTGAGCATGTCGAGTGCCTCAGACTGCCCGAACTGGATGAGTGCCATAATCTTGCGCGGAGCAGCATCAACCTCTTCGGCCATCGGACAGGACGCCGTACACGTGCCGCATTGCATACATTGGTACACGTTTTCTCCGCTGATCTCCATGACCTTACGGCGCCATTTGTCGTTGATGGTTTTGTTAGAAATTTCCCTTGGCATAAAAACCTCTTGAGATGTGGTGTCTCAGCAGACAGACCTTCTACCCGAGCTGTGTCGCAAGGTCCTTACGCCCGCCGTGACAAGGGATTGTGAACCGATTCACAAAGCTCGTCATAATACAACTTTTCCAAAATAGAGAATACAGGGATTAAACGCAACCGGTTTGTGTCTTTTTTCACTAAATATGACCACATGTTGTGCCTCCTCAGGTTCTGCTCACACACCCACTTACATCTTCGTTTATGTCCGATTCCGGATAACAAATCGCCTTGTCTCTTTTTGCAGGCGTATTTCCCCGTCAAGATTAAACCTTTTTGCTCGTTCAAACGTCTCTCCTGCTGGAATCAACGACTGCGGACGACAAGTCCTCTTGTTGCCTCACCTCACACACCAAACGAAAGGAGCCATCCCGGTGAAAAAACGCATGGCCCCAACCACCTTCGCAATCCACGCTCCTCTCCTCCTGTTGCTCGCCCTGCTTGTCACAACCGTAGCAGCGGAGGCCTCTGAAATCCATGCGGCTGCCAAAAACGGACATATCAACCCGAAGGAGTTGGCAGACCAGAGAGTCACGGTGTTTGTCACCCACGAACACAGGGATCATTACGATACAACTATTTTTGACTGGCAGAACGGCTTGGATGACATCACCTACGTCTACGGGTTCCGTCCCGAACGACTTCCACAAAATCGTCAGACCGGCTATCACGGGCCAGCGTACGAGTATATTGGTCCCCGTGAACATAAAGATATCAACTGCCTGGATGTCACAACCATCGCCGCCAACGATGCCGGAGTCGGGTATCTGATTCGAGTCGATGGCCTCACCCTGTATCATGCCGGAGATCACGCCGGCTGGGCACCGAATAGACGGGAAGGCTACATCGCCGAGATAGATTTCCTGGACGAGCAGGTCGACGAACTTGATCTGGCCTTCGTAAACGTCACCGGCTGCCATACCCACGACACGGCGGCACTGGCCGAAGGGACCTGGTACACGCTGGAGCATCTACGCCCGGCAGCCTGGTTCCCGACGCACGCCGCTGGTCGCGAGTACATTTACGGACAGTTTGCTCACAAAGCACAGAATCATCCGTACGGCGAACGGATAGCGTGTCCCGAGAACCGCGGAGACAAGTTCCTGTACAAAATGGGTCGAATACTCTGAAGTAACCGCGCACAACCTGAAGGCGGCCGAATAATCGGTCGCTTTTTCCCTTGCCCGAAGTACAATAGCATCAACAGATAAGAGCGAGAAACGTACTATCTGTATTCAATACGGTAGAACAACCTTCTATACAGGTGGAGCACGACAACCAGGATGCAACATTCCCATTGTGAGAACTGACAGCCGCACGGCACACTCACGCCGTTCCAGCCCCGAACCCGGCTCCAGCACCGCGACAGTTACCTGAATCTCCGACAGAAAACGCCAAAGAGTACCCATCTGAACCGAAGTGAAGCGTCGACGCGCCTCGATTCATAGGGCCGAAGTGTCGACTGCTATGTATGGCCGGTGGCAAACGCGCTGAAAGCTGCGTTTTGCGTTAGTTTTGAAGCCTAAGAATTGTCTATAAGAGGTTGTAGCGGTTTCGAGCAAACCAAACAAGAAAAGGCGGTATAGTCATGAAAACACCAATCCCCGACTATCTTGAAGCCATGGTGAACAACTCCAGAGATGCGTTTTGCGACACTCTTCACAATCCCGCTCTCTGGTCAGAAGCCCTGGCCAAACGCACCCTTGAGCGTATCGGCAGCCAGGCATTTAACATCAGCGACGTGCAAACAGTCATCAAGGACTACGTCTCGGTTCTTTCGGAAGCCATAAGAAGAGGCGAGACTTTTTAGACTCTTTGCATTATATTATACAGAGAGGCAAACGGCACAACACAGGATTCCTGGGAGTAGGCCGGTCGTCAGGTAGGACACCGGCAATAGGATAGCGATGAAACTGCTATCAACCTCTTTAAGACAATTTGGGCAAATAACTACGAGAAGGACATACGTCTGCGGGCACCCTGCTCGTATTGTCGTGTGGTAATCGAGAATGGAAATAGTAACTTCCAAAGTATCGGTATATGAAGTCGAGTTGGATCTGAAAAGATGGGACAAGATTGACAGCAGCCAGGTACCGAGTTTCTATGCCGCCCTTTCCGATTCCATACCGTCCGTCAAAGAACACAAGTGCATGAGCGGCAAAGCCGGCGGGTTCCTCGCCGAGCTGCGCAAAGGAACCAACTTCGCTCACGTTATCGAACACGTACTGTTGGAGTTGATCAGCCTCTCCGATCCGGAGAAGCAAGTCTACACCGGCTGGACACGGGAAAAGGGTGACCATCAATACGTCATTCACTACGGTGCACCCGACTTTCTCACCGGTCGACTGGCCGCCATACTCGGCGTGGACATTGTCAAACGGCTGATCAACGAAGAATCCATAGACCTTGAGCATTACATCGGCCTGCTGAAACAGCCGTCAAAGTATTTCACGCAGGATGCAAGGGTTTCTGAAAACTTGCTGAATATGAGCGAACCGGTCAGTGTCATCCAGGAATTGGAAAGCCCGCCGGCCGATAAGAAGGAGGCTGCTCCTGTTCCTCAACTCAGCGATGAACAGAGAGCCAATATCCAGGCGATTCTTAAAGAGGTAAAGAAGCACGTCGGTCACATTGTGGAGTTGTGGTCGAAATCTTTCCTCGAGTACAGCGGCGATTTCGGGCGGGCAATCATCGACAAGATCGAGCTTATCAATGTTGACAGATTCATGCCGTCGCTGGTGGCAGGCGATTTCGATGGCTTCTTCCGTGGCGTAAAAAACGTCTGCTATGTCATCAGTTCCTATCGCATTCCCATGCACTTCCTTACCCATTCCATCTGGCTCTACAAGAATCACCTGATGGGTTACATAATCGAAGAGCACAAGGACGAAAAGGAATTCTTGCACCAGGCGGTTCAGGATTTCGAGGACTTCTTCCAGATCATCCTGCGAAATGTCTCCGTAGGCTTTGAAACTTCTCCCCCCGCAGGAAGTGCCGCACCACTGCATGAGTTGAAGGAATTCCGTGAGCTTAAGGAGAGCAAGGAATTGATCCTGGCAGTGGACGACGATGAGATTACACGCCGTGCCTTCAGGGATATCCTTGAGTATCATGGATACCGCACTATCCTCGCACGCGACGGGAACCAGGCGCTGGAGATTCTTCGCGAGAAGGGAACGGAGATAACCCTCGTCATTCTGGACCTGTTCATGCCCGGTATGGATGGAAGAGAAGTGTACTCTCGAATCAAAGAAACGTATCCGACCATCAACATCCTTGTCTCGAGCGGATATCCGATAGATCACGAAACCGGGGACATGCTGACACGTGATCTGGTTTGCTTCATCAGCAAACCGTTCAAAGTCGAGGAATTCCTAGTGAAAGTACAGTCGCTCCTTGAGCGCGGGACCAATACCGATACATCGCTCGGCGGCTGGTAGAAGTATTCATGCTGGTTGGATTGCGCGGGCAATTGAACTACCCTCATCTCGGCGACGCATTCCACCTGTCGGCCGGATACAGGCCGTATTCGGCACAAGAGAAATCTGCACATTGGCTGCCAGACCGGCTCATCACCCCGCCGGGTAAGAAGGTGGCCGGCAGAACAAAAACGCAGAAGGCCGGCTTACGGTGCGGTTGCCCGGCGTTCAGCGAATAGATGTGCCGCAGCGCCGGTGCTTGTCAGAACATCCCTGGAGGAACGAAATCGTCTCACGATTGTTGCTCCTCGTGGTAGGAAACGGATTTGCCCGGGTCGGCAACATCGGAGGTACACCTTTTCGACTGATCCAAGCAACTTGTATCCGAGCCGGGTACGCCGGCTTTCCCTTATGATGTTTCACGGTGCCTGACAGACCGTCACCCGCGCGCTTCGTTTCGGGTTACCCGTACCGAGAGGAGTCGACAATGAGCAGGAAGACAGATCTCAAGTTGAGGAAATTCGTTGCACCGGAAATTATATTCGGTGAACATGCCCTGACATTCGCAGGTCATTACGCACACAAGTTCGGAAGTCGACGCGTCTTGCTCGTGACCGATCCGGGAGTTATGAAGGCCGGTTGGGCTGATCGTGTAATCACCAGCCTTCGGGAATCACGTATTCCCTACGAGATATACTCGTCGGTCACTCCGAATCCCAAGGAGTCCGAGGTCATGCGCGGCGCCGAGCTGTACCGCAGTGCCGGCTGCGACTGCATTGTGGCCGTGGGCGGCGGCAGCCCGCTCGACTGTGCCAAGGGGATCGGAATTGTCTGTTCCAATAACGACGACATTCTGAAATTCGAGGGCGTCGATCAGATTTCGTCTCCCACGCCGCCGATGATTTGTGTCCCCACGACAGGCGGCACCTCGGCCGATGTTTCGCAGTTTGCAATCATCAACGATACCGGCCGTCGGACGAAAATCGCAATCATCAGCAAGGCGATTGTACCCGACGTCGCGCTGGTCGATCCGTCAACACTCACTACCATGGACCCGTACCTGACCGCCTGCACAGGACTCGATGCACTTGTCCACGCTATCGAGGCATTTGTGTCAAATGCCAGCTCTCCCCTGACCGACGTTCACGCTCTCAAAGCCGTGGAGTTGGTGACAAAAAACCTGGAAGCCACGCTGGCCGATCCGGACAACGTGGAGAAACGATCGCAGGTGATGCTCGGCAGTCTGGAGGCCGGTCTGGCCTTTTCAAACGCCAGTCTTGGAGCGGTCCATGCCATGGCACACAGTCTTGGCGGTTTTCTTGACTTGCCTCACGGCGAATGTAATGCCATGTTGTTGAGGCACGTGGTAGCCTACAACTTTGAAACAGAAGCGGACCGTTTCAAGGAGATCGGCAAAGCTATGGGACTCGACGTGAGAGGCATGGTTATTAAGGACGTCAAAAGAGCCATTCTCAATGCGGTGGACGCCCTGAGAACGCGGGTTGGAGTCACAGAGACTCTCTCTCCGAGAGGGGTCAAGACTGACGACATCCCCGATCTGGCTTCGCGGGCCATCGCCGACGCCTGCATCGTGACCAATCCCCGCAAGTCAACTCAGAGAGACCTTGAGGTTATCTATGAAGAAGCGCTCTGAGTCTAACGATTCAGAAAAGAACCTCCGCACACAGATCATCGGCCTCGGCGATCAATCTGGTCGAAAGAGCTACTATCCGGAGCTTCAGAACAAAATCACCCAGTTGGAAAACGAGATTGCAGAACGTCAGTCCGCCGAAGCCGGCCGCGCCATCCTCTCCACTGTGATCGAGTCGACCACGGACATGGTCAGCACCTCCACAGTGGACGGCAAAGTCACCTACATGAATGCTGCCGGGGCGAAACTGCTGGGGTGGAGTCCTGATCAAATAGAATCGAAGGAAATCGCTGATGCTCATCCGCCCTGGGCAATCGACAAAATACGCAACGAGGGTATTCCGACGGCAGAACGCGATGGCGTCTGGGAAGGTGAGACGGCCATGCTCGGTCCCGGGGGGCAGGAAATACCGGTCTCGCAAGTAATCATTGCCCACCGATCCTCATCCGGCGAAATCGAATACTACTCCACCATCGTCCGGGACATCTCCGAACGGAAAAAAGCCGAGGATGTGCTCCAGTCGATAATGGAGGGTACGGCGTCCGCATCCGCAGAGACGTTCTTCTTAACACTTGTCGAACGCCTGTCCTCGGTTCTTGGCGTCAAGTACGCTATGGTGGCGGAACTGGCGGAGGGTCAGAAAGAAACAGCTCGTACGCTCGCCGTATGTGCCGACGGCGCGCACGTCGACAACATCGAATATGACCTGCACGGATCACCCTGTGAGGACGTGGTCGGCAAAACCCTCTGCTATTATCCTGAAGATGTGGCAGCCCTATTCCCGGAGGACCGTCTGCTCTCCGAGATGGGCATTCATAGTTTTCTGGGGACTCCGCTGTTTGACAGTTCCGGCAAACCTCTGGGGATTCTGGCGGTTATGCACGATGAGAAGATACCGCACCCGGAGACAGCGAAGCGAATCCTGAGCATCTTCGGTTTCCGTGTCGGAGCGGAACTCGAACGCAAGCAGGCCGAGGAAGAACGCCTCGACCACCTGAAACATCTGGAGAGCATGGATCGCATTGATGAAATCATCCGCAAAACCGTCGACTCCAGGGAGATGCTCGACGGTGTCCTGCAGACAATGCTCTCTCTGTTCGGGTGCGACAGAGTCTGGCTGCTGCACCCCTGCAACCCGGATGCGGAGTCTTTTGTGGTTCCCCACGAATACACCCGCCCAGAGTACCCGGGGGCTGGTGCCGGCGTTTCGGTCCCCATTACGCATGAGACCAGCGAGGCGTTCAAGACAATGCTGGCTTCGGATGAGGCTGTCTGCCATGGTCCAGGCTCCGATAATGAGATACCGACAGTCTCCAGACAGTTCGGCGTTCTCGCTCAGTTGACTATAGCGATATACCCCAAGGTTGGCGAACCGTGGATCCTCGGCATGCACCAGTGCTCCCGTGAGAGGGTCTGGTCTGATCAGGAGAAGCGGCTCTTCAAGGACATCAGTCGCCGCCTTGCCGACGCTTTGAGCACGGTTCTTTCTTACCGGAATCTCGTTGACAGCGAGGAGCGTTTTCGCGCCCTTGTGGAAACGTCGAGCGACTGGATATGGGAAATCGACTCCAACGGCACCTACACATATTGTAGCCCCAAGATTCGAGACCTGTTGGGCTACGATCCGCAGGAAGTCCTCGGAAAAACACCCCTTGATCTCATGCCCCGGGATGAAGCGGAGCGACTCCGAGATACTCTCTTGAGGCATCTCCAGGCGCAGCAACCGGTGGTTGGAATGGAAAACCGCTGTCTCCACAAAAACGGGTGGGAGGTCATACTCGAGACCAGCGGGGTGCCGATTAACGACGCCGGCGGCAACGTGATCGGTTTCCGGGGAATCGACCGCGACATCACCGACCGAAAACGCGCCGATGAGATCATCAGAAACAGACTCGATAGCTTAACACGACCGGATTCCGAAACCGCTGACCTGACGTTTACTGATTTGTTTGACCTCGACGAGATTCAGAAGATCCAGGACGCTTTTGCCGAAGCCACTGATGTCGCCTCGATCATCACCGATACCGCCGGGCAGCCTATTACCAAACCCAGCAATTTCTGCCGCCTCTGCCGCGACGTCATCCGGAGAACAGAAAAAGGGCTGAGAAACTGCATGTACTCCGATGCAGTAATCGGACGCCCCAACGCCGACGGGCCGGTGGCGCAACCCTGCTTGAGCGGCGGACTGTGGGACGGCGGCACATCCATAACGGTCGGCGGAAAACACGTGGCCAACTGGCTGATCGGCCAGGTGCGAAACGATGCCCTCAACGTAAGTGACATGATGGAATACGCCAAGGAAATCGGCGCGGACCCGGATGAATTCCAGTCCGCTCTTGCCGAGGTACCCATCATGTCTACGCGGCAGTTCAAGGGCATCTGCAATGCCCTCTACCTCGTCGCCAATCAGCTTTCTCAGATGGCATTTCACAATATCCTGCAGGCCAGGGCCATGTCCGAACGGAAGAGGGCAGAGAAAGCTCTGCGGGATAGCGAGTACAAGTACCGTGAGTTGGTAGAGAACGCCAACAGCATCATTCTACGCTGGGATACTGAGGGACGGATTACGTTCTTCAACGAATACGCTCAGAAATTCTTCGGGTACACCGAGGACGAAGTACTGGGGAGACACGTCATCGGAACGATTGTCCCCGAGTCGGAGTCCACAGGTCGTGATCTGGCCCCCTTGATGAATGACATTGTCGGGAATCCACAAAAATACCTGTATAACGTCAACGAAAACATGCTCAAAACCGGCCAACACGTTTGGATCGCCTGGACCAACAAGGCTATGTTTGACGACGACGGTACACTGATCGGCGCTCTGAGCATTGGAGTAGACATAACAGATCGCAAGCGTGCCGAAGAGGCGCTCCGCCGGAGCGAAGAAAAGTACCGCGTGCTGTTCGAGCAGTCGGCCGATGCTATTCTCATTATTGAGGACGGCCGATTCGTTGATTGCAATGACGCGGCTGTTGCTATGCTGCGCTATGAGAGCAAGGAGCAGTTCCTGAAGACCCACCCGTCAGAACTCTCCCCTGACATGCAGTCAGACGGCCGCAGCTCGTTTGAGAAGGCCGAGGAAATGATGCGAATTGCTCGCGATACCGGCTCACACCACTTCGAGTGGGAGCACAAGAGAGCAGATGGCGAGGTCTTCCCTGTCGAAGTATCGCTGACAATGATTCCGGTTGAGGGACGCAGCATTCTGCATACCATCTGGCGCGATATCACGGATCGCAAGAGGGCCGAGGAATCGCTGCTCAAGAGCGAGGCCATGCTCAACACGACGCTTCAGGCAGCCCCTATCGGTGTGGGACTCGTCACCGACAGGATTCTCGGATGGACAAATGAACGCATCTCCGATATGCTCGGCTATACTCAGGATGAACTCAATGGCATGCCGGCACTGGACCTGTACGAAACCCAAGAGGAATACGAAAAGGCCAGTCGAGCAAGGCATACAGACGTGGAGAACACGGGCGTAGGCTCGGTTGAAACGCGCTGGGTGTGCAAGAACGGGAGCGTAATCGATGTCCTCCTGAGTTTGGCCGCAATCGACGCTGACAACTGGCAACAGGGACTGGTCTTTTCAGTTCAGGACATCACCGAACGAAAACGCAACGAAAAATTGATGCGGGGACGAAACGCCGTTTTGGAACGTCTTGCCTCCAGCGACTCGTTGGCCGAAGTCCTCTCCGCAATCGTCGAAAACGTCGAACACGTAAGGCCGGGCGTTCGCTGTTCGGCCCAGATTGTGGACAGAGAGACAAACAGCCTTCGCCACGGCGCTGCCCCAAGCTTGCCCCAGTTTTTCAACGTGGCCCTCGACGGAGCCGGTATTGGCGAGGGAGCAGCATCCTGGGGCACCGCCGCCCACAGAAGACAACGGGTGGTGGTCGAAGATGTCATGCATCATCCACTATGGGCAAACTGCACCGACCTGGCCGTGAGGACCGGCATCCGTGGCAGTTGGTCAGAACCGATAGTAGCGTCAAACGGTGAGATACTGGGCGTGTTCGCTATGTACTTTGATCAACCAACCGTGGAAAACGAGCCCGACATGGAACTCCTGACCACAGCAGCAAACCTCGCCGGTATTGCTATGGAACGGAGACTGACCGAGGAGGCCCTGCGCCAACGAGAAGAAAGCTACCGTACGCTGGTCGAAACGATGAACGAGGGGTTCATAGGTCTCGACGTCGAGGACCGCATCACGTACGCCAATCAGCGCGCGTGCTCCATGCTCGAATATGACAGAGACGAGCTGGTCGGCCTCTCGGTATTGGTTCTTCTGGACGAGGAAAACGCAGACACATTCCAAACACAACTGGACATGCGCACCAATGACTCCCACGAGTCCTTTGAACTCACGTGGATAAGCCGATCCGGACGCAAAGTACATACACTCGTATCACCGCGCGATGTTCGCGATGAAGCGGACGAATACTCCGGCCTGTTTGCAGTAATCACCGACATCACCGATCTCAAGGAGCTTGAAGATCGAGTGGCGCGATCAAAGAAAATGGAACTTCTCGGCCGATTGGCCGGAACCGTGGCACACGATCTCAACAACGTGCTTTCGGGTCTTGTGACCTACCCCGATCTTTTGTTGATGCAGGTTGACCGGAACAGCCCCTTGTACCAGCCGCTCGAAACGATCAAAGAATCCGGCGAGCGAGCAGCGGCCATTGTCGAGGATCTCCTTACGCTGGCTCGCCGTGGCGTGACGGTCAGGGAAGTGGTTGATCTCAACACCGTTGTCGAAGACCATCTCAATTCACGAGTATTCAAACAGCTCTGCGCGGAACACGGCGGACTGCAAATAGAAACCCGCCTCTCAGAGGAGGCACAGCGAATCATGGGATCCCCGGTACACCTGGCTCAAACCGTCACCAATCTCGTCTCGAATGCGGCCGAGGCTATGCCGAACGGCGGCAAATTGAGCATCGTCACGCACGGCCAGTATGTTGACAGACCGATTTCAGGATACGAGACAATTGTCGAAGGCGAATACGCTGTCCTCGAACTGACCGATACCGGCACCGGCATTCCGGACGATGATCTCAAACGTATTTTTGAACCGTTTTACACACGCAAGGTAATGGGGCGAAGCGGAACCGGCCTGGGGCTGACAGTGGTCTGGGGGACGGTCAACGATCACGACGGATACATTGAGGTAGAATCAGAGCAGGGACGAGGGACAACCTTCCGCCTGTACTTCCCGGCCACAACCGCCCCCGAGGAACGGGCCGCTGAAGAGGATCTGAAAGTACGCCCGATGGGAACCGGACAACTGTTCCTCGTGGTGGACGATGCTGAACACCAGCGGCTTATTGCATCTGAGATGCTAACGACTCTGGGATTCAAGGTCGCTACAGCATCATCCGGCGAAGAAGCCGTCGAGTACGTCAAAACTAACGAGGTCGAGGTCATCCTCCTCGACATGGCTATGGGCGATGGGATGGACGGCTTGGACACGTACCGGGAGATCGTAAGTCTCCGCCCGAATCAGAAGGCAATCATTGCCAGCGGCTATGCAGCCACGGGCCGGGTTGAAGAGGCGTTGAGGCTCGGGGCCGGACAGTACATCAAGAAGCCGTACTCTCTGCAATCCATGGCCCAGGCGATCAAACAGGAGCTCTACGGCAAGTAACTGCAGATATCTGAGACCGACACACGCGTACTTCTGCGAGCCTGTCGATATCGTCGCTAATGAAGATGTTTACTCAAAGATGAGCCTGACTCATACGAGCCCGTTTGTAGATCGCACTCTCGGAAGCTACCGCACCAGGATCAGTTTGCCCTTGGTATCCGTATTCTCCACGAACCAGAGATATGTACCGGAAGCGACTGGATTCCCTGTCTGGTTAGTTCCATCCCAGGCAACCTGTCCGCCGTCGATGTTGACCCAGCGTCTTACTACATCGCCGTTGACCGTCATCACTACCATGTCGGAACCGGTGGGCAGCTCGTTGAAAGTAACGTTGCCAACCGCGTCCGGCTGATACGGATTCGGGTAGGCGTACACCGACGGTTCCACAACAAAAGATAACGCCTCACTGTACGGCCCGTCGTTCACACGCGCCCGCCAGTAGTATGTGGGACCGACTTCCAATCGCGAAGCAACGGTCCAGGCTGTGGTCGTGCCTGTTTCTTGCGGCACCGCGGGAGACGTACTTGCCGGCGCCGTGAAGCTGGTATCGCGAGCAACCTGGTAATAATAGAGGTTCGCCGGATCGCTGTCAGCATTCACAACGATGAGTGTCGGCGTCGTTGAACTGACGGTCGAGTCATTGACCGGCGAGGCCAGGACCAACTGGGCGTCGTCATTGGTGGTCAGCGTATCTGAACCACCGGTCCCCGTCGTGTCGTCGCCTCCCGTTCCGATGCTCAGATAGGCTTCCTCGGACACAATGTTTGACAGGACCGACGCTCCGCCAGCCCAATCGTACGTACGCATGCCGAGAAAATACGTGGTTCCCGGTTCCAGACCACTCACCACTGCCGACTGTATTGTTCCGGCCTGCAGGGGCTGCGGCGGGCTGCCGAATTGATCGGCAGCCGCCCAGTTGTTTTCGGTTATGAGGGCTTCGGAGTAACGGATGGCATACTCCGCAGCTATTCCCGTATTACCATCATCACCCGGCGCGGTCCACGTCAGACGGATTGCGCCGTCCGTTGTTCCCGGTGCTGCGCCAAGATCGTCGATTCCGGCAGGCGGAATGACATCTTCGACACCACCAACCGGAAGCGTGACGGTAGGAGACTCCGAGGTTGCATTAACCGTGATGCTGGTCACTACGCTGTCCGCCCCTTTCTTGCACTTCACTGAAAAACCGTTGAACTGCGTGGAGTCAGTCTGCGTACGAGACTCCCAGCGGTATGACACCGGGCCGGTGACGGTACCGGATGACCCGGTTACGCCGGTCAACACCGTCCGACCATAGTTGTTCGTCACCGTGACTTCCGCACCCGGCACCGGAAGGCCGTTATCACCGTTCACTTTCACCGAAAGCGTACGCTGAATAGCGATATCTGCTGTGCCTCCATTAGAGAACTCAACGTCCTCATCGCTCGTGCCGTTCTGGTACACGATGTCACACGCGACATTCTCCGTGCAGTTCCAATCGTTGCTGAGATGGCCAAGGTAGAAAGTATGCGGGTCTATCGTGTTGGTGGCAAAGGCCACCGTGTCTCCGACAATCGTTACACCGGTTGGCCCCACGTCCTGTGATCCGACATCGCCGAACTTGTAGATCGTTCCGGAGCTGACAATATGATTGTACTCCAGTCGATAGGTATCAGGATAGTCGATACCGTCGAAAGTCACACCGTTGCAGGCCACCCCGGAGCCACTCAGACTGATGGCCCTGATCGTGTTATTCCTGATCAGAACATTCGTCTGGCCAGTGTTACAGGAAAGCCTGACCGGGTGAATACCCGTGCCGATGTCCTCCGTCGAGGGATCATTGTCACCAGTACAGATAAACGTGTTATTGAGCACGTTGATGCGATGAGGGCTGTACCTGATACGAAGACCATGACTCGGCAGAGCGTCTCCGTACTCGACATTCGGTCCCTCGTGAACATCAACCAGATTACCGCTGATGACAATCGGTTTCTCGTCAGTTCCCCAGCCATACTCGATCATGATGCCGCGATTGCCACCCCAGTTAGTACCGGAGGTCACCACGTTATCAACGATGCGGGCGCCGGGACCGGCGTGCCGGAAACAGATGCCATACGGATTCGAAGTCGAGTGACACAAACCGTCGTTCGTCGGGTAAAACGAGTTTCTCGCGTCGGTCCTGACCGAACAGGCCTCGATCCAGGCCGTGCCGTAATGTTCACCGCCTTCACGACCGCGGATGGCAATCCCCATGTGCGGTCCGTCGTCAATGGTCAGGTCCTTGATGTAGATATGATAGTCCGCGCCGTTGTCGGTCAGGCTCGTTGTGTACAGGTTAGTGACATCAACCACGCAGGCATCATAGTCACACCGACTGTCGAAGCCAGTCACATAGCTGGTGAAATGCCCACCCTCAATTCGGTCATTGTACACCTGGCTGCCCGCAGCATAGAAAACCTGCCCGTTGTAACCGCGCACGGTAGCAGTAACATCCTTGACCAGGATGTCATGTCCGCGAATGTCGATCGCCTGACAATCATTCACAGTTGTGTCAGGCGTATTGTGGAGGATAAATCCGCCACGAATCTCAATCTCGTGCGGGTAGTAGCTACTGGTGCCGACTGTTCGGATACCGTAAACGCCTCCACCGCCGCCCTCGCCATACGAAATAGTATCCGTACCGAGGTTCACAAGCACATTGGTGAGTTCGTTTCCGTACAACGCCTGCAACGTTATGCCGCTGCCGCTGGAACTCAGGCGAGTCCCCGCAAGGACAAGCGTATCCATAGCGTCTGATGAATGATCGTTGGCGTCAAACGTGTACGGCAATGACGTAATCACGTGAGTTTCCGCCAACACTAAACAAGGAAAGACCAGTGTTGCCAGCAGGACGCACATGAGCGTCCGCATGACAGGTATCCCGCGTATTTTTCGATGGAGCCTAGTTACCATAAATCCTCCTCAACTATGCCTTCTCCTGGTTCCAGAAAAGCCAATTTCACAACATCTTGGTGCCCCGATGCTCCAGGGGGCGGCTGTAGTTTGAGCGTTCGAAATCGTATCATGTATGTAAAAGAATCGGCAGGTTTTATACAATCTGCCGCACTCAGCAATAAAGTTATTTCGTCGCCCGTTGTCATCAACAACAATTCCTTCTTTTCGATTCTAGAAAGTTTGACGCAATTACGCATCGATTCCGTTAGGACTAAGCAATTCCGGCTCCCACTGGCGACCTTGAATCAAATACCTAATGTCCTGTACAACAACACATTGCAAACGTTACAGTACTATACGGATCAACTTGCCGCAAGCGAGTGCTCAGATTCTGCACAGCATTCCGCTTTGTCAATATCTGGCAAGAACTTGGCCCATGCCCTACAATCGTACAATGCACAGTCAGGAAACCGCGAAACGACGTAAGCACAATGTCGAAAGGATGCCAATCACTGCTCGACGACCAATCCCCGGTTTGCCTCCACCTCCAGATTGCAGAACTGCTATTGTCTCGAGTTTCTCCGGTCGGTTCCTGTAGATGCCGGATGACGGTATCGTGGAAAGGAACGGTGTGGCGCGCGACCGAAGTTGGAAATTCTCTGATCCGATTTCCCGGAATCAGCGCGGCGAGCTTCTCTGTCACGGCGCTTCTGGGAACAGGTTTGAGTGTACTTATCCAGGAAACTACGTGCTGTGTCTGGCAACCATACGATTATCAGAGCAGCAAGTAATGTCATGAAGGCTTAACCGGACTCGGCTGCTGTTGGAGACCCCGCAGAAGTAATCACAAAGAGAGACTACGATTTAGTACCATTTGAGTAATTGGAGGGATATCTGAACTCCGCAACTCAGCCGAGTCTCTTTTTAACTCGGAATAATTCATCCGGTTTAAAGAAAGCATGTATCGCAAAAAAGAGCAACCGAAGGCCATTAGCAATTCTCTGGTCTCGGTAGCAGCATCATCCGTAAGGATATTATAATAGACTTTCTCATATATTAGACTTCCAGCAAAATACCCTATGTAAGACAATGGCAGAACAGGAACTGCGAATTTCTGAATCAGCTCCTTACCCTTTTTGAATAGTGAAATTCCCGGTAATAAAAAGCCTACTACCAACATAAATATGGACAACAGTCCTGTGTGTATCCCATTCAGATACTCCATCCTGGATTTGTGTCAAATTGTGAAGATTAAACTCGTTCTGTGCATTTAGATTTCTAACAGCCTCAGGCGTATCAAAATGAAAATACCACTGTCCCCAACTGGCTTCTTCACCCATGAAAAGAAACATTAAAGCCGCCCACGCGATTATGAAGAAATACTGCCACTTCCCATCTCTGGACTTCAGAAACTCACTCCGTCGAGCACCTAGAATGAACCCCAGACAGGACAATCCCAAAAACACTGCTGTGAGAATTTCAACCAGACCGTCTTCATAAGATTGTCTTCCCAGTGTAGTGGGGCTAACTTGAGCCCAAATCACGAAAAGCGCGACTATTCCTAGAGCAACTATATTACCAATAAGAAATTCCTTGAGGTCAAAACTTCTTAGATCAGTAAATTTGTCAGAGTCCATTTGTCATATCCTTTATCTATCAGGTTTGATCTGCACGTCGTCAGAGCAATCAGTCTATGTATCTGTCCGTTTCGCGGCAAACATTGTATAGAAGTGAGCGCGGTAATCATGACCGCAAAGAATATCAATGTTATTGCCGGACAAATACTCCCTGAAAATGATAACATCGGTCATTTCACCTTTGGCAGACTTCGCGCCACAACGAAGCTGTTTCTCCAACCCGCTATGGAAATGCGATGCGCGAGGATGCGAGGCTATCAAATTAGTCTTTGCTCTCTCTGTCAGTGCGAACCCAGCTCAACTTCCCTGACTTGAATACTGCGGTCAATTGTATGAAGAGAAACCACAAACCATAGATGGGTATGAACAGCAAAGCCTTGAAAGCCTCTTGTTTCTCATCCATATAGAAAATGCCAGAAATGTTATAGACGATAATGAGTCCAATCAGAGATAGGCACCAATACACAAGCAGTAGTTGATGAGCCGGACCTGTGAAAACACAAAACAATAGAATCGCGGAAGTAATATAAATTAATAACGGTCTACTAAGAAGTAGGAATGAAAATCCCAATTCAATCAACTCGGGTCTTCTCTTCTTGATCCCATGACAAACGAGCCCAAATACCTTTTCCTTAATTAGTTGTATAGTGCCGCTTGCCCATCTAAGTTTCTGGCTTGATGATTGCTTGAACGAAGAGGTAGCGGCTGAAAGCACAGAGCTATTCATATTAAAATCTATGGTAACACCGGCTTTAAGAAGATTGACTGCATAATCTACATCTTCTGTTATTGAGAATGAATCCCAGGGATGTTCTATTAGTATTTCTGATTTCATGGCCATTCCGTTACCACGTAACAAAATCGGCAGTTTCATTATACTGCGAGCATTATAGAATAGAATGTTCTCTGCAACGCTTGCCATGTGCATTAAGTAGGATAGACTGTTTTTCTTTTTTGCTATAAATCCATAATACAGTTGGACGGCCCCGGCACCATTTTCAAATGATTGTGCCATCGCATGTAACATATTGCTCTTCACGATAGTATCTGCATCGACAATTACGACTGCATCAAATTGCGTTAGATCAAGTTGAGCCATGGCCCAATGCAGAGCGTGCCCTTTTCCTCGTTCGTTTTCACTGAATCTCTCAAGGACCTTCATATTGTTCGATCTGACAATATCTGCTGTTTTGTCGTCACAATTGTCAGCGATAACAACGATTTCAATCTTACCGTGCGGTTCGAGTTCATTTAGGCTGTGCAAAGTCGTCTCGATATCTTGTTCTTCATTGTGAGCAGGAACAAGTATGAGGAAATCGTATTGTCTTGAAATCTCCGGATAGCTCCTTGCTTTCGTAATCCCAATGAGAGCAAGGAAGCAAAGATATACAACCGCAATTGATACCGGGATCAACAGAAATAATATTATGTAGTCTATTATGAGCATGCTCTACCAATGATCTACCTTCCAAACGTTACATGAGACTAATATACGTTAGAGGTATTCCATTTCTACGTCTTCAAACACTTCGGACATCGGTGGTTGAAAACTAAGACACAGTCTGTTCTTATGCAATCGCCTTTTTGTAGTTTCTTCTTCTTAGTTCCATTGTTCGTTCTTTGATTCGATGTCTATCCTCGACTATCCTGTCATTGCGACTTCTATTAACATCTGGCGGAATGCAGTTTTTCAACGACTCATGATACGGTTCGTTGTCGCTGTGCACCACATAGTTCTCAATCTAAACGTTCAACTTAGCCGGCGATTAGCAATGGTCCGACAACAGGATATCCCTCGTCGAACGGATTTACTGCTCGATCCTGCCCTGAGCCATGGAATGATACGGCCGGCCCGGAGGCGACTCAGCGATGGCCAGACCAATCCTTTCGATTACATCTTCGGTCGACATCCTGGTACGGAGCTTCTGTGGCAGGATGCGCAGAGGGTAGTCTTCAAGCACTGTTGCCGGATAGTAGCAACTTCTGCGGATCACTTTCAGATGTGCAAATCGGCACTCAGCACAGCAAAGTTGGAACCGGTGATCAGATCGTTTGCCTTTGACCTTCAGGCCGCACTGGGGACTGGTGATCTCCTCCAATTGACGAAGGCGGAGTTGAAACGCAAATAAACGACCTTGCTGAATTCCTCCGCTCTTGGCATATTGCAGAAACGATATGGATGACATCAGGCAAAGCGAAAGACAAAACGTGACCAACTGCTTTCATGTTTCAGACCTGCACGGGTTCAAATCTCTCTATCTGAAACTGTTCTCGGCGATCGAACAGGACCGTCCGAAAGTCGTCTTCCTGGGTGGCGACCTGCTGCCTCACGGTTTCAACAGCTACAACGATCCAAGCGACGGCCCGGGAGGATTTCTGGGAGGCTTTCTGGCCGACAGACTCACCGGGCTGCGCGAGGAATTGGGGAGCGACTATCCGGAGATTCTTGTCATTCTCGGGAACGATGATCCCCGTGCCAAAGAAATCCGTGTGAAGGAAATCGAGGCTCTGGGAATCTGGAAATACATCCACAACCGACGCCTGCAAGTTGGTGACTTCACGATCTACGGATATGCTTGTGTGCCGCCCTCGCCGTTCCTGCTCAAAGACTGGGAACGATACGATATATCCCGATATGTTGACCCGGGGTGTGTCTCCCCGGAAGACGGCCGACGTTCGGTACCGGTCGAACCGCATGAATCGAAGTATAGGACTATTCAGCGGGATTTGGAGGCACTGACAGGCGACATCGACCTGTCGAGAAGCATCTTCTTGTTCCACACCCCTCCCTACCAGACAAACCTTGATCGGGCCGCGTTGGACGGCCAGATGGTCGATCATGTACCCCTGGACGTCCACATCGGATCACAGGCGGTCAGGCGATTTATCGAAGCGCGGCAGCCGTTGCTCACGCTTCACGGCCACATTCACGAATCAACGAGGATTACCGGCCAGTGGCAGGACCGGCTCGGGAAGACACTCATGTTTAACGCCGCCACCGACGGTCCCGAGCTGTCAATTGTCAAATTCACGCTCGAGGATCCGGCTGCTGCGACTCGACTGCTGGTTTAGCAGGCAATTCCGCTACTACCTGATTCTCAGAGACCGGGCTGCGTCTGTTACAGCGCCAATCTTTGAAGCCCAACTGGTCTTCTTCTCGATGTCCGCGTCTGTGATTATATGTACGTCAAGTAGACCTTCGGACCTGTAACCGGTCTGCATGTAATTCGTCTCGGCAAGACTGAGGCTCCAGCCCTGCAACCAGGCTTCCATTATCTCGCGCTGATTGCTGTCTCCGCGGAAATGCACGAGCAGATCAATATCACTGGCCGGCCCGGCATTGGCATTTTTCGTGCTGCCGAACACGTACAGATTCACCACTCCGAATTTATCAGCGTCGATCTCGTCTGCAATGCGCTCCACCATCTGCAACCGCCAACGCCAGAAATGATCGCTGGTGACGAGTTCCTCAACCCGAGGCATCGGTACGGCATCGGTCGTCTGCGACGGCAGCGCCAGAATGCCCATCGCTTGATCAAGCTCCGCGTTCATCAAGACTCTCAGGACTCTTCCCTGAGTCTCGTGAGGGATATCTATCAAGCGCACGGTATCAGCAAGTGCCGCATACTCAGGCGCCATCTCCGTCAGCAGATTGTCCGCCTTGAGCAGGAACGAGGTGTTCAAGTATCCGTCGTCGTCGTCAGGATAGAGTGGCAGATATCGAATATCCGCCTCCACCAGGTCCTGGAAAAAGTGTGTGCCAAACGACAGATCCGGTACGTAGTTGCCCTTCCGCTGGGCAATCTCGATCAGGGCAGCCGTGTTGTTAATATCTGAGTACGTAACGCTGACACCGAGCTTAATGTCTCCCCGGCTTCCCCAGCGTCCCGGCCCCATGAGTATAAACCGATGTTTCGGCAGTAACTTGTTCAAGTGGCCCACCGCCCGACCGATTTCGAGCATCTCTGCCCGCGACGAAATCTCAGAATACCGTCTCGGGTCGACGTAGACAACATGCGAAATCTCTGGTACCCGGCCGTTGGAGACATACTTCGACGCGGAGAAGAGAATCTGCTCTCTCGGCGTGCCCTTCGGAATCGGCGCCGGCGCCACGGTATCGGAATAGCTCTGCGAGCGGCACTGCAACAGATAGAAGTCTTTGCCGTCAAAAGCAAACTCGATATCCACCGGCTGCCCGAGCGTCTCCTGCAGCGTATCGAGTATCGCTTTCATCTGCCTAACAAACGGCGTCCTTGTCACAAGCCCGTCGAAAGTCGTTATCATGTCATCAGAACCGTAGTCCAGCGCCATGTAGGACGAGGTCCGAATATGATTATCGCTGTACACCGACACCATGTAGTCGACACCCGGAAGATCGGCTCCATCGGCCTTCAAGAATTCCGATATCTCTATCGTGTCGAACGAATTCGTTTCGAGATTGATGACATCCATCTTCCTCGGCGAGTATGCGGCTACTTCATCCGGGCTAGTGTTCACTCTCAGTCCCGGTTGTCCCGGAGCAATGAGCACCGGGTAGTCATCGGAGAGGCGATCCACCGCGCGCGTTCCCAACCCCGGCACAAGGCGGATCAAGCCGTCCTCACGACGAATGCGCGGCGACCAGCGAAACTCATTCTTGCTGAAAGCAACCCCCGCGAAAGTCGGCAGGAAATACTTGCCAACCCGGGTACCCACCACCTCCTGAATCATGATGCCCATCTCCTCGCCGAAATCAAGCAACCCGCGCTCTGAGCGATACTCTATCGGGTCCGGACCAAATGTCGACGCGTACACTTCTGCAATGGCATCCATGAGGGCTTCCAGCCGCTCACGTTTCGATCCCTGGTTGGCCAGAAACAAACTCTTGTACTTCCCTGAAAAGACCGCACCGGTACCGTCTTCGAGAAGACTGGAGCTGCGCACGATCAACGGGCGGTTACCGAACTCATCAAGCGATGCCGACAACCCGTTGACGATATCTGCCGGAAAATGCGCACTCTTGAACGTCTGGACGATGTGCGGATACTCGAATCGGACCTGGTTCAGCGGCTTGTATTTCTGCTCCACGACCTCGTCGAAATTGTTGTAATGCATGAAATGCAGAAGGACGTCGGAAGTGATGAAACACGTCTTCGGCACCCGCACGTTGCGCAGCAACGGTTCGCTCTGTGCTTTCCTCTTCAGAATCTGCGAGGCAAGATACATTCCAGCACTCTTGCCGCCCAGCTTGCCATGACTCTCGGTGGAAAAAATCACACGGTTGAGCAAGTGGTAGAAGTCGCCCACGTCGATGAAATGCTTGGCAACGTTGATATACTGCAACTGATCCGAGAGGAATCGGCGAATCAACGAGACTTCAATCCCACGTTTGTTCGGCGATTCAATGTCCGGTTCATCCTCGGCCAAATGGTGATAGCGACGAATTGCGTCTGCTACCGCCGACAGTGAGAGGTTGCGGTTGACTACCTGCACCAGGAACGAAAGCTTGTCTTCCTGAACCCACTTCTGAATCAGGCTCAGCGTTTCATCGTCGGAGATGTGTTCCGCGGCCATTTTGAATACCGGCTCGCTGATGTCGGCCGAGAGGTCAGATCTCACCTGACGAAAGGGCTGATTCCATTCGCCGCCGAGAAGTGCTTCTTCGGACTTATGTCGATCCGGCGTCAGTGTCTGCAACAGAGCGTCGGCTTCCGCAATACCCTTGAGGCAGAGATGATTGAGCATCTTGCGGGCTATGCTGAGATGCAGGCCCCGGTCCGTCTGACGAAGCATCTGCAACACAATTCGCCATTTTGCCTGACCGGTAAGACCACCTGTTTTCGAAACACCTTCCCATCTGGTAACAACCCGTCGCATTTCCTGATGCATGATCCAGTGTCCCAGGCGCTCGGCGATTGTCCGGACCAGCTTGGCCTCTTCCTTGAGGAACGGCCCTTCATCCCATTCCGGGCGTTCCTCGGTGTAAAACACCTCAATCTCGCCGACTTCATCCTCGCCCGCCACGATGGTAGCTCGCTGGACCCATTCGGACACCTCAAAACCGGCACTCTTGTAAACTTCGCCGTCCACCTTGACTCTGGTCACACAGACGTCTGGATACTGCCAGCCGCAAGGAATTGCCATAACAATCCGCTCACAAATCGCCGAGAGCGACGCATCGGTATCGTTAAGTATCTCCTCGATTCGATAAAGGCAGTTAAGCTCGTTGGCTCGCTCCTGGAGCTGCTGAAGCAGTTTGTCGACAGATTTATCCCGTTTACGCCTGGCATTCATGTTGAATCACTCCGCGGCCGGTTCGGCCGTCAACTTTCACTCTTAAACGTCCCTTAACTCGAATCCGTCGCACGTACGTGGTTTCTTCAATCACCTCAAGATCGCTCAGCGCATCCCAGTTGATCGAGAGATCACTGTCGTGCCGCACACAGAAATACGGAATCTGCATGCCACAAATATTGTGAAAGAAATGAGATCCCTGGCTCAAATCCACAAACATTTCCGGCAGGGTTGCCTCGACAATCACCTTCGCCCGGGTAATATGCCCCCAGTCAACCGGTATGCCCAGCCAGCGGTCTGAGCTCCCCCAACGACCAAACCCGATCAGAGCGTACTGCGCGTCATCCCGGGCAGCATTGCGATTGATCTTGAATACGTCAGCTGCGATGACGGCTGTCTTCTCTCGCTCGAACGCCTCCGGTTTGACGTACACGATCTCCGTTACGGTGTCGATGATCCCGTTGCCGAGCACGCGGTCGGAGGCGACTATTGTTCGTTTGTCCCGGTAGTCTTCGTCTTCAACCGTAACCTTCTGGTCCGATACAACCATCGGTCGCACCTGAAGGAACCCGAACCTCGGTGTTGTCCGTTTCAAATGGTCAATGGTGACAGCGAACTCGATTTCCACCGGCGTTCCGAGTGCCTTCTCGAATGCCTCCAAAAGATCACGCACCAGATCGTTGATCGGCAGCAGCCGCCCTCGAATGGTCGGAGCGAAATTAAGCAATCGCGCACCGGGACGGCCGACACCCTGAACCAATCGATCGTTTTCGGGTTGGTAGGTCGAGGCTACCTCAGCCAACGTATTGTCGAGTTCCGCCTCCGCCAGACCGGCCTGCACCATGTACTCGGTCTCTACCATCGGATCGAAAGCCGGCGCCTTACCCATATTAACCGCCCAGAATTTCGTCTGGGAGTTCTTGAGCTGCTCGTGCAGCGTCACTGGCGGATCACTCCCGGGAAACCTCGGACAATACGTCCAACACCGGTCGCCGTCGACGATGCTCTTGCCCAAACCGAGAGCGAGATCGACGACGCCGTCTTCCGGCCGCGCATGTCCCGCCGAATAGAAATTGTACGATCTGGCCACGCCGGAGATATTGGGATAGAAACGTTCGTCGTGGCGACGCCCGACAACTTCCTGTATAATCACGGCCATCTTTTCTTTCGAAATGTCCCGCTTTGTCATACCGAAGTATCCGCGAGCTACCTTGAAGTAGGTCGAGGCATACACGAATTTGATGGCATCAACCAGCTTGTGAAAACGGGCGTCGGCGTCGGGCTGGTTGTTCGGAATCATCTTGGTGCCGTATACACCGGCGAACGGTTCGTACATCGCGTCCTCGAGCAGACTTGAGGAGCGCACGGCAAGAGGAGTACGAACAGCGTTTACAATGGCCCGCAGATCTCCGGCGAATTCCGCCGGAAATTCTGCCCGCTGAAAAGCGTTGGCGATGCGGTCATCCTCTGCTTCCCGGTCAAGGGCTATCTCGGACAACCCGTTGCGTTTCATAAACGCGTCAAAAACGTCCGTTCCTATGACCACAAAACGCGGCACAGAGATCGTCATTCCCTCGAATGACCCGGTATCATAGGTGTCGCGCAACACCCGGTCGGCCAGCGCCAGGCCTGTTGCTTTGCCCCCAATAGGCCCGCATCCCACTATCGATACCGAGTCATCGCTGTCAAAGAAACGGCGATCGAATCGAGGAATAGATTCGGTTGTGATGTCATTCGGTCTGGTCACACTGCCCTCCGTCCGCGCGGTTGAACTGGTCGGCGAATATCCCTTCCGCCGACCAATATCGTGAATAGAAAGATACTCCGCGGCTACACCCAGCCGCGGTCACGACAGGCGTTGGCAACGCGGTCAACGGCGATAACATACGCAGCCTCGCGCATGTACAGTTTCCGGCGCCGGGCCAGATCGCTCACCGCGATAAACGCATTCGTCATCGCCAGATCGAGCTTGCCAAGAACGTCATCCTTCTCCCAGAAGTAGTTCATGTTACACTGGACCTGCTCAAAGTAGCTGCACGTCACACCGCCTGCGTTGGCCAGAAAATCCGGGACCAGAAAAATACCGCGCTCCGCAATGATCTTGTCGGCTTCCGGAGTAGTCGGGCCGTTGGCGCCCTCTGCGATGATCTTGACCCGCTTGCTGATCGATCCGGCATTCTTACCAGTGATCTGGTTTTCCAGAGCACACGGCATGAGGATGTCAACATCCTGTGTCAGCCAGGCGTCGCCGTCGGTCACTTCGTATCCGTTCTGTGCCGCCTTGGCTTTGTCGATACCGCCGAAACGATCGGTCATACCGCGAAGCAGCTCAAGGTCCACGCCATCCTTCTTGATAAACGAATACGACTTCTGATCAGCCTGATCCCAACTCGAAACGCAGACAACCTTGCCGCCAAGCTGGTGAAAAAGCTCAATCGCGTACTGCGAAACGTTGCCGAATCCCTGGATCGAAGCACGGGTGTCTTCCGGACGAATGCCAAGCTCCTTGAGGGCTTCACGAACCGTGAAGATGACGCCGTAGCCGGTGGCCTCGGTACGTCCGAGCGAACCACCCATACCGACCGGCTTGCCGGTGATGAAGCCCGGATACTTGCCGCCGTGGATATGTTCGTACTCGTCGAGCATCCAGAGCATGTGCTGTCCGTTGGTCATTACGTCCGGAGCCGGAACGTCCTGCACCGGTCCCACATTCCGTGCCAACTGACGAACCCACTGGCGACATATCTGCTCCTGCTCACGCTGGCTCAGGTTGTGCGGGTCGCAAATGACGCCCCCCTTGCCGCCGCCGAGCGGGATGTCGACCACGGCGCACTTCCAGGTCATCCACATCGACAGGGCGCGCACGGTGTCCACGGTTTCCAACGGGTGGAAGCGAATACCGCCCTTTGAGGGGCCACGCGAGTCGTTATGCTGCACACGAAAACCGCGAAAAACCTGGACAGTACCATCATCCATGCGCACTGGAATCGAGAACTGGTATTCCCTCATCGGGTTGCGGAGCAGTGCGCGAACAGAGTCATCCAGACCAAGGACGTCGGCAGCTTTGTCAAACTGGGCCTGAGCCATTTCAAAAGCGTTAAACGGACGGGACTCTTCGGTCGCAACCGTTTTTGCTTCAGTCGTATTTGTGGACATGTAAATTACCTCCGAATATCAGGAAAAATCTATCAGCCTAAGTTGTTATTTGCTTTCCGATACACTCCGCTTCAGGCAGGCAACAGGCCACAGTAGTCAGTCCGGTTGTATACGTCATAGCCCGTTGTCTGTCGAAGCAAGAATACTCATCGTTAACCTCGGAACGGGGCAATGACAAGTCTGGTGCCAAAGTCGAAAAGTTTCTGTGCGACAAAAAGTAGTCTCGAGCACCGATCCACGACAGCGCGACTCCCGTAGGATTGTAATGCGTTCGTAACAAAGGCGATATAGCAATCGAAGGCAGCTTGTCGTCGGCGAAAAGAATTGCATCAGCACCTGGCTGATTCGGCAAATCATACTGAAGACGGAGAAACTACAGGAATTGCTTGAAGCAAGTCATTTCATTTTGAAATGGATCAGCAGGTACGTCGGTCAGGATTCTTTGGCTTTCAGCTTTCGCCAAAGGGTTGCGCCACCGATGCCGAGGATTTTGGCAGCTCTGGTGCGGTTTCCACCGGTTGATTCCAGCACTTTCTTGATGTATGCGTCTTCAAGCTCTCTCAGACTGAGACCAACACCGGGAATCACCGCCGCTCTGGCGGTTCCTTCACGGACTTTGCGCGGGAGGCTTTCCTGGTACACGATGCCCCCGTGGCTGAGCACAGCAGCTCGTTCGAGGGCGTTCTCCAGTTCGCGGACGTTTCCGGGCCAATGATAGGCGAGCAGGTTGTCGGCGCAGTCCGGATGGAGTTTCAGCTTTTCAATGTTTAGCTTCTTGGACATTCGTTCGAGGATAAACCGGGCCAGCGGAAGAACGTCCTCTGGCCTGTCCCGCAACGGCGGAATCTCAATCTCGATGACCCTGAGACGATACAGGAGATCATCACGGAAGTCATTCTCTTCCACAGCCTTATCAATATCCCGATTCGTAGCGGCGATGATTCGAACGTTTATTTTGCGAGGAGTGTTTTCACCGATCCGGGTGATTTCCCGCTCTTGCAGAACACGGAGAATCTTCATCTGAGTGGAAAGCGAGATATCACCGATTTCGTCGAGGAAAATAGTGCCACCGCCAGCCTCCTCGAAAATGCCCACCCTGTCACGCACAGCCCCGGTGAAACTACCGCGCGTGTATCCGAACAACTCGCTTTCGAGCAGTGTCTCAGGGAGCGCCCCGCAGTTCACGGCCAGGAATGGTCCTGACTCACGTTGTGACATAGTATGAAGATAGCGTGCTAGCACCTCTTTGCCGACCCCGGTCTCCCCCGTTATCAGAACCGAGCTGTCAAACGGCGCGACCTGACCGGCCAGATCCAGCACCTGCTGCATCATGCGACTGCGTCCTTCGACGAAAAAAGGAACAGACTTGTGGCGCAGGAGGTCTATTTGTTTGCGTTGCCGGTTGAGTTCAGCCGACTTTTGCCTGAGTTCCCTGGTCAGGTGTTCGACCGTTCCTTTGATGTCATCCGCTTGAAAGAAGGGCAGATGCGGCTTGATTTCATCCCCCCACGAAGCTTCGTCTTGCCCAATGGCCTGGCAGAATCTGTCTCCCCTGGCATTGCAAAGCTGCTCGACAAAATAGATGTTTTTGCCAAGGCAATACGAAGCGTACCCGCTGGCATATCCGGTCATCTTCCAGCAAACAGGCTCCTTGGACAAACCCGTTTCCACCAGATGCTCCTCCGCCTCGCCCGAGTCATACCAAGAGCAATCCATGAAAAACCTGCCGGTGCCTTCGTCGTATTCGTATTCCCGGACACTTGCCCGCACCGCCCCTGCCATGGAGTGCATGCGAACGGACGCCTTCAGCCACTCCGCGGGACTTTCCCATTTGTAAATCCGTTGCAGCGCAGCAGCATCAGCCTGCCCCCAGAAATACCCGAACCGAGTGAACAGCCGCCGCGTCTGCTCCTTGCCAAGCATCTCAATAATATCCTTGCGAAACCGACCAAACGCGTTTATTGAATGTAATTCAAGGCGTCGCCCGTGGAGACTAATGTTCCCCTCGGCGATATTGATCAGCTCGTTAAACTCTAGATCATCTGCCTTCACTATCAGAAGATTCCTTCATAATGAAATACAATCATTTCATTATAATATAGTTTGACGTTTTGTCAACTGTTAACTCGCCCGGACTTAACTAATTGCTATGCTTGATATTACAGTTACGTCCCGTCCCACATTGGCGTTGATACGAGGATATTATCTGTCGTGTTTCGATTGGTGTATTCGGCATGAGGGTTCAGCGGGCGATTTTCGCGTGCTCGCCGACTGATCTGGAAAGGCCCGGCAACCGGGAAAAATCCGGTTGCCGGGCCGCGTACTAACCAGGCTCCTACCGAGCCGAGCTTCTGAGAGTTACTTCAGCAGAATCATCTTCCGCATATCGGTCAGGTCATCTGCCTGGAGTCTGTACAGGTAGACACCGCTGGCGACAGCCTCGGCGTTCCACGTCACGACGTGCGTGCCTGCCTCAAAGTAGCTCTTCGCGAGAGTGGCGACTTTCTGTCCACTGATATTGAAGACTTCGAGCGTCACATCGCCGGCAACCGGCAGCGTGAAGCTGATCTCTGTCGATGGGTTGAACGGGTTCGGATAGTTCTGGCTCAGGGCAAATCCGTTCGGAAGCAGATCATCCAACTGCGCAAAGCCGTCGTCGTCCTTGAACATCACGTTGCCAATACAGCACACGGGGATAACACCGGCCGGTATCATATCGCCAAGGTGGATCATCTGCAGATACGTACGCGCTGCTCTGAGTTCACCTTCGGTGCCGGTCTCAAGGACATCGCTGTAATAGGTCAGTATCTGGCTGAGCGTGCCACCGTCGTCAGTAACCACCATCATCTGGCTGGCCCTGTTCGAGACCACGTTCAGCATAAGAGCGAGCAGGTATTTCCTGACATACGACGCATAGCTGCGATCAGGATCGTTAGCCAGTGAGAAGACGATCTCGTCGAACGTCATCGGACGGGCCGGATCATCAGCAAATGTCAACAACGGACACTGGATCGCGTAGCCGTCGCTGCGATCGTAGAAGTGTTCGAAGATCAGTGCGCTCCAGTGCTCAACATCGGCAACCGTGAAGATATCCTTGCGCGGGCCATCTTCGGCCAGATCCGCAAGATAGAGTCTCCATGCCCACTTATGGAGGAACTTGCCCTGGTCGACCTGTTCAAGCTCGAAATTCACCTCCATATCAAGACCGGCGAGTGTGATCGGCACGGACGAAGCGCTGGCCGGGCTGAGGCTGAGCGGCACCGTAATCTCGACTGTATAATCGCCGGAGTTGATGTCCTCAAAACGATAGAGACCATCAACGTCGGTGTACATCATGGCCATCGGCATGTTCATCGCATCGAGCAGATGGACCTCGACACCGAGCAGACCGACGCCTGCAACTGTCACCTGACCGAAAACGTCAGCCGTTTCCGAAACGCCGCAGTTCACCTGAATGTCCGTGGCACAGGTATTACCGTCGCCGTCGACCACCGTTACCGCGCCGTAACCAGGAATCGAGGGATCAGTGGCTGTAACCGAGTAGGTCACCGTAGGCGCACCCAGATCAAAAGGATCGACCGTGAGCGTGAGGTTCACGCTTCCCGGTGTCAGGCTGACGAAATAGACGCCGGTGGCTTCGTCGTGAATATCCGAAGCCATCAGTGATACCATACAACCGTCATTGCTGACCGTGTTGCAGACCGGCGGAATGGTATCATTCACCGGATTGATCGGCACAAAAAGTGCACCGCCGGGGAAAATGTACGAGTCGTACCCGTTGTACCCTTCGACCGTAATGCCGTGGGCCATCTGGGTTGACATCGTGGTGTGCGTACCGTCGTTGAGCGGAATGACCGCGGCCGAGTAGTCGCTGCCGGGAATGGGACTGAACAAGCCAGCGGCTACGACACTACCATCCAACAGGATCGTACCACCAGTGACATCGTCGTTGTGGGCGATCATCGAAAGGTAGTTGTTGGCAAACTGGGACCCTCCGACGGTCGAAAACGTGTAGTCATACAGGTACTGTTCCGAGGGAGCGATATTCCCCATAGCGGGATCGCCATCGGTCGCACCGGGGTTACTGTCACCGGACATGAACTGGACTACGAAGATGGCGTTGTCACCCTCAAACACGTGACTTCCAGTCAGGTACTCCACATCAAGATACTGTCCCGTATTGATCGTGCCAATCGCGACACCGTCCTGCATGACAGTAGTGTTGTCAGCGCCAGCGATAATGCGATAGAAAGATCCTCCGTCACGCTGCGGCAGATTGGTCACAAAGACCCTGTTCCCCCAGCTCTGGAGCGGTTGAGCGACCTCGAAGACGTGATCGCAGGCGGCAACGGAGGCCGGAACATTCGCGCAGCGGTTGCCGTTGGTCATGGAAATCGGGAAATTCGACTCGATCATCGTGCCGGTTAGATCGGCACCCGGACCGTTTCCGGCCGTTGTACGGGTGAAGTAGGCCTGTCCCCTGTCCAGATTGACCACAAACGGGACTCCGGCAGGGTGTCCACCCTGGAGCGCGTTGGTCGGGACAATGGTAACCTCAGTTCCGTCTGTCGCCGCGACGACGGCAAATTCCCCGGCATCGCTGCTGTGAAGACTGGACCCGGTATATGTTGCCACGATGAAATTGCGATTCATGGCGTCCACCGGAAGGGCAAGCGCCGCGTCGGACGTGTACGCATACCGGTTGATCATATAGCAAATGAACTCATCGGGAGCAACGGCATGGACGGCATTGTTGTGGACAACGCCGACATTCCAACCGTTGGCCGCCTGATAAGGCAGCGATACAATCGTCACCGCCCCGGGTGCTACGGCCACAGTCGTTGTGAACGTTGGTGCTGCGAACGGATACTCGACCGTTACGTTGGTGGCGACATCCGAAGCAAGATGAAGTTCGACAGCAGGTGTGCTGTAATTGTGCAGGAAAGTCATGATGAACTCACGACCCTTATTGTCCAGGTATTCTGCCTGGGCAGACACCTGCATAACAAAGACAAGCGAAAGCAACAGGGACAGAATCAAGATTTTCGTCCCGCTATAACGTGAAAGAAAACTCATGGCTGTTTCTCCTAAGTCATTAGATTCCACTCATTGTGATTGCTTGCTCAAGAGATGTTGGGTCGGAAACGTACCGCAGCATACAAGTCCAACCGGCTCAATTGCGCCAGAAAAGCCGAGAGTTCGGCTGGATGCAGTCGTTCCCCGGACGGCTCAATAACTGTTAGACCGGGCTCCTCCTTTCCATGGATACCAAACCGTAAGTACCACGACATGATCACGCCGGACCAACGGCATGACGCCGAGTGTATCTTCTCGTCCGACGAACCACCTCTCCCGCAATCGGGAGCGCCGGACAGGTTCATGTTTGCGACAACTTCAAACGGCATGTACGATTCGTGGACCGCATTAGTCCACGCTCAAATACGCGACAGGCCTGCATTATCCTGTTTCATCCCCTGATCCGGGGCTTTGCCCGCGAGTGAGGCGGAACATAACAGAGATGTGTGAATCGCCCTGCCCGTAGCTTAGATGTAGTACCGTATGGTTGAAAACCCGTGTGACCACCCTCCCCCGAGACCATCCAAACTTCACCACACCAAAACGCGCATTCCGCATTTATCGAACAAGGATGCCGTCTCTTTGTGTGCTCTTCGATCGGATGCCCATCCGTAGACTATTCAGATCTGCTTTTTTTGTCAAGTAAAATGTCTGTTAAACAATACACACTTTGCAGTATGACGGATCAGATTCGAGGAATATAGAGATGTAGTGTCCCCAGAGACGCACGTTGCCAGTTTCAGTCACTCACCTGTCGGCCAGCCAGGCGGTATCGCGGGCAAAGGCCTGACGAAACACGTGCGCGTAGAGGTCACCGTTTTCATCACGCAGAAAATCGAGGGTGCTCATGTGATCGTGCGCGAAGAAGAATCGGTCGACCGCCTCTGGATGAATTCTCATCGGCACACCGTTCATTCGCCTCGCAACAAGTTGTTCCCCCTGAAGTTCGATCTGGCGATAGTCGGACGAGTCAATATAATAACAGCCCGCGTAGCGTCGGAGTTGCTCTCGATCAATGGGCACAGGCGTCTTGATCGTCGGCAGTTCGTACTCCTCCCCCAACGTGATTGCAGCCAATCCCAGGGAGATTGTGTGAACGGGAACAAGAGCGTTGTTCGACAGCACTACAACACACACGGAGTCGTCGATCCATCGCTGGAACATCGAAGCAAACCCGGGGGCGCCTCCTCCATGCGCAGTAAGTTGGTGACCACCAGGATCATCCACAAGCCAGCCGTATGCGTAGAAGGGTGTCTGCGGCGTGAGCATGAGTTCGATGCTGGCCGAAGGCAGCACAGACTCGGCGTACAGCGCCCGGTGCAGTGAGTAGAGATCGTCGAGTGTCGAGGCCAGCGCTCCTGCCGCGTGGCCACAACTCGGGTGAATCACCGGCGCCTTGATCGTGTCGTGTCTGGGGGCAGTAGGCATGCTGTATCCGACCGCAAAATCGTCACGCGTACCGTAATCGACATAAACTCCGGTATTGAACATGCCGGCAGGATCAGTTACGTTCGTCCGAATATACTCTTCCCAGGTCTCCCCCGTCACGACTTCGATGATCTTGCCGAGCAGGATGTAGTTTGAGCTGCTGTAGGCGTAACGTGTTCCCGGCTCAAATTCAGGCGCCTGCGACTCGATGAAGGCAATCAAATCATCTACCGGAATTTCTTCAGTCACACGCTCACGGAACCCGGCGTGGCGAATCAAGTCCGGAATGCCTGACTGGTGAGACAACAGGTGGTGAACCGTGACTGCCTTAGCTACATCGTTCTCATAATCTGTCAGATAGCGAGACAGATGATGATCGAGACTTAGCCTCCCTTCGTCGATCAATTGCATTACCGCTATCGCGGTGACCGCTTTGGTGGCTGATCCGATCAGGAACTTGCTGTCAGGGGTGAGCGGGCGGCGCCCCTCAAAGTCGGCCATACCGAATGACTCACGGAAGAGGATCGAATCCCCTTTGGCGACAAGGACGTTTCCGTTGAAGTGCCAGGTATCCACGGCACGGTCCATGTACTCCTGCAGTTCTGCATTTTTGCTCGGGGGCTCGCTGCATCCGGCAGACCAGATAAGCGCGAGGGCGCAAACGGCCACGATTACGAAGTTCTCAGAATGCTCGTTCCTGATCATGGTTCACTCCTGACGCTGGAAAGCTTCATCGCTGATACAGGAGCTACTCCGCCAGAGGGAGTTTTATTCGATGAAGTCTGAAGATATCCCACAAAATCCTCGGGACCTCTCCTACCGGTAATAGTCTATCTCCTCCGGCTCCACAGACAGAATCACCGTGCCGGTAAAACCGCTGGACCCCGCCGTCAACTGGTAGATATCCTGGTGATCAAAATCGTCTTCGTACAGGACGTGCAGGTAGATGGGACCGTAGGTTGACGGTTGTCCGCTGCACCCGTTGATGCCGCCATTGGCCGTCAGTTCGAGCCTTACCTCATCGCCTGGCTCATTCCAGCCCGGACAATAGGTCCCCCAGTATTCACCGCTGGCCCGGTCGAATTCCTGGACCAACTGGCCACGCCAATAGAATCTCACAGTCACACAGGAAACGTCAAACGCGCCCTGTGTTGTGGATCCCGTGATGTCCGCATCGCTTCCGTTCAGCCAGAAGCTCATCTTACTGCCAAAGTTGACGTACTCCGCGCTAGACTCCGCCAGGTCGGCCATCACAAACGCATGGACTTCAGAAAGACAGGGTTGGTCAGAGATCACCTGTACGGTCACCTGTCCGTCCGCATCGGATATTCCTGACGAGGCACTCAGCGATCCGCACGACGCATCGAATTCGACCAGTTTGCCGGGTACGGGGTCACCCGTCGGTTCCAAGAGGTCCCCCGGCATCCAGGTTTTGAGAGTCGCGGTGACGGTCGCGTAGCTGGTGCCGTCGGGGTTGACACGCTTCGGGGACACTTCAAGGAGCACAGCGTATACAGAAATATCTATCTCAACCGGATTCTCTCCACACCCGATAGTAGCAACCAGCCCGGTTGAACCCTGCACCACACCGTGCACATCAACAGCCCTGGCTGTAAGCAGAACAGTCTCCCCCGTTTCAAAGCCGAACATGTTGCATTCCGAGTCGTGTGCAAACATCACAGAATCCGGAGCATGTGCGCCGCCGCTGTCGACCGTGACGAGAATATTCTCGGTCCCCTCCACAACGTCGCCGGCTGAGAACACCAGCCAGCCAAAGCAAATATCTTCATCGTTGCTATCGCACAGTAGATTCAAAGAATCCGTCGAGGTTGCCAGAACCGTACCGCCGTCGTAAGCAGTAGAGGCCAGAACGGCCTTCAGGGGCATCAGGTCCTCTGCGACCAGTCCGGTCGAAGGAGTGAAGTCGCCCGCGACTGAATCCACTGTCTCATCGTCGTATCTCAGTATGTACTCGATATTGTCTACCGTACCGTCGACTTCCTGGGGATAGTCAGTTACCGTTACCAGGAGATCAGCATCGCAGGTCGCCACATCAATGCTGTTCACACCGCTCCGGATCCCTTCTGTCACGCTACCGGCGCCGAGAGTGTTGTTTGATCCGTCTCGAGCGACGATCCTCACGGTTGCCTCACCCGGAACGAGCCCGTCCACGTCGACCGTCTCCCCCGGAGTGAGCGAGCGAGTTGTCACCTGATCCGTGCATTCGTCGTGCGTGATCGTCACGTCAATCCGGGAAGTACCGACTGGGAAGTCATCCACGGCCGCAGCTACCGTTCCCCATCCGGGCAGATAGAAGTCACCGTCGATATTGGCGGCTCTGTAGATGGCGTTTCCGCCGTGACTGTCAACCCACGTCCCTCCGCCGTCATCGATCAGTTTTGCCACAGCCTCTACATCGTTCCTTGTCTCCGCGGCAATCATATTGTCAATGAAGTTCACGAAATAGAGTTCACCATGATAGAAATTGGTCTTCCCGTCCCAGGCCATGATGCTGCCGACGTCCTGAGAGGCGGCAAGGTCATCGGTGATCTGCCAGGAGTTGCAGGAAGTCACGGAGACCATGGCGCCACTGGCTATCTGAAGCTGCTCGCAAAAGAGGTCCTCGCGTATCCACACTTCCCGAACCATGCTGGAGTCCGCAGGTCTCAAACAGTAAGCCGAGATAAGGCGATGCTCCTGCCGGTACCATCTCTTGTAATCCTCCCAGCGCTCTTCAGTCACGTAAGGAGCATATCCCGTTTCGTACTTGCCGCCCCGGAAGCACTGCATATGATAGTGTTCGATACCGTCATTCCCAATCCACACTCCCCCGTGACCTGCATACAGCGCGAGTCCGTATTGCTGTGCAGAAAGCAGGCTGTCAGGGAGGAAGCTCTTGTCGTCAAAGGAGAGTCTCGCCCGAATATCGACTTCGTCGTCACCCCAACCCATCTGCACCAATGATTCCTTGGTCCAGTCTATCATGCGATTGAACTCAGGATTAGTCCCTCCAGCCATATTCACGATCAGGACCTTGTGCGACTCCGGCATAACGAGATTCCCGCAGTCTATCGCCCGGCTCAAACCGCCAGCCAGCTGTCTTGACCGTTCGCCCAACACCTCGCCGGTGAGCTTCGGGGGAGGGACTGATCCTGTGTCCTGGGCAAAAACTTCATCAGTGATAAGTAGTGCCGTCGCGCCGTCTTCAAAGTCGATACTGACAGTCGTGCTGTCGGATCCCAGCACCGCACGCTTGATCTCGCCCACCGCCAAGGTCAATGTGTCCACAAGCGCCTGGCGTGCCGCGATAGGATCGAGCGCATCGAGCAATCCAAGATACATTGCACACGCCGTATCCATGGCGGCCGCGTCTTCATCCGGCAGAGCAATGGCATCCGCAGGCCAATTCGGACCGGTGGGAGTCGTCGGTTCGGTTGGTTTGTCTGAATCATCGCTGCCGCAACTGAAAAGCCCGACTCCTGCGAAGACGAGAAGGGTTGAGACAAGTACCGGTATCAGGGCGCGTTTCATGCGTAACCTCTGGTTCTTTATTGTGATCTATTACCACTGCTCCGGGAAGTGGTACAAGGGCCTGGATCAAGTGATTCTAGTGAAGTTTCCGGCGAAAGTCAAGAGAGCGGCATTATAGTGGACACGCGTCACTGGCATAAGATTCGCGTCAGTTGACGTCTGGTTCCACACAGTGCATGGTAACGGCGAGAAGGAAGTCACCCCGTGCGGCAGATCATTACTGCTTGAGATCGTACTTGTCTTTCAGCTCTGATTTCCGTTCATCGTCAAGAGACCCGACATAACCGCGCCATCCGGGACACCAGTTTATGTGCCACCGCCAGAGTCGGCCCATGATGGACCCGGGGCTTTTGTCGTACGCCGCCCGGAGCTTGCAATGCTCGCAATTGTGTTCTGCCATTGTTACTGTCTCGCTTTCCAGATTGCTTCGGAGGGCCTGGTGGGGACCCCCCCGCTATCGTAAAACCCTGCGGACGCCAAAAAAAACAGGTTTTTCTCAAAAAACAACGAATCAATTAGCCCCTCCCGCTATCTAAGGAGAAATAACACTGCGTGGGCTTTTTGCCCAGGAGAGAAAGTACGATGAAAAATCTCGTAATTAGTCTGCTAGTCGGTTTGTTAGTCGGCTCCCTTGTGACCGGCGTGGTCATTTGGAAGATTATGCCGGGGATGATGCTTGAGGTGAAAGAGAGCAATTATCCTCTCGAAGAGACAGTCTCCCGTATTGAACAGGTCGCAAAGGATAGCAACTGGCAGGTTCCGAAGATATACAATCTCCAGAACAGTCTTCACGAGGCGGGCTACGACGACTTCGGCTCTCTCAGAGTATTATCAATGTGCCAGGCTGACCATGCCTATAAGATACTGACGGATGACAACAACAAGAAAGTATCGTCTATGATGCCTTGCCGGATCGGAGTGTACGAGGATTCGGACGGAAAAGTTTTCATATCGAGAATGAACATCGGCTTGATGAGCAAGATGTTCGGAGGAACCATCGAAACGGTGATGGGGAAAGTAGCTGCCGAGGAAGACCGGATGCTGGAGGGGATAATCAAGCAGTAGAGAGCGCGTACCGTGGGCGGCAGACGCCCTCGTCTGCCCCTGTTCCGTGGGCGTCTGCCGCCCACAAAATCGCTTCGCCAGCATCTCCACCAAAATAGTGGTATCGGTGCAGAATCCGGCATCGCATTGTCGAATCTACTTCAATTCACAGAGCGTCCCCAGACAGGCCCGAATGAACCGAGAGCCACCACTCAGGCCGACCATCCGATCAAGGAGAACCGTTTTCCGACAACTCCATGATGCGCCAGAAGGTTAGGTATCGGCCCAGAAAGGAGCTGAGAGGTAGGGATTCGCCGAGTAGTGTTTCGGGTATCTTCCTGTGGCACATAGCAATACGCGCAATAGGCTGACATGCAGAGGTTTAGTTCGATTCAGTTGCGTTAGCTTGGTTCAACATACTTCGACTTTCTTTCACTTGGTTGTTAGAAAACCGTTAGAAGATTTGCGGTTCACTCCGTGTACGACTTGATGCAGAACCCCACTTCTCCAACCTTGTCATTCGTTTCCGAGTGCAGTGGTCGGACTCAAGGCAATACCAGTAGGCGTCGGTTGAAACCGGTTGTCACTCAGAGTCCCGACCGTCCATGATTACTACACTCGCAATCATGGTGCTACTAGTCCGTCACAGACTATGTCACCGCCCCCCGGGGCAAGCCCGCGGGTCACCTGGCCGCCTATGCCCCTGAGAAACTGGGTGCGATTGCCGAGACACGCTGAAGGCATTCAAGGGGCACGCCAGACGGATAGGCTAGCCCCCGTCACTTGGCGTGCCCTATCCCCAATACCTTTCCGTCTCTCTTCTGGATTTCGATGTAGGGAACACCACCAAGTGTGTTGGGTGACAAGCTGCCAGCTACGACCCAAAGCGAGTCCCCGAGTAACTCAGCTCTGAAAGGCTTCTTTTTGCATATCGACTTGCCATACAATGGCAGCCAAATGGCCTCGGCTATCTGTACGGCGGTAGTCTCATCAGGGACACAACCCTTCGCCGGCAAGAAGAGACTACCGGGCCTATGCTCATGGGGCGAGAGCTCCGGCACCGCAGATGGTTCCTTGGCACATGTTACAGCGCCGGCAAGCAGAATCAGACAGATACCAAGCAGTGAAACAATCCTTCTCGCATGGGATGAAACTGACTTCATAGTCACAAACCTCATCATCTAGAATAAGTTGAATACCCAATCTACTAGCATTCCGTGGGCGGCAGACGCCCTCGTCTGCCCCTTTGCCAGCCGCATCGCCCCCCGGGTTTCTAGTGGTCGCTTGATTGTCACACATCCCTCCCGAATCATCGAGTGAATCTGATTGGTCTAAGATCGCCTTCAAAATACACAATTGCGGGTGATTGTCAATCGGGAAACGAATCCGCCAGGGGGGGAACCCTGGTGGTCACAAAAGGGAGAATGCGGTTATCCCCCACCCGAGGCACGGGTTGGCCACCGGAGCTGTTTCCGTGGGCGTCTGCCGCCCACAAAAATGCCTACTGCATCCATCAGAACCTCCCCCCTCCGAGTCCTAGATGTCAATACCTCTCTACATCCACTGTAGTCTGTAAGCGGCCGCGTAGTCCGTTGAACGGGGTTCACTCGTAATCGGGATACACGAACCCGTACTTGCCCGTTTGCATGCGATGCACAATATCAGGAGGAGAGACTACTACACCTATCTCGGAGTTTCGGTTCTCACCCTTTAGCTCACCGACGTGATGGAATTCCTCGTTGACGGACCAGACGTACCAGTTGGATGACACTCTCACGGGGGCCTCACCCTCCTTGTGTCCACAGTCGTCAGTGTCTCTGAACAGTACGGAGGGATCACCGGTTTCGTCTACATGACCGACCTTCTCCCAGAGGCCCATCTTAAGTCCCCATTGCACAATAACGTGAGCAAAGAAATCCACGTCGTCAGCCACGATCTCGGCCAAGTCAGGCATGACGTCCAACGGATAAGCCTTCTTGAAGGCTCGGATAACAGGACTATCCAGTTGGCTTCGGTCGATTTCGACATACTGAAAGCACTTCTTGATGTTGTCGTCTAACCGAACAGCGAACACATCACCTATCTTGACTCTGACTCGTTTCATTGCAGTGGTATCCCGAATTGATGCCATTTGTCTGGCGCTATCGAATTTATCTTGTTCAGCAACTGTCCACCATGTCGTCCAAGACCGTATTGGTTGATTAGCATCTGCTCCATCACCCGGGCCTGAACCAGTGTCAAGGAAGAAGCGGTTTCAACCGAACCGTTTATGGCTTCTATCACTTCCCCAGTCATCTACACCATGAAGTAGAGCATGCTCTATTGCTCCCCTGAATGATCTCCCGACCGGCACCGGTATGTGAGCTTCATTGTCGATGTAGTGTAGTTCTTCGCCCCCGTTCCTTATCATGCACAAAACCCCTCTTCCCTGCACGTCTGCCAGCTTGACAACATACTCAGTTGGCGTAATGTACGACCAGATGTTGGACAACCCCAGTATTCTGACCCCACCTGACAACACAACCTGCTCGAATTGCGCTACAGTATCTAGGTAGTCTTGTGGAAATGGTAAGTCATGGAAATCCGCCAATCGATCTCGCTCGTTGCGCGGCAAAGAGCAAGATACATATGTGGCTTGGAAGTCGTTCGCCCAAGCCTTCAGCCAATCCGGCAAGACACTCGCATCATGAACTTGCGAGCTTGGGAACGGATCAACTTCGTTAGGATTGAAAAGCAACTTCGGTCTGCCCTGGACAGCTAGTTTCTGCCACTTGGGCTTCTTCTCGCCGAAGACGCTCTGAGGTCGTCTGTCGTAGAGAATCTCGCGAATCATACCTTCGCCTATTGCTATTTCTGCACGCAGATGCCTATCACCCTCTCGCTGCGATTCGGAGAGTGTCAGAGAGGCAATTGGCCTCGTTGGCCCACGATACCGAAAAAGCATCGACTGCTCCTGCAAGTTAGACCTCGAGTGTGAGAATCCAACCCACTGGTTGCCGAACAGATGTCTGCATCGCGAACCGTGATTTGCCTGGAACTGAAGTATGTTGCCTTGTTCTTCTGGGAGGCTCTCTGCTACAATATTCAGGACCAACTCGTCCAGGTCGTAGCACCGGTACGCTCCGAGCATCTTCAGAATCCCAGTAATGAATGAGTTCTCCATTGACAGACTTTTCTCTAGTACCGATTGAGGTGAATCCCCGTCAGCCCCCAACCTAGGCCGAGAAGACCGCCCTTAATGGGAAGGGGGAGCCTATCGATTGGAGCCACCGCACGCCAGAGGGAATTCGGGTTCCGTGGCAAGCCCTTGAGCAACCTCCAATAGTCGTGCCGCCAGTGGCGGAAGGGAGACACGTAATTGCCTCTCCAGATGCTTGGCTTATTGAACCACTCAAGTGCAGTGTTCTTCAGCCATCGTTGTGGAATCCAGTGCGAGAACTCCAATCCGGACCATGACCTCAGTTTTAGGTATCTTGTTGCCCTAGCCAGCGAGATCCGCATTCCGCCTCCGACTCCTGTCAGAGTGCTCGCTACGACGCCTCCCCATTCACCGGCTCTATAAGCGTACGAGCATTCATCAGTATAGTAGTCGCCACCATACCAATCAGTACCTCTTATCATTTTCGTGGTGCCAAGTGAAACGACATCCCCAAGACCTATCCAAAAGTGCGCTGCATCATGCCCAAACTCGCTCCAAGAGTATAACCCCAACAGGTCTCTTCTCATTATCGGATTCTGCCCCGCATAACTATAGAGATTTATACCACCGGCAATCCCAATCGGATCCGGCGTCAAGTATCTGCCAAGATCAGGTCGGTAGTGCCGGTACATGTTGTAGTGATAGTCGACTCCCCTGTCATGGTTTTGACCTGGGAAGCGATGATTATTCTCCTCAGAAATCGTCTCGATCGATCTCGAAGCCGATATGATGTCGGTTGCCCACGTCGGCGACAGTCGCGCCTACAAGCTTGAAGAGAAAGAGCTTCGCCCGCTCACCCGCGATCACTCGTGGGTAGCCGAGACACAGGAGAGCCAGAACCTGTCCCAAGAAGAGGCCAGCTCCGTGGTAGGCAAAAACGTCATCACGCGGGCGCTCGGAGTCAGGGAAAACGTCGAGGTTGACTGCCGCGTGATACACGTCGCTCCGGGTGATGTCTTCATCCTTTGCTCCGACGGTCTCTGCGGGTTCGCCGATGACGACGAGATATTCGACGTCGCCTCCAAATCGCGCAACAACCTCAAACAGATGAGCGACGATCGGGTCCAGATGGCCAACGACCGGGGCGGCTCGGACAACGCGACTGTTCTAGCGGTTGCCGTCGCCGAGGTCGAGAGTACGCCGCTGCCGGAGATTGAGGTTTTCACCCAGGAAACCGAGTCCGAAAAGACGCTGAAAGCGCAGGACGGCTGGCTAAGCAAGATGGCGGAATACGATGCCGTAGAAAGGCCGGAATCAGGAAGCAAACCTGAGTCCGGCGGCAATACCATGCTCCTGATCGGCATCTTTGTAATCTTCATCATCGTGGCGGTTCTCATCGTCTGGTGCCAGATGGACTAGTCCGAGCAGCCGCACTTCCTGTCTGATTTCTGCCCTCAAACACGCAAACCCGTATCAAAACTATTGACAAAAGCGCACTTGCTGTCGTACTATTGGGGCCTGTAACATATTGTTAATGCGCCCATAGCTCAATTGGATAGAGCGTCTGACTACGGATCAGAAGGTTGGGGGTTCGACTCCTCCTGGGCGTATTTTTTTATTGTCTTGCAATGAGTTACCTAGTTTTCCAGCTCCACCGAAGCAGTGCAAACACCTTCTGATCTCAAGGAGACTGGAAAATGCCTGATCTCCCTCATGTTCAGCGCTTGTACGATTTTGTCGACAGTATGTCTATGGGCCATAACTGGAAGGCATATATCGATGCCTTTTTGTGCGGCTGTCGAATGAAAAACCTCTCGCCCAACACCATCAACGGCTATGCGGAAAGACTGGGCTATCTCGCCCGATTTCTCGACAACAAGGATATTGACATAGAGGACGTTGTCAGAGTCCATCTGCAGGATTATGTCATGTCGCTGATCAACAATCCAAATGTCTCTGATTCCACGATCAACGGTCGAATCACTGTCTACAAGATATTCTTCAACTGTCTTGAAGACGAGGAACTTCGGACTAAACCGAATCCTGCCAGAAAGCTCAGGAAGATCAAGGCCCAGAAAGTAATCAAAGAGACGCTAACTCCAGAGCAAATCTCGGCTGCGGCTGCAACGGCCAATAAGAGGACTTTCATCGGCTACCGGAACTACTGCATGCTAATGCTCTTTGTTGACACAATGATCCGGCGCAATGAACTACTCACTCTCACCATTGAAAACGTTGACCTCAAACATGGGTTGATTAAGGTGCTCGGAAAGGGCAACAGAGAGCGCTTCGTGGCCGTGGGGGCTGAAACACAGAAGATCATGCACTTCTTCTTCCAACGCTGGCAGAAGGGACTGCCGGGTGATCGAGTATTCTGTACGCAACAAGGTCGACCTCTTGATAAGGACAATTTGAGGTTCCCCCGAATTAGTGGACACATGAAGAAGCCATGGCATATTGGTTTCAGGAGGCGTTCAGATGGCGAACGATGGAACTCGACGACAATACGATCGGGAGTTTAAGCAGGAAGCGGTGCGGCTGAGTCATGAGTCTCACCGTAGCGAGTCGGGCCGAAGGAAATCAGAAGGTGGCTCGAATAATGAAGAATCGACTTTGTCTATGAACCTGCGGCAAATGGCCGGGTGGCCCGAGGCTTGCCTCGGGTTTCTAGAGGTCGTACCCGTCGATTCCCAACTCCACATCTTCGTTTTCGTGATACTAGTTATGACTCGACCAACGCCAATCTCCCGGACTTGTGGCGAGGACTATGCGTCGGAGTTTCGGCATGGGGACAATGTAGTATGGACATGACGGTACATCAACAACAAAGTCTTCGAGAGACCCGGGGCAAGCCCACGGGCCACCCAGAACGAAAGTTGCCAGCTACCTTGGGCCACCCGGCCGAGCTCAAACCCTAAGCGGCCGTCAATTAAGGACAGGTCCGGACCGGGCCGTCAGATAACAGAATAGTCCGAGGACATGGGTAACAGTATACTGACCGTATGCGCGAATCGGGGAGGGCCGCCACCAGACACATAAAAAGCGGAGAGGCAGGGATTCGAACCCTGGATAGAGGTTATACCCCTATAACGGATTAGCAATCCGCCGCCTTCAGCCACTCGGCCACCTCTCCGGCTCATGAGAATTGCCAACACTTGGAGACGAACGTCCCCAAGCGGGCAGGCATAAATATATATCGATCCGGCCCGAGGGCAAGCAAATTCTGTCAAATGAAAAACCCGGCAGGAGAACTCCCGCCGGGCCAACTCAATCCCCCCCGGTAATCAGGGGACGAATCAATCGATCACTCAGTCTTCGTCTTTGACTTCAGAGGCCAGGATTTTGTTGCCCTCAAGACTAAGGGAACACCTGCCCATATCTTCAAGTATGTCCCGATAGACGATACCGAAACTGGCTCTCACCCCGGGATAAATCTTCTCTTCCGCGACAATACGAGCATCGGCAAATTGAGCCAGTTCCGCCTCGATTTCCTTTTTTCCCGCTGTCAGGGCCTCAAGCGACGCCGGCAGTTCCTTCTGAAATATCTCCAGCTTGTCCATGGCGGCCTGTTTTTCCGGAGGCAGTTTGCCGTCCATCTGGATACGATACAACGCGTAGAGAGCCTCTTTTACGCGTTCGCCGTCTTCAGTTTGACGCGCGATTTCACCCTTGACCTCGGAGTACTTCTTCATGAGCTCCTGATCGAAGCCGACCGTCAGATTGGTAGCGGTACCGGCCTCAGAGCCAAGAACGGATGCCCGAATGGTTCTGCGGGCACGAATATCGCCTCCCACAATCTTACCGTTGCGACTCTTAACGAGCACCTTCTGCCCGGCAGTCACGGTGCAGTTGACAATCTCCGCCCCGACATGGATTTCGTTACCGGCGTGCAGGTTCTGACCCTCGGCGTACTTGATCGTAATATCGCCCCCGGCTCGCATTACGCCGTTGCCATCGCCGAAGAATCCGCCCTTCACTGCAATGTCACCCTTGACTTCGATTTCGCAGTCTTCGACGTTTCCATTGACTTCAAGATCGCCATCGATTTTGATAGTATACCCGGCCTTGATGCCGCCGCTGATCGTCACCGATCCCTTGCAGTCGATATTGCCGACATTGTGATCAACGTCACCTCTAATGACGACCACATCATTGACGGACACCTTGCCATATTGGAACTGAATGGCGCCACTTGCAGATGCGAGAAGGTTCAATCCGTCCTCGGCGATCTCTGTATTGACGCCGCTATTGAACGGAACATCTCGACCTGCCGGTCCCTTGATTTCCTTGCCCAGCACAGTCATACCGGACTTGCCTTCAGTCGGCGGGACCTTGGTCGCAAGGACGGCACCCTTCTCGGTATTCTGAATGAAACTGATTTCTTTGTAGTCTATGTGCCCGTCGTCACCCTCTTTGGGTTTACGAGACTCGTTTGTATCGAAGTGATAGATGAAACTGGCCGCCACGCCTCGTCTCGGTTTGTGACCGGACGCTATTTTCAGTGGCGTATTGAATTCCTTATTGGCAATCGCCTTTTCTACCGCATCCCTATCGATCCCGTACACCACCCCACCGTCTTCGATAACCTTGAGTATATCCTCAACCGTTATCTGCGGCTCGTCCGGTTTCGGCTGCCTGAGCAGGATGGATGCCACCATAGAATCTTTGCTAACGGTCAGGCTAATAAGTGAACGTTTGCGTTCGTTTGCGGTCTCTGCCATGATGTTTTCTATCGCTTCCTAGCAGCCTTCAGGTGATTCCACGTCTGATCCTGACAATAGCCGCCAATAAGCTCTCTCGACTACGAGAGAGATCTCAAAACTCTTAAAAGGCTTCGTAATATATTCATCTGCCCCCAACAGCAGAGCATCTTTCACAGTGTAGGTATCTCCGTAGGCAGTCATCATGATGATTCCGACGTGTGAATACGCTTCCTTGACAATCTTGAGCAGTTCAAATCCATCCATTCGAGGCATCTTGAGATCGGAGATGACCAGGTCAACCCGCTCTTTTTCAAGCACGGCCAAAGCCTCAAGGCCGTCGCCGGCGGTGATCACTTTGTACCCATCTCTTACCAGAATCTTCTGCAGAAGATTCCTCATCATCGACTCGTCGTCGGCCACGAGAACGGTGATTGCGGTCTTCATACGGCTATATCCCTCTCCGTTCTGCTGAGTGTGTCAGATGCACACAAACCAATGTTGTCAGAGTTCGTCATCAGGCATCGACCGATCTTCGGTCAAGCGCCGAGGTCAGCTCGGATATGAAATCCTCGAGTCTGATCGGCTTGTACATTACTTTGCATGCTCCCAGAACGCCAGCTTGGTTGATCAGTTTATCGGTGGCGTTACCAGTAATGACCATGACCGGCACCTTTGGCGACGTCTTCTTGATCTCACTCAGTGCGTCAAGCCCGGAGATTTCCGGCATAATCAGGTCCAGCGTGATCAGGTCGTAGCTGTTTTCGCCTGCTTTCTTGATCGCCTCTGCGCCGTCTATAGCCAGATCAACGTCAAAAGCGTCGGTAACGTCACAGAAGTCCCTGAAGACCTCTCGAACCCATTGCTCATCATCGACAATGAGGACGCGGTAAGGTTTGCCTCGCTCCTTGGCCTGGCGAGTCAGTCTTTCGAGACTTGCCTCAGTCATATTCTGCCTCTCTGTTTCCGGTCATGGAATGAATAGCCCTCGGGATAGCCCCTCTGAAGCCATCAGCCCTATTTCCGATTATCGTCATCCGGTATCGATTCCTTCAGCCCTGCGGGCGGAAAGTCGCGCAATAATCAGGCAACCACGTCGGTAACCTGGGCGAGAGTCTCTTGTATCCTCATGCACTGCTGCGCTACAGATTCCAGCTTATCCTCGATGTGGTCGCGCGTCACCTGCCCGGAAGGCAGTTGAAACACCATCTTTTCCTTGTTTCTTGCCGCGTTCAGGATGTAGGTAATTTCCTGAACCACCTTGATCGTACCGTTGACCAAACGAATGAACTCCGGTTCCATCTGTTTGAGCTGCTCGGAATTGCCGCTGGCCTTGGCCTTAGCCAGGTACAGTGCCAGATTGAGCGCGAGATCCTTGGTGTCTTCGTTAAGAGCGTCTACGGTTTCCAGCAGTTCAAGGGCTTCCTGTCGATTCTGTTCATCAGTACGTGTCACGCAATCACTCACCTGTTTGGGCAGCTAACGCTGCGTTGATTTGTCAAGATTGAGCATTCGGTCATCGGTCGAATCGCCCAGATAGGCCTCCGACACGGTGGAATCAAATCTCAGAAGCTTCCGATTCACTTCCCCTATCCGCATGGCCGCGTCGTCGATCCGATCCAAACGTGTCCGCATCTTCTCGCTGGCATCCTTCATCTCCATCATGAGAATCTGGATATGCCCGACAATCACCGACAGGGGATTATTGATTTCATGGTTTATCGAAGCGGCCAGTTCCACAACCACCGAGAGTTTTTCCGCCTCGATGATCTTGTCCTGAGCCGCTTTGAGATTCTCATGGGCGACCTTCAGCGCCGCGTTTTTCGTCTCGACCATCGCAACGTAGTCGTTGCGTTCGATTGAGATGGCGATCTGGTCCGCTACTACACTCATCAGTTTGACATGTTTCTCCTCCAGAATGCCGGGGCACCCGGATCCAAGAGAAAGCATGCCAATCACCTCGTTGTCCACCAATAGCGGCACTGTCATCACGACGTCGAACACGCAATCAGGGTCAAAGTCAAAGTCATCGTCGGTACGAGCGAGCAACACCGGTTTGCGATGCACACGCTGCGGTTGGGACTTGAATCCAGATGCGGAACCAATCAGAAAACTTGGCAACTCCACCTTGTCACCAACGCAGGCAACGGGTTCCATTCTCCCGGAATCAGAATCGCGGAGATAGAGCATGCCGGCGTCAAACGGCACAATACCCTGGATCAGTCGAAGGACCTTCACGTACGTCGCGCCATCGTCCATCGGACGACGGCACAGCGCCGAGATCTCGGCAACCAGGCTGATCTTCTCCCAGAACCTGGTGTGCTGGTCACGATCTGAAGTTTGTCCCTGACCGGCCGTCATGTCATCGTCCTTTGACCAGTTTGCCAATCTTCTTCGCCAGTTTGTCCGCCAGCTTCTCTTCAAGCCTGCTGAAGAATTTGCTTTTCTCCGGTGCCGATATGTGCAGGGAGGGATCGTTTCGATTCTGATCCCATTCGGCCTGAAACTGTCTTGGGCCTTTCAATTCGACGTCAAAGGACTCGGCAGCCAGAAGCTTTCCTTTTTGGATGTCTATAAGCCTGAACTCTCCCTCAATCACGCCCACAGTCTCGAACTTATGGAATATCAGCGGCAGGTTGAATCCCTTGCGTCTCTCCAGGCCCTCGCGTTCAACCGTGACCGTGAGGAGATAACGACCGCCGGCTTCGAGTCCCCAGTTGACGAGACTATCGATATCGTATCTCGCATCGGGGAACGTTAGCGATGTGCCTTCTCCTCCGGCAAAGGTGACCCGAAGATCGGAATTGCGGCTGAATACAGTCTCACACTTCTCATTGAGCTTGCTGTCCCCCCATGCGAGGGGCACGGTTCGGATTTCCAATATCAGGTTGCGCTGCGTGCCAAATGCCTGTCCGGCGATAAGTAACGCTGCAACCGCGATAATAATGCATCTTGCATATCGCATAACACCTCCCCGTCGGTTTAGACCTCTGTTCTCTGGTCGAGGTGCTTGTTGAGAATGTGCTGGACAGATTCACTGAAATGAGTGTGTTGATCTGCCAGCAGATCGACCTCTCCACGTGAGAAGTGATCCTGGAGGTATCCGGTTGAGATAAACTGAATCCCGGTGATGAAACTACCGTCATCGCCGTCAACTCTCTTGACGAGACCAAGCACGTTTGAAATCTCTTCTACCTTCTGCATGGTGAAATGCATGGAGACGATGTCCCCGGTGCTTACCTCTTGATCCAGATCCACCAGAACGCCACCGGCCGAGATATTGAGAATCGCGCCGTTGATGACATGCCAGTCACCGTCCGGCCAGAATCCACCGCTCGAGTCCTTGATCTTTTGCAGTGACATCGGAGAGGATATCTCGAGGCGCACAAAACGTCGTTTGTCCTCTCTTTTGACACGGAACACTCCGCGGGATAAGGTCTCGGTGCCTTGTACGGAGGCGTCACTAACACACGTGGGGTCTTCAATAACGGTCATAAAGTACTCCTATCATAAGCATCTTCGTTTGTCAAATTCAGTTGAGATATGGCACTGTTGAGTTGTTGGCGATATGCCCTGGTGTAGGCAAAAAGAGAAGGAGGCAGAGTACCGCGCTTCACCGACGAAAACATTCGCCTGGCCGCCTCTTTCACAATAAACTCCACGCCAACTCTAAAGCACGCATCATCCGACTGATACCGATGCCGTACGACACCTAGGACCAGCGGAGGAAACTCCAGAGGATTCAGATCAATGTTCAATAACAGATAGACACTTGGTTCGAGAGCTGACGACACTTCAAGCAACGCTCCGCCGCTGGAGATATCAACAGTGGTTGTTTCCATCCACCTCAAATGTGATAGCTCCGTCGCGTGCGAACTTACAATCGGATAGGTTGCCAGTCGCACGCGCTTGGTCAGAGGGCGACGCATGAATCGTCGTTGCGACAAAGGCGATGCTTTGTCCCCCAGGACCAAATACAGCCTGCCCCCGACAGTCCTTTTGAGCTGTGCCTTGACGGAGATTTCTTCGCCACGGTGAGGAAACTGCACCACCACCGTCTGGTGGCTCACGAGATTCTCGACAGTATTGAATCGGGGGCCGCTGTCGACCTGCATTTGGCCGTCAGCCACTGCCAGCACCTTGGACGTGATCTCTTTGCCCGGCAATTGGTGGGAAAAGAGCTTGATCTTGCGACCGACCAGATCAGACACGTCAAGTCTGGTGACATCAAAATCGTGCCTGGCTTCTTCGATGAGATTCTTCGCGGTCTGCATGTTATATCAGCCCTTTCCGACGAAGCTCCACCTGCTTGTGGAAGAGAAATGTCACCAGTCTGTCCTGGGCAATCTTGTTGAAACTCTTCAGAACGTCAGGCATGAGTCGGATATCCTCGGCTGAGAAATACTCTCTCAGCATGTCTTCACAGATGAACTTCATACCGCAAAACCGCTGGTCATCCCTGGAGAACTTGCGACAACCGGAAGCGAGGAGGGTTTCCGGGAGCCCCAAGTCCGCAAAGATATCAATCTTGAGTGCCAGAATATCGGTTGAGTGAAGGGCATCGTCCAGACAGATGAGAACTCCACCCGCACTGATGTCTTTGGCAAATGTCGAATGCCAGGCGACTTCTTCCTGCCACCGTACCCAGTCAGTATTTCTCGAAACCGCGGCGTACTGGACGCGGGCAGGCGTTTCCACCCGTACGAACTGGCGGCGCTGCAAGCGCTGGAACGATGACGGCGGTGTCAGGACCACTCGCTTGCGGCCCTCAAACAACTGGGACTTAATGCTGGACCTGAATTGGTACGCAGCGTCGTCACGCGTCACCTGTACCGTCACAGATAGATCGTTTCGCAGCAGGGTTTTCCCTGAGACAAACTCGGGGTTGGTGATTACGATACCGCCGTTGATTACCTCCTCCACACGCGCCTCATAGAGACCGGCGTCGGACTCTTCTCCGACCACGATCGTAATCTTTTCCCAGACTTTGAGTCCCTGCGGACCTGTTTGTTTAGCGGTTTGCAACGTTTTCTATTCCCAGTCTTAGGCCGGCTTGGATGCAGCCAGATTGGCTCGTCCCTGTTCAATGGCCAGTTCAAGAATCTTGCGAGCAAGAGCCGTACGCGACTGATCGCGGCGGTTCTGGTATATGAACTCCTGGCCCGTTTTGATCGTGCTGGTGAAAAACTGCTTGGCCTCGTCATAGTCACCCACACGACGAGACAACTCCGCTATCAGGTACGAGACCTGAATCTGCGGCGTACCGGGCGCTATGTCGCGACCACCGGCAAAAGCCTGCTTGTAGTAATGGGCGGCTTTCTCGAGAGCCTCACGCTCAGACGCAACCCGTCCATCCCACTTCACTTCTTGACGGAGAAACTCTCCGAACGACGGATACTGGCCAAACTGCTGCTCACCTTCGACCTGACTACTACCCATCAATTCCGCGCGATAACCGTCCATGAGGGTTCGCATTTCCTCGAGCTTCTCCCGACCTCCGGTAAGGGCCGCATCAAGGGCGTTGTTGCCGGCCTCGAATCTGTCCCGGTAGGCGCACATCTGCGATTGCACCTCAGCCGGCATCTGGTCGGCCTCAAACTGGGCGGCTATACTGGCACCGAGTGCATCAAACTGTCCGCGGGCATGTTCCAGCGCCTCTTTGAAGCTGAAATACTTGCTGTCCATCTCGCGGAGGAGGCTGCCCAGCATCAGCTGGCTCGGGTTGTCGTTCGCACCGAGAGAACGGAATACCCAGCCGATTCTCAGGTAGAACCGACCCAGATCCAGATTGCTCGGATGCTCGTTGCAGAGTTCATCGAACACCGCCAGGTGGAGCTTGATGATCGCCGACTCGTTTGGATACCGCTGCATGTCAATCGCGTTGCCCAGGCTCTTCAACACAGAATCAGCCTCTGACAGATATTCGAGATGCTTGGTCTTGACGGTTTTCAGGCGATACGTGCGGAATGCATTATCTGCCTTCCACTCGCGGAACTTGTTGGTAAACTCTCGCGTGTAGAAGCAGTGACTGCAAGTGGCGGTAAAAAACGCCAGCGGATTGTACGCCTGATACTTGGGGTAACGCCACTTGATGTCCTGAGGACAGAAATCAGAATCGCGTGTCTCCTCGACATACGCGCCGACTTTGATCTGCTCGAATTCGTTGATTGTCTTACAAACTGGACACTCAACCTTGAAATTCAGAAATGGGCTTTCGTTTGACATCTCTATCTCCGCACGTTTATCAGTTGTTGCTGCTTTGCAGGAGGGCGAGTTCACCCTCCGAAATCGGTAGTGACCGTCGGATCGTTTCCTGTGGCGTCTGCGCCTTTATCATCTCGCGGGCCAGTCGGATTATCTCCACCCGGTCCCGTCGGGTCGCGCCTGTGGCACCTGCCACCGCTGCCGTGTTCGGTACCGCAGTGGTCGTTCCGGAACTTCCCGGGGCACGGAAATTCACGAATTCCAGACCGGGGCGATCTACGGCAGCAGGCTTCTCAGCCGGGATCGGGGCAACCGACGGCGCCTGAGCTGCTGGCGCGACCGATTCCAGGGTCGCCCGGGAAGGCTTGCGCTTGAGAATGCTGGAATAAACCAGTATCCCCAGCGAGGCGGCTACGAGGTAGCCCAGTGTGTTTAAGCCAATATCAATCAGTTGATCGTACATAACATCCATGTTTACACCACCCTTTCGGCTTCCTAAGCCTTGATGTCTACGTGTCGCTCCTCCGGGGATTCCTTCGTTTCTTCCCGTTCAGGGTTGTCAGGAGGAGCTTCCTCGGCGAACTCAGCCGCAGGCGGTTCGTCTTTGGGGCGCTCTTCTGGTTCTTCTTCTCCCTGTTCAAGGACAACGACATCTTCCTGTCTCTTCTTTCTTTGTTTATCCTGCTCTTCCTCGAGCTTCTCTTTCAGAGTCTTTTTGAAAGGCTGTTGCTTCTGCTTCTCAGATGGCTTCATCCGCCTGACCCTATCGGGGGCAAGATAACCTGCCTTCTCTATCGCATCGGGGCTAACCATCAGTCTGACTCCCTTATTCGAGCCGCGGCGATTAGCTGGTCATGGAGAAACGCTCCTTGACCATGCCGCGGAGCTTCTTCACCGCGCGAGTGTGGATCTGCGATACCCGGGATTCCGAGATTACCATCACCTCGCCGATTTCCTTTAACGTTAACTCTTCGAAATAATACAGCCTGATGACGAGTTTCTCTTGCTCGGTCAGGTTATCTATAGCCAACACGAGGAACGAACGCAGTTCGCCCTTTTCAAGCATACCGAGAACGCTCAGTTCCGACTTGTCCTTGACTGTCTCCACCCTCGGCACCTTGCGGTTGTCATCCTCGGGATACACGACCTCGTCGAGCGACAGGATGTTTGTGCACGAGATATCGTCAAGCGCGAGATGCAATTCACGGTCAGTCATGTTCAGATGCTTGGCCAACTCTGTCTTCTCCGGCGGCCGGCCCAACTCGTTCTCGAGATACTGGAAAGCCCGGTCGATTTCTCTTGATCTTGCCCTGGTTGAGCGAGGTACCCAATCGAGAGCACGGAGCTCGTCGAGGATCGCACCGCGGATGCGCGGGACGGCATAGGTCTCGAACTTAACTCCACGTGCCGGATCGAAATTACCAAACGCCTCTACCAGGCCGATAGCGCCCGTACTTATCAGGTCAGTCAGTTCCACTGAACGGGGAAAGCCCATCGCCATCCGCGCCGCAACATTGCGCACGAGCGGGATGTACTTGTTCAACAGGCGCTGGCGCACTTCGTGGGACGGATCCTTCTGGTAGCGCGCCCAATCCCTGGCCGTTACCTCCCACTGTTTGGCACGTGTGTTAGTCACAGCCTTACCGAAAGCCACGTTGCCTGTTGCCTCGGGTTTTGTTGCCCGTTTCCTTGGAGCTTTTGCAGTCGTAACCATAAGTATGCTATTCCTTTATATCGGCTGCTGCCGTAGTGATATTTATTGTCTGAGAGTTAGTTGTTGGGGACACCTCGGGCAGAAATTCCGCCCCAAGTGTATTGGCAAATGTGTTAAGCGCCTGCAAGGCAGGAGATTGCGTGTCGATTGTCGCAATCGGCCGCTGCGTGGCCACCGAACGACGGAAAACCTCGTCCTCGGGCACGAATCCCAAAAACGCCGGAATTCTGCCCAGAAACCGATCCGCTACTGCCGAGAACTTCGTCCGAACGTATTTCGACTCGTCCTCGGATTCTGTCCGATTTACCACCATCCGGCAGTCAATCGATGAATTCTTGTAGTAGAGATATTTGCAAAGACCGTAGCAATCGGCTACCGAAGTCAGCTCCGGCACCATGACCAGCAGGTTGACATCGGAAGCACTCGCCAGAACGGTCGCCTGCCTGGATATACCCGAGCTGTGATCCATGATGACCACATCATACGCGCCGGTCTGCTTCCTGAGACCAGCGGCCAGATCGGCGGCATCCGAAGGTGTATCGAATCCTTCGACAGGACCGGTATGCGCTGAGACCAGCACATCCATATTCGGTGAAAAGGGGCGAACCGCCTCCGCCAGAGACAACTGCCCGCTGATAATTTCCTGGATACCGTAGTCCGCAGCGATGTTGGCCAGCACTGCGATATTGCCGGTCGAGAAATCAGCGTCAACAACCAGTACCCGGTAACCGTGATCCGCCAACCGCTCGGCCAGGTTGAACGCGAGCACCGATTTGCCCACTCCTCCCTTGCCGGACAGAACTGACACAAATGTCGTCCCGTCGACATCGATCGACCGCAGGCTCCTGACCAGTTGCTGCCGCCTATCCATTGTTGACCTCCTCACCAAGGATCCTGGTTGTTATCTCAGAAGCGTCGGGAGTGCGAAGTTGCCCGGTGCCGCTGGATGAATCGGCCGTGAGAACTATCTTGAGACCGGTAGCTTCGGCGGCGGTAATCATCGCGCCCCAGCAATCGGTCAGGTCTGTCATGGAGAAGACAAGCGCGGTCGGTTCGAGCGACTCGATACGCTTGCAGATTCTTTCGATATCGGTTGACCGGATCATGGTCGAGATTACGACCAGGCGATGAGTCGGCTTAATGCGATCAAGCTGCTCTTTCATCCCGGCAATGCGCTCATCATCGAGCACCAGTGCGCCGGTATCAACGAGAAGCACTTTGTCGTTGTCTCCGTTGTTCTCGGTCGAAGGCTCCTGTGCGAGGAGGATCGTAGGATCGGCCACTGTTATGCCGAGCATGTCGCCGTAGCTTTCGATTTCATCGAGAGCGCCGACCTTGTAACTGTCGAGCGTCATCAGCTTGATCGCAGCCTTCCTCTGCATGACCAGCGAAGAGGCCAGTTTCCCGACAGTCGAAGTCTTACCGGAGCCGGCTGGTCCCATGACCACCACCCGGTCACCGGCGGCGAATGCAGATTCGGATTCGATATAGTCAGATATTTTGTTAGTCAGCTCGTTGCGAACAAGGTCTTCGGTGATGTCGGTGTCGACATGGTTCTCACGAAGCGTATTGAAGAAGGTCGCGATGAACTGCTCCGGGACATCGGCAGAACGCATTGCGGTGACGGCGCTTGCGATGGCCCCCAGACGCAGCGAAACACCAGCCGTCGCCAGATTGTCCTTGAGGAGAATCTGGTCGATCTTGGCATCCATCTCCGTCAGCCGTTCTTCCAGCGCGCTCGTGTCTGCGACTGTCGCATTAATGCTAACCGACGCCTGCGACTCTTCAACCGGAGTCTCGAAGGAAACTTCAGCCGCCGGTGCTTCTGCAACAGCCGTAACCGATTGCGGAAGGCGCGAGTTATCATTCCGCAGCACCTTCTCTGCCTGAGCGGCAGTCGGCTTATCCAGACAGGCGGTAACTTCAAACTCCGGAATGCCACCGCCCCCGGTGACCTTGCGGGTCTTGAGAACCACAGCATCGCCGCCCATTTCCGCGCGAACATCCTTGAGCGCGGCAGACACCGAATCGGCAATGAATGATCTAATTATCATCTTGGAACCTCACCATCCCTGTGGAGACGATTTCCACATTGGGTACGATTTCGTTGTAGGACACAATCGCCAGCGCGGGATACGTGACCTCGACCAGTCTCCGTAGTGCCAAACGGACGTTCGGCGAGCAGATACACACCGCCGTGAGTCCGGCGTTCTGCATCCGTTCCGTCTGCTGTCCAATCTGCTCCAGGAGTTTTTCGGTCATGGCCGGTTCGAGTACGAGCATGAGGCCCTGCTTGGTGTTCTGCACCGAGTCGGCCAGATGCTGCTCGACAGCCGGGTCAATCGTGTACACGTTAATCCTGCCGGTGTTGTCCTTGTACATTTCCGTGATTTGTCGCTTAAGCGCCATGCGGACGTACTCCGCAAGAACGTCCGGTTCTTTCGTGGCGCCGATGTAGTCTGAAGTCGTTTCGACGATAGTCGCCAGATCGCGTACCGGCACTCGTTCCGCGAGCAGCGTCTGGAGCACCTTGTGCAGCGTACCGAGCGGAACCAGTTCTGGAATGACCGCGTCAACCAGCGCCGGGTAATCTTCCTTGAGCGTCTCGACCAGATGCTGGACATCCTGTCGCGTGAGAATCTCCGGCGCGCTGTTGCGAACCACCTCGGTAAGATGCGTCGCCAGAGTTGCCGAGGGTTCCACGACCGTGTAGTTGTTGGCCTCGGCGACTTCCTTGAGCGTAGGAATAATCCATGTCGCGTTCAAACCGAATGCAGGCTCCCTCACATCAAAACCATCGAGTTTCTCATCCACGAATCCGGGGTTGATCGCCAGGTAGTGATCCGGCATAAGCTCGGAACCGGCCACCCGGATTCCCTTGATCTTGACCTGGTACTCATTCGGCTTGAGCTGCACATTGTCGCGGATACGGACCGACGGCACAATGATACCGAGTTCCGAAGCCAGTTGTTTTCTGATCGTTGATATTCTTTCGAGGAGGTCACCGCCCTGATTGGCGTCAACCATCGGAATTAGACCGTAGCCAATCTCCAGACCGATCTGATCGACCTTGAGAAGATCCTCTGTTCTCGCTTCAGCGACTGGCGCCTGATCGACTGTTGACTTGGCCTCTTCCTCGGCCTGCTGAAGGCGAGCCTTCTGCGCCTCACGAGTCACGTAACCTATGCCGCCCATCACCAGTCCAATGACGAGGAAAGTGGCGGTCGGCATTCCGGGGACCAGCCCGAACAGTATCAGCACAACCGACGTCACCAGAATCGCGCGCGGCTGGCGCGTGAGCTGGGTGGTCAGGTCAGTACCCATATTTGAAGATGAGGCGGCGCGCGTAACGATCACACCTGAGGCAGTCGAAACCAGCAGGGCCGGAATCTGCGTGACGAGGCCGTCACCGATCGACAGCAGCGAATACGTCTTGAGCGACTCGGCCAGAGACATATCGTTCATCGCGGCACCAATAATGAAGCCGCCTATGATATTGATTAGCGTAATCAGGATACCAGCAACAGCGTCACCGCGGACAAACTTCGAGGCACCGTCCATTGCGCCGTAGAAATCAGCTTCCTGCGAAATCTCTTCGCGGCGCGTACGGGCTACTTCGTCAGTGATGATACCGGCGTTGAGATCGGCGTCGATGGCCATCTGCTTGCCCGGCATGGCATCCAAGGTGAATCGGGCGGCTACTTCAGAAATACGCCCGGCACCTTTGGTGATAACGACAAACTGGATGATGACCAGAATGACGAAGATGATGAACCCGACTACGTAGTTGCCCTGCACAACGAAGTTGCCAAACGAGTTGATGACTTCTCCGGCATACCCCTCGCCAAGGATCAAACGCGTGGATGCCACATTCAGCGACAGGCGCATCAGCGTGACGATCAGCAGCATTCCCGGGAAGACCGAAAGCTCGAGCGGACGGGTGACGTACAACGTCGTCAACAACACCACCAGCGAAAAGGTGATATTGAAAGCCAGTGCAAAATCGAGAAAACCCGACGGTACCGGAATGATCAACACAGTGATGATGCCCATCACAGCAGCAGCCAACACGATATCGGATCGTGCGGCGAGAGTGCTGAGCAGGCCTGACTTCTGCGTTGCCATAGTCCTAGTTTACCGTCTTGCGTTTGAGTTTGTAGATGTGTGCGAGTATTTCGGCGACGGCTTTGTAGAGGCTGGCCGGGACCAGATCGCCTATGTCGCACATCTTGAACAGGGAGCGCGCCAGGGGCTTGTCCTCGATAATCGGGATGTCATGCTCTCTGGCGATTTCCTTTATCTTCTGCGCCACGAGTTCCTTACCCTTGGCGATAACTGTCGGGGCGTCCATTTCGTCTGGAGCATACTTGAGGGCCACCGCGATGTGAGTCGGGTTGGTGACTACCACGTCTGCGGTCGGGACGGCATCCATCATGCGCCGGCGTGACATTTCACGCTGAATCTGCCGCACGCGGGCCTTGATCTGGGGGTTACCCTCGGTGTCTTTGTATTCGTCCTTAACTTCCTGTTTGGACATCTTGATCGACTTGTTGAACTCGTAGCGCTGATATGCGAAGTCGATCGCGGCGATAACCAGCATGGCGGCACCAATCTTCAGCGCCACCTGCAAAACCAGCAGACCAAGCGTGGCGCCGAGTTGCGAGACACTCATGTCCGGAAGCCCGAAGAAGCTGTCGAACTCTCCGCGAATCGCGAAGTAACCGACCACCGCCACGGCCAGAAGCTTGAGCGGGTCACGTACGAGCTGCACGAGGGATTTCATCGAAAACTTGTTTTTGAGTCCCTTGATGACGTCGAGCTTCTCGAACTTCGGCTCCATCGCCTTCGGCGTGATCTTGAATCCGACCTGCGCAACGTTGACGCCGAAACCGATTACCGCCATCGCCAACAGGAGCGGCAGCACAATCTTCAGGAAGCCGATGACCTGCCCGGAGAAAATCGAGTAGTACGACGGGTCGGAAACGGCGATTGTCGCCGCGTTTCCGAAAGTGTTGCGCATGAGGTCCTCCACCTGGCCGACCATCTGCGGGCCGAGCATGAACAGCGTCGTGAAGCCAAGACAAATCATCACAGCCCCGTTAAGCTCCATCGACTTGGCAACCTGTCCCTTCTCTCGCGCTTTGTCGCGCCGTCTGGGAGTTGCTTGCTCGGTTCTTTCCTGGAAACTCTCGTCAGCCATGACCCTTTAGGCTTTCCCCATCGAGTGCACAAGCATCCCGACAGATTCGTTGAGGTAAGCGGTTGACTTTTCCAGGACGTAGCCGAAAATCGGAAGCGACATCGCCGTCACGGCGAGACCGACTCCCAGCTTGAGCGGGAAACCGACAATGAAAATGTTCATGGACGGCATCATCTTGGCCATCGTGCCAAGAGCGACATCCGTCAGAACAAGCGTCACGATTACTGGTGAGGCGATCTTGACCGCCAGCACGAGCGTATACGACGTGTATTTCAGGATCAATTCAGCGGTACCGCCCTGAATGAGCACTTGTCCCGGCGGAATGATCTGGAAACTCTCGTTGAAAGCCTGGATAACCAGGTGATGACCGTTGATGGCCATGAAAATCAAGCTGGCCAGCAAAATCCAGAGCCGCCCGATAATCGCGACCTGCCCGCCTGCGTTCGGATCAAAAGCCTGCGCCACGACCAGGCCGATCTGGAAACCGGTCAGCGCTCCGGCCATTTCAGCCGCCTTGAACAGCAGGCTGAAAAAGAATCCCAGCAACAGGCCTACCATCAGCTCGCGCAGGACCATGCCGGCAAGCTCCACGGTCGATCCGGCTTCGGGGATCGTGACGTCGTGAAGGCTGGGGGAAACAACGATTGCGAGGAGAATCATCAGGCCAATCTTCACTGTTATCGGCACTGATTTGTGGCCCAGAATCGGGGCGGCCAGAAACAATCCTGAACCCCGAAATATCAACAGGAAGAACATCTGAAGTTTGGCTGTTGAGTAGGCTGCGAATTCAAACAACGGGTCTAATCCTCACAATATGGGCTTATCGTACGTTTCACTATTTCAAGCCGTGTGCCGAAATGAAACGATTGTGAAGATTGTTTTAATGCGTTGTCGGCCAGCAACTTAAGATCGCGCCGATCGTTGTAAGTGAGAGGGGGACTAATTGCTCAGGAAATTATTGCCTGCCGTGCCGGAAAAAAGTTCACGAGTGTATAATCCATGCACAGCCGCACTCAACCTACTAATGTGGGGATCAATTCATACATGTGGCGGGTGAAATCTGTCAGCATGTTGATCATCCAGGGAAGGAACACTATCAACGCGAGCGCGACAGCCACGATCTTTGGGACGAAAGTGAGGGTCATTTCATTGATCTGTGTGACGGCCTGAAACACTGAGATAATCAAACCAATGACAAGACCGAAAGCCAGCATCGGAGCGGCTACCATCAGGGTAACCGAAAGCGCCTCACGTCCTATAGCAACAACCATTTGCGGATTCACGGCATAACTCCTTGCTAGAGGTGGAATGAGGCCACCAGTGACTTGATTAGCAGATACCATCCGTCCACCAACACGAACAGGAGGATCTTAAACGGCAGTGACACAATGATCGGCGGCAACATCATCATACCCATGGACATCAGCACCGAGGCCACGACCATGTCGATCACGAGGAACGGGATGAAAATCACAAACGCGATCTGGAAAGCGGTACGAAGCTCCGAAATGACGAATCCCGGCACCAGCACATGAAGCGGCACATCTTCGGCCGTTTCCGGTGCTTCCAGTCCGGCTATCTCCACAAACAGAGCCAGATCCTGCTCACGTGTCTGAGCCAGCATGAATTTCTTGAAGGGGTTGGACGCCTTGTCGAACGCCTCTTCCCCGGATATCTGTTCGTCCATATACGGCTTGATGCCCTCGTCGTAAGCCTGGTTGGCCACCGGCGACATAATGAAGAACGTCAGGATCATAGCCAACCCTACCAACAACTGGTTCGGCGGCATCTGATTGGCGCCCATCGCCTGGCGAAGGAACGAGAGGACGATTGCTATGCGAATAAACGAAGTCACCATGATCAGCAGCGAGGGCGCCAGCGCCAACACTGTGAGCATAAGAACTACTTGAAGCGTCGTGGAGAGATCAGTCGCGTCGGCAACTTCGCCGACTTCCACTGAAACCTTCGGAATCGACTGGGCGGCGGTGTTGACTGCAAGAACCAGCCCGGTGCCGACCAGGTATGAGAGAAATCTAAGTGCTTGTTTCATATCCTATATGCTTCGCTAAGCTGCGGCGGCAACTTCCATGTTACGCGCACTGGTTTGGTCGCCTTCTTGGCAACCGGTCATCGAATCATGAATTTCCCAATACCGTTCGTTTGCTCCTCAACGTAAAACTCCTGAGCCGTCCGGTAGCGTTCTTGAGCGTGCCGGCAAAACTGTCCCCTGCCTCCTGGCTGGGAGCCTGCGCGTACATCTCTTGAGTCTCTGCTTCGTCCAACTCGGTGAGCGTTGATATGCGGCTGTCTGTCACCCCCACCAGAACAGATCGCTTGCCGACCTTCACCAGCGAAATCGCCTTATGCGGGCCGAGGTGTGTCGTCTGGAGAACTTCCAGAACATCGCTTTTCGTATTCTGCCCGGGGCGCTTCTGCGTCAGCCGTTTCAGCAGGTAAATGCCGAGATACACCGAAGCAATCACCACAACCAGCGCACTGATCATCTTGACAATCGCGCCAATCACACCGGTTTCCTGAGCGGTCGGCACACCGGATTCTGACTGCAGAGCAGTCCCTGGGGCAACCTGGCCGGAACCGTCAGCGCTGACTCTGTCGACTTGGACCATGAACAGTCCTACAAAGGCCAGACACAGTATTACGGCCACGGTCAGCAGCATACGCTTGTTCTGCCTATTCTTCCGCAAGGGCTTTCAACCTTTCTTCGGGAGTCATGAGCTGCGTGATACGAAGACCGAAGTTTTCGTCCACCACCACAACTTCACCCTTGGCCACAACCTTGTGGTTCACCAGGAGGTCCACCGGTTCACCGGCAAGCTTGTTCAATTCCACGACCGAACCGGGGCCAAGCCCTAGAATATCCGAGATGCTCATTTTGGTCCGACCGAGTTCTATTGAAATCGGCAGGTCCACATCCATGAGCAGGTCGATATTCTGGCGCGAGGTCTGCCCCGCCGGTTCCTGCAGGTGCTGAAATTCGGCATTGGAGACAGAGGCCGACCCAAAGGCGATATCATCCGGCGTAGCACCCGATTCCTCGTCGGGCAGTCCTTCCAACATCTCAAGCATGGCTGCCTCGGCGTCGTCTTCGGGGACGTCGCTGTCGTTGACGACCTTAAATTCATCTTCATCAACGGCGTCTGCGAGCGCGTCGTCCTGAAGGGATTCGCCATCCGGGATATCGCTGCCTGCCGAAAGGGCGTCTATCTCTTCCTGAGAAAGCTGCTCCGCGGCTCCGGCGTCATCGGCGGCGGAATCGGGAGCTTCAACCGCGGCGACCTCATCCTGAGGCTGTCCTGAATCAGCGGAAAGATCCTTATCCAGCTCGTCACTCATTGTTCATCTCCTCTGCGATTATGTCGTGCACTTCAAGCACCTGGAAGGCCCGTTTCTTCCCCGAAAGACCGGGACGGGCTTCAAACTTTTTACGCCTGTTGACATTAATATCAATTAGTCTGTCTATTTTCTTATCCGACGGGATTATGTCGCCAACCTTCAGATTGAGGAAGTCGCGCATCTTTATCCTGGAATCCAGCAGCACCGCTGCCAATTCGGCGTGAACCTTCTTCAGGCTGTGCTCGTTGCTGGCCCGCTCCTGGTCGATATTCTTCTTCTTGGTCGCATCGATCCAGTTCTGCGCGGACAGCTTGGTGATGATCGGCTCCAGCGACATGTACGGGTAGCAAAGGGTCAGCAATCCGGTCGCCTGGAACAGCTTTACCTGGAAGGAAATCACTACCACCGTTTCCCCCGGAGGTACAATCTGGATGAACTGCGGGTTGGTCTCGAAACTCTTTTGCTCAATGTCGATCTCAACCAGATGTTCCCAGGACTTGCGCAATTCCACATACAGACGCTTCACCAGCGTGGACATAACTGAACGCTCGATACCCGTCAGCTCTCGTTCCGTCTCCAGAATCTTGCCATGGCCGCCGAACATCCGGTCGATTACTGAAAAGGTCATCGTCGGGTTGAAATCGACCAGGCAGACACCCTCCAGTGGCGGGGCCCCGTAGGTGTACGTGCACGACGGTGACACGAGCGACATGATAAACTCGCTGTACGTGATCTGGTCAACAGACACGAGGTCAACGTCGACAATCGTGCGGAGGACGGTCGACAGGGCCGAACCGAAATGTCCGGCGAAGTTGTCGTGCATATTCTCCAGCGTCCGAATCTGATCCTTGGATACGCGATTCGGGTGCTTGAAATCGTATGCTACGACAGACCTGAGCTTTTCGTCTTCGTACGCACCTGTATCAGCCTCCGGTTCGCCACTGGTTACAGTGGTCAACAGGGCATCAATTTCGTCTTGTGAAAGTATCTTCGCCAAGGTTCTCTACCCTATTGGAGGACAAAGTCCGTATAGTACACGGCACTAATTTCATCAGTATTCAGTAGCTGTGAGAGCCGTTTTTTCACCTGGTATCGCACGATCTCCTTCTGCTTGACATCGGTGAGCTGGGCCACCGTTTTCGAAGACAGAATAGTGATCAGGGCGTCGCGGACCAGCGGCTGGCGAGCCTCGAACTCCGCGGCCAGTTCCGCAGAGCCAAGCTCAAAGCCAAATGAGACGGACAGGAATCGCGTTCCGCCGGTTCCGGCAGGATTGACCACAATGTCACCCACCGCAATAACCAGCGACTGCGCTTCGCCGTGTCCACCTGTCTTCTTGTGCGTGTCCTTTGGCTTGTGTGCGTCTTTTGGCTTGGCGTGTGAGTCTTCCTTCGCATGCTCGACTTGTTCGGTCTCGTCGGCAGCAGGGTCCTCACTCGAATCCGCCATCATCGGTTTGATGACAAACAGAGCCAGAGCAAGTCCGATGACCAGCGCGCCGACACCGATGCCGCCAAACAGGATCAACTTGCTGGAACCTTTCTTTGGCCCCTCTTCCTGATTGTCGTCAGTCACCTCTACGGTGGTTTTTTCGTCTTCAGTCGGCATTTCTATCTCCCATCAATCGGGCTGACTCTGCCCGGTGCTTCCACCGGGGCAGAGGCCAGTCTTCTAAACTCCGCCACCCGCGCGATGATTTCGTCGGTAGACTCCTTCACCATGATCTTCTTACCGGTGGTAAGCGAAATCATCGTGTCAGGGATGGCTTCAACGAACTCGATCAGATCGGCGTTGATAACCAACTCACTATCGTTTATGCGGGTGACTCGTATCATTTACTTGCTACTATCTCTTCAGGTTAACCAGTTCGTCCAGCATCTGGTCCGAGGTGGTAATAATCCGGGCGTTAGCCTGGAATCCACGCTGGGCCGTGATCATGGAGGTGAACTCCTGGGCGATATCCACCGAGGATGATTCCAGCGCGCCGGAAGTCATCGTGCCGGAGATTGTTGAACCAGCGACACCTTCGACCGCTTCACCGGAGTTTGGTGACGCCTGGAACATCGAGCGACCTGCCTTACGAAGACCCTGCTGGTTGTTGAAATCCGCCAGCATAATCTGCGCGAGGATTCGCGTGACACCATTGGAGAAAATCCCCGAAATGTTGCCGGCCTGGTCGATATCGATCTTCTCAAGAAGACCAAGACCGTAGCCATCCTGCCCGAGAATCTGGGCCAGGTGGCTGCCGCCGGAGGAGAATCCGGTCAGACCGTCAAACTCGCCAACCGAACCGGCATCCAGGTCGATCTGCATCATGTCGGCACCGTTGTTCGGGTCAATAGTGATGCCCGTAGCGCCACCAAAGAAGTCAAACGTATTGAGAGAACCGTCGGAGTTGAACTGAACGTAGCCAGAGCCTCCGGCCGTTATGTCCTCAACACCGGTGGTGGACGCACTCCACTCCCAGCGGTTGTCGACAATCGACTTGAAGAACTCCACCGTCAGCGTATGGCGACCGCCCTGCGAGTCATAGACGTTGATGGACATCGCGTGCAATGTCGGCTCGGTTTCTATGATGAGCGGAGTCCCGGCGTTAGTGTTGCTGAGTTCATCGTTGCGGGCGGTCAACTCGATGCCGCCGCCACCAATTCCCTCAATGCCCCTGACCAGACCGGTTCTATCATCGATGATTGCATCGAGTACCGTCGTGATCGGACCTGCAGCGGCGCCGAAGCCACGTTCTGGCGTAAAGACATCAGTAATGACGTAGTTTGCGGCCACGCCGCCGGCAGATGCGAGCGGGTCACCAACGGTAACACCAAACACAACGTCTACAATGTTTCCGGCAGCGGCATTTCCCGCCGACATGAAATTGTAGGCCGCATCGGATCCCGCCTTGTCGCGGGTTATCACAATCTCGCCACCTGCCAGTTCGGCCGTAATCCCACTGATCTGATTGATGGCGTTTATAAGATCCTGCACCGTGGAGTCGTCGTTGAGATCCGGTAGAATCTGAGCAGCCCCACCATCGACACTGAATCCGAATCCCGTATAATCGGTGACGCCAAGCCCGCCTGGGCCTCCCAGCGTCCTGTTTGCGGTAAGAACTCCGCCCGTGCTACTTGTGGCGTCTGCGTTCTCTGCCTGCGGACCTGTAATCGTAATCCTGTGCGTACCGCCGACTCCGTCAACTGCAGTTCCAGACACCGTTTCCACGCCCGAACCACCGTCATCAAAGCTCGAGACAGTCGCATCCGTAATCGAAGCATCAATGTTGTTGCCGAGCCGGACTACTTCAGTCGCGCGGGCCGGGTCCTGCTGACCGAACGGGATATTGATATTGCCCGAGGTCGCCAGCGACGGAATCTGCCCGGAGGAGTCGGCCATTTTACCCTGTACAAACAAGCCGGTAGCGGGGTCAACCATGTTGGACCCGGCATCGAATCCAAAAGCACCCGCGCGGGTGTAGAAGTTGTTGCCGTTGTTGTCGCCAAGGATGAAGAACCCGGAGCCCTGGATGGCCATATCCGTGATCTGACCGGTAGTCTCCAGGCCGCCCTGCAGGAACAGGTTATCGATTGTAGAAACCTGCATGCCCAAACCGAGCTGCTGCGGGTTGGTACCGCCTGATACCGAGCTCGGACGCCCCGCGCCCTTGTACGTTTGTACCAGTGCTTCCTGGAAATTGATTCGTCCGGCCTTGTAGCCGATGGTGTTGACGTTCGCGATGTTGTTACCGATTACGTTCAACTTGGTCTGGTGGTTCTTCAACCCCGACACACCAGAAAATAGAGATGCCATCATAGTGCACCTACCTCCTTGCGTACTCGCAAGACCTCCCCATCAAAATGGGGTCCAGCCTCTGCGTGTTTGTTTATCATAAATCTCATTCTTGTTGCCTTACAGTATGACCGCCGAGTCAATCGACGTTACAATTCCGTCTCTGAGGTTATTGCGGTCAAACGCCGTGATGACGGTGCGATTTTTCACCGACACGACCAGCGCCGAATCATCGGTAAGGATCAGCGTCTCACGTGATCCTTTGGCGGCGGCGGTGTCCACAGCGTTGGATATCTTGGTCAGCATTTCCTGCGAGATTTCAATCCCGCGAGAGAAAAGCCGTTCACTTGCATGCTTGGAAAAGGAAATGCCCTGATCGGCAGCCATCTCGTTTGAGAACATGTCCTTGAAGGACGCGTCACCGATTTCGCCGCTACTAATCGACGGCGCTTTACCGCGATTGGCGATTTCGGTCAGATTGACCGGCCGCTGGTAGTTGTTGATCTTGACTGCGTTTCCTATACTCATCTTACTGCTCTTCCTTCTCGACTCACTTCCATGTGAGGTCTTCAGGTGAGGTGAGGCCTTTAGCCCTCGTTTACATCATCGTTTCCGCTGCCGCCGTCATCACCGCTGCTGTCGCCGGTATCCGCAGATTCCGCAGCGCCGATTGAGGTGATATCGCCAAGTGCCAACTCGGTGCCGTTGACCATCAGGTATGCCGAACCGTCGCGATACACAACTTTCTCGACAACTCCGACCAGTGACAGTTTCGGAGTAAAATCATCGCCCGACGGGTTGGTGCCGGTAGCTTCGACCGTGTAGAATCCTTCTGCCACGCGATTGCCAAGGCTGTCCTTTCCGTCCCATTTTATCGATCCGGTGCCGGTAGCCACATCGCTCTGTTTCAGCGTAGTGACCACAGCGCCCTCGGAATCAAGAATCTTGAATTCGAGATCATTGGCATACTGAGTCGTTGAGTACGAAATCACCGGCTGGTTGCTGTCATCGATGTATACCGTCGAATAATCAGCGCTGACTTCCTTTCCGATGAAACCCGAAGCCATGACGTTGTTCTGCGACTGCATCTGGAGATACGACCACTGGTTGGCAGTTTCGATCCCCTCGGAGATGTTGTTCATCTGTTCGAGCGAGGAAAACTGCGCCAACTGCGCAATGAAGTCTTCATCGGCCATCGGCTCCAGGGGATCCTGATACTGCAGCTTGGTAATCATCAACTGCAGGAAATCATCCTTACCGAGCGACTGCATACTGCCTGTGTCTTTGGCCACTCCGCTTGCGTCGGTTGCTACCGGTGAAATGAATCCCATCTTAACACTCCTATGCCAACAGGTTGACGCCGCTCGATCCGACATACTGCTGTGCGGCAGCCGCCATGACCGTTCGGGACATCGTTACCTGGTCCATTTCAAAGTCGTCGTCGTTGATACGGGTCTTCGCCTTGCGGCCGCCAGTCCAGGACGGGCGCTGGTCGAGGAATCGGTGTTGTGAGTTGCTGTCCAGAGTGACCTCAATATGGTCAACCGAGACACCGGCGCGTGAGAGCTGCTGGGTCAACTGATCCAGCGAATTCTCGACTGCCGCCTTGGCCGCCGGGGAGTCAACCGACACACGGGCGGTCAACAGGTCGTTACGCATTGTCAGATGCAAACGGGCCGGGCCAAGATGATCCGGCTGGATTCGCAGCATAATCGACTGTCCGCCTGCCTTAAGTGGCTTGTCAAAAGTCTCCGGAATGCTCAGGCGCACGCGGGGTGTTTCCACTTCCTGAGAGGAGAGCTTCGAAAACACCGCGCCCTTTTCGATCAGGGAATCATCGCTGAACATGACCTGCGAGGTCGTCGACTGCTGAGTCTCAACCCCGGTAATCCGATCGGCAATATCAAACGGCATTTTCGTTGTCGTGATTTTGGACGGCACCGCCACCTCTCGGAAGATCGGACGTGTCCTGGGCGACGTGGGAACGTTGTCGCCGGGAATGTCACTGCTTCGCTGGTGTGACCGTGAATTCTGCGGTTCCACGGTGCCGCTTAGTCTTGATGTCTTCTTGGTCTCGATATCCTGCTTGCGCAGGTTGCTCTTGATAATGACCTGGCTGCCTGCATCTTCGGCTACGATACTCAGTGCGACCGGCTGTTTCTGGGCCGCGGTCGTCTGAACTTGATCGTCCAGTTTGATATCGACGGCTTTCAAATTCAGGCGGGAAACAAGTTCCTCGAACTGAATCGTCTTCTGCGTCTGAGCATCAAAAAGCGGAGTCTTTGCAGACGGCTGATATTCAATTGGCCGTACATCGTTCGGGCGCGTGACTTCAGCATCGGCCAGCAATTTGGTCGGAATCGAAATCTTGACCGGTTCGGCCTGATCACCCTCTCCGGCAACTGTCAGTTGCAGCTTACCGGAATCGACTTTGGCATCGAGAATCTTGTAGATTGCCGACTCCAGCAATTCCGGTTGGTTATCAAAGAGATTCTGAATATTCGGATTATGGATAGCAGCCCGCGCGACCAGCTCTTCAACCTCGGCCGTTTCGACAACCGGCAGGTTGTCAGTCGGCATCGGCACCGACACAGCCGGCTTCGATTGATCGGGCACGGGTCCTTGAGCATTCTGAGCCAGTGCGTTTTCCTGCGTGCCAAGGATGTCGGCACCGGGCAGCAGACTCATGAAGTTGCCGACAGCAAGCAGCTCTGGCTTCGGATCGGTCTGAGGCACGGTGACTTCAGCATCCTCGGTCGGGATCAGAGTCTCGAACGGGACAGCCTCGATCTGCGCTTGCAGAAGATCGGTACGCGGGGTGAGTTGGAGACCGTTGTCTCCGGCCAACATCGCCAGCATTTCGCCAAACGGCGTACTCGGCTGCTCGCCCGAAACAGGCATCCCGGCCTGACCCGATGCCTGAACATCGACTCCGCCGAGCAACTGATCGAGTATGTTGGCTGAACCCTGCAACATCATTCTTATTTCTCTGCTATCGTTATCATCTGTTTCGAGAGCTTCGCGGCTCGCTTCGCCGGCATGAGCTGGAGAAGCTGCGAGGCATTCTTCTGTTTCATACGCGGGAGAATCGAGACGACCGTGGCATCATCAAGGTTGGCGGCCAGATTGGCTACCGCCCGAGACTCCATGCCGTCATACAACTTGGCAAGCTGCGCGATACGCGAAGATTCTGCCTGTTCAATCCGCATAATTTTCTGGGAAACTGAGCGGTCGAGTTTGGCCAGTTCTGCCTCGCGGGACGCAAGGTTCTTTTCGCGCTCGGCTAGTTTGGCCTTCTCGGCCTCGATCCAATTGGCCTGTTCCAGAGAGTCCTCAACCGACATGCCGCCGTCGACCTCGCCGAGCTCACCAACTTCCGGATCGTAATCAAGGATTTCGAGGTTGGCCATGATATTCTCAAGCACGGATTCATCCTGCTCGAGCAGCGCCATGATTGAGTCTTCTTCGGACATATAACCGGCTATCTCTTCGTGAGCGTCGTCAGCCGATTCCTCGTGAGCCTCGGTGTGAGACTCGACTTTGGTAGCCTCGTGTGAATCAGCGACCTCATGGGTACCACCCTGCTCATCCGCAGGTGCCTCGGCCTCATGGTCGCCACCGACAAACATCAGCGTCACAACAATCACTGCGACGACTGCGACAAGACCAATGCCGCCGATAAGCAGATACTTCATCATACCGCTTTTCTTTGGTGTCTCTTCCGCCGGAGTCTCAGTTTGTGTCGCTTCTTCAGTCACTTTTTTCTCCAAAACATACTATTTTCCCACCCTCAATTGAGCAAGGTCTGTGCCAAACCTGCACACGCATTCGCAAGCCACTGCATAACACTACCTTACGCGCCATCGGATTGACTCGCGATTCACATGCAAATCGAATACGCAGGAAGATTTTTCCGGAGAGTCAGGAAGAAATTGCGCTGAAAGTGGGAGAAAGTCTTAGCAGGTCAGTCCCGTCCTCGGGGCTGGCTGAAAAGACAGTGGCAGAACCACTCAGACAAGTCAGCGACAGACACCAGTCCGTCTACTCGGGTTCTGCCCTACAAGAGAAACCGCATCGCGCTATTAATGTGAGAGAGAAGAAGACTACAGCAGGTCGCCCTTGACATGATTGTCCTTGGCAGAAGTCACGAGATACTTCACGATCTGGCGGCCACCTTCGAAATCAAGCGGCAGGCTGACCTTGGTGTAATTGCCGGCGATCCCCCAGAAAGTCCCCCGATCAACTTTCTTGTGCTCGGCGATAACGTCCAGAATACGACCGATCTGGCGACGGTTGGATCTCCGAAGGGTGCAGCGTGACACATCCTTGAGCGTCTTGTTGCGGGCTTTGATGACCTCGGTCGGAACTTTGTTACAAAACTCAGACGCCTTTGTACCCGGACGATCTGAGTAGCTGAAAACATGCAGGTAGTCGAGCAGCCCCGACGAGGCAACTTTGACGCTCTCAGCGAAATCCGCGTCGGTCTCCCCCGGGAATCCGACTATAATATCTGCGCCGATTACCGTATCCGGCTGTGCCTTTCGCAGCGCTGCGACTCGATGCAGGTACGTTTCCTGATCGTAAGGACGCCGCATCAGCCGGAGGATTCTCGAAGACCCCGACTGCAGCGGAAGGTGCATATGGCGGCAAATCCGTTCTCCGGCTTCAACATATACTTCCAGTAACTCGTCACGAACAGTCTGTGGTTCGATCGAAGAAAGCCGAATGCGCCCAACCTCGGTTTCACTCAGGATTAACCGGCAAAGATGCGCGAGGTTCTTGACATCCGGCGCCCCGGTCCGATGCTTGTAATGCCCCAGGTGAAGCCCGGTAAGAACGACTTCTTGAAAACCATGATTGACCAGACCGCGGACTTCCTCGATGATCTCAGCCGCGGGACGGTTGACAAGATGCCCGCGCACCGAAGGCAGAATACAGAACGCGCAACGTTGGTTGCACCCGTCGGACACTTTCAACCAGGAACGGTTGAACTGGTCGAACCGCGCGACACCGTCGCATTCGTCCAATAGAGGCTCTGACTTAAACAATTCTGGAAGCCGCCCCGGCAGGATTTCGGCGATGCGCTGCTTGTCCTCGTTGGCAATGAGAACATCAACTCCTCCCATATCCGAGACGAACTCGGGGTCCTTGTTGACATAACATCCGGCAACGACAATGCGGGCGTCCGGGTTCTCACGCTGCGCCCGATGAATCAGATAGCGATTATCGGAATCAGCACGATGCGTCACGGTGCAGGTATTGATAATGTACAGATCAGCCGGTTCCCCGCGTTTGACCCGTCGAAACCCATACGGCATCAGGGCGGCGGCCATTTTCTCAGTCTCGTATTGATTGAGACGACAGCCCACTGTCTGGAGTGAGATTCGTTTTGGTGCAGATTCGGCCATGCTGTCTACGACACCCGCTTGCCGTCCAGGCGTTTCCAAAACAGACCGACGGCGTGAGCGACATCATCAGCACAGGCTATGTTCTCAAGCGACACCCGGAACTCCTTGGCTCCGGGGAAACCGGAAGCGTAGGCCATCAGGTGTTTGCGCATGACGATGAAGTTCTTCTCCTCCCCAAAGGTCTCCTCGAAAATGCGCGCATGTCTGAGCATGGCCTCGAACATCTCTCCGCGCGAGACGTCCTTGATATCCTTCTCGCGGCTAAACAGCCACGGGTTACCGAAAATAGCCCGTCCAAACATGACACCGTCGACGCCTGTCTTCGCAACAAGCTCATCGGCCTGTGCCAGCGACTTCACGTCGCCGTTGCCTAGTATCAACACGCCGCTGCCTTTGGCCATCTCGACCGGAATGTGCATAAGCTCCCAGTGTGCAGCAACTTTGGACATTTCCTTGCGAGTCCGCAGGTGGAATATAATCGCGGCCGGATTCGATGCGAGCAACGCCTCCGTCCATTCCTCTATCTGCACCTGGCTGAAGCCGATTCGCGTTTTCACTGAAACCGGCAGATCCCCGGCGCCTTCGATAGTCGCCTGTACTATATCCTGAGCCAGTGTAGGCGTTTTTATCAGGGCCGCGCCGGAACCGCCCTTGCAGACAGCTTTGTCGGGACAGCCCATATTGATGTCGATTCCGTCGAACCCGAGTTCAATCGCCAACCGTGCGCATTCCCGAAAATACTCCGGCTTCTTGCCGAAAAACTGCGCGACAATCGGCCGCTCGGATTCATCGTACCGAAGATTCCGCACGAGCGGCTCGCGACCGGCACTGCAAAGCCCGTCGACCGAAACGAACTCGGTGAAGGTGACGTCCGGCTTGCCGCACTGGGCAATCAGTTTCCGCGAGGCGGCATCGGTAACGTCCGACATCGGAGCAAGGGCCATGATCGGTTTTTCGATCTTGTCCCAGAATCCCTTTTTGCTGATTAACTTGCTCACGTCTTACAGAACTCGTGTTTCTTTCAATTGTGCCTGCGAATAACCGACCGAATCTCTCTATCTCTTTGCTCGCGACCGTCAGGGTTCCAGGGGCTGTCCCAAAAGCCATAAGTCCATGATGTCTTGTCATGGGCTGCTTGCCAGTATCAACATGACCAATGCCGCAACGCTGGCGTCGCGACTACTTACGAACATTGTAGGCCAGCCCCATCTTCGGGACTGACATTCAACTGTCAGAACCACAGGGGTTTCGACCTACTTTTGACACAGCCTCTCCACTCCTGACGCGTACCGGAAGTACCGGTCAAATACCTATCAAAAAAACGGCGGCCAACATTCTGGCCGCCGTTGTTGACTATACGAAGCAGTAGACTACTCTTTCGTCCCCTCGGAATCGTCAGTCGTCTCGTCCGGGGCCGCGTCTTCCGGCGCAGCTTCCTGCGGCGCGGTTTCTTCCGCAACCGGCTCCTCGACAACAGACTCCTCCGGAGCCGATGCTGCTGCCCTCAGATTCTCCGGCATGGCGTCAGCCATCGCACCAGACATGTCTGTGCTGTGCCTGTCCAGGTACTCATCGAATTCGGAGCGCTCGCGCTTTTTGTAGTAAGCGACTGCCGACAGGACCACCTTGTGCTGGTTCTGATCGAATTCGATTACCGTGAGCGGAATCTGCTCGCCGTCATTGAATACGCCGGTCGGGTCGGAAAGGTCCTTGGCACCAAGCTGGCTGGTAGGTACGAATCCCTCGACAGCATCGCCGAGATCAACAACCACACCACGGTCGAACACCTTGACAATCGTGCCGAGGCATTCGGCACCGACACCAAGTTTCTTCGACAGCTCCGGCCACGGATCATCGCTCAGCTGCTTGTAGCCGAGCGAAATACGACGGTTGTCGTGATCAATCTTGATCACCTTAACCTCAACCGTATCACCCTTCTTGATAACTTCCGACGGATGCTGAATCCGGCGCGTCCAGGACATATCTGAGATGTGCACCAGGCCGTCGATACCTTCTTCAAGCTCCACGAAAGCACCAAAAGCGGTCAGATTGCGCACCTTGCCGCTGATGACTTTGCCGATCGGATACTTGCCGTCAATCGTCATCCACGGGTCCGGTTCCATCTGCTTGATACCAAGAGAAATCTTCTCGTTATCCTTGTCTACCGAAAGCACAACCGCTTCGATCTGGTCGTTGACGGCCATGATCTTCGACGGGTGCTTGATATGCTGGGTCCAGGACATCTCGGAAATATGAATAAGTCCTTCGATACCCTTCTCCAGCTCGACAAAGGCGCCGTAATCGGTGATGGAAACCACACGACCGGTGACTTTCTTGCCAAGCGGATACTTCTCTTCGATGTTTTCCCACGGATACGGGGTCATCTGCTTCAGGCCAAGCGAAATACGCGTGGTCTTATCATCGAAATCAAGAATCTTGACTTCAATCTTGTCGCCCAGGGTAACCATTTCCGAAGGATGACGGACCCGGCCCCAGGACATGTCGGTGATGTGCAACAGTCCGTCGACACCACCCATATCAATGAAGACACCAAAATCGGTAACGTTCTTGACCACGCCTTCGCGGATCTGGCCGACTTCAATCTCCTGCAGAAGAGCTTCACGCATATGTTCGCGCTCTTTTTCCAGCACGACACGACGCGACACCACGATATTGCGGCGGCTCTTATTCAACTTGATAATCTTGACGCTGATTTCCTTGCCGATGAGGGCGTCGAAATCAGGGACCTGACGCAGAGAAATCTGCGAACCCGGCAGGAAGGCATCAACACCCTTGATGTCAACCACCACGCCACCTTTGATGCGGCGCATGATCTTGCCCTCAATCGACTCTCCCGCGTCATGTACGTCGCGGATGTTATCCCAGACGCGCATGAAGTCAGCTTTCTGCTTGGAGAGCAGAAGCTGCCCGTTCTGATCTTCCATCTGTTCCAAGAAGACGTCGATCTCTTCGCCGACGCCGATGTTCAACGGCTTCGGGAATTCACTGATCGGGATGATACCTTCGGACTTGAAGCCCACGTCGACGATAACGTCGTCGGGATTGACTCCGATTACGGTACCGTGAACGATTTCACCTTCTTTGATGTCTTTGATAGTCGCATCGTACATGTCGACCATGGCGTCATAGTCTTCTTTGTCGTAGACAACGCCAGAGACATCGGTGATTTTCATCGCCTTGATTTCATCATCCGGGACGACAGGTTTTGGTGCCGGTTTGATTTTGGCCTTTTCGACCATTCTCTGACGGCGGGCGGTCATTACGCGCTCAGCAACAGTTGTCTCCGTTTGCTGGAGAGCGGCGTCATCGGTTATCACGACATCCGTCTTGACAATCTTCGATTTGACCTTAGTAGTTTTCTTGGCGCTGGTTGCTTTACGTTTTGACGGTTTCACAACCCGGCCTGCATTGGTTTTGTTGGCTTCTGCCATTGATAAAAAAAGAACCTCCTTAAAACTATCCGGCAGGTTTGGATTTTTCCCAGAGGGAAACCCGCCGAACAAACTGCCTCGGAGTCGTTCTCCAAAGTGAGGCAGTCAACCTATATAATCAAATTTACGGGAATTTCAAGCGGTTTTTGACCCCAAAACCGCTTTTATGACAACAACTTGATGTCCCTGACCGGGGTCACTCGGATGCGACCACCGACGCCTTGATTTGACCGATTCGCTCCATTACGGCCGAAGCTATCTGCTCATAGCCTTCTTTCCCTTTCGGGAAAGACATGACCCAGTCGGCGCCAAACGGCTCTCCGTAGGTGATTGAGAGCCTCTGGCGGCCTTTGAAACAGTCTCCAGGATGGTTCGATCCGTGCACATAAGCCGGCACAATGGGGCATTTTGCCCGGGTCGCGATCATGCCGATGCCGGCTTTGGGACGCAGGAATTGATCTGTTTTGGAGCGAGTGCCTTCGGGAAAGAAGGTCAGTCCGAACCCCCTGCGAATGACCTCCACTGACACGTGAATAGCCTTACGGTCCATGGCTCCCCGCTTCACCGGGAGAGCGTTTGTCCTCGTTATCAGACCGCCCGCCACAGGATTACGGAACAACTCCTCTTTGGCGAGGAAGTAGACCTCGCGAGTGATCCAGCTTCCCACCAACGGCGGGTCGTAATTGGAGATATGATTTGAAGCCAGGATGAATCCGCCCTGCCTGGGAATGTTCTCCTGTCCCTGTGTTTTGATCCTGAAGAAAAGCTTACTGACCACACGGGTGAGGAACCATCCGCCCCAGTAGAAAGGTCTGAGTCTCACTTCAGCACGTTCTTGAGAAGATCGAGGATGCGCTCCACCTGCTCTTCGATCGTGCAACTAGTAGTGTCCACAACATAGGCATCCTTGGCACGAAGCAGGGGCGAGTGTTTGCGACCGGAATCAAACTTGTCGCGTCGCTCGATATCCTCGATCTGCTCTTGGAGGGAGGTCGCCACACCCATTTTCGCCAATTCGATAAGGCGACGTTCGGCGCGAGTCTGCACCCTGGCATCGAGAAATACTTTGATGTCGGCATCCGGGAAGACAACCGTGGTCGTGTCACGCCCCTCGGCAACTATCGATCCTTCCTTCCCCATTTCAATCTGTTTGTGCACCATGGCCTTGCGGACGTCAGGATGCGCTGAGACTTCGGAGACGTGCAGGGTGATCTCAGGTGTCCGGATTTCATTAGTGACTTCGCGGCCGTTGATGAACACTTTGTTGACATCTTCATGCGTCTCGAACTCGATCATCACGTTTGATGCCAGTACTTTGAGCTTGTCGCCATCCGATGGAGCCACGTTGTGCTGCAGGGCGAGCCAGGTGAGGGCACGGTACATCGCGCCGGTGTCGAGATAACGGAATCCGAGCCGGGCAGCCAGGATTTTGGAGGTAGTGGATTTCCCCGATCCTGCCGGACCGTCAATCGCAATCACCTTGTCACGGAATTTGGAAAGATTGTATATTTTGCTTGTCATGGTACAAAAAGTATGGAAACGATTCGGCGAAGGCAACCGCAAAGTGAGCCGTTCGGCTACTGAGAGAAGACCGTGTCTTCTTCTGAGACACCAAGCATCGGATGACCAAACCATTTCTCGTGCAGCCGATCAAACGAACCGTCGCCGAAGAACACCGCCAGAGTCTGATTAATCCGGTCCAGTTTATCCGGATCGTTCGGATTCACTGCGATGCCGTAATACTCTGACCTGATCCCACGTGCAATCACCCTCACCCGTTCATCCTCCCCGATACAGACCAGAGTGGTCGGCAGATCGTTAAGAATCGCGTCCAGTTGACCATCGAGCAGATGGGAAAAAGCGTCGGCAACGTCATCGTAAGGATATGCAAGGACACCATCGACCCGCTTGGCCAACTCCTCCCCGGTGGATCCTGCCTGCACTCCCACTCGTCGCCCCTTGAGATCCTCGAGAGCAACGGTGGTTGAGTCACCGGCCGGTACAGAAAGCACCTCGTCGACCAGATAGTAGGGATCGCTGAAGGCTGCAACAGCCTCCCGCTGCGCGGTAATGGTCAGAGCACTGATGACAATATCAAACCTCCCGGAAGCAACGCCAGGAAGGAGTTCATCGAAATGAGCACTGGTGAACTCCAGGTCCCAACCATGCACAGCCGCAATCTCTGTCATGAGGTCGATATCAAATCCGATCAGACCGCCGGAGTCTTCATCGACAGACTCAAACGGCGGGTAGTTCGGATCTACTCCCACGCGAACAAGATTGTCTACTGCGGGCGTCTCCGCCTCCTCACCGCCGCAGCCGCTTAGCAGGCACGTGAGCATCAGGAATGTCAGAAGATGTTTTTTCATTGTCTCTATTGTATTTCGTAGGCGGTATGATACACAAGACCGGTCGGAAGGCAAGCGAGTTCTGACTAAAAAACAAACCGGCTCGCCCCGAAAGGCAGAACCGGTTAGTCGCTGAAGGAAGAGATTCGTTGGCGTCGCTCCCGTGAGCGTCGGGGTTCCGCCTCCGACGCGTGATCTCGGCAGGGAGGGAACCTTGCCGGTCACGATCAATAGTAGTCTATTCTGAGAGACCTGAATCGGTTGCCGAGATCAACCTCGATCCTATTTGACAGGCTGTCGTAGCCTTCGGTCACAAACGCGCCTTCCTGTTCCACCAGACCGACCTCGTACAAGTAATCGCTGTCCTCGAATCCAAAAACTCGCAGACCGGACTTTTTCGGCACCCTGAGAAGTAGTTTCGTGTCCAAACCGGCTATTGACACCTTGACGTTCGGTTCCACATTACCAAGCTTGACATAGACGTCAGCATCATCAGCGTCCAGAGACAGCTCTCGGAGAGGAGTCTGGGCCAGATTCAGATGAATGTCTGAATTCTCACCGGTGCATTTGAGAATCAACGGCACCGCTTCGGAGAATTTGAGCCGCCAATCATCCTCCTCCTCGCCGTTTTCTATCTTGACGATTCCGCCAAACAGCTGTCGGGGCTGATTGACGAATTCCACGATCGCTCGACCGCCCTCGTTCTTATACGAGTACTTGGGCTTGTGGGTATACTCCATGAAAGTGGCATTCAGAAGATCACTGGTTGCGTCACGAATCGTCAAATCGCCATCGGCAAGAACAACCCTGGCGTCTATGATATTCACTGCAGGATCTGCATCCTGAACGATACTCGTTTTGTCCCAGTAGCTGGCATCAACACCAAGTTTGCTCTCCGAAAAGGCAATATACAAACCGCCGAGGACCAGAATTACCGACGACGCGTACGAGATCATCTGGAACCTGGTATTGGTAAATATCTTCTCCACTCCAATCGCAATCAGCAGGAACGGAAAGAGCGAAATGAGGCCAAACCAGAAACTGCCGCTCACCACATCCGTTTTCTGAAGCAGCACCAGTGACCCTATCAGGATAAATAACACACCCCATCTGAAACGTGCCGGAGTCATTAGATGCCGCCTCCGTTCTCACCGGTAACAGGACCGCCGTTGTTCATGCTGGCGGTAGTGCCGTTTTGCGAGGTCGGTGCCGAGCATTGGCCGAACTTGCTTCCCCGGTAGAAAACGAGGATCAGACCGGCACCAATTAACAGGAGCGGCCAAATCTCCCCCATGCTGAACCAGAAGAAATACTCCCTGATGAGAAGCATCCCCCCAAGGCCGATTAGTACTATACCCGGCAGCAAAGCCCAAGTGGTGGATCTCGGTAACTGAGTAGATTGTGTGGCATCCGGCTCCGGGATCGGCTCTCCCGACGTCATCCGATCCGGAATGATGATCCATGCGATTATGTAAATTACTATGGCTGTTCCGTGGCTGGCGAAAAACCCCAGTATCACCAACAGCCGGACCAACGTGGGGTCCATCTCAAAGTACTCACCCAACCCGCCACAAATGCCGGAGATCATCCGGTTGGTGTCTGAGCGGTAAAGCTTCTTTGGCATGTTGGATCCTTTCCCTGTCTGAGTTCTGTCCGGATCGACAAGCTCCTGTGACGCTAACGACCTGGACTCCCAAGGTCCCTAAACCTGGTTTATATATACGAGAACGGGGCAGAAAAGTTCTGCCCCGTTGTGCTATCTACAGATTGAGCAGCCGGAGATACTCTTTCGCCTGGTCTCGATTGGGCGAATCCTTATTGTCCCCGACCTGGTGAAGGTACTTGAGGCCGCGTTCTCTTTCGACCGAGTCCTCGCTCATTTTCACCACGTTGTACCATGCTTCCAGCAGTTTGGCTTCTTTCTCCTCAGCAGACTGGGCCTCACGATCCGCTGCCCCAACACTCTCGGAGCGGGAAGTCAAACCGCTGGTGAGGCTGCGAAGATCATCCTTCGGTTTTGAAACCGATTCTTTCTCTGTCAGGAGATTGTCACGCACTGCCCGCCAGGAATCTATCGATCCCTCCACGACCGTCGTTCCTTCGGTCGTTTGGTCGGCGGCGACGTCTGCAGCTACCTTCTTGCTGCCCTTGTAATTCTGTTCAGCATCCCCGAGGGAAATCGAGTTGACTGTTACTTTGCCATCTGCCACCTGCTCGACTACAGGCGCGGGCATCCTTGCTGCTTTTTGGGGTGTCTCGGCGGGAGGCCGGGGTGCCTTCGAGACTGTCTGCTGCTCGACTTCGTGCTCGACCGTCGGAGTCGGGCGGTAATCGTCTTCGGCTATGTCGATGACAATGATACCGTTATCCTTGTCCTTCACTTCCTCGTCACGCACCGGCACAGGGATTCCCATCCGCGCTTTTCCCGGCGCTTCCGCGGTCTGTTCTGCGGCAACTTCAGGCTCGGCCGCAACGCTTTCCACAGCCTCATCATTGACCGCATCAGGCTTTGCTCGATCGACGTCAGGCCCGGATGAGGGCGACGTCACCCCGACACCCCTCTCATCTATCGCACCGTCATCTCTCAAAATCTTGTCCTGATTCAAACCGATGAATGCCAGAATCGCCGCTGAGGCGGCCACCCCGGTAAGTTTCCACCAGAGACCTGAAGACCGTTTTTTCGGTCGGATGTCGGTCACACGGTCGTCGGTGATCCCCAGTTTTTCTTCAATTGCCTGGGCAGACTGCTCCCAATAGTCACCGCCGGACAGAGCGCCGTGTTGTTCGACCAGACGGTCGGCCTCACGCAGCCGTTCCAACAGTCCTCTGCATTCCGGACAATCCACCAGATGCTCGGTCATCATGGCCTCTTCCTCCGGAGTCAGCTCCTTATCAAGGTAAGCCGACAGCAGGTCTGAAAAGTACTCGTGGTCCATATCTTTCGATTCCAACGTCTTCTGTGACGTCTACTCAATCAGATCCTTCAGTGCGTCCAGTAACAGCTTCCTGGCCCGGTACAATCGAGAGTCCACCGTACCGTGAGGAATCTTGAGATGGCTCGCAATCTGGCTGTAGTCCATATCTTCAAAATGCCGCAAAACGAACACTGTGCGGTATTGCTCCGGGAGGGCTTTCAGCGCCTTATAGAACCGCTTTTGGTTCTCGTTGTCCAAGACCTGTTCAAGCGGCCCCAGTTCCGAGGCGGCGGGGTCGAATCCAACCTCGGTCTTGTGGTCGAGAGATTCCTTTTTCTCTTCTCTGCGTAGCTGATTGAACGTCAGGTTACGGGCGATGGTAGACAGCCACGGGTAGAAGTTGTACTGCGGATTAAAAGTCTCCATAGCGTTAAACGCCTTGATGAACGCCTCCTGCAGGATATCCTCGGTCTGGTCAAACGAACCAGTCAATCCGTAAATGAAACGAAACAGCCGTTTCTGGTGCATGCGGATCAACCCGCCGAACGCCTTCTTGTCGCCGTTCTGTACAGCGGCGATCAAACGACGCTCGACCTTCCTTGTATCCTCTTCTGATACCTTGGAGGCCCGGTTTTCTTCCAGCGATTTCTTATCCATTTGCTAGCTTTGTGCGTCCATCACTCTCAGGACGAGTTGCTCAAGCAATATCTGCGGTTTGACTTTCTCGCGCCTGAGAGCCGAGTCGGTCGCCGCAATCTCCGTTATGATCAGTTCCAGCTGTTCAATCTGATACTTCCCCGCCTGTTCCCGGAAACGGCCTGCAAGCCAGCGGCGGTACGGTTCGAGCGGTTTGCCTCCCTTTACCAGATACAGGGAAATGAAATGCTGGCCCAGGAAAAAAAGCAGTCCGGTGGCGTTGTTGCCCTCCGCCAACAGACGACGAATCACCGCCAGGACCTTCACCCTGTCCCCGGAGACGACATCCTCGGCAAGCTGAAAAACCGAATACACCTGGAATCCCGCGGCGATCGACTCTACGTCGCCAACAGTAATCGTCTCCCCCGATTCTTTGTAATTCACGAGTTTGCCGATCTCAACCTCAAGCCCGCCACGGTTCCCGGCCGTTAGCTCCACAAGCAGATTCAGCGCGGCCGGTTCGGCTTGGAGTCCGACTTTGGCCAGCTTGCCGTTTATGGTCCTGACAGCTTCGGATCTCGTCAGTTTGCCAAACTCAACAGCCGCGGTCAGGCCGTCAATCTTCTTGAAGAAGGCCGAAGTCTTTTTGGGTGTCCGGGCCGAAGGAGTGGATAATATCACAACCCGGTTGGGGTCCGGGGGATCAAGCAGTCTGAAAACTTGCTCGACTTCTTTCGGTTTGTAGCTCTGGAAGTCCGAAACAGCGATTACCTGATGCTCTCCCAGCATGGGATACACCGACAGCTCAGCGATCAGATCGTTGCATTTGGTCTTCCGGCCGTCGATACGCGCGAAATTGACCTCGATCTGACGGTTGGGGAGAAATCGCTGCGCGACATACCTCTCCGCCTCTTTCATCCGATAGTCTTCACTCCCGAAAAAGTAATAGACCGGCTGAAACTGTCCCGAGGATACTGTCTGGAGGAGTTGCTGGGGGGTCATGCCGGAATTATACCGGAGACCACCCCGAGGGTCAATCTAAAAGCGAATCAATGGCAGAGTTTTCGTTGGAAGGAATCCACTCGAGAGAGTAGTGGTACTTGCTGCGGTAATTGAGCGCCTTCTCAAGCAGATGCTCGAAACCAGATCGGATTCCGGCCTGACCGTTGACCTGATTGACAATGCTGAGATTATTGCCGTAGAGCTGGAAATTGCTCTTTGAAAAGTACTTCTGATTAGAATCGATGAACTCCAACAAGGCCAGCAATGAGGCCAGATCGCTGTGATCCTGATCCACCGCCGAAAACGGAGCTTTGAATCGGATACCAACGTCAGGAATATGGAACATCACCACGGCCGAATTTCCATTCGGGTTGCCGCTCGATAGTCTGCATGCACCAAAATAACAATCCATGCGTAAGCTCTACTGCAATTGGCGTGCCCTTTGGGAGAAAGCCCGCGCAGATCGTGTAAGTTGTTGTTAGACAGAACGCTGACAGTCTGTTACGATTTCTGTCTAAATCAAAGATGCAAGAGGGTGCATATCTGGATGTAACCCAGTTTTCATCTTCGACACTAAGTACAACAACTGAGAGGAGAGTGAGGTTCTGGCAGACGTAGATGATAGCTACCTTGGCAGTCCGCCGGGGAGCCGGAAGCAATTTCTGCGAACCATACCCGCCGCGCCGTCCCCGGTTTTCGTGTGCCCCAAAAGATGGACAACCCGTATCGAATACGTATAGACAGGCCCCTCTCCTAACTCAGTATGTCAGTAGCAACGCAGCTTTCCTCCCGGTTTGCGCACTGTCTCAAAAAAAACAGCCGCCCCCAACAGGAGCGGCCGCAAGAAGTCACTGAGATTCGTCCGTCACTGACAGGGTGGAAGCGGAGCCAAACTAATGAAGAGATGGTCAATGAGAACCGTCAGATCCCCCATTGTAATCTCGGAATCAACACTGGCATCGCAATTCGCCTCTGGTGCACAACAGAGCGGGGCGAGGCTGATAAACAGATTATCGATCAGCACCGTCAGATCACCCATCGTGACGAGATCGTCGGGCGCACAATCCACGTTTCCAGTAAGCCCGACACAACATCCTTCACAAACGTCGCCCACTCCGTTGCTGTCGGCATCTATCTGATCGGGATTGTACGTCCCGGGGCAATTGTCCTCGTCTCCACAGAAACCGTCCCCATCGAAATCATTGAAGAAGTCATTCGGGCAGACATCACAACTGTCGCCAATACCGTCGTCGTCCACATCCTCCTGGAGAGGGTCAAAGTCATCGGGACAGATATCGCAAGCTGTTCCAATACCATCGTCGTCCGGATCGAGTTGCTCTGGATTATAGGTCTCGGGGCAGTTGTCTTCATTGGCGCAGAATCCGTCACCATCATCGTCATTGTAAGGATCCAACGGACAGACATCGCAACTGTCGCCAAGGTCGTCGCCGTCGTTGTCTTCCTGGAACGGATTCTGCACCAGGACACAGTTGTCAATCGAATCGCAGATCCCGTCCTCATCGGTATCCAGACAATCGCCGGTAATGAGCGCCACAAAGACATCGGAGTTTCCGCCGGCCGTTCCCTGAAGCGGTCGCTTCATGGGGAAGTCAGTCGATCCGGTCTGGCCGGCAACATATACGTGGCTGTCGTCGCCCACGGCAACATCGAGAGCAAAATCAGAACCGGACCCGCCCAGGTAGGTAGCGTAGTCGTACACGCTCCCGTCGGCACTAAGACGCAACGCCACGGCATCAAAATCACCACCCCCATAATCAGGCTGAAAAGCGCTCACGGAGGGGAAGTTTGTGGAAGACGTATGACCGACGATGAACATGCGGTTGCTGTCGTCAACCCCGAGACCACCGGCGGTTTCTTCGCCTGTGCCCCCGATATAGGTACTGTACAACACCGTGTTGCCTGCCGCACTGATCCGGGTAACGGCCATGTCGGAAAATCCGCGAAGACTGCTCTGGATTGGGTTGGCAAGCGGATAATTGGATGAGAAGGTCCGGCAGAGCAAGTACATGGAGCCGTCAGTACCCAGGGCGATATCCTCGCCCAGGTCTGCCCCGGTACCACCAAAATACGTGCTATACTGCAACGTATTGCCAACGGCACTCAAACGACTGAGGAACAGGTCAGTTCGGTCGGCGGAGGCTATCGAGGCCTGCAGCGGACCGGCGGTCGGAAAGTCCTCGGACGCGGTATAGCCGGTCACGTAGGTCTTTCCCGAGGACGACACAACAACGGCTTGACCGATATCGTTCATTTCACCACCGAGATAAGTGCTGAAACCCAATCCGGTTCCTGTCGCGTTTATCTTGGTCACGATCGCGTCATAGCCGCCCCCCAGTGAGTCCTGAATGGGACCGTAGGTGGGATAATCCTCTGACGCCGTGTAGCCGACAATGTACGCTGCATCGGAGCCGTCGACCGCAACATCCCAGGCGACATCAGAGCCTGAGCCTCCAAGGTAGGTGCCGTATGTCATGGAGGAGCCATCCGCGCTCAGTTTGGCCACAAACGCATCGCCGGAAGTATTGGCGGCATAAAGCGGATTCACGGTCGGGAAATCTGTGGATAAGGTACGGCCGACTATGAACGGCGACTGATCGGAGCCTGTCGCAATGGAATATCCGTAGTCATCTCCACTGCCACCGAGGTAGGTTGAGTAAACAACGGCCGCGCCGTCGGTGGAGAACTTGGTCACAAACGCGTCCCAATCTCCGCCTCCCATGGTTCCCTGGAAGGCATTGGTATCAGGGAAGTCAACCGATGAAGTAACACCGGTAGTATAGATATTGCCGGCAGAGTCGAAAGTCACCCCGTAGGCCGCGGAGCTTGATCCGCCGCCGAGATAGGTGCTAAAGGAGAGTACCGGATCAATAACCAGCGGAAGTCCCGGATTGTAGCTGCCGGTCAATTGAAATCCGAAAACGTTGTCGGAATCAACATCAAACTCAGCTGCTATCTCTCTACGGATATTACCAACCTGCTGATACACAACCGGTCGCTGCTCGACCATCTCTCCCCACTCGGTTGCGACAACCAGGTCGCCGATTTCGTTCACGGAAAGAGACTGAACGCCGTCGTAGCGCAATCTTATCGTGCTGTAGTCAGCACCGGCCTCAACAAGAAAGTCATACTCGAGGTGCTGCCCCGCACTGTAGTAACGAACGCCGATCCCAGGATACAGGTCGTTTATGACCACGGCACCAAAGGTCGGGGCGTTGGTGATCCACTTCGCAGGATCATCTCCAAACAGGAAACTCTCATGAGAATAGACGGAGCCATCGGCTACAGCCGTGACATCGCCGGCCGCCCCCACAAATCCGGTCCTCACCGTCAAGTAATCGATATCACCCGGAGGTGATTGCAACTCGACAAGCGGATCAGGCGGCTCAGGAGGACTCTGCCGGTAGAACACAGTATACACGGAAGACCCGGCGAACCAGATCGATGCTCCCGAACCTTCGGCGCGGAACCGAACGTTCTCCCCCCATTGTCCCATGTTCTCGGTGAATAAGATGTTTCGTGGCCCGATGGTTCTCGGGTTCAGGTGACTGTTAACGGGCGTCTGTTGCGGGAAGGCAGATGTAATATCATCGGCCAACACAGACGAAAACCCCGTTACAAACAGCCCCATAACAACAATAATCAGGGCGGCATGCAATCGTTTCATTTGGTGCTCTAGGGTCCACAGGGTTGAGGTTCTGGTAAGTACAGACAGGTCTTTCCCAATGGTGCATCTCAATATATGGAAGTATGGCATATATGTCAAGATGTGTCACACACATGCTTCAGGGCATCGGCGTGTCACTTGAACCTTTCTGCTGTTCTCTTTCGCTGCGACCAGACGGAAAACGTGTGGCAGTGAGTGATCACCCGCGAGATTGCGCCGTGTTTCTTCAGAAACGGTGTGGATTATCCACACTTCGAAAAAATCCGAACAACCATGCCATCCGTATCCCTGCTACTAATTGTATCGGAACGCAGCCCCTAAACTCAAGTGGTCCAACGCAATTATACAAAAATCATAGAGTTGTGAGTCATTCCGTTCAGGACGGGGCAGCAAGGGTCCGGCGACGGTAGATCAGGTGAATAGCCACTATGGCGAGGCAGCTTAATACCGTGGTAACAAGCGAGGCTTCAAAGCCGAACTCTCCCCCGGTCAACAATACGTTTCCCTGATACGAGCACGTGAGGATGGCATCGGTGTCAGTGCCGCTGACGTGAGAACCGTAGACAATCCCCTGACAGAAGTTCCACGCGAAATGAATGCCGATCGGAAACCAGAGGTTCTTCTTGTGAATGTAGTATATGCCGAGTAGCAGGCCTGCAAGGACGATGTTGGACAGTCCGACGAGGGAAACGTTGGGATTAGTGGCGTGTGCAAGGGCAAAGACAACCGAGGTCGCCAGCAGAGCGATGTATTTGTTCATCGAGGCTCTGAAATTGGTAATAAGATAGCCTCTGGCAATAGCCTCTTCCTCGACGGCCACCAGCATAAAAAACAGCCCGTAGAGCAGAATCGAGGATACCGGAAAGGAAACGGATTCAATCGTGATTGCTCCGGCGACATACAACACGCCGAAGACGGCAGAAATCAGCCCTGCTCCCCACAGCATGCCCATCAGCAAGTCACGGCGCGCCTCTGATCCGAACGAGAAGCCGAGAGACACGGTCGAGCGCCGGTCGATTACCTTGCGGAAGAGGGGCACCAGCAACAACATGCCAATCATCATGAAGGCTCCTGCCATCTCGCCTCCGGTCGTTTGCATCAGTTCTTCGGCCTGGGCCAGGCTAAACTCCGGATAAAAAGGCAGGAGAACAAAGAGGATGGCGATTCCGAAAACGATCTGGAACACAAACCAGGCGACGATGAAAAGCAGGCCGCGAAGAAGCCCGGACTTGATTGCCGGTTGGACCGGTTCAATTGTCGGTTCGACAGGATCGGTAGTGAGTTCGGATTGGTGCTCCATATCTACTCTCCGTGGTTGTTAGGACTTCAGGTCAATTCCATGAACAGATTCTCGGCGTACCGGTCGGTCATGCCGGCGATGTAATCCGCCACGACAATCTGATTGATCTCGTTATCCAGCATTTCCACAAACCGAGCCGGCATCTTCTCGGGATTGACGGTAAAATGCTCGTAAAGCGTCTCGATGACTTCGCGAGCGCTGGTGGCGTGATTCATCAAACGCGGATGACGGTACAATTTGGTAAACAAGAACGCTTTCAGCTCCCGAACCCGTTCGGCCATATCCTCTGAATAAGCGCAGACACGCTCGCCGGAAGCTCTCAGCGTGTCCAGCGAGGTGATATTCTGGCTCTCCAATCGACGTTCTGTTTCTTTCAACAAGTCGGTAGCAGTGTGATCAATCAGGAACCGGACAAGTTCGCGCCTGACTTGATCCTCGCTGTGGGCCGCCAGCCGATCAAACAGGGCAGGTCTGCCGGGGGTGTCATCCGGGAGCGACCAGATACTCAGGTGCCGAATGTCCTCCAGCGTTATCAGCCCGGAGTTGACACCGTCGTCGATATCATGCGCACCATACGCCAGCGAGTCTGCCTGATCCACCAGCGAGGCCTCGAGGGTCGGCCAGATGCTGTTATTGAACTCCGGCAGCGAAATCTTGACTTTGGTCTCGTGCTTGGCAATTCCCTCGCGGACCTCGTAGGAAAGATTCAGTCCCGGATGCTCCAGATACCGTTGTTCGAGAAAATCGACGATGCGAAGTGACTGTCGGTTATGATTGAATCCGCCAAACTCAGTCAACAGTTCATTGAGCACATCCTCGCCGGAATGACCAAACGGTGTGTGCCCGAGATCATGCACCAGCGCTATAGCCTCGGTGAGGTCCTCGTTGAGCCTGAGATTGCGAGCCAGCGACCGGGCGACCTGGGCGACCTCGATAGTATGGGTCAATCGGGTGCGGAAATGATCCGCCTCATGCGGGAGGAACACCTGCGTTTTGTATTCCATGCGACGGAATGCCGCCGAATGAATGATCCGGTCACGGTCTCGTTGAAACGCCGTCCTGAGCGGGTGCTCCGGCTGCGGGAATACACGCCCTCTGGATTCAGCCGAGTGCGCGGCATAGGCGGCGAGGGATCGACGTTCACGTTCCTCGACATCTGCACGTTTAATCAAACTCGCTCTCCCTCTTTCTTGATTCGCGCGCCGTCCCCCATCCGAATGAAACCGTGTGCGAAAACCCCAGCACCGGGTGCACCGAGGTCGCATACGTAAAGGTCCCGGACGCCACCGACAACTCGATACCGCCGCCAAACTCGACCGGCTCACCGGCAATGCCCCAGAAAAAGGAGCTTCTGTCCGAAAGGCTGATAATCTGCCCGAGACCAAGCTGCGCTTTCTGGTTTCCTTCGAGCGTCAACCGACCGGTCACTGAAAAGGCACGCTTGCCAATGAATTCCGCGTGCAGCGAATAGACCGGCTCGATATCAGAGCTGGTCGCGGAGAGACTCGGCGAGGTCAGGTTATCGGCATCAAACGCTGCTATCAGTCTTGCTGTGCGGTACGAAGCGCCGAGTCCGAATGTGGCTGCGCGGAGTTGCTCGTAGTTACCGCCAAACTGTACTTGCATGGCAGATAAAGAGCCGCCCACGGTCAAAGAGTCCAGATGGAAGGCCACCGACCCCTTCAGTAGTTGTTCGGCATACAGATCAGCCTTGCCGAATTGCGAAGCCCCAAACGCCACCGTGAACCTGCCCCGGCGATAGGCACCGGCGACAAACAGGTGATCCAGATCAGCCAGCTCAAATCGACGATTGTACCCGGCCTCAATCCCCCATTGCCGTCGTTCAAGCCCGCCGCTTGGGACGTTCAGCAAGGTCGTGGAGGGCGATTGCGACAGAACCTGCGTACGCCCCATGCCGATCCGACGAGGAGATACGAATTCGTCGGCCAACGTGGCACTCGTCAGGAAGAGCATCGCAAAACTGAGTATGAACCAGAGTTTACTCATGGTTCATCTCGCAATCACTATGGTCTTTTTGATTGACTCCACACCCGAGGCCTCGAAACGCAGAATGTAAATACCAATTGGCAGGCGTCGACCGCCATCGTCGGTGCCGCGCCAGACATAGGCCTCCGACAGATCTACGGCATCCTTCTCGAGAGTTCGCACCAACCGTCCCTGACTGTCGTACAGACGCAGAGTATACTGGTCCGCCTCGGGCGCCAGAACCTCAATCACGGTCGAATCCTCGTAACCGTCGCCATCAGGTGAAAACACCTTCGGAGTAATCGTGATATCGAGATCACTCTGATCGTCGGTGGAGAAGCGGACCCGGTTTGCCTCGCCCGGCGTGCCGCCTTCGTCTTCGGAACGCCCCCAATCATTGCGACGGTCTTCGGTTTCACCGCGACTCCATGTATGGTTGTCGTCGAAACCTGCGTCATAGCTGAAACGGTCTGCCTCGACACCGTGGCCGTCGACCAAACGCACGACATCACCGCTGTTATTCAGCGAGGGCCATTGATCCGGTTCATGGACCACGCCGGTGAATCCGGCATAAAAATCGTTGAACACAAAGGCGTCATCGGTGAGCACAATGTACTCTCCCGGGAGCACGATAAGAGCCGCGTCTGTCACTTCAACGAGGCTGATCGAGTCGCCGAGTTGCCAGCCTTCGAGATCGACCGGCTCGTCGCTGACATTTTTGATCTCCACCCATTCGCTGTTGAGGGCGCCGGTCGGATTGGGGAGAACCTCCGAGAGAATGAGCGGCGGATAGTCGGCACCTGGAGCAGTAAAATCGATGCGGTTGTTGGACAAACGGTCATCGTCATCGAGCACTGCGACCAGATCGGTGTATACCTCGGTGAACTGATACTGGCTGACGAGTATGACCGTGAATCCGGTGTCAATCGAACCAATCGCTTCCGTGGCGATCAGGTCACCAAGACTGTCAGGTGCGGTTTCATCGCGGTAATACAGTGATAGTGAATCGTCTGCGACGGTCGTCGTACCGCGATTGACTATTGTGAATGCTATGCGGGTGAAGCCGTCGACGATAGATGGCTGGACTCCTTCGAGCGCAAGATCGCGCGGTAACGGGGTTACCGAGTTAATACGTCCTGGAGTTGAACCTGCCGGATCGACACTCTGCAGAATAGCGTCTGATTCGGGATGTGCCCGCTCCCAGGAAACACCGTCGCCGCCGCCTTCGGTCCATGCAAGGGATGACAGAACGTCGAGTATACGAACAAGATTCACGTACCCCGACGAGTTGGTCAATTGGAATGAATGCTCTTGCAGGGTGTAGCCGGATTCTGATTCATGGTCCCCCCATACGCCTGAGCTGTCACCAAAATGCTCCTCGAACCGGATACTATCGCGACAGAGTATCAGAAAGGCACGAGCTGCCATCTGTCCGCTCAACGAGAAGCCGGTGCCATTGGCATCCAGGGAATACAAACCCAGGTTGGCCTGTGCCTCGGTGTCGTTGTATAGCTCGATCCATTCCAGCGAGGTCTCGCCGCCCGGTTCGTTTGATAGAACCTCATTGACCACCACCCCTGCCGCAACCAAACAGGGGGCGAGCACAATAAGCACGATAGAGCAGAGAAGTCTGTGAATCATAGCTTTGCGATCAACTCCAATGATACGGTGGCACTGTGGCTGTCCTTGCTGTCTCGTCGATATGAATGAATCAGTTTCACGGCACCCTCAAGCCTCTCCATCAGTTGCTGCTTTCCACGGACAAAGAAGTACCAGTATTGGACGCCGTTGCTGTCGATCTCGCCGAGATTCGACCACGCCTCGATTTCGCCATTGCCGGGGAATCTGTACCGCACGGTCGTGAACAGGGAAACATTGTTGGGTTGTTGATTTTCCGCATCCAGACCAATATAGCTCCTGCACGAAAAAAGGCCAGAGTTGAATCTTGCCTGTAGTCTGAAACGGTGCCGGTTCCGATCCCCGAAAGAGCCGGAAGACGTCCGCTTTTCCCACGTTCCCAGATAGCCCAATTCCAACTGCAGTCGCGGACTGCATCGACTTATCAGCGTGCTGGAGTACTGGCGATTGCGGCGTCGCACGTCGACCTCAGCATACAGCAACGAGTTCTCGAATTTGAGGGCGTGAGCAAGTTCAACCACTGTCTTCACAAGCAGTCCCTCCTGGCCCCTGCGCCTGCTTGAGAATGTGAAGTCTACTGTCTCGATCGTGTCTGCAACAGTCAACGAAGCCGCCTTGCTTCCGGTGGTCAGCGCGACCGCATCGTCGCCGTAGGTCCAGGCCGCGTAACGAATCTCCGCACCCGCAAACCTGTGCCGACCTTCAATGACACCGCTCAATGCGTGCGATCCGTTGCCGGACTGTCGGCTGAGTTCAACGTCCAGATGACCCGCACCATACAGATAGCGGTTGTACAGACCAACAGCAGAGAAGCTGACCGACTCACCGGTCTGTCTGTTCTTCAATCGATTCAGGCCGACAATCACACCCGGCCGCCATGATCCTTCAGAGTGTCGGAACATCGCAGCTGCGGATGTCAACGAGTGTGTCGAGTCTCGCACGATCGACGCCAGATTCTCGTACTTATAGGAACCCACTGCACCTTCGACACGTATCCCATTGTAACCACCACAATCAGGAAATAAGATCGATTCGCTGTCGAATTCGCGCGAAAACGCCATCAGTTTACCACGATAACCAAACGCAGTCCCCAGACCGCATCGCGTGATGAAAGAACCGAGGTCGACCTGGCGAATGAAGCCGTCCTTGCGACGGTATTGGAATGTTCGACCGACCAGACGTTCGGCACCGTTCGTCTCGCGGTTGATTCTGTAGTTGAAGCGATAGCGATCCCCCCAACGAATGTCCCCCGAGGTGCGATACCAGGATTCCTCCCCTTCCTCCAATCGCTGGTACTGACGGTGTCGCAGCACGGCCGAGACGGTCGAGGTATTCTCTCCCCCCCCTGATGCGAAGCCGGCACGCTGATCCTCTTCAAGCGGTACGAGCATCGACGTATCGACCGGCCGGAACCAGGCCAGATTGGGGACTTCATCAAGAAGATACTGCGAGGTCGAGTCTATCCCGTTCTCGGCTATCTCCTGAAGAATGAGAAACTGGTAGTAGCTGATCTCCCCCTGCCGGAGGGCCTCGATCAGTTCATCTTCGGATGGAATAACAACAGTGGAAAGCTCCTGCGCCAGAGTATGGCAGTAGAAGAACAGTACGATACAGACTGAGACACTCCCCCCGATGATTCGCAACTTTTACCTCAAATCGTATTTGGTGAGCTTTCGATACAGGGTGCGCTCGCCGATCCCGAGCCGTTTTGCAGTCTCTTTGCGATTGCCGCCGGTTTCTTTCAGCATCTGTTCGATCAACGCCTTTTCCATCTCTTCCATCGTCGAACCGGCCTCAAACGTGGAGGCGCTGACATGGCCGCCGGCATCGGCTTCACTGGGAAGATTAGAGGTGATCAGCGTACGAAGCATTTTGATCTCGTTGCCGAGCGATATGATCGCCCGGTAGATCAATTCCTGGCCGGCCTCCTCTACGGTCTGTCCGGTTGAGACCGGAAGATGCTTTGCTCTGGTATGCTGTTCTTTGAGGAAGGACTCGACATCTTCCAGCTCGACCAGTCCGGTCGGTTTCAGAGCTCCCATACGGGAGGCAAAATTGCGAAGCTGCCGGACATTGCCCGGCCAGTCATAACGAGTCAGTTTATTCAGGGCAGAATCAGAGTAGTCTAAAACCGGATACTCCCGCCAGAAATGCTGCAGGAGCGGTTGGACATCGCCTCGTCGATCCATCAGCGGCGGCACGATCAGTTTAACGGCGCTAATGCGGAAATACAGATCCTCGCGGAATTTTTTGTCCTCGATCGCCCTGGCCAAATCGCGGTTAGTCGCCGCAACGATTCGGACATTGGCGCGGCGAGGTTCGGACGACCCGACCGGATAATAGGTCCCGTCTTCGAGCACCCGGAGCAGTTTCACCTGCATATTGGGATTGGTTTCGCCTATTTCATCGAGGAAAACGGTTCCCCCCTCGGCCTTGTGAAACAATCCTTCGCGCTTGGTCACCGATCCGGTAAACGCGCCGCGTTCGTGTCCGAACAGTTCTGACTCGAGGACGCCTTCGGCCAGCGCGCCGCAGTTTATGGCGACGAACGGCTTATCCTTGCGGGTAGAATCATCATGCAATGCCCGCGCCACCAATTCCTTACCGGCCCCGGAAGGGCCTACGACAAGAGCCGAAATGTCAGTGGCGGCCACGCGATTAATATTGCGGGCCAACGCTCTCATTTCACGCGAGCGACCGACAATACGATAGCGCTCGAGCAGGTGTTTATCCTCAATGATCTGCTTCACCCGCTTGGCAATACCCTGCTGTCCGAGATCCAGCGGTACGGCACCATCGAAATACTCTGCCGGCACCTCGGCGGCAAAACGGTCGTTGACGAGTTTCCAAATGTCTGTCAGACCGCTGGGGCGTCGAAGTCTAGTAGCAACCGCCTGATTGAGAGCCTTGCGATGTCCTCCGACCAGTATCAGATCGATCTGGCGCTCTTTGACTATCTGGTAGAGTTGCGAGACCTCCTGGACAGGTACACCCACCTTCTCCCAGTCTATGGAGTTGACCTCTGATTCCTCGCGGTCTGTCAGTATCAGTATATTCTGCTGCATGATCGTTCTCTCACTCACCTACTTTTTTTCGGGCGGCTTCGTCCCCTGCGACTCTTGCTCGCAGCCGGGTGCTTTGCCGGCGACTTCTTTTTCCCCTTGGTCGTGGTCTGGACCTTCCTGGCGCCCCGCCGGCTTTTGACCGGAGCCGCACCAGACTTCGTCTTCCCTGAACGCTTGTCCACCACAAACAGGTCAAGCTCGCTTCGAAGCGTGTCGACTTTCATCACACCGACACGGATACTGTCACCGAGACGGAAAGAGCGCTGGTTGCGGCGACCGATCATGCGATAGTTCTCCTCGTCGTAATAATAATAGTCATCATCAATCGAGGACACTTTGACCATGCCTTCTACACCCATATTGTCCAGCCGGACGAAAAAGCCGTAAGCGGTTACACCGGCAATGACGCCGTTGAATTCGTCGCCAAGGTGGCGGGCCATGTAAGCCACCTGCTTGGTCTTAACGGCATGGCGTTCAGCCTTTTCTGCCACTCGCTCTGTCTCGGAACAGTGCTCGCCCACGTGGTCAATAGTAGAACCAACGCGTTTGGCGAATGCAGGCGGATAGTGACCGTTCTTGAGTTTTCGCAGCAACCGATGAACGAGCAGATCGGGGTAGCGTCGGATGGGCGAGGTGAAATGCGAATAGTGAGAGAACGCCAGTCCAAAATGGCCGATGTTGTCCCGCTGGTAGACAGCCTTCTGCATCGATCGCAGCATCAGCTCGTTGATAAAGTCTTCTTCGGGAACGCCTTTGACCTTGTCGAGAAATCGAGCAAACTGCCCCGGTTTCATGTTCTTCGTGACGGGGAATCGATGCCCCAGCCGGGCCATCATCGAGGAAAACGCGTTGAGCTTCTCCAAGTCCGGTTTGGCGTGTACGCGGTACAAAAACGGTTGCGCCTTGCGGAATACTTCCAGGGCCACTGCCCTGTTGGCGGCAAGCATGAACTCCTCAACCAACCGATGCGCCTCCAAGCGTACGCGATTGCCCAGTTCCAGCACTTCCCCCTTATCGTTAAGGATGATCTTCGATTCCGGAAGGTCAAAATCGAGCGATCCCTGAGCAAACCGATCCTTGCTGAGCAAGTGTGCCAGTTCACGGGCAACGGTGAGGTTTTCGGCCACACGCTTGACCCGGTCATGAACAGGTTTGTCATCGAAAAAGTCCTGCACTTCTTCGTATGCAAGTTTTGCTTTCGATTCTATGATCGTGTCGGCCAACTCCCATTTGAGCATCTTGCCCCGTTTGTCAAACTCGATGAACACTGAATGTGCCGGGCGACGGCTATTCGGCTTGAGCGAACAGACGTTGTTCGAGAGCAACTCCGGAAGCATGGGAATGACCATGCCCGGCAAGTACACTGAGTTGCCGCGATTAAACGCCTCGGTATCAAGCGCAGACCCCGGCTCGACAAAATACGATACGTCGGCGATGTGTACGCCCAGACGATACCCCTGTGCGTTTTTCTCGACGGAAACGGCATCGTCATGGTCCTTGGCGTCGGCAGGATCAATCGTATAAACACACTCGTTGGTGAGATCGAGGCGCGGCAGTTCTTTGCTGTCGATGTTTTTAGCTGATGCGCGTTCGGCTTCCTGGAGCACCTCTGCCGGGAACTCCTCCGGGAGGTTGTGACTCTTGATAATCGTGAGCATGTCGACACCCGGATCAGTCGGGAAACCGAGCACTTCGGTGACTTCTCCCTCGGGATTACGATACGGGTCGTCCCAGGCGGTGAGTTTGACGACCACACGCTGGCCGTCCTCGGCCTTCATCGACCAGGCCGCCGGGATGTAGATATTCCGGTGGATGCGCGGGTTATCCGGCTCCACGTAGAAAAAGTGGCGATCCGACTTGAAAATCCCGACGATGTTGCGATCGGTCCGTTCGATAATCTTAATGACCGAGCCGGCCTCACGCCCCATCCGCTCACCGGTTAAACGCACCATTACTTTGTCACCGTCGAGCGCGGTCGACAATTGATTCGGCGGAATGAGAATATCCTGCTCCTCACCCTCGCGCACAAGGAACCCCGTTCCGGAGCGGTTGATCGAAATTGTTCCAACCAAAACGCCAAGCTGATCCGGCAGACCGATACGTCCGCGCTTAAGATGAACCAACTCGCCGGTTTGTAACAGCGCCTTAATCGCCTTGCGGAACCTGGCGTATTCTGGCTGGGGAACTTCAAGCGCAGCGGCCAACTCCTTCATCTTCATAGGATGGTCAGACTGCGATCGAATGTACTTCAGTATAGTCTCGGGGTTGTTTTCCATGTGGAACGATACATTCGTGCGGTGCACAAGTCAAGCAAGATTGGCACATTTGCGCCATTTTGGCAGAACGAACGCCGCATACCGGAAAGAGAACAGTCTTTGGCCGCACTTTCGCGGATTGTCTCGTTGCTCTGGTCTGACTGCTGAGATCGAGCCACATGACGCGTCTGCCGCCAGTATCCGCATAGTCGACAACTAGGTCCCTTAACCCTCGTTTCTACAGGGTAGAGCTTGACATCACACGAAAAACCGCCATCTTATGAGCAGGCACGCATCAACGACTCAGACAAACACAACAGATTGAAAGGCGGTATACCCATGCAAGGCAATGGCGGTTTCACCTGTATGTTTGGACGCGGTGGATTCCTCGTACTGGCGGCGGTGCTCGTAGCCCTGTTCTTCTGGACCTGCGGTGATGACTCTTCAACCAACAATCCCGAAGACCCTCCGGCTAACAACGGATCAATCGGTCCCGCCGGTGGCACCTTCACCGATGCAGCCAGCGGCGTAACCGTGGAGGTTCCGGCCGGTGCGCTCTCTACCGCTACGACGCTCACTTGTACGCACTACGCAGATCAGTCGGAAGTACCGGACAGTATGTGGTCGGGAGTTTTCGGAGCACTCGGAATAGTCTGTCTCGGGCCGGACGGCCAGACCTTCGATTCGGCCGTGACGATCACCGTGCCGGTCACAGAGACACTAACGCCCGGAGAACAATTCCCTTTGTTTGTGTGGAATACGGACAGCGACTCCTAGGAACAGACCGAATCCATGTGCACGGCAAGTGGCGATGGCCTGTCCTATTCGGCGCCGGTCACACACTTCTCGTCTTTTTCCGCCGACAACGGATTCGGCGCTGACGGCGCATTCGGTGATCTGGATCCGTCATGCTGGTTTGAGGTCGACGTAGCGTTCAACGGGTGGATCGGTGCTTTCGGCATGTCCATGATGAACAAGACCCGAAAGCGGATGCGCGACTGCTGTATGAAATTGACCGGACGCGAGTTCACGTGCGACTACCGGGGGGCGGTAGATTACCAGAAGACCGAGGAGCTTGGAAACGTGAGTGACTACAACTATCGTGAACACATGGAAGTCACGCGGGGTGAAATCGGCTCTGCTTACTACCTGCACCTGGAGATAGAGCTGTTCTGGAGCTGCGATAATCCGGAGTATGTCATCCTCGAATCGAGCCGTGAGCTGATCGACCTCTCCAAAGACTTGAACAAAACGTCAGACATAAGCGTTATGTCGATCTGTGGACGGTATCGCATGCCGGGCGTGGAAACGCAGTTCACTGTCAGCGGCCCCGGATCGATTGCCCCTGCTACCGCCGTGACCGGAGCTGATGGATACGCGCAGGCAACATACACAGCCACAGATACCGGAACCGCCAGAGTCATTGGTACGGCTAACAGTTGTCTTGCCTGGAGTGATGCAAAAGCAAAAGCGGACACTGCCATCATCAAAGTCGACAGTTGCAGCAGCTTCTTTGTGTACGTTGAGTTGACGTTCGACCATGCCACCGAACACTTCGCGTTCCACGATGTAATCACCATGTCCATTCCGCTCACTATCTCGGAGACGGGGGAAATCACCAGTACCGGAGGAGAAGGAACTCATGCCGCGAGTCTGGGCACGAGCGGCCCCGATTGCGACGTGACCGCAGAATACGCACCCGATTTCACTGCCGCTGCAATCGGGCAGGTCACCGGACCCAATATGTATCTCACGATTGCTCCGACCACCGGATGGGCGCTCTTGTACGCCGTAACGTGCATTGTCGACGATAAACCTATGACCATCCCGATGCCGCCGTACAATTACCTCCTGCCGTCAATCATGGCCGGACAGATATTCAATGAATTTCCGATCGCCATGCAAAACGGCGCGTATGCCAACGGGTCAGGTCAAGATACACAATGGGGTGAAGACTACCCGATTACGTACACCTACTACATCAACGTGGGTTGCGATGATAAGTAGGACTGGCTGCCCTGCCAGGTTGCCTCACCGCAAGCGGTGAGGCGCAAAACACCTCAGCCCACCCATAAGAAAGCGGTCGTCTCTCTTGAGAGGCGACCGCTTCTTGCATACAGGAACAAGTTATCTTCTAGGGACAAGACGGGAGCGGACTCAGGCTGATGAACAGATGATCGATCAACACCGCCATGTCCCCCATTGTCACGTTGGGCGCGGCATCCGTGTTTGCTTCGCCCAGACAACAAACGGGATCAAGGCTGATGAACAGATGGTCGATCAGGGCCGTGAGATCACCCATTGTCACCTGGTCCTCGGGATCACAATCGATATTGCCGACAAACTCACCCATGCAACAGTAGCTGTCGCAGAGATCGCCGAGACCGTCGCCGTCGAAATCATCCTGATCCGGGTTTGCGTTGGCGGGACAATTGTCGGTATTGTCGAGCACGTAGCCCGTCGGCTGCTCGCACGCGGTCACACCTGATTCCGGATCGCCAAAGTTGTCACCATCGGCATCTTCGTACCAGACCGTGCCCGGGTTGATATCGCCGTTGGTGTCATTGCAGTCCGTGCTGTCAAGGCTGTATCCGATCGGCTGATCGCATTGAGTCATCGTAACCGCCGGAGTACCGTAGCCGTCTTCGTCGAAATCGCGATACCACACGGTCAGGCCGTTGATATCCCCGTTTGTATCATCACAATCCTCAGCGTTGGCGACATATCCCGTCGGCTGTTCGCACTGCGTCATCGTGACCTCCGGGTTGCCGTAAGTATCACCGTCGGAATCTTCGTACCAGACCGTGTTCGGATTAATATCGGCATTGCCGTCGTCGCAATCGCAGGCCGCACCAAACGTATCTCCGTCAACATCGGTCTGATCCGGATTGTATGCGTTCGGGCAATTGTCAGCATCAGCGCAGTAGCCATCGTTGTCGGCGTCGTTCAGATCATCGTTCGGGCAGACGTCGCACAGATCGCCAATGTCATCGTCGTCAAGGTCGCCCTGTCCGGGGTTGTATGTCGAGATGCAGTTGTCAATCGAATTGGGTATGCCGTCAGAGTCATCATCCCCCTCGACAATGCACTCATACGTGACAACCGCAAAGGCATCAACGCCAGCTTCGACAACCGAGGCATTCAGGAGATCCGAAGCCTCAAAGCGCACTTTCATTTGATCGGTTGGCGTCACGTAGTCGGAAGCCCAGAAATCATTAGTGTACCAGCCTCCAGAGACTTCATCTCCGGCAGGTCCTACAGTCTCGACTTCGACCCAGTCGGTTCCGTTGTTGTTGGAGATATAGACCACGAAAATATCTTCTTCTGGAGAAGCACCGTAGTCGTTGGAGTACCAGCGGGCATACGAAATCAAACCTTCTATACCGGCAAGATCAAACGACGGCGATTCAAGCCAAGTAGTACCGTTATCGACGTCGGAGTTCCCTGAGTAGTTGTACGTCACATAGCAGGCCCCGGAACCGTCGTAGTCGGTCGGTGGATCGCCACGGTTGCTGAACTCAGGAATGCCGCGCTCCCAGAGACCTTCAGTGACGTCGCCGGTGACCGTCCAGCCCTTGCTGGTTTCAAAGTCATCCTCGAAGATGGCAACGAGTCCGGTCGCAGGTGCGACTCTGTAGGGGTTGCTCGGTGACGGGTCATACTTGGCACCGGCATACGTTTCCTCGGCACTGACATAGAATTCGAGATTGTCGTCACAGACCATCGCGGGCAGAGTACCTTCGTAATGGTTGGCGGAAGTCTCCGTCATAGTCTGATTCAGCCAGGGACCGCCATTGAGCGAGTAATGCACCACACCCGTGTTGGTCACCGGTGTGCCTCCGTTGGCACCGCTGACGATGACCTCAAAAGTGGTTGGCAGTCCGGGGACGGTCGACTTGGGGACACCATTCGGGTACTCGAACGAAAGCCCCTCCTGACCCTTAATCGCGACAGTCGGATCACCAAAAAGGGTTGTTTCATAATAACACCAGCGCATACAGCTCTGGTTGATTCGGTAGAGATTGTCCTCTTTGGAGTCATGATTAGCCCAACCGATTTGTCGCTTCCCCTCGGCCGAGCTGTAAACGGCATCCCAGAACTGACGGTTGTACCGTTGCGAGGGACCATCGGTCGTGTTTTCCGTACCCCAGCCTTCACGGGCATTCATAATGGCCGCAAATGCGCCGTCATTGGACTTGATCGTCAGGTATTCGGCAAAGCAGTCGGTACCGTCAAAGTGACCGGCCAGACAAGCCCCGGAGTAGAGGAAGAAATACTTTGTGTTGCTCAGGTAGCTTGCAATCTGGCTGGCATACAACTTCAAGGCGTAGTTGTTGTATCCGTGCCCGAGGTGATTGATAATATGCACACCGGAATTGATCCGCGAGGTCAACTGCGATGTCGGCCAGTCATTGCCGGGATAGTCCCGGTCATACAGATAGTCAATCGAGTAATCCGCCGACGGGATGCCGACGGTAGTGTATCCGGAGTTTGAGGAGCCGTCAACCATCTCGTCCATCATATTTCCGGCATAATCGGATACGCCGCCGAATCCCAGATACTCCCCGCACATCAGCACGTTCTGCAGGTAGGAGTTGGCGGTCTGTAAATAAGCAATCGTCTTGTCGACAAATCGGGTGGCCTCGGTTGCACTGCCCACGGAGGCGCGACCGACAAACACTTCGGCCACCAGGTCCGGATTGTCGGCCGGCTCGCCGTTGTAACCATCACCGTCGCTGTTGTAACCGCCGTCGAGACAGGCAAAATAGATGTCGCCCGGCATGTCAGTAACAATGTCACCGCCGCTCCAGGATTCTACCCAGAGATCGAGCGCGGGGATCAGATTATCATCGCCGCCGATCAGCACATACTCTATTCCCTCATTGAGGTACTGAGTGCGAATGTAGTCACGGACGTCCGACGGGGCGGAACTGCCCACCTCGGTAATGGTATGGATTTCAGTTGGCATCCCGGTACCGTCGTGGTAGTCCTTCAACGGCTGGAAGGCGCTGACCATTGTGGCCGCGGTCAGAATCAGGAACTTGTAGCTGCGCGTGCCCGACGAAAGAGCAGCCGGGTATTCGTCCAATTGCTTCGGATTGTCACACTTGGCTTTGACCAGTGCCTCATCCGTGTCAAACCCGCGGAACATGGGAGACACTTCCCCGTTGTCGGAGGTCGTGACCGTAACGGTCAGACTGGGACAATAAAAGAGTTCGCCGGTGGTGGGCACGTATTGCACGGGGTTCAGTTTGAGAATAAGAATGTCGTAGCCTCGGAAGGTCTGGACAGTGATCGTCTCCGACTCTCTGTTTGGAAATCTGTCAGCCGACTGATAAATGGCCGCATTTGGGACCGGTGCAGTGATCTCGCCGTTCATATCGGAGAGCTTCCTGGGCGTCGGAGCCGGTTCCACATAGAAGCCGGAACCGATGAGGATACGATCGTCAGTCTCTACCTGAACATCGACAATCTCTGCGCCCGGTGGCAGCATGATACGCGCCGGGGCAATCGGCAGAGCCGGTTCACCCGCCTGCGCTGAATTCGTCACACCGTTCATCACCACACGATCAAACGTCTCTCCTGCGATGGTGACCGTCTCGATCCGTGGCCGATCGAATGTGTATTCTGAGGTTATCTGTCCGGCCGATACTGACGCGACAACCAATACGGTGGTCAAAAGAATCGTCGCTCCCCACTTACCCGCACTAGCAATTGTCCCAACCTTGTGTGTCATAGTGTTCTACCTGAATCTGGAGATCCGGTCCTATCCTTCATAAGTGCGTGAATTGTCCAGCGTGCTTTTCCCAAAACCTGCCATGTTGCTTCCAAACGGATGATTGTCTGAACGCTGTGGCCGTCCCAACAACCTCCATAATTCCCTACTGCATCAATACCGGTGGGTGCATGATGCCGATGACGCAGAAATTGCAGCCATTCAAGAGGTCAATCAGGCCTGCGGGCGGCACAGTCAATGTGAGGTAACTGGGCGGTCATAATAGTATAGCCGCCAAAGCCGTTTTTGTCAAGATGAACCCCATGAGGGCCTTGTACCACCTCACTCGCGCCGCCGACCAGACCGAGCTTTCCCCTTAGATATGATTATCGACGGATTCCGCAGGACTTGAGTAGCTGGCGGCTGACACCCCGGTCTGAAATCGACAGTCCTTTCGACGCGGCACTCCGGAGGCGGACGATTGCTGTCCCCGGAACGCCGAATGAGAGAGACAAGATCAGATGATTGTCACCTTCTTCACCTTATCAAGAGCCGCTGATTGACGTTCATCACCGTTTCTCTCGCCGATCCGCCATCCGTTCTTGAAGGCCAGAGCTGGCTTTTGCACGGTTACGGTCTCATCACCGTCCTCGTTGCCTGTCGTCTGCAACTGTACCGGCTTATTGCACTTCAACGCGGCCTGAATGAGAACCGTTGACAGAACGTCTGAACACTCCTGCGACCGCGCACCGTCGTCAAAAACATCTCGGCTGATTTCAAGTATCTCCCCGACCGGCTGACTCTGACGCAAGAGCACTTTGACAAGAAGTTTTTCGATCTCTTCCCGGTAATCCTCGTTCACTCGCAGCTCGAGGAGTCTGAGGGCAGAGGAGATAATCACGGCCTCGCTTAGACCGAGATCCGCAACCTCGACAACATTATGCCTGGTGAGCGTGTAGGAGCGACGCTCCTTATCAAAGTAGACCGGAATGTTGGCCTCAGAAATGGTGTTCAGATAGCGATAAGCCGTCCTCTCGGAAATCTTGCAGGCCGACTGAATCGTATCCATCGTCACGTACTGGCGGTGATTCAGCACGCTGATGATCTGCAGTATCTTTTGTGTTTTGCTCATGTTTGCAGCTAGACTCTTTGTGAGGGCGGGGGCCTTAAGGCCCCCACTCCCCCCGGTTAGTGTATATTATATCACATAGGTAAGCAAAAACCAAGCTTGCCATGCCATTTGTTCTTCGGGTGTGAGTCCCCCGGGCATCTCCGGTGCAGCACCGGAGCCGCCGAGAATGTCCGGCAGCGTGTCGCCCGTAGGCGGGTTTGGCTCCGTGCCGCCGCCGCCGTCAGCCAGGACATCAGTGGGGGTTACCACACTGCCTGCAAAGGCAGCGACTACAATTGCCAGGCCATAGCCGATCAGCATCAACAAAATCCTGTTGTCTCTCATAGTATCCTCCATGAACGTTTAGGTTTCTTGCTACGGAAGGACTGGATTACAAGAGGGATGCCAGACGCCTGAGCGTCGCCGCGCCGCACCGTAAGGCGGTGCCACGCAACTACATACGTCAACGCGCGGAGAATTCGGGCAGGGGGGGCGAGTTATTTTCGTGTGTCACGACGGATACTCGAAAACGTAACTCGTTCTAGTATACGATTTTGCGATTTACCGCTCAGGAATCAACGAGCGGCAAGACGGTAAGATCCAGGGGGGCTAGAGACTTCTTTTGATGCCGTGTTTTTCGATTCTTCTTCGAAGCGTCCCCAAAGACATTCTGAGCTTGCGTGCAGCGGCAGATTGATTCCAGCCGGTCTCTTCGAGAGCACTGCGAATTCGAGCGGCTTCGGCAGCATCGGCGGCTGACGAAACGTCTTTTGCGTTCAAGAGGTGTCGAAACTCGGTAGGAAGCGAATCCGGGGTGATAGTCTTTCCGGCATGAAGGATTCTGCATCGCTCGACGAAGTTTTTGAGTTGGCGCACATTGCCCGGCCAGTTGTAACGTGTGAGCACGTCGATTGCGCCACCGGAGAACTTCGGCGCGTCGGTCCCGGTGCAGAGGAGTTGAACGAAATGCTCTATGAGAAGCGGCACATCGCCTGGGCGATTGCGAAGCGGGGGAATCTCAATCTCTATGGTGCTGATACGGTAGTACAGATCCTCGCGGAAGGTACGATCCTTCATCATCTGCTGAATATCCCTGTTCGTGGCAAAGACGAATCTGATGTCCGTATGAACGGTGCGATTGCTCCCTACCCGCTCAAAGGACTGGTTCTCGACGGCCCTTAAGACTTTCGCTTGAACGTCAAGCGGCATGTCACCGACCTCGTCGAGACAGAGAGTTCCGCCGTCCGCCAGGGAGAACTTGCCGTCTCGCTCACGCACGCCGGTTGCAGTCTTGTCGGCGATGCCAAAAAGCTCGCTTTCGACCAATGTCTCGGCAATTGCGGCGCAGTTAAGCTTGACGAGAGGCCTGTCGTTTCTAAGACTCTGGTCATGGATTTGCTGAGAGAGAATCTCCTTGCCGGTGCCGCTTTCCCCAAGAAGGAGCACTGTCGCGCTGCTGCGCGCCACACGAGAGAGTTTGCCCAAAAGATCGGTCATCACGGGGTCCTGAGTAATGAACGCACCGGTTCTGCCGGTTTCCGCCAGCTCATACTGTAACTGCAGGTTTTTGAGCCCGGTGGTCCGGTGGTCCTGCATGGCAGCAAGCGCTATAGAGATAAAATTGGCAATGGAATCTATGTAGCTGATATCGGCCCTGCTGAAGAGCGCCGGTATCGTATGATGATCAAGATACAACGCCCCCAGCGACTCCTCGCCGTCGATCAGCGGTACACACACAACAGACATGATATTGTGATACACGATGCTCTTGTAATCTCTTGTGCGTTTGTCCGACACGGCGTCGTCTACGATCATCGGTGACAGTTCCGCGAGGGACATCCGGGGAATGCTACTGCTGAAATCCTGGATATCAACGAGTGAGTCATCATCGCAGTTGACGGAGGCCACTACGCGAAGATCAGATGTATCCCGTGCCTTGAGCAGGAGCACGCCTCTCTCGGCCCCGGTCTGCTCCACGGCAAACTGCACCAGACTTCGCATCGACCCGCGATAGTCTCCAATATCCCTGAGAATCTCGGAGACACCACGGAAGGATTCAATCAGTCTGGAGTGATCCTCTGTCCTGCTTGCCAGCTTCTCGAATTCTTTCTTGATTAAGTCGGCCTGTGTTTGATTGTCAAGCGCTTCGGCCAATCGCAACGCCTGCTGAAGAAATTTGCGGGCCACTGTCGATTGCGATGCCTCCTCGTACATTCGTGCCAGCTTCCGGGCCACCAGCATGGCCTGAAATCTGAAACCGGCGTTGAGCAGTAAAGTGAATACTCGTTTCCAGACAACCGCCGGGATTGCCTCCGTTTTGGGGTTCTGCTCGATGAAATCAAGCAACACAGCCACGGCGTAGAAAAGCGGCGGGCCGGTCTGTTCGATGACCGCTCGAATAGCCTCACCTTGTTCCATTACCAGATCTCGAGGAATATCGTTGGACAAAAGCAGATCGAAGAAGAAGGACCGCACTGCGAAATAGCGGCACCTGCAGTCCATGAGTCTGCCGGTCAATTCGCCGGTGGCAGTTTCCTCGCACAGCCCCCCGTTTGTCGCCTCGTTGAGATACGCGAGAAGGTCGATTTCTGTCATTGATCCTTTGTCGCCGGCAGACATGAACAGTCTTCGTGCGGCATCTGCCTGAAACACACAATCCGCCATACGCCCGGTCCTCAGGGCCAGGTCGGCAAGATTCGCGCGGAAATAGCCCTGGTCCTTGGTCGCCACAGAGTTCTCCCCTAGTTCGAGAGCAGTGTTCAGACTCTCGCGGGCTTCGTTCATCATGCCCTGGTGCAGCCACAGGAAGGCCTGCCCGCCGCTAACAACCGCCAAATCAGATCGACTGCCAGCCTGCAGAGTCAGGTCTTGCATCCTTTGTAACCAATACTCGGCCTTTGAATACTCCCCTAATCGCGTAAGGGCACTGGAGAGAATACTCTGCAAGTAAAGCAGAAAGCGAATGTGTTCATCGCCCACACAAAGTTTCACTCCCAGTTTGGCGAACTCAATAGACTTCCCATAGTCTGCAACATAGAAATAGATCGCACTGAGTAGACAATAGGCGTGGACCGCACGATCTGGCAAATCGTATTTCTCGGCCCTATCAAGGCACTCGAGCAGCAACTTCTCCGCCTCGGCAGTCTCGCTACTCCTCCAATGGAGTCCGGCTATGTTGTATTTGGTTCTGATTGCCAGATCGTGATACCTGTTTCCAGTGGCCTCTTCCAGAACCTCCTCGTACTTCTTGCGAGCTTCCTCCTTCTGTCCTGCAATCTTGAGCGCCCATCCCTCGTTTCTTCGAAGGTCTACGCCAACCTCATCTGTCCGCTCCAGATATCCTTCAGTCATGCCGATGTCGAGCAGTCCCTTAACGCGCTCCGGGCGGAATAAGGTAACATTGGCCTCTACCAACTCCGCCAGCAGTTCTGCAAAGTCGGCTCCGGCAGCCTGTCGAATCTCCAGAAGCCGACTCAAATGGTCGTCAACTTCTACAAACCGATTCATGGCCCGGGCCAGCTCGCTGAGTCTTCTCAGAACTGTCTCTTCATGTCCCACGTCAATCAGCCTCTGACATTCACTCTTCAGAGTCAAGTATGCCTGCTCGGGACAATTCTGTTCCTTCAGGCCACGAACAAAAGTCAGGGTTGCTTCCAGAGGAGCCTCGGAAGAGAGTTGATCTGTCCCCGTAGCTTCGGCCAACAAGTTGTAGATGGCCAGAGTTTTGTCATCGCTAAGAGAAAGCCGCCAATAGTCTGCCTCACGGCTCACCGTGGCGGACTCCAGAAGTATCTCGAACACGTGAAAACCAACCGCTCGGCTTTCAGCCTGCACGGCAGCTATCCCCCTGATCATCTCGTCACGGAGCCCCATGATCGAATTCGTCGTTCGCAGGAATTTGGTCAGTCCTTTCGCGGTCGCCAAGTCTTCTTTTGACGTAAACCGATAGCGAGACAACAGTACCGCGGCCAGCACGTTCTTATGCTCGACGGCTGCAACTTCAGACCCTTCCGGAAAGAAGCGCCCCAGAGTGCTAACGAGAGATCGTGGTCGACGAAGATAATCGTTCTGAGTCAGATCCTCAATCAGAGAACTCATGGCATCTCGACGTTGAGCGCCCACCTCACCGCTGGCCTCTTCCAGATAGTGCTTCAGCGACACGCCCAGCGAGTAGTTGTCCGATTGAACCACGATACGATCGTTTTCGGTGATTTCCGGCGCAACATGCTCCGGCGTACCAAAAATCTTCCCCTTCGGACTTGTCTTTGCGCGACTCAGGAAGTCCATGTCGATCATGACCACTTCGGGGATATCACCGGTTCTGTCAAACAGGAAGTTGCTGAGTTTGAGATCGCAGTGGACATACCCCAGCACATGAAGATAATCCGTAATACGGCATATTTGCTTGAACACGGAATCGAAGTATTTCCAGAATAGCGCGGGAGTCAACTCAGTCCACACCTCAGGATCAAGCCAGGGATACTCGACAATCAATCGGCCGCGTTCGGTGCGTCGACGGCGCGCCGTGATCACACTGTGCGAGCGAAGCGCGGTCTGCATGCGATAGGATTCGACAAGTAGAGACTTCGGATGTTCCTGATCCACCGAGGGATCGTCACTGGTGGTCTTCAGCAAACAGGGTTCATCACCGTCAAGACGTCGTCCGGCCCAGGTCCGGCACAGATTGTTCTCGGATATGTGTCTATCAAAGGAATAGAACTGAGATGTTGGTGTGCCTGCCATAATCGATCCGTCTTAGCTCCCCGGTCGCCGTGAAGTCCCATTATTCTCTCCGCCACCTGTCCGTACAGTAATATAACCATGTTATCCGGGTCGCGAAACCCAAAAAAACTGCGTTTGACACGGTTCACACACGAATTTGATGATGGGAGTTGAAAAGAGGAGGCCGGGACAAGCTGTGGTAGAGGGGGGGAGAAACTACCAGCTTGACGCCTGCCCCAGTCCTCGTTCCATCAATCTATGGTGCCGGTTGATCAGACACAATCAGATAGCCGAGTCTCGCCTTTTCCATGCCCCATATCTGTGCTCACACACGGCGATTGCCCAGCAAGCGGGCGGGCAGCGTCAGAACGGCTTTCACCATATCCAAGAGACCGTCCACTGCCACCCCGAGCAGTTTGAACGGCAAGACCAGTAGCCAAACCAGTGGATAGAGCACCAGCGCCAGCAGTGCCAGCGGCCAACACAGAATGAACAGAATACACCAGAGCAGAAAACTAATCATGACGAGATATCCCAATGCCTGAGTCTGGCTCATTGTACGTGAATACCGTCGATTCGTTGCTGTATTTCGGACTCGGGGTCAATTGACCGTCGCCCAGGCCGCGGCCATCCCGGCGTACAGGGCGGCCTGGAGGAGAAAAGGCCGTCGATTGTGACGTTCCATAGTCTCATAATCCAAACGGTTTTCCATGTACAGTTGGAGCGTCGACACGCGGATAACATCTCCGTACAAGCACTTCAGTTTCACGCCTACTTTGGCCTGTTGAAGGGCTTGAAATCCAACTAACAACTCGACCTCGTGAAATCCTTCCTGGCCGGTATGATACGAGTAGGTGAGCCGATCGAAGTCTGTATCGTATCCCAGACCGAGTTCCGCGCCAAAATCATTGACGTCGTATGACTGTCCCTCTTTCCGCGCTCTCATGAAAGTACCTTCGAGGCCACCGTACATGGAAAGGCCGTCGGTACTGCGGGTGAACGGATAGTGACGGACGCCCAGCGGCGTGAACGAACCAATCGACGGGTTGGTGCCGCTAGAATCAAGGCCATCTACTTCCCCGAATACCTGGTACTGGGTCGACGGCGTGTAGTATAGGATACCGAAGTGTATGCTGACGTTGTTGGAAATGCCTTCTTGCGACGGCAGGCCGCTTCGGTCAAAACTTTGCAGCCCGATCCCTCCGGCCATACCGAGGCCTTTCCCTTCTTCTTCGAAGCGGTACAGGCGAGTCATAGGGCGTGGCGGAACGACGCCGGCCCAGATCACATCGAGCGGTGGGGCAAGCTCTCGCTCTGCCTCGCCGTAGGCTTTGACGCAGTAGGCCTCGGGAAGAACGGTGCTGTTGAGCGGGAGAGTGAGTTGACCGTCTGCAGCGACCTCTCCCCCGCTTGCGTCGTCGGCACGATAGACAACGAGGTCTGATTGGTACGGCGGGGGCTGATGTGCGCTGTCCGGCTCACAGTCTTGCCAGGTACACGGAACTGAGACGCGCCGAAGGCTATCAAGGGAAGTCACTTCCAATACAGAGTCAATGAACCACGGAGATTGGTTCAGACCAATCCTTGGACAAAACGGAGTTGGCTCCATTGTCAGAGCCTCATCGAAGAACTCGCACCACCAGCAGTAGTTCATGTCCCGAAAATTCTCGGCAACGCTGTCAGGTGCGCGGGAAATCATGTCCCACCAAAACAAACCGAAGTCAAAACAACAATCCGCATCACTGCTCAGGCTCCAATACAAGGAATCTCTGATCCGCGTCTCGGTCTCGTGAGTGACCAACCGGTAGTCACGCTCCGGCAGGAGTTGGATTGCGATAGAATCGATGTGCTCAGCTTTGATATGAAGGTCGTAGTCGACCGTGACTGAGTTTCCCGTGGGGCGCAACTCGACGCTACCACGGAATTTTGGTTTGTGCGTGCTGCACCCGGCGGCCAGACCGCAGGCCATGCACAACGCTACCAATGCAGTGAACCCAATATGCCTCATTGACCGCCCTGTCCTCTGGAGTGAACACCTTGCGGTGTGTCTGTTATACACGTGGAGGGGCAGATCGACGATGATTCTGGAAATGTGGGACACTTCCGGGCCAAACAAGTTTGACCCGGCCACCCGAACAGGGCGGGTTCGTCTTTGAAGGGGCACACGAGGACGTGTGCCGCTCACGGAACTCGGCCTTTCAAGGTACGCACAAGGACGTGTGCAGCCCTGGGCGCTATCAGCCATCACACAAAAAAACTCCCCCTGCAGCGAACCACAGGGGGAGCGAAATGTCAGTCAATAAGACCTACTGGAAGCGCACCTCGTTCGAGGTCTGCACAACCGGCAGATCCTGCGAGGTCTGCACCTCAATCGAAGCCGCACCACCACCGCTCGGCGTAGTGCCGTCGATGGCGCGGATGCGATAACGGAGTTCCAGCTTCTGATCCGGATCAATCGTCGGCAGCGTCAGGCTCAACGTTGAGCCGGCAGCCGTCGCGGCAATAGACTTGCCGTCGATTGTCGCGCTGTTGTCGAGATACTCCACGCCCTCCGGGAGAACGTCCGTCAGTACGGCGTTCTCGGCGGCCATGGCGCTGGTATTCTCAACCGTCAGGACAACTTCCCATGAATCGTCGATATCGATCTCAATCGGCATAGCTGACGGCTCGAAGAGCGTGTCGAACTTGACCGGGTTGAGAGCCAGAGTGGTCGAGTTGGTCCACTCGGCGTCCGGGGCAACCGACGGCGCGAGGAAGCCGGCCACGCGGGCCTCAATGATGACTTCCGTACGACGGTTCGGCTGCAGTTCTTCCGAGGTTGTTCCGCTGGTCACCACCGGGACAGTAGCCGCAAAGCTCTCGTAAGCCAGACGGTCACGCTCGATACCGCGATTCTCCACCAGCCAGTTGACCACCGCCTTCGCACGACCCTCGCCGAGTTCCCAGTTCGACGGGAACTTCTCGGTGTGGATCGGACGGTAATCGGTGTGTCCGTTGACCTTGATCTTCGCATCGGCATACTTCAGGATCGAGTCGGCCACCGCGTGGAGCTGCGGAATCGCGGGTTCCTGCAGGTCGTCCATGCTCGTTATGAACAGGGCCGGAGTCAACGTGACGTTGACATCCTGCGGCGGAGCCAGGAGGAACGGACCGGCAGCTACTTCGGCAGGTGCCGAGACTTCCGGAGCCGCGTTACCGGCATCGACCACATCACCTTCGAGATGCACCTTATTGCTGAGGAAACGACGCACTCCCGGAGTGAGATCCTTCAGTGAGTAGTAAACCGACTTCTGGAGTCGTTCCTGCGCCGCGGTGATTTCGTACACAAGCTGAGTGCCGTTTTTGGTCGGTTTCAGGGTCTGCGATTCGTCGAGGATCACGCGGGTATCGACCGGGAAGGAGTCAACCACGCGGATCTGGGTCGGATCGGCAAGACCGTTGGAGGTTATGTCAATCTGGTAATCCATCAGGACACCGAGGCTGTCAACCGCCTGCTCAGGATGCACCTTCGCAGTCTTGGTCACCTTCACAGCCGGTACAATCGAAGCTTTCTTCATAATATCAAGCTGCGGGTATTCCGGACAGACTCTAAATATGATGTACGACTCACCCGTCTCATGAACGTGAGCGAACACCGAAGACTGAGCGCCTTCAGGGATGTAGTAACCGTCGAGATCACGCTCGTCGAGCGCAACGACGCGTTCACCAGCTCTGACGGTGCTGAAATAGAACATGCCCTTGTTGTTCACCTTGGACTGTGAACCGTCGTCAAGGAAGACATCCATGCCGACCGGGCCTTCGTCCATATCCGCGATGCCGTCACCGTCGCAATCGACCACGACCTTACCGCGAATCGAACCGGAGAGGGTGCTGCCAAGCACATAGATCTCAGCCGTTGCCCGGTTGGAATGTACGGCCAGACCACCCTGAGTAGCCCGTGAACGAGCGACGTTTACCTGGCGACCGACACTCGCTGAAACGCCCACAAGAGCGGTGTACTCAACGGTGAACGTGCCGGATGCCGGCAGATCGGTCAGCGACCATTCGTACGGATTGTCACCGGTCGGATCATCGATGCTCGCACCGTTGAGCAGACTGGTTCCGTCGATCGGGAAGAGTCCGTGCGGCATCGTATCGACGAGAATCACGTCGTCAAGGGTCGCGGCTGAGAAGTTCTCGATGGTAACGGTGAACTTGATCAGGTCACCGATCATGCCGCTCGGCTTGCTGGCTTCCTTTTTGATGACCATCGGAAGCGCACTAACCGTTGTCACGGCCGAGTCTATCTCGGAGCCGCCCGGGTAGACACTGCGTACGAGAGCGATATTCGGAATCCGCTGACCGTCGGAGACCGTCGGATCAATCATGACAACGAAAGAAACCTCTCTGGTCTCGAAGGCCGCCATATTGCCGAGGTTCCAGTGAAGGCTGTCGGTACCGGCATCGTATGTACCACCGGCTGAGATCGAGCCTGCGGCATATTCGGTGTAATCCGGCACTTCGTCAGCAACTACGACGCCACTGGCAGCTTCCGGATTAGGGTTGCTGACCGTAAGAGTATAGGTCAGCGGATCGCCCGGCGAGGCCAGAGTGGCATCGACGTTCTTCACGATTGACAACTGACCGGTCGGAGTACCCTGATATACGCGAGTCTCAACCGTGTTACTGATGAACGTGCGCGCCTCTACCTGTTTCGCCAGCGCTTCCTCGGCAATCGATGCAACCGCGAAGTTGGAGACGGTTGTCGGGAAGGACGTGAACGGACCGTCAAGCACAACTCGGAATGACAGAGTCAACTCGGCACCTGGATTCAGCATCTGGAAGTTCCAGGAAACCACGTCCAGACCGGCATCGTGCAGACCACCATTACTGGCAGTGTTCTGGATATACGACGCGTAGTCAGGCACGGTGTCGGTCACGACCAGATTGTAGACCGGGGTCTCCGTCACGTTGCGGACTACCATCGTGTATTCAAGCTCATCGTTCACGATTGCCGAATCCTTGTCGACAGACTTGTTGATCGTGATCGGCGCCGGTTGATTACCGGCAGTAATAGTGCCAGTTCTCGTGTCGACACCACACTCATCGGTGACGGTCAGACTCACCGTGTACACACCGGCAACATTGAAGGTGTGCATCGGATTCTGATCGGACGACGTATTGTCGCTTCCGGATGTCGGATCACCGAAATCCCATTCCCAACTCGTGATGGCCTGAGAGCCAAACGAGATGTCCGTGAAGTTCACGATCAGCGGCACACCACCACTATAAGGAGAGGCGTAGAAGTCGGCAGTCGGACCGTCGAAGACCTCAACTTTGACATCTTTGTACACCTCAACGGTACCGCTGTAATCGAAAGCCATCAGCGTAACCGTGTAAGTGCCGGAAGCAGTGTACGTGTGTTCCGTGTTCTGACCGGACCCGCTGGAACCGTCACCGAAGTCCCATTCGTACGAACTGATATCGCAGTTCCCGGTCGGGAAGGCGTAGAAGTAGTAAGTGGTTGAGTCACAGAAGCTGCTCGTCTCCCAGTTGAAATCCACTTCACATTCGCCGCCAACATGAACGTACGCCTGTTTCACCTTATAATCGGTGCCGCAGGAGTCAGTCACGGTCAGCACAACGTTGTACGTGCCGGGTGAGTTGTAGGCGTGAGTAGGATTCTGGTCTGACGAAATGTCACCATCGCCGAACTGCCAGGCCCAGGTATCAATCCCGAGAACACTGGTTGATAAATCGGTAAAAGTCACGTCAAGCGGAGCTTCGCCCGAGGTCGGTGCGGCACTGAACTCGGCAGTCGGTCCCGGATAGACGGTAACCGATACGGTCTTGACAGCAGTTAACGTCTCACCATCGTTGGTAGCGGAAAGCGTCACTACGTAGCTACCCGAGGCGGTGTACGCATGCTCAGGATACTGGCCGGAGCCGGTATCCCCGTCGCCGAAATCCCAATCCCAGGCTGTGACGTTACATTCGCCGACCGCGTAGGCATTGAAGTAATAAGTCGACTGGAGGCAAACGCCGTCGTTCTCCCAGTTGAACTCAACGGTGCAGTCGCCGGTGACATAAACGTAGGCTTCTTTGGTTTCCTCATCGTCACCACAGGCATCGACTACGGTGAGTGTCACGGTGTAATGCCCGGTATCGCTATACATGTGGGTCGGGTTCTGGGCGGAAGAAGTCCCGCCGTCGCCAAATGCCCAGGTCCAACTAGTGATACCGAGGAGGCTCGTCGACAGGTCGGTGAAGGTCACGTTCAGCGGAGCCGCACCGGAAAGCGGTGTGGCGCTGAAGTCGGCAGTCGGGCCGGATTGAACCGTCACGTACTGCGCTTTCGTTTCCGTATCGTTGCCGCACTCGTTAGTGACCGTCAGCGAAATCGTGTAAGTACCGGCGACCGTGTAGGAGTGTGTCGGATTCTGCACGTCGGAAGTAGCACCGTCGCCGAAGTCCCATTGCCAGGTATAGGCGCCAGTCGACAGATCGGTGAAATCGACGTCCGAACCGGTGCAGGTTGCGGTCGGATCGGCTGAGAAATCAGCCACCGGCGGCGGGGTGAACGCAATCAGCTCTTCCCCGGTCGTTGTGTCCGCACCACAATCGTTGGTAACGATCAGGCGCACGGTGTATGTGCCCTGAGTATCATACGAGTGATCCGGATTCTGAACGTCAGAGGTTGCTCCGTCACCGAAATCCCAAGCCCACGACATAGCGTCGGTCGACAAGTCGGTGAATTCAACCAGAACGCCTTCGCAGGAAGCCGTCTGATCGCTGCTGAAGTCGGCAATCGGGTCCTCATAAACGTAGATATAGGCCATTCTGTACGCTTCGTCCGGACCACAAGCATTGGTCACCGTCAACGACACTGAGTACAGCCCGGGAGTCGTGTAAGTATGTGAGGGACTCTGGACGCTTGAGTTGCCGCCGTCGCCGAAGTCCCAGCTCCAGGTCAGCGCGCCAACACTCAGGTCCGTGAACGCCACCTCAAGCGGTCCACAACCGCTCGTCTTGTCGGCAGAAAAGTCAGCAGTCGGTCCCGGATTCACAGTCACATACGAATCCTTGACTTCAATATCACTGCCGCAGAGATTGCCAGCGGTCAGAGTTACAGTATACGTACCAGCGACCGCGTAGGTATGCGTCGGGTTGTCATCATGCGACGTATTCCCGTCACCGAAATCCCAGGTGTAGGCTCGGCCATTAGTCGACTGGTTCGTGAACGACACCGGCTGATTGACGCAGGCGTCGGTATTACTGGCTATGAAGTCAGCAGTCGGTTCCTCATCCACACGAATAAACGCCGTTTTCGGCTCCGTATCCGGACCGCAATCATTAGTTACCGTCAACGTGACGTCATACGTGCCTGCGTTCTGGTACGTGTGAGTCGGGTTCTGATCGGTCGACGTGTTCCCATCGCCGAAGTCCCAGAGCCAACTTTCGGCATCTGTTGACCGGTCAATGAAGTCAATCGGCAAAGGCGCACACCAGACAAACGGATCATGGATTTCAAAATCAGCAGTCGGTGGACCGTATACGCGGATGTAGGCCATTCTTTCGTCATAGTCATCGCCACAGGCGTTGCTTACCAGGAGTCTGACCGAATAGACGCCCGCCGCGTTGTACGTATGCGAGGGACTTGCGGCAGACGATGTACTTCCGTCACCAAAGTCCCAGCTGTACGTATCGGCGTTGGTCGACAAATCGGTGAAATTCACCGTCATGCCGGCGCAACCGGAAGTCTGATCAGCAGTGAAATCCGCAATCGGCTCAATACCAACTGAGATGTATTCACTGCGATACTCAGAGTCACCGCCGCAGTCGTTGGTCACGGTCAGGGTGACGTCGTAACGACCGACAGCACTGTACGTGTGAACAGGGTTCTGATCGGTCGACGTGTTCCCGTCACCGAAATCCCATTCCCAGGTATCAGCATGAGTAGAATGATCGTAGAACTCAACCGGATCACCGACACAAGATTCCGTCGTGTTAGTACTGTAGTCGGCAGCCGGTCCCGGAAGCACCGTGATGAAATCGAGTTTCTCATCGTCTCTGCTTCCGCAAATATTGCTCACGGTCAGAGTAACCGTGTACGTACCCGGAGTCGTGTAGATGTGCGTCGGGTGTTCGTCATCCGACACTGCGCCATCACCGAAATCCCAATGCCAGTCATCGACATCGTAGGATTGCTGAGTGAAGGACACCGTGAGCGGTCCACAGCCTTCGGTCACGTCGGACATGAAGCCCGGCAGCGGCCACGGACCTACCGAAATATAAGCGGTCTTCTCTTCGATATCGTCACCACAACGATTAATCGCTCTCAGAGTCACGGTATAAAGACCGTCGCTTGAGTATGAATGCGAGGGATTCTGGCTGATGGAAGTAGCTCCGTCTCCAAAACTCCACTCCCATGAATCGGCGTCAACCGAAAGATCGGTAAACCGCACCGGGCTGCCGATACAGGTTTCCGTAACATCAGCCTCGAAATCGGCTGTCGGAGCAACGTAGATAGTAATCAGGCCGGGTTTGAACTCGGTGTCCTCACCGCAGGGGTTGGACACGGTAAGGCGCACGTCGTAAACACCGGAGGCGGTGTACGTATGCAACGGGTTCTGTTCGTCGGAAGTTGCTCCGTCGCCGAAGTCCCAAAGCCACGTCTCTGCGTTCAACGACAGATCAGTGAACTGGAAACCGGACGGCGCACAACCTTCGTGATCCGCCACCGTGAAATCGGCCTGAGGAGTCGGGCGTACAAAGATGTACTGCGCCTTGAACTCTTCATCGTCGCCGCAGACGTTGGTCACACGAAGAGTCACGTCGTAGTAACCCGGCTGCGCGTAGACATGAGTCGGGTGCTGGGCCGGTGAACTGTTACCGTCGCCGAAATCCCAGAGCCAGGTCGTCGCATACTGTGACATATCAGTGAACGTCACGGTCGCACCGACACAGGTTTCAGTCGGATCGGCACTGAAGTCAGCTATCGGGTACTGACCAACAAGAATGAATGCCTCTTTAGTAATGAAATCCTCGCCGCACTCGTTGGCTACGGTCAACGTCACCGTGTAGGCGCCGACGCCTGCATAGGCATGGGCCGGATTCTGCTCTGTCGATGTGTTGCCATCGCCGAATTCCCACAACCAACTGTCGGCGTCCTGCGACAGGTCGGTGAAGTGCACCGGTCCCGGCTCACAGAGCACGGTCTCATCGGAAGTGAAATCGGCAATCGGTCCGCGACCGACAGTAATATACTCAGCCTTCGTTTCTGAGTCTTCACCGCAGGCATTGGTGACGGTCAGCGTGACCGCATAAACACCGGCGGTTGCATAGGAATGAGTCGGATTCTGGAGGATCGAAGTCGTACCGTCGCCAAAGTCCCAGGTCCACGTGTCAGCGTGCTGCGACAGATCGGTGAACTGAACGTCGGCACCAACACAGGTCTCTGTGACATCGGAAGTGAAGTCTGCAATCGGCGGCTGGCCGATCAGAATAAACGCTTCTTTGGTGATCGAATCTTCGCCGCACCTGTTGGTCACCGTCAGGGTCACCGTATAAGTGCCGGTAGCGGCATAGGTATGACTCGGGTTCTGATCAGGCGAGGTGTTGCCATCACCGAAATCCCACAGCCACGTTTCAGCGAATTGTGACAGGTCAGTGAAATCAACCGTGCTCTCTTCGCAGAAAACCGTCGGATCGGCGGCGAAATCAGCAATCGGCGATGTGCCGACCGTAATATACTCGGTCTTAGTTTCAGTATCATCACCGCAGGCATTGGTAACGGTCAGCGTGACCGCATAAACACCGGCGACGGTATATGAATGCAGGGGATTCTGATCGGTCGCGGTTGCGCCATCGCCGAAACTCCAGCTCCACGTGGCGGCATTCTGCGACAGATCAGTGAACTGAACGTCGACACCAACACAGCTTTCGGTTACGTCAGATGTGAAGTCAGCAACCGGCTGATCTACGACTGTAATAAAGAGCTCCTTGACCTCCTTATCGACCCCACACTCGTTTCTGACTGCCAGCTCGACGGTGTACGTTCCGGCCGTCGTATAGGTGTGACAGGGTTCGTGCTCCCAGACATAGCCGGAGCCGTCACCGAAGTCCCAGCGCCACCAATCGGCGTCAACCGAAAGATCCTGGAAACAGACTTCCGAGCCGACACAGAAAAGCTGCGTGTCACTGGTGAAGTCCGCAGTCGGACCGTCGTTCACGTTGATGTACTCGACTTTGGTTGCGGAAGCATCGCCGCACTCGTTCGCCGCGGTCAACGTAACAGTGTATAACCCGGCAGTCGCATAAGTGTGAACAGGATTCTGATCGGCCGAGGTATTGCCGTCGCCGAAATCCCAGAACCACGAGTCGGCATCAACGGACATATCGGTGAAGGTGACCGCCCCGCTGTCCAGACACATCTCGGTCGGGTCGGCAGTGAAATCGACAGTCGGCGGACCATCGATTGTTATGTAGACTTCTTTGATCTCTTCGTCGTGACCGCACTGGTTGCGGACCTTCAACGTCACGGTGTACGTGCCCGGAGTCGTGTACGTGTGGCACGGATTCTCGACGTACGAGTATGCGGAACCGTCACCGAAATCCCAGCGCCACCAGGTGGCAAAGGTCGACCGGTCTTCGAAACAGATTTCAGTATTAACACACTCTCTTAGCGAAAGCGCGATGAAATCAGCAATCGGCTCGGTTCTCACTATTATTACATCAGTGCGAGTTTTGCTCGCGGAACCGCCCGGACCGGTAACGGTCAACGTGACGGTATAGACCCCCGAAGTCCCGTAGAAGTGAGTCGGGTTTTCTTCGTTTGAGTAGTTGTCCGAACCGCTGTTCGGATCACCGAAATCCCATTCCCAGGTATCAATGTATCCCACGGAAAGATCGGTGAAACTCGCCTGCAGTTCGCCGCAGGCATCGTCGATATCGACGCAAAAATCTGGTATTGGCTTCTCAGCGTCATCGTGGTTGAAACCGGCCGGCGGGGTATGAACCTCCCCAACGCGGGCATCATCGCCACAAACGGCGCCGTGTTCTGTCTCCGCCCATGACGGCAAAGCCGTCAGACCGAAGACGCCAACTACAAACAGGAGCGTTACAAGAACGCGCCCGAAACTGCTGTTATGACGTAGTCTAATCATTATGGCACGCTCCTACATTTTTCCCGTGAAACGAACGAAAGCACCCTGTCCGGTATAGTCATAATCCGGAGTGTCGCTATCGCCCTCTATCCGTTCATATCCAAGCGAAACCCGGAACCAGCTGTTGCTGTCGTATCCTACCTCGAGTTTCGTGAAAGTCTTCTGATCATCCAGCGGATCAACCGACGGGTCACTCTCAGCATTGAGCAACTGACTCTTGATAGATCCTCGGGCAAAGATGTTCTGGGAAAGCGACATGGAACCGCTGAGCAACAGGATGTAGCTCGTCGATTTCGTTTCCTCGGCTATCGCAGCCGTATCGTTGTCTATGACCTGCATGCGTCGTATTACGCCGGCAGTCAGTTCGTTCAAACGATCCCGGTTCCAGTTGACCTTTAGTCCCAGGTCCCAGCTCTTGTCTTCACGAGGCTCAATGATATCCTCGGTTGTCCGGCGGAATTCGCTCTCGGCATTGAATGACAGGTGATGCGAATGGAAATACGTGATCTGGCCAAGCACGAAATCCGTTGTCGTGACTATGCTCGTGTCGACCGACCAGTCCGAACTCCGTTGTCTTCCAACCTTACCGATCACCTTGATCAACTCAAGCGGGAGATATTCCAAAGCAACCGTCCCCGCCCACGCGGCCTTTTCGGGATCGTCCTGCCAGAGCTTCATCCTCTTGCCCGGTGCCGTGTAGCGACGGTACTCGTAAGTAGCGAGCGTATGAAGAATATCATCAGGACGCATACGAAGCGTCAGGAACGTCGCGTCCTCACGGCTGTCGTAAAGATCCAATTCCTTGTCTCTACGCGCTCTGAAGCGCTGCGTGAGTTCAATATCAGTCCTTTCGCTGGGCTGACTGGTGAACGAAACCGCTAGCTGGTTGGTGTTGGCATCGTGGTCGCCGATCGCCAACTCGTTGCGGAACATGGCCAGTTCATAGTTGGCCTTGTAGCCTAACTTGCCCAGGGGGCCGACATCTTCAAACTTGCCGCCCAGATCCAGGATAGCTCTATTCTGACTGTTGTCCTCGTGGTTCGCGTCATCCCGATCCTTGACGGTACGACGTTCAAATCTGAACCCGAGGCCGAGCACGTCACTTAAGTCGTTCTTGTATCCGGCCGAGAGAATGTTCTCGTTGCGGAGGCCGTCGTAGGCGTTGAAGTCACCGTTGGCTTCGAGGCCTCGAAGATTGGCGTACTTCGCAGAAACGCTTGACCGCTCACTCAGCTTGTAGTCACCGCCGAGGTGCAGACGCTGCTGATTCTTGTGAGCATCGAGATCAGAGTTGGTGAATGACCGGAACTGATCGTCGATCCGCTTGAAGTCTGCATCGAGAGTCAGGTTTTCTATGACCTCGGTCTTGGCGCCAAAACGCACCGCCGAGTAGCTATCGTCATCATTCGGGTTATCCGTACCGGCAAATTCCAGATATCCGGTAGTATGGTCATCGAGCTTAAAAGAAGCGTCGGCGCCAAACAGATTCTCCGGCTCTTCGACGCCCTCGCCCGTGGCACCATCGTCGATGTTGCGATGCAAATACGTTCCGCTGACCTGCGCGCCTTCGGCAGGCATCACGCGGGCACGAGCACCCATGATGTCATCGTCCTGATCGCGAAGGTAATCGTAGGTGATCACGATGTACTGTGGGGCGCCCGTCAGCGATTCAGAGGCCACTGGAAGGTGAAGCAGCACGCGACCGAGCAGGTAGTCAACCGTATAGTCTCTGTCGCGAATAAGCGTCTTAGTCTCCAGAACCGTGGTCTCGTCGTATCGGTCACGAATCTCAACTTTCACTTCCTCACTGCCCCGGGTGATCGGTGATTTAGTCAGATCGTACGGACCGGAGGTTCCATCGGCACGGACACCCTCGACTGATCCTTCGCGGAACGCCTTGCCTTCGAGCTTACCGCCTACCGCTTCGACTCCCACCTTCTCGGTATGAAGGTCGGCGTACATGCCAAACAATGAGCGCTGGTGCAGACTGAACTCCGAGCCTTTGAAGCTCGGACGAAGTGACCCGGCCTCAATAACACCGTTGTCTTCGGATTCCAGGCGCATCAGCAATTCGAACCGTGAAGGTTCCTGCGGTTGAGTCAACAGGCGTTTGTCTAGATTTTCGAATTCCCACTGACGACTGGGGTCGTACAGACCGTCGCCGGTGAAACGCCAGCCATCCCAGAGCGGTTCGGTCGACTCAACCGACATTTTGAGACGGAACTCCGACGGATCAACCGTGTAGTACTCGTCGGCAATACGGGAGTCGAAAATGGCCGCGCCGTTGACTTTGAAGTTGCGCCAAATATTGCCATTGGCGAACATCGAAAGTCTCAGATTGTTGGCGTAATCCACCTTGAGGCTTGGATTCGAAGCCTCAAACTGGTCCTTGTTGCCGCTCACATGAAGAGCATGCATGGTGACTTCGCCAAAACCGAGCAGGAATAAGTCCTGAACGATCTGCGAAGTGTCAGGCTGGCTGATGATTCTGCCCTGTGACGGCACAACGGCTATCAAGAGCAGGAGCACAGCAAGCAGCCCTGTGGGGAGACATTTACCTAATGATTTCATAGACTCAGGTCCCGGGGTATTAAGAGAAGTATTGTTGTATTCAGTCAAATCAGATCCGCCTGGGGACGACAATGGCAGGACATCGCGCCGAAATTAGTACTGTTTATCCAGAGTGAGACATATGCCATAATACTATTTATGACATTTGCTGTCAACGTCGTCCGTCGCCGAAGTCGAGTTAGCTGTCCATTGCGCCATGTTATACAGGTGTTTTTCCGCTGAGAGGCCCTTCTTCTCCCCGATACGGCGGATATGCAAGAGGTGCCATACCGCTCAGTTGCAGTAACTTGCCTGTCCTGTGACGAGAGTGAAACGAATAGGCCGAAAGTGTGCAAAACACCATCCCAAAAGACGTTAAGGGTCGAAAACAAACGTATCTAGGGGGAATTGAGCAAAGACTGTGCCGGTATCGGGGTATGCAAGACTCCGCAATGGACACGCATAGCGATGATAGGGACGATAGCGTAAGACGTTACAGTGACTTCCAAGCAAAGAAAAATAGCGGAGCAGGGACTTGAACCTATGGTACGAGTGACGTTCCCCGTTCGATTCTGTATCGAGTAACACATCAGCTGCATGACTTCGTTCGACTAAGTACAATGACAATAGCGACATAGGCCGCGAGGAAGGCCGAAACGTCGTTGAGGAACTTGCGTTGAGACTGCTGCAAACTGGCGTCGCAGATATCTGCTGCTAGGCTGACAACCCGAACCTACTCAACAAGGCTCTTGAGTTGACCAGCAATCTTCTGGACCGGATTGTTGTCCACGCCAATAGTTGTGTGAGTGTCGATAATATCCTTGCCGAATCCCTTGATGTCTTTCTCCCCTTTCGAAATGGAAGAGACTGCTACTTTGTTGTACCTGAGGACATCAGAACAAAACTGGGTCACGGTGAAGCTTGAGGTGGCTGCATACATCAAAATATAGTCGTAGGCTCCGGTAGTGGTCACGAACAGAAAGGGCACTACACATCCTGAACTCCCTTTCACTTCTTCTGCGTACCACTTCCTGTGGACTGGGTGGTAGTGCAGAGACACAGGCTTCTTTATCAGCTGCCTGTACAATCTGTTTTCAAACTCCTGTAGGCGCCCGGGCTTCACGGTGATGTACGTTATGGCAATAATGTCTAGTCCAGAAATCACTTCATGTCTCCCTTTTACTTGCGACCCGTCCCATGGCCTTGATCGTTGTTCAGCGCGATGCGCCATTGCAGCCTCTTTCGTCCAGTTTTGGGACTCGAGAACAGCAGCTGCACCCACATTGCGTTCATAGTGTCGGTTGGGCTTATCCTTCTTCTCGTTGAACGGCCATTGCCCGCTACGCCCATAATCTTCGCGACATCGCCCGGCTCGTCCCAAGAGAGCTTCTGATCGTCGATCCTGTCTGTCAGCCTTTTGAGGCCCTTGAGCAGGTCTGCTTCTCGGTATCGATAGATGTATGGGTTGGATTCATCCGTCTTCTCTCGAAAAGTAGCAAAGAACTTGGTAGGCTTTGTGAATTGGCTGAAGTAATTGACGATGTCTGGAAAGAGATCACTCTGGCAGACATTGATCAGTTCTTCTTCCCAGATGTCAAGGTAGACTCGCTTCGAATGCTCTTCTCGTGAGCTCGAGAAACTCCCTTCAAACATTTTGTCAAGTGTGGCGGCCACTCGACCGTAGCCCATCTGCTTAGCAATACCGGACATTATTCTGAAGCGAGCCATGGGCGGGGGGTGATCCATATTGGCAATCATCGGATCATTGAGATAGGAGCGCCCCACTCCAGAGTAGCACGAAAAGAAATGAGCACACAGATATGAGATATTGCCCAAAACCAGCGATCCCAAGTCAGCCAGGATCTCGTTGGCTATTGACATAGCTGTTCCTTGCCGGTAGAACTTGCCGGCGTAGTAAAACCTATCGTAGCGTGTAGTAAGGCCAGCGACACGGGCGATTCTGGACAACGGCGCTTCGATGGCATTGGACAGGCGAAGCTGAAGCTCAGCAAGGCTTCTGATCCCCCTACCATAGACTTTCCCTACTTCTCTGAATGTACTAGGGACCTGACTGTCACTCAAGGACTCGGACTTCTCCTGGCAATCATAAGCTACTAGCTGTGAAATGTACAAAACGGGATGAAACAGCTCGTGTATTAAAACTGGGGCATACCGCACCGTCACCGGGAAGAACCTCGGGGCGACTATGCGAGACAGCGTCATTATCTGCTGCGCCAGAGCCAAGGTTTCATTTACGTTTCGAGGTCCTCCGGGGCCCTCAGGGTATCCCATTCGACTTCCGGAAAGCCGTCGAATAGCCTCATAGTCGTTGGCACGAAGCTCTTGCTCCAGAGTTCTCATCTCAGCGGCATCCTTGCCGGGACGGCTGGGATCTCTCAGGGAGACAACAGGAGTACCTCTGGTGTTGTGAAAATACTGAAAACTGAAACTCCTGCCGCTGGCCACGATCAGTATCGGAGGACAGAGAGTGCCGAATCTGCTCTCGGGCAGGTATGCACGTTGAATGGCTGAGAAGTAGTGTCCAACTAAGGCTTCCACGCCACGCAGGGTGTCGGAATAGTCCAAGTGCACTTCGGATAGCCTGACTTTTCGACCCTTGTGCACGACTCTGAATTGCGATGCACCTGACGGGCCTCGGTATCGGCGATAGACGACTGAGTTGGCTGTAGCCTGAATGGACTGAGCAATGGCCCCTGTTGATCGATCGATCAGACTCAGATATTCAAAAAACGCCCGACTGTGCCAGTACTTAGGATCTGAATCCATCTTCTCGGGTCCACGAAATGCAACTTCGAGATGGGCAGAAAGACACTCTAGCGCCGTCTCCATTTTTCTGCAGCGAGTTTCCAAGGTGATGTAGAACTGGGTGAGCTCCCGCCGTTCAAGATTCTCGCACAGCCGCAATCCAAACTGGACCTCTTGCATAAGAAACTGCAGAGCTTCGTTTCTATACCGATAGTTCTCACACAATACAGTGGACACCCTTGAGTATTCAACAGTCCTGTCCAGTTTAGAACCAAGTTCCTCCCACTGTTCCCGATATGACAAATGAATCTCCTTGACAAGAATTAGATGTACCATAATATGTAACAATGGAACAATCAACCCATTTTGAGAGGTAGTTTTGACTAAACTCAACGCCAGCAACGAATCTATCGTAGACAGCCTAATGGTCATTTTCGAGGTCAATGTATCACCGAAGCTTCCTCCGAAACAGGTGAAGTCTGTCAGAGAGACATATGCTAAGGTGATAGCTAACTCCGAAGTTACTGGACAACTTGCGGAAATGCTCAGAATCAGTGGAAGCGCGGAATCGAGGCGCTCCTCCATGGAAAGAGACAGCGCAGTGGGAAGTCCGTCTCAGGCAGGAGACGTTTCCGAAGATGCGTTTGTCGATTTGCTGAGAACACAAGGGCACACTGTTTCCAGCAAGCGCGCCATTCCGACGACCGGCCAAGTGATCGCCGACTTGGTTGCGCTAGCCGTCGGGTGCTATGTTGGAGGGCCGGCGGTGTTGGCTACAGGACTCACTATTGCACTAAGCTTTGCTGTAGAAGCCCTTTTTGTGACCGAAAAGGACGATCGCATTGTCCTCATCAAGATCCAAGAGCATGCGGATAGTCACGGGGGAGAGTGGCCAACATTTGATGATCTTGTAGCAGGGCTGAAGGAGACTCCGATTCGAGAGTTCGGTAGAACTGACGAAGGAATCCGTAGCCGATTGCGGACGTGCCTCGATAACTTAGAACTGAAGAATATTATCAACAAAAACGTCGATGAGGAAAAGATTACGTACCAAGTGGCTCGATGACTCGAGGCGCTTGATCAACATGGAGCCGGAGCGAGATATAGAAACGTCTTAGACGATTGGTGTCTTCAAGTACCGGTAATAACAATACCTTGACGCCTAAAAGCGTCTCGGAATTCTAAATAACACTTCTTGATAATTGCGGGAGTAGTGTACAGATTGTAGGCGACATCCGTTATCGGCAGTTCTTGTCCCTCGCGATAACCACCGGTCTTGTACAGGTCAATAATACATATCGCCATAGGGTCATCAACACCGTAATCCGGTCGCTGATCAGTTCGTTCTGGGCTCAATTCTGACTCAATGACATCTTCGCCGGGAAAGAACTGATCCTCCTTCTCGTACTGTTCAACTTGCTCAGCGGTCAGGGAAATCCTCTTGAAGTTCCCCCTCCTTGCGATAGATCTGACTGCTGCGATTAACTTCTTTTTGCGCGATGCACTCGAACTTCGGCGAGAACCAATAGTCCCCTCGACCTTCGCGACTCTACTGCGACTTCTTCTTGCCAATCTATCCTCTTGTCATAAAAAAAACCCGATTTTCGGGCAACCTCAGATGCTTATTCTACGGTACAAAGCTGCATAAGTCAAGCTAGTTCTTCCCATCCAGAGTTTAGCAATTCTGGTGCCACTCATCGTGCGGGGGACTTCCTGTCCCTCGGCCACTCAAGCATGGAATCACGAAACATATTAACAGACAACAACTTACGCCGCTCCCCACTGCTCTGTCAACAACAACTTTGCGGATGTACTTTTAATTTCATTATCGACACCACCACTATTTTGGCCGAGAAACAGTATCGAATCCTGCTCAATTGCTGCATCGTTGTTCAAAAATCGAGCACACTGTTTCACTGAGTTCCGGACTACTGAATGCGCTTTGGACACAATCACGATAGAGACCCCCGGCTAAAGCCGGGGTTCTTTTTGGCTATCACCAAACGCTTCGCGTCTGTTACAACTCCTGACGGAGTTGTCCTGAATCCTGGTGTCCTTGGAATTCCACATAGTTGCGGATCGTCTTCTCATCCAGGCCAATACTGCTCACGAAATAGCCCGGTGACCACACAATGTTCTCATTCCAATACACTTTGGATAACCACGGGAAGAACTTCCGCATCCTCGACGACAATTGACTCTTCAAACGTCCCATCGTCGATGAAATGCTGTATTTGGGAGGAATAGTCATCAACATGTGAAGATGGTCTCTGTCGAAGCCAATTGTCTCTATCGTCACACCGGGCATTCCGCGAAGCAGACCAGGCAGAGTCTTTCGGATGTAAGAACAGACACCAGGCTTCAGGATCTTTCGGCGGTATTTGCACACCCACACTACGTGGTACTGCAAACAACACATACTATGCGCTGTCTTGATCACTTCCACGACAGCAATATACCGCCTCAAGGCTCATTCATCCACGGCTAAAGCCGTGGTGCTCTGTCTGCGACCGCATAGAATGGACAATGGTGTTCAAACGTCCATCGCGTCGCTCATCCACTCACGCCATCCTGGCGGCATTTCCTAGTGGTCTCACAGTACATTCGGACGTCTAGAGCGCAATTCGCAACCATAGCTCTTGGAGTCGTTCGTCCTCTTAAACATTCTCCCCTGCAGGCTATGATTGGCTCTCTAATGATAAGAGTTCCGCATCAGCATGGATCTTAGCGCTTGTTTCGCTCCCATTCAGGGCTATCACTAAACCGATTCTCTCGCAACGAGGAGTCCGTACTCATGGTTTCAACCGTGAAGTCATCATTGACGTTGTCTCTGTAAAAACCGCGCAGTCGGCACCAGCATATGAGGGTCCCTTCACGAATACGACCCGGCTGTGCCGTTTGGCAATCTAGACGAACCTATGTGGTTCTTTAAGCTGCGGTATGACAGTCTCTGCTGACCTCAAGTCCCGCTCCCACTCGTTAAGTAGCAAAATCAACTTGACAAGGTTCTGCAATCCTTCCTCGTCCAGCTTCTCCGGGTCGACGATCAGTTGACGTCCTTGCGGTTTCTGGCAGTGCAAATCACACTCGCGGACTTGTAGTTGGCTCCGCTTTCCTGTGCTAACTTTCGTCTTCAACCGCCATTCCTCCCTCAATGCGTCCCGTATAAATCGCCGCTCTCGCTGGTGGAATCCCCGGTAACCTTCCGGTAGCATTTCCGGTGCATGCCCGGTAGCGTTTCGGTAGCCTTCCAGCAGGCTCCCCGGTAGCATTCCCGGAACTTCAGCGGGCAAATCATCTATCAGGCGCGCCGGAAACTCGCCCAATCGTCTCAGCCCAAGCCTTCAGCAACCGAATGTCTCATGCGCTATCCGCAGCAACGGCTCTTCGGATCCTTCGCTCCAGATCCGTATGCAAAGTCAGCCAACGGCCTACAGTCTCGGGCATCGACCAAGAGGATCTTTCGTATGCCTCAATACTCTCCTCGGTTGGCCATGGTTGGCTCTTCACGAAAGCGAGAATGCTGTCTACGCCAGCAAGGATTTCAGGGCTCATCTCGCGCCTATTCAGAGCGATTCTTCCGGCGACGTCAAACCAATCCTCCCGCAACGAGGAGTCCCTGCATATAAGAGGGACGTGAAAATCGTAACCAACACTGTCTGTAGCATAAACCACGCTGTCAGAACCGGCGTAGAAAAGTCTTTTGACGAATACGACAACGCTGAGCCGCTTACCAATCGAGGCGAACTCCTGAAGATCCCTCAGACGCGGATTTGTCGCCTCCAGATTGATCCTTGAGGAGACTTCCTGGTCAAGCTCCTTGTTGAGTTCCTCAACCATCCGATCCTTTGCCTCGATCTTGTCACTCATTCCCGGGAGTACGAAGAACCTGTCGTAGCAATAAAGGGACACAAGCACCGCGAATACCGCAAGCACGAATACACAAAACGGTCTTCGTCGCCGCCACAGATCTCGTAGGTCGTTGAATTCTGTCTCGATCTTCTTGACTTTTGATATATACTTAGCCACTACCTCTCCGTTCTCTCAGCTTGATGGACGGTATCCGAGCCGATTACTGGGGATCATCTCGCTGACGAACCACGATACCGTTCCTTTCCGGTTTGGGCACAGACTGCTCGCCAAACATCCTTCGGCATTCCCAGTCTGCTCACACAGTCGTCCTCTTCGCAGATGATGCCGCGATTCCAGAAAGTCTACCCTCCAGAGATTCATTATCTACTTCCCAACATCAGTCGAAAGATCGTGAGGGCACCTTCTACTCCGATGAATAACCCAAGATAGTTGTCAATGTCTTCTCCCTTCAAGGATCGGAAGTCTTCGGCGAATTGCATCTCTCTCCTCAGAACAGGTCCGTTGGGTTGGCCTCGTCGGTGAAACTGAAGGTATTCGATGCCCGAATCCACTGCAACGGAATCATCACCTTCATCATCGATATACTGGATGAAGTAGTTTCGGCCACTCTGTGAACGGACCAAGATATACACATCGAATTGCGTACAGTCCCGTAAGTAGTCCATGCAAATGAACCTGATCTTCCTGAAGTACTTCTCCTTGAAACCGATCACTCTGAAGGCACTATTGCCTATTGATCGCAAGCTCACAACTCTGGCGACGTCCATTACATTGGACTCACTTACACTTATCTCGCCATTGGCATAATCCGAGTGGTAAGTCCTGAGTCCAAATGCTTCCTGGTGAACTGCGTCAAGCCTCACGACACCAACGGGAAAGTCACTGTAGGAGAAAAGAAACCGCGCGTTGGACAAGTACTCAGGAGTACTCATCAGGAAGGTGACAAGTATCTCCTGGCGAGATGCCCCCTCGATTCGAGATAGTCCGACGCTATGATGAACAACCTCATACAGAACGGGATTTCTCCCTAGTACTTGGGAATAGGCGGCGTCAACAGTATCTCGAATGCCGTCATCGTCAAGAACACGTGTGAACTCATCCATCGACTGAAAACCAAGAATCGATAACTGCCTTTGGATACGCGCCCCTTCATCCGCCGTCACACTGTCTTGATAACGTTCCTGTAGGGCTGATGATATTCGACCTGGAGTATAACGAGTCTGCAGTTGAGAGTAATTGTCATATTCAAGGGGAAAGTACTTGATGAATACATCGTCGCTCTTGGTGATCATCTCATATATCTGCTGGGGTCGCAATACTTGGCACTCGATACCCTGAGTGGTCAGATCTCTCAATTTTGTGGCAAGCGGCTCCGAAATCCTTGAAGTAACAGCCAAGACGAAGCCTTCTGCTCCAAAGCGTCGCACCGTATCGCTGATATCCTGAACATGGCCGGCGTTTACTGTATTTGCATATCTCTTGCACTGCACTATGTATATGTCACGGCCGAAATCGGAGATCGTCTCCGGTGTTCTCTCAATCACAAGGTCTCGCCCCCCGTCAGGTCCCTCACCCGCGTGAAACGTAACAGCCCATTGTTCCTTGGTGAACAGGTCATCCATCAGATCTTCGAATCCATCCGAAGCGAGATTGTTCAAGTCAATTAGCATTGAAGACTCCAACGTCTTAGTACGCGGCCGAAGCCACTCCAACTTCTTTTGGGCGAATCTCCAGCGAGAAGACTCGCGGTTTCGAGAGAAGACGTATCCTCAATATCTTCAGTTCTCAAGCCGCATCAGGAAAGCAAACCAACCGCTTCTGTCGCCGTAGTAATCCCAAGTGGTTTTGGCTACCGAGGCAGCGGACGGGATCAGTCCGAATCCTGGAATCATCGACGTCAACCCCATTCCAACGTCTATGGCCAACTGCTTTGGCGTCGGGTAACTCTCCCTCAGTTCAGCAAACAACGCACGGACGATTTTGTCATCAAGCAAGCTCGCGACTCTTTCCGCGTCCAACAGAATGTCTGGGGCCGCATGGATTCCGGAGACCAAGTTGCTCAGAAATCGCCGAAGCTCAATCCATAACCTGCTATCGCGGAGACTCAGTATGTCTGCCATCGAATGGCCGGAAAGGTCAGGTACAACCAGTGACATCAGTCTCTTGAACGCCAGTTCCTCCAGTTTCGGCGAGAATTGGAGGCCCGAGTCTCCCGCGCACTTCAGTTTCAGGATATCTGCATGCCGGGGATCCAGCACAACCGCGGATCGCAACAGAGTAGAGGTTATCAGGTCCTCGTTGAGGTTCCCCAGGAACAGGTCGCGAATCTGCTTGACGGCGTGAGCCGAAGACAGCTTCCTTCGGTCTTCCCGTGTCTGATCTCTGATCGCGTCCTTGGCTTCTTTCGGAAACTTGTTCCTGTCCAAGTTGATCCGTCTAATGAAATCGCATTCATCCTCGCCAATCGATCCAAGAAGCTCATGATAATCAATCTTGTATCTGGCCACTGTCGGACCCTGAATGATGGACTGTATCCGACTGCCACCGTGCATTTGCAGACCCACCTGGAGATCGCCGGGTTTGATGTCTCTCTCGTATTCGATGCCCCGGTGTTCATCAGGGAGAGTCCCGGACGGATAATGAGAGCAAAAGTTGCCATCCTCTGTGATCTCCGCAATATACGTCCCATCTTCAATCAGAATTTCATCATAAAGCAGAATGGCGTGTTTCAGTCGTTCCTCAATGGATTGACGCAGATCAGCACACTGAAACCACTCTACGTTGGATTTGAGTGGAAAGAAAACTGTACTCATCGAATCTTCTGACATGATCACCTCAACTACAATCTCTTCTATGATCACCCTCTGCTAGCCGGAGCCCGAGTCTCCTGTCGTCCGGTAGTAGTCCCGGAAAGTGTCCGGTGACAGTCCAATGCGGCTCCCGGTACGTGTTCGGGAGTCGACCGCCACGTGAGCTTCCCGGCGTGCGGGGAGATCTACCCTTTGGTATCAGCCCGACAATTGCAGACAGTCTTTGCCAAGCTGGGTCCCTGGGCCCGTTCTCTGTTGTTCAAACTTGATCATCGATGTCGAGTACGATTGCGCACAGACTCCCCCGCAATATCGCGGATATGTGACCATTATAACCTATTGACCGGACCGGTGTCAAGCAGTAACTTGTGCCATACAAGCACGTTACGAGGATACGCGCCACTTCGTGGGCCGTATTTATTCACGATGTGACGGACCAACAGCTATGACCAGAACTGAAGTAACCAAAGACGAACTGGATTTCTTTGTCTCCTTCTTCCGCCAGAGCATGGAAGAGTTCGAAACCGCAGTCGACCTGCGCGAGGAGATCAGGAGTCTGATGAATGGGGAGGCGTTTCGCAAGGCCTACTCTGAACTTGGGCACCCTTTATACTTCGACAACTACCGACCGGTGCGCGCATCGGATATCAAAGAACCGATGTGGACCGTGAACATCTTGGAAACACTCGAAATCCACAGGTTGCTGACAGAGGCGCTTCACGACAACAACGCAGGCCTCTGGGAAGAGTTGAAGTCAGATGTAGTTGCAGATGTGCTTGTCCATTTGAGACACAATGTGTCCTATCTCTGCGTTGTCATGCACAACCTTGACATTCCCGACCTAATCGAGACGGCACGGCGTGCAGGACGAATGGAGGACAAACGCAAGGCATTGCTGCGACTCGTAGAACTGGACAACAACTTCCTGAGAGCTCCTTTCGCCGGGCGAATCCTGGCCAGGACAGATATTGAGAGTGAGCGCGACTTTCGAATAGCTCTCTCCAAATCCCTGGCCCCCAAACACCTCGCAAGTCTTCTGAAGAAGCACAGACAAAAGAGAGCTCTGGAGATCCTACTGGCGTTTGGCTACAAAGATCGATCCTACAGTACTTGGACCGCATTCTTCAAGCACTACAATTCCGTATTGAAAGACATGGGAGAAGCGGATAAGGGATTCTACAGCTACGAGAATTCCGATACGATCAGACGAGCCATCAAGTCCTTTAGAATACCGAAAAAGAACCTCAAAGGAGGTCGGCTGCCGGGTCACTCGAAGTCCTGATCCCTCTTCTCCGGAAATACCGGAAGAAACGCACCCCTCGATTTCTCCACTATTCACACTGCTAGAATCCGCACTAGTTGCGGGCATGAGCAATCAGAATCTACAAACCGACGATTCCAGAATCCGTGATAACGGACTCCTGGATACTATCGCGTCGATTCTGGCGGCTGAGAAAATGAAAGAAATTGAAGCTGAAACTGAAATACAAGAGAACCCCCATGCAAAGAACAACATTCCCCCAGGACAGCTACGAGACCGAGAAGCTGACCTTCGCAGCCTACCTGCTTGCCGCTGAGAAATCCGAGCTGTTAGGTGTGCGACCTGTCGGCAGAGGCAAGGCTGTTGCCTTCGTCCTCTCGCAGTCCCCGTCAACCGACGACGTAACAGCGTTTTTCAGTGGGGCCGGAGCAGTCTCCGCTCTCCGCTACGCAGAGACAATCAACACACTCAAGAGCGTAGCTCACGAGGTGCATAGATGTCGCTAATCACCAAGATCGCAGAGAAGTTCCGGTGCAGAAGTGACCAGCCGGACGTTGAGTCCACAACAAAAGAACCGACGTCGCCTCCAAAGCCGAGCAAGCGGCAATCCACACCTCACCGATCCGACAAAAACAAGCCCAGTCAGTCACGTCAGAAATTCACGGCCTACTATGACGGCCTAGTGGACATAGTGGAGGAGGATGGTCAGCCTCTGTTCCTAGTCTGTGAGAATGGTCAGTTGCGAGTCGAAGAAGAAGTTGTACTGAAGGGCAAAACGCTCAAACCTCCGCCAATTGATCGCACACCTTTTCCTCTCTCCAGCGCTCAGCAAGTCGTCCAAGCATTTGAGGAAAGGCAGGACAGTTCCCCCGAAGCTACTGATAGCAGGCTATTTGAGGACGTAAGAACATACCTACACGGTTTGTCAGAGCTGCCATCAGAAGAACACTACGACCTCTGTGCTGCGTGGATAATGCACACCTATCGAATCGAGCAAGTACAGTTCTCTCCCATCATGTGGCTCTTTGGAGTTCCAGAGCGTGGCAAAACCCGCACCGGCAAGGGAATGGTGGTGGCGTCGTTTCGCGGGTTGCATGTGGAGTGCCTCAACCAAGCATACTTCCTGAGAGTGGCCCAGGATTGCCGAGGTGCCTTGTTCATCGATGCCATGGACGCCTGGAAGCGAGCTGAGAAAGCTGAGTCAGCTGACATTCTCTTACTTCGTTTTGACAAGGGGGCACTGGTCCCCAGAGTGACGTGTCCTGAGAAGGGCCCTTTCGAAGACACGCAATACTTCAACATATTCGGCCCGACAATCCTTGGAACGAACCGAGGAGTCGATCCTACTTTGGAATCGCGGTCAATTCGGATCATAATGCCAGAATCGACAAGGCTATTCGACAACTTCGTGACACCTGAAGCTGCCAATGAACTTCGCGTTCAGCTTCTCGCCTACCGGGCGCAATACTTAAGCTACCCACTGCCTGTCATAGAGAAACCGTTCACAGGGCGCTTTGGCGACATCGTCAGGCCCATATGCCAGATTGTCCTGGAAGCCGCCCCCGACCGAATGCCGTCGCTTATGACGCTCTTGGAACGCATTCGGAAGGAGCGCCTTGCATCGAAGTCCGAGAGTTTCGAGGCATCTGTTCTAGAAGCCATCGTGGCCCTGGCCGACGAGACCGTAAACGGCACACTTCCGGTCAAGCGGATAACCGAACAGGCAAACACGGAGCGCCCTGAGTCTAGAAAGCTAACGCCTCAGAGAATAGGCAAGGTAGTGAAGTCAATGGGACTGCAAACAAGGCGGGCCGCCCAGAACGGCGCATCGGTGTTGGTCTGGGAGGAGGAAAAGCTTCAGAGGCTGCTCGTTAAGTACGGTCTGGACGAAACCTCAGTAAGATCAGAAAGCTCAGTCAGCGACGAATCTAGCGCTGACCTTACTGAGGTTACTGAGGTTACTGAGCCTCCTGCAACCATTGACCTTCCGTTCTAGAGAGGCTATATTCACTTCATGCGATATGCGATTTATGCCCGTGTCAGTACCGACATGCAAAGCGAGCATTCGACCGACGATCAAATCAGACAGTGCAAGCAGTTCGTTGAACACAGGGGCGGGTTTGTCTCAGCGGTCTACTGCGACGAGGCCGTTTCCGGAAGTGACGTTTCAAGGTCTGAATACCAGCGGCTCAAAGCAGGAGCCCTTTCCGGAGCGTTTGAGGCAATTGTAGTAGATGATCTTTCCCGAATAGGTCGAGATATGCCCGAGTTCGTCGGGCTCTGTCGGGATCTCGCGGATTGCGGCATCACGCTCATCGGCGTTGCTGACGGCATCGACACATCCAACCCATCTGCCAAGATCCCCCTGTATATCAAAGGCATGATGAACGAGCTGTATTTGGATGATCTGAAGGCACGTATCGTCAGAGGACTCAAAGGGCAGTTTCTGAGGGGATACTCGACAGGTGGCAGAGTGTATGGGTACAAGACGAAACAGATTCTGGACCCGAGCGGAGCACTGGACAAGTTCAACCGCCCCAAGCGGCTTGGATGCGAAATACTCATCGACACCGATCAAGCTTACGTAGTCCGTCGCATATTTGAACTGAGAGCGTCAGGTCTCGGATTCAAGGCCATCGCGAAGGCGCTGAACTCTGACAAGATTCCCTCCCCTCATGCTGGCTGCGGTTCACGACGTGGGTTTTGGTCTCCGAGCACTATTCGGAACATGCTTCAGAACCGGAAGTACACCGGTCTTTGGGAGTACAACAAAACGCGCTGGATCAAAAAGAGCGTATCCAGCAAGCGCCGGTCACTGCCCAATCCCCCTGAAATGTGGGAGCGATTGGAATCAGAAGAGCTTCGGATCATATCGGATGGTCTCTATCACGCCGCGAATCGAATACCGACGAAGAAGCAGAAACGGTCGTCCGGGAACAAGAAGTACCTCTTATCGGGGTTACTGATCTGCGCCGAGTGCGGTGCGACATTTGACGTGGTAAATTCTGGTCGATATTCCTGCTATATGTGTAGGACCGCAAGAACGCAGGGGGCCAATGCTTGTAGCAGCAAGCGTCGACTGTCGAGGCAAGTCATTGAGGAGAACCTGATCTCCAACGTCGTTTCAGAGCTGGCAGATCCAGAAGTCGTGAAGACACTATGCAGTATGGTCAACGAGAAACTGACAAGCAATACGGGTATGAGTCAGTCTCGCATTCAGTCTCTGAAGGAGCAGGACAAGACTCTTCAGGTGCAAATCGAGCGACTCCTTGACAGCCTGGAGAATGGAGCCGAGTTACCCTCTATCCGGAGTCGTTTGGCACAGCGAGAGTCCGAAAGAGCCGGGATCGAGGCCGAGCTAGCAATGGCTGCTAGCGTTCCGGCCAACCCAATCGAGGTCTCCGAAGAGTGGCTCCAGGGCAAGCTCAGGAGCTTCGCCTCGTGCGTCACACGGCAAGAAGACAAGATACCTATACTGAGAAACGAGTTGCGCCGCCTCTTTCCCGAGAAGCTGAGAGTGTCCATTGATCGTCAGTCTGAAGGTGGTCAAATCAAGGTGAGTGGAAGGATGAGCCCCTTGCCAATTCTAGTTCCCCCCGATCAGTACCAAAGTATAATAGCGGAGCAGGGACTTGAACCCCGGACACGTCTGGAAGCACTTCCGTAACGTTTTGAGAATCAGGGAGTTACGTCATAACGCGAAGGTTCACAACGACTTGACGTTTTTGCATTCTTGTGTCTCGTTTTGCTTCGATTGGGCTGATTTGGCGCCCAGTTGTCACAAATCGGTCACAAGACCACGGACAAGCAACTCGCCTGCTTGCTGGTATTCCTGTTGGTCATCGCTTCGCCAGCATCTCCACCAAAATAGTGGTATCGGTGCAGAATCCGGCATCGCATTGTCGAATCTACTTCAATTCACAGAGCGTCCCCAGACAGGCCCGAGTGAACCGAGAGCCACCACTCAGGCCGACCATCCGATCAAGGAGAACCGTTTTCCGACAACTCCATGATGCGCCAGAAGGTTAGGTATCGGCCCAGAAAGAAGCGGAGAGGCAGGGATTCGCCGAGCAGTGTTTTGGCCATGTTCTTGTGCCACGCGGAAACACACGCAATCGTCTGATTTGTATAAGCTTAGATGCATCTAGTTACGTGCACTTTGTTCAACTCACTTCGACTTTCTTGCACTTGATTGTTAGAAAATCGTTAGAAAGCCAAGCCTCTCAGCGCGGCGACTTCCGGCGCCATTTCGTCATTTTCGACACGTTTTTGAAGAAAACAGTAGGATCACTACACCCGACAACTCTACTGCCTCGCCCCTGAAAGCGTTTTGGGGCAACTGGTGGAGGAGACTCGCTGGTGGCCAGCGGTAGGTCACCAAACACCTGTACCTACCAGAGACCCGAAGCACAACTCGGAACACAGACCAACTCGGCCCTATTCGTTCGAAGCCTGTCAGACCATCGGCGAACAATGTGGAAGAAACATGGCGGAGAGGTAGGGATTCGCCGCATGGCGGTTCTGTAAAGGCATTGCACACAACGCATTACGGCGCACCTACAAGAACCGCAACGATTTGATTCTTTTGTATTCTTTTGCCTCGTGTTGGCTCGATTGGGCTGATTTGACGCCCTATGGTCACAAAACGGTCACAACTCCGACGTCAAGCGGTCCTCCAACACTCTCTTCCGACTGACTGCCTCCGAATCGCGAGTTGCGCCCAAGTGAGTCTGATGGCTGAGTTGCGTCACAGGCCCGAGCCTGCATGAAGCACGCGGCCGCTACCGATGTAACCCCCGGGAGACCCGAGAAAAGCCTCGAGCCACCCGGATTGATTGTTGCCAAGACGTTGCCTATCTTCGACATTTTCAGATCGCCCACGGGCTTGGATACTCGGAACAAGACCATGGACTTCCAAGGCTACCTTGAAACATCCGGTCCTTCGTTAGAATGACTCGGCTTTCTCGTCCCGGTGAAGCGAGCCAATAAGCCACCAGCCACTCCAAGACTCGACAAGTTTGGCGCACTCGTTGTCGCTAAGATCCGGCCGGTCATACCCCCGAAGATATGGTACATGACCGGCTCGCTCATGCACTTGAGGCAGGGGCAGACGAGGCCGTCTGCCGCCCACGGAACCCGACGTTACTGTGCCTCCCCTTCCAAGTGGGAGAGCAGTAGGCTGTTGTAACCCCTTGCGTAATTTCTGGAGAATGTATTATGATAGGCATCGTCCCCCATGACCTCGAAGTTATCCGACGTTCCGGCGATTACCTTGACACCGTTGCTCTCGCTGTAGAGCTCGTCATAATCCGGCACGCCAGGCACTTCAAGCGCATAGCCCCAAACTCCCACAAACCTGTTGTCCCCGCTTTCGATGGCGCGCCGAAAGTCGTCTCGAAAGTCGGCCGAATCCGACACAATTATCTCAGTTATCTCATTTGACATGGTCTGAGCCTCGACCTCTACTCTATCACTCTTGATCTCATCAGCTTGATTCCCATCGGTGCAACCAACTACCAACACCGTCAGAAACATCGTAACCAAGAGCGTAGCTAGGAAGACAACATACTCCAATGGATCTAGAACCTTAGGCTCGCTTGAGTCAGAAAGAAGAGTCATCAATAACTTATCCTTATTTTGTTCTCCAAGATTAACATAATCGGATTCTCATGTGCAGTCACGTTGTTCATCTTGCCAGGGCCGTCATCACGGGTGCCTGTGGAATGACCAAGCTCATGGGCGACTCGTCTAGTTATAGAGGCAGGCTCCTTATTGACCTTGCCAGTAGCGACATCCAAGAGATTCGCATCCAGTTGGGCATTTGGATCAATCACGACAACCTTCGTGCCATCACTAAACGTGGCGTGAAATGACTCTCCGGCCTTGTTTTCGACTATGTAGACCATGACGTCTTTGCCGTTGGCATCTTTCTTGTTCTCCAGGTCAGATACGAGTTTATTGCCTGGTTTTGTGGAAATGATTTCTTTCAAGGATTTATCCATTGTGGACTTGAAATTCTTGTCGAGTTTACCGTTGTTTGCCCTAGGGTCGTACTTGCCTGTCTCAACCTCCGTCTGCGTCGGGGTTCCTGCCGCATACTCTATCTTCTCTCCATCCGGATCAACGAACTTCAGCGGGTTGTTGGCACAATATACGTACGGTCCGAGCGACGGATACTTGGACGCCAAGGGGTCGACTTGCGTGAATATCTTATACTCTGGATCATAGTACCGCGCTCCGCAGTAGTATAACTCCTGTTCAATGTCCCGGTCAAGCTCGTGTCCCGTATATCCGAACTTGTCGCTCGACCCCGCGAGAATCATCTCAGCCGTCTTCTCGCCGAACGGGCGGTACATGCTGTACGAGGTCAGTTTCCCGGTGGGATCAACAGTGGCACCGACCGACCCCAGATGGTCGTTCAAATAGTACTCAACCGCAGGGTCAGTATTGTCTCCGAATCTGGCAATCCGCTTGCCGTTGGCGAAGACATAGTTGCCGATCAGATCCGACTCATTTGGACCTACGCCAGTTCAAGCAGATGCTGCCCCTCAGGGGGCACATAGCGCCAAATCTCACAGCCGTCCATGGTACTGATGCAGCGAGTTGCCCCTCCACTTTCAGAGAAACACATCGAAGACGGTCCGAAAGCCCTTGTCAGCACTGCAAATGTCTCTCTTGGGATGACTGTGCGGCGACCTAGCCCCACACAGTCAAGCACCAATTCTTTGCCATCCAGAAGCTTCACCGATTGATACGGGCTGTCACACATCGACTCAACGGCGTGGATCGTATCAATCACCTTCCCCGACTGGGTTGTGATCACGTGGCAGGTGAACGCTTCTGTACCGCAGTATGCGAAGCGTCCATCCGACGACAGGGCAATCCTCTGAACCTTCCCTAACCCCTTGGTGAGCCACAGAACTTCACCGCATCGGGAGGAGTAACACGCCAGCTCCTCTCTTACGAAAGAGCCCGCAAACAGTGATTCGCCGTCATTGCTCACGGCCAACCGCCTCCCGCCAGCGTCCATGATGGTCTTAAACTCTGCAGTAGACCGGAGATTGCCCACACTCCAAATGGACACGGTGCTTTCAAACTCGGCAGCGGCCAATATCGGGCGCTCTGCGGCAATAGCAAGACACTTAACTCTCGAACTCATAGAATCCTCTCACTTTCTCGGTCGCCCTTGGAAGTGGGAGAAGCCATACCACTTGGCGGAGCCTCATATTCCAAAGTCCATCCGCATCCTGTCGAGTTGCTCCAGAACTGCAGAAACGTCCAGATCATCCCCATGCTCACGGTACCGGGAATGCCCTTGTTGACGCAGATCATTCTAGTCGGACACGATTCTACGAAAGTGGTCCCTCAACACGCTGATCGAGTTATCCCGTCCCGCCAGCCTCTCGTCAAACTTGTCTACTACCTCAATGTCGCAGATATGCTTGATGCGCAGATATTCTCCGATTTCACCGTCCAGCACAATCTCTGCCGCGTCTTGCCTAAGTACGCCGGGTAGGTTCCTCAAGTCGGGAGGCTCAAACACAACGTCGTACATATCGTCATCGCGCTTCAGCAGAGCGTATCGCCAAGCAGACGCATCTACTTTGACTACCTCTCCATTCACGTCTTCCATTGTGAATCGCAAGTGCCAATTCTTCGGCTGTTTCGCCGGGTAGAACGGCCACCCTGCGATGCGAGGAGCCAACGCGGCGACGAAGGTTGTCAATTCGAGCAACTCCTCGTCACCCCCGGGCGACAGAACAAGTACGTTGCCATTTGGTTCATTCAGAGTTGGCCCGATTTCCCAAGAGATGCTGCCTAAAAACGAATCCTTGATTCGAGAGCATCAATGAATCCAGCGTTCTCGAAAGGATCGTCAACGGCCTCAACCGAAGTAACGAACCAATCCCAAAACTCCCTGACTTTGCCGCGAAAGACTTGACTCATCGCGTCTTTCAGATCTCGTCCCTTCCAGTGTCCCTGACCTATACCTGAACAGTGTTTCGGGTTACTACGCTCACGGCGACAGATCTGCTCCGTTCTCGTGAAGTTCCTGGGCGTGAGGAGCAATGTAGTTCCCGTTCGGCAATCTAGTACAGTGTTTCCGAATCCATCGAGCCAGACTGTTATACAGCTTTTCCAACTCCTTGCTTTTCTCCCGCAGAACATCATTCCCGTCCTCGTCCTTGGTCCAGTACTTGTGCTCATACCACAAACGACCGGAAATGATCATATTCAGATCGGGTCTGTATCCACTGCGTGAAAACTCTATGACGGGGCTGACGCAATCGTCAATGTAGAACGAGCCGCGCCCTTCAATCTCACGAAATGTGAGTTCTTTCTTATCGGAGACAAAGCAAGCGAGCGTTTGAGAGTCGCTATTCGACGTCAATTGGAACGGCTTCAGCTGTACCTCTTCACAGAGCGGTGACGCCAATTGGCGAGATCTGAGCAACACAACGCCCTGGAGTTGCGATAGTTCAAGGAACTCCTCTTCATCCCGATCAGTAAAATAGAAGCCGACTTGTCTTCCCATTATTCACTCCCGGATATTGACGAGTGCTCCGAAAACATCAACGATGGCTCTATCAATCTGTCGGCAACGTTTGGTGCTTGCCCCGTATGAATGTCAGTCCGTTTCAGTATACCATCCGTCATACTCCGCGCCACAATCTGAGGCCACTTCTATACAGGTATCAGTCATTTGGTCAATCCACGAGATCTCAACGCTGTGTATGATAGTAGCCCCTATGGAGTTCCTTGGCTCGTCCTCCGAACGCCCCAGAACGCACATGTTGGTCGCAGCAAAGCCACGGACTGCCATCTCGTGCTCGATTCTTGACGCAAGCCTAGGATCATTGGAAAGAAAGACGTTGGTAATAGGGCGCAGTCGAGATAAGTCACAATCGTGTTCGACTAATGCCTTGATTGTCTTGGGATTCATGCATCGTTGGAGTTCTTTTTCGTGACTCACTTCCATAGCAGTCTCTTGTTCAGCTTCGTCCTGTGGATTGCCATTGCCCAACATCAGATCCTCTCTTGGTGACAACTGGTGGAGTTGCAGCTTGATCACTCCACAACAATCAGTTCGAACACGAGATCCGTGAAATCGTCGTCGAAGTGACCGTCATTACAGTGATACCTCCGCCCTCCAGAGATCTCTTCTATCCACATCGCGGCACCATTGTGCCAGGATTCAACGCAACCATTGCCCGTATCCCAGATGTTCTTCAAGTCGAGCAGTCCGTTCTTGCTGCGACAGATGAACTCGCCTTCCCAATCGAGCACATCCTCCCATATGTCCGCCCAACCCCGGTCAAATATCTCACCGGACTCGAATTCCAGTTCACCCTCCGTTTGAAGAGCCATCCCCTGCCGCCATTCGGAATCCGTAGAGAGAATGCGGTATCGAATCTTACACTCTTTTGCAGGCAAAGGGAACCTGTCCCACATGACAATGGTCTTGCCTTCGTACTGGATTGGCTTGCCGTTCGATTCATCGAAGAGATCTGCCAAAACTATTCTCTTCACAGTCTACTCCTTCTTCTGCCTCATCTGCTTATGAACTAAGCGGTGTTCATCAGGCCATAACTCCTCAAGGTTCTCATAGGTGTGCTCCCCGCCCTCGGATTGCGGCTTCTTGTGGTGGAGCTGTTTAGACTCCTTCTTTCCGGTCTTGGGACTTGTCCTCTCTTCGGCAAGACCCTTCTTCGCTCTCTCCAAATCCTTGGGCCTAAATCGACCGGGATTTTCCTCTGCCTGCGCCTTCCAATACCGCCTCTGTGCCGTTGTCCAACTTGTTCCTCCTCTGGGACCGGGCACCAAGTCACCTGACTGTTTCATGGTCTGGCTCGACGCACTCTCCGAACTCTCGACCAAGGTGGCCCCCCCCTTGGTAATGCCCCACGCGCCGAGTAGCGCGTTGCCCCACTGCAAGATCTTTTCGCCGAATGTGTATTCTACATGGTCGCCCTCCTCAGTCGGTGCGTTGGCCATCTCAGGCGTAGATAGAACTATGTATGCGGCGGCCAGAAGAGCCGCTGCCAAGCCACCGAACTCCCCGTCTGGATCAATGTACTTCAGCGGGTTGTTGGCACAATAGATATATGGGCCCTGCGAAGGCAATTCCGCCGCCCGCGGATCAACCTGAGTGAATATCTTGTACTCAGGATCGTAGTACCGGGCTCCGCAGTAGTATAACTCTTGTTCAATATCCCGGTCAAGCTCGTGTCCCGTATATCCGAACTTGTCGCTCGACCCTGCGAGAATCATTTCAGCCGTTTTCTCGCCAAACGGTCGATACAGGCTGTACGACTTGAGTTCCCCATCCCAGCCGACTGTCGCACCTACCGAGCCCAGATGATCATTCAGGTAGTACGTCACCCGATTGTGGGACGTGTCGGCAAAACTGGCGATACGTTGGCCGTTCGCGTACACGTAGTTGCCTATGAGGTTGGTCTCATTCGGACCGCTGTAGTCGAATAGCATGTTATCATCGAGACGGTAGTACCCGGTGAACGCCGTTACCGAGATTGTTCCGCCCGGATCTCCGAAAAACGGGTTACCGGGCTGCGTCTCTTCATAGCTGTAACCTTTGCACACTCTGCGACCGCCGGTATTGTACCAGTATCGGACTGTATCCTTCGCTTTGCCGACAGCGGGAACTACACGTTCCGACAGTTCCTCATGAAGATTGTATCGCATCACCATCCGATCCGTGCGATACTCCGAGATCGATCCCTCGGGAGTATAATAGAACGTGTTGATGATCGGCGGAGGCGTAAGCGGATCAGTCTGGGGACCCTCGATTCTACCCAATCGGTTAGTATTCTCCAGATAGATGTAATCCCAGACCTGCTGATTCATCGTAGTCAAGGAATCGATGTTGCTGTTGCGATCGTACCAGTATCGCAAGAATGCCGGAGGTGTAGAGTGCTCTTCGGCCACGAGTCGACTGACGGCATCATATGCGAATTTCTGATGGCGCAGATCAGCCGCAGAATCGCCTGCCTCTGTTCCCCAGGCCACTAGAACCCGGTACGATGCCACGTTGCCGTTGTGATAGCCCTGAGGGAACTCCCAGTCCGGGTACTGGGCCTGCCCTCTGCACGCTCCTGTGGTATAGGTCAAGTCAAGAGCGAAGTGATCCTCTCCGTTGGCAGCGGCTACCGTACCTTCGTTGATACTTGTCAGCCAATCCCGCGCATTGTACTTGTAGTCGACTTCCTGCACCGCAGGATTCCCCAGAATCTTCCTTCTGATCTGACCGTTGGGCCAGTACTCGTACTGAGCGGAAAGCAGCCCCGCGTCATCGTCCAAGGAAAACAACCGTCCGGCTAGATCATATTGGTAGTCAACGTATTTGCCGTTGTTGTAGGTTACTCTCTTCTGTTGATCGAGGTTGTTGTACTCCACTCCGATGGTTCTGTGAGTACCGACTGCATCCACCAAAGCCACGTGTTGCCGGGATTCGGTTACACGGCCACGCTCGTCATACGTGTATTCAGTCCACGAAGTGCTGTCAGCCGAACCGGAAGGGTACCTTAATGCGCGAGTAAGCTTTCCGCGGCCATTGGTACCCTGGTCGTACTCAAACCGGGCAGTGACCACCGGGGACAACGAATCGTCTGGGAAGTTTCTGTCCACGGCATTCGGCCAACAGAAATTGGGAATGGAAGCGTAGAGATTTCCGATCTCGACCGGCCTGTTATGTGCGTCATACTTGACGTACTCGAATCGACCGTTCAGAGCGTCCGTCTCGTTCATAGAGAACCGGCGATTGCCCATTCGATCGTACATGTGGCAGTTCCACCCATGCTCTCCGCTGGAGTCAGTCATGAGCCACCCAAGATTGGAGTAATGACGTCGAATGCGGTACCCCTCTGGTTGCACCGTCAGCGTGTCGTTACCGTTGAAGTCACGATGGATCTGCGTATAGATGCCCGTCGTGTCAATCTCCGAATCGTAGTCTGCGACCGTGTACCGCACACTGGCCCCAGCCGAACGATCATCGGCAAGCCACGCCTGCGATATCTGAGTCTCCAATCTGAGCACACTGCCTGCCTGAACCGGAAAGAGCAGCAGCTTCTCTGCCACGTAAGGCGCGCCTGTCGTATCATCAAAGAATCTGATAGAGTCTACAAGGATGTCGTCAAGGAAACAACGGGCAATCGCTGTATCCGACGAAGACCAACGTTCATTGCTGGCGGTCAGAGTTACGACAACGTTTTGCGGGTCAGGCAGAAGATGTTCTGGGAACACCACTTCTACGGTGTCAGTATAGACGGGGCCTGCTGATCCGGAGTCGCTGTGGGCATAGGCGGACTCCTCGATCTCTACGGGGACATGCTGGACTTGTAGAGTGTCAACAACGGGTGTAAACGTGGCAATCGCACGACCTAGCCCGTCCGTGTAGGAGACGGAGGAATTGCCGTCTTCGTCAATTGTCTCCAACTTGTGAACTTTGCCAGGCCAGTATGCTTCCGAATCAAAACCGGGCAGAACACCTTCGTTGGTAGTATACTCTTGCGTCACTGGGTACGCTCGGAAAAGACCGGGAGCCCGGGTTTCCACGACCCTGCGCAGAGGATCGTTCGAGTACGAAACCTCAGTGTATGGCACAGGAAGAGTCCCCAGCAGAACATCCGGTGCGTCGGCACTGTCGACGAAGTACGAATACAACAGGCTGTTTGAATCCAGGGGTTGTCCCGGTTCCCAGGTGCGCATGTGTTCGGTCCCCAAGTAGCCGTCAATGAACTCAAATGGGTTGATGGAGTCATTCACCGCAGCAAAATCCCCATAACCCAGACTGGGGCGTACTTTGATCGGTTTGAAGCTAACCTCAGGACGGCCATCGTAGGTATGAGTGGCACCGGATACGATGATCTCGGTTCCATCAAAAACCTGTGTCTGTTTGGTGATCCCAGAGGCATCAACAAATTCACTGGTTATGACAGGATTCTTGTAAAAAACGAGGTTATCAATCCATTGGATCAGTTTCTCCGTTGAAATCATGGACTTGGGGTACTGGGATCTCAGCCTGACCTTGGTGAAGCTATCCCAACCGACAGTACTATCCGTTACTCGATAGATGCAGTCGCCGTTCACAAAGAAGTACAGATCGTCCTCATAGATCGCCAGCCCCAGCCTCTGCAGACCTTTGTCCCAGGGGTAGTAGTATTCTCGCCATCCTCTGGGGTACTCTCTGAGTTCCTCCATGTGAATGACTGTCGCAGCTGACATATCTCCTCCAGTGTATCGCCACACCAGGAAATCGCCATTGTAAGTGAAGCAGCAGGAGTACCCGTTGCCGGCATCATTCTCAAAACCGTACCAGAGTGATGCGCCATGGATAGTGTTGTCAGTGGCGAATATCGGGGCCGTAATCTGGTGCCTAATAGTGTCCCGGATATCAAATGCCAGGAAACCGTTTGAGAACGTGTCCAGGGGCACAACGAAGTCCGCGGCGAGTGCCGTGTCCTCAAGGTTGTTGAACGTATTCACCACGAACTTCAGCTTGCCGTTTTCAACCTGGTAGCTTGTGTCCAAAAGGTAACTGGTGTGAGGCTGACGCGACGAGAAGTCCACGGCGAAGCCGGTGCCCAGACCTTCGATCGTGTAAACAGCGTTCGGCATATCCAAGCGGTATTCATTCGGACTGTTGTCGTCCAGAACTCCTTCGGTTGACTTGTAGAAGAACTCCTGTCCTCGCACCGGACTCCAATTGTAGTCCGTGATCGCCGTGACATCGCCAAACTGATTGTAGATCGTTCGCACCGGGAGATTGTCCGGTCCCGACACAGAGGTCGGGCGCAGCAGAGCATCATAGTTGTAGGATGTCACCAAACAGCCTTCGGGATACAAGCGAATGTCATCGTAATAGTCTTCGTGATCGTATGTAGATTGGAACTCTGCTTCCAATGCATCGCCCTCATAGACGGTCAGCGAACAGGCCATATGCGTCCACTCACCCATACCAGAGGTCTGCCCATAGCTGATGTGGCCAGGATACTGCGAACTAAGAGATATTGTCTGGACATTAGCAAACTTATCAAGTCCTGCCCCCCAGGCTTCGAGGTAATACTTGCCTGCAGAGACGTCGTCCAGGTTGAAATGTGGATAAGAGTTGTGCATCGCTCGCAGAGCCCTATTGCCTGAGAAGGCCGCAGAATCCGATACGTAGCTATCTCCAATACTCCAGATGCCCGGCTGATTGTCTAGCTCATCCTCACCTGAAAAGAAGGCGAAACTGGAGAGCCCGACATTCTCAAACTTGGCCTCCAAGCCACGGTAACTCCAGACTAATCCGTCGATTGTACTATCAGGATTCATGACTCGGAGCGGATTTCCCCGGCGGTCAACGTCGAGCACCTCGGTAATCAGCGAGTCGTAGGGTGCCAGACTGTTGTAATCTGATGTCTTCTGGAGATAGAATATCCCCTGATTGGGACGGTTCTGGGAAGCGAAACCATCGGAATACGTGTATGTCGTCACATTGATCGGCGTTTCTCCCTCAGTGCCTTTCTCAATGCGCTCCATGAGCGAGAGATAGTGATTGTCATCAAACTCGTTTGCCGTCCCATTGGCGGCGTACTCGTATTCAGTAATCCGAGTTTCCGCATTCACTGTCTTGCGCACCGTCTCGAGTCGGCCGCGCGGGCCGTTCTCGTAGGTGTAGTAGGTATGGCTTTCGACGCCATCTCGGCGTGTCGCCGACGAGTCTACTCGTAGGTGATAAGTGATTGCGATTGTGTCACAATCAAACACGCTGGAAGCCCCACTGCCGTAGCCGTCATTCGCCGGAAATCGGACGTTTCTCATCTGCGGCCAGGAGTAGAACTGTTGGTCATAACTGACCTCGTTTCCCTCGGCATCTCTGACGACCGTCTTGTAAGGGATTCCATGAAGTGGTGATCGATCCAACCAGAAGGCATAGTCCATATGGGTTATCCGGCCGTAGGTTGATGTGCCATCAAACTCATAGCAGGTCATGGTCTGGCGCTTGTGCTGCGGAACTGAGTCAGTCACCAGGTAGGAGTACTCGGTAGATCCTCCACTGCCTGGAAGTGTCCAAGTGATCCGAGGGTATTGAATCACATGATCGACGTTGTCACCCTGAAATCTGAGCTGGTAGCCCAACCAAAGGACGCCGTACCAAGAATGGTAGGGCATGACGCTTCGGGTGTCGTATTGATATCGATACAGTTCGTAGTTGTTGGGCATCGAGGTGGCGTATCCGATACCCGGGTTTTCCGCTGTTCCGTATGTGATCTGAACCGTATCTTCCTTCTCACTGTCCCTATATAGCGACATAGGATCCCATGGATTTGAACACATCGGCAGACTGTCATTGACGATTATGGACTTGACTCGGCAACCACCACTGACCCAGTGATTGTCCCCTATCTTAAACTCGTCCAACTCATACTCATAGCCGTATGTTAGCCCCTCCGGAGTTGTCATACCACTGAGGGACCAACCCCAGGGAATCTGATAGTGATAGCCAAAGAAGTCTCTTTGACACCAGGACTTGGGTATCAAGCCAACAGTATCTTCCACCCAGGCTTGGTTTTCCAGACACGAATTCGAGTAAGGTACCACGTCGTTGTCCAGACCACAGTGGAGATGGTAATCGTAGTCCTGTCCATATATCCACCTGGTGTAGTCGGCATACGTTACTCGATTCTCCCCTGAGTCGGGCATCACATTCTCCGGGAACACGGTAGTACTCTCAAGCTCCAGATTGTAGTCAAATGAGAACTTCTTTCGATATCCGCACGAATCCGCCTCTCGAGCGTAAGGTACAAAAGGCTGAACGTCAGGCTGATACGGGATTTCATTGCCGATAGAAATGCTGCGAAGGGTGGGCTCACCGTCACGTTCTTCACCACCCCATGGTTCGTCTTGGGATGTCCAGTTGAAGTGGTTGTGCCAGGCAGTCTTGAGCGGATCTAGGTCATCGTACTCGTAGTTGAACACTACACTATACAACTCATCCCCGGTTGTCAGGGAACTGTCACCACTGTACTCATAGACGCTCATCCTGGCAAGCACACGATCCCTGATGCGGTAATCATCGTCATTGATAGTGCGACCTGATCGCCAGTATCTAATCGTTTTGAAATCCCGAAGCTCGCCCGTAACGAAATCTACGACAACGGACGGACTCACAATCCGATGAAGGAACGTAATCACAGTGGAATCTCGATCCAGGTCGCCTGCATCTCCACCTCCACACTGCCAGGGCCCCATCAGGAGCGTGTCGAGGGCAGTATACTGAAATGCCACCCAGGAACCACAGTTGCCCTCACGGGGACTTGTACAGTCCAGAGGATTTAGGGAATCACCACCACCGTCCACATAATCGTGGCTCAGAATCGCAGTCAACATCCACTCATTGTTTTCGATTCGATTCCTATATAGATACTCACATGAATCCCACTGAGGATCGATGCTGAGAAAGTCATCTCTAGGCTCGGCGATAGAAGATTGTTGCAGGGGCTGCGAAAACACATACTTAGTGGCATTCTCATCAACCATCACAAAGTAGTTGTAACGATAGTATTGCCACATGCCGCTGCAGGAAGACACCTGAGATGCGTCTCTGCTCACGTACAGTGAATCGTTGGAATGGGAGATGGGAAAGAAGCCAGGCGTGTCCTGCGAACCCTGATTCATGAAGCGAATCGAGCGCCCCGGAATGTTCACCTGGTACACATCGTTAACGTAGTATCTGGACTGCATGTCATTGTACGTATACGCGTGTACATCATCCCCGTGAACCGGCATTCTCTTAACGGACCACCCACCTAGATGCCATCCCAAGCCCACCCAAGTAGCTGGCTGGTCCATTTTGACTCCTGACTTGTAGGAAAGGTTGATGGGCACAGGGATATTACCAGGGACCTCAAAAAGTGGGAGATTGACCCGTAAGTCTCCATCCGCCCCGATAGTATTGTACTTCTGAACAGACTCAACAAAGTTGGATCCAACTGTACCGGACTCTCTTGGTAGGGAGTACAGGTGGTCCGTAGGGGCAAGCGTCTCGTTTGCGCGGATGCTGTCAAACGCGGTGACAGAAGCAAGTAGGGACACAACGAATGTGAAAAGCACGTCCATAATAGAGAATCTGGCGGTGATACGACTAGACATGATAGTAGGACTCCCAAAGAAGAAGTGTGGCTTGTTTTGCAGTTCCGAGCTCGTGCTGATAGGGTTTGGGCGAGAACGTAAGAGCTTCAGCCAAAAGTTCGTACAGATAGCACGGATTATGGCCAAGCATGGCCGCATTACACCGATCTCCGGTTGCAGCTTTCAATTGTCCTCTCACAGCCCCCTGCGGTAATCAGAAGCAGTATGCACACCTCCCACAGCGCGCATGTGCGTATATGACGCATAGATCACACAGTTGTCAAGCACAAAAGTGACATCACAGCCCATTTTGCATGTGAAGTGAACATCACTCACTGTCAGAAACTGGCAGTAGCGAATCGTTATGCCGCTCCATGATAACACGTTACGCAAATCTGCACGTCTGTGTCGTGCCCTCAGTTTTTTTTTGGGGGGGGATATTGGACGGGCCGAAGGCTGGAACAACGCACGTTCTTGTGTGAACGTCGACAATCGCTCGTTCGTTAAGAGGAGATCAAATCGTTCCGACAAGTTCAAACAACGGAAGACACATGGCGACAAGAATGATTGTGGTGAGCGGTTCTATCGGCGATGCTGGTGTCTGTATTTGAGCGGCAGATTCGCTCAAATTGTAGTCGGCCACGCGAATGAGCATATCGCCAGCTGCCTTGTCCCCTCCCCCAGTCCCCCGTTTTTTTGGCCTCCGAAAATCCATCGGCCTTTTGATTCCATGGTACCTTGATATGACAATTGAATGCAAGAGCGGTTCGTGCGTTCGCTGTTTACCCCAAACATGTACGCGCCTTGTAGCCACCCTGGCCTCTCGGAGCAAGGTTCCATATTGCTAAATGTGGGACTCCGACTTTCCTCCCCCGTCCCCAGATTAGCCTATAACTAGTAGTACCAAACAGTTATAACACACACGCAAACTGCCGCCAAACACCAACCAGACAAGCCACAAACAACCGGCAAACTGCGGCACTATTTGACATATTATGCTTTGTTACGTAAATAATGCTTGACATCGTGGCCGTTCATGCCGATATTATAAGAACAACAATAACCTGACAACCCCTAAATCGAGGTAGCTCAAATGGATACCTACCAAGTTATCACTGATCGAATCATCTGCATGCTTGAGAAAGGCACAGTGCCCTGGCGCAAGCCCTGGAAGCATTCAACCCTGGACGGAGCGCCAATCAATCTTGTCTCACGGAAACCATATCGAGGAATCAATGTCTTCCTGTTGCCTGCTCCGGCTATGACAGTCCTTACTGGTTATCATTCAACCAGGCCAAACAGTGTGGCGGTCACGTCAAGAAAGGCGAGCGGTCAACAATGGTTGTCTTCTGGAACTGGATTGACAAGGAGACGGGAAAGACAGACAACCAGGGCAAACCGGCAGTAGATCGCATTCCCTTCTTGCGTTACTACAATGTATTTAATACACAGCAGTGTGACCTGCCCGATGGTGTAGTACCCGCCTTGCCGGACGTGCCTACTGTTGAACCGATTGCAGCGTGTGAAGCAATCGTCCAGGCAATGCCCAACAGGCCTGCTATTAGCCACAATGGAGGCAACCGGGCCTATTACCGGCAAGGGACCGATTCTGTCCACATGCCCAACCAAACCCGGTTCGAACACCAAGAAGAGTATTATTCAACCCTGTTCCATGAGCTGACACACGCAACCGGGCACAGTAGTCGCTTAGACCGAAAGACCTTGACCGACTATGACGGGTTTGGAGGCGACAACTACTCCCGTGAAGAGCTTGTGGCGGAAATGGGGGCAGCCTTCCTGTGTGGCGTAGCAGGCACTGAGACGCAAACCCTGGATAACTCCGGAGCTTACATTGCCTCCTGGCTGCGAGCACTGAAGGAAGACAAGCGCTTAGTCGTAACTGCTGCCGCTCAGGCCCAGAAGGCAGCCGACTACATTCAGGCAAAAGAAAACCCGGTAAGTCATTGACCTACCGGGCACAACAATAACCATTACCCTGAAACGGGTTCTGGATACCACCTGCAAGATACAATGCAGTCCAGAACCCGTCAAGGAATCCGGAGAATATGACATGAGACTGGACGAGAAACATAGACCGCATACACTGGCTGACGTGATCGGCCAAGCCAAAGTAGTCAAACGCATTGAATTGTTGCAGGCCCGTTCATGGGGAGGACGGGCCTACTGGCTCGCTGGAGCCTCTGGGACAGGCAAGACCTCTATTGCACGGATCATTGCCCATGAAGGCGCCGACGGCCTGTATATCACCGAAACAGTGGGCAGACTCTTGACTACAAGCAAACTGACTGAGATCAAGAACGGTTGGGTCTATCTGCCAATGGCCGACAAGTCTGGGTATGCCCTGATCGTCAATGAGGCTCATGGCCTGAGCAAGCCTGTGATCGAATTGCTGCTGGACGTACTAGAAAACCTTCCCTCCAACGTAGTTGTGATCTTTACAACTACTATCGAGGGCAACAATCTGTTTGAGGAGAATCTGGACAGTTCCCCCTTTGCCTCTCGGTGTGTGAACCTGCGCTTGTCCAGTCGAGGTCTATGTGACCCGTTTGCCCGTCGAGCCAAGGAGATTGCCGAGGCGGAAGGCTTAGACGGCAAACCTATCGAGGCTTATGTCAACCTGTTGAAACAATGTCGGAACAACCTGAGGATGGCCCTGAGCGAGATCGAATCAGGCGCCATGCTGAACTAGGGGGACAGACAGTGAAAGAGCTACAACCCGTAAGGCTATCCACAAGCCGTGAGAATCTCAGACGTGCACGTCAGGTGTTCGACAGCCTGGACGTGGCCGAGTCCACCAGGAAGGACTACAAACGTCGTATCATCTGGTTCCTGCGCAATGCTCGTAAGACCGGTCTTGACCGCAGTTCATTCCTGGAGTACAAGCGGGCACTGGCCGATCGAACCGACATCGCAGTAACCACCAAGAACAAGTATCTGGCCACCGCCAGAGTGTTCTTAAAAGAGCTCTATCGGCTGGGCTACCTTCCGGTCGATTTGACAGCCAACGTCAAGGGATTCAGTCAGAGCCGGAAGCACAAGCGCTTTGGAGTCAATGACGATGAGATGAAGGCAATCACCGAGCGTATCCGTTCCTTGCCCCTCTCCCCCGAATCAGCCAGGCTACGAGCCGTCCTCTGTCTCTTGGGATTGCAGGGCCTACGTCAGATTGAGATCACTCGCCTTGACGTAAGTGACCTTGATCTGATCCACAAGACTGCACTAGTACAAGGCAAAGGACGCGACGACAAGGAGCCCGTTGATCTTCACCCTGAGACTGTCCGAGCGCTCAGGGAGTATCTGGAAGCTAGTAACCTGGCCGATGGCCCACTCTTTGTTGGTCGCAGCAACAACAGCCGACGATTGACCACACGGGGACTGAGGCTTATCATCCGTCGTATCCTGAAGGAACTGGGCATTGACAAGACCGTTCATGGATTTAGGCACTACTTTGTCACTTGTTTGATCCGTGCTTACGCGGGTGATCTGCTGACAGTGGCGCAGTACACTCGCCATCGGTCGCTTGAAATGCTTCAGGTTTACAACGACAATATCAAACGACAAGAGGATCTGCCAAGGTTCTATCGGACGTTTGGAGACCTGAAATTCAGCGAGAAAACCGCCTCTACTTCCCATAAGTCTGGTTACCGGAAGTAGAACTTCGCGACTGCGAGCAGACCGTTTGAGATTGACACTGCGGGCAAGAATGGAGACTATAGGTGCATGACAGATAAGAAAGAGAAACGACTTGGCCGTCCACCCAGTGGCATTCCCAGGCGCCCGATGACAATCAATCTGCCGGTTGTCGTGGCGGACAGAGTCAAAGAATACTCCGGCGAGCACGGTGAGAGTTGTAGCAACCTGATAGCTCGTCTCCTGGCGGAGTTCTTCCGAACCGACGGCAAACCGCCCGGCAACGTACGTGCCACGCTCAAGCGCAAGCTGAAGGAATTGGAGTGAAGCCTCCTCCACTGCGAATAGCTTGACAAGAGAGAACGGCCGCCTCAAAGATGAAGCGGCCGTCTTGAAAGTTGCTGGAAGGTCGTCGCCGTCGACTAGGGAATCGTCGCACCTTGGCAACAGATAGGCTCATACCCCACTTTAGGATCGATTACGTACTCCACTAGCATCACGATATCAGCGACGTTCACGCAGCCGTCGCCGTTGATATCACCGTTCTCCGTAATTGGAAGAATGACTACGGACCCGGTCGGATCGTAGAAGTAGTATTCTACCAACAGGTTAACGTCCGCGATATCGACTCGTCCATCGTCGTTCACGTCACCGCACGGAAGGTTCTGAATGAAAACGCGATAGTCCTCTACTTCCCCATAATTGATGACGCCGCAGGGACCGGCGGGATAGCCCTCCGTCAAGCGGACACGAAGAGTTGTAGGTCCGATAATCGCATCCATCGGGCAGGAAATCGTCGACGTGAATGGACCACTGGCACTTGGGTTTCCGACAATGTCCAACCACTCGTCGGGATGTTCGAATTCATAATCTGCGTCCCAATCGATAAACGCCGTTACGTTGTCCCAAAGCGAACCACTTGTGCTCTCGACCGTCAACTGGTAGCCGTTGCCTCCTCTGTACATGACGGTTGAGTGGTTTTCTGTGTAATCTGTGTAGTCGTTTCCATAAGAGCTATTATCGATAGAACCGAGTTCCACGCGAGAGATGTACTGGTGGGAGCTATTGGAACCGGATTCACAATACGGAAGACAAATTTCGCCTCTCACGGTTATGGCGTACTGACCGTTGGCATTGGAGTAGTCCCAGAGCACCGGGTGATAATACGTACCAGCCGGTATCTCCTCAAAGGTCAAAGTAATGTTGTCATCGCCGCACGCATCCCAGCTATAGTCTTCGTACCACACAAGCGTGGACTGGTCGAGGTTGCACGGACACGCAGCCTCCATAATAACGTACACGTCACCAAATGCAGGAACAGTACCACAGTAGTTGAGCTCAATGTTCATACATGTATCAATTCTGAAAGCTTCCCATACACACCTATCGAACATGGCCGCACAATCGCTGGCAGTGGCTCCTACTGTAGTACCGGTGAAAGTAATCGGAAAGCCCTCTTCCAAAAACGGAAGCTTGCCGCCATAGTAGGTCTCGAGATCCGCGCAGTTGTCGTTGTCCGGAGGAATTCCGCAGCCTGCGCACTCCACGTTGACAACAAATTCGCCTTGCTGGCCGCCATATCCGCCAATACGAATGAGAAACTCGGTGCCGGTCGTCACTCCAGTTGTCGTCGCTCGAGACCGCCAGCCACTGAGACCGCATTCGTCGTCAGCTACAGCAATTAGACTCATTGCGGAACAGTCAAAACCCGGAGCTAGGTAGACAGCCATCTTGGTGTCCAGATCACTGTCACAAAGATCGAACGTCAGACAGCCGCCGCCACTCCCTTCACAAGTGGCCGTGTACTTGAACCAGACATCGGACATGACTGAATCGTCTTCGTGGGTAGCCCCCTCATTGCTGAACACACCATTGAAACCATCAAATACCTCAATGGCATCGACACACAAATCGCCAGCCGGATCCGGGCACATTGTCTCAGTAATAGTCAAATCGAATTCCGGAAGACAATCTGGGGGCGGCCACGTGTCTATCATCACATAGTAAGTACCCGCGGTCAAGGACACACCTCCCACCGTATACGGCTGTGAACTTGAACTGCTACCAATACCGTCAATCAAGTAGACACTAACATCGGGGCATTCGGAGAAGATCGCACAACCGGTCCAAGCCTGCCCCAAAGGATCCACATTGATGTCCACGCACACATCGGTCGTGATGACTAGTTCGTAGATGATATCCTCACCGTTATCATACCATCCCATCTCAGTGCCAGAGTAGTCATCACCAAAACCACATGTTGTTTGCCCAATATCTTGGAAGAAACCGGTGAAGCCTATCACAATAGGATAGTCGCAGTTCGTCCCCGGCTCAGTCGATTCAACCGGATTAGAGAATACTTCAAGTTCTCCATAGCCAACGTTCGGGCTGTATCCACCACACTGAACGAGATAGGTGTTGCCGGCTACTACAGCAATCGTTTCTTCAGATGTCGATGATTTTGCGCAACCATCATCGTCATATCCGAGTTCGTTGATTGGCTCACAAGTGCAGCCATCCCAAATAGCAATCTTGGTATCGAAGGCGGACCCGCACAACGAAAACGTTGCTTCACCGTCCAAGGGAGCCGTATAGCAGTAGAACAAGTCTTTGAGGATACCGTGTGTTCCAACGCCAGAAGTTGTTGCCGACCAGTTATTAAACGTGTATGTCCCATCACCAATGGCCGTGGCATCGACACATTCGTCGTTGAGCGGTACGGGGATCGGGGGCACCGCATCGCACTCAATGCCGATATGGTAGTAGTACGGGCCTGCAGCGCACGGTGCACTGTCGAACCCCACTCCTCCTATAACAAAAAGGTAATCGCCAGGCGCAAGATTGGCAACGAGTGTGTCTTCAGCACAAGGGTTCAACTCGGCATGGTCCACTAGGTTGGGACCACCAACAGCGTCACAGTCGTTCACAGTGACATCCCATATGGTCAGATTGACCGCAAAGTCAGCGGCTCCAAAAAACGCAACCTGTGTATCGGCGTCGAATGTGTGCCAGTAGTAGTCCATATCGCGCGAGCCATTTGCCATCCAAAGAGTGCCCGACCGGATATCTCCGCAATTGATCGTACCGAAAGCGTGTGGTACTTCGTTGCATCCGCCGTTGATATCTGGTCTGTCACCACAATCGTCTCCTTCGGAGACTGCACCCTGCGGGATAGCTATGCCACATGGTTCCAGAGGAGGCACCTCGTGAATGGTCATATCATACGCACCGAAATCGCCCTCGTAACCGTCAACAACGACATAGTAAGTTAGACCTGCGGCCATCACGACAGACGTCAAATGCGACTGATATCCTGGACCTCCGCAGCCGTCGTCGTCACACGCGATAGGCATCGATTCATTCGACTTGAAGACGAAGACCTTCGTGTCGTAGCTTGAGGCGCAGAGATCAATATCCACAATCACATCTGAAAGGGGAGCAAACCTATAGACAACATCCGGGCTCGTGCTTACTCCGTCACAAGCCACATCGTAGTCGTCAGTGAAACCACTGGTGCTACCAATCACATTGGCAGGCAAAGAGCCGATTATGAAAGGATTATCAATAGCATCACCTGTTGCTCCTCCGAATAGCACAATGTGTATGAGGACGGACTTGAGTTGACACTTGCATAAAAGGCGAGTGGTCATTTACCTCTGAGATAACAACAAAACAGGAGGTTATAATGACCACTCAACAGAAGCTCGTCCAGAAGAAACTCAGTCTTCTGGAACTGGGGGAATATCTTCAGAACGTATCCGAAGCCTGCCGCATTCACGGCTGCTCCCGCCAGCATTTCTACGATATCAAGACAGCTTACGAGAGTCAAGGATTGGATGGTTTGAAGGAGAAGACCCGTCGGAAGCCTTGTCTGAAGAACCGGGTGGCTCCGGAGATTGAAGAAGCAGTGTTGCAGATGGCTTTGGAGCAGCCGGCCGCCGGGCAGATGCGGGCGTCCAATGAGTTGCGGAAACAGGGTGTTTTGATCTCGTCGGGTGGGATTCGCTCGATCTGGCTTCGTCACGGTCTGGAGACATTCAAGAAGCGTCTGAAGGCTTTGGAGGAGAAAGCGGCGAAGGAAGGAATGGTCTACACCGAGGAGCAACTCAGGGTGTTGGAATCGGCTCGTCGGGAACGGGAGACGGTTCCTGATGAGATCGAGACGCATCGGGCATGTAAGTATTTTTGTGTAAGCGGCCATGATGTATATTGGATTGAAGGAGGATACGCATGGCCAAGAAGCTCGACAATGCAGACAAGCTTATCGATGAAATGATCGCCGGGAAGACGCCCGAGGAGATAGTCGGCGAGGGCGGTCTTCTCGAAGCGCTTACGAAACGCGTCTACGAACGCGCCCTCGAAGGCGAGATGACGCACCATCTGGGCTACCCCCCCAAAGCCCCCGAGGGCCGCAACAGCGGCAACTCCCGCAACGGCAAGACCACCAAGACAGTTAAGACCGGGGCCGAGGATGTGAACTTAGCGATTCCCCGGGACCGCAACGGCCAGTTCGAGCCACAGCTGGTCAAAAAGCATCAGCGTCGCCTGCCGGGTTTCGACGACAAGGTACTGGCGCTGTATGCTCGTGGGCTTTCGACCCGTGATATCCAGGGTCATCTTGAGGAGATGTACGGATCGGCCGTGTCGCCGGCGTTGATATCGGCGGTGACGGACGCAGTTTTGGAGGAGGTGACGGCGTGGCAGAACCGTCCGTTGGAGCCGGTGTATCCGATCGTGTACCTTGATGCCATCCACCTGAAGATGCGTCACAGCGGGCAGATCAAGAACCAGGCAGTGTATCTGGCTCTGGGGATCAACCGTGAGGGCGGCAAGGAGTTACTGGGGTTGTGGGTCGGCGAGCACGAGGGGGCCAAGTTCTGGTTGAACGTGCTGACCCAGTTGAAGAACCGTGGGGTGCAGGACATCCTGATTGCCTGTGTGGACGGTCTGAGCGGTTTCCCCGACGCGATCGAGGCGGCCTATCCGAAGGCGCAGGTGCAGTTGTGCATCGTGCACATGGTGCGCAACTCGCTGAAGTATGTCTCCTGGAAACAGCGCAAGGCGGTGGCCGCCGATCTCAAGAGTGTTTATTCGGCGCCCAACGTGGAGGCCGCCGAGGAGGCCCTGGCCGCGCTTGAGGCCCGGTATGAGGACAGCTTCCCGCAAATCGCGCGCTCGTGGCGATCCTGCTGGGTGAACATCATTCCGTTTTTTGACTATCCGCCGGCGATTCGGAAAGTTATCTATACGACTAATGCGATTGAATCGATGAACGCTCAGCTGCGGAAAGTTACGAGAAATCGCGGCTCGTTTCCGACCGCCGACTCGGTGAGGAAGGTGCTGTATTTGGCGATACAGAGAATCTCGATGAAGTGGAAACGACCGATCAAAGACTGGGTGGCGGCACTCAACCACTTCAGCATCATGTTTGAGGGAAGAATCTGACAACCGTGAAAAGGCTGCTTACACAAAATTCTGTACAGACCCAGACGCATCATCCGGGCTATCTGGTGGCCCAGGACACGTTCTATGTGGGGTATCTCAAAGGGGTTGGCCGCATCTACCAGCAGACGGTGATTGACACGTATTCGGCTGTTGCTTTCGCCAAGCTGTACACGGCCAAGGTCCCGCTGACGGCCGCTGATACGCTCAATGATCGCGTGGTGCCGTTCTTCGAAGAGCAGGGCGTGGATATCCTGCGCATCCTGACAGATCGCGGCACCGAGTACTGCGGCCGTCTTGACAAACATCCTTATCAACTCTATCTTCAGCTTCACGAGATCGAGCACACTCGGACGAAGGCGCGACATCCACAGACCAACGGCATCTGCGAGCGGTTCCACAAGACGGTTCTTAATGAGTTTTACAAGACGATCTTTCGCAAACGGATATTCACTGCTGTGGCGGAATTGCAGGTTGAGTTGGATGACTGGATGGATCGATACAACCGGGATCGCACGCACCAGGGGAAACGGTGTCAAGGTCGCACGCCGATGGCGACCTTCGTTGACGGTCTGGAGTTGGCCAGAAAGGCAAATCTGACGGTAGAAGAAAAACCGGCAGCTTAACAGAAACCTCTCAGAGGTGGATGACTGTCAAATCAAGTATCGTTCAGTACACACAATGTTACCGGGACCGCTAGATGGTTCCTTCTCGTATCTTGGGCTGGAATTGATCCACAACTGCTCTTCTTTGTTCAACACAATGCGCTGAATCTCCGCAAATGGGCTGCTCTCCCCCGGTGATATCGCCGGCTTCTCTGCCGGCAGGAGACACGGCGCAGTAGCAGTAAGGCTGCCGTCACCTCCAAGGGCTTCCCGCAGCTTGCCTTGTTCAGCCGCAGCCTTGGCGGTCAAGGCCAAGCAACAGAAGACGAGAGCACATATCTGAAGAACTGGCAATCGCAAGCTCATTCTATGACAGGTCATTGTTTCTCCTCGCTGTAATCATTACCACAGTGACATCCAACTTCAGGGCCCAAACACCGGATATAAGCAGACGTCAAACCGTCCACTACATGCGAGAACTCTCCGATCTTTGTGAACCGCCAATGGCAGGTACAGCCTGATATGACAAGCAAACCCGAGCAACTGCCCCCGAGCACATCAGTGACGCCGACACTCGATAGAGCGGGTGATTCGAACGCCCTGTTATGCTTATGATATATAGTACAATTAGTCCAATCTGTCAACGGTACGACGTTAGTGTCGGCTGATCCGACATCTCAGTGACGGCCGGTTGATTCAGTGCCTACTCTGAGGTCTTTCGCGCTCTTGTTTGCCTCCCGATTGTGTAGTCGCCTTTGGCGCCTCACACCCCGGCGTCGTCAACGGATTCAACGAGATAAACAAGTGGTCGATAAGAATTGTCAAGTCTCCCATTGTGACGGTGCAGTCGCCATCGAGGTCGCCTGTAATCATCGGATCAAGGGGCGTCAGGCTAATGAATAGGTGATCGATCATCAACGTAAGATCGCCCATCGATGACATGTGGTCATAGTCCATGTCGCCGAGGGTCCAAGTCCACCACCCAGCCACGGACGACACTGACTCCAACGACGTTTGATCGTGAGCCGTCACCCGCCACCAGTACTGCTCATGGAACTCGAGCGAATCATCCGGTGTGTATCGGTTCTCTGCCAGCGAGTCAACTGTCATCACAAACGAGAAGTTCGAGTCTATCGCCAGCTCGACCTTGTACAGAACCGTGTCGCCTGGATCGGGATCAGGGCACCAACTCCAAAAGAACTCGGGGCGCATGTCGTACAGGATGCCATTTGACTGATCGACGGGCGAAATCAGAACAGGTGTGGCAGGAGCCTCGGGAGTTCCGCTGATATTGAAGCACTCGTAATCGGACCACTCACCGTACTCGTATCCGTCGAACGCTCTTGCCCTCCAGCAATAGAAGCAGTTCTCAGCTGTCGTGAGGTCAACGAGCAATCCCGTAGAATCCGGTGTCTCTGGATAGTCTTGTACATCAATCGGAGGACCGAACACGCAGTCGGTGTCATGATAGGCTATGAAGTCGTATGTGAGCGTGTCCAACTCAGCGTCAAGTGCGTTCTGAAGCCAAAGCGTCACCATGCCATCCGTCACTGCCCAACCTGCCGGAGACGAGGGCGTCGGAACGCTCGGGACCGAGTTCATACGGAATGAAATCTCATACCACTCAGACCATGCCGCGTCGTTGCTCACTCGAAGCCGCGCCCAGTAGGTCACGCCGTCCACAAGATCACTCCCACCGTAGACGACAAACGTATCCGAGCTCACGAACGGAGCCGGGTTCCACATCTCAGCGTAGGTCCAATCGTCATCAGTGCCGACAGCAATCTCGAACTCAGCCTGGGGCAAACCAAGCGAATCAGTCCAACTCCAGAAGATCAGCGGATCGTCGGACAGCACGTGTTGATTGTCCCCAACCGTGTCGACAGTGATTACCTCGACTACTGGCGCACTGCATCCAACATCAAACGCTCCTATCAGAACGCCGCACGAATTGTTGTCCGCAGCACAAGGTGACGTGTTGTACAGAGAGTAGCCACCTGCAGCCCTGTCGCAGAAAAGTGGATCGAGTGAGATGTTTCCATTTGCACCCGCGTAGTCGGCGATTTGTCCAACGTAATCGCCAGCTTCATTGCCAAAGACATCGCAACACGCAAGGGAAAGCCCGGTCGGTGAGTCTTCGGGGTCGCCAAACTCTACGGGATCTCCGCCCCTATTGAAGGCAATTAGACAGTTCTCCAGTGATAGAGTGCTCGGCTCATTGAACCAATGATGAATCACAGAGTTTGTGTTAGATTGATTGCGAACGAAAGTGCAGTTGGTGAACGAAAGATCAGCTGGATCGCTCCAGATATCAAGGGCTGAACCTGAGTTCGCCCAGAAATGACACCCGTCGAAAGTCACTCCGAGTTCCTCGCCCTCCTGTACGAAAGCCGCCCCCAAAGCATTGCCACGGAAGACGCAGGAAGAGAGAGAGCACTCACCATCCTGATAATGGGCTCTCAGACCTGCTCCCGAGTTGCCTTCGAAAGCACAGCCAAGAAAGTGAACAGGACCTATTCCCCCAGAGAGCTCCACGCCCTCACTGGAATTGCTGGAAAACGAGCAACTCGTAAACAGTACGGAATCACAGTAATCCAGTTCGACCCCGGACTGCTCGTTGTTTTCGAATCGACACTCGTGGGCAATAATGTCAGTCGCGCCGAGTCCGAAAAGACCAATTCCATTGTTGGCTATAAATCCCGTACCGGTAATAGTAGTCTCTCCGTCATAGCCAGAGAACAACACCCAACCTGTGTTTTCTTCGAATTCGCAACTATCCACAGTCGAATATGCAGATTCAAGGTACACCGCCGCTCCGTGCCCGGCTTCGTTATCTTGAAACACACAGTTCGAAATAGCCATAGTACACGTGACACACAACAGACCACCGCCTGCTCCACTATTAGACTCGATTCCTTCAGCTTCTGAGCCCCAACCGTTGACAATAGTCAAACCCCGCAGGGACACGGTATTGGTTGAGTCACCTCGGATGTCAAACCCTCGATGCGGATTCAGACTGTCACCCTGACAATCGATAATCGTGCTTTCGGGACCGCTCTCACTCACTACGGCCAGGCTCATGTCGTACACCACGATATCCCGATTGCCTACGCCAATGTACGTGCCGTCTTGGATGAGCACAGTGTCGCCGTCAATAGCCATGTCCACAGCATATTGGATGGTTGCGAAAGGAGCGACGTCGCTTCCGTCTCCCTCGAGATCGTCCCCAGCCACCGCGACATGCCACACAGGGCCACAATAGGATGTGCAAGCGGTGTCCAAAGCGCCGATTAGCACTCCGCATTCATTCCGATCCGGAGCGCAAGGAGAGCATGAACTAATGTGATAGTCACCCGCGGCCGTGTCGCAGAAAAGCGGGTCGAGAGAAATGTTGCCGTTTGTGCCGACCTGATCTGGCATAAGGTTGTAGTTGCCACCTACGTTGTCAAAAACATCGCAACACGACACTAGGATATCGGAACTGAGCGTATCGCACAGAACTCCATATCCAGCATTGTAGGCAATGAGCGATCTGGTGATAGTCATTTGAAGCTCGTAGAAATCAGCAATGCTTATCCCGTGGCCAGCATTCCCTACGATGGTTGCATCTTCGATGTCAAGTGACTCGTGACATCCCCCGTCGAAGGAAAAAGCGTTGCCCTGATTATCGGCAATCACCGTTCTCCTGATCACGACCTCGCCGTCACAGCAGGAAACACTCAATGCATCAGCACCGTTTCCAAGGATGGCACAGTCTTGAATCAGGACTGTTTGAAAGGCATTGTAGCCGATATTGACACCGGACGTGTTGTTCTCATACCGAGTGTTCGTCATGGCCACATGGCACTCACCAGTAGTGATTCCGCCGTTGTCATGGATCCAGCAATCGCTCAATACAAGGCGGTCAGGCTCATAAACATCACCTCCAACGATGTAGGCAACAGTGTCACAACCAGTGATCTCACAGTCACTGAGGTCGAATCCCCAGACCGCTCTGGGAGGGTCCAACGTCTTCTTACCGCCCGTTCCTTCAAGTGCCATGTCCAAATTCTCAAACGTGCACCCCACTGCGCTCGCTGCTTCCCTCGTGCTCTTCACGACCCCCCTAGCACCGTCACTTATGAGCGAGTTGGAAAGATCGCAGTTTCCATGAGCTGCTGTCCCATTGCCGGAGAAGTCACTGCTATCGACTGCTACAGAGCCACCGGAGGAAATAGCGAAAGTACCACAGGTGTTGTCGTTGAATGAACAAAACTTACATGCCACGACTCCGTCCAGTAGTTCAATACCTTTGGCATTGTTCAGCAGCGTACATGAATCTAGAGTCATGTAGCCGCCATCGTCCATCATGACACCAACGTCATTACCCTCGAAACTACACTGCACACAAGCGATTGTCCCACCGTATGCGTCGACTCCGATATTGTTGAAGCTGAACACCACTCCGCGAACAAATGGATTTCCGTTGCAGATTATGCCCTCATCGTTGTCTTCCAGCACGAGATCGATAAGCAATGGGGAACTGAACAAGTAGACGCCCACCGGGGCGTTCCTGATCGTGAAGCCCTGAATAACCGTCAGTGTATCCTGCTCTTCCTCTATTACGTACCCCCTGGCAGACTGGTCTTCAACGTCAAGGATTGTGGCAGAGGAGCCGTTTTCCGAAAGGATGACAAGTCTCCGCGTTCCCAAGAGTATCTCTTGGTTGCCTTCGCCCGTGTATGTTCCATCATGCACGAGTACGGTATCACCATTGATTGAGGCATCGACAGCGTGTTGAATAGTGGCAAACGGAGCCGCCTCACTGCCATCGCCCGTCGAATCGCTTCCAGTTTCGGTAACATGCCACACAACTGAAATCGAATCACAGGCAACGCCGACAGCTCCTATCCTATAACCGCATTCGCTGTTTCCGGGAGCACATTGAGAGTTAGCAGCCAATCCGTAGTCGCCAACTGCCGTATCACAGAAACGGGGTGCTGCACGCAGATTGTCTCTGAGACTCAACTGGTCCTGAATACATCCTATCCAATCTCCCTCCTCGTTCCCGAACACATTGGAACAAGTAAGGGCGGGACTGCTTGCCGGATCGCTGACATTGCACTCGATCGGTTCACCCACGAGATTGAACGCAATAATGGACTCCTGAATTGTCGGAGAGGAAGTATTGATGCAAGCAATCGCGCTCCCCATCGCAGAGCTGTTCCCAGCCATTGTGCATTGAAACAGCTCAGGAGAGGAACCGACGCAACTCATTGCCCCCCCGTAGGTCACTGCAGAGTTGTTACGGAAGACGCACGATAACCAAAGTGATGAGGTATCGGACTCATACGTTGTCTGAACGGCACCGCCAACCTCGGCGGTGTTTTCCGCGAATTCCGCATGCCGGAACTGTGACTGACAGTTCTGATACATACTGACAGCCCCTCCTGCCTCTGCGGAGTTGTTCCAGAAAGCGCAACTATCAAGAGTCGGATGTGAGGAAAGGCAGACGAATAATCCTCCGCCGTCATGATCAGTTGTATTGCTGTCAAAGACACATGACGAGAAACGCGGCGATGCCGTGAGGCAGTGTACACCACCACCACCACTGTAAGAGGCATTGTGCCCCGTACTATTGTCGACGAAGCGGCAGTCTCTGAACCATGGCGATGCGTTCACAATGTGGACCCCTCCACCACGAGAATCCGAATATCCTCCTCTGATGGTCAATCCGATAATGACAGTATTGGAATCCTCGTTTGAGTGGATGTAGAAGCCTCGGTGGTTCTCGACGGAGTCTCCGTCACAGTTGATAACAGTGGAGTCAGTTCCACGCTCGGATAAGATTACCAGCGCCTTACCGGAGGGATCTAAGTCACGATTGCCGGGACCTGAGTATGTACCAGACATCACCAAGATTGTATCGCCGTCAATAGAGACATCTATGGCGTGTTGAATCGTACCAAAAGGTGCGGCCTGACTGCCGTCCCCCGTGGTATCATTGCCTTCGGTGGCGACGCGCCAGATCGGCCCGTAGTATCTAGCCGGGAGAGCCCCCATGTCGTTTCTGGAGCCGTCCGGATCGTTATAGATAGGATCCGGGTCGCCAGTATCGATGCACGGAGACTCTCGAAGGAGTCTGACGTCATCTCCTGTCTGGTCAACGAACATCGGGTCCACCGAAATGTCACCAAGCCCAGGGGAAATCCCGTTGAGATAGTCCGTGCCATTGTCCCAGATGTTGTTGTAGGCGTACGTTATGGTGCTGTTGTCAGCCTGGTAGAACCCATAATAGCCACAACCAGTCACTATATTGTTAGCTACTAAGGAGCTATCTCCGTAAACTGACAGTCCGGCATCTGTGTTGCCAGTCACCGTGTTGTTGACTACCTGTGCTGTTGATGAAGTGTCAACGTAGATCACGCCCCAGAGACTGTTGTTAGAGAAGACATTTCTGCGGATTGTGGCCGACCCCGTACTTACCACACAAACGGCGAATTGCGCCCCGTTAGGACCATCTAGATAATGAAAGAAACATGAGTCGACAGAGACCTCTGCATTAGAGACCCCAATCGCAGAGGCGGAGCCTCGCATCGACCCCGTGAATGTAAGACCCTTGATAACCACACCTGGTTCATTGTCGACCGCCGCTATCAGGGCGGCAGTTGTGCCAACTCCCATTAGAACCGTGCGGTCCAATCCGTATTCGCCAATCAGCGCGATGCTCTTGCCCAGGAGGTCAAGTGTCTCCTGATACGTGCCGGCTGTCACCAACACCGTATCCCCACTCACAGCCGCATCGATGCCAGCTTGAATAGTAGGTTGATCCGCAGGAACGTGAATGGTGGTCGCTGAAACTGTCGCAGAACTCAGTAGCAGTACAATAGACGCAATGATTGATCGCATATGCTCCCCCACGGAGTAAATGGTTTAACCACAACATACTAAGAAGGACATGATTGTCAATAGCAATATGGGCCACGCATCCGACTATGTCCCACAAGACCAATCAACTAAAGCCACTGCATTCAGTGGAGTGCTACAACTGTTCCTGCGCCTTCCACAGAAGCCTATATACTGCATTGCGATACGTCTTGAGATATTGTGCGATCTCACACACGGTGAAACCATAGCATCGAAGCAGGATCACATGCTTGAGTCTGCGATCAACGTCAGGGTATTCTTCTGATATCATCGCCACAACGTCGGGTAGGACGCGGTTAGCTGACGATAGGGCGCCTCTGGGAGACAGTCCTTTGCTCTTGCGTCTAGTCTTCATTGTTCGTAAACCTCGTGCGGTTGAAAGTCTCTGCCCGACCAAGTTTCTCCGAACTTAGTCTGAGCAGTCTTTTTCGTTTGCTGGATAATCGTATCTGCAAGACTGGATCTGCCACCACATCAATCATGGTTGAGTCAGGCTTCACTACTGTAACTCGGTAGCGATCACATTCGCCGAGTTTAGGATTGTCTGCAACAACGAAACCTTTCAGCGGATCGCCAACCTTTCCATCCGCCCCATGACAGATGATCCTCTCCAACGTACTTGTACTGCCGACAGATGTTGTCCTGGCAGCGTGCTTGTCCACCGGGATGCCAGCCGCGTTGCAGGGGTGCGCTCTCTCGTATCTGTGCCACTGCTGCTGCCATTTGGCCAAATACTTGTACGCCAGGCGATACTGCCGAGGAGTCACGTAGTGAAACTTGCGTGTATTGCTGCTTTGTCCCATGCTCGAATGCGCCTCTAGAATCCAAACTGTTTGATGTCTATTTTGTGGGTCATTCTGCCGGCTGTTGATCGTTGCTGAACCCACTTCTCTATCTCAGGCATATTGAATCTCACGAACTTGCCTATCTTTGCATGTGGGATGAATCCCTGATGCGTCCACTGGTAGATGGTGGAGACTTTGACACCGAGAAGGTCGGCTATCTGTTGAGGCGTAAGAAGAGCATCCATTATGACTGCTCCCCTGTTTCTGACAGATCCGCGAGCCGGTAGAATGCTGACTTGCTGCCTCTGCCTCCATCCGGTCTCTTGTCAACTCTCTCGATCTTGCCTTCATTGACCAGATGTTTGAGCCCGTTGTCGATAAGCTTCTCCCCAACACCGCCTCCTTGGCCTTTGGAGACGATGTCCTTGCGCGCCACAAGGTCTCTTTCAGACAGGCAATCCAGTATGACGGGGACTGCTCTCTGAACCTGTTCGGAGACTCTAGCCTCCCTGACATCTCCGGCGTACACTAGCTGAATCTTGCCAAGTCGTGGCTCACGAAGCTTGAAAGTGAAAGCCGGAATCTCTCTGCCATATCGAGACTTGCTGTGCTCAACTTTGAGGACATCTCCTGCCTGGCTGACGGACAGTTGGCAATCCACCGCAGCCGATTTCTCGCTTGATCCTCGCAGAGCATGTTGAGAGCTTGTCGCATTCTCCCCGGGTTTGCGATTGTGATCCGCGAAGACGAAGAAGCAGTGATGTTCTCTCACCAGTTCCTTCACCGATTCGAACACACGCTTCATTTCAGACGCCGAGTTCTCCTCTGCGCTGTGGAACCGTATGAGAGAATCACAGATAACTAGCTTGGGGCGATATCTTTCAAGGTTGACTTCAAGGATGGACAGCCTCCTGCTGTCTGTGAAAGAGACTCCTTGACCTACAAGGAAGTGTATGTCCTCAATGGGCTCAGGCTTGCCGCCCGCCACTAGCTGTCGACATCGCTTGCCCAACAAAGGAGGGTAGGATTCCTCATCCACATACAGTACTGGCCCTTGCAGAGTCTGAAACTGATTGAACCACTTCCCTCCTGCGGCACATGTAAGGGTAAGATCCAGGACCAACCATGATTTTCCTATTCCGGGAGCCCCTCCTATGATCGCAATCCCCTCAGTCGGAAACAGGCTCTCGACCAACCACGGTATCTCCTTGTCTGCTTGACTTAGAAGCTGAGCAAAAGGAATGGCCGTTTCTGACCTGATTTCTTGATTTCCTATATATATAGGGGCGGAAACCGGAAACCGAGTCGTCGACGGATAGCGATCACATATTCCGTCCACCACAGTTTGGAGTTCGTCTGGTGGGAAACCAACCTGCGAGGCGTGCGGAACTAACAGGGCCGCAATGTCTTCCGGGGACCATCCGTCACGATGTAGTCTTCCCGTAATCTTGGCAAATGTACTGTTTCTGTTGCCATCAGACAGGTTCTTGAGCCCTTCGCCTATCCACCCCGGCTTGTTTCTCACGACCTGATTTCCACTATCATTTGGCAATCGGGTCGCAGCCAGATCGACTGATTCAGCTATTCGGAGAAGAAATGGATGCGGGTTCAGGTCTCCCCGCTCAGGATACGCGACATGAGGTACCCCTGCGGCCTTCTGAGCCTTCTCACGAATCTGATCGATCGACCAGGCAGTGAACTCCTCCAGAGTCAGCTTTGTCTTGAAAAGGCCGCTGTCTCTGTGCTTGGTGTTCGGAACTCGCCAGAGCTGGTTGCGCTGGTAGATACACGTGTCGATAGTGATGCCTTCGGCGAGTTTTTTAGCAATACGGCCTATCTTGGCAGGCAGATCAGATGAAGGCCCTAACCCGAATAGCTGGGACGGGATTCCGATATGGAAGCCCTTACAGCCAGAGAAGTAGATGTCGAGATTCCGAACGATCTCATCTCCCTGCTCTTTCAGTCGCCCGACCAGTTCTCTTCCCCACCCAAGCGCCTCTGCCGGATCGCTGGAATCGATATCGAACCACACGAAGTCAGAGTAGCATTCGACCGGAGGGCATTTGGAGACGGAGCCTATACGTTGACAATGCTCCTGGTAGGCTTCCGGGAAGCGGAACATGCCTGTGAAACAGTTAGACGTATTGACTGGAATACTGAGCTCGTTGACGTCTACTACTCTATTGCGCCGCTTGACGCCCCCGAAGGCGGTGTCGATGAATCGATGGTCGCGGCAATGCGTGAGATACTGTTGCGTGATCTGTCTAGTTGATCTGCTGTCCATGACAGCAAACTACGACTAGCGGTGGGGCAACAGGCTGTACATGGCACAGTACAATTGCCGAGATCGCCGTACATTTGCCTGTACAACCGGTGCAACACGTCCACTTGCGTGGTACTGGATTCTGTCCGTCAGATATTCAGCCGGTAGGTGCCTTTGCTCCCCCCGTTACGAATGAGCTTCTCTCGAGCATCCTTGTTCCTGAATATATCTCGAAGAGACTTGTGAGAGGACTCCAAACTTCCGGTGGCGACTTCCACGAGAGTCGACAGCCCCACATCGGGAGTCCCATTCTTGTGTTCCTCGTGAAGCAGACGAATCACAGCGGCTTGCATTTGTGTCAACGGGTAGGTTGCTCCGCGGAGGCGCACTGAGCGATAGCCTTTGCTGGCATAAAAACCGTCAATTGGTGGCTCGGATCGATCCTGTTGGCTATTACCTGTCTCTTGGCACTCAACCCCAACAGGCGTTGGCTCTGGAGAACGATCCGCAAGCTTTGTGCCGGAATCAGACTGTGAGTCAGTCCCCTCGACACTCAGGAGAACCTCTACCTTCATCCGCAGAGACAGAAGACTCTCCTTAACGAATGCTGTTCTATCAGTCGACCATCCACCGGGCCCGTTTTCGTAGTCGTGGATTACTATACCTAACTCCATCGGGATCAGCATTGAAAGGGCATCTTCCGGTACCGGGCCTGTTCGGTGCCACTTGGGAAGGGTTCGGACCTCCAACTTCGTGCGGGGATGCAGTCTCGTCGCGCGGCCAAAGAATACCAAAACGAACTCTTGGCCTTGTTCCATGCAGCAATAGTCGTACTGGAACGGGTTCCTCTTGCACCACTTGAGGCCAACATGGTTCAGCAACTCAAACAGACGCTCGATCTGCTCCTCCGATTCAGGCGTGTTTCCTGAGGGCTCGGCCATTGCGTCAGGAGTGCTCTCTATCGCTATTATCTTATCGCACTGCGTAATGATCTCATTCAGGATGTGGGTAGCGTCTTCAGGCACGCACTGCGAGAGCGAGACCAAATCGCTCCTTCCGACATCGCGTTTCGCGGATGACGAAATCGAAGTGGTGCTTTCTTCATGTATCTCGACCAGTCTTCGCAAATACTCCAAGTCAGCTTTGATACTCTCGACGAATGTCTTCTCCCAAAATCCCATCTTTCGGTCGTCCGTATTGATGGAACCATACAACAACAGAGCTATCTCCTCCGGGACACTGTGCCGAGCAAGATGGCTGGGGATGGGCGTCTTGTTCGGCCAGAGCAGAAGGTGCGGTGAGCCACTTCCGCCGAACGGTTCTGGAGCCTCCTCGCGCCGAGCAAAAACCAGATCATAAGGATAGACATAGCAGTCGAAAAGGAGTGGGTCGATCCCGCACCACCTATAGGCAGCCAGCATTAGTTCGTAAGCCAGCTTGAAGATCATCTCATGCGGACTCCCATGGTCTCCCTCAAGCAAAACATCCCAGAGGTCGGCGTCCTCAGGGTAGCACTCTAGGGCGTATGCTGCTATCTCAATGATCTCGTCGAGAATGGACAGAGCGTTTTGCGGCACTGTCAGAAGCGTGCTGCGCTTGGTGCTGGGACTCAATTGTCCATCTGTAACGGGCTGCAGCGATGCGGAATTCCTCGCAGACTTCCCCTCATTGCGAACCATCACCTTGTTTCTCAGTGATTCAAAGTCGCCAAGCATCAACGTCAAGTTCACATCCGTAAGGAACTGAATGTGCAAGTGAGATCCGCCGATCCACAAGTGAAGAATGTTTCTTAACTCATGCGGCACATAATGTCGATATAATGTCTGGGGGATCTCTGTATCATTGGGCCAGACCGAGAATACTGGAACACTGACCCCCGTCCCAACTGAATGTGGGGCCTCCTCGCGCCGCGCAAATACCAGACAGCAGTTCGCTCGATCTCCATGTAGATAACAATCGTAAACCAGAGGATCCATGGCGCACCAACGGTGCGGCAAGAGGTTCAGCGAGTCCACCAACCTGAAGTGTTTCTGTCCTGGATAGTCATCAATGTCTTCCGGGGCGGAATCATCGACTGATTCCTCTTCGCCATCGGACAGAATAGCTTCGATTTGCTTGATTACGTCATTTAGAATGGCTTCTGCCGCGTCTGGGACCGTTACTTCTTTCATGTTCTTCCCCACAATTCCTCGATTGACGACTCGCATAATACGACATTCCTGTCCAGTATGCAATCAACGTGGCCCTAGGGATATCTATCTGCAGCATGCCGCGTTGGTAATGTGAAATCGAGAGTACTGCGCGGGGCTTCAGGTGCTGAGCAGGGGGGGGGGGGAGAGCGCATTCCCGATTTGTGGTGAGGCTATCCCGCAGAGAGTCAGCAATCCCTGCCCATCAGAACGAAAGCTTATTGACCGCTCCCGCCAGATGATCCGGGGCCAGGTGTGCATAGATCATCGTGGTCTGGATGTCCGCATGGCCAAGAAGTTCTTTCACAGACGGCAGATCTACACCGCTCATCACCAAGTGGCTGGCAAAAGTATGGCGACGTGTGTGGATCTTAGTCACATCTTCCAGGCCGGCCGCCACTGCGGTCTTAATCAACGCCTTGCGGAGCTTGGTCTTCAGTTTGCCACCATCTACACTTGGAAACACATACTGCTGGTCTTTTGCTCCCTTTGGCTTGTGACCCTTCAGCAACTTCACCATCCCTTCGTTGAGAGGAACCTGCCGTTCACCCGCCTTAGGTTGCCAGTCGCCCTTCTTGCGAACGTGAAGAATCGTCCGCTTCAGATCAACATCCCTCCATTGCAGATTGATGAGTTCGCCGAGCCTCAGACCGGTATTCAGAAACGTATAGAAGATCGGATGGAGTTTGCGATCCGCTGCACCAAGCAGCCTCTCGCACTCCTCCCGCGTCAGAAATCTTGGCTCAGCCTCCTCCTGTATCCGGAAGTAGGTAACATCTTCCAGCGGATTCTGTCGGCAAAGCCCCCTCTTGCGAGCAAATGTGAAAATCGATTTGAGCGTCTTCAACTCATAGTTGATTGTCTTGGGACTCCCGGCCATCGCATTTGGACGAATCTTGATGGGAAAGTCATCGGGCAGGACGAGTGTTCTGGGGTCAGTGTCTTTCCGAAATTTCTTGTACTGCTCAATCGTTACGAGATCCAACTGAGATACGCGTTCGATATTCGGGTGTCTCAGCAGAAGGAAGAACTTGAAATTGGCGATTACCTGCGAGTATCGCAGGGTCGTACGGGGGGCATGATTCGTATCGGAATAGTCGAGGTAGTGCGAGAAGGCTTGCTCCAGTGTGCCGTCGGGCACGTCGAGATCGAACTCCTGGCGAGTGATCTTCACTTCCAGATCTTTGAGGACTAACTCCGCAGTTCGTTTGGACCGGCCGATCCGACGACGAACTCGTTTGCCATTGGCCATGACGTTGACGTAGTAGACTCCAGCTCGTTTATAGATTGATCCCATAGAAGAACCCTCCGAAATCGATGTCACAAAATGGGCACAGCCCGCGACTACAGGAAGGTACGAATTTCGTAAGTGGTTGTCAATGATTGGCTTAATAAAAAAATAGCGGAGCAGGGACTTGAACCCCGGACACGCGGATTATGATTCCGCTGCTCTAACCAGCTGAGCTACTCCGCCATTACAAATCGAATATGCGAGCCAAGAATTTACACGATTTCCTGATTATGTCAAGGAAATTGTAGCGGACGCTCAAACCGGCCAATCGCCAACGGCTGTCTTCAGACCTGCGAGGACACTGCCCTCAAGAGTAAGACCAGATTTCGCTGTCGCTCCTCCTACAGGCTTCAAAATAGACAGTCCCTCCCCCGCCAGTTCCATGCCTCTTTGATGGCCCCGTCGTTTATGGCGACGCACATCCCAAGATCCCAAGACCCCACGACCGCGTCCCCGAGCGCCAAGCCAGACACAAAAAAGACAGCCCGCCGAAACGAGCTGTCTTCAGATTCGAAAAAGGAGTTTCCCCTCACATGGAAACTCCTTCTTCCCCACCTCTTAAATACCCTTCACCGCCATACTGCGTATATTTAAGAGTAACTAACTGCACCCTCGTAATAGGCAAGTCAGGTGCCAAACCGGAATCTCGTCCAACGATTCACCGTAACCTATTGTTATAAAGAGACATACTGAACACAGCCGACAAGCCGCTCCCATACGGCGCTCTCACAATATCGCAGCAAATGCGCCAATCCAATCGCGCAGACACGGCGGAACACGACCTATCTTATTTGTATACAGTTATTTACCGAACGCACGATCTGCGGCCGGAAAAGCAGCAAAACGCCCAATAATTGGGCGTTTTGCGTTAATATCTGCGTTTCAACTGCGCTTCTTGGCCAGATGGACTGCCGTACCATGGGCGTCGTGGGCGGCTTCCATGATCGACTCAGAGATAACTGGGTGTCCAAAAATCAGATCGCCAACCTGCTTAACGGTCAGTTTGCGATTGATCGCCAATGCCGCGGTATGGATAATCTCAGTAGCATGAATCCCAACAATGTGCACGCCGAGCAGCCGGTCGGTCTTCTTGTCGCCGATCAGCTTAACCTCGCCGGCGATTTCATTCTCGGCGTGAGCTTTGCCGAGTGCCCGAAGCGGGAACTTGCCGATTATCAGCTCATGGTCCTCAGCCGCCTGCTTCTCGGTCATACCGACAGAGGCAACTTCCGGATGCGTGAAGATAACCGAAGGCACGCCCAAGTAGTCCTTCTCTACTTTCTCGCCCAGGCAGTTGTCAACCGCCACGGTGCCGTCATGAGTGGCCGTATAGGCCAGAAGGATTTCGCCGCGAACATCACCAATGGCGAATATGTTTTTGACGTTCGTGCGCATGTCAGCGCCGGTCTTGATCGAACCGTTTTTGTTTAGCTTGACGCCAACATCCTCAAGTCCCAGTTCCTCGGTATTGAATGCCCGACCAACCGACACCAGCGCCTGGCCGGCCTCAACCGTTGTACCGTTTGAAAGATTGGCAGTGATACCCTGCGAACCCGGGACGATAGACTCGACCCTGGTTTTGGTATGCAGCTTGACTTTGAGCTTCTTCAGTTCCCTCTCGATCAGCTTTGAAGACCCTTCGTCCTCCATCGGCAGGGCGTGATCCATCATCTCGACCATCTCAACCTTGACGTCGAGCATCGACAGCATAAAGGCCCATTCGCAACCGATGACGCCCGCACCGATGATAAGCATCGACTCCGGAAGCTGCTCCAGTTCGAGCAAATGATCCGAAGTCAGAATCCAACGACCGTCGACCGGGAAAGACGGGATATTGACCGGCCGGGATCCTGTAGCAATTATGATATTGTCAGCTTTGATTCTGGTCTCGTTGCCGTCGGCGCCGGTAATCGTGACGTGGTTGGGGTCGACAACCTTGCCGAATCCCTGAATATGAGTTACACCGTGAGATTTGAACAGCTGGGCGATTCCGCCCACGAGCTGCCCGACAATCTTGTCTTTGCGAGCCCGCATGGCGAGCCAATCGTATGATGCCCCGCCGTTAAGGGTGAGACCAAACTCATCCGCATGCTTCACGTTGCTGTAAACGGCCGCAGAGGCGATCAACGCTTTGGAAGGAATACAACCCCGATTGAGGCAGACTCCGCCCAACTCGCGATCTTCGATTACTGCAACGCTTGCGCCTTTCATGGCGGCTCTGATACCGGCAGTGTATCCGCCCGGGCCGCCGCCGATTATGACAATCTGATACTGTTCGATGATTCCAGCTCCTTATTCCGTATTATGGCGACTAATGTAACGGTTATAACCGCACGGGCAAGCATTCTGTGCACAAAAAAGCCGGCTCCAGAAGGAGCCGGCTTTCTAAACATGTGGGCGGCATACTGAAGTCCGCTCCAGACTGGCCTTAGTCGCTAGCCGAGACAGTCACGATCACTCGCATTGAGTCGATCTCATACAGTCCCATACCGGCACTTGAGTAGCCGTAGTAATGAAACTCACCGGCTTCCACCAGCGTCTTGAGCGTCTCCGTGTTCTGTATCACGCCCAGTGACTGACCGTAGGTGATGAAGTTGGCGCCGTTGGCAATCGTCAAACCGTCGACGATCTTCGTCGCGCTTGCCTGCACCGCTGCCAGACTCATCAACTCAGCGTTGCCGGCATCGTCGATCCAGACATCAAACGTCGTTGCTGAGCCACTGGTATTGTCGATCCAAAGCTCAAAACCAACGACATCGATATTGTCGATGTTATCCTGATGGTCTTCCCAATCTTCATTATCGGTAAGATCTACGAAGTAGTAGTAGAATCCGTTGTCGGTCGTGAACTCTTCGTCCTCGACAAAGATAGTCACCACAAACGTTCCCGAGATCAGACATCCTACCAATAGGAAACAGGTCGCGACGAAGGCAGGAAGTCCCATTCTTTTTGCAAGTCGTGTCATGCGGTCACCTCCTATTTCCCACCGAAGTAAAAGTTAATGCCTCCGATCAGCGCAGCAGACTTCTTGGAAGAACTGCCTTCATGCGTGATCACGTGGAGTTTACCGCGCACGTCGAGATCGAGCTGCGGTGACAACCCCATAGCGAAACCAACACCGGCCGACCAGCCGAATTTGGTCTTGCTCTCGAGGAACGCCTCGGTATCGTCGTTCTTGACATTGTAGAACCCGACACCGCCTACGAAAAACGGCTTGAACCCGGTTCCGGCCATGCCACCTGACAAAACACCATCTACACCGTACATCACCAGCTTGGAACCGTCGATATCCCACACCACGTCGTTAAACGTGTCCGGAGAGCCGTAACTGGAGAATGACAGTTTGGGTTCCACGATCAGGAACGGCATAGCCTCCAGCCGACCGCGGAACTCGAAAATCGATCCGGACTCCTGGTCATCCTGGACGATCGGCACATTGATGCCTCCCGAAGCGCCTACTCCCAGCGCAGGTGGCTGGGCCATCCCCCCGGCGGTCAGCAACAACACCGCAATCGCTGTCGTCAATAACCCTTTCACACAAACCTCCCGTGTTGATATGATACCTAACAGCAGTACAATCCAATCTGGATGAGGACCCTGATAAGGGTCCGGGCAATCCCCAAGATGAAACGGGCACTGCAACACAATCGCTCTTTGCCGCGCACAATATACGATTGCAAAAGCAAAAAAACAGCTTCTATCGAGGTTTGCAAGCCAAAAAAGGCCTTGACAAATCTCACAGAAAAAATATAATAGGCCACCTTTCATAAACAAATAGGTAGCGTTTATTAAACTCGAAGAAGACAAGCGGCGGCACGGTGGAACTGAACATAGGTCAAAAAATCAAGGCGATGAGGCTGGCCTCCGATCTCACGCAGGCCGAATTGGCCGACCGCGCTGACCTGACAAAAGGATTCATCTCCCAACTCGAAAACGAGCAGAGTTCCATTTCTGTCGACGCTCTTGCTGATATTCTCGACGCCCTTGGTATCAGCCTGACGGATTTCTTCAGCGACCAATCCGAGCCGCAGGTAGTGTTCTCCCCCGAGGATCGTATCGCGGTCGAGGGCAAAGGCGTCTCGCTCTTTGAGCTGTTGGTCCCCGGTTCCACCAACAACGACATGGACCCCATCATGGTGGAGATGGCCCCCGGAGAGGCACTTGAGCGCACTGATCCACACCCGGGAGAACAGTTTGGCTACGTGATGAGCGGAACGGCCACGCTCATAATTGACAAGAAGAGACACAGAATACCCGCCCGACACTGCTTCTATTTTACTTCGGACAGGGTACATCAGATATCGAATGAAGGAAATGCAATGGTGAAGCTGCTCTGGCTGACCACACCACCGCAGATGTAGAATATAGATATGAAAGGAGGAACTGGAGATGAGAATTCTGGGACGACATCTCATAGTTGAATACGCCGACTGCGCGTCCGAAAAACTGGACGACAAGGAATTTCTGCAATCCAGTATGCTTGAGGCAGTACGAAAATCGGGCGCAACAATCGTTAGTTCCACTTTTCATCGTTACGCCCCGCAGGGCGTGTCCGGAGTAGTGGTCATAGCCGAATCTCACATGTCGATTCACACCTGGCCCGAGTATGGTTATGCCGCAGTCGACTTCTTCACCTGTGGCCAGACCGTCGATCCTCACAAAGCCCACGCTCTCATCAAAGATGCGCTGGAGTGCAAAAGGGTCACGGTCCAGGAGATGAAACGCGGAATCCCGTCGGACAAACACGAGGTCATCAGCCACAAACCAGAACTACAGGCTGGTAAGGCCGTAGCGGCCGGCTGAGAAAAGAGCGCGAAATATGACGCACTCTCTCAGTTTCTCGCAGGTGATGGAGACAGCCCTACTTCGGGGGGTCGACACCTCTTTGATAAGTGACCTGTTTATGCGCAAGGGACCAAAAACCCCCGTGTTGCTGCTGTCACGATCAGAGGTGCGCCGCAACTACCAGGCTCTAACTCAGGCTCTCCCCCGCGCCAAAGTGCACTACGCTGTCAAGTCAAACAATCACGAGGCTATCCTTCGCGAGGTATTTGATTGCGGGGGTAATTTCGATGTCTGCTCGGCGGCGGAAATCGATCTCGTCACGGCCGCCGGCGCGGAGCCGTCGACCCTGGTGCATACCCATCCGATCAAATCGACGTATGAGTTCGATTATGCGATCAGCAAAGGTGTCGAGACATTCGTCGTAGACAATAGTGAAGAAGTGCAGAAGCTCAGGCGGTACACCGATCGCAGGCTGAAGATTCTGATCCGCTATCGGATCAACACAAACACCACAGCCGTCGTCGATCTGCAGTACAAGTTCGGCTGCACTCCAGACGAAGTGTTAATGCTCGCTCGCGAGATAAAGGATGCCGGACATGAGTACCACGGACTGTGTTTTCACATAGGTTCGCAGTGCGTGTTCTCTGAGAACTACGTGCAGGCGATTCACGCCGGCAGCGAATTGATCCGGTCACTGAATATGGATGGATTCACTACCCGTGTGCTGGATATCGGCGGTGGATTCCCTGTCCAGTACGTCGAGCTGATTCCTTCGATTGAATCCCTATGCGAACCGATTAGCGCGGCACTCACGGAGTACATCAGCCCCGATATTCGAGTCATCTGTGAGCCGGGACGTTTCATATCCGGAAGTCCGGTGACGCTGGTGTGCAACGTGGAAGGCAAAGCTCTTCGTGACGGCAAGATGTGGTATTATCTCGACGACGGTCTCTACTCGACCTTCAGCGGCATCGTATTCGACCATTGCCAGTATCCGGTGATAACCAACAAACCGGGCGAGGGAAAACTCTCCGTTCTGGCCGGACCGACCTGTGACTCGTTTGATGTCATGTACGACGGTCTGGTAATCCCGGAACACGAAATCGGTGATATGTTTGTATTCCCGTTGACGGGTGCCTACTGTGCAGTATCGGGATCGAATTTCAACTCCCTGAAACGACCGGAATACATTGTTATAGATTAAGGCTGAATATGACAGACAAGAAGAACGTGGCAGGAAACTACATTAGCGAAGAAGGCATGGCCAACCTCTGGAATGTCTGGTACTCGGAACTTCACGACGGTACCTCCGGCCTGACGCTCAAGATCAACCGTACGGTGGAATCCCTCCAGTCGGAGTTTCAGCGTATCGACATTATCGAAAACGATGACTTCGGTAAAATGCTCGTCCTCTACGGTTCTCTCATGGTGTGCGACACTGACAACAACGCCTATAACGAGATGATTGCCCACGTCCCGCTGTTCTGCCATCCCGACCCGAGACAGGTCCTCATTATCGGCGGCGGTGACTGCGGTGCTCTGACAGAGGTCATGAAACACCCGGAAGTCGAACGCTGCACAATGTGCGAACTGGATGAGATGGTGGTCGAGGTATCAAAAAGACACTTCCCCCGCCTGACCGCTGGAGCTTCCGACTCGAGAGCCAACATGATCTTCCAGGACGGCAAGAAGTTCATCGAGGACACCGACGAGAAGTTCGATCTGATCCTGCTTGACCTCTCCGATCCGGTCGGTCCGGCGGCGGATTTGTTTCAGAAGTCATTCCATCAAGACGTATACGATCGATTGAACGACAGCGGCATCATGGTCGCGCAGTCCGAATCGCCGTACTTCAATCAAGAGACGGTACGGGCGATGTACACCAACCTCAAGAGTATTTTCCCGATCGTAAGGATGTACACCTGCTTCATGCCGATATATCCCTCAGGATATTGGTCATTTGCCTTCTGCAGCAAGGGGATAGACCCGCTGAGAGATATGGACACCGCTCGTTACGAAAAGAACAAACCGGAGACACGGTACTACAATCTGGAGACGCATCGCGGTGCCTTTGCCCTGCCGCAGTTTGTCCGGGAACTGGTCGACTGATCATCGTGCGGTGAATTGCAAAACGCCCGGCCAAGCCCGGGCGTTTCTGTTCGTACCGGAACGATACGGAGAAACATGAAACCGGCTTATCTTATGCAAGACTGCAAAGCTGAATCCGCCGGGACGATTGTCGACTACTGCAGGCAGAAGCAGGTTGTATGTGCTGTTGGACGACCCCGTCCGACAGCCTCAAAATACACCGACAATTGCCAGTCAGAATGACCGGCGGTCCGGACCACCGGGGAGATAGGTAACCGTATATTGACGGTACTGATCAAGGAGGTAGACAGTGCCGTGAAAAGAGACGGAACCCATGAACGAACGGATGAGATTCATTCTGATGCATGAGGATGAGAGTTTTACGGTGAGCCGGTTGTGCGAGCTGTTTGGGATTTCTCGGAGGACCGGTTGTGACGGATTGCGAGAGCGATCACGGGCCGCTCTGAGCACGCTACGCTAAGACTCATAACTCAGTCACACCGCTTCCTGCCTGAACGCCCGACCGTATTGTCGTCAAGTTCCGTCGTTCGTCATCTGAACACCTCCTGAAACCAACATACCGTGGCTTTTTCAGGTGTCCGCTCTTTCGGGGGAAGAACACACGATTCCTATCACTACGGCGTGTTGGCATGCTGCGAATCCACCACGTCGGAGGCTGGACGGTATACGTCGGAGGAGTACCTTGAGGAGCTCGAATCGCTGATCGACTAGCTCATAGTGTAAGGCACCACGTACTCCAAGCGGCACTCCGGTACGTTCTCAGTTGATTCGAGCGCATCAAACCAAAAACCGCCGGGGCTTAAACCCCGGCGGTTGTGATCATCAGTCGATGTATTCGCCTGTTACCAGCCCAGAATCTGCTCCAGGTTGCGGTTGATCTTCTCGATCCGTTCCTCGTAGTCCGACTTCTTGCCTTTCTCACGCTCGACAACATCGTCAGGAGCGTTGGCAAGGAAATCAGGATTGGCGAGTTTCTTTGAAACTCTGGTCAACTGTAGTTTCAAGTTGTCCAGATCCTTTTGAAGGCGACTCTTCTCCATGTCAATGTCGATCAAGCCCTCGAGCGGGACAAAAATCTCCGCGCCTGAGATTACAGCCGATGCCGAAAGCGGCGGCTTCTTGACACTCGTGCCGCAGTGGAGATTCTCCACGCGCGCCAGCGAACGGAAGTACTGGATGTGGTCTTCCAGCAGTTTGCCGAAAGACTCTTCGCCCACCCGAACGTACAAGTCGGACTTTTTGCCAGGCGGGACGTTCAACTCGGCACGGACCGAGCGGATCGCCGTCACGACTTCCTGAATCTGCTTCAGGCTCTCTTCGAGATCGTTGTCGACGTGCTTGAGGTCCGTCTTCGGCCACGGGCCAAAAGTGAGCGTGTTCGATCTGTCGGTTTCGTCCGAACCGGTCAACTGGTGGTATATCTCTTCTGTGACGAACGGCATGAACGGATGCAGCAGTCTCAAAATCTGAGCGAGTGTGTAGGTCGCGACATTCAGCGAATTCGGCCTGATCGATTCTCCCGGCACGTCCGGCTTGATCAACTCGACATACCACGAGCAATAATCATCCCAGACAAAGTTATAGAGAATCTTCGATGCGTTCGACAAGCGATACTCTTTAAAGCAGTTCTCAACCGCTTCGATTGTTCTCTCCAACCGTGAGAGAATCCAGCGGTCGAAAATGTCCAGGTCTGTTTCCTCAAGCTCTTTCAGTACTGGTTTCTGACCGTCGAGACGCATCATGACAAACCGGGAAACCTGGTAGAGCTTGTTGACGAAATTGCGTCCGCCCTCGAACGTGTTTTTGCTGATCCAGGGGTCCTGACCGTCGGGAGTGGCGAGCACCATCGATATGCGGAGCGCATCGGCGCCGTGCTTTTCGATAACCTCGACCGGGTCGATACCGTTGCCAAGCGATTTGGACATTTTGATGCCGTTGGCGTCGCGGACCGTGCCGTGGATGTAGACGTCGGTAAACGGCGACTTGCCCATAAACTCGAATCCCGACATGACCATGCGCGCCACCCAGAGGAAGATGATTTCCGAGGCAGTGGTGAGCACTTTGGTCGGGTAGAACTTCTCAAGCTCCGGGGTCTTCTCCGGCCAGCCGAACGCTGAGAACGGCCACAGCCACGAGGAGAACCAGGTGTCCAAAACGTCCTCGTCCTGTACCAGCGTCTTCGGATCGTAACCCTCACACTCGTCGGCAGTCGGGCGATTTACCGAAATGAACATCGCGCCGTCTTCGGCATACCAGACGGGGATGCGATGTCCCCACCAGAGCTGACGGGAAATGCACCAGTCGCGGATGTTTTCCATCCAGTGAAGGTAGGTCTTGGACCAGTAGTCCGGATGGAATCGCAGTTCCCCTCTTTTGAGAACGTCGATAGCCGGCTCTGCCAGTTCCTTCATTTTCACAAACCACTGATTGGAGAGATAGGGTTCGACCACTGTATGGCAGCGGTAGCAGGTACCTGCCGAGAGAGCGTAGTCTTCGGTCTTTTCCAACTGTCCCTTTTCGCCGAGTTCTTTGAGCAGCTCTTTTCTGGCTGCGTAACGGTCGAAGCCTTTGTACTTGCCGGCGTTTTCGTTCAGAGTGCCGTCGATATTGAGAATGTTAATCTCAGTCAGGTCGTGACGCTTGCCGATCTCAAAGTCGTTCGGGTCGTGGGCCGGAGTGACTTTGACAACACCGGTTCCGAATTCCGGGTCGACATAGCTGTCGGCGACAATCGGAATCTCGCGCTCGAGAATCGGCAGAATGACCGTTTTGCCGACGTACCGTTTGAAGCGGCTGTCTTTCGGCGAGACGGCCAGGGCAGTGTCTCCGAGCATTGTCTCGGGACGCGTGGTGGCGACCGTCAGGTATTCGTCGGAGCCTTTAACTTTATATTTGATATACCAGAGATGGCTCGCAAAATCCTTGTGCTCGACCTCGTCGTCGGACAGTGACGTTTTGCATGAAGGACACCAGTTTACGATCCGGTGGCCGCGGTAGATCAGTTTCCGTTCGTAGAGGTGTTTGAAGACCTGGGCGACTGCTTCAGAGAGACCGTCATCAAGCGTGAAACGAGTGCGTTCCCAATCGCAGGAGCAGCCCATCTTGCGCAACTGGCCCAGAATCTGTTCCTTATTGCCACGTGCCCATTCGTTCGTCCGTTCCCAGAATTTCTCGCGGCCCATCTCGCGGCGGGTAGTGCCTTCTTTGGCAAGTTGTTTCTCAACAATAACCTGCGTCGCGATTCCGGCGTGATCTGAGCCGGGCAGCCATTCGGCCTCGTAGCCTTCCATTCGATGTTTGCGGACAAGAACATCCTGAATCGTGTTGTTCAGCGCGTGGCCCAGGTGCAGGACGGCAGTAACATTCGGCGGCGGGATGACGATGCTGTACGGCTGCTTCTCGGAGTTCGGGTCACCGTGGAAGTAGCCGGCATCGGTCCATTGCTGATAAATCCGCTTCTCGACTTCGGCCGGAGAGTAGGCAGTGGATTTTTTTGGTCGCTGGTCGTTTGTGTTGCTCATGTCAAACTCGTTCCATATATTTCCAGCCGTCTTGCGAGACGGAAGTTGTTTGCGAAAACCTTCCATTCTAGGTCTGTGACCGCTTTTTGTCAAGCTCGAAACCTGAATGGGGAAGATCACTCCGGAGAACAGATAAGGGTTATATCGGCATATATGAACGATTTGAAAGCCAAAGTACTCGACAAAACCATCCCCCCGTTTGAGCGTCTTTGCCTCCTGATGGAGGTCCTGCGTTCCCCGGAGGGTTGTGCCTGGGACCGCGCCCAGACCCACCATTCTCTTCTGCCGTACCTGATTGAGGAGGCCTATGAAGTGGTCGAGGCGGTCGAGTCCGGCGATCACGAGGAGCTGAAAGACGAACTGGGGGACGTCATCTGTCAGGTTGTCTTCCATGCCCAACTGGCACGGGAAAAGGGGCTTTTTGAGGCCAATGATTCGGTCAATTGCATCATTGACAAGCTGGTACGCCGTCATCCGCACGTTTTCGGCGAACAGAAAGAGCTTAATCCGCAACAGGTGCGGGATCAGTGGGAGAAGATCAAGACCGGATCAGGGGAGAAAAAGACCGTGTTGGGAGGACTTCCACGCAGCATGCCGGCTCTGACGATGGCCTTCAGGATAGGGGAAAAAGCTGGCGGTGTCGGATTTGACTGGGATTGCGCCTCGGATGTTTTCGAGAAAATCGACGAAGAACTCGGCGAGATCAAACAGGAGTTGGATTCCACAGGGCCGGACAGACAAGAACGAATAGCCGAGGAGTTCGGTGATCTGCTGTTTGCAGTAGCATCGGCGGCAAGGAAGTTGAAGGTTGACCCGGAGGCTGCGCTCAGGAAAGCGCTGTTGAAGTTCATAGGGCGGTTCGAGAAGCTCGAACAGGAGGTGAACGAATCCGGTCGGGTATTCGATGACTACACACTTGATCAGTTAGAGGATATCTGGCAACGAGTGAAAAAGACAGACTGAACATCCGGGCAATTTGCATCGACTGATCGTTCCTTTTTTCTTGATCCCGTATTTGTCAAACCATTAATTGATTCTGAAGTACCTTCGGTGGGCAGCCACTAACAGCTTGATGGGATCACTGCTGCCGAAGGGAACAGGAACTGTGAACAGACGATTGATCGCAAGGAACACAAAAACTCTAACGAAACTTCATAAGAATGACAGAAAGGAATCTGACATGAAGACAACAGGTATTATTCTACTCGTACTGATGGCACTGTGTGCCGGCGCATTTGCCTCTGAAACCCGCACCCTGGTCATGGGCCAGAACGACGGTATCATGGTCGACGACTACAATATGTACCGCTTCCCGGGCAGGACGTTCGACTATCCGAATTTGGCCATCGGGGAGTTCTGCGCCCCTGATGATTTCTATCAGATGGGTATTAACTGGAAGTTCGGCGATGAGAATCCGTGGGTGCTCGCCACACACATTTCGTCGTTGTCTCCGTTGGTACCGGTAGACTATTCCGGTGGCAGTCTGGCCGATTTCGATATATTGTACGACCAGAACCACCGTATCGATCTTTTCTACGGCCGTCGGCTAGGTAACAACAATTTCGGGTTTAGTTTCGAGTTTGTACGCAGTGCGCAGAAGGAAGAATTGTCAATGGTCACGGATCCGGCGACTCCGACGGTTACGGTCGAAGAGAAGTTCTCGTATATGGAGTTCGGTATCGGCCTGACCGAAGGATCTTCCGGGAAGTGGGATGTGGCGGCCAATTTCGGTTTTGGTACCTGGACCGATGACGATACTCTCGGGGTCAAGGAAACCGAGCCGGATGGTCTCTCTCAATTCTCACTGGAAGGTCGCTACTTCTGGGTGAAGAACCCGACCGTGACGTTGGTTCCGCACGCCGGTCTGTCCTTTGGCAAGCGCGGCGTGAAGGAGTTTGCGGTCAATTATATTGACCAGGTTGACACTACCTTGCTTGATCGCACGACCAGTGGATCTGCATTTGGGTTTGATCTGGGTTTGGGCATGAACTACACGTCCGGCCAGAACATGCTGGCAGTCTGTGACCTGGGCATTATGTACCAGAAGGTCAGTACGGATATCGAGTACAACCAGAACTACATCGACTCCGGCTATGTGAACGTAGAGAGAGAACAGAAGAATCTTTCCATTCCGTATATCAAACTGGGTTTTGAGGCCGAAGTTTTCAAATGGATGGATGTCCGTCTCGGTGCCACCACGTACTGGAACATCGATAAGAATGAGTTGCAGACAGTCCTCGGCTCCTCCTCCAGCACGACCAACTGGGCGAACAACGACACCTACATGGGATTCGGCCTTCACTGGGGCAACCTGTACATCGACACGTACACCGATCCTGAGTTGATACTCGACGGATTCAATTTCATTTCCGGATCAGACGATGTCGAGGACATGAACGCAATGGTCTCCGTGACCTACGAAATGTTCTAATTCCAGACGACAAACGCGAATACGCAAAGCCCGATCCCTTTTGTGGGGTCGGGTTTCTTTTGTGTGAGCTGCGTGGGTAGCAGGTCGAACTCATCGCTCGATAATCGTGACGAGCAGGGGACTCATCGCGATGCTATCATCCCTACCGGTTTCGATTCGTGGAGACGACGCCCATCCGCCTGCTTCGAGTTTCGGGATACGTTGTGGGCCGACGAGGACCGCAGATTGCTTTGTAGGGCAGAACCCGCATCCATACACTCTCGTATCTTCTCTGATTGTCGGAGCGGTTCTGCCATCGTCCGCCGGTGGCGGACTCCCTTTCCCGTCAGGTCTGAAGACATATCTGACCTGCAAGAGCCGAGCTACTTCGACTCTTCCAGCTTCTTCACGAGGTAGTTTCGTTCAAGGCGAAGCCCCCCCTGCGTGGCGAGCGAAATCATCGAACGCAGCGTGTCGTCATCCATTGCCTGCGTACGGTTGACACAGTCGGCAAACAGCACGTGACGGACCTCGTCCATAATCTTGATCGGCACTGCCGCGAACGCCGTCGCTCCCAACCGCTCGAAATCGTCTTGATCAACCATCTCACCGTAGACCTCCGGACTGTTGCCCACAACAGACACCGGCTCACCCTCGGCACGAAGATACCTGAACAGGCCTTTTTTCGAGGAGAAATTCAGGGTCTGCACAGATTGCTGTGACTCAAATCCAAAGCCGACCCGGCCTGAGAACGTGCTCCATTTGGGATCGTAGTCGAAAAGCACCACACGGCCCATCTGCAATCCCCGGAAGGTCGCCTCGCAAATAACCTGCATGATTTCGTCATCGGTGCCTGCCTGCGTGAGTGCTCCGGCCGCATTCTGGAGAAAAGCGAGCTGGACTTCTTTGGAAGTCAACTGCTGGCGGATCGCCGCTTCTTCCCCCTCAATCGGGCTGCATTTCTCAAACTCGCTGGCGATGTCAATCTCAAGCTCTTTGGCAATCTCCGCGACTTCTTCGCGACAGGTGGACAACAGACCGATCATGGCTTCATCGCTGACTCCGACCAATTCCCTGGCTTCTCTCATCAGGGCAGCATAGGCCGTCGATGACGGGACCGCGTTGCTCATTATGTGCGGGTAAACCCTGTCGCCGAGATACACGAGGTCAACCAGCAGGTGGCTGGATTTTTCGCCCGGCATCTTACCGATACGATGGTGCTCCGAAATCGTCTTCACGAGACTATCCGGCAGATTCCACCCGCCTGCTACGTGCTCGCCGACCTCAAGATGATCCGTTCCGAGCAGGATTCGCTCGGTCTCGAAGATGTCGGGCAACTCAGCGTCGAGCCTGCTTATCTCCTGGTATTTGTCCGGGTACACACCGGCGAGTATCGCTTGACCGATGTCATGCATGAAACCGCCGATGAAAGCTACTTCGACAAGTTTCGGCTTGTTCAGCGCCCGCGCGAGATATTTGGCAGTAACACCGCAGGCCAGAGATCGCGTCCAGAAACCGACGATATCGAAATTAGAATTCTTGGATATTTTATTGACGACTTCGTACACCGCCATTGATATGGCTATGTTCCGGACCGCCCGGAATCCCATCAGAATGATGCCGTGCGTCACGGTATTTATTTTGCCGGAAAAGTCCCCATAGTAAACGGAGTTGGACATGCGGAGAATTCGCGAGGTCAACTGGTGATCCGAAAGAATACAGTTGGCCAGATCCGCCGCAGATGATTTCGGGTTTTCGGATATCTGCTTGATCTTCAGAATGATCTGAGGAATCGAGGGCAGGTTAGAAAACTTCTCGAGCTTCTTCTGGAGTTGCTTATCGGTAATCGGGCTCATAACTCTTCAAACACACCCATTTCAGCTTCGTAACGGTCGCGGAATTGATCATCAATGGCGGCGATTTTGTCCTCGTTCAACGATAGTGCCTGTGCCGAATCGAGATTCGCCAGATCTTCCACATAGTAGTCGGTAAACCCAACCTGTAATCTCTTCGCCATGTAGTTCGCCAGATGAATGACATGCGGCACAAGAGTATCGGCCGTGTCATCCATTTCGGGAAGGTTGTGGTGCAACTCAATGCCCCGAATCAAACTCGATGGAAACGACCATTTCTCCAGCAACACGGCAGCCACATCGCAATGCGTGAAACCGAACACTCGCAGTTCGATTTCGTCGAACCGACCGGCGGTTTCCTCTACCTGCGCGATGATCTTGCGGTACTTCTCGGACAGCCTCTGGATCATAACCAGCTTGCCGATGTCATGCATCAGGGCCGCGATGAATACTTCTTCGCTCTCCGGGTGACCGACAGCATCGGCCAGTTGCCTCGCGGCCACCGCAGTCGACAGGGAATGTCGCCAGAGTTTTGCCTCGGGGCCGTTTTTGTCCTCTCTCTTAAACATCCCGTAAGCAGAAGTCGCGACCACTATGGATCTGACGGTGAAGAAACCAAGTATCAACACGGCCTCCTGGAGCGATTTGACGCCGCCTGATCGACCGTAAAACGAGGAATTGGAGAGTTTCAGCACCTTGGCCGTCAGCGATTGATCAGAGGACAGCACACGGGAGACGTCGACCAGCTTGGAATTAAGATCAGAGGTCAAGCCCATAACCGTACTGACGATAGCGGGTGAAGCCGGAAGATCCCCGATCGTGGCAATGATACTGTCGAGTACATGCCCGTTGCCGACGTGTCCCCCGCCTGAGAGGGCTTGCTGAGAAGTCGAATCCATATGTAGGGTTATCGGCAGTCTCCGAGGAGAGGTTGAGAGGCAGATGCGATGTGTTTTGCGTACGAGGTTCAAACGAAAAGCCCACCGGAACGGTGGGCTTCAGAAATTCGGGTATGTCTAAAAAGAAAGAGATCAGCCGCGATGAGCCAGTTCGTCCAGAAAATCGGCCATGGTCTTGGCACCGGCCGTATCGGGATAAGAGGCAATCTCCACCGGGATCATTTCCGGAATTGGCTTGCCGGTTAGTTCCTGCAGTCGCGCGCGTACAATGTCGCTCAACCGTCGGACCACAACCTCAGCCTCCTGACGGGAGGTCTCGGGAAACAACAGGGCCAACGCCCCCTCACCGACAAGCTCAGCCTGGTCACATCCACGAACGTGGGTCCTGACACGCTCCAGAATCTCGGGCAGCACATGCACAAAGGCCTCACCGGCCGATTGACGGGCAGGCTCAAGGTCCATTACGGACAGAGACACAAAAATCCGATACCTTTCGGCTCTGGAGAGTTCTACGCCAGCTGTGTCGAAAAAGGATCGGTCCATCGTTCCCGTCCTTGCTGAAAATCTAGTTGCCATCAGACCAGCCTTACCACTACAAAGTTCTCAAGCACAGTTGCCCGTGGACTCATAAGAAAAGCAACTGCCATTCCAAACCGTGAAAATCCGGTTAATCAATCCTAACTATTCTGTAAACGGGACAAAGAGGTGCGGAAAGGCCCGCTAACTCACATTCCAGAGAAGGCTTACGTCTGGCACTGTACGGCTCACAATCGGGGCAACGTGTATGTACACATCTCGATCATGCAACGGCATGCTCAATTATTGCACAGAGGAGTTATATCTATGAAAGGTCTTGGTAGAACAAATCGGCGACTTATTTCGTTGTGTTAAGATCGTAATCCTTGATCTTGTACAACAGCGAACGGTAGCTGATCTGAAGAAGCTCAGCTGCTTTGCGTCGATTCCAGTTCGTACGGGTCAGTACCTGCGAAATGAGGCGTTTCTCTTCCTCAGCGATCTTTTTTCCGATTCTCGCTTTCAGAGAGAAGTCCTCGGGATCATCTTCCTCAGCAACGCCGGGATTGGCCGCAACAGCCACGGATGAAGGCGTAGTCCCTCCGCTAACCGCCTGATGACTGGCAGAGGCGATTAACTCGCAGATAATCTGTTCGTCTGAGCGCACCACCACCTGCTTGATCATGTTTTCGAGTTGGCGCACGTTGCCCGGCCAGAAGAACTGGTTCAACTTACCCATCGTCTCAGACGAGACCGAAGGGCATTCCTTGCCGTACAGCTGATTGTACCTCTCAAGGAAGTGATTCACCAACAGGGGAACATCCCCCGGCCGCTCCCTGAGAGGCGGCAGGAAGAGAGTTATTTCGTTGAGACGATAGAAGAGGTCGTCGCGGAACTGACGTTCGTTGATGGCCTGTTCAAGGTCACGATTGGTCGCGCAGACGATGCGGACGTCGACACGGATATTCTGAATTCCCCCGACCCTCACGAATTCCTGCTGTTCCAGCACCTGGAGAAGCTTCGATTGCAGGTCATGGGGCATATCGCCGATTTCATCGAGGAATATCGTTCCCTTGTTGGCCAGCTCAAACCGTCCCTGCTTGGTCTTATGAGCGCCTGTGAAAGCGCCTTTTTCGTATCCAAACAACTCGGCCTCAAGAAGGTCACGCGGGATCGCGGCACAGTTGACTTTGACAAAAGGCTGGTTGCGTCGGCCGGAAAGTTGATGCAGAGAGCGGGCAGCGATTTCCTTACCGGTACCGGATTCACCACGAATCAGAACCGAAAGCTCGGAATCTGCCACCTGCTCGATCAACGACTTGACGCGCACCATCGGCTCGGAATCACCCACAAAAGCGGTGTAATCGTTGCGGACCGCCAGCTCTTTTTTCAGCTCGACGACTTCCTCCCTGAGCTTGACACGCTCAAGGACACCGTTGATATGGATCTCCACCTCACGGACATCGAACGGCTTGTCGATAAACTCAGCCGCTCCGAGACGCATGGATTCCACCACATACTTAGTGTCACCATGACCGGAAATCATTATCACTTCCGGACGTACGTCCTGCTTGTTGAGTTTCTCGAGCACCTCAAGACCGGTCATGCCCGGCATCTTGATGTCCAGAAGGATCAGGTCGGGTTTCTCGGTAGAAACCATCTGGATGCCCTCGATACCGTCACGGGCAGTGACGAATTCGAAGTTCGATGACATACCCTCGGAGAGAATCCAGGCTACCTTTGGGTCATCATCGATAACCAGTACTTTTGTTTTTGCTTTGTCTTTTGCCATAATTTGGTCAGTCTGTTACCGCTAAGTATCGGCAAATGAGCCTGCAAATCAAGCTCATTTCCTACTTCTGTTGCCGCTTTGTCGCAAGAAAATGCAACCAGATCATTGAATATACGGCAAATAGACCGTGAATGTCGTCCCTTTGCCATCTTCCGATTCAATATGCAACGTTCCGCTATGCGATGAAATCACACGCTCCACCACGGCCAACCCCAGCCCGGTGCCGGTATCTTTGGACGTGTAGTACCGATCAAACACCCTGGAAAGATGCTCCTTCTTGATGCCAACACCGGAATCGATCACTTTAATCGCGAGATATCGTTCTTTTTTGTGGGGCGGCTTTTCGATAAGCCCACGGATTTCGAGCTTGCCGCCGTCCCGCATCGCGTCAATAGCGTTGATCATCACATTCAGAAAGACTTCCATCATCTGGTTCTTGTTTATGATCACATCCCAGTTGGCCTCGTCGAAATCGTAGCTAAATTCAATCTTGCTGCGCCGCAAATCTGGTCCGATCAATTCGGCTGCGCGAAGAATAATCTGCCTGAGATCGGCTTTGCTCGTCTCGTAGCGATTGGGGTTCGAAAAGTCCACCAGTTCACGAACGAGTTCGTTCATGCGATGAACCTCATCCTCCGCCAGTTGGAAGAAATCGGAGTTCTCAGCAACTTCGGGCCATCGGCCGCGCAGAATCTGCAAACCGCCCTTAATCGATGTCAGTGGCTTGCGCAAATCGTGAGAGATCTCAGAAATCATATTTCCCATCGTCATCAGGCGAGTAGCATTCAGCAGCGCCTTTTCTTTTTCAAACAGCACAGCCGCCTGCGAGATGACCAGGCGAGCCAGCGAAATGTCCTCGTCGCTGTATGCGCGATCCGAATCTGATCCCAGGTAAAAGACAAAATTGAGTTCTCCCTGATGCGTGATCGGCACTGCCATGTATGCGTTTTTTGGTGCCGGATAATGCGCGTTTTCCTTGAGCTTCTCTCCAAGGAATCGGGACAGCCGCGCAATATCTGACGTGTCAAACTCATCCAGATCGACATTGGTGATGAGCGTGGCCGTGCGCTGAATCTTGCCCAGATCGATCTTGCCGCTATCTGTGAGCGGGATAGGCACCTCGCCGATTACACCGTTGGGAATCAGGCACTTATTGGCACGATCCCAGTCAAACCAGATAGCGTAATCAACTTCAAATACCCGTTTCAACTTGTCAATCAGAGCCGTCCGAAAACTTACCATGGAGTCAATGGCCGGTAACTCGTTTGCGATCTCGTGGAGAATCTCAAACTCTGCCAGCCGACGTCGGTTGCGGTCGAATTGGCGGGCATCATCAACTGCAATGGCCGCCTGCGAAGCGAAATTGGTCAGCAGGCGAAGATCATCCTCGGTGAAACTCTGACCGTCTGATTTGTTAGCCATGTTGATTACGCCCAAAACCGTGTTCTTGATCCGCAACGGTGCGCACAGGAGCGAGGCTCCTCCGTACCGCTCACGGCTGGTGCGTTTGAAGCGGGGATCGTTCTCCACGTCCCCGACAACCAGTGCTTCGCCGGTCTTGGCTACGTAGCCGGCAATCGACGCCCCAAGCGGGAGGCGTGTCTTCTCGATGACTTCGCTCTCAAGCCCGATTGCAGCCTCAATCGTGAGAAACTCGTGCTGCTCGTCCACAAGCATAATGGAACCGACGTTTGCCTCGGTAACGGTTGACGCAAGAACAACAATCTGCAGCAACAGCTTGGTGAGGTTGGCCGAGGATCCAATAGACTTGCCAGCCTCGTACAGGGCGTTCAGTTCTCCCACACGACGCTTCAGAATCAGGTTGGAGAGTTTGAGTTCTTCCATTAACCGAAGGCGGGACAGTTCGTTGCGCCGAAGGGTCAGGGCGCGATTGACCACCATCTCGAGGTGTGGGAACGCGATCGGCTTGAGCAGATAATCGTAGGCCCCTTTGCTGATAGCATCCAGAGCGGAATCGAGCGAGGCATTGCCGGTCAACAATATCACCGGTATCATCTCGTCGATTTCCTTGACCGTCCGGAGAATCTCCAGACCGTCCATTTCAGGCATGCGAATATCCGTAATGACAAGATCAACTTTGCCGTCACGAATAGCGGTCAAAGCCTGCGGTGGACTCTGGAAGCCGGTCGTCTGGTATCCCTCGCCCTGCAGCAAAGTGGTGAGGGAATCGCACATCCGTTTCTCGTCGTCGATGATTACAATCTTAGCTGTCGGTTTTGTCATGTCCTTACCGGTCTAGTCAAGCAGTGGCAGGAGGATTTCGAAATATCCCCCCGGGTCGGAATCTTTATAACTTATCGACCCACCGTGACTTCTTATTATCCCGTGGCAGACAGAAAGTCCTAATCCGGTACCCTTGTCGCCTTTGGTGGTAAAAAACGGCTCGAAAATACGAGGGATGATATCAGGAGGTATTCCCTCGCCGGTATCCCTGAACAGAATTTGCAGGCTATTCTCGCACCGTTTCAATTCAATAATCAGGTTGCCGCCGGACTCCATGGCCGACCGCGCATTGACGATTAGATTGAGAAATACCTGCTTCAGACTATCGCCGTTACCATTAACTCTGCGGTCAGTATCTTCAAACCTGCGCACAACGATTATACTGGATGACTTCAACTGACGTTCCGTCAGTTCGAGAGTGTTTTCGAGAACCTCACGAACATCCACCGGCCTGAATTCCATAGTAACCGGCCTCTGGAACTCGCGCATTTGGCCGACGATATTAGCAATTCGGTCAATCTCCTGGCTGACTATCTCGGAATACTCCTCGATTGACTTCCGCCCTTTGCCCTCACGTTTCAGCAAGAGGACATAGTTCTTGATGATGCCAAGCGGGTTATTGACCTCATGGGCTATTTTGGCCGACATCTCGCCGAGTGCCGCGAGCCTCTCGGTCTGCACCAGTTGCTGTTGTGCGGCGCGCAATTGCTCGATGGCCAGCTTCTCGGCTTCGTACAGGCGGGCGTTTTCGATCGCAACCGATATCTGGTTGCCGAGAGCAGAAAGGAACTCCATGTCATCCGGGGTAAAATCTGTTTCGGAAATCTTGTCAGCCAATACAAAAAGCCCCGTTAGATGAGTCTGGTGGATTAAAGGGACAACCACTCCTTTGGAGAATCCCTTCAGGATTTCCATTTCATCGGGAGGCACCATCTCCTCGGAAAGCTCGCGCACGAACACCGGCCGGTTCAACTTGGCGAGATACTTGGCCAGTTGCGTATCGTCGCGGAAAAAATCCTCCGGCCGTGGCAAGTGCCCGGAACCTTTGGTGCGAACGAGATAGAATCTATTGGCATAAATGTGCCGCCGAAGGAAAATCGCTCCCTTGAGTGATCCAAGCTGCCCCAGGCAGGTGAAGATGAACGTCTCCAGCAAAAGCTCGTAGTCCAACACGGCATTGAAGTTCCGACTGATCTCGAAGATCGTGTACAGGTCGAACACTTTCCGCTTCAACTGACGGTTGGTGACGCTCAGTTGGTCGATCTTCTCCTCGAGATCCGGGACTTTCCGCACCTGCGGTTCCCCGGTCGGTGTCGGCTTGACCACTGGGGCCGGACTGGCCGCTTTTTTCCTGTTGGATCGTCGAGCGTTCATTTCCACACGTACTTCTTCAAATAATCCCCCACCAGATAATGGGAGCCCAGTATGCATATAGTATCGTCTGGTGTTGTCCTTTTCAGCAGTTTCCGCCAACCGGTTTCCAAACCGGCGGAGCGGATAAGCGGCACACCGTTCCAATTCAGACCGGCCTCAAGCTCTTTCGTGTCGGTCGTACGCTTGGTTGGCAGCGGCACCAGATGGAATTCACGAGCGATCGGCGCAAGCACATCGATTATCTGTTGATGCTGTTTGCGCTTCACCAATCCGATCATGACGCACACCTTCCGTCCCGGGTACATCCGCATGAACGTGTCCGCAAAAGCCGCCGCGCCCGCCGCGTTGTGACAGACATCAAGAACAACCCCCGGCCTGTCACCATTGGGAGGCAGAATCTGGAATCGACCCGGCCACTCCGTTGATTTGAGACCGCGCGTAATGGCAGATTTGCTTAGCTTGAATCCGTCCTCACGCAGAATCGTAAGCGCTCTCAACACTAGGGCACAGTTCTTCAACTGGTGCGTTCCGAGCAGCGACGGGGCAAAACTCTTGAGAGAAAGCCCGTCGACATCGAAATCCATGCGAAGTCCGGAACGGGCAATATTGAAGTCTCGCTGCTTGAGTTCATGCAAAGGAGCATCTTGCGATTTGCAGACCTCACGCATGACGCCCGCCGCTGCTTTCGGCAGCAATCCGGTAAGATTCGGCACGCCGCTCTTGATAATACCGGCCTTCTCGCCAGCGATTTCCTCGAGTGTCTCACCCAGAATTTCCGCATGATCAAAACTGATGTCGGTTATGACTGTCAGTGCGGGATGAAGGACATTGGTGGCGTCGAGACGACCGCCAAGTCCGGTTTCTATGACGGCGACATCGACCTGTTGACGGGCGAAATAGTCAAATGAGAGCGCTGCGACCAGCTCAAAAAACGAGATTTTTTTTTTACGAGTTCCGGTCGGCAGCGGTCCACAAACCCGGCCAAAGCCTGCTTCGTGATTTTCTGACCGTTGACTTTGACTCGCTCGCGAAAATCAACCAGATGCGGCGAAGTGAACAGCCCCGTACGATATCCGGCACTCTGAAGCACCGCAGCCAGCATGGCCGCGCTGGAACCCTTGCCGTTGGTGCCGGCTATATGAATCGTCGCGTATTTGTCCTGGGGGCGGCCGAGATTCTTCAGGAATTCAGTTATGTTCTCCAGGCCGAGCTTCATTCCGAAGAACTCACGTGAAAGACAAAACTTCTCCGCTGCGGAATAGGTGTGGCGACGCATCACTGCCTCCACATGTAGCGCAGCAAAGACCCGATTGTCTCACGGAGGTCCTTGCGTTCGACGATTTTATCGAGGAACCCCTTATCCATGAAGAATTCCGAAGACTGAAACCCTTCGGGAAGGTCCTGCCCGATTGTCTGTTGAATCACACGCGGACCGGCGAACCCGAGAAGGGCCTTCGGCTCGGCAATGATAACGTCGCCAAGCGATGCATACGAGGCCATCACACCAGCGGTCGTCGGATTGGTCAACACAGAAATATACGGAAGCTTCTTGTCGGCAAGCACCGCGAGGAGCCCGGAGGTCTTGGCCATTTGCATAAGAGAGAGGATTCCCTCCTGCATACGGGCACCACCGGAACATGAAACGATAATCAGCGGAATCTCTCTGTCAATGGCGCGCTCAATCGCGCGGGCCACGCGTTCGCCGACTACCGAACCCATTGATCCGCCGATAAATCCGAAATCCATAATAGCGAACGATACGGGAATGCCCTCGATCTTGCCGATCCCCGTGATCAATCCTTCGGACCCATTGGCCTTGGTGTTGGCCGCCTTCAGACGATCCGGGTATCGCTTGGAGTCCTTAAACTCAAGCGGGTCGACAGAATGCGTATTGGTATCGAACTTTTCGAGTTGACCGTCATCAAGAATAAGGTTGATATATTTCTGGCTGGATATACGAAAATGGAAATTACAGTTGGGACAGACCCAATTGAGCTGTTCCATTTTCTTGCTGTAAACGATCTCGCCGCAGGACTTGCACTTGGTCCAGAGTCCTTCCGGAATGTTTTTTCTCTCCTGCGAGACCGGGCCTGATTTCGCTTTTCTAAACCACTCTACCATAGTCTACTCGTCATCCCTAACGGTCTGCAAATGTCGCAACATGACCACCGCATCCTCAACCGGATGGCGATAGTAACCAGGTCTCCGGTACAACTCGACAAATCCCGCCTTGGCGTAGAAACGTCGTGCAGCCTCATTGCTGGGTCTGACCTCAAGCAAGATGATCTCGCACGCGTCGTCCAGAGCAAACTTTAAAATACGATCAAGAAGCTGTTTGGCAACCAATTTTCTCCGCCATGCGGGTGCCACGGCCATGTTGGCCAGGTGTGCCTCGCCAGCCACGATCATGTGGCAGGCATAGCCGACAATCTCTCCCTCGACCACGGCGACGGTCGCTCCCCAGGTATCCTCAACGAATATCTCGTCGAATGCGGTCCGGGGCCAGGCATCGGGGAAAATCTCCAATTCCAGGGCGAAAACAGCGTCGATATCATCCGGAGTCATGTCGCGAAGGACAGGTACGATCATGCTATTGCTTGTTTTTCTGGTCAAATCGCACCTCGGCGATGGCCTTCTGGAGATACATTGGTTCGAGAGTCGCCAGGTCCGCCGTTTCTCCACTCATGAGCTTCGCGAGACCGCAATGCACCAGATCGGTGCCGGAATACTCGAATATATCCGTTTGGGTGGCACCAAAACCGTCGTCAAACAGCTCTCGCGGGTCAAACCCGACACCCCACACGGGATCACTGCCTACGCGTTCCAGCAAGTCGACACCGGTGACAATATTGATATCAGCCCCGAAGTCATCTCCCCGGCCAAACGTACCGAGATACCATTCCCCCTTGCGCGAGGGGATCAGCAAATGGACAATGTCTTCCGACTCACGCTGCTTGAAGGCAAACAACTCAAACAGATTGACCCCAACAACAGGAATTTCGGTTGCCGTGGCCATCCCCTTCACGGCCGCCAGCCCGATCCGAAGACCGGTGAACGAGCCGGGGCCGAGGCAAATAACCAGAGCATCGAGGGCATCCGGAGTCGTCCCCGATGATTGGAACAGCTCGTCGATCATCTTCATGAGCAGAATCCCGTGGGACCTCTCCACCGGATTATCGGATTTGACCAGGCGGTCTCCCCCGTATGCGAGCGCCAGCACCAGCCGATGCGAAGAAGTGTCAATAGCCAGAAGATTCTTGTATGTCAGTTCAGTCATGATTGTACTCGTGATATCTCAATCTGCCTCTCGGTGTCGTCGGTGATCGTAAACTCGATCATATAATACTCGCCCGGCAGCATTTCAGCCGCCCGTTCGCCCCATTCAACCAACGTCACACCGCCTCTATCCAGGTATTCGTCCCAGCCGATTTCTACCAGTTCCGAAGTATCTCCGAGGCGATAGAGATCGAAGTGAAAGACCGGCGGTTCGCCGCCGTACTCGTTGACAAACGTGTACGAGGGGGAGTGCACTTTGTCCTCATCTATCCCGCGCGCTGCTACCAGCGCACGGACAAACGTAGTCTTGCCGGAGCCGAGGTCTCCCTTGAGTACGACAAGATCACCGGCGATAAACGAGTTCGACAGTTTTTTGGCCAACGCCAGGGTCTGATCTTCTGAATGCGAAATAATACTCAGAATTCTCACAGACTACCTCGGGGTCATCACGGCAACCGGGACGATCAGTTCCTCAAGCGAAACACCGCCATGTTGAAACGAGTTCTGGAACCGGCGATTCATCTCGTTGTAGTTGTTCGGGTAGACGAAATAGAAATCCTCGCGGGCAATAATGAACGTCGTACTCAGGGTGAACGACGGCAACCGCCATTTCTCCGGCTGCTTGATCAGGATAGACTCTTTCTCGTCCGAATTCAGGTTGTCACCATACTTGTAGCGAAGATTGGTCGAGGTGCTTCGCCGCCCGTGTGCCATTGTCCCCCGCTGACACAAGACCGAACCATGATCGGAGGTCAGTACGACCGTACAATCCCGCTGCGCAAACGCCTTGAGAATGGTGAAGAGCGGAGAGTGTGTGAACCAGCTTTTCATCAACGAACGGAACGCTGCCTCGGTGCCGGCGATTTCCTTGAGGATGACGTTGTTGGACCGACCGTGAGCCATGATGTCCAGAAAATTGAACACAAAGGTTGTAAGCTGCGGCTCAAAGAAATCGGACACACGTTTGGCAAGCTCATCTCCCTCGGAGTTGTTGTATATCTTCACGAACTTGGACTGTTTATCCAGACGAAGCCCGTGCCGCACCAGATTGTCCGACAACATCTCATCCTCGAATCGGTTCAGAGAGCCTTCCTCGTCGGTCGCGTAGTTCTTCGGATAGGCCTTGTGGATCTCGTCGGGGAACAGCCCGGCAAACAGGGCATTACGGGCAAACGGCGTGGCGGAAGGCAACAACGAATAATAATAATGACGCTGCACGTTGAAGAACTCGGCCACAAGCGGCTCGACCAGCATCCACTGATCGAGACGCAGACAGTCCACCACAACATACACAACTTTGTGCTTCTTCTTCAGCTCCGGGATCACAAACTTGCCAGTAATGTCCGGCGAAAGCAACGGGCGCTCTTCCAGATGCAGCCAGTTCTGGTACTGACCCAGGAAATACTTCGTGAACTCGTTATTCCACTCTTTGATTGTGCCCGTATGGATTTCTTTCAGTGCCGGATCGTTGGACTCGTCGATTTCGAGATTCCACTCCGCGAGAATCCGGGCGGCATCATACCAGTCTTCAGGCTCTAATGCTCCGTACAGCCGCTGATTGAACTTGTTGATTTCCGTCATGTAGCGACGCATGAGAGACGACCCGATTATCTTTTTGGAATCGAGCAGCCTCTTGATGACGGAAAGAATCTGTGTGGGTACGACCGGCTTCACGAGGTAGTCGTCGATCTTCTGCCCGATGGCGTCGTCCATAAGCGATTCTTCTTCGGATTTCGTCACCATCACCACGGGAAGATGCGGCCTGATACTCTTGATCTCTTCCAGGGTGGTGAGACCGTCCATGCCGGGCATCATCTCATCGAGCAGTACGAGGTCAAACATCTCCTCGCGTACTGCCACCAGGGCGTCATCGCCGGACATTGCCCCCTTCACCTCGAATCCCTTGTTTTCGAGGAACATGATGTGCGGCTTCAACGAATCGATTTCGTCATCAACCCAGAGAATGCGCTTTTTGTCGGTAGTCATTGCCATCGTATAACCTCATTCCCCTTGCGAGACCGGCAGAATAACCTCAAACACGGTCTCTCCCGGGTGTGATTTTACCAAAGAAATACGTCCGCCGTGGTAATCCTCGACAATACGCTTGACCAATGTCAGTCCCATCCCCCACCCACGCTTTTTGGTCGTGAAACCGGGGCGGAATATCTTACGCGCCGCCGTGACCGGAATGCCCTTGCCGTTGTCAACCACGGTCACTGCCACCTTCTTGCCATCGTGCCGACAAGACGTACTGACCGTTATACGCCCGACCTTCGAATCCACCGATTGCAATGCATTCTTGAGCAGGTTTTCGAGCACCCAGCCAAACAGTTCGGCATTGATAGGCACCGGAGGCAAATCGCCCTGTTTGAGATGAATCTGTATCCCCTTTCCTTCAAACGGGAGGCGTCGACGGTAGTATTCTGTAGCCTCTTCGGAGAGAGCGTTCAGGTCGCCCGGCTTAAGTTCTGGAATCGATCCAATCAAGCCGAATCGATTGGCTACTCGCTGGAGGCGGACCACATCGACCTTCATATTGTCGACCGTGACGTCGAGCAGTTCCTGCTCGTCCTTGTGTTCCATATCGTGACGGTTCTCGTAGCTGATAACTTCCAGCCATCCCAGCAGCGATGAAAGCGGCGTGCCCAGCTGATGCGCGGTTTCCTTGGCCATGCCAACCCAGATATATCTTTCTTCGCTTCGACGGATATTCTGAAAACCGATCATCCCGACACTCATAAACGCCAGCACGATGCCAATCGCTATGAACGGCATCACCTTGAGCTGGTTGATGACCTCGGAGTCACCGTAGCGAAGGTAATTGACGTTTGTTTCGCCAAAGTAGAGCGGAAACTCGCCGTATTTGTCGAACATGTCCTGAGCGATTTCGCGCACACGGGCAAGGGTTGCGGCGGTGGTGTCGCCGGAGGGTGCCTCTGGAATGTTGCGCCAGGAAATCGGCTCGCTCTCGGTCCCTAGAACGACAATCGGAAATCTGGCTTTGACGATAATCTCATCGAAGATGAACTGCAATTCGCCGCCATAGCCGGAGTTGGTCGGTGCGTTCGCCGCCAATTGCCACAGGCTGACGTATTTCTCGACCTGATCACGGGCATCGATCTGCAGTTTGTCAATCAATGACAGCGTATGGTAGATGAAAAGCGTCGATATAGCCAGCACCCCCACCACAAGGAAAACCTTGAACAGGGCGGATTTGCCTACGTAGAGGTCAGAGGTACCTCGAATGAGCGACCATCGGGTAGCCATTATTCGATCCGCGTAGCTCCATTCATGTACGGCTGAAGGGCATCGGGAATGCTCACCGTACCATCGGAGTTCTGGTAGTTCTCCAGAATGGCCGGAATCAGGCGGGCCAGCGCGACACCGGAACCGTTCAGCGTGTGCGGGAATTCCAACTTCTTCTCTTTGTTGCGGAAACGACAGTTCATTCGACGAGATTGGAAGGACTCAAAAATAGAAATGGATGAAATCTCAAGATACTTCTCGATCCCTGACGCCCAGAGCTCCAAATCGTAACATTTCGCCGCAGCAAAGGACAAGTCGCCCGTGGCAAGTTCCGTGACCTGATAGTGCAAACCAAGCCCCTGAAGGACTTTCTCTGCCTGAGCAACCAGCGTTTCCAACTCGTCGTAGGAATTATCGGGGTGGACTATCTTGACCATCTCCACCTTGTCGAACTGGTGGACACGGATCATGCCGCGCGTATCTTTGCCGGCAGCTCCTGCCTCGCGACGAAAACAGGGCGTATGTGCGACCATCTTGATCGGCAGGTCATCCTCGTCAATGATCTTCTTCTTATAGAGATTCGTGACCGGAACCTCGGCCGTCGGAATCAGATACAGGTCGTCGCTCTCGATGCGATACATGTCATCTTCGAGTTTCGGAAGCTGCCCTGTCCCGCGCATCGTGTCCGCGGTGACAATATGGGGAACTTTGACTTCCTCGTAACCGTCGGCTACATGCATGTCGAGCATATAGCTGATGAGCGCACGTTCAAGCCGGGCACCTGCCCCCTTAAGGACATAGAAACCCGCCCCTGAAAGATTAGTGGCGCCCTCAAGATCGAGAATACCGAGCTTCTCCCCTATTTCCCAGTGCGGGAGGACCTCGAAATCCTGCTTGGGCTTTTCACCCCAGGTTCGCACCAACACGTTTGCGGATTCATCGAGACCGACCGGCGCGGACTCGTGCGGCATATTCGGCACCCAGAGCAGGAGGCCGTTGAGGTCCTCGTCGACCTTGCGCAAATCGTTGTCGAGCGAGGCGATCTCCTTGCCGACCTCACGCATGGCCGCGATAGCGTCATCGGCCGCTTCACCGGCTTTTTTCTTCCTGGCGATCTCAGCGGTGGCCTTATTTCGCTCGGCTTTGAGATGCTCGACGTTGTGGATTATCTCCCGTCGCTGCTCATCGAGTTTGAGGATCGCATCGACATCGCATTTCTTTTCGTTTTTGTTGGCGGCCCCGGTTTTCACGAGGTCGGGGTTTTCTCTAATAAATCTCAGATCCAGCATATACGTACCTATAGCCTGTAGTTCTCATAAACGGCTGACGATTCAAGGTTCCAAGTTACGACAATTCAAGCGATTTCACCAGTCAAAGGAAAGCGGTGCGCACGCCTTTTCCGGGAGTTGATTCGGACTCGTGACCGTCTGGGCGCCACCCCTGACGAGAGTAACAATCGCAAATGGGTGGCCCCTTCAAACTTGTTTGGAGGGGATTGTGTGGGCGGCAGACGACAAGTCTGCTCCAGCCGCACGTTTTTGGAGACGATTGTTCTTCTTTTGGTGCCTGCTTATGTAAGAAAGTTCTTGCCTTTTTCCGATTTGTGCATAGTATTAGGGTCTATCTTGATTCAGGAGTTGTGGATTAGTATGGCTAAAGTATGTGAAATCTGCGGGAAGAAGCCGATGTTCGGCAACAATGTTTCCCACGCTCATAATATTACGAAACGGCGTTTTGTGCCAAATCTGCAGAAGATTCGTGCCCTGGTCGACGGCAAACCGAAACGTTTGACGGTTTGTACTTCCTGCCTCAAAGCGGGCAAGGTGACGAAGAACGTGCAGAAGAAGCCGACTAAACCAGTCGTAGCTTAGAGCGTTCAGACAATGGTCGAATTTATGTAATGGATTTGACTGCAAAGATTTAACCGCCTTTCGAGGCGGTTTTTTTTGTTGGTGACGCAAATCACTTCACAAACACAATATGCCGCCGGGTGGAGTAGTACCCGGCGGCATTTTCACAACAGCCATCCTATTGCGCAAACAGGGGAGGAAGGGGGCTTACATATTAAACAAACTCAATACCGTCTCACTGGCAATCCGTGAGTGAATCATCATTGCCGTCGAAGCCTGGGACCGGATCATGGAAGCCATGTAATTCGCGATTTCCTGGGCATAGTCGGTATCGGTGATCGAGGATTCGGCCGCCGTAAGGTTCTGCTGCGTGACTTGCAGCGAGGTCCGTCTCGCCTCCAGTTCGTTGCGCTGTGTGGCCCCGAGCTCAACCGTGGCTCCGCGAAGTCCTGATGCCGCAGCATCGATAGCCTCCAGCGAAGCAACGGCGGCCTCGGGCGAAGAAAGGTCGACCCCTGTCAGTTCGCCAATCTCGGCGACCGATCCCTGGGATCCATCGAAAAGGGTTCGACCATTGTAGGAAGCGTCCGTGATCTGGCGGTTATACGACCGTACCAGACTGTCCGCCGCCTGGGTATACGCTTGCTGGGCGGCCTCGCTGTTAAGACCTTCGTTGGCTGCCCCGACCGCCAGCGAGCGTAGTTCTGAAAGACTGCTGTCAAGCCCGACAAGGGTGCTCGACGCGTACTCATACTTATTGATCAGATCGGAGATGTTGTCGATCTCCTGGCTTAGCGCTCCGATCTGACTCTGCAGCTGTTGCGAAATCACCAGTCCGGCCGGATCATCGGCGGCGCTGTTGATTCGCTTCCCCGAGGACAGCTTCGCAAGCGAAGAGTACATGTCCTGAAGATTCTGATTGAGACCGATCACCATACTATTCGAGGCGAAATTCGATCCGAGCCTGTTCGTCAGCATAGTCTTGCTACCCCTTCTCCGCTTTGTGACGGGAGTTAACAGAAGACAGAGTTGCAACTGGCATGCCGCCGCGCACGGACAATTTAAGATGTTGTGGCACAAGGAGGTAGCCGCCGGCACGAAAAAGCACCGGGTAGAAACAGGCGAGAACAGTGGGGCCTTCCCCATAGGTTGTGGGACAGATGAAACAGTTGCTGGAGCGCAATCCCTCACCCGGGTACGGACGTGCCGACGACGGCATTCGGGATGCGGGCTGTGGGTTCCTTCGACGGGGAAATCGAGCGATCTGGCAATCGAGTCACGCTGAGCCTGTCGAAGTGTGCGCTACTCGATTGACTCGGACTCAGATTCCGAATCACAGATGTTGTTGGTCAGACTCGTTATCGGACTTGACACGACGCGGGACTACCATCACTTCAACAACAGCATCTTCCGCGTTTGGGTGAAACCGTTGGCCTCCAGACGGTAGAGATACACGCCGGTGGAAACCGGGCGACGCTTCGAGTCGCGTCCGTCCCAGACGGCGGCGTGTTCGCCAGCAGGTTTCTCCGCGTTAACGAGCTTAATGACTTCCTGACCGAGGATGTTGTAGACGGTCAACTTGACATGAGAGCGTTCCGGCAAAGCGTAGCTTATCGTCGTGCTGGGGTTGAACGGGTTCGGGTAGTTCTGTGAGAGAGAGTACGTAGTCGGAAGTGCAGAGCCATCTTCTGGTTCCTCGACACTCATCGGATCACAGCCTACAGGATAGGCACCTATTTGTGCGCTGCATGAGTTGTTGGCGGGGGCACAGGGTGAGCCTTCCGTCAAGCGGTAGTTGCTCTCTGACGTGTCACAGAATAGCGGGTCAAGCGACATGTTGCCGTAGACATGAGCCAGCGAGTCAATGCACTGAACCCAATCGCCCCCCACGTTTCCGAAGATGTTGGTGCAGAATATCCGCGGGCTGTCCGAAACGTCACACATTACGGGCCACCTCTGCGGATGGAAGGCAATGATGCTGTTCCTGATTGTCGGGCTCGAACGGTGACAGTACAATCCGTCGCCGGCACCGTTGCTGTAGGGGCTGGCGGAATTGGCGACTATGGTACAATAATCGAACACAGCCTCGCCGACTCTGTACAAGTAGCATGCACCGCCAACCCTTGCGTAGTTGCGAGATATGTCGCAGTTAACGAAGCTGGGTGAGGCCGATTGCACTACCAGTGCACCTCCATAGTTCTCCGCATGGTTCTCAGTGAGAATGCAGTCCCGGATTAGAGGCGATGTTCCAACATCGCAAAAAACGCCTGCGCCGTTGTTCGTCCAGCCATTGCGAATTGTAATGCCGCTCACAACCGAACTGCTGTCCTCGCAACTGTTGAACAGAATACCCCGACTGTAGTGACTTGAGGAACCTTCACAGTCGATTGTTGTATACGCCGGTCCATTCTCTGACGCAAGCACAAGTTGTCGACCGAAGAAATTCAGATCGTGGTTGCCTTCGCCGGTGTACACGCCGTCGTCGAGAAGAACGGTGTCGCCGTGAATAGACGAATCAATCGCCGTCTGTATGGTAGGGGCATCTCCGCTGCCGTCTGGATTGACATGCCATACGCGGCCTTCCATGCTGCAGCCCACATCGTACGCCCCGATGTGGCTGCCGTTGGACGTATTTCCGGGCGCGCAGGGGGATTCAGCCATGAGATGAAAATCGCCGTACCATTCTCGGCAGAATAACGGTTGCTGAGAGATGTTGCCGTAAACGCCAAGCTGGTCCTCAATACCGTTCACCCAGTCACCTGACGAATTGCCGAACATGTTGCAGCATACCAGTAGGGGGCGTTCGCTTACAGAGGCCGAGATCGACGCTGAACCTGTCCCGCGGGCGAAGATGCTGTTTCGTATGATCGGCACACGGCTCTCGTCGAGGTCCCACATATAGATATCTGCGCCTCCCTGCGAAGCGTGATGTCCGTAAAAGGTGCAGTTCTGTATGATGGGTGCGGAGCGCGTCAGATAGATGCCGCCGCCCGTATTCTGAGAGTAAGTGAACGTGTTCTCTGCGATCAGGCAATACTCGATTCGGGGGCGACAATGGTTGTACATCCAGAAGCCACCGCCCTGCCACTCGGTAGTATTGCGAGCGACAACACAGTGAGAAAACGTGGGAGATGCCTCCCAGATAAACACCCCACCTCCATGGCGGGTACCCAAGTTGTCCGTTATGCTACAATTCAACAGAGTACCATTGGCTCCACCACGAAATCCGACGGCGCCATTGTCTGCGATGTTGTATCGAAAAGTACAGTTACTGACGAAGGGCGTGGCAGAGTCAACCGCCGCCAGTCCGGCACCAAAACCGGCTCCTCCGCCCACCCAGTTGTTTTCGAAGGAGCAGTCATCGACTTTGGGCGACGCATACTTGCGGCAACACAGTCCGCCGCCCGCAATCGAACTATCGAACGAAAAGTGACACAGCTCGATCAAGGGTGAGGCCCCCATGAGACAGGCTATGCCGCCGCCCGCTTGAAGCCCCCAGTTGCCCACGAAATGGCAGTTTCTGACGGTCGGCGACGCAGTCCAACAAAGTAGTCCTCCCCCTATCGAGAGCATTTCAGTATCGGTCGGGCTGCCAGTGACGTCGCCCGCGACGATATCAAACGGGGCGTAGGCGCGAGTGACAGTCAGCCCCTCCAATACCGTACTTTCACTGGCGTCGAACACAACGAATCCACGGTGAGGGTCTTCTCTAGTCGCCTCGCAATCGATGATGGTCGCCTCCGGGCCGTCCTCTGAGCGCACCACCATCGCCTTGCCGTTCAGGTTGATATCGCGGTTGCCGTCTCCCGTATAAGTCCCGGAGGCCAACTGCAACGTATCGCCGTGACGGGCGGCATCTATTGCCGCCTGAATCGTGGGAACGTCCCCGGTGCCATCTGCCCGAAGATGCCAAACTCGGTTGTCCGGTGCGCAAGCGACCTCTAGGGCTCCAAGCAGTTGACCGCAACTGTTGTTGGCGGCGGAACAAGGGGAGTCGCCGTCAACGTGATAGTCATCACTTGATCGGTCACAGAACCGAGGGTTGAGGCAAAGATTGCCGTTGATATCTGCCTGATCGGCAATCGAACCAATCCAGTCGCCGTCAACGTGGCCAAAGATATCCGTGCAGGAGATAGTGATTTGGCTGGAGTTGATAGGTGAACTTTCCTGACCGTACGCGAGAATGCAGCAGTCCAGCTCAACCGGCTGGCCGTGCACTGAACTGCCATCGGAGTTGGCAGCGTTGCCCACAAGGGTGCAGCTCGAAAGCGATGTGGTAGCCAGTGTATAGAGGAATCCGCCCCGATTGTCGGCAGTATTGTTGACTCCAAGACATCGCGCCAGTGTCAATGATGAGCCGTACACGCTGTAAACAGCACCGCCGTCGAAACCGAGATTATCAAGGAACGAGCAATCCGTGAAGACCGGTTGTGATTCGTCCCGACAGAAAACAGCCCCTCCCTTGATGCTCTCGTTATTGGTGAAGCGACAATTATCGAACGTCGGCGAGCCGGACTTGATGTAAACCGCCCCGCCGTTAGAACCATGGTGTTGCTCAAACACACAGTCGACAATCACTGGCGAGGCGTTTTCGATAGTGATTGCGCCACCGCCGCGCAGAGGGTCGGGATGCCGACCGTCTCGAATAGTAAAACCGATGACCTTCGCGGTCGAATCCTCGAAGTTGTGGAAGTAGAAACCCCAATGCGGCTCCGCTTCGCTACCCTCGGCATCGATGATACAGGACTCAGGACCGTTCTCGGACATCAGGGCAATTGCCTTGCCTCCGAAATCGATTTCCCGGTTGCCGGTACCGGTGTATGTCCCATCTGCAACAAGCACCGTATCTCCTGCAGACACAGAATCAATCCCTGCTTGAATCGTTGGCTGGTCGGCGGGGACATTGACATCATAGCGCCACTCGAAGACACAGTAAGCACCGCGAACACTAAGCCGTTTCTCAGCAAGCCTCGTCCCCTCCCGAGAAGCCGCAGTGGGCTCACTAGGTGAAGCAGCAAACACCGATTGCGTTGCAGATTCACGTTAACCTTCCCTGCTAACGTGCTTCATCAAGATTTACAATGGCAGAGTCCACGGATGGCCCTCTGCGCCACTCAGTCCTCGGGTCGCGCATGGGGAGACTCTCCTTTCGATACGTCACCAATTTTGCCTGAGATAGCCCTATGAAGTCTATGGATGCCAATGCCCCTCCACGTGTACCATTCCACAAGAACTTCTCTTCAAGCTCCTGATCGTGCTTGTCAACGAGAAAGAAGCACACATTGTTGTAATCATCAGTACCACTATAATGCAGATAGGCGACAATCTCGTAGCGGTTATTGCTGACTCGGGCTATCTCGTCCGGAGGGCGTCTCGGTAGCCACTGATTCATAACACGCAAACACACAATTGGAGACACCAGCAGGGCCAGGAACACTGACATGAGACACACCCTGGCGATGCGACTCCTCCTCGTGCACCTCTCGTCCGGACTCCGTTTCACCACGCTAGTCATCGCGGTACGACCCCATACTTCCGTGGGCGGCAGACGCCCTCGTCTGCCCCTTTGCCAGCCGCATCGCCCCCCGGGTTTCTAGTGGTCGCTTGATTGTCACACATCCCTCCCGAATCATCGAGTGAATCTGATTGGTCTAAGATCGCCTTCAAAATACACAATTGCGGGTGATTGTCAATCGGGAAACGAATCCGCCTGAGGTGGAACCCTGGTGGTCACAAAGGGCGAGTTTCGTGGGCGGCAGACGCCCTCGCCTGTTCCACTCACAGCCAACAGGCCCCCTTTGCCAGCCGCATCGCCCCCCGGGTTTCTAGTGGTCGCTTGATTGTCACACATCCCTCCCGAATCATCGAGCAACTCAGATTGGAATAAGGTCGCCTTCAAGATACACAATGGTCCGTGATTGTCAATCGGGAAACGAATCCGCCTGAGGTGGAACCCTGGTGGTCACAAAAGGGAGAATGCGGCTATCCCCCGCCCGAGGCACGGGCGGGCCACCGGGCCAACACCTGCGTCTGCCCAACCACGATCACGAAACCTCACTCAATTGATGCTCCACTCACAGCCAACAGGCCATGCTACATTTTCTTCAGTTCAGCAATGAACCTGTCATAGTCCTTCAAGAACCTATCTGCGTGCTCTAGTTTGGCTCGATACTTCTCAGTGCAGGCAAGAGCCTTCTCCTTCTCTCCTTGGAGATAGAAGATTGCTGGCAGTCGGTAAGCGGAATTGTCGATGGAGCAGTATGTTTCCACCGCGCCTGCAAGGGCCGACAGATCGAGGTGGCTGTTTATCCACGGAATACCGTAGTTTCGGATCGCATCAATCACATCCGCTGCAGTCTTATCGATGGGATGGCCCAAAGGAAACTTATAGACAATATACGTCTTGTCCGGGGAGAAATACCCCACGTTTCGTACAACGGTTGCAGACCACTTGGCGGACGGGAACCATGTGCAAATAGCTGCTAGCATATCCATCACTTCCTTGTGATGGACACCTACTACCGGATTGAGCTCTACAGTCTTTTGAGCCCGGCGCGTGGTTGAGACCAGCCCCGTCAATCCAAAGGTGCTGCCGTCAATGTCAGCAACACCGACTTGTCCCTTCCTAACGAAACCATCTTCCTCAAGGAGATCCCATATCCTCGTCTTTATCTCCTTGGTAAGGTCTCCAAGTTGTCCCATCTCTCCTCCGTCATTCCGTGGGCGGCAGACGCCCTCGTCTGCCCCTTTGCCAGCCGCATCGCCCCCCGGGTTTCTAGTGGTCGCTTGATTGTCACACATCCCTCCCGAATCATCGAGTGAATCTGATTGGTCTAAGATCGCCTTCAAGATACACAATGGTCCGTGATTGTCAATCGGGAAACGAATCCGCCAGAGGTGGAACCCTGGTGGTCACAAAGGGCGAGTACGGCTATCCCCCGCCCGAGGCACGGGTTGGGCTACCGGACCGCACATACAAGGGGGAGCGACCGTGAGCGTCAGGGTTCCATCCCTGACGCACTCAACAAAACAATGCCGCCGGCAAGGGTAGTGTAGCCGACGGCACCGTGAAGGAACCAATTATAGAGCAAACCAATCATCGCTCTATATTTGTAGGGGCCGCCGCTGGGATCGCATGACTCCCGACGACGACCGGAATTCACCAATTAGTTGTCTTCGAGTCTCCTGATATAAGCCGGGATTGTTCGATCTTCCTCGGAGAAGGTTGGGACACGTCCACGATTGCCATATCCGTTGCCGTTGCTGCCGGTGAGGCGGTTACCGTACCCGTTATCGTGACCGTACTGTCCGTTGTCGGTCGGCTGCGGGTTGCCCCCTCCCCCGGTGCGGAAATCGGCTGCACTGGCGGCTGCCGTCTGCGGCATTGTCGTGTCCACCGGCGCTTCCTCGTGGGGGAATGCCATGGCGGTCGTGGTTCTCTGGTTCAGTTGCGCCTGATGCTGTTGCTGAATCGTCTGCCGCGGCTGTTCCGGGAACAGCGACATCACTTTTCCCGGCTTTACATCCTCGATTACCGGCTCAACCTTTTCGACCAGTTTCGGCTCTTCCTTGCCGATGCCGGTAGCGATCACGGTCACACGCATTTGATCCTGCATCTCCGGATCGATGACAGCGCCGAAAATGATATTGGCGTTGTCGCCTGCCCCTTCGTAGATCAACGACGTAGCCGTATTGACATCGTGGAGAGTCATGTCCTCGCCACCTGTCACATTGATAAGCACACCCTTGGCACCCGCAATGCACGTATTCTCAAGCAGCGGCGATGAAATTGCTTCCTGAGCGGCATCGATAGCCTTTTCGTCTCCCTGGCCGTAACCTGTGCCCATGATGGCGTCGCCCATCTCGAGCATAACCGTGCGGACATCGGCAAAATCACAGTTGATGAGACCCGGAATTGTGATCAGATCCGAGATGCCTTTGGTTGCCTGGTGCAGGACCTCATCGGCAGTCGCAAAAGCCTCGGTAAGGGTAGTTTTCTTGTCGACGATTTCAAGCAATCGCTCGTTCGGAATAGTGATGAGCGTGTCGACCTTGGATTTCAATTCGGCCAGACCTTCTTCAGCGCGATCGACGCGCTTTTTGCCTTCAAACCGGAACGGTTTGGTGACGATAGCCACGGTTAGCGCACCGGCCTTTTTGGCGATCTCGGCTACTTCTGGAGCCGCGCCCGTGCCGGTTCCCCCGCCCATGCCAGCAGTGATGAACACGAGGTTCGGCTGACCGAGCGCCTCGGCGACCTCGATCATACTCTCCTGCATCGCCTGTTTCCCGACTTCGGGATTGGCGCCGGCACCAAGGCCGTTGGTGATTTTGTTACCAATCTGAATCCGTTTCTCGGCCCGATTTTGTTCGAGTACCTGGGCGTCGGAGTTAATCGCGATGAATTCCACGCCCTTGAGTTCGGATGCAATCATACGATTGATAGCGTTGCCGCCACCACCGCCAACACCTACTACCTTGATGTTAGCGAGCCCCACGTAATCTGAGGCGAAGTTGAAGTTGTGATCACTTGCAGCCATTCTAAGTTCCTCCTGAACTGCGTTGCTATCCTAAAGCTTCTTCGTTATCCAATCCTCAAGACGACTCAGCCAGCCTTTTACAGCTTTGCTCCGGGTCGTCGTTTCTGTTTCTGCCGTAAAACCGTATTTCAAAAGACCGTGCGCTGCCCCGTGGAGCGAGGCATTCAACTCCTCCGGCACGTGTGCAATATTCCCGATAGTGCCCAGCCTGACCGGCATGTCAAACATTTGCTCGGCGAGTTCCAGCGAACCGGGCATCAATGCCCCGCCGCCGGTGAGCACCATTCCGGCCGTGAGGGCATCGGGCTGTGCTACTTTCTTCAGCTCTCTTGCCACCAGTGAGTAGATTTCCTCAAAACGCGGCTCTATAATTGAGGCCAGCACGTTGCGCGAGACCTCTTTGTCGGGTCTCCCCGCCACTCCCGGCACACCGATCATCTCGGTGGCATCGACCATCGAGGTCAACGCAGCGCCGTGAGATATCTTGATGTCCTCTGCCTGGGGAACCGAAGTGCGAAGGCCAATCGCTATATCGTTCGTGATATTTTTCGCGCCCAACGGAACCACCGCCGTATGGCGAATTGCACCGTCGTAGAACACCGACACGTTGGTGATGTCGCCGCCGATATCCAGCAAGACGCAGCCCGCATCAAGGTCGTTGTCGTCGAGCAACACGTGTGACAGCGCCAGAGCTTCGAGCACCATGTGGTCAACACCGAGTTGACATCTCTCGAGCGCCCGGTAGATGTTCTTCGCCGAAGTCACCGAGGCCGTTACGATATGCGCCTCAACTTCCAGCCGGACACCGGACATCCCGACCGGGTCTTTGATCCCCGACTGGTCATCAACCGAGTATGACTGCGGCACGACGTGGATAATCTCACGGTCCACCGGAATGGCGACTGTACGCGATGCCTCGACCGCTTTCTTGACGTCGGCAGAAGTTATCTCGTTGTCGGAGCGACCGACACCAATCACACCGTGGCTATTAATCGAACGGATGTGCTCGCCGGCGATACCAACCGTAACGTGATCGATCTCGACCCCGGACACCATCTGGGCATCATCGACGGCCTTTCTGATCGACTTCACCGTCTTGTCCATGTCGACAACGACACCACGACGCAGCCCGTCGGCGGTCGCACTGCCGTGACCGATCACATAGATATCTCCCTGCTCGTCCTGTTCGCCGACCAGCACGAAAATCTTGGTGGTGCCTATGTCGAGTACCGCTACGATGTTTTCGGCGGCCATGTTATTTCCTCTCCCCTGTCTGGACAATCAAGTTCGGAAAACGGAGATCAAACAGTTTCGCTCCCTCGACCTCCGGTTGATAACTTTCTACAAACCGGATGAAGCCGGCAATCTGGTGGCGGAAATCCTCCGCCGTAGCTTTCAACCGGTACGGGAGACCGGAGATAGTCACCATCACACACTCTCTCGAACTAAAATCGATTTCGTCTATCAGGCGATACAGATCTTTGTTCTCGCCTTTCAGGTCGCGAAGTTGCGGCAGCAGCAGGCCAACCCGAATATCATCACACATCTCAAACAGAGAACCAGCTTCCACGCCGGTCAACACAGGGTCGATCCACCCACGACAATCGCCCTCAAGCGGAACCGCTCTGGCCTGATTGTTCAGACCGAGCATCTTGCCGGTCCGTTTATCGAGCAGGTAGCAGACAGACTCAAACCGATTGGTCTTGATATGCATTGTCCCGGGAAGAGAGTATTCGACATCAACTTTGACCGTCCTTTTGTCATCCAAGAGACGTTCAGCCAACTGCGCCACCGGCTGTTCGAGCACAGACTTTCCGGAGGTCAATCCCATTTCGGACTCAAACTCTACTACCGGACGATCATCAAGCGTCACCGCCTCAAGCTGATGCCAGTCGGTGAACTCCATGACTACAACCGATCCTCCTCCAACGAGAATGATCGCAAGAAAGGCCCATCTGATTTTTGCCGGCAGCCAGATCATACTGTTTTGAGCATCTCCATAACTTCGGAGCGAATATGCGTTATCGAACCCGCTCCAATCGTAATCACGACATCACCGCGCTTGACGACGCGTCTGATTTCCGCAGCAGCGTTTACTTTCCTTCCAACGTAGCTAAAATTCTCCCAGCCGTGTTCCTCGGCAATCGCCTTAATCATCTCTGAAGTCACTCCGGGGATTGGCTTCTCACGGGCTGGATAGATATCTGTCAAGATGCACCAGTCGGCATGCGAAAGGACCTCGGCAAACTCCTCCGCGAAGTTCTCCGTACGACTGTACAGGTGCGGCTGGAAAACAGCTATCACCCGACGCTTGTAGCTCTTCTTGGCCGTCGCCAGCGTGGCTCTGATTTCGGTCGGATGGTGCGCGTAGTCATCGACATACAGGATATCGTTCACCTCGCCGATCACCTCGAACCGTCGTCCGACACCGCTGAAATGCAGGAGCGCGTCGGCAACGGTCACGAACGCAATATCCAGCTCAAAGGCCGCAGCTACCGCTGCGAGGGCGTTGGCAACGTTGTGCTTACCGGGTACCGGCAGAATGATATCGCCCAGCAATTCATCTTTGCGATAGACAGAGAAAACGCTGCGTCCCGGTTCCTGCTTGATATCAACGGCCCGATAGTCGGCGTCCTCTGAGAAGCCAAACGTCACGTACGGACGTGTAATGTTTTCGCGGATCAAACCGAGATTGAGATCATCAGCGTTGATCACGGCAGAGCCGTAGAACGGTACACGGTTGATATAGTAGAGGAAAGCGCCGCGAAGGTCGTCCATATCGTCATAGCAATCAAGATGGTCGGCCTCGATGTTCAACACCACCGCCATGCTGGGGAACATCGCGAAAATCGAACGGTCGTACTCGTCGGCTTCGGCCACGAGATAGTCGCCGCTGCCAAGTTCCGCACCGGTGCCGAGTTCGGCCACCACGCCACCAACTACAAGAGTCGGCTCGAATTTTGCCTGCTGAAGGATTTTGCCGATCATCGACGTCGTCGTGGTCTTGCCATGCGTACCGGCGATACCGATTGAGAATTTCAGACGCATCAACTCGCCCAGCATCTCGGCACGTTTGATCACAGGAATCCCGCGACGACGCGCCTCTTTCACTTCGGGGTTGTCTTCGCCGACTGCCGACGAGATCACGACCACATCACAGTCTGCGACATGCTCTGCACTGTGACCTGCCAACACTCGGACACCAAGCGACCCGAGATACTCAGTGATTTCGCTGGGAGTGGAGTCTGACCCGGAAATCGAGAACCCGAGGTTATGTAGAATCTCGCCGATCCCGGACATGCCGGCGCCGCCGATACCTACGAAGTGAAGTTTTTTGATCCGTCCAAACATTACGTTGTCACAAGCAAAATGTGTTACCGTAGCCGGTGCGAGTTGTTCAATCTCCAACCGTTTTCTCCTGAGCGATTCCGATCAACTTTATGATATCTTCTGCGATTATATCTACAGCCGGCTTCCTGCCCGCCGTCTCCTGCGCAATCTTTCCACGCATGCTTTCTACCGTACCGTTCTCGAACAGAGTGATGGCCCTGGCAAGAATGTCGACTGAGTTCAAATCGTTCGGGTCGACTGTCTCTCCGAACCCGCGCGAAACATACGCCTGCGCGTTCTTGCGCTGATGGTCGCCGGCAGCGTACGGATACGGAATCAGCATCGCCGGCAGCTTGCAGGCTTCAAGCTCCGCCAGCGTGATCGCTCCGGCGCGGGCGACGACCAGATCCGCCGCCACATAAACCAGTTCCATGTTAGGGTCAAACGGGAAGAGGAGGCCGCGGCTCATTCCCTGAGCTTTAGCTTCTACATCCTTGTAGTCTCCCCTTCCCGTTTGCCAAAGAAGCTGATAGTCGTCTTTCAGACTGCCGGTCTTCAGACTCTTCAGTATTGCCTCGTTGATTGAGCGTGCACCCTGCGACCCTCCCAGCACGAGGATTGTCTTTTTGTTGGCATCGAGACCGAAATGCTTCAGTGCTTCTCCCCTGTTGCCATCAGCGATCGTGCGTCTGACCGGATTGCCCGTAATCATTGTGGCGGCGTTGGTCGGTAGGAACGACCGGCCTTCCTCAAACCCGAGATACACGCGTGCGGCAGCGGCAGCGAGCCTTCGCGTTGATATGCCGGGAAACGAGTTCTGTTCCTGGAGCACGGTCGTTATCCCCATCATTGAGGCCATCTTGAGGACCGGCCAGGAAACATACCCACCGGTGCCAACGACAACGTGCGGTTTCGTTTCTTTCAAGATCGAACGCGACTTCAGAAGCGACCCGATCACCAGAAACGGCACGGCGAGGTTTTTCAGTGTTAGCGAACGAGCAATGCCGCGAATGTTCACCAGGCGAAGCGGGTAGCCAATACTGTCGCGCAGGCGATACTCGATCCCGCGTCTGGTGCCGACGAATTCGATCTTGGCCTTGCCGTCAAGCAAATCGCTGACACGGTTAGCTATAGCTATGGCCGGGAACAGGTGTCCCCCGGTACCGCCACCGGCGAATACCAGACGTGCGTTTTTCGGATGGGCGGTCATGTTTTCACCCTCCGCGAAAGATTTAACAGCACACCTATCGCCATACTTGATATCAACAGCGATGATCCACCCGATGAAAAGAACGGCAGCGCGAGTCCGGTCACCGGAAGCAGGGCTGTCACCACACCGACATTGATCGCTATGTTCACAAACAACGACCAGGTCATACCGGCCGCGAGCAGGAATCCGAACTTGTCCGGCTGCGCCACCGCAATCCGACAGCCACGATAAACGAGAAACGCGAGCAGGCCCAGAACGACCAGCAATCCGATGAAGCCGATCTCTTCGCCCATGGTGGCCAGGATGAAATCAGTGTGGGGATACGGCAGGAAAAACAGTTTCTGGCGGCCATCACCGAATCCCACACCGAACAGCCCCCCCGCCCCTAGTGTAAGCGCCGCCTGTTGAACCTGATACCCACCCTGAAGGGGATCCGCCAGTGTCGCGAGGTAACTGAATATGCGATCTCTCTTGTATCCGAGCACAAACACCATGAACGATCCGCCGAGAACCATCGGTGCCGCAGAATAAACGAGATGCTTCAATCTCGCCCCCGCCAGGAAGAACAAACCGACGGCCGTTACAAACACGACAATCGCCGTGCCCAGATCCGGTTCGGCGACTATCAACGCCAGCCCGAGTCCGACAATCGGCACGTACGGGAACAGGAGTTGCCGGAGATCGGCCAGGTTTCTCTTCGGGTTCGACAACGAAAACGCGAGATAGAAAATCATCAGGAACTTGAACAACTCCGAAGGCTGCATAGTCAGCGGTCCGAGGAACAGCCAGCGCTGGGAACCGTTTCGCGATTCCATCAGAAAAACGAGACACAGCAGCAGCACGGAGAATAGGAGTCCGGGAGCCGAGTATACGGCCAAACGCTTGAGATCAACCTTGCCGATAATCCACACGGCAAACACCGAGATCGCTGCCCACATGAACTGCTTGCGGAAAAACAGCCAGTGTGACCCGAAACGACTCTCTGCCATGATCGACGAAGCCGAATAGACCATGATCACCCCTGCCACCAGCGTCAGCAGGTAGCAGACCAACAGCGAATCATCGATATGACTTTTAGCTGCCGATCGTCTCATTTGAGCTCTTTCCGTTTTTCAACCCGGCCACGGCTTCCTTGAAAGCGCGGCCACGGTGTTCAAAGTTGTCAAACATATCAAAACTGGCACAACCGGGCGACAGCAATACCGTTTCGCCGGGATGGGCCATCTCAAAACATCTCTTGACTGCATCCTCAAGCGAGTCGGCAAACTCAATCGGGAAGGCCTTGCCCAACACGTCGAACAGCTTTTCGCGCGCTTCGCCGATAGCAATGATGCTCTTGATCGTTCCCTTGCCGAGTTCAACAAGCGGCGTAAAATCGCCCGCCTTGTCGCGGCCACCCGCTATCAAGTAAACCGGGTTGTCGAACGAACGTAGCGCCCAGCAGACCGAATCGACATTGGTCGCCTTCGAGTCATTAACAAACGCGACTCCGGCGACCGTGGCGACCTTCTCCAGCCGATGCTCCACGCCGGGAAAACTCCTCAGTGCGCGCGCCATCGCCTCTGTCGATACACCACACTGCGCAGCGACTGTCACAGCGGCGGCAGCATTCTGCAAGTTGTGCGGGCCTTTGATCGCAATTCGGTCACACTCGATCACCTGCCGGGGTTCTCCATCGACTCTTACCCACAGCCAACCGTCGGAGACATACGCCGCCGAGTCTTTCTTGTCACGAATGCTGAAAGTCAGCTTCTCAGCGTTGCTCGACGGATTGTCAGCCATGGACTCGTGGTCGTCGCGGTTAAGAATGAACACGTCACCCTCGGCCTGGTTCTCGGTGATGCGATACTTCGCCTGCTTGTACGCCTCAAAACTGCCGTGGCGATCTATGTGGTCCGGTGTCAGATTCAGGATGATCGACACGAACGGTCTGAAATCCGCAATTGTTTCCAGTTGGAACGAAGAAACCTCCACCACAGCCACGGACCCCGGATTCATCCGCATGACAACCTCGGCCAGCGGACGTCCGATATTGCCGCAGACGTGGGTATCCAGTCCGCCGGCAGTGAGGATTTCGCCTATCAGTGTCGTCGTTGTCGTTTTACCATTCGACCCGGTAACGGCAACCATCCGCCCCTTGCACAGCCAGGACGCGAATTCGATCTCGGAAAAGATCGGTACGCCCTTGTCGCGGAGTTCCTTCACAATCTCAACGTGCAATGGAACACCCGGTGAAATCACTACGTAATCGCTGCTGAGTATCCGGTCGCTGTGGCCGTCGGTCTCAAACGGAATGTCGTGCTGACTCAACTCGGCGCATCGTTCCTTGAGTGACGCGGCAGAACCGGAGTCGGAGACAAACGGAATCCCACCTCTCTTCAGCGCAACAATCGCCGCCGCCGTACCGGATCTCTGCATGCCGAGTACGCCGATCTTTCTACCGTTTATTCGTTCTTCAATCGTCATCGTATTTTCAACGTCGCCAGAGTTAAGAGTGCAAACAACACACCGATGATCCAGAACCGGACCACAACTTTCGACTCCGCCCAACCCATCAGTTCAAAGTGATGATGCAACGGAGCCATTTTGAACACTCGTTTGCCGCCACGATACTTATATGACAGAACCTGGATTATCACTGAAAGCGTTGTCATCACAAACACGCCACCAACAATAATCAACAGCAGTTCCTTCTTCATCAAAATCGCCACTGCTCCAAGCGCTCCTCCCAGAGCCAGCGAACCGGTATCTCCCATGAACACCGAAGCCGGGTGCGAATTGAACCAGAGGAACCCGAGCGACGCACCAACCGCCGCTCCGCAGTAAATCGCGAGTTCTCCGGCTCCGGGGAAATACTCGATCTGCAGGTAGCTGGAAAAATCGAGTCGGCCGGTCACGTAAGCAATGCCGCCAAACGCAAGAAAACAGATCGCACAAAGTCCTATCGCAAGACCGTCGAGACCGTCAGTCAGGTTTACTGCGTTGGAACTGCCGGCGATCACGAAGATCACGAACGGAATGTAGAATATCCCCAGGTTCAACACGAGGTTTTTGAAAAACGGAATCCCCGTCGTCCCGTCATACGCGTTCCCCGGCGCGAGGTATTCCAGGCCAGCCATGAAGAGCACGCCGAGCAATATCTGGCCGATCATTTTCTTGCGCGCCACAAGCCCCTTCGGCTGTTTTTTGATGACTTTCAAATAGTCATCCATAAATCCGATTGCGCCGAGCCAGACCGTCACCAGCAGCGTCATCTGGATGAAATAGTTCGAGAGGTCAGCCCAGAGCACCGTTGGTATGACGATGCCTGCGAGAACAATCAGTCCGCCCATAGTCGGCGTGCCCGCTTTTTTCTGGTGCGACTCGGGACCTTCCTTGCGAATCGTTTCTGCCACTTGGAATCTCTTCAACAGGTTGATGAAGAACGGTCCGAGTAGCAAACAGATGATAATCGCCGTTGCGGTCGCTCCGGCCATGCGGAAAGTGATGTACCGGAAAAGGTTCAAGCCGGAAACATGCTCTGTCAGCGGGTAGAGATACTCGTAGAGCATCAGGCCTTCTCCTCTTCGCCCTGCCAGGCTTTCAACACAGCCTCAAGGCCTATTCCGCGTGATCCCTTGAGATACACCGTGTCGCCTGCTTTCAGTTCAGACTTCATTTCGGCGATACAGCCATCAACAGACTCACAGTGTCTCAGCCTGTCCGGATATCGGCTGATCCTTCGCGCGGTCTCGTGCGCCCGCTTTGACTCGGGACCGACCAGCATTGCGAGATCGAATCTCAGCATGCTCAGTTCACGCCCGATCTCCCGGTGAAACTTCTCGGACTCCTCGCCAAGTTCCAGCATATCGCCGAGAATGACAATTCGGCGTCCTTTTGCCGGATACTCCGCGAAGGACTTCAACCCGGAGCGTACAGAATCCGGGTTGGCGTTATAACAGTCAGCCACGAAGTCGATCCCGCCCGCGCTAATAACCTCGCCCCGCATGGGAGCCGTCGAGAGCGAGATATTCTGAGTGTCCACACCTTTGAAGCTGTACCCGAGCGTGACCACAATAGCGTAAGCCGCCAGCAGATTGCTGACCTGGTACTGCCCGAAAACCGGCAGACGGAACGTATAGCCGTCGATCATCACAAGCGTAGCGCCGGAGTCATCGCACTTGATTGCGTCGGGCATGAAGTCGGCCATAGAGTTAATGCCGAAAGTGACGAGATATTCTTTGGCTTCGCGAGCCTCGCGCATCAGCAGCGGGTCATCGGCATTGACAATCAATGGTGCGCCCGACTCGGCAGCTCTGATCAAGTGCAGTTTTTCTCTCGCGACCGCCTCGACCGTGCCCAGGAATTCCAGATGCGTCGCGCTGATGTTCGTCATTGCTACCAGATGCGGCCTGATGATCCTGGCCAGCTTCTCCATTTCGCCCGGCACGGAAATTCCTGCCTCCATTATCGCCACACGGGTCTCAGTCGGCATGGCAAACAGGGACAGCGGCATCCCGAACAGATTGTTGAAATTGCCCGGCGAGCGATAGACCTTCGACTCTACCGCGCTGAGCAGACGATAGGTGAATTCCTTCGTGGTCGTCTTTCCGTTCGAGCCGGTAATACTGACACGCCTGGCTTTGAGCGTATCGAGGTATGCCTTTGCGAGTCTGAGCATAGCATCATGGCTATCATCGACCCTGACACTCACTGCGTCTCCGGGGATCTCACCTGCCCAGCGCGTGTCGGAGACAACACCGGCAGCGCCGCGCTCGACCGCTTCGTCGATGAACTCGTGGCCGTCAAATCGCTCACCGCGAATGGCAAAAAACAACGCGCCCCGCTCAATCGTGCGGCTGTCGACCGAGACACCCGTAAACGTCCTCGCGGCCACACCCTGATCGACCAGTTTTCCGCCGGTCATGCCTGCCAGTTGTTCAAAGCTCAACGTAATCACTGCTCCTCGGTATTCTCCTCGCCCGCGTATCCAAGATCGGCAAGCGCTTTTCTCGCCACCGCAAACTCATCGTACGGCTCCTTGACACCGTTCACTTCCTGATAGGTCTCCGAACCCTTGCCCGCCAACAACACCGTGTCGCCCTCTGAGGCCCTTCCAAGTAAGGCCCGGATGGCTTCGTTGCGGTCGGCTATGATTTCGAAGTCTTCGCCGGATAGTCCCGGCAAAATGTCCTCGATAATATCCTGCGGGTTCTCGGAACGCGGGTTGTCCGAAGTTACCACCACATAGTCAGCGTTTTCGGTCGCCGCACGTCCCATCAGCGGACGTTTTCCTCGGTCACGGTCACCTCCGCAGCCAAACATCAGCAACAGTTTGCCCTCGGTCAGTTCGCGAGCCGTTTCACACAGACGCATGATTGCATCCGAGGTGTGGGCGAAATCAACATACACGGCAAACGGCTGTCCGCACTTGATCGGGTGCAACCGCCCGGCCACCGGCTCGGCAGCTTCGAGACCGCGTACCACGTTGTCGACGTCAACTCCACAGGCCAATCCTCCGGCTGCCGCCGCCAGAGCATTCTGCAAATTGAAGCGTCCGGGGAGCTTAAGACTAATGGTGCGATTCCCCATCGGCGTCACGAGGTCAAAGGTCGTTCCTTCCTGTTTCAACTCGTAGTTGCTGCAGTAAACATCGGCTTTGCTGTCGCTGAGCGAATAGCTCATATCCGAGCAGTCAAGCTCGCCGAACAACGGACGGAATTCCTCGACGTCAAGATTGATCACCGCATAGCTGAGCGGCCCGTGCAGCTTCTTCAGCAGGAGCTTTTTCGCTTCGAGGTACTCTTCCATGTCGCTGTGGAAATCGAGGTGATCTCGTGTCAGATTCGTGTAGACCGCCACCCGAAAGTCTATGTTGTCCACCCGGTGTAGCGCCAGCGCGTGGGAGGAAACCTCAATCACCGCATTCACACAGTAATTCTTCTTCATCAGGAACAGAAGACGTTGCACATCAAGCGATTCCGGCGTCGTCCGGTCAGCTCTGAATTTCTCTTTGCTCGTATCGTACACCTGCGACGTAATCAATCCGGTAGTCTTATTGCGGGCCTCCAGAATGTGCTTTATCAAAAAACAGGTCGTGGTTTTGCCGTTGGTTCCGGTGACCCCGCACGCTTTGATGCGATCTCCGGGGTTGCCGTAAAACAGCGCGGAGACGTCGGACATCGCCTTGCGGATATTCGGTACCTGGATATGAGTGTCGATTCCGGGGCATGCCGATCGCTCACCCATAACCGCAATCGCGCCGTTGGCTGTTGCCTGCTCGACGTAATCGTAGCCGTCGACCGCATATCCCTTCACGGCAAAAAACAACCCTCCGGCTTTGATTTCCCGTGAGTCGTATTCTATCTGGGCGATCTCTATGTCCGCGTTGCCGCTGACGATCGCGTCCGGTACTGCCTTGAGAATCTCTGTAAGCTTGATCTTCCCTAACCTCGATTCATGACGGCCGACAGGTCAGCCGACAGGTCTGTCCCTCAGTGATCGTTTCTCCGGGACGAATCGACTGCTTTTTGATCCGTCCGGTGCCCTCGATTTCATATTCCAGGCCGACATGCTCCAAAAAAGCGGCTGCCTTTCGGACTGTCAGTCCTTTCAAGTCTATCATGCCGGTCTGTTCTTCACCGGGGGGCGCGACCGCGACAACAACCTCATCATCGCACATGATCAGCCGATCCGGTGCCGGAAACTGCCAGACAACGGTTCCCTCCTTGGCCGAACAACGAATCTTCACGCCGCGTTTTTCTGCAAGCATCTTTGCCTGTATCAGATCGCGCCCGATCATGTCGGGAGTTTTGGCGGTAATATCCAACCGCTTCGTGTTTTCAGCAAACGTCCGATCCGCCACTTCAAACAAGTCCGGGTTCGACACGGTGTACCGCTCGGCGATTTTCCTGAACGCCACTCCCGAGGTGTACCCACCGTACGTAATCGGCTTCGGATTCTTCAATACGACAATACCCGCAATCAACGGTTTGTCGCTCGGGAAAAAGCCACAGAAGCTGGCCGTGAACCGGTGACGGTAATAACCGCCGGTCTCAAGATTCGGAATCTGGCCTGTTCCGGTCTTGCCCGAAATCTTTACAAACTCGGAATTCACCGGGGTGGCCGTGCCCTCTTCGACAACACCGCGAAGAAACGCCCTCAGTGAATCGGCAGAGCTGGCCTTCAGTGCCCTTCCGAGCACCTCGCGCCTGGCCGTACGTTTCACACAGCCGTTGTCCTCTACATTCCCCAGCACCAGTTGCGGCTGGAGCAGTTCGCCGCCGTTGGCTATCGCCGCCATGGCCGTTGCCATTTGCAGCGCGTTCACGGCCACCGAGTGGCCCATCGCCAGCGCGGCCACGTTGTAGTCGGACCAAACAGCCGGCTTGGCCAGATGACCGGAGGTCTCGCCCGGAAGGCCACAGCCGAGTTTCTGTCCGAATCCAAACTTTCGATAGGTATCCATCACCGCGTTGGCGTCCATCTGAATCACGCACTTGCCCAAACCGATATTGCTCGACAGTTCGATCACTTTGCGAAAACTCAGCCAGCCCTTTTCCTTGTCATCGTGCAGCGTGCGACGGCCGACCTTCCACTTGCCCATCTCGCAATAGATCGAGTCCTGAAAATCGATCATCCCGGCGTCGAGAAGCGCGGCAGCAGTAAACGGCTTAAACGATGACCCCGGCTCAAACTGGTCGGTCACGGCACACAGTTTCACCGGACGGTTCGGATGCTTCTCGTCGGGGTCGTAATGGGCCATCGCCAGGATGTCGCCGCTGTTGCAATCAACAAATACGGCCATGCCGGACTGGGCGTTGTACTTCTCGACCGCCGTCCGAAGCTCGTCCTGCACTACCTCCTGAAGCTGCCAGTCCACTGTCAGTACCACCGACTGTCCGGGAACTGGCTTCACCAAAGCCGCTTCTTTTACCCGGAAAGTGTGACGCAGGCCGTCGCGCCGAATGTCAGCCCATCCGGATTTGCCGGAAAGAGCCGAATCGCAGGCCAGTTCAAAACCGGAAAGCCCCTCGTTGTCAATATTGGTAAATCCGAGAATCTGCTTGCCCACCTGGCCGAATGGATACTCGCGGGACGTTTCATTGCGAAGATACAATCCGCGCGGCGCCTCATCGGCGATACGGTTGGCCAGCTTGTCGTCAAGACGGCGTTTTATCCAGCGGAACCGTTTCGGCTGGAGCCGGAACTGTTTGATCGCCTGCGATCGCGACAGCCCGAACACTTTGCCAAGGTAATCGGCATCCTTGTTCATCTCGGTCTTGGAATCCGGATGAGCATACAACGACGCGCGGGTCACATTCTTGGCCACGAGGTTTCCGTGACGGTCGTATACCATGCCGCGTTCGGCGGGAATCGGGATCTTGCCGGAGGACTGACGTTCTACCACCTCGCTGTATGGTGCCGCCCAGACGATCTGGAACTGCGCAAGACGAACCACCACGACGGCAAAAAACAAGGCAATGCCGATCATCAAGGCGCCGAGTCTGAGTCTTTCCTGGCGAGTCCGTTTCACTGGTCGTCCCCCTCGGATTCGTTGGCCTCCAACCGGATAGGCTGAAGCTCGGTGGCGTTGGCCTGAGTCTCGGTCAGCACCGGCAGATATCTGGCAACACGTTTGATCGAGGAGAGCATAGTAGAAAGATCATCACCACCGGATTCACGCGCAGCTTCCGGCACCAGTGTATAGAGATGGTCCGGAGTAACGCGTCTCATGCCAAGGCTGTCGACCGCATACTGTTCAATACGGGCAGACATGGAGAGAGCCGCGATATCGGTTTCAACCTTTTCGCAGCCATCGATTAGGCCGCGATTCTCCTTCTCAAGGAGCGCGACTTCCGTGACCAGCCCGAGTACCACCACCCGCTGGTAAATATGGACTGAAGCCACGAGGAGCAGGATTGCTGCCACCACCGAAATCGGGAAATACTTATGCCCCTTGATCCGGTTGATCGGCAGAGAACGGAACTCCAGGGTCTCCTTGAATTTGCGAACGGAGCGCGCCTTCATACTAATCTCTCCGCGACACGCAAACGAGCCGAACGGGCACGCGGGTTGTCATCCACCTCAATCTCTGTCGGCAGAACCGGCTTGCGAGTGAGAATCTTCAGCATCGGCGTTGCCCCGCAGACGCAGGCCGGAAGATCTGCCGGACAAGTGCAGCGGCCCTTGGCCTCGGCCTGGAAAAACCGCTTCACGATCCGATCTTCAAGTGAATGATAAGCAATCACCACCAGGCGACCACCGGGGTTGAGAAGACTCAGGGCGGCAGGAAGAACGTTTTCGAGTTGTTCCAACTCGCGATTGACCGCTATGCGCAGGGCCTGAAAGACACGCGCCAGAGATTTGTTCTGATGGGGCGGACGAACGACCGAAAGAACGATCTCTTTCAATTGTCCCGTTGTGAGGATCATGCCTTTTTGTCTTTCCATGACAATCGCCCGTGCTATCCTTGCAGCCTGTCGTTCCTCGCCAAGATGCTTTATGATCCCCTTCAGCTCCCGCTCGCCAAGGGTATTAACCAGGTCCTTCGCCGTGACCCGACCGCCCGGGTCGAGCCGCATATCAAGCGGTCCTTCAAACCGAAACGAGATGCCCCGTTCGGGATCGTCCAACTGATCGGATGAAATTCCCAGGTCAAGAAGGATACCGTCAAACGCTCTCTCCTTCAGCTGATCCACCGCCGTGGCAATAGAGCCGAACGGCGACCTGACCAGACCTTTGAACTGCTCTACCGACTCAAGCGCTTTGGTGGTGCGCTCGATGGCAGCCGCATCACAGTCAACCCCATATATCCGGGCCTTGCTGTCGAGACGTGCCGCCAGCGCTTTCATGTGGCCCCCGCCTCCTGCGGTCAGGTCAAGGTAAGCGCCCCGTGTATCGGTCAACAGAAACTCTACCACCTCGCCAGCCATGACCGGCAAGTGGTGATGGTCTTCACTCTTTTGTGCGACCATCGCCGGAAAACAACCTCGCAGCCACTTCCTCGTAACTGCCGGCATACTGTTCCAGGTAATACTTGAGCAATTGTGGGTTCCAGATTTCGATAGAGCGATTGACGCCGATCACGGTCAGTTCCTTCTGGAGGTTGGCGTCCTGTATCAGGTGGGACGGAATCAGAATTCTGCCGTTCTTGTCAGGAGTAACCGGAGCAGCCAGCGAGTAAAAGCGACGACTGAAAGACCGGTAGGACTTATCAGTAAAATCGAGAGTTGAGAGCTTCTCCTGAATCGAAGTCCATTCCGATTCAGGATAAACACTGAGGCAGCCCTCAAGTCCCTTGGTGAGGAATACATCCCCTTCCAGCAACGGTTTCCCGTCGTCGTCCAAAACAGCGCGGAGCTTGGCCGGCAGGATACAACGTCCTTTTGCATCCATCGTTGTTGTGTACCGACCATAGAACCCGGTCATGGGATTCTCCACTTTCTACCACATTTACCCAAAAGACGCTATCAATAAACACCGACGCCCCACATCAAGTCAAGCTTTTTCTCACGGAAAATCTCAAATCCCAGGGACTTAACTGCAAATAAGACAATGAGTAATGAGAAGACACATTGCTCGATTTGCAACCTGTTGCAGGACACCGAGGAACAGGACCATACTTAGAGTGCCATTTTCTGACGATTCTCCGACTATCGGCCCATACTGTATAGACTTATTCCCACTAAATCGCCGCCATTCGAGCCGGAAAAACTTTCCCACAGAAAAAGAACGCTCTCACGTAATCGACTAAACAAGAACATGTTACGGCAATTCACTCTCTTATTTCACCCCCGGTTGGCTCGCAGGGTATCCGGATTGCACTTAAGGGTTCGGGTTCAACCTGAAACACGGGGTGATTTGGAATGCAGGGGTTAGTTAGAGTAGTCTTTGTGGCCTTCCTGGCGATGGGAGTAGTCGCCAGCGATCTGGTAGCCGGTGAGCTGGTCGCCAGTGAAACCGCCACCATCACGTTTTGCGAGGCCGATAAGGTCTCAATCGGACCGCCGGGACCCAGTCAATACTCTCTTGGTCCCCTGGATCAATCCGGCAAGCTGCGGTCAGAGAGCTATCTGATTGAGCTGGGCGATGACGAACAGGCATCCGCCGTGGTCGCCACCCCGCTCGACCAAAGCAACGTGGGGTGCGCCCCGGGGTCTTTTTCGCTCCTGGACGACGTAACCTCCGAAAACGGCAGCTACGGTTTCCTCAAGGAACAGGCAGCTCAGTTTCCGGCGCTCGGCAGCCGCGTCGCTCACGTGGCCGGTGAAATCGTCATTGGTGACACCCGGTACGCCGAATTGCTGCTGTTCCCGGTCACTGCCGATGAACACGGCGCCCTCACACTCAACGAATCAGTGTCCATCTCGGTGGGTGAGCGAGAAATCGCCCCAAACGAGCTTCTCCCCCGTGAGTCAGTTTTTGCACGTGAGGCCGATGGCAAGTCGACTTCCCGGACCGCAGTCTTGTCCGGAGGCACCGACTACGTGATAATCACGGCGGCAAACCTTGTAGCGGCAGTCACACCTCTGGCAAACTACAAAAACGAAACCGGATTTGTCACGGAGATCAAGACCATCGAAGACATTCTCGCGACCTACAGCGGTCGAGACGACGCCGAGAGACTTCGTGAATACCTGAAAGACTTCCACGCCGATGGCGGCAAGTACGTACTTCTGGCCGGCGATGAAACCGTGCTTCCGATCCGGTACGCCTATTACATGTACACCAACGGCACCCCTCCCCCGGCCAGCCTGCAGATCTGCGATTTATACTTCGCTGACTTGACCGGCGACTGGGATGTCGACAACGACGGTGTCTGGGGCGAACGATACCACGATCAGGCAGACATTGTCCCGGAGATCAATGTCGGGCGGATCCCGTTCAACACCGCCGCGGAAATCAGCAGTTACACAAGCAAGCTAATTCAGTACGAAACCGCTCCGGGCGGCAGCAATCACTCGTACCTGACCAGATCGTTTTTCTTCTCCTCCGACCAGATGAGAGACTACAACGGAATCGGTCAGCATACCATGATCGCCCGGGCGTACCCCGACTGGTTTGCCCTGGACACGGTAACAGGTGTCGAAGCCTCGCGGGGCGATGATCCGTTTCCGACCAACACACCGGCGCGAAACCTTCCGCCTGAATTCGAGCAGGGTTACGGAATCGTGAACGTGATCGCCCACGGTCGGTCCGACGGTTTTGTGGTTAAATCAGCAAACTTCAACGAGTGGCCGAAGAGCTACTTGTTGTCCACCGACGCCGGCAGTGAACACGGCTGTTTTGATTCGTTGGCAGTGGCAGGACAGCCTTCGTTTTACTACTCGCTGGCCTGTGACAACGGTGCTTTTGATATGGATCAGGAACCGTTCAATCAGGAGAATCCGAACATGGTACAGAGCCTTCTGTCACAGGAAGGCGGTGCGGTGGGGTTCGTTGCCTACTCACGGTGGGGTTGGATCAGCTCAAGTCACGAACTGCAGGCACTGTTTTTTGATTCCCTGTTCGCCCATCCGGAACTTCCTGCGGTCGAGGCAATGTACGCCTCCAAACTTGAAAAGTACTACTTGCTGGATCTCGTCTACGGTCAGAATTACTACGGTGACCCCACGATGAAAGTCTACCGCAACATCCCGGATGACCTGGAGATCAGCACCTCACAGACGTCGGAGGGTGTTTCGTTGCTAGTCAGTATCGAGGGTTCACCGGTGCCGAATTGCACCGCCACGCTCGCTCAGGACGGTAATCTTCTGGCGCAATACGTGACCGGCTCCGATGGCCGCGTTTTGATTGATTACGCTTTCGAGTCACAGTCCGAGTACACGCTGTCGGCCTCTCTCACCGGCACCACCGTGCAGCAGGAGAAACTGGTGACGGGCATTGTGGCCTCGGTCGAGGATGATCCGTCAGGGCTGCCTTCGAGTTTCGCTCTCAACCAGAATTACCCGAACCCGTTTAATCCGACGACTACGATTTCATTCGAGATACCCGTTCGCACCAGCGTGCAACTGACCGTATTCAACCTGCTCGGACAGAGTGTGGCAACGCTGGCTGAAGGCGACTACGCTGTCGGAACTCACGAGGTGGAATGGGACGGACATGACCGCGCGGGCGACCCGGCCGCAAGCGGCGTCTATTTCTATCGATTGGAAGCAGGAGGACAATCTGAAGTCAGGAAGATGATCCTGCTGAAGTAAAAAGTCGGCGCAAAAAACGCCCCCCAATCGACGGTACCAGCCCGATGAGCAACAGCAGCCCGCAGCCCCAGAGGCCGGGATAGCTGTACCATCGGGCGTACTTTTTTAGATAGCGATACATAGCAGAGTGCGAAATCAGCTTGATCTTGTAAGGCATTTTGCCGGTCGACGCTCCCACATAATGCTCAACCGTAACTTTCGGGTAGTACAGCCGTTTGTAGCCCGCCAGAGCGATTCGCTTGCACCAATCAACATCGTTAAAAAGAATGGGGAAGTCCTCGTCCATCAATCCGACCCTGTCGATCACTTTGCGGGGAATCAGCATCACCGCCCCCATGGGTTGATCAACTGGCATTTCGCTTTTATGATCAAACCAGCCCATACGCCAGTGTGCCAATTCGCGATGCTGTGGGAACATGCGATCCAGCAACAACGCTCGATACAGAACATGGCGATAGGTTGGGAAAGCTCGGACTGACATCTGCGGGACACCATCAAAACCGACATACCCCGGTCCTATCATCCCGACCGACTCGTCGGCCTTCAGGCGTTCAAGAAGCCCGGCAGTCACGCCTTTGCGGAAACGCAGGTCCTGATTCAAGATATACAAATGCTCACCGGAAGCGGCCTCAATCCCAATGTTGACCGCTTTGGCGAATCCGAGATTGCTGCCGTTTTCGACAAGCGTCGCATCGGGATAGTTCTTTTTCAGATATTCCAGGGAGCCGTCAGTCGATCCGTTGTCAACCAGTATCAATTCGGATCCGATTCCCTCGAGGTCTTTCGCGAGGGTGCCGAGGCAATCGGGAAGAAACTTCAATCCGTTCCACACGATCACAATAGCCGAAAGAGTCGGTCGTTGCAGGCTCACAAACTACCCTCCAGCACATCGGCGAACTTTCGTGCCAGCGCCAGCGAAGAAAATCGCTGCGCGTACTCGGACAATGGCTCGAACCTGTACTCGCTCTTCTGGAACAACGTCACCTGATGACGCAGCATTTCGACCGCACGGTCGATAGTGTCCGCTTGGAAACAGACGTTGCCCTCAATCGGTGCCAGCAATTCTGCCGGCTCGCTGTTTTCGGACGCAAATACCATGACGGGTCTTCCCGAGGCAATCAGATCAAACGTCCGTCCCGGAAGAAAACCTGCACCCTCACGCGAAGATATCCCGAGATAAAACAGATGTGCCCTGGAAAGCGTTTCGGCAACAGCATGTCTCGACACCTGTCCGCACATGTCCAACTCCAAAGACAGATCGTGTTCTGTCAACAGACTCCGAAGCCAGTCTTCGTCGACCTGTCCGACCTGGAGAAGACGAAGCTTCGCGAATAGGTCAGGGTGCTTCCGGCGAAACAGGGACAAGACATTCAACAACGGTTCGATTTCGCGAGTATCGTGCAGATGTCCCAGCATGCCGACAGTGAATGCGCTCTTGCTCGGCTCGTTTTTCCAGCCCTCTGCTAATTCAGCAATATACCCGTTGGTCAGAGTTTCACCACGCCCCAGATAGTCTGCAATCGACTGGTTGACGGCCGTAATCGCCGACGCCTCCGACGCGATTTGTTTCAGCAGCTTCTGCCCTTTCTCAACGAGTTTGGGATCATCGTAGGTGTCCTCGGCTTTGTAGATTGTCCAGAAATCCCGGAAGTCCGCCACCCACGGCAGCTTGAATTCACTCGCCAACTGCCTGCCTATGACATGCGACGTCATCGGCGGCGACGACGAGATGATGGCATCGTAACAATTGTTCTCAATCAGAGTCCGACCGAGCCTGACGGCAGGTTTTGCCCAGCCGATCTTCGAATCCGGGAAGAACTTCTCAGACACGGGACGGGTCTTACTGATAGTGCCGGATTTCACGTTTCGCATCCCCAGCAAATACAGAAGCCTCTGCGGGTCGCGTGAGCCGGAACGGTAGATGCGTGACTGATCCAGACCTTCGAGCAACTCCGGCTCGTACGCCCGATAAAGCACCGGCTTGACTGTCAGAATGTCGCAGTCCCAGCCGTAACGCGGGAGATTCCTAAACAGGTTCAGCGGACGCCCAACTCCCCCCAGCCCGAGCGGCGGAAAATAATAGCAAATCAGTAGAGCTTTGTGTCTCGATCCGCTCATTGTCTCTCCGCTGCGGCAAGAGACTTCATAATCTCAATCGTGCGCGCAACATTGTCCTCGAACAGAGCTTCCGCCCTGATTCTGGCGACATTGGCTTTTCGCATAGACAGGTGATTATTGCTGTCTTCCAACAACCCTTGAATCACCGTCTCAAGAGCGCCCGATCTGCCCGAGTCAAACAAGTAACCGTTGTCTTCGGTCAGCCACTCGCGCACACCGGGAATGTCAGCCGCAACCGGTATCAACCCCAGTCCCATAGCCTCAAGCATCGAGGCCGGCGAAGAGTCAGATTTCGCAGCCGACAGAAAAACATCATGCGAGGCCACAAACCCTGGAAAATCCTCTCTTGGCATCTTCCGGTAGAGCGTGATACCGTAGTCGATCAACTCACCCGCTTTCTCAACGAAGCTAGAGGCGTGGGCGCCCCACTCGGGGAATGATACGGCAATCTTCCCCTCTCTGATCAAGGGCGTCAATTCGCGAAGGATCAGCTCGTTGTTGTAAACATCGAGATGCGGTCGCGGGACGATAATCTTGAGCGGGACCGACAGTTTTTTATCCTCTACGTTAGCGAGCACAAACTGTTTTTCGATCCCCCAGGGGATGACACTTTTCGCTCTCAATTGTCCGAGTTTGGAAGCCTCTTGAATCAGGTATTCCGAATCGCCAATCACATGATCGGCACTGTGGAGGGCGAACGCGGTCTTGCGCCTATGCAGAAGTGATTTCTTCGGCACCAGCAGAATGTCCGATCCCCACAAATGCAAAAGCACCGGCACCTGTCGTCCCGATACCGCCAGCGCCGCAGCAAACCCGTATCCCGAAGCGAAGTGCGGATTGACGATGTGTGGTTTATACTCGCGAATCAGCGCTTTGATTTCTGTCGCCGACATAGCGTAATGCAGAAACCCGAATGGCCCCCGTTTCCGGAGCCGGAAATGAAGCATCTTTCCCCGTTCAAGCGATGCCAACAACACGTGGCAGCCCTGCCGCAGGAGTTCGGTCACATACCTCTCGGTATGGAACGCCCGACTGTCGGCGAGAACCAGCACCCTGAATCTGTCGGTACTCAGACCAGTTTGCCCAGCCATGATTTCCTCTGCAAACAGGTGTACTTGTGCGACTCTCCGCCCCACTTCTGCTTGTAGTCACTTAGTGTTCCGGCCTCGGGCGGCGATGCCCCGAGATTGAGATACCGAATACCCTGAGCGGCATATTCCCGAGCCATCGAATAGAGCACGAACTGGTTGGCTTTGAGAAACGAGAACTTCTTATCAAAATAGACTTGCCAGTTTATTATCTGCTCGGCGTCGATAAGGAATATGTGCGAAGTCGCCAACACTCCCTCATGTTCCACCACCACCCACCGAGCGCGCGAGTCGCGTTCTGCGAGTTCAGCAAGGCGACGGAAGAATTCCTCCGAGTATTTCGGTTCTCGTCCGTGGCGTTTCTCGGTTGCCTCCATGAGGCTCGTAAACGACTCAAAGTGACGCGCCGGGTCAAACGGCAAGGGTACTACACCCTCGCGCTCCGCCTTACGAATCTCCGACTGCAGCTTTTTGTCCGGCGGCAGCCAGTCAGACTGCGAAATATCCACCAGACCGGTCTCGCACTCGACCGACTCAAATCCGGCGGCATCAACAAAGGATCCGTAGTAATCCGTCAGATACAGCTTCAGATATCCTGCCCCTTCCAGGCCCTCCAAAAGGGAGTGCGAAACTTCGCCGACGTCCGCCGCGTCATCGAATACAACCAATCGGCTGTACAACCCGTCCGGCATAGACTGGAACCGCCGCGAGGGCTTTCGTCCAAATTCAACACCGGTCAGAACTGCAGTCGGCGATGATTTCTCACCGGCAATCCAGTAGACATCCGAACCACCCTGGGCGGTCCACAGACGGGCGAATTCGGGCGAGGAAAACAAGGACGCCTCACGAAGGCGTATTGCTATGTCGTCGGGAAGCTCAAAACCTGATAATCTGGAGCCGTTCATCAGTCGCGAACCAGCAGTATTTTGCCTCGTCCGACATTACCGTCTTCGTCATTCAGCACGAAGAGGTAAACTCCGGAGGCGACTCTTTCCCCCTGTTGATTGCGGCCGTCCCAAACCGGCTCCGACTTTTCAATGATGAGTTCACCGGCAACCGTGAAAATGCGAAGATCAGCTTTTCGAGCGAAATTGAAATTCAACAAGTCGTCGTCAGAGGTCACCACATACGGATTAGGGAAGGCATACACGGAATCAATGTCGTCGGTGGGACGTCCAATGGTCGATCCAATCACTGACAAACCGCCCGGAGTAGAAATGTACATGTCGCCTGAAAGTCCGTCAAACGTGATGTTGGTGATCTCTTCGTTGACCAGACCGCTATTCCGGGTGGTGAAGATGGTCAGCGTCCCGCTGACTTCCTCGTATCTTGCAAGTCCGTTGACGGCACCAATCCAGACATTGTCCCGACTGTCGAATTCCAGAGCCTTGATATCGGGCCCGAATCCTTCTCTCAGGTCGAATCCGACAAAACGGTCGATTCCCGTATCATAGCGGGCAACTCCGGAGTTTGTCGCAATCCAGAGCACTCCCTCGTTGTTGAATTTCACGGCCCGCACCGAATTGGACATTATGCGACGAAAATAGTTGGAGGAATTGTCCTGATAGTGGATGACAGAGTCAACTCCGTTCCTCACCGGATCGACGTCAAGATAGCAGAGATACAGGCCTCCGTCGGTCGCCACTGCAAGACGGCCATCGTTGTAGTCCAGTCCGACAACCATGGGATCGGAGATGATACCGGCACCGAGATATGTCCAACCGGAAGGCTCGTCCAGCCGGTTTATATCCCCGATAGCGACCCGGCAATCGTACCCGCTCTCGAAGACCGACGCGAATATCAGGTTGTCTCCCGTGGCAATACCCGGGCAGGCTATGTACGAGACGGACCCCGACACACCACGCAAACTGGAATTCTGATCGTTGTACGTGGCAATCGTATCCCCCACGCGAGAGATGCCCGCCCCCCAGGTGCCGACCCAGTTCCAACCCTGATCATCTATCGCAAGGCGGGTACCCCGGGACGAAATGGGAACCGGGCGAGGTTCCCATTGTCCGCTGCGCAGCTCATACGGCCCTTGAGTCCTGAATAACACGGTTACCAGGCCGTTCGGATCGATTGAGACATCGCTGACATTGTTGGCCGGCAGACCGGTGTACTCGTAGTCCGCCCATTCAGCACCATCGCCGGAAAACAACCGATTATCGGCAGTAGCAACCCAGCGCTCACCGGCGCGAATTGTCCCGGTCATCACCGAGAACGGCAGCCCTGACAGCCCCAGCGAAGACGCGGTACCGTCCTTTATGAACCCGATTCCAGCATCGGTATATATGAACAATGTATCGTGGTCGACCTTCAAATCACGAATGTAGCGATCCGGCGCGTACGAAAGCTTCACCAGCGTATCCTGCGCCATGTCCAGTCGGTACACGCCTTCAGCCGTGCCGACGTATATCTGGGATTCGAATCGGACTACCGACGACATGACGTTGCTGCCGAGTTCATCGTACTCTGCCTTGGAATAGGTTTGCCAGCTCGCCGGTGCATTCAGGCTGTTGGGAACCGACTTATCTGAGATCGCGAGACCGTCGGAGGTTGCCAACAGAATCGTGTCGCCAACCAGCTCGATATCATACACGTCGGGCGATGGATTCAGGTTTCCAAACAACTGATAATCGTCCTTGATCAGTCCGTTATCCACAGCTTTGGAAAAGAGAATCAGTCCGATTGACGTTCCTACCCAGAGGAACTCACCGTCATCCTCAAGCGTGAACAGCGAAAGCAACTCATCATTGTCCGCGAAGAGATAGCGGGTTGAGACTGCACCGTTGAACCTGACCAGTCGACCGAGTCCGGTCACCCATTTCTGACCGTCGGCGGCCTCAATAATGTCAGTGATATCGTTGGTGCCAAGCCCGCTTAAATTCGTATACGGAACGCCGGGCGCGTCAGCATCGCCTATGGCCAGCAGACCGCCCGAAGTTGCGGCATATACGGTGTCATTGATAACGCGCATATTCCGCACTTCACCAAAAGAGGTCCAGCTAGTCCAGTCTTGCGCATGAACGGTTGAGCCGACAAGCAAAATCGCGATGAACGCCCGGATCACTCCGGATCGAATCAGACGGATCGCCTCGACGGCTGTATCTTCTGAATAAGCCATATTAGCATCAATATACAGATCAGGCTCACGGTAATCAAGAAAGAGGCCAGCCCGATCACGTCACCGTGGCGAGTGAAAAACGAAAACTCCTCAACTGCACGCACCCTGCCGGTCAGGGCAGCGGCCGTATCCACCGGCAGCGATTCCCGAATTCGCCCGTAATCATCGACGAAATAGCTCAATCCGCTGTTTGCCGCGCGGACTCCCCAACTCCGGTTCTCTACCGCCCGGGTGACAAATATCCGGTCATGCATGTGGACGCCAAGCGTGTGCTCAAACCAGGTATCATTTGTTATACCAACCAGGAAGCCGGCGCCATCAAGAATCATCTTTCTCGAAAACTCCGGAAAGGTCGATTCAAAACAAATCAATATGCCAAATCGCCCGCCGGGGATGTCAAAGATCGTAGTCACTTCACCGGGGCGAAAATCTGACCACCACTGGACGTCGAAAGTCTCGATGAAAGTTAAGTACTTCGTCAGGAATTCTCGACGCAGAAACGGCAGATGATCCTGATACGGCACCTGCTCGGTGAACGGCACCAGCTTGACTTTGTCGTGCCTCGGTCCGAGCACCCCCTCGGGAGTAAAGAGATAAGAGGAGTTGAAGTGCTTTTGAGTCTCGCCGGACAGATCGGCTCCCAGCGCCCCCACCAGGTGATACCCGCCGGTTTTGCGGGCAGTGTTACCAATCATGAGCCGATGACGATAGTCATGCGACAAATAGCTCGGGGCGGAGGTCTCCGGCCAGACGTATAGAACTACATTGGTATCGTCGACCGTCTGTGCCAGGGAATCATACAGGTTAAAACTGAAGTCTTCGTTGCCGTCCATCCACTTGTCTTCGATCGGCACTGACCCCTGCAGCACGGCAATGTCAATCTTGCCGGGTAGAGGGATCGGCGGCATGACTATCCAGCCATAAGCCGTCAGGGCAATAATTATCGCAAACCCGGACAGCGCGGCAGTCATCCTTCGTGCAGGTTCGACGTTGCTTCTCAACACCTGCCAGAAAAGCAGGTTGACGGACACGATCAAAAACGAAAGGCCGTGCACCGAAGTAATCGATACGAACTGGAGAATGTACGAGTAATACGCCTGCGTGTACCCGAGGTCTGACCAGGGAAATGCAAACTGGGTCAACGTGCGAAAATACTCCATCCCCACCCAGAGAAACGGCACAGCAACGATGCCGTAGATTTTTCTCAGCCTGTACAGCTTGCCAAACAGTGTCAGAACGGCTGTGTAGTAGAACGCCACGATCGCAACGGCCGCGAAAAACCCTCCCGGTGTCACCAGATTCAACCAGTAGAGCGAAAAAGCATTGAAGAAGAATCCGAAGAAATACGCGGCACCGAATGCCTCACGAGCCTTCAGTCGAGATAGAATCATCAAAGGCCGGACCAGAGCGATCCAGGCGAGGAAACCAAAATAGTCGGGACAAAAGGCAAGTGACAACAGGAACGACCAGATCGTCAGTTCCAGCCGTCGTTTGCGTATCTCAAGACTGGCAGGAAAAACAAGAGCAACGAGTTTTTTGAGAAAGCTCTGCAGCAGCTAGCCTTTCACCAGAAGTGACTTGCCGGTCATCTCCCGGGGCCTTTCGATTCCCATTATCTCAAGCACCGTGGGGGCAACATCGGCCAAAATACCACCGTCGCGGAGCGATACTTTCTCCGAGGAACTCAACTGGCCGGAGGGATCAAACAGGATCAACGGCACCGGGTTGGTCGTGTGGGCCGTCCACGGACCACCGCGGTCCGGATCCACCATGAGCTCCGCATTTCCATGATCGGCAGTAATCAACGCGACGCCTTTCTGCTTCTCAACGGCCGCAAGAACTCGCCCAAGACCGGTGTCAACAGCCTCGACTGCAGCTTTGGCAGCATCGAAAATCCCGGTGTGCCCGACCATGTCACAATTGGCGTAATTGATCAGAACAAAAGAGTAATCGCGTGAATTTATACGCCGGACAACATTGTCTGTCACTTCCACCGAGGACATTTCCGGCTGGAGATCATAGGTGGCGACTTTCGGCGACGCGACCATATCGCGGTCTTCGTTCTCAAAAGGTTTTTCGACGCCCCCGTTGAAGAAGAACGTCACGTGGGCATATTTCTCAGTCTCCGCCGTGCGCAACTGCTTTAGCCCCTCCGCGGCCAGGATTTCACCCAGGATGTTATTCAAGTGCACCGGGTGAAACGCGACTTTTGCCTCATACAGCTTTTTCTCGAAATTGGTCATCGTAACCAGCTCGATTCCCGGATTGTCCGGGTAGGAAAACCCTTCGATTTCATGACCACAGAGGAGATGCGCCAACTGCCTCATCCGGTCGGCCCGGAAATTAAACATGATGACCGCATCCCGCTCCTGAAGACGCCCCTTCTCCGGGTCGCCGTTGTCTATCTTGACGGGTTTGATGAACTCGTCCGTGATACCCTCGGCATACGAAGCCTTGATCACTTCAAGCGGATCCTTCGCAGAGCCGTTCTGACCGCCGACGATCAAACTGTACGCCTGCTGGGTCCGCTCCCAGCGACGGTCACGATCCATGCCATAGTACCGCCCGCCTATCGTGGCAACTTTTCCAAGACCGATTTCATCAAACTTCGCGAGGACTTCCTTCATATACCCTGCACCTGATTGCGGCAGCGTATCGCGACCATCCATGAAAGCATGCAGGTAGACTTCCTTCACACCCTTGCGACTGGCCATTTCAACCAGGGCGTAGAGATGATCCAGTGATGAATGTACTTTGCCGTCGGAAACGAGTCCAAACAAGTGAAGCGCCCTCTTTTCGAGCGCCACACGTTCCATGGCCGAAGCAAAAACGCCGTTCTGATAGAACTCGCCGCTTTCGATAGCACGGTCAATCCGGGTTACGTCCTGATATACAACTCGTCCGGCACCCAGGTTCAGATGGCCCACCTCGCTGTTACCCATCTGCCCTTCGGGCAGCCCGACCGCTGGCCCGGAGCACTCGATGAGCGTGTGCGGGCAATCAGCAAGAAGTCTGTTTATTGTCGGCGTATTCGCCGCCGCAATGGCGTTGTCCTTTTTCTCTTCACGCCACCCGAAACCATCCATGACACAGAGTAGAACCATAATTGTTTACACCAATACTACTTTGGATTTGCCGCCCTTTATCTCTCCAACGCGGAACGCCTTCTCCCCCGCTGCCTCAAGCGCATTCAGCATGTTACCGGCTTCCGATTCACCCACTACGATAATGTAGCCCACGCCCATATTGAACGCATTATACATTTCGTCCTCAGCGATATCCCCCGTCCTTTGCAGGAAACCGAATATCGGCGGTATATCAAACGTCCCCTTACGTATTTCGGCCGATAGCCCTTCAGGAATAATCCTCTTCAGATTTCCGGGAATGCCTCCGCCGGTTATATGGGCCATCCCGTGGACATCGAATCTCTCGAGCAGCGGATGAACCACACCTGCGTAACACCGGTGAACCTGCATAAGTGCCTTGTCTATCGTGGTTCCCAATTCTGCCACTTCCTGACCCGGCTTCAATCCGGCCACTTCAAACGCGATCTTCCTCGCCAGAGTGTAGCCATTGGTATGGAGACCGTTGGAGGGCAGCCCTATACAGACATCCCCCTGTCGGATCGTCGAGCCGTTGATGACGTTATCGCCGTCAACCAGCCCGACAATAAACCCGGCTAGATCATACTCGCCCGCCTGATAGAAGTCCGGCATTTCAGCAGTTTCTCCACCGAGAAGCGCGATTCCGGCATTCTGGCATCCGCGGCTAAGCCCCTCGACCACTTCGGCAATGACTTCCGGTTTGAGCTTGCCGGTGGCAATATAGTCGAGGAAAAAGAGCGCCCGGGCACCGTGAACGAGGATATCATCAACGCAATGATTGACCAGGTCCTCGCCGACGGTATCGTTTTTCCCGGTCGTGAAAGCGATTTTGAGCTTGGTACCGACGCCGTCCGCTGAGGAAATCAGCACCGGGTTATTGATGCCGGCCAGGTTTGGTTTGAAGAAGCCCCCAAACGAGCCGATTTCGGACAGCACACTGTCGTTAAAGGTCTTGCGAGCCAGTGCTTTAATGCGATCTACGGCATCTTCGCCAGCCTTGATATCGACACCGGCGGAGGCGTAACTAAGTTCGGGTTTGGAATCTTGTTTGCTCATGGGCGCAATCTATTCGCTGGGTTGAGGGATGTCAACAGAAGGTTGTACATAGCCCTGTGGATTGCCGCTCACACGGCCTGCACCGCAACTGCGACTAAGGTGATCATTTTTAGATTGCTTTCGGCAGGGAGAATCGCCATAATAAGAGACATACCGGGCGCACGCGACCGGCCCGAGTGACATCGACAGACAAACAAGACTTACATAGTGATCTAAAACATACAGCAACGCCAGGAGTTAGTCTATGCCTGCGCCTGATTTGGTCTGGATCTGTGTAACCGCATTCGCCGCTGTCTCCGTGCTTCTCGCCGCACTGGCTGCAATTATGCGCCTGATCCTCATAGTATTTCCGGAACAAGAAGAAGTCAATGATCCGATGGTGATTGCGTCCGTGGCAACCGTGCTTCAGACGATCTACCCCGGAGCACGAATCACCAAAGTTGAGGAGGTCACATGATTTTTACTTCAACCCCAAAAACAATTCGGGTGATGTTCACCCCTTTCCGGGACGGCCTCCAGAGTTCTTTCGGTGGCAAGGTTCGCCTGATGGATTTTCTTCCGGCGATGAAAGCCTCGGCCGAAGCCGGCATTCGTCACTTTGAGTTTGGCGGCGGTGCCCGTTATCAGGCACCGTATTTCTATCTTGGCGAAGATCCTTTTGAAGACATGAGGAAAATCCGTGAGGCTGTCGGACCGGATGTGGATCTTCAGATTCTCACGCGTTCTGTTTCAGGCGTAACGTTGACCACACAGTCTCTAGAGGGACTCACACTCCAGGCCAAATTGATGCAAGAGAACGGCACTACCTGGGATCGCAATTTCGACTATATGAACGATGTCGGAAACCTCATCAAGACAGGCAGGCCGATCGTTGAAGCGGGCATGCACCACCAGGTCTGTATTGCCCTGATGGGATTGCCGTTCCACTCCGAAAAAGTCCACACACCGGAATTCTATATCAATATCGGTAAGCGGCTCCTCGACAGCGATGTGCATATCGACTCTATCTGCCTGAAGGATGCATCGGGCACAACAGACCCGAAAACAATCTATGACACCGCGGTTGGCCTGAAGAAAATAATGCCGCCGGAGATGCCTCTCTGGCAACACACCCATGACACAGCCTCAACGGCGGTCTCGTGCTACATGGCCGGCATCGAAGGCGGCGTTGACGGTGTTGACCTGTCGGTGCGTCCGATGGCTTCAGGCACGGTGCAGCCGGACGTGCGATCTCTGGCTCACGCCCTCAAAGGGACGGGGTATACACTGGAAATCGATGCCGGCAAGATGCCGATGATCGAAGACTTGCTAAACGACCTCATGAAGGACTACAGCTTCAACCCAACCACAACCACTGCCGACGCGCGCGTCCTCGGTTTCCCGATGCCGGGCGGCGCTATCGGCCCGAATGTGCACATGATGGTCAAAGCCGGTATATTGGACAAGTATACCGAAGTGCTTGAGGAGTTCCCGGTCGTAGTTGAAGCCGGTGGCGCCTGGACCTCGGTGACGCCAGGCTCGCAGCAATACTGGCTGCAGGCGTTCAACAACGTGTTGTACGGTCGCTGGGAGAAGATCAACGATGGTTTCGGTAAGGCAGTCCTCGGCTATTTTGGCAAAACTCCGCTTCCACCGGACCCGGCCGTGGTGAAGAAAGCCTCCGAGCAGTTGAACATGCCCGTGTTTGACGGTGATCCGCTTGAGGTCGCCCCGAAGAACATCGGTGCCGCTCAGGAGGCGCTCAAGGAACGCGGATTGGAAGTCAATGACAAGAACACCTTCCTGGTGCTGGCAGCCATGGTGCCGGGCAAGAAGATGGAACTCAACGAGGGCATTCGTCTTCTGACCGGAAAATCGAAAATCGACGTTCCTCTCAAAAAGAAAGAAGAGCCTGCGCCCGCCGCGGCCGGCGCCCCCACGCTTACCGGACCGATAACGTCAAGATGCATCGTTGAGGAACACGGAGTAACCCGCACGTTTAACGTGACGGTCGAACCGCCCAACGGGTCAGCCGGTCCGGCCGCGGCCGCGGTGGCAGCACCTGTGGCGACGACCAACGGTGGCACGCAGGTCTTTTCCTCGTTTGCCGGGCTTGTCGAAATCGTCGACATTCTCGTCAAACAGGGAGATGCGGTAAACAAAGGGCAGGTCATCGCCGCGGTCGAGGCGATGAAAGCCAAGCATGATATCAAGGCCCCGTGCGACGGGACGGTATCTGCGGTAACTGCCGAAATCGGCGATGAGATTAATGCCAAGAAACCGATACTAACCATTTCCTGAAGGGGCAAAGTCTATGGATTCAGTCATTGAACTGTATCAACAATCGGGCTTTGCCAACCTGAGTTGGGGCAATTGGGTGATGTTCGTGGTGGCCGGCGTGCTCATCTTCCTGGCCATCGTCAAGAGATACGAACCGTTGTTGCTGATCCCTATCGGCTTCGGCGCCATAATGGCAAACCTGCCGCTTGCAGAGATGAGTTCCTACGCCAACGGCATCATGGCTCTCATATACGACGCCGGCATCAAGACCGAATTGCTCCCGCCTGTCATTTTCATGGGCGTGGGCGTGCTTACTGACTTCCGGCCCCTGCTGGGCAGACCGCTGACTTTCCTTCTCGGAGCGGCGGCACAGCTCGGCATTTTCGTCGCCGCGCTGGGAGCCGCGTACTTCATGGGCTTCACATTCAAGGAAGCTGCTTCGATTGGTATCATTGGAGGTGCTGACGGACCGACCTCGATTTTCCTGGCCTCCCAGTTGGCCCCCCACCTGTTGGGGCCTATCGCCGTAGCTGCGTACAGTTACATGTCGCTCGTGCCCATCATACAACCGCCGATCATGCGTCTCTTGACCACGCACAAAGAACGAGCGATTGACATGCCGCAGGCAAAACCGGTATCGAGAACTGCCATAATCCTCTTCCCTATTGTAACCGGAATCCTGGCCTCGCTCGCGATTCCGTCGGCAGCCCCCCTGCTCGGCATGCTCATGTTCGGCAATCTGCTCAAGGTGTGCGGAGTGACCCCGCGGCTCAAAAAGACGGCCGGCGGCTCGTTGATCGACATTGTGACATTGTTTCTCGGACTGGCCGTTGGCGCGACAATGGACGCGGCGCATTTCCTGACGTGGGAGACTATCAAGATTCTTATATTGGGTGCAGTGGCGTTCAGTTTCAGTACCGCCGGAGGGATTCTCTTCGCCAAGTTGCTCAACCTGTTCCTGAGCAAAAAACACAAGATCAACCCGTGTATCGGAGCAGCCGGTGTGTCGGCAGTACCGATGGCGGCGCGAGTGGTGCAGAAGTTCGTTTCGAATGAGACCGATGGCGAAGTCAATCCGCTCATGCCTGCGATGGGACCGAACGTAGCCGGTGTAATCGGCTCAGCGATTGCGGCGGGTGTGTTCCTGATGTTGCTCCACTAGCGAAGTCATTGCTAAACACGAAAAGGCCCGCTGTTTAGCGGGCCTTTTCTCTTGTCGTTTTACTCCCGAACCGGGCTATTTCTTCTTCGCCTGCACTACCTGAGCGTCGACAACCGCGATCGTGGCCATATCCACGATCTGGTTGACATCAAGTGTTCTGTGCAGAACATGTACCGGCTTGGAGAGGCCCATCAGAATCGGTCCGATGGCCTGCCAGCCGCCCATGCGAAGGGCCATCTTGTAACAGATATTCCCCGCGTTGAGATCCGGGAAAATGAACACGTTGGCGGCCTCTTTGAGTTTAGAGAACGGATAGTGTTTCTCCGTATACTCAGGCATCAAGGCCGTATCGGCCTGCATCTCACCCTCGACAACCAGATCTGGACACTGCTGCTTAACAAGTTCTGTGGCACGGGCCACTTTCTTCGATTCGGGCAACGGAGCGGAACCGAAGTTAGAGAATGACAGCATTGCGATCTTTGGCGCGATATTGAAACCCTTCGCAACTTGTGAGGCGCCTATGGCGATCTCGGCCAGCTCTTCGGAACTGGGGTTAATATTCACCGTCGTGTCGGCAAACATGAACACCCTATCCTTCTTGATCATGACAAACAGACCGGAGACGCGAGTAAAACCGTCCTGAAGCTCTATCATCTCCAGAGCCGGACGGATCGTAGACGGATAGTCTGCTGTCACACCGGAGAGCACTGCGTCACAATCACCCTGTTCCAGCATCATAATACCGAAATGAGTCCGGTCACGCATATTCCACAGAGCCTTAGCCTTGGTCATGCCTTTGCGCTGGCGCTTTTTGTAGAAAACGTCAGCATATTGGTTGCGCTTTTTCGACTCCAGTGGATTCAGAATCTCAATACCTTCAAGGTCGATTTCGTGCTCGGCGGCTACTTCCTGAATCTGTTCAGGAACACCAAGCACGACCGGGTTGGCTATCCCCTGCTCCTTGACAATATGGGCAGCCCTGAGAATACGGCTCGAGTTACCTTCCGGGAAAACGATTCTCTTCGGATCGCGCTTGGCCTTCTCAGCCATGCCGCGAATAATCTGCCGGCCATGACCGACACGAGTTTCGAGTTCCCTCTTGTATTCCTCGATATCAACCGGGCTTTGAGCCACACCGGTGTCCATCGCCGCCTGGGCAACCGCCGCCGACTCCCAGACGAGAATGCGCGGATCAAAAGGCTTTGGAATGATGTACTCACGACCGAACTTGAAATGATCGACATGGTAGGCCTTGGCAACTTCTTCCGGCACGTCCTGTTTGGCCAAGCTGGCCAGCGCCTTCACGGCTGCGATTTTCATCTCTTCGTTGATAGCGGTGGCGTGGACATCGAGAGCACCACGGAAAATGAACGGGAAACCGAGCACGTTGTTGACCTGATTCGGGAAATCCGATCGACCGGTAGCCATGATGACATCCTTGCGGACAGACATGGCGTCCTCGTACGTAATTTCCGGATCAGGATTGGCCATCGCAAAGATGATCGGATCCTTGGCCATTGATTTGACCATGCTTTTCGTCACCGTGTCGGCAACGGACACACCAACGAATACGTCGGCGTCAACCATGGCCTCGTCCAGCGTGTGACGATCGGTCTTGCGAACAAACTCGGCTTTGTATTTGTTATAATCATCCCCGCGGCCTTCGTACATCACGCCCTTGGAGTCAACCATCAGCAAATTCTCATGGCTCACACCGAGCGAACAATACAACTTGGCACAGGCGATACCGGCAGCACCGGCTCCAGAAAAGACCACGCGCACTTTGTCGATATCTTTGCCGACAATCTCCAGGGCATTCAACAGGGCAGCGCCGGAAATGATGGCCGTACCGTGCTGGTCGTCGTGGAAGACCGGAATATTCATGGTCTTCTTAAGCGTCTCTTCAATATAGAAGCACTCGGGACCTTTGATATCTTCGAGATTGATACCGCCAAAAGTCGGTTCGAGCAACTGACAGGCCTTGATGATTTCATCCGGGTCCTGCGTGTCGAGTTCGATATCGAAAACGTCGACATCGGCAAATCTTTTGAACAGCACACCCTTGCCTTCCATCACCGGCTTGCCGGCAGCAGCCCCGATATTGCCGAGTCCCAGAACAGCGGTGCCGTTGGAGACTACTGCAACGAGATTACCCTTGGCAGTGTATTTGTAGACGTCGGCCGGATTGGCCGCGATTTCCAGACAGGGTATCGCGACACCCGGTGTATAGGCCAGTGAAAGGTCTAATTGTGTGGTGCAGGGTTTCGTGGGATTAACTTCAACTTTGCCCGGCTTACCTTGAGAATGGTAGTCAAGGGCTTGTTGTTTCGTGATCATAACTCCAAAGCTCCTGGTTTTGAGCCAATTTCGGTTCGTTTCAACTAAACGAGGCGGAATATAGGCCTTAATCCATGTATTGCAAGGGGTTTTCGGGTATGTATGAAGATTATTCCAGCCACGTCAGAGATTGCGCAATCGAAGCCTTTGTTGTATCCTTTGTGCGTGAGCTAAGTTAATGGTAATCACGTGGTTTGAACGGGCGATATCGACGCAGACATCGGGCGAATTACGCACTCAGATTCTGGTGGCCGATTCTTGTGCCGCACCGGCTGCGGTGCGAACCGGACCAGCCTTCACGAGGATAACATGACAGACAACAAGCGTTACATCCAAATCTACACCGGCAACGGTAAAGGCAAAACGACCGCGGCCATCGGGCAGGCGATTCGTGCCGCCGGAAGCGGCCTCAAAACGCTCATCGTCATGTTCATGAAAAACCATCCGTACGGGGAGATCCGAGCGTTGAAAGCGTTCGAGGAGTTCATCACGGTCGAGCAGTACGGCGACGATGCCTTTGTCTTCAAGAAACAGCCGCCGTCGGACGACGACATCTCCACAGCACACAAAGCGTTGAATCGGGCACGCGAAGCGATGCTCTCCGGTGAGTACGACATCGTCATCCTCGACGAAGTCTGCGTCTGCACGTATTTCAAGCTATTGACCGCCGAAGACGTCTTGCCTTTGCTCGATGAAAAGCCGAACAACGTTGAGTTGATCTTGACGGGTCGATACTGTCCCGATGAATGGATCGCCCGCGCCGATCTTGTGAGTGAGATGCAGGAGGTGAAGCACTATTACCAGCAGGGCGTCCTGTCAAGGAAGGGGTTTGAGAGCTAACAGGGGAACACGCGATGTTCAAACCGTAGGTCGAAACTCCTGCAGTTTCGACAATAGCCGACCTTCTTTTTTTGTAGCGCAGGTCTGTGTAGCGCAGGTCTGTCTTCAGACCTGCGAGGAAACTGGCGAAGGCAGTGAGAGGCCGTTTCACCGACACTTCTTTTCTGAACGAAAGGGAAAACATGATCGATTCTGACTACGATGAGATTTCGGACACATCGATGGAGCGTTCACATGTCGTCATTCTCGGCGCAGGAGCCAGCAAAGCGACCTGTCCTGGCGGAGACTTAAATGGACGAGCCATCCCACTCATGAACAACCTCATATCAGTTTGTGGCTTGGGAGCAATTCTGGGTGAGGCTGGCCATGAAGTTCCATCAGAGGATTTTGAGCAACTCTACGGTGCATTACACAACAACGAGGGCCGGAGACTGCTGTCCTCACTAGAAGACAAAGTGTTTGCCTATTTCGATTCCCTCTGCCTCCCAGTTGAACCGACAATCTACGACTACCTCGTCATGTCGCTTCGCCCCAAAGACCTCATAGCAACTTTCAACTGGGACCCTTTCCTGTGGCAAGCTATGGAACGCAATCACCGCTGGGCGAAGAAAGCGCCGCAAGCGGTCTTCCTTCACGGCAATGTATCAATCGGTCATTGCCTCGATGATCGTATCACCGGGCCACGTGGCGCAAGCTGTCCACAGTGCGGAGAAGTATATCAAGACTCAAAGCTCCTCTTCCCTGTTGTCAGGAAGAACTACTCTAGCGATCCGTACATACAAACCGCTTGGACCACGCTGCGAAACCGATTGGAGAACGCATACTTGCTCACAGTCTTCGGCTACAGTGCTCCTGTTTCCGACCAGGATGCAATCCAACTGCTGAAAAGCGCATGGGGAAACGCGAGTGACAGAAATCTGGAACAGGTTGAGATAATAAATGTCGACTGCCCGGAGATGCTCCGTGAGACATGGAGACCATTCATCCACAGCCACCACTACGAGATTCATAAGAGTTTCAACGAATCTATTCTGGCCCAACATCCGAGACGAAGTTGCGAAGCGATGTGGGCTATGCTCATGGAGAATCAGATTCCCAACAGCGATTGCATTCCCAGTACTGACGACTGGAATGAACTCCGGATATGGTTTGAACCTCGTCTAGAAGTCGAAGAGTTGTCTTAGGCCGAAAATTCCATCGAATATGTCAATGTCCTCGCAGGTCTGAAGACAGACCTGCGCTACAGACAATTGTCAAAACCGCAGGGCAACGCGGTTGCGCTGGTTTTGACCTACAAGAACAGGTTGGCTCACCAGTGCATCCTGTAAACCCGCTGACCCCCGTCGGGGGTTTGGCCCTTGCCGCAGAATTTGAGCAGTACTTTCAGCAGCACCCAGCCAAAAAGAAATCCCCCCACGTGCGCCAGATACGCCACTCCCCCGCCGGTCGAGGAATCCATCAGCGACATGACAACCTGCAGCACAAACCAAAAACCAAGAACGACTTTGGCCGGAAATCGTCGAAACATGATGAAAAAGAATAGTATCAGCACCGTGATTTGCGCTCTCGGGTGCAAAACAATATACGCCCCCATCACACCCGCGATCGCCCCCGAAGCACCCACCAGCGGCACTGCTGAGCCGGGGTTGAACAACGTATATACGGCGACCGCCGCAAGGCCCGACACAACATAGAAAATCAAGAACTTCACCGGGCCGAAATAGTCCTCGATATTATTGCCGAATATCCACAGAAAAAGCATGTTGCCGATCAAATGCATCCAGCCGCCGTGCATGAACATCGAAAACAAAGGAGTCGCATACAGCCATGAGGGTACATAGTAGGTCGCGCCACCGTCGAAAAACAACTTTGGGATAAACCCAAACTGCACGATGAAGTGTTGGAAGCCCTGATACCCAAGCGTCTGCGAATACAAAAAGACCGCTGTGTTCACGAATATCAGGCCGAGCGTGAAGTGCGGCGTCCTGATAGTCGGCTGGTCGTCTTTGATCGGAATAAACAAGTCTGCGTTCCTCTAGTTGCCGCCTGATTTCTTGCTTCTCTTTCCAGTAACGGTGAACCGGCGTTCAAGTTCGGTTTTATTGCCGGCCCGGTCGGTAACTTTCACCGTCAGCACGCACGGTCCCGGTTCCAACGGCTCGTACAGCCGTGCCACACACTGGTGATTCTCGAAATCCCATTCAGGGATGAGCCAGATATCGTTGATATGGACATCGATACTCTGGTCATCCGCAATCCCCGACAACGTGTCCTCAAGCAGGAACCGAACATTCGGTTTCAGATTGGTTACCGTCATACCTTCGCGGATATTCAATTTGGAAACGCGTGGCCGGTCATCATCGACCACAGCGGCAAACAACCCTCCGCCCTGCGACTCAGCTCGTGCGGTGTATGAGTCCAAACTGTCCTGATTGATCCAGACCCAGTTCTTCTCTTTTTCGTCCCACCAGCACAGACCGGCCTTCTCTGTGGCGGAGTCAAGAGTCAGGCTTATCTCGAAGTTGTCACGCGTGACGAATGCCTCCGGGAGAATGCGATACACGGAACTGATCGGCATAGGATTGGTCCTGCCCGGCAGTTCTACTTTCTCTGCCGAGATGAACCGCGGTTCGTGGAAACCGGCGCGTCCGGTTCTGATCGTAAGACGGTCATCCACAACAAGCGACTCCGCCTTGTTGTAGCCGACGGCAGCCAGAAGAAAACCGTCGGATATGTAGGTCAATCCGGAGGAAGGCGCCACAAACGCATGAACACGGTCGTCGAAGACTTCGGCTCTTGCGATCGGCGTCTCAATTCCGAAAGTTTCCGAAAGAAGGCTCACGAAAGTTGCCGGAGACTCGGTAGAAACAATCACTCCGCCCGGGCTGATGTCGAAGTCAACCTCAGAGGACGCCTTTCTCAACTCCCCCGACGGCCAGGTACCGTTGGCAACCCGCACGCCGTCAATCGCAGCAACAAGGCGCCAGGAGCGACTATCTTCGCGGCGCACTTTCAGCCAACCGTCTTCAAGATGGGCCACATTGCCCCTGATCCATTCAGTGCCATCGTACGACTCAACCCATACGGAATCAAGGCCCGCTGTTTCTACGCCCTCGGCAGGGCGAAAGAAGGCGTCAAAGGCGAGAGAGGATTCCTGAACAGGCAGAAGCGTGTCGAGTACGTATGCTCCCCCCGGCGGTGACCAGAAAAACTGAAAACGAAGTTGCGAGGTGTTGCCGTAGATATCCTCAGCGACAATCAAACCCCGGTGCCGTCCGAACTTCAGGTACGCGTCCTCACCGACGAGACCATCGTGATCGTTTAACGCCTTGCTGCCGGGATAGGCGTTGCCTGCGCGATGATACAACCGTCGAACACGTTTATTTCCATCAGCAGCACAGACTTGATCAAACTCAAGCTGGGCGGATCGACCGTAGCTGAAATCAAGACGGTCAAACACGGATTCGTAGTACGGTTTCTCGTCGATGGAGAGGGTCAGCCGGTAAATCGACTGTCGCATCCCGCCAGCTTTCATCTGATCAAAACAGTGCGTGAGAATCCCAAACGGCGAGTCCATACAGATAACGGAATCAACCGTATACTGCCCGGGACGCTTGAGTTTGTGTGCCGGGAGACTAACCGTACGAGTGCCGTCGTCAGTCAGCGAATGATCATCGGTAAGCTGCAACACGAGGGTCTCGAAGGTCGGGTGCACTTTGTCCGACAAGGTGAAACCGTTCGCCAAAGGGTTCAGCGGTTTGTTGTCGGCACTGCGAACCTCGAAATGCAAATGCGGCGCACCTGAACCGGTCTGTCCGGACAACCCGATTTGCTCACCTGCTTTCACAGGAATAGCATTTTGGGGAAACGATAGATCGACATAGTACCGCCGGGCATCGTGTTGTGCTTCGCGGACCTCTCGCTGGATTCTTCCAGCGAGGGCAGACAGATGACCGAAAACGAAAATGCGACCGTCGTAACCCTTGACATACACCCCTTTGCCGTAGCCATCGTACGACATTCTAACCCGCCAGATGTAGCCGTTGACCGGCGAAAAGACCGGAGCTCCGACCTTTCCGCCCGTTCGAAGGTCAACTCCGGCGTGAAAACGGTTGCCCCGGTAGTCGCCGAACCCGGAAGACAGGTCGATCCGTCGTTTCAGCGGCCACTCCTCAGCATTCGCATAACTTATTGTGAATAAAAGAGCTAGGACTACTAACACGCCGACGGTTTTGGTCGATATCTTCATCATATTATTGACATAACCCGATTTCATACTCGTTTTACAGAAGTTATCGTCAATTGTGCCTGTAAAACAGGTTTTTTTGACAATTGGCTCTGCACGGCTTTGCAAACCCGAGGCTTTTCATTATATTGGCAAGCTCGCCTGCAGACGATTTGGAAACGGGTTGAATGGCATTAGGTTGGACAGGCGAACACAACACTGACAAAACGTCGCTAAGAGGAGTCTTGAGGAATGTTTGAAGCTCTGCGAAAAGCAATTGTCCCTATAATCGTTATTGTCCTGGTCTTCTTCCTGGGCATGATCATACTCCAATGGGGTCTCGATCTCGGTCGAGGCAACCGGGGATCACAGGCTGTCGTTGCCGGTTCGGTCAACGGCGAGGACATCTCATGGCAGGCACTGTCAGATGTCAGTCGCAACCTGTACCAGTCCGAACAGAAAAAGAGCGACGAAGATATTAGCGAAGCCCGTTATCGGGAACTCGAATTGCAGGCTTGGAACCAGTTGGTCGCAGAACGCCTCCTGACTCAGGAAGCGAGGAAGCGCAACATCGTGGTTACCGACGAGGATATCTACACGTACCTCAAAGTCAGCCCGCCTCAGTTCTTGTTGCAGGCTGAGATTTTCCAGACCAATGGTAGTTTCGACCGTAACAAGTATTTCAGCGCGCTGGCCGACCCGAACTATACACAAATGTGGGCACAACTTGAACCGCAGCTTCGTGCCGAAATGCTGAAGCTGAAGTTGCAGTTGTTGGTGACTGAAGCCGTCCACGTTACTGAGGGCGAAGTTGAGCAATCTTTCCTCGACGCCAACGAACGCGTGAAGATCGGTGCGGTCAACATTCAGAAACGCCGCTTCGACACTCTTGTGACCCAGCCTACTGCCGAAGAACTGCAGACCTACTTCGAAGCCAACCGCAACAACTACAAGGTCGGTGAACGAGTGATCCTGCAAATCGCCAAAGCCTCGAAGGAAGCTTCAGAACGCGATCTCGAAGAAGCCCGGACGCTGGCTCTGACTCTATATGACTCAGCCAAAGCCGGAGCCGATTTTGCGGAGTTGGCCACTAACTGGTCCGAGGATCCGGGTAGCGCTGCCAAGGGGGGTGATCTTGGCTGGTTTGGCGCGGGCAAGATGGTACATGCGTTCGACAGCGCAAGCTTTGCCATGAAGGACGGCGAAATCTCTGAACCGATCAAAACGCAGTTCGGCTGGCATATCCTCAAGCATTTTGGATATCGCATGGATGACCCGCCGGCCACCGCCAAGAGCAAGGCCAAGATCAAGAAAGCCCACGTATCGCACATATTGATCAAGACCAACGCCTCGCCGGAAACGCTGATCCGTGCAACCGATTGCCTTGACACCTTGCTGGTTCACGCCGTCGAGACAGATTTCCCGGCTGCGGCGGCTTCACTGAATCAGGAAGTTATCGTTACCGAACCGCTTACCGAACAGACCCGCAGCATTGAAGGTCTCGGCTACGCGCCGAGCGTCCTCACCTGGGCCTTTGACAACGAGGTCGGTGCTGTCTCAAACGTCATGGAGACAAACAGCGACTTCTGTGTCGTGTACATTCAGCAGAAACTCCCCGAAGGTCTGGCGGAATTCGATGCTGTGCAGGAGCAGGTCGAGGCTGATATGCGCTCGGAAGCGGAACTCCAGTTCTGCCGTGACACCGCGCAGGTTATCTACAACACCGTTGAGGCAGGAACACCGCTCCCGAAGGTCGCCGGTCGATTTGGCATGACCTACGAAGAGATTGGGCCGTTCACGCGCGCTACTCGCCTTTCAAAACTCTCGGCCGATCCGAAAGCTATCGGTGCCGCATTTGCGCTAACGGAGCTTTCCAAGGCTGCGCCCCCGGTGGAATACTCTAACGGCGCGGTCATAATGGAGTTGCTCGAAAAAGACAGCCCGGACCTCACTCAGTTTGAGGAACGTCGCGAGGCCATTTCCGACAGTCTCCTGCTTTCAAAGAAGCAGCAGATGTATTCAAACTGGTTTAACCACGTTTTCGAGAGTTCTGACATTCAGAGCAATGTCGGCCGTCGCCAGTAGACGATTCACTCAAGACTCAAGACTCGAAAGCCCGCCTTTGGCGGGCTTTTTTTTGTCTTAGTAATGTTGAAGACACGCCATTGACGAGAATGTAGTTGTCGAGGAATCGGGCTATCCCGGTAGGTTCACGCCCTTCTCCGATCTGTCTTCTCGTAGATCAGGCCCGTCCTCGGGCCTGACAGCAAGGAAAGTTCGCCACAGGCGAACGATGGCAGAACCGCTGGCGCGGCCAATCGCAAGTTTGAGGACAGCCACTTGTGGCGTTGACCTTCGCTACGAGGACTGTCAGACCAACACCCTTCAAAGAAGCCTTGAGGGTGGCACCCCTGAGTCCGGAGCCACCGAAAGTCCTGAAGTCCACCTCAGACCGCCCGCCGCCGCAACGCCTGCACCAAACGCACCAGCGCCGCACCACCCCAGACAATCTCCAACACCACAAACGGAATGACTCCCCCTGCCAGAGCATACCACGCCGCCATGCCGGCCCCCAGCACATTCATGAAGAGATATGCAGGATTGTCCTCCGTTAGCCGACGAGTCAAATTCAGTACAAACGCCAGCAACAACAACCCTACACCACAGGAACCAACAATCATAGGCGCCACGGTTTCCTCCGAGAGACAACAGTTACAGTCTAAGCACACGTAAGTCGGGTTGCCGCCCGCTGTCTACAAGAATGTATGGATGAACAGCCTGTCAGGCGCGTCTGGACGTCGCCATAGCGATTTCGCGAGAAGGGGCGTTGATCAGCGCCAGCTTGTGACGGAACTCACGGTTCTCGTCGATGTCGAGCGTTTCGGTCAACAGGCGAACGTTCGCCTCGGCCGTAAAGGGGACGCGGTTCAGGATTTCCCACGGTGCCGCAACCAGTGACCGACCGTGGAGCGGCTTGCCGAACAGCGTCCCCACCCCGCAAACCTTGACGACATACGATCCCGATATCCGGGCACCGTCGAGGAAATACAGTACGTCCCGCTGTCGTTTCTCGGACACTGAATCGGCCGGACGATACGGCGAAGTAGTGGGGATGAAGATGATATCGGTATTTTCGCCGCCTAGTTCCTCGTACATGTGCGGAAAGAAAACGTCGCCACATATCATTAGACCGATCCTGACGCCGTCGACAGTGAGAACGAGATTCCCCTTGCCGGGGCTTATCCCCCGCTCCTGCTCACCGGGCACCGGATACCGTTTGAGGTAACGACCGATGATGACACCTCGGTTGATGACATAGCAGGCGTTGTGCAACCTGCCTTCCTCGGACTCGACCACCGTGCCACCTATAACGCAGGTCCTCAAGTCGTCAGAAAGGCGCATCAGGTATTCCAGATGATCTGCTTTCCGTTTGGCTGCCTGCTCGAAACTGACGACCGTTTCATCGATCAGCCAATACTCCGGGAGACAGACAAAATCCGGCCTCTGTTTGAAGAGGTGTATTTTCTCGTCAATTGTCAGTCGACGGCCCATTTGCGCCTGTACGGCGACTACCTTGATTAGCATCCTTGCCCCGTGAGTGGTCATTGCAGATTCAATATCTTGTTACGGATCGAATGCCGGGGAGTTCAACAAAACTTGGCGGGAGGCAAAATAAAAGTGGATACGCCCGGTCTGGAAGGGATTGCGGCTATATATGTGCTGTTGGACGACCCCGTCCGACAGCCGCGATACACGCTGGAATTCTTCGTTCTGAAACCGCACCTATTAGAGATTGGCTGGCTGGGTGGCCGGGTCAAACTTGTTTGGCCCGGATGTTTGGTCTTCTCGCTGCACTTTCGCAACGCGCACTCACTTGCCTTGCGGTTTCTTCGGCGTAAACTTCCTACGACAGGCCACCACAATCAACGAACCTAGAATCAGATTCAGAATGGTCTCAAAGACTAGAATCCCTTTCTGCAGACTATCAGAGGGTGGACTGAGTTCATGCTTCCGGTCGAATGTTGACAGCGATAGGTTCGCCCCGAAAGTGGACTTGTAGTCTTCCCAGATATGGGAAGGATCACTGCCGCCCTGATAAGGGCCTGGAGAATCAGTTCCGTTTTCCCATAAGTCCGCAACGTCATAGTTGACCCAGACAATATGCTCTTTCGTCGGCTCTGTCGGGTCCGGTCTGGTCACATTCATGCCTACCACAAGTAGAATGAGAGGGAACAAAGCAAGGCTGAGTGTCAGACAGGCAGCCGGCCGAAGGATGGACTCTCCGTAGTTCGACGCGAGTTGATAGAACCAGTTCAACAACCTCGATGGCTTGTCATAGTTCTTATCACGACGTGTGACAACCATCTGTCCCAAGTAGAAGTGTCGAGCAAGGTGAAAATCTGAATGTTCGAAGAAGTACTCCTCCAGATAGCGGTATGAGTCCACCACCTTCACTGGGTCATCGCGATAGAAGTGCTCATCTCGAATCTTCTTTCTTCCCCACTGATACCACTTCTTCTTCTCATCCCACGCCTTCGTATTCTCAAACTCGATCCGTAAATTCTCCCTTGGAAGAGTCGCGATTTTCAGACCGGCCAAATTGCAGTACGCGAATCGAATTCCAGCTATGTTTCCAGTTGCTCGGAAATGAAGGTCGGCTTCACCTCGGAACTCGCAATTGCGAAACTCAAGCCACTGACTCTTCGGATGCTTTGCCAACTCTGCCCCAACAAACGACGCTGCGTCATTGAACACAGTGTCCTTGAACACGGGCAGTTCTTTGAACCTGCAAGCCCGGAAATTGGCCTTCTTCCGAAACGTCACGCTCTCGAAAGTGGCCTTAGCTTCGAGAGAGACCCCTCTCTTAGGGGGATCACTGTCATCACCGAAATTAGCGTCGCCCATGAAGTCCGTACTGTGGAACGAAGTGTAGTCGTGAAAGTGCAGTCCGCGAAAAGAAGCGTCACCGTGGAATGTGCAGTGTTCGATGTAAAGCGGCTTTCCCGCTACTACGGGACATTGAAACGAGACTCTCGGAAATATGAAGTGAGACAGGTCAATGTCCTTGCAGTTACTCGATGCGCTCAGTCTCTTAATCTCCTCGACGAACGGCTCCAACGACTTGTCGGGGTCGTCGAGATGAAAGTGGCAACATCCGTCCTGCACGGCATCCCTTGGACACTGACGAGTCTCTCTGCCAAGCTCTCCGTTTTTCCCAAGAGCTATCTGGTATTCTACTTTGCATCTCTCAGCCATTTGTACTCCCCATACGGCTTATGTACTGTTGGACGCCCCCGTCCGACAGCCCCGAAATCGCACGCCCTATCGTCAGTATGAAGAACCGCTGCGCGGGCAATCGCAGGTCTGAAGACAGACCTTCGCTACTAAGACTGTCGAAACCGCAGGCAACTCGTTGCGATGGGTTTCGACCTACCATGCCGCCGCTAGCAATTCGTGTAGTTCGGGCCTTCCCCGCCCTGAGGCGTTACCCAGCGGATCACCTGGTACGGATCGGCGATATCACACGTCTTGCAATGCACGCAGTTCGACGGCGTCAACTCCAGCTTCTTCTTGCCCGGGTTTTCCTCGTCCTCCACCATATTGTAGACAGAGGCGGGACAGAAATGCTGGCACGGATTACCGTATTCTTCAGTGCACTTGCTGACGCAGATATCAGGGTCGGTGATGACCAGATGCGAGGGCTGGTGCTCCTCGTGCATCGTGCCCGACTTATAGACATCGGTAACTTTATCGAACAGATACTCGTTGTCAAACTTGACCGCCGGTTTCTCCGGGGCACGACCGAACTTCTGCTTGTAATCTGCCACCTTCATGACGTATTCGTGGTCCTGCTTGTGTGTCCGACGCTCGAACAGCCCTTTGCCTCCGGTAACAAGCTGCATTCCGGCGTGGAACATACCCGACATCAGACCGCCCTCGAAGCCGGCGTGGAAATTACGTGATCCCCACAGCTCTTCTTTGGCCCAGGAGTCCTCGAACTTGTCGGCGTAAGTCTTCAACTTCGCCTGCGAGAAGTCTTCCGCCTTAACGGCCTCATACACGGTTTCAGCCGCAAGGATACCGGACTTAATAGCGATGTGAATGCCCTTGAGCTTCTGGGCGTTCAACAGTCCCGCAGCGTCGCCACAGAGCAGGAGACCGTCGTGGTAAAGCTTCGGAACAGAGAAGTACCCGCCGACCGGAATCGTCTTGGCCCCGTAGTGCAGCATCTCGCCACCTTCGAGGATTCCACGAATCAGCTTGTGATTTTTGTAGCGCTGGAACTTGCCGTGCGGATCGTTGGTTGGATCGGCACAATCCAGCCCGACTGCGTAACCGACCGACACCATGGTATCGGACATGCCGTAGACCCAGCCGCCGCCGTACTCGGAGCTTTCGCTGGGGAAACCGACGGAGTGGATCACCTGCCCTGCCTTGATCCGGCCCGCGGGCACATCCCATATCTCTTTGACACCGGTGAGATACTGTTGCGGAAGGCAATTTTCGGTCAGCTCAGGAATCTTTTCATGGGCCAGCTTGGTCAGCGAACCGTGGACGCCCTCGCAGAGCAACGTCACTTTGGCCTTGATGAGTGATCCCGGTTCGAAATTCGGTTTCTGGCTGCCGTCTTTGTCCAGACCCAAATCGACTGTCTGAACTCCGGTAACAACGCCGTCTTCGATCAACAGGTCAAACCCGGCCAAACCGGCGTAAATGTCGATTCCGGCTTCCTCAACCTGTTCGCCCATCCATCCGGTCAATTTGTTCAACGACACCACGTAATTGCCGTGGTTGTTGAGCGAGGGCGGCATAAACGGGAATTTGAGCGCTCCACCCTCGGAGAGCTTATACATGGAATCAGCGCTGACGGGAGCTTCGAGCGGGGCATTCTTGTCCTGGAAATCCGGGATCAGTTCGGCAAGGCCGCGGGGGTTCATCACCGCGCCGGAGAGCGAATGCCCCCCGACATACGAACCTTTTTCCATGACGAGAATCTCCGGCAGTTCAGCGGATTCATCAGCGGAGAACAGTGCCGCAAGCTTGTAGGCGGCCGCAAGACCGGCCGGACCGGCACCAACAATCAAGACATCAGTTTCGAGAATATCGCGTTCAATATCCATCATCCACCCTCCGGAGTTTAAGTTCCTGGAGGGAATATACGAAACCGATCGCTAAAAAAGAAGACTAAAGCGTCTGGGGGGCGATGATCTTCGGGCGTCTTACCTGGAAGCAGATTTCTGATTTGTGCGACGGGGTTGTTCCCGGTAACCTTCATTGACGACATTGCTGTTCTGGTTTAGTTGCAGCATTTCCGTCAGTTTCTTCTTGTCGCAGCCAGCCATAATCAGACGGGTCGTCTTGACAATAGGTCGACGGAGCAAAGACGGATCTTCCGCAATCATACGGATAACCTCTTCACGTTCCGGGATGCCCTTGTCCAAACCCTTCTTGGCAAACGATGGAGAAACTTGATTCAAGAAGTGTGTCACAGGAATATGACCCAGCAATTTGTTCAGTTCGGTTACGGAAAGCGGATCGCTTTTCATATCCCGTACTGTCAATAAGATGCCGGCCTCTTCTATGAACTTGCGTATCTCGTTGCATTGTTCATCGTCGCCGTAAGTCATAAATGAAGCGCGTCGTTGAGCCATTTTTCCTCCTGCTCAATAAAAACAAACCAGCTGAGTATCTGGGATGCGCAGTATACCGCTGCTATGAAAGTCAAAGAAATTTACTAATGCCCGATCTCGAATAAATCGATCAGTGGGACTATTAAAACTAACTATTGGACACAAAGTCAACATAATTTTCGAGGTTTCGGCGGTCAGAACAACCGCACGATATCGCTCCTCTTTAGTTGCCAAACTCAAAGTTGTCTGTCTCCGGGACTGACACAGAACTCGAATATTTTCAAACGAAAAGTCGTGACCGGTTCAAATACAAACCGTTGGCCTGATCTTGCAGCCGAGCGCTGCCCCCTTGAGATCGTCTTCTGATAGCCTACTACTAGTGTCGGAAAACCGGATTACTTCCTTGAGTGCACCGGTTAAGAATTATAACATCGGGGGCGCTAATTTGGTTCCGTATCCGGGGATGTACAGCTGCACTGCACAGTTGACTCGACTGTCACTGTCTGAGCCTCAGCTGCTAGAGGCGAACCGCTACGGCGATACCGTCACGGATAGGCAGCACGGTAGTGAAGAAACGGCTGTCCTGGTACAACCTGCGAGTAAATTCCACAATCGCTTCGGTGGTGGTGTCCTGTTTCTTCTCCATCACTCTCCCCGACCAGATCAGGTTGTCGGTGATGAACAGGCCGCCCTTGCGGAGACGAGCCGCCGCGACATCAATTGTCAAGGGGTACTCGTGTTTGTCGATATCATTGAGCACAATATCGAAGGTCTCGCCGATCTTGGCGGCCGATTTCAGGGCATCGCCGACTGCAAAAATGAACTGGCTCTGAAGTCCTGCTTTTTTGAAATAATTGAAAGCGCGACGCTTGTTGGACTTATTGCCATCAGTCATGTAGATCGTACCTTTGGTCTTCATCGCAAGGGAAAACCAGAACGCCGAATACCCGAAACCGGAGCCCAGCTCCAGGACCTTTCGGGCTTTGATACTGACAGCCATCTGGTACAGAAATCGGCCTACCAGTGGACCGATTATCGGAAAGCCGTTATCCCGGGCGTGCTCTTCCATCTCCTTGAGGACCGGCGGACGATCCGGTGTAATTTGGTGCAGATATGAATCGAGTTTCTTTACGGTAGTCATTTCACAACTCCAGCTACATCAGTAGATACACGTCTCCCTCGGAGACCGTCACCTCGTACCTTTTGAGCCTGACGCCCTCGACATCAAGACAATCGCCTGTTCTTAGATCGTAGCGCCAATGATGCCACTTGCAGGTCAGAACGCCGTCCTCAACTCCGCCGGTGGCCAGGGAAGCCCGCATGTGTTTGCAGTCTGATTCGATGCCGAACAATTCGCCGTTGTCGTTGAAGACAGCGACTCTGCGAGCGAGGATCTTCTTCTCAAGCGACTTGCCGGGAGGTATGTCTGCAAGCTTCCCCATATTGATCTTGTTCATCAGGTACCTACTCCAACTCTATACGCGAGGGTTTGCGTGATGTTCCACAGCCGACGACCAATAGCATCCGGACGCACTTCGCCAAAAACAGAGTTAGCATCAGGCCGTTCTGCCGGACGCGGCTACCGTTCTCTCTTCGGCCTGCCGCGTGTGAGCGATCTCACCGGGGCCTTTCCGGCGTCTAAAAACGATAATCAGCCCGCTGACAAACACAAGAATCGTCCCGAGCCAAAACAACTGTATGAGCGGTTTCTGAGATATCTCAACGACCAGTGTCGATGCCACTGAATGACCTTCGGGGACAAAATCACCCGAGAACTTCAGCACAACACCACCCTCTTCAGGTCGAACACCAACAATCTGCACGCTTCCCCTATTTGAGTCGAACGAAGCCTGCTGCGGCTCGATCCCCTCCCCCACGACTCTCAATTGCGGGCGCGCGCTTTCGACTTGACCGTCGTAGGCTATCTCCAGAAGGGCTGCGGCTGACATGGCGGAACCGCCCTCACCGTGGCCGCCACCGGTCTCGAAATCAATGAATGTGATGTCGTACTTGTCAAGCGTGGCTGTTGTACCTTTAGTGAGGTATAGCTCCCCTGGGTCGGTCGCCCGGGGCTGTTCCAGCGCTATCGGCGACAGGTACAAGTCGTCAAGCAGATAACTCTTCACGTGCGGTTTGCGCATAACGCCCTCGGAGTTTTTCGGGAACTCATGCGGCAACACCGCGATAAAGTGAGTTCCACCTCGCTCGACATCAACGTGACAGTCGAAGCCCGCTTGGGTTTCAACCATTCCCGTAAACGTCAGGTCATATCCTTGAGCTTGGACAGTATCAGTCATCGGCAGAGAGACGGTCTCTTTGGTCTCAAAACCACTGGAACCGCCGGCTCCGATGAAACCGATAATCAGCCCAATGTGCGCCAGGTATGCCGGGTGCAGGCGGCCGGCAAACAGCTTCTTCAACAGCACATAGCCGTTACTGACCAGCGCCGCGACAGCACAGCCGAAAAAGGCCAAATAGATGATTTGCGATGTGATTCCAGCTACCAGCAGTATCAGGACGGTAACCGTGAAAACCGCCGCGGTGACGATGCCCAGCCTCGGACTCTGCACGCCCTGCCCCCACTTGAATATGGGCATGATTGCCATCAGCAGAAGCGTGAGAACCGCAATGGGAACCATCGTCGTAAAATAGTATGAGAGATCAACCGCCGATGGGTTCTCCATCACACGGGTCAGGAGCGGCGCCGAAGTGCCCAGCAGCACCAGCCACGCGCCAATGAACAAGATCACGATACCAAGGGCGGTCAAATACGTGCGAGAGTTAACAGCCGAAAACGAGGGTTCCGGTTTGATATCTCTCCATCGGAATATCATCAGAAAAGCGCCACCTACAAAGAATACCGTCAGCCCGGCGACAAGATACATATTCAGACCGAGATCAACAAAGGAGTGGACCGAGAAATCGGCCAACACACCCGAGCGCGTCAAAAACGTACCGTATAGAACTGACCAGAACGACAGCAGTACGATTGCGAGCGAAAACCGCATCAAACCCCGTCGCTGTCTCTTCACGTACAGCGTGTGAATCTGCGCAGTAAGAAATATCCACGGGATCAGCGAGGCGTTTTCGACCGGGTCCCAGGCCCAGTAACCTCCCCACCCAAGGGTCTCGTACGCCCAGTAGCCACCCATCACGAGGGCAAGTCCCAGTACGGCCCAGGCGAACACAGTCCAGCGCCGTGCCGCTTCGGCCCAATCATTGTATTTGCGCTCAACCAGAGCCGTCATGGCGAAACAGAACGGCATAGCGGCAGCCGCAAACCCCACAAACATCAACGGCGGGTGAATCGTCATCCAGAAATTCACCAACAACGGGTTCAATCCCGATCCCTCGGTACGGAAAACCGGCATCAACTCAAACGGTGATTTCTTGATGAGAATGATCAGAATCGACAGGAGAAACAGGTTCAGCCAGAACATGTTCCCTTTTTCAAACTGACGGGCGGTGCGCATCATCACCAGCCCCATGACCCCAGCCAGTGAGAGCCAGAGAAGGAAAGTCCCCTCCTGGCCACCCCACAGCGTAGAAATCAGATAGTACAGGGGCAGGTCACTCGACGAATACTGGAAAACATAGATCACCGAGAAATCATGAGTGAGAATCATGTACAGCAGCAAAGCGGTTGCGGCCACGACAAACGCCGTCGCGAACCGAAAGAAATGCCGTGCTTTGTCGAGTACACCCTCTCGCCCCCGCCAGGCCATCAGGTACAGGATCGCCGAAAACAGCGCACAGGCTGTCGCGGTATAAATGAAATAGTCACCCAGGTGTGCCAGCATCTGTCCCTCTCTGCTCCGGTCTGTTCTTGTACGACTATCAGCCGGTCTGTTTGGCTGTTTTTGAACGACGGCGACGCTTCTCCTGGTCCACAACCTGGGCGGCATCGCCCGAGAGCGCCACAAGTTTCTTGATGACGGCATCGACAAGGAAATCGGGAGTCGAGGCCCCCGCGGAAATGCCGATGGTTTCGACTGAATCATTTTCACCGGCAAACCAGGCTTCATCAATGTCCGCGTCGGAACCGATCAATTTGCCTCTGCCGCACAGAAGCTGCGATATGTCCGCCAGTCGATTGGAGTTGGCCGAGGTTTTCGATCCCACGACCAGGATCATATCGACATCGTCCGCCATATCGGTGATAGCACGCTGACGTTTGTGCGTCGCATTGCAGATGGTGTCGAAAGTCTCGATATGCGGCCATTTCTCCTGCGCCGCTTTCTGAAACTCAACAAAATCATCAAGCCCCATTGTAGTCTGCACGGTCAACCCCAGCTTGCGGTCTTTCCAATCGGGGTACTTGCTAAGGTCATCGTTGGCCGAAATAACTGTAATCCGATCAGGCGCGTGGCCAAGAACACCCTGGGTCTCGTCATGGTTGAGATCACCGAAATGAATGATGTAATAATCCTGCGGCACGGATTCTTCGATTTTGTCGTAAATCCGACGCACCAGCGGACAGGTAGCATCAACAACTGTCAGTCCCTTGTCACGGGCCTCTTTCTTGACGTCCGGCGCCACTCCATGCGCGGAAATGATCAACGTGCCCTCGTCGACATCGGCAACCTTGAATTTCTGCCCGACACCCTTGGCACGGAAATCCTCGACGACCGCATCGTTGTGCACAATCTCATTGAGAATCGTCACCGGCCCACTGACCGTCTCGGCGGTTTCGCTGGCGATTTTGATTGCCCGCTTGACGCCCATACAGAAGCCGTAGCTCCGGGCGACAATGATCTTCTTGATCATCTATTCTCCAGCAGCTTCTTCGACTGATTGAACGCCTTATACGAACTCCGCACCAGCGGGCCGGCCTCAACATGGCCAAAACCGATCTCCTCCATGCCGATACGCGCCAATTCGACAAACTCGTCCGGATGGTAGAATCGTTCCACCGGCAGGTGCGCCAACGACGGGCGCAGGTACTGACCAATCGTAATGATATCCACACCAACGTCGTGCGCCTGTTTCATCACCTCGATGATCTCCTCGGTCGTCTCGCCAAGTCCGACCATAATGCCGGTTTTTACGACAGGTCGCGGCGTGTAGTCTGACATGAATTTGAGGACATTCAGGGAACGATCAAGCTTGGCCGCACCACGCACGCGTTTGTGCAGGCGGGCGACGGTTTCCAGATTGTGTCCGAGCACATCAACACCGGAATCAATGATCGATGCCAGCGCTTCCATGTTGCCGGCAAGGTCCGAAATGAGGAATTCGACTTTGACCTCTTTGTCACGGGCGCGGAGTTGTTTCATCACGTCGACAAAGATGCTCGCGCCTCCGTCGGGAAGGTCGTCTCGCGTCACTGCCGTAATCACAACTTGCTTCAGATGCAGCTTTGCGACCGTCTCGGCCAAACGACGAGGCTCGTCGGTATCAAGCGTCTCCGGTTTACCGTGGAGGACATCGCAGAAATTGCAGTTTCTCGTGCAGTGATCGCCGAGGATCATAAACGTGGCGGTGCCTTCTCCGTAGCACTCACGGATATTCGGGCAGGCCGCTTCCTGGCAGACAGAGTGCAGGCCATGCTCTTTGAGCGTGGAGCGGACGCGATTATAGCCCTCGCCGCATTTCGGGCGTATCTTTATCCATTCCGGCAGCCGGGTATGCGGGACCGCCATGCGCTCCTTCACTTTTGGCGCTTTGGGATTGTCGCTGTGCGCCGAATTGTCCCCGACTGACTGCGTGTAAATAATCTTATTCATAGATTCATGTAATATACGTTTTAGTTGGTTGTTGTCACCCTAAAATCGTTCAGGAAATACTCCAGAACGGTAGTGTCATCTTCAAGCTCGGTATGGAATGATCCCGCCAGCAGGTTCCCCTGCCTTACGAGCACGGGATGGTTGTCGTAGGTTGCCAGTACCGTCACGCCGTCGCCTGCACGAGTAATGCGCGGCGCACGAATGAATGTCGCGGTCAGGCTGACCTCGCCTTTGTCGAGCGTGGCCTTGAGTCCGTTCTCAAACGAATGCACCTGGCGCCCGTATCCCATCCTGACAACATCGATATCCATAAGGCCCAGCGGTTTCACTCCGGAAATGTTATCTTCTATGTTCTTTGACAGCATGATCATTCCGGCGCAGGTTCCGTAGACCGGATGCGTCCGGCCAAACGCTTCGAGCGGCGTACGCATGTCGAACCGATCCAGCAATATGCTCATCGTGGTAGTTTCACCGCCGGGAATGATGAGACTGTCAATACTTTGCATATCAACAGGCTGACGTACCAGAACGTTCCGCACATTCAGCCGATTTAGCTGTGCCTGATGGGCCTCGTAATCGCCCTGGAGCGCCAGCACTCCCACAAATCTGTCAGTATAATCCGTCACAGTTGTCATCTGCCTCAATCTCGCCAGTTTCTGTGGGCGGCAGCAGGAGGAGGTCGAAACCAACGAAATGGTGTTGCCCTGTGGTTTCGACACCTGCCCCAGCCTCACCTATTCAAGTTGTGCCGGAATATACGGAATTAGGCTCAGAGGCCAATGGAAAACTGTGGGGAGTCGTCTTTGGGACCTTCGGCAAGAATCGACGGGACTTCCTCGTATTTGCGCCCTAGCAAGAGGCGACCCGTCTTCTTTTTGTTCACTCCACCCCACTGCTTGAAGAAAAACGCCGCGCCCTGTTCCGCACATTGCTTCTTGATGTCCAACACCCATTCTTCTTTGATGGGACGCGCCCCCGGGCCGGACTCACCGCCGACTATCACCCAATCGATGCCGTCGAGATTGAGGTCGGGAAGCGGTCCCAGCAACGGTTCGAGCGAAAGGAACTTGAGCGCGGCGTCGGTCTGACGAAGATCATCGATTCGGTAGTAATAGTGCTCGTTTTCGCAGGTGACACCCATCCAGATGTTCGGTGCCCAGGCGAGTTTGGGAGCCTTGCGGAGGAGTTGTTTGGAGCGCTTGGTGAGAATTTGGAAAATATGACGGTCGGCACGCGCCATAACGTCGAATATCTGTTTGACGTAGTTAAACGGAACGTCTTTGTGGAACATGTCCGACATGGAATTTACGAATACGATTTGTGGTTTTTTCCATGAGAGTGGCGCTTCGAGGACGTCGGGATGAATCGTGAGGTCGAACCCGTTTTTGTATTTGGGGACACCCATAGCTTTGAGGCGACGAGCCATCCGTTCGGCATAGCAATGGTCGCACCCGGCCGATATTTTGGTACACCCGGTGATAGGATTCCAGGTACAGCGCGTCCATTGGATTTGGGTGGTTGACATGATGCGTTTACGATAGGCAAGGCCACAATGCCGGACAATCACATTCGCCAGATCGCGACCACTCTCTTCGTAGGGAAGGTTTGTCTTCAAACCTGCCATCGACATCACTTTCGGCCTCAGAAATCCTCTTTCTTCTTGGCCTTATCACAACGACAACGGTTACTCCCCACAGCCGTAGGTCGGGTTTCGAACCAACCTCTTTGTAGGGAAGGTTTGTCTTCAAACCTGCCATCTGTCTCACTTTCGGCTACAAGGGCTTCTTTTCTTCTTGCTCTTCTGACCGTCTAAACGGTTATTGCGGTGCGGGAGGAGCCTATGTCCCGTTTGATCCGTCATTACTCAAAAGGCAACCTTTACTTCCTGACAGCGGTCACAGCAAAACGCCGGCCTATCCTCATCCGATACCGTGAACATCTTGAGGAAGCGATCCGGAAGTACCGGCGAAACATCGGGTTCGACTTGATCGCTCATGTCGTGCTGCCAGACCATATGCACATGCTCCTGGACCCGGGTGAATCCACCCCATCGAAGATCATGCAGCGAATCAAGCTGTCGTTTTCAAAGAGGGCGCACAACGCAGGTTTCAGGAGGGAGCCGGTCTGGCAACGTCGGTTCTGGGACCACGTCATCAGGGATCAGGAAGACATGAATCGGCATATCGATTACATCCATTACAATCCGGTGAAACACGGATTGGTTAAGAGACCGGGTGATTGGAGGGATTCGTCGTTTCGCGAGTTCAGAGGTCAGGGTTATTGTCAAGCGGATTGGGGGTGCAAGGAACCGTTCGATTTGGACGGTGAGTACGGCGAGTAGGTAAGAATCGGTCGATGACAGGTTTGCGGACAGCCACTCGTGGCGCCAACCTTCCCAATGGAAGATCACATAATGGCAGGTTTGAAGACAAACCTTCCCTACGAAGAGGCTCGGCACACACAAAAAAAGACAGACCCTTTCGGGCCCGCCTTTGTCACATCTAATCTGTATCCCGCCCTCTACCGCGTCTGTAATTGCTGCTCCTCCGGGATCGTGTCGACCGCGATTCCCTTCATCGCCTGCCCCAAACCGTGGGATTCCTTCGCGATGATTGCGTAATCCTGCCAGTTGGTCGTCGCGGTTACAATCGCCTTCGCGCGGGCTTCCGGATTGTCTGATTTGAAAATGCCCGACCCCACAAACACCGCCTCAGCACCGAGGTGCATACACAAAGCAGCGTCAGCCGGAGTCGCGATTCCACCCGCGGCGAAATTCGGCACCGGGAGTTTGCCGGTCTTCGCTACCATTCTCACCAGATCAATCGGCACCCGGTGTTCTTTGGCAATACCGTAAAGCTCGTCGGAAGTCATCACCGTAAGAGACTTCATCACCGAGTAGATCTCGCGGAGGTGCTTCACTGCCTGGGAGACGTCGCCGGTGCCCGCCTCGCCCTTGGTGCGAATCATCGCGGCTCCTTCGGAGATGCGACGGAGCGCCTCGCCAAGATTGCGGCAACCGCATACGAACGGTACTTTGAAGCCCCATTTGTCGACATGGTACTTCTCATCGGCGGGGGTCAGGACTTCAGACTCGTCGATGAAATCAACCTCGATAGCTTCGAGCGCCCGCGCCTCGATGAAATGCCCAATACGGCATTTGGCCATAACCGGGATCGTCACGACTTCCTTGATCTTCTGGACAACGTCCAGATCGGCCATACGGGCCACGCCGCCGTCCTTGCGGATGTCCGACGGCACCCGTTCGAGTGCCATAACGGCAGCCGCGCCTGAATCCTCGGCGATCTTCGCCTGCTCCGCATTGGTGACGTCCATAATGACGCCGCCCTTGAGCATTTCTGCGAGGCCGACTTTGACTTTGTGGTCTTTATCTTCGAACTGCTGCATCACAATCGCTCCTTATTTTTGTGGTCGCGTCCGCATATCCTCAGATAAACGGAGACGACATCGGCATCAGCCGTAAGACTAAGCGCCTCGACGGCTGCAATATTGTCCGCTGCCGGCCGGACAACACCTGTCCAAATCGGGCAACCAACAGAGCCGAATATAATACGTCACAGGGGAGGCACACAACCCTGAAATCCCGGCGACGGGGGCCTGATGCAGTCTTGTTCTCGACAAAAAAAGGTGGCCAAACAGTTTCCCATTCGGCCACCCGGATTTTTGCACTAGTTTTCGACGACTGTTACTTGGCAGCAGTACGACGATAGCGGGCAAAATTGTGCTTGGCGAGGTTCTTCTTGAACGTCTTCTCCTGAGTCATCCAGAAATTGTGCATGCCGCAATTGGCAACCTGGTCACAAGAGCAGCTTTTTCCTTCACCCTCGGTGCACAGATTAATGTGAACCGGACCCTCGATAGCCTCGATAACGTCGAGGAACGAAATGTCTTTGGGGTTCCGTGAGAGCTTGTAACCGCCGGTTACGCCCTGGAATGACTGAAGCAGCCCGGAACGGGTCAAGTCCTTCAGAATTTTCGCGAGAAACTCGCGAGGTACGGCCTCACTGGCAGCGATCGCGTTTATCGATCCCAGTTTTCCTTTGGGTTGACATGACAAGAAACGGATAGCCCGCAGCGCATAGTCAGCTTTGCGTGAGAGTTGCATATTATACTCCTCTATTCCCTTTTGTAGCAATTTCGCGTTGCTGTTGTCGCTTTCTCATAGTTAAACACCGCAAAATTGCTCCTTTGTTCCATATTTTGGATTACCAGTATAAAAAAAAAGATGCCCTAAGTCCACAACAAATGCGAAAAAGGTGTCCTCTTTTCCGCTTTTTTTTCAATTTTTGAACACCTGAGTGCTCACACCGTTCCAAAAACAACGCCGATTCTGCGTCTAATCTTCCACAAAAAAAGTCTGAACCGGGTGTGATAAGCGGTGTTACACAGGGGTGAACAGGCCACAACCGATTGTGGACCCACTTTTGACCAGACTATTCGAGGAGTATACTGTTATGTCACAAGAGACTCGGCCGATACAGAACGGATCTACCGTCACTATCACACCGTCCGCTCTCACTGAGATAAAAAGACTTATAGCGGAGGAAAAGGACCCTAAAAACCTATTTCTTCGCCTTGGCGTGGCGGCCGGGGGCTGTTCCGGGATGTCCTACGCCATGTCATTCGATGATCAGACGTCGCAGAATGACAGCGAGTTCGATTTCGAGGGTGTCAGGGTAATCATCGAAGAAAAATCGCTGGCATACCTTCAAGAATGTACGTTGGACTACAAGACCGGGATGCTCAGCGGTGGTTTCCAGTTCAGTAACCCCAATGCCCGCCGCTCCTGCGGCTGCGGGTCTTCATTCTCGTGCTAAGTTGTTGCCTGACAATAACGAGAGCATAAGGAAACCAGAGTGAACTACACTATCGTAGACCCGACTTCATTCGTCACCGGAAAATTCTTCCGGGAGGAAGATTTCCTTGCCAACACCGGCACCGCCGATTGGGAGCGGTATCGCGATCGGCCGGTTCTGGTGAGAGGCTGCGGAACGACGATTGTACCGCCCTGGGCGTATATGCTCATAGCGGCCCGGTTGAGCGGCGTGGCAAAGTCCATCCGATATGGCAACGAACATGACAATATCGTCGTGCATCGCGATTCAACGCAAAAACAGTAGACAGAAATTACTCGAGAGGATTACATTGGATATGAGTCAGGAAGTTTTAGCAACTACCGCATCATCGCCGATTGCGGCTGATAACGAGACTATGCCGAAAGTTCGCATTTACCCCGAGGACGTGGAAATCACTGTCGAGCCGGGAAAAACACTGCTCGACGCCGCGTTGGACAACAATATCAAGATCGATCATAACTGTGGCGGCAACTGCGCCTGCTCCACTTGTCATGTCATAATCGACGAGGGGTTTGACACCCTGAACGAGATATCCGAAGACGAAGAGGACATGCTGGATGAGGCTGAAGGTCTGGAAGACAACTCCCGTCTGGCCTGTCAGTGTAAGGTGACCGGTGATCTGGTAGTCAGGATTCCTCCGAAGACCGATCCGCTCGACGACGACACGTTCTAGGGCGCCCGTACCCCGCTTCAGAGATTCAAGCCCGTTCGGTATCACGTTACCGAACGGGTTTTTTCGATGTCTGCATCACTATAAACTACTGTCATTCCTGCCGATATAGACCAAGATGAGGAAAACTCAGCGTCCGGAACACACAATGACAAAACTGCGCGGCCAGAACGGCTATACACTCATAGAACTCGTTGTGGTGCTTGTTATTATAGGCATCCTCGCGGCGGTATCGATGAAATCCATGACCAGAATCGATGATACCGTACGGGTAGAGCGGACCAGGCAGGAGCTTGAGTCGATAGCGTTTGCGGCAGCCGGCGACCCCAATCAGGTATCTGGCGGGGGGCGAACAGACTACGGATACGTCGGCGATGTCGGCAGTCTCCCCCCCAATCTGGACGCGCTGGTGTCCAATCCGGGTGGGTTCGCCACTTGGAAAGGTCCGTATATCGGGGACGAGTTCTCCTATGACGGATCGAGCACGGAGTTCAAGAACGACGCCTGGGGCAAGGCTTACTCCTATTCTGGCGGCGTGACCGTTTCCTCGACTGGCGGCAGTTCCACCATCACCCGCGAGATCGCCAGGTCGACCAGTGATGTCCTGCGTAACAAAGTCTCGCTGGCCGTGGTGGATATTGACAACACTCCCCCGGGGGCCGCCTACAAAGACTCCGTGGAAGTCCTTCTGAGCTATCCGAACGGCAGCGGCGGCACAATTACCAAATCAGGAACACCCGGCAACGACGGCTTTATCGAGTTCGATTCGGTACCGATCGGCATTCACCCGATCCGCGTCATCTACACGCCAAACGCCGACACGTTGATTCGTAAGGCCACGGTCAATCCCGGGCTCGACTACTACACTGAGGTTCAGTATTTTGAGAACGTCTGGGAGGGCGACACCGCCAGCGGCGGCTCCGGAGGCGGAGGAGCTGGCGGCATAGAGTACGTCACCGGCACCGGAGAGGCTGACGGCGGCGACTGCGAGGATATCCGTTTCAGCATTGAAAACACTTCCGGCGGCGACATAGAGATTTCGAGTCTGACGCTCACCTGGTCGTCACCAACGGTCTACTACCGACGGATTCGTTGGGACGGCACCAACGTCTTCAACCAGACGAATCCTCGATCAGGTTCGGGCGACATATCATCCTTCAACTCGGCTCAGACGATCGATGCCGGAGAGACCGTGGAAATACGTGTCCAGCAGTTTTGCCATAACCAGTGGAGTAGTTGCGGCGGAACTGAGAATATGGGCGAAACTACTTTCACCGTGGAACTCTCCGATGGTACCAGTTTCGAGTTCACAACCGGAGAGTGCGATGACTAGACTATGCCGCGAAGCAGGATTCAGCCTGATCGAGCTGCTCGTGGTGATTGTCGTAATCGGCATCCTGGTCTCGGTGGCGATGCAATCGATGGATGTAGCCGTCGACGACTTCCGGACACTAAAAACGGAACGCGAGATGGAGATGCTCTCCAGGGCCATCGTGGGGGATCCGTCGATTACTAACGGTCACGTGCGGACCGATTTTGGCTATGTCGGTGATATGGGTGCGTTTCCATCGAACCTGCAAGCGCTTTATCAGAATCCGGGGGGGTACTCAACCTGGGACGGTCCGTATCTGGAACCCGGCTACACACAGGATGCTACCGGATATCGGTTTGACGAGTGGGGAAAAGCGTACGAGTACACGGGCGGAACGGCAATCACTTCAACCGGCAGCGGTTCGACTATCACGAAAAAGGTCACTGACGCAACAGCGGACTACCTGCTCAATACCTTCCACGGAACGATCTGGGACATCAACGATTACTCGCCGAGCACTGCCCGCGATGACTCAGTGGATATCGTCATAACGATTCCTGACGGTGCCGGCGGCACTTCAAGCAAGATCGTGCATCCGGATTCGACCGGCAACTTCACTCTTGACTCACTGCCGGCGGGACAACACCCGTTGCGAGTTATTTACACTCCCGAGGCGGACACGATTTTCCGGTATCTGACGATACTCCCCCGTCACAAGAGCAGCGGCAGGTACAACTTCGCGGACGACTACTTCTCGGCGGATGCCGGTGGTGGCGGCGGTGGAGGTGGCAGCCGTCTTGTGGATACGCTTCGACCGAACGGAATCGGCTCACTGACATTCTTGATTCCACAACCCTTCGGACTGCTGGCCAACTGGGATCGGGTCGAAGAAGCAACTTCGGATGGGGATGCCTCAATCGTCACGACTTCACTCGGGTCATGGATAACGGACGCGTACTCTTTGGAGGATCCTTCGGCTCCCGGCACGGCAGCTATCACCAACGTGACGATCAAATGCGTCGCGCGCAAAACCAATGCGCATGGGCAGGTCAGACCGATTATCAGGACAGGTTTCCTCGACTATCACAGCAGCGAATTTGATTTAACAAACAGCTATGACGAGTATAGCTGCTCCTGGACAGACAACCCGTCAACCGGCTCCACATGGACATGGCAGGAGATTACAAACCTGCAGGCCGGTGTCAGCCTGAAAGCGCACAATGGCAATCACGATGCCTACTGCACACAGGTGTGGGTGGAGGTCGAGTATGAGCCGTAGACAGACAAGAAACGGTTTCACGCTCATAGAAGTCATTCTCGTGATCGTAATCTTCGGCATCCTCGCCACTGTCGCGATGCGGTCCGGGCAGAAGGTCTTCCAGACGGCCAAAGTGGAAGAAACTAGGCAGGAGCTTGATGCTCTCGCCGAAGCGATTGTCGGAAACGCCGGGTTGCAGAACAACGGCATCAGGGCGGATTTCGGATATGTGGGTGACGTGGGTTCACTTCCGCCCAATCTGGACGCACTCGTTTTGAATCCGGGCGGCTATGTGACCTGGAACGGTCCGTACATTGGCAATCGGTACACGCAACTGGCAAGCGACTACAAAAACGACGCCTGGAACACGGCGTACAGTTACAGCGGTGGCGCGACGATTACCTCAACAGGGTCGGGTAGCAATATTGTCAGAAGATTAGCCAATTCAACCAGTGATTTGCTGTACAACAGCGTTTCGGGAAACGTGTTCGACGCCGACGGCACCCCTCCCGGCACGGACAACGGTGACTCCGTTATGGTCAGGCTCATGATACCGAACGGGGTCGGCGGCATGGCAACCCGTACGACCTCAACGGACGCGGGAGGTTACTTCCAATTCGATTCTATTCCGATAGGCACCCATGATCTCGTGATCGTTTACGAACCGGCCGACGACACCCTGATGCGGCTGGTAACCGTTTTGCCGCGTTCCGATGTGTACGCCGAATATCGACCGAATCAGGATTACTGGCATGAATCAGACGGTTCCATAAGCGGTCTGGTGGGCCACTGGAAACTTGATGAGACAAGCGATACCGTGGTCTCCGATGCCTCCGGCTACGGGAATCATGGCGCGACGCGTAACATGGCAGGCTCCCCATGGACCAACGGCAAGATTTCGGGTGCGCTGGAATTCGACGGCAGCAACGACTACGTTCAAATACCGCACTCCGATGAACTGAACGGAACCGACGCCCTGACCTACTCGGCATGGGTGTACGCCCACGGATGGAGCGGGACCAGTCAGGTCATGGCGAAGTCTGTTCATGGAGGCGGAACAGGTCGGGCGCAAATGGGAATATTCTCCGAAGGTGGAGTGCTGAAGGGTCGTGCGGAGACCGTGGACGGTCGCAGAGAAGTATCAACTTCTTTGACAACGCTGAACGCCTGGGTCCACGTCGCGCTGGTGTTCGACGGCACCTCGCTGAATCTATATGTCGACGGCATCCTTGAAGGAGACTACAGTTTCGCCGCGACGACACTGATACAGACGACCGACCCACTCAATTTCAGTAAGCGAGTAGGGACATCGCAGTACTATTTCGACGGTCTGATAGACGACGTTCGGGTATACAACCGCGCGCTGAGTCTGGCAGAAATCCAGGCTCTCTCAGGCATGGGAATGTGAGATGCAGGTAGCACAAAACGACAAGAATGGCTTTACCCTGATAGAGACGATCATTGTCATGCTGATTATTGGCATCGTCGCTGCGGTCGCCATGCGCAAGATGAACGAAACGGTGGAATCCGCTCAGTTTGAACAGACCAAGAAGGAAATGAACCAGATCGCAATGGCCATTGTCGGCAATCCCGAGGTCTACTCGCGCGGTGCCCGCACCGACTTCGGGTATGTGGGCGATGTCGGCGCCTTCCCACGCGATCTCGACGATCTCGTGACGAATCCGGGATATGCCACCTGGGATGGTCCGTATGTGAAGGGTGGTTTCGACGCCAACGCCTTCAAGCGGGACGGCTGGGGAACAGACTACACGTACTCAGACACACTGATACAGTCCACCGGATCAGGAACCGACATCGACAAGAAGATCACAACCTCATCGGCAGCGTTATCCAATGCTGTCGCCGGCTACGTAGTCGATGCCAATCGCCAGATGGCTTCGGGAGTGTTCAAAGATTCCGTGTTGGTGTCGCTAATCTACCCCGACGGATCGGGCGGGACCGCAGTCACCACAGTTAATCCCGACGATCACGGGCGGTTTGCGTTTTCTGGCGTTCCTATAGGTAATCATACGCTCAGGGTTATCTACACTCCCGACACAGATACAACCACGTATTCCGTCACGGTTTATCCGGGAAAAGATGTCAGCCTGGACATCGTTTTCCCGGCGGATTTGTGGTAGGTGTTTGAAGGTATATAACCTGTTTATCCGCTAATCGCCAGATTGATCCCGCGTTTCTTCAGTTGCGGAAGGAATAGCGTCGGACTGACAGCGATTTCCTGCGGTTTGACACCGCGCACTTTGATCTGGCCCGCGGCCGCCATCCAGGCGATAATCGCCGCCGGGAATGCGGTCGTGCGCATCATAGCGGATAGGCCGGTCTTCGTATCCTGTCTATCAACAAGCTCGTAGGTGCGAACACCTGACTCACCGTCTTTAACCCCCTCGACCGTCACACGCAGCAACACCATGTCAAGATCCGAAGAGCTAAGCGTTCTCTGAAGCACGGCTTTGAAAACTTCTCTCGGTTCCACCGCACAACCGCCAACTTCGATCTGCTTGCGTGAGGCCAGCCCGATTTCCAGCATCGGCTTAAACAACTGGCAGTGACCTGGATAGCGAATAGTCTTGTAATCCAGAAAATCGACCTTGCCCTCGAACGTATCGGGGAGCGTAGAGGTACCGCCGGAAGTGTAAAACGCCTCAAGCTGACCAACACCGTCAAACTCAAGCTCCTCCACCGCTGACATTGGATTGACCATTTTCTTGCGGCCCTCATCGATGATGACGCACGGTTCCCAATACTCGTTGATGAGGCCTTCGGTTGAGAAAACGATCTGATAGTTGAGCGGCGGACGGGGAGACTGTGGAAGTCCACCCACTCGTATCTTGACCGACTTTACCGTATCAAAACGTGCGATTCCGTCGGCTGCCATCAGCGAAACCATTCCTGGAGCAAGGCCACAATCCGGAATGGCGATGACATCTGCCTTTTCGGCAGCGTCATTCATGGCCATTTGCGCCTTGACGGCGTCATTATTTCCGCCCAGATCAACCAAGTGACACTTCGCGGCAATAGCGGCCTGTGTGAGTCCCGGATTGTATTTGTAGGTCACACATGAGACTGCAGCGTCGTAGTCCTCAAGGATCGTGCGGGCGCGATCTTCATCGGCGGCATCAAGCCCGCCTGAGACGGCCTTTCCGTTGCCATATTTCTCACCGATTTCAGCGGCCAGTTGTTCGTTGATGTCAAATATGCCAACCTGCTGAACGTCGTCAGCTTGAGCCAGGTCATACAGGGCAGCCCTCCCCATGAGGCCGGCTCCCAGAACTGCAATCTTCATATTCTCACTCCCCTTAAGGGATCAGGGTAACGTCTCTTCATTATACGAGCCACCAAATAAGGGCAGACGATCAACAAAAGCAACCTGATAAACATCAAAGTTGCGCCCAATCGTACCGATAACTTCGGTAAGAAGACAATCTTCAAACGAGGCAATCGGTGACTGAGAGCATGGAATTCGAGCATATTGATCTCGACACAATCGACATCAGTGACGAACTGAAACAGGAGATCAAGTTGTGTCGGGCATTGAGGCCTTACATCGGTCATTGTCTGTCAATGAACCACGACATAAACAATCCGCTGGCCGGGATTATCGGATTCTCAGAATACCTGCTCATGGACGAAGACACGCTGACCGAAGAGCAGGCCGCCAATATCAAACAGATCATGACTTGCGCGGAACGGATCAGGAAACTGATGGAGCGTCTCTGCGATCACAAGATGTCACTCGCAGAAGATATTGATTTGGAATCGATTACCGCCCGGTATAAGAAAGTCCAGAGACCTCTAGATTAGGTGATTGACCTTTCGCAACAGCCACTCCGTGGTTAGCAGCGCAACAAACAACAGCAGCAGCCACAACCGTCCCCAGAGCGCCTTCTCCCCTTTGACGGACTCAGTAACCGGTGCAAGGTTCATTGAAGCCACGGCTCCTCCAAACTCATCATACCGGCAGTATTTTCCGCCGGAAGCACGGGACAACACCTGCAGGGTCGAAGGATCGCCGTGCTGGTTTGACTCCTCCAGAGAAAACGATTCAATCAGGATCTTGCCGCTTGATTCCTTCAACATCCGGCCATCCTTTCTGAAGATGCCGTCGAAATCATACTCTCCCGGCGGAACGGCCCTGAATTCGGCGGTGAACTTGCCCTCTCCCCGATCAACGAAATCGATCTCGAAGGTCTCCCCTGTCGCGACGTTCTTCAGGTTGACAAACCCGATGACACCGGGCAGCGGACGGAATCCCTGATCGAATGCAAACCCCTCAAACCTGATTGGGGCGCCCCGACTGAATACGTCCTGTTCGGGATTAATCCTGACGGGGTCGAAATCATCCTGTACGGTCAACCAGCTAATCGTCCCCTGAAGCAACCGACTATAGTCGGGCCCGCCGGCGTCGTACCCCAGCGTCTCAAATTCCCAGGTCCACAACGGCGAGGCGGCGCTTGCTATCAGTTTGCCGGGTCCCAGCCGTCTGTATCCCAATACGGGAAGTCGGACGTCGCCCTCCCCGGTGCCCGAGGCAAAGGCCAGCACGGTCCCACCGGGTGCGATTTGATCGCAGGGCACAAGCATCTCGAACGGCGGCAACAGTGACCATCGCTCGCGCACGCCGGCGCGATCATCGGCAAGACGCACCGCCGGGTGGAAAAGCTCACCCTCTGCCGGCACGCCATGAAAATCTGCGTAGGCCGCTTTCGTGAGCCTGCTCTGGTGGAACGGCAGGAGATCGTTCATCCAGGCCTGCGGACCCGCCCCGGCAAATCGCGCCCCCATCATTATCCAAATCGCTCCTCCCTTTTCGGCCAGATATGACCGCAAGAGCGCCTGTCTTGATTCCAAATCGCCCGGATCCGGGTCATGGAAAATCACCAGGTCGTATCGATTAAGCGCAGCTTGTGACGACGGGAGCCGTCCGGTCAGGTTGCCCGATTTGTCGCCAATCGCGATCAGGTCAACATCGTAACGGTCCGATTGCAGGAGGAACCGGCGAAGGAACCCGACCTCGTAGTCCGGTTCAGCGGTGACCAGCAGGACTTCCAGCCGGCTTTTCAGAACTTTGATCGCAATGCTTCGCTGATTGTTGCCATCACTGGCTTCCCCTTCCAACAACGGCACATTCACATTGAGAAGCTTCTTCCCCGGTTCCACCGGGACGTATTTGAGGGTAACCTCGCCGAAGCCGCCCTCTTCGTCAATCGAGTAGCGGGCTTCAGCGACGGTGTTGTCCGATTCATTCAGTCGAATCACCGCGGTCTTGCCGGTGCCGCTCTGCCACGTCAATTTAACCTTGATCTCTGTCGACTGCCCTGCAAACGCCACCGGATTAAACTCCACTTCGGCAATGCCGATGTCAAACTCGCCGACATCACTGGCCATACCAACAGTTGTAACGGGCACTTTGAGTCCGGAGGCAACATCGGACGGTTTGCGCCCGCTGTTTGAGTTTCCGTCGGAGAACAACAGCCACAGATCGGAGGGATTGGACAGCTCGATCTTCTCAAGCTCCGCCACAGCCTCTCCCAGCGCGGTTTTCTCAGTGCCAACCCGAGACAGCCCCCGTACGAGGTTCTCGCCGAAATAGTAAGTGGAAATGTCAGCGCTCTGGTCAATCCGTTCGAAATCCTCTCCTGACAACAACGAGTCAAGGCGCACTTTTCGAGACTGATCGTTTTCTACCCGATCCATACTACCGGAACGATCCAGCAGAACCGCAATCCGTTTGGCACGCGTAAACTCTCTTGAGTAGCTGAAAACAGGCTCGAAAAGCGCCGTAATCAGGACCAGGACAGCGAGAACCCGAATAGCCGCCAGAAGAATACTGAGATACCTGGGAATAGGAGGATTGGTGCGATAGTACAACAAGACCGCCAGGGCCACCAGCACGATTGTAGCCAGCGCAACCGCCCAGGGCGAGCCGGTCAGGAAATTAACGGATATATCCTTAAAGCCGAACATGTTGTCTCATTATACAATGACCGACCAAACCGGTTTGGCGATTTGACGCAATTGACACACTCAGGAAGCCCGGGCGACCGTGAACCGGACCATATTGGTCAAAGACTCGTAGTACTTTGAGGCTCCTATGTGGGATAACGATTCCAATGCCTGCTCACCCAGCTCATTTGCTCGCCGGTAGGCATAGTCTACGCCACCGCACTCCTTGACGAAATCGTACACTCTCTCGAAGGCGCCTTCGGTGGCATGGCCGTCCCTGAGGTACTTAGTCATTTCCCGGCTTGAAGCCTCGCCCACAGACTGAAGCGAGTAAATCAACGGCAGGGTCACCTTGCCGTTGAGCACATCGTTGCCCGGCTCCTTGCCGGTCACCTCGGCATCGCCCACAAAATCAAGCAGGTCATCTGCAACCTGGAAAGCCGTTCCGATCTTCTCGCCAAAGTCGGCGAACCGCTCACGGTCCTCGATATCGCGCCCTTGGAGAATCGGCCCCGCCTCACATGACACGGCAAACAACGAAGCTGTTTTGTCAGCGATGATGTCGAGATACTCGTCTTCGGAAAGCGAGTAGTTTTCGGTTTCCTCAATCTGGCGCAGTTCTCCTACCGAAACGCGCTCGGTAGCGCGGGAGATCGCGTCGACCAAATCAATGGACTTCGGCTCAACCATCACGCGGAAAGCCTTCGCAAAAATGTAATCCCCCATTAATACGGAGATCAGGTTCTTCCACTTGTAGTTGACCGTCTCCTGGCCGCGGCGAAGATCCGACTCGTCTACTACGTCGTCATGCAGAAGCGTGGCGGTATGGATGAGCTCAATCGCCAGAGAGGCATCGACTGAGTGCTCAGAATAGTTCTCGGACGCCCGTGAAGACAGAAAGAGAAATGCCGGGCGGATTCGTTTGCCCCTGGACTGCAACAGGTGCCGGGCGATGGAAGAGATCAACGGAGAATCGCCACGAAGGTAATCGTGAAGTTTCTGGTCGAAGGTTTCCAGATCGTCCTTGACCGGGGCAGTATATTCAGCTAACCGATTTGTGTCGAGCGTAGTAATACCTCACATCATGCAGTTTCCGTTGGCTGAGTCAAAGAAACAGCTTAGCGAGGGAATGTCAATTCCTTTAAGACCGTGCGGAATGCAGTCGTAATGTGCGGTCTATTGCAGGGCAGGCCTGCACCAGACTGAGATCGTGACAACGCGTCCAATCCGATTCTGCCCTACGGGCCGCTCTTCGCAAGGAGCCCCATGAATTCGCGCAGACCGTTGACATACCGATCGCTCTCGTAGTAATCACGCTCGTTGTGGTCGCCGGATAGCTCGATGAATGTCTTGGGCTCTTGGGCAGCTTCAAAGAGCGCGCGGCCATGCTCGTAGGGAATTAGTCGGTCATCGGGAGAATGCGTCACCAGCACGGGACAATTAAGCAGACCGATCTTACCGACCGAATCGAGCTTGAACCGTGAGATGAGTTTGGCCGGCAGCCAGGGGAACATGCTCTTGCCAATATCTGCCGCCGATGAGAACGATGATTCGACGATCACTCCGCCGCACGGCACCTGACTCGCCAATTCAATCGCCGGTGCGCCGCCGAGAGATCGTCCGAGCACGTACAGATTCTCCGGTGCCACGCCCTTTTCGTTCAGCAGCCAATCGTAGGCCGCGCGCGTGTCCTCGTAGAGATTTTGCTCAGAAGGAGTACCATCGGACTTGCCGTAGCCGCGATAGTCGAATATGAAGACCTCGACCCCAAGTCCGTGAAGAAATTGAAGCGTGAAGGTTCGATGAGAGATATTGCCGGCGTTGCCGTGGCAAAACAGAACCGTTCTGACGGTGCTGTTTGCCGGTGAGGATTCACTGGCCGGGATAAACCAGCCGTTGATTTTCTCCCCGTTGTCGTGTTCTATATATACGTCTTCCCACTTGAGATTCGCCTGGTCGGGGGTTATAACAAAACTCCGTTGCGGGACAAACACTACCCAGTCCTGAAACAGGTATAATCCTGCGCCCAGAATGACGAATAGCCCTACAATGATGGCGACATAGATCAGCAACATACGTGCAGCATTCATGGTATCAGATAGTGCCCAACGGTTTCTTGCGACTGTAACGGCCCGGCCTTCTACTTGAGTTCCCGAAATCGGTTCAACGTTTTTTGCAGGTCTCCACGCAGGGAATTGTCGAAACGTTCCACGGAGGCGTTTCTGAAGGATGGGGCCGGCGTCTTTATCCGGGCCAGTTCTATGTTGTCATCGGTGTAGAAACCGTCAACAAACGTCACCGTCTCGTACTCCTCAAACGGTTTAGTCCAGATGTAACCGTCGCAGAAAGCACCGAGCGTGAAGTCATCATACCCGGCGGCATACACCGTGTTCCTTGCCTTGAGTGTGGCAAACGGGCTGTCAGTGATATCGAATCCGACCGGGGCAGCTTCCTCGCCGAGGGACGCCATGACCTCATCAACAGCGCCGTTCACCGGCTTGACATACGATCCGTTGTACCCGTTATCGAGATCATCCCACGGGCTGTGGAGAAAGATCGTCATGCACCGATCACCGAGCGCGTTTTTAACGTACGTCCCGGTGCGACAGTCCTCAAAACGAATGAACTCGCCGGAGCCGTTCACTATCGGTTGAAGGTATCCCGTGAAGGCGTGGTGTATGCCGCAGTAAACGAGCACTTTGTTTCCATCTTCAACGGCTTCTAAAATAACGTCGGCCCAGTCTTTTTCGGTGCAGCCTTTCCAGACGAGTTTCTTCTTGTCGTCGTTGTCCCTATCCGCACGGGTTTGTATGGGACTCCAGTCGACATCGCAGTTCAGACCAAGAATACGGAACGGACGTGCATCTTCGGGAAGCGAACGGTTGAGTTCCCAGGCAGCCTCATAGATATCCAGATACTCGCGGTACGGCCAGGCGGAAAACTGATTGATCTGGATGTGTCTTGCCAGCGCTTCATCCCACTCGGCACTGTTCAGCAGGCTGTCGACAAGCGGCTGGTCATCGCGGTTTGCAAACTCGAAACCAAGCGTGCTAATACCGTTTGCATAGAGCGCCGGAATCAGATACTGCACGAGAATCGGATCGTGTCTGATGCAGTGGTGTTCACCGATGAAAACGACATCGTGATCGACAAACTTGCCGACGACATAATCAATCGGCGTCCGACCGTTGGTGACCAGATACTGCTTGAGGCCGAAGAGCTTCGAGGAATCGAGTTTCCGGTTATCGGAGGTTTCGCTGCACCCGGTCAGCAGAGACAGTGCGATCAGGATTGCGGTAATTAGTCTCATGGTACTCCCCTTGTATGTGCTGTCATGCGACAGCGACACCGTGTGTCCTTGTGTGGCAGCACAGGTAGGTCGAAACCGGTGCTGTTTCGACATTGTGATGTCAAGCCTGAGGACGGGTTTGACGTGCAATCTTCACTGTATCTTGCCTCATGCGCTTGGCGGCCCGGGCACTACTCCCACTCAATCGTCGCTGGAGGTTTCGATGATATATCGTACGTCACGCGATTGACTCCCCTCACGTTGCGAATAACATCGTTCGATATCTCGGCCAAAATGTCGTTGTCAATGCGCGCCCAATCAGCGGTCATGCCATCGACCGAAGTAACAGCCCGAAGCGCGATCACGTTTTCATAGGTCCGCTCGTCGCCCATCACCCCCACCGCACGTACCGGCAACAGCACCGCAAACGCCTGCCAGATGTCGTCGTAGATGCCGTGTTTGTGAAGTTGCTCGATAAAAATCGCGTCCACTTCGCCAAGTAAGTCACATCGTTCTTTGGTCACTTCGCCAAGAATCCGCACGGCCAGACCGGGTCCCGGGAACGGATGGCGACCAATGAATTTCTTCGGTAACCCCAATGCCCGGCCAAGCTCACGGACTTCGTCTTTGAACAACTCCCGAAGCGGTTCGACCAGTTTCAACCTCATACGATCTTTCAGACCGCCGACGTTATGGTGTGACTTGATCGTGGCCGACGGGCCTTTGAAGGACACGGACTCAATCACATCCGGATACAGCGTCCCCTGAGCGAGGAAATCAACCTCACCGATTTTGTCCGCCTCCGCCTCGAAGATGTCGATGAAAGTCGAGCCGATGATCTTGCGTTTTTCCTCAGGATCCTCGACACCTGCAAGCCTCTCCAGAAAAGTTTGTGAGGCGTCGACAGGCCGGAGATTGATCCCCAGGGTGGTGAGCATTTCGATCACCTCTTCGAACTCGTTTTTGCGGAGAACGCCGTTGTTTACAAACACCGCGTGAAGATTCTTGCCGATGGCTTTGTCGAGAAGCATGGCGGCCACCGTAGAATCGACTCCGCCGGAAATACCGAGGATGACCTTGTTGTCGCCCACCTGTTCTTGAATAGCCGCCATCGACTCTTCTATTAACGAAGCCGTCGTCCAGTCACCCTTCACTCCACAGATATGGAACAGGAAATTGCTGATGATCCGCTTGCCTTCGACCGTGTGGTGTACTTCCGGATGGAATTGCAAACCGTAGACGTTCTTTTCTATGTTAGCAATCGCCGCCGTCGCCAGCGACTCGGTGCTTCCGAGGACATCGAAACCACCGGGCAGATTGACGATCGAGTCACCGTGGGACATCCACACCTGGCTTTTCGGCGCGACACCGTCGAACAACCGTCCGCGGTTACCGGCATTGAAAGAAGCTCTTCCGTACTCGCGATGCTCGCTGCGGACAAGTTCTCCACCAAAGAGATCGGCAATAAGCTGCATGCCGTAACAAAGCCCCAGAATCGGCACGGATGTATCGAAGAACTCCTTGCCAAGACGGGGCGCATCGTCATCCTTGATTGAGGACGGTCCGCCCGAGAGAATATATCCCGCAATATTCCGGCCTTCGTAGACCGAGAGATCGGCGTTGAACGGGACGATTTCGCAATAGACATGGGCCTCGCGGACCCGCCGGGCGATAAGCTGCGTGTATTGGGAACCAAAATCCAGAATGAGAATCATCTCATGGGATTTGCTCATTGGGCGCTCTCTTTCGAAGGAAGGCCGGGAATGATCGTATCCCGGGCAAAGGCGTCGTCGGTTTCAGGATATTCCTCGAGGTACTGCAGACCACGAGACTCTTTTCTCATAAGGGCAGATCGGATGATCAACTCAGCGACAGTGGCGATATTGCGCAATTCCACTACGGCATAAGTGGCGGGAGTGGCGAAGTAGTATTCTTCAATGGCCTGTTTGATCGATTCTACTTTTTCAAGTGCAAGAAGAAGTCGTTCCTCGGTACGAACAATTCCGACAAAGTCCGACATGATGCGGTTAAGCTCGCGACGGTCATGGGCCACAAGGATCTTCTCGCGCGGCATGTGCAGCGATGAGGCCAGCCCCCTGTCAACAGTAATATACTCAGGGAAGTCGGTTTGCACATAGTACTCGCAGGATCTAGCTGCGGCCAGTTTGGCCATCACGACCGCCTCGAGAAGAGAGTTGGATGCCAGACGATTGGCCCCGTGCATGCCGCTCATGGCAACCTCGCCGCATACGTACAGGCCCGGAAGTTCAGTCTCGCCGGTGATGTCACACACTACTCCGCCGCAGGCGTAATGGGCAGCCGGCACGACGGGAATTGGTCGAACGGTGATGTCGAAGCCGTATTTAAGGCATTCGCGATGGATGTTGGGGAATCTATTGCGGACAAAATCAGCATCGCGATGAGAGATGTCGAGCAGCACGTATTCCTCACCTGACGCTTTGAGTTCCTTGTCGATTGCACGCGCAACGACGTCGCGAGGGGCCAGGTCCTTTAGCACGTGGGTGCCTTCCATGAAAGCGCGACCGTCGACCGAAGTCAATCGCCCTCCCTCACCACGGACGGCCTCCGAGATCAGGAACGGCCACCGACCGGGCGCGTACAGAGTGGTCGGATGGAATTGGATAAACTCAAGATTCCCGACCGCAACTCCGGCTCGATAGGCAATCGCGACACCATCGCCGGTGGCGATTTTGGGATTCGAGGTATGGAAGTATACCATGCCCATACCGCCTGTGGCCAGCACGGTCACCGGGGCGTAGTAGACATCAAAGACGCGATCCGCTTCAGAAAACACGTAGGCGCCCGCACATTTCTCCACATCACCATCGTTGTACTTGACTAGATCAAGCACGATATGATTGCGGAGCATCTTGATATTGTTCTTTTTGGCTCGGCAGGCGGCCAACAGGGCGCGTTCGATCTCTTTGCCGGTCAGGTCGGCAGCATGTGCCACACGATTTACCGAATGACCGCCCTCGCGACCAAGGTCAAACTGACCGTCGACCCGGGTGAATTTGACGCCGTAATTGATCAGCTCGTCGATAGCGGTAGGCCCCGCCTCGACCACCCTTTCCACCACTTCCCGGCTACAGAGGCCGCATCCGGCTCTGAGGGTGTCATCTATGTGGCACGCCACTGAGTCGGTCCCGGCCAATACCGCAGCGATTCCCCCCTGGGCACGGTTGGTGGAAGTGTTGGTCTCGGTCTTCTTGGTGAGTATGGCGATTCTGGCGTCGGGATGCTGTTCAACTATCTTGAGCGCACAGAAAAGCCCGGCAATGCCGGTACCTACTACCAAAAAATCGTACCTGTGATCCATTAGCCTCTCACCTCTTCCTGTCCGCCCAATTGTAACGTCTGCCTGACGTACGTCGCCAGTTTCTCTTCGCCGGGATCAAGGTCCACGGCCAGATCAAGATAGTAGATTTCGCGGCCAAAATCAAAGTCTCCGAGTTTCACCCAGTCTTTGAAGGTAGTAACGATGACATCGGAATCGTGGTCCTCAGCCATCTGGCGGATTTTAGCCAGAGTGACGTTGTCGTACACCTGGTGATCGGAGAGTTCCAGAGCGCCATCCAGATCACCTGAAAGCGCTGACACCTGTCGTCTCAACGACCGGAAATTACCAACTCCCGCAAACAGAAAGACCGACTTGTCCTCAAGATACTTCACCGGCCGCGTTTGCTCCACGCTCACCAGATTCTCGCAAACGAACCCGGCGTGGTACAAATCGGCATTCGGTGCAAGCTGTCGCAAATCCCGCTTGATAGCGTTGATGTCGAACGCGAATTTCGCCCGTGTGATAATAATAACATCGGCCCGCGAGAGGGCGCTTTTCGGTTCGCGAAGCAATCCGTAGGGAAACGCCTTCAAGTGACACTTCCTGATGCCGGCATCGTACGCCACGAGATCAATGTCCCGCGCAAGACCGATGTGCTGAAAACCGTCATCAACAATAATCATGTCGACGGCGCCAGAGTCAGCCAGCCGTCTGGCAGCATCCAGCTTAGTGCGGTCGATCGAAAAAACAGCGTCAGACAGTAATCGGGCCAGAAGCATGATTTCGTCGCCGGTCACAGCGACATCCATTGTCTCGACCTTGTATCCGGGCTCCACGAAAGATCCCTCGCCCGTGCGACCGTAGCCCGAGGAGACGATGCCGACTCGCACCCCGGCAGCCAGCAGGTCGCGTGCAATAAACGATACCAGCGGTGTTTTGCCGGTACCACCGACAGTGATGTTGCCAACTGAAAGAACCGGTACGGATACTCGCTCCGGCTGACTGGCCATCATACGGTGGATATTAAAGAGCAGACGATAGACAAACGAGCAGAGCCAGAGCAGAAAGGCCGGCAAGTCCCAGAAGGAATACGGCGACCGCCAGAGTATCCTCTTCCACAATCGCTCAAGCATTTTTCAGTCGCTCCAGAATGTATCTGCCGGCAATGCTTGTGGCAGAGGTTTCGAAATCTGAGTTTTCTTTGCGCGTGAACGTTTTCTCTCCAACGACAGCTTGGCGCAGCACCACCGCAAGATGGTCGGCGCTGTCGACTTGTTGACCGTAGTCGTGACCGATAACGTAGTCGACTGCATCGGCGACATTGCTCGTATGCGGACCGAATATCACCGGTGTTCCGGCCCAGACCGGCTCAAGAATGTTGTGACCGCCGAGGTCGACCAGAGTGCCGCCCACAAATGCCAGGTTGGCCGCCGCATATAGTTCGTTGAGAATACCCATGCGCTCCACGAGAATCACACCTGTGGTGTCGCTTTCTCCATACAGGGAAAAAGCAGTATTCGAACTCCGGAGTAAAGCCTTGATTTCGTCCATTCGTTCCAAATGACGCGGCGCTATCACCAGTCGCAGGTGGCCGTGCCGCTCTTTGACCGTGTGGAAGGCATCCAACAGAAGCTGCTCCTCCCCCGTGCGGGTCGACCCGGCGACGAACATAAAGTCGTTTTCAGCCACACCAAGATGCCTGCGCATGGCTGCACGTCTCTCGTTGGTGAGGCGCAACAACGGGGCATCGAATTTCATGTCGCCGGCAACGGTTGACACTTCGGATGAAACGCCCAACTGAGCAAATCGATCGCGGTCAGTCTCACTTTTGAAAAATAGCCTATCGTAACAGGCCAGAAGCGTTTTCGAGGCGCTCGCGAATCGCTTGTACTGCGTGAAACCGCGCGGTGAGATGCGTCCGTTGACAAGAACGATTGGGATCCCGCGCCCCTTCGCCCGAAGAATCAGGTTGGGCCAGATTTCAGTCTCGGCAATAACAATGATTGATGGGGTCAGCTTGTTCAGGGTCCGTTTGATGACTGCACCGGTGTCGACAGGGAAATAGGAGACCGTCACCAGATCACTGAGCGTCGATTCAGCAATACTGAACCCCTGGTCAGTCATGGCCGTCAGGTGGATACGCACCAAGGGGCGAGATTCCTTCAGGTGCCGGAGAAGATGGCTGATGACTCTGACCTCGCCGACTGAGGAAGCGTGAATCCAGATGTCACAATTCGTTTCCGGAACCAACCCCAGTCGCCCCTGCCATTTGACGTCTCCCCCCGCCGCCTTCAGGCGAGCATACGGCCAAGTGACCACGTATAGCAGGAACATGAATGCTCGATACAAGAGGATCACAGGTAGCTGCCTATCAGTTTAGCTGTTCGCTCGGAGGCGCCGATACCGCCCAGTTTGTCCGGGATAGCCCGGAGCTTCTCGACAGTACGACCGAGGGCGTCGCCGTCACCGATCAATCCGCCAATCTCTGCCGCCATGCGCCGGGGCGATGCTTCGTGCTGGATCAACTCTGGAACGATCTTCTCCCCCGCCACAAGATTGACCAGTCCGATTGCATCGAGATCAACGAGGTGCTTTGCTATCTGGTAGGTCACAAACCCGGTCTTGTACACAACCACCATCGGGCGACCGATTATGCCCGTCTCAAGCGTGGCCGTGCCGGAGGCGGTGAGAACGTAATCTGATTCGTGCAAGACTCTGCGCGCGTCGCTATAGACAATGTCGATCTCGGGACATGCCGAAAGACGGCTCCTGTAATCATAGGCACCCTGTACACCTGCAACGACTGCTTTGGTGCCGTGCGATCTGGCAAGTAATCGAGCGGCCTGGAGCATTGACGGCAGCATGCGTTCGATTTCCTGCGGGCGTGAACCCGGAAGCAGGGCAAGTTGCTTGTTGCCGGGAAGGTCGGACGCGATGAATTCCGACGGAATATCTTCGAGCAAGTAATGCCCGACAAAATCGCACGCCACACGGTTGTCGCGATAGAACTTCTCTTCAAACGGCAGAATGACCAGCATCCGGTCGACACACTCTTGAATCTGTCGGATGCGCTTTTTCCCCCACGCCCACACCTGCGGCGAGATATAGTAGATAACCGGAATACCGAGCGGTCTGATCCGTTGTGCAAGGCGAAGATTAAAACCGGGATAATCGACCAGAACCACTGCCGACGGGCGACGAGTTCTGATTTCGTTAAGGCAGCGATTAAACAGGCTGCGGAAATAGAAGTACCGTTTGGCAACTTCCCAGAATCCGAGCACGGCGAGGTCGGCGCTGTCGGCAAGTTGCTCCTGTCCGAGTTCTTTCAGACGCGGGCCGCCCAGCCCGAAGAACCGGAGGTCCGGGACCGATGACTTCAGCGAGGTGACAACACGGGCGGTGGCATTGTCACCGGACGGATCACCGGCTGAAATGAACAGGAGCGGTTGTCCCATTTAGTGCGGCATCTCCCCCATGACTGTAGACATTGACTGCAGGCCGATACGTTCAACTTCGAGTGCGACCCGCAGCGCCTCGGAGGCTTCGGCCACAGTCACTGCGACCGGCGTGTCGTTGATGACCGCATCGAGGAACGCACCCAACTCACCGCCGAGCATGTCATCGCCGGAATCCTCGATCTTCGTGTACAGAATATCCTGCCCCGATTTCCCCAGCGGCACACGGAGGCCTTCGGCTTTCTCATCCGGGCCGGTCATCCGGTAGACATCGGCTTCTTTCTTGGCCAGATCGAGCGAGTAGTAAGAGGCCTTCTGGAAAATACGCATCTTCCGCATCGGCTTGAGCGAAATCCTTGAGGCGGTCAAGTTTGCAACCGCGCCGCTCTCAAACGTCAGGCGGGCGTTGGCGATGTCGACCTGGTCTGAGATCACTGCTACGGCCGAGGCCTGGATATCGACTACTTTCGATTTCGTGAGCATCAGACAGAGATCGATGTCATGGATCATCAGATCGAGCACCACCGCTACGTCCGTTCCACGCGGATCGAATGCCGCCAGACGGTGCGCCTCGATAAACGACGGTTGGATGTTCATATCGGCGAGTGATCTGACAGCCGGGTTGAAGCGTTCGATATGGCCGACAGCAGCTTTCACCCCCCTGTCGTCGGCGATCTGCTGGAGTTTAACCGCTTCCTCGATACTCGTTGTGATCGGCTTCTCTATCAGGCAGTGCACGCCCTTATTCATCAGGGCGGAGGCGACTTCAAAGTGTGCGGAGGTTGTGACGACTATCGACGCGACATCGACTTCAGCCGCAAGTTCATCGAGTGACTCGAATGCTTTGACGCTGTATTCGTCGGCAAGCTGGCGCGCTTTGGCACCGGCGAGATCATACAGGCCGACCAGTTCGGATTGCGGGAGTTGCGATAGCCATCTTACATGGTGTCGACCGAGTGATCCGACGCCGACGACAACGGTTTTGAGCTTTTTCATGAGTACGTTTATCTATCCTTCATCATAGGACTGGCAGGTTGCGGTTCCAGATGGGACAGAATGTAATACGAACGGGTTAAATTACAAAGAGGAAAACGGGGCTGTGGAGGGCAGGAAAAGGGGCCGGAGGTGTGGTCTCCGGCCCGGAGATCGTCTAGAGCACTATTTCAATCGCGTAGTGCGTTTCCTCCCAACACGGGATGTGCGCTACGGAGAACCTGACATTGGGGCGCAGCTTGGTCTGGTCACACTCTAGCAGTTTCCGAAGGCCCTGAGTGTCCACGGTAACGCCGTAGGTTCCGAAGTGATCCTGACCTGCCGGAGTCCAGACACGTCCGAGGCGGAAAGAGAACAACTCGGCTACCGTCGCTTCACCGCCGAACCGCACGGTGTTCTGGTGGTACCTGACATAGTAGCTATCCCATTCGTAGCCGTAGCGAACATACCCTGAACTGGTCAGGGCAACCTCCAATTCTACTGCCGGTCGTAGTGTCAGCCAGTCTATGTGGGGCTGTGCGCAGGTGAGAGTAACGCTGGTGCCAAACCGTGCGGCTTTAGGGAGGCCATTGCTGTAGCCGTACCAAAGGCTCTCACTGCTTCGAAGGTTGTTGAGAGCAAAGCCAAATGTAACATCGGATCGCCAGTGCGCGCGCGCCGGCAACTCCTCGGTCAGCCGAGGGCCCATAGTTCGCATGCGGAAGAGCACCCCGAAATCGAATGCGTGGTCGTCGAGTTCATTCCTCGATTCTGACTCAAAGCCGGGACCGTCCCAGCCCTGCCGCATTGCCATGTGCTCTGCGAAGTCCTTGTACGTAAGCCCGATGGCAAAGTCAAACTCCCCGCTGTACCTGAAGCCTATTGAGTAGTATCGAACATCGCTCAACCATTCGTATTCCAGCGATCCGGATTCGGGATAGCCAGGACCGCTCGAATAGGCGATGTCGACATCTACCCGGCCAAATCCAAAGCCAAGACTGAACGGTGTGTCGTCAAGCCCAAGCAGATGATCGAAACTGGCTGTCGCTGATTTGATGTTCGTTTTAATAAGGTCCACACTTCGACAAGCTCAGTGTGACTTATTGATAAATCGTAGCTGAATGGCTCGCGCCTACTTAATCAAGCCCCGGTTGCTGCGTTCGGCGAAATCCAGAACCGTCTGGACCTCAGGAATAAGCTCGATCTCGTCTTTGATCCGCTGCAACGCCTGGGTCGTGTTCAGCCCCGAGAAGAACAGCAGTTTGTAGGCAGCTTCGAGAGCGTGGATGACCTCGCGTTTGAATCCGCGACGCCTCAGACCGATCGCATTCAACCCGACAACCTTCAGCGGATACCCGGCTATCAACGAGTACGGCGCGCAGTCCTGCTGCACCCGGAACCCGCCACCGACCATGGCGTGGGCACCGATCTTCACAAACTGATGCACCGGAAGCACGCCGCCGAGAATCGCAAAATCGTCGATCTCGATATGACCCGCGAGATTCACCGAGTTCGCCATAATGACGTTGTTGCCGATGATACAGTCGTGGGCAACGTGAGCGTATGCCATAATCAGGCAGTCTCTGCCGACCGAGGTCTGGCCGCTGGCTTTGGTGCCGCGATTAATGGTGGCATACTCGCGGATGGTGGTGCCGTCGCCGACAATTGCCAGCGTCTTCTCGCCGCCGAATTTCAGATCCTGCGGCTGGGTGGCTATCACCACACCGGGGGAAATCTTGACGTTGCTACCAATACGAGCGCCATCGGCAATCACTACCGAGGATGCGATAGTAGTGCCGCTGCCTATCGTCACGTCGTCTTCGATTATCGTGAACGGGCCGATTGTAACGTCGTCGGCCAACTCCGCTTTCGGAGAGACTATTGCTGTTGAATGTATATTGCTCATCGATCCACAATCATTGCCATGAAGTCCGCCTCGGCCGTGAGTCTGTCATCGACAAACGTCTTGCCCGACATTTTGCAGGCGTTGCGGCGGAAGCTTTTCATTTCCAGTTCAAATCGTAACTGATCGCCGGGAACGACCGGGCGACGGAATTTCGCGTTATCTATCGACATAAAATAGACTACTTTGGTCTCCGGATGCTCAACCGCATTCAACAGAAGCACACCACCCGCCTGCGCCATTGCTTCGAGAATCAATACACCGGGCATGACCGGATGTTCGGGGAAATGGCCCTGGAAAAACGGTTCGTTGATAGTCACGTTTTTCAGAGCGACAACCCGCTCACCCGGGACAAGGTCCAAAATCCGATCCACCAACAGGAACGGGTAACGGTGCGGCATAACTTTCAGAATCGCATTGATATCAAAGAGCGCCTTGCCGCTGCCGTACTTGGAAGCGATTTTCTTTTTCTTGTACAGGTCCCTCATTTTCCTTGCGAGCGCTATGTTCGCCTTGTGACCTGAACGTGCCGCCAAAACGTGCCCCTTGAACGGCACCCCGATCAGGAACAGATCGCCCAACAGATCAAGCGTCTTGTGCCGGACTGGTTCGTTGGGAAACCGAAGAGGGATATCGTTGATAATCCCCGTCTCGCCGACAAACGCTTCGTCCTTGAGATCCAATACCCGTCTTATGCGGTCAACCTCGACCTGCCCCTTGTCGGAGTCATAGATTACCACCGCATTGTCAAGACCACCACCCTTGATTAACCCGTTGTCCTTGAGCATCTCGATCTCAGAGAGGAAACAGAATGTCCGGGCGGGTGCAAACTCCTCGACAAACTCATCCTGCAAACTCTGGAGCGTGGTGTACTGCGTGCCGAGGGCAGGATTTTTGTAATCGATCATGAACGTGATACGGACGTCATCGGAGGGCGTGACGACCAGATCGACATGGCGCTCCGGCTCGGCATAGGCCATGGGAGAGTCGATTTCGAGATAATACTTGTCAACGTCCTGTGTTTCGATCCCCGCCTCGAGCAGTTTGTCGACATACGGTTTGGCGGAACCATCGCCGATAGGAGGCTCGTTGGCATCGAGTTCGACAATCATGTTGTCAATCTGCAACCCGGCGAAACTGGCGAGGACATGCTCGACCGTGTGCACTTTGGCCTCCCCGTCCTGGAGCGTGGTGCCACGGGCGATGTCCACCACATGATCGATATCGGCGATGACCGACGGGTTGTCGGGCTTGTCGACGCGGACAAACCGGATGCCGTGATCGGGCGGGGCCGGTTTGAAGGTCATGGTGCAGGTATTGCCGGTGTGGAGTCCGACTCCGGAGAGGGAGATTTCGTGTTTGACGTACGTTGTTTTTCGAACATAGCCTTGTTTTCTCAAAGGAATTTGCCGGAGTATAGCATTTAGTTTTTCGAACCCCAACGGGTTCAAGCGGTTTTTTGGTGTGTGGAGGGCTTGTAGGTCAAACCCGTCTTCGGGCTTGTCGTCTTTGCCTTGGTGCCCTATCCGCTTGCGGCGTGACAGGATTGTCCATGAGCGGCAGGTCCACGCCCCTGCCTCATCAACCCACCCGACGTTTCACTCTGGGCGGGGTACGGAGGAATCGGCGTTGCGAACATCGCAGATCAAACCAGCGCGAAAAAAACCGCCATCGGAGCGGTCAGGCGGGGTCGCATTACCGCACATACGAGGGGGACGATCTCATGTCGCGGCATCCTTTCCGTCGTAGACTCTGCGCCCCAGATTGACCTTGCGGATTCCACCTTTTCCCCTATATTGTTAGAGGACAAGGTACTCACCGGACAGGAGTTTACTCATATGCAGCTCAAACATGTTTCGATTGCCCTATTTCTATGCCTGATTCTCGCCGTTGGCGTCTTTGCCGCCGACCGTAACGACATTCAGGCAAAAGTCTATCTCAACGAAAAATCCGACGTACATCAGCTTCGCGCCCTCCACATGGACGTCGTCTATCCCGGTATGGATTACTTTGAGATCATCACCAACCCGGACGAACTCGCCAAGCTTGAAGCCCTGGGGTTCAAAACTGAAATCGTCCACGAATCTGTCTCCGGGTTCTATCGTTCCCGCCTCGACACCTCGAAAGACATGGGCGGTTACGCGACCCTCTCGGAAATCGAGGCCTGGACCGATTCGATGATCGCCGCGCACTCATCGATTCTCTCGTCCAAGATTTCAATCGGTCAGACAATCGAAGGCCGTGAAATGTGGGCATTCAAGATTTCCGATAATCCGAATGTCGACGAAGATGAACCCGAGGTCATGTTCACCGCGGCCATTCATGCCCGCGAGGTCATCACACCGCTCGTGATTGAGCATTTCGTTGAGCACATGGCCGACAATTACGGCATCAACCCGGACGTTACGGACATTGTCGACAATCGCGAAATCTGGATCGTGCCATGTGTTAATCCCGATGGATACTACCACAACGAATACACCGATCCGGGCGGCGGCGGCATGTGGCGCAAGAACCGTCGCAACAACGGCAACGGTACCTATGGTGTCGATCTTAACCGCAACTACGGCTATGAGTGGGGCTACGATGACGGCGGTTCCTCGCCGGACCCGTCGGATGAAACTTATCGCGGCACCGGACCGTTCTCCGAACCGGAAACGCAGAACCTTCGCGACTGGGCCATTGAACGGAATTTTGCCGTCACTCTGTACTTCCACTCCGCTTCCAATCTGATCCTCTGGCCGTGGGGATACGACAGCTATTTCACACCGGACGAGGACATCTTCTCGGCAATGGGTGACTCGATGGCGGTGTTCAATAGTTACGATCCGGGACCGATCTGGATTCTGTACGAGGCCAACGGCGGCACCGATGACTGGCACTACGGTGAACAAACGCTAAAGGACAAGAGCTTTGCGTTTACCATTGAAGTCGGAGATCGTTTCGCAGATGGTTTCTGGCCGGCGACTTCGAGAATCCCGGCACTCGTTGCTGAGAATCTTGGCGTCCAGATGTACCTCGCGCGTCAGGCGGGCAATCCGTACGCGCTGAAGGCGCCGCTTGCTCCCTCGATCAGCCTCGCGCCAGTGGTGAACGGCCTTGAGTACCTGGTTGAATGGACGCACACAGACTCGCTGAACCCTGCTGTCGCCTACGAACTTGTGGAGATGCAGGGGCCGGGCATGACGACCGATCCGGCCGACGATCTCAACGACTGGGACAACGACGGCTTCACGGTCTCTACTTCGAGAAGCTACAGCGCACCATCGAGCTTCTACTCCGGTCAGGGGAACAACCTGAATAACACGATCAGTACTACTGAACCGTTCGCCATCGCCCTGGCAGATACGCTGCGCTTCTGGACATACTATGACATCGAAGTCGACTGGGACTATGCGTACGTAGAGGCCTCCACCGACGGCACTACGTTCGAGAAACTGGCCGGGAATATCACGACCACATCGAATCCCCACGGCACGAATCTCGGCAACGGAATCACCGGTTCATCCGGTGGCTGGGTCGAAGCGATATTCGATCTGACCGGTTACACGGAAACCGAGTCTCTGTTGATACGATTCGCATACGTGACCGACGGTTCCCAGGTGGAAGAAGGGTTCTACATCGACGACATCTACCCGCATTACGGTTTTGGAATCAGCACGGTAGTTGACTCAGACATCGCCGACGACTTCTGGACCTTCACCGACAAGCCAGCCGGTGATTACTATTACAAGGTCCGTGCGAAAGACGCCGAGGAGCAGTGGGGTCCGTTCTCGGAGATCACTCCAACTCTCGTAACCGCCGGAAACCGTGGCGATGTTGACCTGGATGGCGTGGCGTATTCTATCGGCGATCTGGCACTGCTGAATCTGTACTTCGCACAGGGCCTGCCGGCGTTCGACGCTGCTCACATGGAAGCGCAGATTGAACAATCGGATGCCAACTGCGACGGCCTGACACTGTCAAGCGCAGATGCGGATCAAATCGCCGATGTGCTTCTGGGACTGGCATCTCCCTGCTCATACGAGGAGAAAGGCTACGACAGCGATGGCGTGCTGACAATGCGCGATGATCCGCTGTACGGTGTGGCGATTCAGAACACAACGGTCAACTTCAGCGACACAGCTTATGTCGATATCGTTCTCACCGACGGCAACGCCGACCTGCTCGGATTCCAGTTCCACCTGGAGTATGATAACACGAAACTGTCGCTGGCCGATGTAGAGCTTGGGGTTGACCTGCCGAACTGGGACCTCGTTTCTTACAATGACGTTGAGGCCGGAGCGGTCAATCAAGTTCGTCTGCTGGGTGTAGCCTGGACCGAAGGAGATCCCGTCGATTCCAGTGATATCAGCCCGCAGCCGACGCCGAAACAACTCGCGAGACTGAAATTCGCCATTCTCGATTCCGAGGATGACTTCACTACCGATCTCAGGTTCGTCTGGCAGAATTGCTATGACAACACAATCGCCGTTGGCGCCATGCCCGGTCCGTCCCAGGAAATGCTGGCGCTTTCGCGCGTTGTCTACGACGCCGACCTGACCGACATCACCGGTACCGACCCGCTCTACGGCGGCACAGCCGGTCACTGCGACAACGGCTATGCCGGCGGCACCGGACTGGCATCGCCGATGGGATCAATTGACTTCACTTCGGGACGCGTAGGTTACGTCGCTTCCTGTTGTGTGGGCAATGTTGGCAATGTAGATTGCGGCGTCGACGATCAAGTAACCATGGCCGACCTGACAGTGCTGATCGACCACCTGTTCATCAGTCTCGACCCGCTCTGCTGTCTGCCTGAGGCGGATTTGGACCACACGTTCGACGTCACGATGAGTGATCTGACCGTATTAATCGACCACCTGTTTATCAGTCTGGACCCGCTGGGACCGTGCCAGTAGCGGACAAATAGACACGAGTGCTCAAAAGTGACGGGCAGGGTTCCACCCCTGCCCGTTTATTGTGCGTCTCACGCTAGCCCCTCCTCGTCTGACAGCTACCAAACGGATGTTGGAGAAACCGCAAGACTTTCACTCTGAAAAGGAGCAGAATGAAGGTCGCTGCGAGTATGACCAGAGCGGTCAGGCGAGGACACTCAGTCTCGCTGTCGCCTTACCGCACATACAAGAGGCAGAATTCGTGACCGGCAGGGAACCCATTTCGGTGCCTGCTTCCCGCTCGGAACGGTGCGTCGGGGGTGGAACCCCGACACTCACGGTATGCGGTACTCACACCAGTGGCTGTCAGATGAGTACACCTGATAGCCCAGTATTACCCCGACGCTCACGGAGTACATACCGCCTAAATGTCTTTCAGCGCCTTCACCTGACGAAGTTTCCGGAATAGCTGAACGTACTCCTTCACCATCACCTCCTCAGCGCGCGACATCCCCTCCATCATCGGAATGCCGATCCTGAGTACAGCACGGACAATATCTGCCACAGTCCGGTCATACTTGTCAGCCAGGTCTTTCAGATCGTTCTTGAGTTGATATGAGATGGAGATATTCAGGCAATGCTCTCCCCTCGATTTTCGTTTTGCATCGGTATCTTGTGACATAATCCCTCCTGTTTCTCAATGGTACTTGCTGTGGCCGATCAGCGTTTGCGGCGTGGTGATCCTGAGGTCAAACCGTTCGGCCAATTCTTGCATCACACCGCTCCAAGTGGCAGACTCCGGTTTAGCCGCTATCAGTTGGTCGATTTCGTCGCGGTACGGTGAGGCACAAATCGGGCAATCGGTTATCACTTCCGAATCGATACCAAACGTGGCGGCAACAAACGGTTGAAGTTCTTTCCGTAATCTTCGGAGCGCTGTTTTGTGAATTGCTTCCAGACGGTGCATTGTTCGTCCCGTTCTCTCCGCCAGTTCTTCGTAGCACATTCCCATGTAGTAGAATCGTTCGATGAACTCCCGCTGGTCATCATTAAGTTTCTGCAGGGCCTCGCGGACGGCCTCCCGAATAATCTGCCGCCTGTCATCTGTTGACGATTCCTCCTGTGTGGGTTGAGCTGGTTCGCGCCCGAGATCGACAATCCATTGCTGGTAAAGAACCCGACTTCTGGCCATGTTGCTCCTTTCGTTCGCCCCGTATTGCTCTGGTTATCGATCTCAATGAAAGCCGTTGTGCGGTGGGTTGTCGATTACATGGGGATCACAAGCTCGAGAGCCACGGATCGATGTGAAACGTCACTCGTATCGCTTATGTGGTGAATAATTGGACAGAATCGACATATAACAGGAGACAGACAAAAATGGCTGACCTTGCGCACGCGATTTGCATATATTGCTGGCAGTCAGTGGAAGATAACGAGTTAAGGATGACTCAAGGTGCAAATGTATGACTGATTACACAAAGTATGACCCTCCGCGACCGATTATCAGCGGCGTCATCTGGCTAGGGATAGGGCTGTATCTGCTCGGAATGATGCACCATGTCATCCCGCCTATCGATGAGAGCTGGCCCGCCATTCTGGTGATTATCGGTTTTGGAATCGTTTGCGGAGCGTTCAGGCGTAAACGGCGAAGAGAAGCCCCGCCGGACCTTCACCAGCAATAGAGGAAACGACGTGAGCACAACCCCGAACGGACAACAGTTTGAACGTATCCCGGTCTACCCGTCGCCGGACCAGCCGCAGTCGGCACCGGATCCGATGGCCGAATTCAAAGCCCTCACCGGCAACACCGGATTCAAGCCAAACTTGATGACCTGGGTTAGCCTTTTTGTGCTGCTGGCTTTTTATCCCGGTATCTCGATGCTTGGCGATGCCGAAAGCACGATGGAACTCCTTGAGAACATCACTCCGGGCATGCTGGTCTTTATGTTGGTAGCGACCATTCTCATGCAATGGGCTATCTACCTCATCAACTGGGGAGCGCTTTTCACGGAGAACACCGGCCTCCAGGGAATTGGGCTTAGCCGTATTCGCCCACTCCATTTTGCGTACGGCATCACCTTCCTCTTGGTCTCGTATGCTCTGCTCTCCGGACTGGCCTGGGTGATGGCGCAGATCGGTATGCCTATGGCCGGTGAGTTGGGGCTGATGATTCCCCAGGACACCACCGGGCGCATTGTCTGGGTGTTCGTGTCGTTCACCGCGGGATTCTGCGAAGAGGTTGCGTTCCGGGGTTATATCATGACGCGCCTTCGCTTGATCTTCAAGACGAAAAGCTGGGTGATTCCCATTATCGTCTCGGCTGTGGCCTTTGGCGCCTGCCATGCCTACCAGGGTGTCTCGAACATGATCGTGCTGAGTATCTACGGCGCGATGTTCTCGCTGTTGTATATCAAGACGGGCAGTTTGTGGCCGTGCGTAATCGCGCATTTCTTCCAGGATTTCCTGGCGCTGTTCATCCCACAGTAAGAAACAGCACTTCCCTATCTGGGTGGCCGCCTCAAACTCGTTTGGGGCGGTATCTCCAACCAGTATCACAACACCATCACAGCAAGTGTCCTCGCAAGTCTGAAGACAGCCACTCGTGGCGTTGACCTTCGCTACAAGATGCGAGATATGATTGTCAGGTCAGTCGGTCTTGGCTTTGCTGAGTGTTGCGCGAAGTCGATTGTAGCGAATGAGGCCGACAACAAACGTGATTACGCCGATAGGAATAAACGCCCAGCCGATGTATTCCAACACCCGTGAATCGAAGAACTTGATGAAAGTCAGACCGGCGGCAAAAAGCGTCAACGCCGTGCGTATATAGGCAAGAAAAGTGTTCTGGTTGGCGAGAATCGTCCGGTCAATAGCAAGATAGTCACGCAGAATCAGCTTGGAATGATCGATATCGGAATATACATCGGCCGATTCTTTCCTGTGACGATGGAGCAAGCTCATTGCCATGCCCCTCTGGCTGTGACGGACTTGAGGATATTCTGCCTCTCAGAGTTTCATAACATACGATCAAAGTGTAAAGAAAACGGGAGGGGATTGCCTCTCCCGTTTTGTCGGGCGAAGGATTCGCCTAATTTTCTTTCAGGATAACATCGTCGTACTCGACCTCAAAGCGGAGCTTGTGCTTGGCTTCCTCGTTAGCAAGCCCCAGGAGCAGAGATTTGGCACCGGCGTCATCCGTAGCCTCTGACAGATCGTTGTACAGCTTGAAGGCGGCTTTTTCGGCTTTCATAGCCAGAATGAGGGCTTCCTGGTAATCCAGTTCGGCCGACATTTCGATCTCGGAGAGGTTGTCACCGATCTTCAGATCGAGAATCTTCTTTTCGGAAGCGGCCAGTATCTTGCCTTCTTTGACGCCCTGAAGTTTGGCTTTATGACCCAATTCTTCTTTGGCAAAACCGGAGAATATGTCTTTCATATACTGCTGTTTCATCTTGCCGGACAGCGCGTTATAGAAATCGGCAGCATCCTGCTCTTTGTCGATTGCGTAATCCAGAATCTTATCAACGGAATCTAACTTCACGTTTTCCTCCTAAGCATGTATTTACCCGCAGTCTTTGTTATCGAACGTATGTCGGTGGCCTCTGGGGACCGGCTGAATGCTAATAGAGAATCGCCTTTGCGGCAAGTGTTTTCTGGGGATTGCTGGCGTTGAAGCGCGGCCTTGTTCGGTCGATCCTTGGGATCATTGCTCCTTCCGCTGGGGAATCCAATGTATGTCGTGCATACGCTCCGTACAGGACGTCTTGTGCAGTTCGCCGGTCTCAATATCGTACAGGTAGAGTCGGTTTCCTTGAAAGAAGACTCCGAATCGACCGGTGTTTAGCGCGAGATCGCGTGAGTCAGGTGAAAAGGCAGCCCCGTCAACTTCGAGACCTCTGAGCGACAACTGGCGAGCCCTCCCGTCAAGCGTATTTACTAGCGCATACTGCCCATCCTGAGAGACTACGAGAATCCAGCGGTTGTTGGGTGACAGGGCCATAAGCTCGCCCCGACAGAGTTGCACTTCAGTGGAATCGGCATGATTCAATCTGCTGATAGCCGATCTTCTGCAGACGAGAGAGTGTGCTGAATCGATGAGAGCTGATGGACAAGAAACACCTTTCGGGCCTCGATACGAGGATTGCATTCCGGAAGGATAGTCTTCCAGAATTTGGAACGAGCTATCCAACAAGAGATACGCTGCCCTGTCAGCATACCAGCAGTCAACAAGATACTCGCCGGTTGGATCGTGGTACTCGAGGGAGTAACAGGTCATTGCCGGTTCACTCAGCTCCTTTATCGTAGTGGCGTCTGCTGTGAAGGGTTCGTACGAGTAGCAGGCCGACCTCTTGGCACGTTCGGACAGAATCAGAGTACTCTCTGGACCTAAACACATGATCTCTAGAGGATGGTCCGCGCCGCAGTCTATCGGTGTCTTGCTGGCTATGCCGGTCGCGGGATTGTACGCGAAGAACTCTCTCCGGTACATATCGGAGTCGAGGCACACAATGCTTCCCTCCAAGCCCGGAAACGAGGCCTCCGCCTTCTGGTTCGACCAGAGAACGGTCGCGAGAGCCAGATACGAGAGAGTAATGCCGCCTATCACTGCCTTCGCGATGCGGGAAAGTCTGGGACCTGCAACCTGAGTTCCACCTCTGTAAACACTCCAATCCCTAATCAGAATCAGCAAACTGAGACCGGAGGCTAGTACGAAGGCAAGGGACTCGTGTGCCAGAAACAGGCAGAAGAGCCAACCCCAGAACAGCAGGGACACAACGTGAACAATCGCCACCAACCAGAACGACAATCGCCAGATCAGGTTTTTCCCCCATCCAATCAACAACTGTACGGCACTGAGGGCCAGAAGCACGTACGTGAGATTTGCGGTTGTCAGAGGGGAAAGATCCGCCCATGGCATCCCTCCCCAATAGACATCCTTGCCGAGCAGCCAATAGACGGCCATCGTAAGCACGACTACATGCATCGCCAAAGCCAGCACCCGAAGGACGCTAGCTGCGACTCTCAGTCCGTTGCCTCTGTCGCTCTCTTCCGTGTCGTCCATTGCAGAATCCTCTCATACGGTTGTCCGTCCGTAAACAGTATCCGCAATCTTCTACATGCATGTCAACGATTTGTTCGAGGAAGGTGGGGGATCTAAAAAATGCCCCGCAGCAAGCCACGGGACATCAGTGTTACGAAAAGGTCTATTTGGTTAGAGCGCCGCTGCCGTCTCGCGCTCGCGGAGTGTAGCAGCAAACTCGTCGATGTAGTTCTCGTGCCGAAGATCAAGAATGTGCCGGCGGTTGAGTTCGAAGTCGCGGAAAGGAAGATTCTCCACCTGCTCGTAGGTATAGTCGAGCATGCCGTTTGGTTCGCCCTTGGTGACGATTCCCACTCCCCAATCGCAGTCGAGGACGAAGATTCTCAAATCGTCGCGAGTCGAGCGCAGAAACGCTACCGCTTTCCAGACATCGCCGGTCCACGCACCGGTCCAATCAGGAGACTTCTTGGCCGTCTCCAGCTGAGACTCCGGCGTTGCGATAAGCTCCGTGGTCGGCGAACAGTCGTGCATTACAACCACTCCCCCGTCGTTCAGATGCTTGAGGCAGTTCTCGACATCGCGTGCCGCCTGCCGCCATTCGTGAAGGCCGTCGACAAAGGCAACGTCGATCTTGTCGACCAAAAACAAATCGTCCCGTGTGTCGAAAAGCTCGTCGGAGGTCATTTGGAAAGTCTGGATCGAGGCCCCGTTGATCGGTGATTTGAACGGTTGTGTTCCTTGCGCTGACGTTTTGACCCCGATGTACGCCTGCGATGACGTGTGGCCAATCTCCAGATCAATGGTAGCGTCGTCAGGAATATTCGACAGGGCGTTTGACAACGCCTGCGAAGCGGCATTGACCAACCGCGGCGACGGCCTCGCGGGGTCCACTCCGATCTTGCGCTCGGCGTTTACCGTGAGGAACGTTTCCGAATGGTGAAGGCCGATTTCGAGATAGGTTCGTGCACCTGTTGAGTCGACGATTTTCTGGATAACATCCGCTCTGTTCAACATGGCGTTATGTCCTTTGTCAGCGTAGCAAATCCTATTTGGGAGAATGGTCGCTTGATGAAGCTTGAGTGCTCGGCGGTCATCGCATCCCTGCTTTCTGCTATGTCAGTTATCGGCAGGTGTGCGACGATTCCACACAGCTTGAGGTTCTTTTTTTGGTGCTGATCGCTCGATCTTCGTTCAGGAGACTCGACCGACTCTCACCGTCGGGCACGTTTCAAAGCCGCTGACAGCTAACGTAGGGCAGAACCCGAATAGACGAAGCCGCCCATTTGCAGGCACGAGTGAAGCGGTTCTGCCATCGTCCACCTGCGGTGGACTCGACTTTCCGGCGGAACCGCTAAAGGGTTCCACCCTACGCGGTCCGTGCTACAATAAGTCTCGGTGAGCCTGTCGAAGTGTGGACCGAATTCTCTTCCGCGCCTGCCGACAATAATGGCGTTCACAGGCGATTTTCCTCTTTCCCTGCGTGACGATTCCTATAATAATGTGGGCGGCACTGCGGGGAAATGAAGAATCATAGAAACGAGAGATGGCATCGGCAGAACTGCGACCGGTTGCAACGCTGATGCGTTCAACCTATCGCAGGAGTTTGCCTCAAATGCCTCTGACGAAATCCGTGACCACATATTGAGGTTCCTTTTGGAGCGCCACAAGTCGGCGAGAGGTATCGCTAAGATTCCAATCGGAATAAGGGATCTACACGTGCGCCCCGCACGATAGTGTACCCGTTGAAAAACCGAAGCCAGCTTGCAGCGTCAGAGTGGGGCAAACGGCCGCCGTCTGCGGCCCACAGTGGGGAACGGCATCGCTCGCCCCCCAATACAAAACCGCCCCCGTCTTCTTACAAATACGCTTGCGCCGAAAACTCACATGTATTATCCTCAACCTCATATACCCTGTACAGGCTGGTTTCATACAAGAATCGGCCGGAAAATCGGGTTCTCCTTGTGAAAACTTTAACAATCAAGGCCGAACCCCGAATAACGAAAGACGTTAGCCCACAACTAGTTGGGCAGAGGCTTCAAGGAGAAGGCTATGGCTGAATGTAAACCGGTCGAAAGTCAGATCAAAGCCGATACGTTGGTCGTCGGCGGCGGCATCGCCGGGATGACCACCGCCATCGAGACTGCCGAGGTTGGCAAGCATGTGATACTCCTGGAGAAACTACCGTCCATCGGCGGCCGTGTGTCGCGGATGTTCCAGTATTTCCCCAAACTGTGTCCCCCCACCTGCGGCATAGAAATCAACCTCAAGCGCATACGTGTCAATCCGTATATACGAGTGCTCACTCTCGCAGAGGTCACCAAGATCAGCGGTACCCCGGGTGACTACGAGGTGGAAATCAAGCTCTCCCCGCGTTTTGTCAACGAAAAGTGCACCGCGTGCGGCGCCTGCGAAGAAGTTTGCGAGATCGAGCGCGACAATGATTTCAATCTTGGCCTGGATAAAAGCAAGGCGATCTACCTGCCTCACCTTATGGCCTATCCGCCGAAGTATGTCGTTGACCCGGAATTCGCCGGCGACGAGCGCATGAAGAAATGTGTCGAAGCCTGCGAGTACGACGCGATCGACCTCGACATGAAAGAACAGACGATCACGGCCAAAGTCGGCGCGGTGGTCTGGGCTACCGGCTGGAAGCCGTACGATGCGACCAAAATCGACAACCTCGGTTTCGGTCAGTATGATAACGTCATCACAAACGTCCAGATGGAGCGCTACGCCTCCTTCAACGGCCCGACCGAGGGTAAAATCGCTCGCCCGTCCGACGGCAAAGAAGTCACCAAAATCGGGTTCGTGCAGTGTGCCGGTTCCCGCGATGAGAACCATCTCCCCTATTGCTCCGCTGTCTGTTGCCTCGCCTCGATGAAGCAGGCCACGTATGTTCGCGAGCAGTATCCGGACGCCGAAATTCACCTCTTTTATATAGATGTGCGCTCACCCGGTAGAATGGAAGATTTCTACACCAAGGTGCAGGGCGACGAGAAGTTCTTCTTCCACCGCGGCAAAGTCGGCAAAATCACGGAGAACCCCGAAAACAAGAACGTGATTCTTGAGGCCGAGAATACGCTCACCGGCGAACTCACCAAGATGGAAGTGGATTTGGCCGTGCTGGCAACCGGCATGGTTCCGAACAATGTTGATGATCCGCCGCCGGACACCGAACTGGATGAATACGGATTCATCGCGCCCGATACGGGCAAGGGTGTGATCGGCGCCGGCGTGGCCACACGTCCGCTTGATGTCGCCTCCTCAATCCAGGAAGCCACTGGCGCGGCCCTGAAAGCTATTAACATCAGCAAGAGGAGTTAAGGGACATGGAACCGAAAATTGGTGTTTATATCTGTAAGGGCTGTGAGATCGGCAAGTCCCTTGATTGTGACAAGCTGGTCGAAACTGCCGGTGAAAGCGGCGCCGCCGTTAAAACCTGTCATGACATTCTCTGCTCTGAGGCAGGTATTGCCCAGATCAAAGCTGATATCGAAAACGAGGGGCTCAATCGCGTTGTCGCCTGTGCCTGCTCAATCCGCGTCTTCCCGGAACTGTTTGATTTCGGTCCGGACGTGCTGGTCGACCGCACCGCTCTTCGCGAACACGTTGCCTGGTGTCACGAACCGAATGACGAAGATACCCAGGCGCTGGCCGAGGATTATGTCCGCATGGGCATCGCCAAGGTCAAGGCAACCGCTCCGCCGGAACCGCTGATCGAAGAGACCTCCAAGGACATCATGGTCGTTGGCGGCGGAATCACCGGTCTGACGGCTGCGAAGCAGGCTTCCCTCGCCGGTTACAAAGTAACGCTGGTCGAAAAGACCGACAAACTTGGTGGCTGGGCCACAAAGTTCAAAAAGGCTTTCCCGAAACATCCGCCGTATGAACAGCTCGAAGACACTGGCTGCGAGGGCTTGATCAAAGAAGTCGAAGCCGATGACAACATCACAATCCACACGTCCACCACGGTTAAAAAGACTGCCGGCCAGCCCGGTCAGTTTGCAGTCGACCTGGCGAACGGCAACGGCGGCAAAGAGCTGACGGTCGGTTCTATCGTTCTGGCCACCGGTTGGAAACCGTACGATCCGGAAAAGCTGAGCCATCTAGGCTACGGTTCCTCGCCGGATATCGTCACGAATATCCAGATGGAAGAAATGGTGCAGAACGGCGGTATCAAGCGGCCGTCGGACGGCAAGCCGATCGATAGCATCGCTTTCATCCAGTGTGCCGGCTCCCGCGATCAGGATCATCTCCCTTACTGTTCCTCGGTCTGCTGCCGCGTTTCGCTGAAGCAGGCGATGTATGTCCGGGAGCAGTATCCGGACGCCAAGGTGTACGTGATCTACAAAGACCTCCGCTCGCCGGCCCAGTACGAGAAGTTCTATGCGACCGTACAGAACGACGAAGGCTTCTTCTTCACCAAGGGCGAGATTGCTTCGGTCGAAAAGACTGAAGACGGTAAGATTGCAGTCGATGTCGAAGAAACCCTGCTGGGCGAAGACATCCAGGTGAAAGCCGACATGGTTGTCCTGGCAACCGGTATGGTTCCCACAACGAAGGTCGAGGAGCTCGAGGCTCCGGCCGAAGGCGAAGAAGCTGCTGAGGGAGCCGAGGAAGCTGCCGGCGCAGGCGAAACCGCCGATGGCAAGAAAGAAGCCGAGAGCGCTCAGGTCGGGGCCAAGATTCTGAACCTGAGTTATCGTCAGGGTACGGACCTTCCGACTCTCAAGTACGGTTTCCCGGATTCTCACTTCATCTGTTTCCCGTACGAGACCCAGCGTACCGGCATCTATGCCGCCGGTTGTGTCAGGGCGCCGCAGGATATGGCAACGGCGATATCCGACGCTCACGGTGCCGCGCTGAAGTCAATCCAGGCCGTGGAATCCATCTCCCAGGGCAAGGCGGTTCACCCGCGTGCCGGAGATTTGAGCTATCCGGAATTCTTCATGCAGAGATGCACCCAGTGCAAGCGCTGTACCGAGGAATGCCCGTTTGGCGCGCTCGACGAGGACGAGAAAGGCACACCGAAGCCAAACCTGCTCCGCTGCCGTCGCTGCGGCGTCTGCATGGGTGCCTGTCCGGAACGTATCGTCTCCTTCAAGAACTACGGCGTCAACATGATCTCCCAGATGATTAAGGTGATCGACGTGCCGGACGAGTTCGAGGAGAAACCGAGGATTCTGGCTTTTGTGTGTGAAAACGACGCCTTGCCGTCGGTCGACATGGCCGGCATCAAGCGTTTGAAATACAATTCCATGGTTCGCATCATTCCGCTGCGCTGCCTCGGTTCGATGAACACGGTCTGGATCAGTGACGCTCTGGCGTCGGGATTCGACGGTGTCATTCTGATCGGCTGCAAGAAAGGGGATGACTACCAGTGCCACTTCGTACGCGGCAGTGAGTTGGCCAGTTATCGAATGGACAATGTCCGCGAGAAGCTGAAACAACTCGTGCTCGAAGAAGAGCGGGTGGAAATCCATGAACTGGCGATTACAGACTACCAGAAGATTCCGAAAATCTTCGATGACTTCCTGGAGGTCATGGATACAGTCGGTCCGAACCCGTACAAGGACATGTAATCGACTGGTTAACAGTAGATTGTCTGAGAGGCCCCCGAATTCCGGGGGCCTCTTTTTTTGACTGGCGATACATCTCGGATGGTCTCCCAGCGCTCACGGATAGACGCAGAATCGTGGCGTTGCTTCGTAGCGCAGGTCTGTCTTCATACCTGCGCCACTAATAGGGAAACTCTCTCGATTCATCACGAGGAAACGCCCCGAAACAGCTCGACAACGACCAGTCGATTCCATCCCGTCAAAATCTGGCATGAAACGGTATGATTATACAATACTTTTTCGTATTCGTTTTGCGCCTATGGGGCGAATCGCACGCGAGTGAGGAGTTTAAGCGCACTGTAATGCACTGTATTTATTACACTTACGGAAGTGTGTGAAATAGTTGGACCGTTTGACGACATATTACGTAGAAAAGGGAGATAAAGAAAAATTTCACATTTTCCGCTTGACAGTGACGGCCAAAAGCGTTAGAAATTATGGGGATAGTGAAATTTGTAACTAAGTCGGTTGTAATAGGTAATTACCCGCTAATGAGGTCATTCTTTCGATGATTTCCCTCACTATCATAGACTCTGAGCACGCCGAATCGGTCAAGTGTACAAATACGACTTATTTAAAGATATACCAGCAACTTAAGGAGATATGATGGCAGAATTCCCAAAAACTCCAATGCTTGACGAGCTCGAAAAAGGCAAATGGCCGAGCTTCGTCACGGAAATCAAAATGGCCGGCAAAGAGAACGCTATGTGTCGTGATCTTCTCGGTCAGTTGGAGCAGTCCTATCGCGAGAAGGTTGGTCACTGGAAGCACGGCGGTATCGTCGGTGTAATGGGTTACGGCGGCGGCGTTATCGGTCGTTACTCAGACTTGAACGAAGAGTGGCCGGCTGTTTCCCATTTCCACACCCTCCGCGTTAACCAGCCGGCTGGTTGGTTTTACACCAGTGAAGCCCTCCGCAAACTCTGTAACATTTGGGAAAAGCACGGTTCCGGCCTGACCAACATGCACGGTTCAACCGGCGACATCGTCTTCCTCGGCACGCGTACTGAAGAGCTGGAGCCGATTTTTGACGAGCTGATGAAGATCGACTTCGATCTTGGTGGATCCGGTTCCGACGTTCGCACCCCCAGCTGCTGCTGCGGTATGGCTCGTTGCGAATGGGCTTGTTATGACACCATGGCTGCCTGTCAGGACTTCACCATGAGCTATCAGGACGAGTTGCACCGTCCGGCCTTCCCGTACAAGTTCAAGTTCAAATTCTCGGGTTGTCCGAACGACTGTGTTGCCTCAATAGCCCGTTCTGACCTTTCTATCATCGGTACCTGGCGTGACGAGATCCAGATCGACAAGGCTGCCGTCAAGGAATACGCCGACGGTGGCATGGACATCGTTGATGATGTAGTCGTCAACTGCCCCGGCAAGTGCATCAAGTGGGACGGTACGAATCTGGAAATCGACGACAGCTCCTGCCGTCACTGCATGCACTGCATCAACGTTATGCCGAAGGCACTTCGCCCCGGCAAAGACCGCGGTGCCACAATCCTGATCGGCGCCAAGGCTCCGATCGTTGAAGGCGCTTTGCTCGCCTCAGTGTTGATTCCGTTCATCAAGATGGAAGCTCCGTACCAGGAACTCAAAGACCTCGTTGAAAACATGTGGGATGTCTGGTGCGAAGAAGGTAAAAACCGTGAACGTATCGGCGAGTTTATCCAGCGCGTAGGCCTGGGTAATTTCCTGGATGCCATCGACATGGAGCCAGTCGCTGAGATGGTCGCGCACCCGCGCGAGAATCCTTACATCTTCTACGAAGAGTACTTCGATGAAGACGGTGACGAGGAAGAAGAAGAAGAATAAGTGATTCACGGAAAAACGAACATTATTAGAGGTATATAGACATGGCAGAAGCAAAACAGGAAAGACGGACCGATTTTGGCCCACCACATTATGAGCAGTTCTTGCCGCCGGTCATCAAAGACAACTACGGCAAGTGGAAGTATCATGAGATCCTGAAACCGGGCGTTCTTTGTCACACTTCCGAAAGCGGCGCCAAGCTGTACTCGGTGCGTGCTGCGTCCGCGAGACTCCTGAGCATCCAGAAGATTCGCATGTACTGCGATCTGGCAGACAAGTACTGTGGCGGTCATCTTCGTTTCACGAGCCGTCACAACGTCGAGTTCCTTACCGACAAGGCAGAGAACGTCGATCTGCTGATCAAAGACCTGGCTGCAATCGGCCACCCGGTCGGTGGTGTCGGCAATGCAATCTCCAGCATCGTTCATACGCAGGGCTGGGTTCACTGTCACTCTGCTGCGACCGATGCTTCCGGTGTCGTCAAGGCTACGATGGATGAGCTGAGCGAGTATTTTGAGAAGATGATACTGCCGGGCAAGCTGAGAATCGCTTTAGCCTGCTGCCTTAACATGTGCGGTGCGGTACACTGCTCGGATATCGCTATCCTGGGTATTCACCGTCGCCCGCCGAAAATCGATCACGCCAAACTGAACAAGATCTGTGAAATCCCGAACCTGTCTGCCTCCTGCCCGACCGCGGCTATCCGCCCGGCCGAGGTTGATGGCAACCCGTCGGTTGAAGTCATAGAAGAACAGTGTATGTTCTGCGCCAACTGTTACACGGTTTGCCCGGCAATGCCGCTGGCCGACCCGCTTAACGACGGCGTCTCGATCTGGATTGGTGGCAAGGTGTCCAACGCCCGCCACGAGCCCATGTTCTCCAAGCTGGCTATCCCGTTCATTGCGAACAACCCGCCGCGCTGGCCCGAAGTCACCGATGCTGTCAAGAATCTGGTGGAGCTCTGGGCTGCCAACGCCCGCAAGTACGAAAGAATGGGTGAGTGGATCGAGCGTATCGGTTGGCCGAAGTTCTTCAGAATGTCTGGAATCGAATTCCAGAAGGAACATATTGATGACTTCAAGCACGCCGGACTCACGTTTAAGCGTTCGACACATATTACTTTCTAAGGGGTACGATTTGGCAAAGACTCCAGAAGAAATCGCAGACGCCATCTTCACGATGGTCAAGGACGCCTACGGCGTCAAGAAGTACAAACCCATGGACCTCACCAAAGCTATGGTTCAGATGTATGGTGATGACGTGGACAAAAAGACTTGCAAAGAAGCTATCAAATTGCTGGTCAACTCAGGAAGATGTGTTTACACATATTTCGGTGGTAGCTTCCTCGAAATCCCGCACAAAGAAGGTGCCGCTAACGACTAGAGGCAAGTCTAAAGGTATTGTCCATATGGGTACTGAAATTCCCCGGCTGGTAATCGCCGGCTTATCGGGAGATTCAGGTAAGACAATAGTCAGTAGCTCCCTTCTGTCTGTTCTCAGGCAGAAGGGGGTTTCTATGTCTGTATTCAAGAAAGGGCCGGACTATATTGACGCCGCCTGGCTTGCCGCCTTCGGCCGATCAGTTTGCCGCAATCTTGACACCTATATGGTCGATCCAGCAACTGTTTATGAGACCTTCGCTGTTCACGCCGCCCAATCCGACCTGGCCATTATCGAGGGCAATCGGGGGCTTTTCGACGGCCGTGATATCGAAGGCACCAACAGCACGGCCGAGCTGGCTAAGATGCTGAAAGCTCCGGTTGTGCTCGTCGTTGATACTACCAAGACCACACGCACTGTTGCAGCCATTGTTAAGGGCTGTGCGACTTTTGATCCTGATGTCGAAATCGCGGGTGTAATCCTGAACCGAGTCGCAGGAAAACGACACCAGCGAGTTGTGACCGAATCCATAGAAAAGTATTGCGACCTCCCTGTGTTGGGAGCGCTGCCCAAACTAGGCGCCAACAACCAGCTCATCCCCAGTCGGCACCTTGGATTGGTGACCCCGGCGGAATTCGGCGAGGATTCGGCACTCGACGCTCGCATGCGAGACATTGCCGAAAAATACCTCGACATCGACAGACTGCTGAAGATCGCACGTAGCGCGGAACTGCTCGAGGTTCCCCTGCAGAAAAAGCCGACCAAAACGGGACCGACAGTAAGAATTGGTTACTTCCGTGATCCGGTATTTACATTTTATTACCCGGAGAATCTCGAGGCCCTAGATGCACAGGGAGCCGAGCTGGTTCCGATCTCATCCCTGGATGACTCTTCCCTTCCTGCAATCGACGCCCTGTATATCGGCGGCGGATTCCCGGAAACGCATGCCGAACGGCTGGCCGGGAACCGTGCGATGATGCAGTCGGTGAAGGACGCCGCCGAGAACGACCTTCCGGTTTACGCCGAATGCGGCGGTTTGATATATCTGTCACGTTCGATTACTTGGGGCGCACGCACACACAAGATGGCCGGATTGTTCAGTATTGACCTGAAAATGAACAGCAAACCGGTCGGCCACGGGTACACAAAGGCAAAAATTGATAGATCGAACCCGTTTTTCAGCGTCGGTAGTATTGTCAAAGGACATGAATTCCATTATTCTGGCAAAGTGACAGAAGAGACTGAAGAAGCAACTTGCATGAGTATGGAGACCGGCGTGGGACTTGGCGACAGCAGAGACGGGCTGATGTACAAAAACAGCTTGGCCTGTTATACGCATGTTCATGCCGACGGGGTTCGGGATTGGGCCGCAGCAATGGTTAACGCCGCACGGCGGTACCGCTCGGCTGAGGCCGGACAAGAGAATACGAAGTTTAGGAATACTGATAATACAGGGCACGAAACTGGCCCGGGTGATTTAGCTTTCGCCGGTGTGTGACACTGAGAAGGCTGCACTTAACAGCAAGCGAGAAACAACATGGCAAAGGTTGTCAAGAAAAAGAAGAAGGGTCTGAAGAGCCTTCGAAGCTCGGGTGGCTCGAGCGTCGAAACTTCGCCGTTGAGACCGCAATGGGTGGAAAAACGACCTCCCTGTGGAGACAACTGCCCCAACCACAATCAAATCAGAAAGATGCTGGTGACGATCCAGAAGGCCGAAGCGTACGAAAAACCGTATGACCAGGCTTTTGAAGAAGCGTTCCAGATTTTTGCCGAAACGACTCCCTTCCCCTCCGTTTGTGGCCGCATCTGTCCGCATCCGTGCGAAACAGAGTGCAACCGCAAGGAGAAAGAAGGATCGGTCAGCATCAATAAGGTCGAGCGGTTCATCGGTGACTACGCCCTTGAAAAAGGGATTAAGCCGAAGAAACTCACCGAGGATGTGCGCTCCGAGAAAATCGCAGTCGTAGGTTCCGGCCCCGGCGGCATCTCCTGTGCCTATCATTTGGCTCGTCGAGGCTATCCCGTCACGGTATTCGAGGCTTTCCCGAAAACCGGCGGTATGCTCCGCTACGGCATCCCGAACTACCGTCTGCCGCAGAACATTCTTGATGCTGAAATCAAGCGCGTGGAGGACATGGGAGTCGAGATCAAAGTCAACACTGCTGTTGGCACCGACATCTCCATGGACGACATACGCAAAGAGTACAAAGCGACATTCGTGTCCATCGGCGCCCATAAGGGTCGGCTGCTTCGCATTGACGGCGAGGACGCCCCGAACGTCTGGACCGGCACCGACTTCCTACACAAGGTAAATGTCGGTGAAGCTGTCGAAGTCGGCGACAACGTAGTGGTCGTTGGTGGCGGTGACACTGCTATCGATGCCGCTCGCATGGCCCGTCGTCTCGGCGCCAACGCGACGATACTGTATCGTCGCACGAAAGAAGAAATGCCGGCTATCGACGAGGAGATCACCGGCGCTGAAGAAGAGGGCGTCAAAATCGACTTCCTTGCCGCTCCGCTGGAGATATACTCCGAGAACGGCAAAGCGACCGGCATGAAGTGCCAGCGCATGGAACTCGGTGAGCCGGATTCGTCCGGACGTCGTCGGCCGGTACCGGTCGAAGGCGATACCTTTGATCTGCCGTTCACGACTCTGATCGCCGCAATCTCCCAGGCCCCGAATTTCAATGGCTTTGAAGACATGATTGAAGGCAAGGACTGGTTCAAAGTCGACGAGACGATGAAGTCTGCCAAGGGCGAGGCTACATTCGCCGGCGGTGACGATATCAATCTCGGTCTTGTCATTGACGCGATCTATCACGGCCGTATGGCAGCCAACGGCATTCACCAGATGATTACCGGTGAAGAGATGCCGTTCCATCCGCCGGAAATGGGTATCATCAGGTTCGACAAGATGAAGTTGAGCCACTATGATGCCATCGAGCGGACCAAACCGGCAGAGATGGGTGTTGCGGAACGTCTGGCGGACAAGGACGCTGAAATCGTGGCCGTGTTGCCGCAGGAGGATGCGATCCAGGAGTCAAAACGCTGCATGAGCTGTGGTCACTGCTTCGACTGCGGCAACTGCTGGAGTTTCTGCCAGGATAACGCAGTCATCAAACCGCTGGTCAAGGGTGAACCCTACAAGTTCAAACTTGAATACTGCAACGGCTGTAAAAAGTGTGCGGAAAATTGCCCGTGCGGTTACATAGAAATGCATTAACGTAAGATTTGCGATAACAATACTAACTGACACTTAGTAACAAAACGAAGGAGCTGACATGGCTATATTCGAAAAAGGCGACATCAAAATCGATGTCGATGAAGATGGATTCATGGAAGAGCCGGAACAGTGGTCCGAGGCCGTTGCTATTGCCCTCGCCACTACTGAAGGCGTCGAAGAGATGACCGAAGAACATTGGAAACTGGTCAACTATCTTCGGGAATACTACACCAAGTTTGGTATTGCCCCGATGATCCGCAAGCTGTGCAAAGAGACCGGCTTCCCGCTGAAGAAGGTCTACGAACTGTTCCCGTCAGGCCCGGCGAAAGGTGCCTGTAAGGTTGCTGGTCTGGCCAAGCCGACCGGTTGCGTGTAAGCAACGAGATCGACTAGCAGAACATCCGGAGAGACACAGGTCTCTCCGGTTTTTTTTTTGATACCCCGGAATGAGGGCGGCAGTTCAGAAGGTCAGTCCCGTCTTCGGGGCTGACGATCACGACCCACTCTCCCCCTCGACGCAAACTCCCGCTTTGAGCGGGCGCACTATCGTGTGCCGCGCACGCGACTCTTCCCTCTTCGCGGGCACACTCCCACGTACCGCGCACGTGATGCTGCGCTACGAAGAAAGAAACTCCCCTGCGTACGGAAACGCCTTCGAGAAGAGACCCCACAAACACCAGATTCAGCCCCCGATCAACGCCCGTAATACAGGGTATTACGGAGAAGAGTGCCCACGGCATCCCCCGGGGTCGATTTGCATCTGGCACAATTCGCAGTCCACACACCTAAGAAGCGACTCGACAGACACTTACCATAGTCTCTTGCGTACTGCTGATCCGGGCCGAATGCGGGTGAAAAAAACAACATTCCTCTTGAGTAATACAAACGGATTTATTATGTTTCGCGAAGTTAAGATTGTGAAAATTTTAACGAGTGACGGGTTCCACAACAGTGATGATAGCGTTCCCCTTAGTGTGTGTTGGGGCACAATGCTGACCGACGTGCTTACACAACAGCGCGATACCATTTGTGAAAAATGGGTCGAGCGTATTTTTGCGGCCTATCCTCCGGTTACGGCCAAATTTCTTAGCAACAAGAAAGACCAGTTTTCGAATCCTGTCGGACATACCATCCGCATGGAAACAAGAGTGCTCTTTGATGCGCTTCTCGACGGAGTCGAGCCGGAAGTACTGAAGACGTCGTTGGATAACATCGTCAAGATTCGTACGGTGCAGGACTTCACTGCCGCCCAGGCCGGATCATTTGTCTTTTTGTTGAAGAACGTACTGCGCGAGGAACTCGTAGATCAATTAGGTGATCGAACGGCAGTCGACGATCTTCTTGCTTTTGAGTCCAAGATCGACGGTCTGGCGCTAATGGCTTTTGACCATTACGTGCACAATAAAGTAAGCATATACGAAATCAGGGCACGGGAGGCCAAACGGAAATCCGAGATGCTGATTAAGCAGGTCAACCGGATTTACGATGGGCAGCCGCTCCCGGATGATAAGCAGGAAAGTTAAGCATACATGAGCAATAGACAGGGAGGAATTGGTACATGGGAGTCATAATATCCCTCATCGCCGTTCTCATACTTGTTCTTCTGGCATGGATAGGAGCAGGCGTCGCAGAGGGTTTCCTCTTCGGAGTCATTCTGCCGTACGCCGCGATAGCAACATTCCTAGTGGGTGTTGTCTATCGAATAGTGTACTGGGCACGCTCTCCGGTTCCGTTCAGGGTCCCCACCACATGCGGACAGCAGAAGTCGCACTCCTGGATCAAGCAGAACAGCCTTGACAATCCGGATACCGGATTCAAAGTAATCCTGCGAATGGCATTGGAGGTTCTGTTCTTCCGTTCGCTGTTCCGCAACACCAAGACTGAGGTCAAGGAAGGTCCGAAAATCACCTACACCGCTGACAAGTTTTTGTGGGCGGGTTCGCTGGCTTTCCACTGGTCGTTCCTGATTATCTTTGTTCGGCACTTCAAGTATTTTGCCGAGCCGGTACCACAGTGGATCGTGACGATTCAGGAGCTGGATGGATTGTTCCAGGTTGGATTGCCGATCATTCTGTTGACCGACCTGGTCATTCTTGGTGCTCTCACTTATCTGTTCTTCAGGCGCGTAGTCGATCCGAAACTGCGTTACCTGTCGATGCCTGGTGATTACTTCCCGCTGTTCCTCATCATGAGCATCGCCGTCTCCGGCGTCTGCATGAGGTATTTTGCCAAAACGGATCTGACCGCTATAAAGGCGCTCGGTACCGGTTTGCTGAGTCTCCACCCGGTGGTGCCGGAGGGAATCAGCGTGGTGTTCTTCATTCACCTGTTCCTGGTCAGCACGCTGATCGCTTACTTCCCGTTCAGCAAGCTGTTGCATTTCGCAGGCGTCTTCATGAGCCCCACCCGTAACCTGGCCAACAACAACCGTATGCGCCGTCATGTCAATCCCTGGGATTACCCGGTCAAGAACCATACTTACGAAGAGTATGAGGATGAGTTCAGGGACGTCATGAAAGCCGCCGGATTGCCGGTAGATAAGGAAGAATAGTCTATGTCAGAGGATATAAAGAAGCCAGAGGAGATGGGCAAGATCGAGTTCCAGCCCAACAAGAACGGCTGGCAAGACCCCTCTGTGGAATTCCGCAAGGGGACCTGGAACTACGCTGCGGTGCCAGAGACTCTCGAGTATCTGGACCTTGCCAATCCGCGCAAGTGGCAGCCTACCGACGACGATTGGCAGCTTCCGGACAACTGGCAGCAGATCGTCTTCGAGGGATTCCGTGAACGCCTCGATAAGTATCGCACTTTGAAAGTATTCATGGATATCTGCGTGCGCTGCGGCGCCTGCGCGGACAAGTGCCACTACTTCATCGGCGGCGGTGACCCCAAGAATATGCCGGTGATGAGAGCCGAGTTGCTAAGGTCGGTCTATCGCAACGATTTCACCACATTCGGTAAGATATTCGGCAAGATGGCCGGAAGCCGCAAGATGACGGTGCAAGTGCTCAAGGAGTGGTTCTACTACTTCTACCAGTGCACGGAATGCCGCCGCTGTTCGGTCTTCTGTCCGTACGGTATTGACACGGCCGAGATCACGATGATGGCTCGCGAGATCATGAACCTGCTCGGCCTGAGTATCGAGTGGATTTGTACTCCGCTGTCGAACTGTTTCCGAACCGGTAACCATCTTGGTATTCAGCCGCACGGTTTTGCCGACAGCATCGAGTTCGCCGTTGACGAGCTTGAGGAACTGACCGGTGTAAGAGTCAACGCTCCCATGAACAAAAAGGGCGCAGAGATTCTGTTTGTGGCACCTTCGGCGGATTATTTCGCGTCGCCTCACTACTACACACTGCTCGGGTACTTGATGCTGTTCCACGAGATCGGTCTCGATTATACCTGGAGCTCTTACGCCTCTGAAGGCGGCAACTTCGGTCTCTTCCACTCGGCGGAGATGATGAAGAGGCTGAATTCGAAGATATATCTGGAAGCCAAACGACTCGGTGTCAAATGGATTCTCGGCGGTGAGTGTGGCCACATGTGGCGCGTGCTCAACCAGTACATGGATACGCTCAACGGCCCGGCCGACTTCCTCGAAGTTCCGAAGTCGCCGATCACCGGCACGGTTTTCGAGAACGCCAAGTCGACGAAAATGGTGCACATCACCGAATTCACTTCGGATCTGATCAAGCATGACAAGATCAAGTTGGACCCGAGCCGTAACGATCACTGGAAGACGACCTTCCATGATTCCTGCAACCCGGCCCGAGCCATGGGTTTGTTTGAGGAGCCACGCTATGTAATCAACGCCGCGTGCAACTCGTTCACCGAGATGCCTGAAAACACGATCAAGGAGCAGACCTTCTGCTGTGGATCAGGCTCCGGTGTTGGTACTGATGAAAACATGGAAATGCGGCTGCGCGGCGGGCTCCCGAGAGCGAACGCCGTGAAGCATGTCAAGGAACATAACGACGTAAACATACTGCTGTGCATCTGCGCTATCGACAAGGCAACCCTGCCCCCGCTGCTTGAGTACTGGGTACCGGATGTCGAGGTCGGTGGCATTCATGAGATGGTTGGCAATGCCCTCATTATGACGGGCGAGAACGACAGGCCGACCGATCTGAGAGGCACACCATACCCGGGAAAGGAGGAGAGTGAAGATGTTTGATAGCGGAAAAGTCATTCTGGGATTGGTCATTTTCCTGGCGCTCATCACTTTCCCGATCTGGTACAACGTAGCCAACGACAAGGCCGGCTACTCGCCGGAAATCGAAAAGGCTGCCAGGGGCGAGAACTGTGTCCGGGACTCGGCCTGGATGACCGGCAATCACATGGACCTGCTCAACGAGTGGCGGGACCAGGTAGTTCGCGAGGGTGAACGGTACGAGGTTGGTGCTGACGGTGTCAAGTACGAGCGAAGCCTGTCAAACACCTGTCTGAATTGCCACGAGAACAAAGATCAGTTCTGTGACAAGTGTCACGACTACCTCGGCGTCGAGCCGTACTGTTGGGACTGTCACGTTGTGCCAAAGGAGATTCAGCCATGAGTGGAGATAGAAGGAAATTCCTAAAACTTGCCAGTCTCACGGCACTGGGTCTCGCGGGCGCTCCGACCGGGCTGCTCTCTCAGGAAACTGAGACGGTAGACAGCGCGGCGGCCGAGATTGTCGAGAAGATGACGGGATCAAAGGCGCCGATCACCGGCAAACGCTGGGCAATGGTCATTGATCTGAAGAAGTGTCGCGAGGCCGGTGATTGCAACAAGTGCGCCGAGGCATGTCACCTCGCTCACAATGTGCCGAAATTCGACAACACCAAGGACGAGGTCAAGTGGATTTGGAAGGAATCCTTCCACCACGCCTTCCACGAACAGGAACACGAGTTCCTCGACGACGAGACCAAGCACGGTCCGGCGCTCGTCCTGTGTAATCATTGTGACAACCCGCCCTGCGTACGCGTCTGCCCCACCCAGGCGACCTGGAAACGGGAGCAAGACGGTATCGTCATGATGGACTGGCACCGGTGTATCGGCTGCCGGTACTGTGTGGTGGCCTGTCCGTACGGTTCGCGCAGTTTCAACTGGCGGGACCCGAGACCGCACATCAAGAAGATCCAGGCAGACTTTCCGACCCGGTCTCGCGGTGTAGTCGAGAAATGCACGTTCTGTGCTGAACGACTGGCTCGTGGTGAGATGCCCTCGTGTGTCGAGGCATGCGAGGCCAAGGCAATTGTCTTTGGCGATCTGGAGGATCCGCACTCCGAAGTCCGGACACTCCTCGAAGAGCATTTTACTATCAGACGCAAACCCGGACTCGGAACTCAGCCCGAAGTCTACTACATAGTGTGAGGGAATCATGTTAGAAAAAGCACTTAGTGGAAGCAAAGGCTACTGGTCCTGGGTGATCGCTCTCGGAGCGTTGATAGGTATCGGTACGCTCTTCTTCCTGAAGCAGTATAATGAAGGTCTGACCATCACCGGCATGAGCCGTGACGTTACCTGGGGATTCTACATTGCCCAGCTTACGTTCCTCGTCGGTGTGGCCGCCTCCGCCGTCATGGTAGTGCTGCCGTACTACCTGCATAATTACAAGGCATTTGGCAAGATCACGATTCTGGGTGAGTTTATCGCGATCCCGTCGGTTATTATGTGTATGACGTTCGTGTTTGTGGACATGGGACAGCCATTCCGCATTCTGAATGTCTTTTTGTATCCGACGTTCCACTCGATGATGTTCTGGGACACAGTGGTGCTTTCGGGCTACCTCGTTCTGAACATCATCATCAGTCGCGTGACGCTCGACGCCGAGCGCAAAGCGGTCGCTCCGCCGAAATGGATCAAACCTCTGATTATCCTGTCGATTCCTTGGGCTGTCAGTATTCACACGGTCACGGCATTCCTGTATGCCGGCCTGGCCGCGCGCCCGTTCTGGCTGACGGCCATTCTGGCACCGCGCTTTCTGGCTTCGGCCTTTGCGGCGGGTCCGGCTCTGTTGTTGATCTTCTGCTTTGTCTTGAAGAAGTTCACGAAATTCGACGCCGGCAAAGAAGCTATCCAGAAAGTGGCAGTCATTGTAACCTACGCCATGGCCGTCAATGTGTTCTTTGTCCTGATGGAGATATTCACAGCAGTGTACTCTGATATGCCGGAGCATGTAGCTCATTTTGAGTATATGTATTTCGGCCTCGACGGCAAAGCGGTACTGGCCCCGTTCATGTGGGCGTCGGCCGTATTCGCCGTGCTCTCGCTGATCCTGTTGATCGTCCCGAAATTCCGCAAAAACGAGAAGATGCTGCTATTCGCCTGTGTCATCACGTTTTTGTCGCTGTGGATTGACAAGGGACTCGGCCTGGTCGTGATCGGATTCATCCCGAACCCGCTCGGCGTAGTCACGGAATACTTCCCGACCTTCCCGGAGATGATGATTGCGGTAGGGATCTACTCTCTCGGGCTCCTGGTCGTCACCGGTCTGTATAAGATTGCAATGACGGTACGGGGACACGTCGCAAGGTAAGACGATGCACGCCACCGGCGGTGGTAAGGCAGAAGTTGAGACTAACCGGGGCCGCATCTACTGCGGCCCCTTTTTTATGGAACGCAAATGGACAAGTCAGATTTTGTGATCATCGGCGGCGTGGCCGCGGGACCAAAGACAGCCGCAACTCTCGCCCGGCGTATGCCAGAAGCAACTATCACCGTATTCCAGAAGGAAGACCGGATATCTTACGGAACCTGCGGCATGCCGTATTTCGCCTCGGGCGACATCAACAGCTTCGAAGAACTCACGCAGACATCGTACGGCGTAGCTCGCTCACCGGAATTCTTTCACAAGTCGAAAGGATTCGACGTCACTACCGGCGCGGAAGTCATCAAGATCGACCGCAAGAGAAAGGCCGTCACAGTCAAGCTGCTGGCCTCCGGTGAAATATTCGAGCACAGCTACGGTAAACTGGTGATCGCCACCGGGTCCTCGGCTAACAAACCTCCTTTCCCGTGTGCAGAGAGTCCGAAGATCAGCGCGTTCACGCGCCCTGACGATGCCATCGCGTTTCGCAAGGCGGCACAAACCGGTCAGGTCGGCAAGGCTGTTGTTATCGGCGGAGGGTTCATCGGACTCGAAGTTGCCGAAGCGGCCGGTGGACTCTGGGGGATCGAAGTCACACTGATTGAAAGAGAGAATCAGCTTCTCCCGCAGGTACTCGATATCGAGATGGCTGAACTCGCGAAGAGAGAGTTAATCCGACAGGACGTTGAAGTACTCACCGGCAGCACGGTCGAAAAGGTCGAGTTGGACGATGACGGCGACCCGGTCGTATTTGTAGCAGGAAAAGAGAGCATAACGGCGGATTACGTATTTCTGTGTCTCGGAGTACACCCGGAAATCGGGCTGGCGAAGGACTGCGGACTGGAAATCGGCTCAACCGGAGCAATCAGGGTCAACGAGCAGATGCAGACTTCCGACGAAAATATCTTTGCCGGCGGCGACTGCGTGGAGAATGTCAACTGCGTTTCCGACCTGCCGATGTACATCCCTATGGGATCGCTGGCCAATCGCCACGGACGGGTCATCGCTGAGAATCTGGCTGGAAACACGTGCTCGTTCCCGAAAGTAACCGGCGCGTTCCTGGTCAAAGTGTTTGATACAAATGTCGGCGCGGTCGGCCTTTCGGAAGAAGCGGCAAAGAGAGCCGGAATACCGGCGGCCTCGCTGTGGGGCACATTCCCAGACAAACCCGACTATTATCCTGAGAGCATGGTGATTGTTCTCAAGATGGTCTACAACCCAGAAAACAACCGCCTTCTCGGCTTGCAGGCTGCCGGGGTTGGGGATATTTGCCGACGGATCGACGTCTTCTCATCCTTCCTGCAGCGCACCGCGAGGGTCGAGGATTTACTTGATTTCGAGCAAGGGTACGCTCCCCCCTACTCTGAGGCGCTGGACCCGCTGCATCATCTGGCCGGGATGGTGGCTGCGCGGAAGACAGGTTTGAAGTTCGCCAGCCCCGGCACGATTCTGAAAACGTGCAAAAACACGCAGTTCGTTGATGTCCGCGAACCTGAGGAATTCGAAGCCACTTCAAAGAACGGTACTTACGGAGGCATAAAAGTAGTTCATATCCCCTTGAATGACCTGCGGGAACGACTTCCGGAGCTTGAATCAAGCCGAAAAACGCTGATAATCTGCCGACGCGGCCCCAGATCGTATCAGGCAGCGGTAATCCTGCGCTCTGCCGGGTTCAAACAGGTAGAAATTCTTGCCGGAGGCTTGCAAACACGGGAGTGATTGTGCATATTCCCTGTCCTGAATTGACCGGAAACGTGAAGGAAGCAGGTCTATGACATCTGGAAGCTGGCGACTGGTCGTCTGCGGCATTACCCATACAACCTCGACCCTGGAACAGCGGGAGCCTCTCCAATTGGCACGGGAAGAGATGGCGAGCGCCAACGCGGCCTTCGGCAATCTCTCGCGCGTGATGGAATCGCTGATTGTATCGACCTGTAATCGAGTCGAATTCTACTTCGTCACGGCACGTGAGAACGACCCGTTTGAAGTCGTAGCTGAGTTCTATAAGAACTTCAAGGGTATAAACTTAACTGCCTGCAGAGACCTCTTTAGATCGCGCAAGGGTGCCCACGCCGCTTCCCAGCTCTTCCACGTCGCAGCTGGCATGGACTCCATGGTGCTCGGTGAAAACCAGATTCTTGGTCAGTTGAAAGAAGCATACGGTTCTGCCTGTGCAGTGAAATCGACCGGCAAACTGGTACATCGTCTGTTCCACCAGGCTTTCCGCATCGGCAAGCAGGTTCGCTCCGATACGGAGATGGGCAAAGGTATCTGCTCGGTGTCATCGGCGGCAATGGACCTGCTCAAGACGAGAATTCAGGACATTGTCGACCCGGAGATTCTGTTTATCGGTTCCAACCGCATGATCACACTGGCAGCCGACAACCTGAGCCGTCGCGATGATGCCAAATTCACGTTTGCCAATCGCACGCCGGAAAAGGCGGTCGTTCTGGCCGAGAAGTACCGCAGCGAAGGGCACGGGTTGGACAGTCTGACCGACCTGATCGCAAAAGCGGACGTGGTTGTGAGTTGTACCTCGGCGACCGAGCCGGTCATCACACACAGAATGGTTGAGGACGCCATGGCCGCTCGCGGCGACCGAAGGCTGACTGTCGTTGATCTGGCGATACCTCGTGATGTCGATTTTGGCAAGGTGGACCATGAGTTGGTCAACGTAAACGATCTGGACGATATCAAGGCGTTCGTTGCCGATCAACAGGCCAAGCGGGAATTGGCTCTCCCCCAGGCCGAGCAAATCATCGAGAGCAAACTCAGCGAATTCACGTATTGGATGCAGCACGTAATGCAGGAGCCGATTTACAACGGCCAGTCGAATACCATCGAGGCCATCCGCGCCGAGGAACTGGCCTCAATTCTGGACCGCCTCACGCCGGAGCTGCAATCTGAACTCAACCAGGTTACCCGCAAAATGGTTAATCGCGTAATACAGGTGACCAGCAGATCGGTCGCCGATCATTCGGAGTAGGAAAAATGTCACACGAATACATGCCTATCAGCCTGACAATGAAAGGCCGCAAGTGCCTCGTGGTGGGGGGCGGTACTATCGCCAGCCGCAAAGTTGAAACGCTGCTCACATACAACACGAAGGTCACAGTAGTCGCACCGGAGATCGACGCAGATTTGACGAAACTCGAAGGCGAAAATCTCACGCTGAAAAAACGGGAATACAAGTCACCGGAAGCTGCAACCTTTGATCTGGTCATTGCCGCCAGCGACAACGATCAGCTTAACCGTCAGGTTTGCGAAGATGCTCGTGGCGCGGGCGTACTGGTGAACGTAGTCGATGCCCCCAGTTTCTGTGACTTCATTTTCCCGGCGGTGATCCGTCGCGACTGCCTCACCACTTCGATATCGACCGACGGCAAAGCCCCGTTCATGTCCGCAAACCTTCGCGCGATCCTTGAAAACATGTTCCCGAAACACTGGAACCGCATGATGGCGATGGCCGCGATCTATCGCCAAAAGGTCCAGAAATCGTTCCCTGAGGACCAGGGGAAAAAGGCCTCCGCCTATACTAAATTCGTTGAGGCCGACTGGTCGAAAATACTCGATGAAATGAATAACGCCGAGATCGAAGCGGAACTGGACGAATGGCTCAAGGCGTGAAGCCCGCCCCACGGGAGCAGTAACTGATGACCGAACGTGTCATCAAAATCGGGTCGCGTGGCTCCAAACTGGCCCTGGCCCAAACCAACCAGATTATCTCGCTTATCAAGGAGCAGGCACCTGCTGTCCTGATCGAATTGGTGACGATTACGACCTCCGGCGACGCCGATCGCAAGACGGCGCTTGAGCAAATCGGCGGTCAGGGGCTGTTCACGAAAAAGATCGAACAGGAACTTCTCGACGGCAATATCGATATAGCAGTACACAGCGCCAAAGACCTGCCCTCGGTTATGACTGCGGGGCTGGTTATAGGTGCCGTGCCGGAGAGAGAAATCGTGAACGATGCTCTGATGGCAGAGAAGGGCGTTAATGTCCAGAATCTACCGGGGGGCGCGAAAGTAGGCACCGGATCACCCCGAAGACGCGCACAGTTGTTACATCTCAGGCCTGACCTACGAATTGAGGGGATCCGGGGAAATGTGGAAACCCGACTTCGGAAATTGGCTGAAGGCAAGTACGACGCGCTCATCATGGCCGCTGCCGGACTCAAACGACTGAACCTGATTGATCACATATCTGAGCTACTCGATTCTGAAACCTACACCCCGGCCCCCGGACAGGGAGCCCTGGTCATTCAAACACGCAAAAACGATCAGGCCTGCCTGAACCTGCTGGAGCATATCGATCACACGGTCTCCCATCGGTGCCTCGATATCGAACGCCTTCTGTTGGCCAAGCTGGGAGCAGGGTGCTCTTCGGCGGTGGGCGGTCTGGCTTCGATCGATAACGGCTACGTCAGGTTGAGCGCGGTCGTTTTGGACAGGACCGGCAAAACGCGGTTGCACGCCGATGAACGTGTGGGTGACGAGACAGCGAATGAAATTCTGGTCGACACGGTGGTGGAACAATTGTCGAAGCTGGGTGCGACGACGCTGATTGCGGAAGGTAACCGAACATAGTGTATTCTGAAAACGAAAATACCGGGACGGTTTTTCTCGTCGGTGCTGGCCCGGGCGACCCGGGTCTCATCACGGTACGCGGATTCAAGCTGCTGCAGGCGTGTGACGTCGTGGTGTATGACAATCTCACTCCCGACGAAATCATCCTCACCCTTCCACAGCGAATAGAACGGCGGTATGTCGGGAAAAAAGCGGGAGAGCATTCCCTGCCGCAGGACAAGATTAACGAGTTGCTCGTCAGCTTCGCCAAAGAAGGCAAATCGGTGGTCCGACTCAAAGGCGGTGACCCGTACGTGTTCGGTCGGGGCGGCGAGGAGGCGCGATTTTTGAAACAGCACGGCGTCTCGTTTGAAATCGTCCCCGGCGTGACAGCCGGTGTGGCCGGTCCGGCGTATGTCGGCATCCCCACCACGGATCGAGAGAAGTCATCGTTTGTCATGTTCCTTACCGGACACAAAGCGGCCAACAAAGAGTTTTCCTCGGTGCCGTGGGAGTGGGTCGGGGGCGCAAAGAACGGCACGATTGTTATTTATATGGGGGTCGCAGAACTGCCCGGTATCGTTGAGAAACTGCTCGCATCCGGAATGTCGCCCGACACTCCCGCCGCCGCGATTGAGCGGGGCACTTTCCCTACACAACGACTGGTAAAAGCCAGACTGGCCGACTTGCCGGAGACAGCAAAGACGTCAGGTCTCACCCCCCCATCGCTCTTTGTGATTGGGAACACGGTGGACCTGTCGGAGTCTTTGACCTGGCTGGACCACAAGCCGCTGTTCGGCCTCCGCGTTCTGATTACCCGTCCCGCTGATCAGGCGGATTGGGTGTACGAAAGCCTTCGTGAGTTGGGCGCCGAGGTGCTTCCGCATCCGACGATTGCCACCAAACGAGGATTCGACGCGGACGGTTGGGAGAAGGTCAACGCCTGTACGTCGGATGACCGCTGGCTCCTGTTCACAAGCGAAAACGGCGTGCGCTATTTCTTCGAGCAATGGATGTACGAACAGGGAGATGTTCGCGGACTGGCCAAATACAAGATCGCCGCGGTTGGTGCCGGCACTGCGCGAGCGCTGGGTCAGATTCACCTGACGCCTGATTTCGTACCGAACAAAGCAACAACGGCTGCTATGGCACAGCAAATGACCGAAGAGCTGCAGCTCAAAAGCGCGACTGTCGTGCGAGTGCGCGGCAATCTCGCCGATGACCGGGTTGAGGCAGCGCTTGAATCAGCCGGGGCGAACGTCATACCGTTGACCTGCTACGAGACTTACACGCCGGAGTGGAGCAGCGAGGCAAAAACGAAACTGTTCGCCTATCCGCCGGACGTCATCATGTTCACGAGCGGCTCGACTGTCTCCGGTCTGGCAGAAGTACTCTCCGCAGAGGAACTGAGCGAGTTGACAGACGGCACTACCATCGTATCGATTGGCCCGTCGACATCGAAGACAATCGAATCGCATGGGATGACAGTACATCTCGAAGCGGGCACACACACTATACCGGGTATAATCGAAGAGCTGGTTGCTTATCACAAAGAGAACCCCATGGGGAGGTCGAAATGAGTTTTCCGGTAAATCGCGGACGACGGCTCCGTAAGAGCGCAGCCATGCGCAATCTCGTGTGTGAGACGAGGCTGCATCCGGCCGATTTCATCTACCCGATTTTTGTAAGTGAGTTGATTGACAGACCGACGCCAATTGAATCGATGCCGGGTATTTCCAATTTTCCCGTGCATCTGGTTGCCGCCGAGGCCGACCGCGCCTTCAAGCTCGGCATCCCGGGCGTAATTCTGTTTGGCACGCCCGCAAAAAAAGACGCCACCGGCTCCGAATCGCTCAAAAGCGACGGAATCATCCAGCAGGCGGTGAAAAAGATCAAATCGGCCAATCCAGAAATCCTCGTGATCACCGACGTTTGCCTGTGCGAGTACACCGCTCACGGCCATTGCGGCGTGATCGAAAACGACGATGTGGCAAACGACCCGACGCTTGAGATCCTCGCGATGCAGGCGGTGAGTCATGCCGAAGCAGGCGCAGACATGATTGCTCCGTCGGACATGATGGACGGTCGGGTGGCAGCGATTCGTGCGGCTTTGGACCTGAAGGGATTCACCAACACGCCGATCATGGCCTATTCCGCAAAATACAGCTCTGCATTCTACGGACCGTTCCGTGAGGCTGCCGGTTCCGCACCTCAATTCGGAGATCGACGCACCTACCAGATGGACCCTCCCAACGCCGAGGAAGCAATGCGGGAAATCGCCTCTGACATCGAGGAGGGCGCAGACATCGTAATGGTCAAGCCGGCGCTGTCGTACCTGGACATCATCGCCGGCGCGAAAGCGAGTTTTGATCTGCCGATTGCGGCGTACAACGTCAGTGGTGAATACGCAATGGTCAAGCAGGCGGCCGCCTCTGGAATCGCCGACGAAAAGCGGCTGACACTCGAAATCCTGACCTCGATCAAACGGGCCGGGGCCGACATCATAATTTCCTACCACGCTCCACAGGTGGCAGAGTGGCTCGCCGAAGATACGCACACTTCGACAGGATCTGTATAACCGGATCGATGGAAGGAATGAACGATATGAGCGCCGATAGCTCGCAACAACTGTTTGACAAAGCAGCCAGGATCATCCCGGGCGGAGTTAACTCACCGGTGCGCGCGTTTGGTTCGGTGGGCGGATCACCGTTCATAGCTGAAAAAGGGGAAGGCCCCTGGCTGCATGATGTTGACGGCAACCGGTATGTGGATTACGTGATGTCCTGGGGACCGCTGATTCTCGGACATGCCCGCAAGTCAGTTGTTGAAGTCGTGGCAGAAACCGCCAGGCGGGGCATGTCATTTGGAGCACCTACGAGAAACGAACTTGATCTTGCGGCGCTGGTGCGTGAGCGAATGCCCTGGATCGAAAAGCTCCGGCTGGTATCCTCCGGCACCGAAGCCTGCATGACTGCGGCGCGTGTAGCTCGCGGTGCCACGGGACGAAGAATCGTGGTCAAGTTCGACGGGGGTTACCACGGTCACTCCGACGGTTTTCTCGTGAAAGCCGGATCAGGTCTGGCGACCGGGAATCTTCCGGCCAGCGCAGGCGTTCCGGAGGAAATCACCAAAGTCACTGCCTCTCTCCCATTCAACGACATTCCCGTCCTTGAGAAGACATTTGCCGACACGGGAGACGACATCGCAGCGGTGATAGTCGAACCGATTGCGGCCAATATGGGCGTCATCCCCCCCGCCGAAGGTTTTCTTGAGAAGCTGCGCGAACTGACCGAGAAACACGGCGCGGTATTGATTTTCGACGAAGTGATCACCGGCTTCAGAGTCGCTCCGGGCGGCGCGGCAGAGTTGTTTGGCATCAAACCGGATCTCGTCTGTCTTGGCAAGATCCTGGGCGGCGGACTTCCGATCGGCGGCGTCGGCGGAAAGGCTGAATTGATGGACAATCTCGCGCCCGTCGGTTCTGTGTATCAGGCGGGCACGCTCTCCGGCAACCCGCTTTCGACAGCAGCAGGGATTGCAACGCTCCGTGAGCTTGGTGACCCGGGCGTGTATCAACATTTGGAGCAGTACGCCGAGGAGTTAACCGGGGCCGTTGCCGAATTGGCGTCGAAGCACGAACAGCCGATACAGATAAATCGCAAAGCAAGCCTGTTCACACTGTTCTTTTCCGAATGCGAAGTCACTGATTTTGATTCGGCGCAAGCTGCGGATATGAAACGGTACGCCGAATTCTTCCACAGCCTTCTGAAGCAGGGCGTGTTTGTGGCACCGTCCGGATTTGAGGCCTGGTTTGTCAGCACTGCCCACACGCGAGTGCAACTGGAACTCACCACTGACGCGATTGAGACATTCGTGCGGGAATTGTGATATTGGTGTAGATGAGCACGGCAGACACAGATATCATCAGGACTCCCCCTCGTATGTGCGGTAAGGCGACTCCGCCTGACGACTTCTTCCCTGCAATCATTGACCGTGGATATGCAGTGTCCCACCGGGCCAAACAAGTTTGACCCGGCCACCCGAACGTCTCCCAAAACAATCCGCTTGCGATGCCGGACTATTATATCTAATTTAGGCTGTTGGAAGCAAATGTCTGTGTCTCGAATCGGAGAGTGGAATCATGGCCAAAATCGCGATAGTCGGTTGCAAGAGAGTGCAGGATCAGTTGTGTATAGCGTGCGCCAAATGTCTCAAGGCGATGCACAAACGTGAGGGCGAATTCGCCCGCTACAAAGAGGACGACGAACTGGAGTTGGTCGCGCTGGGCAACTGCGGTGACTGCCCGGGGTTGATCATGCCCAAAATCACGTTGATGAACGAAATCAACGGCATTCTTGATCGGGATTTCGACATCATCCATCTGGGCACGTGTGTAGTCAAGGCGAAAAAGACCGGCGACTGCCCACTCGATATTGACAAGATCACAAATCTGGTAAAAGTGAATTTCGGCAAAGAGGTCGTATTCGGCACGCACGATTATTGATAATTGTTGATGCTTGTGAAAAGCCCCTCGACTCTTCATGTGTCGAGGGGCTTCCTGTTATCTATTAGAGACGACTCAGATCATCCGTACGGATACATGCCGTTCTTGATGCTCTGGAGCTGTTCCAGCAGCTTGTCGTGCTTCTGCTCGTCGATCAGCAGGAAGTTGATCAGATACTCCTGAACGACCATCTTCTTGCCCTTCAGCGCGGCGAGGGCCTCATTGGCGAGTTCCACAGTCTTCTTTTCGAGTTTGATATGCTCTTCGATCATACCCCAGACATCAGCCAACTCATCCGGGTTGAGCGCTATGGCTTTGGATTCAAGCGAGCTGGCGATCATGTCCTGCACGCGATAGTGCATCTGGGAGTCGCGCTGAATGATCTCCATAACCGTGCGGACGATCGGGTTTTCGGTCTTCTCGATAACTTTACCCGTCTGCGCGACACCGGCGTTTTCGATTTTCTGCCAGCGGCGCATGTTGTTTACGATTGCTTCCTGGACTTCTTTAGTCGACATTGCTTTTCCCTCCTGAGGACGAGCTTTGTGTTTCAATCTGTTATAGGTTCTTTTACCCTACAATCACTGCCGACAACAAATAGTTCCCGGACGGAGTGTTTTTCGGCAAAAAAGAGGGACATCATGCACCATTCTGATCCGCATTGGAGAATTGCCACGATTTCCCACTCAAAGCCGAGGACGAAACCTACGGTGTTTCCTTCGGTCTGGTGCAGTCGCCTCGTCTTACGCAAGCCTCATACCGCAACTCACGGACCCCCTGCTCCAGCCGGGCCATGTGTTCCACCTCGGAGTAGAGCAGCGGGGAAGCATCGATATTGTTCTCCCGGTTGTGCCGCAGGACCTCTCCGAATACGCCCGGAGGGGTATAGCCCGAAGCGAAAAAGCTCGCAAAGAGAGTCAGAACTGTCAGTCCAGCGAAAAACCGCAGCCACCTTTTGCCGGGACTGTCGGATGTTGATTGCCGGGTGTTTGATTGCATGTCTTTTCTCCGCCTCCGATCCTAGATGGAATCCTTGAACAGCACCATAAACGCCATGAACGCCACGAGCAGAGTCAGTCCCAGATTGAACGACTGCCCCACCACATAAAGGAACATCGGTTTGCCCCCCTCCATGCGCTCGGTGAGATCCCTGAAATTCGACTCCAAACCTATTGACACAAATGCCAGGCAGAAGAACCAGCCTCGAAGTGTCTTGGTGATCGGGTTTATGAAGGCGTTTTCAACGGCTTCGACTGCACTACCGTCACCGTGCATCATCGGAATCACGACGAACGAGAACAGCAGGGACGCCGCCACAAAACCAAGTACGAATTTGGGGAACCGGTACCAGATTTCCATGATATCCGGTCGGGGACCGCCCGGCTTACGATCAACCGAGGTCACCCAGTACACAGCGATAATAAAGGCCATCAGACCAATCAGCACGTTTTGTATCATCTTGACAACCGCCGCCACCTGCTCCGCCTCGGGACCGAGCACCGACCCGGCCGCCACGACTGCACCGGTGGAGTCGATAGTCCCGCCCATCCAGGCAGCACCGAGAATATGATTCATGCCCAGCATCTTGATACCAAGCGGCATGAAAAACATCATGATCACGGTAAAAATGAGCGTCATACCGACACCAAGAGTCAGATCTTCTTTCTTGGCGCGACATGCTGCCGCGGCAGCTATCGCCGCAGAAACGCCGCATACGGAAGTTGCACACGCGATAATCATCACGAGAGGCTTGTTTTTCATCTTCAGCGTGCGGATGCCAAAGAACCACATGAAGATGACCACTATTGGTGTGACAATCCAGGCAACCATCAGTCCGGGAGGACCGAGTGACAGGATTTTCTCGAAAAGGACTTCCGCTCCCATGAGCACGAGTCCTGTCTTGATGTACAACTCAGTTTTGGCTCCTGCCTTGAGCCAGGCCGGAGTGCCTACTGTGTTTGAAATGAGCAATCCGACCAGCAACGCCCACATCGCATAGCTAAGTCCCCAGTACTTGATGTCCGCCTGATGGGCCACCCAGTAGGAGATGATCGCCAGAATGAAGACCAATGAAAACCCCGCCAGGTATCTCCCGACATTGTCGATCTTCATGAACCAGACTCCTATCGACGTCAACAAGGCGAGGCCGACGAGAAGTCCCAACAGCGGTAGCAGAGTCGTGCCGGTGGCCACACCGTCGCCGAAGACGGTGAACGCGTCGAGCGGGTTGTCTGTCCATTTGCCTACTTTGGGGATATTGGGAATCCAACCGAGAAATGCCCCGGCAAAGATCAGGAAACCAAACCAGATAGCCCAGTAGTCTTCGTTTTTCCAGAGAGAATCAATACCTTCCTTCATACCGCTTTCCCTCGCTGCAGAAGTTGGCCGGGGCTTAGTTCCCCGAGTCGTGTGATCAATAGTAGTAAGTATAACGTGTTGAATGCCGAGTCGCAATATTAGAGGCTTCGCTTACCTGCCGACCGTTCATTCGGTAAGAATTTCTATCTCTTTGACGTTTTCAACCTCCGAGAGAACCCCTCGTATGTCTCTCTCCCATATCTCGGTACCCATCATCGGCTGCGGCCCGGTAATCGTAATCTTGCCGGATGCAGGATCCGCTGAGACTTCGAGAGTCATACCTCGAGTTCGCGCCGAGGAAACCAGGTGAGCTTCAATATCTGATTTGAAGTGCATTGCCTTCAGCACCTTGGCTATGTCCTCGCTCTGTGAGAATGGCGGTCGATCGACCAATTGCGCCACCAGATCCGTCATTGTTTCCGTGTTCATGCGAGCCATGTTGAAGATCAAGTCGTAGTTCACCAGATCACCGTATGCGGCACCATATAGGAATCTTACCCAGCGCTCACGTCGACGGTCCATGTCGGCAATGTACGCCTCGGCTTCTGCTCTCGTCCGACCGGACTCCTCGATGTGCATTTTGATGCGGAATTCAATATCCGCATCGACCCGAATACGCAGCAAATCCGGCACTCCGAAGAGCAGATATTGCCCGAGATGGCCGTCGTAAATGAGGTTGTCCTGGACGACGAAGTCCATGAGGGATGCCCGGTAGACCGTAAGATAGTGACATCGTTGGGCAACGTGGCGATCCCATAGAGTAGGAGGTTGTTTGCTGAATGTTGCGGAATCCGCAAGTCGCAGTCCCTGGATTCCCCATCTTTCGGCGTGCTGTATTACTTCTTCCCTTGTCACCCTTCGGTAACCCAGTTTTTCAGCCAACCTCTCGCCGAACCGCTCGGCCGCACGCAACGATCCGCGTGTGATTGTGATAATAGCCATCACCAACTCTCCAGTAGACGTTTCCGGGGACCGTGGCAGTTGACAGCCACTGAGCTCCCGTCATACCGGCTGCCCGCGAATACGATTCACAGCCGCCGGGCCTTGTGTTTTCGTAACCCCATCACCAGACGCACAAGAATAGCCGCCGTCCCTGCCCCGGCGGCCCCCATGACAGAATACGCGGCAAGAGTACCCAGGAAAGAGGAGTCAAAAAACTCCTGTCCCTGCTTGAAGGCCACCGAGACTCCCGCGACAAGAATCATCAGACCGAACAGGAGGCGAATTCCATAGCCGCGCACATATCGAGTGGCCAGCACCCCGAATTGGGCCCCGATTGCCGCACCTACCAACATTATCATGGCGGCACTCAGTTCTGTGCGTCCGGCCAGTGAATAGACAAAACATCCGTACGCCGACATGAAGCAGACGCTCAGCAACGAGGTGCCCACAGCTACAGTAGTGGGACAGCCAACAAGATAGATCAGAGCCGGCAACAGTATGAAGCCACCCCCGACACCCATGAATCCGGAGAGAAAACCTGTAAGCAGAAAAAGCAGGAAAACCATCCAGAATGATATGCTCTCTATTCCCGAGGCAGGAAGGGATATTCTCGGTGGCAAGCTGATTCGGTGGATTCGGCTGGCAATCGGGCTGACTCGTTCGACGGGACCGGTAGACGGACCTCCTGTCGCTTCTTCTTCACGTTTTTGACGTTTTGCTGCCGTCAAGTAATCGTAGGTCATGTAGGTCCCCAGCCCGATGAGAAATACGATATACACGCAGCGCACGACGTCTCCAACATTGCCGATTTTCTCAAGCATGAGGACCAGCCGTTTGCCGATTTCAATACCGGCCACCGAACCTATCAGTGACAGCGCCCCCAACCGCCAGTCGACGTTACCCATCTTACTGTGTGCCCTGGTGGCAATGATCGACCTGCCGAATATGTTGGCGAGGTCAGTGCCGATAGCATAGGCCATGGGGAAACCGAAGATGTTGAGAGCAGGAGTAACGATCCAGGCTCCACCAACGCCGAAGAATCCCCCGAGCGTACCGGCGAAGAAACCGATCGAGATCAGGACCAGTATGGAAAAGTCATGCTGGCCTGCTATGGGTAGATCAATCGTCAAGGAACCCAAATCAAAGCCCCCTTTGCCGGCAGAACCGGCCTCAGCGATCAGTGTCTTCGCAATCCGGCAATCCGTATCACCAATTCGGTCAACTGCCCCACGATCACGCCAAGCATCGCCATAACAGCGATTACCAACAGCGCATATGCGAGTCGGTGGTCGTTGTAAAGAGTAACCAGAAAATGGCTTAGCCCGGTGTGTCCCTCGGTGGAGATCCTGTCGGTCGTTTCGCCGATGTCTCCGTGCCCCCCTCCGGCCAGCGCCGGCGCGATTACCAGAGCCGCGATGGCAGACAGCAAAACAAGTACAGCCGACAAGCGAACGCGCTTTGACATACTCCTACCCTCTGGATAGGCCACAATACAACAGGTTACCTGCGGACGCGCGTCCGCAGGAAAGCTGTGTATTCAATTCATATCAATCGATGCCCGAGACATCCCGAAATCAATCTAAACTTCAGATCTAGGTACTCGACCGATGCGTCTGGCGTGAACCAAAGCGAGTGTGCGATAAATCATGTGGGCGAACTTCGAGTAAGGCATATACCACAACAGGAACCAGACACAGACCAAATGCAGGTAGTAATTCGCATAGGCCAGCATCGGCATACCGGTCAAGCGGGTCAGCCATGAAGTCATTCCGGTAAGACCGGTCAGGAAAATCACATAGAGGAAGAGATAGTCGGTGTATCCGTTGGCACCAACCGCGTCACGATTGGTCCAGCGGCGGTAAATCAGCAAAACGCCACCAACGACCAGAGCGATTCCGCTGAAGGCGCCGAGGAATTTGACCGGATGCGGCAAATTGATCGGCACCGAAAAGAACGAGTTCAACGATTCCAACCCCAGCAAATGCAGATAGTGTGGGATAAAAACGAAGACGAAAATGCATCCGGTGGTGATCATCGCACCTATGAAACCAAACAGCAGAATCATGTGACCGACAGACCTGGGTGAGTTGGCCCCGCATTCTCTGAAACGGTTGTGCGACAAAATCTCCATAACTACCGGAATCAGTGCACCAAAAAAAGATGTCTGATACGTTTGCCCCGGTTGCCGCAGCATTTTCCAGAATCGCATGAATCCGATCGCCGCAAACATGAATATGAAGATATTGCCGGCCACGAACAGTGCGTCCACCGTGCTGTGCGGCAGGAACAGATTGAAATCAACCGGGTCGGCGTTCAGGAACAGGTAGCTACCGTCCGAAGCGGTCGGGGCAAAAAACATAATGCAAGCGAGCAAAATGAGAGCCGGGACAGCGATTAGGGCCGGAAGCGCTTTTGGAGAGGCGAGAGCACTGCCCATGAATGACGGGAATGCGAAGCTCTTATATACCCAGGAGCGAATAGCCGCGAGAACATCACCAGGCCTCGCGCCGCGTGGACAGTAAGTGCTGCAGTCGTTGCACTGGTAGCAGAGCCAGACGTCCGGATCGGCCATCAGCTTCTCCTTGTCACCCCAGCCCGCCCAGAGCATCTCCTTCCTGGGGAACGGCTTATCTGCAGGAGAAAGGTTGCAGACCATTGAACACGTCGCACACTGATAGCACTTCTTAAGTGTATCTCCCCCAGCCTTCTTGACATCCCGGATGAATTCCAGATCAGGTTCAATCAATCGCCCCTTAGCCATGGGCATTCTCCTCATTTTCATTCGTAGAAACTTGACCGACTTATGTGGTACGGCCTCGACCGCCTCGAAAATACTTTTGGGGCGCAATTCTGTCAAGCCGAATAGTTACTTTTTTCACAATCTCGATACGCCCGGCATCAATACTGTTCGATTTGACCCATAGGACAAACTAACCATGGATAGGGCAAAAAAACAATCAAAACTATCGCCTTTGCTGACCTACTGACAATACTTGTCTGTGGGAACATCCCCATACCTTGAGAGTACAAAGTAATATATATTCTTCAATAAGGAGTAACAGGACAAGGACAGTCCGCAAAAGGTCACAATTCGGTATTGATTTGCCGCTCGATTTTTCGACTGTCAGGTGCTCGAATCGGTCGCTTGTGGGTTGAGAATCGGCAACCTGAGCCGGCAATAATCCGTGGCGATAAACTATTTTGATACAAAGAGATATACTGACCGCACCGATCTCCGGATTATTAATGGGTAGAGCGGCTATTTTCCACTTGACAGGGTATCTGATAGGGGTTACTTTTTGCCCACAATGGCTACTGGGAAAGACACGGCAAATAGCGGTATTATCAGAAATAACTTTGTGAAAAAAGGTACATGGCCGATGTCAGCTTGTAGGATGGCGAGCGCCTGAGTGCAGCTCCTTTTTTTTGCCATCACTTGTGAAAAAAATTACAACCACGAGTCGAATTGCGAAATAACTCAAGTACGATATTCACTCAAACTTATCAGATGAAAGGCCACAGAACATGGCTGAATCAAAACTGATATCTCCCCACGGCTCAGCCGAGCTGAAAATCTTGCTTCTTGAAGGCAAGGCGCGGGAAGATGAATTGAAGAAAGCTGAGACTCTTCCGAAAGTGGTAATGACCACTCGTGAAACCGGCGACCTGATTATGCTTGGTATCGGCGGCTTCACACCTCTGGAAGGTTTCATGGGCGAAGCCGACTGGAAGGGCGTCTGTGAAAAGATGACCATGGCCAACGGCGTTTTCTGGCCGATCCCGGTCACGCTGTCTCACGACGCGAAGGTTGACGCAGGAACCGAGATTTGTCTCGTCTCCGGCGAAACCGACGAGATCATGGGCACTATGAAAGTGACCGAGTGCTACAAAATCGACAAAGAGTTCGAATGCAAGCACGTTTTCACGACGACCGAAGCGGATCACCCGGGCGTCAAGATGGTCATGGCTCAGAAGGAATTCAACCTGGCCGGTCCGGTCAAGGTCCTCTCTGAGAGCTACTTCCCGAAAGAATTCGGCGATATTTACATGCGCCCGGCCGAGAGCCGCAAAGAATTCGCGGAAAAGGGTTGGAAGACCGTCGCTGCCCTGCAGCTTCGTAACCCGATGCACCGTTCCCACGAGTATCTGGCCAAGATCGCGACCGAAGTCAGCGATGGCCTGTTCATTCATCAGTTGGTTGGCGGCCTGAAACCGGGCGATATCCCGGCCGACGTCCGTGTCAACTGCATCAACACCCTGGTCGATGGTTACTTCGACAAGGGTCGTGTCGTCACCGGTGGCTACCCGCTTGATATGCGCTATGCCGGTCCGCGTGAAGGCCTCCTGCACGCCGTGTTCCGTCAGAACTTCGGCTGCACCCACATGATCATCGGTCGTGACCACGCTGGCGTAGGCGATTACTACGGTCCGTTCGATGCTCAGGAAATCTTCTACAAGCTTCCGGAAGGCGCCCTGGAGTGCAAGATGTTGCCGATCGATTGGACGTTCTGGTGCTACAAGTGCGGTGGTATGGCTTCGATGAAGACCTGCCCGCATGCCAAGGAAGATCGTTTGTTCCTTTCCGGCACGGCGCTTCGCAAGGCTCTCTCTGAGGGTGGCGACGTTCCGGCCGAATTCAGCCGTCCGGAAGTCCTGAAGATCTTGCGTGAGTACTACGCGAGCATCAAGGACGAGGACAAGGTTGAAGTGAAGATGCACGGTCACGCGACCGGCGACGCAGATACGAAGAAATAAGTTAGAAGCAATAAACTTTGAAGTAGAGCATATGTTCAATCAACGAATCAGGAGGAATGAATGCCAAGCTTCGTGATTACAGAAAAGTGCGATGGGTGTAAGGCACTGGATAAGACTGCTTGCCAGTACATCTGCCCCAACGACTTGATGGTCCTCAACAAGGACAAAATGAAGGCCACTAACCAGGCCCCCGATATGTGCTGGGAATGCATGTGTTGTGTCAAAATCTGCCCGGTGCAGGCAATTGAAGTTCGCGGTTACGCTGACTTCGTGCCGCTTGGCGCCGCAGTCACCCCGATGCGCTCCTCTGACTCCATTATGTGGACTGTAAAGTTCCGTAACGGTCAGCTCAAGCGCTTCAAGTTCCCGATCCGGACCACTCCGGAGGGTTCAGCAGTTCCCGATGGCGGTTACGAAACCGGCACCGACGATCTCAAGAGCCCTTGGCTGTTCACCGAGCCCGCTTCCAGCAAGTGCGGCGATGACATCCCAAAGGTGAAGTAAGAAAGGAAGTGTGAGGATATGGCGAATTTTGAAACAGTAGAAGTAACCACTGATGTTCTTATACTCGGTGGTGGTATGGCCGCCTGTGGTGCTGCTGTTGAAGCCGCTCACTGGTGCAAAAAGAACAACCTGAAGGTGACTTTGGTTGACAAGGCTGCCATGGATCGCTCTGGTGCGGTTGCCATGGGTCTGTCCGCCATCAACCAGTACGTTGACGTCAACACTGGTTCCAACACCATTCAGGACTATGTTGACTACGTCCGCAACGATCTCATGGGCATCTGCCGTGAAGACCAGGTTGCGAACATCGCCCGTCACGTTGACTCTTCGGTTCACCTGTTTGAAAAATGGGGTCTGCCGATCTGGAAAGACGCCGACGGCAAGTACGTGCACGAAGGTCGCTGGCAGCTCATGATCAACGGCGAATCCTACAAGATCATCGTTGCTGAAGCCGCCAAGAATGCGATCGGCATGGACAACATCTACGAGCGCGTTTTCATCGTTGAGCCGCTGATGGACGGCGACCGTGTCGCTGGTGCCGTTGGCTTCAGTGTCCGTGAAAACAAGTTCTACGTCTTCAAGGCGAAGGCCGTCCTGGCTTCCATGGGTGGCGCGGTACACGTATTCCGTCCGCGTTCAACCGGTGAAGGTCTTGGTCGTTCGTGGTACCCGCCGTTTAACTCCGGCGCCTCCACGTATTTCACCCTGAAGGCCGGTGCGGAAATGACCTGTCAGGAAGTCCGTTTCATCCCGGTCCGCTTCAAAGATGCGTACGGCCCGGTTGGAGCCTGGTTCCTTCTGTTCAAGTCCCGTGCCACCAACGGTCAGGGCGAAGCTTACATGCAGACCCGCGCCGAGGAACTTCAGAAGTGGAAACCGTACGGCCTGGTCAAGCCGGTCCCGGCTAACCTGCGTAACTGGCTCATGATGCTCGACGTCATGGACGGCAAGGGCCCGATCTACATGCGTACGGAAGAAGCTATCGCGAAGCTGTCCGAACAGGTTCCGGATGAAAAGGCTCGTAAGAAAAAACTTAAAGAGCTCGAATCCGAAGCCTGGGAAGATTTCCTGGATATGACCATCTCGCAGGCCATCCTCTGGGCTGCCACCAACACCATGCCGGAAGAAAAGCCGTCGGAAATCGCCGCTTGTGAACCGTACTTCATCGGTTCTCACTCTGGTGCCTCCGGTGCCTGGGTTTCCGGTCCGGAAGATCTCGCCCACAAGGATTACTTCTGGGGTTACCCGCAGATGACGACCGTCAAGGGTCTGTTTGCTGCCGGTGATGCTTCTGGTGCCTCCAGTCACAAGTTCTCCTCCGGCTCCCATGCTGAGGGAAGAATTGCGGCAAAGGGCTGTGCGCTGTACTGCGTAGAGAATACCGATCAGCCGAAGGTTGACATGGCTGAAGTTGAAAAGCTCAAAGAGACCATCCTTAAGCCGTTGGCTCTCTTCGAAGAGCACAAGAACTTCTCCACGGATGAAACAGTCAACCCGAACTACATTCGTCCGGACCAGTTCATGTTCCGTCTGCAGAAGATCATGGATGAGTACGCCGGCGGCGTCTCAACCAGCTTCACCACCAACAAGCAGCTTCTTGAGAAGGGCCTGGAACTCCTGGCCATGCTCGGAGAAGACGCTCCGTCGCTTGGTGCTCAGAATCTGCACGAACTGATGCGCTGTTGGGAGAATGTCCACCGCATGTGGCAGGCTCAATCCCACGTCCGCACTATCCTGTTCCGCGAGGAAACTCGCTGGCCGGGTTACTACTACCGTGCTGACCTTCCGACCATGAACGAAGACTGGGAATGCTTTGCCAACTGTAAGTGGGATCGCAGCTCCGGTGAATGGGAAATGCTGAAGCGCCCGATGCATCGCGTCTACTAATCGTAGTCGACGGCGATGAATGATCGCTTCTGACAATACCAGGCTCTCCGGCCCCAAGGGTCGGAGAGCCGTTTTTTCGATAATTATCGGAGAAACTGATGCTGTCACTCGTCACCATGACACCTGACGGCATTTCGACAAAAGGGGCAAATCTCTTTTCGGGTTGACAGATCAGATGTATTACGTATTATTCCCGAACGTTGACTAGTCCAGTGGACCTTTAAGAACGGATATGTTCAAGTGACTGAGGAAAAAGACAAAACAATGTGCCCGCACTGCGGGGTCAAGATGCTCAAATGGTTGCCTCCTGACGATTCATCCTGGGATCGCGTTTACCAGTATGTCTGCTTCAATGATGAGTGCCAATACTATGTCAAGGGTTGGGCGCACATGAAGGAGAATTACGAGCAGCAAGCCTCTTACCGCCACCGGTATGATCCTCACACCGGCGATAGCGGTCCCCTGCCAACCTGGTCTGCGGAGGCACACCGGGATCGCATCATCGAAGAATAAGGACAAAGAGTAATGAAAGAAGTGGAGAAGCTGAAGGAAGAGATCCTCAGGGACTATCCCCGGCTCAATTTGGACAGCGCGTTTGACTTCGCCTGTCACCCCGGCGTGCCTTGCTTCAACAAGTGCTGCGCCGACGTTAATATCTTCCTGACGCCTTACGACATCATCCGGCTGAAGAATCGCCTCGGTATAACCTCTGGCGAATTCCTGCAAAAGTACACGATCGCCCCCTTCGATGAGAAGCTCAAGTACCCGGTAATCCTGTTCATGATGTCCGAAGACGATAAAAAGGCCTGCCAGTTTGTGGGACCACAGGGTTGTACCGTTTATGAGGATCGGCCGTGGGCCTGCCGCATGTATCCTCTGGGCATGGCCTCCCCCGGTGAAGGCAGCAGTGAGCTGGACGAGGAATTCTATTTCCTCCTCAAAGAAGGCGTCTGCAAGGGCTTCAAAGAAGACAAAAAACAGACGGTAGCGGGCTGGATCAAGGATCAGGGAATCGAAGAGTATGACAAGATGGGTGAGAACTGGAAAAACCTCACCACCCATCCTTTCTTCCAGCAGGAAAACGCAACGCTCACGCCTCCGAAAGTGGAGATGTTTTTCACCGTCTGTTACAACATAGACAAGTTCCGTGATTTCGTTTTTGGCAGCACTTTCCTCGACAAGTTCGAGATTGATGAAAAGACCGTCGCTGCGATCAAGGAAGACGATGTCGCCCTGCTGAATTTCGGTTACACCTGGCTTCGTTTTGCCCTGTTTGGCGAGAAGACAATCCCGGTGAAATCGGATGTTCTCGACGCCAAGAAGGCCCAGATGGACAAAGAGTCCAAAGAGAAAAAAGCGGACGAGTAGCCTATATCTTTCGGACTGTCGGTAGGCCTGTCGAGGCTTCTCGGCGGTTGGCTTCCGATCTCAAAATGAAACGCCGGAGGTCTCAAAACGAGCTTTCGGCGTTTTTCTTGTGTCTCCCCCAGCCTGCCTTTCGCAGGGCTTCCACATCAAGACCTGACCGTGACGACCGTTCTTGTACTTTTTAAGACTTCCAATTCAAGAGCACACCGACCACGCGACGCACGCGCGGCCATAACGCCTTACAAATTGGCCTCTTACAGGCATCACAGGCGACTTATGCGACCCATAATATCCTTTCGTCCAGTGGATTCGGCCCTCTCCCTCGAACAGCTCGGGACGGAAACGAATGTCAACACGGTATTACTTTTTTCGAGAGAAGCTGCATTTTGGGGGACGTTCTTGCTTGACTGGAAAGTGTAGCTTTCATATACTGTAGAATCAACAATTTCTGTGTTTTGAGGTGTTGAATGGCCGGTTCTAACGACAATGTTAGAGAAAAGTTTCACAAGCTCACCAATAGTCCCAAGTCGGTGAACGGGGACGAGCGGACGACTGATTGGGAAGCCGTGATTTCTATTGGTACAGCGGCAAAGATAGTCAACCTGTCGGTTTCGGCACTGCGCAAGTATGAGAAGGAAGGGCTGCTGATCTTTCATCGTTCTGAATCGGGGCGGCGTCTCCTTTGTCGTGCGGACATCAAACGCATTGAGATGATAAAGCACATGATCGGCGACATCGGGCTTAATCTGGAAGGTATCCGTCGTCTGCTGGCCCTTCTCCCCTGCTGGGATCTTCGGCTTTGTCCCAAGAAAGAGCAGAAGAAGTGCGAGGCCATAAGTAACAACGTGAAACCGTGCTGGATGATAGAGTCAACCTGGTGTCGCCGGCAGGAATTGGACTGCAGGCAATGTGAAGTATATCGCTACGGTGCATATTGCGCGGTGACGATGAAGCTGCTCCTGCGTCATACTGACAATAAGGGTTAATTGATATTAGAAGGGCGATGTCTTTTGGAGCATCGCATGGAGGATTGAATGGGCGGACTGCAACTGCTGTTTTATGTCTCGATCCTGGTATTCGTCATTGGGACGGCCTACAAGGCGATCCAAATGTCGAGAATGCCCCTGCACTTGCGCTGGGACCTCTACCCCATCCCGCATGAAAAGGGGAAGGGACATTACGGAGGATCGTATTACGAGGAAGTGGACTGGTGGACGAAACCGGCTGAGGTCTCCATATCGGGCGAGCTGTCCGAGATGGGCAAGGAGATTTTCTTCATCCAGTCGATGTACCACAACAACAAGCCAATGTGGGTGTTCTCATTCCCGTTCCATTTCGGACTGTATTTGTCGATCGGGTTCGTAGTGTTGGCATACACCGGCGCGGTTCTGGGGTTGGTTGACATTCCGGTCACTGCGGAATCGGGCAACATTCTTGCCAAGGCTGTGTATTACCTAACCCCCATATTCGGCGTTACAGGAGCCGCCATGGGAGCGTTTGGTGCTCTGGGGCTGTTTTTTAGCCGCATATTCAAGTATGATCTGCGAGCAACCTCGGTCTGGTCTGACTATTTCAACGTGTTGCTGATCGCGGCCGTGTTTATTACAACAATATGGAGCTGGGTCTCTTTTGACGGCAGCTTTGACTCTGCACGTGCCTTTGCGACCAGTGTCCTGACGTTCTCCGGTACGGAGGGCATGCCGACCCTGGGGATCGTCCACTACTCTCTGGCATCAGTATTCATGCTCTGGCTTCCCTTCACCCACATGACGCATTTCGTGGGGAAGTATTTTACGTATCACAAAGTGAAATGGGAAGATCACCCGAACAAATCGGGCAGCGGTATGGAGCAGGAAGTAATGAAAACCCTCGGCAACAAGATAACCTGGTCAGCCCCCCACATCAAGTCCGGCGGTTCCTGGGCGGATGCGGCGACAGCCAGCGATGACGAGGAGGACAACAAGAAATGAGTGAGCAAAAGGTCACGATAAAAGATTTTTGCAGCAAGACAGGTCAGTTGGTCAAGCTTGACGCAAAGGATTTCCTGCCGTTGCCTCCCCCCTACGACACGCTGGAATTCCAACCGAAAATTACGGAGCTTTCAGATGACCAGAAGAAGAAGTACGAAAGCGACCTTGACGGCGTAACCGGCTACAAATTTCCGCGCCCGGAGACGGAAGAAGAGAAACGTGAGTTGGTCGAGAAGTTTCTTTCCGGTCTGGCCAAGCTCTACGACAAAGAAAACAACTGGGCGTTCGCTCAGCCGCTTCTGCTGACGATGGAGTACTGCGCCAAGTGCCAGACATGTTCATCGGCCTGTCCGATCTACAACGAGTCTGGCGGGATGGACATCTATCGCCCGACGTTTCGCGCGGATATTCTTCGTCGTCTGTATCGCAAGTACGTCAAGACCGGCGGTAAGCTGATTTCGAAGATTTCCGGCAACGATATTGATGCTTCCTGGACAATGATTGCCCGACTGATGGAGCTTTCATACCGTTGCACGATCTGCCGTCGCTGCGCACAGACCTGTCCGATCGGCGTTGATAACGGTCTCGTAACACGAGAACTTCGTAAGATTTTCTCGATGGAAATGGGGATCACCGTTTCACCGCTGCACACCAAGGGCTCTGTCCAGCAACTGGAGACCGGTTCGTCCACAGGTATGACGCCGGTTGCGTTTTTGGACAATATCGAATTCCTCGAAGAGGAAGTCGAAGAGCGCACCGGAATGAACTTCAAATGGCCGATGGACAAGGCGGGCGCTGACGTCCTGCTGATTCACAACGCCGGTGAGTATCTGGCCTGGCCGGAGAATCCGGAAGCGTTTGCGATCATTCTGGAGGCAGCCGGAGTCAATTACACTCTGTCGAGTGACATCATCGGTTACGACAGCGTAAACTACGGTGTCTGGTACGACGACGTGCAGTTTGCCAAGGTGGCATTGAAACACGTTGAGGCAGCCAAGAAACTTGGTGTCAAGAAGATCGTGCTTGGTGAGTGCGGCCATGCCCACAAGGCGATGACCGTAATTGCTGACCGTGTTTACGCCGGCGAGTTGAACATACCGCGTGAGAGCTCGCTGACATTCCTCAACCAGATCATCAAAGAAGGTCGCCTGAAACTTGATCCTGCTCGTAACGACGATATCTACACTACGATGCACGACCCGTGCAACCTGGTGCGTCTGATGGGAATCGTCAAACCGCAGAGAGAAATCCTCAGGGCGGTCTGCAACCACTTTGATGAGATGGCTCCCAACGGCGTGCACAACTACTGCTGCGGCGGCGGGTCAGGCTTCGCCATTACCCAGGACTTGAACTTTCCGGATTGGCGGCACCTGATTTCCGGTCGCACGAAGCTGCGGCAGATACTGGATGTCTTCTCCGACAAGCTTGATCCGGAAATCAAGAAGTACGTCTGTGCTCCTTGTTCGAATTGTAAGGGCTCCATGCGGGACATGTTCGAAGCCTACGGTCTGTTTGATCGATGCAATATCCTGTATGGTGGTCTCGTGGAATTGATAGTCAACGCCATGACCGATGTGCGCGAGGGCTTCCTTGAATGGGAATGGCACTAATAGATGCGAGGTGATTTCATGGCTAAGAAGATACTTATAGTTGACGACGAAAGCGATCCCAGAACGTACCTTCAGACCCTCTTTGAAGAAAACGGTTATGACACTGTTCTGGCGACCGATGGCGACGAAGCCCAGGTGATTGTGAAGGAAGCTGCTCCTGACCTGATTACTCTGGATATCATAATGGAGCGCGAGACCGGTACCAAGTTCTACCGTTGGTTGTGCAAGGACCCGGAATTGTCAAAAATCCCCGTGATCTTTTGCAGCGGCGTAACCAGGTACAAGGAGCTTTTCTCTCGTGATTACGCGACAATGCCCAAACCGCTGGCATTCTGCGAGAAGCCGATTGATCAGAATATGCTACTCGCGAAAGTCAGGGAGGCCATAGGGTAGCGGCTCCACTTCTGCTCAAAATCGGGCACCCTTTGTTTTTGAGACCGGCGGACGGCATCATGTTTTCTGCCGGTCTCTTGTTTTGTGCCCTTGATTTCGGCCAAAAGCCACCGTTCTCCCCCACATCTCTTCTCCGGTATTCACCGATACCAAACAACGCCGGTCTCATAATTCATGTTGACAAACGAAGGCTCACTGTGCAGTATTTGTGTAGCAAAGAGACTTCGACAAGAGGGATGGGCACTCCTATGGTTAAGCAGAAGGCTGATAGAAGTATCAACATACTCGTAGTTGATGACGACGTCGATGTTTGTCAATACCTTCAATCGTTTTTGACGAGCCACAATTTCACCGTTGAATACCTGACCGATCCCGTTCAGCTAATGCCTAAATTGAAGGAATCAATGTTCCAGATCATCATTCTGGACCTGGTGATGCCTTCGGTGAGTGGTCTTGAACTGTTGAAAGACATCCGCAAGTTTGACAAGGACATCTGTGTCATTATGTTGTCGGGATACCCGACGTTTGACCGGGCAGTGGAGGCATTTCGCTCCGAGGTCTTTGACTTCCTCACCAAACCGTTTGAGAACGAAGAGCTCCTGGCGATTTTGGAGCGAGTTATCAAGAAATACGGTCTGCAGAGTGATCTCAACCAGAAGGCAGTAGATCAGATAGCCTCGGAGATTCGCCGCCTGCGCACGGACCAGAAGCTCAGTCTCAGGCAACTGGCGAGCCGGACCGGCCTGTCCCCCAGCCTCATTTACCAGATAGAACACGCCCACACCGCCCCGTCTCTGGCCACGGTCTCCCGTCTGGCGACAGCCCTGAACACTCCGCTGGAAGATCTCTTCAAAGGGCTGTAATTCTTGTTCGGCAATGAGTCGTTGATGTAGCTTCCTTACCGGGGGCACGACCCGGCATTGCCGGGACCTTACATTCGCATTAGGAATACGACATGCAGGATGCTAATAAGTCAAGAGCACAACTTGCCCGTGAACTGGAGGAGCTTCGTAACCAGGTCACGCAGCTTAAGCAATCCTGCCAACAGTCAGCCGATGCCGGCAGTGAGAATCTCAGTTCTAACGAGTTGCAGAGAGCGTTGTTCGAGGGCAGTGCCGACCCGATCGTCATTACCGATCTGAACGACATCGTTCTGCACTCCAATCCAGCGGTGGAAAGAGTATTCGGCTACGCACAGAGTGACCTTGCCGGCAAACCCTTCCCTATTCCAGAGGGACTGGATAGCGATAAGTTTGAACAATGGGCTGGTCATTGCAGAGCGGGCAGCGGTGTATCCTGCTACGATACCTATCGACACCACAAAGACGGTACCAAGATCTCGGTGAGTATCACCATCTCTCCAATCAAGAACGCTGCCGGTGATCTGGTAGCACTCTCGTTTTTCTACCGCAACATAACCGCCAGAGCAGAAGCAATTGCAGAGCTGGAACAATCAAAGAACTTCCTGAATAACGTCATTGATGCCCTTGACGACCCTGTCTTTGTCAAGGACGAGCAACACCGCTGGGTAGTTCTCAACACCTCCCTTTGCCAACTCATGGGGCACCCGAGGAGAGAACTGATCGGCAAGAGTGACTACGACGTGTTTCCACGCGAACAGGCCGACGTGTTCTGGGCGAGAGACGAAGTGGTCCTGAGCACGGGCATCATGGATGTCAACGAGGAAGACATCACATGGCATGGAGAACTGCATCACATATCAACGAAGAAATCGCTGTTCATCGATTCGGCCACGGGGAACCGGTTCATTGCGGCATCCATAAGAGACCTCACAGATCAGAAGCGCGCTCAGCAGGCCCTGAAGGAATCGGAAGAACGGTATCGCACTTTGTTTGAGAGTGCCCCTCTCGGAATCACGCTGTCCACACTCGACGGCACTATCCTGGCCGCCAATGACGCGGTGACGCGCATATCCGGATACTCCACCAGAGAATTGATTTCCAGCAGTGTCAGCGAGTTGTATGAAAACGCCGAGGGGCGCAGGGCCGTAATGGCACAATTCCGTCGGGACGGCTTCGTCCGAAATCACGAAGTGGCCATGCGACACAAGAACGGAAGCACATACTACGTGCGAACAACCGTGACGCCGTGCACCGTCCAGGGTGAGGATGCCATCCTGAGTATGGGCGAAGACATCACCCGGGATAGACAGGCTGAGGAAGCCAATCGCTACCGGGTGGCGTTCGAGAGACTCATAGCCCCTATTTCTTCACGATTCATCAATCTTCGATTTGACGAGATCGACAATGAAATCAACAAAGCGCTGGAAGTTATCGGCAGGTTCGTCGGCGTTGATCGCAGCTATGTATTCCAGTTTCGCGAAGATGGCATGGCGATGGATAACACCCACGAATGGTGTGCCAACGGTATTGAGCCGCAGATCAAGAATCTTCAGGGGTTGGCGCTGGACTCGCTGCTGGTGATTGGCGACAAGCTCCGCAACGGCGAGAGAGCCTATATACCGCGGGTTGACGACCTTCCAGAGGATCAGGTTCTTCTCAGAGATCATCTTCAGGAGCAGAGCATCAAGTCACTCCTGGCCGTCCCAATGATATTCGAAGGCAAGGCAGTTGGCGCCCTCGGTTTTGATATGGTGCGGAAAACGGAACACTGGCCGACAAACATTACTTCGCTGCTGACAATTGTCGGTGAAGTATTCACCAGTGCGCTCCAGCGCAAACGGACCGAGGAGGCGCTCAGGCGAAGCGAAGAACGATTCCGGACTCTTGCCGCTTCGGCGCCGGTTGCTATCATGCAGTCTGATGCCGAAGGCAATTGCGTGTACGCCAACCGTCGATGGAGCGAAATGACGGGGATTCCGCAGGACGAAGCTCCCGGTACTCCGTGGTACTCTGTGATTCACGAGGATGACCGCGACAAACTCATCGCGTTGATGGAGAACCCTACGGATCCGCATGCTGGATATTCTGCAGAGTGCCGCTATGTCACGCTCGACGGCAAGGTAACCTGGGTCTATGGCAATGTCACGCCGATGCACAACGCAGCCGGTGATTTGATCGGCTATCTCGGAACCGCCTCAGACATTACCGAACGCCGACAGGCTGAGGAAACGCTTCGCGCAAGCGAACGTGCCCATCAACATGAATTGATGCGGGTGGATCGGCTCCGCACCGTCGGTCGACTTGCCGCAGGCGTAGCTCACGAAATCAACAACCCGCTTTCAGTGCTGTACGGTACGCTGCAGGAGCTAAGCCTGCATCCTCCGAAGCGAAAGGACTACGACAAGACCAAGTTCGAGCGCCTGCTACGTGTAGCGGGCCGAATCAAGAAGACCGTTCATAACCTGCTCGTTTTCTCGCGACAGCAGATTGCAGAGAAGGCTCCCCACGAAATCAACGCGGTTATCGAAAACACGCTCTCTCTTATCGCATCAATGCTCGCCAAGCACGACATTTCGCTGGAACTCCTGCTGGACAAAACACTGCCGAAAACGACCGTCAACGCCGAGCAGATGCAGCAGGTGTTTCTCAACCTGATTCTCAACGCCCATGATGCTATGCCGGAGGGGGGCAGTCTGACGATAACCACCTCGCAGGTGAAGAAACGACTGCACATAACGTTTGCCGACACGGGCTGCGGAATTGACCAGCCGGATATCGAGAAGATATTCACCCCCTTCTTCACGACCAAGGATGTTGGCAGCGGCACGGGACTGGGGCTTTCCATCAGTTACGGTATCATCAGGGATCACGGTGGGGATATCACGGCTGCCAATCGGCCCGGTGGCGGAGCTGAATTCGTCATTTCTCTACCACTGGGCTAGATTTCGCCCCTTTTTCCCCAGTTTGGTGGTACAGAATCCGTCATGTTTCCCCGATAGTCAATACAAGAGGCTGAATGGGCAGAGTACTGCAAGGATGACCCATCCAATACCGTACCAGACTGTTTCGCCGGGACTTGGAGAAATCGCTGTCGCTGTGACGGCAGTTTTGATCGCCGTCGGGCGAGACGTATCCTCGATCCGGCAGTCTGGTGAAATCGGGTTAACCCATCGGCCAACAAGTAGAACGAACAACGGGACAAGGCGTATTGGGGCGTGCCGCTTTGGACCTGGGAACAGGCTACAGATAACGAAGATCACTGAACCATGAAAGTAACGGTCATCAAGAACAACATTGCCTCCAACGACAAAGCTGTGTCAGCCAGCGAGACTGGCAAACTGCAGATAGTCCGCCCCGAGACGCTCGAAGACTCGACTGCAAATCGCACCACCATACTCATTGTGGACGACGACGAAACGATCCTTCGCTTGCTGACCGGCGTATTGAAACGTGAGGGCTTTGCGCCTGTCACGGCAGAAACCGGACTTGAGGCGGCGAAAGTCCTGTCATCCTCGCAAGTTGACATTGTCCTGAGCGATATTGAGATGCCGGGAATGAACGGCCTTGAACTGCTTGAGCACGTGAAAGAAAGTTACCCGACCGTGCCGATGATGCTCATGACCGGCAATCGGGGTCTGTACTGCGAGTACGAGATTCTGGAGGCGGGAGCCGACGGATTTCTCACGAAACCGTTCCGCCGGGCAGAGTTGATGACTCGCGTCAAGGCGCTGTGTAGATAGCGCGTCGGAATACTCCGAGCAACATTATTTCATTAGAGCTTGCGGGCTGCGGACAATCTGTGACCTATGCCTGGCCGGGCGGGCCCGAGGCTTGCCTCGGGTTTCTAGAGGTCGCTTGATTGCCACACATCCCTCCCGTATCACCGAGTGAATCTGGTTGAACTATAATCGCCTTCAAAATACACAATTGCAGGTGAATGTCAATCGGGAATCGAATCCGCCAGGGATGGAACCCTGGTTGTCACAAAAGGGGAGAATGCAGCTGTTCCCCACCCGAGGCACGGGCGGGCCACCGGAGGTCCACAAAGGGGAGAACGCGACTGTCCCCCACCCGAGGCACGGGTTGGCCACCGAACGGACGGCAAGCTGCAAACTCGCATGTAATGGAAGACAAATATGGCGGAGAGGTAGGGATTCGCCGCAGGGCAGCGCCGTAACGTACTTGTACACAACGCGTTATAGTGCATCGTCAAGAAGCGCAACGATTTAATTCTTTTGTATTCTTTTGCCTGGTGTTGCTTCGATTGGGCTGTTTTGGCGCCCCGTGGTCACAAAATGGTCACAAGAGGTGGCTGATGCTGGTCCGAGAATGCCCCGAGAGGGCATCACTTCAATAACAGCATCTTCCGGGTCACAGAGTGGTCCCCCGCCTGCAGTCGATAGAAGTAGACTCCAGTAGAGACGGAGCGGTGTTTCGCGTCGTGACCGTCCCAGATTGCAACGTGCTCGCCGGCAGTCTTCGCGGAGTTGATGAGTTCAGCAACTTCTTGGCCGAGGATATTGTAAACGGTTAGCCTAACGTGAGAGCGCTTTGGCAAAGCGTATCTTATCGTAGTGCTCGGGTTGAAGGGGTTGGGAAAGTTTTGACACAATTCCATAGACACAGGCAAGAGAGGTTGCTCCGCCTCCCCGACATCGGATGACACCTGGCCAAACGCGTGAATCCATCCGTCAACCGTTGACACATAGACCTTGTCACCGGCTGCCGTCACACTGCCAACAACCGGGTAGGACCACACGGCATCGTGGGTGTTCAGATCAACGGCATACGTGGCCTCTTCCGTTCCGACAAACGCATGTCCGTCGATGGCTATCGGTTGAGATACGATGGGAGTTGGCGCTCGGTAGTCCCAGAGCTCCTCACCCGTGAACGCATCGTAGCAAACCAGTCGTCCCGATTCTCGCACCAATAGCAGACCGTCACACACAACGGGAGACTGAGATCTCCCGTACGTCCGGAAGTGTCCACAGTTTCTCCATGCAATCTCCCCGGTCTCCAGATCAATCGCCTGAATCTGGAACATCTCTAGGATGTAGAGGAAGTTGAGACAGGAATCGATCACGGGCGCAGTGCCGGCAAAATAGACATGTACTGGTGGCCCCCCCTCGCAGGGCGGGAGCGTGTCCCTCAGGTCCCAGCCTAATTCATCTTTCGACAGATCACAGGTCCAAAGGAGATTCGTGAAATAGATGTATATCGAATCATTGTAGACAGCTGGGGTCCAAGCATCCTGGCGCCCGGCGCCGTGTGCCCACAGTCTTTCACCTGTGTGTATATCGGCAACTGAAAAACCACCGTACATCTCGCTGGGAAAAACAAGTCGGTCGCCGTAAACGGTTGGTGATTTTAGCCCCTCGATTAGCTGACTCCTGAAGGGGCAAATCCAAGCCGTGTCACCGGTCTCCACGTCGTAGGCCACAATTCGGCTTGCGGCTCCGTCAATGATCTGCTGATACCATAGCCCGTATGCGGTGCTAGGCTGTGGGGTGGATGACACCCAGCCAACAGAATCAGCCCAGAGAGTCTCGCCGGTTTCCGAATCAAGACAACTGAATACATTCGGCAAAGTGCTCGGCCCCTCCCCAGGTGAGGCCATCACATATTCCTCGGTGGCAGTGATCGGATTGAGATTGCTCGGGAAAACTCGCTGCTGCCATTTGAGTTGAAGGGGCATCGTGATCTTCGTGCCCGGATTGTAGCCCGTATGCTTGGAGTCGTACTGGTACTGTGACCAGTTGCTTGAGATCTCGCCTTCTGGCAGTAGCCGAGTTGAGAAGTATTGCTCAGTCCAATCGCCCCAGCCATGCTCGTTTGCCAGTCGTACGCGAAGATAGTACACGCTTCGGTCAGCGAGCGGTGCGCCGGCATACTGAACCGTGGTAGCAGCTGATCGAATCGGACTCGAGTCCCACATCTCAGCGTAGGTCCAATCCTGATCGGTGCCTATCTCCACTTCAAAATACTCCTGGCCAGTACAGGCTGTATCCCAATAGTCCCATTCCAGGTTCGGCGTCAGGGTGCGGACAATGTATGCGGGCAAGTCGCCAGACAGTCTCGGTCGCCCAGCGAGCGGCCAGACAACTTCAGTGCATCCGGTGCCCAGAGCACCGATCATACCGCAACTGTTGTGATCGGGAAGGCAAGGCGAGTCGAAGTTCAGGTGAGTATCGCCATTATCCAGATCACAGAATCTCGGATCGACCGAAACGTTGCCGTTTTGTCCGAGGAGTCCGGCGAATTCGCCGATGAAGTTGCCTCTGGGGTTTCCGAAGATGTTGCAGCAAGTCACAGAAGGTACACAGCCCCCCAAGGCCTGTACCCCTAGATTGTAGGTAACATTGCAGCGTGTCAGTTCGGCGTCCGATTCCTCATCGAGAATGTACACTCCACCGGCACCGCTATCGGCGTCGTTGGCAACGATGTCGCAGTTAATGAACTCTGGTCCGGCGTCACCTTCGCAGCTGACTCCGCCACCGTAAACCGCCTGATTGTCGAAAATGACGCAACGACTTAGAACGGAATTCGACTCCCGAGCGTAGACTGAGCCTCCAAAGTAGGCGTAGTTCTCCTCAAAAGAACAGTCTTCTATTGCGGGTGAGCTGCCGTCCAGATAGACTGCGCCGCCGCCCTCGTTGACTGCTCCGTGATACCCCCCTCTGAGCGTCAAGCCGACAATCTCAGTGGACGGCCCCTCTCCGTACCGGAAGTGGAAAGCGCGATGCGGTTCGTTCTCGCTTCCGCCTGCGTCGATGATACATGATCTCGAGCCTTCGGCCGACTGAATCGTCAGTATCTTCCCCCAGAGATTGAGGTCTCGATTGCCATCGCCAGTGTAGGTTCCAGACGCAAGCAGAATCGTGTCCCCATGGTGGGCGGCGTTGACGGCGTCCTGGATCGTTGTCGCATCTCCCGAGCCGTCCGCTCTGACGTGCCATACACGCCCTCCCGGTGCACATGTTCCGCTGTCACGGCCTATCAGCTGGCCGTATTCGCTATTGGCCGGCAGGCAGGGGGATAGACTATCAAGATCATAACGGCCAAGCGCCCAGTCACATAAGCGAGGATTGACCGATATGTTCCCGTCTTGCCCGAGGAATACCCCAGACTCGCCAATGTAGTTGCCCTCCGGATTGCCGTGTATGTTGCTGCATACTATCGACGGTAGATTGGCGGTGATACCGGGAGCACCGAGATTGAAAGCTATTAGGCAGCGAGTCAGCTTTGTGTCGTAACTCCAATACCGGACATGCACGGCGCCTGCGCCGCTGTCGGCCCTGTTCGCGATCATAGTGCAGTTGACGAATTCCGGCCCACCAGTGCTTTCGATTGAAACGCCCCCGCCATTCACAGCCTGATTGTCACGTATCAGACAGCGAATGAAGACGGAGTTCGACCTCCGCGCTCGAATCGCGCCGCCCCAGTAACCGTAGTTGTTCTCGAAAACACAGTTTTCGAACGATGGGGAGCTGGTATCAAGATAGGCGCCGCCACCTCCCTCATAGTCTCTTCCGCGATAGCCGCCACGAATAGTCAGACCAACTATCTTGGTGTCCGGACCTTCTCCGTTGTGAATGTGGAATACGTGATGCCTGTCCTCCTCTGTAGCCTGGGCATCTATGATGCACGATTCGGGACCGTTCTCGGACATCAGGACGACGGCCTTGCCGTGGAAATCGATATCTCGATTCTCGTTGCCGGCACCCCTATAGATCCCGTCGGCAACGAGCACCGTGTCACCGGCTGAAGCAGAGTCGATTCCGGCCTGAATCGTCGGTTGGTCGGCAGGCACCTGCACAGTGTTGGCACCAAGCGATGACACTGCAAACACCAGATACGCGAGTACGTATCTTACCAAAGCACTATCCTTCCACCGAAGCCACCAGCCTGCCGTGACTTGAGAACTGAACTCAGTGTGTGCCGCATATCCACACCGGCTCTCGGCTATGGCTCTTCATCGAGTTGCACAACGATCGAGTCCACGGCCGGTCCTTGGCGCCAGAGGGTCTCCGGGTCGTATCTCATTAGATATGCAACGAGTTTCACACGAGAAGAATCAAGGAACTCAATCGTAGCCAAATCTCCTTTCCGCGTCACCCACAGCGTTGTAGTATCCTTGGTTGAAGTGCTCTGACCTATTCGGCAGAATCGAAGCGTGTTCGATTCTTCTGTTCTGCTATGATACGAGTAGGCTTCAATCTCATATCGATCATTGCTGGCACGAGCCACAACCTCTGGCCGTGTTGGTGGCGCTATCCACATCCAACTCAGAAAGAGAACCACCGGCAAGGCCACGATCACACCGACGACTGCCAAGAGGAGTATCTTGGCGATACGACGCAGACCGAAGCGTCTGTGTTTCGACTGCCCTGTAGTAGTGTCGTTCATCGCGGAACGGTACCCAACCGATTGTATTCGTCGCGCTGCAAGGCACCCCGATTCACGAAATAGGCCCCTCGAGTGTCGTCGCCCCAGGTCCTGAAGTTTCCAAACCATCTTGCCGTGGCATAGGCCCAAGGATACGCAGGTACGGTCAATCCCCAGGGCGAGGAGCGTTTAAGGTCGCTGCCAAATTGGACCACTCCCCCTCCGAACTTCATTGTGGAAAGACCCCACTTGTGGCCCTCAGCGTACGCGCCAAACACGAGATTCCCGAGGTCTTGAGACAAGTATACTTCGCCGTGTACCCGATAGTAGCGGTCCGTTTTGAATGGTGCTTGTGTCTTTATGTCGCAAGGTGCTCTGTCCCCGAATGTGGCCTTCAGCTCGCCCATCCCCATGTTAGGATCTTGTGAAATGCAATCGCATACGTACATATTGTAAGCCCGGCTCGCGTCGGTTATCACCGACTGTACCTCTGGATCAACGACTTCTCCCTTGGCGTCCACCAAGACCTCAGCGAAGTACTCTCCTCCTGCCGCTTCACCGTCCGCATTATCTTCGAAGTATTCAAGATCCTTATTGGGCATCTTGTACCAGTCTGTCCACATAGGACCCCGTTGGTATTCACCCTCGCCGGGGACTCCATTGAAATCAAACCCGGAATTCGCTCCTAAGCCATTCCGGAACTTCCTGAGATCAGTCCTCATCCGCCGCATGATGTCCTTGTACGCCCAACTCATCACTGCCTGCCGACCTAGATCGATCGCGAAACCTCTGAAATGCGCAGCCATATTGTCCCTGTCTATTATACTCGCCGCTGCTAGATTCGCTCCGGCCTGGTGCACAGGATTCGAGATGTTGGCTCCTATGACGGCACCGGCGACTCTCAATGCGAACGACTTTCGCATGTCGCTTCGAGACATGTCGCACATATTCTCGCCCATATCGTTTAGTCCCTTGACCGTCATATAGAGACCAGCCGCATTGATAAGCCCTGACACAAACAGACCTACCGCAAAGTTTCCGTCGGGATCGATGTTCTGTAGAGGATTGTTCCCCACGTAGCAATAACCACCGGCGAACTGGCCGGCCATGTCTACACTGGAGAAAGAGCCTCTTGATGCATCATAGTAGCGCGCTCCGAAATAGTCAAGACCGAAGCTGGAATGGTCGTCCCGCTCTTTGCCCGAGAACTGGAATGAAGTCGGGTGTGTACCTGACTGCGTTAGAATCTCACCATACGGATGATAGTGGAAGTACTCCTTCACGCGCGGAGCCGCCCCGTCCAGGGCATGAATCAGCACGCGAGCGGACCCAAGATGATCGTTGAGGTGATAATGCAGGCTGTTGTCATCGTTGTACTTATACGATGCCACCCTCCCGCTGGGACCGTTCACGAATAGCTCCAGTACATCATCATTCTCGTCAAAAGTCGCGAGCAGCACGCCGTTGTCGTAGAGGTACAGAGTTTCCGACGAGTCTGGATACGGGCAGTCACCTGAGCTCATCATTGACATGGTGCCCATTAGTCCTCCCGGACCATCCAGGATCAGAGTATCGCCGGTCGGAGGCAGAGTATCACAAGCATCCATGTAGTGATAGAAGTACTGCTTCTTGATCCTCTGACCGCCCTGATCGTAAGTCATGATGAGTTGATCCGAGGCAGACGGCCACGCTTCAGACACCATGTTGACAGTATCCAACAGATTGCGGAAGTCATACGTCATGGCGAAGATGTTTCTTGACAGATCTGAAGTCATGTTGCCGCATGCATCATAGGTCAACTCAACACCTGTTGGCATGCTTGAAGTACTCAACAACCTGGCTGAGCCAGGACTCGTGGCGTAACTATACGTTTCGGGAATTCCGAACTGCCCCTTGGTTTCTGAATGGCGCATGCCGAACTTGTTGTACGCGTACTTACGAGTGTAGCGGTCGTCGTTGTCGTGAGTCGCATTCGTGAGCCACCCTCGATCGTCAATACGGTACTCGTACTTGTGCTGAACGGCGGACTTCCGTGAGGAACTGGTGCTGGCCATCTTGTAGAGACGGCCGTTGAAATACCCACCTGTACTATCATGCAGAACCAGACACTCCCCGAAGTGATCGTTGTCGTTGCCGTTCTCGACCCCCAAAGAATCGTAAGATGTAACCACGGAATTATCAATGTCTGAGTCGTTTATCCCGATTAGCCTTCCGAGAGGATCATAAATGTAGTCGACCTTCTGCACGGTATCATGAACCGCCGGTATCACATACTCATCATCGCTTATTCCTAACAACGTTGAAGTAATGGCCCCGGTGACATTGTAGGAATACTCAGCATGCCTGAGCGTCTTCAGCGGATGTGAATCATCCGACTCGTTATCGATACCCTTGAGCCTGCCCAGGTCATCGTAGACGTACTCAAAGCACCTTCGTCCGGCGGTCGTGTCGACGGACCAATAAGGGTATACGACCAGACTCTCCAAACTGCCGTTTCTTGCGTACTTGTGACGCACCGCTTTGACCGCGCTTCCGAAACTCGGGAGTTTGACTTCCATCAAGTCCTCGAACTGCTGGGGGTAATAATAGAAGTTCTTGTAGTAGCTTTGGTCACCGCTCTCCACACGCAGCAGTTTTCCGGGAGCAGAGACGGTATCGTACACGTCATAGAACCATCGATACTGCACATCAATTGGGTGCCCCGGAAGCGGAAACCGCTCCAGACTGGCGAAGTACTCGCCGAAATAGACTATGAACTGTTCCTGCACGTCACACAATCCCTGCTCAATCAGCCTGCCTAGGAGGTCATACTTGTTGTACGTGAATTCCCCTCGTTCAGCCTGCAGATCGGTCTGCACAAACCGTGTCCGTCCTGCTTTGTCATAGAACATCCTGGTTTTGCCAAGATCGACTGCATATGTACTATCTACCGATCCATCGTTGTTCGTCCACGTTTCTCTGAGTGTAATCTCCGATGAACCGGTGTGAGCAGTGTCAATGCAGGTCCTGGAGTGGGCCAAGACGGGATCTACATAGGAGATCGTGGTGGTCGAATCCATGATAGAGCCGACTTTGAAGTGCGACACCTTCTTGCTGTACTCCCCCCTGACATGCTGCTTCGTCACAGTCCTGATGCTGTCGGCGTCGTATGACGTTGCGACGAGCAACGTGTCGTTTCCGATGACGGCGAGGTCGCGCTCAAACTCCGACGTGTGCCCCGAGCCCAAAGCGTAAGTGGGACTGGGACCGGATGTTCTTCTCAGTGTCTGCTTCACGTCCGAGAAATCGTATTCGCTTTCGGAGTAAGGCACTCCGTCCATGTCAACCGCGTGGGTCCCGTCATAATAGGCGATGGCTTCCGTAAGAATATTATCTCTGTCCGTAATATCCATAGCCCCATTTGAGCCCACAACATCCTCATACGGAAGATAGGATTTGGTAACGCGCCCTCTGGCATCACGGTCGGCCACGCCCGATACAATGGCGTTGGTCTGATCGTTGACGGCCGACGTTCTTGCCTGCATCAATCGATCCATACCGTCGGCGTACTGAACGCTCGTAACACCATCAGTATCGGCCATGTAGGAAGTAGCTTTGACATAGTTCGGCGATTCAATGTCAAATGTCTTTCGCGGCGGACTAACGCTATTCCGATCCTGAACGCCTACGAATTTCACGTACGCGTCCGCTCGATAACCATACAGAGAAATGGTCGCCATCTGTCCAGAGTCGATCCAGATGTGACCCGTGGTCCAATAGCTCGTGTCCGGGCAGTCCGTGCACGAGAAGGCAACCGCTGTGTCGGGTGTGGAAATAGACAGACTCACGTTTGGTGACTGCGTGGGTACATCGCGCTCATAGCCTAGCTTGTAGTAGAGCCATTGCCCTTTCGTCACGGGAATGTACCAGGGGCTTCCCGCAACATCATCGTGGTACTCTTTGCTCACGTATCCATCTTCCATCCGGTAGGCCTCTGCCTTGACCACACCCAGACCACCAACCGACTCGGTTTTCAGTTCCATCACGGTCGTCACCGGTACCAAAGGCATTGTCCCCCCCGGATTCAGAAAACCAAATACCCTGCCGCTGCGGATATTGGGATCAGACCCTTCAAGGACGACTGTGTCTGCACCGCAAACCATCTGTGCAGAGTAGTCAGCGGATGTGTCTATTCTTTCGTACGAAAGGTCGTAGAAGAACGGATTCCACACATCGGAGCTGAACGTCACCGAGTCCGAACCTAGATCGGTCTCACTATACAAGTCAATGATATCGTCACGTGAATAGTGTCGCGATTTCTCGCTGAGAGTCTGACCGAGATGGTTTGTCGTTCTCGTTAATCGATTGAAGGAATCGTACTCATATGATACGGGGACATTGTCTGCGCCGGATTTGGACAGAAGGAGCCCAGTTGCTCGATCGTACACCGAGGTTGCAACCGAAGCCGCCGCAGGAACCAGGCGCACATCATCGAAATACGCAACCACGTTGTCAGAGTAGATGTTATAGAACCCTAGACTGACAACCACGCTATCAGCACCATTGCAGAAATCGCCACTAATCGGCAGTCTTATGTTTGACCACGAATCCCATGTCGCTGCCGCCGTGACCTCCTTGTACAACGTGTCTCTCGCCGATCCTCCGACATACGATACCACCTGGGAGTACGGGGTGCAATCAGACTTCACCCAGTAACTCAGAGAGTATGACGCATCGCTTAGATGCTGTGTATCTACTTTCAGGTGCAAACACTCGGTATACTGCTGGCCCTGAACGCCAGTTACCTCAAATGAATATCTCCCCGAAAAGACCATTGAGTCGACAATGACTCCGCTGGTTCCGGCTAGAGAGTTCCACTCCCCCCAACCGATCCCGCTGACGTCGTCGCCGGTCTCGGCATCGAAAAGGAACACGCCCTGCCCGTCGGCATGGACCATCGAGGCGACTTGATAGTGTTGGTCACCGTCAAACACCACTTTCACGACACGCCCTTCTACATCCTTCCATACGCGCGCGACACCGCGTGAAGTCGAGGAATCGACATCGCGCGTGCATTCCTCTGTCGTTGGGTCCGCGGGGTCTCGCCATCTGTAGATTCTCCCCTTTTTCGTTCTGGTGTCCCACTGATTTCTCAGACGTCCAAGCCACCTGACCGTGTCGGTTCCATCCAAGATGAAGGACTTGCTCAACTCGACATGATCGCCGGGGAGATTCGGGAACCCCCCGAAGTCAGCATAGGATGTGACATCCACCTGAACAAGATTGTCCCAGAGTGGTTTTCTCGCTTCAACCACACGCCCGTGCTCATCATATGAGTAGCTAACCGAAGACGTTAATCCGTCAGAAACGCTGGTTACGGCGCTGACAAGCACTCGAGGTGAGGCATCATCGTGAGTGCTATACTCCTGCAAGAACACAGACGAACGAGTCTGTTCAAGACGGGGGTCAGTATAGTTGTCAGTGGAGTCAAGGTAACCGTCAATGGTCGGTAGCACGGTATCAACAAAAGACAGATAGGCTGTGCCATCGAGCATGTAACCTCCCTTTGGCACGTGGAACGCAGTATCTTCCAGATCCGGGAGCACAAGCTTTGCGGTATTGAACCTACTGGTGTCAATGTCGTCATCCAAATCATTGTAGAAACAGCTTGTTGAATAGACCCGTGAATCCTCGGTTTCGCCGATGAAAAAAGGCGACGATACCGTAGTTCGAGCGAAGCGAGGAGTGCTCGAAGACTCGTCAAGGATACCGCCTCCATACTCATATTCGGTTACAATAGTGTCTCTGGAGTTGGCCCCTTCCGGCAAAACCCTCACTTTGTCTACCACCGTAAGTCCCGGCTGGGACACCCACTCTCCCCGATGGTACTGGAATGCAGCAAGACCGTTGCCAGGCATGTCAAGGTAGACTCGCCCATTGTATGCACTCCATTTGTTGTATGCTGGGAACCTCCACCTATCGAACGGACCATATATAACGGTGTCGAGCTTGACGTTCATTCCTGCATAGAGTCCCCCAATCCACTTAGTATCCCACTCCCGCAAACGAGCATTCCATCCAAAAAGTGCCTGTCTCGGATGAAAGACCCCGCTATCTTGCGTTCCGGCACAGGCAACAACTCCGCCAGCTGCATCGAAATCGAAGTAATCCATTTCACTGAAATGATGCAGGGAAAGATTTTGTTTCCAGATCCAAAGGCCTGTTGTTAGAGTATCAAGATCGCTCCAAGTGTTTCCACCTAGGTGCCGTCTAGCCACGAGCGTGCCACCATGTTTCGACCAGACAGCACAAATCTCTTCGCTGGCAGCAACCTGAATCGCCCACCCGGTCGGCATCGTACAGATGGTAGACACATCCAAGCCGGTGCCCGCCCAGTCATACATCTTCACACTATATCCCGTCCTAACGGCGAATTTGTTTCCCCCCGCTGGATACAGCCGAATGTTTGGTGCTGTGATCGGACTACTGAACTCCGTCGTGAAACAGTCAACATGATCCCTCGGCAGAACAGCAACCTTGGCTGAAGTCCCGTCTGTCATATACACGATTCCCGATTCCAGGCTAGCAAGTTGTTTGAGATCGCCACCAGTGTTGTGTACAGTCTGATAGTCCCAATATCCAGTCCAACCGGTGTCCGACGCCACCTCAATCACAATGTTGGAGGTACCCTTCATGCCAAACGCCACATAGTCGAGACCAACCGTGTACATTAGATCCAGCTTGAATGGATAGAGACCGCCGTAGTAGTTAACCGATGACCAATGGAACAAAGAGTCTCCCACTGGGGAGTCCCCCGACGAGCCAGGGACATAGTCAAAGAACTCGACCCATCTGCCCAAGTAACTATCCCCAGCTGTGTTGTAAGCATGAAACTCAATAGCAAAAAGGTCGATGCCCGTGGTAATGCTTGACAGTTTGCGCCGATTGGGATGGTCAGCATACTTGATATTGATTGGGAAGTCTCTCCAGCCGCCTGGTGTCTTCTTGATGAAGTATCCCGCAGTGACTATGCTATCGCCTTGCCGAGCCAGCGCAACGATGAAGTCATTGCCAGCCTTCATGCTCACACCGGATCGAAAGTACTCCGGCAGGACAACAGTATCTCTAGTCCACGCTCCTCCTTGCCAATGGAAGACAATCATTGTGGAGAGAGTATCTGAACCCTCAACGCGGTGGTGTTGCAGCGCCACCCAATCGTCGCCTGCGATGATGGCCGTGTCTTGCCTTAGAGTGGAGACATCTGAGAGTGTTCGTACATCCCAGAAGCCATTCCATGCCCCAATATCGAAGCTATAGTGGCTATCACCCTCCAGCTTGTACTTGGAAACGAAGACATCTCGCGAGTAGGAGTGCATAGGACTTTCGGAATAACTTCTTTCCTCGTAGTAATTCAAGTCAGAGACACCGACGATTTCTGCGTAGTCAATCTCTACCCTCTTGCCTTCTGCGTAAGTCACCGCACATACCGCCCCTTTGTGCAACAAGCTGTCGTCAGTGTAGTAGTCGAATGTGAGAGAGGGAAGACGGTTTTCTCCAGACGCATCGCAGGAGATGATACGCCTAAGAAGTAGTTTCGCCCAATTACCCCACTGCTGCCCTCTTCCGCCCGGGGTGACGTCTGCCCCATGTAATCGAGCTCACCGGCAAATGCGGCCACTCCGAGAATGCAAAGGCAACAGAGCAAAGCTATCAGTGATGAAGCGCGCTTCAACAGTACGCCGCTACGCAGAATAGATTCAGTTCGATACACTTGGAGTCTCCTTATAAACAAACAGACGTGATTTCTTGGTTGGAGAATCGCTACACAGCGTGATCCTCATCGCGATTGGACATGTGTGGTAACAATGCGACAGGTGGCGGCGGGCCATACAAAGAGCAAGCCTGAAGGCAGCATTGACAGTCAGATGGAGAGCTGCGCTGAAGTCGTACTTCGGGCTAGTTGTCGCGTTCAAGTGTCCTCCCACAGCCCCCTGCGATAAAATGGAGTATCGTGAAGACCTTCCACAGCCTTCACATTCCATCAATAGCGACCTGCCACACACTTGTCAAGTACAAACGTGACATCACAGCCCATTTTGCATGCGAGGTGATTGTCACTCACTGTCAGAAACTGACAGTGAGTGATAGTTATGTCAGTCCATTATAACACGTTACGCAGATTCACACATTTGATCGTATTCTCAGTGTTTTTTGGGGAGCGGACGAGCCGGTGCCAGGATCAACAAGCACTCTTGCGTGAATCTGTACCAAGGCTCGCCCCTGAGAAGAGATCAGATCGTACCGACGAGTTCAAACAACGGCAAGTACATGGCAACAAGGATGAATGCGACCACCACGCCCAAGAGGATAGTAATCAGGGGCTCAATGAGGGATGTCAGTGTCTGGATTTCAGCGTCTGACTCAGATTCGTAGTAATCGGCGGCGCGGCTCAGCATTTCGCCGAGTTGGCCGGTTTTTTCCCCTGATGACGTCAATCGTAAGACAGCACGAGGAAAAACCTTGGTCTCCTCAAGAGCGTCCGTGAGTGACTGGCCTGCCGACACCTGCCGTCCGGCGGGTTCGATAGCATTTGCCACATACGCATTCCCGGTTGTTCGGGATGCAACCTGCAGCGCATAAAGGATATCCACACCCGAGGTCAGCAAAGCTCCCATCGTGCGACAGAACCTTGCCGACACAAGCTTCGTCGTCAAGTTCTTGACTAACGGCAGCTTCACTAAGAGCATGTGCGCGGAATACTGGAATTTCTGGTTAAGGCTGGTCGCAACGAGCAGGCCACACATTAATAGCACGCCGCCCATTAGATACCAGAGATTCTCACGCAAGAAGCCGCTCATCCCGACTACCTGCTGGGTGAGCATCGGAAGTTCGGCGTTGAAGTTTTCATACATGGATGAGAATACCGGTACCACGTAAAGGATCAGCGCCGCAACCACAAGGGCAGCAACACATATGACCAGCAATGGATAGGCCAGAGCAGAACGTACTTTGCGTGCGGTCGTTTCGCGCTTCTCCCGATAGGTCGCAATGCTGTCAAAAGCAAAGTCAAGTCTGCCGGAGGACTCACCGGCCTCAATCATGCTCGTGTAAAGATCGTCGAACAGAATCGGATAGTCTTTGAATGAGTCAGCCATCGATCTGCCCGACTCCACTTGCAGGATGATACTCTCGAACACGGATCGCTGGGTCTTGTCCTTCAACTGGTCACTGACGAGCTGCAGCGCCTCTACCGCCGCGATCTTACTGGCAATGAGGATCTGGAGCTGACGGGTGACGCGTGTGAGTTCCGAAGACTTGAATCTGCATAGCAGATGCTGCCGCAGGGTGCTGAGGGCAGGACGGTGTGTCTGCAAAAAAACACCAAGATCAAGGAGACGCGTCTCCAGATCTGTCTGATCGTCGGCATTGAGGTGTCCTTCGATGACTTGACCGTCAACGTTTTTCCCAGAGTAGTAAAATCGCGGCATAGAGCTTTACAAATCCTCGGCAATAAGGTATTAGTATAGCGTACTTCGTTTGAAATGGAAACAGTTATCCGTGGCTAATTCGACATCCGACGCTCTCACCCAATCGTTTTGTGAACGGTTCCGGGTTTGCGTTTGCCCTGATAGGTCTACAATCTGGGCGAGTGACAAGACGGACTTGTCCGTCCTCAACTACGTAAGCCGCATTGCAGATATGAGTCGCCTACCTAGAAGAATCTCAGACGAAGCGTTGAGCAAGAAGATCGCAACCTTCTTCGGCGAATCATCAAGTGAACAGAACGCGATGGGACCTGAAGCTCAGCAAACGGGAAACAACGGGACTGTTGCCGCCGACAGCAGGATTGTCAAGGAGATCAATGCCATTGTCGCCAGCTGCATCCGCCAACAAGCTTCAGATATCCATTTCGAGCCGGGTGAGACTCACTTAACATGTCGCGCCAGAATCGATGGCGTATTGCAGGAAAAAGCTCACCTCCCGAGCGCCGATGCAATGGAGGTGCTTTCGCGTATTAAGATCATGTCGGGACTGGACATCGCCGAGAAACGCCGACCACAAGATGGCCGGATTCGGTTTGAACTCGACAATCGGCACGTCGATATCCGTGTCTCGACCATCCCAACGGACGGGGGCGAGAAGGCCGTCCTTCGGCTGCTGGACAAAGAGAGCCTGCGACTCGACCTGGCCGAACTGGGGTTTTCTGAGAACCAGCGTCGTCTCTTCCTTGAGAGAATATCAGTACCCAACGGAATAGTGCTGGTTACCGGACCAACCGGATCGGGAAAGACGACTACTCTGTACGCCGCCATGCAGCACCTCAAGTCTCCCAGGGTGAACATTTCTACGGTCGAAGACCCAATCGAATACAATCTCGCGGGAATCAATCAAACGCAAGTGAAACCAGAGATTAACTTGACGTTTTCGTCAATGCTTCGGGCTCTGCTCCGCCAGGACCCCAACATAATTATGATTGGGGAGATACGGGACCGGGAGACACTTGAGATCGCCATCCGGGCGTCATTGACAGGCCATCTGGTATTGTCGACCATTCACACGAACAGCGCTGTGTCAACTGTCACTCGATTGCTCGATATGGGAGCCGAACCTTACTTGCTGGCCTCATCGCTCAAGCTGATTGTCGGTCAGCGTCTAGTTCGCAAGCTCTGCCCTGATTGTGCCGCTACGACACTGGACGATGCTTGCCATGCTGCTGCCGAGAAGCTGGGGATAGCACTGAGTCAAGACGCAAGAAACTCTGCCGGCTGCAGTCAATGCTCAGAGACCGGCTTCAGAGGTCGTACCGCAATCTACGAATTGCTCTCGATAGACGAAAACCTCAAAAACGCCATCAACGACAGACAATCGGAACAGCATCTGATACAGATTGCCAATCGCGGGTCATACCGCACTATGGTACAAATGGCTGCTGACTACGTAAACCACGGAGTGACCACGCCTGCCGAAGTACTCCGAGAACTCAACGCCTGACATGTGTGACATGAACTATATGAAGAAATGCCTTTCTGCACTCCTGATTGCCCTCTTTGTGACAGCTCCCGTTTTCGGTGACACTCTGGAGGATGACGACTCCGCTCTACCACCGCAGCCAGTTTCCGACGACTCTCAGCCTGCGGGTACCGATGATTCACTGAGCACTTCAGCTGCACTGCAGAACATAATCGACACCGTGGTGATCGTGCCTCGATTGGACTTCGCCGGGACGTCGCTGTATGACGCACTGACTGCTCTGGCGAGAGCGTACAACCTGTCGTTGTTTATCGACCCGACCGTCACCGGGACAATCACTCTTCGGCTGGACAATGTCTCCCTCAATGACGGCCTCCTGTTCATCATAAAGGAGTATGATCTGGCCTGGGAGAAAACCGGCAGTATCATCAAGATATTCCGACCAACCGTTCCTCCCCCGCCACTGGCACCGCTTGATCTAGTATATCAAGATGGCCTGCTATCGGTCGACCTCCACGGCGCAGAGTTGTCACGACTGGTTGACACATTGATCGAAATCACCGGGCGCAACATCATACTTGAGAACGGCACTCAGGGGCGGATCACTGGCAAACTGAAAGAGTTAGATTTTGATGAAGCGCTGGGAGTGTTGTTGTCAGCCAATGGTCTGGCCGTCCGCAAGGTAGATCAGGTAACGTACATAGGACGCGAAGCGGCCGAACCGGGTGGCCGCGGCCAGGCACGGAATCTGTATGTCCAGTGCGACAGCGGATCGGTCACTCTCGAAGCGGCCCGAGTGGCACTGGCTGATGTCATCGCCCGGATTTCGTCCGAGTGTGGCATCAGCATAATGATCCAAACACAATTGCAGGGTGATATCACTGCAACTTTCGCCGACAAACCGGTCGAGGAGGCGTTGACATATCTCCTGATGAATTCAGTATACACATTTAAGGAGAGTGGCGGAGTATTGTTTGTCGGCAGTCGCGACTCCGAGGATATGTACGACTCGCAGTTGCTGGAGTTGGACCATCTGGTAGCATCTACGGTGGAAGCGCTGATACCGGTGTCGTTGTCACAACAGTTGACAGTTAAGGTTGTCAAAGAACACAATGGTCTTCTAGTGACTGGACCCAGAACCAAGATTGCCCGTCTTCAGGATTTCCTCAAGGAGGTCGACATCCCGCCAGCTCAGGTGCTGTTTGAAGTACTTCTGGTGGATTACACGACGAGTGAGCGGGCCGAGTTCGGCATAACCGCCAACAACTCAGCGGGCGTCGCCTCGTACGAACAGACCTATTGGCCGAATGTCGATCTGAAGGGCGATGGAAACACGGCCAATAGCGCTCTGCGATCTTTGGAGCGACGCACGGGCTGGTCCAATCTGGGCGTGCTTGATGAGGACTTTTTCGTACGCCTTGAGATGCTCCAGAAGGAGGGCAAGGCGGTGGTCCAATCTCACCCCCAGGTAGCAGCCCTCAATGGTCATTCAGCCTCGATTCGGATTGGTACAACACAGTACTACCTTCTGGAGAGCGAGACCGTACATCCATCGGCACAGTCGACCACCTCCACCCAGACGACCCAGCGCTTCGAGAAGGTTGAGGCTGACATGAGTGTGGTGGTCACACCGTATGTCAGTCGAAGCGGAGAATTGACGGTCGAGATTTCGCCTGAGTTTAACTCACCGGCGGCAGACTTCAATCCCGATGTGCCTCCGACCATCAACCGTCGTGTGCTCGAGTCAACCGTCCGTCTGAAGAATGGCGAGACGATTATCCTGGGGGGACTGATTCAACAGACCGAATCCAGGACAATTGACAAGGTACCGATACTGGGTCAGATCCCGATTCTCGGACGGCTGTTCCAGAACCGGTCAAACGAGGAAGGGCGCACCGAATTGATGATCTATATCACACCCTATGTCTACTTCGGTTCGGAGGGTGCTGTCGACGCTGACAGCGTGATGCTAATCAAATGAGCGCTGAATCACGAAGACAACAACAGAATGCAATTGGCAGATTGCTTTCTATGCGACCGACCGAGTACTTCATTCTGATTGGTCGTACACAGATTGAGTTCCTGCGCTGCACCGGTGGTGGGCATCTGGATGTACTCATGAGCGAGCCTACCGATGACACGTCACAAGATGCATTTGATGGATTCTGCTCACGGCTCCTGTCATTACGCGCGTATTTCGGCCAGCCGCTCAGAGTGCTTGTCAATAATGACCGGCAGTATACTTACTTCAGTTTGCTGGAGGGACATTCGCCGGCACAACTGCACGAGAAACTTGCCGCTCTTCGCCGAGACGACATGGAGCATCGACACGCAGTCCTGAAGGACAAGCAGACTAGTTTGTTTGCGTGGCAGGCAATTGATAGCGAGCACCTGAGTGCTATTTGTCGCACGGTCGTTGAGTACAAATTACGGGTGCTGGACATCACAACACTTGCATCTCAACTCATACTCAACAGCACGATACCGTCGAAGAATACGACAGCAACATACCTCTACGATCTACCTTCTGGGGAGAAATGCTTCACGCTGTTTGACGGCAAGGCAGGTGTGTTGTTCGGCGATGTGGCTGACACACTCAAGGGCATGTCAAGTGAGGAGGTCAGTGCCTCGCTTGAATCCGCTTACCTTGGCAAGGGCGCGGAACCAAAACGGAGAGTTTACTGCTCATCAAATGCGAAAGAGGCAACAGCACTTTTGGGCAAGCTCCTGCAAACGAAAATCAGTCGACGCAGCAGCCTCAAGAGAATCGCATTTGCTGCTCCCAACACTCGCACCGTTGAGTCTGTCCGAATCGCCCTCAGCAGTGGACGATTGCTAGTAATGACTCTCGCTATCGTTTGCTCTCTCATGGCCGCTTTTGCAGGAGTAACAACGGTATTGGCAGGCGGCGAAGAAGCACCAATAGCCGACTTCCAGCACCGGTACAATACGAAGTTGACTCTTAGCCGCCGACTTGACTCGCTCAGAACCGAGACATCCAGACTGCGTTCGGCACAGGGCGCCTCGGTACAAACCTCGGCGCTGGTGAGTCGATTCTTTCAGAAGACCACCAGCAGTCTCTATCTGACAAGTCTATCGGTCTCGGTTCAAAATGACGGTCCGCTGATTCTGGAAGTCGAAGGCAGTGCCCGCAAGGAATCCAGCGTATTCACATATCACCGCGCACTCAACGAGTTGCTGGCTCCGAGTCAGTTAGTCGTAAACTCGATCAGACCGAAGATTCAGAATGGCCGGGGTCCGGCAGATACTCTCTTCACATTCAAGATGTCGACGAAATCCCATGAATCCGAAGACTAGAAACTGGTTGCCGTTTGCCATAATCGGCCTGAATGTGATACTGGCAGTTCTGCTGCTGGTCGGCATTGACTGGTTGCTCATCACAGGTCTTGAGAATGTGAAAACGATAGAGATGTCCAGCCGTGCACAGAGTGAGTCGTCGACTATTGATAACCAGATCGCCCTGCTCCAATCTGACATATTGCACCATCACGAGTTGGTGCAGGTTCTGTCAGCGAAAGAACTGCCAACCCTACAGAACATCAAGCTATTGCAGGCTGAACACAAACTCAGCCTCCAGCAGATGGAGCGAGTATCCTCATCAGGCGATCAGGGTTCACACCTGAACCAATACCGCACAGTTCTGACCGGTACCGCTGGCAGCGCCGTGAGATTCCTCGGAGCACTCGAGGATCAATACGTGACCCGGTGCGATCAAATCGTTCTTCAGCCCGCCAATGACGACGGTTCCCGAGTTGGCCTGTCAATGTCAATCGTACTGAGGGAGCAATGAAGGCACCGCAGGTAAAGAAGATTCTGCTTGGAGCACTTCTGGTTGTGATGGTCTACATCTGGTGGGATGCTTTCCAGGTTATAGCACCTTCGACGTCTGCGTACCAGGTAGTCCCACTATCCGCATCCAGAGAGGTCCGGGTGCGCGACCACCAACCTCTTGAATACCTGCCGCCTCTCGTCAATCCGTTCAAGCAGTTTAGAGATACTGCTCAAGGGCAGGCCAGCCCGCAACCAGCGAGGCAACGTCGACAGCCTCAGCAGACGCCGAAACTCTCGGATCAATATCAACTCACCGGGATTCTCCAACGGGGCAAAGCGTCCCAGGCTGTACTGGTGGCACCGAATGGCAGTTCTGCGGTGCTTTCCCTGAAGGATTCGCTTCAGACATGGGAGCTTGCGAAAATCACCGACAACATTGCACTGTTTCAACACGAACACGAAAAAGACACGCTCCGGCTCTATGAGGCTACGCAGTAAGCTACAGAATCAATCAGGTTCGGTACTGGCCACCGTGCTCCTGGTGTTGGTCATTCTGCTGGCAGTATTCCTCTCGGCAATGACCTACGCCCTATCCCGGTACGGCCATCACGCCGGAAACCAGAACCTGCTGATAGCATCCCATTTGTCAGAGGCAGGTATCCCTCACGCGATCAATCAACTGAGTCGCGAGGGAATCGGTTTCGACTCCAGCACTTACGAAGCACCCAATGGCGGAGACATTGCAACAGAGGTCCACCCCTGGGGACCATACTTGCTTGTCATATCCAGAGGCACACTCGGCAGCAAATCGGTGACGACGTCTGCCGTGATTGGTTCAGTGCCTTCTGATCTCTTCCGAGCGGCGGTCACGCTCTGCGAAGAAAACTCACCTCTCACAGTCGCCGGTCACACACGAGTTGTGGGAGATATCAATACAGGTCACTTGGGGGTAGTTCGGGGACGATTTCGTGGCGAAGGCATTCCCGAGGAGAGTTTCCACACCGGTGTCAGTCGGGAGTTTTCCAGACTCGATGTACCGGAAATCGACACGGTCATTCTGAACTCCTATTACGACAACCTGAAAGACCGCAGACGAAGCGTACAGAGTCGTCTATCCGGATCGGTTCTCCTCGGTCCGGAGGACACACAGTACTTCGAAAACGTATCGAGTACCAAGATTGAGAACAACCTTGACATCAAGGGGTTGTCCGCAAGTAGATTCGACCAAATCTCCTCTCTATTCGCCCGAGGATCGATTGAGATAACCGGCAACTCGCGCATTTCAGGCACAATCGAGTTGGTGTCCGACCGACACATTGATTTGCGTGACTCAGCAACTGTCGACGGCGCGATTCTCTGGGCAGAGGACTCGATAGTCATTTGCGATTACGCCAGATTCAGCGGCATTGCCATCTCTCCTGGCAAGATCATCATCCGGGATGAAGCCAGTCTGGCTTATCCGGCTCTGGTATTGGCCGATCTCCCCGAATCCTCACAGGACGAGGAATCGGGACTGCAGATATCTAGTCGTGGCCTACTGGAGGCTGTGTGTATAGTACGACACGACCCCGACATAGCCGAGAGCCGTGAGCGCCTACTCTATCTTGACACCGCCTGTATCTTCACCGGCTTTCTGATATCAGCAGGACAGTGTGACATCCGTGGCAGAGTCGCAGGCTCGATTGTCACCGAGCAATTCCACTACGACTTCCCCCCTACTACCTATGTGAACTGGCTCAAGGGCGTTCACGTCAATCGACAATGGCTGGATTACCTACCGACGCTGCCGATCACGGCAACTTCAGACAGTTCAGCGCGGTACGGGATTGTCCGGCAGGATCGGGTGCAGTGATGACGAAGCTTAGATCACAACAGGCCGGATTCACGCTCGTGGAAGTGCTTATCGCCGCGGTGATATTCATGGTGGGGTTTTCGATCCTGATCGGTCTGCTCAACAGCAGTCTCAACAAGTTCTCGATCAAGGAGATGCAACTGGCCAACAACCTGGCTCGTTCGACAATGACCTCAACCCTGGCAATGGCCGATACTGCTTTCCTAGACTCAGTTGTCGAGAGGTCAAACATCTCGTTTCGCGTCCGACGGTCAGTAGAAATTGGCGACGGACTCGCCAGCGTGCTCGTCACGGTTAGTAGAGAGAAGAACAACAAGAAGATCATTGAGTTGTACAATGCGTTTCTCATTGCTCACGAGTGAAAAGGGCTTCACGCTCATGGAGTTGATCGTCGCCCTCGGATTGGTGACTCTGCTGCTCGTGCTAGTGGTTACCGGCAGTATTTTTGTGGAACGGTTCGTGCATGACTGGTCCGACCGCGACAAACTGACCGAGGAACTGATCTTCATAGGTCAGGAACTGATCCCAAAACTGGAGCGCTCTCAGAAGATTCACGTTTCTTCCGACAGTCTCGTATTCACTTCTGGCGACCTGCGCACGACAACCATCTTCGTTGACTCCGGCATCCTGCATCGCAACAGCCAACCCATCTCACGGGCAGGGATGCGAGTGGAGACACTGACGGTCACGCGATTGATCTTGCCAGAAGACTCCAGTCTTGTTAACTTAGACAATAGGCCCTCCGGTCTGTACACTCTGACAGTAGTCTTGTCCGACTCGCGGGGGAACATTGATACACTTCGAACGACAGTACGAAACGGTTATGAATACTTCAAATACTCACAAGCGCAAACGCTCCCGGTTCAACAACAAGGGATTCTCACTGATTGAACTGTTGATTGTGTTGGTGATAATCGCAATTCTTGCAGGATTGGCGATTCCCAAGTACATGCAGTCGACGGTCAAGGCCAAACAGGCAGAGGCTCAGGGGATACTGAACCAGATCTACATGTTGGAACGGTCGTACTTCCAACGGTACGACCAATACTGGATACCGGCTGCTGGAACCGAGGCCTCCGGCACGGCACCTTTTGCTTTTGACACACTCGGCGTGGAGATAATGACTTCGTCGCGGTACCGGTACGTCATAACCGGCGATCTGGACCACTTCGTTGCAACCGCCACAGCAGAGCGTTTGGACGATGACCCGGCAATAGACCAGTGGCAAATCGACCAAACCGGCACCCTCACAGTCATAATCGACGACGCAATAGCCAGATAGGGCAACGGCATCAGGCTCAAACCATGAGTAGCTGCCACTTGAGGACTTTCAGCGGCCAGCTCCAGATTGAGCAGAGCAAGCGTCCTCATGACCAGCGACCAAGACGATTCCCCTGTATCTTCTAAGGATTACCTCCGACCTTCCGATCTCTACACACTAGGGCCTATCAAGCGGCAAACGGCCAGACATCGTGTTAGGGGATTATGGAGAACGGAAGCGAGCCAAGAACCGACCGTGGTCTGAGAGACAACAAGGACTTCCTCCGTGTTGAGTTACTTGTTGTTCCGGTTGCCATTCTCATTGTCGCAAGCCTATTGCTCCTCTTCGGGCCATTCTCAGTCAGATAGCGCAGCTCACCCACATGGCAGCATTGGAGCAATGACCTACGCGAGATGGACCGGCCTTGCTTGAAATGGTCTCCAGTCAGCCATGAATTTGAGGAGTCATTCACTCCTTCCAAGGGAGGCAGGGATTCGCCGAGTAGTGTTTTGGGCATGTTCTTGTGGTGCAGCAACATGCGTACAATTGCCTGATTTATATAGATTTAGTTGTTTTTGCCTGGATTCACTTGGTTAAACTTACTTCAAGTTTCTTGCACTTGGTTGTTAGAAGATCGTTAGAAAGCAAGGGACGCGTGGGCGTGACTCTCGGCAACTGGACGATGTAGCGAAGAGCATAGCGGGAGGCAGACATCCGGTCCGTCTCCCGCTACACACTCACCTACCCCTTTCGATATACCTGACCTCAGTAGCCTTCAGCACCTCGGACTGCCACACGTCATGGCAACCTTGGATTCCACTGAAAGTGCATATGGAGAAAACGACAAACCGAAAAGGCCAACATCCCAACTATGATCCCAAAGGAGATCCACGCCCATCTTCGCCTAATCTTGGCTGGCAGCTTGTCGCATTCTTTGAAGTAATTGAGGTACTTGCCGTGTCGCCATAACAGCAGATAGTTCAGGACATAGCTGGTCGCAGCTATTGCCACACCATGGAGCTTGCCCAAGTGGAACTGAGGATTGATCTCTGCGATGTACAGAAGCACCAAACCTAAGCCCACCAATCCAACAAGCCCGGCCAAGAGACCACCCGCCCAAATGGTATTGATCCCGGTATCAGGATTCTCCATATTCTGTTCTATCTCTTGGAAAATGTTCCTCCCCCGGCGACTGAAGTAGTTTCTGAAGAACCGAGTTCTGTAGACAAACGTCACAGGGTTCACCGCCAGTGTAAGACGCTGTGCCTTAGTGACACTCACATATACGAAATAGTGTACAATGTTCCAAACTCGCTCCATATCTATCCTCGATTCTTGCATACAGCGGCAATTCCGTGGGCGGCAGACGCCCTCGTCTGCCCCTGGTCCGAAGAGACTGCCTACAATCATACCGGCTTTTGCCAGCCGCATCGCCCCCCGGGTTTCTAGTGGTCGCTTGATTGTCACACATCCCTCCCGTATCACCGAGTGAATCTGATTGGTCTAAGATCGCCTTCAAAATACACAATTGCGGGTGATTGTCAATCGGGAAACGAATCCCCCAGAGGTGGAACCCTGGTGGTCACAAAAGGGGCGAGTACGGCTATCTCCCACCCGAGGCACGGGTTGGCCACCGGAGGTCCACAAAGGGGAGAACGCGGTTGTCCCCCACCCGAGGCACGGGTTGGCCACCGGAGGTCCACAAAGGGGAGAACGCGGCTGTCCCCCACCCGAGGCACGGGTTGGCCACCGGAGGTCCACAAAAGGGAGAACGCGGCTATCTCCCACCCGAGGCACGGGTTGGCCACCGAACGGACGGCAAGCTGCAAACTCGCATGTAATGGAAGACAAAACAAGCGGAGAGGTAGGGATTCGAACCCTAGATACTCAAAGAGTATAACGGTTTTCGAGACCGCCGCTTTCGACCACTCAGCCACCTCTCCGTCTAAAATCGATGGCACCCGAATGCACCTGCATTAAACACGGCTCATCCGGGCTGATCTTGAGCACAAAATCTAACAAAAATCGAACCGATGTAAAGCTGTTTTTGGGCTGAGTGCGTTTTCGTCATCAAGATAGGATGAAAACCGGGTGGTCCGGGCCGGGAATCAGTTCAACTCTAAAGCAGGCCGTGGCTGTGCTCGGTGAGTTTCCCCTGCTCAACCAACTCTTCCTGCGCTGCGATCAGTTTCCGAACCGATCCGTAGCGCGGGCGTACCACCTGGAAGACCAGAAACGAAAGGATCACAAAGACCGCACACTCCTGAAATCTGCCGGTGAGCAGGAAATAGACAAATCCCCAGACCGAAATTGAGGTCGTCAGCAGGAATAGCTTGCGGGAGAAAGCAATCAGCGTCATTAGCAGATCCCGCTCGAACGTCTTCTCACTGTGGATCATCGGTTCCTGGAACCGTTTATTGCGCCACCATACCGCCAGGCCGCTCTCGGCCACCGCGAACGCAGCAAACACGTAGAAAAGCGCGTTGGCCATAGAGGGAATGCGGTTCTCGACGAAATAGTTGTTGTTAGCATAGTAGCACAAAAACAGGATTGCCGCCGGCAACATGACGTTCAGCACCATGCCGAAATACAGCGGTTTTGCCACCAGCGAGGTGACGTCGTACTTATCCCCGGATGTATCTTCGTTTCTCATACTGTTCACACTTTCTTGAGGAACTGCTCGTAGCGATCGCGTCGCGGCCAGTAGACGGCGGACCAGATCGCGCCGATCGGGTAGAACCAGAGCATTTGTATCATATCACCGGTCAGCACGTACACTACCAGACCGTAGATGTATATCGCCTCGACAATGGCCAGTTTGATGATCGAGACGCTGCGGAACAACTGGTCGGGTGACATCTGCGACTGACTGTTGGTCTTGAACGTCTTGACCTGGAACCGTTCGATGAGCGGCAAAAACGCCGGCTCGACCATCGCAATGAATAACAGAATATAGACAATTAGCAGCGACTCGCCCGCCGTATCAAGGCTTTCTATGTTCAGGAATTGGGCGACAATCAGGATGATCAGCGGGAAACCGATCAACATGGCAAAAGCGAGAAGCCGGACAATCTTGAACTCTCCCCCGTTTCGAATACTGCCAATACTCAATTGATCTTCTCCTTGCTCCCGCGAACCTGACGGAAAAACGACTTCATCAAGGCCGCGATTTCATCTTCCATGACACCCGAGACGATTTCGATCCGATGGTTCAATCTGGGTTCGGTCGGGATGGCGAATATCGAGCCGCAACCTCCGAATTTCGGGTCGCGCGCCCCGTAGACAATCGTCTTGATCCGCGACAACACAGCCGCCCCGGCACACATGGTGCAGGGTTCAAGGGTCGAAAAGAGATAGCAGTTTTCGAGCCGCCAATCGCCGAAATGCTTGTAAGCGGCACTCAGCGCGATTATCTCGGCGTGAGCGGTAGCATCGTGCATGGATTCGGTCAGATTGTGTCCCCGTCCGATGACCCGGTTATCGAATACGACAATCGCGCCCACCGGGACCTCGTCACGCTCAAACGCCATTTCGGCCTGCTGGTAAGCGAGGTTCATGTATCTTTGATATAGCTCTGGATCCATGGCGCTAATATAGAGAGTGGTCGATTGAAGAGCACGGTTTTTTTGTGGAGTGAATGGACGGGTGCGAGTATAAAGAGACATGACACTATCAAGAGCGCTAATTCAATCGATCGTCCTGTCTCTCGTGCTCGCACTGTCTGCGAATAGCCAGACGGTCGTTCACCCGTGGTTCGAGGAATCAACGAACGAAGACCGCGAGGTCGTCGCCGATATCGCCGCTCCCGCAGAATTCGGGCTGACCAAGACTGCTGACGATTCGTTCGCCAATTGGTTGGGGCAGCTTCCGCTGAAACCGGAGAGCACGCGGGCTCGGCTGTTCGACGGGAGACTCAAACCCTACCCGGCAGCGGTTTATCGGGTGGTTGATATCGATGTCGGCGAGCGTGACTTGCAACAGTGTGCCGATGCGGTCATGCGGCTGCGAAGCGAGTATTTCTGGCACCGGACACAATACGACTCAATTGCCTTCAATTTCACCAGCGGGGACCGTGCGAAGTATGTCGACTGGCGCGAGGGCATCCGGCCGAAAGTGAACGGCAACGAAGTAACATGGCAGAAGACGGCTGAGGCCGATTCATCGTACAAGAATTTCCGCAAGTATCTGGAAACAGTCTTCATGTACGCCGGGACGTATTCGCTGGCCAAAGAGATGAAGTCGGTAGAACATCCTGAGGATGTGCGGATCGGCGACATTTTCATCCGGGGGGGATTTCCGGGACATACGGTGATCGTGGTCGGGTTGGCGTCGGATTCCGCAAGTGGCAAGAAGGCGATACTGCTGGCTCAGGGATTCACACCCGCCCAGGATATTCATGTGTTGACGAATCTCAACGACGGCAGCATGAATCCGTGGTATCTGGTAGAGCCGAACAATCGGCTGCGCACGCCTGAGTGGACGTTCGACTGGTCGGATTTGAAGCGGTTTGAGTAGTAGGCGCTGCCGATCCCATAGATCGAGCTCTGACAGACAATCGAGTCACACTGAGCTTGTCGAAGTGTAGGCCACTCGATTGGCTATTCTCGTCTATTCGGGTTCGACCCTACTGCCTGAATCCCTTTTCACGAACCAGATTATTGCCAATACCACCGCATAGCATAGCACCACGCTGAGAAGGGCCGCACCAACTCCGTAGGTGTCCCAAGATGCCACGAAAAGAACGTTCGTCGCCAGAGCACCAGGGATGTTTAAGAGCAAGGAAACGCCCCAAAGGACTTCCGGTATGCCTCCTAGCAACTGATCAAGTGGAAACACCGGAATGAGTATCCAAATAGGGATAGACCAGAGGACAGCAGAAAGAGCAGCGTCTTCCAAGAGTCGCCTGTTCTTCCGGCGTGTTTCATCACCCAAAAGATCGGTCTTGCTCCAAGGTCCGTTCATACGAGCAATCATGGCCATGCAAGTGACAGCAACTCTCTTAGTACCTGTCTCTTGTCCCAAACAGAACCACTCTGACAGCGATCAGCATCAAGGCGTCCGCCCAGAAGACCGCTGCGCGGGCAATCGCAGGTCTGAAGACAGACCTTCGCTACAAGAGTTGCTGACAACCGCTATTCGGGTTCTGCCCTACTCTCCTCGTCCTCTTCCTCAGGCGTAGGCCCTTTCTTTTCAGTCGTTGGCTTTGGCGTTTCGAGCATCTTCCGAAGCGGCGTAAACAAGAACAACACCAGCACTAATCCCGGAACGAAAATCGGCAGATACTGAATCGGGATCGGCACGTTTTCGCTCGGTTCAGCCGGAGCGGGATCGGTCGGATCGCCATGCTTGAGCCAGCCACCGTTGCCGTCGGGAAGCCAGCGATCTTCGCCCTCAAGGAACCCGTACGAAGGACCGTACACCGCGTGCAACGCCAGCGACAGGGCCAGATAGAGAACGATAATCGCAACGAGCAGGTAGATTTGTTTTTTCATACTGCGATTGTAGGGCGGCGCCGGACGGTTGTCAACCGTTTGATACGCGAGCCATTTGTAAGTTGCCCAAAGCAGCCAATCTCCATATCGTTTCGCATTATGTGGACCCGGCTACGGGCAGGAATTTGAATCGAAGGAGAGTGTGTCTCATGGCAGAAAAAAAGAACCTCACGACGCAACCAGCACTGATCGGCAACAAAGTGTACCTTCGCCCCGCCACCGCCGAAGATGTCGCCAACACGTACCACTGGTTCCTACTGAGCGACCCGTCGTCGATGACCTGCCGTCCGCTGACCGTCAACACAGCTGCGGAGGCTGCCGAGGCATACAAAAAAGCCGAGCGGTCGCCTGACCGACAATTGTTCATGGTCGTTCGCAAGAAAGACAACGTGCCGGTGGGGAAAATCCGATTCTTCGATCTCAACAACCTCAACCGATCGGCCGAACTCGGCCTGCTTGTCGATCCGGACGAGCAGCAAAAAGGGTTCGGAGCAGAAGCGCTCGAAATCCTCTGCGAGTATCTCTTTGCATCCCGAGGACTCAACAAAGTCTACGCCCAGACCGGGTCGTTCAACGACGGCGCCAAAGCCCTGCTTGAATCGGCGGATTTCAAGCTCGATGGAACTCTCCGTCGACACTATTTCTATAAAGGTGAATATCACGACGGCCTCATTTACTCGCTGTTGGCATACGAATTCGGGAGGTAGGCGTCTCTGTCGAAACTGCAGGAGTCTCGACCTACAAGTTGCAGGGCGGTACGACCGGGTTGGTTTCGACCTACAAGGGCGGTGAAATGATTCGGGAAAAACTTTCGTACCGCCGTAACCGGATCTAAGCCTGGAGCGTCTTAGCAGAGAATGAGAGAAGACAGAAGCCTGTTCTGGAAGTTGCTGGAACCGGAGTATCACGGCGCCCTGATGTTCTGTCGCAAACTAATGGCGAACCGTGAGCAAGGCGACGACCTCTTCCAGGATGCGCTGGTACTGGCCCTGACGAAATTCGGGAGCCTTCGCGACCAGACCTCGTTTCGTCCCTGGCTCTACCGAATACTCGTGAACACTTTTCACAGCACGGTACGTCGCCCCTGGTGGAAACGCGTAGTACCTTTGACGAGCGAAATGCAGGGGCACCTGGCTTGCGCTGATCCTGTAGGGGCACACGACGCCCGACGGTGGCTTGGTCGCGCGTTCAAGGTCCTGTCCCCCGAGACGCAGGCTCTGGTCACTCTCTACGAACTCGAAGAATGGACAATCGGCGAATTGGCCGGATTGTATGACCTTACCGAAGGAACGGTCAAGGCACGATTGTTCAGAGCAAGACGCAAAATGAAAAAGGCACTGTTGAGTTACCAAACGACAGAGGAACAATCATGAACTGCCGCGATGCCAGACTCAGAATGACCGGCTCTCGACGGGATGGAACCCCGATCGAGCAGGATCACGAGTTGCAGAAACACCTGAAGGTGTGTCCGGCGTGTGCTCGCGAGGCCAAGATTGACAGCAAGCTCAGGTTGATGCTTGAGACTGCGGCCAAAGGTGACGAGCAGCAGATCCCCTCTCAATTGGAAATGAAACGACTTGTGTCGGCACGCCTGTCTTCGCCTGCGACAGCGAAGCGGCATCAGATGGTCGAGGCTTTCCAACGATTGCGGTTTTTGATGTGGCGGCATCCGGCTCGCGGGATTGCCCTCGGTCTGACGGCAGTGTTGTTGGCTTTCGTTTCGCTGGTGCCGTTCAAATACACGCACACGCTGGGGTACGATCTGTCACTCGGCGGTGTTTGCCAGGAGTATGCCGAAAACGACGAGGAAATCTGCAGCATGCTTTCCAGGCTGGGGCTGCATGACGCCGGCGTGGACGTTCTCGGTTGCGACAGCACCTGCAGTTTACAGATCATCGACCTGAACAACCGCGAGGAAGCTCGTCTGGTGGTGGCCGCGTTCGAGAGCCTCTGCCCGGATCGAATTACCTCCAATGTTGTGCCGGTAGTATCGAGAGGCTCAAGCAGCCTGCTCGATCGCGCCAACCAGAGGCTGTTTGTGGGAGAACAGGGTAGCTAGACCGCAATTTCGCCTTCGAGTTCGCCGTGAGGCGGGCCCGCAATATACGCTTCATAAGACAAAGCAAGTACTAACCAGAAACGCTATACAAACGTGAAGGAGACAATAACATGACTACAAAGACCGTACTACTCTCTGTCCTAACACTTTCTGTGTTCGCCCTGGCCGGCATGACCCAGGCGGCACCGAAGCTCGTGATCGAGCCGCCAGAATTCGATTTTGGCTACGTGCCTCAGCATTCAAAGATATCTCACGCCTTCACTCTCTCGTCTACAGGCGAAGACAGCCTCAAGATTACAAAAGTGATACCCGGCTGTGGCTGCACCAAAACACCGCTGGCGAAAAGCGAGCTGGCCCCCGGGGAAAAAACCGAGCTTGAGGTGATATTCAGCACAAAGCGGTACGCTAACAGCGTTACGAAGCGCCCCAAAATAGTAACCAACGAAGAACCGTCATCGAAAAGTGTCCCGATCTTCGCCAACGTGGTCACTCGTCCGGACTCGACCTACCCCGTAATCATCACGCCGTACAAGCTCGATATTTCGCAGTTTGGCGAGACCGTCCGTGACAAAATGAAGTTCACGATTAGCAATGTCTCGGAAGAAGACCTGAAGCTGAGCATGGTGTACACGCCCGATGGCGTTTTCGAGGTGACGCTGCCTCAATCAGTCGCGGCCGGGGGGAAAGCACAGGGAATGCTGAAGCTGAAGCCTGAAGCAGTGCATGGTTCTTTTGAGAAATCGTTTACCTTTCAGTTGAGTGATGTAGCCGGAACCCGATTTACGGTACCGGTGAAGCGCACGGTACGGGAGCCTGATGCTCAGTTGACGGTGAAGGCTGATGGGAAGTAAACGGTCGAAAGGATTTCGACCTGCAACAACTCAGACGTGTGAGCGTCGGGGTTCCATCCCCGACGCATGAATCGGCAGGAGTGGAACCCTGCCGATCACGATAAGGCGGTATCCGTCAGAGTCTCAACAACGTTCTACTGTTTGCTCGGGCCGCTTCCCTGCGGAGTCTGGTTCTTGTCGCGCGGGCGGCGGTCACGTCGCCGACGTTTGTTTCGACCTCCGTGGTGTGGACGGTTGCTGTCTGGTCGTTTCTGCTGTTGTTGCTGCTGCGGCTGCCCCTGTTGTTTCGGCTGTTCGCTCTGGCCCTCCTGCCGCAGTTGTTGTTCTTGTTGAGGCTGCGGCTGTTCTTTCAGGCGTGACTCCTCCGGAGGCTTCTGATCCTGCGGCCGCTCAGGCTGTTCCTGCGGTTTGTACTCTGATTGCTGCGGAGGTTGCGGCTCCTGTGGACGGGGCGTCTGTCCCTGTTCTTTCGGCTGTGGTTCTGCTTCGGGTTTCGGCTGTTCCTGCGGCTTCGGCTGTTCGACCGGCGGCTTGACTTCCGGTGCAACTGTTTTCTCTTCTTTGGGAAGCTCCGGTTTCAATCCGGCGACCGTGCTATTCAGTTTCTGCAACTCCTGCCGGGCGCGTTGCGCAAAATCGGCATCCTTCGATGCATACAGCACAGAGCGTGACACGTTTATCACGGCCAGTTCCCTGAAGTTGTCCGTACCGTCGACAATGGCCTTCTCAAGCGACCCACCCTGCGCACCGACACCCGGAATCAGCAGCGGCATGTCGGCTGCCACACGTCGAATGTCTTTTAACTGTTCGGGGTGCGTGGCCCCCACTACCAGGCCGCAATTGTGATCTTTGTTCCAGGAGGCCATCTTCTCGGCGACCTCCATGTAGAGCGGCTTGCCGTTAACCAGCAATTGCTGAAAGTCCTGAGAGCCGGCATTCGAGGTCAGACACAGAACAAAAATGCCCTTCTCTTTGTGATTGAGAAAGGGCTGCATAGAATCCAGTCCCATATACGGATTGATCGTTATCCAATCAGCATGATAGGTTTCAAACAAACTGGTGGCATACTGCGCGGCGGTGTTGCCGATATCCCCGCGTTTGCCGTCGAGAATTACCGGGATACCTTCCGGGATGCGCTCAACGATGAGTTTCAGAAGCGACAGTCCTTCAGGACCAAGGCTTTCATAGAAGGCCATATTCGGTTTGTACGCACACACGAGATCGGACGTAGCGTCTATGATCTTGTGTGCAAACTCAAACATACCCTTGAGCGATCCGGCGTAATCTGACGGCATCTTTTTGGGATCGAGATCAAGTCCCACACACAGGTGCGATTTGTTTTTCTGCTGAATCTTCCGCAGATCGTCATATGCCTTCATCAGTATTTCCTTACTTTGCCTACCAGTTCGGAGACGGACTCCAGGTTCTTTTCGGACAGGTACTCGCGCAGATCGTCGGCGATTTTGACCGGCGCATCCGGCTCGACAAACAGGGCCGTCCCCACCTGCACAGCAGTTGCTCCGACGAGCATGAACTCCACTACGTCGAGAGCGTCCGATATCCCGCCGATGCCTATGATCGGCAGTTTGCTGCAGTTGTAGACGGCATCCACGAGCGCCAGCGCAACGGGCTTGACAGCCGGTCCCGTGAGACCGCCTTTATTGTTGGTCAACCGGGGTTTCCAGGTGTGAATGTCAATCGAAGTGCCAACCAGCGAGTTGATCAAAGACAGCACGTCGGCACCACCGTTTTCAGCAGCCCGAGCAATTTCGGTGATGTCCGTCACGTTGGGAGACAGCTTGGCCACTATCGGTTTTCTGAATACCTTGCGGACTTCGGACACCGTGCGCTCAGTGAGTTTCGGCGAGCGCCCGATCTCCATACCACCCTCGTCGACATTGGGGCAGCTGATGTTTAGCTCTACCATGTCCACACGTTCGATATCGTTCAGTCGGGCACAGATGTCGACGTATTCCTTCGTTCTGGCCCCGGCCACGTTGACAATGACCCTGGTGCGGTATTTCTCCAAGAACGGAAGTTTGTCTGATATAAATCGATCGACGCCGACATTCGCCAGACCGATTGCGTTAAGCATACCGCTATCGGTCTCGACAGTCCGCGGCGGCGGATGCCCGAGACGAACTTCCTGAGTAATTGACTTGGTTACGATAGCGCCGAGCTTGTCGAGCGGGAAAGCCTCGGCCATTTCCTCGCCGTAGCCGCAGCAACCGGAGGCTGTCATGATCGGGGTGTCGAATTCCACTCCCGCGATGGTAACTTTGATATCTGGTGTCACAGCAGCACCTCCCCGATGTTGAACACGGGACCTTCCTGACACACCCGGGCGTGACCGCCTTTGCGAAGCGGCACCACACAGCCGAGACAGACGCCGTAGCCGCAGGGCATCGGGGCCTCCAACGAGACCTCGCCGGGGACTCCGTACTTGATCCCCAGATCATCAGTGGCCTTGAGCATCGGTCCGGGGCCGCAACTGAAGATGCGCATCTTTTTATCCTGATGAGCCGTGATGTATTTTTCAGCCGCCTGCGTCACCAGGCCAGATTCGCCAAAAGAACCGTCGTCGGTCACCGGGTGGAAATTCACGCCGAGGTCAGCGATTCGATCACGCTCCAGAATTTCTTCGGCGGTGCGCCCACCGTAGAAAAACTCTATCGTGCTGGCCTCGCGCCCCTGCTTAATCATCTCACCGGCAAAGTACAAGAGAGGGGGAAAACCTACTCCGCCCGCAATGATGAGCATCGTTTCCCTGTCGTCCGGCCTGCTCCACTGATTTCCGAGCGGACCGAGAACATCGATGGCATCGCCGATCCTGGACCTTGAGAGGCACCGTGTACCACGACCGAAGATTTTGAAGATGATCTCAATGGTTTGCTGTTCGGTATCGACCGAAGCAATCGACATGGCGCGTCGAAAATAGACTTCACTCCCCGGCAGTCGGAGATGAACAAACTGGCCCGGCCGGCATTCGGCCACACGCGACACCGGTCCGAAGATCATCGAATAGTAGCTGGGAGTGAGCTGGCGAGTCTGTTGTACGGTAACGTTCTCAGGGGTGTATTTCATCATCTCAAGTATTCGGGTTTGCTAATGTCGTAGACGAACACGAACCATTTTCCTTCCTGGCCGAGATCTGCTTCCTTGCCGGCAGACACTAACCTGTTGGACGCATCAAGGGCATCGAATCTCATCGACCGAACGGTCAGTTCGGCGTTTTCATCCATTTGGGGAACTCCCGACGGGATTTTCAACACGAGGTCCTTGACCTCGCCGGAAAAATCAATTCGGATCTGAAAATACAGCTTCCAGTCGTATCGATCACCGGTGTTTGCCTCGGCCGGGAACTCAAACTCCTCAAGAGTCTCCAGCGGGTCAAGTTTCAGTTCTACCAGAGTGTCGCCGTTGGGACGATAGTACACTGCCACTAGCGGGTCATCCCAATTAATGTTGTCGTCGACATCCGGCGGCCGATCGACTTCCTCATCCAGCCCGTCATCCCGGGGTGGACGTTCTTCGTCCCGCTCACGGTCATCACGACGTGTCGATCTCGGCGGCTGGATTCTCCTCCGGGCCTCCTGCCCCCATTCTGTCCCGCCGAAACTGTCGGCGAATTCCTGATAAGCGACAATGACCGACGAGTCGCCGGGTGACTGATACATCTCGGTCAGCCAGATAGTCGAGAACTGAGCCGTCAGGTGATACTTGGAGTCCGGATACCGGTCGACCACAACCTGATAGTTGGCAATGGCCGAGTCTATTTCCCCGGCTTCCACGAAGTCCTCGGCGCGATGTACGTACAACTCGGCGTAACCGGTATCGGCGGCAGTGCCTTTCAGGCCGAGGGCATCAAGGGCTTCGGGAACATAGTCCGATTGCGCATGATCAGTGAGCACCAGTTTCAGAATAGAGTCAGCAGCGTGGTCATCCTCGTATTGAACACGATACATTTGCGAGAGGGCAATCAGCGCTTTCGGCACATGATACGCCAGCGGCATGGAATCGACAATGTATTGCATTTCGACAATCGCGGAATCCGGCTTGTTCAACTTGAACCAGTACAACTCGGATAGCTGGTACTGAGTATATGCGGCTTCATCGATAGCGGTCTCGGTTGCGGCGGAATCCAATTCGGTGCGTGCATAGGTATCCAGTTTTCCGATGTCTGATGATCTGACGAGAGCGTCGCGACCTGCTTCTCGGGAACGATCCGCCGCCGTTGCCTGATCGTAGTAGTCCTTCGCTTGCCGCAGGTCATCGTAGTCAAACTGGTAAATCAGCCCCAGCCGATAGTATGCCCTCGATTGCCACTGCCGGTTGTCGGAGTTGCGGGCGACGTCGAGGTAAGCCGCTTCGGCACCGATCAGATCGTCGTCATACTCAAGTCCCTCGGCCACGGTGAGCCTGAGCGCACCCAGCGAATCGAAGTACAGAGCATCATCAATAAGTTGATCGAGATAGTCCAACCCGTCCTCAATACGCAGCAGCCTATAGGAGCTGACGGCGGACCTGAAGAGCGAATGATATTTCTGATTTTTGTCAGGCTTCATTCCCAGAATCTGGAGGTACGCCCCGAGTGCATCGCTGAACAGAAAGCCTTCAAAATAGCTGTCGGCCACATATATCTGGGCTTTCAGCTTCTGCTCGTCATCCCCGAGAGAGTCCCTTACTGCCAGGAAATACCGACGGGCGCGGTCCCACTCCCCTTCCTCGAAATTATATTCACCAAGCGCAATGGCGGCCTCTGCTTTGAAGTTCTTCTCATAATCAGATTCAAAGATGTCCTCGAAAATCACCTGGGCTTCCTCAATATCCCCCAGTGCCAGTTTGGCCTGTGCCAGATACAGATTGGATTCCCGCGCCCACTCCGAATCGCCGTAGTTGGCCAGAATCTCGCGGAAGCGACGTTCCGCCCGACTGTACAACTCGGTATGAAAGTACGACACCGCCAGGATATAGACGGCATCATCGTAGTACTTTGAATTCGGGTGATTCTCCACGACTTTCAGGGCTTTTTCGATAGCCTTCTGGTACTCAGCCTTGTTGCTCCGGCCGGTATTCTCACGCTGCTTCTCAGCAGAGTTGAATGCCTTTTTTGCATTATAGAACGTGTTGAAATAGACGCTGCATCCGGACGAGCCTACCAGCACGCCAATGAAAAGGAGCAACAACAAGGTTCGGAGGCGAGAGACCGTGGTTTGTCTGCGATGGTGCATACTGTTTGCCATGTAGTCTTTTACTCTCAAGCAGCCTTTCAGTTCGCGGAGACCGGGATCAGAACGGGCGTCCCGAAGGCTACTTCGTCCTTTCCTTGATGAGGCTCACCAGTTCGGGCAGCAGCTCACCCGATTTCGCAGCAAAATAGTAGTCGGCAATGTCGCTCAGCGGCGTACGGTCCGGGTTTATTTCCACCAGCGTGGCGCCGTGTTGCTTGGCTACCAGCGGAAGACTTGCGGCAGGATGAACCAGTCCGGAAGTGCCGATACTGAGAAACACCTGCGCCCGCTCCGCAGCGCGGAACGCGTCGTGGATAATCTCGGCTGAGAGCATCTCGCCAAACCAGACCACATCGGGGCGGACCTTGCCGCCACACTTCTCGCATAACGGAATGGCCGCCGGGTCGACATCGGCCCCGAGTTCAACCGGCGCGTTGCAGTCGCAGCATTTGTTGTGGTAGATATTGCCGTGAAGTTCGAGGACATCCGTGGAGCCTGCCAGACGGTGCAGGTTGTCGACATTTTGTGTAATAAGCGTGAACGTGTCGAAACAGGACTCCATCTCACACAGCGCAAAATGACCGGGATTCGGCTTCACCTCGCCGATTAACTCCCGTCGCCAGTTATACCATTCCCATACGATATCCGGGCTGGCGACAAACGCTTCCATGGTGGCAAGCTGTTCCGGGCGGAACTTGCCCCACAATCCTTCCTTGCCCCGAAATGTTGGAACACCGGACTCGGCAGAGATACCCGCCCCGGTCAACACCGCTCCCTCGGTGCAGTTGGCCATAATGTCTGCTAGTTTTTCAAGCATTCACCGGACAAGATATGAAACGGGAGTTCAAAAGCCAACGAGTATTTGGGGACGTGGTGCAACCGGAGCGGTTACGGCTGCTTGACGCCGACTTCGGCATTGGAACTCGCCAGGGCCGCTTTCATCTCGCCGGCTGCAAGCGTAAACCGTAGCTGGACAGGCTGTTCAGTGAGATGCAGACGATACCGATGCAGAATCGTTGTCCCTTGATAGACGCGCTCAAACCCGCCCTCAGAGAGAGATACGGTGAAAATCGGCGTGTACCAGATGTCGGCGGGTTTCTGGCCGCTCAGAACAACTGCCAGAGCACGGTATTCATCGACCAGGGCGACGCTCTTCGCATTCGAGCAGGATCCGCTTGAGTCCAGATAGGCCTCGTCGGGACGGCGGCGATCGACAAGGATAAATCGGTCATGGGCGTGTCCGGCCTGGAAATTGAAGTTGTTCTCCACCGCGAAATTGACATCCAAACCACCCGGTCGCGAACACGAAAGCCAATAGACCACTTCAATGCGCTCACTGCTCGGGTCAAACTCGAATCGTTTGACCACAGAGACCGGAAACGTGCCATCGGGACGGCGCACCGTACCCGTTCGGCTGAAAGCGACCGCGCCGGAGTCCGCCGACAGTTCGGTTTCATACTCGCCGTTTACAAAGTCGCCGATTTCTTCATACTCATTTGAGGCGAAAGACTCGAAGTCGACTCCATCACCGAAAAAGTGATCAATGAAGCAGCGTCTCAGATACTTGTCGTCTACCAGATAACTCGACAGCCCTTCTTCCTTGGTCAGGACGAGATCGTGAATGGACTTCTGGCCGTCACTGTCATCGCTATCGCCGGTTTGCGCCTGATCGAGCTTGAGGTGATACCCCTCACGTCGCCGGGTCAACGTGTCGGTGACACTGAAGCCGTGGCGATTGAGGGACAGATCAAGCAGCATTGCGCCCCGGTCAGGCTTGAATACGGCGGTATAATTGTCTGACTCGCAAACGATCTCATTGATGCCATCGCAGTCGTAGTCACAACGCTCTACCGTCAGCGCCTGCTCGCCTGATGTTCGACACAGCCGGTGGGCATTGATGATGCTGCCGTAGACGGCCTGGCGAATATGCGGCAAGTACAGTCCGCCGAAGACACCGTGCCAATACGGACAGTTACATTGCGATGCGTATAACCGGTGACGTGCTTCGGAAATCCTCTTTTTCTGATCGGGATGCGACGATTGAAACCGAGAGAACTCCTCCGAGACTCGAAGCATCTTCTTGTGCATCAGATTCGATTCCTCGTATTTGGCGAGGAATCCGCGCCAGTGAGAGCCGCGCACAAACCGACCGAACCGTTCCTTCTTACCTGTCTCTTCCAGCCAGTGCTCAAACGCTTCGTATTCAACGAAGGCCGAGGGCGGCAGCGCCCAGTGCAGCATTTCCTCATAAGAGGCAGTCGGCAGATATACTCGTCCGACCGGTTTCTCCTGCGCGCCTTGTCCCAGCGGGACCATTTCCAGCCAGTCGGAGTTCTCGGTTACGGCATCGAAGAACTGCCGCAACCAGCCATCATCGTAACAGTGCTGATGCGTCTTGGGCCACACACCAAACTTCTCGCCGTCGTCGGCATAGACCGCCATGCCATCGGGGGTTTCTTCTGCCTGTTCCCGCAGCTCGCCGATCAGTTCTTCGACAGTACCGAACGGAATCAGATACCGGAGTCTCTTCTGGATGGGCAGGAGCTTCACGGTATGACCCTCTTCCTCGGTCACGAACGGTCCGGTCAAATCTTTGTGTTCAAGACCGGTATATATAAAGTGGGTGTCATCGATAGGCAGATACGACACGCCGGATTTAGCCAACAGTTTCGGAAGGTGCGGCTCCCATATTCTCTCGGTCAACCAGAGACCTTCGGGATCGGAGCAGAAGTGATCACGCAGGAAGCGGCTCAGCATTGCTATCTGGCCACGGGCGTCACGCTCCGGGATTGAGGTCAGAATCGGTTCGTAGAACCCGCCCGTCATCGGCTCAATCTGCCCTCGCTCGACCAGGCCGCCGACGAGATCAACATAACTCGGATCATGCTTTAGCTGCCAGTCCCACAGAATGCCTGACTGGTGCAGGGAGATCGCTATGTTCTCATACGATGCAAGCAGTTCCAGAAAGGGCCGATATGCCTGGCGTTGAGCCTCGTCTATGACGTGATGGAAATTGCCGACCGGTTGATGGTTATGGAGACCGAACGCCAATTTGAACCGGGCCATATTAGAAAAGCTCCACTTTGAGGTTTATGTACTTACGAGGATTGGCACGAACGTCGGTGATCAAATCGTCGAGGTTGTCGGCAGTGCGGCGCAGATCATCGTACAAACGTCGATCCTCAATAAGCAATTGCAGCGTTCCATCCTCGTTCTCCAGTGCATCGGCGAAATTGCGTGCTGACACCGCAATAGAATCAAGCTGCACCACAAAGAGCTCCATGTTATGACTCATTCTGTCCATTCGGTTGACCGAGGAATCAATTCCGGCTTCATTTCGGGCCACCAGTTCGTTCAATCTGCGTGAGGTCCCGAGGAAGTTTTCCGCCGTAGAGTCAAACCGATCCTCGTTGCGATCAAGATAATCGGCCAGCGATGCAGATACCGATTCGAAATTCGAAACGGTCCGGTCAAACTTGGCGAGTGCCGAATCGGAGGCAACCGAACGCTTCAGCGTGAACACGAGGTCACGCAACTCCCGTATCATATCCCCCATGTGCCCCATGACCTCGGGAATACCCGAATCATAGCCGCCGTCGACAATTAGCGAGGTATCGTACGGCAGACTGTCTATACCGGGCTTGATAGCGATAAACCGTTCTCCCATAACGCCAAGGTTTTTTATCGTAAAGGTTGCGTCACGCTTCAATGTAACATCACGATACAACTGAAGTTCCACGACAACGCCCAGCGGCGTGAGAGTCAAATCATTGACCTTGCCCTTGCGAACACCAGAAACAGTCACTTTGTCGCCCACTGCCAGCGTGCCGACATCGTCGAATCGAACCTCTATGAGCTGCGAATTGTATTTGAGACGATACCCCTGCAGCCAGTAGAGTGATACCACTGCCAGAATAGCCGCCAGCAGAACGATAAGCCCGACCCTGAACTCTATGTTATTCCCTGTCGCCATAGTATACTGGTTGTTATCGGTAAGCTACTATCAATCCTGTAGTTATCAATACATCAGGTCAAAGGCTGTCGGCGATTGCAACGTAGTTTTCATACCTAAAAAGACCGATTTTCCCCTGCTCCACAGCCTCTTTCACGGCGCAGCCCGGTTCATGCGTGTGGCTACATACACTAAAACGGCAGGAGCCGAGATAAGGTTCGAATTCGGGGAAATAATACGGCAGATCATTGGGGTCGATCTCCCACAGCCCCATCACCTTAAGACCGGGCGAATCCACGACAAAACCGCCGGAGGGGAGTTCGTACAGTTCGATATTGGTCGTCGTGTGCCTGCCTTTATCGGAATACGTCGAAATCTCGCGGGTGGCGATATCTAGACCCGGGATCAAGCGATTCAACAACGTGGACTTTCCGACCCCGGAGAACCCGGCAAATAGAGTACGGTGACCGTCAAGAAACTCCCTCAGCTTGTCGAGTCCGGTCTCCTTCGCAGCCGAAACTTCAAAAACCGGATATCCGGTCCCACGATAAGTCTCGACGATCATATCGAAATCGCGTGGCGCTTTCAGGTCGATCTTGTTCAGAATTACTACCGGCTCCAGCCCCCCGTTCTGAGCGGCCACCAGGCAGCGGTCGATCAGACCGGTCTTAAGCTCCGGTGAGCGAATGGAGGCGACAACTGCCAGACGGTCGAGATTGGTAGCAATAACCTGTTTGATTGTCTCCTGACCGATAGTCGGACGGAAAAAAGCGGTTCGACGTTCGAGGACTTTCTCGATAGCACCTCGTTTCCCCTGACTCCGCGAGAAAAGGACGTCATCCCCCACGGCTTCCCCGGCACGGACTTCGACGGGAGTCACATCTTTGACGGCCGACTTCACTTTGCCGCGAACTTCACACTTGAGACGGGATTGGTCCCCGGCACGGACTTCGAAGAGTCTCCCCCTCACGGCTACGACAATACCTTTTTCCTGAGTGTCGATCATGCGGGACAATGTATACCGTCAGCGGCTGGGATTCAAGGTAAGAATGTGGGGAGAAGGCATTGATGGGAAATGATCTCTTCGTAGCGCAGATATGTCTTCAGACCTGCCGGAAAGGGCGAATCCTCAGGATTTGACATCCAGACACACGCCACCCTCCTTACAAGTTTGGAGGGGCCACGCGGATGATCTGCAACGAAGGTGATGTCGAAACTACAGGAGTTTCGACCTACTCGGACTGCGCTCCCCTCCAAACGAGTTTGAGGGGGCCACCCGAGAGTTCTGCAAATTTCCCCCCTAGGTTGTAATTGTTTTTTATTCCCCGATATGGTATGTATAACGGTTGATACAGAAACGTCTAGCCACAAGAGAATCATGAGCTTTATAACGAAGATATTCGGCACCAAACACGACCGGGATGCCAAGAAAATGCAGCCCGCCGTGGACGAGATAAACGGCTATTTCGAGCAGTTTCAGCAACTTAGCGAAGAAGAGCTGATCGGCAAAACCGACGAGTTCCGCAAACGCCTCGCCGACGGTGAGACGGTCGATGACCTGATGGCCGAGGCCTTTGCAGTCGTCAAAGAAGCCTGCCGACGGCAGGTCGGCCAATCCTGGCCGGTAGCGGGGATTGATACCGAGTGGAACATGGTCCATTTCGACTGCCAGCTCATGGGCGGCAAAGTGCTCCATGACGGCAAAATCGCGGAAATGGCCACTGGTGAGGGTAAAACGCTTGTAGCGACCCTACCTACCTACCTCAATGCCCTGACCGGCAAAGGGGTGCATATCGTCACGGTCAACGACTACCTCGCCCTTCGCGACTCCGAGTGGATGGGCCAGATATATAAATACCTCGGCCTGACCGTAGGTGTCATCCAGAATCAGATGACCAACGCAGAACGTCGAGTGCAGTACGAGTGCGATATCACGTTTGGCACCGCCAATGAGTTTGGCTTTGATTACCTTCGCGACAACATGGCGCAGAAAGCCGAAGACCGCGTCCATCGCAACTACCATTACGCGATCATCGATGAGGTCGACTCCATCCTGATCGACGAGGCCCGTACGCCGCTGATTATCTCCGGCCATGTGGAACACTCCGTGCATGATCGGTACCGTGAGATGCGCCCTACGGTTGAGACGGTCGTCCGCAAACAGGCTGCGTTGCTCGGCGAGATGCTCAGCAAAGTAGAAAAGTTCATGAAAGAAGGGCAGGCCGAAGACGAGTATGAGATGGGCAAGCTGCTCCTGCAAGTCAATCACGGAGCGCCCAAAAACAAGCGCCTGATGAAGATCCTCAACGAGGAGGGCATGAAGCGCCTGATGACCGAGGTTGAGTCGGCCTACATGCGCGACAAAAAGCTGCACGAGATCGACGATGAGCTCTATTTCTTTGTCGATGAACGCGAGCACTCAATCGCCCTGACCGACCTTGGTACTGCGCAGCTTCCGAAATCAGAGCAGGATTTGTTTGAAATCCCGGATATGTCAACGATGCTTTCCGAGTTGGAAGGTGACCAGTCGCTGTCAACAGAGGAACGGCAAAAAAAGACCGAAGAAATCTACAAAGTCCACGCCGAACGGTCCGAGAAAGTCCACGCTATCAACCAACTCTTGCGCGCCTATACGCTTTATGAAAAGGATGTGGAATACGTGCTTGAAGATGGCAAAGTGATGATTGTCGATGAGTTCACCGGGCGTGTGCTGCCGGGGCGGCGTTACTCCGACGGTCTTCATCAGTCGATTGAGGCGAAGGAGGGCGTGACAATCGAAGCCGAGTCTCAAACGCTCGCGACAATCACGCTCCAGAACTATTTCCGCATGTACGATAAGCTGGCCGGCATGACCGGTACGGCCGAGACCGAAGCGGGCGAATTTTTTGACATCTATGGTCTCGATGTCACCGTCATTCCGACCAACGTACCTGTGGTTCGCGACGACATGGAAGACCAGATATTCCGCACGCGTCGTGAAAAATACAACGCTATCGTGAACGAAGTGGCCAATAAGAACGCTGAGGGGCGCCCGGTTCTGGTCGGTACTATTTCGGTCGAAGTTTCTGAGACTCTCGCTCGCATGCTCAAACGAAAGGGCATCCCGCATAACGTCCTGAACGCCAAACAGCACCAGTCTGAGGCGGAGATTGTGGCCGGTGCGGGGCGTCCCGGAGCGGTGACAATCGCAACCAACATGGCCGGTCGTGGAACCGATATCAAGCTTGGCGAGGGGGTTCGTGAGTCCGGCGGCCTGCATATTGTCGGCACCGAGCGGCATGACTCACGCCGTATCGACCGGCAGCTGCGCGGTCGTGCCGGCCGTCAGGGCGACCCGGGATCCTCGATGTTTTTCCTTTCGGCTGAGGATGATCTCGTCCGCCTGTTTGCTGGCGACCGGTTCGCCAATATCATGGACAAGCTCGGGGTGCCGGAGGGTGAGGTAATCACGCATCCCATGGTCACCAAAGCTATCGAGCGGGCGCAGAAGAAGGTCGAGACGCAGAACTTCGCCATTCGAAAACATACGCTGGAATATGACGACGTCATGAACGTCCAGCGCAAATGGATTTACGAGCGCCGTCTGTCAGCGCTGGAACGGGAGTCCATTAAGGACGAAGTGGTCGAGCTGATCGAAGAAGTCCTCGATGGGTTCATCGACGCTCATTGCCCCGAGAAGTCTTATCCGGAGGACTGGAACATGAAGGGCTTCACGCAGGACGTCGTAAAAACGTACCTGTTTGATATGAAGCTCAAAGAAGAAGAGATTCCCGCACTCACTCGTGAGAGCTTGAAAGAGCGTGTTCACAAGGCTGTGATGGCTTTTTACACGCAGAAGGAAACAGCTTACGGCGAGAACATCATGCGGCAGCTGGAGCGATACGCCGTGCTGTCGACCATTGACCGTTACTGGCGGGATCATTTGGCCGAGATCGACGAACTCCGGGCGGGAATTTCGCTGCGCGCCTACCACGGTCAGATGGGCAAGCCGATTGACATTTACAAGAAAGAGGCGTTTGCGATTTTCCAGAAGGCGGTCGAAGAGATCGACAAAACAATCGTCAATCTCGTTTACAAACTGCAAGTGAATATCCCCGACGAGGATAGACCATCGCAGCGACAGGCGGCTATGACGGCCTCACACGCGGAGTCAACGAATTTGGGGTATGCCTCAGGTGCGCAGGCGCCGGCAGGAATGCAGGGTGCGCAGCAGAACCCGATGGCTGAAGCCTCGCAGTCCGGCAAGAAGGCACAGACGGTGCGTCGGACAATGCCGAAAGTCGGTCGCAACGATCCGTGCCCGTGCGGCAGCGGCAAGAAATACAAAAAGTGCCACGGGGCCAACGGGTAGACCCTATAGTTCCGAATCGCTCGACTGTTGCGGGCGCAGCACTACGACGAAAGATTAGTTGTGAAAGGCAGGGTTCCACCCCTGCCTTTTTGTCCCCTACCACGATGTGCGCCGCCTGTCGGCCCGAAATGTGATATCCGCGCACCAATTCTATCGATCCCGTTGACATTCTCCTCCCCATACCGTACTCTGTATCAGACGGGGCTAACAACGGGAAGTATTGTGCTTACACGAATCGTTACTTTCATCGTTCTCTCGCTTCTGATCTTTTCGTCTTCACTGTCAGCTCAGGGGATCCTTCTCGAAAAGGGGCAGGAAGGAATATTGGCCGGTGTCAGTTTTGTATCCGGTCAAGAAAACAACGCCGGGGGGTTCATGCTCGGATATGCCGCCCCCTACCGGGTCGACTTCAGTGTCGAAATAGCCGGCGCCGTTGAAGGCGCTGTGGGAATCGGACTTAACCTTCAGGAATACTTTTTCGAGAAGAAGCTGGAAGGGGGGCACTCGATGTGTATTGAACTCACGCAGAGCTTCGTAACAACCGGTGATTCTCCCTTTGTCAATTGGAGCGGTTCGCAGAGTTATGCATGTCTGGCGCTTGGCGGCCTGCTGAAGTTTCGGCCAGGGAAGACAGTCGGCTTACTCGTTGGCGCATCCGGCGGAGTGGCCGCTCCCATCGGCAGAAACGGATACACCTCAGGGTTGGGCACGATAGAAGGCGGTCTCGCTTTTTATGGAGACCACGTTGTATTCACCGTCACGCCGGGAGCCTATCTCGGCTAGGAGTCGAGTTTCGGTATATCACTGAGTCTAACTTCAATCAACGACAAGGTCAAAAAGAAAAGCAAGCGCCCGACCTTGAGGATGCAATGACACAGTATTCGTTGACAGCAAACCCCGTTCAGGCTATTCTACTTCGGAGGGCTTACCCGGAGGTGTGATGTTGGTGCGTTTGATTCTTCTGCTACTCGCAGTCATGCTGTTAGCCTCCTCTCTCACTGCGCAATCGATTCTACTCAACGGTCAGGAACGGGGCGGGTATTTTCGCGCGTCCTCCGGCGGCGAGGATGAGTTCGATTTCAACGATTTCCGATTCGGATTCGCGCTTGGCCCACGGTTTGACTTGGGAATCGGCGTAGTCGCCTCCCAATACAAGTTCCCGATTCCGGGACCGATCGAAGGCACTTATCAACTCGCGGAGGTTGACTGGGAGACAAGCTATCTTTTTTCCCGACAGTACCTGTACCGGTCTTCGGATTCGGCGGGCACCGGTCTGGTACTCGGTCTGTACGAGTCCGCGGGGTACCAGGGGGAGGATGTTTACCATGACGACGGGTTCGCTTTTGCGGGTGTCGGCCTGTCGACCACTCTCCGCCTGAAACCGACGGCCAAACTCATGCTCCTGCTCAACGGCGAGTATGCACACCGCACTCCGCTGGGAGAACACGGAACCACAGAAAACACGCTGGAACTAACGACAGGGGTAGCGGCGAACCTGGGTGTGGCAACGATCTCGATAGGACCGACGACACGAATCGACAGTGAACACACGACTCGCGGCATTATGTTCGGCATCCAGTATGTCGGCAATCGAGAACACGAAGAAACGTACTGACGGATACCCCTTGAGCGGAGGAGATGATCCAATGAAATCGAGAACAACGTCACTCACGGTACTCTCAATCCTCTTTGGTGTCTTGCTGACAGTCGGCTCTGCCAGTGCCCAGGGCGTCCTGCTCGAGGAAGGACAGAGTGGGTTGTTCATAAACGGAGCGTTCGCGCACGCCGAGAATGCAAACAGCGGCGGATTGCTGCTGGGGTTCTCGTCGAGGGGACGTGTCGATTTTGGTATCAGCGCCATCTCCTCCAAGGTCACGGAGACGCGGGGACGCACCTTCGATTACGAAGGGACCTACACGGTTACCAGTACTTTCTGGACTACATCATTCTTCCTCCAGGAAAACGTAGTGCGATATGTGAACCCGGGTGGAGCGAATCTGATAGTAACTCTGAATCAGTCATTGTCTCTGCTCGACGACGGAATTATCCCGTCCGGGGACTCTTATAAGTATGCGCAACTTGGCGCCTCGCTGACCTATAAGGCCGCGGCCAGATCCGGCACCCTGCTTCTTCTGTCCGGCGGATATAATCGCATGTTCCCATTGGAGACGGGGCCCGACGGTACCGGGGCTTTTGCTTTCGATGCCGCACTGGGTTTCAAATTCAAGGGCAACATTTTGTCGGTGGGACCGACTCTCGGCATCGGCGACGATGTAACAACGTACGGAATCGCGATAGGCATGCAGGCGATTGCCGGCTTAGAGAAGAGAGAAGCCTGGTAGACTGGCGTTACCTCAGTTCGAGTGCCACCAGTTCGTAATCGGCGTAGATATCAACGATATCGATTACCTGTCCGAGAACGATGATCTCAACATCGAGCATCACCACAGACCGCTGCACCAGCCCCTCTTCTGAGATGTAATCCGTACGCTGGATGTCATTGTCAAACGTACCATCGTTGCCCGTATCATAGTGCCACTCTACCACAAAACAGCCAAACAGCCCGGCCGGAGCGCTGATAGTCTCGTAGGCGACGACTTCCTTTTCAATGCGGTACGGCAGCGAATCCCGATAGATCCAGGCTGAGTCTACCTCAATCGGGTACTGCAACCCGAGCAACGGCGGTTCCTCGACGACTACATCAGCGGGGCGTGCGATGGTTGCCTTATCAGACAGATGAACACCGCTGAGCAGGTCCTCGACGGTCTCGTAAGTGGCACCGTTGAAACGATACTGCTGCGAACTGTTTTCCGAGGCCGGCATGACGCTGCCAACGCTGTCATAGCCAAGAACGTACATACCCGTGTCGGCTTGATAGTAGTAGGTCCTGCAGGAGTCAAAAATGGCGCGATCCAAATCGGCGTACCGTTCGTGGAACACGTAGGCCGGTTGATCGGCCCAGGAGTAGTCAATTTCCTCAACGTCAATCATATAATATCCGATGCGCGGCTCCTGAACCGTGAGTTCACAACGGTACTCCCAGCGATTGCCAACCGCCACGGGATACGTGATGCCGGTACGGGTGACGAACCTCCACACGGCGGACTGTGCGGTCGGCTCACCGTTGACGTTTGCTCTCACAGCCCAGTAGTAGGCGGTACCGGGTTGCAGCGGTCCCGGATCAAAAGTAGTATCGGTGAGACCGGTGGCCACGATCGTCGGAGAAGTGGTCATGCCCAGATAGACATCGTACACAACAGTATCACCGTCTTCACCGGCGGTCTTCCACACGAGCGTCGGATGCAACGGCGCGTCGGTTTCAGGGATCAGATTGCCGACGGGAGCCGGAAGCGGGCTTGATTCTGTGGGATCGTTGGCCATGGCATTGTCGTCGTCGCAGGATGCTGTGAAGAGCGAAGCCGTCGCCATCACACAAATGATCATGTATCGAAACATCGTATTCCTGTTCATGGCAGCCTCTCCGCTTTCCGTATTCTCGATCATTCTGGACATCCTTTACCATGTGCAGTCTAGTGTCGCGGCGGTCTCGCGGTCAACTATTTTTCGGGAAGGAGGATCCAGACTGAAGGTTGGTGGTCGCATTTGAAATCGTCAGACGGGGTCGTCTGACGACACATACAACTTGACAAAGGCCCTTTCATAGGTGCGGTTTCGACAATTAGATGTCAGTCCCGAAGACGGGGCTGACCTATCATGTTCGTAAGTGGTTGCGACGCCTGCGTTGCGGCATTGGTCATGTTGATACTCATAAGCACCCCATGACAAGACATCATGGACTTATGGCTTTTGGGACAGCCCCTCCATCCCTGCCAGAAAGGCTGTGGGGCATAAGATGCTCAGTCGAGGAGTTCGAAAACTCGAGGAAGGTGGTCGATGATATCACCGGCGATCATCACACGCGGCGTTAAGGCTTCGGCAGCGAAATCGCCCGCCATACCGTGGATGAACACACCACACACAGCCGCATCGAGAGCGTCCGCCCCCTGGGCCAGTAACGACCCGATGATACCTGAAAGAACATCGCCGGAACCGCCGGTTGCCATGCCGTGATTTCCGGTCGGGTTGAGATAGCAATTGCTATCCGGTCCAGCGATCAGCGTTGGAGAGCCTTTGAGAACAAGCACCACGTTGTGCTCGGCTGCAAAACTCCGAACGTACTGCGCGAGCAGTTGAATATCAGTCGGTTGATCCTCGCCGGTCAGCCGTTTGAATTCGCCCGGGTGTGGCGTCAATACGACCGGCGCGGCACAGGTTTTGAGAATATCAGTGTGGCCGGCCAGGGCGTTCAGACCGTCCGCATCAATGATTGTCGGAACTTCGAGCTTGGACACCAGTCGTCGGACCAATTCCATTGTTTCACGATGTCGTCCCAAACCGGGGCCGAGCACGAGTGAGTCCGCACTCTTCAGTAGCTCTCGGATTTCGCCGAGAGAGCGAAGTGCAAGTGCGCCCTTTTTGCCGACATCCGGCAGGGAGCGTGTCATGACTTCGGTGAGTATGCTGGCCAGCACCGGCTGCGTAGCCTGCGGGCAGGCGAGAGTGGCAAGTCCGCATCCGGTACGAAGCGCACTCTCACCGGCCAGTGCCGCTGCGCCGGTCAGACCTGTCGATCCTGCGACAAGCAGCACACGACCAAAGTCGCCCTTGTGACCGTCGGGTTTTCGTTCCGGCAACAGCTCGCTGACGTCCAACAAGGACGGCAATTCGGTGGTGATGTCAAACGATGCCACGATATCGTCGGGAATGCCAATTGGCACAACCTCGACATCGCCGGCAAGTTCCCGCCCGGGAGACAGCATCAGGCCGTACTTGGGCAACGCCAGAGGATACGTGTAGTCTGCCTGGACAACAGCCCCCTCGCAAGAACCGTCGTCGGCGTTGACGCCCGACGGCAGATCGACACCGATAACAATGGCGGCCTGCAAATTGATGTACTCGATAATCTCCGAGGTAATTCCTCGCGGCGCTCCAGAAAACCCGGTACCGAAAATAGCGTCGACGATGACATCGCTGTCGAGATCGGTCGGCAGGTCCGCTATACTCTCGATACGGTTGATACCCAGTCCCATGCCGGCCGCACGATCGAAATTCAACCTGGCATCGGGTGACAGTTTTTCGAGCGGCCCGACGAAGTAAACCGTGACATCCATACCTGCACCATGAAGATGCCTTGCAATGACGAATCCATCGCCGCCGTTGTTGCCGTTGCCGCAGAAAACGGCTACATCACCCGGGAAATCATCGGCAAACTGATCGCTGAGAATGCGCGCTGCGATTCCTTCGCCGGCAGTTTCCATGAGTTGTTCGGAGGGTATCCCCCGCTTGTCAATCGCCTCGCGGTCGATCTCGCGCATCACGGCCGATGTTACCAGTTTCAAGGGCATATTACTCAGGTCAGTCTGTGGTCTTTTTCGTTTTCGGCTTTACCTTCGCCGTCTTTTTTGCCGCACCCGTCGCCGGTTTGTCGAGTGCGAACTTGACCGCGGCCATCACGTCGGAGAAGAACTTGAACTTCAGTTTTCGTTTGATTTCTGGCGGAATATCGAACGTATCTTTTCTATTCTCTTCCGGCACGATCACCGTCTTCACACCGGCACGAGCCGCCGCGAGGAGTTTCTCCTTCAGACCACCGATAGGAAGCAATTCGCCGCGCAGCGTAACTTCGCCGGTCATAGCCAGACACGGTTTCACCGGACGCTTGGTCAACACAGAGGCCAGGGCAACAGCCATGGTGATACCGGCCGAGGGACCGTCTTTCGGAGTGGCGCCTGCCGGAACATGAATGTGAATATGCCCTTTCTCGAAAAGCTCCGGTTCCAGGTTGAAGTCGTCTGCGTTGGAACGAATAAAGGACATCGCCGCATGGGCTGACTCTTTCATGACGTCGCCAAGCTGCCCGGTGAGTGTCAGGCCGGTCTTGCCGATCATGCGGGTAGCCTCGACAAACAAAACCTCGCCGCCCACCGACGTGTAGGCCAGCCCCGGGACAACCCCCACTCTCCCCTGCCGTGCCAGAACCTCGCGAGTAAATTTCGCAGGACCAAGCAGTTTGGTGACAGTCTCGGCATCGATGGAGGATTTCTGCTTGTTTCCGGAGGCTACCTTGCGGGCAACCTTGCGACAAACGGATGCGATTTCACGCTCCAGATTGCGAAGACCAGCCTCGCGCGTGTAACCGTCGATCAGCGCCTTGATGCCGCTCTCGACAAAAACGAGATTGCTTTTTGTCAGACCGTGATTGTCGAGCTGCTTCGGGATCAGATGTCGTTTTGCTATCTGAACTTTTTCAATATCCGTGTAGCCGGGAATGCGGATCGTTTCCATGCGATCACGAAGCACGTGTGGAATCGGTTCAGCCCAATTGGCGGTGGTGATGAACATGACCTTCGACAGATCGAACGGAACGTCGAGATAGTGATCGGTGAACGTATCGTTCTGCTCCGGATCGAGCACTTCAAGCAGCGCCGAGGCCGGGTCGCCGCGGAAATCCGAGCCGAGCTTATCTATTTCGTCGAGCATGATAATCGGGTTGTTGGAGCCGCACCGTTTCAGGTTCTGGATGATACGTCCGGGGATGGAGCCGATGTAGGTTCGTCGATGACCGCGAATTTCTGCCTCGTCGCGCATACCGCCGAGAGAAACACGGGCAAACTCACGTCCCATCGCACGGGCAATCGACTTACCAAGGGAGGTCTTGCCCACACCCGGAGGGCCGACAAAACAAAGGATCGGTCCCTTGATATCTGATTTGAGCTTGCGAACTGCCAGGTATTCGAGGATACGGTCTTTGACTTTATCGAGATCGTAATGGTCCTCGTCGAGAACCGTCTTGGCCTTTTTGAGATCAAGTTTGTCCTCGGTCGATACGCTCCACGGCAGCGCGGTAAGCCAATCGAGATAGGTTCGTGACACGGTGTACTCAGCCGATGACGGGGCCATATGCGACAGCCGATCAAGCTCCTTGAGGGCAGCCTTTTCCGCAATCTCCGACATACCTGCGGCCTCGATTTTCTTCTGGAATTCCTCGACATCGCCGGTGTCGTCAGACTCGCCCAGTTCTCTTTTGATCGCTTTGAGTTGTTCTCGAAGGATGAAATGGCGCTGTGACTTGCCAAGCTCGCTGGCTGCCTGTGCCTGAATCTTCTGCGAAAGCTCCAGCACCTCGATCTCCTTGCTCACAGCCTGATAGAGCGTGCGCGCGCGATTTGAAACGTCGAGTTCCTCCAGAATAGCCTGGCGCTGCTCGGTCGACATATTCAAATTGGAGGCGACAAAATCGGTCAGTTTCGAGGGTGTCTCTTGATTGATGGCTGAGATGTGAAACTCTTCGTTCAGGTACGGTGCCAGCTCGACCAACTTCTTAAGTTGATCGACCAGATTGCGCTGGAGAGCCTGCATACGGAGAGAATCCTGGTTTGTCTCCTGCAATTCCTCAATCTCGGCCATGAGATGCGGAGTTTTGTCCGTATAGCGCTTGATCTTGATACGGCTCAGTCCCTGAATGAGGAACCGCACGGTACCGTCCGGGAAACGGAGCATTTTCAATATATTGCCCGCAGTCCCGACCTTGTGAAGATCACCCGGTCCGGGGTTTTCCTGATCGGGATCGAGCTGGAGGAACAGCCCCACACGAGAGCCGCGCATCAGGGCCTCATCGACAAGTCTCGTTTGCTCCGGTTCCTGAATCATCAGAGGAACAACCAGAAACGGGTAAACAACCGTACCTTTCAAGGGCAATATGGGCAGAATCTGACTGCCGGTAGCCTTTTCAGAACTCATCTCTTCCACTATATTCGCCAAAGTAACCTCAGGTCAAAGGGTGCATCATCCATTATACACTATCGACAACGCTGTTCAAGATTTAAACAGCGAATCGACAGCTTCACAGCCCGGTCACCGGCCGCAAACCGCAGTGCCTACTCCAACATTCCATCGCCCACATTGTTCCTGTCAGCACCGTCGTGGCACGGCCCGCGGGATGTTAAACGTTGAATCGGAACAGGATAACATCGCCGTCGGCAACCACGTATTCCTTGCCCTCCAGACGCTGCTTTCCGGCCGCCTTGATTGCAGCCGGAGTTTTCAGCTCAACATAGTCGTTGTATGCCGTCACCTCTGCCCGGATGAAACCCCGTTCGATATCGGAGTGAATAACGCCCGCCGCACGTACCGCCGGAGTGCCTCGCTGAATTGTCCAGGCACGGACCTCCGGCTCACCGGCAGTCAGGAAAGAAATCAACCCGAGAAGCGCGTAAGACTTCTGGATCACCTGATCGGTGGCAGGAGTGCTGATCCCGAGATCGGCCATGAATTCGCGACGTTCCTCGTCGTCGAGACCGACCAGTTCCATCTCTATTTTGCCGCACACAACCGCAAGTTCCCGTTTGCCGGGATCGATCAGGTCTGCGTGTTTCTGATAGATATCGTCGGCGTCGGCGAGATCGTCCTCGGATATGTTCAGCACGATCAGGATAGGTTTCTGTGACAGGAACTGGTAGCCGCGAATAGCTTTCAACTCATCGTCAGTGAACGTCATATCAATCAGCGGTTTCTCAGCCGAAAGCGTTTCGAGACAACGCTTGAGCACATCGATCTCCTGCTGACCCGTCTTGTCGCCGGTTAGCTTCGCCCGTCGGGAGCGCTTGTCGATGTTCTTCTCGATCAACACTTGATCAAGCAGGATCATCTCCTCGATCAAGCTCTGTATCTCGCTTGCCGGGTTTGCGTCCGGGGCGAAGGCGTTGATGACGGTCATAAACGCCTCGGTTTGTCGAAGGTCGTCGCTGACCTCAAACGACGCTGAGCCACCCGCTTTGCCGGAGAGTCCCGGCATATCCAGGAATTCGACCTGGGCGCAGGTTATCTTCTTCGGATTGACCAGTTCCGCCAGCACGTCGAGTCTCTCATCGGGAACTTTGATCAGCGCGCGATGCACTGTCTGACTGAAATCTCCCACCGTTTCCTGCTGGCCGGAAGCGGCGTTGAAGACAGTAGTCTTGCCCGATTGCGGTTTGCCTATTATGCCTAGTTTCATAGGGGATAATGGTAGGCGAAATCTACGCGGTTGGCAAGGGGTTAATGGGAAGCTATGACCCGAGGAGCGATCGGGCGATGCTCAGAGGGCCGTACACCGCACGCGGATCGCCGGTTCCGGCCAGCAGCTTTTCGACTCGCTCCTGCAAATACCTGCTGCGACGGATTCGACGCGCCATGAAGTCATTTAACCGGGGACGCGACAACCAACTCTGCGCCACCCGGTATCCTTCGTACGCGGGGCGGACCTCTTTGTCTAGACGTTGCCGGAATCCAGCCAGCAACGCGGGGTTGTCCTGCTCAAGGGCACTGTCGATCAAATCAGCCGCGATCTGTCCGGTGTGGATGGCCTTGCCGACTCCCTCGGATGTAAACGGGAAGGTGGTACCTATGACCTCCCCCACTCCTACCACGCGTCCGTGTACCGGCGTCCGGCAATCAGTCAATCCCGTACGAATGGCGGCCCCTTTGAACGGTGTGACCTGTTCCCCGCCGGCCATTATCTCGCGGACGAGCGGAAAATCCTGCATAAAGGACGTGAGCTTCGGTTTCAGAGATTTAGCTGCATCGTGGTCCCCGTCAAGGGTAACGCCGCAGCCTATGTTGTACAGACCATCGCCGAGGGGGACAATCCAGGCAAACCCCGGCGTCAGAACTCGGTCGTACGAAACGACTAGATTGTTCATACGGAGCGGTGACCTGACATAGCACCGGATCGCCATCGCACTTGGAGTCGCGGACTCTACCATCCCAAGACGACGGGCCATGCCTACAGAAGTCCCGGTTGCCAGCACGCAGTATCCGGATCGCAACGACTCGGCCAGTCCCTTCACGCTAACTACAACTCGACCGTCACCTCCCGCAATATCTGTCGCGGTTGCTCTCGCGAAGGTCACGCCGGCATCAACGGCTTCCCGGGCTACGAGAGCGTCCAACGTGCGGCGTTTCAACGATAGAATCGTTCCGGGTATTGAGAAATCGACCCGCGAAGGGCTGAACACTCGCAGAGCATCCAGAGTGTGTGCCACACTACGAACCTTGTCATGCAAGTTGATCTGTTTCAGGGCGGCCTGTGCGTCATGAATGAGAGCGTCGCCACAAACTTTGTCGCGGGGGAATTCCTCACGGTCAATCAACAGGACACGACGGTCCTGTCGGGCGAGCGAAAGAGCACAGGAGGCCCCGGCCGGTCCCGCACCGACAATGATAGCATCCCATTCCCGATCTGGCAGAAACGGAATTTCGAGTTGTTCGACCGAGTCTGTCAGAGGTTATTCCTCCGGTTGCACCTCGACCAGTTTCCAGGTGTTATCGTGGCGAATGATCCAATGGGTAGTGACAGATACTTTCGGGTGCTTCTCTCTGATCGCGCTACGGACTCGCATCATGTCCGCCACCAGCGTGTCGCGCTCGAGCTCCGACGATTCAAACGCCGCCGAACCGCCGTAGGCGCCGCAGTCTTCGTGCATGGTCAGGATAATGTGCTCAGTGCCATGGATCCGGCAGGACAGATCGACCATGCGCATGACCAGCTCTTTTTCCTCGCAGGAACCGGCGAACGAGACACAATCAGTGTCACCGGCGTAACCCTTTTCAGTCAGCCATTTCCCGATTGCCGGCTGGATGCGGAAGTCCATGCATTGCACTATCATGTTCTTGCAGGATACCATCTAGAACCTCGTCACTTCTGAAATACGGCATGGATGAGACCGTGGCAATGCTCCTCGCCGTCGCCGTGGCGGTGAAGCGGCCCCATCCCTTCCCAATGGTGGATTGTTTCGTAGTCTGGAAACAGCTCCAGGATTTCGTCCTTTTCGAGATAAGTCATGAAGTGGCCGCGACCATCGCAGAATTCGTTCTGTCCCACTACCCGCCAATCCCCGGATTGAGCGGCCTCGTGGCTGAATTGACGATCCCACAGGGTGGAAACACAAAACGGATCAATATCCGAGAAGGCGGACACAAAAACAAGACTGCCTCTGGCTGTCCATCGATCAACCTTCTTCACAAGTCGCATCAGCGAATTGCGAGACAGCACCTGCATCAGGCCCATGAGCAGAACGCCCGAGTAGGATATTCCCGACAGCGTATCATTGACATGCATAAGACCGCCCCGTCGGTCGGCACCTGGCTCGAATGATTCAAAATCAGAATGATACGTGTGAATCGGAAGGTTCTCGCGGCTGGCGGCCTCGGATATCTCATGCAGAGCGACCGAAGACGAGTCAACAGCATCGACCGAAAGCCCTTGTCTGGCGAGAAACAGGCTGTGTCTACCCTGTCCGGCACCAATATCCAACACCGGCCGGGACTTGTCCAGAAGATGACAGTGATCCCGTACGATTTTCTCCGGTTCGGCGCCGAAGTAGTCTCTTGTTTTCGCGTAGGTGTCGTCGTATCCCATCGGTCAATCCAACTGACGGTCCGGCTTACATCTCCCCCTCCCTCCATTGTACCGAATTCGCAATTAAATTGCAACAGTAACCGACGAAGTGAAACCCCGTGGTACTGTGGGGCGGTAGACGCCCTTGTCTCTCTGGAAGAACCGCTGCGCGGGCAATCGCAGGTCTGAAGACAGACCTGCGCTACGAAGAAGTTCGGTACCCCGCCCAGAGCGAAGTCATTTATGGCGAAGCGTCGGGTGGGATCAAAACACCCTCAAGCTCTGGAAGCGAGTCTCATAATCCACGTACCAAAAGACGCTTGAGGGTGGCACCCGATTGATGAAATGAGGAAATGCTCCCTACTGCATCAGGCCCCGAAGTACCTTCAGATTCTCAATATCCTCTGCGAGATCATCCCCCTTAGCTGTCTCGAGTATCAACGGCACGTGCTCCAATCGTTTATCATTGACGATATTCGCAAACGCGCCCAGCCCCAGATGCCCCTGGCCGAGTTGCTCGTGACGGTCCTTCTTTGAGCCAAACGGCTGCTTGCTGTCATTGATGTGAAAAACGCCCAGCCGGTCCAGACCGATCACGTCATCGAACTTCTTCATGGTCGCCATATAATCCTCCGGTTCCGTCAACGGATACCCGGCGGCAAAGATATGACAGCTGTCGAGGCAGACACCGATGTGGTCCTTGTCTTCGGTCTTGTCGATCAGGTAGGCGAGTTGCTCGAACGTGCTGCCAAGGTTGGTGCCCTGACCGGCAGTGGCCTCGAGAGTCAGTATACAGGTGTTTTCGTTGAGATTGTCCAGAAGCCGATTGATGTTTTCCGCAACCGCGTCAAGTCCGGCCTCGTCGCCGGAGCCGACATGGGAACCCGGGTGCAGCACTAGTTTCGGGACTTTCAGAATATTGCAGCGTTCCATTTCTTCTCTGAGAGAAAGATAAGACTTCTCGTTGAGGGCTTTGTCCGGCGACGCTATGTTGATCAGATAGCTTGAGTGCGAACAGGCAACCGAAACGCCCAGTTCTTCCTGCAACTGAAAATACTTGTCAACATCGGCTGGCTTGAGCTTGGCCGCACGCCACTGGTTGTTCGATTTGTTGAATATCTGAACGGTGTCACAGGTGGCCTGTTTGCCCCGTTCAATTGCCTTGTAAACTCCCCCCGCTATCGACTCATGTGCGCCAAAAAGCATACCGCCTCGGTAGTAATAGTGTCTGTTTTTGTCCAATTACCATATTTAACCGAAGATACAGCATCGAGTTCCCAACGGCAACCGTGAAACTGTCGATCACATCTGCCGTGCGTCAACACTATCACTGACACGCCCTGTCAGTCGTTTGTCTTATGCTGGTCTCAGGCGACAATGAACGGAGGAAGCACAATGCAGTCACCTATTGCTATCAGGGAGACGGGTGTCAAAGTGACCGACATCCTGGAGTCGATCTCTCAGGGACTTTCCTACAACCAGATACTCCAACAGCACTCGGCGCTGACAATCGGCGATATCATGGCGAGCGCGAAGCTGGCGCTGGAGTTCATGCAGCAGTACATCACATCCGAAAACGAGATCAGTCTCGATCATGTTATCGAGATCAAAGCCAACCACGGTCGAATGATCAACGTCTCCAAGGTCCGTGAGGAGTTCCCGCGCGCTTTCATGCCGTGGAAGACCGACGAGGAGGCGCAGTTGATCGAGCAGTATCGCAAGGGGGCAAAGATCACCGATATCGCGCGCATGCACCAGCGGAACCCGGGAGCGATCAGAAGCAGGTTGATTAAGCTGGGATTGATCCAGACGAGAGAAAAATGACCCGTTATCTCTTTCACAATACGATGAACCGGCAATCCGGTGGTTTGCCGGAAGGGGGTGGGAGCTGACACTCGTCGGGGGTGAAACCCGGCAGGGGCTTGCACCCGGCAGGGGCCTGAGAAGAAAGGGCGACCTTTGCAGTCGCCCTTTCTCTTAATTGTGGCACCGATTCCCAGTGCGCGACACATGAGAATGTGCCCGTGAAACGCCGCAACCACGAATGTTCCGTGCGCGGCAGACGCCCTCGTCTGCCCGTGAGAGGCCCCGCCCCGACGAGACCTACTTCAAATTCATCGAGAGAATCTTGATCTCGGTCATATCTTCCATCGCGTACCGCACTCCCTCGCGGCCCACGCCGGAGTTCTTTACGCCGCCGTAAGGCTGCTGATCGGCACGAAATGTCGGAATGTCGTTTACGACCACGCCGCCAACTTCAAGATTATTGAAGGCATAAAAGACATCCTTCATGCGATTCGTAAACACGCCGGCCTGAAGGCCAAAATCCGAGTCGTTGATCTTGTTCACGGCCTGCTTGAAAGTCTTGTACTTCTCGACCGTCACAACCGGAGCGAAAACCTCCTTCGAACAGACCTCCATGGACCGTTTCACGTTCGTGATGATTGTCGGCTGGTACGCCAGACCGCGCTTATTGCCGCCGGTCAGTAGTCTGGCGCCGTTGGCCACAGCCTCAGCGACGGACGCCACCGTGTTGTCGACTGCTACCTGATTGACCATGGTACCGATGTCGGTTTTCGGATTGATCGGATTGCCGACTTTGAGCTTCTTCGTCTTGGCAACGAATTTCTTGATAAACCGGCCATACACTCTTTCGTGTACGAAAATCCGCTGCACGGAAATGCACGACTGCCCCGCCTGTCCGAAAGAACCGTAAACCAAGCGGTCTGTTGCGTACTCGATATCGGCGTCATCGGCTATGGCAACTCCAGCGTTGCCGCCGAGTTCGAGCACCACGCGTTTCTTGCCGGCCTTTTCCTTCATCCACCAGCCGACTTTGTCCGATCCGGTGAACGTGATGAGCTTCACGCGGTCATCGGTCAACAGCGGCTCGGCAGCTTCGTTCTCGCCTAAAAGGACCGAAATTGCTTCTTTCGGATAGTCCGTTTTCTCGATCAGTTCGGCCAGCATCAACGCGATAATCGGTGTCTTGGGCGCCGGTTTCAACACAATCGGGTTGCCGCTGGCAATCGCGGGACCAATCTTATGTGCCACCAAATTGAGCGGAAAATTGAACGGCGCAATCCCGGCGATGACACCGATCGGGAAACGGCGGATCAATCCCATCCGCTGCTCGGTCCCGGGAGTCCAGTCCAAATCCATGATTTCGCCGCCAACCCGCTTGGCTTCCTCGGCAGAGAGCTTAAACACCTGCACCGCACGGGCAACCTCACCACGGGCGTCCTTGAGCGCCTTGCCAACTTCGAGCGACATCATCCGGGCAAACTTTTCGGTGTTCTTCTCAAGCCCCTCCGCTATCTGTAAACAGACCTCTTCCCGCTTGTACGACGGAAGGTTTCGCGTCTGGTCGAACGACCTGTGGGCCAACTCGATAGCTTTCACAAAATCCGCCCTGGAGGCCATCGCCACCCGCCCGACCAGAGATTTGTCGTACGGGTTTTCTACGCGGATTTTGTCTTTGCGGTCAATCCATTTGCCGCCAAGATACATCTTGTAAGTCTTCGCCATCATATCCTCCACTGCCGCTATATCGGGCACACCAGGGCGCCGAGACGTTTAGTCAGCTTGACGTTTTCTGAGTAATCAACCGGACAGTCTATCACTACCGGCTTGTCTATCTTGAAGGCCTCGGTGAGCACTTCCTGGAGATTATCACCCTTCTTCACGCGGATACCGACCGCACCGTAGGACTCAACCATCTGTATCCAATCAGGGTTGCCGAAACGAGTACCAAAAGCGTGTCCGAACTTGTTCCTCTGCTTCCATTCGATCAGACCAAACGTACCGTCGGACCAGATCATATTCACCGTGTTGGTGCCAAGTCTAACGGCCGTTTCGAGTTCCTGCACATTCATCAGGAAACCGCCATCGCCGGAAACGGTAAGAATCTTGCGGTCCGGGTAAAGCAGTTTTGCCCCGATTCCACCCGGCAGCGCGATTCCCATGGCGGCAAAACCGTTGGAAATCAGGCAGGTGTTTGGCGCGTACACGAGATACATGCGCGCAATCCACATCTTGTGGGCACCCACGTCGGAGATCAGGATGTCATCCGCTCCCAGAACGTGTCGGACATCGTGTAGAATCTTCTGCGGCTTGTACGGAAACTCGGTGCTGTCGTCATGTTCGTGAATGTCGCCAAGTATCCGATCACGGTGCTTGGCGGCAAAGTCGCCGCAACTCCTATCGAAATCCTCATCGATGAGTTCGTTGAGTTCCCACAACGAAGAAGCCAGGTCCCCGACAACCTCAAGCTCCGGGTTATACCAGGTGTCAACTTCGGCGGACTGGAAGTCGATATGGATAATTCTCTTGTTACGCTCAGGATTCCAGAATTGGGGAGAGTACTCCACGATATCGTAACCCAACGCTATCACCAGGTCACACTCGTCGAAAGCGCACGTCACGTGATCTCGACTCTGGAGGCCTATCGTATACAGATTCCGCTCGTATTTGATACCGGCGGCACCTTTGCCCATGAACGTATTGCACACCGGGATGCCGGTTTTTTCGAGGAAGCTGCGCAGCTGTTTGGTGGCGCTCTTGCGAATCGCCCCGTTTCCCGCCAACAACAGCGGTTTTTTGGCGTTCCTGATCATTTCAAAGGCGGCCGCAACGGCTTTGTGATCGGGAGCGGGACGACGCACTTTGCGGACATCGAAGAATACGGGACTTTCGCATTCCTGATCGGCGACGTTCTCCGGGAATTCGAGGTGCGTTGCCCCCGGTTTCTCGGCTTCGGCAACTTTGAAGGCCTTGCGCACTGCCTCGGTGACCATATCTGGATGGTTGATCGAGGTATTCCATTTGGTAATCGGCCGGAACATCGACACAATATCAATATACTGGTGCGATTCTTTGTGCATCCTGAGCGTATCCGCCTGACCGGTGATCGCAACCAGCGGGGCACGGTCCAGGTACGCATCAGAAACGGGTGTCACAAGATTCGTCGCACCGGGACCAATGGTTGCCAGGCAGACACCGGGGTGTCCGGACAGTCGGCCGTAGATATCGGCCATGAAACCGGCACCCTGTTCATGTCGGGTAAGAACAAACTCTATGTCTGATTTTCGGACCGCCTCAAGGAAGTCAATGTTCTCCTCTCCGGGCACACCAAAAATATAACGGACACCCTCACGTTCGAGAGCTTTTACAAAAACCTCAGATGCATTCATAGTCGGTCCATCCTCCCCGCCCCGATGGGGGTTGTGTTTCTCTTTCGATTATACCAGTCTCAAGGTCCATTTTCAAACCTTTTTGCGAATCCGTCAGAGATCGAATAGAATAGAATTCGTAACCTGCCGAAGTATGGGGCGGTTCCCATATCTCTATGGGACCAATCCTCAGAACTCTCTCAAAGTTTCGTTTTTCGCGCTCTGCAATGCTGAAATCGCGTTTTTAAGTGCCACTTAAGTGCTAACGCAACAACACCTTAATCCAGTCGCAGCCATGGCGATGGCATTTCCGACCGGCTCGGCACAGGATTTACAACGCTACAAGCAAAACGAGGAATATGCGTATGAGATTGCAAATGTTGAAGAAACTGAAGAAGCAGGACGGGATTTCCCTCCTGGAAGTATTGGTGGCCATGATCATTCTGAGTTTCTCGCTCATGTTACTGGTGAATATGGCCATGATCGCCCTTGACGGAAACGACTGGTCAAACAAGACGACCCTGGCGACTCAGCTTCTCCAGCAGAAGCTCGAAGAGATCCGGGCCTCCTCGAATTTTACCAGCGGCTCGGACACCGCCTCGGGCGTGTCCCGATCCTGGACCGTCTCCAATGCCGGAAATCACCTTCGCCAGATCGACGTTACCGTCAACTGGGAAGATATGCAGGCGCGAACCAGATCAAACTCAATCACGGCGTACGTACGCTCGGATTCGGTATAGGAGCCCGCCATGAAGAGAATGAATACAAGACTCACTCAGCAGACCGGTACGAGTTTGATCGAGGTGCTTATTGCCCTCTTTCTGACCGGCATCATTACCATGTCTATCATGAAGCTGTATACGACACAGCACAACAACTACATCGTGCAGGATGACGTTACGGCAATCCAGCAAAATGCGCGGGCCTCAATCGACGAATTGACCCGTCAGATCAGAATGGCCGGGCATCAGCTTCCGGCTGGACTTGATGCCATGGAATTCGCAAATACCGATCCTGATACGATTACCATCACCTACCGCCACGACGGCTGCGACAACTACCTGTCGTCACCGATGCCACAGCCGTCGTCCGAATTGAAGTGCGGTGCAGACGTCTCCTGTTTGGAAGACGGCCAGTGGGTATACATCTTTGATCCTGACTCAGGCGGCGGGGAGTTCTTTGAGATCACGCACGTCCAGACCGGATCGAATCATATCCAGCACAACACCATGACGCTGTCCAGAGCCTACGACGCCAATGCGATTATCCTATCGATGAACCGCGTGAGGTTCTACGTGGACAACACGACCGACCCGGATCATCCGGCGCTTATGATGGAGACTCTGCGTCACGGTCCGCAGATATACGCGGATAACATTACCGACTTGCAGTTCCGGTATCGGCTGACCAACGGCAACATCGTCGATGTACCGGCACTTGCTGAGGACGTTCGCGAGGTGTTGATTTCCGTCTCGGGTCGCGGGAATAACCCGGACTACGAGTTATCCACCGACGAAGACGACTACTATCGCTCGCGCACCTACAGTTCTTCCGTCAGTTTGAGGAATGTTGGCCTCTAGGCGGCTGATAGAAGACTACTACAATAGGAATTCAAAGGCAGGTATATTGTGAAAATCAAGAGACTCAACTCAGAGAGCGGCTTTGCGACCCTGATCGCGTTGATCATGATGGGCATGTTCATGTTGATCGGCGTGGCCATCCTGTCGACTTCTGACGACGAGATAACGGTCGCCGGCAACGAAATGCAGGAAATGCGTGCATTCTACGCCGCTGAATCAGGACTGGAAGCGGCCGCTGCCAGTCTCAATGAAGAATATGACAGCACCGGTGCTCCGCCGACGGTTCTTCCTTCGGGCACGGACAGTATGAATTTCGCCGAAGTTGTCTATTCCACGACCGATGACGGTGCCGCATCTCAGCGCCAGCTCTCGGTCGGAGCTCTGGCAGGATTGCACGCGCTGGTGAAATCGTTTACGATGACGTCAACCGCCACGAGTACGATTGACCGCGCCACGGTTCAAGTGTCCCAATCGTTCGAGACTGCTCTCGTGCCGATTTTTCAGTTCGCTGTCTTCTACGGCAAGGATCTGGAAATCGCACCGGGACCGGATATGACGCTCATCGGACGCGTCCACTCAAACGGCAACCTGTATATTCAAGCAGGTAACACGCTCAAGTTGGACAGTTATGTCACGGCCTCCGGCAATATCATCCACGGGCGCAAGGGGCCGGGAGGCGTAAGCAACGGCGATGTCCTTATCAAGGATGCCGACGGCAACTATGTCTCCATGAAGGACGGCAGTGACTGGATGGATGCCACTCATTCTGACTGGTACGATTCCTCAGCGGCTCGCTGGGACGGTCGCGTGCAGGATGCCGCTCACGGTCAGGGCGAGCTGAATCTGCCGTTAACGAATTCCGATGACCCGCACGCGCTCATTGAGCCTGCCGCCGGCAATCCTGATTCATACGAGAATCTTGCAACCTTGAAAATCGTCGACGGCGTGGCCACTCGCCAAATGTCCGACGGTACCTGGCAGGATGTCACGGCTGCAATGGTGGCCGACGGAGTCCTGTCGTACACCGTCAATAAGTTCTATGACAAACGTGAAGGCAACAACGTCGATCTCACCGAACTTGATGTCGAGGCCATGTACGACCACGGTTACGCCCCCAGAAACGGCGTGGCATATTTCTCCGATGAGAGCACGTCAGGTACGGAATGGCCGGCCATCCGACTCACCAACGGAGCAGAACTTGACGACGGTCTGACCTTTGTCAGCGAAAACCCGCTTTATACCCTGGGTGACTTCAACTCCATTAACAAGAAGCCGGCCTCGGTCATGGCGGACGCCGTCACGTTCTTGTCCAACGCCTGGGATGCCGGCGGCTATGATGCTAAAGGATCGTGGGACAAGAGCCAACGTCCGGCCTCTGCAACCACCGTCAATTGCTCGTATCTGACTGGTAATGTTGAGACAACAAGCACTTCATACAACGGCGGTTTTGAGAACCTTCCGCGTTTTCTGGAGAACTGGTCCGGCAGAGCATTCAACTGGAGCGGCTCGGCTGTGAATCTGTGGAACTCTGTCCAGGCCAACGGCACCTGGACTGGCGCAGCCTACTCTCCTCCGATCCGTAACTGGCAGTATGACACCAATCTGGATGACCCCAACAATCTCCCTCCGGAGTCACCGGTTGTGCGCGTCTTCCAGCGAACCGGATGGAAACAGGAATACGTCGCTTACACGGAATAGTAGTCTCACAGTAATCTCGTAACAAAAGAAGCCCGCCTGGTAGGCGGGCTTCTTTTGTGATCGCATCTAAGCTATCGAATGTCAATGTCGAACGGCATTCGCGCAAACACTGATTCCTCCTCAGAGACCGGCAGCGAAGCCGGAATCACTTCCGACGGTTCATGCCCGCCTGTCAGAATCGAAACGAGCGAGCCGATGAACGGAATCTTCGGTGCTATAAACCAGGGTCGTTTCCGCGGCAATATCTCGACCCGGTACTCTTTGAATCCCAGTTCACCGGCAAGGTAGTCGAGCGCCTGCTTGATGCCGCCTGTTTGATCGGCGAGACCGTTGACCGTGGCCTCACGGCCGGTCCAGACCTTGCCCCGGCTCAGACAATCCACAGAATCCTCCGGCAGATTCCTGTTCTCGGCCACAAGATCAACGAAGTGACCGTAAAATGATTTCAAGTGGGAGTGATATTTCTCGCGCTCTTCGTCGGTAAACGGACGCGTGTTGGTCAGCATGCCGGCGTACTTGCCTCTGGTATACAGCTCCTTGCCGACCTCGATCTTCTCAAAAAGCCCACTGAAATCCGCCTTGCCTCCGTAGATGCCGATCGACCCGGTGACCGAAGCCGGATCCACGAAGATTCGTTCGGCAGGCATCGCCACATAGTATCCCCCCGAAGCGGCCACATTACCCATCGAGACAACGAAGGGTTTGCGCTCGGCGGCCGTAGCGGCGGAGTGGTACACCTGCTCGCCAGCTATGGCTGCCCCTCCGGGCGAGTTCACACGAAACACGATGCCCTTGATACCCGGATCATCTTTGGCCACCGCAAAAGCTCTCGCCATAGACGCAGGGTTAACACCGGACGCGTTCGGGCTGACGTTTCCCTGCCCGCCCCGAATCTCACCCTCGGCCACAACAACAGCCAACGTCGGGGCCGTATTCCAACTGTCGTTCAAGAGCGTATCGGTTTGGTAGCTACGAAACGTCAGTTCAGGCATCGTGCGAACAAACTCACGATTAACGCGATCCCGATAGCAGAGACCGTCGACAAGACCAAACTCCAGCGCCTCTTCGGACGTAAAGGGACCGTTGTCAATGATTGCCTTCACAGAATCTCGGGACAGTCCGCGACCATCAGCAATCGAGGAAACAAACTGATCGTACAAATCGTCGAGCAGATGATTCACCTGCTCTCGGTTTTCCTCGGTCGCGGCTCGTCGGGTGTAGGTCTCCGCTGCGGTCTTGTATTCTCCCACACGGAGGATTTCCATCTGAACGCCGAGCTTGTCGAGCGTTCCCGCCCAGAAAGTCAGCTCCGCGCGAAGCCCCACCAATCGCAATTGACAGACCGGCGGGATCAGGATGGAGTCGGCTGCCGAGGCAACGAAATAGGCAACGTTGTTCGGGGAGCTTATGTGACAAATGACCGCTTTGCCCTCGGATTTGAAATACGTGATGGCCTCGCGCAACTCCTGGGCCTGTCCGAGTCCAAGCGAAAGCGACCGGAGATCAAGCAACATCTCGCCGATTACCGGATCGTCAGCCGCCCGATAGATCGTTGTGATAAGATCGAGAAACGGGGTACGTTTTGCACCAAACACCGGTCGGGGCGGATTCTCGGCAGGCCGACCTGAAACAGCCACCGTCAGGCGTCGTTTTGTCTCTTTGAGTATAGACGGCTGCCGGTGATTGGTGGCACCGACAAAAACGGTAGTCCGCCCGTTGTGTCCCTTTTTGTCGAAGGAGCTGCGTGAACCAACGAAATACTTAAGCAGGTTTGCACGAACACCAAACTGGAAATTCCGATCGGAGTCTACAAAGGCATTCACATACAGACCGGGCTTCAGAATATACTCTGCATGGTATTTGAATTCCGCATCTTGAAGGCTGTTTCTGGATGACAGGAACATGTCCGCCGAAACGGTGAGCCGTGTGCCCGAAGGCCTGTATGACACGCTGTACTGTTGCTCCACCGCCGACCGTCGACCACCGATTTTGCCTCGGTTGAGGTTCGACCAGACTGCTCCCAGAGACCACGGTCCTTTGCCGCGACTCCCCAACCCTATTGTCCAGAAGTGACGGTTGTCGTAAATGCCCGGCCCCGATCTGAAATACCGGTAGGAAAGCCCGACAGTCAGCGAGTTTCCCATCCCCATGCCCATCGCGGCAACCCACTCTTTATAGTCTTCTCCGTCCGGATTTTCAATCCGCCTATACGCCGTGGTGAACCGATCCCGGTACAACACCCAGCCCCAGCTCTTGGCATAATCACCGTTCTCATAGTCGGCCATGAGCTGAAAGCCGGAAACTCCATAGCGCCCGAGACCCGCAGGGTTCGTCCACGCGGCTTCCGAGCCAAATACCGAAGCGGCCGGCTGATAGTAGAAAACGTCATCAGGGATAGGAATGCGACGGTCCGTCTCGCCCGCCAGGACCGAAAGGCCAACTATCAGAACCGTCAGAAACGCAATCGATAGAACTCTTGTCACGCTATTCTCCCTGGATACCACGAACGTAGATATTCCCCTTACCCGTGATTGACCCGCTGATATCAACTGCCCCTTCTCCAACCAGCAGATTCAACCGATTGTCCTGCACCAAATCGGTAGTGAACGGAAACCCGGAGGCGCTGATCTCACCGTCATCATCGACCGCCAGAGAGAGAAACGCCGAGAATGTATCGGGTATCGTCACCTCGATATCTTCGTCACGGTTGATCACCACAAGCTGTCCCTCCGGCATGCTGCGAATATCGAGAATAATCGGTGCCGACAGGCCACGTATAATACTACCGGAGCCGGTCGGCTCGAAATCGACCACGTTAATGCGGCCGAATCGATTGCGGATATTAACACTGCCGGAGACCTTCCGGATATCGATGTCGCCGCCGTCGTTGCGAATTCTGGACTGTCCCTCGGTACAGGAAAGAGAACGAGCGACAATAGTGGAATTCGAGGTTGTAGCAGATACCCTGCCTGAAATATCGTCGAGGACAATGCGACGATTGGCCGTTTGAATGTCCAGACTTTTCGCCACAGAACTGATCGAGAGCCTGCCAAGCGAAGATGGAATACTGACCGACTCAAGCGGCCCCTCGGCGACAATGTCGAAATACATAGCGTCGATTTCGACGCCTATCCCGGCGGGCAGTACTATCTGCGCCACGATCATGCCGGACTCTGCCCGTTTTGCCCAGGGCGCCGGGTTGGGCGCATGCAGATCTACGTGGATTTCTTCGTGAACCACGGTCAATTCGACTGAAATCAAATCTATATAATCAATTGCGCGTGACCGATTGTCAGTCTTGGCCTGTTTCGTGAAAACGATGCTTGCCGTTTCGTCTTCAGACACAGTCACCCTGATATCCCCGGAAAGGTTGACCGCCGACCGAATGATCGCTCGTTTGGCTCCACCCGCAGATTTCTTGATACCGATTTGATCGGTGGAAAAGAGACCGGCCTCCACGCGAGAGACTTCCTGAGAGAACACACTGCCCGCAAGCAGCAGCACCAGCAGTGCTATACTCGTTTCGAATCTATATCTCATCTGGTCCTCCGGTGCCTGTAGCGGTAGCACTCTCTCATAAGTATCGACCCGGCAACGGCAGTATTTAAGGACTCAATGGCCGGCTCATGATTCAGTCGCACCGCAAAGTCTGCCGCCGCAGCAACCTCGGGTGACACGCCCTCAGCCTCCGATCCGAGTGCCAACAGCAGTTTCTTACCCTTCGCCCGGTCGAGCGTTCTGGCTATGTGATCCTGACCGTGAACATCGCCGGTAATCAGTTTCCACCCATCATCTTTGACCGTCTTCAGGACCTCCACCGTATCAGCAATTGCTATCTTGATACCAAACACCGCTCCAACTGAGGATCTCACTACTTTTGGCGCATACGGCTCACACGAGTGACCGGCCAGTACGACCAGATCAAAACCAAAAGCAATTGCCGACCGAATCAACGTCCCGGCATTCCCGGGATCAGACAGGTTCTCACACAGTAGTATGTTACGCATCTTGCTGTCATAAAGTTCGGCCAGTTTGGCAGATGGAACCGCAAAGACAGCCATGATCCCCGGCGAGGTTTCGGCATCGGCCATTCGATCTATCTCTTTGGCGGACACTTCGAGAACGTCTATCTTGTTCTTCCGGGCACGTCCGATCAGGGTCGCACCCCGTGGTGAAAGAACTGCGGGGCAGGCGTACAGTTTCTCCGGCTTAGCACCCAGACGAAGGCTCTCTTCGAGCAACCTCACACCCTCGGCAACAAACAGCCCGTGGGTCCGACGACCCTTCTTCGTGCGGAGAGAACGCACTTTTTTTATTTCCGCTTGACTGAGCGACAAACTTCATTACCCTCAACAAATAGTGGTGGCATCAATGAACCTTTTTTCAGACTGTTTAGGCAAGTGAAATCTCTGACCTTCGTGACCGTCATCCTCGTGCTCACAGTCTCGTCGCTGTTGGCCGACACTTCGACTATTGTCGTTGGAGGACTGGACGGTATCGATCCCTCACGCGACCGCACCGAATATCGTATCGCTGTGGCTCTGTCCGGCGGCGGTGCCCGGGGGCTTAGCTCAATCGGTATCCTTAAGGCATTCGAGGAAAGCGATATTGAGATCACCGCTGTGGCCGGCACCTCTATGGGGGGCATTGTCGGCGGTCTGTACGCGTGTGGATACTCTCCTGAAGAGCTGACGGGTTTTGTGTCGGAAATCGACTTCACTACGCTGTTTGCCAACCGTCCTTCGCGCTCTTCCATGTTCGTAACGCGTCGACAGGAGATTGAGCGGCATCTGCTGACCATCCGTTTTGACGGGCTCCGTCCCCAGATCCCCCAGGCCCTGACCGGTGCCCCGGAGTTGACTTCGCTGCTGATGCGATTGACCAACCGGGCCAACTATCTGGCCGGCGGCGATTTCACGAAACTTCCGATTCCGTTCAGTACCGTCGGGACAGACATCATATCCGGCGAGGCGGTTGTACTCTCCAAGGGAACCCTGGCCGATGCCATGCGCGCCACTATGGCCTTCCCGCTCGCTTTCACTGGCGTCGAACGAGGCGAACGAATTCTCATGGACGGGGGCATGCTGGTACCGGTGCCGGTTGACATTGTGCGAGACATGGTCTCCGATGATGTTCCGGTGATTGCCGTCAACACAAGCAGTCCGCTGCTGCCGGCGGACAAACTGATATCGCCGGTAGATATCGCTAATCAGGTTACTTCGATCATGGTCGAGGACAAACTGCGGGCGCAGCTTGAACGCGCAGATATCGTCATCAAACCTATCTCAGATGATTTCTCCGCCGCCGAGTTCACGCTCCGTGACAGCCTCATCGCTCTCGGCTACGCCGCAGGTCTGGCGATGGTCGACAGCATCAAAACGTTGTGCGATGCCCGCGCAACGAAAAACGACGACAATCGAGTCCAAACCAAACGCTACCGGCTCATCGAAAGTGAAATAGTGTGTTCCGACAGCACTCTCACGTCAGCTCTTCAGTCGCTCGGCAAGCTAACTGAGTTCACTCGACCGGAGTTGACTGACAGGACAAAGCAAATAGCACGTACTGCCAGCGCCTTTCAGATTTCGGTGCGCTTGATTTCGGATCCCGGCCCAATTGCGATAGAGCCTGCCTCAGTGCGTACCGGAACTGCAACGCCGGTGCGGATGAAGATTGCTGCCCGGGCAAAACCCCTGCGGTCAGAGACGAAGTTTGAATTCCGGGGCAACGAGGTCTTCGATGACTCGACTCTGCTTCGAGTATGCCAACTGCCGGAAACTCCTCTCTCGGCTGATGACCTGCGGCAGGCAATTACGAGAATCAACGATTTGTACCGCAAAGAAGGGTATGATCTTGCCGATGTCCGCAATGTCTCGATCGATTTCGCCAACGATCGAATCGTGGTCGGGATCGACGAAGCCACCGTCAGGGGAGTGACCATCGTCAACAACAGCAGGTCAAAGGACTGGTTGATACGATCCTATTTCTCTCTCGGGCGAGGACAGCCCTATTCCTCGAAACGGGTCAGTCGGGGCTTGGCCGATCTCTACGGTACCGGCCTGTACGACCAGATCACGGTTCAGCTCACGCCGGCAGACAGCGGCGTAGACCTCACGCTGAAAGTCAAAGAGAAGAAATACACGCAAATGCGTTTCGGCTGGCACTGGCACGAAGAGTACCAGTCAGAGCAGTTCTTCGAGGCTCTCGACGACAACATCGGTGGAATCGGTTTGGAATACCTCCTCCACGGTCAGTATGCCAACGACCGTCAGGAAGTGTACACCGGCTTCAGACTGGAACGCCTGTTCTTCACGTACCTGACAACAAAAGTTCGCCTTGGCTACGAAAGTCTTGATCGCGACCTGTTCCTCCCCGACGGGACCACCGACGGGTCACGTTTCGAAGACCGCTGGAGGCTGGCATTTGAATTCGGACAACACATCGCCAGACTCGGGGCGGTCACGGCGGGTATCTCGCTGGAAGAGATCCAGCTTGAGGACACTCGCAAGGAAACGTTCCAGAAGTTCGGTCTCAGAACGTTGTATCTCCAGTCGCTCGTCGAGAATCTCGATCAGGCCACTCTGCCAAACTCCGGCAACAAAACAAGCGTGGAACTTCGGCTGGCAGGCAAACTAATCGGCGGCGAAGTCGAGTACACGAGACTTCTCGGCTCAATCGAGTTCTACCACCCAATCAGCAAGTACGTCAATCTCCATCCGAGATTCTCGATTGGCTGGTCACGTCGCGGACTGCCGTCCTCCGAGAAATTCTACCTCGGCGGGATGCACTCCTTTGCAGGGTTCAGAATCAACGAGCTATCCGGCGACAAATTCCTGCTGTTCAATCAGGAACTTCGAGTCAACCTGCCGCTCAACTTCTACTTGTACGGACGATGGGATTTGGGCGAAGTGTACACGACCACCGAGGAAATCAAGATCAGGAACCTGCGCCACGGTTTCGGCACGGCTTTGGCTTTTGGATCACCGATCGGCCCGATCGAGCTAGGCTTTGGCGGCGGCGACAGCCCGAAGGACCGGTTTTATTTCAGAGCGGGGTTCAGGTTTTAGGGGACGCGATTGCAACGACACTTACTGCCAGGTCGCAATCCTCATATCACCTATACTGTGGGCGGCAGACGCCCTCGTCTGCCCCAGCCTCACCTATTACGACTCCGCCGAAGCCAATCGAGTCTCACCTGCAATCAAGTCATCTCTGGCAGAACCAGCTATCTCTACACCCAGCCTTACCAGATTGCTGTGCGACTCTGTTTCTTCGCCGCCTCGGTGTTGATTACTGCCGCGGCGACGACAACGATCACACTGACAGACTAGTCTGTGAGCCTGTCGAAGTGTGCTCTGCTTGATTGTCTGTTGTCCTGTGGGCGGCAGACGCAACAGTCGTAGGTCGAAACTCCTGCAGTTTCGACTTCCTTGATGACCTGCGGCGACGATGGCAGAACCGCTTCGCCAGTAAGTATAAACTGGCAGTTTCACCTATCCGGGTTCAGCCCTACGAGGACTCACGTCCTCAATCATGGTGACATCAAAGAAAAGATCAATCACATAGGGCGCGAGTTGGGAATGACTGATCCCACAATGAGCGTGTGCGGCCTCGATTCCTGAGATCCATTCTCCGACTGACTCCGGTCCTTTTGTAGCGAAGTCGTTGATGAAATAGACAAAAACGAGGAATGCCGGGATATCATTTAGTTGCCGGAGCAAGTGAAGGTGTGCTAATCGATTGGCATATTGATAGTACTGTTTTGTCCAGTGACGGGATTCGGATACACCGTAGAATGCCGCCGTCTCGGCGAAGCTACTCTGAATCAACGTCAGAGATTTTGGACAGGCGCCGCAGGTCGACTTCAGTTCGGGCACGTTGGCCTTTGCTTCAACAAGCAAGACCTCACCTCGACTGGTCCTGGCCAATCCGTCCCAACAGGGGCCTCGTCGTGGCCAGAATGACTCGAGATCACGCTTCTCAAGATGAATTGACAGTTTCTCCAAAAACGCTTCGTCCTGGTATTCAGCGTATTCGTCGTTTTCTAAAGGCGACAACCACGTAATAGATTCCCTATCGTTCAACCCAAGTCGTGCGTGCAAAGCATCGTTGAGAACCTCAGGATGCCGGTTGACGTAATCCTGCAACCAGCGCTGGCTGCCTTTCTTGGCTTTCTGCTGAGCTATTCTGGACATAGGATTTCCCTCCTCTTTTCCTGCGCTGAATTTGTGGACTGCTTGATTGCTCCCTCGGAAGACCTTAATTGTAGGTCGAAACTCCTGCAGTTTCGACACCTTTGGTGGCCTCAGACAGACTATGGCAGATCCGCTCCGCTAGTACGTGCATCATGCCCGTTTCGTCTATTCGGGTTCAGCCTTGCGGGGACCTGCTACTCCAAGTATTCGACATACAGCAGTGCCAACCAGATCACTGTAAATACAACCGGAAGAACGACATCCATCTTCTCGCGTGTGAGTCGCCAATTGCCATCTATACCGAACACCTCGTTCACCTTCTGCCTGAAATCAGGGTCTCTTGCGTACACATCTTCCTAGCCGGCCAGCTCAGTACCGAGCGGCCCCTTCGTCGCTTGGTACTTATAGTAGTCAACTCTCAAGAATCTCGAGACTACAACACGGTGCCAAATGCACCAGATCATGAACAAGGCCAGTCCGGCGATGAGCGCCAGCAGCCACGAGGTCGCCTTGTCAGTAACCAGTATGGCGCCGACCGTAACAAGAAACGATTGAGAGGCTACAAACGTCGACCTGTACGACTGAAGCAAGCCCTCGTTTGCCGACCACGCAGTATTTACATCTATCATAGCTACCTCCTTGTCTGTCTGGCGGAACAACGACCCCGTGGAAGACACAGTGATCTAGAGATACAGGACCAAGCTTGCGGTCTTGTCAGGCTCCCTATCATGGAATGAGTATGCTTTCGTCGGGCAGTGAACGAACCTCTATGCAACGAATCAACAGCTTGCGCAGCACCTCAGCAGACTCCTCCACAGCCTTGGCACTGTCGCCTTTGATCTTTGAACCATGCACTGCTGCCGAGCGCCTCTTGTATAGCCTTCTCGCAGATTCAAATGCTCTCTTCCGTTCATCCGAATCATCTGAATGGAGGAAGCGCGCAATATACAAGCTTACTCGGAACACCACTTCTGTATTCACTCCGAATAACGCCTCTATCCCCGCCCACAGCACGGCGAGCCTAATCCTGGGCAGTGAATGCCAACGGTAGGTGGACAGACAGTGTACGGCGGTCTCGAAACTGCCGTTTTCGAGCATCTGTCGAGCGTCGTCGAAGTGCGCGGTTATCCAGTCGGCCTCGTCAGACGTGATCATGTGCGGTGGGTTATTGGACAGGCCACGCATGTGATGATTGGTTGCATGCAGAGCGCTATCGACAGTTATCTCACTTGAGGAAGCATCTGACTGAAGGTTGAATCCGACGTCGGCCCGGAACACTGCACTCAGAAGGAGAGCGTCCCACGTGGAGTTCCACGCGACAACCGCTAGCCTCTCGGGCGTCTTAGCAGTAATTCTGAACTGTGCAGTAGTGCGCGGAATGAACGCCGCAACGACAGCAATATCATCCGGGTGCGAGCACGTAGCGAGTGCAGTCTTCAGATCAAGATGCGAAGTATCGGCGGGCTGTAACTCGACATTGTCACTGAGCCTGATGCTGCTTCTCGTGGCTATCCCGCTGAGCAAGATGAAAGTAACATCGCCGTTTCCTAGGATGCGCATATGATTCTCTCCGCATGATGCTATTCCGTATGATCCAGCGGCTCAACATGGGCATCAATAATCAGCTGAATCATCACAAATCCCTCCCAAATCATAGGGACTTCGCAGAATGGCCTAAGATTGCTTCTATGATATATGATAATGAGCGCCCCGTCAAGCATCTGTAAAGACTGATCGGTCCACACTTCGACAAACTCAGCGCGACTCATCAGTTTCCCCGTGTTGAAGCCACAGAAGTTTCGACCGACTGACAACGTTTACACCAGGCATCACACATCACACAAGGACTACACAATCCATATTGCCCACGTTGCCATAGAGCGCAACCGCAAATCCGGCACACTTTTTTCCTTGACACAATGACCCGTTAGTCCATATATTACTGTGTGTCCTGAGGGAGCCCTTCACTCCCTTGTCGTGACCGGATAACCGTTCAACCCCACCTCAGATTAGAGTACCTCACTGCCGCTGCCTATGTGACGGACAACCATATTTTCATGGAGGACGCCTATGGTCTGAGGTTATCATCCGGGTAGGAGGTTGTCGACGCTTCCGCCTGCACGGTAGATAACGGTGAGGGTCGATTTTTCAGGCGCAAGTGGACTGGTCATCTGCAGTCGCCAGGAACTTCGGCGGCTTTTTCGGTGTTTGCTTCGGCAGGCGCGACAGTGAAAACCGATGCGGCACAAGCCCCCGGTCAGAAACTGTCACCCCGGAAACGCCCCCCAGCCACGGGGAACGGGGAGCGCTGGAGGCGTGCCCCGCACGACCGCAATACGATTCTGGCCCGACGGTTTACCGGCCGTCGGGCTTTATCATGCTCCATACAGTATGGGGACTCCCCCCCATTCGGCCTCTCAAATCGACTCGGAAATCCTTTCCATGCTGTGCAAAATCACCACAAAAATGCGGCTAAACCCTTGTGCCACAGAGTAGTTGTACGGCACTCCCGGCGCGGCCTGCCGGGCGGCACCGCCGTTGCAATAGGAGTTGCAGAACAACGAAACTCAAGCAGGGTGGCCGAAGATGAAAGTGAAGTTCGTTTTGACCATGGATGACGTCACCGTCAATGATGAAGTCATCGATCAGGTTGTGTTGGACTGGATCAGCGATGTCGATCAGCAGGAGATTATGGAAGTATCCCACAAATGGATCACCACCCAGAACTTCCTGACTCATCGCATGACCGGTCTGACCCGCGTAGGTGAATCCTCACTAACTATTGAACCTCTAGAAGAGCCGAGCGATGCTAACGTCTAGTCTCATAGTTCAAGTCAAAGATTTTGCCGATGAGGCCGCCGTCCGGGCCGAGGAATACTCCGGCGTGGTGGATCAGGGCAAGGACTTCATCACCGACACGTTCGGTCAGAACGGGCTGTATGCGGCGTATGTCGCCGCCGCGGTGATATTGATTTTCGTCCTCTCGCGAGTAGCGAAACTGACTTTCAGCACGTTAAAGTTTCTGGTGATTCCCTCGGTGGCTCTGGCTTTCCTGGCTACTCTCTTCCTGCCGTATTCTTTCGTGGTGACGTTCCCTGTAAGTGTCACCGTTTGTTCGCTGTTCCTGCTGTTCAAGGGGTGACAGAGAGTCACCCCTGTCGTTGCTATGTCAGCGACAATCTCGAAACCTATTGGCGGGAGTCCCATACTCTATGGCGGCTCCCCTGTCTTATTCTATGCTTTCTCAAAATGCGAATTCCGGGTGAAACAGTGTAAGGCGCTGCGGGGCGGTCCTTTGCGCGGATTTCTCGGTTTTGGCAGTCCTCTTGCATAAGGAAGGTCAAACACGATAAAGAAACGGGTGAAGCTACTATGTCGACCGACCAGACATGCATCAATTGCGGACAACCGCTGACAAAGAAAAACGGCGTACGCCTCTGTGTTCGCTGCAACTCCGAAACAATCGATAGCTCGCAGATATTCATCGAAAGCAGCGATGAGGACGATTGGGTGTTCATCGAGTGCCACGGCGCCACGCTCTACGAGGAAGGCACCAACGACATCAAAGCCGGCGTCAAGTTCAACGACGATGACGACATCACCAAGGGACACCAGATAATCGAACATCCGGTGTACGCTCCGGCTCACAACAAACGCCGGCGAGTCAAACGTGAGGCGCTCGGCAATATCCGTCGCTGCCAGGCCTGTCAGGACTACACGGTGCGTATGAGACGGCCCGAGGGAGCCGACTTCTATATACCGTCGAACAAGCATCCTAATCGCAAGAAGCTGAAATCCGTGAACTACCGCACGTACGCCTGACCGGCCGCCCCAAAAGACTCTCTTCCGGCCCTTCCCACGTCCCTCTCCGGGGGCTTTGAAGGGCCTTTCTTGCACCAAAAACCCAGACCGCAGGAAACCCAGAACTGCCCTCGATCCGCTCTTTTTCACAGGGCGCATTTAACATCCCGGCAATCTTCGTAAATAATTGCAAGACAATAAGATACTTGAGCCTTTTTCCTTGCGGATCAGGGTAGAAAATGTTATCTTATAGGACTAGGATTTGAAACGTTATGTCCAGAGAATCAGACACCTTCAGAACCCGTTCTGCGCCCAAACCCGTCTCCGGAATTGTCCGGCAGATAATGGGGGGGTTGGGGCTTTCCAATCAGTATTACGGCTGGTTGGTTGTCTCGCAGTGGCCCGAAATTGTAGGCGAACATTACGCCCGCAACAGCAAGGCAATCCGGTTCAACGAGGGCGTTCTGTACGTGGCTGTCGCCGACGCTTCCTGGCGTCAGATGATGGCTATGGACATGGATAAGATTATGAATATAATCCGCAGCTATCCCCACGGACGAGTGATTAAGGAACTGCGGCTGGTCTTTGGCCAGAAAGGGACTTAAACAATATGGCAACGCAACTGGAGAACACCGAGGCCAAATCGACCGGAGGTGCGTATGATGCCGCCACAATCCAGGTCCTCAAAGGCCTTGAGGCGGTCCGCCGTCGCCCTGCTATGTACATCGGCGATGTCGGCCAGCGAGGCCTCCACCACATGGTGTACGAGGTCGTTGACAACTCTGTCGACGAGGCCATGGCCGGACACTGCGACAAGATACTGGTCGAGGTCGGTAAAGACGAGTCCGTGACCGTGACTGATAATGGTCGCGGCATTCCCGTAGAGATGCACCCCACGCAGAAAGTCTCGGCGCTTCAGGTCGTTATGACCACGCTTCACGCCGGCGGCAAGTTTGACCACGACAGCTACAAGGTGTCCGGCGGTCTGCACGGAGTTGGTGTCTCGGTGGTGAACGCACTATCAGTACAGTGTATCGTCGAGGTCTGTCGCGACGGCAAGGTCTACCGCCAGGAATACAAACGCGGCGTAGCCCTCGAACCGGTAAAGAAAGTCGGAGAACGGAAGAAGAGCGGCAACAAAACACGATTCCTTCCGGATCCGGAGATATTCTCCCAAACCAAGTTCCGTTTTTCGATTATCGCCTCTCGCCTTCGCGAACTGGCTTTCCTCAACCAGGGTTTGTCGATTGATCTCGTCGATCACCGGACCGACAAGGAAATCAACTTCTGCTACTCGGGCGGCTTGTCGACCTTTGTTGAGTACCTCAATGAGAACAAAACCTGTATCTACAAAAAGCCGATCCATTTCAAAGCGTTCAAAGACGATGTCGAGTGCGAAATAGCTTTGCAGTACAACGACGGTTACAGCGAGTCCGTGCACTCCTACGTGAACAACATCAACACGATTGAGGGTGGCACCCACCTGACCGGTTTTCGCACCGCGCTGACCCGCTCAATCAATGCCTACGCCGCCAAGTACGGTCTGCTCAAGAAGGTGAAGTTCAGCATGGTCGGCGATGACTCGCGCGAAGGCCTGACGGCAGTCATCTCAGTGAAAGTGCGCGACCCGCAGTTCGAAGGTCAGACCAAGACCAAGCTCGGTAACTCCGAAGTGCGCGGCATCGTGGAATCGCTCACCAACGAACATCTGGGCGCGTTCTTCGAAGAGAACCCTTCTATCGGCAAGAAAGTCGTTGAAAAGCTGCTGGCAGCCGCTACGGCCCGCGAGGCGGCCCGCAAGGCCAAAGAACTCACCCGACGCAAAACCGCGCTCGACAGCGCCGCATTGCCGGGCAAACTGGCCGACTGTAGTTCTCGTGTTCCTGCCGAGAGCGAGATATACATCGTTGAGGGTGACTCCGCGGGAGGCTCTGCCAAGCAGGGGCGTGACCGTCGATTCCAGGCCATCCTGCCGCTTCGCGGTAAGATTCTCAACGTGGAAAAAGCCCGTATCGACAAAATCCTCGGCAACAACGAAATTCGCGCCATGATCACCGCACTCGGCTGCGGTATCAAGGAAGATTTCGATGTCGAGAAGATCCGGTACCACAAAATCATCATCATGACTGACGCGGATATCGATGGCTCTCATATCAGAACGCTGATCTTAACGTTCTTCTTCCGCTATATGCGAGAAGTGATCGACCACGGCCACATGTTTATCGCCCAACCGCCTCTGTTCAGGATCAAACAGGGGAAATCCGAGCAGTACGTCTACTCTGAAGATGAAAAAGAGAAAACCCTCAAGACCATGAACGGCAAGGGCGTCTCGGTCCAGCGCTACAAAGGTCTTGGTGAAATGAACCCTGAGCAGCTCTGGCGCACGACCATGGACCCGGAGACGCGCACCCTCTTGAAAGTGACACTCGACGACGGCGCCGAGGCAGACCATTTGTTCACAAAGCTCATGGGAACTGAGATCGGTCCGCGCAGAGAGTTCATCCAGGAGAACGCCCAGTACGTGCGGAATCTGGATATCTAAATTGTAACGATGGGGCAGATTATCATCTGCTGCCCACGGAATGTAACAACCGTCGAGGCTCAGGCCCCGGCGGTTTTTTGTGGGACGATACGCTGAGTCGTAGGGCTGGTCCGTCCTCGAACCCGCCAAGAGGTCATACCGACAAGCTCCTGAGTTGTGTTGACGGTCGGTGCGTGGAATCGCTTGGGCGTGGCACCCGGATTGAACGCGCAACTACTGTGAGTAATTGGCAGGTTCGAAGACAGAACTCTCCAGCAAGACTCTAAGGCAATGTCGAGACTACAGGGCAACTCGGTCGCTCGTGGTTTCGACCTACAAACTACTCGTCAGATTTGTCCTTGGAATCATCGGCAGGCTTATCGCCGTCAGTCGTGGCTGACTTCGGCTCTACTGCAGGCAGGTCTTTGATCTCTTCCGGGACTTCCAGCTTGGGAGTGAAGATGCCGAGATAACGCTGGTACCACTTCCAGTTCTTCTTCTCTTTCTTGTACCACTTCTTGAACGCTTTCTGGCGCTTGACCTCGACCGCATCGTACTCCTCGATCAACAGTAGGACAATCTCGACGCATTCGCGCCGTTCCAGTGCGGTTCGGAGAGCCTCGTATTCACTCCAGTTGAAGACAGCCTGAAACATCGGTTCCGCAAAAACCAAACCCTGTGAGAACATGTAGTTGAGCGGCTTAACGCTCTCAAGAGCCATAATGGCGGGAACGGTCAAGCCCCTCCGTACCACCCACCGGGCAAACTTGTCGAGCACCGCCTCCTGCTCCTCAGGAAGAACGCCGCGTCCGGAATTCGGCAGTTCCATACCGCCTTTGAAAAAACTCATGATGCCTCTTCCTCATCGGTGACGGACTCGCCGGGTGCAGGCTCGTCGGGTGCTTCCTCGTGCGCGCGGACTATGCGTGTCTTGACGAATTCCGTAACCTCGTCGGCATTCTGATTGAAGATCAGGTACATGCCCCGGAAATTCTCCAGCCGCGACGGCTCCGCGAACGGCGAAAGCAGTATGCCGTTTTTGTCGGGGTAACAGGTACGGAAATTCGACCAGGGCTTAGTAAACGTCTGAGTAGTCGTCTTGATCGAGATGCGCCTGTCAGTCAGGCGAAATCGGGTGGGGAGATAGAATTTGGCCAGCGAAGCAAACAGCACCAGACAGGCCAGCAGGCCAAACGCCTGCGAATCGGTGAGCCGATAGACTAGCGCACCAACAATCGTAATGAAGAGCGAAACGGCAATCGCAACCAGTGGCTTGCGCTTCAGCGGATGGCATACCCACTCGAGTACTTCGCCCTCGTCTTCAGGCTCAATTGCAGCCAATTCGTCGTTTGTCGGTTCGCGGTCGCTCACGGTGTGTTACCCCTGGTTAGGATCGCGATAGCGTTCTTTCTTGACTGTTTGCATCATATCGAGAAGTTCTTCGGCCGTGATGAGTTTCTTCTCGATCAGCAGACGCACGAGCGCTTCCTGAGCCATATTGTTGGACAGGGCCAGCTCCTGATAGGTTACGTCGCGCTCCTGGCCGTCGACAATCATTTTCATCGCAACATCTTTATCTGCCATTTTCCCTCTCCGTTTCGTCAAACGATAGCTTTGTCAACATCTGTGCGCACACAACGGTCGCGGTTCTTATACGCTCCAACTTCGTTGGGATGGGATTACTCTTCGGTAACCGTCGATGCAGCCGCGGCCTCGCCAAGGTACTCTGCGCCGCCGTCGACAACACGATACAGTGGCAATTCGACATTCTCGCGATTGGCCCCAAAAGTAAGCGTGGCAGCCGCACCCTGGAATCCGCTGATTCGGCTCAACTGCGCGACCAACTCCGTCCGGGTCCCGCCGCCGGACCTGACCGCCACAGCTATAACGCGAACAGCATCGTAGCCGAGACTGGCCAAACGCTGGGGCTGTTTTCCATACCGACGGTCATACGCCGCGGCAAACTTGACGTACTCCGGGCTAACCCGTTGTTGGAGGAACGGCGACGGAAACACGGCCTGCTTGGTGACATTGTCGCTCAAACGATACACCGCATCGTCGCCCCAACCATCGGAGCCAAGATACGCGCCCTTGAGGTTGTAGAAATTTATCTGCGGCAGCAACAGGCGAAGCTGACTGGCTTTGCCGGGCAGGAAGAGACAATCGACATAAGCCGGAACACCCTCGGCATCGAGCGTGTCGCCCCGTTCATCAACAAAAAACGATGAGTCCGGGTGGATCCCCAGAAGCAGCGCCTTGATATCGCGAATGTAAGTGCCGAAATCCGTATCTCGTGAGCGATAGTACTCGGTGGCAATCACGGTTCCGCCTAGCTCCTCGAATCGTTGAGTGAACGCGCGAGTCATCCGAAGGTCATCGGCACCGGTTGGTGTTATTATCGCGGCAGAGTCGGCCTTGAGATTAAGCACCGCGTAGTCGGCCATCTGGATTCCCTGCAATTCGACGTTTGGCGAAAGCTGGAAACAGCTCTCACTCAGCAAGGTCAAACCGGCCTGTGTGGCCGCAGGGGCAAGCATCGGAAGCGTCTCACAACTGAGCACGGCCGAACCGACCGCAGCTTCTTCAGATGTCAGCGGGCCGATGACAGCATCCACAGAAGAATGGATCAACTCGCGGATAATACGTCCGGCGTTGATAGCATCCCCTTTGGTGTCAAACGGCACCAGGTTGATCGAGCCGCCGGTTTCCTGTCGATAGGCTTCCGCAGCGACAATCGCGCCGTTATAGATTTCCTCGCCGAACGATTGCAGTTCTCCGGAGAACGGCAACACCACCCCAATTTCCAGATCGCCGCCCCGCGAGGAGTACTGAGACATATCAACCCCGGGCACCTCGAGCGTCTCACCGCAAAGGGCCATCAAATCCTTGGCCGGTCCGTATGCCTTGCGGGCCACCAGCGACTGACTGAGGCGGGAAATGAATTCACATCTCTCGACCTGCGGCAGGGATTCGAAATCCGCGTGGCCGAGGGTCACAGACTTAGCGCCGGCGATTGTCCCCGCCAGTGAACTGATAATCAGATCGCTGAGTCGGCTGTCCTGAGAGAAACGATACGCCTGAACGTACGCGGCCACCGCCCTGTCCAGTTTCCCTTTCAGGAATTGCGTATTGCCGAGGAAGAAATACCCGTGAGCCAGATTCGGCGACTTCGTATATCGTCGGGTGAAATCCGAAAAGGTCGCCTGGGCTTCATTGAAATTACCGAAATAAAACTCGGCTTTGCCCCGATTAAAAACAAAGAGATCCATGTTGGGCGAATCGGGATAACGTCCGGCCAACTCGAGGAACACACGGGAGGCCTCAAGGTAACTGCCTTCGCGAAGCAGCCGCTTGCCTTTGGCATACTCCGAGACAACCTCGGGAAGATCGTCCAGGGATTCGCAGAAGGCCGACATACCACCAACAAAGAGAAACACCAACATCAGGGCGGCGATCCACCGCAGGGATTTACTCAAAGCTCGTATTTCCCGAAATCCTCAGGATTGATGTTCTTCAATCGCTCCCGCAGCGATTCCCGATCTGTCGGCATCGACGGCATCTCCGGTGTCCCCTCGGCTGTTGCCTCGAACAGCGCGGCGTTGACGAAGATGGGCGCTTTGGTCTTCAGCGCCAGGGCGATGGAATCTGACGGCCGCGCGTCGATGGCCTGCTCGCCACCGTTCTTGGACAAATACACAACCGCGAAGAACGTTTGTTCACGCAGTTCCGTGACTTCGATCCGAAGGACCTCAGAGCCTAACCCGTCGACGATCCGTTTCATCAGATCGTGGGTCAGAGGCCGGTTGGAGCCAACCCCGGAGAGTTCCATAGCGATCGCCCACGCCTCAGCATGACCGATCCAGATCGGGAGCACTTTGTCAAGACCGGACGGCGACAGTATGACCACAGGCGTATTGGTGGTCATATCCAGAGCCAGTCCCTCCAGTTGGACCTCTAACATTTCCATGTTCTTACGACTTCTTGGCTACCCAGAGTTTGACATTGGCGATCACATCCTTGTCGACCTTGATCGGCACGGTGAAAACGCCAAGCGCCTTAATCGGCTCTTCAAGCTGGATCGCACGCTTGTCAACGGTAACACCGTTTTCGGCCAGCAACGCAGCAATATCACCGTTGGTGATCGAACCGTACAACTTGTCTTCTTCGCCTACCAGAACCTCGGCTGAGAGTTCCAGCTTCTCGATGCGATCCTTGACCAGTTCGGCACCACGACGGGCCTTCTTCTCGCGAATGTCCTTCTGCTTGGCGATTTCGCCGATAGCCTTCAGGTTCGCTTTGGTGGCCGGGATCGCCAGATTACGCGGCATAAGGAAATTGCGGCCGTAGCCGTCCTTCACCTCAACCGTCTGCCCGGCTTCGCCGAGAGACTCAACATCTTCGCGCAATATAACTTTCATCTTATCCTCTCCTAACAGTATACACAACAACTATATCTTCTTCAAGTCCTCAGAGCCTTCCGACGTTTTCCGCCAGTCGGCATAACTGTCAATCAACCCGAGCATGACCACGGCTAAGTAGCCAATCAACCCGGAAAAAGTGAGCATCACGTAAAACAGGATTCTCGAAAAAAGAGGCAGTCTAATCCTGCTCAAAAAGTGCTCCGTAAGTGACAGTCCGGTCACACAATAAAACACCGACAACGCCGCCAACACATTGTCCGCTACCAGCGCAAAGATTTCCCCGCCGATGAGCTTGACGAGTATCGTCACGATCACCACCGGTGTCAGCGCAAAAGGCATCTTCCAAAGGTTAAACGGGCGAAGCCGCCCCACGATTGCACCGTCGGGCACGCCTCTCCAGAGGAACCAGAGGAAGCCGATTGAATATTGTGTTACCAAGTTCATAACAGTCGCCACGGGCATCAGGCGTGTGACCCATCTTGCCATCGAGTCAAACCGGCTCATCGTGGTCTCGATCACGTCCTGACTGTACCCCAGAGTCGAAAAGTACGATCTGAGGGATTCCGCAGCCTCCACTCTGGCTTGATCCGCTCGATGCAGCAGCTCGCTCCAAAACGGGGCAAGCATCAGCAAAGATCCGGCGATCACCACTGCCAGTCCCAGCAAGTACAGCTTGAACTGGCTTTGTTCGATCGTGGCCCGTCGTCCGATCACCATCGCGGCGACAACAATCATGCCCAGGTTAGCGAGCATCATCACTCGCTGATCGTCGGGGCAGGTCATCGAAGCGAAAATCCCGGACGCCGCTGCCACCGAAACAAGAGCGACAGTTTTCCGCCGCAAGGCTACACCGGCTATCCCTCGATAGAGGAAAATCCCCAGGGGATACGCGGCGGCCACGGCGAGGATACCGAGGAACGGACTCGAAGGGTCGTTCCCTGACGCGTACTTGAGCAATGGAAACAGAACCAATGCCGCAAGTACGAACCAGAAAAACATCCTTCGACCGTAACCGGAAGCTCTCGGGTCAGCCGTCGGGAAAGCTACCTCATTACCGGAATGATTCACTGGCAAAGGCCATGATCGCCATGTGCCGACCGCGTTTCACTGCCTGGGTCAGCTTTCGCTGATGCTTGGCGCAGTTACCCGAGATACGGCGCGGAACGATCTTGCCCCGCTCGGTGACAAACCGGCGCAACATACGTTCGTCTTTGTAGTCTATGTATTCGATCTTGTTCTCGCAGAAGCGACAGATCTTTCTTCTTCTCTTCATTCCATAGTCGGCCATAGTTCTCTACCTCGCTCCTACAGTTCTTCTTCTTCGGTTGACGCTTTGGGGGCCATCGGCTCCTCGACTCTGGCAGTCGGCTCGACTGCAGCCGGAGCGTCGACAACAGGCTCTTCGGCCTTAGCCGGGGTTTCCTCGGCAGGCTTCTCAACCCGAGTTTCCCTCGCAGGAGCATCCCTGCGGGAATCTCTGTAAGAGTCTCTGCCCGGACCGTCATCTCTTCTTCTCGGACCACGGTCTGAACGCTGGCTTCCGAATCGGCCGGCACGCTGTTCTTCGCGGGCCTTGTCGAGCTGCTCGAATTCGGCCTCGAATACGATCGTCAGGTAGCGAACATACGGTTCTTCCAGCTTGTAGTGCCGATCAAGAAGAGGCAGCACAGCCGGTGTGGATTTGAAGTAAACCGTAGCGTAGAAGCCCTGGGTCAGACCGGCAATAGGATAGGCCAGTCGACGAGTGCCCATGCGCTCCTCGCGAACGATTTCCCCGCCATTCCCGGTAATGATGTCGGTGACCGCCGAGACCTGACGGTCTATAGTGGCATCATCGGATTGGGGGTTGACAATGAAGGTAGTCTCGTAGGTTCTCACTCAGAATCTCCCTTCGGACGTTAATAAAGTTACAACGGCTTCGCCTGATTCAGAGAATGTCCGGCGAAGCAGGGTTACTATTAAATTGTGACATCGCCAGTTGCAGGCGATGGGTAAGCGCAAATATAACAGCCTCAGCGGCTTTGGCAACCATTTCCTGCACCTGAACGAGTTTTTCTTCCTCGAACTCACCGAGGACAAAATCGACCACGTCAGCCCCTTCAGGCAGGGGGCCGATCCCCAATCGAAGGCGCGGATACTCGCCCGATTCCAGACATTCCGAGATAGAGAAAAGCCCGTTGTGACCGCCGTCAGAGCCTCTTTCGCGGAATCTGAGTGTCCCTAGCGGCAGGTTGAAGTCGTCGACTACCACAAGCATCTGCGAGACATCGAGTTCCAGCGATTCGAACAACTCGATTGCGGCCAGCCCCGAACGGTTCATCAGCGTGGTCGGCCACGCGAACGTGACGGTGCGGTCTTCTAGCTGCGCCTGACGGCAATAGCTCAACGGATGCTCGGTCATCGGGCCAAGTTTCATCTTCCGGCTGACGGCGCCGAGAACCTCAAATCCAACATTGTGGCGAGTTCGGGCATACCGCTGGCCAATGTTTCCCAGGCCAAGGACAAGTGATATCATAAGGGATTACAAATGTAGCCAAACGGGGATCGAAGTCAAGTGCGGGAAGGGATCAGCGCGCCAGGGGCACAGTCCCGTGTACTCAATCCATCGTAAGACGCAAACAAGATGTCACTTGATCGGCCAGCCACCATACTCGCCAACAACACAGTCAATCTGGTTCGACAGATCATCAGTCTCGAATAGAGCCGAAACAATGTTCGTATAGTGCTGCAAATCATCGTGACTCAATTGCCGGCCTTTGCGGTCTTTGAGCCATTTCTGACAGACCTGATAACCGCCAAGCATGCGCCCCCAGACAGCCTCGGGAACGCCTTCAAAATACTGAGTGCGGTTGATCCATACGCGTCCCGTAGTCACGGTATCGCTGTAGCGAACCTTATCAACTACGTTGTCACCGGACACAGGGAAGCGGGAAATGGGTTCGGCTTGAGCCTGCAATGTGTGAAGGGCCACCAATCGAGATCCAAGCGAACACAGCCTGCCGAAGAGCACCTTATTGGAAGTTAGTGGTAGACGAGGGAAGTCGGTCTTCAGAAATTCTGCATAGCGGGCTCGATACGAAGGCGCGTGAAAAACAGCATACGCATAGGCAAAGATGTCTTCCGGTCCGAAAGTCTTGTTGAGATCGCCCTTCCCGTCGGACACGAAGGCTAGCCCGATCTTCTGCGAGAATGCCTCGACAAACTCTGGTGACAGATTGGGTTTGCGACCGTTGGAAGGACCGGAGGCCTCCTGAGAGCCGAAGAGGTCGTCAGGGTCTGGGTACAAGTACAGAGGGAACAAAGAATTGATGTCGTATGCCGCCAGAGATTTGTGCCCCATGATGTGAGTAGAGCAATGCACATGCCATTGATCTCTTGTCTGGCGCGTTGCAATCAACCCGACATTCTCTCCTGACAGCATGTGTCGCATGACTTTGGATCTGGGTCGGCACATGAATCCCCTTGAGGTGCCTGTATAGTAAGTGAAACGAACGTCAAAAGGCCGATAGAGTAGACAATGTACGCTCGATCTGTCTGGGCCCGAATCTCCAATGTCTTTCTGGGCCTGACTGACCTTCCATTCTTTTGCATCTGTTCCCAAGGAGAAGCGATTGCGGGCGTCCTCTGGAGACAACTGAGAAAACTCCTTTATTGTCCCCCACACATCCTCTCCGCTCCAGCGTATCGTCAACCTGTCTCGTGCAGTGACGATCCCCACAGATTCAACGGGCATAATGTCTTTCAGACTAGCGCACAAACCGTACTCTCGGAGCAACCTGACATCCGTCGGCGCAAAGAGATAATGCGGTGCTTTCGGTTGTAGCGTTGTCCACTCGGTGGTATTGACCGCATTTTCTGCCAGCCAACCGTACTTTCCGCCAGAAGCACGCACCGGGCCTGTGTCAGCCGGGGGCAGCGATTCTCGCCTCCCCCAGAGATGGGCGTGCCGCACGGTAGCGGCGGCCCTTTCTGATCGGGCATGCTTGACAAACAGGCCGATGGCTACTCCCTGCTGTATGTCAAAAACGTTTTCATCGTTGGAGCCGTCAGGGCACTTCTCTTTCTTCTTGCTGTTTCCGTGCAAGTCCAATACGTAGATATCGTCAAACGTATTCATCAGAGATTGCCGCATTCCCCTGAACGTAGGATTGTCCAGGTATCCGTGGTTGGTGATGAAAGCTAGAACACCGTGTCCGGTTTGCTGAATACGCCACTGCGCGAATCGTATGAACTTCACATAATCGTCGTTCAACCACTTCGGGTTGCGCTCCCCGAGTGGCTTGCCGTCCACTCGGAAGTAATCTTGTATCAGATGACCGATGAAGGTTTTTTGCTTCCGTTTGAAAGAACGGGTGGCCACTTTCTGCACCTGAACACCCTGTTCTTCAACATAGTAATGCGCTCCCTCTCCGATCGTCACAGTCAATTCCGATGGCGTCTGGGAATGGCCCGAGTAGGGCGGGTTCCCCAACACGACCATGACAGGCATGTCCTGTTTGATTCTGCCAGCCTCGTTGGCTTCCTCTGCCACCCACTTTGCAAAAGCCGGCAGTCCTTCAAGATCGAAAGCCTTTTCCAGTGAGTTGGTGAGATAAACACCAAGTCTCTCGTCAGCCTTGAAAGAGTACTTTGTCTCTCCCAACTGGAGGCCCAGTTTCATGTGTGCCACCGCGTATGGCGCCATCAGCAACTCGAATCCGAAAAGACGTGGCAACAGGTGGTCAGAGACATAGCTAGACCACATTCCTTCGTTGCCACGAAAGCTTTCGTAGATGTGGTCGATCACGTTGTGAAGGAAAGTACCTGTTCCCACGGCGGGGTCCAGTATCAACACTCGGTGGCACTCTTTGCTCTGATGTTCGCTCTCCACTTTGACATCGTTCTTGATTCTGCTGTCTAAAGACACTTTTGTCCTATCAGCCAACCCTTCTTCCAAACCGAAGTCTGTCTTAAGAATGTGATCGACGCTCCTTACTATGTAAGAAACGACCGGCTCTGGCGTATAGTAAACACCGCGTGTTTCGCGAATCTTCGGATCATATGCCGTCAGGAAAGTTTCATAAAAGTGGACTACCGGATCCTCTCGCCTCGTGCGTTTACCGAAATCTGTCAGGATGCCTTCTATGTCGGCCCGATTCAGCAATTCCGCCAAAGCATCGACGGCCCATGTCACCCTGTCTTCTAGATCAGGGCCGGCAATATGGCCAAACATTCGGCGCAAGAACGGATTCGACTTTGGCAAGTCATAAGCGGCGTTTTGACGGCTGAAGGGGAGCGTCACCGATGGGCTACACCGAGCAGAAAAGAGCCCGTAGCAAATCGTCTGGGCATACATATCGGCAAACTGATCGGGCTGAAGATCGTGCAGCAGGACCTGTCGAAAACTCTCTAGCTGATCGTGTAGACTGCCGCCCTTATCCTCGTCCTGAAAGACCAAGATGATAGTCTCTCGTATGATAGTGGCCAGTGCGGCCATGCGCTTCGCCAATTCGCGTGGTCCGTTGATACTCGGAACACTAGTTGCAAGAAACTCGTCAAATAGGCGGCCGAATTCGTCTTGGCCATCTCCGCTTGATCGGATTCTGCCTCGGCTATCAACCTGCCCGAGTCGCGCCGACAAGCGGCACTCTCCTCCTTCATACCAACGGAACTCCAGATAATCGGTGAGGATAAGATTATTGAGACTAGCCCTATAGCGCTTTAGTTGCTGGCCGTCATGGGTCTTTGGCTTGGATCGAGACGCATCGGACTCTATGGCGTCTAGCGACTTGCCGATATCCTTGGCTTCGACGTATCCTAGCGGGACTTGCCTGTGCGTAACAACATAATCTGGAGCACCGCATGCGACACGTTTGGGCTCATTCGTAGCAACTATATGTTTGTCGAAGGAGTTGATAAGCCTTTCCAAAGCGGGCCGATACGTGTGTTCTGTCGCCTGACCGGCCGCCAGGTGTTTCTGGATATCCTCTAAGTATGTCGATATGGCGCTCATCTATCCCTCGTCCCAGAGCATGAAGTTTGAGTAACAGAGACAGTATACGTCACATTAAGCACCCCGGAAAGCACAAAGTACAATGACTGGTCCAGCTTGTACCCCCTACTCCGGTCGTGAGAACCGGTAGCCGACACCTCGAATGGTTTCGATGTACTTCGGGTTGCGCATATCGTCCTCGAATATCTTGCGCAACTTGAGAATGAAATTGTCTATCGTGCGGTTGGTCGGATAGATGTGATACCCCCACACGGCATCCAGAAGTTGATCGCGGCTTACGACCTGACCGACTCTCTCAATCAAATACTTGGCCACCATGCACTCGCGGCGCGTGAGTTGGAAGTCGCCGTTGGGACCGGTAGCTTCGAATGTCTTGAAGTCGATTGCACGGCCGTCGAATTCGTAACGGTCCGGCACGTCCTGTTCGTTGCTGGCCAGCCAGGCCTGACGTCTGAAAATCCCCTGAATGCGAGCGAGCAGTTCACGAAGGTCGAACGGTTTGGTGATGTAGTCATCGCCGCCGGCCACCAGCCCCTCGATTTTGTCGTCCGCCTGATCGCGTGCGGTGATAAACAGAATCGGTACAGTCGAACCACCGTCGCGGATTTTCTTGCAGATCGTTAGCCCGTCCATACCGGGCAGCATAATATCAAGCAGCACCAGATCGAAGTTCCCTTTTTCAAACGTCGGCAGCGCGTTAGAGCCGTGCTCAATGTGCACCGTCTGGTAACCCTCGGCATCGAGATTCATCAGCAGACCGTCAGCCAGGTGACTGTCATCTTCAACCAGTAGTATGGTCTTCATCATTTCCATCCGCAGGTAATGTAATCACAAACTCTGTTCCGCATCCCGGCCCCTCGGAGCGAGCGACAATAGTCCCGTGGTGCGAGCGTATCATCTCCCGGCAAAGGTACAGACCGAGTCCGGAGCCCTGACTCGTCCTGGTCAATTCCGAGCCTACTCTATAGAACCGCTCAAACACGGCCTCAATCTCTGTTTTCTCCAGACCAATCCCCTCGTCGCGTATTGACAGACGTGCCCGTTGACCGTCGGATGTCAGAGTTACCTTAACTGCAATGCGGTTCCCGTCATGGTATTTCATCGCGTTCTCCAAAACGGCATCTACGGCACGTTGGAAAGTAACGCGATCACCTTGAATTGTCACATCGGGCCGTATTTCACCCTTGATTGTGAGAGGTACATCGGTCGGAGTCTGGAGCCATTTCTGTACGGTCGACAAAACGAGATCACTGAGATCGAGCGGTTCGAGTGTGACCCTGAAGTCGTGGCGCTCGAATCGTCCGGCCTGAAGCATATTCTCGACCATGCTTTCGAGGCGCAGGGCATCCTGCTTCATTCTGGGCAGGATGGTGGCCTTTTTCTCTGCAGGAATCTTCGGTGATTCGAGTGAATCCATGTAGAGTTTCAGGGAGGCAATTGGCGTTTTCAGTTCGTGGGTAACTGCCATAAGGAAGTTTTGCTGAAGTGTCTTCAGTTGTGCTGTCCTGACAAACGCACGGAATATCAGCCAGATGCCGACCATCACCGCGACCAGAAAGACAACACCCTCGGTTCCGAGCATGATCTGACGCGTGATCTCTTCTTGGTGGATCATCTCGACATACTCCGCACTGCCGCCCAACTCTGTCGCTATGTCTACCTTTTCGTCGACTAGCCGGGCCATGAACACGACCCACCAGGCGCTCTGTGCGATCACAAACAGCACCAGGACGATGAAGATAATCAGCGCACGTTTTGACGATATGCCACGGCTCATAGTACAATCAATCTAATAGGATACTTGTGGGCGCAATATATGAAGGTTTGAAAGAGAAGATAAGGATAAAGTGCAGGTTCCTGACCGGCCTACTCACGATCGGCTTGCCCGTCACCGGCTTGCCCGTGATCGGCTCGCCCGTAACCACCAGGGTTCCACCCCTGCCGATTTCATGCCAGTCATGAAGGTCAAACCACAGGGGTTTCGACCTACTTATGGGACAGCCCCTGGAACTCTGACGGTCGCAAGTCTTGACATTGCTCCTAAGAAGTTCAGCATTCCCGTGAGGTCAGACGACCCCGTCTGACCGGACTACAGCCAAGGGACAACACTCCAGATCGAAGGCTCCCGTTCTCATCGGGGTTCGTCGGACGAGGTCGTCCAACGACACGTCTAAGGGGCTTGGGAAGTCGTCGGAGTAATCGGATCCCCTTCAAAAAGAAACCGGCGACCTGGAAAGGCCGCCGGCAAAGAGCGTGCAGTTCACGCCTTGATCATCATTGGCGGGCTAGTCGATAGATACGGTTTCCATTGCCTCCAGGGCCTCTGTCTCACTGGACGAGATATCCTCTTGATCAACCTTTTCGCCGCGCATAAGTTTGTCTGCCGTTTCGAGCAGCCTGTTGAGATTCAGCTTGGTCACGTGAGCGTCTACTTTGAGGAACTTGGCGCGGGCTTTCATTCCCATATCGCCAATCGACGAATAGACGATTACCGGTGTCGACGGTCTCTCGGACTCTCTAATTCTGAGCGTCAGCGCCAGCCCGTCCATCTGCGGCATCTCAACGTCGGAGATCACCAGGTCAAACTCCTTTTTCTGAAATTCATTCCACGCAAGTTGGCCGTCGCTACAGTCAGAGACTTCAAACCCGAGGTCGGTCATCTCTGCCACCAGCATTGAACGAACCGCCGGGGAATCCTCGGCAATCAACACCCGCTTGCCGGTGAAATCGGAAGCGCCGTCATAGGAGTTCAGATTTCCCTGTTGAAGGTGCGGGCTAAGATCAAGGAGGATCGTCTCATAGTCCAGTAACTGGACCATTCGTTCCTCGGTCGGCTTGACAATGCCGATCGTGTATTTGTGATTCAACCCGGCAAAGACCTGCTCGGCGTCGATAACGTCTTCCCATTTGAAATGGTGAATCCAGTCGACCCGCTCGACCCAGAAGCCAACCAGCATGCCAAAGAATTCGGTCACTAGCAGTTTGTCACGCTTGGTATCCTCAGCGTCAATCCCGAGAACAGTCGCAAGGTCAACAACCGGCACCACTGTATTCATGTCCTTGAAAATACCATGAATGGCAGGATGGGACTCCGGCAATTTCGTGAAGTCGACGAGTTCGTTGACGATTTTGCTCACTTTGAGAATGTTGATTCCGAAAGCCATGCCGGCCGCACGATACTCCAGAACGCGCAGCTCATTTGACCCGGTTTTCAGATATGATTCAGCGTCCATATTCACAATACTACTCCTCGGCCTTTACAAGCTTGACAGAAAAAACGGCGCCGCCCTTCGGGTGATCGTCCGCCAGGACCGTCCCCCCCATCCCGGTTGCTGCCAATCTGCAGAAATATAGCCCCAGGCCTACTCCGCGATGCTTGCCCTCGGTGCGCATATGAAGTTGACCGTACTTTTCGAATAACTCAGACGGATCAACCTCACCCAATCCCGGGCCGGAATCCTTCACGTGGACGAACACGGACTTCGCTTCCGGCTGTGTGTACACGGAGATTTTCCCGCCGCTTGGGGTGTGTCGAATCGCGTTGTAGATAAGGTTGTCAAGCATCCGTTTCAGGAGCTTGGGGTCGGCCTTCACCGGAGTGTTGCCGGCATTGTTCGTGAAGCTGATTTCCAACCCGTGTTCGGCGACAGAACCCGCCGCCAGTTCGATCGCTTCCCTGATAATCGTATCGGGAACGAGGTTGATCATCCTGACCGGAATCCCGGCCTTGCCCGCTTTCGCCACCGCCATAACGTCATAGAGAATCGTCTCGGCGCGAGCCATGGCGATTTGCGAGGAAGTCAACAGTCTGCGATGGGCCGGCTTTTCAAGGTTGAACTTGCCGGACTCGATCTGCCCCAGCAGATATTTCATTGACGCAAACGGCGATTCCAGATCATGAATGAAAATGGAGAATATCTCGAGCCAGCGGTCGTCCTCGCGTGCAAGGTCAGCCGAAGGATCCAGAGTATCGGTTACTGCTTGTTCCAAAACGTCTTCCATAATACTCGGAGGTCTAATGTTTCCCAGAGCCCTTTGCCTCTTATATCGACCGGTTGCGGCAAATAGTTAGTATGGACTCGTATCCGGAGATGGAGTGGGTGCTGGAGTGATTGGGGTCAACAATGAGCGTGGTCGAAAGAGGAGGAGCGAGCCGCCCCCATCAACGAGCGGCTATAAGTCTATCCGACTCAGTCTCAACGAGTTTGTCACGACAAACACGGACGACAGACTCATCGCCATGGCCGCGATTATCGGCGAGAGTGTCAGGCCGGTAACCGGATAGAAGAGGCCCGCGGCAATCGGAATAGCGACCACATTGTAGGCAAAGGCCCAGAATAGGTTTTGGCGAATTATCTTGAGACTTATCTCAGACAGGCGAAACAGCTTTGATACCGCCGAAAGCTCAGATCTGACAAGAACAACGTCAGCCGCTTCCATCGCCACATCGGTGCCGCTGCCAATGGCAATCCCGATAGTCGCTGCAGCGAGTGCAGGGGCATCGTTGACGCCGTCTCCAACCATGGCGACTTTGAAACCTGCCCGACGGTAGGATTCAACGATGAGTTGTTTCTGGTGGGGCTTGATTTCGGCTTCAAAATCGTCCAATCCGAGCGAACGGGCCACTCCTGCGGCGGTTGTCCGATTGTCACCGGAGATCATAGTAACGCGAGCCATCCGCCCTTGAAGCTCTGCAATAAGTTCACGGGCATCGCCGCGCACGCGGTCAGCCAGAGAGATCATCCCCACGACCTGCCCGTCGAGAGCAGCAAATACAACTGTCTTGCCTTGCTCCATCTCGCGCTTGCTCTTCAATAGCAGAGGGCCGAAACTGACTCCTTCCTGCTCCATCATGGACTGATTGCCAACAATAAGACGACGACCGTCGCAATCCGCCAGCAACCCGTATCCGGGACGCGACTCGACATTCTTAACCACCGCAGGAGATATCTGGCGTTCGAACATGTGCCGCTTGAGAGCCTGGCCCACCGGGTGTTCGGACTGAATCTCGGCCGATCCGACCATGCGAACAAGGTTGTGCTCGGGGATCTGCCCACCGGTCTGAATCGACACAACGTCCAGCGCCCCTTGAGTGAGAGTCCCGGTCTTGTCGAACACGACTGTGTCGATTGAGGAGACAGATTCGAGTATGTCTCCCCCTTTCACGATAATCCCCTCCCGCGCACCGCGGCCGGTTCCCGCCAGCACGGCAGTAGGTGTCGCCAGACCGAGCGCACAGGGACACGCGACAATCAGCACGGCTATAACGGAACGAATCATCATGGGATTGTCGGGGGCAAGAAAGAACCAGCAGAGTCCAGTGACGAGCGCGATGCCGAGTACCGTGGGTGCAAACACGCCGGCAACTCTATCAGCAAGACTTTGAACAGGCGCCTTTTTCGATTGGGCATCACCCACCAACCGAATTATGTTGGCCAGGAAACTATCCTTGCCGGTCGCGGTGACTTTCATCGTGAAAGGCGTATTGCCATTCAGTGAACCGCCAATTACTTGCAGGCCCGGACGCTTGTCCACCGGAATTGATTCGCCGGTCAAGACAGATTCGTCGATAGTAGGCGTCCCCTCAATGATCTCCCCATCGGCAGCCACCCGCTCGCCGGGCTTGATGAGGAGATGCATGCCGGAACGAGCAGCAGCAGCCTCAATCTCTATTTCAACACCGTTAATGATGGCCGTCGTGGTCGTGGGGCGGAGTCTCAATAGTTCCTCGATAGCACCGCCGGCTTTTCTCCGGGCGCCGGCTTCAAGGTACCGGCCCAGCAGAATAAGGGTGATGATCATCCCGGCCGAATCAAGATAGAGATCCTCGTCGTGTCCAGACCAGATCCGCACTATGGCGAAAATGCTCCATCCGAAAGCCGCGAGAGTACCTATTGAGATGAGTGTGTTCATATTGGCACGGAGGTGCTTCGTCTGAAGGGCGGCGTCTTTGAATATCTTAAGGCCGGGAAAGAACATCACAAAGGCCGCAAGAACCACCTGCAGGATACTATCTATGAACGACGAGAATAGAAAATCCCCGGCAAACATCGGCCACATGGCCAGCACCATCAGTGGCACGGATGCCAACAATGACAGGCGAAACAGACGGCGAGCACTGTCCTCAGTTTGCTGGTTGGCAAGCAGCACATCGGGTGTCCCCGGGGCCGCATCAAAACCCAACTCCCTGATCTTCCCGATGATATGCTCTTCGGTAAGCAGGGAGCGGTCAAACTCGACCACAGCCGATCCGACAGCCAGATTGACCCGACACGCCGTAACACCGGCCAGCGATGAAACACCGCGTTCCACGCTGCTGACGCAACTGGCGCACTGTAGCCCCCGGACATTCAGAGTCAGCTCACTGGTTTTTGCCATGGATGGAATATAACAGGTAACGAGGTCGGTGTGTAGGACCTTATTGCGATACCTGCTACTTGATACCCATTGCGACCAGCAAATGAGGACACCGTCGAGTCAGTTCCTTGCGGATTCTGGCCCTGGCCCTGTGAAGATACCAACGAACCGTAGCCTCGGGCATATTCATGATGTTCGCTACGTCGTCGACTTTGCAACCCTCGACATCTCGGAGAACAAACGCGGTGCGTTGTTTCTCGTTGAGTGTCCGGGCCGCCGCATGCATGTGCCCCTTCAGCTGTTGATTGCGGAAGGTGTACTCTGGCGACGTCCGCAGACTCTCCTTGATGTCCGGGAAGTTGTCGAGAGGCTCATGGCGATGACGATGGTACTTCCGGATATGATCAATGGACGCATTGACCGTTATCCGATACAGCCAGGTGTAGAACTTTTTCTTTTCGTCATACCGCCAGATGTTCTTTGCCATTTTGACAAAGACGTTCTGGGCGATGTCGGCCGCTTCATCGTAGTCCTTGGTCATTTTGTAGGCCAAGGCGACCACCTGATTGCGATACCGCCTGACGATCTCAGTAAAAGCCCTTTTGTTCCCGCCTTTGAACTCGGAGATAAGACGACGGATCTCCCGCTCATCTTGATTGTCGGGATCAGGCCCCTTTTGAATTGTACTTAACGTTATTTGATTAGCCATGTCTCACTCAGCGATGCTGTAGTCCCTGAAACACCGGAAAAGCAGACAATGTTCCTCTTCTAAGTTATTACTTATTCCAGTGCACGCAAGTCCTAATCAGGAATAGCGACATCTTTTTTGTCGCACTATGACGCGAAGAACCTCGTCACACATAGATAGACAAAAAAAGACGCTCCACATAGGAGCGCCACAATATGTCAGTGCTTATTCTGTTTAATCATTGATCGTTCAGAATGAATCCTGCCGGGTTGAGTACCTCGCCGTTGCGCCAGACTTCGTAGTGTAGGTGCGATCCGGTGGACCGTCCCGTGTTACCCATCTTGGCAATCTCGTCGCCACGTGAGACACGCTGTCCCCGTTTCACCGTCACCTTCGAAAGGTGACCGTAACGGGTCACGTAACCGTACCCGTGATCAATGGTCAGCGTGGTTCCGAGCGCGCCGTTCTTGGCAATAGACTTCACTACACCATCGGCAGGAGCGATGATCGGCGTACCGTTATGATTGGCGATATCGAGACCGCGGTGCATTCTCTTGTACCCGGTAAAGGGATCCTGCTTCTGACCGTACCCTCGAGAACACCATCCGCGGGTCGGTTGAATCGACGGCGTATGATCCAGTCGATCCTTCAGATTCATCAGGGCCTGCTCGGCCTCGTCGAATTTTTCCAGCTCATAGGAAGACAGGCTCAGCAGCCGGTCGACCTGTGATTCGGTACTGTATGCCAAACGTTCCGTCTCGCTGAGCTGGCTGGCATCATAACCGGGAGGACCGCCGATACCCAACTGTCTTTCCTCGGGGCTGATTTCCTCGAGACCGAACACGTTGCGCAGGGCAATTTCCTTCTGAACAAGATGGTCGTAACGATCATCCGCCTCAGCCAGAGTCCAGCGAAGATTTTCGTATTTCTCTGAAAGTTGTTCGTTTTCGGAAGTGAGTCTGGCTATCTCTGCCTCGTCGACACGATCGACGAAGTAGGACGATGCCAGAAAAAGGCTGGCAAAAACCAGACTGATAAAAATGAGGGCTATGGCATATACATGCCAGAGCCTGATACTGACCTGTCGCGAGACTCCGTCAGAGCCCGGGACCATCATGAACGTAAGCTGCTTCTTCAACATTATGCTGTCTAGCAGATCTCCTAACCAGTGCTTGCGGTATCATCCGGTATGGGCGATACCCCATAATGGAGAGGAAAGTAGGCCGCCCGGTCTAATGAGTCAAGCAAAAACTCCGGCAGCTACTTTATGAGCACGTACTCTTTGCGAAGGACCTTGTTCACGACCTCGGCCAGTTTTCTGCCCTGCATTGTCTGCAGGCTATACAGGTGCCAATAGGTCTTCTTCGGGAGCAAAGTCCGCTTCTTCTGCTTCTGCTTCTGCTGCTTCTGCTGCTCAGCCATCGTCGGATCCTTTCGTGCTCAGGTCCTCTCCCATCCGACACGGGCTGGCGCCTATGTACATTATCGGGAGAAGCCCGGATTAGTTAATACCGCCTGAACAATATCGCCTGCACGTTTTATGCCGGTGAGTACCGATAACCGCCCGTTTCTACGCCCTCAACTTAACAACTGCCGCCACAACAACTTGGAGCACACGTCCGAGCGGACATCTCGGGCAGACCAGCAATTCGAGTCGCCGGCTACCCCAAACATCGGTCTCAATTGTTCAGTGAGAGGCAACTCGCTGTTCAATTTCCAATCAAATTCGGAGCTCGGAGTACGAGGCTCAAGAGTCAAACCGGCTACCACGCCTGTAGTCGAAGCCCGGAGTTGTTCAAGACTTGCACAGTTGACGTATCTTGGCGTACTCTGCCGCATTGTCACACTTGGTAGCGGCCCGCAAGGCCCCTCACTCCGATTGACAGACGCAGTCCCGCGCTATAGATTGTGCAAAAGATTATCGAATTATCGAGGCAAAACGATGACTGACCTGACCAAATGTACAGTACTGGTGACCGGAGCTTCCTCTGGAATCGGCGAAGCAACCGCCCGCGAATTCGCTGCTGCAGGGTCGCGATTGATCCTGGCAGCCCGCCGGATTGACCGCCTGGAGAAGCTGGCCGACGAACTCAAAGCCGATTGCCATTTGATAGAACTGGACGTCCGTGACCGCGAGGCGGTCAAAAAGGCCGTAGCCGGATTGCCGCCGGGATGGAGCGCAATCGACGTTCTCGTTAACAATGCCGGTCTGAGCCGGCGATTAGACAAGCTCCATGAGGGCAACTACGACAGTTGGGACGACATGATCGATACTAACGTCAAAGGATTGCTGCATGTCAGCCGTGAGGTGCTCCCGGGAATGGTAGATCGCGGTCGGGGACATATTATCAATATCGGTTCGATTGCCGGTCATGAAGTATACCCCGGCGGCAATGTCTATTGCGCGACAAAACACGCTGTGGATGCTCTGACTCGCGGACTGCTACTTGATCTGGTTGACACGCCGGTGCGGGTGTCGACTGTCGATCCCGGTTTGGTTGAGACGGAGTTCTCCGAGGTCAGGTTCTACGGTGACATGGAACGGGCCAGAACGGTGTACCAGGGATACAAACCACTCGAGGCGAAAGATATCGCCGAGTCGGTTGTATGGGTGGCTAGCCGTCCCGCTCACGTACAGGTAGCGCAGATGATCGTCCTGCCGACCGCGCAGGGTTCAGCGATGGTGACGCATAAGGAGGGGTGAGCAAAGCACAAACGCAAATGAAAATGCCGACCACATTGTGGTCGGCGTTTTTTCGTTCACTATTGTCGTGTCGGATCAAACGTCGTAATAAGTCTCAAACTCGTACGGCGTCGGACGGACACGAATCTCCGTAACTTCCTTGCGCTTCAACTTGACCCAGGCCTCCAGCAGGTCCTCGGTGAAGACTCCCCCCTCAAGCAGGTAACTGTTGTCCTCTTCGAGAGCGTTGAGAGCCTTATTGAGCGAAGTCGGCAGCATGTGAATATCCGCCAGTTCTTCCTTCGGCAGCTTATCGAGGTTCTTGTCGAGCGGCAGCCCCGGATCAATCTTGTTTTTGATACCGTCGAGACCCGCCATGAGCATTGCGGAATAACCGAGATACGGGTTCATCGTGCCGTCGCCCGGGCGGAACTCGAAGCGCATCATTTTGGGATCGCGCTGATAACCCGGTATGCGAATACAGGCGGTCCGGTTGCCCACCGAGTAGGTCCCGGCCACTGGCGCTTCAAAACCGGGAATCAGGCGCTTGAACGAATTGGTCGACGGATTCGAGAAGGCAAGAATCGAGTCCGCATGTTTCAGCATGCCGCCGATGTACCAGAGACCAAGTTCGGAGAAGCGTGCCGGTCCCTCTTGATCGAAAAAGAGCGAGCCGTTGGAATCGGCAAGATACTGGTGCACGTGCAGTCCACTGCCGGGTTCGTTGAACAACGGCTTGGGCATAAACGTGGCAGACTTCTTCTGACGGAAACACTCGTTCTTCACGATGTACTTCACGAGCATCGACTGGTCGGCCATGTTAAACAGGGAGCTGAACTTCACCTCGATTTCGTGCTGACCGCCGCCGCCGACTTCGTGATGGTGATATTTCAGGCCAATTCCCACCTCGGCAAGCATCGAGCAAATCCTATTGCGCAGATTGAAAGTACGGTCATTCGGCGGGGCGACATGGTAGCCTTTTTTGTAGGGAATCTTGTAGGCGAGGTTCTCTTCGTCATCGGCCGCATTCCACTGTGCCTCGGCAGAATCGAGATAGTAAAACGCAGTATCCGGCCCCTGGAAGAAGTTTACTTTGTCGAAGATATAGAATTCAAACTCCGGTCCGAGAACACACGAAGTCCCCTTGAGACGCTCGGCCAGCAGCCTCTCAGCATCGGCAGCAACACGACGCGGGTCGCGACTGTAGCCAACCACGTCGTCATCGACGGCCATAATATTGCCGATCAGCGACAGTGTCGGGGCCTCAAAGAACGGGTCCATGAAAGCGGTGGTCGGGTCCGGCAACAAAATCATGTCGCCTTGTTCAATCTTGGAAAACCCGGGCAATGAGGACCCGTCCACCCCTACGCCGTTTCTGAACAGCTCTTCGTTGAGCGACGAGGCCGGTACCGTAATGTGATGCCAGGCGCCGGGCATGTCGACAAGTTTGAGATCTATAAATTCAACGTTGTTTTTTTTGACCAGCGCGATCAGTTCTTCAAGCTTCATAGGTCCACCTCGTCCTAACCTGAGTTTCAAGCAAAGTGGTGATAAGATACGCGGAAACCCGCATTTGGCAAGAGATTACGTGGGTGAATCGGGCACATTTTTCGTGTCAGGGGCCATGCTTCATAGAAATCAAGTGATGCCGTTGAACTCATTGTGGGGTAATCACAAGAAAGTGTTAAAAAATACTTGTAAATGAAACAAGCTCTCCTATAATGCGTTACTGGGCTAGGACAAACAGGTAATCAAAGGTCACAACAGGGAGAGTTGTCGATGAATTATACCGAGGGTCTGATTAAGGCCACTGAGTTCTTCACCACCGCGGAGTTGGCGCAGAAACTCAAGATGAATGTCCAGGTCATCACTCGAAAAGTCCAGGCGGGGGAAATCCAGGCTTACAAGATCGGTAAGGAATGGCGGATTCCGGAGCAGTCCGTATTCGACTGGTTGGAGTCCAACATCAACAGCAAAGCGGCGGTTCCTCGTCGGGTGCGTGTTGCTGCCGCCGTCAAACCGGCCACGGAAACACCGTCGCTGACTTCTGCCCAGCAGAGCAAACGGAAGTATCTATTGGAGTATATCCTGGCCCAGTTTGAGCCGGATCGGGAATACACTGAAGACGAGGTGAATCGGGTAGTCACGCGCTACCACAGCAATTCGCACACGATCCGAAGAGAATTCGTCTCAGAAAAGATGATGGAGCGCATCAACGGTAACTACCGTCGGCGCACCGGCTATCGCTTCTCCGACTAATTGTCCTGCGGATCAAAAAGGGGCAAGACAAAGGCCACTCTCTGAAGAGAGTGGCCTTTGTCTTTGTGTTCTATGTACTCTGACCTACTCGAACGGCAATCCTCCCGAAACCGGACGGCCGAGCATTTGCTGCAAGTACGGATCTGAGAGATTGCGACCGTATTCACCGTGACGGCGCGCAGACTCTATCATATCGGTCTGACGTCCGGTCTGATTGAGGACCATGATGAGCTTGCGCCAGGTGTAATTACTGTTGGGATTGATATCAAATGCCTTCCAAACCAGTTCTACTCCCTGGTCGATCATGGCGGAATCCCCGGTCAGCCGTCCAAGCTCGACTTTCGTAGAACCGAGGTCTTGCAGGTAGTAGTAGTTGGTGGGATTGGACTCCACAAACGCCGCCAGCGTGTCATGCAATTGCTGCTGCAGCGCCAGCGCCCTGGCGCTGTCACCGGTGCGGCGAGCCAACTCAGAGAGATTATCGTACGGTTGCCAGTATTCAGGATAGACGTCGATCATGTGTTCCATCAGGGCTACGGCCCTGGTAGTGTCGCCGTCGTGAAGAAGTGCATCGTAGAGACGCAGAGTGCTCATGCCTACTCCGAGCGGCACTCCGGTAGCGTTGTCGTCGCGGAACACTTCAGAGCTTTCCATTCCGTCGAACCGGTACGTATTCATGAACAGATCGTAACTCTTTTCCACGTCGATAAGGCGCTCCGGCGGATTCAGTTCCAGCTTGAACACCTGCCCGACTTGCACCGCCTTCTCCCTGAGTTTGAGGGGCGAGCCGGAATACGGCGGCGAACTGAAATAGATCGGGTCTTTGAACTTGTTGCCGAGAACGATCTCATCGGTAATCATGTCCGCGACTCTTAAGGCGCCACCGTTGAACGGCTGAGCAACCATGTAAGTGCGGATACCTCGTGGCCGATGCACGAACCGCTCCGCCGGATGAGTCACGATAGTACCGTTAGCCGACTCGTAATCATTCCAGAGAATCTGTTCATCGGTCAATCCGATCGGTACGTCGTACCGGTTCTTCATCTGGGCCACATACCAGTCAGTATTAAGCAGCGACAGGTTGACTACGCGAATGTCTTTGCGGTAGTCATAGACTTCCTGAAGACACCAGACCGGGAAGGTATCGTTATCACCGGCGGTGAAGAGAATCGCGTTCTTGTCGCAGGAATCCAGAAGATTCTTAGCATAACAATACGGCAGGATATTCTTGGATCGGTCATTGGCATGGTAATTGTGCCCGAGCGAAATCAGCGGAAGTAACACCAAGATGCAACACGCATACGTGACGGTGCGGCGTATCCCGGAATCGGAGTCCCTGAAGATGTCTTTGACATACTGCATCAGTGCCGATATCCCCATCCCCATAGCGATGCCGAAGAATACAAAGGCCGGCGTAAAGAAATAGTCACGGTTCCTGACCTCGAGATAGGCATCACCCGTTCCAAAAAACGCGTAACGGGTGCCGTCGGCGAAGTTCATATACAAAATAAGTCCGACCGAGCAGAGTAAGAGCAGGGTAAAGAACGGTAACCCGATCTCAAGTCGTTTGCGAATCGCCACGATTGCCCCCAGCAGGCCGAGAATAAGGAACGGCGCAAACTTCCAGCCCCCGTCGGAGTACTGCTCCTCAAAGTAGGACCAGAACCCCATGTGAATGTGGCGACCGAACTGGTTTTCAAGCGCGCCGCGACGGACAAACATGCGATCTACCATCGACACCTGGCCGTACTGTTTGCGGTCCAGGAAATCGACGAAAGTCTGGAAGCTGCGTGACGGGTTGTTCTCGTCGATTCGCGGGTTGTGCGCCGACCGAATCGGTATGTACAGATGGCATGAGAACCCCACAAAACCGATGACCAGGATCGCCAGGGCGGTCTTCCACTGAACGCTGAATCCCATCTGCTTGCCCAGGTAGGCCAGAATCAAGATGCCCGCAATGCCAATCGGTAACAACATGAAATAGAGGCTGAACGCGATCATGACCGAAGAGCAGGTCGCAATGGCAACCAAAATGCCCCAATGAATCTTCTTGTGCAGTTTGAACAGAAGGAGCGCGCCGAGAATGACTGAGACAATCTTGAACGTCCCGGCTCCCCCTCGCCCGTCGGAAAACACAAGAATGAGTGCCAGTTCGAGAATCACGTAGGCACAGACCATCAGGTAGTCTTTCCAATCGGCCTCTTTCTTGAGAATGAAGAAAATGGCACAGACCGGAACGACCAGAAAAACCGTCATGTGTACGCCAAGTCCGAGCATGCCGAGATACATGGCCATCACCATCGTGCCGGCCGCCTGCATCGTACCGCGCTGTTCGAAATACCGCATGGTCAACCAGACGATACATACAGAAAGGGCCAGCCCGAGACCGTACGCCTCCGCCTCAACCGAGTTGCCCCAGTTTGTGGACGAGAAGGCAACGAAAAAGCCACCGGCGATACCACCCACATAGGTGATCAGGCGATTGATCCCACTCTCTTCGTCGGAGCGCAGAAAGTACTTAACCAGCCGAACAGTAAGCAGATAGCTGAACATGGCCGTAAACGACGAGGAAATCACGGTGGTATAATTGATCCGATAGGAGATATCTTCAACAAACGGTATGATTGAGAAAATCCGGTTTATCAGCATCAGCAGTGGAGTTCCGGGCGGGTGCGGAATCCCCAGGATGTATGAGCTGGCGATGAACTCGCCGCAATCCCAGAAAGAGAACGACCGCTGGACGGTCATGGCGTAGACAATAAACGCCCCCAGGAAGACGAGCGCGGCCAATATGGCATTGGTACGATCACAGTTCCGGGAGTTTGCATGGGTAAGGTCGGACAAAACGGACTCCTAAAGGCATAAAGCCATTACGTCGATAAAGTTAAGGGCTATCGATTTTTGATCGAAAACCAAATATAATAGCTGGCACTTTGATGCCAACAACATTTTTACCAGATTAGCGGCAACATCGATTAATCAATTAGGAGGTAGCTGTGCTTATTTGGAGTGGACTTTTGTTCTTCCTCGGCATACTGGCCTTTGTCGATTCAATGTTCAACATGGGTCAGATATTTCGCCAGGTGAATTCGGTTATGTTCCTGCTGATATCTCTCGCGCTCTTCATCCGGACCACCACCAAAGCAAAAGAGGGCAAGCTGGAAGATTACCGACAGCGCGTATTCAGTCTTGAACGTCAGGTTCAATCGCTAAAAGCCAGTCAGGAGAAGCTGAACCAATTCTAGCCGACTTCCTGCGTGGCCAGTAGCTCCCTCAGTCTCGCCCGTATTTCGGAAACGAAGGGATAGTCCGGATACGCCTCCAGCAATTGACGATAGATGTCCCTGGCTTGATCGATACCCGACTCTGCCCCAACCAGAATGTCAGCTTTGAGCTTCAACCCGAGCGGTGAGTAGTAAGAATCCTCGAACTCCGTCGACAGACGGTCAATAGCGACAAGAGCGGCTGTTGTGTCGGCCGATTCCATCTCCAATTCGACCAGATCAAACAACGCGATGTCAGCCAGGGCCCGGTTGTCAGCACCGATCACTTCACCCAACTTCGCACGAGTGGAATCCGTCAATCCCTGCTGTTGCAGGAACAGGGCGGCCGCGTAGTCACCGAGCAAAGCCTTGTCTTCACCGGCTTGATCAAACAGCAGAACCATGCGAAGCGCATCGTTGACAAACATCCCCTGTGGATAATCGACCATCAGCTTGCGGAAACCTGCCGCAGCAGAGTCGAACTCGTTTGCGAACAGACTGATTAGCGAAAGGAAGTATGCCGTCTCCTCAAGCTGGTCGTTTTCAGCTTTGCTGTTGGCGATCTCGACGAAACCGGTTTTGGCTTCCTCCAGTTGGCCGGATCGAAGGTAGCAGTGCGGAATAGCCTGTCTTGCATTCAGATAGCCGTTGCCTTGCGGGAAGTTGTTCACTACCGAGTCAAAATAGACCAGGGCTTGTCGATAGTCATGCAGGAACTCAGAATAAACCACACCAATTCCGAAGAGGGCGTCGCCAAGAATCCGCGGATGCGAGTTAGTGGCCGCAATCTTGTCGTAGGCGGCAATGGCATCCCGTGAACGTCCAAGGCGCACCAGCGCCTCGGCTCTGGAAAACGCGGCCTCTATTCCGAATCGGGGATCGTCGTGGTGTTCGAGAAAGTGCTCTCCCACTCTGACCACCTGCTCCCAGGCCTGCCGCTCACGACAGCGGCGCATAACGTTGATCAACGGCGTTCCTGTTCCGCCTGAAAGAGAGTCCTGACGAAGCGCAATGGCAAAGGCCTCATCAAAACGGTCGATCTTAACGTAATGGTCGGCCAGAAGACGCAGGGTGCGCTGCCCCGCGGTACTGTCGGCAAAGGACATCAGCACATCTTCAACCTGTTCGGCAGACTCGGGGAACGATAGCAGCGCGAGCAGTTTTCTCTCGGCATTACCTGCGTCACGGGTTGAGTCCTGATTCAGGACCGGGATATACTCACGAGCAGCCTCGACATACTCGCGCCTGGCCTCCAGCAGCCCTCCGCGCTCGAGCCGGAACAGGGTCGGGTCCTTAATACCCTTGCGAACCTTGTCGATATGGGCCAGTGCATTCTCTTCCATCCCCGCGGCAATCATGCTGCGAATGATGAGCAACTGGTTACTGGCGTTCTTTGAATCAAGCTGTTTCTCGACCGCCCGATACTGAACGATGGCTTCCTCAATCTTCCCTTGTTTCGCCAACAACTCGGCGAGATTGAGTCGTGAACCAACCGCCTGTGGCTGCCTCTGCAGTATCCGTCTGGTCAGTAGTTCTGCCTTGCTGTACTGTTTGAGCTGTTGATAGCAGGTCTTCAGCAGATTCTCGATAATCCCGTTGTCGGTTGAGGACTCGTATGCGGTTTCAAGTACATCAGCCGCTCCCTGATAGTCGCGCGCCCTGATTAGTTTCCGCGCCAGAGCGATCCGGGAGTTGGTGTCTTGCTGCTTGAGACCGATGACCGGCTTGTCCTGGAAAGGACTCTGTGATTCCTGGGCAGATGCCGGAAAAACGCAGACCGCAGATAAAGCGGCGACCAACAGTATGGAGACAGATAACTTCATGCGAACGCGCTATTCCCTTCCTGTCGGTTGTTGCCCGTTGCGATACTCGGCTTCCGCCTTGAGCAACGCCTTGAAATACGCTTTGATCTGTTCCTCATACTGAGGAGGATAGTCCTTGCCCATGAACTTGCGCAGCCGGTCTTCCAGCCTGGCACCGTCTTCGAGAAAACCTTCCGGCAGTGAGGGGGGAACAAACACCGCCTGATCGGTGGCTGAATTGGCTCGTCGTTTCTCCGAGAAATCCTTCCGCTGAAGAGAGCGTGTGGCCTCGAGCATGCGTGAGTAAATCTGCAACTGGCGCTCGGTTGTCTCGGGGCCGATCTCACCGGAGAGCAAAGCCTCCTCCACCTTTTCCATTTCTTTGCCGATATCGGAGAGGCGACCAAGAATCTGGCGCGATCCTCCGAATTCCTGTTCCAGTTGCTGGAGAGATTTACGGATCGCCCCCTGCTCACCGGCCAGGCGCTGTAATCCCTCACGCGACTGAGCACCTTCCATCCCCTGATTGGGTCGACCGGACTCCCCCATCCTCGGGTTGTCACAGTTTCCGGGCTTATTGCACTGCCCCTGAGTTTCCTGGTTCAACTGATTCTGCTTATTGCAGAGCGACTCCATTTTGGGCATGCCGCTATTGCAGCTTGCATTTGGATTGTTGCACTGGTTCATCTGGTCCAGCGATTCCATTAGCCGTGTAGCGGTGCGGTTCAGACCGGCCATCGCCTCACGCTGGTGTCTCATGGCGGAGCTGCCGAGTTTCTCGCCAAACCCCTCGGTGGCGAGATTCATGTTCTGCATGGCGTTGTTCACCAGCGATTGTAACTCGCCGGCAATGAACGGTGACTTGCGCCCCATCGACTCGATTGCCTGCTTCAACCCGTTACAGGCTTCCCGAACATCCTGCTGGGAGGCGGCCATATCACGAAGGACCATCGATCTCGGATCAATCGTCTGAGCTTCACGAAGCAGGTCTTCTTCTTCCTGCGAGAGGTGATTGGCGTGATCGATAGCGCGCCGCATCTCTTTTCTGAGTTGCTCGGCGTCGTCGGAATTCAGCGCCAACTGCGCCTGTTGCATCTGATCGAGCATCTGGAGCAACTTGGAATGAGCTTTCTGCCCTTCGTTCTGCGCGTCCTGCTTCTGCTGCTGGTTCAGTGCGTTGGACATCTGCTGCATGTTCTGATCGGCGTCGGTCTTTTCCAGCGCCTCGGAGAATTTCTGTGCCTCCGGGTTCTCCTGCATGTCTGCTTCCGCCATCAACTTCTGGAGGTCTTCGCCCTCTTTCTTGAGTTGTTCCAGCGACTCGCGGTTTTCATCTTCAGGCTGACTCAGTTGCGGCAGCGATTCATTGTTGGCGGCCTCGGTATCCTCGTTGGATTTCTTCTGACGGGCCACGATTTCCTCGGCCTTACGCACCATCGCTTCCATTTTCTGCTGCACCTGCATCTTCTTCAAGAGGGCAAGAGTGCGTTCCAGACGCTGCATCAGTTCTTCCTGAGACAGTTCCATGTCCTTCATCGCCTTCTGCATTTCCTCGCGATCCATCTGCTGAAGCGCTTCCATCAGTTTCCGCTGGGCCTCGCGCATCTCCGGTGTGGCAACGTCCTGGAAAAGCTTCTGTATCTCCGCCAGCTTCTCCATGATCTCGCGGCTCATCAGGGAGTTATCCTGCATCTTTTCCAGGGACTTCTCCATCTGATCCGCCATCTGTTCGACCTGCTGCAGCATCTCTTCGTTCTTCTGCGCGATTGACTCAAGTTCCTTCTGTTGCTGCCATTCCGCCGACTGAGTACTCTGGTTCTGTGATTCAAGCTTGCGGGCCGCCTCTTTCAACCTGCGGCTGAGTTCCTTGCCGGTCTGGATTAGTTCCTCGGTGTCGGCAACGCGACGATTCGACTCCTGCTCTCCCTTCGTGAGGATTTCTTCGAGCGAAGGTATCCGGGCGACATACTTTCGCGAGGCGGTGATCTTTGGTCCGGAAATGATGTCGTTGTCCGCGATCTCGAAATAGTACGTCACGTAGTCTCCAGGGTACATGTTGAGGCGATCCATGTCCCAGTTGAACTCGACATCTCCCTCTGTCTTGATTTTGTCGGAGAAGTGAAGCACCGCCACGTGTTCCTCGGAGGGCCGCCCCTGAGAGACCTGCGTGAATTTCATAACGAGCGAGGAGAAGCCGAAGTCATCGAAAATCCGGACCAGAAGAGGCAGTATCATCTCGTCATTGAGGTTGACGTCGAACCCCGGCCGGATGACATCAATCGAGGGGTACTCATCCGGAATAGCCGTAATATAGTACTCCACGGGGTCGGGGTTTTTTTCGCCCAGTCGGTTCAGTAATTCGATTCGATATGCTTTCGACCGATCCACCACCATCGAGAGCTCGGCCGACTTCCCGTCGACTGTAAGCGGCGTACGGCTGCTGTCCTCAAACACCAACGCGGCCTTTTCAATGGGAAGGTTGGTTTCTATCTTCATGTTCACCCGGCTGCCGACGACGGCCGAAAACGAACCGTTGATTTCATCGATGGTCGTTGGTGACAGCCCGGTATAGTCAGGGTAGAATATCTGTAGCTTGATGCCGCTCACTCGCGGGCGATCGACAACGTCTATCTGCTGCACTTCGGTTGTAATTTCGCCTGCCTCGATGAAGAAATCGAACGAGCGATTGATCTGCCGCAAAGTAATACCAAACACGAGAGAGTCGCCGCTCTCGACCACGTGCTGCTCAACCGCGGCGAGGTCAACGCGCGTTTTCTGCCAGCTTCCTCCGGCAAGACGGTGGTGTATGTAGGCCGTTTCGGGAAGTCTCAGGCCTGTCACTGCGCCGCCGATCCTGATGTCACGGTATTTCACCCACTCGGTGGATCCCGGCACCGCCACCACCTGATAAGCTACCGGGGGGGCGATCCGGGTTGTCGGGTGCGAATAGACTTCGAACGCATAGCTAAAAAACCCCGGTGCAACCAGCAACACGATAACGGCCAGGGCTGCAGCCGTAACGAAATACTTGCCGGTCCTGAGAATCGGATGGAGTGTGACGACCTCGCCAAAATCGATGTGGCCGGATTCCCGCAGCGCCTGTTCTTCAGTAACGCGGATGAGGTCGGAAGAGAAACCGTCGTGTCGTACCGATCGCGAGAACTGTATGGCGGCAATCAGCCTACCCTTCAGATCAGGGTTGCGCTCTTCAAGCGCCAGTGCTACCGAGTCGACACTTCCATGGAACAAGCGTGATACGGCAAAGCGTACAAACAGATAAATCGTCACGCCGCCAGTGAGTACCAAAAGCGATGCCTTGAGCCAGACGGGCAGAACCATGACATTGGCCAGTAACGAAAGCACAACCGATGTAGTCAGGAGTGCAGCCACGGCCAAGAGGGAGCCGCCGATGAACAGCACAAGACGCTGCCGCGACAAAACTCCGCGAAGTCCTCTCTCCAACTGCGAGCTTGATTTGATTTCAGCCATGGTGTTCTCCCGCTCTCAACGCTGTCTCTAAAGGCCCGTATTTAAGAGTATCGGTCGCCCGTACACCTAGTACAACAGGGCATAGGCAAGTATGTTCAGTCCCATTCGGAACGCCTCTTGACGTTTCTCCGGGGGATCATTGTGGACTTGTCCGTCTTCCCATCCGTCGCCGATGTCCGATTCCACCAGGAAATAGACCACAACCCGTCCGCCCACAATTATCGCGTACCCTCGCGGAGGGAGGTTGTCATGCTCGTGGATTTTTGGGGGGCCGTTGGGGAAGTCATAAAAACAATGATAGATAGCATGATCAAACGGAAGTTCGACGACCTCACGCTCGGGAAACAACGCGGCCATTTCCTTGCGGAAGGTTTCGTCCATGCCGTAGGAGTCATTGACGAAGAGAAATCCGCCCCCGGCAAGAAATGACCGCAGACGTTCTTTCTCCTCGGTGGAAAAACTGATCACCCCGTGTCCGGTGGCAAACAGAAACGGATACTGGAACAATTCAGGATCCATGATTTTGACCTGTCGTTCGAGTGTGTCGACGACAAAATCGGTGTTATCCCGGACGTATTTAAGAAAATTCGGAATCGCCGAGTTACCCCAATACCAGTCGCCACCGCCGGAGTAGTGCAGGCGGGCAACTTTGATGGCCGACGGGTTCGGATTGAACTGTCCCTCCAGATAGCCACGTTCCGGCGCCAGAGGATCGCTGAGCGGTGTCTGCGCGGCCGCAAGGCCGGCCAGGCCGACGGCTATGGCCAGCGCCAGAAGTATGTGAATTGGACGTACCTTACCCATATCTTCTAATATACGCCTTTTGGAGAGTTTCCGCCCAAAAAAACAGGGGATTTCCGCGCAGGCGGCCTGATTGCCGTCACACGAGAACACGTTGGTGTCGCTGTCGTATGACTGTACGTAGCTGGCAGAGTTTCTCTACGCAAAAAAAGGCTGCCGAAGCGATTCGGCAGCCCTTGGATAGTCGATAGATGACTGTCAGACAGGGTCGTCTGACAACCAAAGAAAACAGTCTCTGCTACTTAAAGCGTTTCGGCCAAAGGGCTTCCCACTCAACCACTATCGGCGAAGCGACAAAGATCGAAGAGTAGGTGCCGACGAACACGCCAAGAATCAGGGCTATCGAGAAGTTGCGGAGCACTTCACCGCCAAAGATGGCGAGTGTGCCGACCACCAACAGAACCGTGAAAGAGGTGTTGAACGTACGAGACAGCACTTCGTTAATCGAGAGGTTGACCGCCTGGACGAATTCACCACGACCACGGAACTTCTTGAGGTTCTCCCTGATGCGATCGAACACCACCACGGTATCCGTCAGGGAATACCCCGCAAGGGTCAGTAGCGCAGTAACGATTAACAGGTCGAATTCCAACCCCATCAGATAGCCGATACCGAGCACCGCAAGCACATCGTGAAAAGTAGCGACCGTGGCAGCAATGCCGGAACGGAAATCGAATCGGAGCCAGATATAGATGATGATGCCGATCAAAGAAATCAGAATTGCCTTTATTGCATCGCTGCGAAGGCTCTTACCTACCGCCGGGCCGATGATGTGTTCGGCATCAACTTCAAAGACGTTGCCTTCAAACCGCTCGCCGAGGATCTGCTTGATAAGCGCGACCCGGTCTTTTCCTTCAGCTTCGGACTCCGGACGCTTGGTTTTGATAATGAACGCGTTCGGGTGCTCAAAGTCAGAAAGCTCGGTTACCAGTACGTCATCGAGGCCCCCCGAAAGAGCACCGCGGAGGTCGTCGATTTCAATGGACTGTGCAAAGTGCCCCTGCAGCATAGCGCCACCGGCGAAATCGATGCCCATTGGTGCCTTGCCGGTTGCGACCATAACCAGGGCAAAAAGCCCCAGTGCGACCAGCAATGCGGACACTCCAAAGGCAATTCGACGAACGCCAATGAAGTTTATGTTCGTGTCAGGAAATATTCTGAACATGGTATTCTTCTTCTCCTATATGCTCAAGCTCCGGTATCCTTTGCGGATATCGAAGACTGACTTGGTTATGACGTACGCCGTGTAAAGTGAAATCAACACACCCCAGAACAGGGTGACTGCGAAGCCCTTGATCGGACCGGATCCAAACAGGAAAAGGGCGCCGGCAGTGATTAGCGTCGTAACGTGAGAGTCGAAGATAGCGACAAACGCGCGCTCGTAACCGGCATCGATCGAAGCACGGATTGTCTTGCCGGTCCTGATTTCCTCACGAATACGCTCGAAGATCAGGATGTTTGCATCGACAGAAATACCAATTGTCAGAATGATACCTGCTATACCCGGCATGGTCAACGTAGCTCCCATGGTGGCCATGACTGCCAACAGGAAGAAGATATTGAAGACCAGGCCGATGTCGGCAATTACGCCGGACAATCGGTAGTAGACTCCGATATACAGAAGCACCAGGGCCAGACCGAAAAGCGAGGAGATGAATCCTTTACTGATCGAGTCTGCACCGAGAGAGGCACCAACCAGGTTCTTTTCGATGAACTCAACCGGGGCAGGAAGTGCACCGGCTTCAAGCACGATCTGCAGGTTGCGGGCATCTTTGAGCGTGGCGGTGGAACCCATCGTAATGGTACCGTCGCCACGAATCTTGGAGTTGATAATCGCGGCCGACTCAACCTTGCCGTCGATCACAATCGCGAGCGGCTTGCTGATGTTGGCTCCGGTTAACTGGGCGAACCGGCCTGCGGCTTCAGGCGTGATACGGAAATTGACCTGTTGCCCGCCGTACTGCCCGGTACTGAGAGCAATGTTGGTCAGGTAATTGCCCAGGAACTGGACCTTGCGCTTCAACAAATACAGGTTGTAGACTTCGCGACTGTCGCTGATCTCCGGTCGCGTCGACCAGCCAAACTGAACGTCGATCGGGATCAGGGCCTTTACGGCCGGGAGATTCAGCCAACGGTCGATTTTCGGTTTGTCCTTTTTGACTACCGTGAAACCCGGGAACATCTCATTCTGCCGGTTATTCAGATAGGCGCTTAAGCGCGACGACAGCGGTCGTGTGTCGTCCTCGACACCAAAGTCTTCGTCGAAAGCAAAGGCGCTTGTGTCACCGGCGGCACCGGTATCGCCCATCATCTCGGCAAGGATGTCCTCGCCCTCTTCGACCTCAGCGGTCTCGGTGGTTTCAGCCTGACTGTCAGCCGGCTTCTCTTCGGCAGTCCCGTCAGCCGCCGCCGTGGCAACTTCGTAAGCGTAGATTACTGAATCCAACTTTTGCAGCAACAGCGTCGCGTTGGAGTAGTTTTCGAGCAGCTTGAACTCGAGGAGGGCCGTCTGGCCGATAAGATCCTCGGCGCGCTCGGCGTCGGTATAACCCGGCAGATCGACAATGATTCGATCCTGCCCCTGTTTCTGAATGACCGGTTCGGCAACACCGAGACCGTCGATACGAGTGCGAATGACCTGGATGGCCCGGTCAACAGCACCCTCGCGGCTGGCCTCGTCCATCTCTTCCATTTTCACACGCAGGACAACGTGGATACCACCCTGCAAATCCAATCCTAGCCGGATTGCTTCCTGCTGAAGCTTCAGCAGATCGCCGGGGGCGTTCTCCTGCATCTCGGCCTTCTCTGCATCGCTCATAGTCCAGAGATTGAAGGTGTTGTAAAATGCCAAACACCCCAGCGCAATCAATGCGACTGTAAGAATCAGGCGCCATTTCTGACCAGACATACATGTTCCTTTCTATATACACAAAACTACAGGTAACTTGTTATGAATCTTCAGTGTGAGTGAAAAAGCGGCACGACCTCGTCACGCGATCACACGGGAGCGTTTGGGCGAGGTACTGGTCCGCTAAGGGGAGCTAGCTGGTGCCCGAGGGTCGAGCGCCTACAAGAGTGAATTGTCTACCCAGAGTCGAGGAGACTTCGGCAGAGGTCGATGGCACGTGACCGTCGGACATCTCATGCGCCAACGTGGCGCGGAAATCGTGGGAGGCGGCCAGACAGGACCGGAGCCGTTGCTGATCGTGCAAAGTCGGTAACAGCGTCACGGCCTGAAAAATCGCCGCCTGTTCGGTCCAGGGACGCCCGCCAGTGTCGTCCATACCCTGATTCGGTTTTTCCGAGTCGGGCGTAGCGATCAACAGCGGAGGGTCATCGACAGACTTCACGGTCGGCTGACTATCTTCAGCAAACATCCGGGCGGCCGCATTGGCCCCCGAGAGGCCGAGGGCCAGAATGGCAAGAACCACGACGCTGCATTTGCCGCAGGCAACTATTTTGTCTAGTATGTGTTTCATAAACATCTGAGTCAGGCGTAATATAGGGGGTGTCGGCAAATAGTCAATCCAAATAACACCTCCGGCTTGACATACTAGCGGGCGACGGTTAGCTTAACTCGTTGATTGATTTAAGGATGTGTTAAGTGACGCAGATTTTGACCATTTTAGCCGAGGGAAATCGCCTGTGATGAAGGAAATGCCCCATAGTCTGGCCAGAACAGCCCTGCTGGGCTGTCTCATACTGCTGATATCAGCTTCCTCTGTCGCGGCCGCCGAGACTGCGTTCGCGCTCGAAAACGACATGCAGGTGATCCTTCAGGAAAATCACAGTTGTCCGATGATTTCCTCGATTATCTTCGTCAAGTCCGGTTCCAGGTATGAATCGGAATACGAAAACGGAATGACGCATTTCCTTGAGCATCTGCTTTTCGACGGCACTGCGAATCTAACCCGCGATGAACTCGACAGCTCAATCGATGACCTCGGCGGCTATATCAACGCCTTCACGCGCAAGGACCTGACCGGATACCTGGTAGTATTGCCGAAGCAGTACATTGATTACGGTATGACCGTGCAGGCGGACATGCTGTTCAATTCGATCTTTCCGGAGGACGAACTGGCGAAAGAGCGGAAGGTGGTAATCGAGGAAATCAATCAATACAAAGACTCGCCCGGCGACGCCGCCGAGGCCTTTTTCACTGAGAAGGCTTACGCGAACACAGACTACGCGCGACCGGTGTTGGGCTACACGTCGTTGATTGAGAACATCCCCCGAGAGGCAATTGTCGCCTACTGGAAGAAATACTATACGCCAGACAGAATGACCATGCTCGTCATTGGTGATTTCGATTCCAAGAAGATGAAAGAGAGCATCCGCTCGGTCTTTGGCGGCTTTGCGTCTGGCGAAGCCGGAGCTACTTCCAAAGGTAGCACGATGAAGCCTGATCGGGCAAAACTCGCCGAGGGCAAACACCGCCAGGGCAGTATTATCGGACAACATCGGTTCGATACGGCTGCCAACGTGCAATCGACGTACGTGAGCTTCTCTATCGCGGCCCCGCATGTCTCCAGTGCAGATTACCTCCCGTTCGATCTGCTGACCACATACCTGTCGATGGAAGACCTCTCCCCTCTCAAACAAGCCCTGCTGGGCGGCGACACGCCGCTGGCGACCGAAGTGGGGATATCGCTTGATCCGAAAGAGGAATTCTCACGGCTGGAGCTGTCGATCATCACCGACAATCCCGACAATCCCGACAGCATTATCGCAGTAACGGTGGAACAGCTCAAAGCAGCGAGTAGTCTTGAGGCCGACTCGGCCATGATTGCCGGCATAAAAACCAGCGTCCGCTGTGAGGCTCTTTACAATGCGGAGAAGCTGCATTACTACGGTTTTCTCATTGCGCCACTGGTGATGAGCGCCGGTTGGGACTTTATCCAGAGCTACCCCGACTCTATATCAGAAGTTGATTGGAGCAGGTGTACGCTTGCGGCTGATAAATGGCTCGTCAATCCTGATTATGTCGTCACGACGGTTCGCCCGGCTGATTCTGCCGAAGTTGCCTACACGCCGGAGGAACCGACAGCCGAGGCGGTGACAGCTTTTTTCGACACCACGACCTTCCCGACCTACGAGCTTGTCGAAGGACATCACATTTCCTTCCCGAATGTCGACTCGGTATCGTTTGAGCTGATCGACAACTCAGTGTATCACCGTGAGGTTTTCCAGAACGGTTTCACGCTGATCGTTAAATCGAATCCTGACAGCCGCGTGTTCGGGATGAATATCCTGGGCAGGAACCGAACCGCCAACGAACCGGAAGGGCTGATCGGAATCACCGATTTCGTTAATCGTTGTCTTGAGAAAGGCACGACTACCCGTGATGCCGCCCGCATATCCACCGATCTGGCCGCAATCGGCGCAAATCTCTCCGTGCACGACAATCCGTGGATACCTTTTGATGACCGTTACACAACGCGACGGTTCTCATTCCTCAAGTTTGAAACGATTGAAGAATTCGCTCCGGCCGGTTTTGAGTTATTTGCGGATATAATGCTGCATCCGGCGTTTGACTCGGCTGAGGTCGAAGGTGTGCGACGGTCAATGCTGGGGGTTTGTCGTCGCGGTGCCGGATCACCCACGAAAACCGCACGTCAACAGTACTATAAGACCTATTTCGGGGGACATCCGTTCGCAAACTCGGTGATGGGAACGCCGGAATCAATCGGCGCAATCTCAGTCGGTGATCTTCGAAACCACCACAGGCGTTTCTATTCCCCGGAAAACATGATTCTCGCGGTGGTCACCAGCCGTGACACCGCCGAGGTCGCTGCGTGGGCACGTGAGCAGTTCACAGGGCTGGAGCGTGCGGACAGAACGGTAACGAGCGTTGAAAAACCGGCGCCAGTGTTCGTACAGAAAGTCGTCCACACGGAGATGGAAAGTGCTCAGGTTGGCATCTACGCCGGTGGAAGGGCACCGGGAGCAGGCGATATCGAGGCGGCTGACGTCTCCATTGCAGCCTCGATCCTTTCTTCGCGCCTATATCTCAATCTCCGGGAGAAGCAGGGGTTAGCCTACTCGACGGGCGTCGGAACCAGGTTCGACCGCTCGTTTGGCTGGTATTATCTGGTCGTCAGTACGGGCGTAGATAACTACGACAGGGCTTTCGATGGGCTGTTGCTTCAGACGGAGAAGCTGGCATTCGACGGTCCCACAGCCTCGGAGGTCACCAGGGCCAAAAACCAGCTATGGGGCGGACTTATGCGAGCTAAGCTGTCGCGCGCCAATCAGGCCTACTATCTGGCTGAGAACGAGTTCCTCGGACGTCCGCTGGACTACGACAAACTCCTCCTGGAGCATCTAAACTACGTTGATGTACGCCTGATTCGAAGGGTGGCCTCGAAGTATTTCCGTCCGGAGACCTGGGTTGTGTCGTCTGCGGGCGGCATGAGGTAGCGCTTTTCATCCCTGTCTTGCGGGTTCGCGTCGCCCTAACACAATCCTAACACAATACGAGGCGATAAGGCTTGACTTAGCAGGTGTGCGTGGGTACTTTCGCCTCGACTCCAGCAACGGAAACTGCTAACGGAAACGACGAATGGACGATCACACGCCCGGTACGGACACATCTGGTAGCCTTCATCCGACTGTCGCGCTTGTTCTGCGACTTCTGGCCCTCGCCGGACTGCTTTATCTGTTCATTCTTTCCATATCCTTGCTCGGGGCATCTTTCAAGCTTGCCGGCAAAGGGGTTGCCGAGTCAATCTTTAGTGCCACGTCCAACCCGGTAGTAGCCTTGATGATAGGCGTTCTTGCCACGGCGATAATCCAGTCATCATCGACAACGACTTCTATTCTTGTCGGTCTGGTTGGGAGTGGGTTTTTGACGTTCGAGGCCGCGGTTCCAATGGTCATGGGGGCCAATATCGGCACCACAGTGACCAACCTTTTTGTTTCGCTGGCCCACATTTCTCGTACCGAGGAGTTCAAGCGGGCGTTTGCCGGATCTGTGGTCCACGACATGTTCAACCTCTGTGCGGTCGCCGTGCTTCTGCCGCTCCAGGCCTACTTCAACGTCATCGGAGCTTCAGCCCACTATGTCGAGTCGTTCTTCGAGGGATTCGGCGGCCTCAAATTCAGTTCGCCTTTGGCCGCCGTGACCAAACCGTTGGCAAAGGGGATTATTCACCTGGTACACGACTCTGCCTGGCTTGCGGCGATCATAGCCGTGATCCTGCTCTTCATCGCCCTGCGGTATATCGTCAAGGTGCTGAAGTCGATGGTGTTGTCCAAAGTCGAGCTGTTCTTCCAGCGATACATTTTCCGTACGCCGATCCTTGGCCTTTTGCTCGGTATCGCCCTGACGGCGCTGGTGCAGTCATCCTCGATTACAACCTCGCTCGTGGTACCGTTGCTCGGGGCCGGCGTAATCACGCTCAACCAGATATTCCCCTATATGATGGGAGCGAATATCGGCACCACGGTTACGGCGTTCCTGGCGTCGTTCGTGACCGGATCCCCCGAGGCGGTATCGGTTGCCTTTGCTCACCTCTTGTTTAACGTGTACGGCATGGCCATCTGGTGGCCGTTGAAGAGCGTACCGATCTCCCTGTCGATTAAATTGGCCAATGTAACGCAGAAATCGAAGTTGTATCCGATTCTATATATTGTGATCGTATTCTTTGTGATACCCGGACTTGTCCTTCTGGTCATGAGGTAGGAGTTATGTTTTCGAAGTTCAAAGAACTGTTCTCATCTGAGAACCTCCTTGATGCGGCGTACGAAAAGACACTGACAATGCTTGAGTTTGACTACAAGATGTACGTTGCGGCTCGCGAAGCGCTTCGCGCGTCCGACACGTCCGATCTTCCCTTCGACATCAAGAAGATTGACCGCCAGATTAACAAGTACGAGCGTGAGGTGCGTCGCAACGTGTTGACACACCTTGCCGTATCCGGTACCTCGAATCTGGTGCCGGGGCTGGTGCTTGTTTCGATCGTCATCGACGTTGAGCGGATTGGCGATTTCACCAAGAACATCGTCGATCTGGCCCGCAAACATCCCAAGAAACTTAACGGCGGGAAGTCCGAATCAGCTGTTGTTGAAATGGAAACGACTGTTGACGATCAGATGAAACAGGTAATCGAGATTCTCAGAAAACAGGAAAAAGGTTCTGCGCGAGAAATCATGCGGGCCGAAAACGATTTCGGCAAAAAGGCCGAGGCAGTGCTCGAAGACATGATTCTGGCCAAGGACAAGAACCTTAGCACCGGCGACAGTGTCTGTGTGGCGCTTTACGCCCGCTACTTGAAGCGGATCAACGCACATCTGACGAACATAGCCAGTTCGATTGTCAATCCGTTTCCGCGCATCGGCTTCAGGGAAAAAGACAAGGATATTGATTCCTAGCCAGCCGATCTCCGCTTCAGACCAAGACCTACACGCGCCGCAGGCAATAGCTCGTGGCGCCTTATAACGTGAAATACGACCGCCAGCACAATGTATATCCCTGCCACTTCCCACCGAATCTCAGATACGATAAGCTGAGCCAGGAACAGCCCCAACAACAGAAACCCGCCCGCTTTGGTGAACCTGAGGCTGAGCAGCAGTGCCACCGCAAACAGCGACTGGGCGGCGGTCAGAATCAACTCCGGCTTCTGCACACCGTCGAGAACGAATGATCGAACATAGCCGCTTGAGATCGAGAACACCAACGGTATTGTACCCACCAGGAGCGTCCACTGATTAACCTTGGAAGAAATCAGCGCTTTGATAGCCGCTCTGGCAGCGCCTCGCATAGCCCAGGTAATCGCCACAATGAACTCGGGAGCTTCGGAGGCAATCGGCGCCAGCCACTGGACAAGATAGAACTCATCGATTCCGAGAATCCCGCCCGTCGCAATCAGAGAATCGGCAAAGGGATGGGCGACATAAAAGATCACACCACCGGCATAGATGAAGAAAGCGTACGTAAACACCCGCCGCCAGACCGTGCTCATATTAGCAAGTATCTTAGTCGGTCCGACCAGTTCCGGTTCCACCGTCTCCATCTGGGCGGCACGGCGCGTGTACATGACGAACAGCGTCACGAGTATGAAGGTATCAAAGAGATTCAGACTGCCCTTGAGGGGAATCGTGAACGAGTACAAGGTGGCCATCGCCAGATAGAATATCTCAACTCGCTGGGACTCATCAAGAGTCAGTTCTTTGCGCTTCCTGGCCAGGATGAACACAAACAACACCACCGGCCAGCCAAGACCGACCAGCAACCGGTTGGCACCGGTCATGTTGGCAATGGCGTAGTGTGACATCTCCGGGTCATGAGCTGCGGCCCAGGTGAACACGAAATCGACGGCATATTCGGGGAGGACGGCGATAAGCGCCAGGATGGCCACCGCCAGTGATTCGGACATGTCAATCTGGGCGGCCTCGGCGGCCCACGAAAGAATGAACGCTCCCGCAAAAATGGCAGCGCCAAAAATCAGTGAGCCGAGTACCGGCGCCACAGGCGTATGCGTTATACCAAGGTAGAGGCCAGGAGTGGTGGCCAGAAACGACAGGACCAGAAAAACGTAGTTACCCGGCTCTACCGTAAGCCTATCTGTAGTGTGTGACAATCGAATATCCTCGAGGAAGTGATAACGAACGCGTGGTCTAGCCTCTGATTACCATATTTACGATGTCTTTCCGAAACAGCACGCCAACCAGCCGGTCGCCTTCGGTGACAAAGACGCGTTGCGTGTTCTTGAAGACCATCATGGCCGCGACCTCGACAATCCTCGTGTTAGGTGTCGTGACCTCGTAGTCGTCCGAATACAACTGTGCAACCTTGATTTTGTCTTCCTTCTTGAGCAACTCTTCAAACGGTTCAACATCAATAGAGTAGTTCAAGTTGGATATCAATGACTTGTAGTCCGGCAAAGCGGCCTTGATCAAATCACGGTCGTCAATGACGCCCATCAGTCGTGCTTCACTATCAACCACAGCAAGCGCCGAGTGAGAAAAGCGGAACATGCGATTGGCGACCTCTTTCAGTGTATCGTCAATGGTCACCGTCGCGACATTGTGCCGCATGACATCCTTGACCATCAGTTCCTTGTCCACCGTAACACTGGTCTCGGAAATAAGATTGATCAGCGCGGCCTTTGACTCGGCCTTGAGCACCTTCTCCAGCGTGTCGGCCTCTCGGGCAAAAGTAGCGAGTCCCGAGAGCGTTTGGAGATACAGCTTGGCAATGGTCGACGGTGTCAGGAGCAGACAAACGACATGCACCGGGAGGCCATCTGCCCCCTTGTCATCGAGACCCTCGCGGGAAACGCCGAGCAGGATATACATCTCGCCGACAGCATCAGTGCGCGCATGAGGGAAGGCAAAACCTCGTCCGTAGGAAGTGTTTTCGATCTCCTCGCGCTCACGGATCGAGTTCAGGATTGCGTCAAGATCAACTTTAATCCCCTCGTCCTTGACCATTCCCAGAAGTTCGCGAATCGCATCGTCTTTGGTTCGTGACCGCAAATCCATGTTGATGCGTCGCTCCATCAGGAGATTAGCGAGCTTCATTTTCTGCCTCCGCAAAATTAAGTCGAGCCGATTACCTTGTACTTCAGTATCTCCGGAGAGGCTACACCGCCGGACACAAGGAATTTAATACCGTCTTCTATACTCATGTCAAGCGTCATTACTTGATCTATCGGCACCATGATAACCATTCCCGACACCGGTGTCGGCGTAGAGGGGACAAAGCAACTGGCGAATTCTCCACCCCCTTCCGCACTCGCAATATGCACCCGTTTGGACACGAAGCAGAGAGCATAGACGTCCTTGCGCGGGTACTCGATCAGCGCAACTTCCTGGAAGGACTTCTTGTCGGCGTGGGTTACTGCCTCCAGAAGCTGTTTGCTTGCGGAGTAGATCGGGCGAATGAGGGGCATACGTGCAAACAGTCGCTCCCCCACCCGGTATATTCTGGCCCCCAGGAGATTGCGTGTCAGAATACCAGCCAGCAGAATAATCAACACCGTTGTCAGGACGCCGAGTCCGGTGCGATAGTATCCCAGCAGGTTGTGCAACACCGGCTCGAGAATACCGTCGACAGCCTGAAAAAGAAAGCGCAACACGATGAATGTCAGGATGAACGGCACCACGACGAGAACTCCGCTGAGGAACTGCCGTTTGATTACGTCTGATATCGCACTGCCCATAGACATACATCTACCCTGAGTATTAATGTCAGATCGGTCGAGTCGATTATACCCGACCGATCTGTCAAAGTCAATTCTTTTGCAGTAACGCTTATTTGAGGAGCAGGAACCCGCTGGTCGCGGGGATATCTTTGGCGAAGTCAATGATCGGCTGCGGGTACAAACCGACCAGAAAAACACCGATAAGACCGATGACGATAACCGACAACACCGGGACATTCAACCGGACCTTGAGCGGCGTGTCTGTTTTGGCGAAATACATCGCCTTCATCACGTTGGCATAGTAGTACAACGCAAAGACCGATGTAATCAACGCCACACCAACCAGCCAGTACATCCAGTGCATCGATCCGCCCGTACCAGCGATTTTTATCGCGGCGGCAAACACGTAGAACTTGCCGAGGAATCCGGCAAGCGGAGGAATGCCCGTCAGCGAAAGCAGGAATATCGTCATCGACAGAGCCAGGAACGGGGAGGCCTCAGAGAGACCTGCATACTCGCTGATCTCGCAGCTTCCGGTCTTGTCCTCAATTACCGTGACAATCGCAAACGCGCCCATGTTGGTGAACAGATAGGCAAACATATAGAAGCCGACCGCCGAGAGGCCGAGCTCATTCATCGACAGCATGCCAACCATAATGTACCCGGCATGAGCAATCGATGAGTACGCGAGCATGCGCTTGATGTTCGTCTGTCGGATCGCGACGGCGTTGCCGACAATCATGGCGGCGGCAGCAAGTACGCCCACGAGAATGCCCCAGTCATTGGGACTCATCATGGGCTCAAAGAACATATACAGGCCAATAACAAAGACTTTTACAAACACTACCAGACCGGCGGCTTTGGACCCGACTGACAGGAAAGCTGTGATCGGAGTCGGCGCTCCCTGGTAAACATCCGGTGCCCACTGATGAAACGGCGGCAGCGCCAGCTTGAAACCAATGCCGGCAAGCACGGCCACAGTCGCCAGCACCAGAATGAGACCGATATCGCCACCATGGCTCAGGGCGGTGTTGGCAAGGTTGAAGCGCATTTGCAAAATGTCAGTCGTACCGGTCAGGCCATAGAGGAAAGACAGACCGTAGAGCAACAATGCCGAGGAGAATGCCCCCATAATCAGGTACTTGATACTCGACTCAACAGAACGCTTGTCATCCTTGAAGAACCCCGCCAAAACAAACAGTGGGATGGTCGTCAATTCAAGACCGATGTACAGCGAGAGCAGCTCCGACGACGATGCCAGGAACATCATGCCGACAGTCGATAGAAGGATCAGCCCGAGGAATTCACCCCGGTGTTTGACGATCTTCTCCTGCATGATGCCAAACGTACTGCCGATCGTCATGAAAGCGGCACCCAGAAAAACAACCTTGAAGAACATCGCCATCGGGTCATTGCGGAACATATTGCCGAATCCGGAACCGTAGTCTCCAAAGATCGCCATGAGGATTCCACTGACGACCAGACCGGCCATGGCGAGATAACCGACAGTTGTGCCGGACTCTCGTTTAGTAACAATATCGAAAGTGATGACCAGCATTGCCCAGACAAACAGGACGATCTCCGGTAACATCAGTTGCAGATTGTAATCTGGCAGTTGGAACTCCATCTTGCTACCTGGCCATCAGAGTTACGAGGTTTTCGAGCGTGGCGGACATCAGCTCGCTGAGCACTTTCGGATACACACCAACCCAGACCGTGAGGATCATCAACGGCACTACCGTGACCAACTCACGGGCGTTGATCTCAGTCAATCCGCCCCATTTGGCCATGTCAAACGGTCCGAGAAACACGTTCTGTACCATGCGGAGCATGTAGGCTGCACCGAGTACAACACCAAGGACGGAGATACCAACCAGCACTTTGAAGCTGGCGCTGAAGGCACCCACAAAGATCATGAATTCAGAGATGAAGCCGGACATGCCCGGGAGACCCAGCGCTGCCATGGAGAAGAACACCATGATGCCGGTGTAGATAGGCAGTTTGGCTCCGAGGCCGCCGAATACGGCAATCTCTCTAGTGTGGGCGCGATCATAAAGAACGCCCACCAGGAGGAATAATGCGCCGGTGATCAAACCGTGCGAAATCATCTGGAACATACAACCGGATATTGCCTGCACCGATCCAAAAGCCGCCATGGCCAACATACAGTAGCCCATGTGCGACACGGAGGAGTACGCCACCAGTTTTTTTAGGTCTTTCTGAGCCAGCGAAACAAGGGCACCATAGATAATGCCGATTGCACCGAGCAACGCGATCCAGAAAGAAAGATAGCGGAGCGCCTCGGGGAACATCGGCCAGCTAATGCGAAGCATGGCGTAAGTACCCATCTTCAACAACACACCGGCAAGAATGACCGAAACCGCCGTAGGCGCCTGAACGTGAGCGTCGGGCAACCAAGTGTGGAACGGCCAGACCGGAACTTTGATCGCGAAGGCGACAAAGAAAAAGATGAAACAGACCATCTGAAGCGTGAATGGCAGACTGGACCCGCTCTGGATCAGTGTCATCATGTTCAGCGTGTGCGGCTCCGAGGTGAAGTACAGAATCAGAATCGCAACCAGCATAAAGATCGAGCCGAACAGCGTGTAGAGGAAGAACTTGATCGCAGCGTATTCTTTCTGCGGTCCGCCCCAGACGCCGATCAGGAAGTACATCGGGACGAGCATGATTTCCCAGAACACATAGAACAGGAAGAAATCAAGCGCCACAAACACGCCCATCATGCCGCATTCCAACAGCAGGAAAAAGGCGAAGTACTCTTTGACCCGCTCTTTGATGCCAAACGATGCGATGATCGAGAGACAGGACAGAAGCCCAGTCAGGAACAGCATCGGCACCGAGATACCGTCGACACCCAGGTAGTACTGGATATTGAGCGAAGGAATCCATTCAAACGGTCCTTCGACAAATGCCATCACGGATGAGCCGGAATGGTTAAAGAAGTACTGCCAGGTCAGCCAGAACGATTGGACCATTGGAACAGCACTGAAGAACACGGCCGTCCAGCGGATGGCCCACTTGTTATCCTTGGGCAGCAGCATTACGACTGCCATACCGAGGAGTGGGATAAATATGAGTTGGCTTAGAATGCCCATTCTATTTCAAAGCCTCCAGAAACAGAGCTATTTTTCACCTTTAGTAGCGTCGGCGGTTTCTTTTTTTGCAGATCTTCGCCCCATAAAAGCCAGTATCAGCGTTCCTCCGAGGAAGATCAGCGTGAGGATCGGCCAATTACCTTCGATTCTCTCACTCTCGAATTTTGCCACCGCTATCGCCACGATTACCAACAACACAAACAGAGCGTAGAATTGCACAGCGCCGGACTGCAAGAACCGAAGTCCCGACCCAAGCTTGCGAACCAACCAACCGGAGCCGTTCACGGCACCGTCGATGACCCACGTATCGAACAACTGCTTGAGAGCAGACCAGACCATGACCAGTTTTGCGGCCCCGTTCACCAGACCGTCGATAATGCCGGCATCGAACGACCACATGAGTCGAGCGAAGGCCATGATCGGCTTGAGAAGGATGAAGCCGTACAGTTCGTCAAAGTACCATTTGTTCATCAAGAACGTATGCAGCGGGCGGACCTTGTCAGCAATAGCGTCGGCATTCCAGACCTTCTTGTAGAAAACAAGATAGGCCAAAACAATACCGCCAACGGCAACCGTCGAAGCAATTGCGATATTGACGAAATCCCAATGCGTGTGGTAAGGTTCACCAAAATAAGCGAAGGAAGAGAATCCGTGCATTCCCGGGATACCGACCCAACCGGCACCAACAGCAAGACAACCGAGGAACACCAGCGGCCAGGCCATGACGCCCGGAGACTCGTGCGCGTGATCATACCGATCCTGGTTGCGCGGTTTGCCAAAGAACGTCAGGAAACAAAGTCGCCACATATAGAATGCCGTCATAAAGGCCACCAGCAGGGTGAAGAAATAAAACACCGGGTGGTGCGCCGTGGCGGCGACAATTTCATCTTTGGACCAGAAGCCGGCCAACGGGAATATACCGGCAATCGACGCTGAGGCTATCAGGAAGGTCCAGCCGGTCTTGGGCATCTTCTTGAGAAGTCCGCCCATCTCTTGAATATCATTCGTATGCACCGCGTGGATGACGGAACCCGCACCAAGGAACAGAAGCCCCTTGAAGAAGGCGTGGGTCATCAGGTGGAACGTACCGGCGTAGAAACCGGGTGAATGATGCCCCATTGCCTTGTCGACCCCGAACAGGCCGAGGGCCATGATCATATATCCGAGCTGACTGACCGTCGAGTAGGCCAGCACACGCTTAATATCGTTTTGAACCAGCGCGATTGTCGCCGCGATAAACGAAGTTGTGATACCGATGATCGCAACCACCATCGATGCGTCCTCTGAGGCGACAAACACACTCATCGACCTCGCAACGAGGTATACACCAGCGGCCACCATTGTAGCGGCGTGGATCAGCGCCGACACCGGGGTGGGGCCTTCCATCGCGTCCGGCAGCCACACGTGGAGCGGGAACTGAGCCGACTTGCCGACCGCGCCGCAGAAAAGGAAAATCGCAGCGACCGTCAATAGACCGGCAGGAATCACACCCGCCCCGATCTGTTCAAACACGCTCTGATAATTGAACGTACCGCAGCAGGTGCCTATTATCAGCAAACCGACAATGAACCCTAGATCACCGATACGAGTCGTGATGAACGCCTTCTTGCCGGCGCTGGCGGCAACCTTCTTCTCAAACCAGAAGCCGATCAACAGGTACGAGGTCAGCCCGACCAGTTCCCAGAAGATGAAGATCATGAAGAAGTTGTTGGCCAGGACCAAACCGAACATCGAGAACAGGAACAGCGACAGATAAGCGAAGAACCTGCTGAATCTCGGATCGCCGTGCATGTAGCCCAGCGAGTATATTTGGACACAACTACCGACCGTCGCCACCACGACCAGCATAATGGCAGTGAGTGGATCGACCAGAATACCTATCTCGAAATTGAGAGAGGCAAACGATGTCAGGTAATAGAAGACCTCATACCGTGCGCTGCCCCCGGTCGAAACGGTCTCGATCAAAACCCAGACCGACATCACCCAGACGATGAGGATCATGGTAATCGAGAAGCCGGAGGCAACCGCTTCCTTCCAGCGGAGGAAGAAAACGATCATGCAAAATGAAAACAGCGGCAGGAGAGGTATGAGCCATGCATATTCAGTCATTGTTCACTCCTACCATTTCATAATGCTGTAGTGGTCGGTGTCAATACCGCGCCAGTTGCGGTATATCAGCAGCACAATGGCCAGACCGATTGTCGCCTCGGCGGCAGCCACAACGATGATGAACAGGGCAAAAATCTGCCCGGCCAACACCTCGGTGACTACATACCGGTTGAAAACGACAAAGTTTATGTTGGCCGCATTGAACATCAGCTCAAGCGACATGAGCACGCCGATTGTATTGCGCCGCGTGATGACTCCGAACAGTCCGGCAGTGAAAAGGACAGCGGCAAGGGCTAAGTAAAACCACATCAGGCCCTCTCCCTTCTCGCCAGCACGATCGCGCCGATCATGGCGGCCAACAACAACACCGATACTACCTCGAAGGGCAACATGTAATGGGTCATCAGCAGCTTACCAATCGTCATAATATTATCTGCGGGAAGCTCTTTGGTCGCAACGTGCCAGATATGTGCGTCTGTAGTTCCGTATAGGAGGACGATGGTCATTATCACGAAGACCGCACAACCGATCAGCGCCACCATGGCATTTTCGTTTGTCTGCACGAGTTTTTTCGACGTCAGGTTGGTCGTCAACATGATAGCGAACACCATCAGGACGGACACTGCGCCGACATAGATCAGTACCTGCGCCGCGGCAAGAAACTCTGCGTTGAGCAGAATGTAAATGCCTGCAACACCGGAAAGGCAGAAGATCAATGCGATAGCACAGTGGAACACGTTTCGCAACGACACCACCATAAAAGCAGACAGCACGATCACGATCGAGAGAATCCAGAAGGGAATCCCAACCGAGAGTTGTTCAACCATTATTTCTCTTCTCCCCCGGTTTCGGATTTCTTGTCATCATCATCCTTGGCAGCCTTGTCAGGTTCCACGGTCTTATTTTCAGCGGCCGGAGCTTCGGGCGCAGGATTGGCAGAAGCTTCGGCCGGAGCCGGCTTGGCTTCGTCCTTGACCTCTGCGTCAGCTGCCGGTTTGGCGACAGGCTTCTTCTCTACCGGTTTTTTCTTCTTGCGCGTGTCCACGTAGTCAATCGGCTTGCCCATCTCCTGCAGCTTGTCCTTGTCCCAGATCAAATCAGCTTTGTCAAGGGTGGACATTTCGTAGTAGATGGAAGCCATCTTGATCGCACAGAAGTTGCAGGCCTCTTCGCACAGTCCGCAATAGCAGCAGAGAGTGTTATCCACGACGAACTTTTCGAGGTGTCGCTTTTTGTCCTCGCCGCGCGGGGCTTCGATACGAATTGCTGCCGTGGGGCAGGCCCGCATACAGAGCATACATCCGGTGCAGTTGAGTTCGCCGGTTTCCTTGTCCGAGAGCAGGACCACCACGCCTCTGGAGCGCTCCGGCATAGTCCATTTCTGCTCGGGGTACTGAATCGTAACCGCATGACGGCCCAGATGTTTGCCGGCGATTCCCAAGCCTCGGATCAGTTCTTTTAAGTCCTTAATCACGCCCATGAGATGTCATCCAACTCCTACCAGTGCCACTCAGCCAGTTTAAACACAGCGCCCACAATGAGATTCGCAAAAGTCACCGGCACGAGGAACTTCCAGGCAAAACCCATGAGCTGATCGACACGTAACCGGGGGTAACTCCAGCGGAAGAGCATCATGAGCAAAACAATACCCATCGTCTTCAGCAGGAACCACATCCATGACGGCAGGATAGCTCCCTGCCAACCGCCGAAAAACAGGGTGACCGCAATCGCCGACACGGTGAACATGTTGACGAATTCAGCCAGGAAGAACATGGCGAATTTCATTCCGGAATATTCAATGTTAAAGCCGGCTATCAGCTCCTGTTCGGCCTCGGGAAGGTCAAACGGTGTGCGGTTGGCCTCAGCCGTAGCGGCTATCATATACGTTAGGAAAGCAATCGGTCCGAACGGGAGGCGGAAGACGTTCCAGTTCCACATCCAACCCGACTGAGCCTCGACTATATCAACCATCGACAGCGATCCGGTGAACAGCACGATCACCAGAATCGACGCGACCATCGGGATTTCATAGCTTATGACCTGCGCCGCGGAGCGCATGCCGCCGAGGAGAGCGTACTTGTTGTTTGAAGCCCATCCGGCCATCAGCAGCGATATCACGGTGAACGTGGTCACTGCCATAATGTAGAGAATACCGATATTGAGGTCGGCCACAATGAGTCCGTCGCCGAACGGCATCACCACGTAGGCAAGAAACGCTGCCACAAAGCAGATCACTGGTGCCCAGAAAAAGACCGGTTTGTCGCGGTTGTCGATCTTGACGTCCTCTTTTTGGAGCAGTTTGACCGCGTCCATCACCGTCTGGTACCAGCCGTGCCAGCCGTTACGCATCGGGCCGAAACGCTGCTGAATGTGTCCGGCGATTTTCCGCTCCCACCAGACCAGGAACAGGGCCAGCAGAGCGAGTACACCAAAAGTGACTGCAGCAAGAACGACGTAGCTGATAATCGTGTTAAAGGGCTCGCCAAGACCTATGTCTACCAGCAGGCCGTGCAGCCAGGCGAAGAGATGAGCCAGTTCCAGTTTGTCCAGAAATTCACTCATTAGCGATCCACCTCTGGCAGAATGATGTCAAATGTCGCGAAGATGGCCACGATATCCGCAATCAGGTAACCCCTGCCACGAACGATTTCCGGCAAAAACTGGAGCTGATTGTAGGAGCCGCCGCGTAGTTTCACACGGAGCGGCTTGTTAGTGCCATCGGATTGTATATAACAGCCCATTTCACCGCGCGAGTTCTCGATACGTGTGTACACTTCACCAGCCGGCGGCTTGAAATTGGGCTTCACTTTGGCTTTGATTTCCCCTTCCGGAATACCGTCAAGCGCCTGCTCGATGATGCGAATAGACTGCTTGATCTCCGCCAGACGAATCAGGTAACGATCATAGTTATCGCCATTTTCGTACGTAGGAATATCAAAATCGAATTTGTCGTAAATTGAGTACGGATCGTCCCGGCGAAGGTCATGCTTGACATTTGAAGCCCGCAACACCGGACCGGAGACCCCCCAGGCAATACCCTGGTCACCGTCAAATGTGCCGATGTTCTTCATCCGCACTTTGAAGATCGGGTTCTCGTTGAGCAGTCCTTCGTAGTCGGAGAACTTGCCCTTGATGACGTTGAGTACCTCACGACACTTCTGCTCAAACCCCGGCTTGATGTCCTGAGAGACGCCACCGATACGGATATAATTGTATGTGAGGCGCTGACCACAGGTCTCTTCGAAAAGGTCGATAATGTACTCGCGCTCACGCAGTCCGTACAGGAACGGGGTCAGGGCACCGAGGTCCATCGCGGTGGTGCCGTAGAAAATCAAGTGCGAGGCTATCCGGTTGAGCTCCAGCATGATGACACGAAGATAATCAGCGCGCTCAGGCACTTCAATCCCCGCAAGTTTCTCGGCGCCAAGCGCCCAGACCATGTTGGAAGACATCGCGGTCACATACTCGAACCGATCCAGAACCGGAGTACATTGCGGATATGTCCTGTTTTCGCAGATCTTTTCGAGGGCGCGATGCAGGTAGCCGATCACCGGCTTGACATCGACAACCTGTTCACCGTCCATCGTAAGCATCAGGCGACACACGCCGTGCGTCGACGGATGGACCGGGCCCATGTTGACGACATATTCTTCTGTCTTCAAATTACCCATATACTATAGCTCTGGCATCCTGACGAAATCGGGGGCATCCCAGGACTTGAGCATCGGATTGCCCTGATCCCAATCATCCGGCAGTAAAAAGCGTTCAAGATTATCGTGGTTCTTCACGTTGACGCCGTACAGCTCCCACAACTCCCGTTCATACCAGCCAATACCGGGCCACACTTCCTGAACGGAGTCAATCTCGGGTTTCTCATACGGAAGCGAGAATTTGAAGTCAAGCCTCAGTTTGTTTGCAACGGAGGCTATCGAATAGATTACTTCCAGATGCTCGCCGGTGTCGACTCCACCCATATTACAGAGAAAATCGAAGGCCAGTTGAGTGTCGTCACGGAGGGCTTTGGCCACTGCGACAACATCCTCTGGCTTGATCTCGAACATGGGATCGAACTTCCCCGACTCCAGAAGCGTCAGTCTTCCATCGAAATGGCCTGACACATATGCTGATAACTCTTCTTTGGTCATCCTATTTTTCCTGCCAGTCTGACAACTTCTGTTTTTTGATCTTCTCCTGCAGGTGAATACAGCCTTCCAGCAGCGACTCCGGACGCGGAGGGCAACCGGGAATGTACACATCGACCGGGAGAATGTGATCAACGCCCTTTTCGACGGCGTAGCTGTCATAGTAGAACGGACCGCCGTTGATCGTGCAACCGCCCATCGCAATCACATAGCGCGGCTCGGCCATCTGGTCGTAGACGCGACGGAGCCTCGGGGCCATTTTCTTGGTGATGGTGCCGGCGGTAATGATCAGGTCAGATTGCCGCGGCGTAGCGCGGAAAATCATGCCCAGACGATCAAAGTCGTACCTGGCCGCACCCGTGCACATCAGTTCGATCGCGCAACAGGCGGTGCCGAACAACATGTACCAGACCGAACAGGCCTGACCGTAGTGCAAGAGTTTTTCAACTGAGGTGCAAACGATTCCGCCGCCGGGGACTTTCTCTGCATACACAGGCAGCTTCTTAATCAGACCCATCTGAGTACTCCCTTCCTCCAGGCATAAAACAGACCGAAAAACAGGATGAGGATGAAAATTACCATCTCAACCAGCGCGTACAGTCCGAGCTGCCCGAATGCCACTGCCCAGGGAAACAGGAATACCGCTTCGACGTCGAATATCACGAAAATCAGCGCAAAAATGTAGAACCGGTTGTTGAACTGAAACCAGGAACTACCGATTGTATCCTCTGCGCATTCGTAGGTATCCCCCTTGGCAGGGTAAGGATTCTTAGGTCGAATAAGGCTCGCGAGAAAGAACGTAAACAGGACGATTACGCTCCCGGTAACGGCAAATATTAAGACCGCTAGATATTCAGACATGCCGTATCACCTTTAATATCAAACCAGACACACTATGTGACCGATTTCACAATTATGGCAGTGGAAGTAACCCGCTTTTGTCAAATTGTCAAGCCCTTTTTGTCACTTCCACTATGACAACTCGTTCACATGCAAGCAGAACCGCTGTCGTTGCGCTAATAGTACCAACTCAATCCCTTCACAGCAACAATTACTGTCATGTGACAGTCTACCCCAATTGCGCGGAGAAAGGACGGTCCGAACGTCTGTCGCTTGAATGGTTTGCAGCGCAGTGTCGTCGCAGGTCTGAAGACGGCCACTCGCGGCGATGATCTGCGCTACGAAAACTGGGAGGACGGCCCCCGGAGACCTGCAGATCGCAGACACGTCGTATCCCAAACAGAAGCAGGCGCCCCGGAAATCTCCGGAGCGCCTACATTAATAGCATAAGCGTCAATCTCGAATCAGGAGGAATCGCCGCTCAGTCTTAGATCTTACCAACCAGGTCCAGGCCCGGCTTGAGAGTCTTGCCACCCGGTTTCCAGGACGCCGGACAAACCTCGCCGTGTTTGGCCACAAACTGCGAGGCCTGCACTTTGCGAAGGATTTCCCCGGTCGAGCGACCGATGGAGTTGTCATTGACCTCGAAGGACTTCACATTGCCCTCCGGGTCGATGATGAACGTTCCACGAAGCGCCAGGCCGACGCCCTCAATCATGACACCGAAGTCACGGCTCAGGCTGCCGGACGGATCGGCAAGCATCGGAAACTCGATCCGCTTGATTGTCTCGGAAGTATCGTGCCAGGCCTTGTGACAAAAGACCGTGTCGGTCGAGGCGACCAGCACTTCTGTGTTGATATCTCTGAAGGCCTGGTAGTTGTCTGCCAGTTCACCGAGTTCGGTCGGACAGACAAACGTGAAGTCGGCAGGGTAGAAAAACAGGACCACCCATTTTCCTTTATAGTCGTCAAGATTAACTTTCGTGATGTCGCCTCTGTAGTAGGCTTCAGCTTCGAAAGAGGGGGCGTGTTGATTGATCGTTACCATTGTCGTTTCCTTAAAGTCATCAAGTTCAGCATTGTGTATGCCATCCGTAACAGACAATATCTCCGAATGTTTCCGCACGGATCACAAAACTGACGAAAGACACAAGAAAAGCACGATCATCGCCTCGTCCCCCATGAAAACGCATCCCAATAGGGACTTAGAGGACCGCTATAGCATCTATTTCAACCTTCACATCCTTTGGCAGGCGCCCCACCTGTACCGTAGCCCGGGCCGGCGGTGAAGTGACAAAATACGTGGCATACATATCATTAACAGGGCCAAAGTCATCCATGTCTTCGAGATAAATAGTGGTCTTTACTACATTGGCAAAATCAGCTCCGGCGGCCTGGAGTACAGCACGAAGGTTCTGCATAACTTTCTGGCATTGTTCGCTGGCGGTTTGTCCGACGATTTCCATTGTCTCGGGATCGAGCGGGATCTGTCCGGAACAGAAGACCAGTTTGCCACAATCGGCCTTGACAGCCTGTGAGTACGGCCCTATCGCTGCCGGGGCCTTATCGGTTTTAATCGGCTCTCTCATGATTTCTCCTACGGTTTCGCGTTTAATCAACACGAATATAGGAAGGCGTTGCTGGCCTCGCCAGTTAGTTTTGCGTGGGGGCGGCAGGTTCGGAACCGTCCGAAGATCAGAGATCGCCGGACCCTGGTCCCATCAATTCGACAAAGGCGCGGAGGATTTGCTCGTCGTATGCCCCTTTGAGCGAAAAGATGATTCTCAGGGCCGGATACGTGTCCATCGCACGCTGGTACACGCGCTCAGTGGTCATAGCATCGAAAGAGTCGCAAATGGCGACTATTTTGGAGTACACATGCATCTCGTCGAGCGATAATCCCTGCGGGTAACCGCGACGGTCTCCCCGCTCGTGATGCTGCAATATGACAAATGACGATCCCTCGGATATTTGTTCAGTTTCTTCAAGTATCTCGACGCCCCACTTGGGATGCTTTTTCATGATCTCGAACTCGATTGGAGTGAGCGAACCCCGCTTGTTGAGAATGCGATCAGAAATCCGGGACTTGCCGACATCGTGCAGCAGCGCCCCGACACCAAGCTCCTGAAGAAACTGCTCGTCATCAAACCCGAGCTTCTGTGCCAGCGCTATGGCAAAGGTGCAAACATTCACCGAGTGCGTGTAGGTGTAGTAATCGAACGACGTGATCTTCAGCAGACTCAAAAACGCCGCCCGACCCTGAAGGATGAAGTCAACGGTTGTTGACACCAGCTCTTTGGAACGCTGGATGTTTTCGCCAAAGGTCGGGTTATTTAGAACGTCTTTGACGAGATTCGTAGAGGTGTCGTAAAGGATGCCGGCTTTGCGTTCTTCCTGGATTCCGGGGTCGGCAAGTATCTTGTCAAGGTTCTGCTCGATATAGCGCTGGTACTTGTCTCGATTCTGGAATGGGACATACAGGCGATCAACTTTGTTTTCAAGCAGTTTCTGACGCGTTCGTTCGGTGAACGGCAGATCGGGTGATCGATAGAGAACCAGTTGATGGTTGATGCTCAGATATAGATCGAAATCAAGGACAGAATCCACCCGGAGCGACTCCAGGTAGATGGGCATGAACTTCTCTTCGGAGCGATTTCTGATAGCTGTGGACGACATTTGTCTCTCTATACCCTAGATTGCACGACCCAAACGGCCAGTTTCAGGATACAAACCCGTTACTCAGCATATCGGCAGAAAAGTAAGAGGACTTGAAAAATCAAGAAGAGAAGCCGGAAAAAGTACTGATTGTCGTGACGGCAGGGAGCAAAAAAAGAAGCCGGAATCAGTATTGATTCCGGCTCGCTGTGAAAACAGTCGAGGATTGTAATCAGGCGCCAAAGTTCTTCACGGTCGAGAGAACAGACTGGAGGCGACCGGTGATGTCTGAAAGTATGCCGGAGTATCTTTTCAAGATTTCCGAGTACTGCCAACGCATTTCGAAGGCTTTTTCCGGAAAGTCAAACAGGTCCAGCAACGTAATTTTATGGATTTCATCGATATATTTCACAACGTCGTAGGGGTATTCGACCACGTTTGGATCGTGCACATCGCCCTTTCCCAGGCGGTCGCGGTACACCTCTACCTTTTCGAGGACGACCGTACCAAAGCACCACGGGGTCATGATGACGCCAAAATTGGAACCGTCGGTGTAAAAACGGCGGATGGTTCTCATTACCAGATCAACGATAACACCACGTGCACGATAGTAGGCCAGCGTTTCGGCATTGTCAGCGTCCGTCCTCTCTATCTTCTGGTCAAGGGAAGCCCTTTCGGCCTTTGCGCGATCGTAGGCGGTCTCAAGGAAGGAATAGAAATCTTCGAAATAGACCTTGGCGCTTTCGGAGAGCGAGCGGATAAAGAATCCGTTTTCGTCTTCGCGTACTTTCGGTTCCTGTCTTGATCCCAGTCGTTCCGGTGAAAAGCCTCTGTGAAACTGTCCGTCCAGCATATGGTCTCCTTCGTCCATCGTGTCTCTCTGCGGTTAGCTAGAGCATAAGCTGTGCCATTAGCAAATACCGGGGTGACAGACCGATATGACGGCGGTATCCTATTGTAGTACTTAGACTACTGACAGAAGGGAAAAGTTTGCGGGAATCTGCACGTGGAAGCAGAGATAGGCAATTCATTGCGCTAATAGGCAGCCAACTTCCGAATGAGCAAGGTCTTTCATATCATAAACGGCTGCCGACTGCACATATGGCCTTACTGTTCAATTCTTGAACAAATGACAGGCTCGCCCGTTAGTATAGGTAGCATTGCAAACCCCATCACTGCCGAAGACTATCGTGGAGGAAGAATACGGCCATGAAACCACGGATGACAATCGCCCTATTGATCCTGATGATTCCCTCAGCGTTCCTCATGTTCAGTTGCTCTGATGAAAAGGCGGAGAATCCTACCCCTGTTCTTTCGGCCTCTCAAACTCGTCTGGTTTTCACGTCCCTCGCCGGCAAGAATCCGTATCCGGCCACGCAGAAGGTGGTAATCTCCAACAGCGGCGTCGGTTCTCTCACGTTCCAGGCTGCAACAACCGCTTCGTGGATCAGAATCCTCCGGGTAAACGACTCGTTGTTCATCCAGGTCAAGTCAGACGCTTTTGCCACCGGACAGTACTCTGATGTTGTCACCATAACTTCCTCGGAGGCATCAAACTCTCCACTCGAAATAACTGTGGATGTGACGGTGACTGAGCGCGTCTCGGCGTTGCCGGATGAGTTGGGATTCGAGGGACTTGCGGGGGGGACCAATCCTGCACCGCAGACATTTGAGGTGCTTTCGCTCGGCGGAGTTGCGGCAGATTTCGCAATCACCAGCGGCGCAGGTTGGATCGACGTAGGCCCCGCCAGCGGCCAGACACCCGACACAATAACGGTGAACGTCGACCTGACCGGTCTGCAGGGGGGCATATATTACGACAGCATCGTGATCACTACCGCCGATCTGGAGCAAACGCATCTGTCGGTGCCTTGTTCGCTCGTGGTGAGTTCGTGGCTGCTTCAGGATGCCGGAGGAGACTTCAGCCTGCGCGGCCTCAGCTATATCGATGCGCAGACGGGCTGGATATCAGGGTATCTTCCGCGAGCCACAGAACCTTTTGGCGTGGCGTACCGGACTGACAATGCCGGGGCGGACTGGAACAGGTCAGCGGCTCAGCCTCCGGGCGTTTTCGGCGGCGTGGCCTTCATCGACCAATTCAACGGCTGGATTGTCGGAAACAACGGAGGCGACCCGGATAGCGCAAGAATGATCCAAACAGTTAACGGCGGCGACAACTGGACATTCTCTGACTTGTTGCCGGTTGACTCTGGCTACTCTCTGCGACAGATATGTTTTCATGGGACGGACAGCGGCTGGGTGGTGGGCAATGAAGGCGTGATCATCAATACGGTGAACTCCGGCGTTTCGTGGAAACCGCAGGTAAGCGGCACGGATTTCGACTTGAATGATATCGCTTTCCTGAACGCCGACGAAGGCTGGGTATGCGGCAATCACGGACTTCTCCTCCACACGGCTAATGGCGGGCACGACTGGTCGCAGGTATCCAATGACAGCACGCAGGATCTCAACGGTATAGACTTCGTCGACAACAGCCACGGATGGGTGGTGGGCAGACAGGGGCTTGTCCTGGCTACCTCCGACGGTGGCACTACCTGGACTGCCCAAACGACCGGAACGGATGCGCTTCTACTGGATGTCGACTTCGTTAATACGATGCGTGGCTGGGCAGTAGGAAGTGCAGGGACTATTTTGCACACTTCCGACGGCGGAGACACATGGGTCGCGCAGTTGTCGGAGGTCGAGGCTGGCCTCTTCGGAGTGCAGTTTTTCGACGACAATACCGGAGTAGTCGTCGGCAATGAAGGCGTAGTGCTCAGAACGCTAAGCGGCGGATTCTGACAAGAAACTCCAGTCCACGAGCGAGAGGGGTCGGTTTATGAGTTGCCGGCCTCTCTCTTTGACACGTCTTGTCTCATCGACCAGCGCTCTCCCTGAAGTCCTTCAGACATTCGTCAAACTCGACTCCGAACACATCCATGAACACCCGATCATGGTTACTATCGTTCATTAGAGCCTTCATATAGTCCAAGAACTTCTGCTTGCCTCCGATGTGTATCAGATATTCAACTATACAGGCAAACTCGGAGTAGCAGAAGGCCGCCCGATATTGCCAGTCTATCTCAACCCGGTCTTCTTTTTCAGTACCGAACCAAAGAGGTGGCATGAAATTGCCCTGCTTGATAAGCTCAAGTGTCTGATCTCTGTCGGGATACCATGAGGTTCCCCGCTGATTTGCGCTGTATACAGCTATTCCTTCCAGCAACCACTGCGGATAGTCAAGCGCAGTCAGTATCCCCATGTGTTGACACAACAACGCATGCGACAACTCGTGTCTCAAGTAGGTATCAAGAGAGATGGTCCCCTGCTCATCCTCTCCGATAGCCCACGGCGACACCATGATACGGCCATTGGGGTAAGTGAAAAACCTGGCCCTCGTGACGGTACGTTGGAAATAACTCGCGCTGTCACGGAATATGAACAACTCGGGTTTCGCAAGAAAAGTGAATTGGTGAAACTCCTCCACGACCGAGGTGAGCGTATCAAACCGGTGGAAATCATCGTAGACAACACCTTCCTGGACGTAGACGGTCATGTTCGGCAGGTCATAATCTGTAAAGCCTACGATTACAGGCGAAAACGGAAACAGCTTCCCGAACAGGAACAGATAGGCCAGCAGTCCCACAATCACTATCGAGGGGACTGTAAATGCTACCGTCTTCCTGTGTCTGCTTCTCATATGCCTACTCCACCCAATCGGCAACGAAGACATTGGTCTCACCGGGCACGCTCCCATTGCGATTGGAAGCGAATACAAGCTTAGCCCCGTCATGAGAAAACATCGGAAAGCCTTCAAACTCCGCACCGTACGTGATTTGCTCTATTTCTTTCGATTTGATATCCACCATAAACAGGTCGAAATTGCGCTTATTCGGATCGTGCATATTGGAGGCAAAAATAACCCGCTTACCGTCGGGATGGAAGTACGGACCGAAATTCGCCGCACTGTTGTCGGTGAGTTGGATGGCGCGGCCCTCCTCGAGATTCATCACGTAGATTTCCAGTCTGCTGGGTCGAATGAGGCCTTCCGCAAGTAGACCGAGGTAATCTGCCAGTTCTTTGCCGCCCGGTCGTGAGGCCCGCCAACATATCCACTCGCCGTCGAGTGAGAAAAACGCACCGCCGTCGTACCCGATCTCGTTAGTGATGCGCTTGACGTTGGAACCGTCGGGATTCATCAGATATAGATCAAGGTCACCGTCGCGTACAGACGTGAAGATGATCCTGTCCCCTTTTGGCGAGTAGACCGCCTCAGCATCATAGCCGGGCGTTTCGGTGAGCCGGACGAGATTGGAACCATCGGGATCGGCGCTGAAGATGTCGTAACTGTCGTATAACGCCCAGGTGTAACCGTGCGACATATCAGGCTTGGGCGGACAGAGGGTGTCGGCCAGATAAGTGGAAGCGTAGACGATTGATTTGTTGTCCGGCGCGATGAACGAGCAGGTCGTGGAGCCTCTGCCGGAGGATACCATGCGCACGTTGGAGCCGTCGGCATTCATGCGGAAGATGGCATCACATTCGAGATTGTCGCGTGTGGATTGGAAGATTAACTCCGTGGCATCATACGAGAAGTACGCCTCGGCATTCTGGCCGCCGAAAGTGAGTTGACGGATGTTAGCGAGGTGCTTCTCACCCTCAAGCTTGAGCGTACCCGCGGGATCGGTTGCAACCTTATCAACGGTCTCGTCTTTCTGTCCGCATCCAGCGAGAGCGAAAAGAACAAGTAGAATGGCCGGAATCCTGTACATGGCTTCTCCGATTATCGAGTCCGGTTTTTTTACGTTTTCAGTTCAGGCAACGCCTGATATCTTAATGAAAGGTAACGTCGGCTCATGGGAAAGGTTCAAATGTGAAGTTGCTCATCCTGATTCTGATCGTCACTGTCTCCATAGCTCTGCCCAGTCGGGCTCAAACCGCTGATACGTCTGACATTCTCGGTCGTGTGCTCGGCGAGGTAGGGTTTGACCGGTCTGGTCTCGGATACCAACCGAAGGGGTACTGGAACCGGTTCCCGCTGGATATCCCTTATAAGTTGAGATCATTCGACGATCTGTTCGCCGAACCGCTCAAGCTGTACGACTACGCGACGGTAATGGGCAACGCGGCCGAGATATATCTTGATCCATCGTTTGCCGACAGCTCAGACATCGGTCTTTACAAACTTGTGTACCATCTGGGAGTGGACAAGAAGCTTGGCGGGTTCCGTGACTACTCAGCTAACCTTGCCGATGTGCCCAAAGGCGACTCGCCTCTGGCGACAGCACTGAAGCAGTTGTATGATATGGCCAACCGGGAGACAGAGTACAAAACGTTTGGTTCGCGGTACGGAACGTTTGATCTCGGCAACGAGTTGGCGGAGAAGATTGCGCCGCTTCCGGATACGGTAGAAACGATCATCGCGGGTTTGATTGTAAATCTGGCGGATGCTATCCGCTGGCACGCGCTCGCGTTCCGCAACTGTGATCGCAACGATCTGGAGCGGGCGTTCGCTATCAGGGATATGGCACAGACTCAGGGTGACGGTCAGGTGTACTACCCGGAGCTGGATGACATCGCAGCCTCGATTGATCTTCCCTCGCTGCATTATGCCGCACTCAAGGTCGCGGCTGCGGCCGAAAGAGCCGAGCAAGCGCTGGTGCCGCTTGAGGATCAGATTCCTCCCGGCTATGAGTTGGAATTGCGGACGCCGTTCGGACGTATCGCGGTCTTCTCCCCTGACTACGACGGCGGCAAGCGGTTCACCTACGATTGCACCAACACGCTTTGTGTGATTGATTTCGGCCGCAACGCACATTGGACCGGCACCCCCGGAGCAACTTCGTCTGTGGCTAATCCGGTGTCGGTGCTGATTGATCTTGGCGGTCACGACGTCTATGGAATAGAGGCACAGACTGAAAATCCGTGCGCTGGAGTCGGCCTAATGGGAATCGGAGCGGTTATCGACACCAAGGGTGACGACCTGTATCAGGGCACGGTGTATGCGCAGGGCGCAGGTTTGTTTGGCGTCGGGGTCTTGCTTGATCGAGCCGGTGACGACAACTATATCGCTTCGGAGTCTGCGCAGGGCTGCGGATATTTTGGCATCGGTTTGTGTTTCGACGGAACGGGCGATGACACGTATTATCTCCACGGCGACGGTCAGGGAATGGGCGGTGTCGGAGGAGGGGTTGGTGTGCTGGCCTCGTTTGACGGCAACGATGAATACACAGCCGAACCTGACGCAAACGTCTTCAACCGTAGCGACTACCACAGCGAACACGCCATCAACGCCAACAACGCGCAAGGGGGCGGGTTCGGAAGACGCGGCGATGGCTCCGACGGTCATGCCTGGGCGGGTGGTTTGGGGGCGCTGCTGGACATTCACGGCAACGACGAGTACTACTCGGGGAATTTCTCGTTGGGAGTTGGCTATTGGTTTGCAACAGGCATCCTGCTGGACAAATACGGCGACGATCACTACAAATCTTGCTATTTCACTCAGGCCTCCGGTGCGCATTTCTGTAACGGGGCGCTAATCGACGAAGACGGCGACGATTTCCATGAGTTGTACGAAACTGCCGGGGCGGGACTTGGATTCGGTTGGGATTTTGCCAATTCGCTGCTCATTAATAAGAACGGCAATGACCGCTATACGGCGAAAATGATCTCGTACGGCCTGGCTCAGATACGGTCCAACGCGTTCTTGATTGACATTGGCGGCGATGACGAGTATCGATTCAGAGAGGGCGCGCACGGAATCGGTGCCGCGACCTGGCGGGCGGACTTTGCGAAACCGTCGAAACTGACGCCGTACTACACGTATGCAAAATCTTTCGGCGGCTTCATTGATATTGGCGGCAAAGACAGGTACGTGTCATTCACCGATGATGGCGAGTCACCGCACGTGACCGCAACAAACGACACACTCTGGTTTCAACCGATGAAGACCGATTCTACCTTCGGTGCGGACAATTTCGGTGTAGGTATAGATATTGAGAGCGGAACGATTCCGGAGTTCTTCCGCTGGGCGGAGTAAGCGTTATGCCAAAGGACCGTCACGTGATATCCGCTCTGCGATAAGTACCCCCTCTGCATGCTACATCTCCCTCGGCGCGGATGCCACACTCCAGCAACCTCTATTCGCGCGCAACCCTAAACCCGCGAGCGGTCTATATCTTCCCCAACACTCCGCGCAAATAGGCCATGCGGTCGTCTTGTTTGATTGCGCCAAGATCAAGATCAATCCTCGGTCTACCAATCAGTGAAAACTCCATGGGCTGATCGGTCGCTTTGCGGAAAGCTTCGACCTCGCTACGGGTCAGTTTGCGCTCCTCGACAAAGAACATATTCACCCGTCCCTTGCGCACCTTCACTTTTTCTATCTCCAACATAGCCGCGGAGATTTTCACTGCTGTCGCCTCAAACAGATTCGTCGCCGATACCGGCGGTCTTCCGAAACGGTCGATCACTTCTTCGCGAATCCCCTCTACCTCATCGAGATTGCGGCAATTCGCCAGACGTTTGTAGATATCCACCTTATGCTGCTTGTCGTTGACGTAGCTATCCGGCAGATGAAGTTCAACATCGCCCTCGAGTTTCGTCTCAGGCAGCGCGAGAATCTCCTGTCCCTTGAGCTCGGCGACCGCCTCTTCGAGCAATCGGTTGTACATTTCAAAACCGATCTCCTCGATATACCCTGACTGCCGCGATCCGAGAATCGTCCCGGCGCCGCGAATCTCCAGATCACGCATGGCTAGGGCAAAACCGCTTCCAAGATCGGAATGCGCTTCGAGTGCCCTGAGACGCTTGACTGCATCGGCGCTCATCAGACGCGTCGGCGGCGTCATCAGGTAGGCATACGCACGCCGCGATGACCGCCCCACGCGACCGCGAATCTGGTACAACTGGGCGAGACCAAAACGATCGGCACGATTAATGACAATCGTATTCGCGTTAGGGATATCAAGGCCGGACTCGATAATCGACGTACACAGCAGAACGTTGAACCGCCCCGTCATGTAGCCGAGCATGATCCCCTCGAGCGATTTCTCGTGCATCTGCCCGTGGGCAATCCCGATCTGCGCCTGTGGAACGTGCTTCTTGAGATAACGGTACATGGCGTCGATCGTCTGCACCCGATTGTGCACGAAAAAGACCTGACCGCCGCGGTCGATCTCGCGAAGGACTGTCGTGGCGATCACGGCCGGATCGAACTCCACAATCTCTGTGATAATCGGCAGACGGTCTTTCGGCGAGGTGGTGATGACGCTCATGTCCCGTACTCCGAGTAGAGACATTTGCAGAGTGCGTGGAATCGGCGTGGCGGTCATTGCCAGCGTGTCGACCGAGGCCTTGATCTTACGCAACTTCTCTTTGTGGCGAACACCAAACCGGTGTTCCTCGTCGATCACGAGCAATCCCAGGTCCTTGAAAACGACGTCTTTGGACAAGAGGCGATGAGTGCCGATCACCAGATCGACCTTGCCCGCTTCCAGTTTCTGGATTGATTCAAACTGCTCGGTTCTCGTGCGGAAACGTGAGAGCAGCGCGATGTTGACCGGGAAGTCACGCAGCCGATCCTTGAAGGTCTCGTAATGCTGCTGCGCCAGAATCGTTGTCGGCACAAGAACGGCAACCTGCTTGCCGCCATCGATAGCTTTGAATGCAGCCCGGACCGCAACCTCGGTCTTGCCGAAACCGACATCGCCACAGACAAGACGATCCATCGGTTTTGATTCGGCCATGTCTTTCTTGACATCCTGAATCGCTTTGAGCTGATCCGGAGTTTCCTCAAACGGGAACGAGGCTTCAAGCTGCCTCACCCAGGTAGTGTCTTCACCAAAGGCGTACCCGGCCTCCGACTGGCGTTTTGCGTAGAGTTTCGTAAGCTCTTCGGCCATGTCGGTGATGGCCTTTTTGGTTTTTTTCTTGAGCTTCTCCCAGCCCGGTCCGCCGAGCTGAGTGAGTTGCGGATCGCCGTCTTTGCCGGAGTATTTCGACACCCGGTTGAATTCTTCAATCGGCACGAACAGCTTGTCGTTGTTGGCGTACAGCAGGTACAGGCAATCACGATTACGCTCGTCAACGGTGAGCGTTTCCAGCCCGAGATACTTGGCGATGCCATATTCGGTGTGCACCACAAAGTCCCCGCTGATGAGGCTGGTGTAGTCCGATATCGCAACGCCTTCTTTAAACTTTTTCCTGCGAACGCGGCGGTGGTGGCGACTGAATATCTCGTGGTCAGTAAGAATCGCCAGACCGGCATCCTGGCAGACGAATCCACCCGTGAGGTTGGCGACTTCAAGTTTCGGGTGGCGTCTGAGGTTGGATTTTTCAGCAATCAGCTCGCCGAGTCGGTCGGCTTGTCCGGCGTTGTCGGTGGCGATGAAATACGATATGCCCGTGTTGTCGAAATCTCGTATTTGATCAGCTAAGAGATCGAGCCGCGAGGCAAACGACGGGTGCTGGCCACAGCCAAAAGAAATGATCCCCTTGCGGCCGCCACGGAACGGCACGCGGTCGATACACGTGTGCGCCGCCAATCGATCAAACAGCTTGTCGCCGGACGAATAGTACTCGTCCGGGGCGGGAAGACTAGACAATCGACTCTTGAGTCTATCGCGGAGATTGGCAGCCTCGTCGAGAATGGCCTCGCTTTCGGCTCTGATCGAGCCGGACCCTTTGAGATATACCAGGCTTTCGTCTGAGAAGTAGTCCAGGAGCGAACCGCGATCCATCCCAAAAACGACCGACAGCCATTCCAGACCCGGAAGTTCCGGATCGTTCAGGTAGCGGGTCCGGATGTAGTCAGCGTCTTCCTCGGGAATGAACTTCAGGTACTCTTCGAGCGTGTCCTGCGTGATGGGGATTTCGCGACGAGGCAGCACCTGCACGTGATCCTGCCTTCCGATGGTCCGCTGGTTGGAGACATCGAACTGGCGGATAGTGTCTACCTCGCTGCCGAAAAACTCGACACGAACGGGGGCGTCGGAACCAGGCGTAAAGAAATCGATCAACCCTCCACGCTGGGCGAAATCGCCGACTTCTTCAACCAGCGGCACACGACGGAATCCCAATCGGACCAACCGGTCAACAAGTTCCTCCGGCTCAATCTCGCTACCTGTTCGAATGTCAACAAAGCTCATTTCCAGTTGCTCAACCGAGATGGTCGGTTCCATCAGGGCGCGAATCGGACAAATCACGGCCTTAAGTGAGTGGTCGAGCAGTCCGGCCAGTGATGACAATCGCTTGCCCATAACCTCGCCGACGGGAGCGCGAAAGTCGTACGGCAGTATCTGGCGACCCGGAAAATGTCCGACTCGGTGATCGCCGAGGAGGAAGCGAAGATCATCGTACAGATCGTTGGCTTCCTCTGGCCGTTCGGTAACAATCAGCAGGGGCTGTTCGCGACTGTCGGCCAGCGCCTTGAGCGTGAAGCTTTCGGAGGAACCGACCAGACCGGTGATCGTAACCGGATCGGCCGGTCGTGACTGTATCGCTGCCCGAAGGTCCATAAACGGGCCATAGGTCCTCCAGATTTCGTCGGCACGGGACAACCGTCCGGGAAGATTCTGGCGATGCGTGCGGGTTTTGTCTGCGGCGCTCACGGCTAGTCCTTTCATCGGCGACTTACGGGCGCGGTCTGCCCCGGAAAACACAAAAGCCCCGGATCATTCCTGACCGGGGTATTGTCTGTCTTTTCAGTTGGGGGAATATACGTCAGGCCGAGCGAAAACTCAATATCTTCCTAATACTGTAACCTCAGACGCTCTTCATCGTATAAGCCGTCAGTAGCCGCCACTCAGGAAAGGAGATTATGCCGACCTCGCGCAATAATCAACCGGAACAGTCGTGCCCGAAAGCAAGCTCGGCGGATGTCGATTCTATCGAATCAATTGTAGCTACTATTTATGATGTCATTTCGTTTGAGCCCGGCTCAGCGCCCGATTGGCCGCGTCTGCGGACGTTGTTCGTCGAAGGGGCGCGACTGATTCCCCCCAGACCGGCGGACGGGCGCAACCTTCCAGTTCTCGAGGTGGACGAATTCGTTGCCGGCTCGTCTGCAACTTTTTCAAGGGACGAGTTCGTCAATCACGGTTTCCACGAGAGGGAGATCAGCGCCAGGATTGAGCGCTTTGGAAACATCGCCCATGCCTTCAGCACCTACGAATCCACCTATGCCGACTGCAAAGTTCCGTTTGACCGTGGGATCAACAGCATCCAGCTGTGGTTCGACGGCAAGCGCTGGTGGGTAGTGAGTATCTTCTGGGATCGGGAGAGCGCGGGGTATGATTTGCCCGCGAAGTACCTCCCGGTTATATAGTCCAACTGCCAGAACAAGACAACGGTGTGAATAGCTGTGTCCGGGCGTGCTGAAGGAAGCGACATATAGCGGAGAAGCTGAGGAACTTATCCGCCGATTTCCGCCATGAGGTCGCCACCGACTTCAATCTGGTCATACATGGCCTCGCGTTCCTCGTAGAGAACAACCAGAGTGACGCGACGGTTACGGGCATCGCCGGGAGATCCGACAATCATGGGGAAGCGGTCGGCGAATCCTCGCACTTCACGGACCTGTCCCTTGTACAGACCGGAGACATCCATAAGCTGGCGGGCGGCATTGGCCCTGTCGGACGATAGCTCCCAGTTGGAATACTCGCTGTTGTTGCTGCCGGAGTTGTCCGTGTGTCCCTCAATCACCAGGTGATTGCTCAACTTGCCGAGTTCACCGGCAATGGTGGCAAGAATCACCGCGCTTTTCTGAAGGAGTTTGTCCGACCCCTGTTCAAAGAAAGCGGGTGAATTCGCAGACTCGTTGAGTATGATTCGCAGCCCCTCCGAGGTGATCTGCATCTGGACATTTTTCTTGAGTTGTTGGAAGGCTCGCTGCTTTTCCAGCTCATTCATGATCTTCTTGGCGGTCAGTTTGAACGTAGCCTCTTCTTTTTCCTTGGATGACATCCCTTTTTCATTGTCGATCATGCCCTTGGTTTTGCTCTCCATCTTGATAGGGGCATCGGAGCCTTTTAGCACGCCGGACCGTCCCATGCTGTTGTACTTGCCGGGATCTCGGAAATAGCCTGCCACGGACTCTTTGACCGAATCTTCCTGCCCGACCAGCCACATCACGAGAAAGAACGCCATCATGGCCGTCATAAAATCCGCAAATGCCACTTTCCAGGCACCGCCGTGGTGACCGCCGTGACCGCCCTTGATTTTCTTGACGATAATTGGTTGCTGTTCACCCTGATTCTCAGACATCGCTTATCTCTTTTTGGCTTCGTTACAGGCGTTTTCGAGATCCAGGAAACTCGGGCGTAGTTCGGCGTATAGAGAGCGCCGCGCAAACTCAACGGCAATCACACCGGCCACACCCTTGTGGAATGATAGCAGAGCGAGTTTCATACAACCGAGATACTGATGGTCCTGATCAACCTTGCCCTTGAGACTGGTTGCCAGCGGCGCAACAAAACCGTAACAGGCGAGAATCCCCATAAACGTTCCGACCAGCGCAGCGGCAACGTTGCGACCGATGATCTCCGGACCACCGTCGAGACTCCCCATCGTTATGACAATACCGAGCACCGCGGCAACAATACCCAAACCCGGCAGGGAATCGGCCACTGTGGTAAGTGCGGTCGAGGGCCGGGATTCGTCGGCGTGCGTGACGTCCAAATCGGCGTCCATAAGATCTTCGAGATCGTGGGGTTGCACCGACCCTGAAATGATGACACGCATCGTATCGGCGAAAAAGGCCACCGCATGGTGGTTCTTCAGGAATTTCGGATACCGCTGAATGATGTCTGATTCATCCGGATGTTCGACATGGTTTTCGAGTCCTACGAGACCATCTCGACGAGCGACATTGAAGATTTCGTACATCATGACGAGCAGGTCCAGGTAGTCCTGCTTGCCGTAGCCTTTGCCGGTTAGCACTCCCATGATCTGTCCGATCAGAGCTTTGATTACCGAAACCGGTGTGGCGATAATCATAGCACCGAGCGCCGCGCCCCCAATGATCAATATCTCGTTTGGCTGGTTCAGCGCGAGAATCTCGCCGTGGTGCCAGACATACCCCCCGAGGACACCTCCCAGTACAATTATAGCTCCAACAAAAAACATCATGGCGGTACGTTTCTTTCCGTTTTGGCGTTCGTTTAGCCGGATATCCTTTTCACTATAGTTTTCGTCATATTCGCTCAATTCTGAAGTGAAAGCGCAAAAACCACTTGTCACTTGTCGAGAAGAGGCGTAATTTCTGCCCTGATATTGAGTTATGAACTTTCCGCCGGATGTGCGGCGAATCTCTGGAGCGAGCTATGAGATTTCTCACCCAAAAGCGTTTCTTCATATTCATGGTGATCGCGGCCGTCTACTGTTTCTATGCAGTGGCATTCGCATCTAGCGGCGGTGACCAAGGCGGCGAAGGCGGCGGTTCCGGCCACGGCGGCCCGGTGCTTGAAGTGCTCCTGGCGCTGGTTGTCATTCTGTTGGCGGCCAAACTCGGCGGTGATCTTTTTGAGCGTTTCAAGCAACCCGCGGTGCTCGGCGAACTGGTTATCGGCATGATAATCGGCAACTTACACTTGCTCGGATTCGACGCTCTGGAACCATTCAAGACAGATCTTACGCTTGAGATTCTGGCAGAGTTGGGTGTGATTATTCTCCTGTTCGAGGTGGGACTTGAGTCCACGGTCAAGGAGATGATGAAGGTAGGTGTCGCCTCGTTTATGGTGGCCGTGTTTGGTGTTGTCACACCGTTTTTCCTTGGCTGGGGAGTTGGTGCCTTTTTCCTGCCGGCTGAGTCGATTTATGTGCATGTCTTTATCGGTGCCACACTGACCGCGACCTCGGTCGGTATCACGGCCCGCGTGTTGAAGGATATCGGCAAAATACAAACGCGTGAGGCAAAAATCATTCTCGGAGCAGCGGTCATCGATGATATCCTCGGCCTGGTGATTCTGGCGGTGGTAGCCGGTATCATCACTGCGGCCAACTCGGGCGGCGAGGGTGTCAGCTCAATTGCGGTGCTGTGGATTATTGCCAAGGCTGTGTTGTTCATCGTGGGCGCAGTCGTAATCGGAAATCTGGTGCTGCCACGGTTCTTCAAGTTCGGATTCCATCTGAAAGTCAAGGGTGTGTTCCTGTCGTTCTGCCTGCTGGTTTGCTTCCTTCTGGCTTTCCTCGCCGGTGAGGTAGGATTGGCCCCGATCGTCGGCGCGTTTGCGGCAGGTCTGATTCTCGAAGAGGTTCACTACAAAGGTTTCTACGATCGTGGCGAACACCACGTAGAGGAATTGATTGCACCGATAGCGACCTTCCTCGTGCCGATCTTCTTCGTCCGCATGGGCATGATGGTTGACCTGACGACTTTCGGTAACGTCAACATTCTCGGGTTTGCAACAGCCATGACGGTTGTGGCTATTCTCGGCAAACAGGCCTGTTCGCTGGCGATTTTTGACAAAAGCATCAATAAGATGGCAATCGGTCTGGGGATGATCCCACGAGGCGAAGTGGGGTTGATTTTCGCCGGAATCGGTGCCAAACTGATGCTTGACGGGCACTCAGTGATTTCAACCGGTACGTACTCGGCAGTAGTCATAATGGTCATTGTCACTACCCTGGTGACACCTCCAGCGCTGAAAATGTCGCTGTTGCGTGGGGACGCAAAGAAAAAACTCGCCGAGGGTTAGAACTGGAACCGGGCAGCTTACCGATTCGTTTTTATTTAGCATTACGCCAATATGAGGACTTGACAGAGGTCGGAAGGCGCCTATATTGACCAACTGATCGCGGGGTGGAGCAGTCTGGTAGCTCGTCGGGCTCATAACCCGAAGGTCAGGGGTTCAAATCCCCTCCCCGCTACCAAGTTTCAGGCCCCCGAAGTCGCAAGGCTTCGGGGGTTTTTTTGTTGGGGGAAAAACTCACTGCAAACGGGTGGGCCGCCTGACCGCTTCCCTCTTGCGACCGGCATCCTAACCTGAGTTCAGCCAATGAGCAATCGCCAGTACTGTCACAACAAATCAGGGAACGAGCGATCAAACAACGAAAATGGAACCACGAATAAGCTATTGCCAGTACTCGAATTGTGGTTTAGATTGTATCTTCAGATATCCAGCCTTCCTAATGACACATAGCTGAAGAGGATTTCTATGGATAAGACAATCAGAGCAAATGAACAATGCATCATTGGTATGCCACGATGCGACTTCGCATTCTCATCTTCTCGATCATGCTTCATTGGCTATAGCTTTGAAGAAAGTACACTGGAAAAGACCATAATCCGCAAAATACTCGAGGAGAATGATGTCATCCCAGAAGACGCAGGTTCAAGCTTCGCTCCCGGGCAACTGGTCTTCTGCTCCAAGATCTGCTCAAAGATAATCACATCCCAGTTTTGCATAATACTGCTCAACAATGAACGGAAAGGAGAATTCGAAATCGCGAACGCAAATGTACAGATGGAATATGGTATGATGCTAGGTTTCAATAAGTATGTCATTCCATTTCAACAAGAGAGTGATAAACTATCGTTTAATGTCTCGGGATTAGATACAATAAAATACACGGACAAGAATTTCGAGTCGAAGGCGACCGATGCTATAATCGAAGCAATAGGAGAGACCGCCCCCGAAGGTAGCTCAACAGTTCCAACAGATCAAAGCAAAATGTCGTTTCTGTTTTCGAAGAATGCCACATTCGGCGCTCTCGATTCGGACGGGGAGCGCGATTTATTCAGATTAGGTAGCCCAGTTGGGTTCAACCTGTTGATGGATTTCGGCGGTATCGAGTACAGGTTCTTTGGTGATTTCGCTCACTTGAGATATGAGCACATTTGTTACAGAATCAAACTCCTTGATAGAATGCTGGCCGATAGAGTCGCTAGTTTTCCGCAAAGAGTAAAACTGGGGCTCATAGAGGAAGACAAGCTAGCCCCGATTATTGAGCTATTCGACAACTTTGAAATCTGGTTGCTCGTCAACTCCGAAGATGTTAAGACCCGAGTATTGGCGTTTATCGAGGAGAATATGATTAGTCGCAGATTTGACATATTCACTCTTAAGGACATCGCCGACCAATCTGACATAGCAGGGTAAGATCTGGGAGAAACACAAGAAAGGTATCGGGGGGTTATCGATTTCAGATAGCTGCAATCATCTTAGTTCAACACATCACATGCCTCTCCAGCCATAGGCTTTTATCTAGCTAGAGCGACGCGGAGAACATACCATGTCCCCAAAATGGCTATTGGGGACATTTCGACAAGAAAGGACTCTCTATGTCTATGAATTTGCAAAAACTGTCGGTCTGTCTGATATTGATGCTGGCGCTTGCCGGCTTGGTTCTTGTCTCGTGCGGGCAGGATGAGAAACCGGCCCCGGCGGCAACCGGTCCGGTAGTTGACAGTGTCGCCTCGGCCGACGGGGTCATGATACAGTACGAAGTCCGCGGCGAAGGCGAACCGATGCTGGTGTTTGTCCACGGATGGAGCTGTGATATGAGCTACTGGAAGAATCAAGTGGACGTATTCGACGACGCGAACAGGGTTGTGACAGTCGACCTGGGCGGCCACGGCGGTTCGGGGACCGGGCGTGAGGACTGGACAATGCCGGCTTTTGGTGCCGATGTCGCCGCAGTCGTCAACAAACTGGGTCCCGACAGGGTGGTGCTGATAGGGCATTCGATGGCCGGTGCGGTGAACATGGAGGCAGCAAAGCTGCTCGACGGCAAGGTAATCGGTTTGGTTGGTGTGGACACGTATCATGAGTTCGGTACGGGAGAGTCACCCGAGCTGATGGCTGAATTCGTTGGTCCATTCAGGACTGATTTTGCCGCCGCCATGGACGGGTTCGTGCGGGGCATGTTTGTCGAATCTTCCGACACTGCCCTGGTCAACTGGGTGGCCGCCGATATGAGTGCGGCTCCGCCGGAGGTGGCTGTCAGTGCGCTTGAGAACTACTTCAACTGCAACGCGCTGGAGGCACTCAAGAAAACAGTCGTGCCGATCGTCGCGATCAATGCGGATCTCTGGCCGACCGACCTGGAAGCGAATCAGGCCAGTGCGGCGTCCTTTGAACTGAAACTGATGCCGGGGGTCGGGCACTTTGTCATGCAGGAGAACCCCGCCGAATTCAACCGGCTACTTCGTGAAACCGTCGACAAACTGACCGGCGAATCCGGCGCGGCAGTCGACAACGAATAGTCGTCGGGAGGCTGACTTTAATTATAGATGGGCAATCAACCCGCCTGTCTCCTACTCAACCCGCAAAACGTCGGCCGGATTGGTATTCGCGGTTCTGATGACTTTCGTGCCGACAATGAGAAGCGACACGACCAGCGCCGAGGCTACCACTATCGAATACGTAAGCCAGCCGTACTCGATCCTGTACGCGTACGAATCCAGCCAGGCAGACACGGCATAGCGCGTAAGCGGCCATGCAGCCACGCCTGCGACAAGCACCAGGACAACAAACTCCCCGGCCAGCAGTTTGACGATAGACATCACCGGGGCACCCAGACTCTTGCGGATACCTACTTCCCGCACTCTCCTCTCAAGGATAAAAGAGATCAAGCCGAGCAAACCCAGCATCGCAATGAGTATGGCCAGCCCCGTCGAGATGTAACAGAGCGACACGAATTTCCGCTCCTGCACGTAGCTTTTATCCATGATCTCGACCAGCGAACGACAGGTCAGGGACGTATGTGGGGAAATGCCCGCCCAGATGCCCTCGATCTTCGAAATGGTGCTTTGCGGCGCATCGTCGGGAATGTCAACCGCAAGCACTCGCCAACGCGACGAACTGCCCGTAATTATCGTGGGAAGCACATCGCTGTGAAGCGAAAGGGCGCAGAAATCTTTTACCACACCGACCACCGTGAACGGCCCCCTTGAGGTAGTCAATTCTGCACCGATCGGATCGGTCAGGCCGAGCAGTTCGACGGCCGTCTGGTTGAGAAGGGCAACGTCCCTGCGGTCGGCGACAACTTCATCGGAGAGCCAGTGTCCGCGGACGAGATCGACCCCAAAGGTGCGGCAGAACTCCTCGTCACCCGTGAACGTACTCAGCCCCTGCCTGGAGCTTTCGTCTTCTCCTACCGGGTACGCGGTCGTAATTCGCATGATACTCTCCCCCGGGGCGTTCACCGCCAGGGACCGTCGGGGTAGGCCGAGACTCTCGAGTTCCCGGGTCAGTATCTCCTTTTGCCCCTGAGTTGCCGCGTCGTCGAATTCAAACAACCAGATATCATCAGGTAGAAATCCGTGGTCAAAATGCTCGATGAAATTCAACTGCTGTTGCACACCCACAGTGAATCCTGCCGCACCGATGGCGATAACAGCCTGAACGATGACCAGAGTCCTTCTGAGATTCGCCTTACCCGAACCGGAGGAAAAACGCCGCGATACAACCCCTGCCGGCCACAACCTGACCAGGGCAATGGCAGGATAGCTTCCGGCGACAACCCCTACAATGAAAACGAGAGCAGGAGCAGCCAGCCAGACAACAAGGCTTTCGGACAGACTCACTCCGAGACTTTTGCCGATATAGGCCTCCAAGTAAGGAATTGACAGCTCATAAAGGACCAGACCGGCTACCATGGAAATCGATGTCAGGATGACCGACTCGGCCAGGAACTGCATCGCCAGTTGCATCCGGTTCGCTCCCGAAATCGATCGCGCCAACAACTCCCGTCGCCTGTGGAAAACACGAGCAGTCGACAGATTGACATAATTGAGGCAAGCCATCACCACTAGCAGCAGAGCGACACCTATAAGCAGGTACACGTTATTCAGGGACCCGGAAGGACCAAGCTCATCGCTGAAGTGAGAATCAAAATACAGGTCCTTCAGTCTTTGTGTGCGAAGACTAAACTGGGATGCCTCCTCTCCCAGATGCGACACCAAAAGCCCCGGCAACAGCGAGTCCACAGTCTCCGGAGCAACTCCCTCGGACAGCAGCACAAAGGTGTGCGCATCGAATGTCCCTTGATCGCTCCACAGATTCAGATTCTGCCCCATACTCTCTAGCGTCGACAGCGAAGCCAGGAAATCCGTGTGAATCCGGGTGGTATTCGGCAGGTCTTTCATTACGCCGGTGACGGTGAGTATTACCGAATCACGGATTGTCACGGTTTGGCCCAGGGGATCGCCTTCCCCGAACAGCGCCCTGTCTGCGCGCTCAGAGATCACTACCGAATGCGGCCGACTCAATACCGTGCGCACATCTCCCTGGGTGAGCGGAATCGAGAACACTGAGAAGACGGATTGGTCGGTCAGCAGAAATTTGGACTCATGCAACTCCGAAAGGCCGTCCATCCTGACCGTAACATCTCCGAGATTACACAGGCGGACCTGTTCCTCCACTCCCGGCACACGCGCCTTCAACGACGGGCCGAGCGGGAACACGGTCGTCGTCATGAAATCAATCCGGTCTCCCCTTATGCGCTCACCCCCAATGCGATAGACTCTCCCGGCATTCGCGTGACTGCTTTCAAAGCTCAACTCGTGATGGGCGTAAGACAGAATCAGCAGGCTGGCTCCCAGGGCAATCGACATACCGATCGCAATGATCGCCACGTACATTCTTTGTTTTCTAAGTGCTTTCAGGGCAAACGACACAGAATTGAAGGGCATGATGCGACCTCGTACAGAAGAACAGTCTTCTGAAGTTTGCATGTGGATTTGCCGGATTCTCGCACACAACGAGCACCGGTGGCGGTCAGCTTCATGTAGTCTACGGTACGTTCTGAGGACCGGTTTGTTTCACCCCCGGAGGCGTGAAGAACGAATAATGGAACCTATATCGACGATTTGACCGTGGACCGCCGGGAACAACACATGATTGATGATTATCGCTTAACTCAACAACCGGACTTCGTCGCATCAAGCCGCGTTCTCACTCGCCGTCTTGACAGACAGCGGTGATGCGATAGTGGGGCTTGAGGTCGCTCGTGTGTTTGTTATCATCGATATTGATCGTGGTGACACCGAGCACCACAGCGCTCTCGGCAGCAAGGGACTATTCCGTGAAGCATTCTGCCATCTGGTCGACCAGAAACCTCCAAGCATTCATGGCATCACTCTGTGTGAAATGCGGCTCCGACTCAAGGAAATAGTCCAGGAGTGTAACGTCGATCATGCTGGTGCCTTGATCAGGAGCGTTCGTGTACATAATGTGTGCCGGAGAATGCCCCTCATGGCGCAATCCCAGGAAATGGCCGATCTCGTGGATCAGGATGAATCTGGACCACCAGGTAACCCAGCGGTCGCGGTGAATGACACCGGACGCGATCGGGTCTCCATCGCTGTCTCTGCGTATCAGCGGCGTATCATCTTCCAGATCCCTTCCCACACATACACCGTTGAACTCGTGGCCGTGTGAGTCCTTGGGACAGTGAAACGCACCCATCGCCACAACCGTATCCTGCTCGGCCACGGTGTGATTACGCAGGCCGTGATTGTCCAGAAAGACCGAAAAGGAATCCCAGGATGCCTGAAAGTCCTCTTTGGTCGAAATCTGCTGGGATGTGTATTCTCGGAAGTGGGCATACGTATCGTCGTCGTTCCAGGAGAGCCGTATGCCAAGTTTCTTTGCCTTCTTTCTGGCTGTGCGCAGCTTCTCGGCGATGACGTTTCGTTGCATTGCGTAGACCCTCAGTCGACAATCCTCTCCTTCAGAGTCAAGGTACTCGGCTATGGTGAAGCGTGTCACCGGCCACACACTCTCAACGCCGTTTTCGTCCACACGACGGACCTCTGATCGAATCCTCTGAGACACTTCAAAAGAATCCAGACTGAGCAGACCGGCCATAGCATACAAATCCAGAGTCCCATCATTATGCCATTCGTAAAGCGGTGTCTTTGCGCTGTCCAGCAAGAGGACACGATGCTCCCCCTCGAGCGAAAAACCGAACGGTCCCGGATCCACACCGGCCTTCGCACGAGCAGCGTCCAGATCATCGCCCGAAAAACGCTCAGCCAGCAAACGGATGACGAATTGCCGCAGCTGCCAGCGCTGATAGCCGTCCCGGATCGCATCGACGACAATGAGAGGGATTCTCAGGAAATCGAACGCAGCCGCGACAACATCAACAACCAAATTGAGCATGCCGGCAAGAACTCCGGGCAGATCTCCGGAGAGGGCTGCGGAACCAATCTCCGCAACATCCTGTATTATTGTAGAGCCGTGACCGACGAGTGTCACAACCACCTCGACGCCGCCGGTGATAACTCCTCCCGCAATGGCAGCAACCTGACCGGCCTCTTCACCCAGGTTGTCGGAAGTGGCATCGACGGCGGCGTCGACAACCTCTTCCACCACTTCGCCAACGGTCTCCACCGTATCCTCGACCGCTTCACACCCGGCATCAACAACCGTTTCAAGTGCTTCGCCCCCGGTTGAAGTGACAGAGGATACCGTATTGACCGCATTATCCCAAATACTCATGCGCACCTCCTGTACAATATCCGCCAACCGTCGTGGAATCGCGACGTGAGTGTGTGATTGATTCAGATTGGCAATACCACAGACAGCCCCGGAGCCTGCCCGATCATCGGACGGATTCAGTCGATTGTTGGATTGTAATATCGAGCAGCACCCTCTGACTTCAAGATATCAGCCACGAGAGTTCGTAGCAAGCGAAAACACCTTGCGTCTGCGACCGATGATGCATCTTCGCCCGGTGTTCTGTGATCAGTCGCAACAGAGCCGTCTGGGGACAATTGCTCACTCGCAGTTTTGCCAGACGGCGGTGACGCGGTAGTTGGACTTGAGTTCGCGGGTACGTTCGTTGTCGTCGATATTGATCGTGGCGATACCGACCACCACGGCGCCCTGACTCTCGATCAATTCGATTGTCGCCGATACCTGGGCACCTGTCTCTATCCATTCGTCGACCACGAGCAGACGTTGACCCGTCTGCATGGCGTCCTTCCTGATTTCGAGGGACTTGGTCTTGCCGGTGTAGTCTCGAAAAGACCGGCTGACAGTCGCAACCGGGAGTTTTCCCCCTTTGCGGATGGGGATAACTCCCACACCCAGCTTCCGGGCCACGGCGGTGCCGAGGATGAAACCGAGCGCGTCGATACAGGCCACACAGTCAATTGATTCGTCGACGTATTCCACACACAGGTCGTCGACAAGAGCAGCGAAATCATCGGCACTCTGGAACATGGGTGTAACGTCGCACCGGTTGCCGGTGGTGTCGGTATCGATCCTGGTCAGGTAGGTTTTTGGTGTGCTATCCATACTTCCTCTGTGTTGTGCTCGGAATAGGTCGCACTACTAGTGCGTCTCGCTGGCGTCACCCTTCTGGATGATCCAGGTTGTGGTCCAATCAGGATCAACGATGATTTCACCTGTTGACCTCAGACGATACTCGACCGGCTCTATGTCGAGCGGTCACTCGCCACGCATGCTGTCAATCTGCCGCTGGATCGCCTCAATCCGGGCTTTCATAGCGGCAAGCTCACGTTCCAGCCGGGCGATATCGGTTACACCGGGTGCGGCACTGGCGGTCTGTGTCTGACCGTCCAACTTGAGCGAGTTTGACCCGTCCGACAGTTTCACCGGCGGAGGAACAGGGTCGACAGTCCCATAGGCAGTCGGAAAGTAGACAAGATTGAACTGCATGTCGGCGACCGTCACCGATCCGGAAAATTCATAAGCCAGATAGTAATATGTGTAGGAACCTGCCGAAGGCACCTCGAACATGCTCGTCATACCGAACGGAAAGGAGTACGTTCCGGAAGGTGCGGCGCTGTCAATATGAAAATCCAGATCTTGATTCCCCGGCAGCGCGTCCGGGACATTGGAAATACCGACTATGGCGTACGAATTGGTGCCAAAAGTATGTTCCGGTAACGTGGCGATTCGTCCGTGAGCAAGTGCCATGACATACCCTGCGTCGGGACAGTCAATAGTCAGGCTTCCAAGAACGGTGTAGTCCTGATCCTCCAGATACACGTAGTAGGCACCACTAAAAGCCGCTACCCCCGGTTCATTGACAATATCACCCGCCTGTACACTTCCCGTCCTGAACGAATACGGCACCGTGTTTAGCCGGGTGCGCGGCGAGACTTCCGGGGCGCCGTCGACGGTGATCCCCAGCCAGCACTCAACGCAGTCAAAGACATCAACACTCAGGGGTGATCCGTTGGAGCCGAGTTCCACAGACAGGAGTCCATCAGTTGTGGTAATCGTGTGCGATTCCTCCCAGCGGACTACGCCGGTATCGTCGTAGATTCTGAACGTGATGTTGTGGGGAATGTCAGCGACCGGGTTGCCGTCGGTATCGGTCAGGCAGCCCTGGTAGTTCATCGTTGGGGGAACGTCGGCGATAGCCGGAACCGAAACCATGACCAATGCAGAAGCAATAAGCATCAGTCCGAGAGTCACAAGTCTGGTCATATCATCCTGTTCCTTTGCTGAAGTCGAATGCCGTTTGAGTACAATATCGTCAGAAATCGGCATTTGGCAACGCATTCGTTTGTGGCAACCCCGTCCCCTTGACGTTAGTCCCCCTCACCTCTGCCTGCAGGACATCCTGCACAACGTAAAGATACTCGTTCATGGACCGATACAATCCAAAAGGGCAATACTCGAAAAACATCCCATACCGAGAAGGGGCAACGATGTCACTGATTACATGGACTGATGATCTCAGCGTATCGGTTTCCGGAATTGACGCGCAGCACAAGAAACTGGTCACGATGATTAACAACCTGCACGACGCTATGCGCGAACGCAAGGGCAATGACGTGATAGGTACAATCCTGAAGGAGATGGTTGCATACTCCAAGACTCATTTCAACTATGAAGAAGGTCTGCTGACCAGCGCCGGATATAAGGACCTTGCAAGCCACCGGCAGATTCACGCCAACTTCATCAAGAAGGCGACGGGCCTGCAGAACGATTTCGAATCTGGAAAGATGGGAGTTACGATGGAAACAATGAAATTTCTGTCGGATTGGCTGGTCAATCACATCAAGGGCGAAGACAGGAAGTACATCTCCACGCTGGCCCCGAAACAGGCTGCTCCCACGGCCTAATCATGCAATTCTGTCGAGCACCTCAGAAAAACGTCTGAGGTGCATCGGTCCCTCGAGCGCCACAGCCGCAAGATAGAACGGCAGACGCCAGCGGTCGCGACGCTCAGAGAACCCCTGATCGATTGGTCTAATCGCTGAGTATCCGTCGAAAACGTCCATCGGCACCGGTTGCCAGGCGTCGAGCCAAAACATTTCGATCAGATTGTGCTGGAGAGTGGTTTCCTCGTCGGAGTATATTCGGAGCACAAACCGTTGGCCATCTTGGGTGATGATGCGAAACATCGTATTAGTGGCAATGACAAGAAAAGACACAGTCTTGACTCTGAGACTATAGTGTTCGAGGGCTTTGAGGCACAAGTGCCTCAATCGCATTATATTACCTCGGATTGTCAGATTCTGAAACGGTTTCAACAGGCTCCCTCTCTGGCCGCTCTGATTCTCAATACTGCTTGATACGCAAAGAGATAGCCGTTTGTATCGATCATCCCCAGCGTCTCGGATGTAGTGTGGGAGTCTGCGGCAGATTCAAGATAAGTACATATTTGCCGATTACTCTGACCAGGGGTAAGTGCCGCCCGATTGCTTCGGCAGGAGCCTCAACGTGAGATGACAGTACAAAGGGGCTCGACAAATGACGCAATCGATTGCCGGCAAGACCGGCCCAAAAACCGCAATATCAAAAGGTACTTCGGTAAGCCGGAACGAGGCTACCGCAGCGGCGGAACTTGCGGAACAAATCCACCAGCCAGATGCATCTGTGGCTGTAGTATTCGCGTCCTCCCATTACGATCTGGACACACTCGGGCCGTGTCTCAAAGACGCTTTCGGAAACTGTCCGGTAATTGGCTGTTCCACTGCTGGAGAGATTACGGACCACGGGTACAGCAATCATTCGCTGACCGGTTTCACGATTGCGGACGACGCGACACGGATTGACACCTACACCCTCCCCTCCCTCTCAATGATGACCGCCAGCGACATTCAAGGACTGGCCGAAAACGCGGCCAGGCAAATGACGGCATTCAAGAACCAGTTTGCCGGGGCCTGCTCGTTTGCTCTGTTCCTGATCGACGGTCTTTCTGGTCTGGAGGAAAAAGTGGTCGCCCAAGTGCACGGTGCTCTGCGAGACGTCCCGTTGATAGGCGGTTCAGCCGGTGATGATCTGGCATTCGAGCGCACAGCCGTACTCGTTGATGGCCAGTTCAGGTCAGACGTCGCCGTGATCGCTTTGTTTACCACGACGCTGCCATTTTCCACAGTCAAGACACAGCATTTCGTACCGACGGGAACCAAGCTGGTCATAACCGAGTCCGACCCCGGCACACGGACCGTCTACGAGATAAACGGCGAGCCGGCTGACGAAGAATACGCTCGGCTGGTGGGAGTCGACATCAATGACCTAAGCCCGGATGTATTCTCGCAGTATCCGATCATGCTGAAGATAGGCGGAGAGTATTTCGTCCGGTCGATTCAGCGCCGAAACGACGATGGCTCCCTCAAATTCTACTGCGCGATTGATACCGGCCTGGTCCTGACAGTCGCACGCGGAGTTGATATTGTCCAGAACCTTCGGCAGACTCTTGATCAGGTAGGTGCCGGACTCAACGACCCTCAGTTGTTGATCACCTGCGAGTGCGTGCTCCGCCGGTTAGAAGTGCTCAAGAAAGGCTATGCGGCGCACATCAGCGATGTGCTCAAACATCACCAGGCAATCGGTTTCCATTCTTACGGAGAACAGACGAACTCGATCCATGTCAACCAGACGTTCACAGGCGTAATGATAGGAAGCCGTTCATGAGCAACGACGTTGACGTACAGACACAGTTGGAAAATCTGAAACACGAGATCAAGCGCCTGATGAAGGTCAACAGCGTGTTGATGAACCGTGTTGAGCGGAGCGTCGATTCGACGGGCAATGCGTTTTCGCTTTTTGAGTCGAACATTCTCCTGCAGGAGACTGTCTCCGAACGAACGAGAGAGCTGGCAGAGGCTAATGAGAGCCTCCGGTGCGAGATACGCGAACACGCCCAAGCCGAACAGACGCTCCGAGAGAGCGAGGAGAAGTACCGCGTTCTCTTTGAGAGCGCCGCCGACATACTCGCCGTCCTTGACTCCGAGGCTCGATTTGTCGATCTGAGCAAAAGTTTCCTGGACGAATTCGGAGACGATACGGGAAAGTTTATCGGAGTCAAGGCCAACGAATGCAACCTGATCTCCGATAGCTCCTTAGATACCCTGCTCAGTCATTTCGACCTGCTGAGTCGCGGCGAGGCACCTCCAATGATCGAAGTGGAGTGCCGAAATCGTGCCGGTGACCTGATGCCGTATGAACTGTCGGCGGTACCTGTAATGCGCGATGGGAAGCTGGTGGCGGTCCAGACCAGCCTGCGGAACATAGCGGAGCGCAAAGACAAGGAACGGCAAAGACAGTTGCGGCTGGAAGCTACTCTTCGGCAGCAAACGGCGCTGATGCGTCTGACATCCGATCCACGTGTCACCGGTGGCTGTCTCGAAGACGCTCTCAGTACCATTCTGGAGGAGTCCGCCAGGGCGCTGCAAGTAGCCCGCGCAAGCATCTGGTTTCTTGATGATGACGGACAAACCCTGACATGCGCCGACCTTTGGGACAAGAGCGAAGGAGTCCACAGTTCGGGAATTGTATTACAGTCATCAGACTATCCGGGCTACATGACCGCGATCAGGTCCGAACTTGTCGTTGACGCCCATGATGCCCTGACGGATCCTCGCACCCGCGAATTCGCAACAGGATATCTTGACGTCCTTAATGTCACGTCACTGCTTGACGCCTCGGTCCGAGTTGGCGGCAAGGTGACGGGAGTCGTTTGTTTTGAGCAGGTCGGATTATCCCGTGTCTGGAGTGGCGACGAGATCACATTTGCTTCTGCGGTATCCGATCAGATAGCCCAAGCGGTCATTGGGTCTGAGCGTTTGGAGGCTGTGAAGGCTCTTAAGGAAAGCGAATCCCGGTACCGCAAACTGTTCAATGCATCAAATGACGCAATCATCATCATGCAAAATGGCGTTTGCGTTGATTGCAATCTGCACAGCCTGGCGATTTTTCACTGTACCAGCGATCAGATAATAGGGCATTCGCCACACGAGTTTGCCCCGACCAGACAACCGGATGGTCAATTCTCAGAAGATGCTGCGAAAGTCAAACTCAGTGCCGTTCTTAATGGTGAACCCCAGTTCTATGAATGGCGGCTCCGACGGTTCGACGGTGTGGAGTTCGATGCCGAGATCAGTCTAACTTCGATCGGAATTGGGAATGAGACTTTCCTGCAGGCCATCGTCCGGGACATCACAGAGAGAAAACAGGCCGAGGAGCAACAGGCTCAACTGAAGGATCAGTTGGAGCGAGCCGATCGAATGAAATCTCTTGGAGTGCTGGCTGGCGGCGTGGCTCACGATCTCAACAATATGTTGGGACCACTTGTGGGATATCCGGACTTGATCCTGCACCAGCTGCCTGCGGACAGTCCCCTCAGAAGGCAGATCAAGCTAATCGGCGACTCTGCACAGAGTGCTGCCGATGTCATTCAGGACCTGCTCACGCTTGCCCGTCGTGGCCGGTATGAGATGCAGCCTTTGAATGTCAACGAACTCGTTTCCCGATACCTTGAGTCACCCGGTTTTGAAAAACTGGTCGCCCTGCATCCGGAAATCAAGGTTGCCGTCAACCTGGACAGTCACCTGTCCAGCATAACCGGATCCTCGCCGCATCTCTCAAAAGCGGTGATGAACCTTATCGTGAATGCCTTTGACGCCATGCCTGACGGCGGGAGCCTGACGATTGCCACCGGTTCCGTGTACCTTGAGCGACTGCCCAGCGGCTATGAAGATATCAACGCAGGCGATTATATCAGTATCACCGTTAAGGATACCGGCCAGGGTATTGATCCGGATTGCATCGACAAGATATTCGAACCGTATTACTCCAAGAAGAAAATGGGTACCAGCGGCAGCGGGCTTGGTTTGTCTGTGGTCTACGGTGTCGTCAAGGATCATCGCGGCTACTACGACATAGTCTCGGAAGTGGGACGGGGCGCGGAGTTCGTCCTCTATTTGCCTGCCTGCAACGAGTCCTGCGTTGCTGAGAGCCAGCCGGAGGTCAACGACCTGAAAGGACATGAGCGGATTCTGGTGGTCGACGATGTCGCCGAGCAACGCGAGGTTGCCACCGCACTGATCAAGACGCTGGGGTATGAGGCGGCCAGCGCCTCCTCAGGCCGCGAGGCGGTAAAGTACGTGGAGCACAACCAAGTCGATCTGGTGATGATGGACATGATCTTAGGTGACGACATGGACGGCCTGGATACGTACGAGGCACTGCTGAACGTTCGCCCCGGCCTGAAGGCCATCATCGTAAGTGGATTCTCTGCAACCGATCGAGTCGCCCGAATGCAGGAACTTGGCGCCGGTGGATACGTCAAGAAACCGTTCACTCTGAGAACGGTAGCCGAGGCAATCCACGCCGAATTGATTCCTCAACGACAAGTCTGACCCGTGTCTGGCCCGCGCCACTTCTTTGCTGTCTTCCTTTGGAACTTGTGGTAGATTGTGTCGTCTATGTGGAAAGAAGCCACAGATGTCGACGCAATTGCACAATCCGAAACGAAGGAGATGGTGCCTCATGTACTCCAGATTATCGCTGCTGCTGGCAGCCACATTCCTGCTCTCAACTATGGTCTCGTGTACAGACGATGCCGAACAGGGGAATGCGGAGGCTGCAATGGAATACAGACTGATAAGACTGCACTACGAAAACACGGGCGGTGAAAAAGGTGTAACCACATTCGGTTACGATAGCGACGGTCGCCAGAGAAATGCCATCTGGGAGTTGCTCGACGGTAGTCGGTACTCAATCAATCTCTGCGAATACGATGAAGACGACCGCCTGATACGCAAGTATCGCGAGTTCTCTGACAGTCTCACCTCGGAAGAACTCTACGTTTACGATGACCTCGGCAATAGGACTTCAGAGAGCTTCTCCAGATCCGACGGCATCTCAGGCACCGCCACCTACGAGTATGACCAGGCCGGTCATCCGACGCGGGCCGTGTGTGTCGGGCTTAAGGGGTGGTTCCACGGCATCCTCGACTACACGTGCGATTCAAACGGCGTCAAAACGAGCGCATCGATTTCCAAGGAGGGTAAGCAGATTGGCAGCATTGAGTACGCGTATGACTCACACGGCAACCTGACCCGTGAGCACTGGGACTTTCCGGAGCGTTGGAGCCAGACGTTTACCTACGAATATGACAGCACCGATAGATCAGAACCGCTGCGGTTTACTTCGTCCAATGCCCTGCTGGCCAATATCGATGGATTCCGACTGAGTGAAGAAAAGTACGACTACTCCGGCACGATCGGTGGCCCCTCGTTTTTTGTGTACGACGACGAGGGCAAGCTGACGACCAAACGTTTTGAGCGGTCCGATGGATTCAGCACGAAGACCACGTTTCTGTATGACGGACGGGGTAATCTGACAAAGTCGTATCGCCAGTACTCGAACGGATTGAGTGCAATATTCACGTACGACTTCAATGAGCAGCGCAAACTAGTCAGTCGCTCGTTCATCAAATCTGACGGCACCGGCGGCAGCGAATCGTACGAGTACGACGAACAGCCACGACTGATAAGAGCAGACTACGACAAGTTTGACTCCTGGATGACCGGTAGTATTGCTTTTTCCCATGGTCCCGACGGACAGCTCACCAAAGGGCTGTATCATGCGGAGGAAGGTTGGGAGGCGGACATTCTATTCGACTACGACGAGCACGGTAACCTGGTGAGAGTTCACTGGGCCTTCCCCGAAGACAAGTACCAAACGTATGAGTTTGAGTACGAAACCGTGCAATAGGCAGTAAACGGAAAGGCGGGTCTGAGTTCAAACCCGCCTTCAGACTTTCAATTCAACAATCCAACTCTGTCTGACCGACATCATCTCTCTGGTCTGTGAATGCTCACCCGATGCCTAAGAAGTCAAGCTGTGATGTCAATCCAGCAATTGACCGCGACGTACCGGAGACAGACCGCTCCTGCCGCAATCAATCACCCGTCCGCAGCTTCTTGATGACGTAGCCGTCCTCATATAAGAGGTGCATTTCATACGCCCGACCGTCGTCGCCTACTATAAATCTCGCCCGAATCTCTTCATCATCCTTGAAACCAAACAGATGCTCGGCCAACGGAACCAGCACAAAGTCACCGTGGGAACTGGATCGGTAGTGCAAACCTGCTTCGTCGTACGTAACCGGTGAAACACCGTACAGCCCGACGTACGCTTCTGCTAAATCCACGGTAGGCTCGTAAGGATTGGCCTTTGCGTTGCAACCGATCAGCGCCCAGTCAATGCTGTAAAGGGTTACCTTATCAGTGCACTCATCTCGCAGTTTCTCCAGCGCCAGCTTATATGCCGCATCGAACGCCACGGCAGCAGGGACTTCGAGGTCCGGTGCCACCCCTGTTCCTTCCCAACTGGTGTGGGTTATGGGGCTTTCGTTCCGGCCGGTAGGAATCTTCAGTGTAATGCCAAGTCGTTCGATGTTGTAAAACTCAACCGGGTTGGCCATACCGCGCGTTGTCTCGCCGACAATGGTCGCTCGTTTGAGGTTCTTCAGAGCATAGGTGAAAGCCTCCGCCCCCGATGCTGACGAATGACTCACAAGCACGTACAGTTCCATATCATACATCGGCCTGCCGGGGACTGAACGGTGAGTCCACACCTGCTCCGGCAGATCATTGCCACGATAGTGAAAACTGTGGAGGTGAGTAGGCTCCTTGAAGAAGTAGCTCAGAATGAACGCCACCATGGGATCTTCGCCGCCACGGTTCTCGCGGAGGTCAATGATTACGGCGCCGCAGTCGGCCAGGAAGCGCATCGCCGCCGCAGCCTTCTCAGACGCAAAAAGAGGGTCGTCGAACATGTTAAACTTGAGATAGCCAACATTACCAGGCAGCCATTCGAGCTTGCGAAACTCGAAGTTCCGACGCGCGCGAGTGTCAATGATATCCTGCGTGAGCGTGTCACCTTCCGCGAGGTCAGTGCTGTTCGGTTCCAACTCAGACACTCTGATATGGAGATCTCTGCTTTTCTCCTGCAAGTCTTTCGTCAGCTGGACCGTCAACAGCTCTAGAGCATTGATGTCATCATATTTACCGGATGCGATTTGCTCTCTTACATGCTTTTCCATCTCCAGAGCCACTTCCGGATAAATATACTTCTCGTCAAACGCGGATAGAACGGTGTCGATAATCTCTGTCTTCTGTTTCATAGATAGTGTACCTTTGATCAAAACTTGACGGCCGTCAACCGGTGTAGCGATTAACGACACAAGTATGATGCCGAGTATTGTGCACGAAATCGCAACCCTACTCAGATTCGGAATCTTCGTTTTCACTTCTGTGTCCTCACTCTTTTCGGTTGCAGCCGATCAACAATGCGGTCATGTAGAGGTAGACGATCTAGCGCTGCCTCGACGCTCTCAATTGCCTCCAGCAAGTCGTTGCCACCTCCGCGAGCAACCTCCCGTCCGCATCGCTCAAACGCCCGCCAGACAGGCTGGAGCTGTTCCGTGAGCCTCTTCCCCTTCGGCGTCAGTGCCAGCAACCGTCGACGGCGGTCCTTATCGTCTTTCCGAGACGTGAGCAGTCCACGGTCGGACAGCTTGTCTGCAATCTCGATGATCGCTGGATGGGTCAATTCTAACGTGTCAGCAATTTCCATGACCGCCGACGGTCCCCGTTGGCCAAGCAGATGGAACACCGGGAACCAGCGGATCTCAAAGTGAATGCCCAGCGTGTCGTACACCTGCGTCCCTTCACGAGCCAATCGGTCATTGAGTCGTCTCAAACGGCTTCCCAGTGCAAGGTAACCCAAATCAGTCAAATAGCTCATAGCGTCTCCTGTGAGCGAGTCTATCTATGTAATCCTTTACGTAACTACTTACGTATTGTTGCAGAGTGAAGTAAGTTTTCCTTTTGGTTCGTATGCTTGGGACGGAGCAGCACTTCCAGTGTCTAGCCGGTAGTCTCGCCAAGTACGCTGCTGAGGGCCATTCCCAGATCCTCCACCCTGTACGGTTTGGCCACTTTGGCGCGAAAGCCGTACGCCCCCGGGTCGGCCATGACGGGGTCAGTGGAGTAACCGGATGAGACAATGGCCTTGACGCTAGGATCGAGCATCCGAAGATGCTGAAGGGCCTCTTTTCCCCCCATGCCGCCGGGAATGGTCAGATCCATTATCACTACGTCAAACGATCGTTCACTCTTCATCGCATTTCGGCAGGCCACCAGAGCAGTCTGACCGTCCGCGACCGCCACGGCCTCATACTCCAGCGACTTCACAATCGCGGTAGCTATGTCTCTGACAGGCTTTTCATCGTCAACGACAAGTACGCGTCCGGAGCCAGCGGAGAGCGTTCTTCCGGTTCCTGCCACGGTGGGCTCTTGATCGGTCGTGGCCGGCAGATAAATGCGGAACACGGTGCCTATGTCAACCTGTGAGCGTACCGAGATGTGACCACCGTGCTGCCTTATAATCGAGTAACAGCTAAACAGCCCCAGTCCGTTTCCTGTGTCCTTGGTAGTAAAGAACGGATCGACAATCTTGGAGAGATGATCAATCGAGATACCAACGCCTTCGTCGGCAATCGATATCTTGACATAGCCTCCGGGTTTCAGGGGAAGATCGGATTCTCCTTTGACCGTGCAATTTTCGGCAGCAATGCGAATAGTGCCTCCGTTTGGCATGGCCTGATCCGCATTGATAACGAGATTGTTGATCACCTGGCTGATCTGTCCCGGGTCAGCCTTGACGTTTGCCAGGTCGTCCGCGATCCGGAACTCACATTTCGCACCGGAACCTCGGCGGGCGAATCCGGCAGAGTCCTTGATGATCCGCTCAATGGATGTTGTCTCCAGCATCGGTAGGCCATCCCCGGCAGGTTGCTCATTAAAGTAGACAACTTGCGTTCGCTTTCGAGCAGCGCCGCCTCGGATTTCCGTCGTTCGGTGACATCGGTTCCGACGCCGACGAAGAGATCAACTTCACCTGACTGCTTGAGAACCGATTGGCCGTTCCATGCCACAAGCAGTTTCTGCCCATCGCGAGTAATCACATGGCTCTCATCGGAGGCGGGTATCAGACGGTTGCTCAACTGATCGAAAACGGACGAAACCGTGGCTCTGTCTTCGTCGGGGACGAACCGGGTCAAGTAGTCCGCACCGACAACCTCTTCCCTGCGATATCCGAGTTTTGACAGCATGGCGTCATTCATCATAATCGTCTTGCCGTCTCTATCGATAACCACAAAAAACGAGGGCGACGACCGAATGAGCACATTATTGAAATCCCGCTGTCTTTTCAACTCCTCGGTTCTCTGGCGCACCTGCTTCTTGAGGGATCGGTTCCACAACATGACCGCTACCGCCACTATCAGCATAACACCGAGGCCTGCGAGAGGAAACAGGAGAAGGTGATGCCAGTGCAGTTCGGAATCGGAATCGAGGTCAATCCAGTTTCGATAGATATCTTTTCTGGTCCCGGCCGGGATTGTCGCCAGTGTCTTGCCGAGAATAGCAGCAAGTTCGGGCCAGTCCTTTCGGCAAGCCATCCGAAGATCGAACGAGTATTCGGTCTCCCCTGCCGGGCGGAGGTTTGATATGCCTTCGGCATCCATTTAGTAGAGAGCCACTCCGGCGTTGGCGACCATCGCATCGGCCATACCGAACGACACCTTACGCAGAGCGGTCCTGACGGTCGGAACAACTTCCAACGCTATCGCCGGATAGTCCTTGCGTATCCGATCCGTGACAACATAACCTTCGACGCCGCATACGGCCATCCCGTCGAATTCCCCAAGCGTCAATGCACTCTCGACATCCTTGCGAACGATAATTACTATAGGAGCTTGCAGGTATGTCTTGGTGAAGCACATGTACTCCGCACGCTCAGGTGTTTCCATAATCGCCGGAATCAGGTCTACCCGGCCGGATTTCATCCCGGCAAGGGTTTCGCTCCAGGGATCCAGAGGTAGATAGGTGAACTCAATCCCCAGTCGCTCTTCGATCAGAGAGAAATAGTCGCCGGTTATTCCGTCGTGCTCGTCGTCTTCCCCGGCGAATTCATAAGGCGGCCAGTGCCGGTCTATGGCAACTCGAATTACAGGATGACGGTCCAGCCACTGCCGTTCCTCTTCGGTCAGGAACGACCTGTCGGCAGCGCCCACAGACACGCAGAGAACAGAGAACAGGCAAATCGCGCTGAGACACCTGTAGATACTTGGGAAACCGTTCATATCGTTGAAGTCCCCATCCAATCAGCAACACGTTTGCGGTAGTCGGCTTAACGCAGGACAAACGAAAACGCAATCGCCTTCGTGAGCAACGTCCGAGGACAACTCTATCAAATGAAGTGCCTGTGGTGGATCACCCCCGGTGGCCTCGACCCTGTCTCGCCGGCATACCTCGCCACTGGTTCTACTTTAGAAACACGGCGCGACGACAGTCATTGCCAGCAAAAACAACAACGGAATCCTGACCAGTCGCATTTGAGAAAGCCTTCCGGTGAGGATATCAGAACCGCTCACGGCGAAGCGGGCAGTCCCTACTCATACCGCAGTGTCTTTACGGGATCAGCTCTTGCAGCACGGATCGCCTCCCAACCGACCGAAACGAGGGCGACAACCAAGGCCATCCCACCGGCAAGAAGGAATTCGACAACTCCGATTTCTGTCCGGTAGGCAAAGTCATTCAACCAGCGATCCATGGCGTAGTATGCCACCGGACAGGCAACCAGCTCCGCGATCAATACCCAGCGCGCAAACTGACGGGACAGCATCAAGACAATCCCGGCAACGGTAGCGCCGAGCACGCGCCGAATGCCGATCTCCTTTGTGCGCCGTTCCGTCGTGTAGGATGCCAGGCCGAACAAGCCAAGTCCAGCAACAAAGATCGCAATGACGGTTCCACATGCGAATATCCGGCTCAATCGTTCTTCGCTCTCGTACCGGGAGGCAACAACATCGTCGAGAAAACGATACTCCAGGGGGAACTCGGAGTACTTCTTCCAGACATCATTGGCATGCGCAATTGCACCGGCGACCTCGTTCGGGTCGATCTTCAGCGAGATTGACCGAAGCAGGCCCGTGGACAGACGAAGCGCCATGGGACCAACTTTCTCGTGCATGGAAGCAAAGTGAAAATCCTTGACCACCCCGATTACCAGACCCGGCTTTTTTGAACTTAGACCAAACTGCTTACCTATCGCGTCATCCCAACCGCAGGCCCTAACGGCCGCCTCGTTCAGCACGTATGCCTTGCCCTTGTCTTCCGGGCGGTCAGAAGAGAAGCCACGACCGGCGATGAGTTCCATGCCATAGAAGTCCATGAAGTCGTAATCGACGTCGTTGTAGTCCAGGTAGAATTGCTCGTCATCCTTCTTGCCTTCCCACCAGCAGCCGCCGGCCCCGCCGCCGGAATTGGTCGGGTACGCGGTCGAGGTCGTCAGATTCAGAACTCCGGAATGATTCAGCAGGTCCCTCTGCATGGCCAGAGAACTCCCTTTCAGGCGAAAGTCGTTTATCGGCGCGGCGAGAACATAGTCTGTGTCAATACCAAGGTCTCTATCATGAACGAACTGCAATTGCTTGTGGACGACCAGCGTGCAGATCACGAGTACAATCGAAATCACGTACTGAATCACGACCAACCCGCTTCTCAATAACCTTGAGCCTGTCGATCCCTGCGATGAAAAGACCCGAAAAATGCTGATAGTCTTGAACGATGAAAGAAAAATCGCCGGATAACAACCGGATACGATTCCGACAACAATCGCTATTCCCAGCGCAGTCGCTACCGCCTCGACACTGGCATATGCACTCAACTCCAATCGAGTCCCTATTAGAGTATTGAAGGCCGGCAGACAGGTTTCGGCAAGTCCGACCGCGAGTATCATTGCTATGACTGAGAGAATAATCGACTCTCCGAGAAACTGCTTAACCAATTGCCAGCGCCGCGCTCCGAGCACTTTGCGCATACCTACTTCCCGCGCTCTTGCCGCCGATCGAGCGGTTGACAGATTCATGTAATTGAAACCGGCAATGAGCAGGATCAATAACGCAATCGCCGAGACAAAATAGACGTAACGCACATCGCTGTTCTGTTCCAGTTCCATTTCGGCCTGGCCGTGCAGATGAATGTCGGTCAACGGCTGCACTGAGATCGGAATGGCCTGCCCTGCAGGATATTGCCTCTCCACGAAGGCTGCGAGTTTCTTCTCAAACGCCTCGGCATCCACACCCTCGTTCAGTTTGAGGTAGACCTGACCGGATAACACTCCCCAATCCCCTCCGACGCCAAACATCATGGCGCCGCCACCGCCCGAATCCTCGTGCCAATAGTCCCGTCGAGTCTCTCGCGATACCAGGTAGTCAAACTTGAGGTGCGAGTTTTCCGGCACATTCTGCATTACACCGGCTACCGTAAGGTCAAACACGGTGCCGAAGTGAATAGTCTTGCCGATCGGATCTTGATCACCGAACAGCTTCTTGGCCGTCTCCTCGGTAACAAATGTCGTGTACGGTTCAGCCAGACGTGTCCGGGGATCGCCCGATACTACGCCGAAACTGAATACATCGAAAAAGTCCGGTTCCACGAAGAACACACGGTCCTCGTGGAAGCTTCTGTCCTCGTATCTGATAAGGGCATGATCTTTGCCGATTCGGGCCGCCGCCCGGACCTCCTGGAAGTTCTCGACCATCGCCGCCTGTAGCGGTTTTGCGACCGTGTTGCAGTCGACGAGGCCTTCGTCCTGCACCTCGAAGACGGAGACAATGCGATATATGCGCTCGGCGCCGTCGTGGAACCGGTCATAGGTTAACTCGTATCTGATCCAGAGTGTAATGAGCAGGCAACAGGCCATGCCGACTGCAAGTCCCACGATGTTGATAAGCGTGTACGCCTTGTTACGATAGATACTTCGGAGCGCGATTTTCAGATAGCTTTTCAGCATAGGTGTCTACTCAGCGTTGGTTTCTCTGATCCTGCCGTCTCTCAAGTTAGCGATTCGGTTTCCGTAGGTGACGTGAGCAACAGACTGGGTCTTGTCGCGGCATGTGCTTCGCGCCGCAACAACGAAGCATCTCCTAAACACGCGCTCTTCCCGCGATATTCTCGGTCACCACGTGACCGTCGAACAGGTGGATCACCCGCTGGGCATACTCGGCGTAAGCCTGCGAGTGTGTGACCATGACGATGGTAGTACCGGCCTCGTGGAGATCTGTGAGCATCGCCATGACCTCGTCGCCGTGGGTGGAATCAAGATTACCGGTAGGCTCATCGGCAAGAATCAGTTTCGGTTTTGCAACCACCGCCCGCGCAACAGCTACCCGCTGCTGCTGACCGCCAGATAGCTGTTGGGGGAAGTGGTTTTTTCTCGATATGATATTCATCTGATCCATGATTTCGTGGACACGCAGCCTGCGTTGAGCATTCGACGTCCCCAGGTACAGGAGCGGGAGTTCGATATTCTCTGCCACGGTCAACTCATCAATCAAGTTGAAGCTCTGAAACACAAAGCCGATATTCGCTTTGCGGAGGTTGGCACGCTGACGTTCGGTGTACTTGGATACCTCGTGGTCGAGAAAATGGTACTCGCCGTGCGATGGATTGTCGAGCATACCCAACACGTTGAGCAGGGTTGACTTACCGCAACCGGAAGGTCCCATAATGGCCACAAACTCGCCTGGCTGGACTTCGATATTGACGTTGTTCAGGGCGGTGGTCTCGACCTCTTCAGTGGTGTATCGTTTCCTGAGATCAACCGTTCGAATCATTGCGTATCTCCTGTTTATCTCTGGCAGATGTCTTCTCGAATTATCCTGTCGGCCCGCATAGCCGCTATTCGTTCAGTATCAGCTTATCGTTGTCTCCAAAGTTCTCGTAGGATGAAATAACGACCCGGTCCCCCGGTTCAAGCCCCTCAAGAACTTCAAAGTATTCCGGGTTCTTGCGTCCGAGGCGGATATCCCGTCTGGTGGCAAATCCGCCGTCCTCGTTGACGACAAAGGCCCAATTACCGCCGGTTGACTGATAGAAACTTCCTCGAGGCAGCAGCACCGCCTCCGTAAGGTCGTCGAGTTCAAGCCTCACGTGCACGGTCTGGCCACGACGAACTCCTTCGGGGGCTTCCCCTACAAATTCCAGATCAACTTCAAACCGCCCGTCTCGGATTTCTGGATATATCTTGGTCACTTCCAATCGGTATGTATTGCCCGTCAGATCGAAGTCCCCCCTCATACCTACATTGAGGCGTGTGACATAGAGTTCGTCAACATCGGCACGAACTTTGTAGCCGTCGAGGATGTCAATCTGCCCCAGCCGCTGACCGCGCGTTTTCGATTCGCCGATTTCGGCGTTAAGCGAGGTCAGGTGACCGGACACCGGCGCTCGAAGGTAAAGATTCTCTTCGTTTTGGCGTACGAATTCGAGATTGGCCTGAATGCGATCCACCGACTGCTCAAGCATTTCGATCTGTAGCGACCGGAACACAGAGTCCTGCCGCTGCGTCTCGATTGTCAGATCACGATTCTTGATGAGATAGTTGAACCGGTCGCGGGACTCCTCAAACTCGTCCTGCGAAATCAACTTCCGCTTCACCAACTCCGCATTGCGGTTGAAAAGACGCTCGGCCGACGTGACCTGATAGTCAAGCTCAACCAGTTGAGCCTCCAGTCGGAGGCTGTTCTGCTGCATCGCCAGACGAGTATTGCGAAGGTTGTTGCGCTGTTCAAACAGCGAGGCCTCACGATTCATGATGTCCAAACGAAGGTTCGTATTGGCCAGATACAGAATCGTGTCCCCCTTCTCGACAAAGCTCCCCGCCTCGCGGACAACTGCCTCTACCCGCCCACCTTCGACGGCGTCGAGGTAGTAGGTCTTGATCGGCAGCACAGAGCCGAGAAGCGGAATGTAGAATTGAAACGCACCGTTCTCCACAGTCGAAATCTGCAGGCGACCGGTTTCGACATTCAGCCGAGATGAACTGTCGCTGATGAGAAAGACGTACACAAGCAGACAGACCAGCGCAACAACTCCCCCGATCCGGGTCAGCCGTTTTCTCGACCATTTGCTCTGTTCTATCTTCCTATCCATCCCCATTCTGAGATGTTTGCCTTCCTATTGTTGACCAGGCGCCTGTTCTGCAGTACGACCCGATTGGCCCGGGGTTACTTTCGTTTGCACTCTATACAAGAACCGTGCCACGGCCATAGATCGTTATGGAACAGCATGTTAGGGATTGGCAGCGCAGCGAAATCGTACGATTTCGCAACAAATAGTGTGCGTTTCCGTACAGCTTGCTATGGACCGACCCGATTTTCCGCAATCCTTGTCAGACAGCAGGGGAGCATCAGCATAGCATGACAACCACAGAGATCAGCAGAAAACAGGGCAAGATACTGGTAGTTGATGACAATGAGGACATCCTTCTGGCAGCACGACTCCTGCTTCGCCCACACGCCGCAACGGTACACACAGAAACAAACCCGAGAAATATCCCGGCCCTGCTTGGCAACGAATCATACGACGTAATCCTACTGGATATGAATTTCACCCGCGATGTCTCCAGCGGGCAAGAAGGATTCGATTGGTTGCACAGCATTCTTGAAATCGACCCCTCGGCCGTTGTGATACTGGTCACTGCTTACGGTGATGTAGAAATGGCGGTGCGTGCGGTAAAAGAAGGCGCAACCGATTTTGTGCTGAAACCCTGGCAGAACGAAAAGCTGCTGGCGACCGTTTCGGCAGCCATGAATCTTCGGAGGACCAAGCTGGAAGTCAACGGACTTCGTCAGGCACAGCAACAGCTCAGTGCCGATATGGACAAGCAGTACCGCGATTTCGTCGGCGTTTGCCCCGCCATGCAGGATGTCTTTGACATGATTGAGCGCGTGGCCGGCACCGATGCCAATGTCTTAATCCTCGGCGAGAACGGTACCGGCAAGGAACTGGTGGCCCGTGCGATTCACCGCCTGTCAAAGCGGTCCGGGAAAGTGTTCATCAGTGTCGATGCCGGCGCGATCAGCGAACCCTTGTTTGAAAGCGAGTTGTTCGGCCATGTGGCAGGGGCGTATACCGACGCTCGCAAAGATCGAGCGGGTCGGTTTGAAGTTGCTGACGGCGGCACGTTGTTTCTCGACGAGATAGGGAATCTTCCGCTGGCGTTGCAGGCCAAGCTGTTGACCGTACTCGAACGTCGGCAGGTAATCAGGCTCGGAAGCAACAAGCCGCGCGAAATTGATATCCGGCTGGTGTGCGCCACGAACCGAAGTCTGCCTACAATGATTGTGCAGGGCAGTTTCCGGCAGGATTTCCTCTATAGGATCAACACAGTAGAAATACAGCTTCCACCGCTCCGAGAGCGGCAGGACGATATCCTGTTGTTGTCCGAACACTTCCTTTTCAAACATTGTCAGAAGTATGGAAAACAAACCATGCGGCTCGGTGCCACCGCCCGTCAGTTGTTTGAACGCTATTCCTGGCCGGGAAACGTTCGTGAATTGCAGCACGCACTTGAACGAGCGGTGATCATGAGCACAGAATCCACGCTCCGGGCGGAGGATTTCAGCTTCTCCCCTGCGTCGCCCTCAAATACAGCCCTGCAGCTCGATGAGTACAATCTCGGCCGGGTTGAGAAGCTGGTTATTCTCAAGGCGATAGACAAACATAAAGGCAATATCAGTCACACGGCGAGTGAACTTGGTCTGACTCGAACCTCGTTGTATCGGCGAATGCGGAAACATGGGCTTTAAGCACTTTCGCCTTCATTGCGCTGTCCGAACCCTGATGCTGGTCGCCGTCATCACTCTGTTCGTCTTCCTGCTGACACAAACCAGCCTGTACGCAAGCACGTGTGTGGTCGGATTCATTATCCTGTTCCAGATATGGGAGTTGATCCGGTATGTCGACCGCTCCAATCGCGATCTCGCAAGGTTCCTGATGGCCGTCCGCCACGCCGATTTCGACCAAACCTTTCCCGATGATGGCCGAGGGGAATCGTTTCGCACTCTGCGCAACACGTTTAATGCGATACTCGAGGAAATTCACCAGAACCGCCGCGAGAAACACGAACACTTCCGGTACCTCCAGACGGTCGTGCAGCATGTCGGAATCGGCCTGATCGGCGTTCAACCGGACGGCAGCATAGACCTTCTCAACACCGCTGCAAAGAAGTTGCTGAGAGTAGCCCATCTCCGATCCCTCGCTGACCTCCCCGACGAATGCAAAGACCTCGTCTCCAACATCGAGTCATTGCGGCCGGGCGACAAGGGGTTGGTCAAACTCACTCGTCAGGACGAGACCGTTCAACTTGCGCTCTCAGCGACCGGGTTGAAGCTGCGTGATCAAAGCATCAAGCTGGTCTCCCTGCAAAACATCACAAGCGAACTCGCCGAACGTGAGATGGAAGCCTGGCAGCAACTGGTGCGAGTGCTGACACATGAGATCATGAACTCGGTAACGCCCATCAGCTCCCTTTCAGCAACCGTCCGCACAATGCTGGGACCGTCGAGGAACGAGCCAATTCAGGAGACATCAATTGACGGTGATACGCTACGCGATGTCAGAGCAGCCGTGGACACGATCGAGAAACGAAGTGTCGGGTTGATGCACTTCGTGGAGGCCTACCGCGATCTCTCCCGCATCCCGGCGCCCGATTTCCAGATTTTCCCGGTGGGCGATCTTTTCTGCCGCGTGGCACAACTGGCACGAGCGCGCAAGGATTCTCGGGGATTGACCGTGACGACAGAAGTGATCCCACCGGGCCTCGAACTCACCGCCGATCCGGAATTGATAGAACAGGTCCTGCTCAATCTCGTCATCAACGCCGTCCAGGCCCTCAAGGATATCGAGAACGGCAAGGTGAAACTGGCCGCTTCGCTAAATGATCTAGGACGAGTGGTCGTGAGAGTAATCGACAACGGTCCCGGAGTCGATCCGCAGGCGCTCGACAGATTGTTTGTTCCGTTTTTTTCTACCAAACCCGGCGGGACCGGAATAGGGCTGAGTCTTTCCCGTCAAATAATGCGTATACACAGGGGCGAAATCTCCGTATCGTCAGAACCCAACGTCCATACCTCGTTTTCTCTCCGCTTTTAGTCTACCCCCACTAACCAGTTGTGTCTCTTTCACATACCAGCAAGTATGGCGACTGCGCAAGTTTTCAACAGTTTCCCATACCGGTGTTTGGAAACTGGAGTCATTGTCTCCGGAACAGTCAGATTACCTACAATCCGTCCGAAATAGCGTAGTAACCTCATTGGGCAAGAAATTTGAGCATACGGATCTATACAGTAAAAGGAAGGGACTACAAATGAACAAGTGCCTCGTAAAAGCGAGCATCGTGCTGGCAATCGCACTGCTTCTGACCGCAGGCGTTATGGCCGACGACAAACCGTCGCTGGAACTTGATTGGTATGGCTACGTGAAGGCTGACGCGTCGTACGATCAGAACCTGACCAGCCACGGAAATTTCGCCATGTGGGTAAAACCGCTTCAGACGGCGGATGATGATGCCCAGTTCAATATGACTGCTAACCAGACTCGTCTCGGCATAAACGCCTCCGGCAAGGGATACGAAAAAGTTGGTATCAGCGGCAAGGTCGAGTTCGATCTATACGGCGGTGTCACCGGCGCCACCGTGGCCCAGAATAAGGCGATGCTACAGCTTCGCCACGCTTATTTCACCGTAAAATCGGGCGACTTCCAATTGCTAGCCGGTCAGTCCTGGGATCTTATCTCACCGCTGAACCCGTCCACTTTGAACTACCCGGTCCTCTGGGGCTGCGGCAACGCGCAGTACCGTCGCCCGCAGGTAAGTATGTTCTACACGCTGCATCCGGGAACACAGACCAACGCCACGCTCGCCGGCGGTTTCTTCCGCACTATCGGCAATGACCTGACCCCGACACTCAGTCTGGCCACCGAAGTCGCGGATGCGACTGATGACGGCACTGATGCCGCTATCCCGACTTTCCAGGGTCGCCTGGATGTCACGCACAAGTTCTCCTCCGGCGCCAAACTGCGGTTTGGTATCTCCGGACTCTACGGCAAGATGGAGGCCGACGGCAGCCTGGGGACCAGCGAAGAGTATGAAAGCTCCGGCGTGTTTGGCCATTTCATGCTGTCCTTCGCTCAGGGCTTCGGCGTCTCCGGTGAAGCTTTCACCGGCTCGAACCTCGGCGGTTACTTTGGCGGTATCGCCAATGCCAGCCGTATCGACGGTCTCGATGCCACTGGCGGATGGGCCTCACTCTGGGTCTCCCCGCACAAGAAAGTCAAGTTCACCGGCGGCTTTGGCATCGACGATCCTGACGATGCTGACCTGAGTGCCGGTGCGCGTGGCAAGAACAGTTGCTACTTCGGAAACGTAAATTACGCTATTGTTCCGCAAGTGTCATTCGGTGTTGAGCTGTCGCAGTGGAAAACCGAATACGTGGAAGGTGACGCGGCTGAATCCCTCAGGGCGCAGTCGTCGTTCACTCTGAGCTTCTAGTTTACGCTCAAGTTCTATCCGGTCATCGTTCTCATGAGTTCGGTGGCCGGTTTTTTTTTGCTGCCTTCCTCACGAGGCGAACCTCCCCCCTGGCAATCATGATTCTCCAATACGGGCTGCGACACAACACAATCCCGGTCAACCACTTGGTGAGCATCGACCCACATTTCGGTTGACTTTCGAGACCCGGATGACTATGTTACCTGCGATAATGTTACACCTGTTTATGTGATCATCAAGATTTGCTCTATCACAACCAATTCTTTGACAATCATTTTTCGGGACAAAGTGCGCCTATGAGCGCAGCAACGAGTTTATTCGGGTACGCTATTTCCGTACGGGTGCGGGTTCTGCTGACCGATAAACACATTCTGGAGGTAGAATGAATATCTACGTCGGCAACTTACCGTTTAGCGCCACGGACGAAGAGCTCCGTGATGCTTTCTCCGCGCATGGAGAAGTAACCCGAGTCAACATCATCAAAGACAAGTTCTCTGGTGAATCCCGCGGTTTCGGCTTTGTCGAAATGGCGCAGCAGGACGAGGGCGAGGCAGCCATCGCAGCCCTGAACGGCACCGAGCTGGGCGGACGCACGTTGAACATCAACGTTGCCCGCGAGCGCGAGAACCGTGGTGGCGGCGGCGGACGCGGCCGTTACTAGTCGCTAATGCAATTCAAACACAAGAGGGACGCCTTACCGGCGTCCCTTTCTTATTCCTACTACCGGGATATGCTACACGTCGTTGCCCCGGTGGCGGACAATGTCGCCCTCTACCATGTATATCACGTCCTCCGCGATATTGGTCGCGTGGTCCCCGATCCGTTCAAGATTCCTCGACACACTCAACAGGTTCAGCAGATACTCGACCGCGTCCGGCTGTTCGGCAATCTTCTCCCGTACCGCCGTGAAGGCCTGGGCCCGCAAGTCATCGAGATCGTCATCTTCGATTAATACCCTGCGCGCTATCTGCGGATCCATCGCCACGAGGGCATCGGAAGACCGTCTGACCATGTCGACTGCCAACCGAAGCATTTCGGCCAGATCGAACGGCACCGGTACGCGTTTGTGAGTGCGTCCCAGAGCCGCCGCACGCTGGGAGATGTTCACGGCAAGATCGCCGATGCGTTCCAGATCGTTGTTGATCTTCAGCACGGCAATGATGAAACGCAAGTCGATAGCGACCGGCTGGTAGAGCGCGAGAATCTTGAGGACTTCCTCCTCCACCTCGACCTCGTACTGATCGATCTCGTCATCCTTTGCGACCACGGCTGCGGCCAGGTCAACGTCTCGCTCAGTGATTGCCTTGACGGCTGCGCGAAGGTTCTCCTCGACCATGGCGGTCAGGTGAAGAATCATTTTCTTCAGCCGTTCGGTCTGCATGTGATATCGTTTGGTCATATTCGTATGTTCCTCATCCAAACCGTCCGGTGATATAATCCTCAGTTCGTTTCTGATCGGGTTTGGTGAAAATCTTGTTGGTTGGACCGACTTCAATGAGCTTGCCCTCGTAGAAGAACGCGGTGTTGTCGGCCACACGCCCGGCCTGTTGCATGTTGTGCGTTACAATGACAATCGTATGCTCTTTTTTCAGTTCGCCGACAAGATCCTCGATCTTGGAGGTCGAGATCGGGTCAAGCGCCGAGGCCGGTTCATCCATCAGGAGAACTTCCGGCTGGATCGCCAGTGCCCTTGCGATGCAGAGTCGTTGTTGCTGTCCGCCTGAGAGCATGTAGGCACTCTGGTTCAGCTTGTCTTTGACTTCCTCCCAGAGAAAGGCCTTCTTGATTGTCTCTTCGACAGCCTCGGCAATGAGGTAGTTGTCTTTGATGCCGTTGACGCGAAGTCCGTAGGCTACATTCTCGAAAATCGATTTAGGAAACGGGTTGGATTTCTGGAACACCATTCCGACGCGAGTGCGAAGCGTGGAGACATCCTTCACGTCGCGATAGACATCAATGTCGTCAAGTGTGACCGTACCTTCGACGCGGATGCCGGGGATCGTGTCGTTCATCCGATTGAGCGTCCGGAGAAACGTTGACTTGCCGCAGCCCGAGGGGCCAATGAGCCCCATGACCTCGTTTTTGTTGATTGTCAGGCTGATATCGTACAGCGCCTGGTGGGCACCGTAGAAGAAATTCAACCCGGTCGTTTCCATTTTTGGAATTGCCTTGTGACTTCCCTTGCTGTCGGGTGCCGTAACCTTCCCCGGTCGGGAGTTCAGCCGGACGGTCCCTGGTTGTTGATTAGACATTGACACGTTTCGCTCTCATTCTGGACCGCAGCAGAACGGCCGTGAAGTTCAGCATAAAGGTCAGCAGCAACAGCACCAGCACGGTGCCGTACAGAATCGGCTTGGTAGCCTCGATATCCGGCGACTGAGTTGCCATGACGTAAATATGATACCCCAACTCCATGAACTGGTCATTGAGTTTGCCGGGAAGATAGGGCAGGTAATATGCCGCGCCGGTGAACATGATCGGGGCCACCTCACCGGCACCGCGACTCACCGCCAGAATTGCGCCGGTCAGTATTCCGGGCATGGCCTGCGGCAATATCACTCGCCTGATAGTCTGAAGTTTCGTAGCCCCGAGCGCGTAGCTTGCCTCTTTCAACTCACGCGGGATAGAGCGCAGTGCCTCTTCCGTGGCCACGATCACCACCGGCAGGGTCAGTATGGATAAAGTGAGCGAGGCCCAGATTATCGCCGGCTGCCCCCACACAGGACCTTCATTGGCGAAGAACAACGAGTCCAAACCGCCGCCGAGAAACCCGATAAAAAAGCCGAGGCCAAACAGGCCGAACACAATCGAGGGCACACCGGCGAGGTTGTTAATAGCCAATCTGATGATTCGCGTGACAAGCGAATCGGCTCGTGTGTATTCGTGCAAGAAGATCGCGGTAAGCACACCGACGGGTACCACCGCCACCGTCATCAGGATAACGAGGGCCACCGTCCCGAAAATAGCTGGAAAGATACCGCCGCCCTCCATGCCGTTCTCCGGCGGAGACGACAGAAATTCCCAGCTTATAATTCCGATACCGCCCACAATCACATTGCCGAGAATCACTACCAGCATGGCTATAATGATCAGTGCGGCAAGCAGGGTCAGACCGCGGGGAATCACTCCTCTGGATTTGGGCGACAGATTGATCTTGACGGCTCCCTTCTTGGGGGCGGGCGTCACTGAGGGCATAGCAACGTCGGACATCACTTGAGGCTCCCCTGGAATCTGACCTTCAACTTCTCAAGGATAACATCGCCAGTCAGGTTGATCAAGAAAGTAAAGATAAACAGAATCGTTCCAAGCAGGAACAGGACGCTGTAATGTGCTCCCCCGAAGACCACTTCGGCCAACTCGGCGGCGATAGTCGCAGAAATCGTTCGTATGGAGTCGGCGATGTCCGGCGATATAATCGCGGCGTTTCCTGAGGCCATCAGAACGATCATCGTTTCGCCGATAGCGCGTCCGAAACCAAGTACCACCCCCGAGGCTATTCCGGGCATCGCTGCCGGCAACACTACTGAGAGCGAGACCTGCCACGGTGTAGCACCGAGCGCCAGACCGGCGTCGCGAAGCGACTGCGGCACGGTTGTCATGGCGTCCTCTGCAACTGTGAACACAATCGGTATCACCGACAATCCGAGGGCCACGCCCGCCGTAGTCGCATTAAGCCTGAAGACAAACCCGAACAAGTCCTGCATGATACTTGCGAGCACAATCAGCGCAAAGAACCCTAAAACTACAGAGGGTATCCCGGCTAACATTTCGATAACGGGTTTCAGCACCTCTCTCATTCGCTTGGAAGCAAATTCAGCGGAGTAAATCGCCGCCCCGACTCCCAGCGGCACCGCAAAGAGCATGGCAATAAGTGCAGCCTTTATCGTGCCGATAGCGAGCGGCAGGAGCGAGTACTTGGGCACGTCGGAGTTTGGCTGCCAGGAGAATTTCGCTTCACGCCCTTCGATCCACTCCTGCTTGAAGGTCATCTTCTCAAGCGTCACTTCATCCTGGATTTCCAGATCAGTGAAGATCGGAATTGATTCTTTGAAGATGAACGTAAATATCAGCAAAATCGCTAACACTGCTCCAAGAGCGTTAATAGCGATAAACTTCTCGCCCGTGAATTCGAGAAACTTGGACTTGGGTTTGAATCGAAGTTTTGTCATGGCTAACCTTCAATGCGAGGACGGGGAGAGGTCACGCTCTCCCCGCCGGCGCATCAATGGAAGGAGGTATTCCTTAGTCAATCATGTTCTTTTTGGCCATCTCTGGAGACAGCGGAACGTAACCCATGTCTTCGCTGACTTTCTGCCCCTCCGGCGACAGCGCCCAGTTGACGAGCTTCTTCAGTTCACCGGTCGGTTTGCCGTTGAAGAACCAGTAGAGGTCGCGGGAAATCGGGTAAGCACCGTTGGAAACGGTCTCAACCGTCGGTTCAATCGCGGCAGTCTTGTCGTCTTTCTTTACTCTGGCATACTTGACACCCTTGGCCCAGGCGATGCCGCCGTAGCCGATGCCGTTGACATCTTTGGCAACCGCGTTCACAACCGCCGCCGTACCCGGCAGAGTCTGCGTGTAAGCGGCATAGTCTTCTTTCTCCAGGACGTGTTCCTTAAAGAACGCGTACGTGCCGGAATTGTTCTCGCGGCCGTAGACGATAATCCTGGCGTCCGATCCGCCAACTTCTTTCCAATTGGTGATGGCACCCGTGTAAATACCCTTCAATTGGGGCAGAGACAGCTCTGTGATCGGACAGGCTTCGTTCAGGAAAACAGCGATACCGTCGAGGGCGACAGAAACGCGATACGGTTTCAATCCCGCCTTCTCGGCCAGTTTGTGCTCCTTGGCCTTCATGTCACGTGAGGCCTCGCAGATATCCGTGGAACCGTTAAGCAGCGCGGCAATTCCGGTGCCCGAACCGCCGCCTGAGACCTGGATCACAACGCCCTCGTTCAACTTCATGTACTCTTCAGCCCAGCGCTGCCCCAAACGGACGAGCGTATCAGAACCTTTGATGGTAATGCTTCCGCTGGCGGCAACCAAGCCGAACGCAGCCAGGACAATCATACTTGCGAACCAAAACTTCTTCATTTTTATCCTCCAGTTAATCCTTGATCAAGGGAACTGAATAATTGTTAGCTTTTTGTTAGAGCGCGGTTAGTTTTCGATTCGAGCAATCTCAGAACTTCAGTTGCAGGTCAAGCTGCATCCGGTTGAAATCCTTCTCTCCGGCATCAAGGCCAATCTTGTTGATGAAATAGCTCGCGTTAAACGCGGCATTCTTAGCCAGCACCAGTGAGCCACCAAGCTCGTGGCCTTTGGCATCGGTGCCGCCGCCACGGAAATCTGAGTCGGTAAAATTGCCCACTACCGCGTCTTTTTCGACCTCACGGTAGTTATAACGAAATGCCCAGGAACCCGGCTTACTGGCCTTGCCGATATGCAGGCCTACAAGCCAGCCGGTATTGACGCTGTCTGCGGCAGTGTTGGTAACGTAGTCACCCATGACCGTCACCGGCACTTTGTCGAACTTGTGTGTGAACTCGCCGTACAGCTCCACCAGATCGAAGTCGTTGGCGTAGAAGTAGCTTGAGACGTAGCTGGTGTCATCACTGTTGCCTATTACGGTATCAATGATCACGCTGGTCGAGTTACCCTGGAAATCATCGTCGTAGAAGGCCCCGTAGCCTTCGGTATTAACGTAGTTGAAATAACCTCCGCCAAAGGCAAAGCTGGATTTGTCGTCTAGTTTCACTTTCAGGACGCCCTGTGCGGCTCCCATCCAGGAATCCTTGCCAGATGACCGCTCGTCGATCCAGAGTCCGGCACCGATCAAATTGATCGTCACCTTGTCAAGTTCGTGAGTGAACGAAATAGTGCCGCCTTCGGGGTTGAGGTCTGAGTCCCAGATGAGTTCGGACTGTCCCGGCTTGAAGAACGGGTTTTTGAACTTGCCGCCCTTCAGTACGACTCCCGGAAGAGCCGGATGTTTCGCCTCAAAATAGGCCATATCAACGCCAATACCTTTGGTCGAAAAAGCGCCGTCAAGAGTCTGATTGGTCGAGACCGGATCATCTGAGCCGGTGGCCAACTGCAAACCTGCCCGCATGTATTCGTTCACTTCGCCGTACACACCGAGACGGACGCGGATACGCTGCCGGTGGCGAACGTCTTTGTCCGCCTCATCTATCATCTCGTGGCGATACCGAAGATCTCCCTTGACCTTTATCGTTTCCCACCAATTGGCGGCCGAGGCCATCCCGCTGAACATCAGAACCGTGAGGGCTGTCAGTACCATGGTCTTCATTGGATTAGTTCCTTCCCTGTCTTCCACTGTCGTAATTTTCAAGTCTGTACACAATTCGTGTTAATTGCATGCCAAATTGCATGTCGCTGTCAGGCAGATTAAACCACGTCAATATTAGGATTGTGTTAGCGAGTGATTAGGTGATTGTCACATTCGCGCGAATGCCAGCAACTTCTCACACGAACTGCAACCGGGACCAGCCCCCTTGTCCCTGACAGTCAGCCTTTTACGCTTTGAGCGGCAGATGGATTCTGAATACGGAGCCTTGACCAGGAGTCGATTCGACATCCACAAACCCACCGTGCGCAAGCGCCGTGTGTTTGACAATAGCCAGACCGAGACCGGTACCGCCAACCTCGCGGGATCTGGCTTTGTCTACCCGGTAAAACCGCTCGAACAGGCGAGCAAGGTGCTGCTCCGCTATACCGCTTCCCTGGTCTATGACTGAAATCACAGCTTTGTCGTCAAGCTTCTCGACTGTTACCCGAACAGTTGAGTCTTCGCCGCTGTACTTTATGGCATTATCGACGAGGTTGATCACCGCCTGCTCAAGATATCGTGAATTGACCCGGGCGTTCACGGATTGGCAGTCTTCAGACTCGAGTGTGATTCTTCGCGCTGTGGCGCGGGGTGCACAGACCTGCAGTGCGTTGCGAACAACTGATTTCAGATCTCCGGGCAGCAGTTCAATCTCGTCACCGTCGGCTTCCTTCTCGATACGCGATAGAGACAGGAGATCGTCGACTATGGAGCTCAACCGATGAGTCTGCTTAACGATGATTTCCAGAAATCGCTCTGCGTCCTCGGGTGAGTTGATCGCGCCGTCCTGCAGGGTTTCCACAAAACCGCGGATTGCCGTAATCGGCGTTTTTAGCTCGTGAGATACGTTGGCCACAAACTCCTGCCTGATCGATTCAAGTCGTCGAAGTCTCGTGGAGTCGTTCAGTACAATCACCGCACCGGACCGCTTGCCCTCAGCATCCCTGAGCACTGAGCCGTGGACACGAAGGTACCGCTGGCGCACGCCCTCGATCGCAATCTCGGCTTCAATCGGCTCTACACAGTCCAGCGCTCGCGAGGCGAAGCTGTTCAGGTCAGCGTTGCGCATGACCTCCTGCACCGAACGGCCCTTGGCCCACGACTTCTCAACATCAAATATAACAGCCGCCGCATCGTTGAGATTAATGATGCGCTCATTGCCGTCGATGGCGACAACCCCCTCAGTCATGGAAGCTAGAACCGCCTCCTGTTCATTGCGCTGTCTGGCAATCGTGTCTATTCGTTCGTTGAGCTGGGTCGCCATGTGGTTCATGGAATTGGCCAGCGTGTCGATTTCTTCTATATCAGGTGCTGCCAATCGAGTATGCAGCTCGCCCCGGGCGAACAAGTCAGCACCATGCGTCAGCTCGCGGAGAGGGGAACTGATTCGACGGAATATAAGCAAACTGATAAGCGTGGCCACAACGACAATGAGCAACCCTCCCAAGGCGACTTTAGCATTGAGTGATGATAATTCCTCATCGATGGATGTCACGGGAATCGACGTTCGCAATACGCCGACAATCTTGCCGTCAAGATTAAGCGGCACCGCCAGATACATCATGTTCTTCTGAAGCGTATTACTGTACCGACTGCTGGTACCAATCCCCCCCAGCAGTGCCTGGAGGATTTCCGGTCGACGGCCGTGGTTTTCCATCTCAGCGGGATTTTCGTCACTATCGCCAAGCACGAGCCCCTTCATATCGGTCACGGTAACACGAGTTCCTGATCGCTGGCCGAGGTCCTTGCAGAGCAAATCCAGTCTTGCCGAATCCCCATCTTCCAGAATTTGGAGTGCGTCTCCTTCGATCAGACGGGCTTCGGCCTTCAGAGTCGAAACCACACTATCGGTATAAACGGTTCGCATTTTCTGAGTTGCATACAGCCACACGGCCAGGATGGCGGCAAAAATAATCAGCAAATAATAGGGGTAGACTGTCCAAAGAAGCTTTTTGCGTGCCATCATATCTCCCGAAACTTGTAACCGACACCACGGACGGTTTCAATGTAAGTACCGAACTCACCGAGTTTCTTGCGTAGACCGACCACCTGAACGTCAATGGCGCGATCGGTGATGATCACTTCATCGCCACGGACTTCATCCATAAGTTGATTGCGAGAGAACACCCAGCCCGGACGTCTGGCAAGAACCGTCAGCAATTGAAACTCGGTCGGAGTAAGATTGACACAGTCACCGGCTACTTTGACCTCATGACGACCCGCATCTATGGTAATCTCTCCGGCCTTGATGAAAGCATCTCCCTCCTCGACGCTTGCCTTCTGTCTCCTCAGAGCGGCCCTGACGCGGGCGACCAGCACTCTGGGACTGAACGGTTTGGTTATGTAATCGTCAGCACCTACTTCGAGACCGCTGACGATGTCAGCCTCTTCGGACCGGGCAGTCATCATGATCACGGGAATCGGCCGCGTTTGCTTGTCAACTTTCAGTTCCCGACAAACGTCCATCCCCCCGCGCTCAGGGAGCATAATGTCAAGGAGGATCAAGTCGGGGAGCAGTTTCCTGGCCATAGTCAACCCCAGTTCGCCGGTTGACGCGGACTCAACGCGGTATCCCTCTCGTTCAAGATTGAACCTCAGCAGCTCTACGATGTCACTCTCGTCTTCGACTACAAGTATTTGGGCTGGAGCCATGCGATTCCTTTGCCTGCGAGTTTGCTATGAATATAAACATTCCGTGCGAAGCGGTGCAACGTCAAACTGGAACGAATAGGCTCCCGCCGAGATTCTGTCTTGCAAATCGAACAATAATAGACGTATTTGGTTCCGGATGGGCAACAGCTGCCCCTTTTGGAATCGCAAACGGTGTCACTGAGGTTCAGTGGATATGATGAAACGCTACACCTGGCTTGTTTTTCTCGTGGCCGCACTTGCCTCCTCCTGCGGGAAGAATAATCACACTGCCGATCCCGTTGAACCTGATCCAAAAGAAACGGCGATTGCAACATCATTGCACGGCACCGCAGCCGGAATGGAGTATTTCTACTCAGACGATCAGGGGGGATTTGAAGCCGTGAGTGAGATACCTTTCGATGATCTCTCGTGCAGGAACTGCCATGTTGAGCCGACTCAGTGCATTATCTGCCACACCAATGCGGGCATAACTCCAGAGAATCGGTTTTGCACGGAATCGTGCCATTTTCGACAGGCCGACGAAGTCTCTATCCGGGGCGATGTACATCTCAGTGACCAAGGTTTCGACTGCTCCACCTGTCATAAGAGCTCTCAAGTGCACGGCGACGGCGCCTCTTACCATAGTATGCTGTCGGCACCGAATGCGGTCAGTTGCGAACAATCCGGCTGTCACGAAAACGTGCTGACGGAAGAACACAACGCCTCACACACACGCCATGGAATGAGTTTCGAGTGCCGGGCATGCCACAGCAAATCGGTGCTCACTTATTTCGCCACGGACTTTGCCTCGACCGTCAGGGGCGAGACCGGTTCATTCTACGGGAGCCAACCTGTAGACGACTGGAAATTCCTCGTGCGCGACGCACGTTCCGGGAAAATTACCACAGCCAACATTCGGGTGATGACGCACGACGGCAAGGCGTTCTACTCAGTAGCGCCTCATCAATCGCACACCATATTCAAACCGAATGGCACCGATTGCTTCACTTGCCACTCCAGCACGGCAGTGGCCGAGTACAAGGCCGACGGCATTATGACACTTACCGTATGGAATGACACAACTTCGTCGCTGACACACGTGGCCGACGTTATCCCAGTACCGGAAGACTGGGAAACAGCGTTGAAGCTGGATTTCGTGACAAGGGATACGAGCGGCAACACCGTGTTCGTCTCAGACAGCGCGGATGCGGTCCAGATGCTGTTTGCCGAACCTATCGATGTGACCAGGATGCCGAGTTTCTAGGTATCGTCAAGGCATATTTGGTCAATGGCACACTTGATTTGCCGCGACCGTCAGGGATCCACCCCTGATGGCGTGTGGTCCCTTCAAACTCGTTTGGAGGGGAAGAACCGGGCCAAACAAGTTTGACCCGGCCACCCGCCGATCACATTCGTCCCCATTGACCGTCCCATCTACAATGCTTGCTCACACGCTAAAACGTCACTTCCTTGCTTTCGCAGGTTCACACTTTTTAGCTGCAGGAGATAAAGGCATGCCCTCACATCACGGCGTCGGCGAAAAGACCGGCAGATCATTTCCGAACGATACCCTAAGACTATTGATAGAGCGCTCATCCTGCCGGAGCTTCGAGAACAAGAAGATTCCGCCCGATGTGCTCGATTTGGTTCTTGAATCCGGCATTCATGCCGCCACCGGAGGGAATCTTCAGCCGTACTCGATCATCAAGATCGAGAATCAGACAACCAAGGACAAGCTCACCAAACTCGTTGGCGATCAACCGTTTGTGTCCACGGCGCCGGTCGATCTCCTGTTCTGCATCGATTATCACCGGCTGGAACGCTGGGCCAAGCTGGAAACGGCACCGTACGCCGCCAGAAGCGCTTTCCGCCATTTCTGGATCGGTTTTCAGGATACGATCATTGCCGCACAAAACATCTGTACTGCCGCCGATGCCCTGGATTTAGGCTCGGTATATGTCGGTACCGTAATGGAGTGTTTCCGGGAACTGCGGGAGATGTTTGAATTGCCCGAAGGTGTTTTTCCGGTGGTTCTGCTTTGTCTCGGATATCCGAAGGTCCGGCCGGAACCGCGTAAGAAACTGGGTGTGCCGGTGATGGTGCATGACGAGAAATACCGAGAACTCACTGACGCCGATCTGTTGGCAGCCTTCAATCAGAAGTACTCCGGTTGGAAAAAAGAGATCACAGTCGAGCGCCTGGAGACCATAGAATATATCTGCCGGGAGGTCCACGGTGACGCGTTCGCAGAAGAATGCGTGGCAAAGATCAAACGGCAGGGACATGTCAACGCGGTGCAGAACTACTTTGGGCTTCACTACATGGCGAGCATCATGGCAGCTGATAATGACGAGTTTATGGCCATAATGGAAGAATTCGGCTGTCACTGGTTCAAGAAGTTCGAGCCGAAGAAAACGAAAGACGAATAGCTCTCGGATCAATCCTTAGAGTCCGGGGTAAGCTTTTTTGACATCACCACGCTGCGATAGTTGGTGACATCCCAGTCGGCGTATTCAATAAAGCGATATCCCAACCGCTTATACCATTCTATCAGATGGGTCGCCGGTTCAGCGGTATCCAGCGCCAGTTCGGTAGCATTGTAAGCCCTGGCATGACTTTCGGCAGCCGCGATGAGCCGTGTCCCGATCCCCTGACCGCGAAGATCCGGGTCTACTCCAAGCTGGCCCATGTGCGCCACAGCATCTCGCTCGAGCCACGGTGATCCCTTGCAGTGACCGGGAGGATAGCAAGTGATCGTCCCCGCAATCTTTTCCCCGTTTACTGCTAAGAGACAGACACCTCCGGCTACTCGCCTGCGCGTGACATCTACTTCCTGATGGGTTGCCAGATAGCGCAATCCCATGCCGGCAAGAACGTCATAAGCACGGTGGAGGAACTCGGTCAACTCCTCAAGTGAGTCCGAGTCATTCATTTCTCGAACTACCATTTGATCGTCTGGGGGGTTGTTCATACCACACTTAGCATAGCATACAAACGTGGTGACGGTCAACCCAATTCACGGCAGTTCCAACTGTTTCACTTCTCTCGTGAGGGGATAGCGTCAGTGGCGCAAAGTGAAACAACAGTTGTTTCACTCAGAACCGTCCCGTATTTCCCAATCCCGGCAATTTTCGGCCATTCGACGTACAAAAAAGTACCGCAACATACGCAATCCTATCTCGTTATCGGACATTCTTGTACCTAGAATCACCCAGGAAATCGGTTCCGGGGGGTACAGAAAAGTACTGTTTCATGCTAAAGTCGCATGGGGGGAAACGCCGATAGCCAGAGTAAGTTTATCGCGTATGTCCGAACCGACTCTCCGCGATACATCAGTGTGTGAAGACAACTTTGAGCGGCGTGTCGGAGGCCATATTCCGGCGAGGAAACTGTGACCGAGGCTTTGAAAGACAAGACTGAGACAACAACTAGCCGATCTTTTCGCCCCGAAGGTAAAACTCCGAGGCCATCAGCCTTAATCCTCTCTCCTATCGATTCGCCGTCAGAGAAGCAATCAATCTCCTAGGGCCAACTTTAAGCATCATGGAGGAATCATCCTATGAAGAGGACTACCCTGGCCTTAACCTTGACACTGCAATTGCTGTTCGTCAGCAGCCTTTTTGCGAGTTCCGCAACCCTTTCCTGGACCGCTCCCGGCGATGACGGCAATGTCGGTACCGCCAGCGGCTACGACCTTCGCTACGCCACTTCGGTCATAACCGAGGGGAACTGGAACAGTGCATCCCAGGTGATCGGCGAGCCTGTGCCGTCTGTAGCGGGCAGCGCCGAGACTCTTGTTGTTGACGATCTTGATCCTGAACAAACTTACTACTTCGCCATAAAAGCTGTCGACGAAGCCAACAACTGGTCTGCACTTTCCAATGTGTATGCCGTAACTACGCTGCCGGATGACACCCTTCCGACAGACACCGCGCCGGCCAATATCGCCGATCTGCGGACAACCGGTGCCACCACGTCATCGATTTCCCTCGCCTGGACGGCTCCGGGAGCTGACGGTAACGACGGCACCGCCTCACAGTACGACCTCAGGTACGCTCTGGCGCCTATTAATGAATCGTCCTGGAACAGCGCCTCTCAGGCAGTCGGGCTTTCCGCGCCACGGTCCGCCGGCAGCGCTGAGTCATTCACGCTAACCGGACTCGATGAGGGCACAACGTATTTCTTTGCAATACGGACCGCCGACGCCAACCCACTCTGGTCAGGCCTGTCAAACAACGCCACGGGCACGACAGATCAGACGGCCACCGATACGGCACCCAGCGCAATCGCCAACCTGGCAACAACTTCGACCACCTTGACTTCGATCTCCCTGACATGGACCGCTCCGGGGGCCGACGGTAATACGGGCACTGCCTCGCAATACGACCTTCGCTATAGCCAATCGCCGATCAACGCGTCCAACTGGAGCAGCGCCACGCAGGCCTCCGGGCTTTCGGCGCCGCGGGCGGCCGGAAACACGGAATCGTTTACGGTGGCGGATCTCGCGATTGGCACCACGTATTACTTCGCGATACGTACTGCCGACGCCAACCCGCTCTGGTCCGATCTGTCCAACATCGCAGCCGCAGCGACCGAGTCAATGAGCTCCGGAGAGGACACTGACGTACCGCCGGCAGCCATCGCTGACCTGAGCGCCTCAGCAACTTCAGAGCACTCGATTAGCATCACCTGGACAGCCCCGGGGTGCGACGGATTTGACGGTACAGCCTACCGCTATTTCGTCAAGTGCGCCACGTTCCCGATTACGTCCAGCAACTTCAGCCAGGCCACTACCGTGAGCGTTGCACACCCTCTCCCGTCCGGAAGCACCGAAACGATCGTGTGCGACGGCCTTGACGCCGCCACAACCTACTATTATGCGGTGAGGGCGGCTGACTCCGGTTGGAATTGGTCTGATATGTCCAATATCGCCTCAGCCACCACGACCCTCCCATCGACTGAACCGATTGCGGCAGATTTCTCGATGTCCGACATTGTCGGGCAGGTGCCGATGCCAGTGCAGTTCACCGACCATTCATCTGGCGAACCGACCTCCTGGGAGTGGGATTTCGGCGACGGCAGCAGTTCCGTCGACCAGAACCCGACCCACGTGTACAGCACTGCCGGAACGTTTTCGGTATCACTGACCGTGACCGGCGGCGGCAACTCCGACACCGAAGTAAAGAGCGATGCCATAACGCTAACCTCTCCTCCGCCGCCAACCGCCGCATTTGCGGTGTCGGCAACTTCAGGCGACGCTCCGCTGTCAGTCAGCTTCACCGATCAGTCGACCGGCGAACCGACCTCGTGGCAGTGGAACTTCGGTGACGGCAACGGCTCCGCCGACCAGAACCCGTCGCATACTTACCAGAGTGCCGGTGAGTACACGGTAAGCCTGACGGCGACTAACGACAACGGCTCTACTACAGAGACCAAGACTGATCTCATCAGCGTGACCGTACCAACTAAGGGTATGCACGTGGAAGCCATCAAGGTCGTCCGTTCGACTTCAAGCCGCTCATGCCGCGGGATCGGGCGTGTGACGGTCGAGGACGCTGATGGACGACCCGTCGCGGGTGCCACCGTGACCATCGACTATAATGGCCCGACCGCAGGTACACTGAGCGGCCGGACCGACAGGGACGGCATGGTGCTGTACCGCCTGGACCGCTCCCGGATATGCTGGCGCGATGAATGGTGTGTCGAAGTTCGCGATATCACTCACAATGACTATGAGTACAAGCCTGAGAACAACGCCGTTACCGAGGCATGCGAAAGCGGTGCGCAGGACGCCCTCGCCAGTGCCACTTCCGGTCCGGTCGAAACCGGTCTCGGGCAGAACTACCCGAATCCGTTCAACCCGACCACCGAGATTTCCTTCAGCCTTGCGGCGCCGACCCATGTCCGTCTTGTAGTCTACAACGTCCTCGGTCAGGAAGTCCAGACCCTGGTCGACGAGACCCGTGACGCCGGCCAGCACCAGGTGATGTGGAACGGCCGCGACGACGGCGGTAGTCGTGTCGCAAGCGGACTGTACCTGTATCGTCTCGAAGCGGGTGACTACGTGGAAACACGTAAGATGATGATGCTGAAATAAGACCTATCAGCAACATATCCCTGTTGCCGTAACCGCCCCGCCGCCCCTACCGGTGGGGCGGTTGCACGTCTGAGAAGCAAGGCTCCGTGAAGATACCGGAGGGCAAAGACGGGAATAGAAAGAACCGGATGCGTACGACAACGACACCCGGTCTCTGTTAAAGCAGGTTGATGACTCTGTCGGCCAGTCCCTTCTCACCGAGTACAACGCTGAGCTTGGAGTTGCCTGCGATTTTCTCGAGCACTTCCAGTTCTCTCAGCTTCATCAGGGTCGGGCTGGACTCCAGAATCCTGGCCGTATTGGCCTGTGAACGCATCGCGGCAGTCTCCTCACGACGCGCTACCGCGTTGGCCTCAGAGGCCTTTTTCGCCTCGGTCACCTTGTTAAGCAGATCCTTCATCTCGCCCGGAAGGATGATATCCTTAATGCCGAGCTTGATGACTTCAATGCCAAACCGGGCGGCCGTCTTGCGGAGAATGCTCTCCGGCTCCGCAGCAATACTCTCCTTATCGGAAAGCAATTGGTCAAGATCTCTCATGGCAATCGCCCCACGAAGCGCCAGTTGCACCTCACGGTACAGCGCCTGAAAGCGATCCTCAACCCCCGTGATCGAGGCCAGCGCATTGGTCACGCGGTACGTAACCAGCGAGTTCAAGCGAAGCGTGACCTTGTCTGAGGTCATGATCTCCTGACCGGTAACATCCAACACGCACTCACGTGTATCAACCATCACCGCGGTGAGAGCACCCGCACTCTTCCAAAACGCGTAACGCCCCGTGGAGAAGCTGCCGATGTGAACACCGTCGCAGAAGAACAAGCCCTCATGTCCGATCCGTACGTCATGCACTTGCAAGTGTGCTTCGGCAGAATCGGACTGCAGAATCGCGGCGAGTTCGTCGTGCTCAAACCGCGCGGTCCCGATATCGACAGTTTTTACCTTCACCTCGTGGAAGGAAGTCCAGAGCACGTGCTGTCCGGCTCCGAGGATGGCGTAGAAACGTCCGTCTACCCAGACCAGCGCGGATTCGCCGTCCCGCAAATCAAGCACTTCAGCCTCATCCTTCAGCACACCGGACTTGATGACTACTTCAATATCCGCATGCTCGAACCGGACACTACGTGTTGAGACACGAATCAGTTTCTGGTTGAGATCGATCCAGTGCCATCCAGGCCCGAGCAATCTCTTGCACTCCCCCTTAACGAATACCAGGCCGCGTTCAAACGGCTTCATACGAACAAGTCTCTTCAGAATCATGGTTATACCTCCTTTCGTTGCTAGGCGTAACCGTTACGTGTTGTCGATCAGTTGTCTGATCGAAGTAGTCTCAGGGTTTCTGGGACACAACCGGCGGGGCATCTCTGCCATCCCACATTCAGGCGCGGAGCACTGCTTGAGTCTCACATCCTACATGTATACACCAATCTCGCCCTCCCCCCGACAGCAACGATTGAGGAAACTACGTCGGTTCTGTGAAACGGTATCCGCGTGCCGCAAAGCGCCGTAATATGGTGTCCTCGGCACACTACGATGAGTCTGCATAAGACTTGACGACAGAAAATACTCCCCGCCCGTCATGACCGCTTGGTGCAGGGGCTAACCTGCGGGTTTGAAAGACCCGTGCTCTTCGAGCGTTTTTCCAAACGGTAGGCCCCGGGACTCGAACCCGTATAGGTCACTTGACCCGTACTACCGGGCTGTACGACGCCGTTCAGATACCTTGGCGGAACACTCGAATCGAATCAACGGGTGACAATTCGAGCGCCACAGGACGGATCGTACATCTTTTGTCTGACTCTTGAATAGAATCAGTCAGCTTTTCTGGCGATCACGGCAAATTGCGTGGACTCCGGCTCGAAGTCATCACCGGCGACGTTTGCATACTGCTCGCAGACTGTGAACCCGCAACGTTCCAGATCGTCACGCAGCGAATCCGGGCTGTAGCATTGCAGCCAGTTGAAAACCTCGCGGGTTCGATCCAACTCGATAATCACGTGCTTGTCCAAAAGCAGCGCTTCGTCGTCATACTTCAGCGAGTTCTCAATCACGTAGTACGGCTCAGACGTCCAGAATCCGTTTCGCGCACTGAAGTCTAGCGTCAGCTTTTCATCTGTCGCATCGAATTGCTGCGTCGAGAGGACATCAAAGAGCAGTGCTCCTTCGCCGTTGAGACAGCCGTGTATTATGCCCAGCAGTCGCCGTCTCTGTTTGGGAGACAGGACGCAGAAATCACAGTAGATCATCGTCACAAGATCAAACCTCTTGTTGGTCGAGAACTCGAGGTAATTACTCTGCACGTACGCGATATCCAAATCCCTGCGGACGGCATCTCCGCGAGCGTACTCAATTGATCGCTCGGAGAGATCGACTCCGGTCACATCGCAGCCTGTTTGAGCAAACCGCGAAGTGTACAGGCCGGGGCCGCAACCGAGATCACAAACCGTCTTGCCCCTTCCGAGGTCGAAGCGGTTAATGATCCAGTTTGAGGAGCGATCAACAAACGCCTTGTTTCTGGAGGCCAGTTCTGCCTGTTCATCCAGATGCAGCTCGAGCATCTTCTTCGACACGTACGGGTCGTTCCAGAGCAGGTCTATAGTGTAGAACTCAAACGGCTTCGGCCGCGAGGTGTATCTTTTCAAATCTTCAAACATATCTATTTCCAATCGTGTTGGTTGTCCTGGTCAAGTGCCTTCCTGTATCACTCTCCTACATTGCCCCCTGCTGGGCCGTCGCGTGCCCTCACGTGACGGCTCTCAGTAGTTGTCAAGTAGCCGTCAGACGAGGTCGTCTGACATCACGTGGAGGGCGAACTGAGTACTTCTAGTAGTACTCCGTGATTTCAGTCCTCCCGGGACTCCCACAAAAAAAGCCCGGGACCGCAATCCCGGGCTTCTATATCTTTCACAGACACAGCTTACCGCAATAGTGGTTTCTCCACGCCATTCATCTCGCCATAGGCGCAAGTCGGGCGTGCCAGGAGTCGAATATGTATCTGTCTGTTTTTCATAACGGCGCCAAGGATATACATATCGGATGACAATGTCAAGAACTTTCTGAATAAAATCGTCACGCGAGTCCAGAAAGCTCCGTTCTACTGCCCGCCTATCGGGATCGAAATCGCAAACGTGAACGAAAAACCACCGTTCTTCAGATCTTCCGCAGTGCCGCCGGTGGGTTCCTCCGATCCCGGATCAAAATCGAAGTCAACAAACGGAACTTCGTTTTCGGGGACCGAATTCAAGTCATCAATATCATCAAACGCGGTTCCAAAGCCCTTATCATACCGAACCTCGGCTGCCCCCCGTACGCTTCCAAGAGGGAAGTCTATACCAATACCGACAATACCACTAAAATCCATGCTCTTGACATTGGCGATGTCGAACTCGCCATCGACATTGGTATCATTGTAGCCGCTGATCTCATCCTTGCCTGAGATGTTGAAGCCCACAGCAGGACCGAACAAAAAGTGTGGTGCAATCTTACCTTTGGTCGGTATCTTAATCCGAGCTAGAATGGGCACTTCAAGATAGACCAGCTTGACGTTTTCGGTAACAGTAGTCGGGTCACTGAACTCATCCTCTACCGGGTACTCTTTCTTGACGCCCTTCATCACAAACAGCGCCTCAGGATTGCACGATATCGTTTCGCTGAGGCCAATCTCGGCGAAAAGCCCCGCTGTCAGACCAGCTTTCATCTTGGCGTCGGTCCCCTCGGTTGCGTCTCCCGACATTGAGGAAAAGCTCGGCCCCAGTTTTACGCCAAAATGTGTGCCGGCCTCTGCACTCACGCTGGCAGCCAGGGCGAGCGCAAACACTCCCATCACAATCGATAATCTTTTCATTCGGTTCTCCTGTGAATCGTGCCGCTTGAGCGGATGTGCTCAGAATCCGCTCAAGGGTGCTCTGATCTCAAGATGGTCAAATCTACAGAACTGTCGCAAGGCTATTTCACGTAAAGACCTCAGCAAGTGTCTTATTTTGCCAGTGCGAATGTCAAAAAGTGGCACTCAACTTGATACATCGGAGGGTTGCAAACTCGATTCAGCCTCGCCGTTGAGTTTACTCCTCGCAGGCACTTTGAGCGCAAAGAGCATGTCGATCAATACAATCACCGCCCCGGCAACAAAGGTCGCCTCATAACCCAACGTAACCCAGGCCACACCGCCGATGACTGGAATAATGATAGCGGTAACATGGTTGGCGGTCATGCCGAACGCGAGACAGCCGGTCAGGTCTTCCTTTGATGCAATCTTTCGAAGATAGGATTTTAATGCTATAGAAGATCCGAACAAAACGTTGTCGATCAGGTAGAGGCCTATCAATAGCGGGAGAAAACTCACAACCGCGTATCCGGCAAATACGAAGACCAGGAGGAAAGAACAGCCGACCAGAACAAACCGCTCTCCGTACTTGTCGCTCAAAAAGCCAAGGTATCGATTGGTAAAAATCGTCACCAGGTTGTTTGCCAGCATGATGGCCGCAATCACGGTGATATCAAGGCCGTGGTTTTTCACCAAAAGAAAGATCGCAAAAGTCGTGAAGATATGACGGCGGCACCCTCGCAGGAATGAAAGCGTGTAGTACAACCAGTATTTCTTCTGAATCCTCACTTTCCGCTTTTCCGACTTTCCGCGGTTGGCCGGAAGGGCAAACACCAGATAAACACCAATCGCCGCGACCGCACCACCTATCAAATAGAACGTAACTCGATAGTCGAGGAACAAAGTCAGGGTCATAACGAGAATCGCCCCACCCAGACCTGCCATAGATTCAAAAGACTGAAGCTCACCCTGCACTTTGCCGAGCTCCTCGGATCTGGCCAGAGCAAGAAGCTGTGAGGAGTTGGTCGGTTCGAAATAGTGGAAACCAAACGACATCAGGACAGTTGCGATTCCCAACACAAGAAACGAGGGCGACAATCCACACACAATCAAGCCAAGCCCTACGGCGACAATCGATACTGCCGCGATCCGTGATTCTGTGAAATAGAGGGCAAGCGCCCCGGCACCGAACGCAAGCAGTCCGGGTATTTCGCGAGTGGCCTGAATGATGCCGACTCCGGTCGGAGAGGCATCGAATACCTCAACCGCAAAGTTGTTGAACATGATCCGCCAGGTATAGAAACCAATCCAGACCACCACTGCGGAGAAGGTAACGGTGAACACCGAGACTTTTTTTATTCCAAGAGCCATAGTCGGATGAAGATAACACAATGGCGATCCGGGTACAGCACAAAAACAGCCACCTGCCGATCGAGAGATCTGCATCTTTGAAACTTGTCCGATCCCGGCCCAATGACGATATTGCTTCCCGCAAGTTACCCATTCGACCAACGATTCAAGGGAGACGTAGCTGTGGAAGCTTTCGACTGGCTAAGTGACATGAACCCAATCATGCAGGCGTTTATCGCCACCTGTTTCACATGGCTGCTTACCGCTCTCGGTGCCGCCGGGGTGTTCATGGCCAAGCAGCCCAAACAGAGGACGCTTGATGTCCTGCTCGGGTTCGCCGCCGGTGTGATGATCGCCGCTAGTTTCTGGTCACTGCTGGCGCCGGCAATCGAAATGTCGGAGAGCGGACCGCTGCCGTCCTGGATGCCGGCCGCGATCGGCTTCATGCTGGGTGGAATCTTCCTGCGGGGCCTGGACATGGTCCTGCCGCACCTTCATCCCGGAATGCCGGCGAGTGAGACCGAGGGCCTCCCGACCAAATGGCACCGAAGCATCCTTCTGGTTCTCGCGATTACGCTGCACAACATCCCGGAAGGTCTCGCTGTGGGTGTGGCCTTCGGTGCTGTGGCGGCCGGCCTCCCTTCAGCGACTCTCGCAGGCGCGATTGCCCTGGCAATTGGTATCGGTATCCAGAATTTCCCCGAAGGCCTTGCAGTGTCAATGCCGCTGCGCCGCGAGGGTCTTTCTCGACGGAAGTCCTTCTGGTACGGTCAGCTTTCGGGTATTGTCGAGCCGATGGCCGGTGTCGCCGGATCTGCGCTGGTGTTGATCGCCACGCCGATTCTCCCTTACGCTTTGGCGTTTGCTGCCGGAGCGATGATATTCGTCGTGGTTGAAGAGTTGATCCCGGAATCGCAGATCGGAGGACACTCCGATGCCGCAACAATGGGTGCGCTGATAGGATTCACGGTGATGATGACGCTCGATGTCGCCCTGGGGTAAGTATGATCTGCTCCAAGCAGGTCGAGCCTACTCCAACTTCATCCCCGACATCCTTACGTAGCAGTTCAACGACACCCGATCGAGTGTCTTCGTGTTCTTAAAGCCGAGCGACTCGTAGAACAACCGCTGGCGTTCCTCGTCATCGGTAAGAATTACCTGCGTGCGACAATGCGCGAATCTCTCCAGACAGTTTTCGAGCAGCTTCCGACCGATCCCCTTGCGCTGATGCGCCGGATTGACAAGAATGTCCTGAAGGTAACAGATCGAGACATCATCGGAAACACACCGCGCCAACGCAAGTAGCTCGTCTCCTTTACGACAGGTAACGACATAGGTCGAGTTGAGTATTGCTTTCATGAGATTGTCGGCATCTTTGGTGTAGTTGGTCCAACCGCAGGAGTTGTAGAGGGCGAAGACGGCATGTTTCGTGAGACCGCCGGTTCCTTCGTTGAGAGTGTGTGTCATTTAGTGCCACGCTCGCCGGACCAGTGAGGTACTCTGAACTCAAGCCCGTCAGTTAGTTCGTCGTCCCATTCCAGACCAGATTGACACCATTCGCCATTCCCGCTGGGGAACTCATTCCGACAGCATGCGCGCCGCTTGGCGAAGTCCACAACTGCCTGAAATCGCCCACGGTAATGAATTCCAGTACGCTGCAGCGCGGCATTCCAAACAACAAAGATTCGCTCTGAGGCGCAAACTTGCTCCGGCAGGTGGTAATCGTATAGATGTAGTGCGACCAGAATGTCGTCCTGAGCTTCATTCGTAGCATACAGATAGCCAGTATCGTCGCCATCCTCGAACACGACGCCGTAGCCACAACCATCAAAGGGAATCATGTAGCTGCCCGGTCCAGTGAAGTTCACTGTAATAACACTCGATCCACATTTTCTTTTTCTGAAAAACCACATTCCGTCTCCCCGAATCCTTCTAGCCCACACAAAACCACCTGATTCAGTCGCCGCCCGTCAACCGCGCGACGGCTACAATCCTGTCCGTCGTCCCGAGAACAATGTCCCTGCCGTAACCGCCCAGAAGTCTAACAATCGAAAACTTGGCCGCACTCAATGTATGCGTGAGTTCGCCCATCGTCCAGCATCTCATTACGAGATCATAGGACGTGCGCAGAGTATCGTTCGAGGTTACCAGTTCCGACGTCTCCCTTATCAATAGTCCGTGGCGACGTTCATCAAACCCCGTACGGCTCCTCCAAAATAACTCCCCGCGATCAGTCACAAAACGTTTTTCGATGATCGGTTTGGCCGCTTTTCTCCGCACACTCGCTTCCCAATCACGGACGTCGAGTATCAGGACGCCGTTCGGTTTCAGCACGCTCGCAAACGAAGGAAACACTCTCTGCCGATCTGAATCTAATGTAAGATCGTTCAGTACTCCCCGGCAAATCACCGCGTCGCACAAGACCATCTTCGGCAAATCAAGGAGATTCCCCTCGACAAACTCGACCGCCCCTTCGCACATCTCACACTTCGCCTTCGCCTGAGCAATCATTTCACGCGAGAGATCAACGCCACAGATATTGTAGCCCTGTCGGCCAAGGCGTGAGGCGTATTCCCCCGTCCCGCAACCGGCATCAAGGACGCGACCGTCGGCCGGGACACCCGCTTCGCGAAGTGCCCTGTCGATGAAACCGGCCCAGACCTCTGAAGGCTTTTCGACAATCAGATCATAGGCCCAGGCCAATTCGTTGTATAGCGGTCGTTTTGCCATTTTGGTCGCCGTCTCTTCTGATCCCCTACGGGCACGGTGACAGTGGAGTCAGAGTTATGAATAGGTGATCAATCAACGTTGTCAGGTCACCCATTGTCACCAGGTAGTCCCCACTCATATCAATATTGGCCTCTTGCGGACAGTCAATCGGCGCCAGCGAAATGAACAGGTGGTCAATCAGTACGGTCAGATCGCTGGTCGTCACCAGATCGTCTGCGGATCCGTCGACATTACCCACTGACGGTCCCGTGCAACAGCAATGATCACCTATGCCGTCACCGTTGCTGTCTTGCTGTTCCGGATCGTACACACCGGCACAAACATCGCAGAGATCGCCGACGCTGTCGCCATCGCCATCTTCCTGCCCCGGATTGTACTCGCCCGGACAATTGTCGTATAGATTGACCCGGCCATCGTTATCGTCGTCGGTGAAGAAGCCGCGTGCGATTCTCACGACCACAACATCGACAGAGTCTTCGGCCTGTGTGTCAAAAGCATCGGCCGAAGCCGGCAGATCGGTAGAATTAGTCTCACCGCTGAGATACACGTTTCCATCACTGTCTAGAGCAATCCCCGGGTGATCGTCATTGCCGGTCCCTCCTATGTAGGTCGAGAAGCGCAACTCTGTCAAGTCGTAATCAAGAGTTGTGAAGACCAGGTCGCGGTCACCACCGGCATAGGTTGTGTCGAGGGCGGCCTCGCCCCGCGAGAAGTCCGAAGAAGTCGTACAGTTGCCCACGTGTACCAGACTGTCACTATCCACAGCTATGTCCCAGGCGACTTCCCAGCCAGCACCACCGAGGTAAGTCGAGGCTTCTACGGTCGATAGATTGGGGTCGAATCTCGTGACGAAGCAATCATCCCCGTTGACCTCGCCGGGAACACTGTTGTAGGTATCGTCGAACGTTCCTTCAGGCATCGGAAAACCGGCGTCTGAGGTGGTATGTCCGGTCACAAAGACACCTCCAAAATCGTCTGCGAGTACCGAGTAACAGAACTCCGAGCCGTTGCCTCCCAGACGGGTTGAGGCCATCAACTGCGTCAGGTCGCCGGAGAACCGAGACACAAAAGCATCGTATCCACCCCCACCATATCCCGTCTGTGCTGCACCGGCTGTTACCGGGAAGTTGGCCGCCCCACTGCCGCCCACGACGTACACCGTGCCGTCGGGACCGACGGCAATCCCTTCAGACCAGTCGTCCAATCTGTCGCCGAGAAACGTCGCTCCGAGCAATGATGTCAGTTCAGAGTCAAAACGAGCCACCCAAACGTCCATCCCGTGCGTTCCCACTTCGCAGTACGTGGTGTCGTAGGCACCAACGCTGTATGGGAAGTCATCCGAATTCGTACAACCGCACAGGTACACAGTGCCGTCGGGCGCCAGTGCCATACCAAACGAATGTTCCGCGTCTCGCCCGCCCAGGAAGGTCGATGCGATGACCGTATCAAGGTCATTGGACAACACGGTGACGAAAACATCCCCACGAGCATACGGGCTGAATCCCGGGCCGTTGTAAGCATCGTCGTAGGAACCGGACGAGGCCGGGAAATCTGGAGATTCGGTGTTGCCTGAAACATACACCCGACCGTCCTGCCCAATCGCCAATGCGGTGGCCATGTCATCGTACGTTCCGCCGAAGGTCCTGTAGGCCAGGACAGTGGTCAGATCCGGGCTGAGTTTGACTACAAATGCTTCGTATTGGGCACCTTTGTCAGTGCCTTCTTTGGTGTCCCCTCCCGGGAATCCGGCCACCTCGGTCCAACCGGCCACAAATACGTCATTGTTGTCATCTACGGCGGTCACCATCCGGGGGTAGGCCTGTTCTCCGAACTCGCCCCCCAGAAAAGTCAGACGAAAACTCTCCTCAACAGTTTCCTGAGCAGACACACTCGGAAACGATAGCCAGGTTATCAAAGCGACAGTTGTCGCCAGATACCAGAACTTCTTCATAAACGGGACTATGGCACTCAGCATCTCGGACTCCTTAAGGAAATGTGTGAAAACGCAATTACTCTTATCGCCAGACTCGAAAGTCCGACAAACAACCACCCGATTCCCTGACAGTGACTCGACAAAGGATCTGAGTCACGTCATACTGAACAAGCGGCCTTGGGCAAACGTAGCGCACCCGTCCCATGAGTACTGTGTGCTGCCCCTGGATAGCCTTTTTCACTCTGCTGCCTTTTTGATCAACTACTCACACGGCGGCAGAGAGTTAAGTGATATGAACAAATGATCGATCAATGTCGTCAGGTCACCCATTGTCACCAGCCCATCGGCACTGAGATCGACGTTCCCTTCATCGATGCAATCCAGCGGCAGAAGAGAGATGAACAGATGATCAATCAGCGTCGTGAGGTCTCCCATAGTGATCAGTTGATCTGGCGACCCGTCGACGTTTCCCCTTGAAGGGCCGGTGCAGCAAGTCGGCATCTGGAGGTCGACCACTCGCGTCGCCGGTGCGTAGTCATGCTGCTGACCGTGGTGACTGCCCTCAAACAGATATTCTCCACCTGAAAAAGCATTCACTTCCACTGTAGTGAGATTAGACGATGTCGCATCCTCACCGACTGTGAAATACAGCCTGAGGAGCGGTCCGATACCGGCCTCAAGGAAAGGCTGCGTCGAGTAGCCGGAAGTCCATGGTGTCAGATGAAAGTGTAACCTACCGTTGGTCGGATCCACAACATCCTGAACCACGGACTGACAGGAAACGGTCCGGCACCCGACGACACTAAAGGAATCATAGACAATCTCCAGATCACCGCTGTACTGGATCGGCAAAAGCATATCTGTGAGCCGAAGCGTGTTGTTTGCTTGCACCGCTACCACCAGAGAATTCCCGGGCACCACCAATCCGGCATTGCACCAGACGCTGTCGGCGAGGACATTCATGTAATCGCCGCGAGTTCGAGTGATTTGGCCGAGCCCCACGTCAAGCGTCAGGGTTACATCGTACTCCCCCGCATTCTCGTACGTGTGCACGGGGTTCTGATCGAACGACGTATTGCCGTCACCGAAATCCCACGTCCATTTATCGACAGTAGTATCCGACATCCCGGTGAATTGCACGGTCAACGGCGCATCGCCGAGTATCGTATCGGCAAAGAACATGATGCTTCGATCCGGTTCTATCCGCGTGTACATCCGTTCGACCATGGGATCACATCCGCCCCAGGTGCAGTAGAGGTTGTCTACGGCATACCAGAGCGTGTTGCCTCCCCCCCAACCGTAGTTCATATGGTAAAAGCTCTGACTGTCCTGTGCACGCCAACCGTCGGCGACAATCATGTGATCGGAGATGAGGTACTGAATCGGACGGTTCGCGTCGATTTCGGCTCTGACGAATCCAAACCAATCTTCGGGAGTGTGGGCGTTTCGATTTAGCGCTGTGACCTCATCTTTGTAGCCGAACCAATCCGGCAGCAAATCAAGCACCGGATCGACGTTGCCGATTGAATAGCATACGCCGTAGTCAACATGATAGGCCCGACCGACCTCGGAACACAACTCGGCCATCTCTGCAACGGAACCGGAGTAACCGTAGCGATCAGAGAAGTTCGCATCGAGATACAGCCCCGGCGATGTTCCCTCGCATGATTGATCACCGTTCCACATATATTCAGTATTGCCGAATCCGGCGGGCGGCCATTGATGATAGTGCATGATCTGGGCAAGAGCCGTGGCGACGCACCAGACAACAGAGCGATTTCCGTCACCCTGCGGACAATAGATGTTGTAGGGGTGGGTCTGATGCCAGATAGTGCTCAGGAGCGGGCCGTTTTCGGCTCGCTCACCCGCTCCCCTGGCGATAGCGGCATCAAACTGCTCGGACTCCTGCAAGAGGTAATCCCAGGCCCGGCCGTTGCAACTACCGAACAGCCCCTGATCGCTTCTCTGAGGAGTGACAGCGACATCGCCGTAGAAATCGATGTAAAGATCGCGGCGTTCGATCAGTACATCGCGCACGAGAGCACCAACCCCCTGCTGCTCACCAAACACCGGCTGTCCGGTCTGTGAAAAGCACTTGACAGGAGGAAGCTCCTTGAGCGAAGGGACAATGACGAAACCGTCCGGAGCAAGATGGAAACACCAGCCGAGAACGTCGCCTCCCGAGGTAATCGCTTCCACGCGTTTGACTTCCGCAGTCAGACTGCCAGCCCAGCAGTCATCCTCCGCAATCTCGTTTGCAATGAAATTGCGGCAAACCTGGGATGCCTCTTGGATTGTGGCCTCTGTGGCAAGACATGCCGTCGACAGAAGCATCCACGGCAATAGCACCAACAGGCAGAACGTAAGAATCGCCAGGGGGCTGATACGCGTACGAATACAACGGCATGTCGGGTGCAACATGACTCGGTCCTCATCTGAAACTGTCGGATGCCGGATCAGGGTGCTGTCGACCGCTGTTTCTATGATCTTGGCAGTCGCCGAGATAACCGGCATACGGGATCATTCTTCGGTATGCTAGACTAGAGACGATTGAGCGTCACGGGGTGTTTAGCGGAAACTGGCAGTTAGTTGACCATTTTATGTTTCCGCAGATGAAATGAGCCGAGTTTACTGCGTCAGCTTGAATGTCGCGGAGCCGACAACCTCACCGTTGATGACCAGCTCGATCGAGTGATCACCGGGATAGTGTTTGCGAGTCGTCATCTCCCGGAAAGAGTGCTTTGTCGCAAGAGAGAGCGTCTCCCCAGGCTTGATCCTCTTTTCGGCAAACTTGAAGACTTTCGGCGATGGTTTCCCGTTCTTTTTCACGTAGTGCACGACATAGTCAATGGCCAGCTTCTGGCTTTTCTTCGCCTGAGACGTGATGTCCGCTGAAACGGCAAACTCACCACCTATTTTGACGAGCTTCTTCGAGGTCCCAAACATCCGAACTGAAGTCTTTGGGTTGGGCGTGAACCCGAGCAACCCGAAGACAGCCGGATGGCGCTGTTTGATCAACGTACGGCAGGCGTGTTTGATGATCCAGCGAGTGTTTGCATTGGCGCCGTTCTGCCAGGAAATCGCCGTATCGATTACAGCCTGCGGATTGTCTTTTGAGATGTCGTTGAGATTATTGGCAACCGCCTTGCGGACATACAGCGACTCGTCCGCTTTGAGTTTCCCAAGCAATTCAATGACCGGTACAGGGTCCTTCTTGAACGACTCTATATGTGCAACCCAGACGCCGCGCGGACGGCTTCCCTCGGCAGCAAGACGACGAACGTGTTCGTTGGTATCTTCGGCCCACTCGTGGAGAAGAAACATTATCCGGTCAGTGTAGCGGATCATAAACGGCCTGATAGCAAACTCCGCGCTGCCGTAGCAGGTCAGAATCTTCAAGGCCTTCACCGAGGCGTCGAAATGCTCAAGGCCGTTTAACGCGACAAAGTCAGTAATGGCCCAGTTTCCAAAGCCGGGCAAAGAAGGGGCGGCCGCGGTAAGAACCGCCACCGCCTTCTTGAAGTCATTGGGGAGAAAAGGTCCAAGCGTCTGTGCAATACGCCCGACTCGTGCCTTGAGTTCGAGCGTCTCGAACCCGTCGTCGAGAACGGCCTCAACAAAACCCTTCTGGTCAAACTTCCGATACGTCTTGCCTATCGCCCGAGCGATCTTCTCAATCCGCTCGCGCGCAACGTAGTCCTTCCACAGTCCGGATTCCGGCTGACCGTCCTCTTTTGGCGTCACAGCATTGTCTCCCGATATAACTCTACACGGACTCGGCCAGCTTGACGAAGTCCTTCACGTCGATCATAGCGCGATTGACCGCATCAACCCAGAAGTCTTCCTTCGTCAGATCGACACCAAGATGCTTCAGCGCAACTTCCTCTGTGGTCATGCTGCCGGTATCGGCCAGCATGGCGCGATATTTCTCCGCAAACGCCGGACCTTCTTTTGTTGCCCGATCGTAAACGCCGCCGGCAAACAAGAACCCGAAAGTGTAGGGATAATTGTAGAACGGCGAATCGGTGATGAAGAAGTGCAGCTTGGACGCCCAGAACAGCGGATGATACCCGGACTCATCAAGCAACGGGCCGTAGGCCTTCTTCTGTGCCTCGATCATCATTTCATTCAGACGTTCCTTGCTCACCACACCCTTCTTGCGTTCCGGATAGAAGTTGCTGTCGAAAATATAACGCGTGTGAATATCGCAGAACATCACATACGCCTGTTGAAGTTTCTGGTCGAGCAGCATCAGCTTTTCCTGCGGGTCGGTACACTCGGCCATGGCGGCGTCGTTGACGAGCGTCTCGTTGAAGATCGACGCGGTCTCAGCCAGGGTCATCGGATACTCTGTGGCGAAGAACGGGCGGTTTTTCAACACAAAACTGTGATATGCGTGACCCAACTCGTGCGCCAGAGTGAGCAGGTTCTCAAACGAGCCGGCGTAGGTCATGAAAATACGACTCTGGCGGAAATGCCCGGTGCCTGAGCAGTACCCGCCTCCACGCTTGCCGGCCCGGTCCTCTGCCTCGATCCAGCGCTTATCAATAGCCATACGGGAAAAATCGCCCATCTCCTTGGAGAATCCGCCGACGTGCTTCACGATAAAATCCGCGGCTTCATCGTACGGGTACAGCCGGTCGGCCTTGCCGCACGGGGCAAACTCGTCATACCAGCAAAACTTGTCGATCCCGAGCAATTTCTTTTTCGCTTCGACATACGGCACAAGCTGCTTCGTTTCACGGGCAATCACGGACCACATAGCGTCAAGCGTGGCCTGTGACAGTCTTGCCTGCTGGAGCGGCTCAAAAAGCGGCGAATCCCAGCCACGTCCCTTGTAGACCGACAGGCGGAAACCTGCCTGCGCGTTGAGCGTCATAGCAGCGAGATCCTCGCGGGTTTTCCAGGCTTCGACCATTTTCTCAAAGGCCTGCTTGCGAGCTGCGCGGTCGGAACTGCCCATCTTGGTAGCCAACTGCCCGAGCGACATTTCCTCGGTCTTGCCGTCTTCCTCAAACTGCACGCGAAGGTCGCCGGACATCTTCTCGTAGAGCTGGTTCCACGCGTGGTAGCCGTTGACGGCCAACTCAAGCGCGAGAGACTCCTGCTCCATCGGCATCTTCTTTTTCATCAAGTTCCGGTCTTCGTCGAGGAAGAACCGAATGCCTCTGATGTTATCGGACGTGACAAACTTCTCCCAGACCTCGTCAGACTGCTCGAGCGAAAGAGCATCGAACTTGGTCTTGATCTGCTGCCACTCTGAGAGGCACTGAAGCCCTTCGCTCTCGATGGCAGCCGCCTTCGTGTCTTTCACATCCTGCGAGACAAGCATCGAGGCAAACGAAATGATCAGTGTTGTGCCTTCAATCGCGTCCTGCAGTTTCAGGACGAAACCGCTCCAGACATTGATCGAGGAGTCATCCAGTTTGCGCGGAAGGTTCTTCAGATCCTCGTCGGCCTCTTTGAGCCAGTTTTTCACTTTGTCACGGTGAGCCTTGAATTCGGCGGACTCGGCCCCGCCGGGGAAAATCGAATCCAGGTCCCAGGTTGGAGCCGGGGGAATTTTTTTTGCAGCAGCCATGATAATCTCCAAATCAACAATCTATTTTCGTTTCAATACGTCGTCGGAACAACAATGTTGCCCCGGCCTTATACGTCGGGCGCTTCGTACTTCTTCACCCATTTGGCGTAGAAAAGCATTGCAATCGCCGAAACGATACCAATCGCCGCAAACCGGTACCACAACTCGTACGGATTGTATGTATCCCAAAGAACCCGGGTGACCTCCGAATGGGTCTGCCCGGTAACTTCAACCAGCTTGTTCATGGCCTCGGTGCGATCAATGCCCGTAACGTTGAAGTTGGTTTGCAGGTAGTCGAGTGCGAGGTTGGCCTTGTCGCCCATGTCGTCATAGACATGACCGGCAATAACAGAGCCAAGTCCCCAGCCTATCCCCTGCGGCACGTTGGCATACCCCATATACAGGCCCTTCTCCCCCGGTGGAGCAATCACGCCAAGGTACTCGTTCATCTTGGGTGACGAGAGCATCTCACCAACAGAGAAGACGAGTATCCCGATCATGCAGAGATAACCGGCAGTCGTGAAGCCGGCAAGTATGAGTCCCACTGATGAGACAACAATACCGAGGAAGATCGAATGCGTGCGGCGCATTTTGGCAACCATCCACGAGACAAACACTACAACCAGAACAATGAGTCCGGCGTTGGCGTTGATCATCCATTCCTGCGAAAGCTGTTGACCGCGCAATGAGTTCTGTTGAAGCATCCAATCTGGCAGCCCGAGATCGGCAACAAGTTTTGAGCTGTCCACCCAATCGACGATGAAATTCGGCAGCATGTCAAACAACTGCATGAACATCAGCCAGAACCCGGACATGATAATCACGAATACGATTAGTCGCAGGTTGAAGAACTTGATAATTGTCTCCCCGAGTGTCTTGAACCAGCCGCCAGTTAGTTCGCCTCCCGAGGGAAGTTCCTTATAGGTGAGCAGCATCAGGAAGTTCAGTGAGACCATCACGGCACAGCCGAAAAACACGGTGGGCCAACCGAAACCGTAGAGAAAGTGAGCCACCGGCGGGCCAAGAAATCCGCCGATATTGACCAGCATATAGAACGTGCCCCAGCCAACCGACGAGTTTTCTTTGGAGAGCGCCTGACACATTGTCCCCTGCACGCCAGGCTTGAAGATCGCGGTACCAAGTGCAAGCGTACAACAGCCTATCATGAACGGCCAGAAAGTGGTCTGGGTAGCCATCAGCACATAACCCAACACCTTGATACAGATGGAGGCTGCAATGGTCTTCTTGTAACCGTACCGATCTGCAAACCCGCCTGAAATCATCGGCGTCAGCGATTGGAACAACGCCCACCAGAGGAATATCTGGCCTTTCTCAACGGAGGTGAAGTGAAGTCCGCCTATTTCGTCGGCCTGGGCGATGTAAATGGGAATGACGACACGAACGCCGTAGTATGCGAGACGCTCGATCATTTCCATGATGTTGACCATCCAGAACGGGCGGCCCATTGAAGCAAGCGTCTGCAGAAGACCTTCGCGGGCCGTTTTGACAGGAGTGACCGGGTCGGTCACTGTGGATCTAGTTGACATACAAGTTCTCCGTACGTACCGTTTTGAGGAATGTACAAGATCGTACACGAGACCAATTCAGTCAAGTGACTTGACCGAATCGCGCCCGTATATGTAGACATTTCGCACACGCACGGATAGATGACGCACGAAAACGAACCAACAGAATATCCGATCGACGGTACCCTCGACCTGCATCTCTTCCGACCGGAAGAGACGAAGGATGTGGTCCTGGAATATATCTCCGTATGTCTGGGAAAAGGCATTCTCGCCCTTCGCATAGTTCACGGCAAAGGCAAAGGCGTGCAACGACGAATCGTCCACAGCCTTCTCGAGGAGCACCCGAACGTAACAGGGTTCCGCCATGAGGGCGGGTCCGGTGGGAGTTGGGGCGCAACGGTGGTGGATTTGGAGAAGTAGGAATTCGAGTAGGTCGCGGTTCCAAGGTCCGCATACCATGCGAAGCGAGGAACCCATTAGGAATTGCAGCCGGCTGATTCCTCACCCTCAAGCTCCACAAACCGCTCTCGACTGCAAACGATTCGACGCCTGAAGGTGGGACCTGAAAGTGACTGATTCGACAGATCGAATACTGCCCCCCCCCCCCCAGTCCAGTGCGGTCAGGCGGAGTCGCCTTACCGCACTTACAAGGGGTGAGTCACAGTGAACCGTAAGGACGACACCCCACAAAAACAAAAGCCCCCGCCGTAAGGCAGAGGCTTTTTGCGGTAGGAGCGGGTTTTACTTGAGTAAAACCATCTTCCTGGTGGAGCTGAAACCTCCAGCTGACAAACGATAGAGATACACCCCGGAGGCGTACCTATTGGCATCCCACTCTATCTTATAATAACCCGGCTCGTCTTCACCAGACCAGGTCTCGACCGTCTGGCCAAGCACGTTGAACACGGTCAGGTTCCACTTGCTGGCAACCGGAAGAGCGTACTCGATCACGGTTGTCGGGTTAAACGGATTCGGGTAGTTCTGTGACAACTCAAACTGATCCGGCAGGTTTTGCAACCTGCTGACAAAGACACTTCCATCGTAGCCACCAATCTCCACAGACTTGACGGCATTGGTACCGTTGATATCCAGCACCGCGCCTAACTCAGCAAAAGCCTTTCCCTTCATACTGAAGATAAGCACCTTCGTGTCGGTCCCATCGTACTTATAACGCATGTCCATACCGGCAGCAGATGTGCCGCTGGTCGGTCGGGCATCCCCCTCAAGAACGATATACAGGGCACCAACCGGCGCCGGTGTCTCGGTAATACTCAGTACACCGCCGGCCACCGTAAACAGAACTTCAGGCTCCTCACCCGGAACAATCTTGGGCATCGGCGGGGCGTCGCCGACCACCACACGCAGGAGGTAAACGAGGTCGGCAACCGTGAGCGGGACACCGTCTCCGTTCACTTCGGAGGCCGCAATTGCACCCTCAACATGCTCAAAGGCACCCAGACCCTCTAAGAAGTAGTTCGTGTACATCACCGCGTCAGCAATCTCGTATGCGACGCCGTTGAGGTTCATATCACCGCGATCATCTATTTCCTCAGCGCAGATGATATCCACGCCGCCGTTCGTGAAGTCGACACAACGGAGCGGCACCGGCTTGCCCTCCTGATCTCCGGCGAGACACAGATCAGGAGCACCGTTGCGACCCGGGAAACCGTGCGTGATATTGGTGATGTCATTTGACTCAAAGTCGTACACTCTGCGGGACACCCAGAGCGTATCGCCGCCGCGTGATGAGAACGTGTTGTCGCCACAGTCATTCCAGAAGAACTCAACCGGGATATACATGCACTCGAGCGTGCGGTCATTCGTGACAAGGAAGTCGATTGTGGCCAGCGTCCCGGTCATCCCGTCAAGGAAACAACCCGGATGCGAGGCGCCGTCGTTCATCTCGGCCATCGCGACAATGCGGATCAGGCCCGAAGGACAACCGCCACAGTTGCCGTCAGGACCGTAGCGGAAGGAGAAATACTCCCATCCGCAGGCGGTCAGGAGGTCACCCTCAAGGACACCCGACGGAGTCAGGGCGGTCGGATCGTAGGCGATCAAGAAGTCATAACCGCCAAGCTCGCGACCTGCACCGGTCAGGTAGACATTCACCATTTCATGGTGCCCCTGAAGTGCCTGGTGTGTCTTCTCGATCTGGACATGAATGCACTCGTCGATCTGAACTTCAATACAGACCGAATCCCGCGCTGCCGCGCCACAGTTGTCCGTGGCCAGAATCTCGAAACAGTATGTGCCGGTAGTATCGGCGTTAAAGCAAACCTGACCGGTCGCTTCATTAAAGATGCCGATCGGCGATACCGCAATACTGTTAAGGTTGTCGTCCTCATCCTCGATTGCCACACCGAAGCAAAGTTCACCGACCGCTTCCAGGTACGCCGTGAAGTCCGGCGGTCCGGCTACAGTCGGCGGCGCGTTGAAGTTGACTCTGACCAACGCAGAGTCTACGTCAGCCACGCCGCAAGAGTCCGTGGCCTGCAGGATGACGGTGTAGCTGCGGTCTGTTCCGTCACCAAATGCTGCCGTGAAGCATACGGTTCCGTCGACCTCGTTGAACACCGCCCCCGCAGGAGCGAGAATCTCGCTTGACTCAAGATTGCCATCCACATCGCTTGTTCCAGCTTCCCAGCAGATCTGCCCTGAACCGCAGAGGAAGAACGTCGTGTCGTTACCGGCATCGGCTATAGGAGCATTGTTCAGAGTGAATCTGACCTGGAACGAATCTACACAACTCGCACCGCACTCGTCGAGACACATGATCGCCACCGTGGCCGTCTCATTCGCACTCGGCGTGTATATCCAATTGCCGCCGACAACCGATCCCGGACCGCTGACAATCTCGCAGTGATCAAAGTTCTCATCGACATCCGTCGCCGTCACAGGCAAACTGACCTGTTCCGGTGCGCACTGGAAGAAAGTCGTCAGGGCCGCCGGTAGCTGACAGCTCGGCGCGGAGTTGATCGTAATCGTCGCGACAACAGTGTCTTCGTCCGCTTCTCCACATACATCCACCGTCCTCAGTACGAAGGTGTAGACACCCGTGGCAGTCGGGGTAAAGCAGATGTTTGAACCGTCGTACGTTCCGGAACCTGTTGTCTCGTAACAACTGTCAAGGTTGCCGTCAACGTCGGTGCAGCTTGCCGGGAGACAAACCTGCGCTGCGTTGCACTGGAAGAGTGACACATCCTCGCCTGCATCGGCCACCGGTGCATGGTTAAACATGACCGCAACCACGATTGTATCGGCGTCGATCTCTCCACATTCGTCTGTGGCCTGTACTATAATCGTGTTTGGACCGGCAACAGTCGGCGTGAAACAGACCTGGCTGTTGTCGGTATCCAGCCCGGCTGCGAATTCAGTCGGCAGGGCCTCGATAAGACTCACATTGTCGTCGGCATCAACGACCTCATACGGAATGCAAACCTCTTCGGATGCACACTGGAAGTAGAGCGTGTCAGCTCCCAGCGTCACTACCGGCCGAGTATTGATCGTCACGTTGTACGTGGCGGTTACAATATCATCCGCACCACACGGGTCGGTGGCCCTCGCAGAAACGGTGTACGTACCGACAGTATTGGCATCGAAACACCAGAGACCGCCGGCGGTAATGCTGCCGTTACCGGAGACACGGTTCCAGGTCAGATCGTCACTGTCGGCATCGGAGGCCTCAAACTGGTAGCAGATTTGACTGCCGACACAAAGGAAAGTATCAACGACTGCAGGCTCAACCGCGACCGGGGCACTGTTGATCGTGACGTCGATAACCGCAACGCAGGTATCTGAGCCGCACGGCGTGTCAGCGATGATCGTCAACTCGTAGTGACCGGTCGTATCGGCTGTGAAGCAGACGTTGCCGCGTGTGTAGTTTCCTATCGGACTGACGGACACCGTGATGTCGGTGCCCATAACTCCGATCGGGAAGCAGATATCATCCGGACTGCAGAGGAATTCATCCATTGCGGCCGGACAGTCGATTTCGGCAGCGGAACCGATATCGACATTGAAAACGAATTCACAGGTATCGGACCCGCAGTCGGCAGCCGCGATGACCTCAATTGTATATACGCCTGACGTATCCGCCAGGAAGCAAAGCTCGCCGTTTGAGAACGTTCCGTAGGACACCGTCACATCGGCATCGACCGGTGCAACCGTAATACCCTGACAGACCGTTTCAACCGCACAGAGCGAAATATCGAGCGGTCCGGTGGGGCAGTTGATAGAAGCGTACTGACCAAACGTGATATCGACTACTATCGTGTCTTCATCCATCGCGCCGCAAGGATCGGTTACACTGACCACAAACTCATAGGAGCCGGCGGTAGTCGGTGTGAAGCAGATGCTGTTGGTCGCGGTGTTGATTGTTCCGTAACCGGAGACCATCGACTCCACCAGTCCTGTCGGACCGTCGGCATCGTCGACCGTGTAGGCCACGCAGACTTCCTGCGACTGACAGAGATGGAGCGATGAATCGGCGCCGAACGCGATCTCCGGCGCCGAATTCAACGTAATGTTAACGACAACGCTATCTACCATTTCCTCCCCACAGGCATCAACAGCCCTGAGAGTGAACAAGTAGTCCCCGGAGGTTGCAGGACTGAAACAGACCTGCGAACCGTCGTACGTACCGGGACCGTTGAACAGGCAGTCGGTCAGGTTGTCGTCGGGGTCCGTGCACGAGGCCGGCCAACAAATCGTTGTGTCGGCACTGCACACGAACAGGGACAGATCGTTGCCCACGAATGCTGCTGGCGGTGAATTGTGCATTACGCTGACTGCGACCGTATCTGTAGCGAACTCACCGCACTCGTCCTCGACCTTGATCACGAACTCGTAATCGCCATCGGCCGGAGCGGTGAAACATACCTGAGAATTAGCTTCATCGAGCGTGCCCGGTCCGGACTCAAGCGTAACGGTCCGGGTGCGGGGGTCGTTTTCATCACCCACCGTGTACGGCAGGCAGATCTCTGTGGATTCGCAGAGGAAGGTATCGACATCGGCACCAAACGCAATAGTCGGTGCTTCGTTGATTTCAAACTGCACGGTAAACTGCGAGACACATTCGGCACCGCAAGCATCGAGACATTTGATCCCGACAACCACCGTCTGTGAAGCGACCGGCGTGTAACACCAGTTGCCGGCAACCAGAGCGCCCTGACCGGATATTATCTGGCAATGGTCGAAGTTTCCGTCGACATCGTCACCGGAGACCGGCAGGCAGACTTCCTGCGGAACGCACTGGAAAATCGTCGTGTCATCCGGCACGGAGCAGACAGGAGCGGTGTTGATTGTCACGTCGATTACGACTGTATCTTCGTGAGTCTCGCCGCAGGCATCTGACGCTTCGAGCACAAATGTGTATATTCCGGTGGCACCCGGCGTGAAACAGATATTCGTGCCATCGTATGCACCCGGACCGGAAACCAGGGCGCAGCCGGCCAGGTTGCCGTCCACGTCGGAGCATGAGGCAGGCCAGCAAACCGGCGTCGGCTCACACAGGAACAACGTCTGGTCGGCACCGGCGTCGGCGACAGGAGCGCTATTGAGCGTGTAGTCAACAACGACCGTATCAAATGCTTCGGCGCCACAGGCGTCGGTCGCCTTCAATACGAACTCGTATCCGAGTGTCCCGGTGGGCGTGAAACATATACTCGTGCCGTCAAAACTGCCCGGGCCATTGACAAGTTCAACCGTCGCCAGGTTTCCGTCCGGATCGGAGGCCGTCGTGGCCCAGCAGATTTCTGCCGGAACACACTGGAAAACTGTCTGGTCGTTGCCTGCGAACACTGTCGGCGGGGCGTTGTACTCAATCGTTACCAGTATTGTATCAGTGACAACTTCACCGCAGGCGTCCGTCACCTGGCCGACAAACTGAATCGTACCCTCACCGGTCGGGTGGAAGCAGAGATAGTTGTTAGAGGTAAAGATCGTACCGTCACCTTCAAGCAGAACGATATCTTCGATGTTGTCTTCAGCATCGGTCATCGTGAACCCGAGGCAAACCTGCTCGGGAACGCACTGGAAAATGGTGGTGTCGTTGCCGAATGCAAAGACAGGCGCGGTGTTGACGCCTACGTTGTACGTCAGCGACGTAGTATCGGCAGCACCGCAAGAATCCGTGACGGCCACCACAACGGTGTAATCACCATCGGCGTTGGCATCGAAACACCAGAGGCCGTTGGCAGTGACGGTGCCGTTGCCGGATACCCTGTTCCAGACAAGCGAACCGCCGTCAATATCGCTGGCGCCAAACTGGTAGCAAACCTGAGCCGGGTCACATAGGAAGGTGTCGACCGGCGAGGTCGGATTGACCGCTACCGGGTTGCTGTTGATTTCTATGTCAGCAACCACCAGGCAGGTATCGGTTCCGCAGGTGGTGCTCGCAATCATTTCAATTTCATAATGACCGGCAGTGTCGGCCAGGAAACAGAGATTGCCTGCTTCGTAATTGCCTATCGGGCTAACGGTGACTGTCGCTCCCGATCCCACCACACCAACCGGTATGCAAACCGAATCAATATCGCAGAGGAACAACTCCGTGGCGGCAGGACAATCGATCTGGGCCGCTTCGCCGATCTCGACATTGAAACTGACCACACAAGTATCGGTGGAGCACAGCGCCTCGGCAATAACGGTAATGTCATACGTACCGGAGGCTGCGGCGTAGAAGCAAAGCTCACCGTTGGCATACGTGCCCTGAGAGACGGTAACCGTCGCCCCAGCCGGAGTGATGTTCACCAACTGGCAGACAGAATCGACCGAACAGAGCGAAACGTTGATCGGCTGGCTCGGGCAGGAGATACTGGCGAATTCGCCGAAAGTCACGTCGACCACAATTGTGTCCCGGGCGGTTGCACCGCAATTGTCGGTCACACGGACCACGAATTCGTAGCTTCCGTCGGCAGTCGGCGTGAAGCAAACTTCATTGGCGGCGGTATCAATCGCCCCGAAACCCGAAAGCATCTCTTCGGTGATGCCACCAAACCCCTGCGGATCGTTCACCGTGTAACCGACACAAACCTGCTCGGGCACACAGAGTGTCAGGACTGTATCGGGACCAAAGGCAACCGCAGGAGCCTCGTTGACGACAACGTTAAACGTCATCGACGTGACATCTGAGAGGCCGCAAGAATCAGTAACTGTCACCTCGGCAGTGTAGGTACCGCTCACCGTGGGAGTGAAACACCACCGGCCATCCGTGCTGAGGGTCCCTGTCCCGGCGGTACGTGCCCACACGAGCGTTCCTCCCTCGGCATCGGAGGCCGTGAACTGGTGGCAAATCTCTGCGGGCGCGCATTGCGAAACATCAACCGGGCCGGCGGCATCAACCGCAACCGGCGCCGTGTTGAGGGTGATATCAAAAGACAGTGAAACCGTGTCGGCCGCGCCGCACGAGTCGGCAACCGCCGCCATCGCCGTGAAACTGCCTGAAGCAGTCGGCGTATAGCAGAACTCGCCGCCAGCCGTAACCGTGCCAACGCCGGACAGGAGCGTCCAGGTCAACGTTCCCCCGTTGGGATCGGAAGCGGTAAGCGTCCGGCAGATCTCGGTCGGTACACACTGGAACACGGTCACGGGCGACGGTGTCCCGGCGACCGGCGGGTCGTTGTCATCAATACTGACAATCAGCGTGTCATAATCTTCAAGGCCGCAATCGTCCTCGGCACGAATCACAAACGTGTATGCGCCGGCACTGGGCGGAGTGAAACAGATAATCCCGCTATTGAGAGTACCGGGGCCTGAATGAAGCTCAGTCACCGCCAGATTGCCGTCCGGATCGCTGAAGCTGACCGGCAGACATACCTGCTCCAAAGAGCAGTGGAAGAAGCTCTGGTCGTTTCCGGCATCGGTCACCGGAGCCTCGTTGAGGTTCACCGTAACGTACGCCGTGGCGCTGGTCTCATTACCACAGCCGTCGGTTGCGGTGACAGTGACTTCGTACACTCCGGTGGTGTCGGCCCAGAAGCAGATGTCTTCGGTAGTCGAGGAGGGGGCAGTTCGAGCGGCAAATGCATCAATTTCAAGATTGCCACTGGTACACCGGATTCTTACTTCGTTAAAAGTAATTCCGTCCGGAAGATCAAAAGTCACACCACCCGTACCGGAAGAAGCCGTTCCACCGGGGAGTTGGCGAGTAATGGTATGGACAGTAGTACCGTCGAGGCGGAACCGCAACTGTGCGTCGCCACCCCCGTTGGTGTTGGTGAAAACCACAAAATCAACATTGGCACCGTTGCAGGTAGTAATCTCCTGCGGGAATCCGATGACACAGCGATCGTTGCTGGCAAAGGCAACCGAACCATCGCCGGCACCGCCGTCAGGACCGCCGGCACCGGCAGTCGTGAAGGTCAGGTCGGTCGGCGCATTGAGGAGATGGTCGGCTGAATTGCCGGGCTCCGAGCCGTTGGGAAATGAGCCGTAATCGACTATATGATCTGCAAACGCAAAATTCGGCAACGCAACTGCTACACCGGACTGGCTGTTAATCGGTGCAACAAAGTCAGAAGCCTGGTATAAAACTGTTCCGGGAGCGCCCCCCCCGATCTGAGTAATAGTACCTCCAAGCTTGTTGATGCGGCTTACTTGGTCGTAGCCGGCGAGAGTGCCGGAGTACGCTCCCAGGTTTGATGTGACGGAGATAACGTCGCAGTCAGCATCTATGATGTCCACAGGGACACAAATCTCGTCGCCTTCGCACAGGGCGACCGACGAGTCGTTAATCGTAACAATCGGCGCGGAACCGGCCTGGATATCGAACTCAACGGTATCGACATCAATGGCCCCGTACTGATCCTCGGCCTGGAACACAAACCTATAGAGACCACCGACCGCAGGCGTGAAGCAATGCGATCCGCTGGCAGAACCAAACCCGACGAGCGTGCTGAAACTGCCCTCACCCTCGAGCATATCCACCCAGATGGAATCTCCCTCACAGACCCCGTCAGCCGCACTGACATCAAAACAAATCTCAGCAAAATCGCACGAGACTATTGCGGTATCGTCGGGCAATGTGAGCTGAGGTGTCTGATTGGAAAACGTCAATCGAATGACCAGATCCTGGTAATCAGCATCGCCGCCGTTGGGGAGGTCCTCGAAACAGACCAGGTACTCGTGAGGCTGGCCGGTGGCAAACACCCAGGCGTGATCGAAATTGTCGGAGTTTAGCGAAGTCTCAGTCAACCAGGTATGATTGTTCCCCGGAAGGTTTGGCTTCATGTAGCAGCCAAAATAATCTCCGGGGGCAAAATTGAACTGAACCGAATCACCCGGTCCATCGCTGGGGCCAAACAACTGGTAAAATACCGAGGTATCTCCGGCGGCATAGTACCCGGAGGTTGAATATACCGCCGATCCGGCCACCTCAATGACCATCGTCGCCGTATTCAATCCGGTAACACCACAAAACAACGCCGAGCCCAACTCATCGTTGGCGACATCGATGTCGTATCCCAATTGGTCGAGATAGTCTTGCAGCGAGCTTTCGCCCTTTTCCGCAAATCCTGGAGTGGTTGTCGTTTTGATGGAATCGGCCCACGGAGCCTCATCCTGCGCACCCCCAACGTTCACCAATACACCCAGCACCAGCGCCAGCGTAAGCGCAAAATGTTTGATTGACTGAGTCCTCATGACTTCTCCACAGACAAGTAAATGTAGTAAGCGCCGCCCCCATGTACGGGGCACACGCAGAAACAGGCAAACCTTAAGAGCGGCCTTTACTTAGAGATAGAAATCTAAAAGGACAAAATGCCAATTATGGCTGAGGGATCGTGAGCAATCGTCCAATCCACACTCCGTGTTTACCTGAATACCGTTAAATCGTCTCACCGGAAGAAGTAGGACGTCATTGCCGCATCTTTGACCGAAGAATCACAGCTCGTTTGTAAACCTACCTATCCGATTACTAAACAATGTAACAATAATGTACTGTTGTGTCAAGCGATAAAGCGGCGTTCACACGCCATTTTCGGGCTTTTACGACAGGCTAACGAGGAGCAACTACACCTACATCCATGCACGGATTTGCACAAGTTACCAGCAGTACATACCCGCAAGTACGCCAATAGGCAAACGGCCCACAGCAGAGTCTGATTCTACGGCGGGCCGCGAAGCTTGTCTCAGAATGACGTTACATCACGCGCCTAAATACGTACCCGCCCTTCTCCGCGCCCCAAACCTGTTCGTCCTTGTCGTTCCATCCACGATCCCAACTGAAGAGGGTCGAGGGGGTAACGCGGACTTCCGACGTCGCGTAAGTTGCTTCGCCCCAATCGTTAAGGCACGCTTTGTCGACCGTGGTGCCCACGTAAGCCGAGTCGGATTCCTTGTGTAGAGTTATCCCGCAGCCGGCCTTTTCGGCCAGCGAGTCCGGACTCAGTGCGACCATAGGATCTGATTCTCTCCAGGCACCGGCAAACCTCAGCGGTTCCTCAAGTGTAAAAACATCGCTGCGATAGGTGACGGAATCGGTCTTGATGAGATGGTACACGCGTTGACGATACGGCTGTGCCATTGAGGATGCGGCGGCCTGTTCGACATACAGCCAGACGCCGTCGGTCCGGTCCGGCCAGATACGCACCATGGCGAGGCGGATATCGAAATAGCTCGAATCCTCGACCGATTGATCGTGCGAGCTGTATAGCCCCTGCATCCAGATTGCCAGCCGGTTGAAATCGCTGATCTGCCCGGCCGGTTCCTCGGTTGAACAAGCAACGAAGATCACCGCCACCACGCTCAGAACCGCCAGGAGAATGATCCTTCTTCCAGTCATTTTCCAGCCTCCTTGATAGTGATCGTAATCGGATTACACACACCATAAACACGCCGCTTGCCAAGGTCAAGTTTGGATATCAAATGAAAAAGGGGGTCGTCTTCGCCCCTCGAGAGCATGTTGTTCCCGCCGCAATGTGAGTCTCCCTTGTTTCAAACTTGAATACGGCTCTCTTCTCCCTTAGCATTGACAGATAGTATGTAACCCGAGTTCGAGGAATAGCGGATGAATCAGCTACTGGAAGCCTTACCCGGATCAACCGGAATACAGACGTTGATAGGCGCCACCGCCATCATTCTGGCAACAGGCCTGGTATCGTTTGTCCTGCGGGTCGTGGTTTTCGGCGTCGTGCATCGACTCACCAGTAGAACCAGCACGACTATCGATGATCGCCTGCTCAAAGCAATCCGCTCTCCCCTGGCGTTGCTGATATATGTCTTTGGTCTCTCAATCCTGTTCAATTTCCTGCAATCCAGATACGCGGAGTATATCGGCGAAGGTGCCGCCAAGACAATCGACGGGATAATTTACGGGTTCGGTGTGTTCGTAGTCGCTTTTCTGATTATCCGACTGATAGCCACCATACTCAGCTGGTATGCGGATACGATTGCGGTCAAGACAGAGACAAATCTCGACAACGAATTCGTCCCCTTGCTGGAGCGTTCTCTCAAGATCATCGTGGTGACTCTGGCTGCCTTGATCGTGCTGGAGCATTTCGGAGTTGACATCAAAGGATTGGTGGCTGTCCTCGGAGTGGGATCACTTGCTATTGCCCTCGCGGCGCAGGAGACGCTGGCTAACATGATAGGCGGCTTCACGATCATGATCGACCGCCCGTTTCGTATAGGTGATATGGTGCGTCTGCCGGATGACCGGCGGGTGAAGGTCTACGAGATCGGCATCAGGTCAACCAAGTTTCGCACTTTCGACAACACGCTGGTCATCGTGCCCAACGCTGAGCTTATCAAATCGACCGTGCACAACCTCACCTACCCGGTGCCGTTGGTTAGAGTCGTCATTGAGGTGGGAGTTGGATACGAATCCGATATGGACAAAGTGCGGGACGTGATGCTTGATGTGGCCGCAAAGCACAGCAACGTACTTGAGGATCCCGAACCGCAGTTTCTTCTGTGGGCTTTCGGAGCGAGTTCACTCGATGTCGTGCTCAGGTGCCATATTACCTGTGCGGAGGATGATCGTCGGACTTCTTCGGAGCTTCGATTGCAGATACTGGAGCGCTTCCGCCAGGAGGGAATCGAGATTCCATTCCCGCAGCGAGTCGTCACGATGGCCGGCAGACACGATTGACGGTCAGGAGAGTTGGTCGTTATGCATCAAGCTCTCTCCGCACCGCGGCGGCAATCGTCTGTAAGGTGAAAGGCTTTTTGACAAAGGCGCCGGCTCCGGATTCCTGCGCTTCCAGGACCCGGCCACTCTCGGAGAATCCTGATACGATGATCGCCTTCTGATCGGGCACGATTTCCAAAACGCGTTTGTAGGTCTCGGCTCCGTCGATTCCCGGCGGCATGACCATATCAAGCAACAGAATGTCCTGTGGCTGTTCTCGAATGAACTCGATAGCCTTCTCGCCGCTGTCCACGGTACGGACCTTGTAACCAAGTTTCTTCAGGAGAGTAGTTGAAAGCTCTCGCTGGATCTCGTCGTCATCTACCACCAGCACCGTCTCGGTGCCGCCAACAACCTGGGCCGACTCAAGTCCGCTGACCGCGGCACGAGTGATCGGGAAATACAGGTAGAACGATGTCCCTTCACCGATTCTGCTGCGCAGGTCAACATACCCGTCGTGGTCGTTTACAACGGCGTCAACGACGCTTAGCCCCAAACCGGAGCCACGCACTTTGTCAGAGGACTTGGAAGTATAGAAAGGATCGAATATCCGCTGTATGTCCTTCGCAGCGATACCGCATCCGGTATCCGAAATAGTGAGCTTCACGTACTCGCCCTTAGGGATCCTGCCGTACCGAACCGAGACGTTGTCAGCATAGAAATTAGTGGTTTCGACGGTGATTGTCCCTATTTGCTCCATGGCATCGCGGGCGTTGTTCAGCAGATTGGATATCGCTCGATGAATCTGTGCCTCTCCCCCCAGGACATTCATGATGTCCGCGGCCAGCTTAAGGTCATAAACGAGTGTCTCGGACTGCGTTTCAAGTTCTTTGACGGCGTGTAAGACGATCTCGTTCAAATTCAACGGAACTTGATTGTAGTGACCTCTCCTGCCGAGCGTTAGCAGTTGCTGATTGATATCCGCAATCTGCTGGGCGGCCTTCTCCATACTGCCGAGGAAGGACAGGGCAGCGTGATTCCGAGGAAGCTCGTCTCGAATAAGATCCGGGTAGGCCGTCAGTGGACCGAGGAGATTATTGAAGTCGTGAGCTACCTGGCCTGCGATTCTGCCCGCCGTTTCCAGACGCTGAGCACGGGACTCAAGTTCCTGCAGCCGTTTTGTCTCCGTGATATCGAAGAACGTTATCAGCACGTGCTCCATATCACCGTCTTCATTCTTCACCGCAAAGCTGTTGCACGTCAGCCAGGAAACGGACTGTTTGTCATCGTGATAGACTCCGACAACGTCACCCTGAGGCCGCCCTCTCCCGGCCAAGACGCTATTCACGGGGTAGTCCTCCGGCAACATATCCGTGCCGTCTTCGTTTACAAACTTCCATTGAGGGTCAAACGCGGTTTTCCCGATCATCTGATCCATGGTTAAACCGAGGATATCCAAGGCTCGCTGGTTGCAGTACAACACGGATGTATCCGGGGCGTGAGCAACCACTCCGGCACTGAGATTGTCGAGAAAACCTCGATGCCTTCTTTCGCTCGCCAGCAACGCTTCCTCGGCCTCTTTGCGGTCTGTTATGTCTCGTCCCACTCCGATGATGGCCGTTACATCGCCATTCTCGTCCAGTATGGCCGAATCCTGCCAACCCAACCACCGCCACCCACCTTTGGTCATCGCGCGTTGCTCCACATACGCCCGGTGAGGCGGCTGATACAGATCCTCCATCGCCCTTTCAGTAAGTTCCCGGTCATCTTCGTGGACGAGCGGCATAAACGTCTTCCCGAGCAGTTCTCCCTCCGTCTTGCCGAACAGTCGGCAGTAGGACGGGCTCACGAATCGGAAAGCCCCTTCCGGGTCCACCTCAACTATGAGATCTGTCTGGTTCTCGACGAGCAGACGGTACTTCTCCTCGCTCTCGCGCAAGGCTGCCTGCGCCTTCCGTCGCTCGGTGATATCTCGGATAGCGGTAACCCTGAAATCCCCGCCTTCCACATTCCTGGCTTCAATCTCGATTGGGAAAAGCGTACCGTCCTTTTTCTTCGCCATTACCTCGTACGGCTTCGCATATTGTCGTGCGACATTCTCATTGACTATCCGGTGATATTCGGGCGGCACACACAGTTCAATTATGCTCTGTCCGATAAGCTCGTCTCTCGTGTAGCCGAGGATTTCCGTGAGCGACTCGTTGGTGTCGATGACAACGCCCTTCTCGTGGAAGACGATACCTTCAAATGTCAGGCTCGAGAGGTTCTTGAATCGCTCCCTGCTCTTTTTGACTTCTTCCTCGGCTTGCTTCTGCTCGGTGATGTCTACCCATTGGCATACGACGTTGGTGAACTCGCCCTTTGCATTCACTATGGGGAACATGGACACGTCAATAAACAAGTCCCGGTTCCCCCAGGAGTCAGCACTTCCGACACTTGATGCGTTCCAGGACATCACAAAGCGAGCAGGTTCCTGTTTGTCGAAAACGGCCATGGCCAACGACATCAACCCCTGCTTCTTTAGGTTTTCGTCCTCAAGCACGTTGTACTTGCCTATCAGTTGCTCATCAGTGAGGTCCAGAATCTTTCGTAGAGCTCTGTTCGTTCTTAGTAGAAATCCTTCTCGATCTGAGACCCACATCGCAAACGGGCTCATGTTGACAACTTCGTCGAGAAACGCATTCGTCGATTCCAGAAGTTCCTCGGCTTGCTTGCGCTCGGTGATATCCTCAGCGAATCCTTCGAACTCACCCTCATTCGGGCGAAGAACACCTGAGAAACGCGCCCACCAGATAGACCCATCTTTGCGCTTGAAAGGCGTTTCGAAGTTGGCCACTTCCCCCGTTTCCTTCAACTCGGCAATCATACGCTGTCGAGCGTCGGGATCGACGTACAGATCTGCAACCGAGGTAATAGAGACCAAATCATCCCGAGATTCAAAACCGAACATCTCGGTCATACGATAGTTGACGTCGATGAACAGCCCGTCATCAAGCCTTGTGCGAAAGAGCCCAATCTGAGCGTTGTCATACAGACGTCGGTATGTTGCCTCGCTCTCCTTGAGCGCTTGTTCAACCCGCCGCCGCTCCGTGATGTCCGGAAACGCGACGAATGCCGCAATCAATTGGCCTTCGTCGTTGTATATGGGAGCGGCGTTGACAATCTCCCATCTCTCACTTCCATCCTTCCTGACTACCCGGATTTCCACACCCGTTGTGGTCTTCCCCTTAAGTGCCAGCGCCAACGGCAGATCTTCGACAGAGATCAGATTCCCTTCAGAATCGTAGCCTTTCCAAGGCTGTTTCATTTCGAACAGATTGATGCCCTGCTCGATGCTTGGCTCGTCGACGAATCGGAGGTGCTCCGCACACGCTCTGTTGTACGTTAGCTCCCCTGTCGGCCTGGCAATTATCATGGGGATCGGTGACTGTTCGATTACGCCCTGGAACAGCGCGTGCGACTCTGCAAGCTCCCGCTCGGCCCGCTTGCTCTCAGTGATATCGGTCACGATGCCTTCAATGGCAATCGGTGCGCCCGTATCGTCTCGCACGAGCAGGTTGCGCTGGTTCATCCAGCGGACCTCGCCGGATCGGTGGATAATCTGATACTCATAGGTAGGCGACATCTCATCTGCAAGCAGCTTTTCCCACTCTTCCTTGAAATACTCATGCCAGTCGGGGTGAATGACATCTCTCATCAGCAACGAAGATTCCTTAAACTCCTCCGGAGCGTACCCGAATAATGACGAAGATGCCGGACTCACGTACTCATAACGACCGTCCGGCAAAGACATCCGATAGATCATGTCGGGCGCGTTCTCAGCCAAACGACGGAATCTCTCCTCACTTTCTTTCAGGGCTTTCTGCGAACGCTTGCGGTCGGCGATATCGCTGCACACGCCGACCATACGGGCCAGCTGCCCTTGATCATCGCGAAACAGCGTCCCCCGCACCTCAATCCAGCCTTCCTCGCCATCTCCCCGAATAATCCGGTGCTCGTATTGGATCTTCGCCTGATCCTTGCTCGTCTGCAGAAAACGTTTGACGCCCTGCTCTACTTCCTCACGATCCTCCGGAGCGGCGAAATTCATATATGCGTCCAACGTACCGCCGAATTCACTCGCATCAATCCCAAAGATGCGAAGCGTTTCAGGCGACCAAACGACTTTGTCCTTCTGTAAGTCCCACTCCCAGGTGCCCATTTGAGCCGCCTGAAGAGCGAGGCTGAGATGTCGCTGGCTCTCTCGAAGGGCATCCTCTGCCCGCTGGCGGTCAGACATGTCCAACCCCAGCCCGACCAGATACGTCTTGCCCTCAAGCACCATTCGTTCGCCGGTGAAGTAATACGGTATCTTCTCTCCGGTCTTGGTGAGAAGATGATTCTCCATGATAGAGTGTCCCCGATCGTACACTTCCTGCATTCGTTCTGCGCACAGATCTCGGTCGGCCACGAGGTCCAACGCCGTCATCTCATCCAACTCAGCCTCGGAGTATCCCGTTATCTGGGGCCAATTGGCATTCCTTCGGAAAAGCTTCGCGCTAGTTTCCTCAAAGACGTAGAGCAGTCCCGGCATACTCTTCGCCATTGTCTCACTGAATGTCGTTTCAGCCCGTAATCGTTCCTCAGTGAGCTTTCTCTGAGTGAAGTCCTGGGAAAGGACCATAGCTGTCTCGACCTTACCGTTGGCGTCGCGTATCGGATGTATGGTGGACAACAGCCAGCGTTCGCCACCCAAGAAATCCACAAAGTCTACGTTCTCAGCAGGCTCACCGGAATCGATAACTTTTCGAACACGATCAATGCACTCTTCGGCGACCTGAGTACGGGGTTCGATTTCGTGGAATGATCGCCCAACAAAATCCTCCGGTTCGCGCCCAATGAGATTCGCGACTTTGCGGTTTATCAGCAGGCAGATACCGTCCCGATCGTATATCGAGATCAGCAGATCGACATTGTCGATCAGCAGTCGGTACGAATCAGGGGTAAAAGTCTCTGTACCGCCCCTTGCTCCCTGTTTCCCCTGCAAGGAGACTTGCTCCCTCAGTTGCTCAAGTTCCTCGATCAGCTGCTTCTTGGTCTTTCGATTGTCATTCATGCGATCATCTCACGATAGTACCCCACGGCCCCCTGCCGTGCCTGGTCGTTGAGTGTGCTAGCTGCCCATAACAATTATGGGAATCGGGCAGCAATCGGCAACAAAAACAAGCACCTGCCGTACAGACCCCGACGGCCTAACAGCCATGGCGATAACTGGTTATGTCTATCGCGATGGCAACCCGGTTTGCCCTTGTTGAATATGTTCGGCAATCGGCGGTATAATCTGAGGAAACTGGCCCTATGAGTGACTGAGGAGGTGATCCGTTATGGTCTTCTTTGAAGAACGGAATGACCTAGCTCCGAGATGTCCACACTGCAAAAAAGAATTGAGGAAAGTGTGCTACCAGGAGCTAAAAGGGGATTTGGGCAAGCGGTGCGTTTACTTCTGCCCGGAATGCAAGTCGGTGCTGGGTGTATCCCACCGCAAGGGATTAACGTTCGGCTGGTAGATAGAAACGGCCAAGGATGGAGAGGAGTTCCCCTGAACACGTGAAGCTGGGGCAGACGACACGTCTGCCGCCCACAACATGAAGGCAAGTGAGCGGCGGGGTTTCATCCCCGCCGCATCAGGCCATCGTCAGGTCAACGAGTTATTTCTCGCCAAGCATGTCCTTGATCTTGCGGAGCGTCTCCGGGTCGGCATCGTCGATCCTGTTTTTCAGATCGCTCTGCAGTTCCACTTTTTCCGCAAGCACTTCCTCGTCGGCAGAAGTATCCATACCGAGGATTTTCTTGATCGCGGCGACGTAGTTCTTCGGCTTCACCGGTTTCTCCAGATACACTCCGGGACCGGACATGGTCAATTCCTTCAGATCAGCCTTACCGAGATCATCACGGGCATGACCGGTAACAATGATGATAGGAATCTGCGACCATTTGTCGCTCTTGGAGAGTTCACGATGCAGCTTGGCACCAGACTTCTTGGGCATCACGAGGTCGAGTGAGATCAGATCCGGCGGGTGTTTCTCGATCTCTTCGAGCGCCTCAAAGCCGTCTGATGCCACCGTCACGTCAAAGCCGGCTTCAATCAGCGCCGTCTTGAGAAACACTCGCACATCAGCTTCATCATCAACGACCAGGATTCTTCTTTTGGCCTCTTCCGCCATGGTACTCTCCTTATGAGAAATCTTCGTTTTTCTTCAAACTGGCGCTTTCCTTGAAAAGCGTAATCAGTCGCCTCCGCGGGAACTCCATCCTGAATCGCGCCCCCTGGCCCGGCTCGGATTCAACTATTATCTTGCCGCCGTGCTCCTGGACAATCTTCCGCGTGGTCAACAGCCCCAATCCGGTCCCCTCGCCACCCTTCGTCGTGAAGAACGTACTAAATATCTTCTTTTTTATCTCGTAGTCAATTCCGCTGCCGTTATCGGAGACCTCAAAAACCAGCTTGTCTCCTGACTCGCGTATTGCCAGTACTACCTCGGAACCTTTCTGCTCTCCCATCTGGCAGGCGTCAATTGCATTCGAGACCAGATTGGTCAGACAGGTGTGGATGCCATCTGGATCCAGCGGAGCTTTCTTGATACTGCCCATGATCTCGGCCCTGAGTTCAATACCGGATTGTTTGGCAATGTCATGATAGAGATCCACAATCTCGGCGGCGAGCTTGCACGGATCAACCAGTTTCAACTCGGGCAGCCTTCCCTTGGAGAAGCTCAGGAAATCCTTCACCAGCGAGGTCGTCTTGGTGAAGTTTCTGTCGAGCATCTCCCAGCCTTCACTAATCATGTCTGAGTCGCCCTTCTGCAGACCAAGGCTCACAATATACTTGCCGCCCTCCAGCCCCATGAGAATGTTCTTGATACTGTGAGCCAAACCGGCCACGGTTTGCCCCACGGCGCCGAGTCGTTCGGCCTCAAGCATATCGCGCTCGAGTTTGCGAATCGCCGACACATCGTTGGATATCTCGATCACGTGCCCCACTTCGCCCCCGTCGCGAGATAATGCCGACGTCGTCACGTCATAGTATATCTCCTGTCCCCTCTTGCCGGTCCCGTGCTGGTTTGACCGATGCACCTTGCCGTCCCGGAACGTTCGTGCCGCGGGACAGTTTGGACATTTCGTGGAGCGCCGCTTGTACACTTCGTAACAGTGCCGGTTGAGAACATCGCCGAAACTGGCCCGAAACGCCTCGTTGGCACGTACAATCCGGTAGTCCTTGTCTATAACCGTTATGTAGCAGGGAACCCGGTCGAAGAGGATCTGATATTCCTGCTGCCAGCTTCTTGTGCCGGTGACACTGCGAGTCATCTCCACAACGTACTGCAACGGTCCGCCCTCGCTCTGTTTCAACGGCGCGACATGGCCGACATAGTGCATTCGGTTCCCGTGCTGATCAATCCCAACCGCATCGGCAACGACCACCTTGCCGTTTTCAAACACTCTCTTGGCCGGACATTCATCACACGGACAGTGCAGTTTCTTGTACACTGCATAACACTTCTTGCCCCGCCACTCTCCAAAATGTCGTTCGAAAGCATCGTTGGCGTCGACGACATTGAAGTCGCGATCGACTACGGCGATGTTGTACGGGATCTCCTGGAACAGCGTCTCACAAAGGACATCTCGAAGCCGCCGGGGAAAACCCGATCTGCCGTCAGTGGAACTCATGCCTTACCCCGTTTCTCTCTCTTTCGATCCGAAGTAATCAGTCCGGAGATTGTCTTCACGAACTCATCCGGGTCAATCGGCTTCTCCAGAAAACGGTCTGGAGGCGGCACAGATTCATCCGGCATATACGAACGAAAATCAAACTCCTTTTCAAATGCCACCCCGCTGATGATGACGACCGGAACACCGGTCAGCGTCGCATCCTGTTTGAGATATGCGTACAGGGAAATACCGGACTTCTTCGGCATCATGATATCAAGACAAATAACGGCCGGTGCCATCTCACTGACTTTCGCTATCGCAGAGTCGACATCGTGTACCACCGACGGATCATACCCGTTGGCCCGAAGGATCGTGGCCAGGTAAGTGGCCACGTCCGGTTCATCGTCAACTATCAGAACCCTTGTGGACATTACTGCCCTTTCGTTTCCCCGTTGTTGTCAAGAATTTGCTTCGGCAGAGTCACGCTGCCATCACTTGCGCGTCTGGCCAGCTCATAGTCGATACCACCAACCATGTGAGCGAGTGGCGCCTGGGCGTGACAGTTGGTGCAAAGCGTCAGCCGCGCGTATGTGGAATCCGCCTTGACCTTCGTCTCATGACACTCGATACACTGCTTGTGCATGGCATCAACGTACGACACTGCCATGTAGTCGTCAACAACCACCGTGTTTCCGGCCGGGAACAAATCAGTATGGCAGTCCTTGCACCCCTTGGCTGTCGAGGCCTGTCTTTCCTTGCCCTTTTCATGGCAGTTGCTGCACTTCAGATTGCCGCCATCGGCAGAGGCGTGCCAGTCATGCCTGAAGACATCGGTTTCTGCGTACATGCTGCGGTGACACTCCCAGCATCCGGTTTCCTTGTCCATCGGCTTGTTCATGTGATGACACTTTACACAGGATTCCGTTTTGCCGAGCGTGTCGACATGGAAAGCATGCTTGAAACTGGTGCCGAACATATCCCGGTTGCCATCGATAAACTGCACGTCGCCGCCGCGAGCCTTTTCAACCGTGATCCTCTCGATGCCCTTGCCCTCGATTTTGCTCTCGGGCATCAATGCCATGCCGAACGCAAACGCGAGCACGAACACCAGCGTGTATCGCGTGCGAGCAGCCGTGAACGGAGAACCGAGCCACACGTTGGAGGCATAATCAAACGACGGCGTTTCATGTGGATTAGATTCCGGGTGTTTCGGACGGTGATCCCAAATATGGAAATGTTCAATGGCAAACAGGAACGCCAGACCGGCTACCGAAACGACGCCGAGACTGATGGTAAGTTCCATCCACGAAGGGACGTACGCCAGCCCGCCGTCGGAGTTCATCGCCAGACCGCCGACATTGATGCGATTGAAGACCATCCCGGCAACGACAAGGAACGAACCGATCCATTGTCCGCCGACACTATTGCGCGTCCTGGGAATAGCAAAGATTACTATCGGAATAACCGCGGACATCAGGATTTCTATGATGAACAAAATGCTCTGGCGTGAGCCTTCAAAAATCAACCCGAATTCCCCGGAGTAGACGATTTCGCCCATCTTCAGCACGAAGTAAATCGACAGCACCCACAATGCCGCCTTGCTGAGTCCGGCAACAAGATTGTGTTCGGATTCCTTGCGATAGATCCAGTGCGAGGCGAGGCTCTCAAACGACACCATTCCCAATCCGAGCGCCGCGGCCGAGATGAAGAACAGCACCGGCATGATCGGCGTGTACCACAATGCATGCAGTTTGTGCGGCATAATCAGGAACAGCGAACCGAGCGATGACTGGTGCAGCGTCGAAAGCATGATCCCCAGCATCACCAGCGGGAATCGGACCTTCATCAGCAAGGCACGAATCTTCGCATACCGTGAAGCCTCTTCAAGCGGTACCGGGCTGAATTCAAGAAGCAGCACAGTCGTGTAAAGCATCACACACCAGCCAACTTCAAACAGCGGTGAATGAGGATTCCAGTGAATCATCATGTGCCAGATATTCCACGGCAACCCGAGATCAAACAACAAGCCGAAAATAACCGCGAGATAGCCAAGGAAAGCTGTCAGCACTGCCGGCTTCACGAGATCGTGATACTTTTCCTGCTTGAAGATATAGAAAATGGCGGTCATGACAAAACCGCCGCCAGCCAGCGCCACACCGGCCATGACGTCGAACCCAATCCAGAAGCCCCACGGTGTTGCGTCGGTCAGGTTGGTAGTCGCACCGAGTCCCATGATGAACCGGGTCAAACCAACAGCCGCTGCCAGCCCGAGAATCGTCCAGAGGACGGTTTTTACGTTCTGTACCCTATTCATCAGTTTGATCCTCGTCTTCGTTTGTCTTCTTCGCCAGCTCCATACGACGCTTGACGATCCAGTTAATACCATACATGACGCCCCCCATGCCGAGGAACGCAAACGGCACGGCTTTCATCGCCGTATCGGTTGTTCCCGGCAGCGAGGCGATGCCTGCGGCAGACTCGGAAGTCAGGAAGCTCAGGTCAATATCGGAAAGATACAGCACTGAGGTACCGCCGTATTCATGCTCACCCCAGACCTTGTTGATGTATTTGTCCGGATTGTCCTTGATCCGTTTGTGGGCCTCGGCAATCAGCTTATCCCGATCACCGAAAATCGTCGCACCGGTAGGACAGGCCGAAGTACATCCCGGCTGACCGCCGTTTTTGATCTTGTCAAAACACAGGATACACTTGCGGACATACGGCACCGGCTCGTCCCAATCGTAGCGAGGGATACCGTACGGGCAGGCCATCATACAGTAACGACAGCCCATACACAGGTCGCCGTCATATACCACCGCGCCGGTTTCCGTGCGCTGAAGAGCGCCCACCGGGCAGACCGAAACGCAAGCCGGTTCAAGACAGTGACGGCACTGTTTGCGGACAAAATGCTTGTCGGGTTTCCTCAGAATCGAGGTCCAGTTCTTCGCAGACAGACCGTCGTCTTTTTGCCACGTACGCGGCGTATCAAGACCAAGGTTGTTGACCGACTTGCAGCCCGCCACACATTCAAGGCACCCGATACACTTGGTGACATCAGTCAGAATCGCGGCGCTCATACCGGGGCTCCTTTCTTGTGTAGAGTAGTGGCAACATCATTGTCGGGCGTCGGCGGGAATTTCCACGCCAGACTTGAGATCAACTGCGAGAAGACAAACAACACACAGTGCGCAATCTTCGTAAACGGCAGCAGAATGAAAATGATGTCCGCCGAGAGCACGTGCATGAGCATCGCAACCTTGTAGGTTGCCGGATCAACGGTCAAATTCGCGCAAATGAAACCGGTTGTGAACGGTATCAGGAGCACGATCGGCCAGAGATAATCCTGTTTGCGGCTGATGAACCGTGAGGCCTTGTGAGAGACACGACCGATGATCAGTGCCACCCCAAATACTATGGTGGATATCGTCAGCCAGTCGGCCCAGGCCTTTGGCAGCGTGAGCCATCCAAACCCGAGCACGCCCTTCCAGAGCTCCACGTGGGCGAACAGGAGAAGCGGCACGGCCAACAGACCAACATGGAATAGTATCGAAAACACGCTATAGAACGGCCGGTTCACCATGACTCGGTTGACCGGGATTATCCAATTGATTGTCCGTTTTATAATCCACGGCCAGGGAATGTCTTTGTCGCCGGCTTTGCGCCAGGCGAGGAAGGCGGCCACGATATCCAGCGCGATAACGCGGAACAATCCCAACAGCATAACGGCCAGACTGAAGCGAAACAGCGGGCCACGAGCGAATTCAAGCAAAGCATCCATTGTATTACTCTTCCTCCTCAGCGACCGCAGCCTCTTTGATCTTCATTGATTCCGGGAATATGATCGCCTTGTAGATCAGGTCGTGAAGACCCATCACCTCACAGTCGATTTTCTGATCCTCTACCAACTCCTTCAATTGCTTCTTGCAGTTGGCACAGGGGGCCACCAGAATCGAACAGCCTGATTCCCGAATCTGGTCGGCTTTCAGCTTACCGCCCACGGTCGTACGATAGGGGCGGATTTCATCGATGGAAACCGAACCACCGCCGCCACCGCAGCAAATGTTGTTTACTCCCTTGGGGGCCATTTCGACATAGTTCTTGCAGAAGGCTCTGAGAATCTCACGCGGTTGATCAACAATCCATCCCTGACGCGCCAGGTTGCACGGATCATGGTAGGCCACAACCTCGGTAACAACATTCGGATCGAGTTTGAATCGCCCCTCTTTCCAGGCCTTGTAGGTGTATTCCATGATGTTGAGAACCGGTAAGGCATCCTTTCCACCACAGAAGGTCGGAAGGAACCCCTTGGCCGAGCGCGAGGCATGTCCGCATTCGCCGATCAACACGTTTTTCCCTTTGAGACGCTTTGTCTCGGCGTCGATTTTCTTGACCACACGCTCAAGAATCCGATCGGAGTAAAACAGACCGTAGTTGATACCGTCGAAATACCCCGTACCGGTTGTCCAGGAATCACCTGTCGCCCGAAACACCGCCGCAATCCCCATAAGCGTCTCGGCTTCCATCAGGAAGTCACTGACAGCCGGGAAAAACACGTAGTCCGCACCCTCGACGTCGAGAGGGAATTCTATCTTGACGTGCTTGTCCTCTTCCATGTCCTCTGAGAGGAACTCAAGCGTATCGACCAGCGCCGGGACCGGAATCGCCGACGTGTTGCCTGACTCGCCCTCAAGCTGCTCCCTCGTGCTGACTACCAGCGCACGCGGAACAATCCCGATCTCGCTGAGAATATAACGACCGAGGTGGGTAACCAGACCGTGGTCGATGCCCGCCGGGCAGTCGTTGTTGCAGCGACGACAGGCAGTGCAGTTCCAGAAGCTTTCGGCCATTTCCTGAATTTTCTCGTCGGTCAGATATCCGGATCCAAGCACACGCCCCTTGAGCATGCCTCCCATTGTGAAATGGCGACGGTACACGCTGAGCAGCAGTTCCGAACGGTAGCAGGGGATGTCTTTCGGATCACCGGTCGCCTGGTATACCTGACAGGTAGTGGCACACCGCGAACACTTGGCACTCATACGAACATAGTGATCCAGCGCCATGCCATAGTTGGAGTGCTTGAGGATGGCCGCAAACGCTTCCAGGAAGCGCCGTGGGCGGTCATTGCTGTCGAAATCCTCCACATGGTAGCGGACATCGAGCTTCTGTTTCTCGCAAGTCTCCGGTTTTCTTGCCGAAGAAAACGCCTTTTTGCGCTCTTCAGCATTGATCGGATTTGTCTTCATCTATGCTCCATTCTCAACAGGACAGATGTCCCTTCATCAGAGATAATTGTCTGCAAAATCACTCTGCATCCCAGGATGCCTTCTCGTGGTCGGTTATCGGCCCCCTGAGAAGCGGAATCTTGTCAAATGCCGTTTCTACGCCCGGCACCCGTACCGCCTCGGCATCTATCAATTCTATGTCATATTCCTTGCAGCACTTCTCGATCGCCGGTCTGGCCGGACAGTAATAAGCCCGCGCCTGGTAATCGGTCTGTGTAGCCAGATGGAATTCGAAAATCTCCTGTTTGCAACGATAGGTATGAGCGCCGCAGCAAACGGCCACTCTCACCGGACGCCGGCAAATCGGACAAGAAATCTCGGCAACCAGGTCAATCATAAAGGCGTCTTCGCCCGGTCCCTCGGATACCGCGTACCCGTGAGAGGTGAAAAGCCCGCGAGCATGTTCCACAAGCGACTCGTGGGACATCGTGTCCATGTCAACCATGTCATCCGGGTCCCGTTCATCCGGCACCAAACTGCCGTCGATGAACATCTCGAGCGCCTTCTCGGCGCTATCACTGACATTCGGGATCACCGTGACCCCGGAAGCTGTCAGCATATCTCTATAGGAGCCTTTGATGCCGCTGCAGATAAGGACACCAACTCCGTGCATCTGCAACGCACGTATACGGTGATGCCCCTCGGTTCCTTCGCACAGGACCGTCTTCTTCTCGACGACCCGTCCACCTTCTACGTTGGCAACCAGTAGCTTACGGGCGGCCTCGAATCTCGGTGCCACCGCAGACCCCATAATTGGTATTGCAACTTTGTCCATACAAGATGAGACATATTGCACCAATCGTGCCAAAGTTGAACAAATGACTTATGTCATTGCTATACAGATAGATACGAACATGACCGCACAGACGATGTTGCGCGCGATGCAACATGTCGTGTTGCACGAGACATAGTGCGACGTTGCACGCAACACAAACTGAGCATTGCGCGCGGAAAGAGGGATCATTCGGGCTTATCGAGTGATATTTGGAAGCGTTTAATTTTGCGCCAGAGGGTGGTTCGGTGAACGCCTAAGTCTTTGGCTGCTAACGTCATGTTGCCATCGTGCTCTCTCAGAGCGGCGATGATCTGGCGACGTTCGTCGATTGACTGTGTGACCGGGTCGGCTTCAAGGAAACTTGCCGCATCCGGCTCCTCCAGTTGGGAGAACTCTACCGGCAAATGCTCTTTCTGGATGATACTGCCACGGCAAACTACAAAACCGTACTCTATAATGTTCTCAAGCTCACGGATATTGCCGGGGAAATCATACTTCATCAACAGGCGCATCACTTCCGGACTGACGCTCAGGATACGTTTCCCTTTACGGGCGTTAAACTTCTCGATGAAATGATCAACCAGATACGGAATATCCTCACGCCTCTGTTTCAGCGCGGGCAGGTCAAACCTCACCACGGCCAGCCGGAAGTACAGATCATCACGGAAATTCCCCTGTGCCACCAACTCCTTGAGATCACGATTGGTCGCCGCCACCACGCGGATATCCGCCTTGACCGAAGTTGTACCACCTACCGGCTCGTACTCACGTTGTTGCAACAATCGAAGCAATTTCACCTGTGTCGACAACGGCAACTCCCCGATCTCGTCGAAAAAAACCGTGCCAGTCTCTGCCTGAGCCAGTTTGCCGGCTTTGTCCCGTTTAGCATCGGTGAAGGCACCCTTGACGTAGCCGAACAGCTCCGATTCAAACAACTGAGTCGGAAGCGTACCGCAGTTTATAATCCTTAACGGTTTGTCTTTGCGCGGACTCAGGTTGTGTATGGCATGAGCAAACAACTCCTTGCCTGACCCCGAAGGTCCTTGTATCAGCACCGTGCTTTCGCTCTCGGCGATATCTGGCAGGATGGCAAACAGCTTGTGAATTTTCGGACTCTTTGAGATGATATCCTCGATCGAGTACCTCTGGCTGAGTTCTTTGCGCAAATGCTCGATTGCGGAGAGATCGCGGAATGTTTCGACCGCCCCGAGCACTTCGCCGTCGTCATCCCGAAGCACGGCAGTCGAGATGCTGATCGGGATTTTGTCGCCGCGACTATTAATGATACTGACCGGACGATCGATTGTCTGGACGCCAGTCTTGAGCGTGCGGTGCAGCGGGCAGTTTTCGCACATATCGGAATGGAAAATATCGGAGCAATGTTTCCCGATAGCCTTTGCAGCGGAAATACCGGTGATACGTTCGGCGGCTTGGTTGAACGATGTGATGATACGATTGGAATCGACCGTAAATACACCGTCGGCGATAGAACTCAGGATAACCTTGAAGAATCTCAGATCCTGTGGAGTTGCTTTCACCTTATCTCCTGTTTCCAATTGCTTCCGGATGCAGTCCAGAGCTATTTAACGCCCGACTCAGTTAAAAGCAACCATGGAAATCGGGGGATGGTTCCTGAACCCACGCGGGGATGGGTGGGATAGCGAATCAGCAATGTGGGTCGCGGTTTCAAAGAAGCCGGTGGCGAGAGAGAAAACCGATGCATCACGTCATCCGCGTCATCAACACCGGCCCAAGCAAGCTTGAGCCGGCCAACTCGTGGGGCTTCGTCAGATTGACGAGGATATCTGGGACATCTACTTCGGACCCATCCGACTGGCCCAACTCGACACCGTCAAGAAAAGACTGATTCACCTACCGAAAACGAAGAAACGCAAAAGCAGGCATTCGACAGGAAAAGAGCATTGATAACCAAACCCGTGCCTCGGGTGCGGGAAAGTGTTACCTATGTGCCTGGATTAATCTGTAACCTATGTCCGGATCAGACAGGTGGCCCGCCCGTGCCTCGGGTGGGGGACAGCCGCGTTCTCCCCTATGTGGACCTCCGGTGGCCAACCCGTGCCTCGGGTGGGGGACAGCCGCGTTCTCCCCTTGTGACCACCAGCGTTTTGTGACCACCAGGGTTCCGCCCCTGGCGGATTCGATTCCCGATTGACATTCACCCGCAATTGTGTATTTTGAAGGCGATTATAGTTCAACCAGATTCACTCGGTGATACGGGAGGGATGTGTGGCAATCAAGCGACCAGTAGAAACCCGGGGGGCGATGCGGCTGGCAAAGGGGCAGACGAGGGCGTCTGCCGCCCACGGATACTGGACCCGACATCCACGATTATAACGGGTATAATACCCAATCCCTGGTTTGACAAGAGGATCAAACCGCAGGGCACCCTGTTGAACAATGAGACTGATGTTCAGCGCAAGCGGCAGATAGCCGAAATTCGCAGCCAGAAGATGGCTGAAAACAAATTCAACAGACAAAGGTCAACACAAGCCAACCACCAACCCTAGTTCGGCAGTGTTCCTGAATGGAAAGGTATTCTCATGGGAAGAGCAGTCTCTTTCGACAAACGCGTAGCCGCGAAAATGTGCTTCATTCCGGTAGTACTGGGTTTGGTTCTGCTGTTATGGCTGGAGTGCTCTTTTGTTACCGAGCGCTTTCCGCAATACTCCGGCACCATTCTGATGTTTAAGAGCGAAATATTGACCTTTGATCTGCAATCTGGTTCGCTTGGTACTATTGAGCTCGCTAAGGGGCCGGAGAATGCCTCGAGATTTCTGGCAGCAGGTCACGGGGGATCACTGATGCTGCTCAGTTATATGTCTTTCCAAGAGGAGCGCTGGGGGAGAGATCGACATGAATCTGAAACTCGGATATACGTCTATGAACCCCTGAGTCCTGGGGCTGAACTTGTCCAAGAGCTCAACGTCCCCGGCGTGTTCTGTAATTCATTAGATTACTACTCGGTTACAAACTCGTTTCTTCTGTGTGGGGTCTTGCGAGATCAGCGGGGCGTTTTTGTGCTCGACTCCAACTTTGCTGAGATTGATGATCTCACACTTGTTGCTCGAGGGTGTGCGATAGACGCATCCGGCAAGCCGGCCGTGTTAGAAAGCGCGCCCACCGGCGGCTTCTTCATTGATAGCACGCGGATAGCGATTGATCTGATTGACGGTGTCTTTCTGATTGATTTGGGCAGCCAGTCTTGCCGAAAGCTACATGCCCAGCACAAGCATTTGCTGGGAGCGACTCGTGACCGGCGTACGCTGGTTCTTGCCCGACGGACCGTGGATGAGGACACCATAGTTGAGCTGTTTAGGCTTGAAGGAGACAGCGCAGTATTTGTGGAAAGAGTTCCCGGTTTCTACTGCTTCTCGCCCGACGAGAAGGTGATCGCTTACGGAAAGACTGAGGGCATACTGGATGATCTGGTTCGTATTTGGTTGTATGATCTCGAGACTAAGGAGAACTATAAGACAAACTTGGTGAGCGGGGCAAGTTTCAGTTCGTCCATGGTCTGGGTGGAGGAGGTTGCGAACTCCCCGGAATAGCAATTCGGACGAACACAACTCAGTTTGTTGCCGCCGCGACACTAAGCACTGCGCCTTTTCGACTGGTGCCTACTTCTTCGCCATGACGGCTGGCGACCTCGTCCGGACGAGGAAAATGCTCCTGTATAAGTGACGCTTGCCGAGTCTGATCGGGGGCACAGCAATGTGTGTCGTGTGACCAAATTGTGACCACGGAGCACCAAAACAGCCCGATTGAGGCAAATCGAGGCAAAAGAATACAAAAGAATCAAGTTCTTGCGGTCCTTCAGCTTATTGCACAAGTCGTTGTGGAGTAATGCATTGCAGAGCACCTGTCCGGCGAATCCCTACCTCTCCGCTTATTTTGTCTTCCATTACATGCGAGTTTGCAGCTTGCCGTCCGTTCGGTGGCCAACCCGTGCCTCGGGTGGGGGACAGCCGCGTTCTCCCTTTTGTGGACCTCCGGTGGCCAACCCGTGCCTCGGGTGGGGGACAGCCGCGTTCTCCCTTTTGTGGACCTCCGGTGGCCAACCCGTGCCTCGGGTGGGGGACAGCCGCGTTCTCCCCTTTGTGGACCTCCGGTGGCCAACCCGTGCCTCGGGTGGGGGACAACCGCGTTCTCCCCTTTGTGGACCTCCGGTGGCCAACCCGTGCCTCGGGTGGGAGATAGCCGTACTCGCCCCTTTTGTGACCACCAGGGATCCACCTCTGGGGGATTCGTTTCCCGATTGACAATCACCCGCAATTGTGTTTTTTGAAGGCGATCTTAGACCAATCAGATTCACTCGGTGATACGGGAGGGATGTGTGACAATCAAGCGACCACTAGAAACCCGGGGGGCGATGCGGCTGGCAAAGGGGCAGACGAGGGCGTCTGCCGCCCACGGGATACGAAGTCTATCAGTACATGACGAGTGTATCGCGGGGTTTGGCCCCTCCCTGCCACTTGATCATGTTTGACGGGAGCGTGATAGCAGGCCGCGAAAGTGAGAAGAACGAGGATTGGATTGACGACTTGCCGAGTGACTGCTCCTATGCGCAGAACTATAGTATTCCAGAAGTGAGAGAGAAGAGACGTGTTGGACCCAGAAAAGGGAAAGCCAGTCTCGGAACGGACTTGTATTGCTGGGATTCGGAAATGGAGAATATAATAGGGGTTTCTCATATACCCAGGAAGCAAACCTTAGGGGAGATCGCCGAGGGTTTGTACAGGAATACGGACTATGTATTCAATTGGTTGTTTGAAGTGGGTGACGACACTAGAGACTATGGGCCTGAATCCCCTGAGTTACAGGAGATTTCGACTTCCCCGGCTGCCACTGCTATGAGAGATGATTTCTACAGAAATGAGTGTGAGAGCAACGACTTTGGAGAGTACGGGTCACGGAGGGCCGCTTTCGAGACATTACGTCCTCTTTGGAACACAAGTTCACAGGTGGGTGGGTTTCTGTACACCGCAACCAACAACGGGAATGGTACCGTTACCTTCGAATTCACAAACGTCACTTCACTCTGGTCCGCCGGATACCACTTCGATTTCATTCCGCGTCCCCTGCCTCGTGGCGGCATGATTCCACTTTGTGGTGACCTCAGCCAGACGTTTTCATGGACAGAGCCGATACAGTGATGTCGTGAACTCAGGATTTCCGTCATCCTTGACTGTCGCTCTTGGATCATGTATCTTGGACTTGGCCGTCGGAGACGGTACAGAACACCTCAGAACGGGAAGGATGTATGAAAGCTAATAGGCCAAGGACTTCTTTGGTAGCGGTGGCTGGTGCACTTGTTTTGGCTGTTCTCGTGACAGGCTGCGACTACGTAAAGGATTCCGACGAATTGATCGGAGTGTACGAGGCACGCTATTCATTCGGCACGGAGCGGCTTCAGATCAGGCCGGATGGTACATATTTCGCGCTTCGTGCAGACCATTCGCGTCGACGGTGATTCTGTCATAACAAACCACGGAAACTGGGATTTCAGGGTGGAAAGCCAATACTCCCACCTGTATCTGGACGATGCTATGGTGGCTGGTGATGTACATGATCGTCTTCGCCCTCGTTTTTGGGAGACTAAGAGTAGGAGACGTAAGCTTCCCACAGAAAGGATATTCGGAAAGGTCAAGCTGGAAATCCACCCGGACTTTGGAATCTACTACGTAAAGATCACTTCGGAGGAATCGACTGCGACAGAGTGATTCACCAGACGACGCTCGGCTGAGCGGTAAAGGTTTGCGCTGGATTCGGTCCGTCCCGGTGTTCAAATGAACTGATAGTACAGATTAGCCAGCGGGAGGCAGACGAAGCTTCTGCTTCTTGCTCTCTCTTCCCAACCTTGATGAGTTGGTGGTTAGCGGCTCGGCTATCCTTTCCTGCTTGTCTCCCAGGGGTTGCTGAGTGACTGTCCGTTATCGTCATCCATTCCCAAGACCTCCTCTGGGTTGCTCGCCCTGAGATGCAGCCTCCTTCTAACGATTTTCTAACAAACAAGTGCAAGAAACTTGAAGCAAGTTGAAAGAAGTGAACGCAACTGAACATAACTAAACCTATACATGTCAGCCGATTGCGCGTATTCCCATGCGCGGCATGGACATGCCCAGAACGCCACTCGGCGAATCCCTACCTCTCCGCTTATTTTGTCTTCCATTACATGCGAGTTTGCAGCTTGCCGTCCGTTCGGTGGCCAACCCGTGCCTCGGGTGGGGGACAACCGCGTTCTCCCCTATGTGGACCTCCGGTGGCCAACCCGTGCCTCGGGTGGGAGATAGCCGCGTTCTCCCCTTTGTGGACCTCCGGTGGCCAACCCGTGCCTCGGGTGGGGGACAGCCGCGTTCTCCCCTATGTGGACCTCCGGTGGCCAACCCGTGCCTCGGGTGGGAGATAACCGCATTCTCCCTCTTGTGACCACCAGGGTTCCACCTCTGGCGGATTCGTTTCCCGATTGACATTCACCTGCAATTGTGTATTTTGAAGGCGATTATAGTTCAACCAGATTCACTCGGTGATACGGGAGGGATGTGTGGCAATCAAGCGACCACTAGAAACCCGGGGGGCGATGCGGCTGGCAAAGGGGCAGACGAGGGCGCCTGCCGCCCACGGAATTGCCGCTGTATGCAAGAATCGAGGATAGATATGGAGCGAGTTTGGAACATGGTTCACTACTTCGTGTGGGTGAGTGTCAATAAGGCGGACCGTCTGGCGACGAAAGTACACCCTGTAGCGCTTGGCTTTAGACTTCCGGTCGTCAAGAATTACTTCAGTAGACGCGGGCGGGATATTCTCCAAGAGGCACAACAGAATTGCGAGAATCCTGATACCGGGATCAATACCATTTGGGCGGGTGGTCTCTTGGCCGGGCTTGTTGGATTGGTGGGCATAGGTTTGGTGCTTCTGTACATCGCAGAGATCAATCCTCAGTTCCACTTGGGCAAGCTCCATGGTGTGGCAATAGCTGCGACCAGCTATGTCCTGAACTATCTGCTGTTATGGCGACACGGCAAGTACCTCAATTACTTCAAAGAATGCGACAAGCTGCCAGCCAAGATTAGGCGAAGATGGGCGTGGGCCAGCTTTGGAATCGTTGTGGGGATGCTGTCCTTCTGTGTTGGCTGTTTTCTATATTGGAACTCTCAGATGCTTTCTCGTGTGCCATGACTTGCAGCAGCCCGGCCGGTGGCCTAGAGTTTTGTGGGCGGCAGACGGCCTCGTCTGCCCCTCGGTCAATCCGGATGAGAATCCTACGCGTGTGCAGTGCCGCGCGTAGGACACAATTCCTACAGACCCTGGATGCCGCCACCACCGTGGTGCGAACATCCGCCGCCGCCGTGACCGTGGCCCTGGCAGGCGCTGGTCGGGTCGGCTTCCTTCAAGGTGCCGGCTTTGATCGCGTCGAGAACCTCGGCCATGTTTTCGCTTGCTGCCAGGAAGACCTTGATTCCGTTGTGATTGAGCACCTCGATCGCCCGTCGGCCCATCCCGCGACACACCACACAGTCAACCTTGTGGCCCATCAGTGCCGCGACCGGGTTGCAGGCCCCGTGTTCGTGCGCACCCATGCCGTTGTTGATGACGTTGAACTCGTCCTTTTCAGTATCATAGACTGAGAAGAACGGCGCGGAACCAAAGTGCCCGCACAGGGTGTCCTCACGGCCGTTGTCTCCGTTAGTCGGTATGCAAACCAGCATCTGATGTCTCACTTTCTTTCAGGTTCAGGACAATAGCGTCGCCTCTGAGAATCGCTTCCACCACCCGCTTTCGACCACTCTTCAGCAACCGCTGGACAGTCCCGCGAGAGACTCCCATCCTCTCCCCGGCCGTTTGCTGATCGAGATCGTCGACATCGCACAAACGCATCGCCTCGAACTGATCCGCACCCAGCAGAGTGGTGCCGATAAGCCCCATTGCCACGCCCTGTGGCTTGTAGATGCAGTCCGCTGTATCGCGGCGGCAGCAGCGGTGTTTTCTCGGACGAGCCATCATTCCTCACGTTATTTTGTGCATATGCACAGAACGAGTATCGTGATAATGCGGCTGTTTGTCAAGAGGGAGAATGCGTTGGTTGGCGAGGTATCCTTGGCGGGCACAAGTCAACGAACGGCACAAAAAAACGGACAGCCGAAGAGACTGTCCGTTTTCATCAGTCAAGATAGACTATTTTCTGTTCTTCCGTCTGCGCAGGTAACCCGCGCCCGCCAGACCAACCCCAAAGAGCAGCATGGTGGCAGGTTCCGGGACCGGGTTGGCGGTGACGCCAAAGACCATGTCGTTGTAGTCATAGTCCGGACCCGCGCCGCCGTCGTCGACATACACCAGATAGTCAAAATCGCCGTGGAAACTGAACCGTTGATTTCCGTTAGTGAAACTGAATTCAGTGTTTTCTCCCCTGAGATCGCTCACATCGTACACCATGAACGGCTGAAACGGTGCAGCATCGCAGGAGTACAGGTGACTTGGGCTGCCGTTTGGGGACAACCACAATCCAACGTCGGTCCCCGCAGTAATCCGAGTAGTCGCCTGAAGCGGAGACTGATCCGGTCCGCTGAACACAATCGTTTCGTCGCTGCGGCCTTCCAGGTCGGTGTAGAATCCAACCGCGTTGCGACCGGCCCATCCGGCGTTTTCGTGGATCAACGACCAGGTCTGTTGAGACGAGGTGAAATTCATCGTGATGTTGTCATAGTCGGGGTCACCGACGTTGCGAAAGAAGGAGTTGCCATTCGCTGACAGAGCAGGCAACGCCAGCACCTGACCTGCTATAAGCAGTGAGCCCATCAGGCCAATGAAAACCAGTGTTTTGCTTTTCATGCGCTCTCCCATATATCGTAGTGCGTTTTTTTGTCTTAGTTACCGACCGTGGTCATGTCCAGACTCTTTCCTGCACATCTCATGCCAAAACCAACCAAACTTCTAGTCATTGCACCACAAGGGATTACCATTGGCACATGACGTTCCACTGTGCAGGAATCTGCGTCTAATGATATGCGTCACAGTACGCCCCAGAATCTGTCGGCGGGCAAGCGGTTCACCGGAACAGCGAGGCGGCCCTGATAGTTACAGTTTTTGGTGCAGCAGTGGAAACTCCGATACTGCACGGCTACAAGCAACGAAGAGGAGACAAGCAGATGCCGAAAGCGACCTTTGCCGCAGGATGTTTCTGGGGGATCGAGGCCATGTTCCGCAAAATCGACGGAGTCAGTGCAACAGTTGTCGGTTACACCGGCGGAGTGCTGGACAATCCGACATACGAAGACGTCTGTTCCGGGGAGACCGGGCACGCCGAGGCAGTTGAGATAGAGTTCGATCAGACCAAGGTGAGCTATGCGCAGCTCCTCGACCTGTTCTGGAGCAAACATGATCCGACCACTCTGAATCGACAGGGGCCGGATGTAGGTACTCAATATCGCTCGGCGGTGTTCTTCCACGATCCCCAGCAGGAGAAAACGATCCACGAGTCAATAAAGAAACTCGAAGCGGAAAAGCGATTCAGGAATCATATTGTGACAGAGGTTCTTCCCGCTTCGAAATTCTACCGGGCCGAAAACTACCACCAGCAATACTACGAGAAACGTGGTCTGGCCACCTGCCGTATCAAACCGAAGAAGACCTGACACCAGCGCACTGCCTCGGCTAACTCCTTGCCGAGAGCAGAAGTTGGCGCTACATTAAGCGCTCACCCCAGGGTACGGAGTTGCATGAGCGCGCTGGAAATTATCTATGTCGGCACCGGGGGGATTGTCTTCCTGTTGACCGCGATCTTCGTTTGGAGTTGCTGTCGCGAACGTAAATCAAGAGCCGCTCTGCTCGGATCACTTCTGCTGCTTGTATTCACTGTTGCCTGGTCTGGATACTTCATCCTGTTTTCCGCATCGTCCGCCGCTCTGCTGATGCCGGTGAGTTTGATAGCCATCTTCTCCTTGCTTTTCTTTTCCCCGTTGGGAAAAACCAGTTCGCTCAAAATAGGCAAGATTACTGAGAAGATCGACGAGCGCGATGTCATGTTCGCCCGCGAGGAATACCAGCCGGGAACAGACAAGTACGAGCAATACTACGCTGCCCGTCCGGAGCTATTCCCCTGAACGAGAAGACAAACGTTCGCGGCGTCGAAAAGTGGCCGACAACCGTCGAGCAATGCATCAGGTATTGGCGTATTGTCGGCACTGACTGCGCCCTGTGCATGAAGGTCTGCCCCTACAGCCATCCGCCCACATTGGTACACAATCTGGTACGCGCCGGCATCCGGCGCTCTTCGTTTGCACGCACCGTCTCGGCCTGGGCCGATGATTTCCTCTACGGCCGTAAGGTCAAGATTGATTGACCGGCCAACAGCCTAGCTTTCTGTTTCCTTCTGCTCGTTATAGAGCTTGCAGTGAGCCTCGTCTCATAGTAAACTTCTCGCATTGAACAGCGACCACACCCAGAGGAAGGAATCCCGTGGCAGAGAAATTCATCTTTCACATGTTGGGCGTAAACAAATCCTACGGCCACAAGCAGGTGCTGAAGAACATCAATCTGAGTTTCTTCCCCGGCGCTAAGATCGGCATCGTCGGCGAAAACGGTTCCGGTAAAACGACCGTCCTAAAAATCATGGCCGGTCTGGACAGAGAGTTCCAGGGCGAAGCGGTTATCACGCCGGGTTACAAGTCTGGAATCGTCCTGCAGGAACCGGAACTCGACGACACCCTGACCGTCCATGAAACCGTCGAGTCAGCTTTCGGAGAGACCAAGGCTTTGCTCGATGAATACAACAAGATCACCGACAGCCTGGCCGAACCTATGGGGGACGATGAAATGCAGGCTGCCATGGATCGTATGGGCGAGTTGCAGGACAAACTGGACACGATCGATGCCTGGAATCTGGATCAGCATATCAGTCTTGCCGGTAACGCTCTCTGTCTGCCGGAGGATGATCGGATTGTCGGCACTCTGAGCGGCGGCGAACGCCGTCGCGTAGCCCTCTGCAAAGCCCTGTTGGAGAAACCGGATCTGCTGCTACTCGACGAGCCGACCAACCATCTCGACCCGGAAACGGTTGAATGGCTGGAAGAACAGCTTCGCGAATACCCCGGCACGGTCATAATCGTGACGCACGATCGCTACTTCCTCGACAACATCACCAAATGGATCCTGGAGTTGGACAACGGTCATGGTGTTCCGTGGGAGGGCAACTACTCTTCCTGGCTGGAACAGAAGTTGGGCAAGCTGGCGACTCAGGAAAAGAGAGAATCGCCGCGCGCCAAAGCTCTCGAACGAGAATTGGCCTGGATTCGCATGAGTCGCGGCGACCGCAACGAGAAGGCACGGGAGAGAATTCGCGAATATGAACAACTCGTGGCCAGAGGAAGCGCCAAGGCGGCCAGAAAAGACAACACGGTCATCCAAATCGCACCGGGTCCGGATCTCGGCAGCCAGGTTATCGAGTTTGAAGCGGTCGGCAAGGCGTTCGATGACAACCTGTTGTTCAAGGATCTGGATTTCATCGTCCCCCGTTCGGCTGTGGTCGGACTGGTGGGTCCCAACGGTACCGGGAAAACCACTATGTTCCGGATGCTCACCGGCGAGGAATCCTCCGACAGCGGCAAGATCACTATCGGCCAGACGGTGAGCATGGCGTATGTCGATCAGGGCCGTGAACTTCAGGACGATGTCAGCCTGTTGGACGAGATCGGTGGCGGAGCCTCAGAAATCGTGATAGGCACTCAGAGTGTACCGATCCGTCAATACCTCTCACGCTTTGGTTTCAAAGGCGCCGATCAACAGAAAGCCGCAACCGATCTATCCGGAGGCGAGCGAAACCGCTGTCATCTGGCCAAGATTCTGAAAGTCGGGGGAAACGTCCTGCTGTTGGATGAGCCAACCAACGACCTCGATGTCAACACTCTCCGTATGCTCGAAGAAGCCGTAATGGACTTCTCCGGCTGTGTGCTGGTGATTAGCCACGACCGATTCTTCCTGGATCGTATCTGCACCCATTTGCTGGTGTTCGAAGGTCAGGGGAAAGTCCGCTGGTACGAGGGGAATTTCTCCGAGTATCAGGAATGGCGGCAAAAGGAATTGGGCGGCAAGCTCTTCGAAAACCGTCGCAACCGATACCGGAAGATCGTCAAGGGGTAGAACCCCACCGGTCAGCCACCAAATACCCTCTATGTCTGTCTATATATGGTGAGCGCCGGGGTTCCATCCCCGGCGCATCAACCGATCCCTCGTCCAAACAAAACTCCAACCGCTTCTGTTCAGTTTTCGCACAGACCTGCCGATACCACTACATGTCAGCGAGACGATTCAAATGGGGTTAGGAAATGGAAAAAACGGGCAAGATCAGGGGCAGCCAGCTCAAGTTCAGCAGATCGACATCTGAGACTCGGCGGAATTCCGTCTGCCAGGCAACCTGTGCGGCAACGGGAAAGTCGCGGTTGAATCCGAAGTCTCCCGCGGAAGACAGCGCCGCCAACGAAAGGGTTGCGCCGGGAAGCCCTCTCGTGTCAGAACACTGCTTCGCAGATATCGTTGACTTCCTTCCCGATCCGACCTTCGCCATTAATCTCGCCGGAGAGGTCATCGCCTGGAATCACGCGATGGAGAAGCACAGCGGTTGGAGGGCGGAGGAAGTCCTCGGCAAGGGCAACTATGTGTACGCCCTCCCCTTCTATAACGAACGGCGCCCGATTGTGATCGATCTCGTCCTCGCATCACATCCAGAGACCGAGAAACTGTACTCTCGCATCGAACGGGACGGGAACGCGTTGTTAACCGAGGTGAAGATTCCACAGGCGGGCGATAATCGTTGCCATCTCAGCGTCAAAGCATCTCCCCTGTATGATCAAAAGGGTGAAATCGTGGGGGCGATTGAAACCACGCGGGATATGACGCCTCGCATACGGGCAGAGGAAGACAGGATCCTCGCCATCGCCGAACTTGAGCGCGAACGGGCGACCTTGAAGGACAAGAACACTGCGCTCAAGGAGATGTTGTCGCAAATAGAAGAAGAGAAGAAGCGCATCATGAAGGAAACGCAATCCAACGTCGACCGGATTGCAACCCCCCTGCTGCTATCGCTCAGAGAGACCTGTCAAGACTCTGATCGGAACAAGATAGATTTGCTGACCGATTGTCTCAACCAGATTACGGCGCCGTTTGTTCGCTCTCTCGAGACCAAGTTTGGGACACTCTCGCCGCGCGAATTACAGATATGCAATATGGTCAAGAGCGGGCTGTCCTGCAAAGAGATAGCAGCAACGCTGAACACCTCGGTGAATACGGTCATGAATCAGCGCCAGCGAATCCGTCGCAAACTCGGGCTGGAGAGCAACAAGGTCAATCTGACCACCTTCTTGCAGGGAATGTAACTATCCGGGGGCGCTTATGGGGGCTATCCGATCAACTACTCTGAATAGTGGACATGTAGTGCTTCTTCGATTGTCCAGAAGATGAATTCCAAAGTCGACAATCCTGGTATTGGCAACAGCCAGGACTTCGGAGCCGAACATCGCCGGATCCTGCCGCTGATAGTTGAAGCAAAAGGGGCTGAGAGTGACGAACGAACGAACGGTACCACAGAGAACATCCGAAGAAGACTCCAGTGAGTTGACCACCTCTGTGGATAGCATCGCAGGCGCGGACCGAAATCCTGCGACTCAACGAAGAACACACATGCATTGCAATAGATAGGGAGGCGTGGGATGAGTTGGAAGAATCTCAAGATCGCTTACAAGCTGTATATGGGTTTTGGAATCGTGTTGATTCTGGCCGCGGCCGTGGGATATGTCGGTTATGACGGTCTGCACTCGGTGACAGGCGCCGTGGCAAACGCCAAAGATGCCACTCAGATGATAGAGTGGTCTAAGGATATGGGTATCCAGCGCGTCGCCTACGCTCAGGACAAGAAGCCGGAGCGGTTCGACGCTGTCGAGGGCAAATGCGGCGAGATGTTTGCCCTGATGGGCAAGCTCGAATCTCGACTGAGCGACTCCGATGATCTCAGTCTGATGAGCAACGCCCGGAGGACCAACCAGGCTTATCTGGACGGGTGGAGCAACTGGGTACAGATCACCAATGAAACTTCTGAGGCAATGAGGTCTATCACGGCCGATGCCAATGTCGCCCAGACAGAGTTCTTTGCACTAACCGCTGCGTTGAAGACACAATTGTCCGACGAAGTGGCCAACGGGTCCAGCCACGCTGACCTGGCTATTACTGTCACCCGCAGCAATGCCGCAGGCAGTATGCTTGCCAACTACCTCGATTTCCGAGTTGCCTATCGCAACTACCTGATCTACAGCGACAAAAAGTATGTCGAACAGATGTACGGACTCATGGACAACATCGTCGCCGAGGCAGGCAAAATCGACGAGGCCACGGAGGATGCAAAAGGAAAAGCTCAGTTGCAAACCATCGTGACCGCGTCCAACGGTATCGCCTCGTCCCTGGGGATTGTGGTAGCCAAGACGGATCAATCGTTTGAGACGGCCAATATGCTTGCGAACACTGCCGGCGAACTTGTCTCGGTACTCGACCAGATAGGCACCCGTCAGACCGAAAACATGAAATCCGCCGAAAGTGCGGCTATAACGATGGCCGTGAGTTTCGTCACCGGCGCCATTCTGCTGGGCGCTTTCATTGCCTTCATAATCGCCCGCGGCATATCCAATCCGGTTTCCCGGATGGCGTACGTCGCCAAACAGATATCCAGCGGCGATATCGAACACGACATTGATTTGAGTTCCAAGGACGAAATCGGCGTCCTCGCCGCGGCTTTCCGGGACCTTATCGGCTACATGAGAAATCTTGCAGCAGCAGCCGAAAGCATTGCGGCCAACGATCTCACAATACAGGTCGAGGTCAAATCCGAAAAAGACGTGCTTGGCAATTCGTTCAAGACCATGACCGCCAACCTGACAGGTATGATTCGTCAGCTCACCGACAATGCGGGACAACTGGTGTCGGCCGCAAGCGAAATCGCCTCCTCTTCTGAGCAGATGTCGCGCGGTGCGAACGATCAAACCGGGCAGATGTCCCAGATTTCGACTGCTGTCGAAGAGATGACAGCCACTATTGTTGAGTCTTCCAGAAACGCAGGCGACGCTACCGACGCGTCTAATACGGCCGCATCAACCGCCACCGAGGGCGGTGAGATCGTCGCCGAGACAATTCAGGGCATGCAGCGCATCGCAGCTACCGTGCGTGAATCGGCCGACTCCATCGCTAAACTGGCCAATTCCGCCGATCAGATCGGCGAAATCGTGAGCGTCATCGACGACATCGCCGATCAGACCAACCTGCTAGCTCTGAACGCTGCCATTGAGGCCGCCCGGGCAGGTGAGCAGGGACGCGGCTTTGCAGTAGTCGCCGATGAAGTCCGCAAGCTTGCGGAACGTACCGGCAAGGCCACCGGCGAGATCACTGACATGATTAAGGGCATCCAGGACGAGACTCACGAGGCCGTCCAATCAATGGAAGCCGGTACCGCCGAGGTCGATAACGGGCGTGATCTGGCTGACAAAGCCGGTACCAGCCTGAGCGAAATCGTCTCCGTCTCGCAGAGAGTTATGGATATGATTCGCCAGATTGCTACCGCTGCCGAGGAACAGTCCGCGGCCGCCGAGCAGATTTCGAAGAATGTCGAACAGGTTACAGCGATTACTCGTGAAACCGCCACAGGTGCCGAACAGTCTGCCACCGCAGCCGAGGAACTGAATCGTCAGGCCGAAGGCATGCAGGAAATGGTGAAGCAGTTCAAGATCGTGCACTAGGGCGCAGGACTGAATTAGACAGAAAAGTGCTTGTTCTCCCATTGCACGGCGGGCGGGTGATCGACAGATTGCCTCCCGCCCGCGAACAGGCACCGGCATAAAAATCCCCATTGTCTCGTACGGCGCGCGGATTCTTCCGATCTTATCCGCGCGCCACCTCTTCTTGGGCCAGTCGGCCCCTTCTGATACCTGAACACCGTTCAGAAGTGTTCAAGTTTTGAACGACTTTCTTCCAATCGAGATACCTGTGCTCAGAATTGACAGTATAGCTCGCCACCAACCCTCTCGTCTTTACCATATGCGCCGACAAGAGTTGGCATAGGGCTGGAGCACACTCGGTTAAGAACGTGTTCATCCGGGCATCCTACAATACAGACATCGTACCGCGAGCGAACAGGTCCTATCGTGACCCAAACAGACTAGTACATTTGTATCAACACTAATGATGCACAACCAAGGAGACAAGGAGGAAGACCATGTCATCCAGGCACTATTTGGGAATCATCATGTTGGGGCTGCTTGTCATCGTTTCATCGGTGATAGCAGGAGACAAGCCAAGCATGGAGATTAACTGGTACGGCTACGTCAAGCTTGACGCGTCGTACGATCAAAATCCGACCAGCCACGGCAATTTCGCCATGTGGGTCCTGCCGGGAACTCAGGCACAAAACGCGCCGCAGTTCAACATGACCCACAAGTCATCCCGATTCGGATTCGCGGCCAAAGAGTCAGGCGATTCCGATACGAAGGTCGGCGGGAAAATCGAATTCGACATGTACGGTGGCGGTGGCACCGAGAACAAGGCGCTCCTGTTGCTCAGACATGCATACTTCACGGTGCAGTCCGGCAACCTCAAACTGCTCGCGGGACAGAGTTGGGATTTGATCGCTCCGCTGAACCCGTCGACACTGAACTACCCGGTCCTCTGGGGAGCAGGTAACATTCAGTATCGACGTCCGCAGGTGAGCTTGTTCTACACCATGAATCCCTCCAATTCAACCAGTATGACGTGGGCCGGCGGTGTTTTCCGCACAATCGGCAACGACCTTACGCCCACCTTCACCCTCGCCACCGGGGAAACTTCGGACGGCGTCGATGACGGCACAGATGCCGCTATTCCGTCGGTGCAGGGACTGCTCGACGTCAAGCACAAATTCGGCTCTGGCGCTTCCGTTCGTGCCGGTGTTTCCGGACTGTACGGCCGTCTGAAATCAGAGACCAGTCTCGGCAATTCGCAGACGTACGAGTCATGGGCAACTGTCGGTCACCTGGCAGTCAGTTTCGCCAACGGCATGGGTTTCTCCGGCGAAGCATGGATGGGATCAAACCTCGGCTCCTACTTCGGCAGCATCCTCAATACAAACCGCATCGATGGTCTGGCATCCAAGGGTGGATGGACCTCGGCCTGGGTGAAGCCTCACTCAAAGGTCAAGCTCACGGTCGGCGGCAGCATGGATGATCCGGACGACGCGGATCTGAGCAGCGGGAACCGATCGCGCAACCAGGCGATCTTCGGGAACATCAAATACAATCTCGTCCAGCGAGTGACTATCGGACTGGAAGTGACACAGTGGGAGACGAAGTACAAAGACGCGGCCACGTCGAAAGCGACCCGTGTCGAGTCTTCGTTCATAATGAACTTCTAGACGCTCACTCAAAATGCTGACAATCGGACAAAAAAGAAATTTCAAATCGCAAGGAGGAATCGCGATGAAACGCGCTATTCACTTGTTTCTAATACTGGCCTTAGCGGCTATGACGGCATCGCCCGTACTGTGCAGTGAGACAATTAAGCTCGGACTGAATTACCCCAAGACGGGACCGTACATGGTTCAGGGATTGGATCAATATCGCGCGGCCACAATGGCCGTGGAGGAAATCAATGCCGCCGGCGGCATTCTTGGCAAGCAGGTTGAACTGGTGTGGACGGACTCAAAGTCCAACGCCGATATCTCCACGGCAAACGCCCACAATCTGATAGACCAGCAAGACGTCAAGATGATCTTTGGCGGTTCCTCCAGCGGCGTGGCCTGTGCTGTCGGCGACGTTTGCCAGCAGAGTGGCATACCGTTCTTTGGAACGTTGACCTATTCCACCGCAACCACAGGCACGAAAGCACATCGCCACACATTCCGCGAATGCTATGATGCCTGGATGGGCGCCAAAGCTCTGGCCGACTACCTCAAAGCGAATTTCCCGAATAAAAAGTATATGTATATCACGGCAGACTATACCTGGGGCTGGACAACGGAAGCCTCCGTCCGCAAGCTATCCGGAACCGAGGATGTCGAGGCACACAAGGGTATCCTCACTCCTCTCGGCACCAAAGACTTCAGCAAGCAGTTGGCCCTTGCCAACATGGTGAAGCCGGACGTGCTGGTTCTGGTTCTCTTTGGAAACGACATGGTCAATGCCGTCCGTCAGGCGACCACCATGGGTCTGAAAACAAGCACACAGATCGTGGTGCCGAACCTCACTCTCGGGATGGCCGAGGGTGGCGGCCCGAAAGTCATGGAAGGCGTCGTGGGGTCGCTGCCGTGGTGCTGGCAGGTACCGTACAAGTACAATTACACTCGCGGTCAGAAGTTCGTTGAAGACTATGCGGCCAAATACAACCGGTATCCGAGCACATCGGGGGCCTCTGCTTACACTATTGTGTACGAGTACAAGGACGCCGTCGAACGTGCCGGAAGTGTCGCGTCTGCTGACGTTATCAAGGCTCTGGAAGGCCACACGTACACGCTTCTGAAGGATTCTCAGACCTGGCGGGAATGGGACCATCAGTCGGTACAGACTGTGTTTGCGGTCAAGTGCAAGCCGCAGGCTGAGGTGATGAAAGACAAGTACAAGTTGGACTTCTTTGAAATCATCAACAGTGTTACCGGTGATCAGGCCGCTGTCACGAAGGCCGAGTGGCAGGCCGTCAGAACGCAGGCCGGGTTGGCTGCGGAATTGGAGCCGCTGAAGGCAATGGCCAGCGAATAGTTACTGTGTTGAGCGGATCGGTGCTACGTTGCCGGTCCGCTCAAGAGTATTCGACTATTCGCGACAGAAGTCCGAAACAAATCGGGCTCAATCAAAGGGAAACACATGCTCAAGTGGAATATAAGGAATCAGATTCTGGCGGCGGGGGGCGTCAGTCTGCTAGTCATTGTGGGAGTCATTGCAAACTTCTACAACTTCTCCAAGAACGAATTCAGATCCAGCAGTCGGGAACTGATTCAGATGACTAGCGCACAGTCCGCCAACGAAATTAACCGAAGCTTTGCCGCCATGTCCAGAGTCTTCGGTGAGTGGACAAAAGACGACGTCTTTGGTATGGCGATCGAGTTCAACACGACTGAAGAACTTCGACAGCAGTTTGACCGATGGCTGGGAAGCTCAACGGGGTTCTCGCTGGTCGTGCTTGTCGATGAACGAGGCACCGTCCTGGAGGCAGCAGGGGCGGCACCGCTATCGGATGCTGTCACAAGCTTGCCCGGCCGGAGTCTGCCGGAAGTAAACTTTGTCACTGACAAAAACACGGCTCAGACGGTGTATGCAAAGAGCAAAACGCTTACTGACCTTGGGCTGGACCAAAGCGATTGCTACCTGTTTTACTACCCGGCTCACAATCTGAGCGGTAAATCCAACGGCGGATTGCTGGCGTTCTCTGACTGGTCCATCATCGACGCCCACACGCAGGAATGCATGAGTGCTCTGGCCGAACGGGGCTACGCGGAAGCAAGAGTGATGCTGGCCTACCCCAATGGCGTGACAGGCCCGGCCTCTTACGCGTCCAAAGCAGCCGGCAGTCTCAACCAATCTGACTATGACGTCGTGTCTGGTTGGATAAGCGCGGCAGTCGACAATACCGTCACTTCCAAGAACCTCGCCGACGAAACTGTATTGGTCGGTGTGAACAAGGTGGCATCACCGACATTGACAACTGACGAAAGGGGTGCCTCCTCAGGACCCGTCTTTCTGACGATCGTCCAGGAGAGCGAAGTCATGGCCAAGTTGAACGAGGCTTTGGTCGTGGTATTGCTGATCGGTGTGATCGGCGTTCTTGTGGTTCTTGGAATCAATTACTTTATCGCCCGAAGAATCGCCAGCCGCATCACCCGTGGTGCAGCCGTGGCAAAGGGAATGGCCGCCGGTGATGCCGATCAGGAGATCGACATTCGCGGAAATGATGAACTCGGTGAACTTGGGGCCGCATTCAGGGATCTGGCGGTCTACTTCAAGGACATGTCGCAGGCCGCCGGACGAATAGCCGAGCGTGATCTGACGATAGTCGTTGAACCGAGGTCGGATCGCGACGTGCTTGGCATCGCTTTCAAAACCATGACCACTAATCTCACCGGAATGGTACGCCAACTCACCGATAATGCGGGGCAATTAGTATCTGCTGCCGGCGAGATATCCTCCTCCTCGGACGAGATGTCACGGGGCGCAAACGAGCAGACCCAGCAAATGTCCCAGATATCAGCCGCGATCGAAGAAATGGCGGCAACGATTGTCGAGTCATCGAGAAACGCGGGCGACGCAACCGATGCCTCCAACTCCGCGGCGGGCAACGCTGTCGAGGGAGGGAAGGTAGTCGCAGAAACAATTCAAGGGATGCAACGTATCTCGACGGTCGTACGCCGATCGGCTGATTCAATCAGCAAGCTGGCGACATCCGCTGACCAGATTGGAGAAATCGTCAGCGTCATCGACGACATCGCCGATCAGACCAACCTGCTGGCCCTCAACGCCGCGATCGAAGCTGCTCGGGCTGGAGAACAGGGGCGCGGTTTTGCTGTTGTTGCCGACGAAGTCCGCAAACTCGCCGAACGCACGGGAAGTGCAACTCGTGAGATAACGGAAATGATCAAAGGCATCCAGACAGAAACCCAAGAGGCTGTGGAGGCCATGGAAACGGGTACGTCTGAAGTTGACAACGGTCGTGAACTGGCGGACAAAGCCGGCATGAGCCTCAATGAGATTGTCCAGGTGTCCCAGCAGGTGATGGACATGATTCGGCAGATTGCCGTGGCCACGGACGAACAGTCGGCAGCAGCGGAACAGATTTCGAAAAACGTCGAACAGGTCTCAGCGATCACTCGTGAGACTGCCACCGGCGCCGAGCAATCTGCAAAAGCCGCCGAAGAGTTGAATCGACAGGCCGAAGACATGCAGGAAATGGTTCGGCAGTTTAAGGTCGAATATCAAAACCGATAACGGCCTCTGACAGAAACGCATTCGTGACCTCAGAGTAGGCGGGCGGCAATCGACAGGTTGACGCCCGCTCTCAACTCGTTACACAACATCCATTCATCTGATTGTCCTGACACACCACATCTTCCTTCCCATCGAAATATCGACGAATCCCGCAAAGATCGCCCGCATAATACATTACAGACATCCGGGAAAAACAGCACCAAAGGGTACACATAAACACGTTCGAGAGCCGATCTGGGCGAGACTGCAAGTTGCAGTCCTGCGAGCGATTTGGGGTTGCCTAACAGACCGATCCGTCATATTTTCACTTGGGAAACAGTATTGCGATTGACAAACGGAGTCCTCTGTGGAAAACCTGATATACCTCGATAATGCCGCGACCTCCTGGCCCAAGCCGGATAAGGTCTATGATTTCATGGTGAAGTTCTACCGCGACTGTGGCGTCAACCCCGGACGGAGCGGATTCGATGCCGCTATCGAGGCTGGCAATATCCTTGAAGACCTTCGCCTCAAAATGACGCGGTTCTTCGGCGGCGACGAAGTTACACCGGAAAGACTATGTTTCGGCTATAACGCTACCGACGCTCTCAACCTGCTCCTCCAGGGGACGCTCGCTGAAGGCGATCATGTCGTAACCACCAATCTCGAACATAATTCGGTCATTCGACCGATCAATCATCTGGTCCGCGACGGTGGAGTCGAAGCTACGTTCCTCCCGTTCAACGACCAGGGTTTCATAGATCCGGATGATATTGCAAAGGCGATCAAAACCAACACCAAACTGGTGATCGTCAACCACGGTTCCAACGTACTGGGAACGGTCCAGCCTGTCCGAGAGATCGGTCGCCTCTGCAAAGAGAAAGATATTCTGTTCGCCATTGATGCCTCTCAGACAGGAGGCATGGTACCGATCAACATGACCGAGATGAATGTCGACATGCTGGCTTTCACTGGTCACAAGTCGCTCATGGGTTCAACCGGCATCGGCGGTATCTGCGTCCGCAAAGATGTCGTCCTGCGTCATACCCGCTCCGGCGGCACCGGCGTACGGTCGGCCTTCCCGTATCATCTGGACGAGTATCCGTACCGCATGGAATACGGCACACCTAATATGGTCGGCATCGCCTCGCTCTGGGCAGGCCAGGAGTGGATCAAAGAACAGGGTGGTGTCGAGGCTATCCACGCTCAAGAGATGAAACTGGCCAACAAACTGGTCGACGCGTTCAAACAAACCGAGGGCGTCATCACCTATTGCTGCAACAGTATGAAAGATCATCTCTCTACTGTGACGATGAACATCGAAGGACTTGAGGCCGGCGATGTCGGTATCATGCTCGACGTGGATCACAATATCGCCACCCGTACCGGCCTGCATTGCGCCCCGCTGGTACACCAGCAGATCGGCACGATGAAGATTCACGGTGGTGTTCGATTCGCGATCGGACCGTTCAACACGGAGGAACATGTCGACACAGCGATCAGCGCGGTAGCCGAAATCGCAGCCGACGCCAAGAAGCGGCAGACTGCCGCGCATTAGTCTGCTCGACAGGACGTAGGTCGAAACCAACGCAACCCCGTTGCCCTGCGGTTTCGACTCTGATGTCAAAACCACAGGGATTTTGACCTACTATTGAATCAGCTCAAACACTGCAAACGGCGGGCACTTGCAAGTGCTCGCCGTTTTCATCTTGTGGGCGGCAGATGATAACCTGCCCCAACCTCACGAGTTAAGAACGAACCCGGCTATTGCTGGCCGTTGGACAGCGAGACAAACGTCTGCTTCCCCTTGACTGCGTAGTCGATCTTGTTTTCGCGGGCCAGCCAACCCAATGCCTGGTAGACGATTACTTCCCGCTCCTTAAGCAGTTTCGGGAGTTTCGATACGCCGATCCGTTCCTCATGCTTCAGCGTGTCCCAGATTCTTCCGGCCGTATCTCCGATATGCGTCTTCATAGCCTCTCCCTCGTGTTTCAGACTGCATCTGTCAGCAGAATGTGTTTCGGTGCAAATAGGTTGTCAACTTAAACACGGATACAGGGTCAAAGGTTTTGCCAAAATTCTGCGCAGAAATGACTAAATCTGACCAGCCTCATTTTTTTCTAACTTGCGCGTATAACCGTGACGACACTATATAGTGAGAAGTGGCAATACCGTTGCTCTCAGGTCATATCGGTTTTGATAAGATGACAATTTTTGCAGCCGGAGGTGTTATGCCTGAACGAATTACGAGATATCTATGTCTGGCTCTTGCGGTGCTGTTCATGGCCGGGAATGCTTCATCCGACAGCCTCGCTGCAGGAATCACGGCCGATCACTCGGTCATACAGAATTTTGACCAGATCCCGGATTCCACACTTCAGAAGATTGCCGACAATTTTAGATTCTACTACGGCCACACCTCCCACGGGTCACAGATCATGAGTGGTCTCGATATAGTCGAGGCGGAAAACGCCCGCTACGTACAGCCGTATTTTCAGGAAGTATCCACAGACCTCGGGCACAACGGTGACACTGCCTGGGTACCGCTAACCCGTGCGTATCTGAATGCAAACCCGACCTGCAACTACGTCATGTGGTCCTGGTGCGCCGGTGTTTCGGACAACACTGAAGCCGGCATCAACATCTATCTCAATGCCATGCACGGCCTCGAGATGGACTACCCGACCATCACCTTCATTTACATGACCGGTCATCTCGACGGCACCGGTCCGACGGGCAATCTCTACCAGCGTAACAATCAGATTCGTACCTGGTGCGACGATAACAACAAGATACTGTTCGACTTCGCCGATATCGAAAGCTACGACCCTAACGGTGCCTACTACCCAAACGAGTCCGACGCCTGCGGCTGGTGCAGTGATTGGTGCACCGCACACTCCTGCGAGACCTGCGTCAGTTGTGCTCATTCACATTGTTTCAACTGCTATCAGAAGGCCAAAGCGTTCTGGTGGCTGCTGGCGACTGTCGATGGCTGGAGTATGCCGCTTGACGTTGATGACCCGACCGATCCGTCATTACCGCAGAGCTTCCGTCTCAAGCAGAACTACCCGAACCCGTTCAACCCGGTGACGAATATCCGGTTTGATCTGCCGAAAGCGAGTAGCGTGAAACTCGAAGTCTATGACCTGCTGGGTAGCAAAGTCGCGACTCTCGCCGACGAGTATCTGCGCGCCGGACTGCACTCTTTTTCCTGGGACGGCTCCGAGGCCGCCAGCGGAGTGTACCTGTATCGTCTCGAGACTGATTACGGCAGCGAAGCCAAGAAGATGCTGTTGTTGAAATGAGGGAATAACCGTCGGGTTGTCTTCGGTACTCCGCCCAGAGTGAAGCCATTAATGGCGGAGCCATTCATGGTGGAGTCATTCATGGCGGAGCCATTCATGGCGGAGCCACTTGTGGCGGAACGTCGGGTGGGTTACAACTCCCCGATCCTCTTCAACTTCTCCAAAAACTCATGCCGCTCGACCTTGGAGAGGCCGGCCTGTTTCATCGATTCGTCGTCGGGGGAGAAGCCGTCGAGAGCGGACTTCAAGACACGGAGTTCGGCTTTCGAGAATCTCGCACCGCCCACGATGTAGTCATCGAACGCCTCCATCGTCATCGGACAGATCGCAGCGACAATCTCCGCCATCTTCTCGGCGTACAGACGAATCTCCATCTGGGCGTGTGAGTCCATGCGCAATCGAAGGAAATGCAGCAGATTGTGCAGGTCGATCTTCCAGTACCACTCGGTGTAGAGCGACAATGGCAGACTAATCCGTGACAACTCGCGAGCGAGACCGGTATCGATGAATTTCTTGTAGTTGGCAAAAACATCCTTCTGTGACGACGCCAGATATTCGAGGAATTCCTGCTGGAGGTCTTCCGGGACGTTTTCATCCGAACGCCCCTGCATGTTGACCTCGGATTGGAACCGAATATCCTCGGCACGGGGGACGTAGAACTCGTCTTTCATGACGGAGTAACGCCCGGAGTACTCGTTGACGTTGGCCGTGCGGTGCCTAATCCATTGGCGGGCAACGAATATGGGCAGCTTGACGTGGAACTTGAATTCGACCATCTCAAACGGGGAGGTGTGCGCATGCCCGAGCAGGTAGCGAATAAGCTCACGGTCGCGGGATTTCTTGGTGGTGCCGGCGCCGTAGGAGACGCGGGCAGCCTGGACTATAGCGGCGTCGGACCCCATAAAATCGACCAGTCTTACGAACCCATGGTCGAGAATCTGGAATTCTTTATTGAGGACAGCATCGATTTCGGGGGTTATTTCTTCACGCGCCATAGTTCTCAATCCTATAATGAGTCACACTTTGTGGGCGGCAGACGCCAGCGACACCGTGTGTCCCGTCTGCCCCAGCCTCACCTATTACGCTCCAGCCTCTTGTCGAAGTGTGCACCGCCTACAAATGAGTCATGCTGAGCCTGTCGAAGTGTGCACCGCCTACAAATAAGTCATGCTGAGCCTGTCGAAGTGTGCACCGCTACAAATAAGTCATGCTGAGCCTGTCGAAGTGTGCACCGCTACAAATAAGTCATGCTGAGCCTGTCGAAGTGTGCACCGCTACAAATAAGTCATGCTGAGCCTGTCGAAGTGTGCACCGCTACAAATAAGTCATGCTGAGCCTGTCGAAGTGTGCACCGCTACAAATAAGTCATGCTGAGCCTGTCGAAGTGTGCACCGCTACAAATAAGTCATGCTGAGCCTGTCGAAGTGTGCACCGCTACAAATAAGTCATGCTGAGCCTGTCGAAGTGTGCACCTTGTTCAAGAGCCAATCAAGCAACGCAGACTTCGACAGGCTCAGCCTGACTTGATTGGTTGAACCTTGCTTAACCTGAAATCGCGCTTGATTGACCGTGTGGCGAATATAGGGGTTGGGGATTATCGGGGCAAGGGGTTTGGGAGAATGTGACTTTCACAGAGCCGCTGTGTTCCACACCTGCCGCGAGACAGTTAGTCCGCAAGCCTATTCATATCTACGTCATATCCGGCAGCCTTGAGTTCGTAGAAACAGCCCTCAAGGCAACCTTCCGCTCCCATGATCTGTTGCCATCCATTATGGTTACCCAAACTTGGCCCTGCAAGTCAGAGGGCAACTCAACATCTGGCTCGCGCAAGACACATGTCTTGTTGCGACCGATCCGCCCGTAGAAAAAACCCAGCTCGAAAATGACATTCTGTCGCGCTCGGGACTCCAGCTTACTGTGCTCCGTCCCTTTTCTACCACCGACATCGTCGGCTGAGAGTATGACAATTGCGTAGCCGACAGCCGCCTCTTGCTCAAACTTCTCGATCAGCGTTCTCCCTTGGTTCTGTTGCTCGTGGAGTATCACAGGGCGTAGCCCAAGCCTCTCAAGGAATCTGGCGACTTCAGTCTTATGCAATTCGTTGGCACCATGAACGATGAACACTGCATTAGACCGGGCCGAATCCGACTGCGGACCGGAATCATCGGTTGGCTGCGACGCAAACTCGTCCATGAGGCCGAGTCGCTGATGAATAGACTCCAACCGCCTCACATTCTCCCGAACTCGGTCCCTGCAGAATTCTACCGCGTCCAAAGGCTTTCTGGAAACCTCGGGGATTACGTTGATGTACTTGTTGTAATCATCGAAGTATTCGGAGCCCGTGAATATCTTCCTCAGCAGCTCACCGTTGTACTCAGACCATGTTGCCGCATCTCGTTCCAATGCGTCCATTTGCTCCTTTGTATTGATCTCTCGACCAACTAGGGCTTGTCCTATACTAATCTGATTGATCAGCTTGGACTCCGCCTCTGGACGCGGGATGGTCAACGTTGAAGGTCGCGTCGAAGCCTTTGCATCCGAAGCTCCGGTGGCCTTTTTGGCGGACATGCGTTTATCTCCTAAACAATTGTATAGAAATGGTTAAGCTCCGCTCATCCAATGATAACTCTTGAGGCGGCAGACATCAATCTATAATCGTCCGGTCAGTCGATTCTTTCACCCCCTCCCCTCCCACTTGCCAACCGCCTCCCCACAACATATCTTGCAGGTTCTCTGGCACTCGGGACGAAACCCGAAGGCCAAACATCACGTACAAGCAAACTTGTACCGTCAAACTCGTAATTTCGGGCAATGGGGCGACGCAGCGGTTAAGACTGGGAAAGCCAGAGCCGCCAGATGCGACGCACTCCAGCCTTTGATAAAGGAGACTGTATGTCAGCACAAGATGCCTACAATGAACTAGCCAAACGCGGGAAAGAAATCGCCCTGCTCGGGTCCATCGGCGGCGTGATCGGCTGGGAAGAACGCACCTACATGCCCCCCAAAGGCGCCCAGCTTCGCGCCGAACAGCAGGAACTTCTCGCCGGTATGATCCATGAGAAATTCACCGACCCCAAAATCGGTGACTTGATCTCAGAAGTCGAAGGTTCCGATATCGTCAAAGTCGAGGACTCCCCCGAAGCGGCCAATATCCGCGAGCTTCGTCACGACTACGACAAAGAAACCAAGCTGCCGAAGGAACTCGTCGAGGAAATCGCCAAAACGACCTCGCTGGCCCAGAGCAAGTGGGTCGAGGCTCGTCGCAACAAAGACTTCAAGGCGTTCCAGCCCTGGCTCGAGAAAGTCGTTGCCCTGACGATCAAGTCCGCCGAATGCTACGGCTACGAGGGTGAACCCTACAACGCCCTGCTCGACAACTACGAGCCGGGCGCAACCACCGAAGAAGTGGCGGCCGTGTTTACGGACCTTCGCAAAGACCTCGTCGAACTCCTCGGCAAGATCAAGGATGCTCCGAAAAAGCCGGACAAATCGATTGTCGAACGCGTCTACAGAACCGACAAGCAGAAGATTTTCGGCGAGATGGTTGCCGCGGCGCAGGGGTTCGATTTCAAGGCTGGTCGTCTTGACGTCACCGATCACCCGTTCTGCTCCGGGTTCGGCCCGGGCGACACCCGTATCACCACGCGTTACAACCCGCATCGTTTGAATGACGCCCTGTTCGGCATCATGCACGAGGCCGGGCACGCGCTCTACGAGATGGGTATCGAAAAAGAGAAGCATTTCGGTATGCCGATGGGTGAATCAACCTCGCTGGGTATCCATGAATCCCAGTCCCGCATGTGGGAAAACCAGGTCGGCCGCTCCAAGGAATTCTGGCAGTACTTCTTCCCGCAGGCGCAGCGGATTTTCCGTGAGTCTCTGCAGGATGTCAAACTCGACGATTTCTACGGCGCGATTAACAACGTTGAACCGTCGTTCATCCGTGTCGAGGCCGACGAGGCCACCTACAACCTGCATATCATGCTTCGGTTCGAGCTGGAGCGCGATCTGGTCAAGGGCAACCTGAAGCCGGCTGACGTTGAGGGTGAATGGAACAAGCGGTTCAAAGAGTATTTCGGCATCGAGGTTGATAACGTGTCCAACGGTTGTCTTCAGGACGTCCATTGGTCGGCGGGCCTGCTGGGATATTTCCCGACATACGCCCTCGGTAACCTGTACTCGGCGCAGTTCTTTGCGAAGGCGACCGAGGATATCGACGATCTGTCGGGCAAGATTGCGACCGGTGATTTGGCGACGTTACGTGAGTGGCTGCGCGAGAACATCCACAAGCACGGCCGTCGTTACCGCGCGAAGGTGCTCGGCGAGAAGGTGACCGGGCAGACGTTGTCCCACAAGCCGCTGATGGATTACATGAACAAGAAGTACGGCGAGATTTACGGGATATAAGACGTAGTCTTGATGGATTGATTTTTCTAGCCGGTGGGTGCTGACTGCGCCCGCCGGTTATTTTGTCCACGGCATGCATCCCCCCCCTGAATAAAAGCATTGCTTCTCTGTAATCGTTAAGATAGCTTTGCCTACGGGCCGGTCTGTATAAGACAGCTCACTGAACTGGATATTCGACTGATTTACGAGTGGTGCACACATGCGAATAGTTGTTGTTGGCGGCGGTGTTGTCGGGTCCTCCCTGGCCGAACATCTTCTGGCAGACGGTCATAACCTGGCCATGATCGAAAGGGATTCCAAGCTCTGTCAGACCCTGGCCGAAAAGCACGACATGCAGATTCTCACCGGATCCGGCTCCTCTCCCCGTCTGCTCAAAGAGGCGGGTCTCGCAGGCTCCGATCTCGTGATCGCCGTCACGCCGAACGACGAGCTGAACATGGTCGTCTGCTCGATCGCGCAACAACAGGGTGTTTCGCAGCGGATCGCACGTCTTCGGAGTCGTGAGTATCGCACACAGAACCCGTTTTTTGATATTGAACGAGCGGGCGTAACTGACGTCATCCATCCTGAGAAAGTCATGGTGGACCATATCCGTCAGTTCATCACCACTCCCCACGCGGTGGAATCGGCCAATTTTGAGGACGGCCAGGTGCTGCTTCGCGGGTACAGTATTCGCCCGGACATGGGACTCTGCGGCAAGACACCCAAGGAGATTCGAGAGCAGACCGATTCGGTAGTGTTGTTGTTTGCCGCGATCATACGCGCCGGCAAAGGGATGATACCTGACGGCAATACGGTGATCAAGGCAGGCGACATCGTTTACACGCTTTTCCCTCGTCAGTCACTCGATGGCTTCCTGAAACTGGTCGGACAGGAGAAGAAAAAGAGCCGCAAGATCGTCATTACGGGCGATTCTTACGCGTTGATGGAAATGTCCCGAGCCATGCAGGATAGCGAGAACAAGGTCGTTATCGTCAACCGACATCTCGAACAGGCAAACAAGATAGCCGGCATGTTCGAAAATATCGAAGTCATCCATGGCGACTGCACCGACGCCGACCTGCTACGCGATCTCAATATCGACACCGCGTCATATTTCATCGCCGTTTCAGGCGAAGCGGACTATAACATGCTCTCGGCCCTGCTTGCCAAGGCGGAAGGGGCCCACGAGGTGATCGCGATTTCACCGGACTCGCAGCATGACCGCCTGTTTAGATCAATCGGGCTGGATCACGTGATCAACCCTCGCTTGACCGCCGCTCGTGAGATCCTCGAAAAGATTTCCATAGGACAAATCGGGGCTGCCGTTCAATTGTCCAATATCGACATTGAGGTTGTTCGGTTCGATGTAGAGGCAAACAGCGATATCGCCGGGTTGAAAATCAGGAGCGTTGCCAAGAAGCTCAAAAGAGGCTCGATCGTTGGTGTGATTGTCCGCCAGAACCGGATGATCCTTCCCGACGGCGAGACCGTTGTAGAAGCCGGCGACCACTTGATTGTGATCACGCACACGAAGAACATCGAGGCAGTCGCCAGACTCTTCAAGCCGAGACGATTCCTGAGTCGGAGATAGACGATGCATAAATCGGCGGTTGGTTACGCGGTTGGCAAACTGATGCAGGTGCTGGGAATGCTGCTACTTGTCCCGCTTGCCCTGGCAATCTACGATTACCGACGTTGGCCATTGAACGAGATTTTCATCGAGCCGGACGTGTTTGGTTTTATCTTCTCGTCCCTGCTCTGCATCGTGCTCGGCACTATTCTCTCCCGGAAACTCAAAGAAGGTCGCCAGTTGCAGGGTCCGCGAGAGGGGTTCGCTATTGTTACGATCGGTTGGATCAGTCTGACCTTTTTCAGCGCCCTGCCGTTGTGTTTTTATCTCATGGCTGAGGGCGGCAGTGATTTCGGTTCACTGATTTCGAGTTTCACCGATGCGTATTTCGAGTTGATGTCCGGCTACACTACCACGGGCGCGACGATTTTGACTGACATCGAAGCCATTCCACGATCACTGTTGTTCCTCAGGGCACTCTCCCACTGGCTCGGCGGCATGGGAATTATCACACTGGCAATAGCGGTATTCCCCTCGATGGGCGTCACGGCCTATTCAATGTTCCGTAGCGAGGTCCCCGGCCCCAGCACCGACAGACTGGCTCCCCGACTGGCACAGACGACCTCTGTCCTCTGGGGTGTGTACGTACTGTTGACGGCGGCTGAGACAGGGCTGCTCTGGCTGGGAGGGATGGATATATTCGATTCCGTGTGCCATGCCTTTGCGACCATGGCTACCGGCGGTTTCTCCACCCAAAATGCCTCGATAGCAGCCTACCACTCAGACTATATCGAATGGATTATCACGATCTTCATGTATTTCGCAGGGATCAATTTCCTGCTGCATTTCCGGGCGTTACGCGGCGATCTGCGTTTCATGTTCCGTGATCGAGAGTTTCGATTCTACACCGCAGTGATTGTCGTCACGATAGCAGTGTCCACGGCCGTGTTGTACTTTGGCGGTCTCTCTCCCAAAGAGACGGCTCTGGAGAGTTATCGCAGCACCCCGATGACGGCCGAGCAGTTCACGGATCATTACGAGACGCAGGCCGGAGAACTCGAGTCGTTCTATTCCACGGTGCGGATAGCGGCTTTCCAAACGCTGTCAATTGTCACCACCACCGGCTTTGTCACGGCCGATTTCGACCTGTGGCCGAGTACGCTGACGTTTCTTCTGGTGCTGCTCATGTTCTTCGGCGGGTGCGCGGGGTCTACCGGCGGCGGCATTAAGATGATTCGCATAATAGTCGTGATCAAAGTTGCCTGGACTCAGATCCGAAAGATGTCGCAACCACGACTGGTGGCTCCGGTCAAGATCGGCGATCAAGTCATGGAGGATAGCCTCGTGGTCAACGTTGTGGCGTTCTTCATCCTGTTCATCGGACTGTTTGTGATAACCTCCCTTCTGATGACGTTGTTTGTACCTGATCTGATAACAGCAGCTACATGCACTATTGCCACAATAGGCAATATCGGACCGGGGCTGGGCGGTGTGGGCGCCATAGAAAACTACTCGTGGATACCCATTCCGGGGAAGTGGTTGCTGGTGCTCTCAATGCTGCTCGGGCGGCTCGAGATCTTCACCGTGCTGATCATATTCAGACCCTCTGTCTGGCGCCGTTGACGCTCGTTACCTGCCCACCTCGACAACTTTCGTGAAACGATAGTAGTGCTGAGGTTTACCAAGGGGTGGGAGATACCGGGCGGGCGCGGAACTACGGGAGCCGCTCTTCGTTTACAGATGAAACACTCGGGAAGGTCAATATAGATGGCGCACAGGTTATTTTTCGTACTCTTTATCATCGCTGTACTCCTGGGCCTAGGTCTCATGGTAGTCGTGCTCCTTCGCCATTTCAACAAGGTCTGGTGGGAAAGAAAATGGGTGCGGAGCTCGGCCTGGGCGTTGCCGATACTTGGCATATCTTCATTCACCGTGTTCGCATCGATGCCCGACCCGCACCACTCGACATTGGCCTTTGCAACAATGGCCACCGCGATGATAGTGGCGACCTGCGAGCTATCACTAGTTGTCGCTCTGCCCATATCCGGTCTCTTTCATCTGGCCGACAGTCTGATTCATCGCTGGAAATCCAGAAAAACGGCCGAGCAGGATCAACCCCATGAAGGCCGTCGACGCTTCCTCAAACGAACCGCTGTCGCTGTGCCGCTGCTGACGCTTACTACCGATGCTTACGGTATCGGGCGAGCGTTTGGCGATGTCAACGTGACGGTCAAACGGTTCAAGTACGCCGGGCTTCCGGCTGCACTGGACGGGCTTCGCATTCTCCATCTGTCAGATTTGCACCTGTCGGTGTATGTAAATCTCACCGATCTGGAGCAGATACTGACCGATGCGGCAAAACACTCCCCTGATTTGATACTCGTCACGGGGGATATCGCCGACGATTTGCGGCTGCTGCCCGACGCAATCAGAATGCTGGACTCAGCCCGCGCCCCTCTTGGGGCGTACGCGTCCCTGGGGAACCATGAGCATTTCCGGGGCGTACAGCAGGTAGTTCACGCTTTCTCAGGCTCTCCGGTCCTCCTGCTGGTCGATGAGGGTCGGCGCATTGAGATCGGTGATAGCACCCTGTACCTGGCGGGCATTGATGATCCGGTGACCATGCGGGATATCCGCGAGGACTACTTCGTAAATTCCATAGGCAAGGCGCTGGTGGACCGTGACTCGGAAGCGTTCACCATTCTCATGAGCCACCGTCCGAACGCATTTGACGAGGCGGAAACACACGGTATTGACCTGACGCTGGCCGGTCACACCCACGGCGCCCAGCTCGGACTCGGTGGCCGATCGCTGTTGGAAAGCTCTTTTCCGACCAGTTATCTGTGGGGACACTACCGGAAAAACGCCGCCCAGTTGTACACTTCGTCGGGTGCCGGCCACTGGTTCCCGTTCCGATTGGGGTGTCCGACTGAGGCCCCGGTGATCGAATTGAACAGAGAGTAGTACTACCATTTTGCCCGAAAGGGTCATTTCCCCTATGAAAAGGACCTTTTTTTTCGGAGCCTCAGATAATTTTTTCTTGCAAACATATTAAAAAAAACAGTTTTTCTCTCTGGAGAGAAGGTGTGAGAAGCCTTTCGCAAGAGTACAGGGATAGAAACTAACGAAACAATGCGCGAATAGAAGTAGATCAACTCAACGCTAAAGGAGCATCTTATGGCAGTTGCCAAGAAAAAGCCCGCCAAGAAGAAAGCCGTTGCGAAGAAAAAGCCGGCGAAGAAGGTTGCGGCGAAGAAGAAAGTCGTAGCGAAGAAGAAGGTAGTCGCCAAGAAGAAGGCTGCTCCGAAGAAAAAAGTCGCTGCCAAAAAGAAAGTCGTCGCCAAGAAGAAGGTAGTCGCCAAGAAGAAGGCTGCCCCGAAGAAAAAAGTCGCTGCCAAAAAGAAAGTCGTAGCGAAAAAGAAGGTAGTCGCCAAAAAGAAAGCCGCCCCGAAGAAAAAGGTCGCCAAGAAAGCCAAACGTAAACCGAACGCGGCTTTTATGCGTCCGATGGAACTCTCGGCGGACCTCCAGATGGTCGTCGGCGCGAAGCCGATCCCGCGCACCGAGGTCACCAAAAAACTCTGGGAGTACATCAAAAAGAACAGTCTGCAGGACGCCAAGAACAAGCGCATGATCAACGCTGACGACAAGCTGAAGAAGATCTTCGGCGGCAAGAAAGTTGTTTCTATGTTTGAGATGACCAAGTTGGTCTCCAAGCACATGAAATAGGGAATTGATCTGACCTCTTGCACGACATCTCAAAAGGGCCTGCCAACCGGCGGGCCTTTTTTTATATCACTAGTGACCCGACCCGCTTCGCGATATATCGAGTATTATCCCATTCAGTAGCCTACCGCCTGCGGTGGGAACTTGACATTCAAGCGGTGCTATTTCAGTCCGCCTCGGTACCCCACAGCTTGCTGAGGAATCCAGACATGCTGACTGACTGGTCAAGGTTGACAATGCCCTCCCCGGTCGCGTATCTTGATGGCAATCCTCAACCACCACACTATCTGGAGGGATATGAGATTTCCGCAACGACCTCGCCAGACCCTCGTCGCAATCGTGGCGTGCGCTCTGGTACTCATGACGCTCCTGATAGGTTGTGCCAAGCACTTCTGGGCGTACTCGAGTGTTCCGACCGAGATACGCCGCAAGACTTACTTCCTTCAATTCGACGTCAGTCCAATCGGGAGATCGCTAACTCTGGGCGATTCGATTGCCGGCTTTCCAACGAATGACCGGGCTGACACGCTGTTCTTCTTTTCTGTCACCGTTTGCGAGCGCGATACTCTCAGCAATCCTCGATTGTCAATGGAAGTCACCGATGTCAAGATTACCGGACTCCGGGATAAGGTCCTCTTACAAATCGGTCAGGCTTGGGAAACAGCCACCGAGCGGGGCGCACGTGGCTGGGGCGATACCTGGCAACGTCAAGCCTTCGGCCCTATTCCCCTTCCTCCTCCGCGACCGGACTCCATAGCCGTCCATGCCGTTATAGTCATCAGAGAGAAGCAAAGCGGGATGGTAGTAGACAGCCTCAACCAAGAGATAAGGGGAGAGTTGAGAAGGATCAGGTTACTGTGACGTTGGACCTTTCCTGAGTTCGACATCCCGTCGCGTGCCACCCTCAAACGTTTCTGAACTCTTTCCATTGGCGATTCGCCTGCCGATTTTGAGGGTGTCTTCTGGTCGCTAAGCTGGGGCAGATTAGCACCTGCCGTCCACAAACTCGGTGTCGATCTATCAGGACATCGCACCTTCTTCGTGCCCTCTCGAGAGGGGTGGCCCGTAGGGCCGGGGTGTGTTCGCTGACCGTGGCGGGTTCGAAGACGGACCCGCCCTACAAGATTCCCCCTAAACCCCTGAAAACAAACCTGATACAGACCGTCGGATTTTGGCAAACTCCACTGGATTTTTGTAGCAAAAGGAGTATATTCGGCGGCAACAGAAAGGCCCGCTCGGAGCCTTATCCGAACGGCCCCATAGCACTTGCAGTAGACTTTTATCCAGTGAGGTAGATACAGTGTCGATTGTACGCCCCTTCAAAGGCCTGCGGCCCAAGCCTGAATTGGCCGCCAGAGTAGCCTCTCCCCCGTACGATGTCCTCTCAAGCGACGAGGCACGGGCGATGGCCGCCAATAATCCAGATTCGTTTCTTCGTGTTAATAAAGCCGAAATCGATTTTGAACCGGGCGTAGACTCCTACTCCGAGCAGGTCTACCAGCGTGGCAAGGACAACCTGCAGCGGTTAATCGATGACGGTATCATGGTGCGCGATGAAAAGCCATGCCTCTACCTCTACCGCCTGACCTGGAAAGGCCAGAGCCAGACCGGCTTGGTCACGTTGACCTCGGTCGAGGAATACGACGCCGGCTTGATCAAAAAGCACGAGCACACCCGTCCGGAGAAGGTCAGCGACCGTGCCAACCATATCTCCTTCCTGGAGGCCCAGGTCGGACCGGTATTCTCGACTTTCCGTTTCGACGAAACTGTCGACGCCGTCTTCAAGAAAGTCCAGGCCAGCCCGGCCACGACCGATTTTACCGCTGACGACGGTGTCCGTCATGAGCTGTGGGTGGTCAGCGATGACGCTCAGATAAACGAGATTGTCAAGGCCTTTGGCGCGCTGCCGTGTCTATATATTGCCGATGGACACCATCGCAGCCAGTCTGCCTCAGAGGTCTGCCGCAGGATGAAAGAGAAGAACGCCAATCACACCGGCAAGGAACCGTACAACTTCTTCTTGAACGTACTGTTCGCCGACAAAGAACTGCGCATTCTCTCCTACAACCGTGTGGTCAAGGATCAGAACGGTCTCCCGGCCAACGGTGTGGCGGAAATGTCCGGTCACTGGTTTGATACCGAAGCGGTCGACGGTCCGGTTGATCCGAAAAACCCGAACGAGTTCGGTCTGTATGTCGGACACCAGTGGTACCTGATGAAAGCCAAAGACGGCTCCTACGATGCGAACCATCCGACCGAATCGATAGATGCTGCTATCCTGGCTAAGAATTTCCTCGGCCCGGTGCTCGGCATCAAAGACCCGCGAACTGACAAACGAATCGATTTTGTCGGCGGGATCAGAGGCGTCAAGGAACTCGTAAAACTGGTGGAGTCCGGCGAATACAAAGTCGCCTTCTCCCTGTACCCGACCTCGATTGCCCAACTGTTGACCGTCGCCGACGCTGGTGAAGTCATGCCTCCGAAGTCAACCTGGTTTGAGCCGAAACTCCGTAGCGGCATGGTCGTGAACTTGCTGAAAGACTAGTATCTTAATTAAGGAATAGAAACATGCTTATACTCATTTCTGACGCTTTCGATGATGCCCTTCCGGGCAAGCTCGCCAAGTTCGGCGACGTTACCGATGACCAGGGCCGTCTGGCCGAGGCTGAGATCGTCCTGATCCGCAGCAAGACCAAGGTCACCAAGGAGTATGTTGACTCCGCCCCGAAACTGAAGATGGTCATTCGCGGCGGTGTGGGCCTCGACAATGTCGATATCCCGTACGCCAACAGCAAGGGAATCGCCGTGCACAATACTGCCGACGCCTCTTCTGTAGCCGTGGCCGAGTTGGCGTTCGCGCTGATGATCGCGATGCCGAACCACGTCACTCGCGCCGACGCCACCATGCGTGACAAAGAGTGGGCCAAGAAGCAGCTCAAGCGCACTGAACTGCTGGGTAAGACGCTCGGTATCCTCGGACTGGGCCGTATCGGTTCCGCCCTGGCTTCCCGGGCCAAGGCTTTTGGCATGAACGTAATCGCGTATGACCCGTATGTCTACTTCTCAGATTTCGCGCAGATGAGAAGCGATCTGGATGAAGTCCTCGCCGAATCCGATTACATTTCGATGCACATGCCCCTGCTCGACAGCACCAAGGGACTGATCAACAAGGACAAGATCGCAAAGATGAAAGACGGTGCCTTTATCGTCAACACCGGTCGCGGCAAGACGATCGTCGAGGCCGATGTAGCCGAAGCTCTCAAAAGCGGCAAACTCGGCGGTTTCGGTAACGATGTCTGGTACTCCGATCCCCCGGATTGGGATTCCACTCCGCTGCTCGACGCTCCGAACTGTGTCTTTGCGCCGCATATCGGTGCCTCGACCAAAGAGAACATGGGACGTATCGGCCAGATGGTTGAAGGCCTGATCAGCGCCTATGTGGCAAGCAAGTAACGAAGACTATTTTTGAAAAAGAGGCAATACAATGGCTAGAATTTTCAACTTCAATGCGGGTCCCTCGACCCTGCCGCTTGATGTCCTGAAGATCGTCCAGGACGAACTTCTGGATTATCGTGGCACGGGCATGTCGGTGATGGAAATGTCCCACCGCTCCCCGGAATTCGACGAGATCAACGAGCAGGCTATTTCCCTGACCCGTGAGCTGATGGGTCTCGACGAGAAGTACCATGTGATGTTTGTTGGCGGCGGCGCTTCCACGCAGTTCGCTTACATTCCGATGAACTTCCTCCACGAGGGCATGACCGCTGCCTATGTTGACACCGGCACATGGTCGACCAAAGCGCTTCAGGAAGCCCAGAACCTCGGCAATACGCATCTCGCGGGCAGCTCCAAGGACGAAGGCTACTGCCGCATCCCTAAACAGTCGGAACTCGATGTCCCGAAAGACGCCGCCTACCTGCATATCACCTCGAACAACACCATCAAGGGAACGCAGTACCATGAGTTCCCGCAGTACGACGGTATTCCGCTTATTGCCGATATGTCCTCGGACATTCTGTCGCGCAAGATAGACTTCACGAAGTTCAGCATGATCTACGCCGGCGCTCAGAAGAACCTGGGCCCGTCGGGCGTTACGATGGTTGTCATGCACGACGACATGCTGGCCAAATGCAAAAAGGGCCTGCCGTCGATGATCAACTACAACACGCACGCTTCGAAGAAATCACTCTACAACACACCGCCGGCGTTCGGCATTTACATGGTCAAGCTGAACATGGAATGGATCAAGGGGCAGGGCGGTCTCGAGGCGATTGAGAAGGTCAACCGGGCCAAGCAGGAACGCCTGTACCAGGTTTTCGATCTGTACCCGGATTACTTCAGGGGCACGGCCGAGGAAGACAGCCGTAGCTGGATGAACGTAACGTTCCGCCTTCCGAGCGAAGACCTCGAGAAGAAGTTCATCGCCGAAGCGAAGGCGGCCGGTTTCGGCGGTCTGAAGGGTCACCGTTCGGTCGGCGGTTGCAGAGCTTCGATCTACAACGCGATGACGCTTGAGGGTTGCGAGAAGCTGGTCGAGTTCATGGAGGCTTTCAAGAAAGCCAACTCGTAGATTGATTCGATTGTAGGTCGAAACTCCTGTAGTTACGACAATGGATTGATATCGAAACCGGGATTCCGTATGGAATCCCGGTTTTGTTTGCGGGTGAGTATCTCTGAATGCAATCATCGTCGCCTTGGTGCCGCACTGCTTGCGATACGATTGGGATTCAATGCTTTGGTTTCAAGGAGAACAGACTTCTCAACGCGTGCCACCCTCAAACGTTTCGTCCAGACTTCGACCCTCGCCGCAAGCTCGGAGTTTGAGGGTGTACTCCCTTGAATCCGCGACGACACCTTCTCCGGGTGGCCGGTTCAAACTTGTTTGGACCGGATTCTCATCGCCCCCCAAGCAGTGCGGCACCGGGGCAGAGACAAGACAGGCAAGGACAATAGAACCGGCAAGGCTGTCACTCCCGTGGGCGGCAGACGATAGTGTGCCCGTTGAAAAACCGCCACCCCGATACGTCGTCTCTTGTTGACTCTCCCCCGATAATCCGCGAACCTTCCACTCAAGATGTCGGGTTTCTCACCCCGCCGCGGCGGGCCTCGGAACCGCGACCTACTAAGACAGGAGAACCGCATGTCTGATAAATACAAAGCCGATGAAGCCGATTTCACACAGTTAGCCGAAATCGCACGAGAAACCCTCATCGGGCGCGTCGGGATCATCACCCCCGATGGATATCCGAGAGTCGTGCCGATCAATTTCGCTCTCCTCGATGGCCGTATCTACTTCCACGGTGCGCTCTCCGGCGAGAAGTACGACGTGTTCGCCACCAACCCCAAGGTCACGATCTCAATAGACATCCCGTACGCCGCGCTCCCATCGTACTGGCAAAGCGAGCAGTACGGCTGCAAAGCCAATCAATTCTACAAGTCTGTCCTCGTCAAAGGTCGCGGATCTCTCGTGACCGAGGTCGCCGAGAAGACAGCCTCGCTGCAGGCGTTGATGGAAAAGCACCAACCCGAGGGTCGCTTCACTAAACTCACTCCCGATGAGCCGCTCTACAAAAAAGTCATCGCAGAAACCGGCATCTACCGGATCGACCCGGAACAAATCACAGTCAAAACGTCATTCGGGCAGAACATGACCGAGCGCCTTCGTAACAAGATCATCGACCTTCTCGAAGAACGCGACTCTGAAGTCGATCTCAAAACCACCGAGGAGGTTCGCAAGACGCTCGTAGAAGACTTCGATTATACTGAAGGGAAACATGATGAATAGAAAGCTCATCACTTCCGGCTCACCGTACGAAGAGCCGATCGGCTTCTCACGCGCCGTGAGAGTCGGCAATGTCATCTCGGTTGCCGGTACCGGTCCTATCGGTCCCGACGGCAACACGGCCTGTGTCGGTGATGCCTACGGTCAGGCGATGCGATGTCTCGAGATCATTAAGAAAGCTATCGAAGACGCAGGCGGCAAAATCGAAAACGTGATTCGTACGCGACAGATGATCACCGACATCTCAAAATGGGAAGAAGTCGGTCGCGCTCACGGGAAGTTTTTCTCCGAAATAAGACCGGCCAGCACGATGGTCGAGGTGAAGGGATTGGTGCAACCGGACTGGATTGTGGAGATCGAGGCAGACTGTGTGATCGACTGATACGGTGAAGTAGGCGGGCTACCCAAGCCATTGGCAAACAGTCTATTACGAGCGCGGTGAATGATTCACACGTTCCCCACATTTAGGAACAGGTAGCCGCTAATCACTTGACAAATCGGGTTTGAAAACGTTCTTTTCAGCTTGATGCCAACCGCCAACTCGTCCAAAGGAGCCCCTCTTGCAAGCGGAAAACGAGGCGCAGATCGCTCGCGTTGATATGTTCGATAAGTGTCGGTCTTTCACCACTGCCGAGGAAGTGCGGCAGATGGGAATATATCCCTATTTTCACCCTATTCAGGATGCTCCTGGTGACGAAGTTTTGGTCGACGGCAAACGTTGCGTGATGATTGGCTCCAACAATTACCTGGGGCTGGTCAACCATCCGAAAGTCAAAGAAGCTGCTGCCAAAGCGGCCCTGAAATATGGTTCCGGCTGCACTGGTTCGCCTTTCCTCAACGGTACGCTCGATTTGCATCTGGAGCTTCAAGAACGGCTCGCCAGATTCGTCGGCACCGAGGATGCCCTCGTCTTCTCGACCGGCTTCCAGACAAACCTCGGTTCGATATCCTGCCTCGCCGGCAAAAACGACGCCCTCGTGATCGACCGCCAGGACCATGCCTGTATAGTGGACGCCTGCCGCCTTTCATACGGAAAAACCTATAAATTCGCCCATAACGACATGGAAGATCTGGACCGCGTTCTGACCAACGTTCGGAGTATAAACTCCCGAGGCGGGATCATGATCGTTGTCGACGGTGTTTTCTCGATGGAAGGTGACATCATTGATCTCCCGGCGCTGGTAAAAGTAGCAAAGAGACACAACGCGCGGATTATGGTCGATGACGCCCATTCCATCGGCGTGCTCGGCAAGACCGGAGCCGGCACCGCGCAGCACTTCGGCCTTCAAGATGAGGTTGACCTGACGATGGGGACTTTCTCCAAGTCATTCGCCTCACAGGGCGGCTTCATTGCCGGCGACAAACAGGTTATTGAGTATGTTAAGCACTTCGCCCGCGCGCTCATTTTTTCGGCCTCGATCACGCCATCGTCGGCAGCAGCCGTGCTGGCAGCCCTGGACATCACAGAAGCCGAGCCAGAACGTCGAGAGAATCTCTGGAAGAATGCACGCCGGATGCAGAAGGAACTTCGCGGCCTCGGTTTTGATATCGGCAGGACGGCGACGCCGGTGATTCCTATCCTTATTGGAGAGGACATCGCCTGTTTCGAGTTCTGGAAAGCACTCTATGATAACGGCGTATTTGCCAACCCGGCTGTTTCGCCGGCAGTCCCGCCGGGGCATGCCATGATTCGTACCTCCTACACCGCCACACAGACCGACGAGCAACTTGACCGCGTACTTGAAGTCATGGCCAAGGTCGGTCGCGAGAAGGGATTGATTTCCTAGTACTATGGGCAATGTCGAAGTAGTAGAAGTAGAATCCCGAGCACAGCTCAAGAAGTTCATCACCTATCCGAACAAACTGTATGCTGGCGACAAGAACTACGTCACCCCGTTAATAATGGAGCGTAAGGAATTCTTTGACACTGCACACAATCCGTTCTATCGGGTGGCGCGCACCAAGCTGTTTTTGGCGATGCGGGACAACGAAGTAGTCGGTCGTATCGCTACCTGCATCTATTACCGCCACAACGAATACCACGAGGAACAGACCGGCTTCTTTGGGTTTTTCGATACGCCGGACGATGAAGAGATTTCGCACAAGCTGCTCAAAGTGGCGATGATTACGCTCAAAAAGGCTGGCATGGACAAGATGCGCGGCCCGATGAATTTCTCGACCAATCACGAGTGCGGATTCCTCCTCGAGGGATTTGACAGCCCCCCCATGGTCATGATGACCTACAACAATCCGTATCAGGTACGTCTCGCGGAATCCTTTGGCTTGAAGAAGGCCATGGACCTGTTGGCGTTCACGATCAACAAGGATCAGGGCATTCCGGAGCGACTGCAAAACGTGGTCGACAAGGTGCGGAAGCGGACGAAAGTCACGATTCGAAGCCTGAACATGAAGGATTTCGATCATGAGCTTGAACTCGTCCAGAAGATCTACAACTCCGGCTGGGCCAACAACTGGGGATTCGTACCGATGGATGAAGCGGAGTTTGCTCACCTCGCCAAGAATCTCAAGCAGATTGTTGATCCGGACATCGTCTTGATAGCAGAATGCGAAGGCGAACCGGTCGGCTTCTCGCTCGCCCTGCCCAACATTAACCAGGCACTCATCAAACTCAACGGCAGGCTGTTCCCCACCGGACTCGCCAAACTCCTCTGGCACACAAAGATCAGGAACAAGGTAGACTCGACTCGACTGGTCATTTTCGGTATCGTTCCTCAGTTCCAGAAACGCGCCATTGATTCTATGCTTTTTATCGAGACCTTCCACCGGGGGGTTGCCAAAGGGTACAACACGGCCGAGCTGTCCTGGATTCTCGAAACAAACGAACTCATGTGTCGCTCGGCGGAACAGATGGGCGCCAAACCGTATAAGAAGTATCGTATTGTCGAGATGCCGCTTTAGTCGACGGTTCGATTAAACAAAACCTCAGCCAGAACGTTCTGTTACTATGCCAATAAGATCGATCTTTTCACGCACTGCGCTCGCCCTGTTGTTTCTCACTATTTTCGCAAGCTGCACCAGCCGCTATCGCATGGAGCTTTTTGAAATCCGCGGCGAGGAGCAAAGAAAAATCAAGGTCGAAAAGACACAGTATATCAACGGCGGGATTCTCGCCGATCCTATGGCGACAGAAAAGGTTGTCAAGGGCAGAGGCAGCTGTATCGTGTTGAACACCGGCGCGCGAGGCGATATGGCTGACACCGACAAGGCGACTCTCGTCGGCTACGACAAGTATCTCCGTTACATGATCTATATGCAGCTCCCGGAGAACGTCCGGGTGGAAACCTATCCGCTCAACGACCGCTCCTTTGCCCATCTGCTGGGGGAATACGAACTCCCGGCTGAAGACAAGATGTTTATCTGCACCGGGGGGAGTTTGGTAGTAGACTCAATCCCCAAGAAGCATCTCTACGGCGAGATCAAGGCAGACTACGAGAATGCCAAAGGCGAGCCGGTCACGTTCCAGGGCAAGTTCCGTGTGAAAGTCGCGCGGTAGAGGTCGAGATTCTAGGAACTCTCTCCCGCCAATTTCTCTCGTACCGCTTTTTTGAAAAGCCCCAGTCCAACGTCATCAAACAGGCAAAACTGAATCCGTTGCACATGTTTGGCCTGTGACTTCCACAACCGCGCCGCCTCCACCATAATGTTCGCACACGGTCGGATCGGGAATCGGCCCACTCCCGTACCGAAAGCCGGCAACGCAACCGATTCAACCTTGAGCTTATCCGCGATATTGAGACAGGCAATGGTCGTCTGCCGGATCAACACATTGTTCGTGTGAAGGTCCTGCCCCATCACCGCACCATGGATGACATACTTAAACGGAAGCTGTCCCGCTCCGGTGAAGATTGCCTCGCCGGGCATAACCGGCCCCTTGGCGGTCGCTTCCTTCTCTATTATGTCTCCCCCCCTGGCCTTGATCGCGCCGGCCACACCTGACCCCATCCAAAAACGATTGTTGGCGGCATTTACGATTGCTTCGGTATCTGTCGCGGTAATATCACCCTGGATAACTTCGAGAATACAGGACATCAGCTCTCCCCTCCGGTTTTTCGCACGGGGATACGCCCCATGACATACTTTCTGTAAACAATTGCTATCGTCAGACCTATGGTAGCACCAAGCAATGAACCGGCAAGAACATCCCCCGGATAATGCACGCCCACATAGACGCGACTGATTGCCACAATCCCTGCAAAGCTCAACAGATATACGCGCGTCTTGGGATACAGGAGAGAAAACAACACCGCCTGGGTAAAAGCGTTGGCTGCGTGTGACGAGGGCATTGACTTCCCACCTCCACAACGGACCAGCAGGTTGATGCCGTCGAGCGTATGGCAGGGCCGAATGCGTCCGATCATTGGCTTGAGCAGACTGGATGATATCTGATCCGCCGCCAAAAGCGCCAGCAGCGAAAACAGAATCAACCACCTGAGCCGGGCGTCGCCCTTCCAGATAATGCCAACAAGCGCGACCAGATAAACGCACCGCAGCAGAATATCCGAGGTGACTATCGGCATAACAACGTCTGTCACCGGATTGGCGAGAGTGACGTTCAAAAACAAGAAGACCGCCTGATCAAGGGCTGTCAATGTCTCAAGCATACTGCCTCGGCTTTGATTTCAAGAACGTTTGCAACTGCGCGCAATTGGGAAGACCTGTCCGTGCTCCCATCTTGATACACTTAAGTGCCGCCACCGCCGCTCCCAGTCTCATCCTTTCAGCCAAACCGGCGCCCTGCAGAAGGCCGTGGAAATAACCCGCATGGAAGGCATCCCCTGCCCCGGTCGTATCCGCCACCTTCACCTTGAACGCCCGTTGCCTGATAATCCGTCCCTTTTCATATCCGACAGAGCCTTTGATCCCGTCCGTCACCACGACCACACCCTTAGACTCCCTGCCAAGGGTCTCGACAGCCTTGCGTATCGTGCTCTGTCCGGTGAACGGCAACGCAAACGCCCCGGCAACCACGAGATGATCCACAAGCGGAATGATCGCTGAGACATCGTTGCGCATGGAGCCGACATCGAAACAGATAGTCGCCCCAACCTTTCGTGCCCATCGCGCCAGTTTCATGCAGGCTTCCATGTCACGACCGTCAAGATGCACCACTCGGGGGATCGGCAACCGTGCTGTCACAACATCGCGTGTGGTCACATGGATATTTCGATTGAGAACCATCGTTCGCTCACCGCTCCCGCGCTCGATAAGACCAACGGCCGTATCGGAAGTTCCCCTTTTACATACGACATGGCGCATGTCGACCCCCTCAGATTCCATCTCCCGAATCCCCTGACGACCGGTCAGATCATCAGCAACGGCCGTAATCAGGGCGCCAGAATACCCCATCCTCCGCAATCCAACCAAAACGTTGGGTACGGGGCCTCCCCCCTGCACGGTCATCCCATCACTGTCGATCTTGGATCCGCTGGCAGGATACCGGGCCACCTCGAACAGCAAGTCAAACGGCATTATACCGAGGCCGAGACAATCAACCCGGCCGACCGGACTAATCTTCGGAAGTGATTTCTTCAACCTTCCCCTTCCCTGAACTCAGTTCGACAAAGGTCGCCACCAACCGTGCGGCCAGACTCTGCCGGACGCGAACCCGCATGGCGACAGTGTCGGTGAACTCTGCATCAATCACTTCAGCCCCGACGCCCTGCACGGCTCTGAGCCATCGATCGTATAGCGAAAACTCTAAAGAGAACCGATAGTCCGATGTGAGATAGTTTTCCCGTGTCCCCGCCAGATCCATCGCCGCCCGTGCCGCCTCGCCATAGGCGCGTACAAGCCCGCCTGTCCCCAGTTTGGTGCCGCCGAAATACCGTGTCACCACACAAAGCACGTTGGTCACCCCCGTACCATTGACAACATCGTAGATAGGTTTGCCGGCGGTGCCGCCCGGTTCGCCGTCATCTGAGTACTTGAACTGCATCTCATTGCCTCGACCTACGATGTACGCGTAACAGTGATGATTGGCTGTGTACTCCCGCTTGCGAATAACGGATAGCCTCTCCAGCGCCTCGTCAACATCGGCAATCAGAAAGACCTCGGCAATGAAGCGCGAGGCCTTTACTTTGGTCTCAGCACTCGACGATCTCGCGATAGTGAAATATGAGTCTTCTATGGCGGGTTCGCTCATGCTGCCTCACACGAGAGATTTGATAATGTCCTGAACGCCATCGTATCCGGTGATTGGGACTGCTCCGCAGTCCAGTGCCTGTTTCAGACTCAGTTCATCGGCAAAGGCACCAAACTCCGGATCAATCATGAAAAACACCAGCTTACCGATTTCGTCACAAAAACGGAGTAGATCCAGAATGCGGCCGCTGTCCTCGTAGGCTTCGGTGACAACAACCGCCTGGGACAACCCCACCAGCAGACGGTTCGATTGCTCAAGGTTCACGTGGACAAACTTGTTCTCGGGCGGATACTCGCTAATCACACCGCCGTTCTGCACGATATCGATAGCAACCGGCATATCGTCAGTCCTGGCGATTTCGTCGAGTCCGCAGTTGAGCACGGCAAACGACGCTCCACCGGCCGTCTTGGCCGCCAGGTGTACGGCTGAGTCGATCCCTCCTACCATTGAGGAGATCATTTGTATCTTCTGGGCGGAAAACTGCTTCGCCAGCCGAGAAGTCATCTCGATACCCTCACTGGAGGCTTTTTCGGTCCCCACTAACGCGATCGTCCGCTTATCGGCATCGGGCAGTTTACCTCGCATGTAGAGTATCGAGGGTGGATCGTTCAGCTCAAACAACAGACGTGGATACAGGCTCTCAAAGCGCGACAACAGGTTGATTTCCCGGTCGTTCATACTGCGCTCGATTCTTGCAGCCTCCGGAAGATGTGCGGCAGCGGCGTCGATACGATCGACCGTCGTCTTGTTGATACCCTCGATTTCCGCCAGTTCTTCTTTCTCAGCCAGGAATATGTTCTCGAGAGTTCGGAACCGTCTCAGTAGTGCGTCCATCAGACGTGGGGTCACGCCGGCGTAACGACACAGAGCCAGAACGCGACATGTTATTGAGAATGGAGTTATATCAATCACGCGACAATCTAATCGTTTAAGTCCCGAAGTCAACAACAGCCGGACCCGACTTGAAATGCAGCGACTAATTGCTTATACTTCGGCCCCTTGTAACGGAGAACTCATGACTAGATTATTTGCCGCTATCTTTGCGCTGCTCCTGCTCCTGTTGGCTGGCTGCAGCAAAACAAGCTCTGTAGAGGAAGCTCGCGCCGCCGGGAAAAAAGCGTTCCTCGATAAGAACTACACAGAGGCTCGCGTGCATCTTCGCCAGGCAATCGCCAGAGAACCATCGGATAAAGAACTGCTATACCTGATGGCCCGAAGCTTCCGGCATGACTACGAGTACGATTCTGCCCTGTTCTATCTGAAGAAGATCGACATACTATACCCGCAGGATAGAGAGGTGGCGACACAGATATATGGCGTGGCCAACGCTCTCGAAGAATGGCGGACTGTCGCCGACGCGATCATGGTCCTTGCCAAAACCGGTGACGGCTATGAGCGATATTACGGTGAACTGAGCACCCTCTGGAGCAAAATGGAAAGCCCGTATAACGCCCTCTACTGGGGCAGCAGGGCAATCGAACGGGATCCCGACAATCCGACCTGGTATGTTATTTCTGCAAACGGTGCCTCGCTGAGCGTCTCACCGGATTCTGCCATCACCATTCTGGATTCGGCCATATCCCATTTTGGCGAAGACCCCCGATTCCTCGCCAACAAGGCTACTTTTTTGTCTCAAAAAGAGGAATACGGCCAAGCTGAGAAGATGCTTCGCCCGCTGGTGGAAAGTGATTCCACGGTCCTGATGTACCGTCTGGGGCTGGCCCATGCTCTGGCCAAACAGGATCGTCGGGCCAAAAGGAAAGAAGCTCTTGAACTGTACAGGAATCTCAGACCGCTGGTAGGGCCGGGATTCAAAATCGATTCGATTATTGTCGATTTGGAAGAAAAGCTCAAATAGGAAGTTGGGCAGGACTGCCGCCAATCCTGCCCAACGCTCCACTGTCCGTTTGGACAGAGACAGGAGGGAATTGACTTGCCTCACCCCTTCTAACAATTTTCCTCCCTCTGATGTTTCCCCTCATACGATTATTCGCCACCACAAGAAAACGGCCGCCCCGGGGAAGAGCAGCCGTTTCTCGTCAAAGCCCTCGATCATGCGCATCGAAGCCTGTCCTCAGCCTATCGTTAGAAGCCGTCGTCGTAAAGGCGTCCGTATCCAGAACCGGCAGACAGTTCATTGCAGTCAATTTTCCAGCGAGCCTGGAACCAGCCACGGCCCAAATCCGGAGACGATTTGAATTTACCCTTGAGTTCACCAATCATAGCACCGTCAGCATCGCATATCTCACCCATGAACCAACCGCCCGCGCGCCTGCGTGCGTTCTCACTGGCGTTTGTGCTCGGGTTGGGCCCCCAGGTACCCTTGATAAGACCCTCGAACTTGCCGGCGCGGTCGATCCACTTGCCGTAGAAAACGTTGCTGCCGTTGTCATCCTGTCCGAAATGCCCCTGCACGTAGCCGACTGCCCAGCCGCGACGGTTGTGCCACACGCCGTTGAAGACACCGTTGCCTTCCTCATCGTAACCCCAGCGACCGACAAGATGTCCGCGACGGCACTGGTTGGGGAACACCTGAAGCGACTGGAAAGCCACCACGTTAGAGTCTTCGAGAGTAACCACGGTATCAAGCGCGGCCAACTCGTCGAGAGTAAACGTCTGCGTGTACGGTCCGGTCTCAAACGTCAGGGTAACCGGATCGCCCGGAATGGTGTCATAGACCACGGTCGTATCACCGAGCGTGTCGACGGCGATGATGGTGTCGACAACCGGCGGTACAAAGAGATCAACCGCGATACCGTCGTTGTGAACGGTCGTAGTTGAGAACCATTCGACTAGTTCGGGATCGGTGCGCGGGAGATAACCGTCCTGATTTAGTTCGAATCGAATAAGGCGCCTGATTACCAACGCACCGCGCGAGGCGGTCAGAGAACCGGTCCAATCGGTCGGATCGGTGTGCGTCGAGTCATAGCACAATTGACCCCAGACAGCGCGGAAGTGGAACATTCCGCAATTGACATCATCGACCATCTCAGCAACTGCCGGCGAGGCAAGTATAACGTCGTCGATTTCTTCTTCCTCTGCCTCGGTTCCCGCAAGATCCGGATCACCAAATGCAGGCGATTCCGACGTAGCCGTATAGCCGCCGAATTCATCGGTCAGGTTCGGCGTATCGGTGGCAGCCGGTTCTGACGGATTGCTTGAACAACCGACGGCAAACACCAACATGGCGAACGCCAGCATTGGAATGAGTGTCTTCTTCAACATTTTCAGTAATCTCCTATCACCGGGTTAATAGATTCCTAGCTCTTGTCGGGAATATAATCAATCTCCGTGCCAAAGCCGCGCGGCCGATGTAAGCTATTGATCCACAACACAGTACACTAACGACACGCCGATGCCGTGCGCACTCGATCTGTACCGAGAGGTACATCTCGCCCCGAACGGAGCACGAAACGTGTACCGCTGCGCGATTCCTGTGGCGTACTCATGGCGTAGGCTCAACGGGGGTCTACCTACCCTAGTGTCGCAACTCACCGGGGCGCGCCGGCGGGAGGGGCAGATGACAATCTGTCCCATCCTCACGTCTTGAGCCCTCCCATCGTCCCAAAAATCCGGCCTAAACCTTTGACAAATCCGGGTTTTGCCGACATATTAAATAGAGGTCCGGGGCGACCATCTTTGGCCTGATTCCTATGAAGGGCAGGTTCTAACAGCCCGGACCGGGTCCGCATTCTATGAAATAGACAAATCGATTTCTGTAACCTTACAGGAGAAATACCATGTTGCGCTATTCTATTCCCACAGCGCTGGCTATCACCATTATTGTCCTGCTGACAGGTTCTGTCGCCGCACAGTCTTCGCGGGCAATGTCATTCCAGGGTCGTTTGACCGACGACTCCGGTGCCCCATTGTCAGATACTGTCAGCCTCACCTTCCGGCTGTACGACACGGAAACTGAAGGCACGGCTGTTTGGACCCAGGTTCATCCTGAGGTGGGAGTGACCAACGGTCTCTTCCATGTGATGCTCTCAGAGTTCACCGACGCCGCGTCTGTTTTCGATGGCACGTCAAAATGGCTAAGCATACAGGTTGAATCTGATCCGGAGATTTCGCCACGGTCGCAGATAGGCACGGTAGCTTATGCCTATCGCTCAACGATGTCCGACACGGCCACCTATGCGCTCGCCTCTCCTACCGGAACAGCAGGGGGGTGGACAGATGACGCCACGACGGTGCGGTTGGCCTCTGCGGGTGACAGCATAGGCATTGGCGTGACGGATCCGTCCGAACAGGTGGAGATGTCAGGCAATTTGCGGGTCGGCGGTAAGATTATCGCTGGCGGCACCCTCAACGACTGTTCAGGCGATCTAGGGTTCATCGGCGGCGGCGATTCCTGCATTATCACGGGTGACGCTACTTACAGCACTGTCTCAGGAGGCAGAAGAAACGTGATCAATGCCGACTACAGCATGATAGGCGGCGGCTGGGAAAACGATATCGGACTGTGGGGCGCTAACGAACCCGCCGGGAACGGCATAGCCTCAGGAATCAACAACTCAGTACAATACTGCGACAGCGGCGCATTCATCGGCGGCGGACAGGAAAACATGGTTCAGGGCGACTGGGCGATCGTGGGGGGTGGACGAAAGAACCGCTCGGAGGGAGATTACTGCACGGTTGCCGGCGGGTTTGACAACAGAGTCACGTTCACCGACAACTTCAGCACCATTGGCGGCGGTGACAGCTCATACGTCTCAGCGACTTGTGCCACAATAGGAGGCGGTCACCGCAACAACATCAGCGGAGACTACGGAACAGTGGGCGGAGGAGAGCTTAACCTCGCTCAGCGATCCCACGCAACAGTCGCAGGCGGCAGGAGCAACAACGTGATTGGCACATTCGGATTTATCGGCGGCGGTGACGACAATGCTATTCACGGCGAAGGTCATTGGTCCGCAATTGCTGGAGGACTCGATAACTTCGCTTATGGACCGTATGCCTTCGTCGGCGGCGGCTACAGCAACTACGTAGGGACCGGTGAATACACCACCATTGCGGGCGGGTACGAGAACCAATCGTACGGCAGCTACTCCACCGTTCCCGGAGGCGCCTATAACCATGCCGACGGAAACTACAGCTTCGCGGCGGGCAGTTACGCACGCGCCGATCACAACCACTCTTTTGTCTGGTCCGACGGTTACAACCTGAGCACCTTTGAGACGACCGGCTCGTATCAATTCCTTATCAGGGCACACAACGGTGTCGGAATCAACGGCAATACGCCCATGGGCGCGCTTGACATCACGCAGGACCCTGACCAAGTCTGCCTTCATTTCAGCAATGGTTCGCGCGATATTACGTGGATGCCCACTCATGCTCTCCAATTCGGTCAGTGGAACGACACCACCTGGACCGAACGGATGCGGATATCATCCGACGGATACGTCGGAATCGGCGTCACCAACCCAACCTACCGACTTGACTGCAGCGGCAGTATTCGTTGCGTATCCGTTAATGAAACCTCTGACGGCAGATACAAACATAGCGTCAGCCAAATCGATAACGCGCTGGAGACAGTCGAGTCAATGCGCGGCGTCACGTTTGAATGGAACGACGAAATCGAAGCCAAACCCGGCCGTCAGGTAGGGGTGATCGCACAGGAAGTTGAAGAAGTGCTTCCGGAAGTCGTCTCCACCGACGCCGAGGGCATCAAGTCGGTCGACTACAGCAAACTGACGGCAGTGTTGATCGAGGCGGTCAAGGAATTGAAGGCGGAGAACGAGGATCTTCGGGATCGCGTTAACAAACTGGAAAGCGAGATGTAGGAGCCTGCTCCTCCATGGCGGGGCCTTGGCGACAAATCGACACCTCCAATTTTCCAGTATGACCGCAGGGTTTCCGTCACTATATTCCCCGTTCGACGAAAGAACGGCAACACGCGCTGCCACCGTGCCCGACGGTTGGAACCCGTGAAACCTTTGTAGAAACACTACAGCTTTGGAGGCGAGTCGTGACCGGATTCAAGCGTATCCCTGCTACCATCATTGTCCTTTTGGTTATCTTCAGCGGACTGATGCTCACGTCGACTGTTTTGGGACAAGACTCAACATCACAGACGGTCCCCATGCGACGTCAAGCTCCAGAGCTTTTCTACGCTCACGGCATGGTCGGCATCGGGATGGATTGGTATACATCCTCAAACATCCAGGATATTCTCCCGGAAGATTTCAAACTCGGTAGTCTCGGGTTTCCATTCGAGTACGGCATCCGCGGCGGCTTCAAGAATATCGGACAAATCGAGTATCGCAAATTCTCGACCGGATCACACGCCATCCGTCTCCAGGGGTTCACCGGGGGCTCGGGGGTAGGTGGCACCGGGATCGGCACCGTAGCTGAAACGCCGATGAAGTTCAAATCGACTGAAATCGCATTCAAGCTCAATCCGTTCGTCTGGACCTGGACAGGTTCAAACACCAACCAGCCTTACAAGTGTCTGTTCCTGGTGTACGGGACCAGCGACGTGTCTTACCGCGACGACGTCAACGACGGCTGGAAAGGTAACGGGACTCTTTATGGAATAGAGTACGCCATGATCTCGAAGATATTCAGTGCGGACGTTGGCGTGGTGGTTCAGAAAATCGAATACGACGAGATTACTCTGGTTGATCCAGACTTGCCGTTGTCATACGATGCCTCCCATATTATGGTTTACATGCATATCGCGGCTGGGATCGGGATGTAGTCCTGGTGCGGGGCACCGAGGATTGGTGGGCGGCAGACGCCCTCGTCTGCCCCGGCTTTGTGCGGCTCCGCTCTGGGCGGGGCACCGAGGATTCTATCTCGTTTGATCGGAATTGACTCCGGCGGGTATAATAGACAACCTTGACGGAGATTGTGTCATGGAATTATACGGCGTAGTCCTCAGTGTACCCGGCTTCTTTGTGCTCGGCTCTGTTTACAGTTTGATTCTGAAATGGCTGATCGCGCCTCATGCGCGGCTGTCGAAGCTGTTCTTGTGGGGAGGTGTCGCGGTTTTGTTCCTCTGGGCTGTCGAGTTGATCGCGGTTACGAATGTCGGCCCCACAGAATTGGCGGCAGCACTCGGACCGTCGTTTATTGTCGTTCACACCGTTCTCCTCACACTCTCCGTGCCCTCGCTGGCCAACCTCATACGACTTCAGGACATCTTACCGAGAGTTGCTCGATGGTACGTTGCAGGACCTTGTTGCGGTTTGTTCGCGCCCGTCGTCATATTACTGCAAATACACGTGGCAGAGTCGCTCTACGGGATTCATTAGGCTAGGTACCCATCCTCTTGTGCCTTGGTGCCGCACTGCTTGCGGTGCGAACCGGTTTCTCCCACCCGACGCTTCATTTCATTTCGCTCTGGGCGGGGCACCGAAGACCTTGCGGTCGGCTGACATGAAGTCCTCGTAGGGCAGAACCCGAATAGACAAGCCCACACGCATCGCAACGTCGTCGGAGCGGTTCTGCCATTGTCGCTGACGCGACTCATCCTTGCTGGCGGAACCGCTAAAGGGTTCCACCCTACAAGAACTCTGTGCCACCACATCCGCCCGTGCTCATCAATTATGATAGCGCCGTCAGGAGCCTCGTGAACCGCCATCACCTGAGCCGGAAAGAGCCTCCAGTATATATACTCCTCCCACCCGATCGCCGCATCCGCCCAGGCAAACAGCGAGTCACGCTCGTCACCGTCAATCGTACTGCCCCAGTGAAGCATCCGGTAACTCAACAGCGGCATCTCCCCTTCCTCAATCTCTTCCTTGATCTCCTCTAGCGCCTTCGTCTGGCTTTCGTAACCGGCGAACGGGAAATCATTCGACAGGTCGAGATGCTCGCGGGCTTCCTCGATATGACCGTCGATCATCCCGCCGATCCCCGGAATCGAATGATACCACGGATAGTCGGCCTGGTCGCTGTGACAATCATAGCAACACGGCTGCATGAGCGTCTTGAACCGCTGCGTGTAGGCTTTGTTAATGAACCCGTAGACAGAATCGCGCAGGGCGATTTGATCCGAAGTCAGGTTTTCGTCTTTCAGTCGCGACTCGTGTTCGTCATCATCGGCAAGAGCGATGAATGACAGGCAGAGGATGACCAGGATAAGTATCGGCAGCAGTCGTGCCGTTTTTCGATTTGATAAGAGCATATTTTTCTCCCCGGTAATAGGTTCGATCATCCCACCATGAAGGGCTTGTTGAATAACCCTGATCGTTCAACTGCAAATGTTCGGTGCCCCACAGCTTGCTGTGGGAAATGTCCATGTTTCTTGCACTTGCGTTCAATCGAATGCCTTCGCCAATTGCCATCAGTTGCTTGCAGCGCCTTTTTCAACAAGCCCTGAATGGTGGGCCACCGAGTTTCGATTCTGTAGGGCGGGTCAACGCCATGAATGGTCGTCCTCGAACCCGCCACATTTGGAGTCGAGCCCTTTGGGTTCGACACTTCCGGCAGGTTTGAAGACAAACCTTCCCTACAAGAACCTACTCACAACATAGACGAACGATTACTCGCCGCTATTCAATCTTCGAGATAAACCCGCCGGCTTTGTCGAGTTTCTCGCGCGCTTTCTCTGCATCGCAGTTGAACCGGTGCATGACAATCGCCAGCTTCACCGAACCGTCTGACTTCTTCAGCAAATCGTCAGAATCCGCAAACGAAAGACCGCACAGTTCCATCAGAATCCTACGCGAGCGCGCAGTCAGTTTCTCCGAACGACACTGCAAATCCACCATCAGGTTGCCATAGGTTTTGCCCAACAATACCATCGCGGTAGTGGAAATCATGTTCAACGTCAGCTTCTGGGCGGTGCCGGATTTCATTCGGGTCGATCCGGTGATAGCTTCGGGGCCGACCGGTAGCTCTATCAAGATGTCCGACTGAAATTCCAGATCTCCCGCTTTGTTACAGATAATAAACGCCGTCTTACAGCCAAGCGATTTGGCGTACTCAAGACCCGAAATCGTGTACGGGGTACGATTTGAGGCCGCAACACCGATCAGGAAATCATCTTTGCTGAGGTTGCGTTCCTGCAGGTCATCGATTGCCGCCTGACGGTCATCCTCAACCCCTTCCAGCGATAACACGAGTGTGGCATACCCACCGGATATGACGCCGACAATCTGCTCCGGGTCGGTGCCGAACGTGGGAGGACACTCGGCAGCATCGAGCACGCCCAGCCGTCCGGAAGTCCCTGCGCCGATATACAGTGCCCGACCGCCAGAACGAAGCGTCTCGGCGTAGACTTCGGCAGCTTTGGATATCGGCTCAAGAGCGGTCGCGACTACTTCCGCGACTTTCCTGTCCTGATCGTTGATTTTGCGGGCAATTTCCAGCGGTGACAGTCGATCGATATCAACCGTGTCCGGATTAATCTTCTCGGTATCGAGAGCACCTAATTGCTGGACGAGTTTGTTTATATCTGACATGGAGGAAACGTAGGCAGGATTGTATGACGTAGCAACAAGAATTGGGGCTACGGAAGGGTAGGTCGAAACTCCTGCAGTTTCGACAACAGACGGCGCTCCCCTCGCATGCGCTGTCGCGTGTCAGCAGCACTGTGTGTCCCCACGCGACAGCCGTAGTTCAATGGCGGGAAGACTCAGTGTTGGGTCGTTACTGAATGACCGCTACTCGGATGCTGTCGCGCAGAGCCACCATCACCGTGCCAAACCGGCCCGTGATATTGCGATCAGAGACATTGGGGTCTTCTTGGCTCGGCAAGGGTACCGGCAGAAGCTCATGGGAAAGGACGCTGTCCGGTGATCCGTTAATCGCGTAGACATACAGATAATACAGTCCCGTGTCCGGTTCGCCTGCACCCGGAAGCAGGAAGGCATCCGGTGGGAAAGTCCCTGCGTTCGCCAGATTCAAGACGTACTCGCAGTATCCGGTGCCGGTGTAAGCCTCGGCGGCCTTCACGCTCGCCAAAACATAGGTCTCGGCATTAGCGGAGCCGGACCATTCCAACGAAACGGTCCACGGCGGGGTCAGCGTATCTTGTGCCGGAGTGCGGCTTGAGATCGCAAACGAATCTACCGCGACGACAGTCATGCTGTCGATGAGACGGTTACCGTCGCGCTCTACCAGCGCCGAGCTGAGGCCTGCAAACTCGCCCTTCAACGATCTGGAGGCGTACACCGAATCGAGACCGTCGAATACGGTATCAAAGGGCAACGTCTCGCCCGAGAACTTGACCGTACCGTGGACGAAGGTTTCACCGTCGACGGTAAGATTGACAGCCACGACGGCCGAGTCACCGTTTGCGTCCTCAATGACCACCCCCGCAAGACCGTAATCCCGCGTTGGTGAAACACCCGTACCGTTGCTGTTGCAGCCCGCGACAGCGAGCACAGCCACCAGCGTTACAAGCAGTAACGCGTTGGTTTGTCTAAAGATAGATAGCATACCCATACATTCCGTACTATCGGCACAAAACAGCCCCGGATTTACTTCTGTAGTAGAATAATGCTTCCGGGGCTGGTTTGGTTTCTGGCTAAATGACCGTATTTCCCGGTCCGTCTAGTGCTCTGGCGCGGTTGTTGGCTGTTTGAAAAAGAGCTTCTTCATAATGGTTTCCGCCGGGCAAAATCCCGTAAACGAGCTCTGAATCAAGTTCAGCGACACAAAAGCCGCCAAAAACAGCCAATACGGCGAGACAAAATAGTACAGCACCAGCGAGATTGCTATCATCACGCCTGCCATCAGGCGGATGCTGTTTTCTACAGTCATGTTTCTAACCCCTATGCTAGAATCCGTACGTCACTTTCACGTACGCATTATCGTTCTTCTGAAACTGCCCGAACTCCGTGCTTTCGTACTTTCCGGCAAAAATGTTTCCGCCGACCGACAACGTCACCTCATCGGTATGCTTGTACGAGGCATTCAAGCGAATGTATGTATCTTCATCAGTGGGCGAGTAAAAGACGAAAGTCGAAAGCGTCAGATTCTCGTCCATCATAAGTTTCGTAATTCGCGAGGTCAGAAGATGCCGATCCTCACTTGTTTTCACCGTCATGCCACCGTCTTTCACTCGTAGAAAAACGCCGTCATCAAGCTTGTGCTGTACCTGCCACTGGGCGTTGATCGTCAGGTTGGTAGCGATCTGACGCTCGTACCCGATCATTCCCGTAACCATGGAATTGGGCCGTAAGTTCACGGTTTCGTTTGCCTGGTAATCGCGGGAATCGAACCAACCGCCTTCGAGCCAGAGCACGCCGCCCCAGAGAGTACCGCGAATCGAGGCGCCGTAGACGTCAACCCGTGCAAAGACCGGAGCATAAACCGGCAGATCATCGACCACTCCCATAAAATCAGCACCCGTCGGGTTCTTATAGAGGCCGTGGTAGTAGTACAGAGAAGTACGATGGTTCATGATCGTCCGGCTCAACCGCATTGCAATCTCACTGTTTTTGAACCGAGACTCAGGTTCCGGCGGCTCAAACAGGAATTCCTCGCCCATCCCGGTCCCGACAATGGCGGCGCCAAACGGGTTGTAGTAACTCAGCTTGCGACCGTCAGGAATACGGTTGGCAGCGAATTTCGGTGACCAGACGATTGACAGTTCACCGATCGGATTATAATACTCTACCCGCATAGCGTTCTGCGGGGCTTTGAGATACTGGTCATCCCGACCGACCAGAAACGACTGGTAGTCCTTAGCGAAAACGTCGTTAATGAAAATCAGATCACCCGTTCCCCAGGTCACTATCTGGCGACCAATCTTGAAGTCAAGGTTGTTGCCCAACCGAAACTTCATGTATCCCTCGCGAAGCTCCCAGTCAAGCTCGTCACCGACCGCACCGTCGTAGGTGAAATCCAGCCTGCCAAAGAACTCGACCCCGTCGCCGAAATGCTCGGCGCGAAGCTGCATGCGGGTTTCCGAGGCGGTATATTCGGTTTCCGTGGGATTGTTCTGGTCGATCCGTCCGCCGTACAGCCCCTGGAGGAAACCGTCGATGAACAGCTCGGCCCGTGCAGGGACTGCTGCCAGGAGCAGCAGTCCGAGTATGGTAAGTGTCTTTTTCATTTCCGCACCTCAGAAAAGTCTATTTGATGAATTCGCGTGGGGGATTCTTCAGATACCGTTCACTGAACAGATCGTCGGTCAACCCCTGATTGTACCTGATACTGGAGAAATCGACATAGGTTTTAGTACCCTTCTTGAGGTTCTCCATTGAACGCAGTGTAACGGTCATGATGCCGTCGATTTCCTCGACGCTCTCGGCGAGGAAGACCCGGATCATTTCGTCCTTCTTGTCAAAGTACTCCTCTTTGAGCGGCAGGAAACCCTCTTTGTCGATATAGGAGACTTTGCGCGCGAAACCTTTGTAATCGTCTTTCGGAACCGACTGGATCACGTACACCGCCTTGCCGTCGAGTTCGGTACCCTCAAGCATGGTGTGGGTATCCTCGGTCCAGTGACGGCCGGACACGTCCTCGTAAGTGAAATCGGAACCGACGAAGCTAGAGTTCTTGTCGTCCGCTGAGATCGGCTTGATAAGGTCTACGGCGGGGACATAGATCCAGCGCTTGTCGTTGCCGTCGGGGTCCTTGTGAACCATGAACGTCATGCGCGAGACGTCGGATGGTTTCTTGAAATAGGTGTAGTACTTCTGCGCGCCGCCTTCGTTGACGTCGAGGCGAAGCATGACAAACTCACGGTTACGCTCTTTGCCCTTTTTGTCGACCAGACGCATGGTGACATCGGCAACACCGTCATCAGCAGCGTAATAGTACGCCATGTGTGACTTCTTCATTATTTCATCGGCAGTCTGCGAGAAGGCGGCTCCGACAAGGATCATCAGTCCCAGCAGAGTCATCATAAGAAAAGCGGTGAGATTCTTCATTTTTGCAATCCTTCTATTATTCGTTAACATCACTTGCAAAACTTGATTTCGCCTGCCCCGGCAGCAGGCTCTTGCGGAAAACATAGATAATAGCCGGCAGGAGCAGCATGGTTGTCAATCCGGAGACCACCATAATGGCCAGGAAGAACGAGCCGACGGTGATATACGGGACCAGTGTGGAGAAGAGCATCGGCACGAAGCCAATCGCGATGACCAGCACGTTTCGACCGATTGCGCGCCCGGTACCCTCGAAAATCTCCTTAAACGATTCCTGGAAATCATTTGTCCGGGCGTGGATCATCCTCAGCCGCTGAATGAAGTGGATCGCGAAATCAATCGAAAGACCAAGGGTCAATGAAGACAGCACGGCCACCGGCATGTCATACGGCTTGCCGACATAACCGATGAAGGCGTAGATGGCCATAATCGTTATCGACAGCGGCAGCATCGAAATGATTCCCCACTTGAAAGAGCGGAAGAGGAATATCATCATGATGAACACGACAACGTAGGAGCTCATCAGCGACTTGCCCATGCCGGTAACCATCTGATCCTGCCAGGCAACATTGATATACGGCAGCCCAGCCCATTGAGCGGTGACTCCTTCCGGCAGCGGGTGTTCTTCCAGGAAGCGATTGCCTCGCTCGACCACTTCGGTGACGGCCACGTTGTCGCCTTTCTTGAGCTGTATCCACAGGTTGGCCTTGTTGTAGTATGGCGTAACGAACTTGAACAGGTCATCAGGGTTGCCCCCGGACATCTCAAACATGAAGAGCATCTGGGCAATCTCGTCCTGTGAGTCCGGAAGCGCGAGTTTAGAGGAATCAGCGCCAAACAGCTCGTAACGAACCTTCTTGACAATGTCCGCGAGGCCCGTGGTGGCGCCTACGTTCGGTTCTTTCTCCAGCTCGCGCTGGATCGCCTCTATATACTTCACGACTTCGGGCGACTTCATACGGTCGTCGTCGTCGCTCTCAAAGACGAGGTAGTTCATGTAAGTACCGGCAAGGTGTTCGTTCATCACCTGGTCGGCGATCCGAATCGGGTGTGATTCCTTGAACCATTTCACCGGGTTATCGTTTACGACGATTTTCGTCAGACCATAGCCGGACACTGCCACGACGATTATGGCCAGGGCAATGATGACCTTTGGTCGTTTCGAGGACACGCGCCGGAATGCTTCCATGAGGCGTGACAACGGTCCTCTGGTCACATCCTGATTAACAAACTTCATCAGGATCTTGTCCGGAATCAGGATGGCAATCGCCGGATTGATGATCAGCGACAGGAACCAGGCCACAATGATACCGAAGGCAACGAACATACCGAACACGCGAACCGGCGGTATCGGAGTCAGCGCCAGTGAGATAAATCCGGCAACAGTGGTCAGGGAAGTAAACAGCATCGGCATAAACAACTCACCGATCGAGTGCCGTATTGTATTGGGCTTGTCCTGGAATTTCTTGTAGCGGTCGCAACACTCGGATAGAATGTGGATTGAGTTAAGCACCGCAATTGGAATCAGGAAGATCGGAATCATCGAGGACATGATATGCACGGTGAAGCCCATCATGATGAGCAGACCCATCGCCCAGATCACCGACATCATGGCGACGATCATCGGCGCCAGAATCACTCGCCATTGCTTGAAGAACATAAGCAACAACAGAAAGATGATGAGCATGGCAGCCGGGGCGCTAAACGCCATCTGCGAAAACATTTCTGATCCGAAAGAGTCCTCAGCCAGCGGCAGACCGGCGATATGATACTCGGCGTCGCCACCGAGACGGTCAATAATCGCCTGGATTTCCGTTGCCACCCGATGCGAGACGTCTTTCGACTCCAACGGGATGAACAGAGCAATCGTCTTGCCGTCGTCGGAGGCCAATTTGCCCCGAAGAATGGGGTTGTCATGGATACGCCCGAGGATGTACTGAGCCTCTTCGTCGGTCTCGATCTCATCCGCCATGAGCGGTTCGATGACCAACACGCCCCCAGGCCCCTGCTTGATGTCATCAGTAGTAGAGGGAGCCATGATGTCATCGACTATCACGCCGTCGATTTCCTCTATCTCGGCGGTAATATTGTATACGCGGTTCAGCAGATCAGCCGTAAAGGCGGTCGGCTCTTGTACAACACCAACAGCGATGAAATCCGAGAGCGCAAACTCTTCCTTGGTGAAGGAATGGAAGAGCCGTGTCGGCTCGTCCTCTTCCAGCATGTTCTGCGGATCGGTGTCAATCTTAATCTTGGGGAACTGAAAGGCGAAGAAGACCGTGATCAGCAGCGTCACCCCGATGACAATCCAGGGATGTTTGATCGCGAATTCCGTTAATCCTCTTTTCATACCGTCGACCTCTCCAATCTACATTTACTCGTTTTCAGATTAGATGGGCACCTGGTCAAAACGATTCAACTTTTCTTGCCGATGCGGCGCAATACCGTAAGTTGCTGTCATCAGGACGCTTCGGATAGATAATGGACCCGGTGTGCTATATGAGAAGGAAGATAGTGAGTGCGCTTAACGGGAGCAAGTCTACTTTTTGCCGAATTTCTGCTCCCAGCGGGCTTTGAGCAGACCGTTCAAGCGGGACGCCAGTTCCTGAGGAAGGGGCTCTTCTTTGCCCTCACGACATAACTTGACCGTCTGTTTGAGAGTATCGATCATAATGCGACAGTTTTCGCACTGCCCGAGGTGTTTCTCGATTTCAGCGCAAATGGAACCGTCGAGAGTACCGTCAAGATAGTCGTTTAGCTCGCTTACGTAGTCGGGGCATTTATGTCCCATGTTGTACCTCAAAAAGTGCCGAGAGTTGTTCCCGGAGGGCGAGTCGTGCCCTGAGGATTCTGGATTTTGTTGCGGCCTCTGATTCATTGATCGCCTCAGCGACTTCCTTCACCGACAGTTCCTCTACATACCTTAGCACAAACGCCTCACGGTATTTGTACGGTAACTCAGCTACCAGTCGGTGGATGGCATCACGGAGCTGTTCGTTTTCGAGTAACTGCTCCGGGTTGTTCCAATCCGAGAGCATTCGGCTTTCAGCCCGCATGCCCTGATCGTTGTGTCCACCGGGCAGATAATCCTCAATCGGCTTCAACTCTGCCTGTTTGCGTTTGGCGAACAGAGCACGGGCCTGGTTCAGAGCAATACTGTAAAGCCAAGTGCCAAACGACGATTCCAGCCGAAACTGATCGATCTTATCAATAGCTTTCAGGAACGTATCCTGAACAATATCCTCAGCATCTTCAGTATTCCCGGAGAGCTTTCTGGCCAGCCCGTAGATCTTGTCCTGATGGGCCTGAATCAACTCCGTGAAGGCCGAAAAATCACCGGCCTGAGCCTGCTGTACTAACCTCTTTTCATCCATTGGATACAATATACGTTAAAGTGATTCAAAGAAAAGCCCCGGTTTCAGCAAAAACCGGCTACGCCTAACATCGGAAATGACACCGGAAGTAAACGGTCTTTAGGTTTTCTTGCGGGAGAAAAATAAAAACCACAAATTTGGAAACTTTTCCCCGCTCAAGATTGTAATTGAATATGCTGGCGGTGATGATTCTGCATACCTGTACTGCAACGTGCCGCCCATATAGCCCCGTGCCGATCCCCCTCCCCCCCGGTGCGGGGTTTTTTATGCGGAAAATCGAACGGCAAATCAAGCAAGATTCGGGTGGAATTCACGCCAGCATAGGTTACATTCAGTGACAACAGTCAAACGGCGGAGAAGCAAGTGCACTCAGGCATCGGCGAACAGAAGTCAGAGGACTACCGAAAAATCGAAAGCGCGATTCGTTTCATTGAATCTGAATTCCAGTCTCAGCCAAACCTGGAGGAAATCGCCTCCTCCGTTCACCTGAGCAGGTTCCACTTCGATAGGCTGTTCAAACGATGGGCCGGGATTAGCCCCATTCAGTTTTTGCAGTCTCTTACGCTCGACTACACCAAACAGAGACTTGCCGAATCGGCCAGCGTGCTCGACGCCTCTCTGGATGCTGGTCTCTCCGGTCCGGGCAGACTGCACGACCTGTTTGTCACTTTCGACGGTCTCACTCCGGGTGAGTTCAAACGGCAGGCGATTGGATTGGACGTATCGTACGGCTGGTGTCCCTCCCCTTTTGGGGAGTGTCTGATCGGGGCCACGAACCGGGGACTCTGCTTTCTCGGGTTTGTCGGCGAGGATCGCGACGATTCCTTCCATCAACTCCTTGGGACCGTGCCGCGGGCGTGCTTTGTAGAGCGACCTGACGTCATCAAGCCAATTGCCGCAGGCATTTTCGATCTCCGCAGGGCCGACACCACACGGCCGTTCACGCTGCATCTCAAAGGAACGAATTTCCAGTTCAGAGTCTGGAAAGCTCTTCTGGGCATCCCCGAGGGTCGAGTTGTCACCTATCAGGATATAGCCCGACATATCGGCCACCCTGAGGCGCACAGGGCAGTTGCAAATGCGGTCGCGGTGAACCCGGTTTCGTACCTGATCCCCTGCCATCGGGTGATTGCCAAATCTGGAAGGATTCATAAATATCGCTGGGGTTCTGCACGCAAAAAAGTGCTGGTTGCCTTTGAAGCGGCGAGAACGGCATGAAACTGTCGCGTCCGGGGTAGAACCCCGACGCTCACGACTATGGTATGGGCTCCACAGAAGATAGGTCGAAACTCCCACAGTTTCGACATCATTCGGCCAAAACCCCAAGGGTTTTGACCCACTAAACCTGCGATCTTTGATACACAGCATAAAGAAGCCGCCGGCGAAACACCGACGGCTCAGAGGTAAGACTGAGGGTTAGTTCTTGATTTTCAGGGCCGGCACAATGACGCTGGCCGCAAAATTCTCCAGAGTGGTCGGAGTCGTGGACTCGTTGGTTCGAGGCGAATCGGATTTCAATTCACCCCGATCCAGGGCATCATACATTTGCACGAATTGGTCCGCCACATTTCTACTGGCGCCCATTCCGGTCAGGGAGCTAATAGCCTCCTGCGGCGTAATCTGAACGTAGTTGACCGCTTGACCAACCGCGGTGCCGATTATACTGGCCGCCTCGTCGAATGTGTATTCACGAGGACCGTGCAGCGGAACGACATTGGTCCCGGAAAAACCGGTATTGATCGTGTTTACCGCAGCCACCGCCACATCCTCAGTGGCGATCATCGGAATCTTGGTGTTGCCCTTAATCGGCAGACTGATGCTGTTGGTCCGCGTGATATTGGGAACTTCGGTCAGGAAGTTCTCCATGAAGTAGCTGGGACGGAGAATCGTCAGGTTGTCACAAACGTTCTTGAACCGTTCCTCGGTTTCATGAAGCGAGGTTATCGGCCCTAACTCACCGGTAGTGAGATGTGCACCCGCAGACGACAACAGAATAACACTCTTGATCTTGTTGTTGCGAATAGCGTTGGTGGCATTGTCGGCCAGAGTCATCTCGAATGCATCCAGATCAGTCGCTGTCAGATCGACCGGATTGATCCAGAAGAGCATATCGACTCCCTTGGTCGCCTTCTGCACATAACTGCTGTCGGTCAGGTCTCCCTTGATAATGGTTACGCCCCGCTTCTTCTCGTCCTTGAGCCTCGAAGGATTCCTCGCCAGAAGAACCAGCTCATGGCCGCCTTCATCAAGAAGTCTGTTGACTACCTTGCGCCCGATTTTCCCTGTCGGGGTGGTAATTGCGATCTTCATAAAGCCTCTCCTTTTGTTTTGATCCGCCGTCAGGACTTTCACGCGCCACGCCCCCCTCGGCTGGTGCGTGGGGCCTCAACAAGTCCAAATAGGCTGCATCAGTCCTTTTGGCAGAATACTTGTTTGTCGTACAGACAAAGGGATATACGCGAAAACAGCTGTTAATCATGGGACTAACAGGGGTTAACGGGCTCCGGGAGTCGTATCCTGTCGAAAAATCGACCGGCGACAGGAAGTGTCAGATTATGACAAAAAGAGCGCGGGTGGGCAGAGCTCAAGGCTGACCGCCCGCAAAGGCTTACCCGATTGCAACTTAGAACTTTGCCCAGCGCGGCACGCGGGGGAACGGGGCAACATCGCGGATGTTACTCATGCCGGTGATGTACATGACGGCCCGGTCAAAGCCCAGCCCAAATCCAGAGTGAGGAACCGTGCCCCACTTGCGAATATCCAGGTACCAGAAGTAGTTATCCAGGTCGTTGATGCCTTTTGATTTCATCCGGTCGACAAGAACGTCGTATCGATCTTCTCGCTGGGAACCGCCGATGATTTCGCCGATCTTGGGGACAAGGACGTCCATCGCTCCGACAGTCTTGCCATCATCGTTGACCTTCATATAAAAGGACTTGATCTTCTCCGGGTAATCATACACGATCACGGGCTTCTTGAACGTCTTCTCGGTCAAGTATCGCTCGTGCTCGGACTGAAGGTCCACACCCCACTTCACTGGAAATTCAAACTTGTCACCGGCTTTCTCCAAAACCTTGATTGCCTCGGTGTATGTGATCCGCTCGAATTCCGAGTTGACAACATGTTCAAGCATCTGGTGCAGTTCTTTGTCGATCCACTTGCCGAAAAACGCCATTTCGTCGGCACAGTCTTCGAGGGCAAACCGCAGGAGATACTTCAGGAAATCCTCGGCCAAATCCATGTTGTCGGAGTTTTCCGCCCAGGCCATTTCCGGTTCGATCATCCAAAACTCAGACGCGTGGCGGCTGGTGTTTGAGTTTTCGGCACGGAAAGTCGGGCCAAACGTATAGATATCGCCCAAAGCCGTGGCCAGTAGCTCGCCCTCAAGCTGACCCGACACCGTAAGGTAGGCCTCGGCACCGAAGAAATCAGCGTCCCAGTCGATCCCGCCGTCCTTCATGGGTACGTTCTTGAAATCGAACGTGGAAACGCGGAACAGATCACCTGCCCCCTCGCAGTCTGAGGCAGAGATCAGTGGCGTCTGGATATAATAGAAGTCACGCTCCTGATAGAACTTGTGCACGGCATACGCCAGTTTGGACCGAATCCGATTGACGGCACCAAAGGTGTTCGTTCGAGGACGCAAGTGAGCGATCTCACGAAGGAACTCGAAACTATGCCGCTTCTTTTGCAACGGGTAGCTCTGATCAGCCTCACCGACCAGATCCACCGACTCAACCGCCAATTCGTATTTCTGTCCTTTGGCCGGAGACTCAATTAGCTTGCCTCTCAAGCGTACCGAGGCACCGGTGAGAATCTTGTCCAGCACCGGAAAGTTATCCGGCTCGCCGATAACGCCCTGAATATTCCCCATGCAGGACCCGTCGTTGACCTCCAGAAAAGCGACTGACTTGCTTACGCGGGCGGTTCGGATCCAACCGAGTATGGTAACGTCACTGTTTAGCTCCACGGCGTCGTCGAGCAGTATTCTTGCGATTTTCGTTCTACTTCTGTAATCCACGGCGGCACCTCTCTAGTTCGTCCTGAGATAAACCCGGCTGAAGCCTGATGTATCGAAGTCACAAAAATAGCAGAATAATCGAAAGGCGCAAGGACTGAGTTTGCGACCAAAACTGGCAGAGAGCGAAAAACGGAGAAATGGGTCAAAAAAGTGGAACAAATTTATCCGGCTCTGCGTATTAATCATACACACACACTGAAGTTCTTGAAAGCAACGCAGTTTCCCAACCTATCATTCAACCTGCGGCCGCTGACCCTTCTCCAGGGTCGGCGGTTTCTTTTTGTGGAGACCGGACAAAGCTTGGCCGGACGCCTGCACATTCCGCAGGCGTCCGGCCTTCTCTGTTCCAAAGAGGCGTACCTGTGCGTTTATGATCTGGAAGCTTCGGCAGTATGCGCCTCGATAGCCCTCTTCAGCAGATCGCATTTCCCTGTAACTTCGCGGGAGGCGTCAGTCGCTTGTGCTAGAAGCCTCTCGGCCCGCGTCTTCTCTGAAGCGTGGACGGCGGCAACACAATCATTAGCAAACTTGTGAACAGCAGCGTGCGACGATTCCGTATCCTTGAACTCAGCCAAGGAACCGTAATCTTCGATTCCGTCGGAGTAGTACCACTTACCGAAACGGCAGTTATGGTGATCGAATGTTTTCCAGGTAGAGACATCCCCTCCGCCACTGATGATCTTATCCAACTGCTTCATGTAGCGCCCGTGATCTTCTTTGGCCAACTGCAAAATGCCGGTGTTACCGCCGACTATCTTGAACTTGCCGACCATTGTGCGCATGTTTTCCGCATTGTGGCTGAGTTGATCGGCAGCGGACTGTTCCGCCCCGGAGGCGTTCTCTCGGGTCACCGACGCCACATACTCGATATTCTTTGAAATCTGTTCAGCCGCTACCGATTGCTCCTCACTGGCGGTTGCTATCTGTTGGATCATATCCATGACACTCTGAGACATGTTCACCACTTCCTGAAGGCTGCCCCCTGCCTGATCGACCAGCTCGCGACCCTTGTCGACCTCGGATACGCCTGACTCCATCGAATCGACCGCTCTGGAAGTTTCTTTCTGGATACCCTGGATCATGCCGGTAATCTCGCCGGTCGCTTTGCCGGTGCGCTCGGCCAACTTGCGGACCTCATCAGCCACAACGGCAAAACCACGCCCTTGTTCACCGGCACGGGCGGCCTCAATCGCAGCATTCAGAGCCAGTAAATTCGTCTGGTCAGCGATGTCGTCGATAACGCTGGTTATTTCGCCGATCTGATCGGCAGACTGTGCCAGCTTGCCGATGGAACTTGCCGACTCACGAACGACCTCGGCTATGCGCTGCATGCCGGATATTGTGTCTGCTACTGCCTTACCGCCGACGGTGGCGGTGTCGGAAGCACTTCTCGAGGAATCGGAAGCATCACTGGCATTCCGTGAGGCCTCGACGATAGTGGATGACATTTGCTCAATGGCCGTAGATATCTGATCAACCTGCCCCGATTGATCCTTGGCTCCCCTGCTCATCTGCTCAGAGGACGCTGCAATCTCGGTCGCGGCAGACACGATTTCCCGGGAGTTGTCGGACAGCTCACGAACCATCGTATTCAGATTCTCGGTCATTCGGTTCATCGAGTCCGCCATGTGCCCTTTCGTCTCCAGGGTTGCGGCAATTGCACGTACCAGAATCCCTATTTCGTCTTTGGCCTCTGTCACGCCAATCTGAATATCAGTTCTGGGCACGTGCCTGGTAAGATCGTTATCAGCGATGGCATCCAGGACACTCTCGAATTCGGTGAACTCGTTTGTCATCGATTTCGTAGCTTCCACCACTTGCGATACCGGCCTTACAATGTTCCGGGTGATCACTCAAGCCGCGGCAAGACCGATGACAAGACTGATGGTCACAAGAATCACCATCCAGTTGACCGTCGAGTCAATGTCATCCTTCACGTCAACCATCTGCTTTCCCGCATGATCCGCAAAGTGTTCCTCAAGTTTCCCCAGGATCCCCTGTGTTTCGTTCAGGGCAACCGAGGTTTCCGTCTCGAAGATAGCAACGGCCTTCTGCACCGCCGCCGGGTCGGCGGCATCATAGACCTCATCGATTTCCGAGGCTGATTCGTGCAAGTGAGAGTGCGGCTTTTTTATGTCAGCCAGCAGGGCAGCAAGAGCGGGGTCGGCCGCCGCCTGAGATTGCGTCTCGGCACTGTAGAGCCATTGGCCAAGGCCGCATTTGTGATCGTCCAACTGGACATCGACGTGGTTTACGTCTTCGTCGTAGAATAGCTGACACAGCCTGTTGGCCCATTGCAGGTGATCAACCTCTTTCTCGATCATAAGGGACTTGTCCGCTTCGCAACCACCAATTGCGTGCAAATGCTCTTCCACGGATAGGAAAGCGGAATAATTGAAATAGCTCGCGACCACGAATAGCAGCAAGACAATGGCGAATCCTACGCCCAACTTCTTTCCGATCTTGAGATTGGCAAACATAGAATAGCCTCCCAAAGAATCTAGCCCGTCTCCTATACTTCTGTTGTAGTGTGCCTGGGAGTCTCAAGATGAAGATCTTGTCGCGACCCCTCCCACAGATCAATATCGGCTATCAGCAATCACGTTTTAGCACTCTATCTTCACAATGGACAACTAAGATATATTTTATCGGGAACTTCTGCCGCCGCTTGGTGAGAACAGTCCAGTTTCTGCACATGTCGAGGGCACGATCGGCCACGAAAAAGGGCAGCCCGCGAAACGCGAGCTACCCTCAAAGATGTACTATGTCCTGTTACTCACCCGGTGGGCAACAGCCTTACGATCAGACGCGGAACTGCGACACCATATTCTTCAGGCTGTCGGCATTTCGACTCAGTTCCTCGGAGGCGGCGGCGGACTGCTCTGCGCCCTGTGCTGCCTCCTTGCTGACGGAGGAGATGTGATCGATGTTCCTGGTGATCTGCTCGGCAGCGACAGCCTGCTCTTCAGAGGCGGTCGCAATCTGCTGGATCATGTCCATGACACGCTGTGACATCTCGACAACCTTGGAGAGATTGTCGCCGGCCTGATCGGCCAGTTCTCGGCCCTTATCGACTTCCGCGATACCTGCCTCCATCGAGCCTACAGCTTCCTGTGTCTCGTTCTGGATGCCTTTGATCATGCCGGTGATTTCGCCAGTGGCCTTGCCGGTGCGCTCGGCCAGCTTGCGGACTTCATCAGCAACAACGGCAAAGCCTCTTCCCTGCTCACCGGCACGGGCGGCCTCGATGGCGGCGTTGAGAGCCAGCAGATTGGTCTGGTCGGCAATGTCATCGATTACTGTGATGATCTCGCCGATCTGGTCGGCAGACTGAGCCAGCTTGCCGATGGAGTCAGCAGACTCCCTTACCGTGGACGCGATCGTCTGCATTCCTGTAACGGTCTCCCCAACAATCATACCACCGTCAGTAGCAGTGTCAGAGGCGCCCTTGGAGATTTCATTTGCCTCGGCCGTGTTCTTGGCCTGCTCGGCGATAGTCGCAGACATTTCTTCGACCGCCGCAGCCACCTGACTGACCTGCTGGGCCTGATCCTGGGCACCCTTTGAGGCCTCCTCGGAAGTGGAGGATATTTGGATGGCCGCAGATACCAGATCTTCGGTGCTGGCATTGATTTGCTGCACCATCTCCGTCAGGTTGAATACCATGGTCTTGAACGAGTGGCTGAGGGCGTCCTCGTCAGACTTCGGCTCAATCTGCACAGTCAGGTCCTTCGCAGCCACCACCGAGGCGGCGTCGGCCAGACCCTTCATGTAGTCAATCAGCTTCTGGAATGACTTAGCCAGCGTTCCCACTTCATCGTTTGTCTTTATGTCTATTGACTGCTGAACGTCACCCACAGCGATCTTCTCCGCGACTTCGGATATCTTGATAACCGGGCGCACTATAGTACGGGCCAGGAAGAACGCGACTGCGAGAGATATCAACAAACAGACAAAACCCAGCGTAACGATAGCGTTTCGGACTTGCGCAACCGGTGCTGTAAACTCGTCGAGGTAACTACCAGCAGCGATGATCCAATCCCAGTCTTTGACATACGTGTAGGCCACGATCTTGTCGCGAGGTTCGGTCTCGCCGAGAGCCGTGTTGATCCAGGGGTAGGTGATCCATCCGATTTCGCCGTCAGCAAGCTGCGGCGCTTTGGCGCATATTTCCTTGATAAAATCGTACTTGCTTATGTTTGAACCCTCACTGGCGGGGTGAACCTGGAGCACGCCGTCTGAGTCCATAGCATAAATGTACCCGGTCTCGCCGACTCTCTGGGCAAGAAGACCTGTACGCAAGACTTGTGATTCGGCCAGCTGGGCAATGCCCAAAACACCGACAACATTGTTTGATCCGTCGCGCAGAGGCTCATAGGCGGTCACATACCACGATCCCAGGATCTGAGCACGACCGTAGAACGGCTGTCCTTTTCCCACGACCTGATCAAACACGTCTTGAGAGAGACTGGAACCAACAGCGCGTTCGCCGTCGTCCGACTTTGTAGTCGTGGCGATTCTCACCGCACGTGACCCATCTCTCATGAAAATCGACGCCATATTGCCCGTCGCACTCTTGATCTGATCGACGAATTCGTGATTGTCGTTCAGTACGACAGCGCCGCCATCGGCTTCATACTGCATCTGTCCGTTGGACAGACTGATGGAACCGGAGGTGATTTCCTGAAGCAGACTTGACGAAGTGGCCAGATCTGATTTCAGCTTGAATTGAACTTCCTCGGCGTTTACCTGACACGTTTTCTGCGCCATTGCGGCCAAGTGGGCCAGATCTGTCTTGGCCAACTCGACCAGGTGTGTCTCCGACTGGGATACGCTGATGAAGGCGACCCCGGCAATGGATAGCACGAGCACTGAAAAAATCAGTAGCATTATTTTGTGAGTAAGTTTCAGTTGCAGTTTCATGCCTGCCCTTCCTTTGCTTGACCGAACCACGGAGTAAGTTACTGTTTATGAAATATGGTATCTCAGCAGCAAATACGCCAATGTCTCAGCCCCTCTCTATTTCGATTCACTTGTATTGTCGCGTTGCATGTCCGCCGTTCCCGTGTGACCACTGACGGCGGAAATATCAATTCCTGATACTTTTGACACGCCTCTTTTGCCCCGGCCCCTCAGGCCCTGCAAGCGCCGTATGCTACACGGCATTTCCGATTGTGTGGGCCCATACAATTTGGAATGTGAGATACATAGTTGCTGATCGAGCCCCTTCGCGTATGTGTTCTATTGTCGGTTGATTGGGAATCGGAATTCACTGATGAAGAGGCGAATTCGCTGTTGGTGTACCGAAAACGAGATTCCAGAGAACCGGAAGGAGAGTCTCAATGAGACTTTTAGTATGCTGGCTGCACGGCCTCACCAGAGAGACCGGTGCCGAGTGTGACAATTGTCGTTGACTGGCAATCGATTAGTCGGAGAATCAAGCGGAATGGGACCGATCCTACGTAACATAGACCGGCTATGTTCAGCGACTGAACATACTCTGCGACCAAATCATACCGGCCAGTAGGTCATCCTGAAATGTGTCCGCAACAGCAGGCAGACTACTCTTCCTGCCATTGCAGGACCAATCCCTCGTATCTATCGATCAGCGTCTGAGTATCCTCTTTGGAATGGGACTCCGCAAGGATATTGAAGGAGGCTCTGAGCCTGTCGGGGACAACATACACCCAGCCGCCGTCTTCCTTAATGCGGACACCGTCGACCATCTGTCGTTCCCTGTTTGCGGATTCAGTTATCAGGTGTCTCATCACCGTTCCTTTCCTGGCCCAGGGGCAGGGGACAGAGGTGGTCTGCCTGATATAGTGCTCGTATTTCTTGCGGAAATCTGCGACATCACGACCGTCTCGGGCGAGCATCTCAAAAATCCTGACCGCTGCAACAATACCGTCGGCTCCTGTCTGGAACCCGGGGAATATGAACCCGCCTCTCGTTCCCCCTACAAACGAAACACCGCCATCGCGACGGATGTCCATCATCGCCTGATGGTCGCCTCCGACCCGGACAACCTCAACGCCGTGCTCGGCAGCTATCTCTTCAACGCCCATCGAAGCGCCGATAGGCACTGCGATCCGCGCCGGACGGTGCCCTTTGAGGAATAACTCGGTAACCATCAACAGCAATGTCTGTTCATCAAGCGGCACTCCCTGACGATCGACCAGAGTTAGTTTCTCGGTAGCTGCGTTGATTCGGATACCGAGGTCGGCATTCAGCGAGCGAACGATAGTCGATAACTGCACGATAGCCTGCGCACGTTCTTCATGAGTCACGGAGCATTTGTGCGCCGAGGGATTCGCATTCAATTCCGTCACCGAAATTCCGAGCTTGGTGAACAGCATCGGGTAGACCTGGGAAGAGGAACCAAAGGCGTAGTCAACGACGGCCTTGAAACCGGCTTTTCTAATGAGGTCCACATCGACCGAGGCTAAAAACTCGTCCTGATAATCCTCCAGTACCCGCTGCGGATAATCCAGATGACCAATGTCATCAATGGAGGCCCGTTCATAATCCTCGCCAAAATAGTTTCTCTCAAGCTTTTTGAGTTTGGCCGTCGGCATGTCAAGTCCTGAGCCGTGGAAGAAAATGAAATCGAGTTGACGGTAGTCCTCGGGGTTATGTCGCACGTATATGCCGGCGTCGTACCGTCCTTTGGAAAGCGCGTATCTGACCACCGGGACAGGCATGGTCTCAAGGTCAGAGACATGAACGCCAGCCGCAAGGAGTCCGGAGATGAGAGAACGCCGCAGAAGACGAGTGACATCGGAGGCATCGCGGCTGGTGACCACTGCCGACCCGGCACCCAGTGCCGCGCCGAAAGCTGCCCCCAGACGCACGCCCATTTCAGGTGTGATCTCTGTCATCGCAAGTCCGGATATCTTGGAGTCGGTGCAGAGCTCGCGGTTCCATTTCTCGCCCCAGACCAGCGAGGCAGATACGATTGCCCCGTCGTCGACCGTCTTGCTCGGCCATATTTTGCAGTTGGCTTTAACAGTGGCAAAGTTACCGATTGTGCAGTCATCAGAAACAATAGCGTTATCCAGCAACTGAACATCGTTACCCAGTCGTGCCCCGGCGCAAACAATCGCGCTTGAGAAACGACAGCCGTTGCCAACGGTAGTGTCCGCCCAGAGTACGGTATCACGGAGATCGCACTCCCTGCCGATTCGTGAGCGGGCGCCAATTGAACAATTGTGAAGATGGGTGCCGTCGTCAATACGGACGTCGTCACCGAGAATCACAGTACCGGTAAACTCGACACCTTCGCCGACTTGTAGATTGTTTCCCTGATGAACGGTCCCTTCTCCTATGTTGGCCTTCCTCACCTTCAGATCAAGATGAAGCTGTTCTTCGAAGATGTGTCGGTGGACACGGTAATACTCGTCGACATTGCCGACGTCCTTCCAGTAGCCATCCATAATCTTGCCGCAGAGCTTCATCCCTTTTGCCAGCATCAACGGATACAAGTCTTGGGAGAAGTCAAAATTGGTGTGCTCGGGAATCAACCGGGCCGCTTCCGGCTCCAGAATATAGATTCCGGTGTTGATCGTATCGGAAAACGCCTCACCCCAGGTCGGTTTTTCGAGGAAGCGTACGATACGCCCGGTTTCGTCGGTGATCACGATGCCGTAGGCAATCGGATTCTCGATGCGCGTGAGCAGAATGGTGGCATCCGCCTCTTTCGATTTGTGCCACTCGATAGCTTCTTTGAGATCAAAATCAGTTATGACATCACCGGAGATAATCAGCACAGGTTCATCCGGTTCACCCATAGCGTAGCGGACAGCGCCGGCGGTACCGTAATCATCGTCAGGCTGGGCGTAGGCCATGGAGATTCCGAATTTCGCCCCGTCAAGGAAGTAGCTGCGGATGATCTCCGGCTGGAAATACAATAGCGACGTGACATCCGTAAGCCCACTCCCGGCCAACAGCCCGACCACATGTTCCATCATGGGGATATTTCCGATGGGAACCATCGGTTTGGGAGTGTTGATTGTCAGGGGGCGAAGCCTGGTACCAAAGCCGCCGGCCATCACGATCGCTTTCACAGCTCAATTCCTTTGAATATGTTATGTTCACACGGTCAGGAAACCTGCCGCACTCAGTCGACTCGCTATATCACTAAATGTCTCATACGAGTTGTAGGGAATGTCATTGTCCCGACAATACACTTCGAGGTCTTTCTTGGCAAACACGAGATCCGCCTCCCTGGCGGCACAGGCGTCGGAGTAGCCGTCGCCGACAAACACCATGATCGTACCTTCGGTGAACACCTTGCGATATTCGCGAATTCGTTCTCCCTTGCAACTGCCGCAGCTTTTGCAGTCATGGTTGGTATAGGGAAACTCGATACGAAGACCGTCATTCTCCAGATATCCCTTGTTGCAGACTACTTTTATGAATCCCAACCCGCTGCGTCCGAGGATTTGATGGATATACAGATCCAGACCCTCGGATACTATTGTCAGCGGTACGCCCGCTCCTCGACACCGCCATTCAAACTCTAAGAACGTCTCATCTATGGTGAACTGTTCCAAAAATTCGAGAATCTCAACCGACGAGGCGTGCACCATTTCAGCTTCTTTGACCAGCACCTCCCGGCTTGAGAGTATGCCGGCCTTCCAATCGGGAAGCAGCTCATCGTTACGACCACCTGAGAAATGGTGAAACATATTGTAGCCCACATCGTGGGCGGCGACTGTTCCGTCAAAGTCGCAGAAGACGGCTATTTTGTTGGTACTCATCAAACAGATTTCGTCATTTAGTTGTTTCGGATCACACAGGAGCAATATACGCGTTGCCTGCCCCAGAGCATCGTAAAAACCGGGCTGTTGTCATCAAAAATCGGAAACAACTGTCGTTTTCCGGGGATGTCGCAGTTGTATTAGTCGATTCCTGACACTCTGATAGCACTATCTAAAAACCACTGGCACGGTCCGCTTTGAGAACCTCAGCGGCAAACCTTATGTCCGGTCTGTACGGGACAATTGCTCGTTGATACGCAGCTCTTCCGCCCCCCTGATGTTCCCAGGCAATTTCCTCGAGCCGCATCTTGATATAATCCCCGTAGTGAATGAACTCATTGATATCATCCTCGTGCGCCAACTCGCTGATATCTTCGCAGACAGCGCGTGTCTCAGATTCGTTTTCACTTAAACGGGCTATCTCAAGTAGAAACACGGCCGCCTCGGTCACGGGAGACACATACTGGAATTGTTCGGACCAGGCATACTCGCGAAATCGCGCTACCCACAGGTCATCAAGTTCATCTTCTCCGGAAGCCTCGACAATCTCTTCGCTGTGAAAGTTTCCGAATTGGTTCAGCAAACGAGAGTACTCAAGAGTCAGCGGAAAAGCCTCGTGATCGACAAACTTCAGCACATAGTCCGGCACCAGACCGTGGCCGACATCCTCAAGCACGGAATCGAATTCGTTGAGATAGATGCCCCCCTCGAGATAATACCTCGATACGGTCAAACGAAGCGCACCACCATCGACTAACCGCGTGAATCCCTGTACCAAACCTTTGCCGAAAGTAGTATCCCCAACCAGCACCGCCCGGTTAAGCTGCTGAAGAGAACCGGCGACAATCTCAGCGGACGAGGCCGACCCGCCGTCAACAATCACGGCCATGGGCAACCCGCCAGTGATGTCAGAGCCGGTCGAGTAATGCTCCTCCTCGTTCCACACCGACCTGCCCCTGGTCCCGACAATGAACTGGCCGCCGTCGAGGAACAAATTGGCGGTTCGGTATGCCTCCTGGAACAGCCCGCCCGGGTTTTCACGGAGATCGAGCACCACCCCCTGCGGCGTGATTTCCTCCGAAGATATGAGCGAGTCAAGGGCAGCCTCGAGGTCGTCGGAGGCACCGGCATCGAAATCAAGCATACGCACATAGATCATGCTGTCCGCAGTGAATCCGGCATAGGGAACATGGACGAGATTGATCCGGCGTCTTGTGATATCTACGTCCAGCGTATCACCGCTGCTGGGACGGAATACAAGTGCGTTGAGTTTGGTCCCCTCCATCCCCCGTATGTATGCCGTTGCGTCCGCTGCCGAAAGTCCCTTGAGATCGGTTGAGTCGGCCCGAATTATGATGTCCCCCGTGAGCATCCCAGCTTCATCTGCCGGACCATCTTCACGCACTGAAATCACCAGCAGACCACGGCCGTTTTCCACAACAGTCACGCCGATTCCGGTGTACCGGCCCGTCATTTCCTCGTTAATACGGCCGAACTGCTCCGCGTTGTGATAAGTGGAAAATCTGTCCAGCCGGTCGAAAATGGCGTCAATGCCGCTATCAAGCAGTCGGTCCCAGTCAACGTCGTCTCTGTAGACGCGATCAATGCCGATTGCCACCCGGGTGAGGCGAAACGTCTCGTGCAAGTCATCATCCGCCAGCACATAAACCGCCACACCACCTGATATGAGCACAATCAGAAACATGAAAATCACAGAAAGGAGAATGTAGCGCCGCTCAGGGATTTGAGAAGACATCACTTCGCTCCCATCCTCTGAGCCAGCAGCCTCTTGACATCGGCGAATATCTCATCGACAGACCCCAGGGCGTCGATCACTCTCACCCGGTCGCTCTCTTCGGCGGCGATTTGCAGAAAACCTCTACGGACCCGCTCGAAAAACGCACGCGATTGCGACTCCAGACGGTCAGGCTCATTACCACGACGCGAAAATGCCGTATCCAGATCAACATCGAAAACCATTGTCAAGTCTGGCGTGATCTCCCCCACCGCAACCTTATGCAACTGCTTGATCATGGCGATATCGAGTTGCCGTCCGTACCCCTGATATGCGGTGGTGCTATCGTAGAACCGGTCGCACAGGACGATCTGTCCGGCTTCAAGCAAGGGCCGAATCTCGCGCTCAGTGATTTCGCTGCGAGCGGCCTCGTAGAGAAGAAGCTCAGTGGTATCTGTGAGCGAGGAATCATTGCTCAGTAGAATATCACGAATCTTCTCAGACACCGGCGTCGATCCCGGTTCGCGGAGTTTAGTAACAGTGTACCCCAGCGAAATCAGATGGTCATGCGCCCTGTCCAACTGCGTAGTCTTGCCGCAACCGTCGATACCCTCGAAGGTCACGAAGAGGCCGCGTTTATTTTGCGAGTTCTGTGTCATTACCATAGAGTCGAAACCGCAGGACAACGATGTTACGTGGGTTTCGACCTACTACTGTCTCATTTCCGTTGATGTCGAAACCGCAGGGGTTTCGACCTACTACTTACGGATGTTGTAGGGCGGGTCCGTCCGCGAGCCCACCGGGGATGTCGAAACTACAGGACAACATGGTTGCGCCGAGCTCGACCTGCTCTACCGCCAGGTGCCGTCATTTGTCCCTGCGAGAGGGCACTCCATACGTTGACAAATATCCGTATGCTCAATAAGAAAACCGGCGATGCATCATCGCCGGTTTATACTAGTCAATAAGTCTGTCAGGGCAAACTTATTTTTTCGCCTTCACCACTCTCTTGGCAGTCTTCTTCGGAGCTGCCTTCTTGGGCGTTACCTTTTTCGGCGCTGCCTTCTTGGGCGTTACCTTTTTAGGCGCTGCCTTCTTGGTCGCCGGTTTCTTAGCAGCAGGTTTACGAGCAGCTCTCTTGACCTTGCTGGTTCCCACTGCGGTGGTCTTCCAACCGTATTTGGCGATGAACTCCTCGGTCATACGGCGGGCTTCCGGATCGGTGTACTGGACCGGCGGGGACTTCTTGAAGTACGACGACGGCTCGATCAACGCACCAGAGAGATGATTGTCAAGAGCCAGCTTGCAACAACGCACGGCATCGATCACAACACCCGCAGAGTTCGGGCTGTCCCAGACTTCAAGCTTCAGTTCCAGATTCAGCGGCACATTGCCAAAGGTCGTGCCTTCCATACGAATATACGCCCACTTGCGGTCATCGAGCCACTCGACATAGTCGGAGGGTCCGATGTGAATGTTCTTCGGATCAATGTCGAAATCGAGCTGTGAAGTCACAGAGTTGGTCTTGGATATCTTCTTTGATTCCAGGCGGGAGCGCTCGAGCATGTTCAGGAAGTCGGTGTTACCGCCGACGTTCAACTGGCTGGTGCGCTCAAGTTTGACACCGCGCTCAAGGAACAGGCGAGTAAGGACACGATGCGAGATCGTGGCGCCGACCTGAGACTTGATATCATCGCCGATAACCGGCAGACCTTTTTCTTTGAATCGCTTCTGCCAGTATGCTTCGCGGGCGATAAAGACCGGAATGCAGTTCACGAGGCCGCAGCCCGCATCGAGAATCTGCTCAACATACCACTTCGTGGCCTCTTCGGAACCAACCGGAAGATAGTTCACCACGACATCAGTCTTGGTGTCCTTGAGCAGCTTCACGATATCAACCGTGTCGCCCGGAGCCTTCTCGATGACCTGTGAAAGATAGTAGCCGAGACCGTCGTGGGTCATACCGCGCTGAACCGTAACGCCGGATTTCGGGACCTTGCAGAACTTGTACGTATTGTTCGGCTTCGTGTAGATGGCTTCGGAGAGATCCTTGCCGACTTTGTTCTTGTCGATGTCGATGGCAGCGGAGAACTCGATGTCACGGATGTGGTATCCGCCGAGGTTGACGTGCATCAGGCCCGGGACCTTATCTTCGTCTTTGGCCTTCTTGTAGAACTCGACTCCCTGTACCAACGAGGAGGCACAGTTGCCGACGCCGATAATGGCGACTCTCACTTTACTCATGGTTTGCTTCCCTTCTTCTATCCGTATTCCAAATTCGCATTGTCACTGTCATGCCATTTGTTGCAAGCGGCTGAATATATTAGACCTTTACACGCGACGTCAATATATTAGTTGCGTCTTGTGACAAGTTATATATGATTAGTATATAGATTATGACCATATAGTCATTTCGACTAGAACGAACGGTGTCCAGCATGCTTGATGAAAACGTAGTTGCAGAGTTAGTTCAGCGAAACGTCGTGTCCGATACTTTCCGGCGACTGGCGCCGGAAAAGAAGCTTCTGGTGTACCGCGCAGCCACACAGTTATTCGGCAGATACGGCTACGACGGCATTGCAGTTGATCGGATCTGTCACGATGCAGGGATTTCCAAAGGTTCGTTTTTTCAGTACTTTGAATCGAAAAGTCACCTGCTCGAATTCACGATTCTCGTATTTGATGACTACCTCGCCAAATGGGCCGAGGAATTGAAACGTCAGGAAACAGCCGTGCTGGCGCGGGATCGGCTGATGTACCTGTACGATTCGCTTGTCGTGAATGCCAAACTACACCCGTCGGAGGAAAAGTTCTTCCTGTTTGTCACCCACGCGCTTGACCACGCGGGTGTGGTACTTGAGGGGATTGATCTTGAGCGTCACTTCAGGCAATATGTAAACGAAATTGTTGAACGGGCGGTGAGAACCGGCGAGATCAGGGGGGATTTCGAGGTTGACCTTACCGGCTATCTTGTGTCTATCATTATGGAAGCTCTGTTGCGACGGCAGTTTTCCGGCCGCCGCATGCCTCGTCGCCAGATGCGGGAGTACTTGATTTCGTTCCTGTTCGACGGCATCAAGGCGTAGAATATCCTTGTGATGTAAGGCAGGGGCAGACTGCCCGTCTGCCGCCCACAACCCGGGAGTCTTCCGCACTACCGGGGGTGGCACATGGCAATGTGCCCCTGTCGCAACCTTCGACTAAAAGATGTGATGTGTGAAGGAAAGCGAGAGGCCATACCCATCGCTGTTTTCCTCGAACATCCGCTCTGCGAGCACTTCACGGTCGGTCTTCCACCAGTCCAGATCGACAACCAACGTTGTCGGGACAGAGAGCCGGTACTCCACTTCTGCGCCAAAACTCAGGGTCCAGTAGTGCAGATCCGGCGCGGCTCCTTCGTCTGGTGCCGGTTCGGGTTCCTCTCGGTCGCCGTCCTGCCTGTAGTAGTTACCGTAGAAGCGAACGCTGGTGCGCTCGTCATGGAAGTACTCTGCCGAGGCTGAGAGCCAGCCTCGCCAGAGGTCCTGGTAATCCACCTCAGTGGTAACCTCATGATTCATTTCTCTGAGATTCTGGGCACCTACATACCAGTCAAGACGTGCACCTGCTTCCAATTGCCATCGTAGATTAACCGGCTTGGCGTAGCTGACTGCACAGGTTGCATAGGGTTCTCTATAGACGCGTTTTGTGTACTGAGCGGACAGGAATGTATCGACATACACAACTGTATCAACGTTCCCGGTGCCGTCCATATGACGGAGTATGTCGCTCCCGATGCTCCTTTGAGTCACACTTCTCTGGCTGCTGGTGTGGACGATTGTCACTCCGACGCCCCCGCTCACCGTAAGCCCGAACTGACGACTATCGTTGCCGGGGAAGTAATCCCACACATCCTGAATCAAATACTGTGCGACTGCCTCCGACTCAGCCATCACCCCTTCCTCCCTCAGGAAACCGACAATGCTCTCCAACGCCTCCATTCGATGCAAACGCGAATCGACTGCATGTGTCAGCCGGTAGCGATACACAAGGTCGGTCAATTGCATCATTTCGTTTCTGTCCGGTTCACGGAGGAGAAGGCCGGCATCTCGCAGTTCACCGATCATGTTCATTGCCATCGCCGCGAAACGTCCCTCGTATTTCCTTCCCCAGCCCGCCGTACATTCCACCTTCAGGTTGTGACCCTTTTGATCACCGTCCGTATCCTCATAGAGTGCTTGACTACGTTCCCGGACTGATCCGTCAAAACGGTTTTCTGACGAATACCTCTTGCGGAATCGATCCTCACCAGGCGACTGGCTGTAGTAGTAGGAGTAGTTGAAGTGGATTGCGCCGAAGACGTCCCCTGCGACATACTCCTTCACCCCTATAGCGGGACTGAACCTCACAATGTATTGGAACCTTTCAACGCTTATACTATCCTCGGTGATGCGTCCAAGCGTGTCTTGTGCAGCCTCATGCCGATCTGATTCCTGATTATCGATTCGAGTAGTCACCAGCAACGAGACGTCGAAGTCCCGATCGACAGAGTAGTGATGATACTTCCAATGGGAGAGCAGTGAAGCATTCTGCTGATCGACGTCCTGCTCTCCATCAAAGAAATCGTATGCGAGCGGATCGCGCTCGTAGCCGGATTCCTTATGGCTTTGACCGGAGAAATCCAGGTCGCCTTCCACTCTCCACTCATAATCAGTCAGCTTCTCCGGTAAGTAACTCTCTACTCTGAAACCCGTTGTATCAGTAGCTATAGCTGAGAGTGAGAGCGCGAAAACAGCAGCAAGCGTAAGTGCAAGACGTTCGATAGCAGTTTGAAGCATGGCTTCCCCCGGTGTTTGGGCGATTGGTTTAGATGGCCCATCCTAATTGGACAATTGCAACCATCTTTATGGTGTGACCAATATATACAAAAAAGCGGGCATTGGTGCCCGCTTTTTTTGAATAGTAGATGATTTTCTCTAGAACGCGAACTTGTCGCGCGAGATAATCTCGTTCAGGTCCTTCCGTACACGCGGCGACTCGTCCTTCTTGCGCGTGTCCGCATCCAGCAGATCGATCGATCCCGGATACCCCAGCGAAACCGCACACATGACGTGATACTCGTCGGGGATATCGAGCGCCGTGTGGAGCTTGACCGCATCATAACCGGCCATCGCGTGCCCCATCAAATTCTCGTCGACCGCCGCCAACAGAAGCGACATGGTTGCCAACCCGCAGTCAAACTGGTAGTACTTGACCGGGTCGTCCTCGCGCGAGTAGTCATCGCTCTCTTTGGCACAAACTGCAATCAACACCGGAGCTTTCGCGGCCCATTCGTTGCCAACAGCAAGAGCTTCGACAAACTTCGCATGCTGTCCCTGCTCCGATACGAACACAAACCGCCACGGCTGCTTGTTGGCGCACGACGGTGACCAGCGAGTCTTCTCAAGTATTCGGTTGAGAACAGCCTCGTCAATCGGCTTGTCAAGATACGACCGCCTGCTCTCACGCTTGAAAAAGATGGAATCGCTCACAACGACCTCCCTTTCTACTGATTTGCCGCTACCTGCGGCCTGAAACCTTCCATAGCCAACAGCGTGTTCTGACGCTCTCGCACGACTTGCTCGGTCATCTCAAACTCCGGTCCTACCTGTTCAATCATCACCGAGGACACGCAGGAAGCAAAACAACCGGACTTTCTCAGATCACCGCCGGTCTTCAGGTACTCAAACGTAAACCCGGCCATATAGGTGTCACCCGCGCCGGTGGAATCGAGCAGTTTCACCGGATGCGGCGGAATGTCGATGAACTCGTTGCCGTCGTATATCACCGAACCGAGTTCGGCCAGTGTCACGATCACCAGTTTCGGTCCCCAGGACTTGATGATCCGGGCAGCCTCGTACGGATCCTTGCGGCAGTCGATGCCGGTAAGCACTTCGCCTTCCAGTTCGTTCGGCTTGACGATATCGAACTGACCGAGAATTTCTTCGATCCCGTCCGGCTTCTCGTGGTAGATGCGGCCGTCGTCGTGAGCGCCGCGAAGCAACCCCTGCGGATCGCAGAAAAAGAGGCCGTCGAATTCCTTGCGGATGTCGCGGATGTTGTCAAATGACACTTCGCGCAAAATTGGGCCGATCAAGACAGCTTTGGAGTCATTGTACCATTGCGGCGGAAGGTCACCGATGGCATCGGCGCGACCCAGCAGGTCGAGTGTCCGGTTGCCGAAGTTGTCGTAGTACACCAGCGAAAAGCCGCCGGTTTCTTTCGACGGGGTCACCTCGTAGTTGACCCGGTATCTGTCCAGATCCGCCACAAACCGATTGTGTTTATCTTCACCGACCGCACCGACCAAACGGACATCCTCGCCGAGTTTTGACAGGGCCAGGACGGCGTTAGTGGAACATCCGGAAAGCACGCGCCCTTCGGTCTCCACGCGCTGCGTTTTTATATAATCGTAAACAGGATTGCCAATAGCCGTAATCACGTATTCGCCTTTCGTGAGTATTCATTATTGATCGGAAATGTACAATGCACAAAGCGCGAAGTCAACGACGTGGTCATACCGGCCAACAATTCGTATAGGATTTGAAAAAGGAGGCGAGCCTCGCTGTGGCTGCGTTAGACTTCCTGACGGTCGCCGAGCATCTTGTGGGTATAGATAATTCGCTGTATGGCGGTCCAGAATGAGAAGAAACCGACCACGATCAGCGCGAACTCCAGCCATCCGCCCTGCGGCCAGGTGCCAGTCGGCAGATAATGTTCAACAATAGCGCCGGCCATAATAAGGATGAACTTCTCAAGTCGCCCCATGATCCCAACCGCGCAGTTTTCCAGCTTGCCCATCGATTCTGCTGCGGCTCTCGTGTAAGAGGCGATCAACATTCCGAACAGCGCAAACAGTCCCCAGCCGGGATGCGCCGCACCGGACAGAGTGATACCAGCTAAGATGAAGAACTCGCCGTAACGATCCGAGACATGATCGAGAATACCGCCAAACACGGTGCCAATCTTGCCGGCGCGGGCGGTAGAACCGTCAAGCATGTCGGTGAAAGAGGTGAGGAGCATCCAGACAACGCCCCAGATCATGAAGCCCTTCCAGAACATGATACCGGAGACGATAGCACAAAGGAACGAAATCGCCGTAATGAAATTGGGCCGAAGACCTAGCTTCAGACAAGCCCTGCCGAGGAACAAAGAAGATTCCTCGTATATCTGGCGTTTACGTTGGTTTATCCCTGGCAACTGTTCTCACTCCTCATCCATAAGTGTGCGGGCAATATACGTGCAGGTTCTGGGGGCGTCAATGACCGGCAACAAGAAATTTACATCATTTGCACGAAGTTGGCCGCGCGCGTAAGGTCGATTGACAAGCGGCCCAACAATGAGGATATTGGGGCCGTGTTTATAGATTATGTTGAAATCGAAGTTGCTGCCGGTAACGGCGGGCACGGGTGCATTGCTTTCCGGCGGGAAAAGTTCATCCCCAAGGGAGGGCCTGACGGCGGCGATGGTGGTCGCGGCGGCAGTGTCATTGCCGTGGCAGACGCCAACCTGTCGACTCTTCTGGAACACCGGTACCGCAGGAACTACAAGGCTGACAAGGGTCAACCCGGTGGTGGTGCGCTCAAGACCGGCAAATCCGGCGACGACCTCTATATCAAGGTTCCCGTGGGCACGCTCATTAAGGACCGTGAGACCGGACAGGTGATCGCAGACCTCGATAAGCCGTTGGCAGAAGCTACTATAGCTCGGGGCGGCAAGGGCGGTCACGGCAACACGTATTACAAATCTGCCACCAACCAGACGCCGCGCAAAGCCCAGGACGGATTCCCCGGCGAACAGAAGAAGCTGTCACTGGAACTGAAACTGCTGGCCGATGTCGGTTTGGTAGGACTACCAAACGCGGGAAAATCCACCATCTTAGCCTCGTTTTCAGCCGCACGTCCCAAGATCGCCGATTATCCGTTCACGACACTGATCCCTAATCTTGGCATTGTCCAGTTGCACGACTACAACTCCTGCGTCATGGCAGATATTCCGGGCTTGATTGAGGGAGCATCCCAGGGCAAAGGCCTCGGACACCAATTTCTCAAACACATTCAGCGGACAAGACTGCTGGTGTACGTCATTGACGTTAATGAACTGGATATCGTGGAAACCCGACGAGTCTTGGAACAGGAGCTTGACCAGTTTGACTCATCGCTGCCGAAAAGACCGTCGCTGACCGTCATTACCAAGATTGACACACTGCCGGAAAGCGATCTAAAAGAGATATCAAAGGAGTTGCCTCCCGATTATATTTACCTTTCGGCGGTGGCCCGCATGGGTGCCGAGGGATTCATCCACAAAATCGAGGCTTCGCTTGACCAATTCTGAGTTGAGAGACCGGCTTACCAATACTATAGCGCTGCTGAACGTCCCTGGAGTTGGGCGTGTCCGTTTCACGCGACTGAGTGCAAGACTCGGATCTGTCGAAACCATACTGGCTGCGTCCATCTCCGAGCTTGAGTCGGTTCCTGGCATCTCGCGCACTGTCGCCTCTGCGATCAAACAGGAATGTGATCTCGACAAAGCAAGGCAAATCGCGTCCAGAATTACACAGTTGGGTTGGGCGGTGATGTTTCAAGACAGCCCTGACTATCCACAACCGCTTGTGCCACTGGCTGATGCCCCTCCCCTGCTCTTTCGCGAAGGGGACTCATTCGACCCGAGCGACAAAATGATCGGCATTGTGGGCACGCGCCACGCCTCCGAGTCCAGCCGACGGTTCACGCGGCAATTGGCCACCGAATTGGCCCGCGAGGGCATAACCGTGGTGTCGGGGATGGCCGAAGGCATAGACTCAGAGGCTCACAAGGGCGCGTTGGAGGGGGGCGGCAGAACGATTGCCGTTTGGGGAACTCCGCTAAATCGAGTGTATCCGGCCTCCAACCGACAGTTGGCCGAGAAGATCAGAAACCAGGGTGCGATTTACTCGGAATATTTGCCGGATGTTGAATCCAGCCCCTCGAATTTCCCCGAGCGCAATCGGATCATCTCCGGACTATCCGAAGGCATTATAGTCGTCGAGGCAGGCCGGAAGTCCGGAGCGCTGATCACCGCAAAATACGCTCTTGAACACGGGCGTGAACTGTTTGCCGTGCCGGGTCCCCCGGGGGCCTCACGCAGCATAGGCACCAATGCCCTCATCAAGGTCGGAGCAAGACTCCTGACAGAGGTCGGCGACATTTTCGACGAGTTGCCTCGACTGAAAGGGCAGATTACCGCAAAGAAATTCCGCCAGATGCCCGATATGACGAAACAGGAACGCCAACTGGTAGATCTGCTGGCAGTTGGGCCTCTTCAACTTGACAACATGTCCAGGGAAGCAGCCCTGCCGGTTTCGGATTTGATGGAACTGCTTCTGGCGCTTGAACTCAAAGGGGTTGTGGAAGAACTCTCCGGCAAACGGTTTGTTCTGAGAGAACAGTAGGATCATGATCACCAAGAAAACCACCATAGTCAATAAGCTGGGACTTCACGCCCGACCGTCGGCGCTGCTGGTATCCACTGCCGCCAAGTTCCAATCAGAAGTGTTTTTCACCAAGGATGACCTTCGCGTCAATGGCAAGTCAATCATGGGCGTCATGATGCTGGCTGCTGAAATGGGATCTCAGGTACTGGTCGAGGTCGACGGAGCCGACGAAAACGAGGCAATTGAGGCCATTGTGAAGGTGATCGAGTCAGGCTTCGGCGAAAACGGTTGATATTCCACTTGCCTTTCCCCCTTTGGTTTACCTATTATTTCCATGTTAATTTGGAGTAGTATGCTCAAACGCAGGGAATTATGGTCACCAAACGACGGGTCATAAAAGGCGTCTCAATCTCATCAGGTATTGCCATGGGAACAACGCGGGTAGTTCACCCCGGGTTTCTCAATGTGGCGGAAATACCTATTACGTTGGCGAAGGTCAAGCCTGAGATTGATGCCCTCGAAGAGGCTGTTCGTGAGACGATTGCGGAACTCGAGCACTTGCGCGATACTGCTGGCAAAAAGACCGGCGCTTCGGTAGCCAAGATTTTCGAGGCCCAGTTGTTGATTGCCGGTGATCTGGATTTCCTTGCGCAGGTCAAACAGCAGATAAAAACGCGCCGGCGCAACGCCGGGTTTGTCTACAACACGCTGGTAAACGAGACCATCCGTGCACTCGACAATTCGCCGGACCAGTATATGCGGCAGATGGTGCAGGAAATCGAAGCAGTGACCAACAAGGTCCTATCGCATCTGACCGGGTTTGGCGAGAAATCAACGGCCCGACTGCCTGACAACACGATCCTTGTCGCCCAGTCATTTTCCGCCAGTGACATTATGGACTACCGCTCCCGTCGCGCGGCAGGATTCATCACGGCCGAGGGTGGTTCCAACTCGCACATGGCGTTGATTGCACGTTCGTTGATGCTGCCGGCGACTCTCTCGAATAACGCGCTCTCGCAGATACCAAACGCCTGCCGGGTGATTGTCGACGGCACCAACGGCAAAGTGATCGTTCGACCAAGCGATGACGACTGGTCGGAGTATCTCAAAAAGAGGAAGCTCCAGGGACCGGCCATTATCAGCCGGATCAAGAAGCTGGAGGAAATCCCTCCAAAGACTGCCGACGGCGTCCCGGTTAACGTCGCGGCCAATCTCGAGATCCCGGGGCCGGCAGATGATCTGCTGTCTGATGCAAGGATACCGGTTGGGCTGTACCGCACTGAATTTCTGTACCTGGAACACGTGGATTTCCCGGGCGAGGCGGCACAATTCGAATACTATTCCAGAATTGCTGAACGCTTTGCCAACACACATGTTATCCTGCGGACGTTTGATCTCGGTTCCGACAAGGTCAAAGACGACGGTCTCATGCCCGCCGAAGACAACCCGGCGCTGGGTTGGCGGGGCATTCGCTCAATGCTCGATATGCCACAGATTTTCAAGACGCAGATCCGTGCCATTCTCAGAGCTTCAACGCTCAAGAACGTCAAGATTCTGTTGCCTATGGTGTCGGATGTCTCTGAGCTGAGAAAAGCGAAAAAGTACGTTTCGCAGGTGATGCTGGAGCTTCGGAGAAAAGGCATCCCGTTCGATAACGATATCGAAATCGGAGTCATGGTCGAGATCCCGTCGGCGGCGCTCACAGCCAACCAACTGGCCCGGGATGCAGACTTCGTGTCAATCGGCACCAACGATCTGACGCAGTACACTATGTCAGCCGATCGGAACAACTCGCGCGTGGCGGGCCTGTACAGTCATTTCCACCCCTCGGTGCTGAGCCTCATCCACATGACCGTGATGGCCTGCAGAAGACATGGTACACCGGTACAAATATGCGGCGAGTCGGCGGGTGATCCGCTGGCCCTGCCCCTGTTCATCGGCATGGGCGTCTCCGGCCTGTCAATGAACCCGACGAAGATTTTCGACGCCTGTCGACTAATCAAGAGAATAGACTTTGAAATGGTGAGGCACCTGGTTGACCCGGTGTTGGCCTCCAAGTCAGTTGCGGCAGTTGTCCGCAAACTGCAGAACTATAGAAATGCTGTTGAAGGCAAGTAACTTTTAGATAACAGGAACCACGACCTTGTCAATACTGAACGATATCGAGAAAGTGCGGTCGCTCGACCCCTCCAATATGTATAATGCTATCTTTGATCTGCCGGAGCAGATGAAGAAGGCGCTCAAACTGGCCAGCGGATGGAATGTCCCCAAGGATGACTTCCCCGATGTTCAGAATATCGTCGTAGTCGGAATGGGCGGTTCGGCCATAGCCGGCGATCTGGCCAGGTCATACCTGTCAAAGGAAATGCTGATCCCGTTCCAGGTCTGTCGCGACTACTCCCTGCCGGAGTACGTAGACGATGAGACCCTCGTGATAGCGTCGTCCTACAGCGGCAATACCGAGGAAACGCTGTCGGCGGTCGATGACGCCCTTGAACGCAAAGCCATGATCGTGGGGCTGACTACAGGCGGGCTGCTCGAAGAGGTCCTGCAGTTGAACGAGGTCCCCATGCTCAAACTACCGTCCGGACTTCAACCGCGCGCCGCGCTCGGGTTCTCGTTTGTACCGTTGATGGTCTTCCTTGGCAAGATCGGCCTGGTGAAAAACGCCGAAGACCGTCTGAAAGCCGCAATTGCGCACCTTGAGTCCACCCGAGGCCGTATGATCGAAGACGCCCCGGTCGGCCAGAACCCCGCCAAACAGCTCGCCGAGCTGATTCACGGTCGTATTCCGATCGTCTACAGCGGCCCGACTCTAACCGATGTCGTGGGCGTCCGATGGAAAGGGCAGATATGCGAAAACTCCAAAATGCTCGCATTCCACAATATGTATCCGGAATTCAACCACAATGAGTTGGTGGGCTGGTCAAAACAGATTGAGCCGTTTGGCGAGAATTTCATCGTCATCAACCTGCGTGATATAGAGGACCACCCCAAGGTCTCCGCCCGCATGGATATCGTCAAAAGCATGATTGAAGACCATGACATTCAGGTGATTGACCTCTATGCTTCCGGTGAATCACGGCTCGAACGGATATTCAACCTTATCCAGATGGGCGATTTCGTGTCGTACTATATGGCAATTCTCAGCGAGGAAGATCCCACTCCGGTGGAAGCAATCGAACACCTCAAAGTCGAATTGTCCAAGGTATCGACCAACCCTGTCGAAGAGTAGGTAGCCAACGATGGACATCACAAAGGACACATCGGTGGAAAAGCTCGTCGAAGTTTTCCCCGGTGTAGTCCGTTTACTGATATTGGAAGGGCTTCCGTGCGTAATCTGCGGGGAGCCATTCTGGGGATCTGTGGGGGAGCTTGCCCGAGAAAAAGGCTGGGACGAGGGCCGCATTGACCTGCTGATAGTGAAGATGCGGACGGAGTTGGGCCAGGCCGGGTAGCCAGCCGACAATTCAGACCAGGCTTCGTAGCACGGGTCTATCCTCAGACCCGCAAGGATACTTACACATGAAAACGACTCCGCTGGTCTGAAGACAGACCTGCGCTACAAAGATCAAGTGGGGACACATATCAGCACTCAAAGAGGATATTCAACCCGAATTCATTGAGTTGACACGCCTGAGTCGCCACACTGCAGCCGTCACTCAGCCTCTTCCCCGTAAACCACACAATACTGACAACCATTCGTTGACAATTCGGAGTTAATTCGTATATTTCCGCGTGCAAAAAACTATCGGCAAAGCCTGCAATGTGATTGCATCCAGTTTATTCTTTCTCCTAGCTGCAGGGCTTGAGTCCTCGTTCGCTCAGGCGGCAGAGGACGGCATATTCCGCACCGAGCGTATCAATGCGATGGTACTGGTGCTCGTGTTCTCGGGCGCAATCCTCCTTTATACCAGATGGGCTAAACAGGGCAAACCGCTGTTCCTTCGCAAGATCCCAGGATTGGACGCGGTCGAAGAAGCCGTCGGTCGTGCCACTGAAATGGGCCGTCCGGTGCTGTTCGTTCCGGGTATTGCCGAGCTTGACGAGATTGAAACGATCGCCGGTATTTCCATTCTTGGCCGTGTAGCGAAAATTACCGCCGAATACGGCACACCCTTGCGGGTTCCGGTAAGATATCCGCTGGTGCTGGCCGCCGGGCAGGAAGTTGTCGAGCAGGCCTATGCTGAGGCCGGCAACCCCGATGGTTACGATAGAGACTGTGTCAGATACGTGGCAGGAGAGCAGTTTGCTTTCACAGCGAACGTCAACGGCTACATGATGCGAGAGCGTCCCGCCACCAACATATATATGGGGGCATTCTACGCCGAATCGCTTCTTCTGGCTGAAACCGGCAACGCGGCCGGTTCGATTCAAATCGCCGGTACCTCGAAACCGGAGCAGTTGCCGTTCTTCATCGCCGCCTGTGACTACACGGTGATGGGAGAAGAATTGTACGCCGCCTCGGCGTATCTGTCCCACGAGCCGATAATGCTCGGCGGATTGAAGGGGCAGGATTTTGTTAAAATGTTAATCACCATTGCCCTGATCGTCGGCGTGATTCTTGTCACGTTCGGTTACGGCGATGTCTTCCTTACCTGGTTTGACGCGGTGTAGCAACGTGGAAGGTATTATTCGTTAATGAGAACAACTGTCCCGGTAATAGTAGCCTTTCTTTCCGGTCTGACGCTGATCGTGTCGTTCTTCTTCCGTGAAGGCACTTGGATCGGCGATCTTTCGCAGGAATTGATTGTCTGGCTGACTATTGTCGGTGGCTTCACCCTGCTTCTGGGTGTTGTCTCCATCACCCGAGTCAACTGGACGGCGGTGCAGCGACGCAGACCCGGCTGGGGCTATAAGATTCTGACGTTGATATCTATCTTCGCCATGGCTATCCCCTCGTTGTTGTCTCCCTCTTGGAGTCCGTGGTTTGGTCGTGCTGAGGGTTCGATTTACGATTGGCTTTTCGTCAATTTGCAGATGCCGATGATGTCGACCATGTTTGCGACACTCGCTTTTTACATCGCTTCGGCGGCGTATCGTGCCTTCAGGGCACGTTCGGTTGAGGCCACCATTCTCCTGATCACCGCCTGCATGGTCATGCTCTGGCGCGTTCCAATGGGAGAGGCACTGTTGAATATGCTCCCCGGTGACATTCCGGCTTTCCTGAACACCTACGTAATGGGTGGCGCCAACATGGCGGTTCAGCGCGGCATCATCATTGGCGCGGCACTGGGTGCGGCCTCCATGTCCCTTCGCATTATTCTCGGTATCGAGAGAACTTACATGGGGAAGGGATAGCCTGTGAGCTTCTGGAAACAACTTGAAGGTATCGACAGGCGCTGGATATACCTGGCTGTGGGCGTAGCGGTGATATTCCCGTTCATTTTCCCAACCCCTTTGCCGATCAGCATAACGCCGGAGTCGCAGTCTTTTTACGACGCAGTCGAGGATCTCCCCGATGGCTGTAATGTGTTTCTCGTGTTCGACTACTATCCGTCGACAATCGCAGAATGCGAGCCAATGGCCAGAGCGGCGCTGCATCATTTCTTCCGCAAGGACTGCAAAGTAGTCACTCTCAGCAACATACCTCTTGGCGGACCTTCGATGGCCGAAAAGGTCACACGAGAGATGGCGGAATTGTACGGCAAAGAATACGGCGTGGATTACGTCAATCTTGGATACAAATACGGCTATGTCGCCGTCATGCAGGGAATGGGCTCCTCAATTGAGTCGATCTTCCCAACCGACAACAGGGGCACCCCGCTGTCTGAGTTGCCCCTCATGGACTCGGTAAAAAACTACAGTGATATGTCGTTCCTGTTCGAGATAGCTGACAACGCGACTGCCGATTATTGGGTGTCGATAGTCAACGCCCAGTACGGTCTTCCAATGGGTTGTGGCACGACTGCCGTGAGCGCACCAAAATACTATGCTTTTGTATCTTCCGGTCAATTCGTCGGACTGCTTGGAGGCATGAAAGGCGCCGCCGAATATGAACTGCTGGTAGGCAAGTCAGGTACCGCGGTGACAGGAATGGGTGCCCAGTCGCTGGTCCATCTGTTGATTATTGCTCTTGTGATACTTGGCAATCTCGGGTTTTTCATCATGAGATCGCAGAGTAGAAGGGGGCAGGCATGAGTGGCATAGAACTGCTCCAGCTCTGGATCATCGCCTTCTTCACTCTGGCGCTGTTCTCCTTCATGTACAAAGACAACCCGATCTACAAGGTCGCGGAGCATATATTCGCCGGACTTACCGCCGGTTACCAGGTCGGACTTGTCTGGGACACCGTCATCTTGCAGCAGTTGTGGAATCCGATGGTCAACGAAGGCGACTGGTGGTTGATAATCCCCGGTGTCATGGGTTTTCTAATGTTCGCCCGCTTCTGGGAGCGCTTCTCCTGGGTCTCGCGCATTTCGCTGGCCTTTGTCATGGGCGTTACCTCCGGTATCTTCCTGACCTCGCAGCTTCACGGTCTCGTACTCCCCCAGATGAAAGATACCATGCTGCCGCTGTGGAACGGCGACGGTTTTGCCGCTCTGGCGCTCACGCTGATCGTCGTTATTGGCGTCATCTCGACCCTGATCTACTTCTATTTCTCGAAAGAGCATACCGGTGCGCTCGGAGTCACGGCAAAGGTCGGTATCTGGTTCATCATGATATCGTTCGGCGCGCACTTCGGCTACACCGTCATGGGTCGTGTATCACTGCTGATTGGCAGGGTGCAGTTCCTGATCGAGGATTGGATCGGATCGTTTTCACAGATTTTCTAGGCATTCTGTGCCTCAACAACTGAATTCCTGCAGGTTCGTCATGATGAAAAGCTCACTATTCTTCTGTTCGATATTCCTCTTGTTCCTCTCAGGCTGCGGATCGGTCGACGACGGCTCCATTTATGACACCGCCGACAACCCGGATGGTTTTCCGACCACAGCCCTCACGGTGATCGAGAACGTTCGCGACGGCAAACTCGCCGATTATGAATCAGTCACTGTCGCCTTTGGTGATCTGTACACCGAGAATCCGGACCTGCTGGATCAACCGGAATGGAACAACGTCATCCAGCTAATCGGAAATGTCTTCCGAACCAGGGCCGACAGCCTGGCAAAAACGGGAATCGAGAACCTCGCCCGAACGGCCGAACTCTATCAGTTAGCCCTGTTGGGCAATCCTGAGGACAAGGCACTCCAACGCGAGGCCGGTCTGTTTGCCATCTGGTTAGAAGCGGAGGAAAACGCCTCGATCCCCCTGGCTCCGCTGCTGAACGCCAACAGCATTCGGCTGGGCGACGCTATCATCGTGGCCGGACACGTCTTGAGAGCGGGAGACGACAGTGCAGAATTCTTTGAGGACCGGCTGAAAGGGCCCGTTATGGACCGCCTCATCGCCCGAAACCAGCTCACGCCGGAGGTTGTTGCTGCCCTCTCCCCGGTCGAACGGGAATTAGCTACCCGGGCTGGATTGATACGGTAGAAATCAGCGTCCGGTCACCGATCGTTTTGCCAAATACGGGGTATTCCACCGAGATTTCTGCTTGTCAGCTATATCTTGTTTGGCTACATTCGGTTAATTCTGGAAAGGAATTGGCATGAGAGTAGTTATCCCGGTAGCAGGGATCGGCACAAGACTCAGACCGCACACACATTCGTTGCCCAAGCCGCTGTTGCATGTGGCCGGCAGACCTATCCTGGCACACCTGCTTGACCCAATCGTGCAGTTGGACCCGGAAGAGGTTGTCTTTGTTATTGGGTTCCGTGGCGACCAGATTCGCGAATATGTGGAAGAGAACTACTCTTTCAAATCTACTTTTGTTCATCAGGATGAATTGCTGGGATTGGGGTACGCCCTCAATCTGGCGGTCAAGGATGTTACCGACGGAGACGTATTGGTCATCCTGGGCGATACGATTGTTGAATGCGACCTGAAGAAGTTCGTGAGCGCCGGCGACTATGTCCTCGGCCTCAAGCAGGTCCCGGATCCGGAGCGGTTCGGGGTAGCGGTCGTAAACGATAACCGCGTTGTTGAGTTGGTGGAAAAACCGGAAAAACCAAAAACCAACCTGGCCGTCATCGGGCTGTATTACTTCAAAGATGTCAATACCGTCAAGAGAGCGCTCAACAAGCATGTTGGTTCCGGTAAGACTACACGCGGAGAAATCCAGTTTACGGATGCCCTCGACGATATGATCCGAAGCGGCATATCGTTCGTGCCGTACGAAGTCAACGAATGGTTCGACTGCGGCAAGACAGAGACCCTCCTTTCCACCAACGAACATATTGTCACGACCAAGAACCAGACCAAAGCGCTTGAGGGATGCATTCTCATACCGCCGGTGTATGTACACCCGGAGGCGAAGGTCGTGAAGTCCGTAATCGGCCCCAACGTTTCGATCTCAGCCGGCTCGACAATCACAAACTCAATAATCAGAAATTCCATTATCGGCAGCAACACAACGGTGGATCAGATGATCCTCGAGGATTCGCTGCTTGGTCACGATGCATGCATCAAGGGAACCAGCCAGGTGCTGAACCTTGGTGACTCCTCGGAAATCAACGCGGAGAAGAAAACCAATATCTAGTGCCGTAAACATTTCGAACGGCAGATAAGGAGAATTGCCAATGTCAGGAGGAAACTTCCTCTTCACTTCAGAATCGGTCACCGAAGGCCACCCGGACAAACTGTCAGATCAGATATCTGACGGCGTTCTGGATGAAGTTCTAAGACAGGATAAGAACGGCCGCGTGGCGTGCGAGACGTTCGTCACGGTCGGTTTGCTGATAGTAGGCGGTGAAATTACTACCAGCGCATATGTGGACATCAACGGCCTCGTGCGCAATATCGTCAAGGAAGTAGGCTATACCGAGGCCCACCACGGCTTCACGTACAACACCTGCGCGATCCTGAACGCTATCGGCCAACAGTCACCGGACATCGCCCAGGGCGTTGACACCGGCGGTGCCGGCGACCAGGGACTCATGTCCGGATATGCCTGCCGCGAGACCAAAGAGCTAATGCCGCTCCCGATTATGCTTGCGCACAAGCTGACGAGAAAACTGGCTCAGGTCCGTAAGACCAACGGTCTATCGTATCTCGGCCCTGACGGCAAATCTCAGGTCACAGTCGAATACAAGAACGGCAAGCCGTTCCGCGTTGACACGGTGGTGATGTCCACACAGCACACCGAAGAGATTCTCGACCGCACAAGAAAGAAAATCACGAAGAAGTCGATAGGTGAAATTCGGGACAAGGTGATTCTGCCTATCATCCCGAAGAAGCTGATTGATTCGAAAACGAAGTTCCTCATAAACCCCACCGGCAAGTTTGTTATCGGCGGCCCCGCATCCGATACCGGCATGACCGGACGTAAGATCATTGTCGACACGTACGGCGGTATGGCCTCCCACGGCGGTGGTGCCTTCTCCGGCAAAGACCCGACAAAGGTTGACCGCTCCGCCTCGTACATGGCAAGGTATATCGCCAAAAACGTGGTGGCCTCCGGCCTGGCCGATAAGTGCACGATTCAGTTGGCATACGCTATCGGCGTAGCCCAACCGGTCTCCCTGATGGTCTTCTGCGATGGCACCCAGAAAGTATCGGAAGAACGTATCTCGAAATTGGTGCGCAAGCATTTTGATCTGACGCCCGCCGGCATCATCAAGATGCTCGACCTCCTGAGGCCGATTTATCGCCAGACGGCGGCCTACGGACATTTCGGACGTACCGAAAAAGAGTTTACCTGGGAACGCACAGATATGGCAAAAGTTCTAGCGAAGGATGCATAAGCACATGGCAACAAAACACGATATAGCAAACATTAAGTTGGCCAAAGAAGGCAAAAGGAGAATCGAATGGGCCGAACGGTCGATGCCGGTCCTTCGCCTGATCCGCGAGCGTTTCACCAAACAGAAACCGCTCAAAGGAATCAATATCGCAGCCTGCCTGCACGTGACAACGGAAACCGCAAACCTCATGAGAACCCTGAAAGCCGGTGGCGCCAACGCCGCCCTGTGTGCTTCCAACCCGCTCTCAACACAGGATGAAACCGCCGCCGCTCTGGTGAAAGAGTACGGCATTCCGGTTTTCGCTATTCACGGTGAAAACAATAAAACGTATTACAAGCACATTCACCAGGCGCTCGATTTCAAACCGAATATCACTATGGACGACGGGGCCGATCTTGTTTCCACGCTCCACAAGGACCGCAAAGAACTGGTCAAAAACGTCTGGGCAGGGACCGAGGAAACGACAACCGGCGTCATTCGCCTGAAGGCTATGGCAGCCGACGAAGCGCTCCTTTTCCCTGTGGTCGCGGTCAATGACTCAAAGACCAAACATTTCTTCGACAACCGCTACGGCACAGGACAGTCGACACTCGACGGTATCATCCGTGCCACCAACATGTTGCTCGCCGGATCAACTGTCGTCATTGCCGGCTACGGCTGGTGTGGTCGCGGAGTCGCCACGCGGGCCAAGGGTATGGGCGCCCGTGTAATCGTAACCGAGGTCGATCCGGTCAAGGCAATTGAGGCGGCTATGGACGGTTTCATGGTTATGCCGATGGCCGAAGCGGCACCTCAGGCCGACCTGTTCATCACCCTGACGGGCGATATCAACGTGATCAGACTTCAGCACTTCAAGAAAATGAAAGACGGTGCTATCGTCTGCAATTCCGGTCACTTCAACGCCGAAATCGACATCCCGGCGCTTGAAAAAGCAAAATCCAGGAAGACAGAGCTTCGCCCGAATGTGGTCGAGTACCTTCTTGGCAGGAAGAGGATAATCCTGTTAGCCGAGGGTCGCTTGATCAACCTGTCGGCGGCAGAGGGACACCCGGCGATGGTGATGGATATGTCATTCGCCAACCAGGCCCTGTCAGCGGAGTACGTGGTGAAAAACCACGCCAAGCTGAAAAAGACGGTCTACGTGGTACCTGAAAAGATCGACGCTGCCATTGCGGCCTTGAAGCTGAAATCGATGGGGACGTCGATTGACAAACTGACGCCCGAGCAGAAGAAGTATCTTGCCTCGTGGGAAATGGGAACCTGATCCCGCAAACGGCGAATGAACCGGCATTCATGAGGGCGAGGCCGTGAAAGTCTCGTCCTCTTTTTTGTGAGACAAAAAGAAAAAAAGATAATGGACACATACTCTGGAGGTTGACATGGCCAGCGTAAAGGACGGCAGCACAGTCAAGGTACATTACACGGGCAAACTGGAAGACGGCACCGTGTTCGATAGCTCCCTGGAGCGGGAACCGCTGGAATTCAAGATCGGTGCCGGCAGTATCATTCCCGGCTTCGAAAAGGGCATCATGGGCCTGGAAACCGGCGCGAAGAAGACCTTGACCATCGCCCCGGAAGACGGGTACGGCGACCCGAGCCAGGACCTGATCGCGGTGGTGAAGAAGACTGAATTCCCGAAAGATATCACTCCCGAATTAGGCCAACAGCTCCAAATGCAGCGCCCCGACGGTCAGATTGTCAACATGGTTATCTCCCAAATCGATGGCGATGACGTCACGCTGGATGCCAATCATCCACTCGCCGGCAAAACGCTCATATTCGATATTGAACTGGTCGAAGTGGCCTGAAGACCGCCTGATTCAGCAATAAATGGCAAATCTAACCCGGTAGACCCCGTGTCTGCCGGGTCTTTCTTTGTCCGTTGGACTCGCCCACACTGCATGCCAGTGTCGCTATGTAACTGCCTTGCAAGAATATAAGCATATTCTTCAACCAAATTAAAATCATCCAGTTTCCACTGCCACAATCTGACAGTGAATCTCATATCTTACAATTAAGCGAAGGAGAAACGGGGGGGGACAGTACAAGAAGCACTTGGGGCGAATAGATAAATAAGAGAAATCTGGTCGCGGGCCAGTTCACGTCGCTGACAACAGAGATGACTGATATCGGCTGTTTCCTTTCGTGCAATCGGGCCATGAGAGTCGGAGGGGAATAGTCGTTTACGGTCGGGTTTCCGATCCTGTAGTGCCTATTGGGAACCCGGCCTTCTTGTGTTCCGGATCATCTGACACCATCGTTTACAAATGGCCAATCCCTCCTTGCCTGCATCCACGAATATCGTATCTTGCAACGAGATGGAACAGTGCCCATCCGAAGGCGTGTGTTCTTTCGATCAACCAACACAGAAGCCGACTATGGAGAGCAGGCTGATGCCGGGTCTTCTTGCGAGAAACAGACAGAGAATTAACGAAGAACTCCGAAGTCCGCATGACCGTCGGTTTTTCACCGCCGCTTTCTACGGTGCCAATGAGACTACGGTCCCTGCCATAGAGAACTACGCTCGCGGCAAAATGATCGATGTCGGCTGCGGCGATTTGCCCTACAAGGAAATCATCGTCAAACACGTCGACCAGTACGATACGTTCGACATTGAGAAGCGCGTACCCGAAGTGATGTTTGTCGGCGATATCCAGAATATGGAAGAGATCGCAGACGAATCCTACGACTCTGCCCTCTGTCTCGAAGTTCTCGAACACGTGCCGCATCCGTTCGACGGTTTCTCAGAGTTGGGACGAATACTCAAAAAGGACGGCGTGCTTATCATGTCCGTGCCGCATCTGAGCCGCCTGCACGAGGAACCGTGGGATTTCTATCGCTACACGAAGTATGCGCTCAAATCTATTCTTGAGGAACGCGGTTTCGAGATCGTCGAGATAAACTCACGAGGGGGCCTGTTCTCGTTTCTGGGACACCAGTTCTCGACCGTATTCGTGTGCCTTTTCTGGCATATTCCAGTAATCAAGCACGTAGTGTTTTTCCTTAATAAATGGCTATGCGTTAAACCGTGCCGCTGGTTGGATCGTCATTTGGATAAGAAGGGCATATTTGCCCTCGGCTATACGGTGGTGGCGAGGAAGAAATAGATCACGCGGGCTGGCTCAGTCGCGCGGCTTCTTCGCTTTTATCGACAACATCAACGGGAATTTCGACGGGCCGTCAGGCGGCCACCAGTAATGCTCCTCATCCTCAACCCAGTCCGGTTTCGTCCGGTAGTAACCGTGGGGATACTCCCCCAACTCCTCAATAACCAACCCCGCCTTGATCAGGGCATTTACGATCTCAAACACCGGATGCTGCCATTCAACATGTTCGCCGTCGATATGTGTTTCTGTCTCGCAGTAGTCAGTCGGATTGACCGTCCGCTCCGGCTCCTTGTCGAAGTACCCCAGCGGCGGCCAGAGATACATCACATTGCCCGGATGCTCATCGATAATGAAGAACGTCCCGCCCGGTTTGAGGTAGTGTGCCACGACCTCCGCCCATTTGAAGATGTCTGAGATCCAGCAATGTGTCCCGTAGGATTGGAACACGTAATCGAATTTCTTGTCAATAACACCAATTAGATCAAGTACGTCGGATCGAACGAACTCGGCTCTGAGGCCGGTCTTGTCCCGAAGTTCGTTGGCGACTTCAATTGACCGCTCGGAGATGTCGGCGCCCATGACTTCGGCACCCTGACGCTCCCATGAAAGCGTGTCCAAACCAAACTGGCACATCAGGTGAAGAAGGCTCTTCCCTTTCACCTCGCCAAGCGCTTCAAGCTCGATTCGTTTTAGCGACGAGCCACCCGCCAGAACATGTTCAGTAAGATACTCGGGGTGGTTGATGTGGAGATCAACCATTTCGTTCCAAGCCTTGCGGTTTTTCTCGTGATCCGGATTTGGCACTACTTCCTCGCTCTCAACATGAGTACGGCACCAACAATGAAGAAAAGGCCGTTTACTCCCCACGCCGCTATGTCTTCGGGCAGTTTGCCGTTGTACCCTGATGATTGGAAGACCCTGAACAAGACGAAAAATACCACGGCAATCAGCGTCCCCATTGCAAATGAAATCGCGATTCCTCCCTTGCGAGGATTGCTGGCATACGGTACGCAAATCAGCACGACAATCACCGAGCCCAGGGGAAACGAGTATTTCAGCTTAAGGTCTACCGATTCCCGCACGTGCGGTCCGCCGGTCCGCTTCATCAGATCGATATAATCCTCCAGTTCCTGAAGACTCATATCCTCCGGCTTGCCAATCCTCTTGGCCAGGTTTTCCGGCTTATCCTGAATATCCGCAACCACAAGCGTGTCAAATCGATAGAACCCCTGACGTTCACCGTCAACAAAATGTCTCCGGATGCCGTCGACAGCCCGCCAGTTGTACTCGTGGTAGATGACTTTCGTGGCGGTGACTATCTCCGTCAGTTCATTGCCCTCGGTCCGGTAGAGTTTGAAATTGTCCCCCTGCGCCCGGTCAACATCGAAACTCGCCATAGTATAGAAACTACCGGGACTTATCTGGCGATAGACATCGCGCACTTTGCGGTGGGCGGCACGCGACCGTCGTTCGATGATGAAGTTCTTCATCTCCACTCGCTTCTGATTGGCGGGCGGATAGATATGCTCGTTGTAGTAGAAGTGTCCGGCAGCAATAAGCAAGGTCACGACCATAAGTGGCGCGGCGATACGATATAACGAGCGGCCGGACGCTTTCATTGCCAGAATTTCCTGCCGACGAGCCAGCATCGAGATAGAAAACAGCACCGCCAACAGAACAAACATCGGCATGAACGACTTGACGATCCATCCGGCGAAATATACGTAGTATTCGAGCACTTTGAAGATAGGAACATCGTGGTCGATGAAATCATGAAGTTCCGAAACCATATTGAGAACCACAATCGTCAGACCTATCGCCACAATGACGACAAACAGACTGACAAAGAAATGCCGCAGTATGTACCGATCGAGCTTCTTGATCATCGTCCACCTGTCATCTCTGCCGCCTGAACCAGCCAAAAATCGGCTTCTCGGTGATCACGAGGTAGTTCAAATACAGTCCCACAGACCCGATGAGGATGTTGGCGCTCCACATCGCCCAGAACGGTGACACAATTCCCCGATCAGCAATATCTTCTCCTCCGATCAAGAATGCCCAGTAGATCATGAACATCACCATCGCGATCCCAACGGCAACTCCCATCCCTCCGCGTCTGGCCATTATGCCCAGAGGGGCACCGACGAGAATGAAGGCCAGTGTGGCAGCCGGAATAGAGTATTTCTTTTGTATCTCTATGTCGTACTTGGCCATGATCCGATTCTGAGCGTCAATCTGGGAGAAGTTGCGCTCGACATGGCGAAGCATCACAGCGGCCTCGCTCTCAACATGACTCAGGGCAGTCCATTCGCCGGCAGTATCCGGTATCCTGGATACGAAACTGTCCGCGAACAAATGATCAAAGCGTTCGTTGAGAAACACATTGATATTCTTCCGGAGCGGCTCGGCCGAGGTTTGCGCTCGATCGACATTGGCACGCATCTGGTCTATATCCATCTCGCGATCAGTCCGATACTCGGAGTCTGAGCGCACCAGTTCCGACCCGGTCCCCGAGACATTGATCGTGTGATGTTCGAAGTCCATCTTGCGGTAGTTGTCCGGCTCGGCTATATCGAGCGTGTGAATCTCGCCGTCGTTGAGAAGAAACCGCAGGTTCATTCCGCCATCGGTAACCTCAAGATACCCGTTGGCCGCAATAATAAGCTGTGGGCGGTTGGGGTCGCGGCGGTCGGTGATGCGCACTCCTTCGACGAACGAAGTAGCATGATCGATCTTGTCGATCAATACGAGGTAGCCGGGTATGTCGGTCACAAAAATACCGGACTGAAACACAAGTGTCGGACGCATCGATTGAATATCTCCGAGCAGCATGCGGGCTTTCTTGTTCAAATCGGGTAATATCTTGTCGTTGAATTGCACCATGCCGTAGGTGACGACCGATCCCGCCAGCAAAAGCGGCAGAAGAACGTTCACCATGTTGATGCCGGAGGCCTTGACGGCGGTGATTTCAAAGTCGGCACTGAGTCGTCCAAACGCCATCAGAGTGGCCACAAGGATGGACATCGGTACCGAAAGCGCCAGCATCCAGGCCAGGTTGAGACCGAGTAATTCAAAAACGATCAGCGGATCGATATCCTTGTCGATCACACGGTCTATTAACTTGGGTACCAGATCAATCACGAGGAGAAACGTGATCGTCAGGAATGAGAAAAAGAACGGAGCAATATGCTCCTTGAGAATGTACCTTGTTAAAATCTTCATAGAAACAGACCAATATATGCCTTATACTAAGGTCGACCAATATTTTATTCACGGGGGATGATTTTGTCTGGCCGTGATTTCGGAATTCGATTAGTATGGTGAATCATGGAAAGCAAAAGAATCGTAGATTTTGTCGTTGAGGACCGTATCGAGGGCTATTTCGCGGTCCGTCGCAAAGATGTCCGCGAATACACGCGCGGTCACTATGTCTCGCTGGAAATCGGCGACTGCTCCGGACGCGTGCAGGCTGTCATGTGGGAACCGGACCATTTCGCCCTGGAAGAACTGGCCGAAGGGATGGTTGTCAAAATCAGGGGCACGGTCGGCGAATACCGCAACAAACTACAGCTCACAGTAGGCAAACTGCGGTTGGCGCTCGACGACGAGTACGGTCTTGAAGACATCCTCCCCCATTCAGAGCAGTCGTACGATCACCGGAAAACCCGCCTGACCGTGCTCCGGGACAAAATCAAGAACGGCTATATTCAGTCGCTGACCGACAGTTTCCTCGACGACGAAGTGTTTCTCGACAGCTACCTCAAAGCCGCCGCCGGTAAACTCTGGCACCATGCCACTATCGGCGGGCTTTCGGAACACTCGGCCAATGTCGCAGAGTTGGCCCTTAGAGTGGCACAGGGGTATGACTTCGTCGATACGGACTACCTGATCTTCGGGGGAATATTCCATGACGCCGGCAAGATCGACACCTACAACACCGAAAGCGTGATTGACTACACCGACGAGGGCCGCCTCATAGGGCATATTTGCCTCGCAGACCATTGGATTTGTGAACGAGCCAAACGAATCGACAGCTTCCCGGATCGCCTGCTGATGAAGCTCCGGCACATGGTCCTGTCGCATCAGGGCGAACTTGAATATGCCACCCCGGTCGTGCCTCAGATGCCGGAAGCGTTCATATTGTATTTCTGCGATGAAATCGACTCCAAAATGGGCGCTATCGACCGTATACGCAAACGCCAGGGAGGCAAAGGCTGGTCGGAGTACGTCAAAATGCTGAACCGGTTCCTGTACTTTGGCGACCATGAGGAGCCAAACGTGTGAGTGACTCCACTCCAATCCTCCAAGCCCACAATCTCACCCGTGAAATCGAAACCGAGTCCGGGCGGCTGACAACGGTGGACGACTTTACGTTCGATTTTGAGCGAGGCAGGATTTACACAATCCTGGGACCCTCGGGTGCCGGAAAAAGCTCGCTGCTTCGACTGTTGAACCGCCTGGATGAACCCACGTCCGGTCGAATCCTCTTTGACGGTGACGACCAGAAGGGCATCAGTCCTTGTTGTCTCAGGAAATCCATCGGCTACCTCTTCCAAACGCCGCACCTTTTCCCTGAGACTGTGGCAGATAACCTCCGTTTCGCAAACGACAAGATAGAATCCGACGCGATTGACGAATTACTGGCGTTGGCGTCGATCAAACCGGAAATACGGGATAAGAAAGTCGACGGTCTCTCGGTCGGCGAAAGGCAGCGTGTGACACTGGCGAGACTGCTGGCAACCGATCCGAAAGTCATCCTCCTCGACGAACCGACCTCGGCGCTGGATCCAACCTTCACGGAACAGATAGAAAAGGCGATACGCAACACTGTCGCTGAGCGCGGCATAACCGCCCTAATGGTCAGCCACAACCCGGAACAGGCGGTGAGGATGAACGGTGATGGGTTGCTGCTGGTATCGGGGAAACTGATCGAGCACGGCCCGGTGAGAGAACTGGTTGAGAATCCACAGACCGAAGACGGGCGTAAATACCGTGACCGGGAGTTATCATGATAGACCTCGGGTTCACTGAAATCCTGTTGTCGCTCGTTTTGATTGCGCTGGCAATTGCGGTCAGTTTCTGGTGGAAGATACCGGTCCAGAAAGACATGGCTATCGGCTCAGTGCGGGCGTTTGTGCAACTGATCGCGATTGGTTACGCGCTGAAGTTCATATTCGATCTGGAGTCGCTCTGGCTGATCCTCGTAGCGATTTTGATTATGATTACGGTCGGATCGCACACGGCCGCAGGCAGAGTGAAGACGCACAAGGGGGCGTTTGTCATTGCGTTTGTGTCTATCACAACCGGCTCGGCAATCACTCTGGGGCTGATGCTTCTGTTGAACATCATCACGCTGGAAGCGAAATACGTCATTCCCCTTGCCGGGATGATTGTCGGCAATTCGATGAACGCCGCAGCGCTGACGACCGACCGGATCACCTCAGATATCAAACTGAACGCACCGGCTATCGAGGCTGCCCTGGCACTGGGCAAAAGCTGGCGTGTGTCGAGTCTCCCCTACCAGAAGAAGGCCAGTATCGCGGGCATGTTGTCGATTCTTAACTTCATGAAGACAGTCGGTCTGGTGGCGCTTCCGGGGGCGATGACCGGCATGATTTTAGCGGGCGCCGAACCGTTGAAGGCGGTCTTGTTGCAGTTTGTTGTGGGGGCGATGCTGCTTAGCGCGGTGACGATTACGTCGATAGTGGCGCTTGAACTGACGGTCCGCCGGTACTTCACAGCTCATCACCAATTGATCTTGGAATCGTAGGGTCTTCTCTTGTGGGGCGGGTCAACGCCACGAGTGGCCTTCTCCGAACCCGCCGGAAGGAATCTTGTTGGGAAGGTCTGTCTTCAGACCTGCCGGAAGAGGTCTAGCCTTTGGTTAGACCTATGATCCGTCAAGCCCGAAGACGGGCCTGACCGACGGACCATCCTCAACGCAAAGCCCCTGAAGGGGATAGATTGGCCTTGATTTTCCGGGGGAAACTGCTATTTTAGGGGCTCTGAAACGGAGAGGTGGCCGAGTGGTTGAAGGCGCACGCCTGGAAAGTGTGTATAGGCAACCCCTATCCAGGGTTCGAATCCCTGCCTCTCCGCTTTTTCGTGGCCGCTAGCGGCCCTCCCCGATTCGCGCATACTGTCAGTTCTCCTGTAGGTCGGTGTTCCGAGGCGTGCATGCCATGCGCGGCGAGAAACCCGACAATTCTCTGATCAATTGACACCAACACCTGCATCATGTATCTATGGTCGAGAGGTTTGGAGGACTGTTCGAGGTTACCGGACAACCAACGCCAAGAGCATTGAGGGAAAGGAAGCAGTAGTCCATGCTAGACGACGATTTCGCAGTACGATTAGCCAGTGCGCCTCAAGCCGAAGCGGCTGTCTCGGAGCTGTTCTCAGCGGCCCGCGAAGCATCCGAGTCACGTGTGTTTCTGGCCGCAATCGATTTGGAGACCCAAGTCCATGACGACAAGAAGTTTCTCGTCTGCGAGATGAGACGGCACTGGATGATTCAGCAGTTTGCCGAGTACTATAGCCGGGTGCTCCCGTCGATTGAGACCGTCGACCCTGATGACGTCAACGTTTCTGTTCGCCTCCAGATGTTGGCCTACAGTCAGTTCTGGGAGTGTTCAGGCATACAGCGCCTTATAACGCATCTTGTCAAGATCAGCTTGGGGGAGCCTTACGACGCGAGATTGCTGTTGGACACACCCACCTCAACCTTCGACGTATTCGAGTCGGTGAAGAAGAAGTGCTGTGCACTGGGGCTGGATCTCGCCGACTTTCTGGAGGCGGTGTACTCGAACCAGATTCGCAATGCTTTCGCACACAGTGATTTCTGGATGGTGCTTGACTACATCACATTCCAAAACCACAAGCACTCGAAAAGTGATCATGTCGCGTCGCTCCACTTCGCCACTTGGGAGAGGCTATTCAAGGTGACCACTGAATTCGTTAGCGCGTTGTTCGAGGCTCGGAGAGAACTCGAAGCAGATCTGATATCGAGGATGCCCTACAGAGTGGACCTACCGGAGTTCACCGGACCATTCAATCTGTCTAAGGACGAACGCGGATTTTCGTCGGCAAAGCCGACGAGGTAGGAGCTGGAACCGCAAGACGGGTATCCCACCCATCCGGTAGCCCACCCGTCCACGGACGGGAAACAGATGTAACTGGCTCAAGTGTTAGCAGTAAAAGGAGTCGCAACCCCATGACCAAAATCGAATTCTCCCCTATCGGGATCATCAATACACCATTCAAAGAACCGAAAGGAGCGCCGATTCAACCACGTCGCTCACGCGGGGCCGAAGGCACAATCACGATCCGGCCTGAGTACGTCGAAGGATTGGCCGACCTCGACGGATTCTCCCATATCATCTTGCTGTACCACCTGCATCTCAGCACGGGGTTCAACCTGAAAGTTGTGCCGTTCTTAGATACAGTCAAGCGCGGGCTGTTTGCGACCCGTGCGCCGCGAAGGCCCAACCCGATAGGGCTGTCGGTGGTTCGTCTGGAAAAGATCGAGGGAGCGGTGCTGCATATCAAAGATGTCGATATGGTCGACGGCACCCCACTTCTGGACATCAAACCGTACGTGCCGACGTTTGACGACACCGTCGAGTTCCGGACCGGCTGGCTGGAAAACGCGGCGAGGCGCGCCAAAGAGACTTCGGCTGACGATCGTTTTGAGGATTAGCGAGCGATACTAGCGAGTGGTTTCGGTCTGTTCATGATCGCCCCAGCGACGGCCGAATTTCCAAATAGTGTAAATATTGGTCGGAATGGATATTCCGAAGAACATGCCCGAAAGAAAGTTCACCAACGGAGTATCTCCTCCGAACCTTGCGAGCATACCACCGAGCGAGACTGAAAAGAGGCCAATCATGAGTATGACGTACGGTTTATCCTTCAACATAACCTATGTCCTCGCCTGTTGACGGTAGTGTCGTTCTGAGAATATGCTCCATTTTTACATACGTCAGAACCACACCGTAGTTGCACGGGTCAAGCTCTAACTCACCGGCGGGCCGGGCGGCCGTTGGTACTGCTGCTGATCGTAAGAGGTGCGTCGGGCGATGTCGAAATTGATCTTCTCGGCCGACCGGTAGGCATCGTACATACCATATATCCAGAGAATCGGCGTTGTGATCATGCCGATTACCACGATAACGAGAATCCAGCTTATCGTGTAAAAGACGATAAATGCCAGTCCCTTGCCGATCTGGCCGTTGTATATCTGGCCCAGACCCATGTAGAAAAACGACAGAACCGCAGCCAGTCCGGGGTTCTTGTAAAACACCGGCGGAGGCACCGACCCCTGCTGATAGGGCTGGTTCGGCGGCAGTGGCGGTGGTGGCGGATTTTGCATTCTTAACTCTCTATCCTCTGTTCTTCTTCTGCCTTCAAGATACTATCGGTACGTCGGTAAACTCAAATAGTTTTTGCGAATCGACGAACCTGGTACAAATCGCAAGGTTAGCTTCCAAAACCGACCCGCGATTACTTGTTGGGAGCCGGTTAAGGCCGACATATATTAATATCATGTCAGATCGCGCGCCGACATATCATCTGGGACCGGATTTCTACGAACGGCTTGAGAAGTTTGTCGAGGGATTCCTCGGCGACGGTTTTAGCGCCTTCGAGAAGGAGTTCTGGGGCCTCGACGAGTATATCGCCAAAGCCCACGCCGACACTTCCGGCAGCAACGATATAAGGCTGCGCCGCATAGCCAAAGAGAAATACCTGCTCGAAATGGTGAACTTCTTCGTGCTTGACCGACTGAACCGCGAGGCGTTCAACAAGGCCAAAGATACGCTGATCGTCATGCCGGACTGTCTGACGCTTCACAACCCGGACTGTCTCCGTATTGATGAGAAATGGGGAGACATCTGCATGCGTTGCGAACCGACCTGCCAGGCATTTGAGATCATGGATATCGCCGACAGGTACGGTCTGGAGGTTGTTTTCTCAAAACGCAAGCTGACCGAACAACTCGAGTACTTCTCCGAAAAATCCGGTGATCTGTCGGTGGTGGGTATCGCGTGCATCAACATGCTGGCCGAGGGTATGCGATCGGCGGCAGATGCCGGAGTACCGGCGCGCGGTGTGCTGCTCGATTTCTCCGGCTGCGAACACTGGCAGAACCCACCCTGCGCGTCCAAATTCCAACTCACCAGACTTGAAAATATCCTCAAGGAAAAGTATGACTAAGATCGTTCGACGATTAACAATAGACGATTACGATGACATGCTCCATGTCTGGGCGACCTCGGGACTGCCGTTCAAACCGCATGGCCGTGAGAGTCGCGACAATATCGAGCGGGAGATCGCCCACCCGACCTGTGCTTTCTTCGGGACCTTCATCGATGACAAAATGATCGGCGTGGTCATCGCGCAATTCGACGGCCGTCGCGGGTGGATCAACCGACTGGCTATAGATCCGGATTTCCGCGGCCAGAGGCTTGCCGGGGAGTTGATTGCCGAGTGCGAGAAGTATCTCGACCAGTTTGGCGAGATGGTAATCTCGGCTCTGATCGAGGAAGAAAACGGACCCTCGATGTCCTGCTTTGAGAAATCAGGCTACTCATGTCTCCCGAGTATCAAGTACTGGTCAAAACGTCCGCGTGAGGATCTGTAGCCTCTCTCCTTTGGCGGACAGTCTTCGCCCAACATTAACTTGACCCTCCGCTTTTTACTTTGCTATCATAACGAACACGTAACGGCGGGCTATTCCAATTCCGCGTTAAGCAGTAGCATCCAAGGACCGGAGGTGTGGTGTGAATTATCCGTTCTGGGATATGGACATCGGCTACGGCGTCCTGATGGCGGCGGTAGCTGTCATCCATGTGTTCGTCTCCCATTTTGCCATAGGTGGCGGACTCTACCTTGTCATGCAGGAACATCTGGCGCGCAAAGCCGGCGATCAGTTTCGGCTGGATTTCCTCGAGCGTCTCAGTAAGTTCTTTGTCCTGACTACCCTGGTATTTGGTGCCTTGACCGGCGTCGGCATCTGGTTTGTCATCAGTCTTCTCAACCCGGCGGCCACCGAGGTGCTGATTCATCACTTCGTCTGGGGGTGGGCAATTGAATGGACGTTTTTCGTTGTCGAAATCGCGTCGGCCATTCTGTACTATTACGGTTGGCGCAGGATGTCAGAGAAGAATCACCTCATTGTCGGCTGGATATATTTTGGCGCCGCGTGGATGTCCCTGTTTGTCATCAACGGTATTCTCACTTTCATGCTTACCCCGGGTGACTGGCTTCAGACAGGGTCGTTCTGGGACGGCTTCTTCAATCCCAGTATGTGGTCATCACTCGTCTTCCGCACAGGCATATGCGTGATGCTCGCCGGTTTGTACACGCTGTTGGTGGCCTCAACGATCAAGTCCGACAAACACAAAGGCAAACTGGTACGGGCCAACGCAATTTGGGCACTGGTGGGCCTCGGGATCATTTGGCCTTCGTTCTACTGGTTTTTCGGTTCCATTCCGGAAAGTGTGAGGCAAATCGCCGTCGAGACGATGCCGTACGTGGCCGACCGAATCGATCAGATGTTCTGGTTTGCCATTGCCCTGCTCATACTCGTCGTCATTTTTGGATTGCTGCTACCGAAGCGGTACAACCTGACCGTGAGCGTGGTTGTCATGGCGCTCGGGCTGATTTGGTTCGGACAGTTCGAGTGGCTCCGGGAGTCGATCCGCAAACCGTACGCTATCTACGATTACATGTTAGGTAACGCAGTGGAACTGACTTCCCTTGCTGACTACATTGATTCAGGGATGCTCCCCGCGCTGGCCTATCGCACCGACGATAGTGGGGCGGACTTGTATCGGCACAATTGTCAGAGCTGTCACACAATCGACACCTACCGTGCGCTGGGACCATGGTTTGCGGGCACCGACAAGCAGTTCATCGCGGCGATCGCGCGAGGAACCGAAGCTATGCTTGGCAATATGCCGCCCTATGCAGGGACAGAGGAAGAGTCGGAGATGATTGCAGCTCACATCTACAGTCGAGTGAACCATCGGCATTTGAAAGACATCTACGACCTCGACGGAGTCGAACTCGGAGCTAAAGTCTACCAGATTCGATGCGGCGGGTGCCACAGAGTCGGCGGATTCAATGACAAGATTGAATCACTGGTGAATCTCAGCGACGAGGAGTACAATGACCTGCTCGACGTAGCCGGTGACCTCGGCGAGGAAATGCCGGAATTCACCGGGGACGATATCGAAAGACAGGCCCTGATCGAATACTTCAAAACGCTGGAGGAAGGAGAATCCGATGGACCTTCCGGGATATAACTTTCTTTCGGCCCCGCTCTGGCTGATTACCGTTTTGCATTGGGTAACCTTGACCGTGCATTTTGTTGCGATGAATTTCGTTGTAGGGGGCATCGTCGCCCTGCTGTGGGGAAAGATTTCCAACCGCTGGGAAGATGCGGCCGTCAAGCAGTTCGTAAAACTGCTGCCATCGGCAACGGCCGCCGCGGTCACATTCGGTGTGGCCCCGCTGCTGTTTCTCCAGCTGGTGTATCATCGTCAGGCATACAGTGCATCCATTGTGAGCGCATGGCACTGGCTGCTGATTCTCCTCGGCGCGATGCTGGCGTATTATCTCCTGTACGCCGCCTCGTTCGGCAAAGGCCCCGGTTCGCGCAAGCGGCTCTTTCTGACCCTGGCGTTTGCCGCTCTATTGTATGTGTCATGGGTGTTCAGTTCAGTATTTTCCATGGCGGAACAGCCGGAGTTAATCAGGACGTTGTACGCTTCGGATCAGAGCGGACTGGCAGTCAACACGAGTGTTAGCGAATGGCTCCTCCGCTGGCTGCACATGTTGACAGGCGCAATTACGGTCGGCGGATTCTGCCTCGGATTCGTCGGACGAAAAAGCGAAAAACTGTATGCCGTCGGCAAACAGTTTTTCCTGTGGGGATTCGCAACAGCCGGCCTGCTGGGACTTGTGTACCTGTTCACGCTGGGAGAGTACATAGTGCCGTTCATGCGGTCGATGGGCATCTGGGCGTTGACGGCGGCGATTCTGCTTACCGCCGGAGCGTTGCATTTCTACTTCAAGCGCAAGTTCGTTGGGGCATCGCTGATGCTGTTCGTGTCGATCCTCGGCATGGTGATCACCCGGCACCTTCTGCGCATGGTCAGACTGCAGGAGTATTTCGAGCCGAGTTCGCTGCCGGTTAATCCGCAATGGTCAGTTTTCGCAGTGTTCCTTGTTTGCTTCTTGATCGCTATTGCTTTGGTCTGGTACATGCTGCGTTTGTTCTTTGCGGGAAAAGGAGTGCGGGCGTAGAGTGGCAAGTGTTGTCGCGATGGGTGCCACCCTCAAGGTTTCCTTGAGGGTGCTCTTGCCTGTACCGCAATAACACTTCAATAGAAGACACCCTCAAACTCCGACAGGATCGGTTAGTCGTGTTTTCGCAGAGTCGTTTGGGGGTGGCACGCGTCGAACTCAAGTTTCATCTTCTGCCGGGGTGGGACCATGACGCTCACATCTGAGTAACCCTTCAAACTTGTAAGAAGGGACATGTCTCCGGGCCAAACCAGTTTGACCCGGCCACCCGATACATGAGGTGCGGCACGTGGTGAAGGCGGACACAGCAGATGACATCCAAAAGACTCCCCCACCACAAGAAAAACCGAACCGGTATCACACCGGTTCGGTTGCCGATTTCGATGTCTCGATTCGAGACTAGTTGAGCATCTTCTCAACAGCGGCTTTGAAAGTCGCGTGGTCTCGGGCACCAACAAAGCGCTCAACTTCCCTGCCGTTCTTGTCGTAGAAAATCGTAGTCGGGACCGATCCCGTCCATTGCAGCGGCCTGGCCACTGACTTATCCCCCATCGTCATCACCCACTCCATACCGGCCTTCTTGGCGAAATCACGGACTTTGTCCGGTGTGTCTCTGCCCGGGAACGCCACGCCAACAATCTCAACACCCTTGCCGCGGTACTCCTTGTACAGTTCAACCATGCCTGGAATCTCACGTCGACACGGCGGACACCAGGTCCCCCACAGATTGACGATAGTCGGCTGTTTGCCAACCCATTCAGTGAGCGGGCGTCGTTTGCCGTCCAGGTCGGAAAGAACAACCGCTCCGTCTTCCGGTGTCTTGCCGACAGTCGAAGTCTGCTGCCGTTCGATTACTCTCATTCCCTTCGGAATTTCGGCTTTAGCCTTCGCCGCATCGGCCTTGGCCTGAACAGCCGGAGACTGGGCAGTCATTCGTTGCAGTCCTTTGTCTGCCTCGGCCTTTTTCGCCGAGTCATCATCCGCCGTGTCACCACCGCATGAAATCATTAGTGCCGTAATCAAAACGGCCGCCAATATGTGTGCGATTCTCTTTGTCATACTGAACCTCGATTGAATTAGAAACGGAAGCTACTGCTCCTGGGGACTCGGGATTTTCTCGCCCGTTTCGGTGCGAGTGCTGTCATAGCGGTAATGCTTCACAATGTCAAGAGCCTGCAAAAACTGATCCTCCTTGACATATCCGCCGGCCGGACCAATACGGGTACCTTCGGGACTCACAAACCACAGGGCCGGATACCCCTTGATCCGAAACTCCTTCTTGATCAGGTCCTTGACGGTGATTCTGTATCCGTCGATGTCAAGCGTGCTCTTATCGTGATCCCACACTTTTACCGGGACAAAATCCTCGTTGAGCATCTTGATCACCTCAGGCCTGCTGAACGTATCCTTGTCAAGCCGCTTGCACCAGGTACACCAAGTAGCGGTGAAGTCTATGAACATGTGTTTATTTTCAGCCTTGGCCTTCTCCCAGCCTTCCTCGTACTCGTACCATTGTACTTCGGTAAGCTCCTTGGCTTTCTCGGGCTTGGCATCCTCGGTTGCCTGTGTCATCCATGCAAATGCGAGCACAGCCAGCGCCACGAGGATTAGGATCTTGTGTGATTTCATCTGTGGGTCCAACGTTATTCTGGTATGTTTTTCTTCTTCTACATTGTAACACATAAGTATTACAAACGCCAGCCTAGTCGCCGTTTTTCAATCCTATGGGCCTGAGATACGCTGCCGAGTCGCCCAGAAGTTCCTTCAGGCTGTTCAGGAGTTCAAAATCGAGCGCCACGGCGTATCGCTTCGACTTGATATATACATCGGCTCCGTTCTCGTGTGCGGCCAGTAAAACCGGCACCGGCCCCGGATATGTTTCCAGTTTGGCCAGAGCTTCTTCAAACGACTCGTCGCTGGTCTCCGGGCCTAGCTTTATAACCAGTTGGCAACTAAAGCGTTCCGTAAGTTGTTCCAGCGGCATGATTTCGTTGCCGAGAACTTTGGGGTTCTCTTCCTCGCGGGTTGAGACTTTCCCGGTAATCAATAGGATGCGATCATCCTCGATAAACTCTTTCGCCTTGTCGTAACATTTCGAAAAAATGATCAATTCCGTGGAACCGGAGAAGTCCTCCAACTCGGCAAATGCCATCAGGTTGCCTTTTTTGTCGGTGAGGCGCTTGATCTTCCCGAGCACTCCACCGACCGTAACTTCCTGTCCATCAGGGATTTGCTCCAACCCGGAAAGCGCGACCGTAGTGAAGGCCGTCAGTTCATCGCGGTACTTGTCGAGCGGATGCCCGGATATGTAAAAACCGAGCATTTCTTTTTCTTTGGTGAGCTTGTCCGAGTTGGTCCAGTCAGGGATGTCTTTCAGGCTGGGTGCCACCCGTGCGACCTCGACACCCGATCCGGCAAACAGATCGACCGTAGATTCCTGCGCGTACACTTTGCGGCCGTAATCAAGCATCTCTTCGACGACATCGTTGAGCTGAGCACGGGTGCCCTCAAGGCCGTCACACGCCCCGGCCGCTATCAGCGACTCCAGCGTGCGGCGATTCAGATGCCTGCCCTCTACATGGGCGGTTAAATCGGCCAACGTGTTGAACTTGCCGTGAGCCTCACGCGCTGCGCATATCTCGCGCGCCGGTCCCTCGCCGACGTTTTTCGTAGCCAACAGGCCAAACCGGATATTCCCCTCGACAACGGTAAAATTGGACTCCGATTCGTTGACGTCCGGCGGCAACACCTGAATCCCCATATGACGGCACTCTTCGAGCATGATCATGATCCGGTCGGAGTTGCTCATTTCCGAGGTCATCAACGCCGCCATAAACTCGTGCGGATAATAATGCTTGAGCCAGGCAGTCTGGTAGGCAACAAAGGCATAGCAGGTGGCATGCGCCTTGTTGAACCCGTAGCGTGCGAAGGTCTCAATCTGGTGGAACATCTCCTCGGCGATTTCTTTCGAGACATTGTTCTCGGCCGCCCCGGCCAGAAAGTCTTTCTTCTGCTCCTCCATCAACTCGGCTTTTTTCTTGCCCATCGCCTTGCGGAGAATATCCGCCTTACCGAGCGAGTAACCGGCCATCTTGTTTGCTATCTTCAGCACTTGCTCCTGGAAGACAATAACACCGTATGTATCACCGAGAATCTTTTCCAGTATCGGGTGCGAGAATTCGGCCTTTCGGATGCCTCTTTTGCATTCGACATAAGTGTCAATCATCCCCGAGTCTAGCGGACCCGGTCGATACAGCGCGTTCATGGCCGTCAGATCGTTGAAGCAGGTGGGGCACAGTCGACGGAGGTAGTCTCGCATGCCGGAAGATTCAAACTGGAAAATGCCGATTGTATCGCCGCGTGCGAACAGCTTGTAGACCTCAGGGTCATCGAGAGGAATCTTGTCGATATCGATTTTCTTATCGGGGTGCTTCTCGCGAATCATGCGAAGCGCATCGTCGATGACCGTCAGGGTACGCAGTCCGAGAAAATCCATCTTGAGCAGACCGATAGACTCCACAATGTTCATGTCGTACTGCGTGGTTATTTCGTCCTTGCTCCCTTTGAACAACGGCACGTAATTCGTCAGCGCCGCCGGGGCAATCACCACACCGGCTGCATGAGTGGAGCAATGCCGTGCAAGACCTTCGAGTGTAAGGGCGTAGTCAATCAGCCGCTCAACCCGCTTGTCCTGCTTCTTCAGCTCGCGAAGTTCCGGGACCTGTTCAAGCGCGCCGGTAAGCGTCACGCCGGGACCGCCGGGGACCATCTTGGCGATCTTGTCTATCTCACCGTACGGCATCGAAAGCACCCGGCCGACATCGCGGATCACTCCCCGCGCAGCCATCGTACCGAACGTGATGATCTGGCAGACGTTGTCCTTGCCGTATTTCTCCACCACGTACTGGATGATTTTCTCACGACCACGGTCGGCGAAATCAATATCAATATCAGGCATCGAGATGCGCTCCGGGTTCAGGAAGCGCTCAAACAGCAATTCGAAACGTATCGGGTCGACCGTCGTGATGCCCATGGCGTACGACACCAGCGAGCCGGCAGCAGAGCCACGACCGGGGCCGACGGGGACACCGATCGAACGCGAGTAGTCGCAGAAGTCCTTCACGATCAGAAAATAACCCGCATAGCCCATCTGCTTGATGACGCCAAGTTCGTAATCGAGTCGTTCTCTGATCTCGTCGGTGACTTCATCGTACAGCTTCTCGCAGGCTTCCTCGCAGAGGTGGCGAAGGAAATCATCCGGCCCGACAAACGGTCTTGGAATCGGGAACACGGGCAGTTTGAGATCGTCAGAGCCGAATTCAAGATTACATGCCTCGGCGATCGCGACCGTGTTTTCGAGTGCCTCCGGGAAGTCGCCAAACAACTGCTCCATTTCCTCGGCAGACTTGAAATATATCTGGTCGGTGTTGTACCGCATCCGGTTGACGTCTTCGACCATCTTGCCGGTCTGAATACACAACAGGGCGTCATGCGCCTGAGCATCCCTCTGATGCAAGTAATGACAGTCGTTTGTGACGACAAGCGGAATGCCGGTCTCGCGCGAAATGGCCGCGACTTTAGGGATGAGCAGTTCTTCCTTCTCGATCCCATGGTTCTGGATTTCGAGATAGAAATTCCCCTGCCCGAATATGTCGTTCAGTTCCCGTGCGACCGCGACCGCGTTTTCAGTGTCCCCTTTGAGCAGGTTCCAGTTGACCTCCCCCTTGAGACAGGCCGAAGATGCAATCAGCCCCTCGGAGTACTGTCGCAGGAGATCTTTGTCCATGCGAGGGCGATGGTAGAACCCCTCAAGGAATGCGGCGCTCGAAAGTTTCATCAAGTTCTGGTAGCCGGTCAGGTTTTTGGCGAGCAGGACGAGATGGTATCCACCGGCGGGATGGATGTTCGAGGGCTTTTTGTCGAACCGGCTGGTACCGGCGACATAAGCCTCACAGCCGACAATCGGCTTGATCCCGGCCTTCTTGGCTTTGCGATGGAACTCAATGGCGCCGAACATGTTACCGTGATCGGTGATCGCCAGCGCGGGCATTTTGTGCTCTTTGGCCAGCTCGATAACCGAATCGAGGCGACAGGCGCCATCGAGAAGGGAATACTGGCTGTGTGTATGTAGGTGGACGAAGTTGGCGTAGCTCATTATCGGTATAACGTCTTGTTCTCGCGTTTGGTGCTGACTTTAGATACTGTGCGGGGGGAAAACAATCAATCGCTTTTTTGGGCCTTGCGGTTGGCAGGTCTCCACAGACGGTTGGTGTTGGAACCGGCTGATTCTATTCACTCCGGGACCATCGGGTGCCACCCTCAAACAACTCGGCGAGTCAACGGTCTAGAATGCCACATCATGTTTGAGGGTGTCTTAGCCCGCAGGAAAATCGACGATTGCTCAAGATCACCCTCAAGGAAGCCTTGAGGGTGGCACCCGAATCACAACACCAGAACACCTACTGATTTCCGGTTGGGACTTCCTTCGCCTCGCCAACCGTGAAGTCCACCGCTTTCAGAATCTCCCCCTGAGAATCGAGAATCTTCACCTCCCAGTTGCCCGTCCAGGACGGCAGAAGTTTCTTGCTGCCCCACGTACGCCAGGACGGACTCTTGACCGGGAACTCGACCGTCGCGCGCTCTTCGCCCTCGTTTGACCAGACCATCGTAATCGAGGTTGAATCCGTCGCACCGGTCACGTGACACCACAAAAAGACTTGCTCGGTGCCGGCCGGGAAATCTGACACACTGTCGACCGGCATTCTCTCGGCGACGCCGGTACACATCTGCGTTTCGACCATCAGGCCAACGGGTTCCGTCTGTGCTACCGGGACAGCCGGTGCTACAGGCTTGGTGTCAGTTTGGGCAAACAACGATCCGCTTGCGACAACAATCATACACAGTACAATCACCATGACTCTACACATAGCGCTCCTCCTTCTTTTTGGAAACGAACCCTCTGCTCTCTCTGCATATCCGATCGGAGACGAATTGTCAAGATGCAAGTTGATGTCGTGTCAGTAGGTGACAAAGTCCGACAGATGTCGGGTTTCTCGGCCACTTGATAGGCAACAGTAGGTCGAGACTCCTGCAGTATCGACTCACAGATGTCAAAACCGCAGGGGTTTTGACCTACTAGAAGATATCTACAGGGCCATTTCAAACTCAATCTCGTCACGGAGCGGGATGCCGTAGTTGCCGACCTCAGGAATCGAGGGCTTCATCTTGCGCGACTTGGCCAATGCGTTGACGTGGACCGCCGCAATCGTGAATCCTCGACGGTGATAAAACCGGATGGCGTCGAGATTGTCATTTGTCGTTATGAGCCAGAGCCGTTTACAGCCGATAGCTGTGGCCTCTTCACCCACGCGCTCCGTGAGCACCGTGCCGATTCCAGAGAACTGCGTGAGGGCGTCGAGCGTGACAATCTCGCATTGATCGCCGATTATCTCGTACGTGACAAGTCCCACTCTGGTTCCTGATTCGTCGACTGCGAGAAATGCCGGCAGCTCTGCCGGATAAACCTTTCGGCCTTTCGTTATGACAAAGTCCGCCCCCCAACCGCGAACGAGATCGAGCACCCAGCTCTTGTCTTTGTCTGCTACTTCTCTGATTGCATACGTCATTGCGATTACCAAAACTAGAAACTTCCGGTGAGACCGTCGTAAACGAAACTACCGCCAAGATACAGCAGAAACAGTGCGCAAGACAATATCAGCACCTTCAATCCCGTTCCCATAATGAGTTTGCGGCCGTTCCATATCAGCACGGTCACGATCGTGTACCAGACAAAATCAGAAAGAATGTGACCGAGGTAAAACGCGATCGGCCCCATCACGCCGAGATCTTTCGACTGCACCAGCAACGCCAGACCGACGGTCGCCCACCAGACAAACCAGTACGGATTCGACAGCGTAGCCGTGATGCCTTTGCCCGCGAGTTTGTGTCGAGATTGATCGACCGGCGCGAACGCGTCATACTTGACACGACTCTTCAGGGTGTTGTATCCCATTGATACGCCCATCAGCACCAACGCTATACCGCCCACAACCGCGATCACCTGCGAAACGATAGGATTATCGGTGAGCACCGCGACGCCCATCGCCAAGACAATCACCACGCCGATCTCAGCCAGAGCATGGCCGACACAAATCACCGGGCCGGTCTGCCAACCGTGCCGTGGCGTGTCGGCGATTCCGACTGCCAGCAGCGGACCGGGCATGACCGCGCCGGAGAATCCGATCATAAACGAATTGAGGAAAATCAATGCCAGTTCCATATTGCATTAAAGTAGGATAATCGGCCTGATGTTCCAAGCTATTCTGTGCAATGAGAGGGTCCGACGGCGGAGTGTCCCACCGCCGGCCCACAAGAGGGATAGGTCAGTACAATTCTTTGAGCTTCAGCTTGAGTTTCTTCTCTTTGCCGCGCCTGAGTATGCGATACTCGTAGGTTGTGCCCTCATCCGCGCGGTTAAGTTCTCCGAGCGCGATCAATCCGTTCAGGTGCTCCACCCCTATGCCGTTAATCGACAGCACAATGTCGCCGACCTCAAACCCGGCTTTCTCAGCGGGCGTGTCTTCTGGAACGAACAGGACCTCAATCTCCTCACTGTCGTTGTATGTTAGCTGGAGGCCGCTCTTGCCCCGAGGGAAGACACGGTCAAAATCGGCGCCCTTTTCGACAATCACCTGCTGGTTGGTGTAGTCAAGGAAGAGATTGAAATGGCGGAACAGTGGATTGCCGATGTTCCCGACCGTTTCTGTTTCACCGAAGCCACCTTCGACATTCTCCGTCGGCATATCAATGATCGGGTTTGGCACCACGAAACCACCCAGTTCAGCCGTCTTACACAACGTAACTCTGCTCAGGTGTCCCCCTCCGGCACCGAAGGACATGGATTCGAATCCTTTGCGATTGAGCAGTCCGTTCTTTTCAGCATACGGGTAGTGCATGGTGATGCTTCCGGATCCAATGTCAAGTTTCCATCGGCCGGAATACTTGCCATCAACCGTCATCGGAATTGTGAACAGGTTGTCGTCGAGGGGGGCATCAAGTACGACGCCGTCGCCATCATACATAAACTCTTTGGGATCGTAGAACGATATCTTGCGGTTGGCATAGTCGATTTTTGTAGTGAACCGTGAGAGGAAATCGTAACCGAGAATCCCGGCAACATCCATCCCGAACTTCTTCAGAATCTTCTTCAGATCTATCGCACCGACGACCTGTGATTCAAACTCGATTCCCGGCACGCTGAACGGCGGCAGTTTGACAAATTTGACCGACACGGTATTGCCGGTACCTCTGGCTACGGCGTCCCCTTCGAATTCGAGTCCCAGCTCGGCGGCAAAAGTTGAGTCAATCACCGAGATGCTGGCACCGGTGTCAAGGAACCAGAGTCTCTCTTTGCAGCCGACAGTCACTTTCAGGAAGAGATGCGTTCGCTCGTAGACAAACGGTACATCAATCGCCGCGTTGCCGGACACAAATGCAAAATCACGCGCGTCTCCGGAGGGTGGCTGAAACAGCGCCGGATCGATTTCGATTCCTATCTCCATGAGCGTGGTCTGTACCGTGACCTGCTGATCGCCGGGAGTTGATAGGCTCTCCTGTCGAAACGCCACCAGTACACCGTCGACCATGCGGTGGTCGGTGTACAGCGTTTGTGATTTGTTCTGGCCTGATTCAGTTGTCGTCTTGAGCATCACGAACGTTTGTTTGTCGAAGTAGCTGACCGATACATCCTCATTGAGCGTATTGACAGTCTTGATTTTGTAGCACTCGGCATCGCCGACCGATTCGGTTCCCTCGAAGGTGAGCGTGAAGACGTCCGAATTGCGATCGAGGTTTTCGTAGTTGGCCAGACGTTTCGCCAGTTCGCGACGTTTCATCGTCGGCTCATCTTTGGCGATCTGGACCTTCCCGTTGGTGTCCATTGACCAGGCATATTCGCCGTTGTCGCCCGACGTTTGCTGAAACACTTTGAGGTCCAGTTCCTGCCGCGACAACGTCGGCTGCTTTGTCCAATTTTTGACCGTGCCGGTCAGACCGGATACGGTTATCTCGGCTTCGACATAGGTCGTGGCCTGCGCTTTCATCGCGTCTATACCGCCGATGGCCTCGACGTGTTTGTTAAGGATCACGTACGGATCGGTGAGGTCCGTCTGCGGCAGCACTGGAACGGCAGCGAGCAGGAGGGCCACCGCACCGATCGCGGTCCTGAGAACGACTTTTGTTACCTGATTCATCATATTCCTCCAAAGGTTGGCCGTACTTCAGCCTTCTGAATTCGCATGGTCATTCTGTCGGCATAGTCGCAGGCTTGTCAGCGGCGGCAAGGAAACCGGCTGCCTCCATAGTAAGCCTGTTCTGAACATTCGCCAGAGTCTCTCTGACTTTCTTCATCGTGAGCCCCTTGTCGAGACGACTCCAGAGCATCTCTACCGCCAGTTCATTCACCAGTCCCCCGTAGTAGACCAGCGACAATACCGGACTACAACTCCAGACAGCCTGATGGACACGTGAGAGATCCCTGGACAGGTAGGCAACTACATGCTCGGCACCGTCGATCACTCCGTTCGCCCATTGGCCGGGCCACTTTCCGAGTATTTCCTCCCCGCGTGAATCTAGAAATATCTCGACCCCGACTATCTCTGTTGGCGCATAAACCTTGACCGTGATCTCCACCCCTCGCGCCGCCGCCGCTTCAATGTCCGGTTTGAGCATGTCCACCGCGAAAGGAAACAGGTCAAACAACCCAACCCGCTTGCAGTCCGCCAGCATTCGTCGATGCCTCCCGATCACCTGCTCGACAGTCTTAAGTTGATAAACGCGTTGATCCTCGGGCGAAGTTCTGAGTCGGTTCAACTCCGCGGCAGCTTCATCACGGGCAGCCCGGAACTGTCGCTCCAGACTCTCGAGCAGTTCCCTCGCCGGAACGGCCCGACAAAGACGCGTTTTGCTGTCCTCGACAAGAATGGCACCCTTGTTCTGAAGCGACTCAAGAGCCTTGTAGACGTTGGCCGCGGGCTTGCCCAACCCTTTGGCCGCGCCGTAGCCGGTAGCAGGCGAGTTCTCAAGCAGGAACGCGTAAACTTCTGCCTCAAGTGAGGTTAGCCCGAGATCGACAAGCGGTTGCAGGTTCGGTGTTCTGATCATGGCGCTTTCCAGTATATTAGTAGCATCTGCTACTAATATACTGGATTGGCTCAAAAAAAGTTGCACAAAAAAACCGGGTCTGGATATCCAGACCCGGTAAGATCGTTTGTTGATTCAACTCAATCGATCAATGACCGGTGAACTTAGGTTTACGCTTCTCCAAGAACGCCTCGGTGCCTTCGTTCTTATCACCCGTACCACAGACCGAGCCAAAGTTCGCCTTTTCAAGGTCACAACCGGCAGTAAGGTTGACATCAAGCCCGCGGTTGATGCATTCCTTGGCCATGGCCACGGCCAGCGGTGCCTTCGTGGCGATCATTGCAGCCATTTCGAAAGCCTTGTCCATCAACTGATCTGGCGGATAGACTTCCTCCACGAGGCCGATACGGTATGCCTCAGCAGCATCGATAATGGCGCCGGTCAATATGAGTTGCATCGCCTTGCCGCGCCCCACGAGCCTCGGCAGACGCTGTGTACCACCATAGCCGGGGATAATGCCGAGATTGACTTCCGGCTGCCCGAACTTGGCCTTCTCAGAAGCGAGACGGATGTCGCAGGCCATGGCAATTTCGCAACCACCACCAAGCGCAAAACCGTTGATCGCTCCAATGACGGGTTTCGGGAAGTTCTGGATTGTCTTGGCCAGATACAGGCCGTGAGCCGAAAGCTCGGTACCCGCTTTGACATCAAGATCGGCGATTTCGCCAATGTCGGCGCCGGCCACAAACGCCTTCTCTCCTGCTCCGGTGAGAATCACAGCAGACAGGCTGTCATCGGTCCAGTGGTAGGAGAAGAGTTGCTGAAGCTCGGCCACGGTCTCTTTGTTGAGAGCATTAAGCGCCCGCTCGCGGCTGATTGTGACAACCAGCGTAGCGTCTTTCTTCTCAACGATCAGATTCTTGTATTCGGTCATCGTAAACCTCTTCGGTAGATAAGGCTATTGATTCTGTTTTCAGTCTAAGTTACGGCCGTCGAAACCGCAGGGCAACCTGTTGCGTTGGTTTCGACCTACTCTTCAGTTGGCAGCGGTCGGACGGCGACGCTCGGTGTCGTTGTCGTAAGACAACACGCAAACGGTCTATCTTTTCTTGTAGTCGTAGAAGCCACGTCCGGCTTTCTTGCCCATGTATCCCGCATTCACCATTCGGCGCAACAGCGGCGGTGCCGAATAGTGTGCATCTTTGAACTCATCGAACATGATATCAGCAATGTAGAGGATCGTGTCCAGTCCGATAAAATCAGTGAGTGTAAGCGGTCCCATTGGATGCCCACAACCGAGCATCATGGCGTTGTCGATATCCTCGCGTGTGGCCAGCCCGCGTTCCAACTGACGAACGGCATCAAGGAGATACGGCACCAACAGCACGTTGGCCACAAACCCCGGCGAGTCCTTGGCAGTGACACAGGTCTTGCCGACCGATTCGGCGAAGTCAAACGCAATCTTGAATGTCTCTTCCGAAGTGTCAATCGTTTTGACAACTTCGCACAGCTTCATAATCGGCACCGGGTTGAAAAAGTGCAGGCCGACAAACAGAGGCTGACGGTTGGTGACGGCCGCCATATCACCGATTGAGAGCGACGACGTATTCGAGGCAAAGATCGTCTCCGGCTTGCAGATACCGTCCAACTTCCTGTAAACCTCTTGTTTGACCTCGAGATTCTCGATGACCGCTTCACAGACGATATCGCAATCAGTCAAGTCTTCGAGTTTGGTCGTGCCTTTGATATTGCCCAGGACTTTGTCCTTGAACGACTGATCGGCTCTGCCTTTTTCTATGGCCTTGTCGAGCGACCTGGTGATGTATCCGAGCCCCCTTTTGAAGGCTTCTTCAGTGACTTCGCACGCAACGATGTTGTATCCTGCTCCTGCGGCCACCTGACCAATTCCGGATCCCATCTGGCCGAATCCTACAATTCCGACGTTCTCAATCATGCACCACTCCTTTTTGCATTCTCAATCGCTACCGATCTCTTTTGACCAGCCGCATCATTTTCAGTCCCTCTATATGCGCCGCCGTGCCCGTTATCTCAAACCCGGCCTTCACACAGCAACCGAGAGCTTCCTGGCTGTCATGGTAGAGGTTGATCAACACTTTGGCGATACCGGGCCGGGTAGCTCCCAGATCGTACAGCAGTTGGAGCATCTTTGTCCCGTAACCCTTCGAGCGCGAATACGTTTCCACTATCAAGTGCGTGATCTCTATCGCCTGCTCCGCTTTGCGTTCCCACAACTCACCGTAGGCAATCGGCTTACGGTCCGCAAGCAGCAGGAAGGAGTTCACGCCCTTGCGCTGCCAACTCTCGATGATATCCTCCGGAGGCGGAAAATTGATCCCCCGGCAGACCAGGTCGTAGGTTTCGGGCGTATCGATCCACGAACGCACAATGCCCGAATATTCTTTGGAGTACGGAATCAGGTCAGCCCTGGCCCGGGTGGGTTCATCCATGTCTTGAAATCCTCATGTGACTCAGGTTGAAAAAGTATAACGAAAAAGTACCTCCCGATCAACCGGAGGCTGCCATTATTTGCTGTCGGGACTGCACTTATAGGGCACAATTGACTTCCCGGACCCGTTTGGCTATATACACGCAAATGAACGTAGAACGTAACAGGAGCATGAATCGATGATAGACTATTCATATACCGAAAATCAGTTGATGGTCCGCGATATGGCCCGCGAACTTGCCGCCAAAATGATTATCCCCAGCATCACTGAATACGACCGGGCCCAGAAGCTCAACCCGGATCTCCTCCCGGCCATGGCCGAGGCAAACCTGCTCGGATTCTGTATTCCGGAGGCCTACGGCGGTCTGGGGATGGATTACATCTCCCTGGGGCTTGCTTCCGAAGAGATGGAGTACGGTGACACCTCGGCGCGCGTGGCTCTCTCGGTGCATATCGGTCTGTATTCTCTACCGATCCTGACCTGGGCCAACGAGGAACAGAAGCAGAAATATCTGACTCCGGCCGCAAAGGGCGAGAAAATCGGCACGTTCGGGTTGACCGAACCGGCGGCCGGTTCTGACGTTGTGGGACTACAGTCTACGGCCGTCAAGGACGGTGACGGGTACATTCTCAACGGCGAGAAGATGTGGATTTCCCTGGCCGATGTAGCTGACTATTTCCTTGTTTTCGCCTGGACCGATCTGGAGAAGAAGAGAAACCGTGATCATAGCGGCATTTCCGCGTTTATCGTAGAGAAGGCATGGGAAGGTGTCTCGACTGCCACCATCCACGGCAAACTGGGTGTCCGAGCCGGCAACACCGGTTCTATCGCGTTTCAGGATGTCAAAGTGCCGGCTGCGAACCTGGTCTACGAGGAAGGTCAGGGATTCAAGATTGCCATGTTCTGTCTCGATCAGGGACGGTACACAGTGGCGGCCGGATCATGCGGGCTTATCAAGGCTTGTCGCGATGCCTGTGTGAAGTACTCTTTTGAGCGTCACACGTTCACCAAGGCCATCGCCGAGCACCAGTTGGTGAAACAGATGATTGCCAACATGGAAGCCGGTTACCAATACTCCACCCTTCTGTGGCAAAAGGCCGGCTGGCTAAAGAACCAGGGCCTGCGCAGCACCAAAGAGACGTCGCTGGCCAAGTGGATAGCCTGCAGAGAGGCGGAAGCATCCTCGGCTAATGCCGTCCAGGTCTTTGGTGCTTACGGTTTCTCCGATGAATACCCGGTGGAGCGGTTCTATCGCAACTCGAAAGGCGCATCTATCTACGAAGGCACTCGCGAAGTACACACGCTTATGCAAGCCGACTACGTGCTTGGATTGCGGAAGGATAAGGAGCTGGAACGCGACCTGCCTGAAGTAAGCCAATAGAGGGCAGCCTTTTAGAACAGGGCCACAATCAGCGTAAACTGTGCCTTTATCCTGCCGATATTCCTTGTGAAGGACTATCAATGGCAGAAAAGACAACTAAAACTGTTTCCGGGCACACGGCGAACTATCTGGTAAGCAATTATCTGGACCTCAGGGATGTGATCTATACCGTTGACAGGATGATCATGGAGTCGTCTGGTGAGCGGGACAAGGCAATGCTTCGTCGTGGCTGTCTGCTATCAGTTCTCCCTCTCAAAGATCGTGACGCGTACATCGTACGTATCAAGCTGCACAAGTTGATCGGCTTGTAACGGGTCTCGCCTATTCCACCGTCACTGACTTGGCCAGATTGCGCGGCTGGTCGACATGACAACCCCTCCGCACTGCGATGTGGTAAGCCAGCAACTGAAGCGGGATCACCGAAAGCAGTGGCGTGAGCAGACGGTAAGTCTGCGGAATGTAAATCACGTGGTTGACACGTTCGGCGATCTCCGTATCCCCTTCGGTAGCAATCGCAATCACGCGGGCGTTCCTGGCGCGAACCTCGGCAATATTCGACATCACCTTGTCATACACGGGGTCCTTGAGCGCGATAACGACCACCGGCATTTTTTCATCGATCAGGGCAATTGGACCGTGCTTCATTTCTGCGGCGGGATATCCCTCGGCGTGAATATATGAGATTTCCTTCAGCTTCAGCGCACCTTCAAGCGCAACCGGGAAATTGATTCCACGCCCGAGATAGAGGAAATTGTTGGCCTTGTGGTACGTCTCTGCTATTTCCTTGATTGGTTCCTCGTTGGCCAGGATCTGTTCGATCTGCCACGGGATGGCTTCCATAGCCTGAATCATCTCCTGCCCCTGTGGCACCGACCACTGGCGCATACGCCCGAGAATATTGCTGATAAGCGACAGCACCATCACCTGTGCCGTGAAGGCTTTGGTCGACGCGACCCCGATTTCCGGGCCGGCGTGGAGATACACGCCACCATCGGATTCACGGGCAATGGTTGAGCCTACCACATTGACCAATCCAAGAGCGGTCGCGCCACGTTTTTTCGCCTCGCGCATGGCAGCCAGAGTGTCAGCGGTCTCGCCCGACTGTGAGATAGCAAACAGGACAGTCTTGTCAGTCACGATCGGCGACCGATACCGGAACTCGGAGGCGTACTCAACTTCAGTAGGCACGCGGGCGATTTCCTCGATCATGTACTTGCCTATCTGAGCCGAATGCCAGGAAGTGCCACAGGCAGTAATAATGACGCGCTCGATGTCACGAAGTTCGTCGTACTGAAGATTCAGACCGTTGAGGCGGGCAATTCCGTCCTCGTGATTGAGCCGTCCGCGAATGGCGTTGCGAAGCGTGGTTGGCTGCTCATGGATTTCCTTGAGCATGAAATGATCATATCCCTCTTTCTCGATCATGTCGAGCGTCCAGGAAATCTCCTGAATGGAGGGAGTGATTATCTTATTCTGAATCGTAGTGATTTTGTACTCGTCAGGCGTGATGGTCGCGATTTCACCGTCTTCGAGATACACGACTTTGTTCGTGTGCGCGAGCATAGCGGAAACATCGGAGGCGACCAGGTTTTCCCCGTCGCCCAAGCCGAGTACCAGCGGCGAGCCCATCCGGGCAGCTACGATCAGATCAGGATGATGTGAGGACACGACTGCAATACCATAGGTGCCGTCAACCTGCGTAAGGGCATCTCTCACCGCTTCTTCGAGATTCCCCTGGTATTGCATGGCAATCAACTGCACGAGAATCTCCGTGTCAGTCTGGGTCTGCACCTCGACGCCCTTACGGGCGAGAAATTCTTTGAGCGCACGATAATTCTCTATGATCCCGTTGTGCACGAGCGCGATTTCATGACTGTTGTCCGTGTGCGGATGCGCATTGACCTCAGACGGTTCACCGTGGGTGGCCCAACGAGTGTGAGCGATACCGTGGTTTGAAAGATACTCACGGTCTCCGAGGACTTTCTCCAGTTCGACGATCTTGCCCACCGACTTCGACACCATCAGGCCATCGCGCATCAACAGGGCAATGCCGGCCGAATCGTAGCCGCGGTACTCCAGCCGCTTGATACCGTCGAGAAGAATGTCCTTGGCCTGCCGCTTACCTGTGTATCCGACTATTCCGCACATACGTCCACCACATTTCTACCTGAAGAATTTCTGAATTCTCCTCAAAAGGTCACCTGTCATCTCTTCGCTGGAGGTCTCGACTATCAACCTGTATATCGGCTCAGTATTCGATTTACGTAACTGGAACCAGCCCTGTTGGAAATCGAACCGGAGACCATCGCGACGGTCAATTCTCGTCTTACCAACAAGCTCGTTGGCGAACTTCTCAAACCGTGACAGACGTGTGTCAAAGTCGTCCGGCAATGGAGCTTTCGTTTTTATAGTGCTGTACCCGGGGAAAGTTGCAACTAGATCGCTCAGAGTCTGCCTTCTCCCGGCCAGGGCCGACAACACCAGCGCCGCGGCTACAAGTGAGTCCCTTCCGGCATGGAACTGCGGAAAGATCACTCCCCCGTTGCCCTCGCCGCCGATCACGGCTTTCTTTTGGTGCATCATTTGCACGACATTCGCCTCACCGACTTTCGAATAATAGACTCGCGAGTTCATCGCTTTGGCAACATCGGCAGTGGCGCGCGAGGTCGACAGGTTTATCACCGTCGGACCGTGAGTTTTGCGCAGCACTTCGAGTACGGCGATGGTCAGGGTCAACTCTTCGCTAACCGGCTGACCGGTGTCGTCAACCAGTGCAAGGCGATCGGCATCCGGGTCACAGGCCATCCCGAGGTCGGCCTTGTGCTTTTTCACCGCGCGACAGAGCTGGCTGAGGTTCTTCGGAGTTGGTTCCGGCTCATGCACGAAGTCACCGTCTGCCTTGCAGTTTATACGAATAACTTCGACGCCGAGCTTCTCCAGCATTTCAGGCAGGGCAAAGGATCCGGCACCGTTGATGGCATCGACAACAACTCTGAACCTTGCCTTCTTGATTGCAGTCCTGCCGACTGTCTTCTGTGCGAGAGTCTTCTTGATATGTTCGCCGATCCATCTGTCCTGAAACGTGATGCTCCCCAACTTCTCAACCGGTTTGAAGGCAAACTTCGCCGACTCAAATATCGAGTCGAGTTTCTTGTACTGCGCTGGCGTAATGAACTCGCCGGTGCTGTTGAAGAACTTCAGCGCGTTCCACGGCGCCGGGTTGTGCGAGGCGGTCACACAGATGCCACCGGCCGCTTTGAGAGCTTTAACCGCGATTTCCACGGTTGGTGTCGGCACCACGCCGATGTCAATCACGTCTATACCGACTGAAATCAAGCCGGAGGTCACAGCGCGACGAACCATCTCTCCCGAAGGCCGACTGTCGCTGCCAAGAATGATCGTTCCCTTATTCAGAAACGTTCCGAAAGCGGCTCCGTAGGAAGCAATCGTGATCGGATCGAGACCGTTACCTATAACGCCGCGAATTCCGGAAACCGATTTGACGAGTTGTATCTTTTTCATATCTGTTGAATTGTATCCGTGTTCTATGTTCAATTCCTGCTGGTTTTCCCGTGACAGAGTATACGTTTCATGGCCTGATGTAAGTGCGAATTGGAAGCCAGTAAATCGTCATCGTATATGGAGTAAGCTTTTCCGTTCACTCGGGAGATTCTCCCACCGGCGTTTTCGACAAACAGCTTGGCGGCTGCCGTGTCCCACGGGTGGAGTTTCAGTTCCCAGAACCCGTCGATTCGCCCACAGGCGAGCCAGCACAAATCAAGTGCCGCTGATCCGGGACGACGGATCCCCTGTGCCTCTTTGGCCATGCGCGAAAACAAACCGAGGTTGTTTCTCCTGGCTGTGCCTATGTCGTAGGCAAACCCGGTGGCGAGAAGCGCCCGCTCCAATCTCTTCTCCGATGATACAGAGATTACTCTGCCGTTGAGATACGCCTTCTGACCTTTTGCGCTCCAAAACATCTCAGTCCGTTCGGGGTCATAGACTGCGCCGAGGATAATCTCACCCCGGTATTCAAGACCGATCGAGACACAGTACACCGGGAAGGCGTGGGAGAAATTGACCGTACCGTCGAGCGGATCAATCACCCAGCGATAGTCTGACTTCTCGCCTGCCGCGCTGCCTTCTTCGGCAAGGATTTCGTGGCGAGGATATCGACGCGTGATCTTGTTCGTAATATACTCTTCGGATTTAAGATCGATTTCGGTGACAGGGTCGATCCGTCCCTTGTACTGAATCTTGATCGTACGATTGAATCCCCGGCGCAGAATGGCACCGGCTCCAATCGCCGTCTCACGGGCAAACAGGGTCAACTCCTTCAACTCGGTTTTTGTCAATGCCTCACCTCTGCAGAGTCTCTTCCTCCAGACTGAGGCTCCCGGGCAGCCTGTTTCCGGTACTGTAGCTGGTACAGCTTGTAATAAATGCCCTGTTTGCGCATCAGTTCGTCATGTCCGCCTATTTCTCGAAGTTCACCGTGGTGCAATACAACAATCTTGTCCGCCTTTTCAATGGTGGACAAGCGGTGCGCTACGATAATCGATGTACGACCCTTTAGCAACTCTTCGAGTCCGGTCTGGATCAGTTTTTCGGTCTCAGTATCCACTGAAGAAGTCGCTTCGTCAAGCATGAGTATGTCAGGATTGAACGCCAGCGCCCGGGCGAACGACAGCAGTTGTTTCTGCCCTGTCGATAACGTAGCGCCACGCTCTCTGATGGACGTGCGGACACCCTCGGGATATTGGCTCAGAAAACGGTCGAATCCGACTCGACTCAACGCCGCTTTGACCTGTTCCTCAGATATTCTGTCGTCGCGCAACCCCACATTACCCACAATATCACCGCTAAAGATGAAGATGTCCTGTAACACGAGGGCCAGATGGCTTCGAAGCTCCTCAACGGGCAGTGCCTTCAGTTCGACACCGTCGAGCTTTATGGAGCCTTTCTGGAAATCATAGAATCTACACAGCAACGAAATGAGCGAGCTTTTGCCCGCGCCGGTTGCCCCGACAATGGCCACCGTCTCACCCGGTTCAACCGTGAACGAGACATCTCTGAGCACCCAGTCGTCATCGTTGTAAGCAAACCAGAGGTTTTCGATCTCCAGTTTCCCGGTGAAACCGTTGCCTCTCACAGCCTGCGGAGAATCGACAATTGCCGGCTCGGTATCAAGCAACTGGAAAATACGCTCAGAGGAGGCCATGGACGCCTGAAGGATATTGTATTTCTCAGAGAGGTCACGAATCGGCCGATAGAACATTTCCACCAGCGTGATGAACGCCACCAGTTCGCCGAAAGTCAGCGCACCGGACTCGATCCGGAAACCGCCGAAATACAGCAGCAGCGCAATCGAGAAGGCGCCGATCACTTCAACCGTCGGGAAGAATATGGCATAGTAGTAAATCCCTCTCAGGTGGGTGCGGCGAAGATCCGAATTGATATTGTTGAACCGTTCGAATGTCCGTTCCTCACGGTTGAACAACTGGACGACTTTGATGCCGGTCAGGTGTTCCTGCATAAACGAATTCAACCGCGCGAGGCGGATACGAACGTTGCGGTAGACATCGCGAACTTTGGCGCGGAATACAAACGTAGCCCCTACCAGCAACGGAATCACCGTAAACGTAATCAGCGCCAACTGCCAGTTGTAATACAGCAATGCGCCGACAATCAAGGCCAGCGTCAGGATGTCACCGATGATCGTCACTACGCCGGAAGAGAACATTTCATTGAGCGTGTTGACATCACTGGTGACGCGAGTCACTAGCCGTCCGACAGGGTTTTTGTCGAAATAGGCCAAATGCAGCTTCTGCAAATGCGAGAACACTTCACAGCGGATGTCGTGCAAAACGCGCTGGCCCAGCCAGGCGGTGAGATAGGTTTGCGCGAAACGCACCAGCGAGTTCAGGGCCATTACGGCAATGAAGAGCAGAGCCAGCCCACCGAGACCGTCGGGGTTTTTGGGCACGATATAATCATCGATACCCTTCTGCATCAAGTACGGTACCGCCACCTGCAACAGCGAAAGCATCCCCAGCAGCGCTACTGACACGACTATGGCCCACCGGTACGGCTTGACATAAGCCAGCAGCCGTTTCATCAGGCGAGCATCATACGCCTTTCCGAGGGCCTCTTCTTCGTGGTAGCCGGCGGCCGACATCAGAGATTCTCCAGTTCTTCGGCCAGAAGCTGCGAGTGATACAATCCGGCGTAATTGCCGCCCAACGCAATCAATTCCTCGTGTGTCCCCTGTTCGACAATGTGGCCGTTGTCAAGATAGATGATCACATCGGCAGATTTGACCGAGGAGATCCGGTGCGAGACGATCAGGGTTGTGAGCTGTCTCGTGCGTGCGCGGATGCGTTCGTTGATTTCGAACTCGGTCTCCGCGTCGACCGAGGCGGTGGCATCGTCGAGGATTAAGATCGATGGATCAATCATGATAGCACGGGCAATGGCGGTACGCTGCTTCTGGCCTCCGGAAAGCGTAATGCCTCGCTCGCCCACTGTCGTTTCATACTTGGCTGGAAACGATTCGATATCTTTTGCCAGCGCCGCCGTTTGGGCCATCTCCCGGGTGAACTCCATCTCACCGTTGTCCGAACCAAACCGGATGTTTTCAGCCATCGTTGCCGAGAACAGAAACGGTTCCTGGGCGACAAACCCAACCTGACCCCGCAAACGTGCCAGATCCCAGTCATTGATGTCTACATCATCGATAAAAAGCTGTCCCTGTTCAATCGGGTACAGGTGCGCAATCAGTGACACAAGCGTCGTTTTGCCGGAACCGGTCATGCCGACAATACCTAGCGTCTGGCCCGATTCGAGCGTCAGGTTTATGTCAGTCAGGACCGGCGTGTCGTTATAGGCAAAGCTCAGATTCCTGAATTCGATCTTCCCCTGTATCGTCTCCCGTCTCAGGGCACTGCCTCGATTGGCAATTTCTGGCTCCGTACGGAGAACGCTGTTAATCCGATCCAGCGAGGCCGTCCCTCGCTGGTACAGCGACACCACCCAGCCGATAGCCATCAGCGGCCAGGTAAGCATACCCAGATAGAGAAAGAACGCCACAATAGTCGAAAGCTCGATCTCGCCGTTGATAACATCCATGCCTCCGTAATAGAGCACAACCAACGCCAGACCGGCAGCCACGAACTGAATGGCCGGGAAAAAGGCAGCGTGAAGCATCCCCATGCCGAGATTAAGCCGAAAGTATTCTCTGGACAAGGATGCGAAATGATCGCTTTCGTTTCCCTCCTGGCGGTAGGCCTTTACAAGGCGCACACCAGCCAGATTCTCCTGGGCCATAGCCGTCATGGCAGAGAAATGCTCCTGGATTTTAACGAATTTACGATGCACCAGATTACCCAGCCGATTCATAACGATTGGCAGGAGAAGTGCCGGGATCAACGAGTACAATGTTAGCCTTGGCGATAGAATCACCATCATGGTGATAGCGCCGGTAGCCACGACCAGAGTATTCGATATCTGCATGATCGCCGGACCGGTCAACTGACGCACGGCTTCGAGATCGTTCGTGGCGCGGGCCATTATGTCACCGGTACGGTTCTTGTCGTAGAAGGACGGCGACAGGGTCATCAAGTGCTCGACAAGTTCGCTGCGAAGATCGTATTCGATCCATCTCGACATCCAGATGATCGTGCGGCGCATCGCAAAACGGCAAATCCCCGCGCAGATCGCCAGACCAACCATGGCCAACACCAAAAGCCCCACCTCACTCATCGGGGCTTTGTTTTCCAGACGGTCGAAAATGACTTTGGTGAGATACGGATTGACGAGAAGCAAACCGTTGGCCCCCATGACCGAAATCCCCCCCAATATCAGATACCGCTTATAGCGGACAAGATACTTCGTCAGGGTAGCAAATCGGGAAGGCCCTTTGCCGGCGCTTTGTTCAGACGGCATACGTAAATTCCAAAATCACGGTCAGGTTTGTGAGCTATTAAACAGACCGGCAGACTAATAGTTCAGGATATTTGCCAGCAGGTGAATCGCCTCGATATTCAAGTCTGAAATCATCTCCACCAGCGGCAACCCGCAGAAGATGATCTGTCCCTCTCCGAGCCGCGTTACCGACAGCAAGGTGGCCCCACTCGGTGTCACATACACCTTCTCCGCAGGTGAAACGACCGCACCGCTCAGTTTGTGAGACACTCCCAGCCATCCGAGCAAGTTACTTTCGGAGATGGTGTACGGTTTGTTGAGCACCCGGGCTCCGCTGATCCGATTCAGCAATTGTCTGCCACTCACCGTTTCCTGTGTCGGCACAAACGATACCGGCAGAACGCCCTCGGGCCAATTGCGAGGCTGCCCCATAATCACCAGCGAACCACCGTAGTGCAGATAATTCTCCAGGCGGCCTTTTATCTGGCGGAACGAAGGATAGTCGCGAAGCGCACCCGCTCCGATCACAATCACGTTGTAGGCGTCCAGATCACCGGTCTGAAGCGTACGATCGGTCAGCGGCCAGTAGTTCGCCCCGGCCATGCGAAGAATATCTTCAAGCAGTCCGGTCGTATCCGGCATAAGTCCTACGCTGACGGTATCGCCGAGTTGACACGATGCTATCCGTATCTTGCCGGTATCGGCAGCAACCACGCGCCCGTCGACAGAGAGAGATATCGACTGTGAATGAATTCCCAATTCAAACAGGTTTGAGACAGAAAACGGAATGCGAATTGTCTCGGTCGCCCGTCCCTTTTCCAACTGCCAGGTCTGACGATACGCCCCGGCAAATACACCACGCGGAGTCTCAAGGTTCAGCGTTGCCTCTCCATGGTAATACAGCGGCTTGGAAATGACCGCCTTCCAGTTCATCGCCGAAACCACGCGATCAACCTCGACACGCGCCTTCGGTTCTACAAAAAAGAAATCAGGCTCGAACGAAATCGAGAGGTCCGGCGCCTCCCAGATCGGCACCGCCGAGGTCACGGTCAGCGGCATGCTGCCGTAGACAATCTCAGCGGAAAACGTCAGCGACTCCGGCATCCTGGCCTCGAGATAATCGCGGTCGATCTCAACCGGATATTCGCGGACAAACGATTGGTGTGAGGTTATCTTGCGCGACTCATCATCGAGCACTATCGCCGCCGTGTCCCAGTACGGATGGAATCGAATATACGACATCTCAATCGGTTTGGGACCGTTGACCGACAGCGACGCGCGGAATTTCAGCTTGGGGCCGTGGGGAGAGTCACGAAGAATGATCTCGCCGTCCCAGTTCATGCCAATCTCCTGGAAGACTGCCTTACGGGCACGTTCCACCAACCGGGTGAGGTACGGCTGGAAATCGTTTATACCCGAGAGCAACCCCTCGGCGCGTGACTGATCCTCAAGCGTGATCAATTCCTTGTATCCTGCGACAAGATTATCGACACGCACCGTGCCAACGGAGTTCTTTGACAGGTTGAAAAACGACAAGAAATTCCTCGCACGGTTCACAAATGAATTCTTCAGGGCGCCGTCGACAAATATCGAATCGAATACGGGGATCAGTCGAATGGATTCTACTCCGGAAAGGAAATCCGGATCGGGGCCAGTCAGCGCAACCGTGCCGAGTACGGTCTCGTAGCGCATCAGCTGGACATCTTCGAGTTGATCAATGCGGAACCAGGGATACAGTTGCGGCACTTCAAGCTGGATGCGGTCGCGGTAGCGGTTGAACATTTCGCGACGATTGATCGTGACCGGGCCGGGCACTGCGGCCGACGGGCTATCCGGCGAAAACGGCCGATAAATCTTGCGAATATTGAAGGCCGACGCCGGGTCGGCAGGCAAGTCCTGAATTGCCTTCGCCACCGAGCGGAGTGGTTCGTCCTCAAACTTGTTACGACTGAATATGACCACGTCGGGACGCCGTTCAGCGAACTGCAGCGCGAGCATTGAATCAACCAGCAATCTGTTCTTGGTGTCGAGAAAGTACTGGTGCAGGAAGATGCCACGATCTGGGATTTCGTTCGTCACCTGTCTGAAGCCGGTACTGGCCACAACCGTAACGAGGTCGATCCGGCAGCCGGATTCCTCGTTGAGGTAATAGAGCGTGGGCCAGTCGACTGATTCCGGTTCGTCGAACAGGTAGAGCACCCGGATATCGCAGAGCGCCTGGCTGATGAGATCGGCCCCAATGGCGGACGTACTGATGCCGGCCACAAATATGAGCGCGGCAAATATCGCGGCGACCGCAGAGGTCACTCCGAGACGGTATTTGGCTGTATAGTTCATGCCGGAATATATTGAGTTGTTTCTCTGATTGTCAAAGTTGAAATCGAGGGCGCACAAGGCCTGCGCCTAAAGGATTTCTTCGTCAACCTCGCGCCAGGCCGGATCGACAATGCAAAGGAATACAAGCTCGCATACACCGGTGTTTTCGATCCATTGGGCAGCTCCCGGGGGAATTTCGATGGCATCCCCGGCCTCAACTGCCGCAACTTCATCATCTATGTGCATCTTGCCAGCCCCTTCGAGGATATAATACACTTCGTCGGTTTTCATCCGGTGCCGAATCGTCTGACATCCTGGGGCAACAACAGCATGGGCTAGCGAATAGCGTCCGTCGAAGGCGTACTCCCGATGCGGGTGCAGGAGTTCACGCAAGCACGTATTGTCGCCGGAAGTTATGACGTCACAGTCTGTGAGTTTACGTATCAGCATGTTGTGTCTTCCTCGACTGGCTCTCGCCCACTATCAAAAAAGCCCGCCGGAGCGGGCTTTGTCGGTCTAGAGAACCTGATTGTCTCTGAGCTTCTGGAACAGCTTGTCGGCGATCTCCTCGGGAGTCTCACCCTCGATCATCTCACCGGCCTGTCTCGGCGGCGGTGGTTTGACGCCCTTGATCTCAGTGCGCGAGTTGGCACCAATATCGGAACTGTCGAGCCCCAAATCACCGGCAGTCCAGGTAGTAATCTGTTTCTTTTTGGCGGCCATTTTGCCCTTGAGCGACGGCAGTCGCGGCTCGTTGATTTCCTTCACAACCGACACGACAGCCGGAAGCTGCAAATCGACGACATCATAGCCGTCTTCGGTCGACCGGAACACGGTCGCTTTGGCGTCTTCAATCGCCTCGAACTTCTTGACGAACATAGCGGCCGGAAGGTCCAGATACGCGGCCACGGCGGCTGGCACCTGGGCGGCATCGGAGTCAACCGCCTGCTTGCCGGCGAGCACGAGATCGAAACCTTCGAGCTTCTTCAGACCTGCGGCGAGAATACGTGCGATTCCCTGCTGGTCAGAGCCGTTGAAGGCGTCGTCGGCCAACAGATAGGCCTCATCGGCGCCGAGCGCAAAACAGTTGCGGAGGGCGGATTCGGTGCGATCGGTACCGACCGACATGACGATACATTTCCCGCCGGTTCTTTCTTTGATGCGGAGTCCTTCTTCGAGCGCAAACTCATCGAACGGATTCACAAAGCCGGGTCCCTGCGGAAGGACGACCTTGCCGGCGGCCTCATCGACCTTGATCAGCGCAATTTCCGGGACCTGTTTGATCAAAACGACAACGTTCATGATATGTCCACCTGATAATGCTTGGATATTCGTTATTAGGGGTCAATATGCGCGATGCAAACGCGCTTGTCAAGCCGTGGGATGGGGGGTGATTTGACCCAAACAATAGAAAAGGCCCGCCTTACGGGGCGAGCCTTTGATTCGGACGCAAGTGTGACCTCGCAGATTGCTATCTCCTGCGTTTGGTCGTATTCCTCGTCGTCGCGGCTCTTTTGCGAGCCGTCGTCTTGCGTTTCGGCGCGGCATTTCTGCGGGCGGTGGTAGTCGGACGACGCGTGGTCGTCTTCCGCGTGGTCGTTTTGCGTGACGGTTTGGCGATCATGGTCTTTCGCAGACCGAGCGAACGCGCTTTCGCCTGCAACGACGCAACCGACCGGTTCAGCTTTTTCGCAAGCTCGGCAGTCGGGGTTTTCGGATAGGATTTCTTCATCATGGACTCTTCACCGACAGTCCATGCCTTCGCTCCGGCTCTCACTTTGCGCAGGGCCGTTGTTCTCCTCGAAGCAACCTTGCGAGTCACTGTCCGCTTCGGCGCGGCTTTCTTTCTCGCGGCTGTAGCCCTCGTGGTGGTCTTCCTGGCGGTCGCCTTTCTCTTCGGAGCCGCTTTTTTCTTCGTCGCTTTGCGCATTGAATAACACTCCTCTGGAAAAGTTAATCGACTAGCGGTAACGTTGATTGGCTTTCATCGTTTTAACACGCATACGAGGCGCGTGCAACATCAACCTCACCTCCGGAACACATTACAATTAAGACTGCACCATTCTGCAGTCAACTAATAAATACTACGGGAATGATCGTCATTCTGCTAAAGTTGGTTTAACAAAATCGATGCTGTTTGAGGTGTTTTTCTGTGTCTGCACCCGTAATACGCGGACAAATCGGTGACTTTCGACGTTTACTGTCAGCCAGGGTTCAGAATGGGCGACGGACATGCAAAATGGTCATGGATAGCAATAATAAATGCGGGAAAGGTACGAAGGAACGGGACGAGTCTATTCGCTCTGCTGCGCCAGATTGCTCAGAGCCTCGCGGGCGGCTTTCTGCTCCGCCTCTTTTTTCGAGGAACCGCTGCCGGTGCCAAGCGAAGAACCGTTGATGCTGACGGCCACTTCAAATGTCTTGTCATGGTCAGGCCCGGTCTCCGACAGCACCTCGTATCGAGGCATCCCCTCTCCCCGTCCCTGGACGAGTTCGAGAAGATCTCCTTTATAGTTCTGCTGGGCGAGGTCGTTTAGAATCAGCGCTTTTCGGGAGTATATGAATCCGAGCACGAGATTTCGTGCCGCATCCAGACCACCGTCAAGATACACGGCGCCGATAACGGCCTCGAAAGCATCGGAGACTATTGAGGGCCGTTCACGTCCACCGCTGCGATCTTCTTCGGGGGACATGAAGATGAATTGGTTGAGACCGACCTCAATTGCGACCTGGGCAAGTGTCGTCTCGTTGACCAGCATCGCTTTCTGCTTGGTCAGATCTCCCTCGGTTGCCCTGGGATGATGGCGAAACAGCTCCTCGGCGATGATTACGCCGAGGACTGAATCGCCAAGGAATTCTAAGCGTTCATTGGAGGGTTGGGAGATGTCCGCCGCCCGGGCAATAGATCGATGCGTAAGAGAAAGGTGTAGCAAATCACGATCACGGAAGCGATATCCGATCAGCTCCTGGCAAGCCTCAAGCTGACTTTCAGAAGATTCACTGCCGCGTTTTCTTAGAAGACTACTTATCTTCCTCCACAGGTTCATTTAACGAGTGCCGTTGGGCTTCCCTACCACAATCGTCACGTTGTGACCTCCGAATCCAAATGAGTTCGACAGTGCGTACGTGATGTCGCAGTCCCGTTTCTGATGAGGCACATAGTCCAGATCACAGTCGGGGTCGGAGTCATCCAGATTTATGGTCGGATGCACCACTCCATTCTCAATAGATTTGAGTGTTGCCACCAGTTCAGCAGCTCCTGCACAGCCGAGCAGATGACCGGTCATTGACTTTGTCGAATTGCACGGAATCTTGTAGGCATGGTCGCCCAGAACCGCCTTGATCGCTTTAGTCTCAGAAATATCGCCGAGACCGGTGGCAGTCCCGTGCGTGTTGATGTAATCAACCTGTTCGGGAGAGATGCCGGCACTGCGAATGGCACCTTCCATTGACAGTCTGGCCCCGATCCCTTCCGGGTGGGGTGCTGTCATGTGGTGAGCATCGCCGGACATACCGCCGCCGAACAGCTCACCGTAGATTTTCGCGCCCCGCTTCACGGCGTGCTCGTAGGACTCGAGGATGACCATCGCACCACCCTCGCCCATGACGAAACCATCGCGGTTCTTGTCGAACGGACGTGAGGCTTTCTCCGGCTCGTCGTTGCGAGTGGACATCGCCTTGTTTGAGCAGAAACCGGCAACTGAGGTCGGGGTGATCGTCGCCTCGGCTCCACCGGTGATCATCATGTCAGCCTCGCCGCGTTGGATGATATGGAATGCATCCAGAATAGCGTGGTTGGAAGACGCACAGGCGGATACGGTCCCATAGTTCGGGCCGTGGACGCGATAACGCATTGACACCAGACCGGCACACATGTCGATAATCATCATGGGGATGAAGAACGGCGACACACGACCGGGGCCCGACTTCAACAAACGCTCGTGCTGCTCCTCAAAGGTCATAATACCGCCGATTCCGGAGCCGATGACCACACCGATACGATTGCGATCGGCGGTTTCAAGATCAATCCCTGAATCCCTGACGGCCATCTCAGAGGCAGCGATCGCGAATTGCTGAATCCTGTCGGTGCGCCTGACTTCCTTCTTGTCGAAGTATTCCAGGGGATCGAAGTTTTTCACTTCGGCCGCGATCCGCGTCGAATAAGCTGACGCGTCGAAACACGTAATCGGGCCAGCCCCGGACTTACCCTCAAGAAGCGCGTTCCAGTATTCTTCAACACTGTTACCCAGAGGGGTTACTGCTCCCATACCGGTGACAACAGCTCTATGCTTCATAGTCCTGCCAAGTACTTTCGTTTAATCGTGCAAGCCGCCCGCAGAACGATCCATCGAACAAACGACGGACCGTCCGGGGGACAACTGTTGAATAGCCTAGGAAGAGTGCTCGTTGATGTAGTTGATAGCATCAATCACGGAGGTGATCTTCTCGGCATCTTCGTCCGGAATCTCCAGAGAGAATTCCTCTTCGAGAGCCATCACCAGTTCGACGGTATCCAGCGAATCGGCACCAAGATCATCCACGAATTTCGCGGATTCAGTTACCTGGCTGGCTTCGACACCCAGCTGCTCAACGATGATTTCTTTGACTCTTTCTTCTACGGCCATGACTTGCTCCTTTTATTCTTCCTGTTCTCTGTCGTCTAAACGGTAAGGCCACCGTCCACTGTCAACACTTGGCCGGTGACGTACGCGGCTTCATCCGAAGCCAAGTACAGTACTGCCGACGCAACGTCGTCCGGTGTACCGGGGCGATTTATCAAAACACGGTCGAGGAAAGCCTTCCGGGCCGCCTCGGGCATCTTTTCTGTCATTTCCGACTGGATGTATCCCGGCGCCACGGCGTTCACCGTGATACCCCGGGAAGCCAGTTCTTTGGCGGCGGACTTGGTTAAACCAATCATGCCGGCCTTGGACGCCGAGTAATTGGCCTGGCCGGCATTGCCACCTGTTCCCACAATCGAACTGATGTTGATAATGCGTCCAACGCGCTGTTTCATCATCAGTTTGCTGGCTGTTTTCGTGACAAGAAAGGCACCTTTCAGGTTGATGTCAAGAACCATGTCCCAGTCTTTTTCGTCCATACGGATCATGAGTCCGTCGCGTGTGACACCCGCGTTATTGACCACGATGTCAACCCGCCCGAGCTCCGCCTTAGCCGTATCAAACAGTGCCACAACATCTTCCGCGCTGGTGACGTTGGCTTTGATGCCTATCGCACCGTGACCGATCTCTTTGGCGGTCGCATCGACAGTCAACTGGTCCAGGTCACTTATGACTACTGTCGCACCCTTTTCAGCCAGACGCCGTGCAATCACCTTGCCTATGCCACGGGCGGAACCGGTTACAATCGCTACCTTGTCTGAAAAATCCATTTCAGTCGCACTCCTATGCGTTCGCCGCGGCGAACTCTTCAATATCCTGAATCGTATCCAGATTTACCGATCTCTCCGGTCGAAGCTCACGCTTGGCCAATCCCGTCAGAACCTTGCCCGGTCCGATTTCGATCAGCGTAGTTACGCCATTATCCTTGAGATAGCTCATCGTCTGGCTCCAGCGAACGGGCGATGTCACCTGCTGCACGAGAAGCCGGCGAATGTCATCCGGACTCGTAACTGAATCTGCAGTCACGTTGGCTACAACCGGCTGCGACGGTTCGTTGATCGTCAGCCCGGACAGGAACTGTTCGAGACCTTCCGAGGCCGGCTCCATCAATGGTGAATGGAAAGCACCGCCGACTTCGAGCAGCACAGCCCGTTTGGCTCCGGCTTCTTTGGCCAGTTCGGCAGCCTTCTTAACGGCGTCAATCGAACCCGAAAGAACGATCTGCGCACTTGAATTGAAATTGGCCGGGACCACGATACCATCAACTGATGCATCCCTGCAGACCTGCTCGGCTCTCTCCATCGAGAGTCCCATAGTGGCCGCCATCGTACCGGGGTTTTTCTGGCAGGCGTCTTCCATGAGGGCTGCACGTTTCACGACCGCCTTGATCGCATCCTCGAAACTCAAAGCACCGGTCACCGCCAGGGCACCGTATTCACCGAGTGAGTGGCCGGCAGCGAATTCAAATGTCGGAAGTGCGTCGCTGAGAACCTTCAATACGGCCAACGAGTGCAGAAGAATTGCGGGCTGCGTAAATCGCGTCCGCTTCAATTCGTCGGCGGGACCATCGAACGAAAGCGCGGCGATATCGGCTCCGATTTCGTCGGAGGCAAACCTGTACATAGCGCGCACGTCGGCAGAACTGTCATAGAGGTCCTTGGCCATCCCGACGTACTGCGAGGCCTGACCCGGAAAAAAGAGGGCTGTTTTGCTCATTGTTTTACCATTTCACGAGGGCGGCACCCCAGATGAAGCCTCCGCCGAATGCGACCATGACTACGTTATCATCGGACTTGATACGACCGGCGCGGTTAGCTTCATCCAGCGCCAGCGGTACCGAAGCCGAAGATGTGTTGCCGTAATTTTGGATATTCAGACACACGCGATCCATGCTTATGCCCAGACGCTTGGCCATGGCTTCGATGATGCGGATATTGGCCTGGTGTGGCACAAACAGAGAAATGTCATCCGGAGTCAGTCCGGCCCTTTTTATCACGATTCTGACAGCGTCAGCCATCTTCTTTACGGCGACCTTAAAGACATCGGATCCGGCCATGAATATCTTGTCCGTACCGTCGAAGCCGAAGTCCGGTGAGTACGGATTGCGCGTTCCGCCGGTTACAATGTGCAACAACTCGCGCATGCGACCATCGGACTTCATGTACGTAGACTGCACTCCGCTGCCGTTATCCGAGCCTTCAAGAACGACGGCTCCGGCGGCATCGCCGAACAGAACGCAGGTGTTGCGGTCTTTGTAGTTCGTGATCGACGTCAGCTTCTCACAGCCAAGGACCAGCGCCTTTTTGTGCTCGCCCATCGCAATCTGCGAATTCGCAATCGACAGACCGTTAATAAAACCGGTACAGGCCGACACTTGATCGAACGCCACGGCGTTCGGAAACCCCATCCTCTCCTGCAGAAGGCAGGCGGTCGACGGCAGGCGATAGTCGGGGGTAACCGTGCCGCAGATAACGAGATCGATCTCATCGTGAGCGACCCCGGCCATTTCAATGGCCTTCGCAGCGGCTTTCTCAGCCATGTCGGCGGTGGTCATATCATCGTCGCAGACGTGCCTTTCACGAATACCGGTACGACTTACAATCCACTCGTCCGATGTATCTACCAGCTTCTCAAAGTCAGCGTTGGTCATCACCCGGGGAGGAGTGTACGACCCCGTCCCGATTATCTTCGCTCGTATTTGTCGCGTCATCGTTCTTTCCAAAATGGTTGGTTGTCAGCTCGTCCTTGATCTGCTTGTTGATCTCCTTGCACACCATGCCGTAAGATCCCAGAATAGCATTTGTGATGGCCCTGGAGTTGGAGGAGCCATGACAGATCATAACAACACCCTTCACTCCAAGCAGCGGCGCTCCTCCGGCCTCGGCGTAGTCAAACGTGCTTTTCATGCGCTTCATGAACGGCAACAACAGCACCACGCCAAACCGCGAAAAGACGTTCGTCTGAATCTGCCTTTGGATCGCCTTTACCAGGAAGGGCTTGACCGATTCGGCAAACTTCAGGAGAATGTTTCCCATGAAGCCGTCGGTAACAGCAACGTCTACCGCACCGGACAGAATGTCGCGTCCTTCGACATTTCCAACAAAGTTGATCTTGGAATCGTTCAGAAGTTTTCGGGCACCAAAGATTAATTCATTGCCCTTGCTTCGTTCCTCACCGATGGAAACCAGCCCTACCCGCGGGGAGTCGACCCCCAGCATGGCCGCCGCATAGACAGAACCCATGACCGCAAACTGTGACAGGTGCCGTGGCTTGCAGTCGGCATTAGCCCCCACGTCGAGCACCACACACGGATGTCCGGCGCTTGATGGGAACAGACTGGTTATAGCGGGTCTGATAACACCCTTGATTCTTCCGAGAGTCAGTAGCGAACTGGCCATGACAGCACCGGTATTGCCCGGTGATATGAAGGCTTCAGCTTCGCCTCTGCGCACCATGCGAAGGCCCACCGCGATCGAGCTGTCTCGTCTGCGGACACCGTCGGTGGCAGCCATCTTCATGGAGATTTCGGCGTCGGCATGCCGTACCTCAATATTGCGCGGCACGTCCGCCGTGCTTTCGAGGACCTGTCTGATTTCGGGTTCGCGTCCGACGAGAATAATCTCAGCCTTACCGATGAGTTTCCGTGCTGCATCGATACCGCCCAGTATAATTCCCCGGGGGCCGCCATCGGACCCCATTACGTCGAGAACCAGCCTTTTTACATCGCCAGCTGCCATTACCTCCGCGTCCCTGGAAAGTGTTGGTTCCAGAATGTAACCGGTTTTATGCTTCCCCGGTGTCAATAACCTGGCGGCCGTCGTAGAAACCGCAACTCGGGCAGATGTGATGCGGCAGGCGAGCCTGCCCACAGTTTTTGCAATCGACTACATTAGGAGTGGTCAGCTTCCAGTTTGTCCGACGCTTCCGACCTCTGGTCTTGGAATGTCTCCGTTTAGGTAATGCCATCTCGTTTATTCCTCAGGTGAATATATCATTTCTCGGGGAAAAGCCCCTTGAGGCCTTCCCATCGAGGATCCACGTTATTTCCGTCGCAAGCGCAGTCTCCTTCGTTGAGGTTCTGCCCACATGAAGAGCAAAGCCCCTGACAGTCCTCGGAGCACAGCGGTTTGAGCGGCAGCGCCAAATCAATAGCCTGTCGCACCTGTTCAGTTATGTCAACCCGAAGGTCAGTACCAGTGGGGTAGACGTAGTCTTCGTCGTCAATCACGTCATCCTCTTCGGTTGTCCTCACCTCGGAGCAAATCACAAAATCTGTCTTGCCGTGTACCTCAGACTCATAGTGCTTGAGGCAGCGGGCACACTCCAGAACGACCTCTGCCGTCACAGTCCCCTGGCAGAAGTACTCCTCGCCCGATTTCTGTATCGCCAGACTGACTTCGGCCCCGTCTACCGTTACTACGCTGTCGGCGGAAGGCTTAATCTCATTGGCGGCGGCCCGTAAGACCGCACGGGCAGGGAAATCTTCAAGTTCCCTTAGCTCGAGTATCATGGAGTAGGATTGTACGCAAAAGCAGGCCGAAAGTCAAGAACATAAAGACGCAGGCAACTGCAAGAAAGACAACGACTTAACGCTCACACTCGGGATGCGCCGGCTCGTAGCCGCGACATCCGCATCATCCAGTGGTTTCCTGCCCGTTGCTGCCGAGACTCACCGGCAGGTTTCTGGCTCCGATTCCGACCTAATGAGTCGCCTCGTACAGCTTAATACGGTTGCTGGCTCTGGCCAGTGCCAGCCGAGCACGTTTGGCGTCAACCGCATTGTCACCCTTGGCGGCAGACTTTAGCAGTTCCCAGGCTCGGTGGTAAGCTTCCTTGGCGCGCTTCAGGTCAATCTCTTCGGTTTCTTCAACAGCGTCGGCCAGGAGAGTGGCGACATTGTGCGAGACCTCGAGGAAACCCATCGTAACGGCCAGCGTGTGAGTATTGTCATTGGCGTCCCGGAACTCAATCTTACCCGGCTGCACGGCGGTGATGAGGGGGGCGTGATTAGACAGTACCCCCAGGTAACCCTCGGTGCCCGGAAGAACTAACGAGGCGACATCGTCCTCAAAGTAGATCTTCTCCGGCGTGACTATGGAAAGTCGAAACATAATACCCTAGCTTTTTGACCGCTCGTAGTTTTCCAGAACCTCGTCAAGGCCACCGGCCATGTAGAAGAACTGCTCCGGAATGTGATCGACGTTACCGGCTACCAGTTCTCCAAAGCCCTTGATAGTATCTTCAACCCTGACGTACTTGCCCGGCTTACCGGTAAAGACCTCGGCAACAAAGAACGGCTGCGACAGGAAGCGCTGAATCTTGCGAGCGCGCTGCACGATCGCCTTGTCCTCTTCGGACAGTTCGTCGATACCGAGAATCGCGATGATATCCTGGAGGTCTTTGTATCGCTGAAGAACAACCTGTACCTCACGGGCAATGCGGTAGTGCTCCTCGCCAACGACCTGCGGATCGAGAATACGCGAAGAAGAGTCAAGCGGATCCACGGCCGGGTAGATACCCAATTCCGAGATCTGGCGTGACAACACGGTGATGGCATCAAGGTGAGCAAACGTGGTCGCCGGGGCCGGATCGGTCAAGTCATCAGCCGGCACGTAAATGGCCTGCACCGAAGTGATCGAACCGGACTTCGTCGAACAAATACGCTCCTGGAGACCACCCATTTCCGTGCCGAGAGTCGGCTGATACCCCACCGCCGACGGCATACGTCCGAGCAGCGCAGACACTTCAGAACCGGCCTGCACGAAACGGAAGATGTTATCAACAAACAGGAGCACGTCCTGGTTTGCCTCGTCGCGGAAGTACTCGGCCATAGTCAGCGCTGAAAGCGCAACACGAAGGCGAGCACCCGGGGGTTCGTTCATCTGACCGAACACGAGAGCCGTCTTGTTGATAACGCCGGACTCGGTCATTTCACGCCAGAGGTCGTTTCCTTCACGGGTACGCTCTCCAACGCCGGAGAAGATCGAATAGCCGCCGTGCTCGGTGGCAATATTATGGATCAACTCCTGAATGATAACGGTCTTACCAACACCGGCGCCGCCGAACATACCTACTTTTCCGCCCTTTGAGTACGGTTCCAGCAGGTCGATGACCTTGATACCGGTTTCGAACATCTCGACCTTGGTCACCTGCTCGTCAAATGCCGGAGCCAGACGGTGAATCGGGAGTCGGGGATTGTCAGCCGGAATGTCTTCGCCCGGATCGAGCGTTTCACCCAGCAAATTGAAGAGGCGACCGAGAGATTTCTCGCCCACCGGCACCGTAATCGGCGAGCCAGTATCGACCGCTTCCATGCCACGAACCAAGCCATCGGTAGAGGCCAGTCCGACACAGCGAACGACATTGTCACCTATGTGCATCGCGACCTCAACCGTCAGTACACGATTGTTGTTCGGGTCTTGGATCTTGATCGCGTTCAGAATATTCGGCAATGACTCGGCGGGAAACTCGCAGTCGACCGTCGGTCCGATCACCTGAACAATCTTGCCGATTTTTTCAGCCATCTGATTCACTCCAGTATATGCAAAAACTCACTTTTTGTCGCACTAGTCTATAATTCTAATCGCTCAAGGCGTCAGCGCCGGAGACTACCTCGAGCAGCTCACCGGTAATCTGCGCCTGGCGCGCTTTGTTGAATGCCAGGGTCAAGGTATCAACCATTTCGCCCGCATTCTTGGTAGCGTTCCCCATTGCCATCATCCGGCTTCCGTGTTCCGAGGCCAGAGATTCTGTAAGGGCAGTAATCATCTTTGTATTAGCATAACTCGGCATGAGCGCGGCGTAGATTTTCTCTGAGGTCGGCTCGAAGATATAATCGCTCGCCACTTCTTCGCCCTCTTCGACAACTTCCGGTCGCGGCACCGGCAGATACTTCTCCAGTTCGAGGTTGTAACGAACCAGCGAGAGGAACCTCGTGTAAATGAAGCTGATCTCGTCGGTCACTCCGGAGGTAAACCGCTCGGTAAGAAAGGAGACGATTTCGCGCGCCCGACCGTAGTCCATAACCCCGTTCCAGTCCCCGTAGAACTCGATAATCTTGTGTGCCCGGCGCTTGTAGTAGTCATTGGCGCGCTTACCGACACACACCAATTCCACCTCCGCATCCTTGTGCTCCGCAAGCCATTTGTCCGCTTTGCGGAATACGTTGGAATTGAAGGAACCGCACAGACCGCGATCAGAGACGATGATCACCAGCGTGCGTTTCTGGACCGGTCGCTCTTCGAAGAACGGATGAGCGATTTCACCCGCGGAGCCGGCTGCGAGATGGCTGAGCATTTCGTTCAGTTTCTCTGCGTACGGCTTGGCCTGCTCGACCTTCTGCTGCGCTTTGCGCAACTTGGACGCCGCGACCATCTCCATCGCCTTCGTGATGCGCTTGGTCGACTGGACCGACCGAATTCTGTTTTTTACTTCGCGTAGAGTTGCCATGTACTAGCTACCACTAATAAACGTCAAACATCCCAACTTCGACAGGCTCTAGAATTTGAAGCCCAGCGAGAACGGAATGTAGTTAATGCTTTCGCCGTCGGCCTGGATCGAGACGTACTTGCCCTGGATGAACATCTTGCCCATTTCCACGCCAGCCCCGAACTCGAAGAAGGCCTTGGTCTCGGACTCAAACGATACGGTCACGGTCTCGAATTGGTCGGTGGAAGGATTGTACATTTCACCGGTCATGTCGGAGATGGAGATGCTGGCCATGCCACCACCACCGAATACGAACGGATTCATATTGGAGTTCGGCACTCCAAGATTCAGCTTGACATCTCCGGCAATGAGAATCGCCGAAAACGCGCCACCGTCGACATCAGCTTCATCCGGAAGGTCCAGACCAAAAGTATGAAAATCCGCACCAAACAGCAGTTCCATCTTCGGCGCCATAGCCATACCCAGGCGACCGATGCCGTGGAATCCCATTTTCCAACCGTCGGCCAGATCGCCAGAAGGCAGAGAACCGCCACCGCCAAGATACATGTTGAACGGCTTCGCGGGTGCCTGCGCCATGGCAGACGTTGTCATCAGAACGGCCATTACGGCCACAATCGCGAACAGTGTAATCTTCTTCATCTTACCAAACCCTCTCCACCGAGTTTAGGGGCAGTTCTTACTTGAACTGCTCCTTGAATTCATCCGCCGCACCCTTCAACTTGGCCTCGATCTCGTCGGAGATTTTGAGCTCCTTCTCAAGCGTCAACTGAATGTCCGGGTATTTCTTGTCGCAGAACTCCAGGAAGCCCTTTTCGAACTTCAGAACGTCTGTGACCGGAATATCATCAACATAGCCGCGCGAGGCAGCCCAAATAGTCATGACTTGTCGGGAAACGAGAATCGGCGAGAACTGACCCTGCTTGAGCAGTTCTACCATTCGTGCGCCACGATCCAGTTGTTTGCGGGTGCCCTCATCCAGATCGGACGAAAACATGGTAAACGCTGCCAACTCACGGAACTGCGCGAGGTCAAGCTTGAGCGATCCCGCTACCTGCTTCATCATCTTCTGCTGGGCGTTACCACCCACACGAGACACCGAGATACCGACGTTAATAGCGGGTCGGATACCGGCGGCAAACAACTCGCCCTCGAGGAAGATCTGGCCGTCCGTAATCGAAATCACGTTGGTCGGAATATACGCTGATACGTCACCTGCCTGGGTTTCAATGATCGGCAATGCCGTCAGGGAACCGGCACCAAGATCGTCGGAGAGCTTGGCGGCTCTTTCGAGCAAACGGGAGTGACAATAGAAGATATCACCCGGGTAAGCTTCACGGCCCGGCGGGCGACGAAGCAACAGGGACAACTGGCGATAGGCCTGTGCCTGCTTCGACAAATCGTCGTAGATACAGAGCACGTGCTTGCCGTTGTACATGAACTCTTCGCCCATGGCACAACCGGCGTACGGTGCAATGTACTGCATCGGGGCCGGATCGGTCGCACACGCCGTAACCACGATGGTGTAGTCCATGGCGCCGTGTTCACGGAGCGACTGTACCACCTGAGCGACGGTCGACTGCTTCTGACCGATAGCGACGTAAATACAGATCACGTCGGTGTTCTTCTGGTTGATGATCGTATCGATGGCGACAGCCGTTTTACCGGTCTGACGGTCACCAATGATCAGCTCACGCTGTCCGCGGCCAATCGGGATCATCGAGTCAATCGCCTTGAGACCCGTCTGCAGCGGCTCTTTCACCGGCTGACGCTGCACCACGTTCGGCGCGGCACCTTCGATAACACGAGTTTTGTCGGAAACGATCGGCCCTTTGCCGTCGAGCGGCTGACCAAGCGGGTTGACCACACGACCGATAAGGGCATCGCCCACCGGCACGGAGGCCACACGGCCGGTTCTGCGAACCTGGTCACCTTCGTGAATCAAGGTGTCCTGGCCGAAGATAGCGGCACCGACATTGTCTTCTTCCAGGTTGAGTACGAGTCCCATAACATCGCCCGGGAACATAATCAACTCGGACATCTGAACGTCTTGTAGTCCCCAGATACGGGCGATACCATCGCCTACCTGCAGTACCGTACCGACGGACTCCATCTCGAGCTTGGTATCATACTTCTCAAGCTCTTTTTTAATAACTGATGATACTTCTTCAGGATTAAGCGCCATCACAGTACTCCTGCACGTATTGAGATCCGGACATTATTTTTCAACATTCCATACCGCCCGATTAATATCGGTGGCTTACCATGCCCGACCCTTCGCAAAACAGGACGAGCACTATTTTTCAAAATCGCACCGACCTCACAGGCCGTTGCGGGCGAACCTAATGAACCTTGACTTTCTGCAGCATCTCTTCGATCTGGCTCATCCCATGCTTAACCGAACCGTCGACAATCTGGTCGTGCATGATGACAATCATACCTCCCAGCAACGACGAATCGACCTTCTTCTCCAGCTCGAGCGTTCCGCCGGATCGAGCAATGAGCTTACTCACCAAAGTAGCTTCCTCGGCATCCTGCAGCGGAACCGCGGTGAAGACTGTAACCCGATTGATGCCCTTTTCGAACTCGACCAGACGGTTGAATTCATCGAGCACTTCAGGCAGGTATCCAGCGCGGCGTTTCCGGACGAGCACGGCTAAGAATTCAATGAACAGCTCTTCCAGCTGTTCTTTGAATACTTTCCGTACCAACTGGAGCTTCTGTTCCTCATCCACGCTCGGTGAACTCAGGAAGGTCAACAGCGAACGATCACCTTCCAGCACCTTACTCAGTCCGGAGAACTGATCATAGGCCTGGTCGATCACCCCGCGCTCTTTGGTTGACATGAGCAGGGCTCGGGCGTACTTCTTTGCGACTTCCTGGGCAATCATAGTATCAGACTTTCTCCAGGCTGTCGATGAAGCCGCCAATCAACTCACGATGCTTGGCGTCATCCAATTTTTCACGAATGACTTTGCCCGCAGCCGTCATGGTCATCGTTATCATTTCATCACGAAGCTGCACGCGCGCCTTGGCTACATCCCTCTGGAGGTCAGCCTTGGCCTTCTCGTGCAATCCCTTGATTTCATCCTGGGCTTTGGCCTTGATGTCAGCGGCAAGTGACTTGCCTTCCTCGGTTGCCTCGACCAGTTTCGCACGTCGCTCGTTATCTATCTCTTTGAGCTTGGCTTCATAGTCGGCGGACAACTGAGCTACCTCGGCCTTTTCCTTCTCGATTTGATCGAACTCACCGGCGATTTTCTCGCGGCGTTCTTCGAGAAGGGCCATGAGAGGCCCCCAGGCGTACTTCTTCAACAAAATGACCGTCAGCGCAAAGCTGACGAGATGCGTCAACGCCTGGGCAGCATCGAATCCTAAGGCTTCAAGCACAATTGCACTCCATTCTCTGCGGCATGCCGCGAGTTGTCGCGGCGATGCCGATTACCTGCGGGTTTTCCTCAGCCGGCAATTTTGCCCTGGGCGATGAAGAACACAACCAACGCATAGATGGTGAGTGCTTCGATAAGCGCACAACCAATGATCATAGCTGTCTGAATCTTACCGGCAGCTTCCGGCTGACGACCGATGGCTTCCATAGCAGAACCTACAGCCCTGCCAAGACCCAGTGCGGAACCAACCGCAGCGATCGAAACGCCAAGCGGCAAAGCCAGCGACAACATTGCTTGAAAATCCATGATCTCCTCCTAAACGTATTGTTGACCGTATTTAAATATCAGTGTATTCATTTTCTAGTGATGTTCCTCGTGTGGCAGCATCATCAGAATATAGATCGATGACAAAAGGGTAAACACCAGCGCCTGAATTATCGACAACAGCGTCCCCAGGAAAATAAACGGCAGATCCAGCGGCAACCCAATCGGGGAATCCATGAATGAGAGCGCGGATATGCCAAGGCCAACGAAGGCCGCCACGAGTACGTCTTCACCTGTGATATTTCCGAATAGACGTAAGGCAAGACTGAGCGGCTTGGCCAGCTCGCCAATAATATGGAGCGGGACCATCAAGGGCACCAGACACCAACTGATAACATCATTCGGACTGCCAGCAAGATGATGAAGCCATCCGCCCAGCCCCAGTCGTGAAATGCCGGTCCATTGTGCGTACATAAACACGGTAATGGCCAGCGTGGCTGTAACATTTATGCTGGTCGAGGGCGAGTGTCCACCGGGAATCAAGCCCCACAGGTTGTTAATCAATATGTAAAAGAAAAGCGTTCCAAGGAACGGCGTATATCGCCTTGCTTCTTTGCCCAGAATGCTCTCAAAGAAACTGAGCATCCCGCCTACGAGCAACTCAACAAAATTCTGCAACCCGCCCGGAATCATAGTGCGCTTGCGATACACAATCATCGCGACAGAACACATGAGCACCGTGGTGGCCAGCGCGTAAATCGGGTTGACCCATGCGTACACAGCATGGTCGTGTCCCAATACCAAACCGAGCAGACTCGGGAGGGCGGGCGGGCCATCGCCGTGGCCACCATCACCATGCCCTCCGGCATCGGCTTCGTGTCCGCCGCCGGTAGCAACAAAAAGCATCGGCAACCATGTCGGTGCCACCATCAGAATCTTGTGAATAATGGGAACGATCATGCTACACTCTCGAGTTTCTGATCCATCGTTGTCTGATCATCGGCTTTCGTTATCCAGCGACCCAGAGCCTTAAGCAACATGATCGCGAATATCCCCGTAAAGCCAACCAGCAAAAGCCAGGGTTCGAACAGACTCACAGACAACAGGCCAAACCCGGCAACAAACAGAAGAATAAACATCACTATGGTCACGACCACGGAAGGAACATGAATATCCCCATCCGCCCGCAGAGTCTGCTTGATGAGACGCGTCAACAGCATCAGGTTCAACATACCCCACACACATCCCGATAACACCGCAATCGTAGGATAAAATCCGAAATAGTACGATCCAAAGGGAACAAAGATAAGCAGAACGAGGGCGGTGGTTCTAAGAAGGCGATCAATGAAATCAAGTCCCATCTAACGGTTATCCTCTTTATCCTCGTCTTCTTCCATCGCCTGGGCCTTGCGGATCAAGTTATAGATCTCTTTGCCAGCGGCCGCGAATCCAAGAAACAGACCGAGCGCCATCAGATAGGGGTCGGTACCAAACTTCCCGTCCAGCCATTGGCCTGCAAAAAACCCGACGAGCGGTGAAACAACGAGGATGCCCGGCACTGCAACATAGATCGCAGTAGGGCCATACTTACTGCCGGATTTCTTCTTCCCCGGCGGCGGGCCTAGCAGGGTCATTGTGATCCCCGTATTTCAACGTTAAGTCGCCAATATATTTTCGCCCGGTCCAAAGTCAACAGATTTTTGACAAGATAGGGATAGTATTTGTGAAAAAAGTAGCATGGAGTACTTTGCAGTATGCCGCTGTTAGCTGTGTGGCAGCATTTTAGGACTTGCCCCCGCTTCCAGAAGCACCATATTATCATTCAACAGGTGAGGTATGGGAATGAGACGTTTATTAGCATTGAGTTTTTGTCTTCTTCTGGCCGCATGCGGCTCAGATGACACACAGAAGAGCAAGCCGGTAGTCCAGGTACCACAGGCACCCGAGTATGCCGTAGACCAACAACTGTACAAAGATGCTGCCGAAAACCTTATCAAGCGCTTCTCGGGAGACCTCAAGAGCCGCCTGATGGATGCCTACAAGAAAAAGGGCGCCGTAAGGGCAATAGGGGTCTGTTCCGAGGTTGCACCCGATATTGCGGCCGCTCACACAATCGGCGGGTGGTCTATCAAGCGTGTCAGCGAGAAATTCCGCAACCCCGCCAATCGACCGGACACTACAGAACAGATGTTCTTGACCAGCTTGGCTGATACCGGTGATTTCGCACCTACTTTTCTGACCTCATGGCACGAAGAAGAGATCGATTCGGTCGAAACGGTCGTCATGCACTACTACAAGCCGATTCGGGTGGATGCCTTCTGCCTCAAATGCCATGGGGACCTCCAAACACTGGCTCCGGGAGTCTACAAAAAGCTGAAACGAGAGTACCCCTCTGATCATGCAACCGGCTATAAAGGCGGAGAGCTTCGCGGTATGTTTGTTGTGGAGGCTACGTGGCCGGAAGGGCGCGAAATGGCAGAGATTCTGGCTTCAGGAGCCGAGATTCCGTTGCCGGTGACAGATACGGCTGAGATTGACTCGGGACAGGCGGATAGCTTGTAGTCTGTAGAGTTGGTCCACGCCACAAGTGGCCGTCTTCGAACCCGCCAATCCCAAACCGAACCCTTCGGACTCGACCTTTCCGACAGATTTGAGGACAAACCTTCCCTGCTCCAGAACCATCCTCCGCCCTAAAAACACTCTCCGATTTGCGCTGCGGATATTGCGCGCGATTCGTATTAATAGAGGAACGCTTCTTCGTCTGAAACTTGCTCTTTGGAGTGAACGGACAGCGACTGAGCGGACAACAGAAGGAGGCGGAAGAGCACCAAAAACGGATTGCTGCGCACCGAAAAACCCCGTTGAAGCGCTAATCAACTGCGCTGCCGAACCGGGAACAACCGGCCCACACCCGGTCTCGTAGGTTCGGTTTGGAAGCCGGGGCGTACAAAACCTTAGCGAGGCAATCCCGCGTGGCCGGTGCCGGACACTGGTTCCGGCATCGGCCGATGGCGGTCGAAAGACCGGCTATTTCTGTGGGTGGAGATGACCGTATACGGCGGCCCCTCTTGTGTGCCGTTGGACGACCCCGTCCGACGACTCGGAGTACAATCCGAAAGCAATCGATCTGGAATCTCGATTCACGACGTCGGTCCCGTCAGATTCAGTGGGTACACGCAACCCCGTCTGACTGGGCGTGAGACCTCAACACAATCTTCAGATCGGGAGCCGGGTGCGTTGATCAAGCGTCGTCACGCGAGTCGCATGACGACACATACAAGGGGGCAGGGTTACACCTGCTCCGGGGTCAGCATCCAGCGCAATGACCAACTGCCGTCGTCGTCTTTCTCAAGACAAACGATCCCGGCGTTCTTGAACTGGATCGGCTCGCGGTTGGCATCGCCGCAAATCAACAGTCCGGCCAGTTTGCTCAAGTGAGGAAGGTGCCCGACCAGCATGGTGTCGTTTTCCATCAGCGCCAGACGGTCCCCCCAAATCGACGGGTCAGCAGTTGGCTCCAGATCGTTCACAGGAATCACACCGGCATGCGGCTCCCACTGCTCGGCCAGAATGGTTGCCGTCTGCTCCGCTCTCAGCTTGCCGCTGTGCGTTACCACACCAACTTCAAACGGCGTCCGTCGGGCAGCATGGCCCGACACTTTTTTGATATCCTCCAGGCCTTGCTTCGTCAGCCCGCGTTTCGAATCCTCTTCCTTGCTCTTGGCCTCGGCATGTTGTACCAGATATAAATACACTTGGGTAACCTCCCGGTTATTCGTCTTGCCATTTCTGTTCGTAAGAATAACGTCGCCCATCCGAATAAAGCAAGCGGCAAGTACGGCAATCGCCAACGGAAAGGCGGCCCGATGTTCGACAGGGTCTGTGCGGGCAGCATGATTGTCCTCAGCGTCAGCTGGACCATCTTTGGAATATGGGGATTCATCCCAGGGGCCCCCTTGAAATACAAAAGGGGAGTACCCATGCAGCACTCCCCTTGACCTCACTCTTACCCGAGTGCCATCGGACAGGAGCTAGTTCTTGTTGCGCCCAAAACTTACATCCGCTTTGAGTTCGTTATCATCAATCCGAAGCGTTACCTCGCTGAGACCGTTCTGGCCGGCGATCTTCCAGACGCCAGCCTGCTTCTCAAGCACCATATCGAACTGGTCGAAATCGGCAAACCAGACATCGTCGGAACTCGACCCGTGAATCTCCATGGTCAGCGTGTGAGAAACGTGGAATTCGTCACCGATTTGCTTCATCTCGGTTACATCGAACTCTGCCACAACTTTGTCGGCCTTACTGAGGCTTCGGGTGAGGTTGTACGAACCGGGCTTATCGAGGTCATCGCCCGAGAGTGTCACGCTAAAACTCAGAATTTGCTCCAGGTAATCGTCCAACTCAGAAGATGTGACGAACTTCCTCATTCGCTCGAAATCCTGCTGCTCCAGCGCAGAATAGAACTCAGTGATGGTCTTCATCACCTGGTCGCGTTCGGAGCCTGCCACGGCGCCGGATGTTTGCTTCGGCGCCTGCATTTCTTTTTCTGCGCCCACGGTCATCGCGGCCACCGGAAGAACCAGCGCCACGGTCAGGACGGTTGTCAGGATGAGGTCGCGGAGTCTCAACCTGCGGTGCGTAATACTGTTGTCGAGTAAGGCCATTAGTCTGCCCTCCATTTGATTGCGATGCGCCATAGCGACCGCTGCAGGGGCTGCCGGGCATCGTTTGAGGTGTATTCCGCGTGCTATTTCAAGGAGGTGGTGTGCGTAATCAGAAGGTCTGGCCCCGGTGGCCAGAACATGGTCGTCGCAGGCTTTCTCGCGCTCGATGTGAAGCCGACGGCAGGCAATCCAGACAAGGGGGTTGAACCAGTAGATCGCACCGGCCAGGTTGGCGACCAGACCCGCAAAGACATCGTGACGTTTCACGTGCAGAAGCTCGTGCATGAGGACGACCTTGCGACGGTCCGAAGACCAGCGTTCGGCCTCGACCGGCATCACAATCACCGGACGGAACAGCCCGTACACAAACGGTATCGAAACACAATCCGATACCACCAGACGAATGCTGAGATCGACGCGTGCCTCTCGTGTGCATCGGGCCAGTTCGGTCTCGAATGACGCAGGTGCGCCGGTCCTTATAATAGAAGACGTCCAGAGCCAGCCGATCATCAGGCGCGATACGGCGAACGCCGCTCCCGCAACCCATACGATCAGCGCCCAGGTATGCCAGGGAGTAGTCGTATTAGCCGGACGAGTCGGGTCGGCAGTCACACCACCGAGCACGTGTCGGTCTGCATCGACCGCGACTTCGCCCGCAATATCGTTAGTAATAAAAGTCGAGAACGTGTGGCCCGAAAGCGTCTCGCCCAGAGTCGCGACTTCCCATTCCGGAAGAAAACTCGAGATGACCGGCACGATCAGTGCAGCCGCAAGTGTGAGTAGAAGAACGAGGTGCCGTGTCGACGCGGAGAACCGTCGCAGGCATAGCCAGACGGTCAGTCCGGCAAACAGAACAATCGAGCTTTTCGCCAGTGCGATCAAGGCGGTCGGCACCCACGCACCCTCGGCAATTCCGGACAGAAGCAATGCCAATGATTCGTACATGACTAGCGCTCCTGTTTCCGTGATTCTTCGATTAGTTTGGTCATCCGCTCGATTTCCTCGTCGGTCAGTTTCGAGCCGGACATATCCATCAACGCCGCCACGACGTTTTCGGTGGAGTTATCGAAAAACGTCTGCATGACGTGCTTGAGCGCCGAGGCCTTGGCCTTCTCGCGGGCGAGCGTCGGTGAGTAGACGTACCTCGGTCCCTGCTCACGGTGCTTGAGGTGACCTTTATCTTCGAGAACACGAAGCAGCGCGCGCACGGATGAGTAGCTTGGCGGGTCCGGCAGGGCCTCAAGGACTTCGGCGGCGGTGGCCTCTCCCCTCTTATAGATGATATCCATAATCTGGCGTTCGCGTCTGGAGAGGGTAACTGCGGTCTGTTGCTTTTCTTTCTTCATCTCAGGCATCTCCTGGCCGTGATCCGTTTCCGCGCCTAATGCTACTTTCTTAGCACTGTGCAGTAAAAATAGCATTTCGGCCGGAATTGTCAAGACCTTTATGCTAATTATTTAGCATACTGTTGAAATGGGGAGAAAGTTCCAGTTTTTTTGAGGGGGGGCTTTCTGCGCAGGACAACTCCTCGTAGGGAAGGTCTGTCTTCAGACCTGCCGGAAGGGTCGAGCCTGAAAGGTTCGGCAGTCTTCGTAGGTCGCGGTTCCGAGGCGCGCATATCATGCGCGGTGAGAAACCCGACAATTCACCGAGCTGACAAACACACCCCTAGATCCCCTCTCATGAGCAGGCTCACCTGGATGGGACTTACGCTCGGTAGTCGCCTCGCGTTCAGCATCTCCCACCCGACGCTTCGCCACAAGTGGCTTCGCTCTGGGCGGGGTACCAAAGTCAGGGCGTCCACTCTACTTGTGTCTCAGTCATCTCGCGAGTGACCCTCTCCCTCGCCAGCTCACGACCGGTTCTACGCAGAAGCATGACGGCATCGAACGTAATCCTTAAAGACTGTGAAAAACGAGGTAGTTGGGCATACCCAAAGTCATGTACGACTCTGTTGGGGCGAGATTCGTCCCTCGCACTTCGATTGACGAGTTCGAGTCGAACAGAGTCCGCCATCTGTTCAGTCTGATACCAGACTTCGCGGACAATCACGAGTGAATCAGATCGAACTCGCTCAGACCCCATCTTGCTGTCGGTGAGATCGATAGTCAGCCGTATTGGCACGTTCGTTTGATTGCCCTCGGTCGAGCGACGTGATCCCACTTCGCAAAGAGATACCCACTTATCGAACACGAATACCCAGGATGCCTCCCCAGGCACTCGATATGTATCGAACACAATGGAACTGGAGCAACCACAGATAGCTGCAGTCAGCGCGAGGGCCACAATTGCGAGTACATCTAACGTCTGCCGATGCTGCGGGTTCTTCACCTATCCCTCCGGGCTGTGTTCGTGTGGGCGTCGAATATCGCCTTCAAGATGCATGATCGGAGAAGAGTTGTCAATGGCTCAACCGAAATCCGAGGGCCAATCAAGTCAGGCTGAGTACTTCGTAGGGCAGGTCTGTCTTCAGACCTGCCGGAAGGGTCGAGCCTGAAAGGCTCGACGTTGGGCTGGCAGGTTTGAAGACAAACCTTCCCTACAGGACCTGAATAAGGTCCACACTTCGACAAGCTCAGTGTGACATATTTATAGTGCCGTCTGTGAAGACAGCCGTCCGCAAGGACCTAGAACCTATATCCCGCACTCACACGGAAGGTCTCCTCAAGGTCGTCGTGGTGGAGGTATGCGATATCGACCGTGATGTTTCTGATGTCCACTCCCCCGCCTGCGGTGAACCGTCCGATGTCAAACCCGGCGCGGCCGAACAACATCTCTTTGTATCCGATCTCCCAGCCCCAGTGCGTGTCGAGCGATAGCTCCCCCTGCCAGAACTGAGCCGCAGACTTGATGCCCTCGAATCGGATGTCCGCACTCGCCAGCGCACGGCCGGTGAAATCGGCGTAAGTGTACTTGAACTGCACACCCGGTTTGACCGCGGGATAAATCGACTCGGAGTTGGCCTCGCGTTCGACCACATTACCCTCGGCGTCGAGCAACTCCGTGTTGCCGGAGTAGCGGATGAAACCTGTCGTTATATCCGTGACCATCAATCCGACATTGAAATACTCGTTTACGTCGTAGAGCGCGCCAGCGTCGAGGGTCAGACCAAAGCCGGATTCGGTGCCAACATCTCGATAGATGATCTTGCCGGTCACGCCGAAGTCAATCTTCGAGGCAATCCGTCCGGAAACTGAGCCCGAGAACAGCCAGTCGCCGTGCGATTCCTCGCGCACCACTATCGGTCGATTGAACTGATTGAGCTGCGTGATTTTGATACCGCCACCACCAAGATAGTAAACGTAGAATCCAAACGCCTGGACGGTCGAACTGTCGGAGGCACGGCTGTCAACGTACGAGATGAAGTCGTGATTGAGCAGCGAGCCAAACGTTTCGGCGTGCATGGCAGTCACCGACCGTCCGCTCAGGAGGTTCATACCGGCGGGGTTCCAGTACGGCGCCGTACCGTCAAACGGTCCGGCGACTACCGCTCCGCCAAGCGCCAGGCCGCGTCCGCCTACGCCCAACGAGAACGACTCACCGGAGTACTTGGCAGCACCGGCAGAAGCCGACAGCACGACGAGGGCAACGAATATGATAGCAGCTTGTCTGAGCATACCAGTTATACACAAACCGTCCTTCACGGTCACAAAGCAATCAAACTGATTGGAAACCGCAAGATAACAATCGCAGGCAGTCGCAAAACAAAAATCTCTCTCGTATGCGCAGCGCAGTAGACAAACGATGGCGGGTTCGAAGACGGTGTACGATGGCAGGTTTGAAGACAAACCTTCACTGCGCGAGAGTCAACAGCCCACTGCCATAAAAAAAGGCGGGATATACTCCCGCCTCTTCACACTCTAAACCGATACTATTCTATTAGTTGGTACCCTTAGTCTTCTTGGCAGAGACGCCGCAGGCAGCTTTGGCACCGCAAGTCTTGGAACAGGAGGCGCTCTTGGTCGCGGAACAGCCAGCCGCCGGCACCTTGTCAGAAACAGTCTGCATCGTGGCAACAGCCGGGATAATCTCGGCCTTGTAGCCTTCACTGGTAACGGCCGTCACGAGGGCGTCGCTCTTGGCCAAATCAGACTCGATCACTACTACGGCAGTACCTTCCTTGTGGCTCACCTTACCAACCTTGACCACGCCCGGAACCTTGGCCAGCTTGGCGGAAACAGAATTCTCACAGCCGGTGCAGGTCATACCCTGGATAGACATGTTGATCATCTGGTACTTGTCGGACCTGCAATACTTCTCGCAGTCTTCGGCGCTGAGACCGAGTTTCGCGGAACAGGCAGCCTTGTCTTCGGCAGAGCAGGTTTTCGTGGCGTTAACGGCAGCAGCGTCAGCCTTCTTAACGTGGCTACCGGCGGCACACTGGGCGTAGGTAGCGGTCGGGGCAACTATGAACGCAAACAGCAAAAATGCAGCAACAGTAAGGGTCATGATCTTCTTCATCGAAATACTCCTTCGTAATAATATCGTATTACTCTTGATTTGTCGTCAATATAGCGATTAGTCTCCGCGAGTCAACCCATCATGACTCTCGGCTCAGGTGTTAACCTCTCTTGCAGATTTAAACGCTCAATCTTCCGTTGAGTTTCAATATTTATTGGATCATTTTAGTCTATTTTACTTGCCCAATTGTCAACTCACCATATATTCGCCTATACGGATATGAGGATATGATGAAAAGCATTGAATATCAGTTCTTTAAGGGTCTCGCAGACCCGACCCGGTTCAGAATGGTCACCCTGTTACATCAGGGAGAGATGTGCGTGTGTGAGATCATGAACCTGCTGTCTCTGCCACAGTCCAGCGTCTCGCGCCACATGGGCAACCTAAAGGCTGCGGGGCTGGTAACAGACCGCAGAGACGGGCGGTGGGTGTTCTACCGTCTGGCCGAAGCTCGCCCGCTCATTGATCTGGCCGACTATTTCAACTCGTTGTACGATCGGGAACCTTTTAAGGGCGACGCGGCGCGAGCGACAGAATCCAAAGCGGAGAGATCATGCTAGAAAAACACAGATCTACAGTCTCACAGGTCGTATCTGCAAGGCCGGAAAGTGCCCTGCTTTGTACTCGTGGTTTGTCGGTTTTCGAAAGATACCTGAGTGTATACGTCGCGCTTGCAATAGGCACCGGAACGCTGGTATCGGTGACGGTTCCCCGAGCGACCCAAGTGCTTGATAGCTGGTCCTACGCGCATGTTTCGGTGCCGGTTGCGATTTGCCTCTTCTTCATGATGTTCCCCATAATGGTGAAGATCGATTTCTCACGGGTCACGGAGGCGGCCCGCACTCCGAAGCCGGTGGTGCTGACGCTGGTTATCAACTGGCTCATCAAACCGTTTACCATGTATCTCATCGCTTACCTGTTCTTGGGCGTGCTGTTCAAAGATATGATAAACGGCACTGAAGTGCTCCACGGCGAGACGGTGCCACTATATCGTTCCTATATCTCCGGAGCAATACTGCTTGGCATCGCACCCTGTACGGCCATGGTTCTGGTATGGGGTTATCTTGCCCGAGGCAACGATGCCCTGACGCTGGTAATGGTGGCGGTCAACTCCTTGCTCATGCTCTTTCTGTATGCGCCGCTGGGGCAGTTCCTCCTGTCGGTCAATGAGATGCCTATTCCCTGGGAGACGATTCTGCTGTCGACCCTCGTGTATGTCGGCCTACCGCTGGTGTCGGGGTTCTTCGTCAGAAAATCTGTCATCCAACGGAAGGGGCAAGATTTCTTCAATCGCTTTTTCCTGCCAAAACTCACCCCCGTGGCAATCGTCGCGCTGCTCGCGACGCTGGTGGTTCTGTTTGTTCTCAAGGGCGACGTACTTGTCAGCCAACCGTTTGATATTCTGCTGATCGCCATACCCTTGCTCGTGCAGACCGTGCTTATATTCGCCCTCGCCTACGTTGTGGCCCGTGTGGTTCATCTGAAATATGAAGACGCTGCTCCGGCAGCCATGATCGGTGCCTCGAACCATTTCGAGGTTGCGATCGCAACAGCGGTAGTGCTGTTTGGGCTTAACTCCGGGGCGGCGGTCGCGACGGTAGTGGGAGTTCTGATCGAAGTACCGGTGATGCTTATGCTCGTGAGGTTCTGCACGCGCACGAAGCATTGGTTTGCCGGCAAAGAAATCTAATAGCGTCAGGGACTGAACATGATCGATAACGACACAAAAATACTTGTCCTCTGTACCGGCAACTCCTGCCGATCACAGATCGCCGAAGGCTGCCTCAGGCACTTTTTGATCAAAGCAGGTCTGGCCAAAGCTGCTGGCGCCGTCAGATCCGGGGGACTGACTCCTCACGGCTTGAATCCAAAGGCCGTGGAGGTCATGGCCGAAATCGGCATTGATATCTCGGGCAATACGTCCGACAAACTGACCGATTTTCTGGATACCGAATTCACCTACATTATAACGGTCTGCGATAACGCCGCGAAACACTGCCCGGTCTTCCCCGGCAAAGGCACCCGGCTTCACTGGCCGTTTGAAGATCCTGCGGGGCTGAGAGTCAACAAGTTCCGTGAGGTACGCGATCAGATTCGCGAAAAGGTGAAAGACTGGGTAGGTTTGAATACATGATTGGAGCCAAGTTGTGTACAAAGTTTGTGAAAAAAATATCTAATGCCGCAACCAATGCGGTTCTTTTACCCGCCGAAAACCCCAATATTGGCGCAAGAATTAGCAGAAAAGCAGAATCTGACGCACTTCCTGCGACAGAGGAATCATATAGAAGTTGTGAATGTTGCGTTTGGGCGGTTCCGGCACATTGGCACAAAGGAAAAAGGCAGGTTCCGAAAAACCTGCCTTTCTGAGGATATACTGTTCCCACTAATAAACGCCCGTGGTGTCAAATGAAGTGTCGAGTCAAAGGGCGTTACCTTTTTACAGGCGATGTCGGTCCAGTTGTCGCTCAATGCCTGAAACAGACGTGGTAAGTGCAAAGGTGTCAGTCAATGTCTGTCCAGGCGGTTGCCTGTTCGCATGTCGAGGGTGTTATCCTCACTTGCTCCTGTCCTTCTCTAGACGAAAAAGAAGCACAGTTGTTCGACTTTTTTTCAAGAAATATCAGGTAAAAGCTACAGAGTTCCTTTTTGTCTTCGTCGCCAGCTCAAAACATAGTGCGTAGCGACATCTTTTCGTTTCGTCGGGGCTGATTGCAGCATCAATACTGTTCGTTTCCGAACATCTCCGCCAATCCTTCATTATCCGACGGAAGGATATATAGCATATAGCAGGCCGATACCGGCGCAATTGTTGCGATCAACGCAAAAGTGGACATACACGGTACCCTTATGAAATCGAAAAACGGTTCCCCCGGTGGCCTTCGCGCCGGACAGGACTTCCCATTTCCCTGCCCGGCTTCGTTGATTCTCTTAGTAGTCCCACTATGTTAGATGAAGAACCTCAGCGAATGATTCTCCAAAAGGTGAAGACGCTTTCAGCCGCAACCCGATTTGGCTTGCCGGACAGTACCTGACAATACCTCAGTTGAGATTTGACACTGACCTGCGCATTAGCTATACATTTATCATATAAAGGCACAAACAGTCCACTTACCCCCTCGGGGTTTCAAGGAGGAAGAAGCAATGTCACATACTCTACCCAACCTACCGTACGCCAAGGATGCGCTAAAACCGTATATCTCCGAGGAAACCCTCGAGTACCATTACGGAAAACACCACCAGGCCTACGTGACCAATCTCAACAAGCTGATCGAGGGCACCGAGTTCGCCGATGCCTCGCTCGAGGAAATCATCAAGAAGGCCAGCGGCGGCATATTCAACAACGGCGCCCAGGTCTTCAACCACACCTTCTACTGGAATTGCCTCAAACCTGGTGGTGGTGGCGAGCCGACCGGCGTCGTGGCTGACGCGATCAATAAGACCTTCGGATCGTTTGATAAGTTCAAGGAAGAGTTCACCAAGGCGGGTGCCACCTTGTTCGGGTCCGGTTGGGTCTGGCTGGTGGAATCCGGTGGCAAACTTGAAATCATCCAGGGCAGTAACGCGGCGAATCCGATTCGCGACGGCAAGAAAGTGTTGTTGACCTGCGATGTGTGGGAACACGCCTATTACGTGGACTATCGCAACGCCCGCCCGAAATATCTCGAGGCATTCTGGAATCTCGTGAACTGGGATTTCGTGGCCAAGAATCTGGGGTAGATTGCCCTCACCAAGTGCTGTCGGGTGTCAGCGACACCGTGTGTCCCCACCCGACAGCGATTCTACGTCTAGTCAAGCAAAACTCGGCTATCGGGTGCCACCCTCAAAGCTTCTTTGAGAGTGTGTTGACTGATTGCACTTTCTACTCCCTGTGGGCGGCAGATGATAATCTGCCCCGGCTTCACGAGGTCCCACAAACGCGGTGTTTCAAGGGGCACACTATCGCGTGCCGCCCACCGGAATGCTCTGATCTCACCCGGTACGCTTGAGGGAGGCACCCAGGAAATCGATTGGATTGGCGGACCGAGTATCTCAGATCGTATCTTTGGAGCGGTCAGGTGAAGTCGGCTTACCGCACCATCGAACGATAGCGAGTACTACTCGTCGAACAATGTAGGCTGATATGTAGCCCAAGATTTGGGCTTGATCTTGTAGTGGAAACGATACTTGCACTCGCCGTCGTTGCACGTGTGCGGGCGGCGACGCGTCAGGTAGTCAAACGGTTTCCCGCATACTTCGCAGGTACCCGTTTTCCAAGCATAGGTCTTGAGTCCGTGGGCGTCTTGTTCGTTCAGCATCAACGCTTTCACCGTGGGAAATCGGTCAGGAGACCGGGAGTTCTTTGAAGTATCTTTCGCGGTCAGCCTTCGGGACGGAACCGACCGGGACATCCAGAACTTCAACTGCCAGCGGGCGGCTTCCCTTGATACGGATGATATCACCGAGTTTGACGTCGTAAGCCGCTTTCACCACCCGGCCGTTGACTTCGATAAGCTTGTTGGTTCCCAACTCTTTGGCGATTGTCCGTCGCTTCACCACACCGACAGTAGAGAGGTAATCGTCGATTCGCATCACTCCAGCTCCAGGCGATAGTCAAGGAAAGTGCGGGATTTTATTTCCTTAATCCAGTCATCGACCATCTTGCCGGTCTTGTCCTGTCGCGCCATTTCCTTGATACGATCGTAATCTTCTCCGATGTCGAGCTTTTTCGCCGGCTGATACTCAAGCAACTTCAGGATGTGAACACCAAACTTGGAGACAATTGGTCCACGCACTTCGCCGACTGTGGTCCAGCCGACTACAGAAGGAGCGAAATCTTCCGGCAAGTCAGTGAGGGCAAACCAGCCGAGTTCACCACCCTGAATACGAGAATCATCATCGGTTGAGAACGTCTTGGCGAGTTCGGCAAAATCGGCGCCGCCATGAATCTCACTAATCAGGGAGTCGGCCAGGGCAAGTGTGGCTGCCGTATCCGCGGCTGTTGGGATGACACCAAGGAGGACATGACGAAGTCTCAGTCGGTCGCCGCGTTTCCCTTCGCACTTGATGACGTGGTATCCAAACGGCGTCCGTATGACCCCGGAAATATCTCCTTCGGCCAGGTTGAACGCCGGGCGGGCGAATTCGGGATCGACATCTTCGCGGCCGATATATCCCAGATCACCACCGTTAGCCCCGGCACCAAAACTAGAATACTGAGCGGCCAGGGTCGCGAAATCGGCACCGTCGAGTATCCGCTGCCGAATATCGCCGGCCAACGCCTTCACGGAATCCTCAACTGCCTGGTTCGGACGGGTGGTCAAGAGGATATGGGCCAGTTTGGCCCCCTCCGGCTGGCTGGGGATGGAGTCTCTGAAGTTCTCGTAGAACTGTTCAACCTCGTATTTCGAGATCGAAACGCTGGAGAGCTTTTTCTGGATGAAACGCTGTCTGAGCAGGTTGTTTTCCGTATCCTCGTAGTACTGACGTTCGAGACTACGAAGGGTCATGCCCTCAAGCTCGAGCGCCTGAAGAAACTCATCCTCGGAATCGAAGTTGCTTCTGACACGAGCGATATGTTCCTGGAGGGCACGTTCGATCTCATCCCGCCGGATAGTGATCGAGGTGTCTTTTTTTGCCTCCATCAGGAACAGCCGGTCAGAAATCATCTGCTCTAGAATCTGCTCCTGGAAGACCCTGATTTCTTCATCAGTCTTGGGGCGTTTCCCCATTTGGAAGGCGGCGAGCTGGATCTGATTGGCCAGTTCCGAGGTCAGAATTACTTCGTTGCCGACCACCACGGCAATCTTGTCAACCGTCTCCGGCCCGGCCATCGCCACGCTGGACAGGCATACAACGGCCATGAGAGCCAATGCGCCAAAAATCGGAAATCTATTCATTTCTACGGAGTCTCGCCCGTTTCGGAATTCGTTGAAGTGTAGGCTTCGCGGTCAATCGTGCTCCACAAAGCGTCATCGAATACTTCAATATTCGTAATCGCCTTACGCTCGTTGACCCAGTCGACAAACGCCTCTCCCTCGCGTTTCTTGTTTATCGTCAGCACGATTTCTGCCTTAACTGACAGGAAGTCCTTGACCTGAGCAGGTTTGCGATCGACCGGATAAAAGACCGAGTATCTCTGCATGGTGCGAATCGGACCGCCCACTTTGTTCTTTGGCGCGTCGATAGCCGCCGCGAACAATTCGGGGTGGCTACTCTCCTTCACGAAACCGAGGTCTCCCTTCTTGGCACGATACCCCGGACGCTCCGTCACCTCCGCCGCTTTGCTCTGAAACTCCTTGAGCGATCTTATTTCTCCGGCCAAACGCTGCGCCAGCATTTCATCGCTCACGAGAATCTCAAAGAGATGCACGGCGGCAGGAGTTGTGAACTCATCCTGATTCTGATCGTAGTAAGCACGTATGTCTTCTTCGTTTGGCCTGACCGGCTTCGGAAGCGAGTCGGAACGCATCACATCGGCCATGGAATACTCTTTGAACACACGCGTTTTCCACTTGTACATCTCGCTGTTTTCCAAACCCTCTCGAATGGCCTCTTGAACCAATACGTCAGTGCGTATGAGATTGGTTATAGCTCGCTTGAGGCCTTCGTAGTCGTCGAAATTCGGACGGTTAGCCGGAGGCAGTTGAGTCCTGGCCTTTTCAAGGTATTCGAAAAGGGAAATCTGCCCGCCGTCCCAGGTGGCCAGGACGAGTTCCTGCTCGTTGCGATCAAGTTGACCATCGTCGAAATCGTTCTTTGGGATATTCGGCAACAACTGCGGAGGATAGAGCTGCTCGCGTTTTCGGATAACATACTCGGCAATGGTTGTATCAAGGGTCACGGCATAGCGTTCGTCGATACCGGAGAAATATTCCCGGGTGAGTCGTTGGCGTCTGCGATTCAGGATCAGGTTTCTGATGCTCGACTTGGCGTCTGCAAAGCTCTCCCGCCGTTCGTTTTCAGTCTTGTCCACAAGCTTGATCAGGTGGTATCCAAACGGGCTTTTCACTGGCGGGCTGATCTCACCGACTTCCATTGCAAACGCGGCTCGCTCAAAGTCCTCATCCATCGCACCCCAAGTGAAGAATCCCAGATCGCCCCGGTTGTTTTTGGCCGAAGGATCTATGGAGCACTCATATGCCAGTTGCTCAAAATCGGCCCCGTTCTTGAGTTGCTCGAAAAGTACGTTGGCCGAATCTTCAGTCTCTGTCAGGATGTGCATAGCACGAATCTTGTAGGCCTTGCAATCCCATCCTTCACGAACATCTGCATCGCTGACAATGGCCACGCTGGCAACATGCTTGTCATAGAGAGCTTCCAAGAGGAATCTGTCCCGATTGTCGGTCACGGCACGAGTCACCGCCTCGAGATTGTCCAATCCCTTTTCGTATGCGGCCTGCACAAGAAGACGCGTGACGATAATAGAATCGAGAATCATCCGCTTCTTGTCGAATTCCTCTTGCGAGGTCTCGAACTGGGTTCCAAGCGTTGGAACCAGACGTTCAAAATCCTGAACCGTGATCCTGTCACTGCCGATCTTTGCCAACACTTCGTCGCCAGACTTACCGCAGCCAATCATCATGGCCGCCAGCAGCAGGCTTACCAGTAGCGAAATCGTCGAATATCGTGTCATGTTCTTATGCATCCTCTTACTCCATACCCTCTCTTGTACCGGGGATTGGCCTCCGGGTTCCGCCCGAAAGACGAGCCAAGTGTCATAGATAAGCCATTACGCACCAAATGCCAAGCGTTTTCACCTATTGGCTGCCAGGGGCTATTCGAAGTCGGATTCGAGATAATCCTGAGTCGTTGATTTACGGCTGAGACGCTGAGCAAGCTTCTTAGTAAGCTCCACCGCCGAGTTCTCGCCGTATACCTTGAGCATGTGGTTCATCGCGATGACCTCGGAGATCACGGTGATGTTCTTGCCGGGGGAAATCGGGACCTTGAGAATCGGAATCTTGCATCCTAGGATCGCCGTCGTCTGCTCCTCGACTCCCAGCCGCTCGTACTCCGCGGTTTCCTCCCAGAGAGTCAGACGTACCTCGACTTCAATACGTTTCTGCATGCGGATAGAGCGAATTCCGAATAACTCCTCGACATCGATAATCCCGACCCCGCGTATTTCCATGTGATGCCCGAGCAACTCGGAACTCCCGCCGATAAGCACATCGGGAGCAACGCGTGTGACTTTGCAGACATCATCGGCCACCAACCGGTGCCCGCGCTCTACCAGATCGAGCGCAACCTCGGACTTGCCGATCCCGGACTTGCCGGTGTACAACAGGCCGACGCCGTAGACATCGACCAGGGTGCCGTGGAGGTTGGTGGTCGGCGCGAAAAAATGGTCCAGGTAGGCCGTAAGTCGATGAGATAACTCGGCTGTTGTCAGACGACTGGAGAAAACCGCGGTATGACCGAGTTCGGTGGCAGCGGTAAACGCCAGAGGCGGCGAAAACCCTTTGGTGACCACAAACAACGGTACATCGGCCGCCATGATTCCATCTGCGACCTCCTTCAGACGTTCATCAGTAAGCGTGTTCAGATACGCGACCTCGGTCTCCCCCAGGACCTGTATGCGACTGCCCGGGAAGCGTTCCAGGAAGCCAGCCAGGGCAACACCTGGTCGATTGAGCTGAGACGTTTTGACTTTCTTCCTGAGACTGCGCGGACCGCCGCTAATGAGCGTTAGCTCAAGATCCCGGTTACGGGACTGGTACAGTTGTTCGACTGTGATTTCTGCCATAGTAAAGAAATATATCTCTACCGCTCGTCGACAGGCAAGAAAGAAATGCTGAAAGGCCAAAGAACTCGGGAGCCAACCCGGCAGCGGACATTCAAGTCGCAGGTGTTGCCATGAGTTCCGGCACGACGCTACTCTCCCAAAAAAAACCCCGGCGGACCGGGGTTCTTGCGGAAGGAAGAAAAGGTATATTAACAGAGTACTTACCAATCATGTCTACTGCTTGGTTTTGCGGATTTCCTTGAGTTCGTCCCGCAACTCTTGAAGCTCACCACGAAGCTCGTCCATTGCGTCTTCGTACTCGCCGGAATCATACAGTTCGCGGAGGTCATCGAGATCATCCAATTGTATGCTTAAGGAGCGTGGCAACCCCTTCATGTTTGGAATTCGGATGTCATCGGCGTCGAAATATTGAATGCCGGGACCGGAGCCATAGAACTGCCAGGAGCTTTCTCGCATTTCCACGGGCACGTCAACTTTCGTTTGCTTCTTGTCTCGCAGCAGTGCGATCTTTGCGACTTCGCCTTCTTCAAGTCTGCGCACGGCTTTCTGGACATCGCCAGCGTCACCGACTTCCCGATCGTTCACCGCCACAATGACATCGCCCGCCCTGATTCCGGCTTTCTCAGCTGGGGAATCTTCTTGAACTTCATTAATAAGCACGCCGCCTTCGTCGGCTCCAAAATAGGCTGCAAGGTCATCGGAGATATCGAGTAGCATTACGCCGATATATGCCTGTTCTCTATTGTCGTCGGTCCAGGCATACTTGTGTTTGGAAATCCGCGGACTGCTATCCCTGAAGTACGACCAGCGGCTTTCCTTGCGGTCTCCAAGCACAGAAGCCAGGACGACCTTCTCGTTGTCGCGCATGACAACGATATCGACTTCGTCGCCGGGTGCACGGTCCCGGACGAGATCAAGCAAGTCTTTGTCGCTCATGACTTTTTCACCGCCGAAAGCGATAATGATGTCGTCTTCCTTGAGTCCGGCCTTATCGGCAGGGGAGTCATCGACGATTTCGTTGACAATGGCGCCGTATTCTGTCTTGATGTCGAATGCTTTGGATATGTCTTCATCGACTGTCTGGGTGTAGACCCCGAGCCAGGCATCGCGATCCGGTCCGGCGAGGGAGAACCCCACGGCCAGAGCGAGAATTACGGCGGCCGCCAGGCTGATTTTGACGACGTTCTTCATAGCGTCACCTCTTACTTCCGTTGTTCCGAAAAGTCCTTCTGCCCTATTTTACGAAAGGCGGGAGATTTGGTTCCATTTGTCGATTGAATGCAAAGGTCGGTGATAATCTGTCTGGCCCTCAGGGCTGGAAAAAAGCGATTTTGAAGAAGGAAAATGGTGATAGCGGGCTAAAAAGGCATTGACAAAACGACGAAAACGGCTAATATAACAAGCCACCTTACTAGTTGAGGTGATTTGACATAGATGTTTTTTTCGTACACTCCCCTGTAGCTCAGTTGGTAGAGCAGCTGACTGTTAATCAGCGGGTCGCTGGTTCGAGTCCAGCCGGGGGAGCTTTTCTTTTGCCCAAGATTCAAGCTCAGTTGGCAGAGTCCGCCGCAAGTGCGTGCAAACGCCAGGCCCGCAAACCAACTAATCGTTCGTTACCGCACTCTTCCCTGACAACCGAAAGCACAGTCTCAGTACCGCAAATACGACGCAAGATACCACCACCCCAAATACGGCGGGATCAAAACTGTCAATGAAGCGATATGTGGATTCGTCGAACAGCACGACCCCGAACTGACTCTTCAACGTCGACACACCGCGATACGCAAGTGTAAAAACCGTCGCAGCAAGCATAGTGATGAAAATCTGCTGCGTTAGCGTCTTCGATCGTTTCTTCCAGAGCACTCCAACTACGACCGGAAGTATGATGGCCGGTGCCCAAACGTGGTAGGTGAACAAAAGAAGCCCAATGATATCCGACCACAGCACGGCTACCAGAATCGCCGACAGGCCGAGTCCCAGCGTACATATTCTCGCAAGCCGCAGCATGCGACCGTCACCGTTGTCCTTCCACCCGAACTGGTGCTCGAACAGGTCCTTCACGAAAATAGCCGTCGAGGAATTCAACGCGGAATCTGCCGATGACATGACCGCCATGAGCAGGGCACCGATCATAAGGCCCCCAATAATCGGGTTGTGCAATTGATCGACGACCATGGGCAACGCCTGTTGCGGGTCGATGTCGGGGAATTGAATGCGGGCAAACAAAGCGATAAAAAACAGGATGACGGGAAACGTTATTGCAAGGAAAAAGCCTACTCCAGCGATCCCGAGTCGCGTCTCCCGCGCGTTCTTTCCCACGCAATAGCGGGTGGCATACCCGGGGGCAAAGGTCTCTCCGAGGAGAAACGCCAGGAATGTGGTAAGCAGGAATATCCAGCCCTTGCCGCCTTCGATTTTGAAGAAGTCGGCCGAAATCTCCCGGTTGCGGGCGATTTCGTTCGGGTAGGCGTCCTGCAAAAGGGATAGATTCAATCGACGGAGATCTCGCCCTTCGGCCCCTCCCCGTCTCTCCAATCGACCCGTTGTCTGTCCCGTCAGGTGAACCTCGGCAAAGACTTTCGGATCATAGAGATTCGGACTGTCGAGGACCTCGTTCAATGCCGCCACGAATCTTCGAACGGTCGCATTGGCGGTATCTCCGGAAGCTACCTGCTTGACAGAGGACAAGTGATCGTCTCCGAAAAGGGACATAAGATGTTTTTCCAACGGCCCAGATGACTCCGTCAAGAGCGAGGCAAACTCCTGAGGATGCCCTATATCCACCACGCCGAACCGCGACGGTACAAACTTGCCTGTCTCGGGATTGTACGAGTCGCTTATGTCCGGAATGCAAAAGGCCAGCGTAATGACGAAGCCCGCCACCAGGACAATGAACTGAAAGAGATCCGTGTGGATGACGGCCAGCAACCCTCCGGCGGTGCTGTATATTACCACCATCAGCCCCCCGAGAAGAATTGCCCAGCGCAGTGTGTCCATGCTGCCGGCAAGGTCAGGGAGTATGGCCGCAGTAACGGTGCCGAAGGCCGCCATTTGTGCGGCAACAATGAAAACAGAGAACAACAACGAAAGGATCAGGACAAGAAAACGGGGACGTTCGCCGAATCTGTGGCCGAAGTATCCCGCAACCGTGTACAGTTCGGCCTCTCGAAACTGCGGCGCCACAACCAAACCGGAGAAGATGAAGTGCAAATATCCTCCGGTGGAAACCAACAGCATGAGAATACCCCATTCATAGGTCTTGCCGATTGCACCGATTGAGTAGCCGCCACCAATTACCGTGGCCCCCATGGTGCAAAACAGCATGAACCAGCTCACGTTGCGGCCGGCAACAAGGTAGTCATCCGTAGAGTCGACTTTCTTCGCTTTCATCACCCCCTTGATGAAGACAAAGAGCATGTAGCCGATTACGATAGTCCAGAGGATCAGTCCGTCGTCCATTTGCCAACTCCGTTAGTCATGCGGGTCAGTCAGTCACAATACGTGGTATGTCAGGGGGCAGCCGCACCAGCATTTCGTAGTTAACAAGGTTTGACAAGTCGCTGAAGGAGCGTACCGAAATGCGTGCGTGGTTCTGTTTGCCGATAATCACTACTTCATCTCCCACTCCCACGGACGGAATTGAAGTGACATCGACCAGTATCATGTTCATGCTGACAAGTCCGACAACATTTGCGCGTTTGCCTCGTATCAGAACCTTTCCGAGATTACTCAGGCTGCGGCGAAAACCGTGCGCGTATCCCACCGGCACCGCGGCAAACCTCTGTTGTCGGAGAGTCATGTAGGAGGTCCCGTACCCGACAAACCGGCCCGCTTCCACCGAATAGACATCCATGACCCTGCTGCTCCATCGAAGAACTCTTCGAAGAGGATCGATATAGTGCTTCTTTGATTGGCTATCCTGGCGAAGCACGTACTCCATCTCCGTCTCTTTGCTGGGCCAGAATCCGTACTGCGCGATACCGATCCTGACCATGTTCATCCGTGTTTCAGGATAAGTCAAAGCAGCCGCAGATGAGGCGGTGTGGTGTATTGGGATGGCCAGTCCCAGTTTGGCGACCCATTCCCGCAACCTCTTGAATTCCGCCAACTGGTCCTGGACTCGCTTGTAGTTGGCTATACTCTCGGCTCCGGCGAAATGAGTGCAGATACCGCAGACATCCAGGACTTCAGGGTTGGCCAACACTTGCCTCACTACTTGCTCGACATCTCCGTTTCTCAAGCCGATCCGGTTCATACCGGTTTCCAGATCGAGGTGGATTCGGGCCGGGATGCCTACCTTTCCAGCTATCTCCAGCGCCAGTTGAAGTCGCTTGAGATCGCTGAGGTAGAAGGAGACTCCGTGCTCTACCGCCCAGGCGAGCGCGTCGGCATCGACGTACCCCATGATCATGATATGCGTCTCAGGGTTTGTCCGGCACTGAAGTACCCTGTACGCCTCGCTGGCGTCGAAGACGGAGAAGTGTCGAATACCACACTGTTCGGCAAGTGGGACAAACGGATCAATGCCGTGACCGTAGGCGTTGCCTTTGACGACGGACGATATCGCCACTTCTGGACCTACAGTCTTCTGCAAGAACCGCAGATTGCGTGTCAACGCGGTTCTGCTAAGTTCGATTGCGGACGAATCAAACATCGCTCCCCCCAACTAAGATTCGCAGGTCCTGCTTCTGAAGCCTCTGCATCCTGCTCATCGAGTGTCGGTTTCCACAACCGCATCCACAGCAGGTTCCACTTCCAGAAGCTCCGAATCTGGAAGATTCTCGAATCGCGCCAACGGCGGAGTGACCTCTTTGTCAATGTACTTGCCGCTCATCAGTCTAAGAAGAGCGGCGTAGTTTGGTCGGAATCGAATCGTGTCACCGACTTTGAGATTGCCCGGGTCGTCACCGATATTGATGACCGACACGTCACTGCTGGCTCCCGCGATATGATGCCCGGGGTTCATCGGGGTAAGGCCGGAAACGTCGGTATCCAACTGCCCCACACTGATCAAAGCCCGATATCCCCTCTGTCCCGGTGAGAATTCTCCGCTGGCCTGGTCCATGTCGAACGGAGTCATCGAAATCGTCTCGGTCATCGGAACCAGTCCCTTTTCCTTAATTTCGGCGATTTCTGCCTCGAGAATGATCGCGTCGTTTTTTAGCTCGGGAAGGGTACCTCCGTTCACGAGATCCGTACCGAGGAAAATCGCCTCGCCGACTCGGAAATGATTGATCGCCCTCGGCAGCGTACCATCCAATAGCAGGGGAAGGACGGCCGATGAGCCGGCGGAGATCATTGGCAGCTTGCGCTGGAACTTCAGTTCAAGCAACTCGCGGTAGAGGCACAGCTGCGTAAACTGATCCACGTTTGGCACGGCGCCCGCCAGACACCCCAGGTTGGCACCAATACCTGCAACTTCTATATTAGACAGGTTGAACACTTGCTCGTAGAACGCAACCAGCGAACCGGGCAGAATTCCCTCGCGGAGATCGCCCAATTCAATCATGATTACTATGCGATGAGTCTTGTTGATTCGCTTTGCTTCGTCGTTGAGGGCATTTATTACACTGATTTCGCTGTTCAAACTCACGTCCGCCAGACCGGCAACTCTCTTGACCGATGACAGGTCGGATACGCGCAGATACCATGACTCGAAATCGGGAATGATCTTCTCAATCGCCTGTAGATTGGCCAGACGCGAATCCCCCATTGACCGTACTCCAAGGAATTGCAGCGCGCGCAGAGTGTCGGCGTGACCACACAGGACCTTTGTCACCACGGTCCAAGTAGCTTCATGTCGCTCCATCCATCGCTTAATGACGCTGATGTTGTGACGGAGCTTCTCCAGATCAATCGTAACGCGATTCACTTGTAATACCTCATCTCGGCATACTTGCTTGTCATGCCCAATCGTTCGTACAGCCGCTTGGCCGGATTGTCATACTCAACGTGCAGCTTCACGTCGCCGTCGGCTAACTCGAAAGCATGGGTGATGATCCTGGAACCGACGCCCTTTCCGCGCGTGGATGGGTCAACCGCCACCATGAGAAGGAAGTTCTCCGGCACGTACCCTCTCATGCCCGTACGCAGCATAATCAGCCCGCCTACAACCTTCTTATCGGTTTCGGCTACCAACACGAATCCCGGCTCACCGGTGCGCGGCTCAAGCGCGTCGGAAATGCCCTGCCGAACCTCGGGTAGCGGGTCCTCATAGGGTTTGAGGCTCTCGTGCATAAACGCCGCCAGTTCGTCCGGAGTCAGCCAGGTTGGAAAGTCCGTCATGGAAGTCAATTCGTGAAGTATAACATCGCTCGTTTTATCTCCAGCTGGTCGATCAACTGCTGCTCTCTCGTTGTTGTCAGATATGTTCATCCTATTAGCTCCTCCTCGTGCTCCCACCTGCCTCTGCGGTCTATAGAACACAAGTCACAAGATATTGACTGTCTGTATCTGCCTTCCGGACAACGGCGCAAAGGCCCGGCGCATCTCTGATCTCATCGGGCGAGTCATAAGAACCTTCTAACAAGCGATCTCCGACTCTCACGACTGCGATGCCCCTCTTGCCACTCTCTATGTCCAGTACGGCTTGCGATCATAATGCCTGAAAATCTCCCGCTCAGTATCAGGTGTCATCGACTGGCCCCTATCGAAGCTCGGCCCCGCCTTTACATCCTCGACACGCAGGTCCACTTGAAGCGATTCCATCTCCTCCCGGGAATGCTTCAACCACAGCGTGGGGAGAATCGCCTTCCGCCCGGGGAACCACCTGCCGGTGTCCACAACCGCGTACCGAATGGCCCATCCGTCATCGTCCAGCAACAGATCGTCCACAACTCCGACCGTCCCGTCGATACCCTGAACCGAACAACCGATGAGATCCCGGCACGTCTTTGGCCGTGACTCTGGAGGGGGACCATCCCATGCCTGCAGAGCACCCTCCGCCACGTAGAAGCTTGACACTACCGGCAGAGGGAACGCAGGTAAAGGTGCGGGGCGCGGCAGCGCCCAGTCATCCTCGGGCTCCATGGACACCTTCAGCCTTGTCACGTGAGGACTCTCGAGCATTGCACTCACGTCGCCTTCTTCTCCTCGATTCGCCTCTCCGGACACAATTGAGACACCAAGAATTCCTTTGCGTCGATCAAGGAATGAAAGCGCTTCCCTCGACACCAGAATGCCGCTACTCTTCAGCCGACGACCTGGTTCAACGACTATGTGTGTGATGGACCACGACTGCCGATCCACTACCAGCCCCCAGAGTTCTCCTATAGGACTGTGCCCGTCCTCGACTGGCATTCCTTTGAGTCTCTCAACGTCGTGAAACACGTCTGTCCACCCAATCGTCCGAGTCGGTCCCCGGCTGCGGTAGTAGCGTCACATGCTCTCCATCACGGCAAAAACTGAAACTCGCCACTCTTCTACTATTGGCGGCAGAGTCATGAACTGATCCCGCGACTCCGTCCCGTGCTGTGGCTCGACCACCAGGCAAAGGCTCGACACTGAGTACCATCTTTGTCGTGCTATCCGTTCTCCGCGAACTTCCTGCGAATATCCAACTCAATCGATTTGCGCTCTTGCTCGTCAAGTTCAGGAGTGAATAGTACGGCATAGCAAATCTGTCCTTCTGAGGAAAACGCCTGCCATCGGGCCTGATCCGGGTGACAAGCTACACACTCCCCCACACTGTTCGATTCCCCGATGTCTATAAGAGAACCCTTGTCGCCCTTGGCCACGATAACCGCGAACACTCCGGGGTCGTTTTTCAGCTCCTGAGCGTTAACGAAGGGCCCTTCAAATACCTGCTCACCGATTGAAATAGACATGGTTCTTCTTCTCCTCGTTGACGGCCTTCTGTCATCCCGGACAGGCAATGCCGCGCTATCCTTCAGCTTCCGCAAGGGAGGTTCATGGCCTTGCATATCTCCTTTATGAGCCCCTCTCGCGCTTTCTTGCCACAGATGCACATAACAACGAATCATATCATACCGATACGAATCGTTTGTGCACAAATCATTTGTATGAGAATAGCGTCTATTGGAAGGAATGTCAATAGTAAAACGATTCTCACGTAAATAACGGGCATTTAACGACATACGCCGCATGAGCGCACAACATGTTGACTTTGGGAAGGAATCAGACTATTATGTCAGGAACCGAATGGGGACTCATTTTGCTACTAGGGAGGCCAGGTTTCACGAGAGGTCGTCGACTTTCCCATTCGGTCTGGAGAGAGGATATGGCAGAGGAATCCAAAAAAGTCCTGTCGCGCAGCGACCAGAACACGAAGAACCCGGAGGCAGCGTCCATTCAGTCACCGCAGGTGCCACTTGAGCGTTTCGATCTTCAGATCCTGCAGTCTATTCGGCGGATCATGCGGGCTGTGGACATATACTCACGCAAACTGAGGACGCAGTGCAAGCTGACTGCCCCACAACTGGTTTGTCTCGGCACGGTCGTCGAGCACGGACCGCTGACCGTTTCGGGGGTCGCTCAGCGTGTGTTTCTCAGCCCGAGTACTGTCGTTGGCATTCTTGACAGACTGGAGGCGCGGGGATTGGTGAGGCGCGAAAGGGACACGTCTGATCGACGTGTCGTCAACACTCTGGCAACTCCGGCCGGTCACGAAATCGCTGCCAAGGCACCCTCTCCGTTGCAAGACGGGCTGCACGGAGCCTTGAAGGGTCTCCCTGTTCTTGAGCAGGCGACGATAGCCCTTTCGCTGCAGAGGGTTGTCGATCTGATGGAGGCGGGACATATCGACGCGGCACCGATACTTGAGACGGCTCCCATAGACGGCAAGATAGAAGTGGGTCCCGGCGAGTAGAAAAGATTCCGCCGACGGATTGTCCAGTTGGATACACACGCCGGCCCCGATCGGGGGGCGTTTTTTGTACCTGAGGACAAGCTCAAACGCACATTGCTACTTCTCCTGAACGCCTAGATACTCTATACTGCGATCATGGATATCCCAATTCTTGATTTTGATCATCTGTCGGTAGTCTTGAAAACCTGTGCCGCCGTTTTTGACAACAACGAACGCTTCATGCTGTCAGATACTGTGATCTCCCAGGCTATCAGTAGATTCAAAGACAATTCAGCCATTGAGGAAGTACTCCCCAAAGTCATCTTGATCAATTCCTTCTACTCAACTCAGATATATAGCACTGAACGCATTGCCGATCACATCATCAGCGCCGACATCGATAGTCGACTGCACGACGGCGACCCATCGGTGGTGGGAGACATCCGGCGGAGACACGGGATCAAGACGAAGAAGACCGACAAGGAAATCGACTTCTACTCGTTTGCGACGAAGTATGCGGCTCTTCATGAGCCGCAGAGATATGCCATCTTCGACGGGCTAGTGATGAGATTGCTGACTGCTCTGAACGCACAACTGGGTTTCTGCCCGAGGTTCGCGCAGCCTGACCTTCGCGACTACTCCAGATACCTGTCGGTGGTTGACTCACTGGCAGACAGCACCGGCCTGAGTTCACTCAGATACAAGCATCTGGACCAAGGACTGTGGATCTATGCAAAATTCCTGTACTCTCCCGTCAACCTGTCGGAAAACGAAAGACACGTAATTCGCGATTGCCACCGCTGACGTAATCCCCTCCTATTTCTTCCGCAACTGCCTCAGCATTGTCACCGCATTGTAGTTCTCGGGGTCCAGGTCCAGTGATTTCTGGTAGTTGACTATCGACTGCACCGTGTCGCCGGCAGCCATCAGACTTTCGCCGTAACTGTCATACGTATTGGAAGACTCCGGATAGACCTCCGTGTTCAGTCTGAATACGGCCACCGCCTCCGGAATCATCTCACGAAACAGCAGTTGATATCCAAGTGTGTTCAGTTGCCGTTCGCCGAAGTCATAGCGGTCCGGCCCGGTTGACTTCAGTTCATGGAAGCGCGCAATTGCCGCCTCAATGCCTTGTTCAACAATCGCGTGTGTCAACGGATCGCAAATCGATATCGCCGCCTGTCCCTCCCGTTCGAGCTCGCGATGAATCGCCGGCAGGAGAAGTTCGTAGGCGGTGTGAGTCCCCTTGATATCCCAGATACGCCATTTCAACAGACCAGGATCGGCCAGTTCCTTTTCCCGGGTGTATCCCAGCTTGATTCCGTCGGAGACGAGCGCCGTAGCATAGTCAAGCATCGCAGTATGTTCCACCATCTCCCCCGCGTTTGCAGTTGGGCCGTGACCGGGGATGATCGTTACATCGGGGGCAATCGAGTCAGACATCTGTCGGACGTGCTCGGTGTACCGCGAAGGGCACCCGCCACGACCGTCGTCAACGAACGCAATCCGTTTCGAGAAATAGGCGTCTCCCGTACAGAGCAGCCTGGATTCCTCGAAATAGATCAGCAGGTCACCGTCGGTATGCACGTTCGGCACGTGCCACGCACGTATGTGATCACCGTTGAAGGTAAGCGTGAACTCGTCGTCGACGGCAAGATCGACCGGCGGTTTCGCAACCGTTGACGGCAGCGCGAAATACTCCCCCGCCATTCGACGGGCGGTTGCCCGGTGAGCAACGACCGTAGCCTCATCGGCCAGAGTGTCCACCGCGCCGATATGGTCAAAGTGAGAATGGGTGACGATTACATATTTGATATCCGCTCCCGGCTTCAGTTCCCGGACGGCGGCGATCAGTTTTTCTGCGGTTTCCTGATAACCCGCATCAACCAGCAGAATCCCGTCGTCACCAACCGATGCCACCACTGCAACGCTGTCGCGACCGATCGCGCAGTCTAACCGATACAGATGGTCGTTCAATTGGCTGACGAACACTTCGGGTGTTCCCGGACCGGGGCGATGCGCATAGCAGGCGGCGGCAAGCACGAGCAGTATTAATATAGTAGTGCAAGTCTTCTTCATCATCTGACGATTCTCCTTCAATCTCTCTATCCAAACCGCAAGGCAGTTAACGCCTGGACACGTCTTCGTGTACTTCGAAAACAGTCAATGTGATGATTAAGAGGCAAGCAACTCTTTTTTCCAAAGCGCCGGAGCTTCAGGTTGGGGCACAGATTCCGATTAAAGGACAGAATGAGTATTCCTTGGAAGATCGACCCTGAGTTCTTATATTCACGATATCAACTTCGACGAAACATCTTCTGCTGAGCTACGTGAGGTATCTCAGGAGATGCGCATATACAAACCGTGAGGTCTGGCCCTGCCGGACTCCGGTGGGACTACTACAATTGAACCCGCAACGAACGTACGCTTTTTATCGTAGAGGGATTTCTTATGTCTGCAGCACGAACACTAACCTGTATCATGATTGCTCTCGTATTGACCTGTTCAGCACTGGCCGATGTGCCACGGGTCGTGTCGTATCAGGGACGACTGCTCAACTCCGGCGGTCAACCGGCCGATACGACCGTGGACTTGACGTTTTCGATCTACTCCGATACTGCCCGGACCAAACTGATTTGGGATGAAACGCATCCGGGAGTGGTCGTAACCGACGGCACCTTCTCAGTATTGCTCGGTTCGGTTGAAACCATGCCCACTGGATTTTTCGACGGCGCATTGCACGGATTGACAGTAACGGTAGGTTCCGACGCAGAGATGCTTCCGCCGGTGCCGATGGTATCGATGACGTACGCGCTTCGCTCACTCGTCGCCGACAGTGCGCTGGCCGTGAATCTCACCGACGGCTCTCTGCCGCTTGACGCGCTGGCACGCGACGAAGCAACCGACGGCTACGTACTCAAATACAGCGTCGCGGATTCCGCGTGGATTCCTGCTGAAGACCTCCAGGGCAGCGTCGGAACCGCAGGTGGCTGGACCGACCTTGGCACCGTGGTTCGTCAGCAGACCCTGACCGACCGGGTGGCGCTCGGCACGGCAACTCCTCTCGGCAAACTTCATGTCGAAGCTCCCGATGTCAACACTCCGGCCCTGCACCTGGAAGGCAGCAGCCGGGATATTGTCTGGCGAAGCGGCGAGCATTTGCAGGTAGGAGAATGGGACGGCACTACCTTCGAGGAGCACCTCCGGATTACAAACACCGGCGACGTCGGTTTCGGCACGGGTGCCCCTCTTGCCCATCTGCATATTATGGGCGAGGATCTGGGTGTGACTGAAGACGCTATCCGATTCGACGACCTTGTTGTGGAGGATCAGGATGCTGTGATGAGCCTGTACAGCAATGCAGCCGGCAGCGCGGGATCGGCGTTCGGACTGGGCGAGATCGACCCGGCCACCGGCGATTTGGTGGACAAATGGGGTTTCGCCAGATTGACCTCCGGAGCAAACAGCGATCTTCGCCTCACCTTCGGAACCAACCCGCATCCGTACGACAACATTACCACGATGGCATTTACCTCCAGCGGCCATGTCGGGATCGGCACCAACTCACCGGACGACGCCAAGCTGCAGGTTTCGACCAGTCTCGACCATGCAATCATCGGCAGCAGCTACATCTATACTTCCGGCGACTCGTGCGTTGGTGTACTTGGCACCGCCGGTGTCGGAGTGTCCGGATACCCGGTCGGCGTTATCGGACGCGCAACAACGGGCACCGGCGTACTTGGTGTCGGCAATGACGAAGGGAGCGGCTGTGGTGTGATCGGCAGGGGAATGACCGGCGTCAAAGGACAAGCTGACGATGCTACCTACAGCGTAGGCGTCCTCGGCGAAGCTGCGAACTCAGCCTACTCGGTTGGCGTTCACGGCACGGCGGGAGCCGGGATCAGCAACGGTGCAGGTGTCAAGGGGGAAGCATTTTACTCGACTTCGATAGGCGTTCACGGCGTCGCCGAGGGACTAAACGGACGTGCCGTCCGGGGTGAGGCAACCAACAGTTCCGGTTCCGGGCAGGGATACGGCGGTTGGTTTTCATCTGACGCGGGGTTGGGGCGCGGTGTATTCGGAGAGTGCTCCGGCGCCAATGGTACCGGCGTGTATGCGCTTGCCTCGGGAACCTCCGGCACCGGCATCTATGCCCAGGGGGGGGTCTCAGGCAAAGCAGCGACATTCAGAGGCAATGTGCAAATCCTCGCCCGCGGGACAGGTTCTCCCGTACTTGAGCTTGGCGAAGGCCTCGATTACGCCGAAGGATTCGACGTCACCGGGCACGACAATATCACGGCGGGAATGGTACTCGCAATCGATCCGCAAAACCCCGGTCAGCTCGCCCTTGCCGACGAACCGTACGACACAAAAGTGGCGGGTATCGTTGCCGGTGCAAACGGACTTGGCTCCGGAGTGCGGCTTGGCGGGAAGAGCTTTGATCGCAATGTCGCCCTCGCGGGACGCGTGTATTGTTACGCTGACGCCTCGAACGGTGCAATCGAACCGGGCGACTTGCTGACGACTTCCAGCAAACCGGGCCACGCCATGAAAGTCGATGACTACTCCCGAGCTCGGGGTGCGATCCTCGGCAAAGCAATGGAACCGCTGGCGCAGGGCGAGACGGGAATGATCCTCGTACTCGTCACGTTGCAGTAAGGAAAGACCGTTATGAAACTCCAAAGAATAGCAAAAATGCTCTTCGGTCTGATCCTGCTGTGGCTGGCGGTGGGTACAGGGGTGGCAATACCGACCTCGGTTAGCGCGGAGGAAAACTCGAACCCCGTGATCGTCGAAATTGAGCCACTTGATCCGCCTCGGGAATGGCGCATTCTCGAGGACGACATCATGGTAACCGAGGAGTGGTACGAAAAGCAGAAGACGGACAAGACCTGTTGGTCGAGCAACTTCTGGCCCGGCGATGTCGTACCGTACGTGATCCATTCAAGCGTTGATTCCGCACGGACCGAAGTCATCATGTCCGCCTTTGCCACCTGGGAACGCGTATGCGATATCAACTTTGTGCCGCGATCAGGCCAGGATGATTTCATACGAATCATTGCGGATTCTTCGACCAACAGCTCCTTTGTCGGCCCGCAGGGCGGACGACAGGATGTGAAGATTAGCAGTTGGGGCCGTATCACGGTCTGCCACGAGCTGAACCACGCCATGGGATTTTTCCACGAACAGTCACGCCCGGACCGCGTCAACTACGTCCAGATCAACTGGGACAATATCGATAACGACATGGACTACAACTTTGAAATACACCCGGTGTCAGGGCGCTGGACGGGACGCTACGACTTCAATTCCATAATGCACTACAGTTCCTGTGCCTTCGCAAAACCCGGTTGTTCCCCCGGATGCTGCACGACTATTACCGTACTTCCGCCGTATCACGACGAATTTCAGACCGTCCTTGGCAACCGCACGGAGTTAAGTCACATGGACTCGCTCACAGCCAAGTTCATGTTTTCGGATCACACCGACTGGAGTTTCACTGCGGTGCGCATGGCGGCGGACTACGGAACGTTTGCCAATCCGTACACGTCGTGGTGGAACGCGTTCAATCTAATGCCGGTGGGTGACACGTTATGGATGCTGGAGGGTGAGTATTTTGAAGCCTCGGGCGTGTACTCAAAGGAGGCATTGATACACAACGCGCTGGAGCCGGTGACGATTGGGCCTGATGAGTCGAGCGGCATCTGGTTCGGGATCAACGGTCAGATCAAGATGTACCCGGATGGCGGGATAGAGGTGTTTTGAGTGTCTTGCGATAAGCACGCCCTCAGTCAACACAAACCCAAATGTGATTGGCATTGCACTCTTCAATCCGTAGATTAGAGAAAGTAGACGAACTCAACTCTATCGCCACGTTTGGAATGATACAATGAATCAAAAAGACTCCGGTCACGCCGGCACAATCGCTGTCGATGTCGTCAAAGCTGCATTCACAAGCCAGATGCATGCCGCGCTTTCTATGTTTCGTATTGCTGTCGAGAAATGCCCCGAAGAGCTTTGGGCCGACAAGAGCTACACGAATCCATTCTGGCGGATTGCCTACCACGCACTTTATTTCACGCACTTCTATACGCAGCCGACCGCTGAAGATTTCACTCCCTGGGAAAAACACCAGACGTTTCTTCAGGACCTCGATGACGTCCCTGCTCCGCCGGACATTCAGGTGCTGGGCGAACTGCCGCACCGTCCGCCGCAAACCGGCGTGCCGCTCACAAAAGCTGAGATATTGGAATACCGGGAACTGTGCGAAAACACCCTCGACAGTGCAATCGACGCCATCGACATCACTTCCCCCGAGAGTGGATTCAGTTGGTACAGAATCCCGAAGCTCGAACACCTGTTTGTAGCGCTCCGGCACTTGCAGCTTCATACCGGGCAGCTTGGCGAACGGATCAGAACAACTGCCAATGTCGGCGTGGGCTGGGTAGGCGCCAAAGGACGCCCACCTTTCCCGGAGTAAGCGCCGTTTTCGCAATCACGAACAACCGGGCACGGGCACTCTTTTGGCGTGAACAATTCGGGTGTTGCGGGCATTACATATCGTAATTAGCCTATCGCGGCCTTGGGAAACAGGTTGACTCGCGGCCGGGTTGGCAGCACATTCCGAAAAGCACAATCTTAAAGGCAGATTCGTACTGGGAGTATCAAGGCATGAAGAAGTTTCTCGTAGCGGCAGTATGTTTGACGGTGATTATCGCCCTCGTCGGTTGTGGCATGTCACGCAAAGAGCGCGGCGCCCTGATCGGTGCCGGTGGCGGCGCGGTAGTCGGCGGCGTAATCGGTAACCAGGCCGGTAACACGGCCGTCGGCGCAATCCTTGGCGCGGTAGTCGGTGGAGCGGCAGGAGCCTACATCGGAAACTACATGGACAAACAGGCCGAAGAGATTGAGCGGGACCTTGAAGGTGCCACTGTGACGCGTGTCGGCGAAGGAATCAAAATCACGTTTGCTTCCGGCATTTTGTTCGACGTCAACAAGTCCAATCTTCGCGATGAGGGCTACACCAATTTGCAGAACCTCGCCGAAATCCTCAACAAGTATCCGGATACGGAAATCCTGGTCGAGGGTCACACCGACGCTACCGGCACTCGCGACTACAATATGACGCTGTCACTTCGTCGGGCGCAGTCGGCCGTCAATAACATGGCCGGTTTGGGCGTGACGGCGACGCGGTTCCACATAATGGGCTACGGTCCGGATCAGCCGGTAGGCGACAACGCGACCGAGGCGGGTCGCCAGGCCAACCGTCGCGTGGAAATCGCTATCTACGCCAACGACAAACTCAAAGGCACTGCAGAGAAGCAGATCGAAGGTTAGAGCAAGCTTCGAGAAGCAATTGAGGCGGTCTGCCGGAAACAGTAGGCCGCCTTTTCTACGCGCATTGCGTGCGGTTGGACGACCTCAAAACACAAACCCTTACCCGCTATGTGCTGTTGGACGACCCCATCCGACAGCTATCAACGAAACAACACGTCACTTCCGAGGCCGTCAGGTGGGGACACACCGTGTCGCTGACACCTTACGGCTCATACAAGGGAAAGGTCGGTGCCTTCCGGCCTACCCCTTGCCTCTCCCGAACAGGACGCTGAAGTCTATCGTGAATGACGGGCCGACTTTTCTTTGTCTAGGTCGCCCCGCTGGTTCTCTTTTGATCACAGACAAATCTCTATAACTCGTTAAAGGCAATCACCGCCATGCCTCCCGCGCCCTCGCGAGTGATGCTGCCCAGGTGACGGTCGTAGTGGAAATTGGCGCTGTTGTGTGCGATGATATCGTTGGCCACGATCGATCCGTAGAAATCCCCGGAGTTTCGCAAGTCGGCAGACCCGTTCGGCGAGTAGAATGTGGCGGACATTCCGCCGCTGTTCTTGAGCACGAAATCGCCCTGCGAGTAAATGATCAGGTCGCCCGGTGCGCCGCCCGCATTCATTGAGGCGGAATTCTTCAGTTCAATATCTCCGGTCACGTAGATAGTTACGTCCGCGCCCGGTGCCACTTCAAGCGATGCCGAATTCTTCAGCGTAATGTCGGAGAAGTAGTACACTCCGCTGGAAAGAGTCACGGTGCCGGTGCTCAGTAGTGTCCCCGACCCCGCGTCATAAGAGTACGACCCGGATAGCCCGGTGCCTGCGTCATTGACGGTCTCCGCCCAGTCGAATTCGCTCTGGGGAATGTCCGGTATTTCCCGTTCCGGGGCGGCATCTGTAGTCGTACCGGTGACGGTGGCTCCAACATGAACGTATGCACCTCCGGCAAGCGCCGAGGCAACATCGCCGCCCACGAAAGCACCGTTTCTGACAACGATATTTCCGTTTGAACCGACATCGCCGCTTTCATTGAGCCGGGTAGCGGCGTAGCTACCCGAATCTGAATTGTAGGAGTCCGTAACGAAACCGTTCTTGATCTCCACGTAACTCTTGGCAAAAAACGCATTGGCAAACGGGTTGAACGTCCCCGGGGCCACCCACAACTCTATTACTGCTCGAGATCCGAGGAACTCGCCTGTGGACCGCAGGACTACCGTGTCTACCAATGCGGAGTCGATCGTCGAATCCACAACTACAACGGAATACGTCCCGTTGCTGTACGACACATTGCTAAAACCGGCATTCCAGGACGGGTTGCTGCTTACCTCGGCGTAAGCGCGACGTGCCCCGGATTGCGAAATATAAAAGGCCTTGTCCGCATGCAGTTGATTGAAGGACAGCTCGTTTTCTGAAACCGATGATTCAATAGCCATTAGCCCCAGCATAGATACCATGCCGATTATTATCAGAGAAATCAGAATGGCACTGCCCTTTTCGTTTCTTAACCTGGACTTATCCATATTCGCTCCTAGAGCCTCAAATTCCTGATAAGGACCCGTTCGGTGAAAGTCAAGTTCCGCACTCCGTTGTTGGTCACGAAATCTCCGTCCGGTCGCATAGTCCCCACGGTAAGTGTGATCTCCACCGTCGAGGCCGACAGAGCCGTAAATGACAGCCCGACAATCTGATCGCCGTACACGTCCGACGTCGCGCTGTTGACTTTCTTCATCAGCTTGCCCGTAGGAATGGAGCTTTGATCTACTGCCTCGTTATAGTCAACGTAATACGCCACGGTGTCCACTGGCTGCGTATCGCTGTAATATACAAACAAGGAATCACCGCTGATTCGGTAAGGAACGTGTGATCCTATCTTGAAGCCGGCCTTCCGCAGCGTCCGGACCATTTCCTGAAGGTTGTTGCGACCGGCCTGCTGCATGTCACCGATATCTTCCTGGGTCAACGTATGACTGTGCACATTAGTATAGAAGCGCATGCACGTTATCGAGATGATCCCGGTCAGGAACAGCGCAATAAGCACCTCTATCAGCGTGTACCCTCTCCTGTTGGATAGCTTGCTCATACTCACCGCCCCTCCCCTAAGGAATCACCAGAAATGTTGAAAAGGTTTCGGAGTGGTGCAATTGATCCTGCCCTTCCCAGGAGACAGAAACGCTCAACTGGCATAGTTCGCTTGGAATGGACGAATCTGTCGTGCTGTCAATGAGGTTGGTGGTACGATAGTAACAACCCTCCAGATCGGCCTCCTGCCCCGTCCACGGCATAGCCGGGAGCGAATCGAGAGCCTCGTATCGCTCAATCTGGGTTTTGATCAGCGTGGCAACAACACTGTTGTCCCTTGCCGTCACGTTGCTCTGTATTGAAGTGCCGATCATCAGCGCCATCCCGAGCAGCCCCACCGACATCAGGACCATACTCACCAATACCTCGGGTAGGCCGACACCCTTCTCATTACGGATCTTTGACAGAAGTCTATTCATAGTAGTGCCCTCATTTGCCCATTTACAGACTAACTCCGTGCCGCAGTTGGGATCGCGGACACAGATGTCGGCCATCTCCTTGGCAGACCGTCAGATAGTGGGAGGGCGCGATATGAAAGAGAGCGGACCCTTCACGCCGAAGTTCAGATCCTGTACAGTAGGGTATGGTATTCCCCCCACACAATGGCCGGAAGACCCCACATATACATGGAAATAAACGGCTTAAGAATTTACCGTGGTGATCAAGCGCCGGTCACTTGTTGTGCAATAGAGCACCAAGCCTGTCCTATTTCTTCCCCTTGCCGAACAACACGCTGAAATCTATCGTGAATGACGGGCCGCTGTAGTTGGTACTGCCGCCGATAGGTTCCTTGAAATCGCTGTGTATGTTGACACCGGCAGTCGCTCCCAGCATAAACCGCCGGCTGAGCGCAAAATCGATACCGGCCGACAACTGACCGCCGATTGCCAGTTCGGTCCGCTCCAGGCTTGTTATAACTACGCCCACAACCTCAACGTTCTGATTGCCGATAAACGGTCCGACCGCCGCGCCGATATGAGGTCGCACGGACGAAGTCAAACTCGACTTCAGCGGGTAGAACTTCATGCCGAGGAGAATCGGCGTGACCATCGCTCTTTCGGTTGCGACTTCGAACATCCCGGAGACGACCTGGACATCGGCGATCATCGACCCGAGACTCACAAACACGACCTGGTTTTCCGCCAGCCAGTGACCGTAGAAGATGCCGCCGTACGCACCGCTATTCTCGACGGTTGTCGTGACGAACCCGGCCTGGATTTCGACACGTGCGTCGGTCGTCTGGTTCCACCCACCGGCATTGAGGCCGATCTGATGCCGCCCGTTGAGTGTCGTCTGCGCCGACGACACGCCGGCGAGTGCGAACACGGCGACGAGTGTGAATGCTACGACGGTTACGATTGTGGTCTTTCGATTTTTCATTCTGTATGCCTCCGACAGCTCTTTGCCTTTGAAGAACGTTAAGACGTATGCCTACCGGAAGGTTTGGAATTGTGAGGGCGGGGGCAAGTAAAATCGGGAGCTAGTGGCTGACATGGGACGGGGGCTGTTGTAGGGAAGGTTTGTCTGCAAACCTGCCAGGGGAGCGATTTAGACACCAGGATCGCATGTGGAGCGACCAGCTAACCAAGCTAGAGCTTCCTCCACTACGGAAGGTATTGGTGACGTACCGTCCGCTGCGATCAATCTAGCTTTTACCGCCTTGCCGAATCCGGCATACTTCTGGCACATCGCCTGATGCTCAACTTGTCCCATAGTCTCTCTCAAACACACTTCGTAGTTCCCATTAAAAGACCAGACTCGTATCAGATCACATTCTGCTGTCAAGCCATCCAACTGGGCGTTGATCTCTTCCGCCACGTTGGCCACGGTTGTGTCCATAATATCGGTGTCGTATAGAACACCGACAGGAACGCCAAACGAAGACACTATGCGTGCAAACTCCAGTAGGTTTCGCTTCCCGCCGACCTCAACAATCGTCGAGTTCGAGCCGTTGAGATCGTGGCCAAGCCTCCTAGCGTATTCTGGCAATGCCAACTTCTCAGTGTCTCCCTCGACCAAGAGGACTCTTGAAGCGAAGAACAACTCATTTCGCTCTGGGTCGAACTCTTTTATCAGCCGCTCTTCTCTAGCTTTGTCATATGAAAGAGATGAACTGGTGGCGGAGGTCACTCCACGTTCCCTACGAACCATCAGTACGTTGTGGAACTCCGGCACGTTCACGAAATGCGGGGAGTGTGTAGTATAGATCACCTGATTCGTGTTTCCGATCTCCATCAGCGACTTGTGCAATGAGCGTTGCATCTGCGGATGCAGGAACATTTCGGGCTCCTCAACTAGAAACACTGCTCCTTTCTTCTTGGACTCCTCGTACGCTCTCAATATCGCAATGACCAAGGCGTTCTGAAAACCATCCCCTAACTCCGTAGCATCAATAGTGAATCCATCCTCCTTGATACGCAGTCCTAGAGCTCTGTAGAAATCCATACTGCTGAAAGGACTAAAGTGCAGATCGAGTTTCTCGTTGTCCACCTCAGGATCAAAACCAAGCTGCCTCAGGGCGTGTTTCTTTATCCGGTTCTCCAGGTTCCAGAACTCATCCGTGTATAGTAGTTCCATAGCGGCATCCATGAACCTCTGAAAGCGTTCGGACCTCCGCATCTCGACCATTTCTCCGTTGTTCGCCCGGACTGTGGTGGTGTTGCCCTCGCTATTGAAATCATCATTGATTGATTCCAGCATTACCCTCAGTAGTGAGTACTGACTACTGGGAAGATGGTGTCTCAATGCCCTGTTGGTTCCTATGTGGATTACTGGAATGGCAGCCTGGACCTCTGACGGTATTCGAGTGAGTGGCTCAAAGGCGGGCTTCTGCCCCTTCTTGAAGGCGCTCTTTGGTACTTGGAGGCGTTTGCCCTTGCTGTTGAGGCATGCCTGCTCAAGCCTCCGCTCACCTTCTCGATCGCCCACTTTGTAAGTGGTATAGTGGAAGCTCAGTCCATGAACCTCAGCGACACCGCTGTATTTGAACCTCTGATAGGAGATCGGAGAATCCAAAGTCAGTTGAATCAGAATGTCCTTGAAGGGGTCCTTTCCGTGTATGTCATCAACGGAGAAGCTGTCGGCGCTTATCCAGCTTCGCCCCAACACTCTCTTTATTGCCAGCAGCAGATTGGATTTGCCTGAGTTGTTCGCCCCCACCAAAGCGCAAATCCTGGGGAGGGCTATGTCGAGTATCTCAAAGGACCGGAAATTCTCGATTCTGATTCTCGCTATTCTCATCTTGCCGCTCCAAGGTGACATACGGCCACGCGCACAGTCACATCAACATTGGTTCTCCTCATCCCCGCTGTCATATCAATCGCTGAATGGGTGGCACGCGTGGCGTGCCGAGATTCCCCGTCGATAATATACGATACATCGGTCTATGTGGCAAGGGGACTTGCGGAAAAAGTGGAGAAAAGAGGATAATGTGTCAGGTTCGATGCATCAGACACAGATGGCGGATTCGAAGACGGATCCGCCCTACAGGAACGGACTACACAAACTTCACGCCCTCGATTACCGGGGTGCCGTTGGCGATTCGTTCTGTGCGGTCTTTCATGAACGCCCGCACCCAGTCGCCGTCGTCGATTGCGTCCGCCATGTACAGCACTACGTACAACTCCGCCTCGCGAAGTTTCAAAAAGTCCGGCACGTACTCAAACCAAACCGGATCCAGGCTGTACTCCTGCGCGTATCCCTCTTTCAGCAAATCCCAGTACCTTTGAGCCGATGCGGGGTCGTCGCCGAGCGAAGTGTCCCGAATGGCATAGAAAAACGGCATCGCGAGATCGTACGCAAACCAGTTGTAATTGCAGTCATCGAAATCAATCGCCACCAGCGACCCGTCGTCGACAATCAGGTTGCCGTGGTGAAGGTCGCTGTGGACCAACCCGTAGCTGTCGCTATCAATCGGAAGCTGCTTGAGTTTTGTCTCCAGCGCGATCATCGCCGCCTTTGCTTTGGTCTGGTCCTCGGGAACGCAATCCAAATGTCTGAACGACTCGTCGTACCAGTGGCTGCGGGTCGTCGCCTCGCTGCCGGGGCGGTAGTCTTTCGTCAGAGCGTGCATTTTTCCTACGATGCGCCCCCAGCCTCTGATGCCGTTGTCATCCCAATCAGATATCCGCCGGGTGTCGCCCGGGGCCTTTTCGAAGACGTACACTATGAAATACGAATCCTCTACCTCGATCACTTCCAGCAGGTTGCCGTTCGCCGAAGGAATCACCGCACAAACCGACACGCCGTTTTTGGACAGGTAGTCCACCCATTCGAGTTCCCCCGTCACCTGATCCGGAGTCCGGTGCAGCGAGTGCGTGAGTTTCAGAATGTAGCAACGCGTGTCCTTCTCGAACTCGAACACGAGGCTTTCGAATCCGCCCAGCAACTTGAGCTTTTCGATATCGATACTGAAAAGAGCGCTTACTTTGCCGAGGATCGACTCGTTGTGATTGTCATACAGCGTTTGGCTTCGGGGGTCCATCGGGGTCCTTTCGTGTATGCGTTGCCAGTGCAAACATAATACTACATTCCTCACCAGACGTAAACCGGGCAGGGTTGTTCGCAATTATCGCTAGGCCAATCGGACAACATTTGTTATATATAGGGACTTGGAACTCCCGAGAGTGTCGGGGGTAAACAGGTTGGATGATAAAGGTCTGTCCGTGATACGAATAGTAGCAGTTACATCAATACTTCTGCAGTTGTACGCGTCGTTTGCCGCCAACCTGGATTGTTGGATAGGCATTCCGGACCCGTGCCCGGTAGTAACATCACCGTGCGGTGGATGCATGGTGGTGCCGGAGCCGGTCCCCTTTTTCACGTATATCTCGCAGCCGCTTTGCTGCACCGTGGCGGACCGACCCGAGTTGCCCTGTTCACACAAAGCCAAAACTTCGTGCGGTCAGGACCTGAAGTGCACGCCAATCGAGCGTTGCTGCACTCTGATTTTGGTCCGTCGACAGACCGAAGGGGTCGTCTTTGAGTTATCAACTCCGACGGCCGAGCCTCCTGCATCGACGTTTGCATTCGACGACCTATTGTCTCAATCAATAGACGTTCAAGGGAAGATCATTCCCGCCAGAGGAGTTCATCCCGCAATCGCCTCCACGGTGTTACTGATCTGATACGTGCACGGGCCTGCGTTTGCACGGCTCGAACCGTAGCGCAATTTCAAAACAGTAACATTGATCCTAACAAAGGAGAATGGGTGTGAAAAGGCATCATATTCTTAGCATATTGACGTGTGCCCTGGTCCTCATGTTCGCATTCAGCAACGTGGCTCTGGCCGGAGGCTCGAGCTGTTCCCCGCTCTGCAAGGGCAAGTGTCCGTCGACGGAAAAAGCGAAGGCATCCGATACCAAAGCCATCTCGGCCAAGGATGCCACAAAGGCCGGTCAGGCCTGCTCTGCTGCCTGCAAAGAGACCTGCGCGCAGAAGTGTACCAAGGAATGCGCAGAAGACTGTAAGGGTTGTGCCTGCAAGGTGACAGCTGACGGCAAAATGGATTGCAGCAAATGTACCTGCAAGGCCTGCAAGGATTGCCGCGCCAAGGTCGGTGCCAAGTCTGCAGGTACGGTGAAGGCATCATCGTGCGCCGCCAAGGGATGCACGAGCAGTTGCACCAAGGCTACCAAGGCTTCCGCCTCCGGCAAGTGACCGCATATACGACAGCGACCTAATAAGAAAGGCCACCCCATTGCAGGGTGGCCTTGTCGCTGCTGAGAGGGAAGGATCGCATCGCATGCCTATGACCCTTCCATAGGGACTGTCTCTCAGGGCGTTTTCATCAGAAACTCAGTCCCACCAGCAAGTGAGACATCTCAGACTCGGGGTTGATGACAAACGAAACCGTAAGCGGCAGATTGAGTGTCTCCGATACCTGAATGTCGCGCGAGGCAGTTACGCCCAGGTTGATGAAAGCAAACTCATCGGCACCGTAGTAGCCCGGGTTGTCCTCGCTTCCGGGGGTCACGCCGCAGAAGAAACCAAGCTCGTATTCATTCACCATGACCGGGTAGTCCAGTTGGAAGTACGCGTTGTTTCCGGCATCGTTGTGCACGTTGAAATATCCCGACAGCGTCACCGGAAAGCTTGACGGTCCGGTAATCGACAGGCCGATTTCCAGTGTGTGGGCGCCGCCGTAGAAGTATGAGCTATCCGCCGTGCCCGCTTCATCGTCGATCACCATGACCAGAGTCGAGTCTCCGTCGCCGTCGAAATTGGAAAACTTCAAACCGGCGTTCGGATAGTAGTAATCCGTAATCATTGCTGAAAACGCCACGCCGCTCTCCAATTCGCGGGTGTAGCTGAGCCAGAAGTCGATCTCGTCGCAATCGGATTGCTCGTTGGAGAGCGTGTACGCTCCCCAGGTACCCAACTCAAGACCGGCATAGCTGACTGAAAGGAACGGCTGGATCGACGGAGTGTTGGCAATGTCGCCGCCACGCCACACATAACGGTTGTACAAATCAACTCCCGTGTTCACGCTGATGCTCTCCTGAGCAAATGCCGTAGCCGACAGGCCGGTGATCAGTATGACCAACAGCAACGTCTTCAAAGCGGTGTTTTTCGACAGCATGTGAAATCTCCTTTTTCAGTCAATCAGTTAACGTAAGCCTGCTCGCCGTGGAGAGATTCATCGAGTGTCGATTCCTCGTCCTCGGATGTTTTGACAGTGGTTATCTTGTTGATAATCCACAACATGCCGTAAGTGAAGGCAAATGCATACACTGAGGATACCAGGATAGCGACAAGCTCTTTGATGAAGAAGTCAGACCCGCCGAAGAAGAGACCGTTGGCACCGGCCGGGTTCACCAGGGTGCTTCCCAGCAAGCCTAGCATGATGATTCCCAATGCGCCGCCGACTCCGTGAACACCCCAGACGTCAAGGGCATCGTCCCAACCCCACTTGTTTTTCAGGCTGACGGCCCCGTAGCACACCAGACCGGCACAGACGCCGATAATCGCAGCCGAACCCGGGGAAACAAATGCTGCCGCCGGCGTGATAGTGGCCAGTCCCGCAACGGCACCGGTCAGCAAACCGACAAACCTCGGCTTCTTGGAGAGAACCCATTCGAGCAGCAACCAGGAAATGGCAGCGAATGATGCGGCTATGTCTGTGTTGACAAAAGCCAACGCGGTAACTGAATCGACCTGAAGTTCACTGCCGGCATTGAAACCGTACCAGCCAAACCAGAGAAGACCGGTTCCCAATGCTACCAGCGGAATACTGTGAGGTCCCGTTTCGGCCACACGCCGTCGACCAACGAAGAGCACTGAGGCAAGAGCCGCCATACCGGCGATGTTGTGTACGGCGATACCTCCTGCGAAGTCCAGTACGCCCCACTCGGCCAGAAGACCGCCGCCCCAGATCATATGGACAAATGGGAAATACACGAGGACAAGCCAAGCGACGAGGAATAACAGGTAAGCCGGGAACCGCACACGATTCGAGAAGGCTCCGGTAATCAGCGCCGGGGTGATAATCGCAAACATCATCTGGTAAGCGAAAAACACGAACATCGGAATCTGACCGTCGCCGAACGGCGTCATGAGATCTACACCGTTGAGAAAAGCCATATCAAGGTTTCCGATAATGCCACCTTCACCGCCGCTGAAACAGAGTGAAAAACCTATGGCATACCACAGAATTGTAGTAACCCCCATAGAGACGAAACTTTGGATCATGATGGAGAGAACGTTCTTGCGTCCTACCAATCCACCGTAGAAAAATGCCAGGCCGGGAGTCATTAACATTACGAGACTCGTGGCCACGAGCATAAATCCAGTATTGCCCGTATCAAACATGTTGTTCCTCCTTCTTCAGGTGGAAACAGTATGCTTTGTCGCGGCAAATACGAAAATAGGGGAATCCCTGAATGTGCCCTGCTAAATACCTTACTCAGGATTAACAGGAGAACGCACCAAACCGAGCAGGTTACGTTCAATCGAGCGGAGTAAGGCCCTCGCGGATAGCGTACTTGGTCAATTCGGCAATGCTGTGAAGGTCGAGTTTATCCATGATTTGCTTGCGGTGGCTTTCGACCGTTTTCACGCTGATCTTCAGCATATCCGCGGCGTCTTTGGTGGACCGGCCCTCTGCAAGAATCTGGAGGACCTCGCGCTCACGTCCGGTAAGCGGAGAGTCTGAAACGCCCCGGTCATCTCGGATCCAATTGACGTAGTCCCGGAGAACCTGATCTCGCACCGACATGCTGAAAAAGAACTCCCCCTCCTGCACGGCCCGTATCGCCTCGACAACTTCGGCAGCGGCGGACTCTTTCAGGAGGTAGCCTCGTGCGCCGATGCGGAGCGATTCTTTGATGAATCTTCGATCGTCGTGCATGGAAAGCATGATGATTTTCGTGTCAGGAAGATCGCGAAGAATCCGGCGACCGGCGTCAATGCCGTTCAACCGGGGCATGGAGATGTCCAGAAGAATGATATCCGGCTTATGCTTCAGGGCAAGTTCGGTGGCCTCGAAACCATTCCCTGCTACAGCAACAACATCCAACTTCGGTTGCTGATCAAGCAGGGACCGGAGGCCGTCGACCAGCAGTTGATGATCATCGGCAACAAGTATCCTAATCATTGTCGACCTCAGGATGCAGGTTGTACGCGGTTGACATGGCCACACGAACACCTTTACCCGGCGTAGATTCTACAGTGATGTCACCTCCAAGATAGGATAGCCGTTCACGGATGCTAAATAACCCAAAACAGTTGGCATCAGTCAATCTTGCCTCATACGAGGTCGTATCAAAACCCTGACCGTTGTCAGTAACAGATACCTCCAAACCATCCTCTTTCCAAATAGTGTGAATCTTGATGCGAGTAGCCGAGGCATGTTTCACCGCATTCGTAACCAACTCCTGAACGGCCTTGAAGAAGAACACGCTGATTTCCTCCGAAAGCTCCCGGAATGTCCCGGACTCGGATGACCCGACCTGGATGTCATGACGATTGCTCGTGCGCTCAGCCAACCAGTCAAGCGCCGCGGGAAGACCCAATTCGTACAACACCGGGGGACTGATCTCGACGGTTAGATTGCGGGTATACGTGATGGTCTGCCTCAGAATCGACAATATCTCGGAGAAATCCTCCTCCATACCGGAGAACACCGCGTTGCCCTGCAGTCTGCTTACTTTCTGCGATACATACGCCAGCGCCTGTCCGATATGGTCATGCAGGTCCGAGGCAATCTCTCGACGTTCCCGCGCCTCGGCCAGCGACAGCTCCGATGCCAGACGGCGAAGTTGCCGTTGATAGCTCCGAATCTGTTGTTCTGTTTCTGACGTGTCCGCCATCCCGTTCATTCCTCGCCGGACTGAGTACCGACCTGCGGTGGTCTGTCACATGACGCAAAGATACATCCACTCGACAAAATGCGCAAACGCCTAAAAAAACGGCATCCGGACCAATATCACCCCCTTCCCCTGCATGTCCTTGTCACACAATCACTTCACGAAAACACCTATGGAACGGACGTGCTGCAAGATGCGCCTGCTGTGCTTGACCGATCGACAGGGTACATGAACATCGTTTACCCGCTTGACTTCCGCAGACAAAATGTTATGATCCCCCCGATAGGGACACTGACTTACACAAACCAACGCTGGGATCTCCCCGGTCCCGGTGGTTGCACATTATGAACCGGATTCGCGCTGCGCAGGTGACGCCCCCCCTTCAAGCAATCAGTGCTTCGAACGGACGTACACACGTGACAAGGCTGTGTTCGCGGACTCCGGCACGACAGGAGAAACTGAATTGAAGAAGCATCGCATGCTGCCTTCGATCGCACTTCTTGCTGCGATCCTGGCAATTCTTCCAGAAACCGGCTTTGCGTCGGAGACAGTCGACTCTATAGTCGATGTTCAAAAGTACACTCGCTCCATCCACATCATGGCCATGTTGCTCGTCGGCTTTGGCTTCCTGATGGTCTTTGTGAAACGTTACGGACGGTCGGCACTGACCGCCACGCTGCTGCTGACATCGGTCGCCATTCCGCTCTATCTCTGCATCAACAGCTTCGGCGTTCTGGGTCATGTGGAGCACGGCATTGATGGTCTCATTCTCGCCGAGTTCGCGGCGGCATCGTTGCTGATCTGTGCCGGTGCGGTGCTGGGCCGGCTGAAAATGTATCAGTATATCATACTTGGATTACTTTTCATTCCGTGCTACATGTTCAATGAATGGATCATGCTCGGCGGCGGTCTTGGACTGATTGAAGGAAGCGGATTCGCCGATACCGGAGGTTCAATTGTCATCCACGCCTTCGGCGCGCTCTTTGGGCTGGGCTTGATTATGACCCTCACGACCAAGAGAGAATATGACACACCGGTTGAGGCCGACGCGACAAGTGATCGGTTTTCGATGCTCGGCAGTATGGTGCTGTGGGTATTCTGGCCAAGTTTCTGCGGCGCGCTGGTGCCGGCTGCCGATGTTCCGAGAACGGTTATCAATGTGATTATCGCTCTCTGCGGCGCAACGTTGGCAACCTATCTGACCTCGGTCGCATTGCGACGGAAAATCCTCATTGCCGACATTGCCAATGCCTCGCTGGCCGGTGGTGTGGCTATCGGTTCAACCTGTGACTTTGCCACACCCGCCAGCGCCATGATTATCGGCCTGCTGGCAGGTGCGCTGTCTGTATTCGGATTCGCGAAGATACTCCCCTGGTTGCAGGGAACCATTAAGAAGGTCGACACGTGCGGCGTCATGTACTTGCACGGACTCCCCGGATTGTTTGGCGGCATCGCGGCCGTGTTTGTCGTGACTTCGGTAAGCTCCGGCGTGCAGTTGACCGGCATCGGTATTACAATCGCTGTTGCGATGGTTTCCGGGCTTTTCACCGGGTTGGTTGTCTCGTTCTTCGGGCGGCGTGATGTGGCCTACGAAGACTCAGAGGAATTCCTGGACGCTGAATACAACTTGGACGATCTGAGGAGAGCGCTTCCGGATTCCGTCCTGGGCCAAATGTCCCAAAACAAAGCGCCGGTTTTGGAAGCTCAGCCCCGCGAACTGGCATGACGGTTTTCCCCTGATGTTTGATTTGCGTAAAAAGGTCGGCATCCAAACAGATGCCGACCCTTCTTTTGTAACTCTGTACGAGGACGTTTAGAAATCGTTTTGCAACACGATGCGATAACGAGCCTCGCCCGCACGAAGCGCGGCCAGAGCGTCGTTCACCCGTGACATCGGATACATCTGTATCTTCGGCTTGATGCCGTGTCGGTCGCAGAACTCCAGCATTCTCGCAGTCGTCGCGGGGCTTCCTAGCGGTGAGGCCGAAATGGAACGCTGGCCAACCAGTAACGGGAAGACGGTCACCGGCACCGGCTCCATGACAGCTCCGACGAAGTGAAGTCTCCCCTTCGCTCTCAGCGCGTTCACATACATGTTCCAGTTCAGCGGCACGTTGACGGTCACCAGCAGGAAATCAAGCGTACCGGCAATCTTCCCCAACTCGCTTTCATCACGTGAATTTACAACAGCATGTGCGCCAAAACCACGAGCTTCATCTGCCTTGCTTTCCGACGACGTAAACGCCGTTACATGACAGCCCCATTTGTTGAGGAACTGGATGGCCATGTGCCCCAGCCCGCCGATCCCTACCACGCCAACCCGATCGGTCGGCTTGACATCGAATTGCACGATAGGATTGAAGACCGTGACCCCGCCACAGAACAACGGCCCGGCGCCTTCCGGTTTCAGACCGGCCGGAAGCGGAATCGCCCAGTTATGGTGGCAGCGGACTTTGTCGGCAAAACCACCGTGGCGGCCGACGATTGTTCCCTCGCCGCTTCCGCAAAGATTGTGGTCTCCGCTCATGCAGGAGCTGCATACGCCGCAGCTTTTCGAGGACCAGCCAAGGCCGACCCTCTGCCCCACTGTAAGGTGTTTCACATTGTCCCCGAGATTCTCGACCAACCCTATGACCTCGTGTCCGGGAACCAGCGGATACTGTGACATCTGCCAGCTATTGTCAATCATCGAGAGGTCCGAATGACAGATTCCGCAGTACTCTACCTTGATCTCAACGTCATCGACACCCAACGATCCCGCCTTGTATGAAAACAACTCCAACTCCCCGCCAGCCGCCGTACACGCATATGCTTTGATCTTGCTCAATTGGTGACTCCTTCTTTTCAGTATTGCATTGAGATAACAGATATCAAGACAACAGCCGGAGTAGCCCAAAAGGTCCGGCCTGCGCAAACATGAATCAGTCTTTTTGCCAAAACGCGTGACCTGAGTAGGTCATCGCGCTGTCGGGGAGAATGACCACGATTAGACCAGATGTCATCTCGCGGGCCACTCTCAGCGCACAGACCACAGCCGCGGCGGAATTCAGCCCGAGCAGAAGCCCCTCGTTCCGCGCAAGCTCCCGTGCCATGGCCGTGGCTTCCTCGCACGAAATCTGATAATGCCGATCTGCCAGGTTCGGATCATAGATGCCGTTTGTCTCAAGGTCGGATTCGCCCAGATGATATGATACTAGTTGCACGTCGCTGAGTTCTTCTGCCAGACGGTGCCCCACGCCCATGAATGTACCGCCAGTGCCGAGTCCGGCCACAAAGTGCGTCACCTCGCGGTTGGTTTGCCTGAGGATCTCCAGGGCTGTGCCTCTATAGTGTGCCCGCCAATTGGCAGGGTTGCGATACTGGTCAGCTAAGTAATACGCCTGTGGACTCAAATGGTACAACAGACGAGCCTCGGCTACGGCGCCCGCAAGACCATCCAGCGGATCGGTGAAAATCACCTCTGCACCGCAGGCTTTGACTGCCTGTAAAAGGCGGCTGTCGACATTCTCCGGCATCACGAGCTTCACTCGATAACCCGCCGCGGCCCCGATCACGGCGTAGGCGACTGCACTGTCACCGGAGGCGGCATCGAGAATCATCCTGGCATGATTCAAGCTGCCTGAACGCTCACCTTCTTTAATGATGTTTAGCACAGATCGGTCTTTCGCCGAACCGCCCGGATTGAGCCATTCGGCTTTCCCGCAGATTTTCACCGGCGGCACCTGACCGGCGATTCTGCTCAAGTCCAGGAGCGGTGTATTCCCCACAGCGTCGAGCACACCGATTCGTCGGTCGGAAGTGCGGCCGGAAGCTCGCGGACGTACTTGCCCCGCCCTCTGTTCTTCCATACAGGTGTTACGCCTCTCGGAGCGAGAGGGATTGAAACGAGGCGAACAATGCGACAGACAGAGAAGACCCGACGCACCATAAGGTCCGCCGGGTTACCGTCTATCGAATGTCTCAGGCCAGCTACCGAAGATTGCGCAGCATCGCAAAGAAAGGCTGCCAGTCTTTGATCACAACCGGCTTCTGATCAAACAGCTTCGCGTCGGCCTCGTCGAGTCTTGACTTGTCGATCATCACAAGCAACACGTTCTGGTCGAACCAATTATCGTACATCGTCCAGTACCCGTTGTTGCCCTTGCTGCTGCCCCAGGAGTTCTCCACCAACCATTTGCGCGGCACACCCGCCGAAGTTGTATCGGCACCCGTAATCGCCATGGCATGGTTGGGAGACATGTCCCAGTAATTGATCCGGTCTTCCTTGGTAAGATTGAAGTCCAACCCGAACGTAGCGTTGTAGTCATAGATGTTGATGGCAAACATACCGGAGTCATTGAAATTATCCGCACCGACATCGCACGCGAACCAGACAATCTGACTGTCAAGGAGCGACTCGAAAGTGTACTTCTTCAGCTTCTCAATCGGCATATTCAACAGCTGCATGTCCGACCCCTCAAAGAGTATACGGCCGATCTCAAACTCGTACAGCTTGTCGAATTCCCTGGCCGGGTTGTGACAGAGCGCCACATACTCCGGCATCTCCTCGCCGTAGAACTCGCTGTAGAACCCCATCGGCGTGTAGCTCTTCTCAACCAGGACTTTCTTTTCCTCAGGCTCTTCGGCCTCAGAGGTTGAATCGGCAGTTGAGTCTGCGGTCTCAGCCTCGATCTTCTCCTCATAACGGAAGACAAACTCTTTCGGCGGATGACCGTAATTGCAGACCAGCAGACGGTAGACATCGCTGAGGATTTCGGATTTGAGTTTACGAAGGTCATCGATGCTTTTACCATCGGCATGGAGACGCCTCATATCGGCGGCACCCTTGCGCAACAGCGTGTTGATCAGGCTGTTTTGTCGACCAGTCTTCGAGGACTGTTCTGTTTCCGGCATAGCCGAGGCTGGCACGATACCGTACTTGGCAATCAATCCCTCGAAATAGTTCCACCACCCGCCGTCGCCAACCGCATACTCAAGTATGTTCATCATCGAGCGATCATCGAGAGGCTTGTCGCGAAGCCGGATTATCTCCTCGAGAAACATGTTGGACTTTTCGATCTTGTCCCAGAACGACAGATACGATTCGGACAGCGCGAAATCCGACAGGTCGAGCTTGCTCATGACCCTTGGAGTAATGCAATTGGCCCCGGCGAACATCCAGCATCGGCCGCTGCTTTTCTGGTTGATGATTTTGGAACCGTCGACCTTGACGTTGAACCGGCTGTCGAATCCGGCGACCAACTCGCGATTGAGCGAGAGCTTCTTAATATCGTTGTTGGTGACAGCATTGATGACGCGATTGATGTCTTTGTCTTTGGCCAGGTTGGCCTCGAATTTGGCGAGCATATCGGTACTTACCGCGCCTTTGTCATCGGCTAATGCGAACGTAGCGCACATAGCGACGAGGGCGGCAATGGTGATGAGGCTGCGACGGATATTCATACGAAGGTCCTTTCGGTGCAAGTTGATACCGGACGGGAATATAGCGAATAGGGTGAATTCTGACAACGGGTTTGTGTGGAAGGCGATGAACGATACCATCACTTCGGTTTGCGGTCGAGCTCCGCCTGGGCAAAAAAAGCTGAAGCTTTGCGAAGTATCTCATTCGCACGCTTCAACTCTCGATTCTCCCGCTCCAGTTGCTTGAGCCGCTCACGCTCCGACGTGGTCAACCCGGGAAGGCGACCAGCATCTCGCTGAGCCCGAACCACCCACTTCCTCAGAGTCTCCGCGGAGCAACCTATCTTCTGTGCTATCGACTGGATGGCCGATCACTGAGAGCTATACTCTCCAAGATGCTCCTCGACCATACGTACGGCCCGTTCCCGGACCTCCGGTGAATACCCGCTTGCTCTTGCCATGACTGTAATCTCTCACATTATTCACCCTCCGGCAACTCTGGGCGGTTCAGGAATCGATTTCATCAGGTGCTCGCCCAAGAGATAACGGGATATCCACTCTGTTACCAAGAGCAGAACGATTGCTTCAGAGTGGGGACATTGCGATTCGCTCGCAATTGCCTAACAAGGAATACTTGACAATACAGATGTTTCGGTTCGACCCTGGAGAAAGCCCCTGCGGCTAGCAGGAGCTTTCCAATGACGATGTGAAATACCCAGTACTACGGGTCCTCTTCACACTTTGCTGTAGGTGGTGCCATTGCACTTGGGGCACGGCGGAAGCTTGTCGTCGGTGTCATCCAAGGTCACAGTAGTACCGCACTTGGTGCACTTGTACGTGCCTTTGCCTGGTTTTTCACCTGTCGTTGGACACATAGGCCTTCTCCTTTCTAAGCCATGGGCAGAAGGTAATCAGCCGCCCAATTCGCTCTGCTTAGTGTTCTATACACAAATCGCCCGCACTGTTGTCGTCGATAGCAGATCAAATGAGTGATGTCAATCACATTCCTCCGACAGTCGACCCGAAGAGACCGGCAGACCTCTTGTGTCCGGGACAGCCCCTGGGCCACGCGGGACGAGTCGGAGAGTGGCGGGTTCGAAGACAGACCCGCCCTACAACAGAATCCCAGCCGCCCCCCCCTAACCCCCTGCTATACCTACAGCTTTGACGGTTCCTGTCGATATACCTCGATAAGGAACTGTTATGCCCGAAAAAGCGATTTTCTACGGTGATATAGTCAACAGGAAGCAACGTCGGCGTATCCGCGATACCTATCCGGGCCACGTAGATGATATCCTGTGGCATGACGCACCAGACATGTTTGAATCCAACGGCGAAAGGTCCGTGGTGTTTGTCGATCTCGATGATCCGGCGTTCGCCGATCCGGGGTTTTTGCTCTCCATTTCGACCGCCGGGCAGATGGTCAAACTTATTGGCAAATCGACAGATACTTCCACAGAACAGGCCCGCGAAGTCGCCCGGCTGGGCGTCTCAGAGCTGCTGACCTCGGATGAGTGTCTGGAACGTCTGGAAGCTATCCTCAAGGAAGCAGAGAAAATCCCCGCTACCTCCGACCAACAAGAAGTATCGAGATACGGAATCGACGCCCTTATCGGAGTGTCGGAGCAGATTGGGGAAATTCGCAGTACCATCAGTCTGTTGTCCGAGGTCGATTTTCCCAGCGCTCTTGTCCTGGGCGACACCGGCACTGGCAAGAGTCTTATTTCAAAGATCCTGCACAATTCAGGAACGCGTGCCAGGCATAATCTGGTCGAGGTCAACTGCTCTGCCATTCCCGATGAACTGTTTGAAACCGAGTTGTTTGGTCATGCCAAGGGCGCTTTCACCGACGCCAAAAAAGAGAAGCAGGGACTGTTCGAGTACGCCGAGGGCGGAACGCTGTTTCTTGACGAGGTGGGCAACCTCTCAGCCTCGGCGCAGGCAAAACTACTGAAGGTTGTCGAGGACAAGAAACTCCGCAAGGTGGGCAGCGTCACCGACAAGGATATTAATGTGCGAGTGGTCGCGGCCACGAATCTCAATCTTGAAGCCGCCGTCCAGGCCGGGTCGTTTCGTGATGATCTTTTCTACCGGCTCAACCTTCTGACGCTTGAAATTCCCCCGCTCTGCGAAAGACCGGATGATATCCCCGAGTTGATCACGCACTACCTGAGCTATTACTCGACCAACTACGGCAAACCCTACATTGTAGTAGATGAAGCCGCAACCAATCAACTGAAAAGCTATCACTGGCCCGGAAATGTGCGTGAGTTGTGCAATATCCTCGAACGGGCCGTGTTGCTCAGCCGCGACGGCACAATTGGCGTCAACAACATCGGGGCAGCTTTCACCAACAGCCGTATCAGTGCCGCCGACCGCCAGCAATTGGTGATAGACATTCCGCCGCAGGGCCTCACGCTTCAGGAAGTCGAGCAAAATGTCGTGAAGCAGATTCTCAACATGTTCGACTGGAACAAGTCGCAGGCTTCGAAATTCCTCGGCATCTCTCGTCCGCGCCTGAGGCGCATCATCGCAGCCGCCGGACTGGAACAAGACAGACGTCAGGTGTAACGCCGGAACAAATCGTTCCAATTGCCGATTTTCTCCCGTAACTCGCTATCTCTCAACCTATTGGATTCGCTGGACCGTCTCAGGGGTGGTTCGAGACGTGACATTAAGCCATTTTGAGGCAATTCGCAGTCCGACTCGTCGAGACCGATAAGGCCAACGGTCACACAGCGTTGCGGCGAGACTAGAAGCACGGCACGGCGATTGCAAGTGGAATCACTGTCGATCTGACAATAATGCTATTTGAGATACTCGCAAAGGAGTTTCCTGATGACCAGAACCAACTCGCTCAAGCTCAACACCGCGACCTTCGCCCTCGTGATCTTCGCTCTTCTGGCAGTTGTTGGTTGTTCTAACAACCCGATTGCCAACGACCCTCAGACTGCTGAGCCGCAAGTCTTGAGCCGTGTCGGTCGAACTGTCGGAACCGCTTCCGCCTCGCCGATCAACCTTTATACCGAACAGGTCATATCCGCCAGTGAGGGCGGCACACTGACCCTGCTCGACGTTGTCCTTGATATCCCGGCCGGCGCAGTACCGCAGGATACCGTATTTTCCATTATGATACCGGACGATGAGATATTCTACAATGAGTTCGGTACCGACGGTCTCAAGTTTGACAAGCCGGTCACGGTTACTATGTCCTACCGCAACGCCGATTTGAGCGGTATCAAGGAATCGACTATCCGCATAGGTTACTTGAATGAGAGCACGGGCGTGTGGCAGGATATGGTATGTACTCTTGATCGGGTCAACAAGACCGTCACCGCACAGCTGTACCATTTCTCCGCCTACGGCCTGATTTCGGACTAATTAAGACAGTAATCGGATTTACCTCTTAAGAAAGAAGTGACTAAGTAGCATGAAGATAGATACTACAGAACGGTCGGGGATTGACTTCCGCCGAGAGATCAAAGACGGTCCCGCACTGTTGGAACTGGCCCGAGGCTGGCTGAAGCAGGGAAACACGGTGGTAGCTTTGGAACTACTACAGTCTGCCCTGGAATCGCCCGAAGCTGAGCGGCTGACCGACATCCGTGCGAAGGTCCTCAAAGAGACCGGGCGCGCCCTGATGATGCAGTCCGACTGGGACAGAGCAGACTCACATTACCTGGAAGCCCAGCGCCTGTTCCTCTCAGACGAGGACTACCGGGGAGCCTCCGAGTGTGCACGCAACCGGGCTAACATGTTCTTCCAGCAGGGCAAGTTTGCCGAATCCGGTAACCTCTGCGAAACCGCCCTCGAATGGGCATCAACGATCAAAGACTATGAGCTTCGCGCCACGATCCTCAACACGCTGGCAGCAATCAACTCCTCTACCGGCGAACATCGCGAGGCCCTCCAAACCTTTAAGCTCTGTTTGGCTGACTTCCGAAGCGCCGGCAACATCCTCCGCCAGGGTTATGTCCTGCTCAATCTCGGTCTGACCCACATTGATCTAAGCGAGTTCCCGGAGGCAATCAACAGCCTCAACGAAGCTCTCGCTATCGCTATGACTGAAAGAGACTTGCACCTGGTGGAAATATGCTACCAGAACATCTCCAAGTGCTATCTGGAGCAGAACGAAACCATGCTGGCCAAGTCAGTGATCGATACTGCCCGCAAGATCCTTCCGGGTCTCAACTCCGCAGCTCTCGAGACTGAACTCAACGTAATTGACTGCAAGATCCTGCGACTGATGGGCGATTTCAACACCGCGCTTGCACTTGCGAACACCACGTATGAACAGGCAGTCGAGAACAAGTTGGCGGCCATCCAGGCTGATGTCCTGTTTGAGCAGGGTCATCTGTACAAGCAGATTGGAAATCGCTGCCTGGCAATCGCGAAATTCAACGCCGCTGCGCAGCAATATCGCCAGATTGACATGGATAAGGGATTCCGTGATTCTATTCAGGCGGTGGAGCATCTGGAAAAAGGAGCCGATAGGAGACTGTAGACAGGCAACGAACACCTGCTGCAGTTACTCAGACCGGAAAGACAGGACAGCATGCACCACCTGAGCGCCACAAACGCCGATACGGACTGGGCGAGGACAATAGACAACCTGTTGACCCTGGCCAAGGAGGCCAGCCAGTCGTTCGACTTCGACCGCGCAATCGAATATCTCTGTAACCTCGAGAGAATCTGGGATTCCAAGGGACTCCCGGATTTCTCCATGGAACTGAGAGTCGAATTACACCGGGAGAAGGGGAAGGCGTTTACGAAGCTCGGAAAGCTCGATGAGGCAATCAACGAGTACCAGCGTATCCTCAAGTTTTGCCAGGATTCCAACCAGCTTGAGGCCAAGTCCGAGACCTTCACACAAATCGGACAACTCCTGAGCAAACAAGGCGACCATGAGCGCGCGCTCGGCTATCACCAGCGGGCAATCGGCGCCTATCGCAGGCTCAGGGACAACACTGGCATGTGCAAGGCACTCCGCAACCTGGGCGTCAGCTATATTGAATTGGGTGAATTCGAGGAGGCCGAAGACACCTACCAGCAGGCGATTGAAATCGCTGAGCAACTCGGTGACCGTCTGCTGTATGCTGATCTCGTCAACAACCTTGGCGCGATCCTCAACATGAAGGGCAATTGGGAAGAGGCTCTGGACAAGTACCAGGTGTCATTGGAGATTTATGCCGCAGAGAACGAAATCAGAAAAAGCGGCTATGCCAAGAACAATGTCGCGATTACCTTCAACGAGCAGGGAATGCACGACGAGGCGTTCACGTATTTCCGGTCCGCCTATGATATCGCCAATCAGATCAACGACGCCTCCCTGGCGCTCATTGTCGATATCAATCTGGCGGATTTGTATCTGAAGAAGCGGATGCTCTCCGAGGCCAAGTCTCACTGTGAGAAGGCCGAACAACACCTCACCGGGTCCAACCTCACTAACGGTCACCTGATCGAGGTTAAGATGATCGCCGGAAAGATCGCCACGCACGAAAAGGATCACAACACGGCAGTGAGCCATTTCAACGAAGCGTTCGATTTGTGTCGCGAAATCGGCGCCCGGTTCCTTGAGGCCGAAGTTCTTCTTGAACGCGGTACCCTGCTGCGGATACTGGGAAAACACTTCGACGCGCTCAACGATCTTGAGGCATCATACCATCTCTATTCCTCCCTCAAAGCCGAAGGAAAACGGGAGCAGACCGAAAAGGTCATCAAATCTATCGAAACCTTGTACCTCGAAGTCTTTGACTCAATGGGCAAAGAGGTGGATCACAAGGATAAGTACACCAAGGGTCACTCTGATCGTGTGGCCTCTCTCGCACTCCTGCTCGCCCGCGAGTTGGGGCTTCGGAGTCACGTGCTCAAAACGATCGTCGCCGGCGCGCTGCTCCACGATATCGGCAAAATCGAAGTTGACGACTCGATACTGAAAAAGGCCGGACGGCTCACCGACGAAGAATTCGTGCAAATCAAAAAGCACCCCGAGATGGGCGTGGAACTCCTGCGTGGCAAAGAATTCCCGTGGGAAATCAAACCGCTGGTCCTGCACCATCACGAGAAGTATGACGGTTCCGGCTACCCTCTCGGCCTCAAAGGTGAAGACATCCCACTCGGTGCAAGAATTGTCTGTGTGGCGGACGTGTTCGACGCACTCACCTCGGACCGGGTCTACCGTAAGGCGTTTGACACAGAGAAGGCTCTGGATATCATGAAGCAGGAATCGGGCTCCTCATTTGATCCCATGATCCTGAAGTGCTTCATAGAAATGATTGACGGCGGCAAGGCCAATCTCGTGATCAACTCACGCACACGCGAGAACGAGATGTACAGCATATGGTCGAAGTGTAGCAACATAGACGGACAGCCGCTTGACGAATCCGGCCGCATCCCCGTAACTCACTGACATTCCGGCTATCGGACTTCCTGTACGCCGAACGATCATGTACCCAAATCGAGAATCCTACCGGTCAAACTTCTCCTCTTTGTGTCGACATGTACACAAAAGAGCGGGCTGGACTATTAATCAGGGTTATACCGATAACCCGCGGGGCAAATCTTATGGCAGAGATCACTTGGCTATAGACTCTCGAGACCGGGATCGAATCAATCGACGTGCAGCACAAGCAGTTGATTGGTATCGTCAATGAGTTCGATCAGTCCTTCCGGCGGGGTGCAAAACGGGAGGCAATGGTCCAAGCACTCGACTCTCTGGAAGAGCACATCGATTATCATTTCACGGATGAAGAGCGGTTCATGCGGGAGATCGGCTATGATCGTCTCGACCTGCAGCTACGCGCTCACGAAGGTTTGAAACGTCAGGTCACCCGTCTCAGGGAAGAGTACGAAAAGGGTGAAACCACGGGAATCTCGGAAATGGCCGCCCTGCTGAGCCAGTGGCTTCTGCGGCACATCATGATTGACGACAAGGCCATAGGCAAATTCGCCGACGCCCTGCATCAATAACCGGGACCAGCCACACCCGTCATCTTCGGTTCGCGGTGTGAATCGGGAGGGAACCTTGCCGCGCATCCACCGTTGTATTCGCCGTGGCGCTTTGCCTTTAAACCTAGTATAATACCTCCTTCAGATGGTCGAGGAGTTTAAGAGTCCGGCTGTAGTCATATCCATGTTTGTTGGTAAAAAGTTCTATGAATGAGTCCGCCCTGCTCACATCACAACGGTCGTATCTGCCGTTCGGTTTTCCGCTGTCCCGCAGATCGTGGGACTTATTTGAAGTCAAGCCGCTGATAGAGTCTCTGGCGCCCACCTGGTCGTCCTCGGAAGGCCACGCTGTCCGCAAACTGGCCGACAGGTTCAACCGTCGACGTTTCAAGGAGTTCCGTCCCGGCGAGCTAATCCAGGCAGGCGAACTGATGACGGTCGGTGTGATTGTCGATGTCCTGCGCTACATCCTGGTTGTCTACAACCATCGCGACAACGCAGGCGTAATGAGCCGCGGAGTCGCCGAGGTCGCCTCGCATCTTGGCACGTCAGTGGTGGATCGTCCTCCGACGGCATTTGTCAATCTCTTCCCGCCGCTGCCGGTGATGCTTGAGAAAGTGCCGGAGAAAGATTTTCTGAAAGCTGCTTCGAAGGATATCTCGAATTTCGACAAAGTGACAGCAGAGTTGATTCTCCTGTCCTTGTCTATGGAGAACCCGGCTTTTAAGCCGTTCCGCGACCTGTTCCACGATAGAGACCTGTGCGATGCCGCACCCTATCGCTCGATGATCGGCGGCCTGGAGCGCTTTTACAAAAACCAGCCGGATTTCGACCCGCTGAATCTTCCCCTTTTCGAGGCAATGCGCCTGCCGATGCGGGAATGCCCGGATTCAGTCGAGGATCAGTTGCGGTTCATCCTCAAACACTGGGCCTCCTTCCTGCCCCTGGAGCTGGTGCGGCGACTGACGTTGGCATCGGACATACTCAAGGAGGAAACGCAACTCCGCGGACTAGGCGGTGGACCGAATCTGGTCATGGAATTCACACGCGAAGTCGACGACGCCGGCTATCCCGAACCGGCCCGGTTTTCCCGTGACGCAGACTGGATGTCCAACGTCGTGATCATCGCCAAGACGGCATACGTTTGGCTCGACCAGCTTTCAAAGAAATACAAACGGGACATTCGCATTTTGAGCGATGTGCCGGACGAAGAACTGGATCGCCTCGCTCGCTGGGGGTTCACCGGACTGTGGTTGATCGGCCTGTGGGAACGATCAGCAGCCTCAGAGAAGATCAAGAAGATGATGGGCAATCCCGAGGCGGCAGCCTCGGCGTATTCGCTCTACGATTACGATATCGCAGCGGAACTCGGCGGTGAAGAAGCCTACCAGAACCTTCGCGCCCGCGCCTGGGATCGGGGAATACGTTTGGCCTCGGACATGGTGCCGAACCACATGGGCATTTACTCGCGCTGGGTCATCGAACACCCGAACTGGTTTGTTCAGGACGATCATCCTCCCTTCCCGAACTATGCGTTCACCGGCGAAGACCTGTCCTGGGATGATCGAGTGGTGCTTCAGATCGAGGACGGGTACTGGGAGCATCGCGACGCAGCGGTTGTGTTCAAACGGATCGACAAGCATACCGGCGATGTAAAGTACATTTATCACGGCAACGACGGTACCAGCATGCCGTGGAACGACACCGCTCAATTGAATTTCATGATGTCGGAAGTGCGCGAGGCGGTGATCCAGACGATCCTGCACGTCGCCCGCAAGTTCCCGATCATCCGGTTCGATGCCGCCATGACGCTCGCCAAGAAGCATTACCAACGACTCTGGTTCCCGAAACCCGGCGATGCCGGCGCTATTCCCTCACGGGCTGAGCACTCGATGACCAGGGCGCAGTTCGACGAGGCCTTCCCGGCTGAGTTCTGGCGCAACGTGGTCGACCGGGTGGCAGCCGAAGTGCCCGACACACTGCTTCTGGCGGAAGCCTTCTGGCTGATGGAGGGATATTTCGTTCGCACCCTCGGCATGCACCGCGTGTACAATAGCGCCTTCATGAACATGCTGAAGATGGAAGACAACTGCAAGTATCGCTTGACGATCAAGAACGTCCTCCGGTTCAGCCCGGAAGTCCTCAAGCGGTTCGTCAATTTCATGAACAACCCGGACGAGGACACCGCTATTGCGCAGTTTGGCGACGGTGACAAGTATTTTGGTGTGGCAATGCTCATGGTCACCATGCCGGGGCTGCCGATGTTCGGTCACGGGCAGATCGAGGGGCTGACTGAGAAATACGGCATGGAGTATCGCAAGGCGTATTGGGACGAACAGACTAACGAAGGTCTTGTCACTCGCCACGAGCGGGAGATTTTCCCCCTGATGCGCCGCCGTGAGCTGTTCTCCGGAGCAGAAAACTTTGCCTTTTTCGACTTCATGACCCCCGATGGCTGGGTGGATGAAAACGTGTACGCCTACACCAACCGATGCGGCGATCAACGAGCGGTGATACTTTTCAACAACGCCTATGAAACAACACGCGGGCAGATTCACACTTCGACACCCATTAATGTTGCCTCGGATGAAGACGAGTTCATCGTGACAAGAACGTTGGCCGAAGCTCTGGGACTGAACACTTCTTGCGGACATTTTTACAAATTCAGCGATCATCATGCTGGCCTTGAGTTTATCAGAGGCGGTCAACAGATAGCGGACGATGGCCTCTTCGCCGAACTCGGAGGCTACCAGTATCACGCCTTCATGGATTTCCGTGAGATATTCGACTTCGACGGTTCCTGGGGTGAGCTATGCTGGCGACTCAACGGAAGGGGCGTCCCGAACCTTGACGAGGCTTATCGAGAGATGCGATTTGAGCCGGTTCTGACGCCGTTCCGCGAAACCGTAAACGCGGAGGTGCTACGCAATCTGGCGTCGAATAACGGCAAAGCACACAAGCAGTTCGAGAAATCCATAGCTTCCCTGCTCGGGAAAATCGACGAGTTCGCCGGCAACGGTCAGGACACAGAAGAGGTCATGAAGGAGATTCACGACGAATTGAGCGCCCTGAAAGAAACCGAATTTGAGGTCAAGAAAGACAGCAACGAACGATCTCTGCATCATGTGCTGGCTGGATGGATTGCCTCACGGCACATTGGTCGAGTAGGCATCACAGAAAACGACGCAAAACATGTCGATGAATCGGGTGGGCCAAGTCCGAGACTTCTCGCCAGACACCGCCTCGAAGACTGGCTGTTGCGCAAGAGCATGGCCCAGGCCTACTCTGAGTTCAGCGGCGATAATGCGGCGGGTTGGTTTGATGCCCTGCTGGTATCGGTCGGCGTGGCGCACGACAATTTCTTTGACCCGTCGTCGAAACTGACCCTTGCAGAGAGTTTGACAAGCATTCTTGAGGATCCGCTCGGCTCGCAGTATCTCCAGATCAACCGCCACAGGGAGATTGACTATCTCAACAAAGAGCAACTTGAGAGAATGCTTGAGGCACTGGCGTTGATAATGGAAGTCCGTTTGCATTCGCGCGGCATCCCGGGACATGATACAATGGCGCTGGCGCGTCGACGGATTAAGCTGATCACCGCGGCGGCTGAGAAATCGGGGTACCAGGTTGATAAGATGATTACGCTGTTGAAGAAGTAGCACCGGCGGTGTCTACCACGGTACAAAGTCATTTCGTTTTCGTGGGCGATGGCAGACCACAGTCTGCCACCGCCTAACGTCACATCGTTATCCGGAAATTCATCGAGTACACTATCGTGTGCCGCACACATGACTCGCGCCGAAAGGCGTGAGAGAAGTCCCCTCTTGAGAGGGGATTCAGGGGGGTGTTTCTTTCGCTGGGGAATGTCTGAGAGTTGTCGAAACTGCAGGAATTTCGACCTACCAATCCGATTACGATTCCAATTCCGCCCAGAGACGATTTATCGAGGATTCCAGCAATCCCGCCTGCCAGCGCATGAGCGGACCGGCTTCCATGATTTCATCTATAGTTCGTGGCTTGCTTTTCACAATCGCCTCAAGCGTCGCTCTCGGGGCAAGCACACCCTGATCAATCTGCAGTTCGTTGGCAATACGCGCGCACTCGTCTCGAAGTTGATCAAACCCCGGTCCGGGGGGACCGTTGTAACGGCCACGAATATGCTGCGGCCAGTCTTCTGGTGGCAACTGTTTGGCCTGATCAATCGCGCTTTCAAGCTCGCGGAGCCGTCGCCCGTTGCAGTGGGGAGGCAGATCCGGACCGGCATGGCGGAGACGATGGCCGTTGGCCTCGCACCAGACAGCGAGTTCGAGTATGAGGCTGTTGAGCATAATCTTGAAGGCCGGTATGTCAGCCCGGCTGGCTTCAGACTCACGCCATTTCCATATCTCCCGTACGAAGGCCATCTGCCGTGGCTTGAGATAGCGCACTCCCTTGACTCGCCAGGCCCGGTCTTCGTCCCGGTGGTTCGCAACCGCCGTAACGGCAACCTGCCGCGCACAAGACTCCCGGTGCCATTCGGTTCGCCCAAGTTTCTCCAACTTTGCCGCCAGCGTGTCGGCCAGCGACGGAAGATACCGGGTATCATCGCAGGCATAGCTGAGTTGCGATGGAGTGAGCGGACGCCGCGACCAATCAGACTTTTGCCCTTGTTTGGTCAGGGCGACATCAAGAAACTGGCCTGCCATTGCCACGAGGCCAATCTGTTCACAGCCAAGTAGTTGAGCGGCAAGCAGAGTATCGAATACCTCTCGGTGGGCTTCAAATCCAAAAGACTGACGCAACATTCGAAGATCATACTCGGCTGAATGGAAAATCAACGGTTTTTCGGAGAGAATCCCAAGGAAGGTGCTGAGATCAAGATCAACCAGCGGATCGACAATATAGTGATCACCCGACACCGTTAGCTGGATCAGACAAACCTTCTCATGGTAATGATGAAGGCTGTCGGCCTCCGTGTCGAGAGCGATTCGGTCTGCTGTTACGAGGCAATCACAGAGTGTCGCCAGAGCTGAGGCGGAATCGACATATTCATAAAGAACGTCAGGTTGTGTAGCCAAATGGAGGCTCTTCCTCTGATGCTTCGGACCAAAAGCGAGTTACTGTTGTCTTCTATTCTTCTGCAGTGCCTGTCCCTGGGTTCAGCATAGTACAGTATGAGACGGCAAGATGTCAAGAATTTACAGTAGACTGTCTCAAGTCCCCGGCGAGATGAAGGCAACCTTGCCGGCAATTGTCTTGTGTTTTCGGGAAAATCCATTACATTCGCGTTCTCTTGATGATTAGCGGCTTGAGACAGCCTGAAGAAACGAAAAGATGCCAGAGAGACCGTTGAAACAACATACTGCTACAGCATTTCTGATTTCCCGCGAGGAGCCGCGTCGAGTGTTGCTGCTACATCACAAAACGCTGAACAAGTGGCAGCCACCCGGAGGGCACCAGAATCCGGACGAAAACCCTTGCCAGACGGTGATTCGCGAGACGATTGAGGAAACTGGTATCGACATAGCGCCCTTTCTCCCGAAGCCCGTACAACTTGATGGAAGGGCAACTATGCTGCCGCTCCCGGAGTATTTCCTTGAGGAGCAGATTCCGGCACACAAAGACAAACCTGCCCACGTCCATCTGGACATGGTGTACGTAGTCGAAGTGCCGATACAGAAAGCAGTGTTGGAGAGAGACGGCGCGCACGAAATCGGCTGGTTTTTAGTGGAAGAAGCGATGCAACTTGACATGTTTGTCAACGTGCGGGTTACTCTGGCAGAGATTTTTGATTTGTATGAAGGTAAGGTTCGTGGATAAGACGACAAGTTCAGAAAAATACATCGCCAAGACACTGTACGGTCTTGAAGACCTCCTGGCGACAGAATTGAAGTCACTGGGGGCCAGCGGCGTGCACCCTATGATTCGCGCGGTGGAATTCGAGGGCGGCAAACGCCTCATGTACAAGGCCAATCTCTGGTGCCGGTTGACGACGCGAATTCTCAAGCCAATCGCAAGGTTCCATGCAGCCAACGGCGATCAATTGTACAAAGAGATGTCGCGAATCAAGTGGTGCAACTACCTTGATGCGGACTCGACTCTGGCAATCGACAGCGTGGTGAGCCATTCCGGGTTTAACCACACGCACTATGTGGCACAGCGGGCCAAGGATGCCATTGTCGACCAGATCCGCAATCGGACAGGACGACGTCCTTCGGTTGATGTAGACAACCCGGATCTCAGACTGAATCTGCACATCCACCAGAACCGGGCGACCTTGTCGTTGGATTCCTCTGGCGACGGCCTGCATCGTCGGGGCTATCGCACCGAAGGCGGCAAAGCCCCCGTGAACGAAGTTCTGGCGGCGGGAATCTTGACGCTCACCGGCTGGAATATGTCCGTGCCACTGGTTGATATCATGTGCGGATCCGGCACCTTCGTGATTGAAGCCGCTATGATGGCACGTCGTATGGCACCAGGGCTGCTCAAGAAGAAATTCGGTTTCCAAAATTGGAGCGATTACGCGCCGGAGCTTTTTGAGACCGTCCGGAAGGAGGCAGAACAAGCCGCGCTGCCCAACCTGCCGTTCGGATTGTTCGGCTCCGACAAAAACCGGCACCAGGTTGCCGACGCCCAGAGTAATGCCAGAAGGGCCGGAGTGGCCGACGACGTGACGTTCGCCGATCATCCCTTCGATGAATCTGACCCGCCCCCGCCGCCGGGCGTGTTGGTAATCAATCCTCCGTACGGCGAGCGCATCCAGGTAGAAGATATCAAAAGCCTGTATAGTAGCATCGGCGACACCCTCAAGAAGAAATTCACCGGCTACGACGCCTTTGTTTTCACGGGCAACCTTGAAGCCGCCAAGCATGTGGGACTGAGGACGTCGCGTAAGATCAAGCTGGTCAACGGTGCGATTGAATGCCGGCTGCTCAAGTACGAAATGTACATGGGCACGCGCAAGGCGAAGAAGTTACAGCAGATGAGTGACGAGCAGCAGTAGAGGCATATTTCGACAAGCTCGGATTCAACCATCCCGCCGATAGATACTCTTTGACATTTCGCGCGCAAATCACCTTACTGACAGTCACATGACGACGCCGGTTCCAACACACAAACGGGTTTTCGCCGACCTCGGGCTGTTTTATTCTGCCGCGATATGGGGCTCGACATTCTTCATCGTTAAGGATGCCCTGAACGATATAGATCCCGTCATACTGGTCGGCTATCGCTTCCTGATGGCCGGACTCATCCTGTTGGCATACTTGAGAATCTCTGGCCGCCCTATCTTCAAAGGCCTGGGACAGGCTACGGTACTTGCAGTGATTCTCTGGCTGCTGTACATTCCGCAGACTATCGGACTCAAATACACTACCGCCTCGAATTCGGGATTCATCACCGGTCTGTTTGTCGCGTTTGTGCCGATCTTCATGCTGACTATCTTCAGGCGCAAACCAACCGTGGCGGAAGTTGTCGCGTCGATAGTCTCGCTGGGAGGGCTGTGGATACTCACCGGAGGATTGCAGGACATAAACGTTGGCGACTCTCTCACGCTGATTGCGGCAATGACCTACGCGCTTCACGTGCTGTACGCCGACAAGTACGTCAGGAGCGGAATCGATCCGTACACGATATGCACCCAGCAGTTTCTGCTCGTGGGTTTGTTCAGCCTGGTGACCGGTCTCGTGATGGGATTGCCGTTCGCGATCGAATCGGCGGGAGCGGGGAGGACGGTCATCTTTCTGGCCCTGCTGCCGACCCTGTCCGCCTTTGTAATACAGATGGTGGCACAAAGAATTACTGCTCCTTTGAAGGTGTCGCTGATATTCGCGCTCGAACCGGTATTCGCGGCGATGTTTGCCTGGACGCTGGGCGGCGAGAAGTTTGTGACCCATCGCGCGGCTGGCGGCGCATTGATTTTCCTGGCGCTGGTGATCTCCGGATCATCGGCACCGGCTCTGAAACTCTGGAAATTCATCACGTTGAACTCCAGACGCGGTGACGACTCTCGCTGATTTCGGGATTGCGCACGCAATCGGTCTTTGATATACTCCCGTCAGTGAAATCTATTACTTCGGCTTGTCCGATCTAGAAGGAGGCAGAGACTATGAAAGTGACAATTACGACGAACAAGGGTGATATCAATCTCAGGCTGTTCGCCGACAAGGCTCCCGTAACAGTCGCGAATTTCGTGAACCTCGCCAAGCGTGGGTACTACGACGGTCTCACGTTTCACCGCGTGATCGACAATTTCATGATCCAGGGCGGCTGTCCTCTCGGTAACGGCACCGGCGGTCCCGGCTACAATTTCGAGGACGAGTGTACGCCGGAATTGAGGCATGACGGCCCGGGAAGACTCTCCATGGCCAACGCTGGCCCGAACTCCAACGGCAGCCAGTTCTTCATTACGCATGTCCCGACCGATTGGCTCGACGGCAAACATACGGTCTTTGGCGAAGTCTTAGCGACCGAGGATCAGACAGTGGTCAACAAGATCGCTGGCAATGACAGGATCGAAAAAGTGGTCGTCGTGGATGACCCGACCGAATTGTTCGAGAAAACAAAGGATCGTATCGAGGCTTGGAACAAGATTCTCGACAAGCAGTAATCGTCTCGACAACAAGCAGTTAGAATCAAAACGCACAGGTGCCCCTTTGCCCGCGCCATCTGTGCGTTTTTTAGTCATAGCAGAACCTAAAGTTGGCCTCTCATCTCCCCGAAACACTGATATAGAAGGGAAAGCCAATGGATTCTGCATTTGTAAGTAAGCTTCTCAGCGAGAACCGACAACTCTCTACCCTACCCCAGACAATCGTCGAGGTGCTTCGGGTCGTACGTGACGAGAACTCTTCCGCCACGGAACTGGCGCGGGTAATCAGAATAGACCCGGCATTAACCTCATCCGTACTGCGGATCGTCAACTCCCCGTTCTATGGCTGTGGCCATCAGATCGGATCGATAACGCAGGCGGTCATGACCATGGGCATGCAGCAGGTGGTTTCGCTGGCACTTTCCCACTCCGTGTACAAAATGAACGATGACTGGCGGTCCTCGCCTTACCATGTCCGGTACTGGCGTCATTCACTGGAAGTCGCGATCACGTCGCGGATGATTGCCGAACGAGTTGCGCCCGAACAGGCCGAGCAGGCATTCGTGGCCGGCCTGTTGCATGATATTGGACTGTTGATCCTTGAGCAGACATTGCCAGATCAGGCGGAAAACATGCTGGCCAGTGTCGACGATGAAGCCGAGCTTCTCACGCTGGAAATCGGAGCCTGGGGGGCCACTCACGCGGAGATCGGCAGCTACCTGCTGAGATTGTGGCAATTGCCGGAGTCAATATGCGAAGCGGTCGAACGACACCACGAGTGCACTATCCGGGATGACGGAGACGAGGAGTATTTCCTCAGTCGGATAGTCTGTCTGGCACACTTAATTTCCAAGTTTCCCGTATTGTCCGACCGTGGGATTGATGCCACCACCTTGCTCGACCGCGAGGTGCTGCGCGCTCATCTGGGTATCCCCGGCGACGTCCTTCAGGCGATAGATCGTGAGTCCTTCAGCAGAACGCTCGAAGAAGCCGCTTTCCTGGAGATCAACATCGGCTCGGCGGATGACATCGCCTCGGAAACGGAGCAGATGCTTTCCGAACAACATGAGGCACTGAGAAGCCTTCAGAAACAGATAGTCGAAGAAGAAGATTGCGGGCAACCCGACAGCCTCGCTTTGAATTCGATGAAGTCGTCTCGGGCCAGTGCTGCGAGTCTTGCGAAGAATATTCACAAGATCGCCGCCTCCATGCAGGTGTGGATTGCTGCCATCAATTGTGACATAGCCGACACGTCCACCAACGCCATCCCGGCCGATGCCCTCGCGGCGCTCAAGCAGATCATGGAGGGTAACCTTGAGATAGCCGAGTTGTCCAAGGAAATCGAAGGATTGACGGTCGACGCATCCAACGACGCTGATGACGACGAAGACGACGGAGATGATTTCGATTTCTCATCCCTCGATGAGCCTGACGGCAGCGATTCGGTCTACACGCACATAAAAGACAAGGCCGGACGCCGTTGGTGACAAAGAAAAAGGGACGACGTTTCCGCCGTCCCTGTATTTCTGAGTCCGATGCAGAACTACGCGTCGCCGGATTTGTCGCGACGGTGCAGCATGTCCATATACATATTGAGATAGCGGTTCTCTATCTCCGTATTATTGGTCTGGCTGCGGATAATATCCCTCAGAGAGACCAGACCGACTACTTCCTCGGCCTCGACAATCGGCACATGGCGAATCCAGTTCTTGTCCATGATACCCGCAATATACGAGATGTCATCATCCGGGAGACCAATAATCAGCTCGGTCGTCATCACATCCTTCACCTTCAGACTGTGATAGTCGCCGCCGGTCTTGTGGATCTTCTTGAAAATGTCTTTGTCACTGACGATTCCCGCCAACTGGCCGTCGTCGTCAATAACCGGGAGACATCCAATGTTGTTCTGGATGAGAAGATCCATGGCCTGATCGACAGTCGTCGACGGTTTGGCAGATATGATCTCTCTCGGTTTGTTTTCGAGTAAAGTCTTTACGAGCATACTCCACCCTTTCTATTCAAAATGTAAGATATTTCAGAAGATGCCTCTATTTGTAATATAGAGACTCCACTGTGCGGGGACAAGTAAAAACCGGCGAACCAAAACCGGCGAACGACGGTTGTAATCCCCTCAAAATCGCCCTGCATACTCTTTGTACGGTAAGACAGGCCCCGAGTTCGCTGCTTCCACAACAGGACACGTGGTCGGCCTGCTGAAAAACCGTGACATTTGTCGCCACATTCCGGATACTGACAGAATACCGGAGTTAATATATGGTAACGTTTCCGATAAGCGGCGTTGAAACATACTGGTGGCTGCCCGTGCTGGTAGCGTTTGTAGTATCCCTGGTTACCTCGACCGGGGGCGTTTCCGGCGCGTTCATCCTGTTGCCGTATCAGGTGAGCATTCTCGGATTCACCGGTCCCGCAGTGAGTCCCACGAATCTGATTTTCAATATCGTTGCTATTCCCAGCGGTGTGTGGCGCTACTGGCGCGAGGGGCGAATCGTCTGGCCGCTGGCCTGGCTGATAGTGATAGGCACGCTTCCGGGGATATTCCTGGGCGCGATGATTCGCATCAGATTCCTTCCCGATCCTCGCTCGTTCAAGCTGTTTGCGGCGTGTGTTCTGATCTATATCGCCGTCAGAATGATCCATGCGGTGTTTGCACACAGCAGCTCGCAATCCAATAACGAGCAGCAAACCTCTAACCGGTTCACAGTCAGCAAGGCCTCGTTCAATTGGCGGGCATTGATATATGATTTTGACGGTCAATCGTACAGCATCTCCACTTTGCGGATTGTGATCTTGTGTGTGATCGTAGGCGTTGTGGGCGGAACGTACGGCATAGGAGGCGGAGCGATCATCGCACCGTTCCTCATTTCCATGTTCCGCCTGCCGGTGCATTCGATCGCCGGGGCAACATTGTTCGGGACGTTTGCGACGTCGGTGGCCGGAGTCGCCTTCTACTGGATGCTCGGAGGGTACTACTCTGGCAGCGAGATCGAGATAGTCCCCGACTGGCAACTCGGCCTGTTGTTTGGGGTGGGCGGCGCACTCGGTATGTACGTCGGGGCACGCATCCAGCGGTTCGCACCGGCCAGAGCGATCAAGATATTGTTGGCAGGATGCCTGCTGTTTATCGCGGGTGGCTATGTGATTGGATTTTTCCGGGGATAAGGAAAACCACCAGGGTCAGCCCCTGGAACCCTGACGGTCACGGATGACCCACATAACCGGGGCAAACGACAAGACGGCAGGCTGGGGCAGACTATCATCTGCCGCCCACAGAGTCACGAGACTAGTCTTCGGTAACTTCAGAGAACTGAATCTCATCACCCTCAAGCGCCGCCCAGAACATACGCACCTGTACTCCGGCGAAGTCTCTCAGAATCAGAGTCGCTGCCGTTTTCAAATCCAGCTTGCCCTTGATCGGCAACTGAATTGTGGGATGGTATCCCTTCATCTTGCTGTACCAGGTGCAGTCATCGTGATTGATCACAATCACCTGCCGGATACTTCCCTCTTTGAGGAAGAACTTAATCTGCTCCCAGAGGATTTTGAAATTCTTCGGCAAAAACGACTGCATCCCGAATGCATGAATGCCGCCGCCGACTATCACCGGCGTGTAGTTGCGAACACCCAGCTCATTGGTAACAAAACTGCGAAAGGCGGTTTGGAATCTCGGATCACCGCAGTGAATCACCAGCGCCTCCGGCTCCTGCTTGTCGATCCGGTATCGGCCCGCACGCGGGTTCGTCGCAGGCACACTATACCCACTGATTGGCGCTTCACCTGTTCCCGACCCGTGGCCTGCCCGAGGGGTTTCCCCCTCAAGCAGCTTGATGTTCGTATCATGATCGGCCATGACGTTATTCCTCTGTTGTGGTTGTCGGCTCGGTTTCGACCTTAATGCCGACCTTGTTCAGAAGATCGCCGACATCAATACCGGCCGCCTTGGCCTGTTCCATCAATCCGAAGAGCATCATCGGGCCGGTTTTGGTGAAGCGGTTCAGCGCAGAGCTTCCGTCGCCGCTGCCGTTGCCGCCCGAGTCGACCACAACGAGTTTGTCGATATTGCCCATCGGCGCGGCAATCGCGCCAAAGACAGACGCGAGTGACTCAACCGCCGGCGGTACGGACTTGACGAGTTCGAGAATAAGTGCCTTATCGTTGAAATTGCTGTACGCGTCGGCGATTTTCAACAAAGCCTCAGCTCGTGCCAGACCCTGCTGACGGATAACCTCTGCCTCGGAAAGACCCTGCTGGCGTATGACTGTTGCCTCCGCAAGACCAGTCGCCTCACGTGCGGCCGCCTGACCGGCACCCTCCGCCTCGCGTTTGTGCTGTTCGGCGTCGGCGCGAGCAATCGTGGCGAACTTGTCACCCTCTGCACGGGCAGTCTGGGCGCTCTTGTACCCCTCGGCTTCCCTGACCTGGGCATCGGCCTTGGCCTTGGCGGGAACGACCACTGCCGCTTCCTGAGATTTTCTCTCGCGGAGAATGTTCTGTTCTTCCACAGAAATCTGAGCCCGGGAACGTTCCTCTTCGATTTTCACCTCGGCCACGACCACTTTCTGTCGCTCGGTTGCGGATGCAAGCGGACCGGCCTGTTCGGTCTTGGCCGACTCGCGAGAGACTTCGGCGTTGTATATCTGCTTGGCGACATCGGCGTTCTTTGTAGCCTCAGCCTTGAGCTTTTCATTGCTCTGCGCGACAACCTCGGCATCTCGATCAGCATCGGTCGCTTTCTTCTTGGCTTCAGCCTGGGCTTCCGCCTCACCGATGGCGGCGTCGCGTTTTACCTCGGCAGTTCGTCGCTTACCGAGTGCCTGGATATATCCCTGATCATCGGTAATCGACTGCGGGTTGAAGACGTCAATCTGCATCCCGAGACGGGAGAGATCTTCGGCAGCTTCGTGAAGCACCTGCTGACGGAAAGCATCGCGATCCTTGATGAGCTGATCGACGGTAAGCGTGCCGACCACACCCCGGAGGTTGGCTTCAAGCGTCTCGCGAGCAATCGCCTGCACCTGATCCGGGCGCAAGCCCAGAAAGCGCGAACCTGCCGCAAGCAGCGACTGACCGTCGTCTTTGAATCGGATGTTGGCAACGGCGTCCACTGTGACAAGCACACCATCGGCGTTCGGCATATTTTCGACACGAATCTGCGGCAGCGAGATTTCCGTAAGATCCAGAAACTGGACCTCTTCGATAACCGGCTTGCGGATACGACCGCCACCGGTGACCACCACGGTTCCGGGCGGGAGTATCGTTACCGTCGGAGACCCGGGTTCCGCCTGAACCAGCTTCACCGTCTTCTTCTTGCCGCTGCGAGCACCGTAGAAAAATGCCGCTTTGTTCGGTGGCACGCGAATGTAGAATGCGGCCAGTGCTCGGACGAGCACAAAAAACGCCACCACGATAGCGATGCCTATGATAGGCCAGGTTAGATATTGTAGAGCATTTGCCATTATTGTAACCCTCCTCGGATATAGATAGTAAACTGACTGGTATACAGTGTCAATTCGTCGGTTCAACCGTTACCGTGTCGCCGGTCTTGTTGACTATGCGCACGGGGATATCGCGGCTGACCGACTTGCCGTCCGCCGTACGCGCCCTGTACGTCACTTCACGACCGCGCAAAATGCAGGCCACCTGGCCCAAACCGTTCTCCGGTATGGCGTCGATCAAGTTGGCCGTGGCTCCGATAATGTCGTTGTCGGTGATCGTCGAGTTGTACTGGCTGGCATAAAACACCTTGAGAATCAGATACCCCACGATACCGACCACAAGCGCTCCGCCGATTCCGGCCAGCGATGACTGAAGCATCGACGCCTCGGTCGTGGCGCGCATACCAAAACCGACCGACCCAAACCCGACCGCCAGCATCGAGACCATCTTCAGGCTGAAGATACTCGGACCGGATGACCCGTCGATATCGTCGATCGCGTCAACATCCGCGTCGGCATCGGCGTCGCCGCCAAAAATCAGATTAAAAAGCAGGATGACAAAGCCCACCCCAAAAATGCTTGCGAAGATCCACATAGGTTATCTCCCTTCACCACGCAACTTGTGCCGTCCAATAGCAAGTACCCACCAAGCGTCGACATATTCGATCATTCTCGGTCGATTTTCTGCGTTTCTATGAGTCCCGCGATCACAGCAACTCGTACTGACTTCGTAGACCTGTAGGGCCGCAATGTCGTGCCCCGGCTGTAATCTACGATTATATAGCAGGAAGCGGCGCCCGCTGTCAAGATAACAGCAGACGCCGCTTGCGAATTGTGAAGTCTAGGTTTGACTCTATTCAGTCGACAGGTCGGCGGCAAACCATTTGTATATCGCCGGTATTACCAGCAGGGTCAAGATGGTTGAGGTCACCAATCCCCCGACCACGACTGTCGCCAGCGGACGCTGGACGTCGCTGCCGATTCCAAGCGAGAACAGTAGTGGGATCAGGCCCAGAGCGGTGGTCAGGGCGGTCATAAGCACCGGTCTCAGGCGCATTGCCGCACCACGGATAGAGGCCTCGTCGACAGTCAACCCTCTGTGCATGAGCTGGTTGATGTAGGTCACCAGCACCATGCCGTTCTCCAACGCAATGCCAAACAGGGCTATGAATCCGACCGAGGCCGGTACCGACAGATTCTGTCCGGTTATCCAGAGAGCAACCACACCGCCTACCAGCGCCAGCGGGATGTTCAGCAGAATCAGCAGCGAGTTCTTCAACGATTCAAAACTCAAGTACAGCAACAGAAAAACAAGCAACAGCGTAATCGGTACCACGACCGTCATGCGACGGTTGGCTTCCTGCTGAAGCTGGAACTGGCCGCCCCAGGCCACAAAATACCCGGCAGGCATATCGACGGACACATCGACCACACGACGGGCTTCCTCGACGAAAGAACCGATATCGCGATCCGCCACGTTGCACTGAATCGTTACAAAGCGCTGGTTTTGCTCGCGGGTGATCTGACGCGGACCGACGATTTCCTCTATTGTCGCCAGTTCCTTGAGAGGCACCCGCGCACCCGACGGCGATTGAACAAGGATATTGCCGATTGCCTCGGGTGTGTTGCGATAGGCCTCAGCATAGCGGACCTGGATGTCGTATCGGCGAACCCCCTCGAACATCTGCCCGGCCGATTGTCCGCCCACCGCGGCACCGATGACCGATTGGACATCTTCCATATTGATCCCGTAACGAGCAATCATCTGGCGATCGATCTTGATCAACAATTGTGGACTGCCTGTTACCTGGTCAGCCTGAACATCGACCGCTCCCCTGACACCCCTAATGGCCGCGACCACCTCATCGGCCGTAGCCTCGAGTTGATCGAGATCCTCACCGAACAGTTTGATAGCCAACTCGGCTCGAACCCCGTGCAGGAGTTCATCAACCGTCATTTTTATCGGCTGCGTGAAGTTGGTGAGTACGCCGGGCACGTCACCGAGTTGCTCACGGATGTAGTTGGTCAGCTCCTCCTGGGAGTTGGCGTGTGTCCATTCATCGCGCGGTTTGAGCGATATAAACGTCTCGACGCTGTTCACCGGGTGCGAGTGCGCTCCGACCTCTCCCCTTCCAATACGTGACACCACCTGTGTAATCTCATCGATCCCGATCAAGCGTCGTTCCACGATCATCGTCATGCGCTTGCTTTCCTCGATAGATATCGAGGGAGCCATTGCGAGACGGAGCGCGATCATTCCCTCTTGGAGAGTGGGGGTGAATTCAGAACCCAGTCTCGGGTAGACCGCCGCCCCGGCCACAAGAAGAACAGTAGCGAGGATCAGCGCAGCCAGGCGACGAGAAACAAAAAACTGCACGAGGGGGCGGTACGGCTTGAGCAGCAGCCTTGTGATGCCGCTTTCAGATGCCCGTGCCTTCGTTTTCTTCTTGCCGCGCCTCATAAGGTACGAAGACAACACCGGTGCAACAAATACGGCATAGACCAGTGATCCCAACATAGCCAGCGAGACCGTGTAGGCCAGCGGGCGGAAGGTCTTTCCTTCGACACCCTGCAATGTGAAAAGCGGTAGGAAAACAATAATGATAATCGAAATCGCAAACAGAATCGGTCGACCGACCTCCGAGCAGGCTTGCTCCACGATACGGAGACGAGATTCCGACTGTTCGGCTCGTCGCAGCTTCCGGTCGACGTTCTCGACAATCACAATCGTGCCATCGACAAGCATGCCAATCGCAATTGCCAGCCCTCCTAACGACATCAGGTTGGCAGAGATGTCAAACTGCCGCATCCAGATTGAGGCAAACAGGATCGAGAACGGAATGGATATCGCCACGACAAGACTCGGACGAAATCCGCCCAGGAACAAAACGATAATGACCACGACCAGGATGATACCCTGTATGAGCGCCGTGCGAACCGTGTCGACGCAGGCTTCAACCAGCGACTTCTGCTCATAGTAGGGAACGATCTGGACGCCCTCGGGCATGATCTTGTTGATCTCGGCCAGTTTCTCCTCGACCTGTCCGATGACCGTCGAGGAGTTAGTGCCAAGCAGTTTTACGACCATGCCCGCGACAACTTCCTCTACACCGTCACGGGTTTGTAATCCTCGGCGAATCGCCCCGCCGACTTCCACGTCGGCAAGCTGCTTGAGGAAAACCGGCGTACCGTCTTCTGCCTTGATAACGACATTCTCAATGTCGTCGATAGTCGAGGCAAGTCCGACCGAGCGGACCACCAGTTCCTCGGAATTGCGCGTGATAAACTGCGCGCCGACATTGAGATTGTTGGCTTTGATCTTCTCAATAACTTCGGCGAGTGAAACATCGTACTGCAACAGGTTGTCCGGCAGCACCACGACATCGTATTGCTTTTCGAACCCACCCACACCGAGAACTTCGGTTACGCCCGGGACGCTTTGCAGGTGGAATTTCACGATCCAATCCTGGATAGCGCGCAACTCCGCAAGGCTCCTTGTTCCGGTCTCGTCCTCCAGATAGTAGAACATGACCAGCCCCATTCCGGTAGTTATCGGCCCCATCATCGGTTCGCCAAATCCTTCGGGGATTTCCTCGCGGGCTTCCCGGAGACGTTCGTCTACAAGACGACGCGCAAAGTAGATGTCCATGTCGTCCTCGAAATAGAGGCTGAGCACAGACAAACCAAAATTGGACACGGATCGGATTTTGGTGATCCCCGGCAGACCGTTCATCGCCGACTCAATGGGATACGTCACGTACTTCTCAATCTCTTCCGGCGCGAGCCCCTCGGTCACGGTATACACTTGCACGAGGTTGGGCGACACGTCGGGGAAGGCATCCACCGGGAGATTGGTATAGCTGTAATATCCGCCCGCCAGAACCATCACGCCGATCACAAGGATCAGTAGTCGGTTCTTCAGCGCGAATTTCATGCTGTCTTCTAACATACTATTCGATCCCCGACTCAATGGTTATGGCCGTCGTCAAAGCCGCTCTTGAGAAGCTGCGCTTTAAGCACAAAACCGCCTTTGCTCACATATTCCTCGCCTGGCTGCAAACCGGAAAGGACCTCTGCCCTATCAGTGTTGTGCCTGCCAAGCTTGACATCGCGGGCTTCGAAACCGTGGTCGTCGCGAACGAATACAATCTGCTCGTTGTGGAGGATCTGAATGGCCTCAAGCGGGATTGCCAGCTCAACGCTGTCTTCCTGCACGGCGATACGACCGGTCACGAACTGTCCGGGACGCCATTTGCCGTTCCTGTTGGAGATCACCACTCGTGCCGTTGCGGTGCGCGTGTGTTCATCGACGATCGGCGAGACATAAGAAATCGTGCCCTCGCACATGCCCTCCCTTTCGCCGCAGGTAACGATCACCGGCTGACCTGCGCGCACATCGGCAAGGTGCATCTGGTTGATGTTTAGATTCACCCACACGGAATCGAGATCCGCAATCACAAAGGCCGGCTCCTGCGCATCGGAGCGCACTTCGCCCATAGTCAAGTGTTTGTCGATAATAGTCCCGCTGATCAGAGATTTGATCTCGTAGGAGGTGAGAGACTCGTTACTCTCTATGACAGCGAGAACATCGCCGATTTCCACGTGATCTCCGACCGCCCTACGGACGCTCTTGACAACGCCCGGAAAACGCGGGACGATATGTGCGATGCGATCACCGTGGACAGCAACCTCACCGGGAACGGTGATCTCGGTGTTCAGGCTGCCGGGACCGGCACGGTCAACTAACACCCCGAATTCGGCAATCTCTGCTTCGGTAAGCTCAACCGCCCCGTGCCCCTCGTGTTCGTCACCGGAAGTAGCCGCATGGTTATGTCCTTCGTGATTATCTTCCTGAGTCGCAGATGCCGCCTGATGGCTTTCTCCGCTCCGATGACCATGTCCTTCGTGAGCATCGTCTTCAGATGCAATCGCCGAGATAAGAACAAACGGCAAAGCCACCAGGGTCAGCGTCAACATATATAGTAGACAGTTTTTCTGCATCGTTACGGTTCCTGTGAAATGGATTCTTTGTCAAACGTGATGCCCATCGTTGTTTCAAGCGTCATGATCTCCTCTGCAATCTCAAGCTCGAGATCGTTGAGTTCCGATCGAATATCTATCAACCTGTGTTGAGCTTCGAGAAAGTCTGCGTACGGAAGACGACCGGCCTCATAGGCAGATCTCAGCGTCTCGAACGTAGATTCTGCTTTCGGCAACACGCGGTTGTCAATGGCGTCGCGTCGCCTCATCAGTTGGGCTGCCCGACCATGCATCGCGGCAAGCTCGGTACGGACATCAACCTCGGCCTGTTGCCGCTCGTAATCCAAGGCCAGAGATTTCGCTTCGAACGCGGCCATACCACCCTGATTGCTATTGAACAACGGCAGCGGCATCGACAGCCCGAACCGGAACGTATTGGTATTCTCCGCCTCGTTCCGTTTGAAACCACCTGCGAAGGTCAGGTTCGGTCTCGATTCCGACCTGGCTTCCCGTAGACCGGCTTTGATTTCCGCAGACGTGTGATCAAGATCAACCAATGGCCGACAACCTCCTGCGGCGATCATAAGAGCATCCAATGCCGGGATGCTGTTGTGGAATCCCCCTTGCACCACCAGTCCCTCACCATCGTCATTCCAGAGAGCGGCGAGCTGTCTGCGGGCATTCTCAAGTTCGGCCAGAGCCGACTCCAGATCCAGGGCAGACTGCTCCGCTTCGAGTTCAGCCAGCAGTAATTCCGAGGTCATGGTAGCTCCCTTCTCCACGCGCCGCTCAATCGTCTCCACGATCTCCAGCGCGAGACTACCCGACTGTCGTGTCAGGGCTGCGTTCCGCTGGGCATGCAGGAGAGCATGAAATCGATAGTGCGCTGCGGCATACAGATCAAATCGCTCGACACTGGTTTCCCAAATGCGACGCTCAAGAGCCTTCCCGGCGACGTTCTTGCGAGCGCCTCGCTTCCCCCACAGATCGAACTCCTGCGAGAGCGAAAAGACAAATTCGGCGTTACTGAATCCCGGGTTGTCGCCACCGACGTTTTCGGCCTCGATTTCAAACTCAGGGTTGGGTCTTGTGCCGACCTGGTCGACCAAAGACTCGGCCGCCCGGCGGCGCTCGGTCCCGGCAAGCAGCCTGCGATTGTTCTGTGCCACAAGGCCCAGCACCGCTTCCAATGTCAGCGCCTCACCCTCCGTAGCCTCGGGTTCGGGGGCTACGGTAAGCGGGTCGCTCCATTGCCTGTTCATGTCCTGTCCGGTCACCGGGCACCATACTGCCAACACGAGCAGCAGGCAGATTATTCCCGTGGCCGGGTGCAGGTCTCTTCCAGTCATATACATATCCTTGCCTCAAGGGCAGATTATCAGTCATCGTAAACAGTCGAAGATTGGCATACGCCCAGCTTCGACATCGTCTTATTGAGATTGAAAACAGATACGCCGCGTTGCCACGATCAATATGGCAAGGGCAATTGAAGATCAGAGATCAGCAGAGCAAGACAGTTGGTGCCAACGGAAAAGTCAGCACCTGATTCGGTGGTTCCGTCGAGATCGCCTGCCAGCCATCGGGGATGGAAGCAGTCAAGTCAACAAGTCCAGCCGTTCGCAATACGCCGGCATGGTAATGATCAAATCCGGTCGCCTGAGTACGACGGTGTCTGAGGCATTCATCCGGCAGATCGACATCGTTGCAGGCACCACAACAGTCGACGTTTTCAGCCAGCCCAGCGTTCCCGGTGCAGGCGAACTCTTCATGATGATCGTGAGAGGCAGCTCGAGGGAGGCTATCGACGACAACATGGCCGCGCTCGCCGAAACAGACAAAAAACACCTGTGGCTGGACAGCCGAGATTGTGACTGCGATCAGCAATGGCAGACATAGAAACAGGCGGCTGGCAAAAGAATACTTCATTGATCGTCAATATACTTGTCTTCGGCCAACCAGTCAAGGCTCAACATACCTCAATGGCACGCATGGGGTTCCGGTAGTGCTGCCATTCTCAAATGATAATTTCGTTCGTCTCCGCCTGAGAACCGTCTATATTGTCGAATAATCCAACTGGCTGTCAGTATGTTGAGGTAAATAGCAGGAGATAAACCGCCGATGATCCAGATTTCCAACCTATGCCGTTCCTTTGACTCGCTCAAGGCTGTCGATGACCTCTCGTTCGAGGTTCGCGCCGGAGAGATTTTCGCGTTGCTCGGTCCCAACGGTGCCGGCAAAACAACCACGATCAAGATGATTCTCGGTATGCTCAGGCCCGATAGCGGCTACGTGAAGTTTCAGGGTGCCGAAATCTCAATCGAGGATTGCAGTCACAAGTCGCGGATCGGTTACGTTCCGGAAAGCTGTGCTCTCTACGAAAACCTGACCGGTATGGAGTATCTAAGATTCGTCGGTCATCTGCACCATCTGCCGGAAGAGGAGACGCATCAGAAAGCCGAGCAGATGCTGGAAGCTCTCGGTCTCACGGATTCCGCCGGTAAACTGATCCGCGAGTACTCAAAAGGAATGAAACAGAAAATCCTGATCGCATCGGCGCTTATGCATGATCCCGATCTTATCATACTCGATGAGCCGTTCTCCGGTCTCGATGCAAACGCCGTGTCCGTTTTCAAGGAGCTGTTCAAGGAACAGGCACGCCAGGGCAAAGCGTTGATCTTTTGCTCACACGTACTTGAAGTCGTCGAGCGGCTGGTGAGCCGGATTCTTATCGTCAAAAACGGCAAGGCTCTCGCAGCTGGTACGCCCGAAGAAATCCTTCTGCAGACCGGACACAAAAGCCTTGATCGCGCCTTCAACGATTTGACCGGGGCGGGCGATATAGATCTTCGTGCGAAAGACATCGCGGGGATCATCGGCAACGGCTTGAAGAGGTCATCGAATGAATAGTCAGGCACAGAAACTCGACTGGCATCAGTTCAAGACTTTGCTTCGTTTCTCGCTCAAGATGGATTGGCGGGGTGCGTCCAATCCGTTCACCGGCTACATGATCGAGAAAAAGAGCAAAGTCCCCGGTATGGTGGTTGTGCTCGGAATTAACTTCTCTGCCTCCGTCATTATGGTAATGATGCTGGTAGAGATAGGCGATCCGTTCATTGGGATTGTGTTCGCCGCAACGCTGGCGATGGCCATCATCTCGCTGCAGGTTCTGCTTGAGTTCGGCAATCTCATTATGACTCCGGATGATTACGACATCATCTCGCCGCATCCGGTGAACTCAAAGACGTTCTATATCTCCAAGTTGGGGCACCTTCTCTCGTACGTCACATTGCTGTCGCTGACGGCATCCCTGCTACCTTGCATAGCGGGAGGAGTGATCTACGAGTCGATACTCATTCCGATCGAAGTGGTCCTGGTTTTCTGGCTGTGCAGCGTGTTCGCCTGCGTGGCCATGATGAACCTGTACACACTGGTGTTGAAAATGATCGACCGACGTCGTTTGGAACAGCTGCTCGGCTACACACACATGGTACTGCTGTTCGGGCTGATGCTCTGCTTCAACTACATTCCGCGACTGGTCAGGAGCCTGGGAGCAGATTTCGATTACGCCGGGCTGTGGTGGCTCAAGGCCCTTCCGGCCAACTGGATCGCCGCCCCCGTGAAACTACTGAGCGACGGTTGGAACAACGAGTTGGTCTGGTGGAGCGTCCTGGGGTTTGGTCTGATGCTGGGGTTGGGGCGATTTGCCGTGTCATACCTGTCGCTGTCGTATGCCGAGTCGTTGAACCGAACCTCCTGGACAACCGAAGATTCGTCTGCGGCCAACCAACCCGGCATTATAAGCCGACTGCTCTTCAAAGGCAGCAGCCCGGAGGACCGCGCGCTCATGATGCTCGTACGGGCCAATTTCAAACATGACACTCGGTTCCGAATGGGCGTACTCGCGTTCCTGCCGCTGTTGGTTTTTTACCTCGTGTACGGTCTAGCTATTTCTGAAGGTGCCGCAATCACCGACCCGCTGGCCCCCATGCTGGCGACGGGAGGCGACCGGGTTCACGGCGGTATGACCAACTTCCTGTTTGGCATTGTGGCACTGGGTTCACCCGCATGGGTAATCGTTGCGATGCAGATGTCGAAAGAATGGCGGGCGGCCTGGGTCTTTTTTGCTGCGCCGATTGACCGCGTCCGCATGGTCAACTCGATGAGCCGTTTGACCTATCGCATTCTTCTCCTGCCGCTGGGCGTGGTGCTTTGTGCGATCCTCACCTATCTCTACGGCAATGTCCTCCATGCGATCATGCACTCCGCCGCTATGGTGGCAGTGGCAATGGCCGGCACGGCGTTAATCACGACGGTCAGTATTCGGATGCCATTTGCGCTGGAGTACACCTCGGGCAACAGTACTTCCTCGACCTTGAAACCGATGATGCTGTCGATGGTGTCGTTCGGGATTCCGATAGGCATAGTCAGCTTTGCCGGATATTTCGGCTATCTTGGCTGGGTGATTTTTGTCACGGCGGCACTGGTGGCGTGGTATCTACTCACTCGCGGACGCGACGCCCGAATCGAAAAAGAGGCGAAAACCTGGCAGTTCACGGGCTAGAAGTGGTGTTCACCGATACAAGATGCGCAGAACACACGAAGACTCACGGGACCACACAACACGTTGTCGCCCAGCATCTTACGGCACGCTCAGGGTCTGGCGGTTCAGGCCAGTTGGAAAAATACTGAAAATAAACTCCATTTTGCCAGAATAATGGTAGGTTTTTGAGAAACAGCAGAGTAACTTATTCGCCACAGATTCATTTTGAGTTCAGTCTTTGTCGCAGTATTGTCTTAATCTACAACCTTGCATAAAGCTTAATCTCGAATTGATCGCGCAATCACGCGCAAGACATCATTTGTCTTGGAGTATACCGGAGCCTGCTGGAATCGGAATTCACTTCGGGATAAGCAACTAAGGAGTGTAGAATGAATATCTACATCGGAAACTTGTCGTTTAAGTCGACAGAAGATCAGTTACGCCAGGCCTTCGAGGGTTATGGTGAAGTTACGTCCGTCAGCATCATTACTGATAAGTATACGGGTGACCCGAGAGGTTTCGCGTTTATCGAAATGCCGGCCAAGGACGAGGCTATTGCTGCCATCGCCGGCCTGAACGGTCAGGACCTCGATGGTCGCGCATTGAACGTCAACGAAGCCAAGCCGCGCACCGGTGGCAGCGGCGGCGGTGGTAACCGTGGCGGCGGCGGACGCGGTCGTTACTAGACTGTCCTCTGCTGCATCAAGATAACTGATCTTGATACAAGTGCAAAGCGACCGGCGAAATGCCGGCCGCTTTTTTTGTGTCTGGAGCAAGTTTGCCTCAGTGCCGCAGACTCAAACACCCCTCCAAGCAAGCTTGAAGGGTCCGCCCGGATTCTGTAGCCGAAAATCAGTCTCCATCCAACGGGTGCCACCCTCAAGCGATTCGACGAGTCCACAGCCAAAGATTATGATCGGAGCTTGAGGGTGTTGACACGTACAGCACAACTACTTCTTCGGTGATCTCTTCTTGTCGTTGAACTCGGGAAGACCCCCGAATTCTGTCGCAAAACGAGCGCCCTCACGAATCAATTGGTCAACGCTTTCCCAAGGAACTGTATGTCCCATCATCGCGATGTTATCCGTCGGCGTTGCCCGAGATGACCTATCCCGATGATATGCACCTGCGTTGGGTTAAACACCAGGGGGACATCAAGTGGAAACAGCGCCATGTCTATCTCTCGGCCACGCTGGCCGGCCAACTCGTGGGGCTTCGTCAGATTGACGAGGATCTCTGGGACATCTACTTCGGACCCATCCGACTGGCCCAACTCGACACCGTCAAGAAAAGACTGATTCACCTACCGAAAACGAAGAAACGCAAAAGCAGGCATTCGACAGGAAAAGAGCATTGATAACCAAAAAAGTGTTACCTATGTGCCTGGATTAATCTGTAACCTATGTCCGGATCAGACAGTAGCCCGGTAGCCCATCCGTCCTCGGGTGGGTTCCAGATGTATGCGCCAAGGCTCCACCCACGTGATTAGAATATACAAAGAGACCTACAATCCCACAACAAAAAAGCCCCCGCGCTTGCGGGGACTTTCATATTATGGCGGGGTGGACCTCACTCTCCCCAAACTTTTGTGGAATTCGAATTTCTGGTGAAATTCAGCTATTCAATGGCATGTGAAAGTCGTTGGAAAGTAATAAAGTACAAAAAGCGGCCGAATAGAATTGATATAGATTATTAAGCCAATAGACTGCTGCAATCGCTGCGATCCGGGCAGTTATTGCAGTGCAAGTATAATTAGCAACTGTTATGGCTGCCCCAGTAATCATCTGAATTCGTAATATGCAATCACTGATAATTGCACAACCATGTGTTCAAGTATCCGTCTCCGCCGACCCCGGTTCATTTGTGAATGTAAGGAGGTTGCGAAGGGGGGGGCCATTAGGTAGCTTGGCATCGATGCTAGCACCTGCTTTGATAAGGTATTGCGCGCAATCCAGATGTTCATTTAAGATCGCATAGCCAAGCGCTGTCACTCCGCTTGCACTGGTGTCTTCAAGGGAGACTTTATAGCCCAGAGTCAGCTCTTTGATGGCAGCCAGGTCGCCAGAGTAAGCGGCAAGATGTAGGGCACCAACACCCTGCTTGTTCTGGATGCTGGTGTCCGCCTTCTTTAACAAAAGGAGAAAAAAGGTCTTATGGCGGGCTTCTTCGGGCGCCTCACCACAAAGGAATGTGCCCTCGAGCGGAGTATCCTTGGCGCGCACAAGGCAATGAAGAGGAGTATCACCATTATGGTCCTGTGCGTTCACGTCGGCATCATAGAGAACTAATAGTTCGGCCATTTTATGCTGCCATCCGGACACTGCTGCATGTAGCATGGTGGAACCGCTCGCGTCTGCATACGACACCGGCCCACCGGCTCGCAAGAAAGCAACCACGAAGTTCATATCGCCTGCAAAGGCAGAGATTTGCGGCTTGCTTCCTACAGAATCATGTTCGGGCATTTATTCTCCAACCTTGAAGCTTCTCAGGTCTTCTTCCGCACTATGCAACAGCGCTTGGATTTCCCCAGCCCGGTAGCCCATCCGTCCTCGGGTGGGTTCCAGATGTATGCGCCAAGGCTCCACCCACGTGATTAGAATATACAAAGAGACCTACAATCCCACAACAAAAAAGCCCCCGCGCTTGCGGGGACTTTCATATTATGGCGGGGTTGACGAGACTCGAACTCGCGGCCTCCTGCGTGACAGGCAGGCGTTCTAACCAACTGAACTACAACCCCGATACTTTTCGTATCTATCGTCCAATCAACTCCAATCTTGAAGCCGATCAGGTATGTCGTCGCGCCACGAGGGGCCCAAACAAATGGGCGATACTGGATTCGAACCAGTGACCCCCTGCGTGTAAGGCAGGTGCTCTAACCAGCTGAGCTAACCGCCCTCTATGTCAATCATCCGCCAACCAACCTCAAAGCCATTCTGGTCAATGACCGTGCCTCCGTCAGCGGGCAACCAATATACACAAGATTTGCAAATACGCAAGAGAATTACAGCCCGAAAAAAGCCCATTCTACAACCGTATGTACATAAAAGGCCGCCAGGCGACCCTCACCTCAGCTCTCTCCAGACCACGACAGATACAGCCGAAGCCGTCTACCGCTCCGCTACCTGGCCGCCGTCAGACTCGGCGACTTCTCTGTCGTCGGGTCTCCCCTTGGCCATAATCGCAAACGGTATCAGTGCATAACCGATCACCAGAACAATCGGCGCCACCTTAAGCGTCACGCTGTTGTTGGGATCGTCGCCGTAGCCCAGACAGATATATCCGATTACCAGAACCACCATCGACACGGCAAAGAGAATATAGTTCTTCTTGCCGAACGGCCAAATGATGGTCTTCGATCCGGACTCTTCCGCTTTTTTCTTCTTAATTGCCATATACTTACCGCCTAAAATAGCGACCAACGCCCTGCTGTCAAGGTTCTATATCGATCACCGTCAGTTTTCCTTCGTCCGGAGCTTTATACCAAACGGAGAGCCCGACCGCCCAGACAAACATCAACACCTGTCTCGCCTCCTCGTCAGCAAAGGTCGCCTCGGTCGCCGATGACGCTAAGAACACGACTGAGCCAAGCAGCGAGGCCGCCAGCAGCCTCCTTGCGCGAGTGTCTGGCCCGGCCCGCCTGTAACCAATCCACAGGTACAGAAGAACACACCCCCACATACCTGCAAACAGAACACCGCCCGGAATACCGGCGATGGCCGTGACGTTCAATAAGTCGTTGTGTGCGTGTGCATACCAGCGGTTCGAGCCCACCGACTCCATCACGCGATCTCGATAATTCTCAAAAAAGCTACCCGCCCCTACGCCGGTCACAGGATGGTCCTCGATAATATCAAGCGTGGTGCGCCAGATGAAACGACGCCCACCCGGCCACTCTTTGGTCATGTGCTTGTCCAGATTCTCTCCGAAACGACCGCTAATACCCTGGATGGAGTACATCAATCCGACTACACCGAGCAGCAACGCCAAACCAACCGGGAGATACTTTCTCCGAATGAAAAACAGCAGCAAAACCAGCCCTACCAACAGCGCCAGCAAAGGGCCACGACTGTTACTCATCACGGTAGACATCACGGCGGCCACACCACCGAAGGTAACCAGTCCTCTTGAGAACCCGGTCAGATCACACTTGCCGGCAAACCGGTAGCCCAGAAGAAACAGCGCCGCCATTGCCGAGTAATTGCCAAAAGTCAGCGGATGCGAGAAATTCCCACTGATACGAACCGAAGTGTCCGCAGTTACCTGAAGCCCCTCCTCCCAATGAATTCCAAGCTTACCCCACAACCCCCAGGCACCGTACAACATGACAAGGATCACGCCGAGAGACAGCAGCGCCACGAACCGATCAAGATTCTTCCCCCGCGGCATCCAATAGATAGCCAGGGGGACAAGAACAAAAAGCCATTCTTCCCTGATGTTGTTTAGTGATTCGAGAGGCGTACCGTTAACCAGGGCCGCAAAGACCATCCAACTCACGTACGCCCCCACTGCAATGTAGAACCATTTCAGCGGGCGAACAAACGGACGGTACTTCTCGCGAATGGCAATGATGATGAACAAAACCACCGAGACTTCGACCGCGAATTGCGAAAGGGCAATGGAGAACGTCGATGCAAACGCGAACAGCAAAAGGAACCAGAAGAGCACCCGGGAGAGTTTACCAGTTGTCGTGTCGCTCATGCGAAGAGATCTCTCTCCACCAGTTCAACCAGTGTGTGCACGAGGAACAGATGCTCTTCCTGGATACGTTGCGTCGAGGAATCAGGAATGACCAGAGGCCGATCTACCATACTGACCAGTTTGCCGCCATTACCGCCGAGCAGAGCGGCAGTTAACACGGTCTTCTGGTGCGCCGTCGTAACCGCACGGACCAGATTCTCCGAGTTGCCGGAAGTCGACATCACCAACAGCATGTCACCCTTGTTGCCGAGCGCTTCTACCTGTCGGGCAAATATGTTGTCATATCCGTAGTCATTTGCACAGGCCGTAATGACCGAGGTATCGGCAGTCAGAGAAATCGCGGGAAGTGCCTGACGGTTCCTGGCCGAGGTCAACCGCACCACCATCTCCGCAGCGAAATGACACGACATAGAGGCCGACCCGCCGTTGCCGGCAATCAACAGTTTCCCCCCCGCCCCTAACACACCGGAGATGACCGCAGCCATTTCGATTACGCGCGCCCCCAACTCTTCAACTACCGTGCGACGCAGCAAACTTGAATGCTCGGCGTGCTTTCTCAATTCCAGAAGGACTTCCTGCTCACTCATACTCTAACAGCTCTCCGGGGATGTGAGGCAGCAGTCAACTCTCTCAAACGAGTCAGGGAGCAATCACGCTCCAACCTGGTGCCCATGATTATAAACGACGCTCCCGCCCCGACTCTGGACGCACAGTCTTCCGGCGTATGCAACCCGCCTCCGACCATCAGGGGAATGTCTACTATAGAAGAGACGGCCTCTACCATCTCCACCGGCACCGCCTTCTCCGCACCGGACCCGGCTTCGAGATAGGCCAGCTTCATACCCATATATTGCGCCGCAAGCGCGTGGGCACAGGCGATATCCGGTTTGTTGCGTGGTATCGGCAGCGATGCAGAAATAAACTGCACCGAAGTCAGCGGACCGGACTCAATCAACATGTATCCCGTGGGGATGGCCTCAAGTCCGGCGGCCTTGATAAACGGTGCCCCCTTCACCTGCTCGTCAATCAGGTACTGCGGATTGCGACCGGAGATCAGCGACGTGAACAAAATCGCATCGGCAGACGATGTTATCTGCGTGTACGATCCGGGGAATATCACGACAGGCAACGGCGTCACACTCTTGATCTCTTCGACCGCGGCTGAGAAATTGCCTGCCATCATAAACGATGTTCCAACCAGGATAGCATCAACACCCGAATCTGCCGCTGCAGACGCAAGGGTCAGATAATCTCTCGGCTCCGATCGATCAGGATCAATCAGAAGTAGAAACCCGCCGCCGCGCTCTTCCCGAGCTCTCAGCAAAGCCTGATAGACGTGGTCCATTTTGCTCACCCCTGTGTTTCCTTGAGCATTTCCTTCAATACCGCAAACATCTCAACAGCCTTCGTGCCTTCATCGACACCACCCTGCGCGAAATTGGGCTTGCCTCCACCGCGCCCGCCAAACCTACTCAGTAGGTCCTTTGTAATCTTACCTACGTGAACGTTGTGGGATTTCACGGCGCTGGAACTCGCCGCCAACATCACAGCGATCTTGCCGTTGACATTGCCCATACCGACTGCAAACACCGGCTCGTTCTGCTCCTTGCGGTTGTCGATCCAGGCCGACATCGTATCCCGATCACTCTCTCCGAAATCGTGCGTCCAAACGCTCAACTCGCCGATCTTGCTTTCCTCGCCAACCGTCTGTCCGGCCCCCGCGACCATCTCGGCCTTAACTTTCTTGATCTCCTTCTGGAGTGCGGCAGCCGTCTCTTTCAATTGTTCCACGCCGTGCAGAGCCTCAGTTTCGGGACGTCCGACCAATCCGGCGACCTTCTGGCAGAAGACTTTGTTATCGAGCATCTGGCTCAACGCAGCCTGTCCGGTGATAGCCTCCATTCGTCTCACACCCGATGCAATCCCGGTCTCAACCGCTACAAAAAACGGTCCTATCTGGCTGACGTTTTGTACGTGGGTTCCGCCACACAGTTCCTTCGAGAAACCGCCGACCGACACGACACGTACCTCGTCACCGTACTTCTCACCAAACAGCGCCATCGCACCGGAGGCTTTGGCAGCCTCGACATTCATCAGATCCGTCTGCACCGTTTCGGCGGCCAGTATCTGCTCATTGACAATACGCTCTACCTGAGCCACTTCGCCAGCCGTCATCGGTTGGTGATGCGAAAAATCAAACCGCAGTCTGTCAGGTCCAACATACGATCCCGATTGTCTGACATGATCGCCGAGTACCTTGCGGAGCGCCGCGTGCGCGAGATGAGTCGCGGTGTGGTTGCGCATGATATCCCAGCGACGTTTGATATCCACTTCGGCAGTCACAGGCTCCTCGACATTCAATTTCTTGATATCACCGTGAGCCACCTTGCCGACATGGACATAATGGCCCTGGTGCACAAACAACGACCTGACTTCGATCGTCACAGCGTCGTTGTAGATGAATCCTGTGTCACCGGTTTGTCCGCCGGACTCAGCATAAAACGGTGTCCGGTCTAAAACGACAGCAACTTCGCCCGACTCTCCAACAGCGTGTAGTTGCACGACAGCGTCGATCTTCAAACCTTCACGAACAAACTTGGTCGCCGGCAGTATTTCCAGAGCCGGTTCGGTCAGAGCCTCAAGGAAGCCGCGGTTGCCCTGTTCAACTGCAAACCCGGCCGCTGCTTTGGAACGCTCCTGCTGTGCGGACATCGCTTTCTCGAATCCGTTCTTGTCCAGTGAGAGCCCTTGCTCTCCGGCAATGATCTCGGTCAGGTCATACGGAAAACCGTAAGTGTCATACAGCTTGAAAACATCTTCGCCGGGGACAACCGTTGTCCCGGTTTTCTTGAGTTTCTTCGAGAGATGCTCAAACTGCTCCAGTCCGGTATCGAGCGTGCGAAGAAACGATTCTTCCTCTGCCCTAATGACGTTTTCGATATGTGACTGCTTTTCCTTGATCTCAGGGTAGGCCGCGCCCATCTCGTTGACGAGCACCGGAACCAGCCTGTAGATAAAAGGTTCCTTCGCGCCCAGCTTGCGTCCGTGCCTTGCGGCACGGCGGAGGATTCGGCGAAGAACGTACCCTCTTCCTTCGTTGGAAATACCGGCACCGTCGGCCAGTGAGAAAGTCAGCGCCCGGATATGATCCGCCACCACGTGATGCGACGAAATGTTGTCTTCGTATTTCGATCCGGTAAGCTCCGATACCGCCGTGACGAGATTCTGGAAAAGGTCAATCCCGTAATTAGTGTTGCATCCCTGCATGATCGCAGCGATACGTTCGAGGCCGGCTCCCGTATCCACCGAGGGCTTTGGCAGGTCGATGACTTTCCCATCGGGAAGCTGATCGTTCTGCATGAACACAAGATTCCAGATTTCGACAAACCGATCCGTCTCCCCGTTGACCACATGCTGCGGCCCGACACCGTATTTCTCGCCGCGATCGTAATGCAATTCCGAGCAGGGACCGCACGGTCCGACATCACCCATTGACCAGTAATTGTCATGTCGGCCGCATCGGAGTATGCGACCGTCTCTCAGCTCGGGCGCAACCTTCCCCCATAACTCGAACGCCTCGTCATCGGTCTCGTACACACTGGCGTAGAGACGATCCTTCGACAACCCGAGGTCTCTGGTCACCCATTCCCAGCAATACAAAATCGCCTGTTCTTTGAAATAGTCGCCAAATGAGAAATTACCCAGCATTTCAAAAAACGTATGGTGTCTCGCGGTGAACCCGACATTGTCGAGATCGTTATGTTTGCCGCCGGCGCGGATACACTTCTGCGAGCTGGTAGCCCGGGGAAAGTCCGATTTGGCCTTTCCAGTAAACACGTCCTTGAACTGGTTCATGCCGGCGTTGATGAACAGGATAGTCGGGTCATCAAACGGGATGACCGGAGACGACGGCACCAGGCGGTGGTCGTTCTTCTGGAAAAAATCCAGGAATGATTGTCGTATATCGGCGGTCTTAATCTTCAGTTTCCTCTCTTCTCCTGCGGTGTAACGTCTCAAAGGCGGCCTTCGCGGCCCCGTATCCGATCCCCCGGCGAGAAAGATAATTATACGCCTTCTTGCGGGCCGATTCAATATCTATCTGGGCGTACAGGTGCCACTTGCGCTCCAATGCCTCAACCGCAAGACTGGTTTCGTCTCTGTCCTCGAGCAAATCATCAACAACCCGTTCGGCCAGGGATCGGTCGACCCGCCTCTTCTGTAGCTCCGCGATAATAAAGGTCCGCCCCGAAGGCTTTTTCTCCAGCGTCCGACGCGCCAGCATTTCGGCAAACCGACGGTCATCCAAAAGACCGTTGCGGACGTACTTCGAAACAACGGATTCAACTGCGTCAGGACCGATCTCCTTCTGCTTGAGCTTAAAGCGCACCTCACCGACCGAATGTTCCCGATAGCCCAGCATCCGCCCGACCAACCGATCGCACTCATCCACCTCGGCCTCGGCGATCAACTGCTCAAGCTGCGGCCGGGTGATCACGATCCCCTTTTTGAGCCGATGTTTGAAGACCATACTGATCGACACGACCAGTGGTTCCTTGAGGGTACTGACGGACAGTTTGTACCGTCCGGCGAATTCGTACAGTTTGGTGATACGGATTTGCTCGTTTGTAGGCTCGTAATCAGACATAGAGTGCAATAATAACCCACGTGTGCGTTACACAAAACAAAAATACGCCGCCCTTCTGTTGCACCTCCGTCAGAATACGCCATCATGCCGCCAAATCCTCCAACTCGCCATGCCCCTACCCGGCAACAAATTGTGGACAAACTTAACTTGGGTGTTGACTTGACAAAATGTACATTGTATATAATGTCAAATGAAATTAACTGGCGTAATTCGTTAGTTAATAGTGGCTTCTGGATTGGTCGATTTATTCCAACTGGATAATTTGTTTTCATACATAGAGATACAAAGCTATCCGGAATGTACTACGGAAAAGCAAAGGTAACCATGGATCTAGACCTACAGGGTAATATAGAGAAATTCACCCTTCCGGAGATTCTCCAGCTCATCGCCGCCTCACGAAAGTCCGGCACTCTGGGCATACAGAAGGACGAATCGATCATCATGATCTACTTCCAGGCGGGAGATATCATCTACGGCTACGGCCCCCGCCAGACTTTCCACCTCGGACAACTCCTCAAGGAACGCGGCAAACTGACCACCGAGCAACTCGAAGAAGCTGTTCAGGCTCAAGCCAAAACCGAAAACACCAAGCGTCTGGGTGAAATTCTGGTCGCCAAAGGATTTATCGATCGCGCCGACCTTCAGTCAGTCGTCCGGAGTCAGGTAGAGGACCTCCTCTACTCGCTGTTGTCATGGCAGTCCGGGTCGTTCAAGTTCTACGAAGACCAATTCCCCACCGACGAAGAGATCACGGTCTCATTGTCGGTCGAGAATGTCATCCTCGAGGGGTTGCGACGCATCGATGAAGAATCCATGATCAACGACACCCTGCCGGATCTCGACAAAGTCTGCACGATCACCGCCTCTCAGGCCGGAAGGACCCGCTCGGTCACGATGAAAGCCTCCGAGTGGAACGTCATGGCTCTCGTCAACGGCAAACGGTCCATCAATCAGATCTGCGATGCCTCCCCGATCGGGCGCGAGAAGACGCTCAACCGTCTGGCGCATCTCAATCTGGCCGGACTGATCACGACTACCGAAAAGATTGCCGAGCCGGAGAACGGTTCCAGTCTCGAGGGTATGATCGGGCGCCTGACCGGACTACTGGAAAACTACCTGACGGACAAAGCTACCCCTGTCGTCACCAGAGAGCAGATCGTTACCGAAGCTGTCACCGCAACTTTGGCCGGAGAGGAAGTGTGAGCCGGGCACAAACGCTCAAATCGCTTGAGGTTGTACTCGAGTCGTTCCTCGACCGGGCGGTAGCTCTCAAAGAGCAGCGGCTTGAAGTTCTCGGCGGCATTAACCGCCTGGACGACATAGCCCGCGGTGTACAGCGAGGCGAGGACTTCACCGATCAAATGGGCGGCTGGTTCGCCGAACACAGCCAGTGGCTCAACAGCGAGACACTTCGGGCCGGCGACCGTAACCGTATCGGCGGTATTCTGGGCGAGATCAAAAAAGAACTGGGAGTCTCCGAATACTCCTCCCCCGCCATCCACAAGATTTCCAGCGAGATCGACCGCTGGACGCCCTCAGGCGCCTCACCGACACCTGACAATCGGTTGGGAGTCAAGGCCGAACACAATCAGCGATCAGAGGGTGCGGGCCGACGAGTCATCGTACTGAGACGGGGTGCAGAGGCTGCCGAGGAGTCACAGGTTGACTCTATCTCGCTGTTTGGCACTACCTTAGAGCAAATAACCGCTCTCTTCAAGGACGTTGCCGGCAACCGAAAACATTTGATGTCGGTACTCGACGATGCCCTGGAATCGGCTAAGATCCAAAACAATAAAGAGGCCTTGCTTTTGTCGGCGCTCATTATATATTATCTGAAGCAAAACGGCTACAAAACGGAGCCGTTTGTGAAGCGGCTAAAAACTGCCGAACGCCTGCACGAAAGGACGGAGAGTAATGCTTAATTCTTCGGAGAAAGCATATTGTCTGGCCCTGCAGGCATTGAAGCAGAAACAGTACCGTCAGGCTGTCGATCAGTTTGAGCGGGCGGTTTCCTTTTTTGATGCTAACAAGGAATTCCACCTGCTGCACGAAACGACCCGACTGCTGGTAGCGGTACAGGAAGAGTTAGCCGCGCTGGAAAACGAAGATACGCTGATAATCGAGGAGGTCTTTTCAGATGGCCAAGAAGCAAACCTTCCTTGACAAAACGAAGTCAAAGGAATCCGGTCACATTTGTCCGATTTGTGACGCAGAATTCCAGTTTGTCAAGCACGTCAAAGCCGTGAAAGCGGAGAACGACGCGTGGAAGTTCCGCACGGTAAACGCCCGTGTGTGCAAGTGCAACGAGAAAGAGATCTACGCCTAAGCAGACCTCTCGACATTGCCAAATCTCAAAAGCTCCCTTAACCGGGAGCTTTTTTTTTGGTATGAACAAGTCACACTGAGCCTGTCGAAGTGTGCACCTTGCTTAAATGCCTTGGTGCCCCACAGCCCTCCTTCGGCGGGTCTACGACTTGCCGTGGGATTGGATTCTGGGTGAAGGAGTACTCCCCAGTAAATCTTTAGTCTCCAAAATTCAGCAGAATGACAACCTCACCTTTGTCGTCAAGTACACCAGAAAAGCGCATCCCTGCAATGTATAAATCTACTTCGTGCTGCCAACCATCCTTCTTGAACAACTCGTCGTCAAACCGTACTCGCATTCTGAACTCGGCACCGCTAATGGAACTCAAGTACGGATAATCCTCACGTCCACTGAACGTTATGTTCTGACCGTAGAATCTAACTCCCAGATTCCTCTTGCTGGCCACTGGGTGGCCGGCTCAAACTCGTTTGGGCCGGTTCAAATACCCCTCCAAACAAGTTTGAAGGGGCCACCCGGAATGACGGTGTTCATCCTCGTCGCATCCCTACTCCCCCTTGTAATCCCCCGCAAAAGAACGTATATTTTCCGTCGCCGTTACGCCCAACGCGTAGAACGGCATAACCGTATGGAAATGAGCATGAGACAGCCGGATGAACCTGACATGACCGACGCCCAGAAGACCAAAGGGGCGACATCCGGCCAACCAGCTGACCGCAAGGTCGTCCCCTCTCGCAGGGAAGTCTGGAAGATGTTCGACCGGATCGCCTGGCGATACGATCTGCTCAACCATCTCCTCTCAGCCAATCAGGACAAAGCCTGGCGCAAGCGGCTCACCGCTTTGCTCCCCGGGGGCAACGATCTGAAGGCCCTCGATCTGGCAAGCGGCACCGGTGATCAGCTACTCGCCCTCCACGACAGCGGTCGCATCAAACACGGAGTCGGCACCGATCTCGCCGAGAAGATGCTCGCAATCGGACGAGAGAAAATCACCGCGCGCGGGCTGAACGATTCGCTCGAACTCAAGACCGGCGACGCGCAGAACATCCCGTTTGAGGATGACCGGTTCGATGCCGTCACGATTTCGTTCGGCATTCGCAACATGACCGATGTCTCCCTCGCGCTCCGTGAAATGCACCGCGTCCTCAAACCGGGCGGTCGGGCACTGATACTCGAATTCTCCCTGCCGACCAACGGGTTCGTTCGGTGGGGGTATTTGCTATACTTTAGACACGTACTTCCGACACTCGGTAAGAAAATCTCGGGCGATGACGGCGCGTATCGCTACCTCAACGAAACGGTCGAAACCTTCCCCTACGGTCAGGCGTTCTGCGACCTGATGACCGACGCCGGATTCCAAAACGTGAAAGACAACCGCCTGACGCTCGGCATTGCGTCGATATACCAGGGCGACAAGATATGAGTATGGTAGCTGACAAATATACGTTCCAAGCCGCCGTTGCACAGCTTGCCAACAGGATCAAGATGGCTGTCGGCATGCGTTCACAGTTGGAATCGAAAAACAGATTCGCACTGCGACTGGAAACACAGATCAACCCCGTTGACCCGCTGCTCTGGCTCGCCTCTCAAAACTGCGACGCGCATACCTACTGGCGCGGTCGCGACGGTGATTTCGAGATGGCCGGGGTTGGTGCGGCATCTGTGTGCAATCAGATCAGCGAGATCAACACCAACTGCAACGACGACCTGCGATACTTCGGAGGCCTTCGGTTTGACACGCAGCGCCCGCCCGAAGAGCAGGACGCAATATGGAAGCCGTTTGCTGCTTCCCGATTCGTCCTGCCCCGTTTTGAGCTGATCGCCGAACCTGACAGACACACGCTCGTCTGCAATCTTCTTGTCGAAGAGCTGACGGCCGAGTGCCTTGGGCACATTAACCACGAGTTGAGTGAGCTATCTGCCGAACATCCGTGGGACGAAAGCGCACCGCTCTCCCAGGTCAGCCGTGTTGACAATCCCGACCAGCAAGGCTGGGCCAGTTCTATCGCAAATGCCTTACAATCGATAAAGGCGGGGCGTCTGGAAAAGATCGTCCTGGCCCGACGAAGCGATGTCGAGTCTTCGCATAACATCAATCCGTGGCAACTCCTGGCGAAACTCCGCGAGACCACCGAGGCCTGTACACTGTTCGGCATTCAGCCGGAGCCGGGCGCTGTTTTCGTCGGCGCGACACCGGAACGTCTCTACGCCCGCCACGGTGACCAAATCAAGAGCGAAGCAATTGCAGGCACCCGACCGCGCGGCACGGATTCAAAAGAGGATGAACGGTTGGCCGACGAACTCACCGCCTCGATTAAGGACAATGTCGAGCATCAGTATGTGGTCAAGAGCATTGCCGGGCATCTCGAAGCACTCAGTCAATCCGTAACCGTCGCCGAGCGACCACACATCCTGAAGCTCGCCCGCGTACAGCATCTCAAGACAGATATCTCGGCTCGTCTCAACGACCACGTCTCCGATGCTGATCTGGTAAACACGCTGCATCCAACTCCGGCGGTCGGCGGCGTTCCGGATGATCTGGCGCGCGAGGAAATTGCATGGCTGGAGCCGTTTGATCGCGGCTGGTATGCCGGGCCAGTAGGTTGGGTAGGATCGGGACGCTCAGAATTTGCAGTTGCGATTCGTTCCGCCCTCGTGGCCGACAATCGCTTGATGCTGTTCGGCGGGGCGGGAATCGTGAACGGCTCTACCGCCGAATACGAATGGCAGGAAATCGAATATAAAACTTCGCTGTTTGTTAGCACGTTGACCGACGAAAACAAATGAATACAGTCAATGTCAACGCCTTCCATACTGACCTGATCGTGGAAGAACTGACCCGCTGCGGGATCACATTCTTCTGCGTCTCCCCCGGTTCGCGTTCGACTCCGCTCACACTCGCCGTCGCTGCCAACTCGAAAGCTACATCCCGGATACATTTCGATGAACGCGGCGCGGCTTTCTATGCTCTCGGTTACGTCAGAGCGATCGGCAAACCGGCCGTGCTCGTTTGTACGTCGGGAACTGCGGTGGCCAATTATCTCCCGGCGGTAGTCGAAGCCTCAAACGATGCCCTCCCGTTGATTCTCATCACAGCAGACCGACCGCCAGAGCTACAGGATTGCGGCGCGAACCAGACGATCACACAACCGGGGATTTTCGGCAGCTTTGTCCGCCACGAAGCAAATCTCGAATGCCCGTCAGCCGATACCGATCCGACAGACATACTGCAACAAATCGATCTCGCAGTATCGAAAGCGCTTGAAGCGCCGTACGGCCCCGTCCATATTAACTGTCAATTCCGGGAGCCGCTGGCGCCGGTCGAGGACGGCAGCGATCTGTCGAACTCCCTCTCACGTCTCGGAGACTGGCAGGCATCACAAATGCCCTTCTCGAGTAGCGAGAGTCAGCCCTTCACAGTCAGCACCGATCTGATCCAGCGATTAGCGGACAGGATAAATGCCACTAGCGGCCTGCTGATCGTCGGCCGACTTTTCGACAGCGAACAACGCGACCCCGTTCTTTCGCTTGTCGACAAACTCCGCTGGCCGGTCTTTGCCGACGCAACTTCAGGTCTGAGCGCAATCGATCATGAGTGCATTATTCATCATTTTGATCTGCTGCTTCAGTCAGAAACCTTCCGGTCATCGGTCTGCCACAGGCAGGTGCTCCATATCGGCGGACAATATGTCTCCAAGCGACTTCTGCAATTCATCGAGAGCGCTGAACTTGAAGGCTACATCCATATCGGCAACGATCCACGCCCCAAAGACCCCGGCCGCCGAGTCACCGACAATGTCACGTGCAATATTGCCAGGTGCTGCGAAGCACTCGTGCCGCTCGTTGACGCGTGCGATGGTAACAAAGGCTGGCGGCGGCAGTCGAGTACCGCCGAGACGGTCATCGCCGAAGAGTGTAAGGCGACACCCGAAGCAACCGAGCCAGGTATCGTCCGCGCCCTACTTGAGAATCGTCACAAGGGTGGCGGGCTTTTCATCGCATCGAGTATGCCAATACGGAACATCGATATGTTTGCAGGTCCCGGTCACGGATCGTTGAAGATCGGGGCCAATCGCGGAGCCAGCGGGATTGACGGGACAATTGCCTCTGCCGCCGGATACGCCGTTGGCCTAGACAAACCTGTCACGCTCTTAATCGGCGACCTCGCCTGTCTGCATGATCTGAATTCTCTCGCATTGCTGAACAACAACTCACAGTCTGTGACGGTCGTCATACTCAACAACAACGGCGGACGCATTTTCGAACACCTTCCGGTCGCAGAGTTCAAAGAGCACTTCGAAAGCTGTTTCGTCACACCGCACGGCCTGTCTTTTGAACATGCCGCACAGATGTTCAACCTTCCATACGAGTGCGTCAACACCACGGATGCTTTCGTTCAATCGTACACCAAGGCCCAGGACAGATTGATATCCACGGTGATTGAAGTCACGGTCGACCCGACAACAAACCGCACGACTCATCGCTGCATTGTCGAACGCATAAAGCACGAGTTGGACGAGGGCTGACTATGTCCGAAGTCAACGCGCTCAAATTTGCTTACACCGAAAGTCCGGGTGCGCCGGTTATTCTCTATCTCCACGGCTTCATGGGTTGCAAAGAGGACTGGGAGGAGGTTGTGTCAATCACAGGTGACCGCTTCAGTCATCTCCGAATCGACATACCCGGTCGCATTCCCAGCGGATTCACCGACTCTGACTATACCATGCCCGGTTGCGGACAATTAGTCGCCGGACTCCTCAATGACCTCGGGGTCGGTCAATGCCATATCGTCGGGTATTCAATGGGTGGACGGCTGGCGCTCTACTTCGCCGTTCATCATGCAGACCGAGTCGGAGGTATTGTCATTGAATCCGGATCGCCCGGCCTCAGAACCGAACGCGAACAGAACGAACGAATCCACCGCGACAGACAACTCGCAGAAGCAATCATTCAGGGCGACCTTGAGTCGTTCGTGAGCACGTGGTACGCACAACCGTTGTTTGCCGAGATGGACCAAACCTCAGATCGATTCAAGCGCCTGCTTGAACGACGTCTGACTTCGGATCGCATCGAGCTGGCCAAGTCACTTCGGTACATGGGCACCGGCGTCCAACCTTCCCTGTGGAAGCGGCTTCCGACCGTTTCTTCACACCTGCTTTTCCTCACGGGAGAGAAGGATGCCAAGTTCCGGGCAATTGGCGCTGAAACGGCTGACTTGTGTCCGCGCGGTGAACTTGCTATAATTGCCGGTGCCGGCCACAACATCCATTTCGAGCAGCCGGAGGAGTATTGTTCACGGATATGCAGATTCTTCGATAGAGATAGTTGAGGCAGATATGAGTTCATTTGACTGGAAAGAAGCGGGCGACTACACCGACATCAAGTATCACAAGCTCGACGGTATCGCCAAGATCACGATTAGTCGACCGAAGAAGCGTAACGCCTTTCGGCCGCTCACGGTGCAGGAAATGTCGGCTGCTCTTCAGGATGCCCGCATGGATTCCGAGATTGGCGTGGTCATACTCACCGGCGAAGGTGACAAGGCGTTCTGTTCCGGCGGTGATCAGAGCATTCGCGGCGATGCCGGCTACGCAGATGAGGAAGGCGTCCATCACTTAAACGTGCTCGATTTTCAGCGCCAGATACGTACCCTGCCAAAACCTGTTATCGCGATGGTGGCAGGATACGCAATCGGCGGCGGTCACGTACTGCACTTGATGTGTGATATCACAATAGCCGCCGAGAACGCCGTGTTCGGACAGACCGGACCCAGAGTTGGCTCGTTCGACGGAGGCTACGGATCATGCTACATGGCGAGAATCGTCGGCCAGAAGAAGGCACGTGAGATCTGGTTCCTCTGCCGTCAGTACAACGCCAAGCAGGCACTGGATATGGGACTGGTCAACAAGGTTGTCGAGTACGAACGGCTCGAAGACGAGACCGTGAAGTGGTGCCGCGAGATTCTTTCCAACTCACCGATGGCCATCCGATGTCTGAAAGCCGCACTTAACGCCGACTGCGACGGTCAGGCCGGACTGCAGGAACTCGCCGGCAACGCCACCATGTTATTCTATATGAGTAAAGAAGGCCAGGAAGGGCGCAACGCCTTCAACGAAAAACGCAAACCTGACTTTTCCAAATTCCCGCGCCAACCGTAAGGCTACAAGATGCCTCAATCCGCGCTCAGCGTCTGGCTTCTTGCCGCTCGTCCGAAGACACTTCCGGCAGCCACAGCACCTGTGATTATTGGGAGTGCGATGGCATATGCCGATGGCGGCTTCTCTCTGCCTGTCGCAATGGCTGCGGCGCTCGGTGCGTTGTTCATCCAGATCGGGACCAACTTCGCCAACGACTATTTCGATTTCAAAAAAGGGACCGACGACGGGGACCGTCTCGGTCCCACCCGCGCGACCCAGGCCGGATGGGTCACCCCCTCGGCCATGAAGACGGCCACGGCGATTGCGTTCGGAATCGCATTTCTCATAGGAATCTATCTCGTCTTTCGCGGCGGCTGGCCGGTTGTCGCAATAGGGCTAACGTCTATCCTGTTTGGCGTTCTTTACACGGGCGGCCCCTGCCCGCTCGGCTACAACGGACTGGCGGATATTTTCGTGCTGATTTTTTTCGGTCCGGTAGCGGTCGGCGGAACGTACTACGTCCAGACTCTGACAATCACTACGCCGGTCATTATGGCCGGATTGGCTCCGGGACTGTTCTCCGTGGCTATCCTGACCGTCAACAACCTTCGTGACATAGAAAACGACCGAGCCGGCGGCAAAAAGACGCTCGCGGTCCGGTTCGGAAAACGTTTCTCAATAGTGGAGTACATTGCCTCTGTCGCTGTGGCCTGTGCGATTCCGGCAGTCTTGTTGATGTACGACGGACCGCCGTTTGCTCTCCTCGCCTGTGGCACAGTTGTGCTTAGCCTTCCGCAAATCAAATCCGTACGAACGATCACCGGGCGGGAATTAAACAACACGTTAGCTGCAACCGGCAGTGCTCTGCTGATATACAGCTTGTTGTTTTCCATCGGATGGATATTGTGAGAATACTACAATCGCGCATATTCAAGTATACACTGCCGTTCAGAAAACCGCTGAAATTGGCCAAAGCCGAAATGCGCGAACGCGAAGGCCTTCTGATAAAACTGATCGGCTCCGAATGCAACACCGACGGGTCCGACGAGGACTGCGGAGTCGCCGCGTGGGGTGAGATCGCGCCACTCCCCGGTTTCTCCCGTGAGACCGTCGATGAGTCACTCAATCAACTGAAACGAACTCTCATCAAACTGCAGCAAGACCCGTTGCCGCCGGAACTCCACAGACTGGAGGGCGGCTTTGAGAATTGGCTGGGCCGGTTTAACCTCCTTCCCGCCGTTCGCCACGGTATCGAAATGGCCGTGCTCTCCTTGCTCGCCAACGGCGGCGGCATTTCCATGGCCCGTCTTCTGTCGCCGCAGCCAATGATGACAATCAGCATCAACGGCCTCATCACCGGCTGTGCCGATGAGGTCAGCGAGCGAGCAAGACACTACCAGCGGGATGGATATCGCGCCGTGAAGCTTAAAGTCGGGGGGTTGCCGCTGGAAGAAGCTGTCGCTCGCACCAAGAGTGTCTTCCGCGAGCTCGACAGCCGCGCTAAGCTCAGGCTCGATGCTAACCGGGCCTGGACTCTTGAGCAGGCCCTGCAATTCGCTGAGGCTATTCGTGACTGCGAAATCGAATACATAGAGGAACCGGCGCGGGACCTCAGTGATGTCAACGAATTCGTTTCTCGTACGATCTCTCGCTTTCCGGTCGCACTCGATGAATCTCTTGTAGACATAGAACCACACCAACTCGCCGAGTTTTCGCAGGTCAGCGCACTGATTCTCAAACCGACCATTTTGGGTGGATTTGAAAGGACGGCGGCTTTCGCGCGAGCTGGAAAGGAGCTCGGAATGAAGGCAGTGATCTCGTCATCGTTTGAAAGCTCGCTTGGAATCGCCGCACTCGGATCGCTCGCCGCCGCCTACGGCAGCCCCGACAGCCCGGTAGGACTTGACACGACAAACTGGTTTGCGAGCGACTTGCTCGCCGAACCAATCGCCGTTGTCAACGGTGCCATGCGGGTGGAGCAACTCGCCCGCGCCGCCGTCAGGATTGATACCACTCGTATGACCGAGGTGCCTTTTGGCTGAACTACGTGATCCGATCAATGCTCTCGCCCACACCAAGGCTGTCGTGACTGACAAAGGGCGACAGCTGACGGCTTGGGAGATGCACCTGTACAGCCTCCTGGTCGTAAGAGATATGTCGGACAACATGGGGTGCGGGATCAGATCCCAGAGCCGTATCGCCATCGTCGAGCCGAACAGACTTGAAACCGTAGTCGCGATCTGGGGAGTAATTCGAGCAGGAGGAATCGCCTGCCTGATGAACACGCGCATGCCGCCAGAAACTCTTGCCGAACAGGCAAAGATGATCGGCTGTTCAGCGCGCCTTGTGTTCCCGGACTCCCCATATTCTGACATTCTCCCCGATCTGCCTAAGCTGTTGAGCCGACCGCTGCATCAGGATCACGGTGAGACCTACCACGGCATACAGTTCTTTGAGCCCAACCATCCCGCCACCATCATGTTCACCTCCGGCAGCTCTGCGAAACCGAAGGCGGTTCTCCACAGTTTCGGCAACCACTACTACAGCGCCCTCGGCTCGAATAAGAATATCCCGGTTGTCCCCGGTGATCGCTGGCTTGTTTCTCTGCCGCTGTATCATGTCGGCGGCCTCGCCATTCTGTTCCGATGCTGGCTCGGTGGCGCAACGGCGGTGCTGGCCGAACCGGGCGGCGACATTGTTGATCAGTTGTCCCGTAATGAGACCACCCACATCTCTCTTGTTGCCACCCAACTAAGACGGTTGTTGCGGGCTATGAAATCCAAGGGAAGATCATTCCCTCGTCTAAAATGCGTCCTTCTCGGCGGCGGCCCCACACCCGAGCGCCTCGTGAATGAAGCAATTGACGCCGGTCTGCCGATTTACCGAAGCTACGGTCTCACCGAGATGGCCTCGCAAGTGTCCACGAGCACTCGCCCGGACGGGACCAAACGCAGGATACTCGATTATCGTCAGGCGAAAACATCAGACGACGGCGAAATCCTCGTGCGCGGCAAAACACGATTCCTCGGGTATTATGAAAGTAATAAACTGGTCCAACCGTTTGACCCCGAGGGCTGGTTCGCCACAGGCGACACGGGAGAAATCGACGACAACGAAGGTCTGCGTGTCACCGGTCGCACAGACAACATGTTCGTTTCCGGCGGAGAGAATATCCAACCGGAACAGATAGAATCTGTTCTGCGTGAATTGCCCGAGATCGAAGAAGCTGTTGTGGTTCCAGTCGAAGACGCCGAGTTCGGCCAACGTCCTCTTGCATTTATTTGTGGTACAACAGATTACGACTACGTGAGGTTGTCTGGTTTGCTCAGGAAAAGACTGCCCGGTTATGCCGTACCGGTCGAATTCCGACCCTGGCCGGACGGTTACCAACAACCGGGTATTAAGCCGAATCGGAAGTTCTTGAGAGAAGAGGCGGCCAGAACAAACAATCGTGACCGTTAGTCCAGAGCCTCAAGCGCATTCCTCAGCGGATTCGGAATCAGTATCTTCTCGTTTTTCGCAACATCCACACACACGTGCACCGTTTTCACCGTCGCCGCCGGCAGTTCGCCATCTTTGAGAAAACGGAAAAACAGCGTGAACGATGAGGTGGAGATATTGTCGCAGTACATCTCGACCGTCAGTTTGTCACCCACACCCAGCGCCTCTGTGTAATCGGCCTCCGCATGTACCAGCGGCACAATGAATTGCTTCAACCGGAGCACCTCGCCGATGTGTATGCCCTGCGATTCCAGATATGTCTCATACGCTGCCTCGGCAATCCGAAAGTGATTGCCGAAAAAAAGCAACCCCGCAGCGTCGGTGTCGTACAGTCTTACAGTGGTATTGTAGGTATGCATTAATCGTCCCGCTCAGTTGACATTTAGGGAAATATATCCGTCAATACAGGATATGCAAAGAATCAAAAACGTATTGGCGGACTTTCTGTCCGGGACCGGTATCCTCTAAGGGAGTTTTATGAAACACAACTATCTCAATCTGACAACGGTCGCTCTGTTGTTGGCCTGCGTTCTCACGGTCGGAAGCCTCTCGGTTTTTGCCGATGCCAACGCCGTTCCGCAACGCAGCGACATCAACGACCAGGACAAGTGGAAACTCGAAGACATCTATCCGACGACAGATGCCTGGGACAAGGATTTCGCACGCATCGAGGAAAGCCTCGGCTCGTTCGATAAGTACCGCGGACACCTCGGTGACTCGCCGGACATGCTACTGGAATGCCTCCAACTCAACGACAGCCTCGACATTATCATGGGCAAGCTGTACGTCTATGCCAATCTCAAGTTGGACGAAGACCAGCGGATCAGCGAAAGCCAGGAGACCAGCGGGCGGATCGGTGCCCTGAACTCCCGCCTCGGACAGGCGCAGTCTTTCATCGGACCGGAGATTCTCTCGATCGAGGGTGACAAGCTGCATACCTGGTTGAATGAAAAGCCGGAGCTTGACATCTATCGCTTCTACCTCGAAGACATTGTTCGCAGCAAGGAACACATTCTCTCTGAGAAGGAAGAAGCCATCCTCTCAGCTGCCGGACAGGTCACTCGCAGTGCCAGCAATATCTTCGGGATGACCAGCAACGCCGACGTCAAATGGGGCACGGTCATCGACGAAGACGGCAACGAGGTTGAACTGACTCGTGGTCGCTACGGTGTGATGCTCGAATCCCCCGACCGTCGCCTGCGGCGTGACGCCTCCAGAGTGTACGTGGAAGCCTGGAAAAAATACGAAAACACGATGGCCGCGACTCTCGAAGCGTCAATCAAGAACGACTGGTTCTACGCCAAAACGAGGAAATACAACACGTGCCTCGAGCGTTCTCTCGACGGCGACAACATCCCGACTTCGGTTTTCTTCAAACTGATCGAGGCCGTCAACTCTAATCTCGAGCCGCTGCATAAATGGACCGGTCTCCGCAAGCGTATCCTCGGAGTTGACACTCTGTATCCCTACGATCTGTCAGCTCCTCTGCTGGACCGTGAGCCAAAGAAATACACCTGGGAAGAAGCCAAAGCTACCTGTCTTGAAGGTCTGAAGCCAATGGGCAAGGACTACCTCAAGGAGTTCGAAAAGGGCTTGAGTTCCGGGTGGATCGATGTCTATGAAACTCAGGGCAAGGAATCCGGCGCCTACAACTGGGGAACCTGGGCGACTCATCCGTACATTTTGCTTAATTATAACGGCACGCAGAACAACGTCTTCACGCTGGCCCACGAAATGGGCCACGCCATGAACAGCTTCTACACCAATCGCACCGAGCCGCCGGTCTACAGCGGACACTCACTGTTTACGGCCGAGGTTGCCTCGACCGCCAACGAAGCTATCCTGATGAAGTACCTGCTGGAGAACGCTGACAATCGGGAAGACAAAATCGAGCTGCTGATTGGATATATCGAGCAGATCGTCGGCACGTTCTATACGCAAGTCATGTTCTCGGAATTCGAACTGGCCGTGCATGACCGCATCGAACGCGGCGAGGCCCTGTCCTCAGAGTTCATGCGCAAAACCTATCGCGACATCTACGAGAAATACTGGGGTCCGGAACTGGTCATCCCCGAAGACGGCGACATGGGCTGTCTCCGTATCAGCCACTTCTACCGGCAGTATTACGTCTACCAGTACGCCACCTGCTATGCGGCCGCACAGAATCTCTCGCAGCGGATTCTCGACGACGAGCCGGGCATACATAAGAAGTACATCAAATTCCTCTCGACTGGTACGTCGGAGTACCCGGTTGATATCCTCAAGGATGCCGGCGTTGACATGACAACTCCGGCCCCGGTCAACAGCGTGATTGATATTCTCGCCGAGTTGGTAGATGAGGTTGAGCGTCTCCTCGACGAGGGATAAGAAGGTTCTTGTTCTTTGAATAATCGTGATACGATTGTAACCGTCGGGGTTCCATCCCCGGCGGTTTTTTTGTATGCGGACCAACACCGTTGATTCGAGTGGCCCCTTCAAACCTGCTTTGGAGGGGAGCAAGTCCGGCCCAGGCAAGCTTGAGCAGGCCACCCAATAGGGCGTAGGCACCTCCTGGGCAGCGTTAAGCGTAGGTCAGTGTTCCGAGTGAACCGCAGGCAAACGAAAAACCCGACAACATCACGTGATAGAACACACACACCATTGCAAACTTTGTTGGATTCGAGATCACTCTTGTGCCCCGCCCAGAGCGGAACGAAGTGGAGCGTCGGGTGGGAGAACAAGTGTCGAAACTACGGGAGTTTCGACCTACGAGGACTGCGGGCAGCCTACTCCTCCGCCTCAATCGGCACCAGCAGGAAGCTAACATCTTCAACTGCCTCACCACCGTCAATCGGTTTCACCGTAAGCTCGATCGATTTCGGCTCTGAGCGATAGCGATAAGCCGTCAACTGATCTGAATCAACGTACGCCCGGTAATCACCCGGCAACAACCCGAGATGATAGAACTCGCCGTTGGTGAAAGTCGTCATGGTCGTGACGCTCTCGTTGGTGAGGTTCACAAAGACTACCCGGATTCCTCCGACGCCAACCACGTCGGGTCCGCGCTGTCGTTTCACAAACCCGCTCACTTCGCCGCCCATGACCATCGGGACATCAATTGCCGTCACCATGTTCGGGTTCACGGTAATGCTGTAGTTCTCGTGCGTCGGTTTCAGCAACGGATTGTCGAGGCTGTTTTCGTCGATCTCAACTGTGTATTCATCATACGGACGAAGCCTGTCGTAATAGTACAGCCGTTCCTTGCCGTGGCGACGTCCTCCCGCTCCGCGGATTCTTGCTCGAAGGTCGGTCAGGTGTTGTTCACCGTCGTCGAATTCGCCGTTCAGATTTTCATCCAGAAACGGTCTGACAACCGCCGTTCCCAGTCCCACCGCGTTCCGGCGATCGAACAGGAGTGTACGGCGCTCGTTGTCGTACGTCACCGACCCGCTCTGCATCTGGTTCAGGGAGTAATTACCCTGTGAATATGTCCCGCGCGTGTTGAAGGTAGCGAAATCGTTGAACAGCTTAAACGTGAGCGATATCTGGTTCGATTTCGATACGGCACTGTGTTCAAACGACACCGTCAACCGCCCGGTCTTGAATATCCGCTTCGATACCGAGACGCCGTACTTCTCCCACTCGCCACGAGTATGATTGTATTCAAGCGTAAACTGCGGCAACGCCCAATTGAAAAACCGCGTGGTGGCGAAAATCCGGCTGGAGAGATCGCTGACCGTGAGATACTGACTCTTCCTGATCCCATAGTTGCCGAAGTAGTTGAAATACACCTTTGAAACCGAACCGCTCACGCCGTAGCTCATGTTGATTCGAGAGCTGTTTTCCAGGCCGATGTACCGAATATGATATCGAAGCCCGAAATGCCGACCGCGGATCCTCAGAGGTGCGGAAGCACCAAACGTAGCCGTATATTTCTGGCCGGCAGGATTGCGGATTGCGTTCTCAGAGTAGTGAACATACGTACCGTTGACCGTCATCAGCGAGGGACGACTGAAACTGAATCCACCGTTGACGGCGTATCCCGGAGAGAAGGAACCGTTGAGCACCAGGTCGCCACGCGGTTGATAACTCATCTCGACAGCCGTATTCCCACCGGTTGAATCCGATGACCCCAGCGGCAACTCCGCATTAAGACCGACCGAGAGATTGCTCAACAACCCGTAGTAACCGTTGCCCTGCACATACCGTGTGTCGGCTTCGGAGTACCGTCCGTTGCCCGCCGCGACCGAATATTCGGCAACTCCCCTCGGTACCAGATTAAACGGCACCTGCACGAATTGTTCGCGCGTCTCAATCTCTCCGTTCGGTCCGTAGAGTTTGACTTGAATCGAGGATACACCATAATTGACGTCCAGAAGGAAGTTGTACATCCCGGATTGAGAGGTCGTGGTAAAATCTACTAGCCGGTTGTTTACGTAGAGTTCAACTTCCCAACCATCGCCGGCATAATCGCTGACTTCCACCGTCTGAAAGTGCTGTCGATTCCGTATCGGCTTGTTGGTGAATGTCACACCCTGCAGCGAGCGCGAGAATGTCCCCTGCATGAACACATTGCCGACATCTACCTGGGTCAGATACGGATTGTCCTTTACGTAGTAGTGCCAGCGGTAGTTCAACTGACTCGAATTCGGCAGTGAACTGGTATTGCCGGACATCGACACCGACAAATCACCGCCGAGCAGCATTGCCCCCGCGCCAAGTCCGTAGTGATAAGAACGATATCCCTTCGACATGCTGGTAGACAACTGCCAGTCGGCTGCGGCACCTTTGATATACTCCCGCTGGTACGGAAGCGTCTTGACGGATTTAGTCTCGGACTGTTGCTTTCTGAGTTGCTCCTGGGCCAATCGTCGTCTGAGTTTCTGATATGCCGGAAAGGCCTCGTTGTGTGGGAGATAGATCGCCAGTTCAGAGAATTCGAACCGCATCGGCAGATTGAATATCCGGTCATACTGGTCGATCCGCAGGTATAGTTCAGTCTCCCGTGCGATATACACCGCACTGTCCAGCGCGTGTGTCTGGCCGTAACAACTCGCCTGCCGAGTATTCAAATCAATGCGGTAGTCTTCCCCCTTGTAGAGAAACTTGCCACTGATGACATGGTTTTGGAAATCCGGCTCCACGTTGATTCCGAGCAGAGTAAAGACATCGACTATCGGCAGATAGATGTCACGGCCGTCGTACAGGACGAAAATATCCTGGTTGAGCATACGGGGAATGGTGAAGTTGACCACGATTTCTTCGAGATATTGCTCTTGCGCGAACGAAATTGCCGGTAGCAGAGCGATTATCAGAAACACCAGAAGCAGCCACGTGAAGGGGCTGCTTTCTCTAATTCTGTTTCTGAACAAGTCCATCTGTTCGCTCTACAGGCTCGGCTGTTTACGTTACGCTATCACTCCACCGCCAACAGGTATTCGACTCTGTTACCGGGTACGATTTCTGTGGAAGGCACGTCGGTCCGACCGGTAGTGGTGATTGTCATCTCCACCTGGTAGGGGGCCACGAATCCGGAGTCCGGCACCGGGAGGTCAATCCGCCGACGAAGATCATAATAGACGGCCACGTTCTGTGACATGGCGCAGACTTCTTTCTTCTCCGCGTCGATAAGTCTGCAACGGAGCAAGCCCAGATACGAGACATTGCCTCTGTTGGTCATGTCGATCATAACTTCGACCTTACCGTCAGTCAGATTGGCTTTCGGCTGTCCGACATCCAGCGCGGCACTCAAATCGCCCGTACGGTATTTGAGCGAAATCGCGGTCTGAATGATCGAATTGATTTTGGCGCTGATCTGCCCTTCTTCTGTGTCGGTAGGCAGGGCAGCGGCGGCACTCTGCGAACTGACAACCACCCTGGCCCAGTATTCACCGTCGGCAAGATCTTTGGGGGGATTGGCGACGAAACGTACGATCTGCTGGGCGCCGGCCGGAAGAACCAGCTTTCGCGGAAAGGCCTTGATCCAGGTAGCGGCTGAGCGCGGATCGGTAACGGCGGAGTCATCGAGTTGTACAGAGACATTACCGAGACTGTCTGACTCCGGCAGGCCGAAGCTGAACCAGACCGATACTTCCTTGGGAGTATCGCCCGGATTTCGCAGTATGATTCGGCCGGTTCGTTTCTGGTCGGAAAGAACTACGACCGTGGGCGCGATCAGGACACTTGCAAAGATTCTTCCTGCCGAGACGAGCAGCAGGATTGCTAACAAAACAGTTCCCCGCAGGGCCGCACCGCGGAACCCACGGGGAGTATTCACGAGTCTTTTCATGGCTATGCACTTCCTATGCATTTGGTTCACTATCCTAAGTGATGCTGTCAGAGCAATTAACTACATTTCTATTGCTCGGGTCAATCTGCGCCGCACATCCAGCGACGCATGAAATTCATCGTTTCTTAGTTGCCGGCGTACCAACAGGTCAGGATGATTGTTCCGCTGTACGCGCCAGCAGTCTGTGCATTCCTGGCCCGAATCTTTCCACCAAGGAAAATATCAAGGTCACCCGCTGCGCCTGTGGCCTGCTCCAAAACACTGTTTGGGTCGTATATGGTGTGACCACCGTCGGTCGGAAGCACTGCGCCGCCTGTGTTGACGTGTGCCGCGTCCGTTGCGGCGAACTCAACGATCAGCTTATCACCACCGACCTCTTCGAGGTAGGTTGGCAATAACAAGGCAACCGTCAAAGGCTGCGTGGCAGCTCCGGTGATTCTCCAGATACCGACGGCAGCGTCGGCCGTAGCCACCGCAACCATGCCAGTGTCACCCGGCACAATGTCAGCAAACGTAAGATCCTGTTCACCAACGACGGCAACCTGGGCCAGAATGTTGGTAACAGCATCGTTCGATCCGGAGGCCTGCGCCTTAACGACAGAAGTTCCGGCAAGCAGAACTACCGCAGACATAATGAGCAACACTAATGTACGCTGCTTCATCCCTGAAGTGCGATTCATCTGCGACTCCTCTCTTTTGCGAGTATATCTAAACATCATTCTATCCATATCTAGGTGTCGATCTCTTCGACTGTTTATCGTCATTATGTCTGTAATGTCGTCATCGAGTGCAATTTCTTAACAAATTCGGCGGTTTTTTTCTACAGAATTAGAGCTCAGATTGTGACCATCATTCCTTTATTGAACAGGGATTGCGGGTATTCAGGCCCCACAAATAGTCGCGCGGTATGTTTGAAATGAAAAGCAGCGACTCGGAAGAGCCACCAGCAGAAGTCGCTAGGTGCCCGAGGGAGAAACAGTTACGATTATGGAGCCGGAATAAGCTCCCTGCGGTTGGGTGAATTTCGGGGAGATTGTTCCCCCCAACCAGATGGTCAGCCCCCCGGTACCGAGGGTGGCCGTGAGCGTGGTGTGCGGGTTCTGATTATTCCAGGCTGGATTGGACTGATTGCCGCCATCAGAGGAGTCAATCGCACAATCGGTAGTCGAAAAAGAAATCAACAGCAAATCGCTATTATGTGTCAGATGAGAGGGCAGCGTAAAGTCAATCAGCACCTCTTCCCCTGCCGTCCCGGAGACAGAATACTCCGCGGCTGCCCCCGGGGTGACCTTGGAAACTGTCTTGGGAACACCCGGGAGACCGTCGCCGAAATTCAGATCATTGACTGTGGTGACGGATTGCGCATGAACGGGAGAGACTCCCACGATTAGCGAGAGCAGAACTGATACGGCTGCAACAATGATCGGCTTCTTCATGCTACCTTCCTGACTGTCAGCAACTTAGCCGCAATGCCAGACGGTGTCAAATAAAACCTCACTCATGTGTGTTCCTAGCTTCCAGATGAAATGAGCGTAACCAAACACTCCGTGGCCCCTTCGGGCAACAGGTTGCAGATTCGGCTTTCGGTGATTAGCGGGCAGTCATCGCATTCGTCTGGAGTACAGAAAACAGGCACACCCGTGCTGCCGCCGAGCGGCTCCACCCAGACCTGTACACCCGCACTGCCGGCGGATCTGACCTGCCAGCAAGGTTCATCGACAGAACCCGCTTGGAGATGCGAGCCATCGGCACGGATCATGCCCACGGACTCCTCCACTCGAGCCGTGGCAAAAATAGTCGCTGTCGCCGTCACCCGATTAGGGTCTGCGGCATCAAGCGGCACCATAAGCACGACCAGCGAGCCGAGCAGGATGATGCTGTTTACAACGTACGAAGCCTTCATTTCGATATCTGTAGTAAAGGTGCGAGTACATTACCAAGATATCCAAAATACGAAATCCGTCAAGAAGTCGTTTGGTCGACGCTTCCCGACCGGCCTGTTAAGGCCCGGCCCCTTTTGTTGTAAATTACGCTGCGATCATCCGCCCGTATAGGCAATGCTCATCGTAATATCACCCGAGTAGCTACCGCTGGTCTGGCCGACCGCCGGCATAACCGTGCCACCGATCCAGACTGACAGCGTCCCTCCAGCACCTATTCTCAGCGGCACCGGGTTATTCGGATCGACATTACCAAGCGGCGCGGCCTGCCCACCGCCGGTGCCGTCATCGTACGACGCATCGGTGCCAGAGAACACGATCTGCATAGTCGCAGGCAGCGTCGAATGAGCGAGCGCCAGCGGCAGTGTGATGGAAACGGATACTTCTGCTGCCGCAGTTCCGTTTATGGCCCAGGCACCGGCCGAGGCAGCATCGGTCTTGGCGACAACTTTGTTGACACCGCCGGTCACTGCTCCGAAGGTCAGGTCATGGGTTCCCGAGATAGATAGACTAGATGCAACGGATGCTGTAGCCTGGATGATTCCGATCTCCTGAGCGCTCGGCGATGATGCCGCCGCGACGATCAGTACGATCAGTAACAGTGTTAACTTGACTCCTTGTCTAAGCATAACTCCTCTCCTGTTCCAAAAATGCGAGTCCTTTGAAACAGTTGAGAAGCAACAGCAATGCCAGACCTCGCGGGCAGCGGCAATAGCCTGTTACTCAACAGGATAGCGGGCGGGATAGGGCGATTGCCCAATATTGGGCAACCTCCTCATTGTGGGGATTCCCCCACAGTGGGTAGGGAGCCGAACAGGTGTGTGTCCGATGTGAATCAGTGCCGAAAACTGACAGATTAACATTAAAGATAGGCCCGCATCTGCCGATGAAACCTACATAAACAGTGTGCAGAAGTTGAACAGCTATGAGAAATAGGATTTTGATAGCTAGTTTGAAAACACCAACGCGACAAAAAGTAATCATTGGCGGATTACTTCTGGCGCTATCGATTCCTTGCAGCCTCGCGGCTCAAGACCTGGATTGGTCTGTCTCGGTCGGCGGCTCGTATAACGATGACGCCTACTCCGGTTGTCTCACGTCCGACGGCGGCTACGCTATTCTCGGTGCCACATTCTCTTATGGCGCTGGTGGCTACGACGTATATTTACTCAAACTTGATTCTCTCGGCGACACGCTCTGGAGCAAAACGTTTGGCGGCTCCGAGGCTGACTACGGCTACGATATTCAGGAGACGGTAGACGGCGGCCTTATTCTTGTGGGTGCGACTCAGTCACAGGGAGCGGGCGGCAAGGATGTCTATCTGGCCAAAACCGATTCGGTCGGGACTATGCTCTGGACCAGAACTTTCGGCGGAGCCTCGGACGACGACGGACGCTCGGTCAGACAAACCGACGACGGCGGCTATGTAGTTGCCGGAACCACACAGTCATACGGCCCCGGCCTTACTGATCTCTACCTCATCAAAACGAACGCCAATGGTGACACGCTCTGGACCCGTGCCTACGGCAGCGTCAGCGGCGAAACCGGCTCGGCGGTCAGGATTACGCCTGATGGCGGGTACATTGCGGTCGGCACCACCGGAGGCTTTGGTTCTGGGTACTCGAGCCTGTATGCCGTGAGAACCGATGCAGACGGGGATTCCGTTTGGGCGGACGCTTTTGGCGGCGACAAAGCGGATATGGGATACTCAGTCGCAATCGTTCCGGACAGCGGATTCGTATTCGTGGGCGCGACCGCATCGTTTGGTGCCGGATACTCAGATATGTACATCGTCAAGACGACTCACGACGGCACGTTCCAATGGGATCGTTCCTTCGGCGGCAGCGGCGAAGAACGAGGCTACTCGATACAGGCCTGCCCGGACAGCGGCTATATCGTGGCGGGGTTCACGCAGTCTTTCGGAGCCGGACAACACGACATGTTTGTGGTGAGAACCGACCCACTCGGATTCGGGCTCTGGGATCGGACATTCGGCGGCTCGGAATCAGATTACTGCCGGAGTATCATCACGGGTCAGAACTCATGGGGACTAGTCGGCTATTCGTATTCATATAGTTCTGGCGGTTCCGATTTTTATGTAGTGAAGATCACAGGGGATCAACAGACCTCAGTCAGAGACGAGTTCACTCCGGGACTGCCGGAGAGTTTTGCACTCGCCCAAAATTATCCCAATCCGTTCAACCCGACCACAAGTATCGAGTTCTCGCTCACGCAACGAGCCAACGTCACTCTGACCATTTATAATGTCCTCGGCCAGATGGTCGAGCTGTGGCAACCGGGCGAACTGCCGGCGGGCACTCACGCTCTGGAATGGAATGCCGGTGCTCTGGCCTCGGGAGTGTATCTCTACCGACTCCAGGTCGGCAAGCAATCTTTGACCCGCAAGATGGTGCTGCTGAGATAGCCCGCACTGTCAGTTTTTGTGGCGCGCTCAAGATGAACCATTGTATCTTGTCCCCATGCATCGCAACCGTCCAGCTCTTGGCATAGATATCGGCGGGTCGTTCATCAAGATCGCTCCGGTTGATGTTGATTCGGGCAAATTGATGGCCGTTACCCAAACCGTTCCTGTCCCTAAACCGGCCACGCCGGACTCGATTCTTGAGATAATCCAGACGACTATCCGCGAGACTAACTGGACCGGCCCCGTAGGAGTTGGCTATCCGGGCGTGATCAGGAACGGCGTGACGCTCACGGCCTGTCATGTCAGTGACGAATGGCTGGGATATCGCCTGCTTGATCGCCTGGGCGAGTTCGTCTCCGCCCCGGTTGCCTTGCTAAACGATGCCGATGCGGCTGGCCTGGCCGAGATGACACTCGGGGCGGGCAGGGACCGCAATCGTCCCGGTGGCGGCACGGTTGTCACGCTGACGCTTGGCACGGGAATCGGATCGGCCCTTTTCCGCGATGGGAAGCTCTTCCCCAACACCGAGTTCGGACATATCGAGCTGGACGGCGAGGATGCCGAAAGGATGGCCGCCGCTTCCGTGCGCACAACCCTCGGACTCACCTGGCAAGACTACGGCCGCCGCCTCAATCACTACCTCGACACAGTCCTCAAACTGCTGTCGCCCGACCGGGTCATTCTCGGTGGCGGCATCTCGGAGAACTACAATCAGTTCAGCAATTTTCTGACCGGCAATGTCGAAATCATGCCTGCCTCTCTGGGCAACTCCGCCGGACTCATCGGGGCGGCAGTTGCCACCTCGGTCGATGAATCGGAACAAAAGTAGCACCGTATAGATTCTAATAGCTACAGATCGCAAACATGGAGGGATCTGGACTATGCAAAAGGAATCGGCTAACACCTCAAAATTCCTTCTGGTAAGCATCATCCTCACGGCCGCTTTCGCCTGTTGCACTGATTGCACGGGTCAGGAATCGCGGGGCGCTGACAAGAGTAAGATAATGACGACAACACAGCTGGAAGGCAATGTCCACGCACCTGAATTTCCGGACAATCTCGAATGGCTCAATACCGAGGAGCCGCTGACTCTGGGGCAGCTGCAGGGCAAAGTCGTCCTGCTGGATTTCTGGACCTTCTGCTGCATCAACTGCATGCACGTGATCCCCGACTTGAAAAAGCTCGAAGAAAAATACGCTGATGAGTTGGTGGTAATCGGTGTCCACTCCGCCAAATTCACTAACGAGAAGAACACCGACGCCATCCGTCAGGCGATCCTCAGATACGAGATCAACCACCCGGTTATCAACGACGCCAATTTCGAAGTCTGGGAGGCCTACGCTACTCGCGCCTGGCCGACGTTCGTACTGATCAATCCAAATGGAGGAATAATCGGCGTCCATTCTGGTGAAGGGGTCTATGATCTGTTCGACGAAATCATCCAGGAGACAATCGCGTACTTCGATACCAAAGGTGAGTTGGTCCGCGGCCCGCTGGTTATCGTTCCCGAAAGCAGCGGGCAGCCCAACACGCTGTTGTCGTTCCCCGGAAAAGTCAAGGCCGACCCAAAGACCGGGCGGCTGTATATCAGCGACACCAACCACAATCGTATCATTGTCGCCGATCGAACGGGCATGATTCTCGACGTAATCGGCGCCGGGGTCACCGGCTCTGCCGACGGTTCGTTTGAAACAGCCGAGTTCAATCACCCGCAGGGGACGTTTGTTATGGACAATACCCTGTATATCGCTGACACGGAAAACCACCTCATTCGGGCCGCCGACCTGATGACCCGAACGATCCGCACGCTGGTAGGCACCGGAAAACAATCGCGGGAGTTTGACCGGATCGGTTACGGCCCCGAGGCGGCACTCAACTCTCCCTGGGATTTGGTTGGTGTTGGCAAAATGCTGTACGTCGCAATGGCCGGCTCGCACCAGATCTGGTCGGTCGACCTCGAGACGCTCGAGGCCAAACCACATGCCGGATCCGGCCGTGAGAACCGGATGGACGGTCCGCTGCTCAGCGCACAACTGGCCCAGCCCTCCGGTATAACCACCGATGGCACCCTGTTGTATTTCGCCGACTCGGAAGTATCCTCGATTCGCTCGGCGGCGATCGATACCGATGGTCAGGTGGCTACAATAATCGGGAGTGGATTGTTCCAATTCGGTGATGTCGATGGTCCGGCCGATGCCGCTCTGCTCCAGCATCCGCTGGGGGTGGCGTACCGCAACGGTCTTCTGTTTGTCGCGGATACTTACAACTCGAAAATCAAAGTCATCAATCCCGCCTGGCGAACAAGCGCAACGTATGCCGGAGCGGGCGGGCACGGTCTCGTCGACGGTCCCCGAGGAGCCGCGCAGTTTAATGAACCTTCGGGCGTGACGGTGCTGGGCGATGAGTTGTTTGTCTCCGACGCCAATAACCACGAAATCAGAGTGGTGAACCTTGAGACTGGCGACGTCAGCACGCTTGTTCTGAGCAATGTTGAACGGCTGTCCAAGCACGGCATGGCGCAGCTTGCGGGACGAGTCATCAAGGTGTCACCACAGACGATATTGAAGGGTCCCGGCAAGATCGGCATTAACGTGGTTCTCCCCGACGGATTCCATTTGCTGCCCGGGGCGCCGATTGATGTCGATCTGAGGTCGGATGATGAAAAGGTAATGCATGCTGTCGGTCATACACGAACCATGTCTGCCACCGGCGAACCACAACCGTTTCAGGTGACAGTGGAATCGCGTCGCGGGAAAACCGACGTTACACTCGATGCGTTGATCTATTACTGCTCCGATGTCGCCAAGACCTGCTTGATTGACAGAGTACAGATCAGGATACCCGTGGAGGTCAAGAGCCGCCGCGCGCCGGACGCTATCGGACTGACAGTGGCAGTGGAAGTGCCGGAGGAGTCCCGGGACATGCAGCCGAACATTTTCCAGGCCAAGTAGACGTCTACAAATGAAGTCCCCTTTTCTACGTGCTGTTGCACGAAGACACCTGACTGCACGTAGCGCGATCACTCCCTCCGTGCGCGGCAGATTGCCGTCTGCCCGATTCACGTGGTCCTACGACACCGTTGGTTTCGGCGTGACAATCGAAATCAGCGGATTGGCCGCCAGCGAAACCATCATTCCTATCGTTCCGGCTGCCGGTGACGGCATCCCGTCAATGTACAGATACAAACAGACTGTGAGACCGAGCACCGCCGAGCCGACCGCCCCGTAAACATTGGCGCGTTTTGTGAACAGACCCCAGATGAACGGCCCCAGGAAAACCGATCCAATCGCTCCCCACGAGACGCCGAGAATCGCTACAATCGTATCCGGCTTGATGTAAGCCAGTACCACCGAGAGAATTACAAAAAACACGCTGGCAACACGCATGAGCAGCGTGAGCTTCTTGTCGGAGACTGAAGGATTGATGAAACCGGCATATACGTCTTTGGCAACCGAGGAGCTTGAGATCAACACCAGCGCCGCAAGAGTAGACATCGAGGCCGAAAGGATCAGCAAAAGGATCAAGACTTCAAGCGCTTCGGGAACAACGTTGGCCAACAGTTCGGGCATGAGGGCATCGAACACGGGCTTGCCGTTGTTGAAGGCGTTTGGCGCGTTTTCGGGTGTGAGAAAGAACCGTGTGGTCGCTCCGGTGAAATAGCCGATACCGCCCACCAGGAATGCAAAGAAGGTCGAGGCGACCATACCGATCCGCACCGAGCGTTTGTCTTTGATCGCGTAGAATTTCTGCACCAACTGGGGCATCGCAAACGGCGCAACCGAAGTCAGGAACACCAGACTGAACAGCGGCCACCATCCGGGAGGACCAACGATCTCAGTCAGTTTCGGACTGATCTGCGACAGGGCGGAAGTGATGTTCCCGAGTCCGTCGCCGGCATCGAGTGTGCTCCACAGAAGGATGATGACGCCGACACTCATAATCATACCGAAAACGACGTCGATCATCGTCATTGACTTGTACCCGCCCATGACGAGATACATGGCGGTGAAACTCCCCATGAGAATGAGCGCCAGGGTGTAGTCGATTCCAAACACCGACCGGAACAGATATGACAGTCCCATAAACACTGCGGCTGAATACGGAATGAAGAAGACAAAGATACAAACAGCGGCGAACAGTTTCAGAAAACGGCTGTTGTATCGTTTCTGAAAGAACTCTGCCATGGTCGCTACACCGTAGTCAACCGACATCTTCTTGATGCGATACCCCATCAGCCACCAGACACCCAGGACGCCGAGCAGAGCGTTGCCGACTGCAATCCACAGGCCGGAGTAACCAAATCCCCAGCCAATCTTGCCCGCGAAACCGATGAACAGCACGGCTGAGAAGTAGGCAGTACCATAGGTGAATGCAGTCATCCAGGGACCGATATTGCCGCCGCCGAGGAAGAAATCAGAAAACGAGCGGGTTTTCCGCATTCCTTTGATGCCAATGATGATTATCATCAACGCAAAAGCCGCTATCACGCCTACTTTCAAAAACATATTGTCTCCGCAATCAAGTCCCGTTTAGTCTGTTCTCCCCTTGTCTGAACAGCAAAGCACGTAAAAAGCGGTACGCGACGCTCTTTGTCAACTGATGATGGCGATGATGTTGAGACTCAGCGGCCAGAAGACTGTTCCCAGTAGCGGTCAAGTTGCTTGGCGAGCTGGCTGTTCCTGGAGTCTTCTTCGATGGCCAACTCCATGAAATAGATCGCTTCCTGGATATCCCCCCGTGCTTCGCGGATTGACGCCAGAGTGGACAGCACACGGGCCTTGAACTTGCCGGGGGCGGCGCGGCCCCATACCTCACGGGTCCACCGCTCGGCTTCCTCGAGATTGATCTTGCGTTCAAGGCACCATTTTGAAAAAGCATAGAACTTGTCGGGGTTGGTTTGCCAATCGGAGTCCAGAGCTTTCCGTTTCAACTCAACGGCTCCGGCAGTATCAAGGGCAATATACAGAGCGCTATCGGCTCTGAGATCGATGAGGGCGTCTCGATCTTTTGGGGCTTTCGAGTCGGCACCCGCCTTCAGGCCGGCTTGAAGGTAACCGGCGACCTGATCCGTGGCGCCGAGCTTGCGGGCTAGTTTGACGGTCAACTGCGCGATACGGATTGAATCTCCCGCCGAGATAGCGGGCGCCTTCAGGGCGCTGTCAACCGACGGAAGCACCTGCGCAAAAGCCGTCTGCCCGGTCCAACCGGCGTTTACGGTAGCGAGGAAGATTTTGTAGGCGAAATCGCGTCCCGTGAGAGTCTGTGCACGACGGTAGTAGTCGACGGCTTTCAGATACTCAAAGCTATCGTTGAAGTACTGCGCCAGATCGAGCGCCTCCCGATACGACGGTGCCAGCTCAAATGCCGCCACGCGGTCGTTGATCGTGGTCAGGTCCTTCAGGGACGTATTGAGTCTATGGACGAACTGACCTGCCCCCGTGTAACCAGTGAATCGGCTGATAATCTCTCCCCCGACGTTGGTTAGAATGAATACGGGGTAGGTTTCTCCCGCCCGGTACTGTTCGGCCAACTCGACGCCTTCGCCCTCGGCGACATTGAGCGGAAGATGGACCACGCGTTTGAGCGCCGCCTTGACGATCTCCTCTGTTTCGGCCTCGCGCGCGGCCAGCTCACAGTACTCGCAACCCTCGAAATGGAACTCGAGCAGCAGCGGCAGGTCCTGGCGGACGGCGATTGTCCGGGCAGAGTCAAATGACGAAGTGGTTTCGTCGCAAAAAGCGGTAGAGTGTAGGAAGAGTATAGCGGAAACGATGAGGAGTATTGCACGCATCTGGTTATGTTTTGCTCCGTCAGCAGCTAGTTCTTGTAGGTCAAAACCCATACGGTTTTGACATCGGACTGTCGGAACCGCAGGGGTTCCGATCTACTTCTCTGTCTCGGCCTCACCGGTCATGGGGACGAACCGCACTAATGCCTGAGTTGTCGCGACGAGCACCGAATCTTTCTTTTCGATCAGCAGCAGTTCCTGACGATCCTCGCCAACCGGGATCACCATGCGGCCCCCCTCGGCCAACTGGTCAGTCAGCGGTTCGGGAACTTCGGCAGGTGCGGCCGTGACGATGATCGCTTCAAACGGCGCTTGTTCCGGCCAGCCCTTATACCCGTCACCGGCTCTGACGGTTATGTTCTCATAGCCAAGATCATTTAACAACGACGCCGAAGCCTCTGCAAGAACATCGACGATCTCAATCGTGTACACCTCAGCCGCCAACTCCCCGAGAATGGCCGCCTGATAACCGGAGCCGGTGCCGATTTCGAGTACTTTTTCGTCGCCGTCGAGATGCAGCAATTCGGTCATCACCGCCACAATGTACGGTTGCGATATTGTCTGCCCGGCAGCAATTCGGAGCGGAGTGTCTTCGTAGGCAGCATATCGGCTGCTTTCGGGGACGAACAAATGGCGTTCGACAGATCGCATAGCGTCGAGAACACGCAGATCGGATATGCCGCGATTCTCGATTTGTTCGCGGACCATCCGTTGACGCTGTTCTTCATAGTTGGGGTTGTCGGCGGCGATTACTACGGAAGCGATAGTGAACATGATCGCCACAACAACGCTGAGTCTGCCAAGCATCCTACGCATACAGGTATAACAAACTCGGCGGCGAGGAGTTTGTCAAGTTCTGGGATGGGGAGCTACCTTTGGCTTTGCGTCTTTCTACCCATCCAAACAAGTTTGAGTGGGCCACCCGATAACGTGGTTTGTTTTCCGTAAGGGTGGGTAGGCAGTGTCCGGGTAGCCGGTTCAAGCTTGCTTGGGCCGGGAGTCCGTCAGGGACGGAACCCTGACGGTCACGGATATAGCGGAGATTCAAATAGTGAAAAGGAATTCGAGCCTCGTCCAGGAATAACCGTCGGCACCGTCGAAATAGAAATTCCCCGGCACAAATCCTTCCCACAGAATATGGCCGGTCAAACGCGGATTGATGCGGAAGATCAGCTTGCCGACAAACAACTCGCCACGTGTTCTACCACTGCCTCCGGGGAAATCGGCTACGATGGAATGCTCGGGGGCCATGAGGTGATGGTAGTCCAGAAGCAGTTTCATATCCTTGCCCGGCTCGAATGTCAGACGGCCAAAGATGTCGACGTGGTTTGTCCAATAGGCCACCCGCCCGGCGTTTTCCTTCACCTGAGTATAGATGTAGGACTCGCTGAATTTGGGCCAGCGGGCGAACATGGGATCCCACCCCTCGAAATCGTCGGTGGCGGGGTCGTCGCCGGTCAGATAGACGGAGCCAAGCGTGAGCGTCTGCGGCAGATAGGTCGGCCAGTGCGTATTGTAATCGGCATGGAAGTGACCACCAAACGCCGAACGATCAGCACGGTCGTGCGTCCCGAACTGGTAGGTTCCTTCGACGGCAAGAGACAGGTCGCCAGCCAGCGGCAATTGTACGCGAGAGCCGATCATATTGATCTCGGTTGCTACTCGCGTTCCCTCTGCTTTCTGATTCTTGCGCATGTAATACGCCTGAAGGTCAACCTTGCCGTGTTTGCCCTCGTAGTACGCGCCGAAACCTTCTTCCGGCTGTTCGATGAGGGCATTGACGCTGTCTTTGAGAACAGGCAGATAATCGTCGTTAACGGGCTGATACATGTAGAACAAGCTGAGCTTGTGATTCTCGCGCGGTTGCCAGTCGAAACGGGCGGCATTGAAGTAGATACAGCGGGAGCCAACCAACGGGCCGCCGTCGAGAACGACAAACCCTTCGCCAAAGATTATATTCTGGCGTCCGACGGTAAGCGTACCCGGAATCAGCGCGTCGGTCTTGATTTTCGCGTAGAGCAGATCAACAAACAGCTCATCATAACTGAAATCGCGGCTTTCCGGGACAAAGTAGTATCGGAATTCATTGGTCAGCTTCAGAGCCAATTCAAGTTCATCGGCGGGATACCATTGCCCCATGACGCTCGTCCGATGGCGCGTGAATGCAGAACCGCCCCCGGTGCTGTCGGCGAGAGTGATAGCGTTGTCCCATGTCACAAGACGAAATCGCTCGCTGAAGCTGAGTTTGACGTTCGGATGGATGTTGCCTTTGGGGGAATCGGCCGCCACAGTGGCGCTTACGCCCAGCAAGAACGCAAGTAGCGTTGTCAGAAGGAATTGGTGTCTAATCATGCCCCCCAACAAACGACACGACGGAGCCCGTGTCAAGCGCATCTCTCGACAGTATTCTCGCAGATCGCTGCGGAACCTGCGTCCTCGCAGGGTGTTGAAAGAAACTGAGACAACCAACAGGAGGAACGTGCGATTTCGTATAATACGGATCGGCAATCTCTATGTTGATACCGGCAAACCGGCTGATTTCCCGTGCTACTCCGGTGGCGCGCAGCCTGACAACAGGTGTTTCGAGCACGAAGAACAGGAAGCAGAGCATGTCTGACAATAACGGCGGCAGAAGGCCGCAACCGATACAACACCATGCCGGGTATCCCGGCCTTGAGGGTGTGAAACAGATAATAGCAATCGCCAGCGGCAAGGGGGGCGTGGGCAAATCAACGGTCAGCAGCAACCTCGCGGTGGCACTGAAAAAAGCGGGAGCGAAAGTCGGGTTGATGGACGCCGACATTTACGGTCCCAGCCAACCGACGATGCTCGGGTCGCACGGAGAACAGCCGGATGTTGACAGCAACAAGTTGATTCCCGTGAAACGGCATGGCATAAAGTTCGTGTCGATGGGCCTGCTCCTTGACGACGACGGTCCCGTAATCTGGCGCGCACCGATGGCCGTCAAGATGATCCATCAGTTCATCAGCTCTGTAGAGTGGGGTGAGCTTGACTTCCTCCTTATAGACCTTCCCCCCGGCACCGGCGATGTCCAGCTCACGCTGGCCCAGCAGGCACCGTTGACCGGAGCGGTCATTGTCACCACCCCGCAACAGGTAGCTCTCGGCGTGGCACGAAAGGGGCTGAAGATGTTTCAGCAGGTGAACGTGCCGATCCTGGGCATTGTCGAAAACATGGCAGGGTTCACCTGCAGTCATTGCGATGAAGTCACGCACATATTCAAAGAGGGCGGAGGCAATCGTCTTGCGGAGGAATTCAAGCTGCCGTTTCTCGGATCCATCCCGCTCGACCCCGAAGTCGTGACCGGCGGCGAAGACGGCGTCCCGGTCACAGAGCGCTCAGCAACCTCGGTTGCTTCCAGAGCGTTTGCTTCTGTCGCCTTGAGACTCGGGGAGCATCTGGAAAAGCAGGCCGAGGAAGCCTCGAATCTGGAGCCAAAGAGCTTCCGGCTGGACGAGTCTGGCAATCTCGTGATCGACTGGCCTGACGGACACCAGGGACTTCTCACGCCGTACAGCCTACGCAAATCATGTCCGTGCGCGTCCTGTGTCGACGAGGACACCGGCAAGCGAATCCTGGACCCGAGACAAGTCCCCCTCGATATCAGCATCACGAAAATGCAGCCGGTGGGCCGGTATGCCCTTGCGTTTGAGTTCTCGGATCATCACAACACCGGAATTTACCGCTACGAGATTCTTAGAGACTGGTGCGAATGCCAGGAATGTGCTACGAAGCGCGGAGATCGTGCCGCAGCCTTCAGAGTATAGAAAGGAAACTTCATGAGTGCAGACAGCCAACATATCGAGATCACAGGCGAACCGACCACAGATCCGCAGGTGTGCAAGTTCACCGTGAGCCTGCCGTTGTACGCGGAGAAATCTGTCAGCTGCGCCAGCACTGAGATGGCCGAGGGATCTCCGTTACTTCAGGCGTTGTTTGAAATCGACGGCGTCCGCGAAGTATTCGTTCACGGCCACAGCGTAACCATCGCCAAGAGCGGAGACCAGGATTGGCCCTCACTCGGCCGGCAGATCGGTGCGGCTATTCGAGGCGCTTTTGCGTCCGGCGAGCCGCTGATAGCTGAAGTACTCGCAGAACGGAAACCGTCAGAGATTGAGATTCGTAAACAGGTCGAAGAATTGCTCAATCGGGACATCAACCCTCAGGTCTCCAGCCACGGCGGCAGCATCGACGTGGTGGACGTAAAAGGGACGACTGTTTTTGTGCATTTGAGCGGCGGTTGCCAGGGATGCGCCTCGGCCAGCCTGACGCTCAGACAGGGCGTAGAGCGGGCGATTTTCAAAGGGATCCCGCAGGTAACACAGGTAGTGGATGTCACGGATCATGCGGCAGGGGCAAACCCGTACTACCGATAGTACGTCAGCGCATACGACTAGACGCTACTGCTGCAACTCGGCGATTCGCTTCTGAGCGACCCGTTCTAGCCTTTTCCACCGATTGTTCACGTGCTCCAGGAAAGTCTTGTACGTGGAAATGGCTTCCTCGCTTCGCCCGTCTTCATCGTAGGTGAGGGCCAGAATGAAATGCGAGAGACAATAGCGAGGGTCGCGTTTCAGGGCTTCGTTGAGATCACTGATCGCCCAGTCGTAGTCGCCGCGCTCACGGAATACGCCGGCACGGTAGACGTAGGCACGGATGAAATTCGGGTCTCTCTTGATGACCTGACCGTATATCGCTATTGCGGAGTCAAAGTTGCTCTGTTTCTCCAGCGCAATACCGTACTTGAAGAGAGCCTCGGTCAGTGTGGTATCGATACGTAGCGCCGTTGCGAAATCAGTCTCGGCGTCGGCGAAATTCTTCACGGCCAACCGGATCTCTCCGCGCGTCAGCCAACCCAGGGCAAAATCGTTCTTCAATGCCCAGAGGCTATCCATGAGTTTGGCCGCGACGTCAAAGCGTTGAAGTCGGAGCTTGGCGTCGGCCGATAGACATAGCGCTACCGGATGCCTCGGAAGATGCTCGGCCAGAGAATCGGTATATGCTTCCCAACTCTGCAGATCTTCGTAGTCGGTGACGCTTTCAAAAAGGACGCGAGCCTCGCGGTTGCGGTTGGTTTGAACAGCGGCGTGGGCAGACAACAGTCGCGCGACCGGATCGTACACGCTTGCGGAGTCCCCGGCGATCCGGGTATAAACGTCGTCCCATTGCAGACGAAGAGCGTTCTGTCGAATGCGCAGGTCTACGGCCTGTGACTGCGGCGCTAAGAGAACCAGCATCACTATCGCCGTCAGAAGAAACGTCAGAACCGACCAGCAGTTGGAGCTTTTTAACATCGTAATCCTTTCAGTATGCACGAATCGCAGCTTCATTTGCTGCGGGCATCTTACTACATCATGCTACGAGCAAAGCGTCGCCCGTAGTACAATCCCACGCCGGTACCGATTGAACTTATGACCAGCGAAGTCATCAGTCCGCCGACCTGGGAGCCGAGCCACCACCCAAGATAACCGCCGACCGATGACAAGGCCAGTGAGAAGAAAGTCCGCATATTTCCACCTTATACACAGATCGGGCGGCTCGGATCATTCTGCCGCACCTTGATCTAGTTACTGCCCCGCACGGAGTTACCGTCTCCGAGGCTGCGGAAATCATGACCGGTCGGGTTCTGGAACACCCGCAAATCGAATTTCGGCAACACCGCCAGCAGATGATCAAATATATCGGCCTGAATCGCCTCGTAGTTTGCCCATACCTGATCATTCGAGAAAACATATATCTCGAGCGGAAGGCCGTACTCGCCCGGCGGAAGTTGCCTTACGAGGAAAGTCATGTCCTTGTGAATCTTCGGATGATTGCGCAGATACGCCTCTACGTACGCTCGAAACGTCCCTATGTTGGTCATTCGTCGACCGTTAACTTCCGAGGACAGGTTGACACCGTTTTCCTGGTTGTGCCTTGCCAATTCTGTCTTCTTGCGTTCAATATACTCGGCAATAAACTGATACTGCGAGAATCTTTCCAGCATCTCGTCGGTGCAGAACCTTATGCTGTTCATGTCGATATTGATCGCCCGCTTGATCCGTCGCCCGCCCGACTCGGACATTCCCCGCCAGTTCTTGAAGCTGCCGGATATGAGCGAATAGGTTGGAATCGTGCTGATGGTTTTGTTCCAGTTCTGAACCTTGATAGTATGCAGGGAGATATCGATCACGTCGCCGTCGGCCCCGTACTGCGGCATTTCGATCCAATCGCCGATCCGCACCATGTTGCTCGAAGAAATCTGGAACGAGGCAACGAGTCCGAGGATCGTGTCTTTGAAAACCAAAATCAACACCGCGGTCATGGCACCAAGGCCGCCGAGAAGACCAAACGGCGACTGGTTGAACATGACGGCGATTCCGAGCACGGCGAGCAGTACGAACGCTATTATTTGGACTATTTGTACGTAGCCCTTAATCGGGCGATCTTTGGCTACGTCAAGCGTCCGGTAGACATCGAGCACAGCGTTCAGAAAGGCGTTCACCACCAACGCCCCAATCACTACCATGTAGACCTGGGCAAGCCTCTGGATGATATTCTCAAACCCGGGGAAAGAGCCAGCCAGCCAGTAGAATACGAGCGCCGGAGCCACGTGGGCGGCCCGCTGGAGGACATGACGTTCCAGAAGAACGTCATCCCACTTGGTTTTCGTTCGCTTGATGATGTAATTCAGCGAGGTCAGCAGAATGCGTTTAGTGATAAGGTTGGCGATAACAGCCAACAGGACAACGCCAAGTACGACCACAACCCAGCTCAACGAAGTCAGTAAGAAGCCTTCGAGGCCGGACGATTCCAGCCAGCCTTTTACGAGTTCAAACAAGCGCGGGGCATTCGTTTCTGTCATTATATCCACCTGTACGATTGTGCAACTGTCCGTGTGGAGAATGTAGGACAAAGGGGTGCGAGTGACAAGGATTTTGGCGGGCTACTTGCGAGCGTGGACGATATGTACTATCTTGGCGATGCGGGAAACGCACCTGTCCACAGGTAGGCCGGATCCGTCCGGTAAAGAAGACAACTATTGCTTTTCAGGAGGTCATATGGGTTGGAGAGCCGCCTGCATTTTCGTCAATGAAAACAAAAACACATTCCTGACCGGTAACTCCAAACCAAGGCCGGAGCTGGTGCAGAATGTTCTCAACAGTATCGGTTTGGATGATTTTGAGAGCAGGGACGAGACAACTCTTGACTCTTGTTTGTACCCCGACGACCACGAAACCTGGCTGGGTTCGTTTGAAGGCGGACACATTATTGCATCTCAGGACCTCTCGAACAACCTCCTCAGAGGTGGAGAGTCCAAGGTCGTTCGCGGTCTGAGCGATATTGCCCCAAACGGCTCGATTCTCGCCATTACTCTTCATAGTGGCGTCAACCTGTTCGGCTACGCGTATTTCGAAAACGGTGTCCAACTGAGGGCACGGGCAGGCTCTGCCGACGACGGAGTCTTCATCGACGAGGGTGAACCGCTCCCCGAAGAACAGAAGCTGTTCGATCTGTCCGAAATGCGAGACGGTGAGCGTATCTTCAAGATCGAAGACAACGGCAGAGTCGGCGAGTACACTGAGGACCAGATGGGTGAGGAATTCGTTTTTGAGCTTTGCCGCCGGGCACTCGGTGAGAGATTCGATGGCAGTGATATCCTGGAGCTGCCGATGTACTCTGTTCGGAGACGCGAGAAACCGAATCTTTTTGAGAGACTGTTCGGAAGGAAATAAAACTCAAAAAAGAGCAGAAGGGCCGGCGCGCCCTCCCGGTCAACTTTTTTGCGTGACTTACCGACATTCTCAACATAGCATTACCTGTTCTTGCGAAAGCATCAGAACAAAGGTCTGCCGTTTGCGTTATTGAAGAGACTTCAAGACTCCAGAACGATTGTGACTGAATTGCCATGTGTGGAATAGCCGGTTTTTTCCAGGTCGACGGTACCCAGCCCCCGGATCGCGAGCTCATAGCCCGAATGGTGCAGATGATCGAGCACCGTGGCCCGGACGAGTTCGGCGCGTATCTCGATGACAAGTGCGTTCTCGGGCAGGCACGGCTTTCCATTATCGATCTCTCCGGCGGCAAGCAGCCGATGTGCAACGAGGACGGGTCAATCTGGATCAGTTTCAACGGTGAAATCTACAACTACGTGGAACTCCGCCCGGAACTGGAACAACTCGGCCACGTCTTCAAGACCCGCTCCGATACCGAAGTCATCATCCATGCCTACGAACAATGGGGCAAGGACTGTCTCAGTCGGTTCAACGGTCAATTCGCGTTTGCGATCTACGACAGCAACCGTCAATCGCTTTTCATATCGCGCGACCGGTTGGGTATCCGTCCGGCCTTCTGGACACAGTGCAACGGGCGATTCTATTTCGCCTCAGAGATCAAATCGATTTTCTGTGACCCGCAGGTGCCGCGACGGTTGGATATGAAAGGTCTCGATGAAATCTTCACCTGGTGGACCACCGCTCCCCCCCGGACGGCTTTTGAGGGGATTAACGAACTCGAAGCCGGAACGTGGCTGGAAATCCGCGAGGGCGAGATAACGACTGACCGCTATTGGACGATGACGTTTCCGGAACAGTTCGACCGTAATCGCTCGGCGGCGTCGTGGGCGGAGGAACTTCGCGAGTTGCTGATCGATTCTGTCAGATTGCGTCTTCGCGCCGATGTTCCCGTGGGGGCGTATCTCTCCGGCGGGCTTGACTCCTCGGCCACGACCGCGCTAATCCGGCATTTCACCGACACGAGAGTTGAAACGTTTTCGATAGCGTTCGCCGATGAGGCCTACGATGAGTCCGGCTACCAGAAACAGATGGCGGATCATCTGGGGACCAATCATCACCAGGTGTTGTGCAAGTATCAGGATATCGCGGAGCATTTCCCGAAAGTGATCTGGCACACCGAGCGTCCGATTGTCAGGACTGCCCCGACGCCTCTATACATGTTGTCGCGGTTGGTGCGCGATAACGATTTCAAGGTAGTGCTAACCGGCGAAGGGTCTGATGAGATTCTCGGCGGCTACGACATTTTCAAAGAGACACTGATTCGCGCGTTCTGGGCCAAGGACCCCGATTCGACCTGGCGGCCCTCGATTTTGAAACGCCTCTACCCTACACTGCCGGTCGATGCCTCCAAAGCCGGTGCCTACCTCGCCGCCTTCTACAAAAAGGGGCTGGGCGAGACGGACAGTTACAATTTCTCGCACATGCCGCGCATGGCGACCGCCACAATGATCAAGAATTTCTTCTCAGCGGAGACCAAGGCCGCCGTTGGCGCTTACGACTCAACGGAAGCGTTCGGCAGTGGGTTGCCATTGAATTTCGACAAGTGGCATCACCTCGCACGCGCTCAGTTTGTTGAAGCACGGTCACTGCTGGCCGGGTACATTCTGTCGTCGCAGGGAGACCGGATGTGCGCTGCGAATTCAATCGAAGGTCGCTTCCCGTTCCTCGATCACCGCATAGCCGAGTTCGCCGCCACAGTGCCGCCGTGGCATAAGATTCTTGGTTTGAACGAAAAGTTCATTCTCAAAAAGGCGATGCGTCCGGAGATCCCGAAGGAGATTCTGGATCGCGTCAAGCAACCGTACATGGCGCCGGACTCAAACAGTTTCGTGCAGGCAGATTCGCCCGACTATGTCGGCGAGTTGCTATCGGAAGAAGCGGTCTCGAAAACGGGCGTGTTCAATCCGACATCGGTTGCGAAGCTTCGAGCCAAGTGCACGAAGCTCAAGGACAAGCATCTGTCGTTCAGGGATAACATGTCTTTTGTAGCGGTTTTGTCGACGCAGTTGACGGCGCATCATTACGTCGAGGACTTCAAGCCGCCGAAGGCGGCCGGCCGTGAGGCGTTCACGATCTGGCATGACTGTTCGAAGTTGGCCGCGAAGTAGATGTGATGTCGGATTTCTCAGTCTGGGAAATCACCCTCTGACCAATCAAGTCAAGCTTCCAATCAAGTCAAGCTTCTAATCAAGTCACACTGAGCTTGTCGAAGTGTGACTTGATTGGACCCTCCGTCGAAACTGCAGGGGTTCCGACCTACAAGTGCCCCTACTCCGTGATTCCCATGCAATCCAGCACAAACGCGTACTCGAAGGCTGTTTCCCGAAGATAATCGTAGCGTCCGGATGAGCCGCCGTGGCCGGCGCCCATATTCGTCAGCAACAGAATACGATTCTCGTGTTCAGGGTTGAGGGCGCGAAGCTTCGCCGTGTATTTCGTTCCCTCCCAGTACTGCACGCGGGTGTCGTTCAACGAGGACTCTATAAGAATGTGCGGATAGTCTTTCTTTGCGACGTTGTCATACGGCGAGTACGACAACATGTAATGAAAGTACTCTTCCTCGTTTGGGTTGCCCCACTCGTCATACTCGACCACGGTGAGCGGAATCGAGGCGTCGAGCATCGTGTTCATAACGTCGACAAAAGGAACTCCGACAATCGCCGCGCCGAATTGCTCGGGAGCCATGTTGACAACCGCACCCGTCAGCAGTCCGCCCGCGCTGTAACCGACGGCAGCCGTCTTCTCAGCGGTTGTGTACTTCTGTTCGCAGAGGTATTTCGCGCAGTCTATGAAATCCGTGAATGTATTCTTCTTTTTCAACAGCTTGCCGTCGTCGTACCACGGCCGTCCCATCTCACCGCCGCCGCGCACGTGCGCCAGAGCGTAGATGAACCCGCGGTCGAGCAGGCTCGGACGACTGACTGAGAACCAGGGATCCATGCTGTCACCGTAGGACCCGTAACCGTAGAGCATGAGCGGATTGCTGCCGTCTTTCACCAGTCCCTTCTTGTAGACCATAGAGACAGGAATCTGCGTTCCGTCGGCGGCAGTGGCAAACACACGTTCGGTTACGTAGTTATCGGGATCGAATCCACCGGGGACTTCAGTCCGTTTCAGCAACTCAAGAGAGTGAGTGGCCATGTTGTAGTCATAGATCGTTTTCGGTGTGACATAGGACTGGTATGTCAGACGCAGTCTATCCGTCCGAAAGTCCGGATTTTCAGCGATTTTGAACCTGTACGAATAAACCGCTTCGGGGAACGCCACATTATGGCTTTTGTTGCTCGCCAGATCGGTCACACGGATAGTTCGCAAACCGTCTTCCCGCTCAAGGAGAACCATGTAATCATCGTACATCTCAACCGTCTCTATGAAGATGTTCGGATCGTGCGCAATCAGCTCTTTCCAATTCTTCTTCGAGGGATTCCGCACCGACGCGGTCATCACCTTGAAATTGACCGCGTTCTCATTGGTCAGAATGTAGAACTTGTTCCCGTGGTGCGCGACCGTGTATTCAAGCCCTTCCTCACGCGGCTGGATGATTTTCAATTGTCCCTGTGGATTGTCCGCTTTGAGATAGTGAATCTCGTAGGTAACCTTGCTGGCGGTCTCCATCAGGAGATATTCGCCGCTTCGGGTGCGGGAGATCGACATCCAGAACTTCTCGTCGTCTTCCTGAAAAACCAGGACGTCTTTGGCAGGATCGGTACCGAGCGTATGGCGATACAGTTGATATGGCCGCCAGGCCTCATCCGGTACGGTGTAGAAGATGGTCTTGTTATCGTTTGCCCAGGCAGCCTCGCCGCTGGTGTTGGGTATCTGTTCCGAGAGCTGTTCGTCGGTGGAGAGATTCTTGAAATGCAGCGTGTAGCGTTCTGAGCCGTTGTCATCGGTGCCGTAGACGAGCATGGAATGATCAGGACTGGGCTGAAACGGGGCGATGTCTGTGAAATCCTTCCCCTCAGCAACGGCGTTAACATCAAGCAGGATTTGCTCCGGCGCTTCCAGCGATCCCCGTTTGCGGCAGTAGATTTCGTACTGTTTGCCTTCTTCCTCACGGTCGTAGTAAAAATACTCACCGTCTTTGACCGGCACCGACAGATCGGTTTCTTTGATGCGCGCTTTGCACTCCTGGAAGAGCTTCTCCTGCAAACCTTCGGTGTGCTTCATGACGGCATCTGTGTAGTCGTTCTCGGCGTTGATGTAAGCGAGGACCTCGGGATTGGCCCGATCGCGCAGCCAGTAGTAGTTGTCTGTCATCTCCACACCGAACAGGGTGTCGATTTTCGGTTCGACCTTGGCTATAGGCGGCACGGGCGTGCTGCTGCAAGCGGCCAGTGAGAGACAGATGGACGCGACAACAACTGCCGCGAGGGATTTCCTCCAACATGTAACGTTAAGCATGAATGCTCCCTTCAGGTGTACAGGCTGCGACTTTTGTCGCTACTCACCAATAATCTTGATCAACACGCGTTTGCGTCGACGGCCGTCAAACTCGCCGTAAAATATCTGTTCCCAGGTACCGAAATCAAGCTCGCCATTTGTGATAGCGACTACTACCTCGCGACCCATTATCTGCCGTTTCATGTGCGCATCGGCGTTGTCTTCGCCGGTGTCGTTGTGACGATACTGCGCAATCGGGGCGTGTGGAGCCAATGTCTCAAGCCAGGTTTCGTAATCGGCGTGGAGACCGCGCTCGTCATCATTGATGAACACCGAGGCGGTGATATGCATAGCGTTGACCAGAACCAGGCCCTCACGGACACCGCTTTCATCGATACAGTCTTTGACGTCGGGGGTAATGTTGACAAACCCTCGGCGAGAGGGGATGTCGAACCAGAGTTCCTTGCGATAGCTTTTCATCAGTTCTCACTTCGTTTTCCGGTTAGAGGATACTCAGCCTCCACCTGGTGCAGGGCCTTCTCCGATGACAGGAACGAGGAATATAGGCAAAACTCCTCCACCGCAAAAGGCTCTAACTTCAACAAAGAGTTGGCGGTAAGGAAACCGGCCACTCTCTCAGGCGGGCAGTTTTTGAGTCTGGCCAGACCGATATGCGGCGTGAATTTCCGCTTTTCTGCCGGCAGTCCGGTCCGCTGAAGGGTCGATTCAATCCGACGGTGCAATACGACCAGTGACTCGTTTCGCTCTATCCCGGCCCAGAGCGTTTCAGGGTTGCCGCGCGGTGGAAAAAAGCCGACGCCGCTGACAGTGAGGGCAAACGGCTCGGACTCGATTGTCCCCAGCGCCTCGGCAACGTCGCGGAACACGGCCCCGTCGACTTCGCCGATGAATCGCAGTGTCAGGTGCAACCGGGTTTCGTCGAACCATTTGGCTGCAGAGATTCCGTAGCATATTTGCAGGAGATCGTCCTTAACTCGTTCCGGGAGTTCGATTGCAACGAATAAACGATACATGATGACTGTCCTCCTTGAAGCAACGAGTTCGAGGTATCGGTTGCCCCGCCGACTCCCGTATAATGTAACGTTTGTTGAGGATAGAGCAAAGGAGGTTGTGAACATTTGGATAAGTCTGAAACCAACCGGCTCAGCCTTTGTTATTGACACGACCGCCTGAGAACAGTTACTCATACCCTGCGGAGCACATAGCACCCGAAACCTGAGGATGAATACCCTTGGACCCGTTACCACGCATTTCTGTCGTCATCCCCATACGCAACGAAGAACGCTTTATCGGCCAGACGATTAAATACCTCCAGGCGCAGGACTACCCGACCGACCGGTTTGAGATCATCGTTGTCGACGGTGAGTCCGATGACCGAACCGTCAGCATTGTCGAGGAAATCGCGGCCAATGACAATCGGGTGAAACTCTGCTCGAATCCGAAACGCTTGTCTTCCGCCGCCAGAAATGTCGGTGCAAGAAACGCCACCGGGGATATTGTCACGTATGTCGACGGCCATACGTACATCGACAACGATCAGCTGCTGAAGAGCATTGCCGCGATTCTCGAAGAAAAAGACGTGCGCGTGCTCAGCCGTCCGCAGTTTCTTGAGACGCCGGAGAACGATGAATTCCAGCGGGCAGTTGCTCTGGCGCGGCGCTCCAAAGTCGGCCACGGGCTGGATTCGACCATCTACAACGAAAAGGATGAGTACGTCAACCCGACAAGTTCCGGCGCTACCTATATGAAGGACGTATTCGAGGAGGTCGGGTACTTCGATGAGGATTTCGATGCCTGCGAGGACGTCGATTTCAATTTCCGCGTCGCCAAGGCGGGATACCAGTCGTTCACCTCGATGAAACTCGCTGTGTACTACTATCCGAGAGACTCAATCAGCGGTCTCTTTCACCAGATGAAACGATACGGGCAGGGGCGGTTCCGACTCGCACGTAAACACCCTGAGACGCTGGGACTTGGGACATTGATTCCCTTTTTCTTCACCGTGGGTGTCCCGTTTGCCGCAGTGATGTCGGCTATTCATCCGGTGTTCAACCTGTTGTTCATGCTGGCTGTAGTTCCGTACCTGTTGATGATCGGTGCATCATCGGTGATCGTGGCCGCAGAAAACGGCTGGGGGTATCTGCCGATGCTGCCGCTGATTTATGTGACGATCCATGTCGGCCTCGGCTGGGGGTTTCTCATTGAGTTGGTGACGCACTATACTGGGAAAGGGGTGCCGACCCAATGACCGGAAAATGGCGCATTATCCTGATCCTCTCATTGATCGCAAACGCATCGATCCTCTATGTCGCGTACAAAGCGCTCGAATATCGCGGGCATATCAACCATTTCCTTGAGAAGTACACGGAAGTTGTCGACGAGTTCTCCCAGCGCAAAGTGTACGATTCTGCCAATGTGCCGCTTCGCTCGGACACGACCGTCCACAATCGGATCGTGTTCTTCGGAACGCAGGTGACCGAGCACTGGCAGCTCACAGATTCCTTTTCCGCATACGAAGCGATCAATCGGGGAGTGAGCGGCCAGCGTGTCGCCGGGTTGCTGCTGCGGTTCAGACCGGACGTAATCGAATTGAGACCGGAAGCAGTCGTAATCGAGGTCAGTTCGTACAATTTCAGGCCCAACGCTGCCGTGAAAGAGATCGGGGAGTACGTAGCTTCGATGGCTGAGCTGGCGCGCGCCCACGGTATCAGGCCGATCCTGACGTCGGTCATTCCGCCAACTACCGATTTCGACGTATTCGAGCATTCGGAGTATAAGGTCAAGGATTCGGTTGAAATATACAATCATTGGCTGACCGAGTACGCCGCCTCAGGCGGTTTTGATCTGGCAGATTTTGCGGCAACGGTGTCGGATGCGGAAGGATTTCTGGATCCGCGGTTTGCGTCGAGCCATGTCGACCTGAACGACACCGGCTATACGGCGGTCTCGGAAGTCATCCTGCGACTGCTTGAGCAAGATCAATAGTTCGGAAGCACCAATCTCAAGGAGCGATACGCAATGAAGGCTCTCATTATTCTGTTGATACTTTCGATTCTCGCCAACGTGTTTGGCGTACTGGTCCTCTACAAGTATTTCCAGAAGGACAAAATGCTCAAAGCGACCTTGGCGGAACTCAGGGCCAAAGATGAGACGCTCGCCCAGGTCAACCGTCAGCTCGACAACCGCCTTGTGTTCGTGCATCACTCGGTCGGACGCAACTGGCTGTCGCAGGGCGGCCTGAGGGATTCGCTGATGGCTCGTGGGATAGCAGTGCGTTCGATCACGAGAGGCGCTCCGCTCGGCGAAGAAACCGATATGTGTCACTGGGTGCCGAAATTCCGGAACGATATTGATCGCATCATCAAGTTTGACCATGCCCCGAATATCCCGTTCAGCGGTCCCGAGGAAAACGACATCATTATGTTCAAGTCCTGCTACCCGAACAGCAACGTTGTGGCTGAGGGTGAGGGCGAAGGCAACGCGACAGATTCAACGGCGACCCTGGCCAACTATCTCGCTGTGATGGCGGAGTTGGAACCGGTGTTCTCGGCGCATCCGGGCAAGAAGTTCGTCTATGTCACCTCTCCCCCGCTGATTCCAGAGCGGACGACATCCGAGAATGCCGCCCGCGCCAGAGAATTCAACGATTGGGTGAAGAGCGATTTCCTGATGCTCTACAACGAACACACCGGGCAAACGAATTTGCTGGTGTTTGATCTTTTTGACGTTCTCGCCGACGACACAAACGTGATGAAAGAGGAATACCGTCGCGGCGGCAACGACGCCCACCCCAACCGCAAGGCCAACCGTGAGGCGACAAAACGGTTCCTCGCGTTTCTGGACCAGCATCGGATAGGTTGGGAGGAGAGGGAATAGCGGGAGACCAGACGCTTCGGTGCCCCGCCCAGAGCGAAACGGAGTGAAGCCACTCATGGCAGAGCGTCGGGTGGGAGAATCTGAATGGCACCCCAAACTCAAAGATGTCGGGTTGCTCGGTACGCATGAAATGCGAACCTCGGAACACTGACCTACTCAGACTATAGATAAGTCATCTCTGAGCTAGTCGAAGTGTGGACCGAACAGAGAGAACGAGCAATCAAGTTGTGCGGTCTTCGACAAGCTCGGTCTGACTTGATTGTTGATCATGTCACTCGAACGGCAATCGCGCCCTACCCCCGCCTCAGCTTCTTGCGGACTTTCATTAACATGTCACGCATGAACTGCTTCTCTTCCTCATTGAAGAACCGTGACACGTACAGCACAAGCGGATAGGTCAGACACAAGACCGATTTGATAGCGAGATTCGCGAAGTAGTTGCCGACATCCAACGCCTGGAATGCAAAATAGAACGCAAACGCAACACCGAAGATGATCGCCACCCTGCCCCATTCGACATACACTTTGTACAGTCGATTGCTGAAGTAAAAGCCCATCGACGAACGCAGGAAGTAACAAATGAACGTCGCCCATGCCGCGCCCCAGATCCCGTAAATCGGAATGAGCGTGATGTTCAAACCGAGATTGACAATAGCGTTGGTGACGTTGATATACGCGAAGTACTTGGTCTTCTTTGAGTAGGTGATCCCGACGTTGAAATGATAAAAAAAGCTCAGCACGATATGCGCCAGCGTTATCAGCGGTACGATTTTGTAGGCGTCCCAGTACCGTTGCTCCGCCATGATATGGACAACGTCTTTCGCCAGTACTGAAATCCCCATGCCGCCAAACACGATCACAAACACGAAATACGTGAACACTTTGCCGAACAACTCGCCGCTTCCTTCAGCTTTGAAAGCCTCGAGCCGTCGGGGGCCGTAGATTTGGTTAAACGGCGAGGTTACGAAATTCATCACCAGCGAGCCAAACTTGTAGCCAAGGCCGTAGATACCCGTCTGCCCCATGGAGACATACTCCTTGATGAAGTACCGATCCGAGGCGATGACAATGTAGGAAGCGATATTCGAGGGAATCAGCGGCAGACCAAACTTGATCAGCCCCTTGATGACATCTTTTGAGAAACCCAGCCCAACCTTACGCAATACCATCGGCGTGACAATTGACATGGACATTGCCGCTGCCGCAAGGTTGCCCCAGAAAATCCCGGCTATTCCCATCTCCAGATGAACGATAAAAAAAATGTTCAGCGACAGGTTTACGACCAACTGGCCGATTGAGGCCGCCACGACCATCGTTGATTTCTTCTCCGCTCGCAAATAGGAGATGTTGATGTTGTTCAACATCGTCAGCCCCATCGAAACAAACGCGATCACAAAAAGCCTGGCGTACTCTGGATTGTCCAGCACGTGTTCGGCAAACAGACCGCTGCATGCAATCAAACCCAGAACTACCGGCAGGAGAACGGCACCAAGACCTATGAAAGCTGAACTGACAACTTTGTTGCGTTCCGATTGGATTTCGGAGTCGAAATAGAACCGCGTGACGCCGTGTGCAATACCCACGCCGACCACCATCTCGATCAAAGACGTCGTCAGCACCAGCAGTTCCATCACGCCGTAGTCGTCCGGAGAGAGATAGACGGTGTAGACCGGAATCATCAGGAACCCGGCCAGACGTCCTATACCCGGCGCCAGCCCGTAGATGGAACTGTGCTTGAGTAGGAGTTTACTTTCCTTCTTAACGGTCATCGCAGTCGGGGCAACTTTCGCGTTTTTGAATCGGTAAGTGCGTATCCGGTCTGGTCATAATCGATCAACGGGGCAGGATCGAATCCAGCACGTCCGCCAGCTCCTTAGATTTCGTCCTCCGGTCAAACGCCGGTGGAATACTGATCCGTGATTCCCTGGGTTCAATCGAAGTTCTCCACAAGTCGAATTGTTCGTCCAAGAATTCTGCGGTGCTCTCGATGTCCGGTTCGGTCACCGTGAGTCCGTTGTTATACTCGTCCAGCACTGCTTTCGCTTCACCGTCGCCGGGGACAATCGAAAGAATCGGTCGCCCGGTACAGGCATATTCAAACAGCTTGGCCGGCAGGACGCCTTTGCCACCGGGATCGAACCCAAGGATCAGCAACAACAGGTCCGCCTGCCACAGGCGATTGAGCACCTGGTTGTGGGGAATGTGTGCTGACATCGTAATCAGTCCGTTCAGTGGTTTGTCTTTGACATACTTCTCATAACCGGGTGCATTGCCGATAAACTCCGCCCGCACTCTGCCGATGATCTCCGGGCGTTTCTCTGCCCAGGCTTCCATTGCTTTGAAGAAAAAGAGCGGGTTGCGGTGACCGTACAACGATCCAAGATGCAGGATTTCAAACCGAACGTTTTTCTTCTCCGGCATCACGACATGGCTGAGGTCATCGATATCAATCCCGTTCGTAATCGCATGTACGTTCTCCGGCGGAACGCCGGGATTCTTATCGCGCAGCAGTTTCACGAACGAGTTAGTCGAGGTCGTAATCGCGCTGCTTCGATTGATAATCTTCGGTTCCAACCAGCCGTCAATCCTGCGCTGCATGGGAGTCATATCTCTGTCCGAGTAGGCTTCGTTCTGGGTCCAGAGATCGCGGAAATCAAGCACCAGCGGTTTGCCGGTCAGGCATGCCAATCTGTAAGCAACTATATGTGAGCTGACCGGCGGCGACGAGGAATAAATGACGTCAATACTCTCGCTCCTGATTGCCTTGAGGCCGGTCCAGACGCCAAACGGAATCCAGAAATTGTTCCGGTCCGGATACGAAAGCCAGGTACGGGCGAACCGTTTGGTCCGTGACAAAATCGATGGCGCCTGTTCCTTTGGTTTCTCTCCCGACTCTGGTTCTGGAGATACCTTCGCGGAGGTGTCGGCAGGAGTGCTACGCCGATCCCACCAGCTCATCGGCTCCCAGTTGCCGGAGCGATAGACCCGAACGGAAGAATCGATCTGATCAAGAAGAGCGTGGTCGTAAGCGACGTTGTAGCCGGACCTGACCGTCAGCACCGATGGCTGCCAGCCGAATTCCGGAAGGAACTTGCAATACTTGATGGTGCGGTACCCCCCCACGGCGGCCATGGGCGGGAACACGTAAGAAATCAGCAGTACTTTTTTCATTGAGCAGTCCGGTGGCGTTTCAAGATCGAAACGGAGGGCATTCAGGCGTCCTTTTTTGCGGCGGCGTCGGCCGCTTCTTTGCGCAGGTTGCGGAAGCCAATCACGCGCGCCGGGTTGCCGGCCAGAATCGAGAATTCTTTGTACTTCTTACCGCCGACTACAGCGCCTGCGGACACGATGCACCCGCGCCCCATCTCCGTGCCCGGCATGATGAAGGCGTTCGAACCTATCCAGCAATCCTCGCCGATAATGACTTCTTTGAATTCGTGCCCCTGATCCTGGATGGGCATTTCATAATCGGCAAAGACATGGTTTGAAGACCAGATCGACACGCCCGGAGCTATGATCACATTATCCGCAAGGGTGACTCCCCCGCCCGCTTGAATGCGCACGTGATACCCAATATGGCAGCGTCTGCCGATCGAGAGTTTCTGGGGGTTACGTATGTAGACACCCTCGTGAAAGTGCGTACCTTCGCCGAGCGACTTGAGTGATTTCCGGTACAGCCGATATCGGAATTTCTGCCCGATGAGGCTTGGGATCAGTGAATACAGACCTTGCCAGTAGAAGAACTTGTGTCCCCTGATATCCCACCAGATCTCTTTGGTTGTTCGAGCAAAACCCATCGCGAACAGTCCCGTTTTATCCTGTCGACGCCGGCAGGTTGCCTGTGATCTTATTAGCCGGCGCGTTACTTCCTTGTTTACCTTATCGACCGGGAAGCGGAAAGTATCACCCTCCAGCCACCCCCTCATACTCAGCCGCAAGGTAATCTGTTAAATCGAGCGATTCAAGGATAATGCTTCGTCCTATCGAGAGACGTCAGTCGCTCAACGGAAGCGCAAGTCTAGAAGATCCAGGACCTCGACAACCATTTGATCGACCATCTTTCGATTCAATCGATTGGACGGCACCTGCATTCCGAAATAAGCGTGATTAATCCAGCTTGCCACGGCTGCCGAATCCATGTCCCGCTTGCCAGCGTCAAGTTTGGACATAGTGGCGTGAATGCGCAACTCCGAAGGCAACCGGCTGTACGAACCGTTGAGCAGCAACGACATCGTTTTGGAGAACGATAGTTGCTTCAGGTAACGAGCCAGGGAAAACGTGAAGTCGCTGAAGTTCGCCAGTAGCAGCCGGGTTCTCCCCCATTCGTCCAGATCGATGATACCCGCCAGAGAGTCGTTCTGCACCATTACATTGCTGACGGTAAAGTCGCCCTTTCTCAGCATAACGTTGTGCGGGTGTTCGTTCAATGTGTTTTCGATCATACCGGTCAGTTTATCAATGAGACTGTCATACCGGCCGGAATTCTGCGTCATCCCTGTCAGAGTTGTGAGACGATGACGGTACTCGGCGACTTCTTCCTCGATCGGGTACTCTCCCACATCCAAATGGGAAAGCGCGACAAGAGAATCGATTACTTCTTTGCACAGGCTGTCGCTCAGTTTCGGGGATTGGGTCGGGTCCCAGGGCGATCCCGGTAGACAGGTTTCGACACAGTACCATTGCTTGCCAAGATGACCTTCATACACGAACTCTGGAAGCCGACACAGTCGGCTGTCTTCCCCCGTATTTTCATGGGCACTGGCAAAAACTGATAGCCCTTCGTTATTGCGCCAGCAATTCTTCCAGGCACGAGGCGTAAACGGAACCTTGACAATAACACGCGGGACTTCCTTCCTTGGAGACCGCAGCGAAATCAGCAGTTTCCCCTTGCGGTTCACCATCGTCGCAGCAATCTGATAGCCGGAAGTCTCATGTCCTGTGTTGTGGGCAAAATCCTCAACCACCGCGTCAAGCCACGACAAAGATGTCTGGCCCGGCGAGCCGACGATCCCAAAACAGGGCACAGTCGCCTTGTACACCCAGGTTGGCAAGGCCCTGACTTTGCGGCTTTCGTGTCCCTTGATATGTCGCTTCATATGGTTCTGGCGGCCCAGGTCGATGATCTTTTCAGGGCTTCGGTGGTCGGGTTCCACTCCCCAGAACCGGGTGGAGCCAAATCCGGCCGCCTCCAGAAGCCTCATGTAACCCTTGCGACCGTGGGTGTAGGTCAAGTATGGTTGACTATTCTTCAGTAGCGAGGCCAGATGCGCCAGTGGACGTGGATACAACGAGCCAAACCGGAGGCGAGTGTGGCGGTCCGGCTCCCCCACAAAGTGCTTGCGTGCATGGCGATTGTCGGTCCCTATATACACTTGCCCGTCGGGTTTGAGAACGCGGCGAACCTCCGCAAGGAAGTTCTTCTGGATTTCCGTCGGACGGTGACTGGTGTACACTTCGCTGATGTAATTCATCGCTTTGCCGAGAGCGCCTGACCTGGCGTACTTTGCCCGCTGGACCGACCAGTCTGCCGCCACCCACTCAAGCACGCTGTTCATCACGACAGCGTCGAACGTTTCGGAGGCAAAGGGCAGCAGCGGCGTATCGCCACCGCAGCAAAGCTGCAGGTTGTATAACCCGTAATATTGCTTCTTGAGAGCCAGGAGTTGAAGACGTTCGTGAGTGAGGTCAATAGCCGTCACCTGCCCGACAGTTCGGGCGAGATTGATCGACGTATTATCCCAGCCACAGCCGAGATTCAGTACATGGTCGTCGGGGCGCATGGCCAGTAGATACTTCTGGAAAGCACGGTGCTCGCTGACGAGATTCTCGATGAGCTCGATCCGGTTGCGCGGGTCTTTGGCCGTATCGACAATATCCTGAAGCAGATATTCGATCGATTCGGAGTCTTCATCTACCACTCGGGCATAGTGATCAAGTCTCTCCGTCAGCCATTCCCGAGGAATGGAATGAGCATAGTACTCGCGATTGCGAGCCATCTGAGGAATATCCCGAATAATCGGAAACAGATCGCCGCATTTCGAGCAGATCAGGTCCCGTGACGGTCGTTCAACTGTCGATCCGCAGTTGGGGCACCGAATGTAGTCGGCTATTTCGCGCACTGGCTCCCTTTTGTCCGTTGCCTATCCCGGCTGATGTCACGTTTTGCCACAGTATTCCCATCCGCTTGAAGGGCCCCACTCAAGCTCAAAACACAATCCTCAATGTCCGGTTCTACCAGAACTCTTCCACTTGTACGCCTCGCCCAAAGGCATCTCTAAGATGCCCCTTCACCAGTCTAACAGTCAACGTAAATATTCGGTCAACTCGTTGTGCACAAAAGCGGAACACGGACCGATAATACTTGACAGGTATGCCCTCAACACTCACCTTTAGACCTTCCCGAAGGGTACGGAACACTTGTATGGCGAAATCGATTCTGGTTACCGGCGGCGCCGGCCTCATCCGGTCACACCTCGTTGACCAACAACAGCATGAAGAACATGCGGACGCCGCCTCATGTTTCCGTGCCAACGACATCACTCGCAAAACAGAACCCATTCTGAACCACAATGCTGATATCGTCGTTGTGTTCTACCAACCCGACGATATTACCGAGACGTATGCCTGCAATGCACCGACACAGGCTGAATCGTGCCACAGGCACGGGCATCTGGCCGAATAGGAATGAACAGGCGGAGGAAGTAATGAATATTTGTATGATTGGTACCGGCTATGTTGGCCTCGTCGCAGGCACCTGCCTCTCTGACTTTGGAATCAACGTCACCTGCGTGGACATAGACGAATCGAAGATCGAACAATTGAAAAACGGCGAAGTTCCGATCTACGAGCGTGGTCTCGGCGAACTGATCAAGAAGAACGTCAAACTGGAACGGCTCCACTTCTCAACCAACCTGAAAGAAGCCGTCGACCGTTGCCTGGTCATTTTCCTCGCGGTCGGTACTCCGGAACGCGACGACGGATCGGCGGATTTGTCGGCTCTGCGCGCCGTGGTCAAGGAGATTGCCTCCTATATGACCGAATACAAGATCATCGTCACCAAGAGCACGGTGCCGGTCGGAACCGCCAAAAGCCTTCGTAAAATGATCAAAGAGAACCTTAAGACCGATTGCGAATTCGATGTTGTCTCCAATCCGGAATTCCTGCGAGAAGGTGCCGCGGTCAACGACTTCCTGCACCCGGACCGCGTGGTTCTCGGTTGTGACTCGGAGCGCGCCCTGGCCATCATGCGCGATATCTATCGTCCGCTCTACCTGTTGGAAACACCGATAGTGTCGACTTCCAACGAGACGGCCGAAGTTATCAAATACGCCGCCAACACCGCTCTGGCGCTGAAAATATCGTATATCAACGAAATCGCCAATCTCTGCGATCTGGTCGGGGCCGACGTGTACCAGGTGGCGGTTGCCATCGGCAAAGACGGACGTATCGGCCCCAAGTTCCTGCATGCCGGACCGGGCTACGGCGGCTCCTGTTTCCCGAAGGATGTCAAGGCTATTGTCAATACTGCCGAGGAAGTCGGTTACGATTTCAAGCTCGCCAAGGCAATCGTCGCGGTCAATTCCCTCCAGTGGAAACGGGTCGTGGACAAATCCCGTGAAACCCTTGGCGGCTTTGAAGGCAAAACGATCGCTATTTTGGGATTATCGTTTAAGCCGCAAACCGACGATGTTCGCGAGGCTCCTGCTATTCATATTGCGAACGCGATGATTGCCGAAGGTGCTGTCATCCGCGGTTTTGATCCGGTGGCAATGGATGAGGCACGGAAAAACGCACCGGACATCACCTACTGCGGTGATGCCTACTCCGCTGCCGAAAACGCCGACATGCTGTTGATCACTACCGAGTGGCATGAGTTCCGCGACTTGCACCTCCAGCGGATGAAGGAAACCCTGCGCACGCCTGTTGTGTACGACACCAGGAACATTTATGACCCGAAACAGGTACGAGAGATGGGATTCACCTACCTGTGCACCGGTCGACCGTAATATGCCGTGTGACAACAGGGATTGAATGAATCGCAGTTGCGCCGTATAAGGATTGTAGTGGACACTTACCGTGATCATCGCACACGACACGATGTGGTGCGACAGAGTCATCTGTTCTGGGTTTTCCTGCTCCTCGCGAGCATGATTGCCGGCACCGTATCAGCGCTTTTCCTGCCGCCGGTCCTCATGATCGGATTGGTGTTAGTCCTGGTGTCTGTTGTGGTCATCATGCGGTATCCGTATGTAGGTCTGCTGATTTACCTCGCGATCTTCATGCTCCGTCCCGGCGAGCTGTACCCGGCCCTCGAAGCGTTGCGGATGGAAAGAATCGTGGGAATCCTCGTGCTGGTGGCCACGATTATCCGCCACAAGCGCGTCCACGGTTACTTGTTCTTCCCCAACGATACCGGCACCAAGCTGCTTTTTGCCTTTCTGGGAATCATGTGCGCGTCCTGGGTGACCAGTTACGACGCCGAAGAGACCGGGATGATTCTGGAGAGCTTCCTCAAGCTCATGGTGTTTTATGTCATCATTATCTACGAGTTAGATACGAAGGAGAAATTCAACTTCTTCCTTGGCGCGTTTATCCTGATGATCGGAGTGATAGCCTTTCTCTCTTTCCGTGACTATTACGGCGGCGGCGCGATCTACCGCATGGGCATCCAGCGTGCCATCGGGAGGACTTCAGCCGGCGGCGATGCCAACTCGCTGGCCGGCACCCTGGCGACGACCGTTCCGCTGGCAGTGGTGTTCTTGCGATACCATCGTAATCTCCTGATACGCCTGTTCACCGTCGGCCTTATCGGCTTGCTGCTCCTGATGATAGTGAACACCGGCTCACGTTCGGGACTGCTGACGTTAATCGTGGTTACCGGTGCAATCGTGTGGTTCTCAAAATACCGCGCCATTTCGACTGTGGTGGCAGGCATTCTGTTTGTTGCAAGCTGGTTTGTCATCCCGGATCAGTACCAGGCTCGATACACAACGATGTTTGACGAAGGCCGCAATGCCGATGATATCTCCTCCGGCCGAATCGCAATTTGGGAAAACGGCCTGCGAATGGCTATCAAAAAACCCGTGCTTGGAGTCGGAGCCGGCGCGTTCCGTGCCGCCAATAGATCCGGCGATTTCGGTCCCTCAAAAGACATGCAGGCGCACAACCTGTATATCCAGCTCTTTGCCACCGTCGGTATTATCGGTGCCGTCGTCTGGCTGTGGTTTCTTATCAGGATGCTCAAACAACTGTTCCGACCTCGCCCGCCTTCGACAGACGAGGATGAGAAAACCTCCGATGAAGCCTGGGATAACAACCGCTGGTTCGACCTGATGCGTGAGGGGATCATTGGCACACTGGCTGGCCTGATGATATCCGGCATGTTCGGTCATTCCCTCTATCGGTACACCTGGTACCTGATGGCCGCGTTCACGTTAACCCTCGTCACCATCTACTACCGAAATATCCGCAAGGATGACGAGACGGACGAGGAAATCGAGCCTGAAACGAAACCGGCAGTGGAGACCTGAGATGGATCTGATTGCTCCGCTGGCCAAATACTTGCTTGAACCGATCATCGCGTATCGTGAGGGATCCAACCATTTGCGCGTTCTCTCCGAACTGGAACGAAGCCAATACGCGTCACCAGAGGAAATCGAACAGGTGCGCCTGGAGCGGCTCAAGCGGTTGCTGAACCACGCCAAACAAAACACTCTATTTTATGCCAAACGATTCGCCGAGCACGAATTCGATCCGTCGCAGGTAACCAATCTGAAGGATCTGGCCAAACTGCCGGTGATCCGTAAGGCCGACATCCAGCAGCACGCCGCTGACATGAAGGCAACCAACATGCCCGGCAGAATCCTTCCCAATCAAACAGGCGGCTCGACCGGTGCCCCCCTCAGATTCTTCGTGAACCGTGAGAGGACTTTCAGCCAGAAGGCTGCTACCTGGCGGCACGATCGCTGGGCAGGCTGGGATATCGGTCGCAAAATGGGCGTACTCTGGGGAAACAGGGTCGACTTTGAACACAAGGTTTCGATCAAAGACAGGCTGAGGACTTTCCTCGCTGACCGTCGGCTCATTCTAGACACCAGCAGTATCACGCCACAGATTCTCGCGGACTTCACCGAAGCGCTCAGGTCTTATCGGCCGCCGACTTACCTGGCATACGCCAATTCGATCTATCTGTTCGCGCGCTACCTGAAGGAAAACAACATCCGGGACTACCACCGCCCGCAAGGTATCATCACCTCGGCGGAACTCCTGACTGGCTCGCAGCGAGCACTAATCGAAGAAGTGTTTGACTGTCGCGTGTTCAATCGGTATGGTTGCCGCGAGACCAGCATCATTGCCTCCGAGTGCTCCGAACACAACGGCCTGCACATCAACGCGGAGCAGGTGTATATCGAATTCGTAACACAGGACGGCGTTGCCAACAAATCACGACCGGGGAAAATCGTCATTACTGATTTGCTCAACTACGGTATGCCGTTGATTCGCTACCAGATAGAGGATATGGGCTACGCGACGAATCAATCCTGTCCGTGCGGGCGAGGCCTTCCGCTGATGCAGATGGCCGGAGGACGTGTGACTGATTTCCTCATTACTCCGGCAGGCAAGGTGATCTCGGGCGCCTCAATGACCATTTATTTCATTGCCACTGTCCCCGGCATTACTCAGGCGCAGATCGTCCAGAAGCAGAAAGATCATCTCATCTTGAAGGTCATCAAGAACGAGAAATTTGACGACAATTCACTGAAGATACTGGAACAGAAAGTCATAGAGTTCTTTGGCCCGGAAATGAAATACGATCTGGAATCTGTCGACTGCATTCCTTCGACAGCCTCCGGCAAACACCTGTTCAGCATCTGTGAACTTGACCCAATCCAGTTTTTGTGTTAGTCTGCGATAGTACGATAACGGCAGACCAAACGAACAGTTTAATCTTAGGGACTACCGCCATGAAATTGATGCGGCGTGTTATTCTGATTGTTGTCATCCTAGCGGTGTCAGCCAGCGGGTGGATCGGCTATCGACTATACAGCTCAAACATGATGATATGGCTGCCAAATTACGTTCTTGAGGACAACTCTGTTGAGCCTGTCGAAGGCGTGACGGACATCATCTTCTTCGTCCCCGACCATTGGGAACCGGGCGGCAATCTCGAGCCGCTGAATCTGAGCCTCAAAGGCTATCGCAGTCTGTGTGACCAGCACAAAGATGCCGATGGTATCGGTTTTCAAGCCTCCTTTTTCTACCCGATAAATTCCTTCCGCGGCTTTGAGGTAGACAGCCTTGTAAAAATGTGTGCCCAGGGCGGCGGCGATATTGAAGTACACTTGCATCACCACGGCGATACGCCGGAAACCTTCCGCCTCAAAATGCTGGCCGGCATCGACTCTTTGCGCGCGCACGGCGCGTTGATCAGTCCGGACGGAGACACTCATTTCTCCTTTGTCCACGGTAACTGGGCGCTGGACAATTCCCGGGTGTATCAAGGTCGGGACATGTGCGGCGTCAACAATGAAATTGAGATTCTCCAAGAGCTTGGCTGCTACGCCGACTTTACCTTCCCCGCCCTCACTCATACGGCTCAGCCGACTATTGTCAATGAAATCTACTACTGCGTTGACGACCCTGACAAACCCAAATCTCACGATTCCGGCGTGCCAACCAGAGTGGGGTATCATCCTCGTGCGGACGAGTTTATGATTTTCGAAGGCCCCCTGGTAGTGGACTGGGCGGACTGGCAGTCGGTCACTCACCCAACTTTTGAAGACGGCAACCTGTATTACGAAATGGAGACCAACCTCCATCGGTTTGAAGTCTGGCTCAACGCAAACATTCACGTTGAGGGTAGATCAAACTGGGTTTTCGTCCGACCCTTTACACACGGTTGCCATTTGAGAGCGGAAGGCTCCTACGAGAACATCTACGGCGAGAACATGCACCGCATGCTCACCGAGGTCGAACGCCTGTACAACGATGGCAAGAAGTATCGACTCCACTACGTGACGGCGAGAGAGGCGTATAACATCGTGAAGGCGGCCGAAGACGGCAAAAACGGCAACCCGAATGACTTCCGGGACTACGTACTGAAACCGTACCAATACCAGGTGCCGGCGATCTGACCGAAGTAGAAACCTGTTTGGTATTTTGATGTTCAAAACGGCATTCTATCCGCAAGCTCAAAGGACGACTCCCGTATGAGCAGCTATTCGACATTGCTGCGCAAAACGTTTCTGCCGGTGCTTCTCAGGAGGGACAACCGTGGATCGGCGCTTGAGCACTGGGAGTTCCTCAAGAAAACCCAGTTCTGGACAAGACAGCAATTGCTCGATTACCAGTGGCAAAAACTGACGACCCTGCTTGAACATGCCTACAATACCTGTCCGTACTATACTCGCAAATTCAACGAACTGAGCCTGACTCCGGGTTCGTTCAAGAGCGTCGAAGATCTCCGCCTGCTGCCGATTCTCACTCGCCATGACCTGTACGACCACAAAGACGACCTGGTCTCCTCGAAGTTTCGGCAGGATCAACTGCAGCAGTACAGCACCGGTGGAACCACCGGCCAGCGGGCGGTATCTCACCGCAATCAGGAATCGTTCAATATCAAACTCGGGCTCCAATGGCGGCATGAAGGCTGGATGGGGCGTATGCCGTGCGATAAGATGATCCAGCTCTGGCCGGCAAATATGGATTTCGTCGAAGACCCCGGCTGGAAGGAAAAGATCAAAGACCGCTACTTCCTGCGCTCTCTGATGTACCAGGCCGGATCGGCCCGCGAAGAAGAACTGCGCAACGTTGTGGCGGGGTTCAAATCGTTCAAACCGAAGTTTCTGAAAGTGTTCCCGTCTGCCCTGCAAAAACTGGCCGAGTATCTGGTCGAAACACATGACAGAGTGCCACATATCAGGGGCATTCAATCAACCGGCGAGCCGCTGTATGACTCAACCCGGGCGCTGTTCGAAAATGTCTTCCAAACACCCGTGTATGACATGTACGGTACCCGCGAGGTGGGCAACACAGCCTGCCAGTGTCATGAGGGTAAATCACTTCATGTAGCAATGGAAACGCAGATCGTCGAGTTCGTCAAGAACGGCCAACCGGTTGAGTACGGCGAAGAGGGCGAGATGCTCATCACCGATTTGACCAACTACGGCGCGCCGATGATTCGCTATCAGATCAACGATTACGGTGTGCCTGTCAAGGAAGACTGCGCCTGCGGGCGTGGTCTGGCTACTATGAGCAATGCGGTCGGTCGCGTAACAGATGACATCGTCGCCCCCGATGGTACCCGTCACAGCGGGCATGTGCTGGGCGTCGTGTTGACTTTCGAAGGCCCGATGTTGGTTGGCCAGATGCAGATCGAGCAGCATTCGCTTCACGACTATCTCATCCGGGTGACGAATAAACCGGTGCCAACGCAGGATAAATTCGATTACATTACCGATGCTATACGTAAGTTGGTGCGCGCCGAAGTGAAGATTGATTTCGAGGTAGTGGACCAGATTCCCCGCGAAAAATCGGGGAAAGTACGATACGTTGTCAACAAGCTCAGCGAGGCGGAAAAAGCCCAAGCAGGTAGTGCCCGGGAGGGTTCGGTTGAAGATACTGGTCATAGATGAGGAGTTCCCATATCCGCTCAACACGGGAAAGCGGAAAAGAACCTTCTCTCTAACCAAAACGCTCACCAACGATAACGTTGTCTCATATCTCGCTTACGGCTCCCCCGCACAGGATTCTATGAAATTCCCTGAATCCAACGTCATCACCTGTCACGCAGTTCCTCCGCCGGATTGCGACCAGCACGGACCGTCTTTCTACTGGCGGTTATTCGCCAACCTGTTCTCGGGTCTGCCATATATTGCCACCAGCCACCATACCGAACGGTATGCCGGCAAGCTTCGGAAACTGGTGCTCTCCACCTCGGTTGAAGCTGAAGGATTGGAAGTGACTGACGGCGCGAATAGTGTAATCGCCGATGACGGACGCCAACTGGTTGAGAGAGAGTATCGCCGGGAAAGCCTCGGAGAGAAACTCGATCCTTATCTTGGTGAGGTTGTTGCAAGGTCATGAACATTCTCCATCTGAGAGCATCGAATTTCTACGGCGGACCGGAACGTCAGCTTCACCTTCACGCCCGTGAAGCCCGCGACTCCAAATACAACGTAACCGTGGCATCGTTCTCAGAAAACGGCAACATGCCCGAGTACCTGCAGACTATAGCCGAGGACAACATCCCCACGCACTTATTCGAGGTTTCGTCGGCTTATGATACGAGCGTGATTGCATTGATTAGAGACTACTTGGAGAAAGGCAACGTTTCGATTCTCTGTTCGCACGATTACCGGACAACTGTCTGGGCGTGCCTTGCTGCGCGACGGTCCAAATCCCGCTGGCTCGCGTTCTCGCGCGGGTATACGCAGGATAATCTCAAAGTCCGTCTTTATCACACCGTTGACAAGTTCCTGATCCGGCAGGCCAACCATATCGTGGCCGTGTCAGGCGCACAAAAAGACCGACTCAGGCGTCTGCTGATCAGGGAGCGACAGATTTCCGTCGTCTCCAACGCTATTGCGCCGAAGATTTTCGATGAAACAGAAACGGTGAATCTCAGGAGCCGGTTTGCCTTCGAACCAGACGCAATCGTCGCCGTGTCCGGCGGACGCTTCAGCCGTGAGAAAGGGCAGAGATACCTGATCGAAGCAGCCGCCGTCGCGATCAAGCAGAATCCGAAACTCAGATTTGTGCTGTTTGGCGACGGTCCTGATCTCGAACATGAGAGGGAACATCTACGCAGCCTCCGACTTGAGGGGAAAGTCATCTGCCCGGGATTCGAGAGGAATCTTGTCGGCTGCCTCAAAGATGCTGATATTCTGGTGAACCCTTCGCTGTCGGAGGGCCTGCCGAATATCGTCCTCGAAGCAATGGCAGTCCGAACAGCGGCGGTAGCCACGGCGGTGGGCGGCGTACCTGAGATTATTGACGACGGGAAGACCGGACTACTCGTGCCGGCCAGAGATGCCGACGCGCTTGCCAAAGCTATTCTTCGGGCTGCCGACAATTCTGAGATGAGGGCCGGGCTTACAGAGCAGGCCCTGAGTCTTATCAAGGCCGAGTATTCGTTTGAACGCCAGTTCGAAAGACTTGCGCAGTTATACGATAGATTCGGAAACTGAGTCACGAAAATGATTAATATCGCTTACGTCATAGACACTATCGCGACTCCGCGAGCAGGAACTGAGAAGCAACTCCTGATGCTGCTCAAGGGACTGGATCGCAACCGATTCAATCCGACACTGGTTTGCCTGCGCAACTCTGAGTGGCTTGAAGATCAGGCGCTTTCCTGTGATCTGGAAATACTGAATCTCGGATCGATACTTCGACCAAGTTTTTTCGGAGCCGCCTCGCGCTTCAAGAAACTGCACCGTGAGCGCAAATTCGATATCGTGCAGACGTTCTTCCTCGACGCTAACCTGTTCGGCACCATCGCCGCCCGGATGGCAGGAATCAAGAACGTCGTCTCCAGCCGAAGGAACATCGGTTACTGGCATACATGGTTCTATCGCACCATGCTGAGAATGCTTCGTCGCTGGACGTCGTATTATCTCGCCAATTCAAAGGCCGTCCTTGATGTCTCGCTTGAGGCCGAGGGAATCGCGCCGGAGAACATCACGGTCATCTACAACGGCCTTGATCTATCGCAGTATGAAGTCATCGAAGAGTCTGTTCGTCTCAGGCAGCGACATACCTGGGGCGTGGCCGACAACGAACTGCTCGTGGGGGCGGTGGCAAACCTTCGCCCGGTGAAGAACATCCCCTCGCTCATTTCGGCGGCGGCGCGGCTAACGAGGAAACACGCCGGTCTCAAATTCGTCGTGGTGGGCGAAGGCCCGGACCGCGAACAGCTCCAACAGCAGGTCGATTCGGCGGGACTGACTGACCGGTTCCGCATGGTGGGTGCGCACAATGACATAGTACCCTGCCTGGCAGCTTTTGATGTCGGTGTTCAGTGCTCCCGGTCTGAGAGTTTTTCCGGTTCGCTCGTAGAGTATATGGCGGCAGGTTTGCCAATAGCGGCCTCGGCTGTAGGCGGCAACGTCGAGGCTATCAGTCACGAACAGACCGGCCTTCTGTACGATGTGAACGATCCGAACGGCCTTGTCTCAACGATTTCGGCGCTGCTGTCGGATCTGGGGAAAGCCTTGCAGTACGGTGAGTCGGCCCGAGAAGCGGCCTTTGCCCATTACTCAGAAGAGGCTTGCGTCAAAGCTCATGAGCGTTACTATACAGATATCATGGAGAAACGGAGTAGAACATGAGGAAGGCGATTAAGTGGCTGCTACTGAGCATCGTTTTTGTGCTGGTGCTGCCGTTCGGGCTGATGGCCAAGCTTGCCTACTCGGTGATTGGGACACAGGAAATCTTTGATCTCTGCGCCCAGACCTTTGCCTTTGTCCCCAGTCGGCTCGGTTGCTTCATCCGTACCTGTTACTACAAGCAGACGCTTGCTCAATCCTATATGGACGTCGATTTCCTGTTCGGCTCGATAGTCTCAAAACCTCGGACCACAATCGGCCACCGCGCAGTGATCGCTTCATTTGCCTCCGTGGGTCTTGCGGATCTGGAAGAAGAAGCGGTGATCGGCAACCGGACCACTCTTCTCTCGGGAGGCCATCACCACAATTTCTCCGATCCTGATCTACCGATCTTCCACGGCGACAGCAAATTCACCCGAATAGTCGTTGGGAAGAGGACTTTCGTCGGTGATAGCTGTGTTGTCATTGCCAGCATAGGACAAAACTCGGTGATTGGAGCCGGATCGGTAGTGGTAAAAGAGATTCCTGATTATGTCGTTGCCGTTGGAAACCCGGCCCGCGTAATCAAGGAACGCCCGCGAAATACTTCCACAGAAGCTGGCGACTCCACAGTGGCTCAGCGCCCATAACAGAAACAGCAATCAGCCGACAAGCGGCTGTCCGGCACACCTTTACGTTCACCCCCCCCCCCCCCCCGCAGTTTTCTGCTCCGCCTCTTCAGAGACGACCGAACAACCACGCTGAAAAAAGATGCCTCTCGCCGGGCGCTGAGCCGTGCCATTTGTCGTCGAAAAAGGAATGTCGACGTATAACATTCAAACTGATATCAGAGAAACGGAGGGATCGATTAGAATACTCCTGAGCACCTGATCACACTTCCTTTCATCGCGCCTCTTGCGCCTTCGCCTGCACCGGAACGTTTTTCTCTCGAGCATCAGCACGCCCTTCAATCCGCTGCCTGACAATCGGCAGTCTGCTTGAATTCATCTCCGTAACGCTTGATCCCCGCAACCTGGGAAGAATGAGATTGGTTTGCCGTGTGTACTGCCGGTCAACCAACACAACAAGTGCACGGCAAAGCGATCACCAAGAGAACTGCAAAGGAGGCGCTATGACTCCCTCAACACGGCTGCACCTGTCCGAACGACATCGCGGCCTGCTGCTAATAACAGGTCTGCTGTTGTTGGCGCTGGCCGGCCCCGCAACCGCCGGACGGCACGTGATTTCCTCTCTACCATATACGTTCAACGCGGGCATGCATTCCGGTGACGCCGTCGATACCCTCGTCCTCGGCAGCAGCCGATTGAACGCCAGCGGCAGTGGCATCAGTCTGGCGGCAGACTATGGAGCTGTACTCCACGGCGTCCTGCTTGATCTCGGGGATGATACCATCTCGTACGGTGAAGGCGGCGGCGACGGTGCCTGCGGCGTTCGCACATCCGGCTCCAGTTCGTACATGCCGTACAATATCGAGATTCGCGGCGGGTATGTACTGCACGGTACCCCAAACTCGAATGCCGACGGCTGTCAGGCCCTGTACGTCCGAGGACACGACATCACGGTTCGAAATGTCACCGCTACCGTCCGGGGCAACAACGGCCAGGTGTATCTCAGCAATGGCGCGTCGGTGTACAACAACGAGATCGACGGCGGTCGGTTCACCAGCTACGTGACGGGATATGACAGCCGCTGCAACTACGACGCCTGTGTGGTCGAGGTCAGCAACCTTTACACAACTACGCTGGAGAGCACCGGCGCTGACTATCATATATACATTCACGATCTAACAATCGCCGATGGTCCCCATGTCGGCATTGCCATTCTCGGCCGTGAGGGCGGCGACCACAAAGCAGTGGCACGTATTGAGAGTAATAACATCACTACCGATGCCCGCAACACGTTTTACCCCAGCAATGACGGTCTCTGCCATTCATCCTCGAATCCGTACGGCATTACCTGCCGCAACAGCGGCGCCGGGACGAGGATAACAAACAACACCATAACTTCAGGTACCGATTGGGGAGGAAATCGCGGCATCCTGATCGAGTACGGAGCGGGTACCTCGACAAACCCGATTATCATTCGAAACAACTACGTGGATGTTCACGAGGGGCCAAATGTCGAGTACGGCGACGGTCTTCCTGCCCACGGACTGAGAATCAGATACTCACCGCGAGACATCCAGGTCGAAAACAATACGTTCATCGGCACCGGAGACGCTGATCCGGGAACCGACCATTACGGCTCGCAGGTGCATACAATCCGGATCACCAATAACTCTTCGGCCGCCAACATCCACATTCGCAACAATGACATACGAGCAGTTTCGCTATCCTCGAGTAGCAGCATGTCCGTCAACGCGATTACGCTCGATGCCATCGACTACGACTCCACTGTCTGGCTGGAACACAATCGAATCAGGAGTTCCGGCACGGTTTACAAGATTGGTGATTACAACGGCGGCGCGCGCGGCAATGTCATTATAGGGGACACCATCTCGTTCGACGGAACACTCGTCAATCCACGAACCTTCCACGTCGGTCATCTCGGCAACAATTGGGATTGCTCCAACAACGTCTCGGAGGACATCGTGTACGAAGGCGGCACCGCCGACAGCGATATCGAAATGGCTCACGCCGGCACCCTGGAACTGAGCCTGCAGCGGATCCTCTCGGTAGTAGTGCGCGGCTCCAACAACCAGCCGGTGTCATCGGCCACGGTCACTGTCACTAACAATTACGGCCGTACCGTCCTTACCGGCGTGACCGGCTCAAACGGCACCGTCACCGGCCCGGTGACGTATTTCTACGCCTCCAGAACCTCGGACTCGTCGAACTTCAACAACTTCACGGTCAGGGCCAGACGGGGCAGCGACAGCGCGATCACCTCACTCAACGTTAGCGCTTCCTCCCCCTCTCCGGTGCTAGTACTCCCCGGCACCTCGGGAACTCCAGATACGATTCCCCCTGGAGTCATCGAAGACCTCGGAGCAGAACCGGGAGTTGAAGACGGGACAATCGATTTGAGCTGGACTGCCCCCGGCGATGATGGCAGCGTCGGCACGGTCGCGTCCTATACCATACGATACTCACCGGCACAAATCACTGAGGGCAACTGGTCCTCGACTGAGATGTATGCTAATTCCCCGCCCCCACTGGGGGCGGGGAGCGACCAGACATTAACTATGTCCGGGCTTGAGCCGGGCATAGTCTTCTACGTGGCAATCCAGGCCACAGATTCCGCCGGAAACCCCTCGCCGATTTCGAACGTTATCTCAGCCGAAGCCAAAATCACAGTTGCTGCCGGTGACGACGATATCCCGGAGCTTGCCTCCCCTGCCGATGATTCCGTGCTTGGCTCCAGCCAACCGACATTGATTGTCGCCAACGTCAACAACGATCTCAACAACGTCTACTACTTCCAGGTCTCTTCAGATCCGATCTTTGTTCCTATCGAGGCGATTTCGCCGCCGATCCCTCAGGAGAGCGGATACACCACGGCCTGGCGCGTTGACGTCAGACTGGAGGCCGACCTGCCACACTACTGGCGGGTCAGGGTCAACACAAATCCGTACAGCGAACCCCGGTCGTTTCTTGTCAGCCCGCGCACGTATGCCTATCCCAACCCCTTTGTGCTGTCCGCCGCGAGCCAGGTCAGTTTTGTAGAAGTTGCGCAGGGAGCCCGACTTATCCTGACCACGGTCGCAGGAGACATCGTTCGCCACTGGATCAATGACAGCGGCAACGAAATCATCTGGGACGGCACCAATGAATCAGGCAACCCGATCTCATCTGGGACATATCTCTGGTATGTCGAGGATACCGACATCAGGGGTAAACTGATCGTCGTCCGATAGTACGCTCTCCAATTACCAACACCAATCGCAGGAAACGCGCCGTTGAACAGCTCTCCTGCGTTGGCATCGCGCCAACATAATGATCTTGGACCGCTATAGTCTCAGTTTTTCCTTGCATTTCGAGGCAAAACGCCTAGGTTAAGCGCTACGGGGCTCAACCGATACTTCCTATTATGCGGGCTGAGCAACCGGAAACACCGGTTTGTGGTACAGGTATGCCCGCCACGGACTCACGTTTATTTGTCGCTGGCGTCGAGTTTGCCCCCTGAAAGCGGCAGCGCGGCGACAGGGAGGATTATGATTAGGAAACTGATAGCCTTACTACTCCTGCTTGGCACTTCCGTTTACGCGGATGCCTCAGCACCGGTAAGTATCGGGTACACAACAGACGGTCACGCCACCCTCGGCGTGCCGAGATACCGTGGCGGTCGACAGGGTGATACTCTGGTAATCGTTACCGCACAACACGGCAGCAACCAAACCGGCTGGATGATCTCCTATGACCGTGGTGACACGTGGAACGACGTTCGTGTTCAGTGGCAGGCCATGGCGGACGGAGTGCCGACCTGGTATTCATCAGACCACAGCGCTGCCTGGTTCGACGGCGGTTTGCATATCGTCTATCGGGCGGCCGGCGGCGATGATCCGGCGGGATACAGATACGTCGAAGCCCCTTACGCGGGCGAGTCGGATATGGAAACACCGGATATTCCCGCTCCCGGCACCAACACCTACTACCCGGTAGTCGTGGCGACGGGCGCTGACGATGTCTGGTTCTTTGACATGAACGAAGGCTCCAGCCGTGACAACCTGCGCTACTGGCACACCACTGACAGATTTGCAACGTCGCCGACGGTTGGTCGTGTAACGAGCATGCCCGATGATCCCCAGAACGAATGGCGTATGGGAGCAATCATTGACGGCAGCGGCAACCCGAAAGTCAGCATCTTCGATTTTGAAACCGGGTTCACTATCCACACCTACAACCGCTCACAGAATAGCTGGAGTGCCAAAACAGTGCACAGCGCGTCGCTGGGTGGATCCGGTCGGTACTATTGCCATACCGAGATGAACGGTTTAGACCATATCGCCTACACTGCCGGTGCCACCGGGCCGCTGGTGCATTTCTTCGAGACTTCTCCCGGTGCCTTTGACAGCACGATTGTTGATGACGTTAGTTACGGGCGTATCGCGCCGCAGTTCTGTGTATACGGCGAAGGCGCCTCAGCCAGATTGTATTGCGTGTACACGAACTCCGACGGCGTGTCGTACGCCAAGAGCTGGACCTCGGCAGACGGATGGGACGACACCGCGACTAGAATTTCCGGCAGCGGCCACAACTCGGAAGACCCGGCAATGGTACCGTATATCCCCTCAAGCTGGGATTTCATCCCGATCTGGTACCAGGATGTCGGCGGCACGAATAACATGTTTTTCGTCAAGTTGGACGCCGAGACCGGCAGCGCGGTGCAGGACAGCATCCCCCCCGACGATGTCCAGGACCTCGGTTATGGAAGCCCGACACAAAACAGCGTCACACTGAGTTGGACCGCTCCCGGCGACGACGGCAGCACCGGCACGGCGGCCGCGTATGATATCCGGTATCACAGCGCCGCTATCGACGAGTCAAACTGGAGTTCAGCCACGGAAGTGACCGGCGAGCCGGCCCCCGGAACAGCCGGAAGCTCAGAGTCGTTTGAAATCACCGGCCTGGGTGACGCCCGCACCTACTATTTTGCGATCAAGACAGTCGACGAGTCCTCAAACTCGTCGACTCTCTCAAACGTCATAACCGCCCAAACCCTGTCGGACACCACTCCGCCGGCGGCGATTGGTGATCTTTCGGCCATCCCGGGGGGCGATCATGGCAGCATCAATCTCACCTGGACCGCTACCGGTGACGACGGGCTCAGCGGATCGGCCAAGGGCTATTCCGTGCGGTATTCGACTGAGCCCATTACACCCGCGAATTGGCGCCATGCACGGTCCTATGGCACCGTGCCTACTCCGCTTCCGGCAGGTTTCAGCCAGTCGTTGTTGATGGAAGACCTGGTCCCGGATCAGTTGTACTATGTCGCCGTAGTCGCCACCGACAATGCTGACAACGAATCAACTCTCTCAAACGTTACCTCGGCCGTGGCTTTCGTTGATCTCTCCCTTGAAGTGATGGACTATTCGGGCAGGGGTCTTCCCGGAAGGTTCCGCCTCGCCCAAAACTATCCGAATCCGTTCAACCCGGCGACAATTATCGAGTACGACCTCAACCACCATTCATACGTCTCAGTCGTTGTCTACAACGTCATCGGCCAGGAAATTGACCGACTCGTCGACTCCTTCCAGACCCCCGGCCACTACCGAACCGTCTGGCACGGAACCAATGCCGACAACGCTCCGGTAGCCTCTGGCGTCTACTTCTACCATATCTCCACCAAAAAACTCTCCGCAGCCCGCAAGATGGTTCTGCTCCGCTAGGCAACCCCAGCTTCTCTTTCAGTTTACGCGCTTCATACAGACTTATCACCGGTTCCGTACACAGGTCAAGAGAATGCATTCCGGTCCGATAATAATGGCATACCGTAAGGTGCATCTCCGACGCTCACGGATCAGGAACGGACGGAGGATTTTTGTGTTGTATTTATGTGCGGAACCCCTAAATTCCGGAGCGCTAAGCTGTGACGGTGCGGCATCATAGACAATCACGCGAAACGGTTCGCGCCCGGGCAAAACTGCATTCAACTTTTCGATAACATGAGGGGATGAAACCTTGGCTTTCGACAAAAACAGTCTCGTAATCGACGCGGAAAAGGAAACGGAACGAATCTGCAAAGCTATGCGCCAACAGGCGGTCGGCCAATTCAAACGGCGCGGCGCGGTTCTCGGCATCTCCGGCGGTATTGACTCCTCGGTTTGTGCGGCCCTCTCGGCTAAAGCCTTCGGCCCCAAAAAAGTCCTCGGCGTTATGATGCCAGAAACAGATTCCTCGCCTGACAGCGAAAAGCTGGCCCGCGTGCTTGCCGACCGGTACGGATTCGAAACGAAAATGGATGCCATCGGCGAAGGTCTCGCCGGTCTTGGCTGTTATGAAAGACGTGACAGCGCCATAAAACGGGTCTTCCCAGATTTCAAACCAAGTTGGAAAACCAAAATCACCATCCCGACCAACATCCTCGAAAAGGACACGTTCAATTTCTTCCAGCTCGAAGTGATCGACGACAAGGGTGAGCAGCGCGGCAAAAGGCTTCCGATGGACGCCTATCTCCAGATCGTGGCAGCATCGAACTTGAAACAGCGACTCCGGATGACCACCCTGTACTACCATGCCGAAGCCCGCAACTGGGCCGTGGTCGGTACCGGCAACAAAGATGAACACCTTCAGGGGTTCTTTGTGAAGTACGGCGATGGCGGAGCAGATTTCAAGCCGATTGCCCACCTGTTCAAAACACAGGTTTTCCAGATGGCCGAATACCTCGGCGTCCCCGACGAAATTCTCGATCGCACGCCGACAACAGATACGTACAGTTTTGAGCAGACCCAGGAGGAGTTCTTCTTCGGGTTGGATTTTTATCGCATGGACATGCTCTGGTTGGCCATGGAGAAAAACATCCCGCCAGCCGAAGTTGCCGCGGTGATAGATATTACGCCGGAACAGGCCGAACGCGGCTACCGGAATATCCAGAGAAAGATTACCGCGACGGAATACCTGCGTATGCCGCCGCTGGAAATCGACGACTAAGACAGCAAATACTTGTGAGCGATAAATCGGGACAAACAACCGTCCCGCATTGTCACGCGTAGAAAGGACAGACATGCCAGTCGAAAGTGCGGAAGCGGTTCGCGGCGAATTGAGAGACTTCATTGCCGAGACGTTTTTCCTCGGAGACGAAGCGCTGGAATTCAGTGACGGTGATTCCTTCATGCAAAAGGGCATCATTGATTCCACCGGCGTCCTCGAATTGACGTCGTTTATCGAAGAGAAGTACGGCTTTGCCGTTGAGGATGAGGAAATGACTCCAGATAATCTGGATTCGATTGACAACCTCGTCGTTTTCATAGGCCGTAAGGTAAGCTGACCGACCGTATGAAACTAGCTGACCTGCTGGAACACAGTGCCGCGGCACATCCTGAGAGTGTGGCAGTGACTCACGGTGACCGGAGTATCACTTTTCATGATCTCTGGCAAGCCTCAATGCGTCTGGCCGGATATCTCCGGCAACTGGACGCACCGGGGGGGTCACGCATTGCGATTCTGTTTGAGAACTCGCTTGATTATGTCATCAGTTATTTCGCGGTCACCAAAGCCGGGTTTGTAATAGTACCGCTCGACACCTCGGCCAAACCGGAAACGCTGCGTGGCATTGTCGACGACTGCGAACCACACACATTGTTCTGCAGCGCACGGTTCCGCCGGTATCTGCCGACCGTTCTTGGCGAATCCTCACCCCTCAAGAGAATCATATCCGACAGGGACATGAAGGTCGATCTCGGTTCAATAGAGACGTTTGTCCTGTCGGAACTCATCGACACTCAATCGGCAACCGGTAATCTCGAGGCACCACGTACATTCGAGTTGTCATCCGATGACTCCCCGTCCGATCTCGCGGCGATTTTCTATACCTCCGGCAGTACCGGCAATTCCAAGGGCGTGATGCTTTCGCACCGCAATCTGGTGTCCAATACGCTGTCGACAGTAGAGTATCTCCGGCTCAAAGCAGAGGACAGCGTCATCGTGATTCTGCCGTTCTACTACATTTACGGCAATTCACTTATGCTGACCCACATTGCCTGCGGCGGACGGTCAGTCGTTGACAATCGTTTCCTGTACCCGGAAGTCGTCCTGGATACAATGGAGTCAGAGAAGGTCACCGGATTTTCCGGAGTGCCGTCCAATTTCATTATCCTGCTGAACAAATCGACCCTGACCGAACGCAAACTCGAACACCTTCGCTATTTCACGCAGGCCGGGGGAGCCATGGCGCCGGAAATCACGAAGCGGTTGATCAGCGCCTTCCCCGAAAAAGAAATCTGGATCATGTACGGTCAGACCGAGGCCGCCCCGAGGGCGTCTTACCTGCCGCCGGAACGACTTGAAGAGAAACTCGGGTCCATTGGTATTGCCGTGCCCGGAACAACGCTCAGACTCGAAGACGATAACGGTGATCCGGTTCCACAGGGACAGACCGGCCAGATAATAATGTCAGGTCCCAATGTCATGCTTGGCTACTGGAACAATCCGGGTGACACGGCAGAGGTGATACGCGACGGTTGCCTGCTGACGGGCGATCTGGCCAAACAAGACGAAGACGGCTATTTCTATATCGTCGGGCGGATGAAAGAAATCATCAAGACTGGCGGCAATCGAGTGGCGGCCAAGGAAGTGGAAGAGTGTCTGCTGAAAAACGAGGACATTCTTGAGGCCTCCGTGTTTGGTGTTCCCGACGAGTTGCTGGGTGAGGCAGTCAAGGCTGTGGTCGTGCTTCACGACGGTCATCGTTCCAGCGAAAAGGAAATTCAGGATCACTGCAAACAGCTTCTCGCCCCCCACAAGGCACCCAAGAGTGTAGTGTTTGCCGATTCGCTGCCAAAACTGCAGTCAGGAAAAATCGACAAGCAACTTCTGGCCAGCCAGCATGCGTAGAAAAACGGGGAGCGTTTCAAGTTTGCCACGGGCGATTGAAACGCCTTAATTGGACAAGAGGATTCTGTTGAACTCTGCGGCGCGAATTGACGTATAATCTGTCACGCACGGGGTCGGCAGCAACCAGACGAGTCTTTGTTCCAGAGGAAGAATACCGATGCAAAAACGCAGTAGCAGCATGTACGACGTTCGCGATATTTGGGCTATCGCATGGAAACGCAAGTGGATGATCTTCATCCCGTTGGTCCTTGTGGCCTCGGCCACCTTCGGTCTGTCCTACCTCATTGAACCGGAATACGAAGCCTCTACCATTATTGCAATTCATCAGGATGTCCCCCTGACAACCGAACTGCAACGATTGATTGGAACCGATGACCGGGTCGGCCGCAATAACCAACGCCGCGACCAACTACTCAGTATACTGAACGAATTGACTTCGACCGCGTACCTCTCTATGCTGGTGGAACGGCTGCATCTTGACGACGATCCGTCACTTGACTCAAAAGCGCGCAGCCTCCTTGGCAATCAACCGGAGGCGGCGCTCCAGGCGCTGAAGTTCAGCCTGCTTCAGGGTCGCTTGAAGGAAAAGATCGACATCTCGTTTGCCGGTCAGGACCAGGTGATGATTACCACTCAGTCAACTGATCCGGGTAAGGCTCGCGATATCGCCAACACGCTGGGCGATATCTATATCAAGGAAAAACTCAAGCAAGAACTGACGTCCATTCGTTCCTCGCAGGATTTCTCCGACTTCCAGCTTCAGAAGTACGAAGCCCAGCTCCAGGCCAAGATCGACGAACGCACGGCTGTCGAAAGACGCCTGCTTCAGATTCAACTGGATGAATCGGTTACCTCCGAATCAAACCGAAGCCAGATTCTCTCGGAGATCGACCGCTCCAATCAGGATGTTCGCGATCTCAGGAGCGAAGAAAAAATCGTTCTCGCGACTCTGGCCCCGATAGAGGGAATTTCCGCCAATAACCTGACTCTTCGCGAGTCGGCCGAACACAAAGAACTCAAGAGTGAGTTGCGCGGATACGTGCGCAATCTCGGCGACCAAATCGGCAAATACCTCTGGAGTGATCCCCAGATACTAAATTCGAAAGTACGACAGAATACAGCCCTCACAGCCCTCGAGCTGGCCAACAAGACACAGGTGAATCAACAGTATGCACAGTTTGACGAGTCGGTGCGCGACAATCTCGTCAGGCTGTTTAACATTCGTTCAAACCTGGACCACCTGTACTCGAAAGCCTCGTATCTTACTTCTGCACTCGATGAGTTGGAAGCCAAGATGAACCGCATTCCCGAACTCCAGGCGCAACTTAATCGTCTGACTGAAGAAATCGCTACCGCGACCGATTTGCGAGATCGTTTCGAACGCCAGCAGGAAAGCTCAACCATTTCGCAGGCCCTCCTCGAGGATGCTTCGTCTTCGAAATACAAAGTCGTTGAACCGGCCAAGCGCCCGCTGGAACCGGTCAAACCTGATCGCAAACAGATCCTCCTCATGGGCATAGCGCTGGGACTGATGATTGGTTGTGGTGCGGCAGTAGTCATGGAGTTGCTCGACAACTCACTGAAGAAGGTCGAAGAAGTTGAGGAGTTCATCGGACTGCCGGTGCTCGGCATTGCCCCCAAAGCCGACTTCATGAAAAAAATGGCGGGCTAAGCCGGTTGGAGGGCGAACCTGCCTCCAAAAACTTGCTGCCTTCCCATATCCAGAAGAACTCGCCGCTACTTGACGCCCGGTTTCAAAACGACACCGCGGTGACTGTGACCGTTCATCCGCACGGTGATCGGAACATCCAACGTAATATGTCTTGTGAATGTCGCCCGACTCGTCTCCGGCTGGGTCTTCAGCCACGACCAATCGATAGCTTCCTCGTCAACATTGGAATTCACCGTAAAGTAGCCGATCATGAACGATGTCAGATTCTGAAAGAAATGCGATCCCTGCGAAGGCACTACCTTGAAATCCCGGAACCCGGTTTCCACTATCACTCGCGCGCCGGCAATCTGATCCCAGCTTACCGGAATACCCAGCCAGGGGTCTGCCGATCCCCAACGACCAACACCGATCAAGAGATACGGAATGCCATCGGCCATCAGGCGGGCGTTGTACTGTGCAACTTCACCGGCCACATCCCGGCTTCGACCGCGATCAAACGTTTGAAAATCCACCATAATGATATCGCGTATATCATCGATCTGCCCGTTGCCCAGAACCTGATCGCTGTAACAGACTAAATCTTCCTTCTTGTAGCCGTCGACCTGAAGCTCGTCGGACTCCCGACTGGTCACCAAAGGACGAATCTGCAAAAACGCAAAATCTTTCTGGCCGGGGCGACGGTCTGACTTGCTTACCGCAAACTCCATCTCCGCAGCCGTATTGATCCCCAGCCGTCCCAGATCCATGATGAGCTGTATGACTTCCGGAAGCGGCATCAGATCACTCTTGAGAATCGGCGCAAACGTGACAAGACGCATCCCTTTGCGGGAAATACCGTCATAGATGGCATCGTTCTCGGCAGAAAATGTCGAACCGACCGCCGCCAGTGTGCCATCTGCCTCGGCAACTTCAAGCCCGAGCTTCAACAGAGGCATCTCATTGCTGGAGTCGAAATCGTCATCCGGTTCCTCGACACCAAGAGCATAGAACCATTTCTGACTGTAGTTGAGCGTAGACTTGGTATCGGAAAACTGTATCAGGTGACGCGGGTATTTTGGACAAAACCGTACCGCCAGTTCACCCTCAACTACCGGCTTGCCCAGACCCAGAGCGACCGATACGATACCATCGGCGGCCACCATCGGTTCAGTCGGGTAGAAATTGTGCGATCTGATTACGCCGGAGAACTCCGGATAGAACCGCTCGCCGTACCTATTGCCGACCAGCTTCTGGATGATGACGGCCATCTTCTCTTCTTCAAGCCGATACGAGGTCGCCCGGATATACCCCTTCGACATGCGAGAGTAGGTCGAGGCATACACGCGCTTGATCGCCGAGGTCAATGCTTTCAGCCGAACGGCCAGATCAGGGTGATTATTGGGCAGCATTTCTGTCAAGTAAATGCCGGCAAAAGGCTGGTAGCGCGAATCCTCCAGCAGACTGGATGACCGCACGGCAATCGGGTAATCGACCAACTCCAGATACTCAGTCAGACGGGCACATGTCTCCTCCGGAAAGGGGGACTCCATGAACTTCTCGATCACTTCATCATCGTCTGTGCTGCGGATAGCGAAACCGCGAAGGTGGTTCTTCTCCAGGAACTGATCAAAGGTGTCCGTCCCCAGGACCACCGCGGGCGGCACGGCGACTTTCAAACCGCTGAACCGATTGTTAATTCGGTAGCTATTAAGCAAACTGTTTATGAACGCCAGACCGCGGGCTTTCCCGCCGAGCGAACCACCGCCGATACGGGCAAAACTCGAAGTCGGGTCAAACGTGCGGGCGTCGAAATCCGACGTCAGACCTTCCTTCTGCTCGCGGCGGAATCGACGCAGCGCTTGGATGAGATGATTGCGAAGCTCGGCCGGCGACCCAAAATCGGTAATCTTGCGCGGACGAAGCTTGTGGGCCAGCCAGAACTCGGTACGTGCCTTCAGCCAGCGCGAGAAATGGTTCCGCTCAGCGTGGTACAACAAACACTCATCGGGAATCTCAAGCAAAGCCTTCTCGAGGGTTGAGAGATCCGACGCGCGCGTCACTTCACGGCCATCCGGCATGTAGAATACAAAATCTCCGAAGCTGAAGTACTGCTTCATGAAGTCCCGAACCCTGCGCAGCAGTACGGGAGATCCCTTTTCGACGAACGAAACGTCCATGTCGTCAGCTACCTGACGGTACTCAGCGGAGTCCGATTGCAGCAGAATCGGCACATCGAAATGCGTTTTCCGTATCTCACGGGCCAGGCGAATACCGGCCTCGGGGTCCTTCTCCCCTTTGTTCGGAAACTCGATGTCGGATATGACGCCGAGAATGCAGTCCTGGTATTCCTCGTAGTAACTCCAGGCTTCCTCGTACGTCGAGCACAAGAGTATCTTCGGACGAGCACGCATCCGGAGGAGCTTGTGCGCCATGTTAACGCCTTCGGAAATGAGACTCTGGTGATGTTTGAGCACCTCGGTATAGATTAACGGCAAATACGAGGAATAAAAATTGACGTTATCCTCAACGAGAATGATTGATTGCACACCGATGAGATTGGTGTCTGCTTCAAGGTTCATCTGATCTTCGATAAACTTGATAATCGCAATCAGGATCTGGAAATCGCCCTGCCAGATAAACACTTTCTCGAATATGGCAAACTCCGGACGCCCCAATTCCCGCAGCTCACGCTTGTCATACGTCAACAAAACCAGCGGAGTGTCAAGACCGGCCTCGCGCGCCAGCTTTGCAAAAGCAGGTGCGTCCATATCACCGAGGTTCATCGTGGTTATGATCAGATCGAAGTGCCCCTGTTCCACGGCGAGCTTGAGGGCCGCCTTTCCGGAAGAAACACGCGTGATATCCGGAGCGTTACTCAGGTTCAGATCCAAGTAGCCGGACAGGATTTGCTCGTACAACCGACCGTCTTCTTCGAGAATGAAGGAATCGTAGAGACTGGAGACCAGCAGGACCTCGCGGACCCGGTATCTCATCAGGTTTTGGAATTCGTGGAAGGGGCGACGGTAACCAAGCTCGTCGACCAGTTTCTCGATACTCTCCATCGTGTATCTCCAGCATCCGCAGCGTGGCGGCCTATGTACGCAGTTCAAACCTCGTAGAGCGGATCTGTCTTCGAATCCGCCACCATCCCCAAGCCGAATCCTTCCGATTTGGTCCTTTCAGCAGTTCTGAGGACAGACCTGCCCTACGAAGACAAGAAAGCCATGTCTGCCGGTAAAAGTACGAAACGGGGTGGCTAAAAGCCACCCCGTTTTTAAGGCGAGTTTGTATGGATGCGGGAACTAGATAAGGCCCTGATCCATCATAGCATCGGCAACCTTCAGGAAGCCGGCAATGTTGGCGCCGTTGACATAATTGCCAGGGGTGCCAAAACGCTCGGAAGCGTCCACGCAAGCAGTGTGGATGCTCTTCATGATGATACCGAGGCGGTTGTCGACCTCTTCGCGAGTCCAGGAATAGCGCATGGAGTTCTGAGCCATTTCCAAACCGGAGACCGCAACACCACCGGCGTTGGCAGCTTTGCCCGGGCCGTACAGGATACCCTTGTCGATGAACAGCTTGACGCCATCCGGGACGGTCGGCATGTTGGCTCCCTCGGAGACAACGTACACACCGTTGTTCAACAGGTTCTGGGCATCTTTCTCGTTGATCTCGTTCTGCGTGGCAGACGGGAATGCACAGTCAGCCTTGTGATTCCACAGCGGGTTGTAATCAAGGCTCGGATCGACAGCAGTATAAGTAGCGCTGGAGAACTTCTCGGTGTACTCGGAGATACGGCCGCGACGGACATTCTTCAGATCCATGACAAAAGCCAGCTTCTCGCGATCAATGCCTTCCGGATCGTGAATGTAACCGCCGGAATCGGACACGGTGATGACCTTACCGCCGAGATCCAATATCTTCTCGATGGTGTACTGGGCCACGTTGCCGGAGCCGGAGACGAGGCAGGTTTTGCCTTCGAGCTTCTCGTCGCGAGTTGTGAGCATGTTGGCAGCAAAGTAAACCGCACCGTAACCGGTAGCTTCCGGACGAATCAGGGAGCCGCCCCAGTTGAGGCCTTTACCGGTCAGGACGCCGGTGAACTCGTTGCGGATCTTGCGATACTGACCGAACAGGAAACCGATTTCACGACCGCCGACGCCGATATCACCAGCCGGAACGTCAGTGTTCGGGCCGATATGGCGCTGAAGCTCAGTCATGAAGCTCTGACAGAAGCGCATCACTTCGTTGTCGCTCTTGCCCTTGGGATCGAAATCAGATCCGCCCTTGCCACCGCCCATCGGCAGCGTGGTCAGGCTGTTCTTGAAAACCTGCTCAAAGGCCAGAAACTTCAGGATGCCGAGATTGACCGACGGGTGGAAACGAAGGCCGCCCTTGTACGGGCCAATGGCACTGTTCATTTCAATGCGGAATCCGCGGTTGACATGGATATCGCCCTGGTCATCCATCCACGGGACGCGGAACATCATCTGGCGTTCCGGCTCGATGATGCGCTCGACGATTTTCGCCTTGCGGTATTCCGGGTGCTTCTCCAGCACTACAACCAAAGACTCAACGACTTCTTCCACAGCCTGGTGGAATTCCGGCTGGGCCGGATTCTTCGCCTTTACGGCAGCCATAACATCAGCAACGTAATCAGCCATGTTGTAACTCCTAAACTATTGACATTTGCTGTTTTCCGATCGGGGAGGGCAATCCTTACCCATCGCAAACAGATCTACTTCATTTCCTGTGGTCCAATATCGAGATTAGAGCATATGCATCAATCAGTGAAAACCCCCATTTGTCCGAGGGAAAGTACCCACTGCTCCTGTGCCTGTGTCGGCTGCCGCAGCTGGCCGGGTCTCTTCATCTCGTTTTCCGTCAACAACTTAGCCAAATGCTCCGGAAGCCTTCCGATCGTGCAAAATACACTCTAGTCGTGACCGGACAAATTCTTCCAATTGCTGTGGAAATCCTGCAAAATGCCGAAACTATATGAAAAGGGCGGCAGTGGAGGATACTGTGTTTCGGGCGTATGCCGATGGAGCGTTTTCGCATCGATCCAGGCCGCAATTGGTGTGCTGAATTGCACCCACCGTTATGGAGCAAACAAGGAGGGCATCTTTTGAAGATCCGATTCCGTAATGCGGCAATACTCTGCTTATGTCTCACAATAATCGTCGCCGGGAATACCATCGCTCAAGATCTGCAACCGATCCTTGACGCCGTGAACAAACTTGACACCAGGCTCAAGGCAGCAATTGAAAAGGAAGCTCAAACCAGAGCCGACGAAATCGCTGCTCTAAGATCTGAAATCCGCCAGCTCAAATCATCACCGACCGGAGTGAACGATAGCGACCGCCTGGGAGTGATCGAAGCGAGGATTGACTCCCTGCTGACCATAACGGCAACTCCGTCGGATGTGACTCCAACCGTGACGCCGGAAAGCCTCGCTGCCCTCTCCGCTGAAATCCTATCGCTCAGAACACACGTCGCAGAACTCCAGAGTGAACTCACACAGGAGAATGAACCGGAAGTCCCGGTTGCCACGGCAGACGAACTAGCTTCGCTGGGCCAGCGTCTTGACAGCCTGAAGCTCCAATTCGCAGAAACCAGAGATCACGAGGTCGAAGAACCTGCGCACGGTGACACCCGGATCCACGGCAAACTCTATAGCCACGCGGTTGCCGACGTGACCGACGGTGCATCAAAGTCCAACGAATTTGCTGTCTCCCGCGCATATCTGACTTTCATATCCGAGCTATCGAGAAATGCCTCGATGCGTATTACGACTGACTTCAAGACAATCGACGAAAGATATGACGTGCTCGTCAAATACGCATTCCTGAACTGGGAATCACACTTTTCCAACGGAACCTTCGGTATTCGCCTTGGACTCCAACCCACTATGTATCTCTATGGAATGGATGGCATTTGGGGACACCGATACGTTGAGGAAACCATTCTGGAACGCGAGCACATTCTGACCCCGTCAGATCTCGCCGCCACGGTCTCATTCGGAATCGGCGAGAACGCCAAACACGGCATCTTCAGTCTGGCCGTGCTCAACGGTACAAGCTACACACAGGTATCCGAAGAGAATGGGCGTAAGGACGTAAACGCAGTGCTGTTTACTCAACCGCTGCAGAGTGTTCCCTCCCTGGAGAAGAGTGCCTTCGCCGCTCAGGTGTATTACGGCACCCAGAACGAGTCGCTGAATGATCTCACGGTCATAGACACTGCGGGTCCCACGCCCGATACAACAGTCATTGAAGTCGAAGCCTCCGATTGGAAACGGACTATCGTATCGCTCGGCGGCCTTCTCGCTGTCAACTCGCGGCTGGACCTGGGGTTCGACGTGAACCTCGTCACCCTTGGCGACGGGCCGGAGCGGGTGAACGTTTCTCAACGCGCAACATCGATATTCGCCACGCTTCATCTCAGAGAGTTTGTGAGTGAGAAGTCCAAACTCCGTCACTTGAGTCTGTTCGCCCGCAGGGACTTCTACGACCCCGATACGGAGTCGGATCGTGACGACCTTACGGCCACAATTCTGGGAATCGAAAGCGCTCCGCTTGCAGGCCTGAAGATAGCCTTGAATTACCGGGTCGATACGTTCGACGACGACAATCTGGCCGACCAGAAGCAACTGTACGTGAACACACTTTTTATGTTTTGATACTCGAGACGTTTCAACGAATAGGGGAAGACAATGAAGGGATTTAAGAATCTGAGGATAGCCACCAAGTTGTATCTTGGTTTTGCTGCAGTGCTACTGATGCTGTCGGCCGTTGTGTACGTGTCTGATGTCACTTTGCGGGCAGCTGTCGACGGTTTTAGCTTCACTATCGACGTGCCGATTGACGGCATGGAGAGGATGGCTGCGGTCGACGTCCAGATGCTTCAGGCGCGACGTTCGGAGAAGGACTTCCTGCTTGAGAAGGATATCAAGCACGTGCCGGAAGTTGATCAGGCAATCGACGACCTTACTGAAAACGTTGCTTTCGTTCGCACTCTCGCGCAGAGAGCCAAGAGAGATGACGCGGTCGCTGCGCTCGACGCCCTCGTCGATAACGCAAGTCTGTACCGGCAGGCCTTTCATACTGTAGTAGAAGACTGGAAAGTCATCGGACTCGACAACAGTTCCGGGCTCCGGGGGAAGATCGGAACAACCGGCCAGGCTCTGGAGGCCGTGTTGTCAGGAGCGAACCAGCCGGAGTTGACCGCTAATCTTCTGCAAATACGCATGGCTGAGAAGAACTATCTTCTGACAAGTGATAAGAGGCATTTTGAGAACGCCATAAGCCTGCTGGCAACCGCGCAAATCAACGCAATAGGAAGCGGGCTGACCGACGACGCTCGTCAGTTGCTGAAATCGAACGCCACCAATTACGAAAGCACCTTTAGCCGTCTCGTCACGGCAAACGAACATATCACCGGAGATGTTGCTGCAATGCGGGAAATCGTCAACACGCTCGAGCCGATGATAGCACAAGTGCATTCGATGGCCAATGAAGACGCTGTCAACGCCATCGCTGCCACCAAGCAGATTGTGGCTGATAACGCCAAAGTGCCAATCTACCTCGCGGTGCTCGCTTTCGTCCTGGGAGCAGGTGTTGCCTGGTACATCGCCCGCAGTGTCTCCAAGCCGATTTCCAAGGTTGTTGAACTGACTGATCGTATGAACAGTGATTTCGCACAGTTTGTCGATGTTGTCGAGACTATCGCCAACAACGATTTCACCCAGGAGATCAAGGAAACCAAAATCGAGAGCATCGGGATCGACTCCAAAGACGAGATCGGTCAGCTGATCCGCGCCGTCGAGGGCAGCCTGGAGGCGAAGTCCAGCATCGGAAAAGCTCTCACCAAGATGACTCACAATCTCACCGGTATGATCAGATTGATCAACGAAAACGCCGACCAGTTGGTTGCGGCCGCTACCGAGATCTCGTCCTCATCCGCGCAGATGTCCAAGGGTGCCGCGGATCAAGCCGAGCAGATTGTGCAGGTCTCGAGTGCTGTCGAAGAAATGACAGCAACGATACTTGAATCGTCACAGAATGCCGGCGAAGCTACCGAGGCCTCCCGGAGCGCCTCCGACACCGCCACCAGCGGCGGCGAGATAGTCAGCGGTACAATCGAAGGAATGCAGAAGATTTCCGCGGTCGTCGGCGAATCTGCTCAATCAATAGGCAAGCTGGCCAAATCAGCCGACCAGATCGGTGAGATCATCAGCGTGATCGACGATATCGCCGACCAGACCAACTTGTTGGCGCTCAATGCAGCAATTGAGGCCGCGCGCGCGGGCGAACAGGGACGTGGATTCGCAGTCGTCGCCGACGAGGTCCGTAAACTGGCCGAGCGCACTGGCAAGGCCACCGGAGAAATCTCCGGCATGATCAAGGGTATTCAGTCTGAAACCGAAGATGCGGTTGCATCCATGGAGTCAGGCATAAACGAAGTCGAGGCAGGACGCGAGCTGGCCGACAAGGCCGGAGCAAGTCTGGGACAGATTGTTACCATGTCGCAGAGCGTCATGGATATGATCCAACAGATAGCAACCGCTTCCGAGGAACAGTCCGTTGCCGCTGAAGAGATATCAAAGAATATCGATTACATCTCTTCGGTGACCAAGGAAACTGCCAACGGGGCCGAGCAGTCAGCTACTGCCGCCGAGCAACTCAACCATCAGGCCGAAGGTCTGAAACAGATGATGAGTCAGTTCCGGGTCCAATAGCTTCGCAGACATAATGTTTTGATAATCGCCGTCGGGATCACACCGGCGGCGGTTTTTTACTGTTTGCCAGAATCATCATATGTCAGGCAATAATACGCATCACCGGCACTGGATATCCGCCGGTCAGAGTCGAACCTAGGGCTGGATCAAGTGATTGCGAATACAATACTTAACGATATCCGTAACATTGCGGGCGTTGAGCTTTTTCATGATCGAGGCTCTGTGGGTCTCGGCAGTCTTGGGACTAATGCTGAGAATGTCGGCGCACTCTTTTGTGGAGTAGCCGTCGGAAAGGAGTTTCGCAAGTTCGCGCTCGCGTTGAGTCATCACGCCGCCCGGGCGTTGATTCTGAAGGAGTGGCTTGACATACTCCGCAACCATGTCCTGCCCGGCCGGACCCGACAGATAATAATCGCCGCAGGCCGCCTTCTGCGTAGCATAAACCAACTCCTCGAAACCGCAGCTTTTGGATAAATAACCGCGAGCACCCGATTCAAACGCCTCACGCATCTGGGCCTCACTCTGTACAGTGGACAGAAAAAGAACCTCTGTCTCGGGATGAAGCGACCGAATCCGTCGACAGGCCTCAATGCCGCTCAGCCCCGGAAGGATTACTTCCAGGATTACCACATCGGGTCGATGCAGAGACGTCAGCTCAACGGCGTCGGTGCCGTTTGCCGCCTCGCCCAGAACCTCTATATTCCTGCAATCCCGAAATTGCGCAATTAGGCCCTTGCGAAATAGCTCTATCTCGTCTACTACCAGCAGTCTGATGCTCTTATTCAGTCTCATAAGTCAATGTCCATTATAGGGCTAACCGGCGAGAATTCCAATTTCTTTCTGGCTCAATCCCCTTTCAAAACGGTCGTCTTTGTCTGCTGACGTCGACCTTTCTTTCCGCGCAAATCAATTGCCAGTGACAATCCATGCCTGTATACTGCAGGAGTTCATTCGGAGAAGGCCACCCTGGGGGCCGGAAAAGGATTTCTTGCACCAACGCGTACTCATTGCGGTCGCTGACGGCGCCCGCGCGGATTTGATGAAGCAGCTTCTGGATAGCGGCGAGCTGCCGAATATCCAAGAGCATGTTGTCGCACGGGGCAGCTTCAAAACCGCCTTGACCGTCTTCCCCAGCACAACCGGCCCCGCCCACATTCCGTTTGTTACCGGGCTGCATCCCGGGACAGCGAATATACCGGGCTATCGCTGGCTCTGTCGCAAAACTCATGATAATCATCGCCGAAGTATCTTCCGTCATCGCAGCCTCAATTCCCCCCGGGGACTGGTTGTCGGCCGCGATATGGACCCGGAGAAATCGACCTCCCTGTTTGAGTATTTCGCAAATCCCAGCTCAGTCCTCGAACTGATCGACTACTGCCCCGACCAACCGCTCTACAAAGTTGTGGTCAGACGGCTGCTGCGCATTGTTCAAGCGCACAGATCGGATGACTGGAGCCATGTCGACAACATGGTCGAAGAACTGATTATCAAACGAATCCGGGCCGGCAGCGAGTGCATCGTGGGCAGCTTTTTCGGCATCGACGAATACTCGCACCTGTATGACCCGTTCGATGATCGCACAAAAGCCGCCTACCGAAATATCGATTCCGCAATTGGGCACATCGCCGACGTACTCAAGACAGAAGGCGTCTACGACGAGACTATTATAGCTATCGTCTCCGACCACGGTCTCAGTGCGACCACCGTACATATTCCCTTGGTGGACATCGTGACCGAACACGGCTTTGATCCGTACTTCTATCCCAAACTGTATCGCCGTCGGCGCGACTGCGCGGTCATGGAGAGCGGCAATGCCATGGCGGCGTTGTATTTCAAGCACGACAGCGATTGGGGCAACCACTGGCGCTGGGACGAAATGGACAAAGACAAGCGCATCAGCAAACTGATCACCACCCTTCGCACAACCAAAGGCGTATCATTTGTCGGCGGACGATACGGCAACAACGGAGTCATCTGGGCCGGAAGAAACGGCAAGATTATGGCAAGCAGGGTCGACGGGCATTACAACGTGCGGATCGAGGGAGACTGTCCGCTCGGAGAGCATCCGGTCGGACGGTTCACGCCCGAAGAACTTTTTGAGCAAACCTTCAATCACACTTACCCGGATGCGATCAATCAGTTGTTCATGTTGCTGGCTTCTCCGCGATCCGGAGATCTTGCAATCTCCTCTGAGCCGGGCTATGACCTTCGCCTGCAACACGAAGATCCAGAGCATCATTCCTCCCACGGCTCTCTGCACCGTGAACATATGCAGGTGCCGCTGATGACTTCAGTACCGCTGGGCAGCGGCTGCGTCTCGAATTACGACCTGGTTCCGACAGTCTTGGAGCTTTGCGGCAAAACAGCAACGAAGCCTCTCGACGGTGTGTCCCGAGTCGAGAAAGATGAATTTCCGAATCTCCCCTCCCCGGTTGCCGGGAATGAGAACACTGAAGTGTCTGTAGCTACCGGTGGCAACCTCGGCACTATTCTCACGACGATTGCTATCATTCTAAGCGGCCTGGTCATATCTGCCGTTTTCAAAGACGACATCCTCTCGTTCGGCGAACACCTGATGGTCACTTACGGAGAGAGTTGGGTCGATGTCATCCTGACGGTCGTGACCGCTATCAGCAGCACACCGTTGGCGCTGCCAATCTGGGCGTACGAGTTGATCGGCATTGCACTGGGATACAGTGTCCTCCGCATCTCGATTTTCATGGCTCTCGGATCGGCTACCGGATCGCTGGTGACTTTCTTGCTGGGGAAGCATTTTGGCAACGGACAATGGGTGAAGAAACGATTCCCGAACGTGCACAAACACCCCTGGGCCAAAGGAAAATCAAGACGGGTAGTCTCTCTACTCTTGTTCCTGGGTACAGTATCGCCGATTCCCTGCGATGTCTTCTACGTCGCATGCGGGGCGAAGAAGTATCCGACGGTCCCTTTCTGGCTGATCATGGTGGCCGCTCGATTTGTGCGCTACATTTATATGGGATACGGATTCCTGTACTTCCGCGAGTTCTTCGACTATTTCCTGTAGGGAACGGCAGACATGGTTTGGCACTCTTGTGTTGTCATCATCCGGTAGCCTGCCCGTCCCAAGTAGTACTCCAAGTCACTTCCCAACAACAACATAGCCAAATCCACACAAAAACCCTTGACAAACAATGTTCTTTGTCGATATTGTTAACCAACTGGTTAGTTTAACCTTCTAGTTATCGTGAAACAGATAGAAAATGGCCGCAGGATACAAAAACGAATCTCAGCCCGATACCAACGAGAAGATCATCCTCGCTGCGCGTACCGAATTCGCCGATCACGGCTATGACGGCGCCAGAGTCGACCGAATCGCCGTCAGTGCCGGGGTCAACAAGGCAATGATCTATTACCATTTCAACTCCAAGCGAAACCTGTATCTGGCGGTCATCAAGAATCACTTTGAGGTTATCAAGACGTATGCTCTCAAAGATGTCGATCCGGAGACCTCACTCGAGAATATTCTGAGGATACTGGCCTCGACTTTCGTCGATATGTCAAGCCGAATAACGTCGTTTAAGCCTATCATCCTGCGAGAGTTGGCCAATCCGAATCGGGAGGTCCTCAAAGAAATCGTAGCCGCTTTTACAGAATCCAGACTGCCTGAACTCCTGGGCCACAGCCTGAGCATCGAAGTTCAGAAAGGCAATGTCCGGCCGATGGATGTGCGCCAGATGATTGCGTCGTTTATCACCATGAACATTGGATATCTCCTGCTGGCTCCGTTGATAAACCGGGTCCTGGTCATCGACGACCGGGAGACCTTCATCCAGGAACGAAGAGAAGCCGTGGTGGATATTTTCCTCAACGGCATAAGGACGAGATAAATCATGAAGTACCTGATCATCACAGCGGCGGTCTTGTTGATCGCCGCTTCGGCCAGCCCGCGTGAGCTGACTCTGGAGCAGGCCCTGCAACTTGCCGAGGAGCATTCGTTCAGCCAGAGAGTGGCCCGTGCGAAGACTCTCGGCGCCGAACAGTCTGTCAGAGCGGCCAGAGCAGAACGTCTCCCCACGCTGTCAGCCTCGGCGAGCGCAATGTATGTCGATGAGGTCCCCTCGCTTGATCTTCAGATCGCCCCCGGCATGTCAATCTCGCGCGAAATCGGCACCAACGACAAGTACCAGACGGACCTGACGTTGAGTATGCCTCTCTTCACCGGCGGACGGATCAGTTCCGGAATCGACCTGGCAAACGCCGGACGCGACTATCAAGAGGCCAACGAAAGGACCGATCTCAACGCTCTCCGCTACCGTACGCGACAGGAGTATTTGGCACTCTGCCGTACCCTGGCTTTGCAGGATGCTGCCGAAGCTTCCGCCAAACGAACCGCCATTATCGAGTCTGATGTCGATTCACGCTACGATGCCGGAGTGGCCGATTCCGTCGATCTACTCGAAGCATCACTTGCCACTACGCGGGCTCAGTTTGCCGTCAACCGCGCTGCAATCGAGGTCCGACAGGCGGAAATCAAACTGCTCACCCGTCTCGGCCTTTCCCTCACCGAAGAACTGTCGCTCACTTCACGAACGCCTGAACCGACAAAGCCGACAGTAACGAATGTCAACCCTTCCGCAAGACCGGAGCTTGACGCCGCCCGCGCAGGAATCGGCATCAGCGCCGCGCAGTTGGACCTCGAGAAGGCTGCGGTCTTTCCGACTCTCTCTGTGTTTTCGGGCTACTCCTACGGAAAACCGAATATAAACATGTTCTCAAACGAGTTCAATGATGACCTCACAGTCGGCGCACGACTGAACTGGTCGCTCAATCTCGGCAACAAGACCGGCAAGCGGAAACGGTCCGCCACATACCAGCTCGACGCGGCCCGTTCTCAATTGGACTATGTTGAAGAGCAATTCACTCAGGAAGCCAACCTCGCCCTGGAACAGTGGAAACTGGCGTATGATCGGTTTGCCTCCGCCCGCGAGGAATACCGCCTTGCCTCACTGAACTACCGTCTCGCGGAGAACAGCCACCGGCAGGGAAACCTCTCGGCAAACCGACTGCTGGAGATTGAGACATCGCTGACCGAATCCGAAAACGGACTGGCTGCCGCCAGAGTCGACTATTATATCGCGCAGGGGGCGTTTTTCTACGCCGTGGGATCAGACAATCTGGGAAAGGGTTTATAATATGACTACGCACGTGCGTTCGACACTCATGCCACTACTGTTGTCGGCCGGACTGGTTGCTATCAGCGGCTGCGGCACATCGGAGGATCCGGTCGGGGGATCAGGACTGATTGAAACGACCGAGACGCTCGTCTCTGCCGAAACAGCCGGTCGCATGACGAAGCGGTTTTTCGACGAGGGCCGGACAGTCAGCATCGGTGACACACTCGCTGTCATCGACCCCAGCCATCTCGAACTGCAACTGGCCTCGGCCAAAGCCGGCAAAACCGTACTAGCGACCAACCTTGAGACCGCGCGCCTGAAAGTGAACCAGGCCGCCTCCGCCCAGAGATTCGCCGAGACCGAACTGGAGAGAGTGAAGAGGTTGCTGAATTCCGGAACCGCGACAAAGCGTCAGTTTGATCAGACTGAGTTCGAGCACACGCAGGCAGGCATCGCTCACCAAACGGCACGCGCCGGAGTGGCCACACTGGAGGCAGAGTTGACGCGGGTCGATGTCGAGATCAAACGGCTTGAACGCCTGATCAGCGACTGCTATCCTGTGGCCCCGACCAACGGCGTCATTGTCGAGAAGTACGTAAACCCGGGTGAACTCCTTTCCCCCGGCAAACCTATTGCCAAAATCGCGCAGTTGGATACGGTGGAGGTCAAGGTCTACCTCACCGCTGGGGTTTTCGCCAACCTCACGCTCGGCACCATCGCCACGGTCAGCACAGAATCGGGCGGCACAGACCACTCCGGAACGGTTATCTGGACTTCAGAGGAAGCCGAGTTCACGCCCAAAAACGTACAGACCGCACAGTCGCGCGCCGACCTCGTCTACGCAGTCAAGATCAGTATCCCCAACCCGGATCGGACGCTCAAAGTCGGCATGCCCGTCTTTGTTACGCTGGAGCAATAATGGCTTTCCTGACGGTGGACAACGTATCCAGATCGTACGAAGGCACTCCGGCGCTGATAGGCTTTTCGCTGGAGGTGAACCCGGCAGAAATCTACTCGCTGGTGGGACCTGACGGCGCCGGCAAAACGACGTTAATCCGAATCCTTTGCCGTCTTATAGATCCGGACAAGGGATCCGTCACGGTCGACGGTCTGGACATCTCGAAGTCATTTGAGAAGGTCAAGTCGATCCTCGGATACATGCCACAGCAATTTTCGCTCTATCCTGACCTGTCGGTCGAGGAAAACCTCATATTCTACGCCGGACTGTTTGGTGTCACCGGCAAGGCGTACCGTGAGAAACGAGACTACCTGTACGAGTTCTCGAATCTCGCCCCCTTCGCAAAACGGCGCGCCGCCGCACTCTCGGGCGGTATGAAGCAAAAACTAGCGCTGTCCTGTGCGCTAATCCATGAGCCGAAACTGCTCATACTCGACGAGCCGACGACCGGTGTCGACCCACTCTCGCGCCGCCAGTTCTGGGATATCCTGCTGAATCTCAAGGAGCAGGGGGTGGCGATCCTTGTGTCAACCCCGTACATGGACGAGGTTGCCCGGTGTGATCGCGCATGTTTTGTATTCGGCGGCAGGAAGCTCTCCGAAGGCTCCCCGGATCAACTCGCAGACCAGTTCTCGGGCGAAATCTACTACCTCAACCGTGAGCCTTCCACACGGCTGATCGCCGATCTAAACGCTGTCGAAGGCATCGCCGCCAGTCGGTTCGGGGCCGGACTGCATCTGTATCTTGCTGAGGGGGACGATATCGACTTGTACAAAGAGACTCTCCGCACACTCGACGTTGATACGTCTGAAGCGCTCGAGATTCCGCCGGGACTCGAAGATCGGTTCATTCAACTTATGGATACTAAAGCGTGAGCACCGCCGAAACGACATCCCGGTATGCGGTTGAGATTGACAATCTCACTCGACGGTTTGGTGATTTTACCGCGGTCAATCGCATATCGCTGAACGTTGAATACGGCGAGATATTCGGGTTCCTCGGAGCCAACGGTGCCGGCAAGACGACAGCTATCCGTATGCTCTGCGGTCTATTGATGCCTTCTGAAGGGAATGGCAAGGTGGCGGGTTTTGATGTCACCTCACAGCCGGAATCAATCAAGAGGAACATCGGGTATATGTCGCAGAAGTTCTCGCTATATCCGGATTTGACCGGGAGGGAGAATCTTGAATTCTATGGCGCTGCCTACGGTCTCGGCAACGGGGATATCAAAAGACGGATCGGCGAACTGTCCGAACGCCTGGAGTTGGCGGAATTCATCGACGAGCTATCCGGCAAACTCCCGGTCGGCTGGCGGCAACGTCTGGCACTCGCCGCGGCACAATTGCATGAACCGCGTATTCTTTTTCTCGATGAGCCAACCGGAGGCGTCGACCCGGTCTACCGTCGGCATTTCTGGAGTCTCTTGTACGAACTGGCTGACGAGGGCGTGGCGATATTCGTCACGACACACTATATGGACGAGGCTGAATACTGCGGCCGCATCTCGATCATGCATCGAGGTGAGATCATCAAACTCGGCAAACCGTATGAACTGATCCAGAGTCACAACGCACATAACCTCGAGGATATGTTCGTCACCCTGATCCAGAGTCGGGAGCAGAAGCATGCGTAGGATCAAGTTTGTCGCACAGAAAGAAATCTACCACATCCTTCGCGATATGCGGTCACTGCTGATTGCGTTCGCCATGCCGATCCTGATGGCGTTCCTCTACGGCTACGCGATCAATATGGATATTGAAAACGTCACCATTGCCGTGGTGGACTTTGACAAGACAAGCGAGTCGCAGGAACTCATTGATCGCTTCTACAAATCGACCTATTTTTCAATGGCCGACGAGCCGGTCGATCTCGCAAACCCCGAGCACATCCTGAGATCGGGGGAAGCGACAGCCATACTCTATATCACTCCTGGATACGGTGAGGCCCTCACGAAAGGTTCTGAGTTTGAGCTGGGGATGACCGTCGACGGTGCCGATGCCTCGCTCGCCCTGGCGGTACAGGCCTACTCGAATGAGCTGCTGGCGGAAGTCATGCGTGACCGTCTGCCCGAAGGCATGGAAATCCCCGGAGTCGCGATCTCTCAGCAGATACTCTACAACCCGGATTTGGAATCGGCGCACTTTTTTGTGCCGGGGCTGGTAGCGATCATACTCATGCTGATTTCAGCGCTGCTGACCTCAATCACCATCGCCCGCGAAAAGGAAACGGGCACGATGGAGCAACTCCTCACCGCTCCGGTCAAGCCGCACGAAATCCTGATCGGAAAACTGCTTCCCTATATTGCGGTGGCGTTTCTGGACGGTATCTTCGTGCTCCTGTTCGCCTGGCTCGTGTTCGACGTGCCTTTTGTCGGCTCGGAGGTTTTGATGCTCGGCTTCGGTCTGGTGTATGTCACGACGGCGCTGTCGATCGGCATTCTCATATCAGCAATCTCGAAAACTCAGCAAATCGCCATGATGCTTGCGATGACTACCACGCTACTTCCCTCGGTCATGCTGTCCGGTTTCATTTTCGCCGTAAAGAACATGCCCGGCTTGTTGCAGGCCATCAGCACGATTATCCCGGCGACGTATTTCGTGAAGATCATTCGAGGCATCATGCTCAAGGGGGCCGGACTCGAAGTCATGGCGATTCAAGGTGGCGGGCTGGTTGGCCTGATGCTGCTGTTCATGTTCATCGCCGCACGCAAATTTAGCACACGGATAGGGTAACCCCATGTTTCGCGCATACATCGGATTGATCAAGAAGGAAATCAAGCAGATACGGCGCGACCCTATCATGCTGCGGATTATTTTCATCGCGCCCGTCTTTCAGTTACTGCTGCTCGGCTATGCGATCAATGTCGACGTCAAACTGCTGGCCGCCGATGTCTACGACTACGACCAGAGTCAACACTCGCGGGAGTTCATTAAGTCGTTTGGTGCCGGAGAGTATTTCATCACAAGTGAACGCATCACCTCGCCCGGACAACTCCCCCTCTGGGACCTGGAAGAACGATTCAAAGGTGGCGACGCCGCAATTGCGGTGATCATACCGGAAGACTTCTCGAAACAACTGACGGCCGGAAAACAGACCACTGTTGGGATGATTACCGACGGTGCCGATGCCAACGCCGCCCGTTCTGGAATCGGGTATGCCTCGCAGATTGTCAGACAATACTCCCAGCGTGTGACCGGTATGTCAATGCCCCTTGAGATGCGACACAGGTTTCTCTACAACCCGGAGCTGGAGTCGGTCTGCTACATGGTGCCGGGCATTGTCGCCACGCTGCTTACAATGGTCACCGTCATGCTTACCTCCATGGCAATTGTGCGTGAGCGCGAAACCGGCACTCTGGAGCAGATTTCAGTGACGCCGATCAGTGGCACGGTCCTGCTTATGGGCAAGGTCACCACCTTCGGTATTCTCGGACTGCTAGAGATGGCAATTGCAATGGCGGTCGGGGTGTTATGGTTCGGCATTCCGTTTGTCGGCTCGCCGCTGTTGTTATTTGGTCTGTCGGCTCTCTACCTGCTGACGACGCTCGGCATGGGAATGTTTTTCTCGACTGTGACGTCCACTCAGCAGCAGGCAATGTTCTTTGCCTGGTTTTTCACGATCTTCACAATTCTGACGGCCGGCTTTTTCACGCCGATCTCGAACATGCCCGGGTGGATGCAGGCGGTAACGTTGATTAACCCGATGCGGTATTTCATGGAGATCATGCGCGGGATCATGCTAAAGGGCGCAAGCGTATCTGACTTGCTTGACCAGATCGTGGCGATAGCTATTTACGGCGTAACGATTTTCACACTCGCGGCCTTGCGCTTCAGAAAGCGGACGGAGTAGGCCTGCTGTGGGCGGCAGATGCTAATCTCTTACCCCTTGTGACGCAGCAACCGGCATTCGTAGCGCAGGTCTGTCTTCAGACCGGCGAGGACAATCACGAACTCACAAATCATTTACGTTGAAAGACCGGCTTCGCGGTCATACATTGTGTGATTGTGAATGGTGCTCGTTGAGGATAATACTATGTACTCAAAGTTCCTAATCGGCGGCGGCTGGGATTCAGACGGTTGCGCACTGACCTACGGTCCCTTCCTGAAAGCGGCGACCAAATCCACTCGAAAGATACTCGTTATCGCTGCCTCGGCAGAGAAAGAGGGCGAGACAAGTCTGAGAGATCATTGTGCGGTCTTTGAGAAACTCGGTGTGAGTTCAAGTGAGATTGCGCCGCTTGTCGTCACCCCTGCTAATCCTTTGACAATAGAGATGGTCGAGACCGTCAAGCCGACCGGGCTGTTTGTCTGCGGCGGGACGACCCCAATCTACCAGGAAGCACTCTGCGTAACACGGGATTGGCTGGATTATCTGCAGCAAGAGCAGGTCCCCTACGCTGGTTTCTCCGCCGGGTCAGCTATCGCCGCGCCCTCGGCCATTGTGGGCGGGTGGCAGGTTGAAATCGATGGGAAGGCTGTCGCTATGCTGGATGACGAACTGGCCGAAGACCTGGACAAACTCGAAGTACGCCCCGGGTTGGGGATGTTCCCGCACGCTGTCGACGTACATGCCAGCCAGTGGGGCACGCTGACGCGCCTGATCCACGCCGTCGACCAGGGTATGGTCAGCGAAGGGTTTGCAATAGATGAAAACACCATGTTGGCAGTGGTGAACAAGAACGTGACCGTGCGCGGTCTGGGACACGTGTATCACGTTGAGAGGACCGGGGAGGGTGAAGTGAAAGTGAGCATGTACCGGGCGGGAAGGGAATGGTCGCTCAGATGACCCCTCACGGGAGCATTTCGCCGCGTATCCCTTTTCTACTGATCGAATCGAGCCCGTTCACCAATCAAGTCAGTCTGAGCTTGTCGAAGACTGCAACACTTGATTGGTCTTTGAACAGGGTCCACACTTCGACAGGCTCAGTGTGACATATTAGCAGCCCCGGTATTGCACACTCATCCGGCAAATCTGCGCCCTGCGGTGAAGAACACGCTGTGCTCTTCGGATGATTCCTCCGGGAACATTTCGCTGCGCATCTCCTTTCTAGTACTTAGAAAATCGAAACAGGAGGATTTCCAGATATGACAGTTGAAAATGGAACAAAGGCGCCAATGTTCACCCTTCCCGATCAGGATGAAAACAAGACCGCCCTCAAAGATTTCGCCGGAAAGTGGGTCGTGCTCTATTTCTATCCCAAAGACGACACCCCCGGGTGTACTACCGAAGCCTGCGAGTTCACGACCAGCCTCAAGGCTTTCGACAAACTGAACGCCACCGTTCTCGGGGTCAGCCGAGACTCGGCAGAAAGACACCAGAAGTTCATCGCCAAGTACGACCTCAAAGTCACCCTGCTCTCCGACCCGGACCACAAGGTCATGGAGAAGTACGGTGCCTGGGGCGTTAAGAAAATGTACGGCAAAGAGGTCGAGGGAGTGATTCGCAGCACCTTCCTGATCGACCCGTCGGGCAAGATCGCCCACGCCTGGAAAAGCGTCAAGGCGGCCGGCCACGCCAACAAAGTGCACCAAAAGCTACAGGAATTGTTGAAGTAGGTGTTCTCGTAGACACATTCAATCGAGATTTTTGTTGCTCCGGTTGATCGCACACCGTAACTACCTACATGCCTAGACGTGTGCAGAAAAAAAGACCTTCCCTGCTTTCACCGGCCGGGAGTCTTATCAAAAAACTCTCCGAAACGGACAAGAGACACCGGCGCAAAGCGTTGAAGATATCCCTGTGGGTAGTAACGCTGATGTTTACGTATTCGCTCTGTTTCGGCACGTATAGCATCCCGCGCGTGGTGAAACTGTCTCTTCGCAAGAGCGCCCTGGTCGAGTCCAACCGTGAGCTGACCGCCCGCTTGATCGACGGTGCCCGTGAGCGAGAGCTGCTCCGGAGCGACGCGACGTATATCGAACAGGTCGCCCGCAGCCGCTATTTTATGGTTCGTCCCGGCGAGACTGTTTATCGCTACCGTAGCCGGTAACTGCCATGGCGCTGGACAAATCCGAAGCCGTTATCCTGAAGATGTTCAACTGGTCGGAGTCCTCGCGGACTGTGGTCTTTTTCACGCGTAAATTCGGCAAGATGGCCCTGATAGACCGTGGCGGCAGATCGCTCAAGTCCAAGCGGGGACGTCTCTTGCGGTTCGCGCGGCTTGATCTGACCCTCTACAATTCGCAAAAGGAAACCAGCGGGTACATCTCCGATGTCGAGGCGCTACGGGTATTCTCACTGGAAAAAGACGGCGGCCTCGGCCGACTTGCCTACGGATCGGCAGCCTGCGAACTGCTGTATATTCTGCTCCCGGAAAGCGAACAGCAATCCTCGCTTTACAGTTACCTCCTGAGCTATCTGGAAAAACTCGAGCGGGTGGATAAGAAGTACCTTCCGGCGTTGTTTCTCACGTTCCTATTGCGGGTCATGTCGCAACTGGGATACCATCCCTCCCTGGCCTTCTGCGCCGGATGCTCCAAAAACTGGTCCGATATGCCGCAGGACGAGGGCAAACTGCTCTTTTCCGCTCAGCGCGGCGGGCTGGTCTGTCCCTCTTGCCAAAAACCGGGAGAGTATTATATTGGCCTTTCCGCAGGCGACGTGAAATCGCTTACGGTACTTCAGCGGGCATCTCTTGACGAGGCGGCCGCAGTGCCAATGGGGTACCAGGGAGCCACGTTCCTGATTGAGACGCTGGCTGATTTCCTGAAGTTCCATTCCGGGTTGCTCTCAGAGCTGAAATCGCTGGAGTTTCTCGAAAAACTGAAGAATACGCAACTGTAATAGAAAGACTGCTATGAGTGCCAAGAAGACCGAAGACACAATGGACAAAATCGTATCGCTGTGCAAACGGCGCGGCTACGTCTACCCCTCGTCGGAAATATACGGCGGCATGAGTTCCTGCTGGGACTACGGTCCCCTTGGCGCTGAACTCAAGAGAAACATCAAATCCTTCTGGTGGGAAGCAATGACGAACCGTCGCGACGATGTCGAAGGGCTGGACTCCGCGATCTTCATGCACCCCCAGGTGTGGCACACTTCGGGCCATGTCGCCGAGTTCTCCGATCCGATGATCGACTGCAAAACCTGCAAGGGTCGGTTCCGCGCCGACCAATTGAGCCAGTGCCGCTGCCTGAATAAGCCGTCGAAAACCCCGCTGGAGTGCGGCGGCGAACTGACCGAGGCGAAGAATTTCAATCTAATGTTCCGTACCAACATGGGACCGGTTGAGGACAGCTCGTCGGAAATGTACCTTCGTCCCGAAACGGCCCAGGGGATCTACGTCAATTTCTTGAACGTGAAAAACTCTTCGCGCCAGAAGGTGCCGTTTGGTATCGCCCAGATAGGCAAGGCCTTCCGCAACGAAATCACCCCCGGCAATTTCATCTTCCGCACCCGCGAGTTTGAACAAATGGAAATGCAGTTCTTCGTCCATCCGGAAGAAGACGAAAAGTGGTTCGAGTATTGGCAGCAACAGCGCTGGGAATGGTACAAGGCACTCGGCATAAAGACGGAGAAACTCCGCTGGGCACCGCACGATGCCGACAGTCTGGCGCACTACGCCAAAGCTGCTACGGACATCGAATACGAGTTCCCCTTTGGCTGGCAAGAACTTGAAGGCGTCCATAACCGCACCGACTTCGATCTGACCCGTCATATGGAAGCAACGAAAAAAGACCTGCGCCATTTCGACGAAGCCCGCAAGGAGAAGTACCTGCCGTTCATCATCGAGACTTCAGCCGGCTGTGACCGGACAATCCTGACGGTGCTCGTCGATGCCTATGACGAGGTGGAGATCAAGGGTGAAAAACGCGTTTTCTTGCGGATATCACCGAAGGTCGCCCCGATCAAAGCAGCGATCTTCCCGCTCGTCAAGAAAGACGGCATGCCTGAGTACGCACAGAAGGTGTATGCGGAGCTAAAGAAGAAGTTCAAGGTGTTCTACGACGCGGCCGGTGCGGTGGGTCGACGTTACGCTCGTATGGACGAAGCCGGGTGTCCGTTCTGTATCACGGTCGACGGTCAGACGCTTGAAGACGACACGATGACGGTTCGTGATCGCGACACGATGGAACAGAGCCGGATGAAGACGGCGGAGATCCTGGATTTCCTGGACAAGAAAGTGAACGGCTAGCAGGCCGTTCGACAGTCAAACGAAACGCCCGGTCTCGGAAGAGGCCGGGCGTTTTCTATTCACACAAGATCGTGTACGCTCAATACAGTTCACCGGCGGGTCACAGACTCCACACATGGCGTTCGAGCGCCTCGGCGATATCCTTTATCGTGGGGTACATAGTCGACTCTCTGCCGCGCGGCTTGCGACGAAGCTCTTTCAACTCACGACCGTCGATAATCACCGTCGGCGACAGGACGTCTTCGTCCGTCTCAACGAGATTAGCCAGGACCCCCCGCTCCTTGATAAAACTCAGCAAGAAGTCTCGTGTCATTGTCTGCTGCGGATCTTTCCGCGAATAAATAAGACCTATATTCATCGTACATCCTTATACAATCCAGTTTACACAAGTCGTTTCGGCGGATCAACAATAACTGGCATATCTTCTACGAGAATGTGGTCTCCAAATGTCAAAAAATCGTCAGGGAAACACTAGAATTCGATTCTAAATGATACTGGGCGGACTGATCGGATGCAGAATGAGCATTACCCGTTCTGAATAACCAATGACGTATTACTTTTCGCCATAACCACTCCGACCGCACAGTCTGGCAAGCCAAGCGCCTCTAAGCCTGCACGGAAGTCGTCTGTGTGATCGGCCCCTATAGCAATCAACAGACCGCCCGAAGTTTGAGGATCGAACAACACCTGACGAAGACTCGACGGGATATCGCCTTCGAACCGAACCGCTCCCTCGAGAAACGCCTTGTTGTCGTTGGCGCCGCCGGGATTCACACCCTCCCCTGCCAGTCTTTGCGCTTCAGGAAGGATCGGCAACGCCGAGGCATCAAACCGGATGCTCACATCGGACGCCGTCGCCATTTCCAGAGCGTGGCCCAACAATCCAAACCCGGTGATATCTGTCGCGGCATGGACGTCGTGACCAACCATCAGTTCGGCCGCCGGACGGTTCAGCGCGGCCATCTGGTCAATCACATGGGCGATCAGGTCTTCGCCGACCACACCTCGTTTTATTCCGGTAGTGATAATCCCGGTCCCGAGTGGTTTGGTCAGAAACAGGCTGTCACCGACTCTCGCCCCTGAATTGGTGACAATCCGGTCCGGGTGTACAATTCCGGTGACCGCAATGCCGTATTTCAGCTCGTTGTCTTTGATCGAATGCCCTCCGACCACCACGGCTCCGGCTTCTTCAACCTTCTCGTTCCCACCGCGAAGAATCTCGGTGAGCATCTCTTTCGGCAGTCTGGCGACCGGGAAACCGACTATATTCAAGGCTGTCAACGGTTTACCACCCATCGCGAAGACATCTGAGAGAGCATTCGCCGCTGCAATCCGCCCGAAATGATACGGATCATCTACTATCGGCGGGAAGAAATCAACTGTCTGCACCAATGCCTGCGTGTCGCTGATACGAAACACACCGGCATCGTCGGCCTTATTGAAACCCACCATCAGGTCAGGATGAGTCGCTTGTGGCAGACCCGAGAGCACTTCGGCCAAAAACTTTGGCCCCAGTTTGGAGGCTCAGCCAGCGCAGGAAACTTCGGCCGTCAGCCTGATTTCAGACAGTTTTCGCAGGTCAGTCATGCTGACCAAAGTATGCCGAACGCCACCGAGAATCAAGCGCAATATGGGCTGAAATGGACCCCGTTAGCCGGTGTGCGAAAATTGAACAATCTTTGCCTCTCCGGCAGGTTCATAAAGGCAAGGTTCCGCCGATTACTTTACAAAAGGGATTGAAACAAGCCGACCGGGCACGGGAGCGGTCACGCCCCGCTGTGAGCTGATATGGGTTCGCTGCGAAGGACAGAAGCCACTCTTTCGGCAAGGGAATATACAGGTGGAGAAAGCAACCTGACGTGAGCGAAAAGATCACCACCCTGCGAATCGACGAACTCCTGCTCTGGGATGGCGCGGTCACCGAAGAGCAAGTCACGCATGCGCTCGAATATCAGCGCGAACATGGTGGACGTCTCGGTTCGCACCTCGTACGGCTCGGCTATGTCACCGAGGCCGACCTTCTCAAAGCACTGGCCAAGCAGTTTGAATGTGAATCGGTGATTCTATCCGACGTCGACTTGCCTCCTGAGGTGACCAGGATGATACCGTCGAATGTCGCCCTCGCCCGCACAGTGATTCCGTTCGACTACAACCCGGCAACCAACGTCCTAAAAGTCGCCTGCGACAATCCCAAAAACGAAAAGCTGATAAGCGAACTGAATTTTGTTGCGGGAGGCAAAAAGGTCATCCTGTACATCGCCGCCGAGATGCCCCTGAAGGCTGCCGTTGCCCGACATTATGTCGCCGCAAACGATCAACACGCCTTGTCGGCTTCACAGCCCTTGGAAACGACACCACGAACTCTTGACGAAACAGGCGAAATGGTGACCATCCCCACCCGGGGATCTATCCTTCTGGTAAGTGATGAACACGACTCCGACGCGCCTCTGCGCCAGGCGTTGGAGCGGGACAACTACCGATTGGTTTGCACTGAATCGGCTGACGACGCCATCGAGATAATCGGTAACCAGAGTTTCCACACGGTGTTCATCCGGGACACGGTCCAAGGCGACTACATTGACCTGATTGATCGCCTTCGCAAAGTATCCCCGCGCACCTGTGTCCGGTACTACGAATCACCGGCCGAACTTCTGCTCAACCAGCAGGACAATACGCACGTGAGCGATCTGGTGATCAAAAACCTCCAGTTGTTCACGGCCATGTTGAGTTCCAGGGACAGTTTCGAGGATAACCACGCCGGTACGGTGGGATTGTATGTCGACCGGCTGTGCCACCAGATGGGTATCCCCGAAAAGGATCGCCTCACCATCACGAATGCAGCCTACGTGCATGACATGTCTCGCTACTACTACGGTGAGAAGGAAGACGCGACAGACTGTCGGGGCAGAATATCTCTTACGGCAAAGCTGCTTGACTCGTTGAACTATTCGCCGCTGGTGATTGAGATTCTCCGCTCCATGTATATCAACCTCCGACAGAAGTACACGAAACGACTGCCTATTGAAACGCTCGGCGGGAATATCCTGACCATTGTCGACATCTTCTGCGAGAATGTCTCGATCAACGAAAAAATGTCACTGGACAAGTTTGAGGCGGTACGAAGCAATCTCACCTCGCTGTCCGGAAAGCTGTTCCTTCCGGAGGTGGTGGACGCCTTTGTCGAGATGATCGAAGAAGAGATACTGATCGAACCGTCGTCGGAGAAATACAATCAGGCACTCATGTTCTGCGAGGACATCGACCTGCTCAATCCCCTGGCCACTCGTCTCAAGGATGAAGGGTTCCGGCCGGTAATACTCAACACGCTGGATCGATTCATCGAGCTGTATCAGCGCAGCCGCCCCGATATGATGATCTTGATCAACGAGGGGCGTCCGTCGAAAGCAATCTCGCTGGTCGACGAAATGATCCGTCGCGGTGTAGAAATCATGAAAGTACCGACTTTCCTCATCGCCAGCCAGGAAGCTACCGGCGAACTGACCGGACTTTTCGAGCGCGGCCTCGAGGATATTATCCCCCTTGAGAACAGCTTCGACCTGCTGGTCGTCAAGATGCGCAAGCTGCGTACTCGGGTCGAAAGCCGGGCCAAAAGACAGAAAAGCACCGGCGAAGGGGGCACTGCCGGCAAGCTCGAAGATATGAACCTTATCGATCTGCTCCAGGCGCTTGGCCCGAGCGGCAAAACCGCGAGGATCGAAGTCACCTCCGGCGAAGATACTCTCATGCTGTTCCTTGACAAGGGACGGATTATCTTCGCTGAGCTTGGCGATGCAGTCGGCGCTCAGGCGGTGTATCGTGCGTTGGCCTGGGCCAACGGCAAGTGGGTCATCCAGCCGGTGAGCGAGGCCGACCTGCCGGAGCCGAACAATGAGGAAGCGAATGAGTCAATCCTGATGGAAGGCTGCCGCCTTCTGGATGAACGCCAGCGCGAATCCACAACGTAGCCATTCATATCCCGAAGATGTCGGATGATTTCAAGACCCTCTACTCCTCAAACAACCGATCCAACGTCAGATTAAACCGCACCGTGCGACCCGGTTCGTACACTCTCGTACCCGACGAGTACGGATTGCGCATATACGACATGTGCGCATAGTACAGTTCATCCGTCAGGTTTTCGACTCCCAGCGAAAAGCGCATTCCCGCGTACTTGTAGGCCAGTTCCATGTCCAATCGATTCCACTGCGGCGTCGGCTCTTCATCGAGCGTCCGGTCGACTCGTGTCTGAGCATCGGAGTAGATGTGGGTCAACGAGGCCTTCAGCCCGTGCCACTCGGGCGAAACAACCGACGTCTTCACGGAAAGGGGCATGATCTCGGACATCGGCGAATCGGTATCGGTCCGTTCGGCGATTGTATAACGGGCGTCGATAGCAAGATGCTTCCACGCACTGCTTAAACTTACGCCCGCCAGAAGTGCGCCGACATTGTCGTACGTTTCGTACTTCGTCCCCTCGATCATTCGCGCCGAAGGTGTAACGTAATCCCAGACATGACAGCCGAACAGCTCAAGACGCACCCGGTCAATCGAGACGTTCCCGCGCAGAGTCATACGGACCGGTGCAGTCAGTCCCGGATTTCCCGCCCGCCAGGTTTTGTTGCCGGGACGCTGGAGAGCTATGTACAACTCCTCCGCCTGGGGTGGTTCGGAAGTAATCTCGATCCGAGCACCGGCCGCACGATCAACGGCAAACAGGTGCGTATAGCCGGCACTGAAGCCAAATACGGCAAACGTCCGGGCGTCATCTGCGTTGGCATACAGGTTGCGATAGTAGGCCATGCGCGGTTTGTCGCCCACGCGGGTATTAAGAAACCCGAGCTTTCCACTGAACTCGAGCGAGCGGTGGTTGATGGTCCTGTGAAAGGTAGCGGCCACCTGTCTGACGTCGGGTAGCATATGATTGTCGATAGTCGTCATCGGCGTCACAATCCGATTTTCGACGCTCCAGTAACGGTAGTACGCTTCGTAAAAGTCGCCGTCGAATCCGACCGTGACGGCTGTGGCATCGGACTTCATTGAGGACATGCTCTTCCGAAGGCCGTTGTCCATTGTGTGAAACGTGTGGCTGAAATACAGCTTATGGTCACCGTGACTGACAAACCCGCTGTAGATCCGGTTCAGCCTCTCGTCCATGTGCAGGTACGGGAACATGACGTCTTCGGTGTAGGTGAAGGCACCCCGGTATTCGAATTCGCCTCTGCGCCCTGCTACCGAGGTCTCCCCCAGCAAGTAGCGATAATCGCCGCGATACATGTAGAGATCGGCAAATGTCCGGTCATCACCGTTTTCGTATCCCTTCCCGCGTGCATATCGTCCGGTGAGACGCAGGTTGTGTCGGTCAACCGAAAAGGCCGCGTCTGCGTTCTCACTTGATCCCAGCGTCTGCGACAATCCGGCCCGGATCTGAAGCTGCTCGTTGATTGGCGCGCGATGAAATGTCACTCCCCCTCCGAGACCGGACTGGTGGCCGGCGGCATTCTTTCGCAGCTCGATAGTCTGCATTTCCAGCGGGTTGGCACGGATCAACGGGGAGTCCATACGGGCAGGACAGGCCGAGTGATACCGTTCGCCGTCGACCGTGACCGTAACGTCCCCCCGCTTAAACCCATCTACTGAGATGTCCTGCGCGAAAAAAGTTCCCTTGCGAATGAGTCCGAAACCGTTGCTGTTGATGACCGCCGCAAAGCGGTCGAGCTCCATAGGGAAATCGACTTCCTCACGGTTGATTCGCACCGATTTCACCGTGATAACGTTGTCCAGAGCAACAGTGAGCGTGTCTCCTTGAGCGACCGGCTCATCTGTTCCGGCGTCGGTTGATCTTGAGGCGAACAGACACACGGTTAGCGCAAAAGTCAGCAGTCCAAAGAACGGTTTTCGCGGGGTCATACAATACTCCTTATCATGCCGGGCAACGTGACCGCAACGGTGCGACGCGCTGCCGGAGACATATATCGTATATTGTCTCCATTATACGGTATTTGGTATCAACAACAAGTAGAGATGAAGGATTGTTTCGGGGGAAATGCTCCGAAGTGAGCGATACACGGGGACCCCGCCGCTACTCCTGCGCTAATCGCTTCAGGTAGTCCAGCTTGTCCTTCTGGCGTTTGCGGGTTGATTCCGGTATCTCCCCCAGATACTCCCACAGTCTGCGGGCGGCAAAGTGAGTTTCATTGTTGTGACCCAGGCGGTCGTGGCATTGTGTGATGAAGAAGTCACACTCGACGAGATTGTAGCAGTTACCCGGTGATACGGCAAGTTTCTCTCGGAGCTCCTTGAAGGCTCCTAACGACTGCTCGTACTCCTCCTGCTTGAACCAGGCCTGCGCAATCGGCCAGAGAAACGTCTTGCCGTCGGGATACCTCGCCGCAAAATCAGTAGCCACAGCAATCGTGGAATCGTATTCTCCCCTGTCAAGCCATATCCAGATCATCGCACTACGGGCGGCCTGGCGGTGCAGTATCGAAGAATCAGCGGCCAGTCTAAGTTCTCGAAGACCCTTGTCCTTCTCGTTTCGAAAGAGACCGATCCATTTGAGCATCCCGGCTTTCGCCGATTTCCAGTAGTGATACGACCCCAGCCCGGCATACAAATCGTACAACGTGCTATCCCGTTTGAGACCCCTCTCGTAGTCATCGTTGGCCGATAATCCCAGCCGAAGGGCTTTGATAAACGAACCAAACCGGGATTCATACAGCGAGCGATAGGCCGTTACATGACCGCGAAGCAGGTACATCCAGGCGGCAGTGCGATCGTCGCAGGTCTCCAGAATCGACCTGGTGAGCGTGAGCGTACTGTCGAGTAGTCGATTGAACTGCTTAGAGTGAGCGTCTTCCTCACGGTCGGCCATATCCGCCATCAGGCCACCTGCACGAAACAAGTATCCGGCGGGATCGGTAGGATGGGCTGAAATGTAGTCTGAGTAGGCCGAATCCGCCTCAGTAAACCGGTCATCGAAAATAAGCGCCGCAGACCCGCGGAAAAACTCAGCCCTGGTGCTGTCCATATATTCCGGGGCATCCTGAGCCGCGGACCCGACCCCAACCGACAGACAAACTGATACAAAAACGACCGACATGAAAGCCATGCCGGTCAAAATATCCTGCTGCCTGCAAAAGGCAATAATTAACAATCGTCCTACACGGTGCCTTGCCCCGGAATGAAATCGAGCAACTCGACTTCGTGGTTCTCGGTGGCGGTGACGATGATTGCGTCGCCAACCTGATGATACACGAGTCGACAACCCTTGCAGTTGTGATCAAAGAGTTGCATTTGGCCCTTCACTACCGGATGGGCCATCAAATCCTCCGGGATGGGAAATTCGTCGGCACGAGCCACAAACACCGAAACAATGGTTTCACCGCGTGTGTAAACAAAGTGCGCCATCTCAATACCGTCGATCGTCTCCAACTGACCGCCGATAAGAGAGAATTCCTGCACGGCCGGTGAGAGATTATATGAGACGCGCTGGTTGACAAAAGACGCCGGCGCCCCTGTCACGCCCGCCGAGGCGAATTGGGCAAGCTGTTGAACGGCCTCAAAATGGGCGTCCTCAAGTGCGCCAAACTGAACGTCGTGGCTCATGAACGCCTGTCCGATATACACGGTGCCGATAACCACCACCAGCGCGGCAGCCAGAGCCAGAAGTCTTCCGATCCTGAAGCCACGTGCAGCCCGAGCAGGCATTTGGGAGGACGGCGCGGGAGTCTCTATTTCGTTTGTCGGCCTTGCCGAAGTAGAACAGGCACAAGCCGATTCACTGTCTACAGCATCGAGGTCCGAAAGGATCTTCTCTTTGAGATGCCGCATACGGGGTGTTGTTCTCTGATGTGCGAGTTTCTCGCGGACGAGGGCGTTGACGGCCTCTTCGACCTTGTAGATTTCCGAACAGTGACGACATTGGTTGAGATGTTGTTTCACCTCCTGAACGTCGATTTCGGATGCCTCTTTATCAATCACATCATAGAGTAAACTCAGAGCTTCCTGACAGGTCATTTTGCAGTATCCTTGATGTAGCCATTCCTAACAGCGTAGTCATAAAGTTGTTTCTGGAGCAGTTTCCGACCGCGGTGCAATCGGGACTTTACCGTTCCCAGTTGAAGATCGGCAATTTCTGCGATTTCCTGGTAGGAAAACCCCTCCAGGAACGAAAGCACTACTACCAGCCGGAAATCGTCTGGCAACTCCTCTATGGCCTTCTTGACATCGTCATCAAATATCTTTGCGAACAGGGCCTGCTCCGGATTCTCTTCCGGACCAAGATTAGCCAGCTGCCCGTACAAGAAATTATCGTCAATGTCGTCAACATTAACGGACACGGGCGTACGGGACTTGGAACGATAGTTGTTGATAAAGATGTTGGTCATTATCTTAAACAACCATGCCCGACAGTTTGAACCCGGCTCAAACTTATCCCAGAAGCGATACGCCTTGACCATGGCTTCCTGCACCAGGTCCTCCGCGTCGCTCTGATTCTTGGTCATCCTCAGAGCTGTGCGGAGCAACGCATCCATGTGAGGCAGGGCCTCGGTTTCAAATGCCCGTCGCTTCACGAGTTCTTTAGGCTTGCCTTCAGACATTAAGATCGCCCTCTTCGTCTGAAAGCGGCCTCTTACCCGTGCTAAAAGCATAAAACGCTCGCGGGTGCATTGAAGTTCCCCTTTCAGACAATTCCGATGAAAACGTTAACACTGCAGCCTACAATAGGATAGCAGCAGAATAATCGTAACACCTGTTGTTGTGATCCACTATCAAGATAGGTTTCCTCTCCGCCCTTGACAAGGTTTTTTGCTGACCTGCATCACAGATCCGACTGAGACCGCAATCCGGCCCCTGTCATTATACACGCGTCGGTTTCAAGCCTGTTTGCCCGACCGTTCTCGCACCAGTCTTTCACGGGCACCCTCCCGGGTGCAGCGCATGCTTGGGGCTCGCGGCACGGTCCTTCCCCCCCAAACCGATACTCCTTGCCCCCTCAGGCAAAAACCGTTATCCTCCCTCGACCCTAAACCCGTAACCGTAGCACGTGTGACCCATGAGAGAACGCCTCGAACAGACATTGTTCCCCTATGTCATTAAACCGGGTCGATATACCGGCGGGGAACCGGGCCAGATCGTCAAAGACCCTTCCGGTCGACTGAAATATCTCCATATCTACCCCGACAAATACGAAATCGGGCAGTCATACGTCGGCCTACAGACGCTCTATCATATCGTCAACGCAGACGACCGTTTCCTCTGCGAACGTGCCTATGCACCGGATGTCGACGCCGAAATACTCATGCGCGAACGGGATATCCCGCTGTTCTCCCTGGAAAGCTCTCGCCCCGCAAAAGAGTTCGACGCTATCGGGTTTACGCTCGTCGACGAAACCGTGTTCACCAACATGCTCGGCATGATCGACCTGGCCGGTATCCCCATCCGGTCAGAGAAGCGGGACGACTCCGACCCGATAATCATGGCCGGCGGACCCGCCGTCTACAATCCGGAGCCGATTGCGCCGTTTGTCGACGTCTTTTTCATCGGCGATGCCGAAGACGGTCTCCCGGAGATGCTGGGGATTCTGCACGACCTGAAAGACGCTTCCCGCGAGGACAAACTCAAGGCGCTCGCCAAAGTAGAATCCGTATATATTCCGAGATACTATGACAACGAGGCCCGCCCGCTGGTTGATTTCGCCCCCGAAGTCATCCAGGCCAGGGCTGTCAGCGAGTTGAAACCATCGGGTTACCCCGAACAGCCGATTGTGCCGCTGGTTGATACCGTGCACAATCATCTCGCGGTAGAAATCATGCGCGGCTGTCCGCAGGGTTGCCGGTTCTGCTTTGCGGGTCCCATCTACCGACCCGTTCGCCCACGCTCGGTGGCCGATATTGCACGCCAGATTGATACCCAGATTCAGAGCACCGGCTACCATGAAGTCACCCTGTTGTCGTTGTCGTCGACCGACTACCCCGATGTCGAGGAACTCGTCAGCACGCTGACGCGACGTCTGGAACCGATGGGCGTATCGATCTCGTTGCCGTCGCTGAGACCGGGCAGCATTAGCCCGCGCTTGCTGGACAAGCTCAAGAAGGTCCGCAGATCCGGTCTGACAATCGCCCCCGAAGCGGGCACCGAACGGCTTCGCCTCTTCATCCGCAAGGATTTCCCGGACGCCGCCATATACGATACCGCCCGCCTCGCCTTCTCCAAGGGCTGGACGACGCTGAAGTTGTACTTCATGGTGGGACTGCCAACCGAGACAGAAGAAGACCTGCTCGGCATATGCAAAGTCTGTCGAAACGTTCTGCAGATCAGCAAGGAGTACACTAACCGTGCAACGGTTAATGTCACCCTCTCCCCGTTCGTCCCCAAAGCACATACGCCGTTCCAGTGGGACGAAGCGGTGAATCAGGAAGAAGTGTTCGAGAAGATCAAGTATGTCAAGCGGAACACTCGCGGCGGACACATCAATTTCAAACACAACGACACCAAGCTGGCGATGCTCGTTTGTATCCTCGGGCGCGGCGGTCGTGAAATCGCCGACATCATCGAAGAAGCGGTGGCGAGGGGCTGTCGATTCGATAGTTGGAGCGAGCATTTCCAATTCGACGTCTGGATGGAATTGTTTGCCAAGCACAATATCGACATCGGCACCCGGTTGAAACCGATACCGTTCACGGAACGTCTCCCCTGGTCGCATATTCACAAACGGTCCTCGGTTGACCACCTGATGAAGGAACGCCAGAGGACGTCGCTGCAGTTGAAGGATTTCAAACCGCAGTATCGCGATGCAAACGAAAGTGTCTCCACCGGCGAGCCGCAGATGCAATTCGGTCGCGGCGCAAAGCGAGTCAAGGGGAGCGCCCAGGTGGCGCCGACCAAGAACCGTGTTCGCATCCGCTGGGGAAAATCGGCCCGATACCGGTACATGTCGCACCTTGAGAACCTTCGCCTGATGGAACGGTCGCTTCGTCGCGCCCGACTTCCGGTCTCCTACAGCCAGGGGCACAATCCGATCATGAAACTGTCGCTCGGTCCGCCGCTGACGCTCGGGTTTACTTCCGGGGCCGAGTATATTGATATCACGCTTGATTCCATGCTCATGCCGTATATGCTGGAGGATTTCCGCAAAGTTCTTCCGCCGGGTATAGAAATGATCGAAGCAAAGTCTGTTCTGGGCAAAAAGACCTCCCTCAACGCGGCGCTGAACCGTGCTGAATACTCGGTGCCCACTTCGTGTTGGGAGAATGTCAAGAACCTTGATAAGAGCATCGCTGCAGTTCTCGAAGCATCCACGCTTGAGGTTGACCGGGAATCGAAGAAGGGCCTCAAGCAGGTTGATATCCGTCCTGCCATATATGATCTGCGTGTAGAGGCCGATACTTTGATTATGGTCCTTGGACTCGGCGAAGGGGGCTATGTCAAGCCGATAGAGGTCGCCGGATTCCTCAAGCATGGATTGACCACCGACGCGGTCGCGCTTCCGTTCCATCGGAAAGACGTGTATCGCGTTGACGACGACGGCAACAAGATTAGCGCAATGGAACTTTAAATGGCCGACGGCACTGCACATAAGAAGACAGGCTCCAAGTTCGATCCGGTTCGCGCCGCTGCTGTGGAGGCAGTCATTCTGGTCGAACGCGGTCAGCAGACCGAGCACGCTATCAAGCAGGTTCTCAGCGGGAAAAACTTTCGCCCCATAGATGTCCGCTTCATATTGCAGTTGGTCAACGGGACAACCAAGCTGCGACGGCGGCTGGATCACGAGATCAAGTTCTTCCTCGCGCGCCCCTCGGTGCCCCTGTCGATTAAGCTGGCGAATATCCTGAGAGTTGGTTTCTTCCAAATCCTCTTTTGTGATAAAATCCCCGAAGCGGCGGCGGTTAACGAGTCCGTCAATCTGGCTCGGCATTTCACCGATCAGAGGCAGGCGAAACTCGTCAATGCGGTCATGCGGTCGCGGTTGCGAGAACCGGAAAAGGTGCTGTTTGCTTCTCGCGAAGAAGACGCCGCGAGATATCTCGGGAACTTCCACAGCTACCCGGAATACTTCGTGCAATACTGCGTGAAGGAGTTTGGAGTCGAAAGAGCCGAGCATCTTCTGGCGAATTACAACCGCCCGCCATTTGTAACCTATCGCGTCAACTACCTGAAGACCAAGCCGGACGATGTCGAAAAGCTGCTAATCGAACACGAAGTCCAGTACACTCGCGGCGAGTATCTCGATGAGTTTTTCCGTTTGGAGAATGCCGGTCTTCCGCTCGAGGATGAATTGATCAAAACCGGCAAGGTGTTCGTGCAGGATGAATCTTCCGGCCTTCCCGTGCGGCTGTTGAATCCGAGACCGGGAACGGAAATGATCGACCTGACCGCTGCTCCCGGTGGCAAAGCTACCTACGCTGCGGTCCGCATGCGCAACAAGGGGCGTGTGACGGCGGTTGATAAATCACAGAAGCGACTGGAGCGGGTTGTCGAAAACGCCAATCGGTTGGGCATCTCGATTATCGCGCCGGTGGTGGGCGACATGGCTGAAATCTCCGACCGCCAGTTCGACCGCGTCCTGCTCGACCCGCCGTGCAGCGGATGGGGAGCCGCCCGTAAACACGCCGACCTTCGCTGGGCCAAAAGCGAAAAAGACATTGAGAATCTGGTTAAGATTCAGACCAAGATGATAGACCGCGCCTCGCGGCTGGTGAAGCCGGGCGGTGTAATGGTGTACTCGACCTGCACGGTTATGCGAGCGGAGAACGATCAGATTGTCGAGGAGTTTCTGGCACGCAACGACAAGTTTGAACTTGATTCAGCGGCCCAGTTTTTCGATGAGTCCCTCGTGACCGAACGCGGTTTTGTGAAGACGTATCCGGAGTGTGACAACCTCGACGGTTCCTTCTGCGCCCGCCTGAAGCGGAAGCTGAATACCTAAAGCCCCATCGCCTCGCGCTCGGCGGCCTGGATGCGCTTCTTCTCTATCGCCGCCAGCGAATCCACGAACACCGTCACCTGTTTTGCATACGACAAGTACCGCTCTGGATGTTTCTTATATCGGTCCAGATAGTCAAACATCGCCTCAGCCGTCAGACCTTCCGCCCGAAGAAGTGAATCACGAAACGCGAGAAACGCATCCGGCTCGCCGACGTATTTGGCTGTGCCCATCTCCACCTGAGCGGTAATGAGCGCCATGCGGGAATCTTCGGCAAGATCGCGTTGCTCGGACCAGTTTTGCCATTTCATCCAGCCCAGCACGGCGAGACCGATGACAACAAACGGTAACAGTCGCTTAATCCAAAGCAAATACTTCCAACTTTCGTTTGCACTGCGGCGTAGAAACGCTAAATTACGCCCCGGAAAAACCCCGGTCAAGGATTGATATGGAATTGAACTACCCTCTCGTGCGACGCAAGAGCCGCACGGTCAAAATACGCGATCTGATTATCGGCGGTGGTTTCCCAATCGCCATCCAGAGCATGACCACGGCTGACACTCGCGATGCAGCCGCTACCGTCAAACAGTGCAACGACCTCTTTGATGCCGGCGCGGACATTGTCCGTCTTTCGGTGCTCAACCATAATGCCGGCAATGAGCTCAAGACGATCCGTGAGCAGGTCACCAAACCGCTCGTGGCTGATATTCATTTCCAGTACAAGCTGGCGCTCAAAGCCATCGAGGCCGGATTCGACAAGATCAGAATCAACCCCGGCAACATCGGCGCTGAGTGGAAAGTCAAAGAAGTAACTCAAGCCGCTAAGGACGCCGAGGTGCCCATAAGAATCGGCGTCAACTCCGGATCGCTGCCGAAAGACCTGCTTGAGCAATACGGCCATGACGACCCGCGCGCGTTTGTCGAGGCGGCCGTGCGCGAAATCGAAGTACTCGAATCGATGGATTTTCAAGACATCGTCATCTCGGTCAAATCGACCAACACCAACACCGCCTTCTGGGCGTACACTATGCTCGCTGAACGGTGCGAATATCCGTTGCATTTAGGCATAACTGAAGCCGGCACGCTTGATACGGGCACGGTAAAGTCAGCGGTGGGGATCGGTGCCATGCTCATGACCGGCATCGGTGACACGATTCGAGTGTCGCTCACTGCCGACCCGATTCATGAAGTGCGTGTTGCCAAACAGATATTGACTTCGTGTGCGCTCAAGACTGACGGCGTCGAGGTCATCGCCTGTCCCACTTGCGGACGGTGCCAGATCGACATGATTCCGCTGGCTGAGTCAATCGAGAACAAGACGCGTCACATCAAGACGCCGTTGAAGGTGGCCGTCATGGGATGTGCGGTCAACGGTCCGGGCGAGGCAGCCGCGGCCGATGTGGGGATCGCGGGCGGCGACGGCAAGGGGATGCTCATCAAAAAGGGTGAGATAGTCAAGATGACAACCGAGGCGGAGCTTGAAGAAACGTTGCTCAAGGAAATCGAAGAGATGACCGGCGAGAAGATCAATCGGTAGTGGGTCCCAGCCCAAACATATTGGGTGGTCGAAACCCGGCGAGTCGGTGATAATCTGGCCCGGTCTGACATGTATCGCAAATGCGGCGTTTCAACGGGCACACTCCCGTGTGCCGCGCACGGGAACGCACAGCCTTTTCGCATTGTGCGCGACCGTAGACTCCTCTCTTGTAGGTCGTTGTCCCGAGGCGCGCATACCATGTGCGCTGAGAAACCCGACATCTTCTTCTGAAACCCGATAGCCACAGCTTGCTGTGGGTTCTGTACATACAAGCTGAGCTTTAAGAGTGCGTCGAAACTGCTGGAGTTTCGACCTACGATGACTGATAAGTCACACTGAGCCTGTCGAAGTGTCCACCGAGAAGAAAAAGCCGCGCCGGATTTCTCCAGCGCGGCTTGGCTTTAACCGATACTCCAGTTTCAATTAGAAATCGAACCGGAATCCGGTACGGACGAAAAACACCGAACCGTCTTCGATGCCGTACACATAACCGGCATCGTCGGTCATGTCGGCATAGTCGGCGTCGGCCGTCCACGTAAGTCCTTCACTCAACGTGTACTCTACACCGCCTGCGATGTGCATGATGGTGTAGTCGAGATCGGAATACGTGTGCATCTCGCCGAACGTGAAGTCCGAGTGTGTCAGGTCCGGATCACCCTGCGTGTCTATCACACGACTCGACACATCCGGCATGATGACCTGTTCGTACTCTGAGGTTGAGGTATTGAATGACAGGGAGCCGGAAACGAACAGCTTTTCGGTGGCCTGCCCGCCAACGTTGAGATACAGATTGATCGCTTTGGTTTCGTAGTCAGCCATGGTGTACATGGAACCATAATGTCTCGCGTTGCCACTCACGGTGTCAACATAGATATGGCCCGCTCAGCCGTCGAAGAGTGCCACTGTCACCGGCCCTCTCGATTTGTTGTAATAGTAATTGAAACCAGCGCTCACGGTCCAACGCGGATCGGGCATGAAGTTCACCGCCAGATTGGGAACCATCGTGGTGTGCTTCACATCCAGCGAGTCCAGATCGCTGTTCTTATCAAGCACAAACTTGGCTCCCATATTCAGGTTGACCTTGTTAGTCGGCCTGTAGCTTGAGGTCCAGTTGATTTCGTGCTTGATTGTCGGCTCGGTCGAAATGCTCTGATACCGAATACCCTCGCGCTGGTAATAGAAGTACGAGTTGGAGGCGGCGGTACCGATACGAGTCAAAGAATCAATCCCGGGGTACTCGAACAGACCCCTCGGCGAAGTAAACGGGTTCGAGGTCTTCTCAAGCCGGTACTTGAGCCGTGAGGAGTATCTCAGTCCCTTGCGGTAGTTCAGTTTTGCCTGACCGATGAAACGAGTAGTCGCCTCCTCATTGTCCAGGGTCGGAAAACCATATCGGTCGATCCGTTGGAATCCGGCCAGCACAGAAACCGTAGCCTTTGGATTTACACGATGAATAACCTCAACCGTTGCCTTACCGTCGGCACGGTCAAGGGCTGAATACCGGACAAAATCGAAATCGACCGCAGCCGGTGCCGGACGTCCTTCACGAAAAGAGGCCACATCGACAAGAGCCTCGTCGGATTTGATTCTGGTGCCGGCCACTTTGGCTACCAACCGCGTCTTGGGCGACATCGGATATGCGAAGCTGGCCACACCGGCCCAGGTATTTGAAACCAGGAAAGTGTGCTTATTCTTCGCCTGACTGTAGGTTAACGCGCCGGCAAACCGTCCCTTGCCGGCATCCCCTTTGATTCTCACTTTGTGAGACATCTTTGCAGTTTTGGGCTTTGCAGAATAAGTCAGCGTTGCGTCGCTGTAGTTCTGACGAGAGCTGAACTCGGCGCCCGATCCGCCGTTGACCGGATGTTTGGCCGGATCATAATAGGCTGTCGGATCCAGGGAGTTGGACTGATACAGCCTGTAGCCGAACTTATAGCCGAAATCGAGATTTCCGGCTTCGGCGTTGATACCGGCCTCTATCTGATGCTGTCCTTCGTCAACCTCACGACCCTTGGAGGTCAAATGACAACTGAAGCAATGGTTGCTCGCTATTGCCTGCGCATGACCCTTTTTCAGGATCGAGCGGTGGGCAACCTCCAATCGGACATTGTGCTCCCGTGACAACAGCGCCGACACTTTGCTCAGAATCTCGGTGCGGTGGTATTCGTAGTCCGCGTCGGGATCCTGAATATCGTGCGTTATTGTTTTGCCGCCGGGGTTCGTTCCCAGCCACTCTCGCGTCTCGAGGTTTTCCAGCATGTCCTGCCCCATATTCCTCGTCATCGAACGATACTGGAAATCGGCCTTGAACAGATCACCGGCGACTATGCCGGCTTTACCAAACGCATCATCCTTGTCGAAGTAGTGTCCATCGATAGTGAAAATGCTGTTCGGCCGCAGGGCCATATAGCTGAATTTGAAGTCCGGAATCACCTGCTCCTGGCGAAGCTGGCGATACTCACCGACTTTCTTGGCATAGCCGGACGTGTCGGTGTATTTCAGACCGGTCCAGATACTGTACCGGTCGACAGTCTCCTCGTTTTCATTCGCGAACACAGACGCCGCGAGCAAAAGCAGAAGGCTGATACCGATGATAATTATCTTATGTTTCATCACCTTCTCCTTTATCTCGTCAGCGCACGACCACCGGTAGAGGCGGCCTGCGACGGCAGGTCTGATCCGTGAACGGATGAATGGCACTGGGTGCACTTGGTCAACATCGCCCGCTTGAAACCGTCAGGCGTTGAGACTCCCGCGCGCTCCGGGGCCTGCGGGGTTGTGAAGTCACCATCGACCCCTTCGACCGTGGCATGGAAGTGCATCGCATGGCAGTTCAGGCACAGTGCCGGTTCGTTTTGTTTCAAGAGCTTGTCCGCCACCGAACCGTGAGGCGTATGACAAATCATACAGTCCTCCATGACCGGAGCGTGCTCATATACAAACGGTCCCTCAACATCGGCGTGACACGAGAAGCAAAGCTCGCGTCCCGTGTTATCCATTGTCAGGGCCGTCTGTCCGCCGTGCACGTTGTGGCAGTCTTTGCACTCGAGCGCGCCCTCACCGATCGGGTGGTGCGACGGCATGAACTGGCTCGCGCGAACATCGGTATGACAATCGTAACACAGCTCGGGATTCTCTTTCTTGAGCGAGTGTGCCTCGCCGCTGTGCACGGTGTGACAGGACGAGCAATTGAGATCGGCCGAATTATGGTGCGAAAACGCCCAATCATCGAGCATGCTTTCCTTGTGGCAGGTCAAGCACATCTGCGAGCCGAACTGGTCCTGTTTGGCTGGGTTAATGATCTTAGCCGGATCGCCCTCTTCAATGTGAGCTACTGCTGATCCATGACAGGATTCACAACTGAACTCCTCCAGGGCCGGCCGGTCACTCATGTACCGCCCGTGGGGAGTCAGGTGAAAATTCTCGACATTGTCATGGCAATCGGCACAAACCTCATTAGCAACGTCCCCTGCCACAAGGGGCACCGGCGTTGCCAGCAGCAGCGCCATTAGCAGCGCACACCCGCAGGCAACCAGACAGGCCGACCCGGCCCTGTCATGTTTTGGCTTCCTCATGCCTCCTCCAATCCTGGTGGGCCGAAACCCTCCTGGTTATGTGAATAGCGATTACGCTTTTAAACCCCTGGCGTAAATCGGTACATTATTGTCAATTACATCGGACGCTCTGTAGCTTCGTCCCTGGAGCCCCTTAAACAGGGTGCGACCCTGCGCACAATCAAACACCATCCCCACAAAGCAGCGGGCGGTAATTTCGTTGTTTTTCTCAAGGATGGTGCCCTGATGGCAAAGCCGGTTAAGCTGCTTGATGAGGAACCTGACATAGGTCCCTCGCACAATCTCAAACACATGTCTGGCCCGCTCATGACCGGCCAGAACCGAGTACAACAGCAACCGATACAGATCGGCGTTTTCGGAGTGGAATTCAATCACGTGATACGCGATCCCGCTCAGAATCACTTCGATTTCGACCTCACCCTCGAGCTTTGCGAACAGATCGTCGCAGTTGATTCGCGCGCTCAGAGATTCGAGAACTTCGGAGAATAACGCTTCTTTGCTTGCGAAATGACGATAAATAGCCGGCTCAGTGATACCACAACCGTCAGCTAATTGCTTAACTGTGACCTTGTCGTAGCCGTCCCTGCTGAACAGCTCTGTTGCCAGCTTGAGAATTTGGTCTTTACGTCGGGGCATCTGCTCCCACTCCAACCCTGCGTTAGTGACCGATAACTAACGAATTGTCATGCCAATGTCAACAAAATACAATCCCCCGTCTGTCACAAATATCGGCATTAGTCATCCCAACTGTGATACGAAGCGAGCTAAGATTTTGTGTAGCAGATAGTTATGTCTATTTCTGTCAGTCGATTGACTTTCGTGGAGCTACCATAACCGATTTCTCCCTCTCCACGGTCACCAGCCCCGGTTTGGCTTTGCGCGGTTTCCGCACGTATTTGCGCTGGCAGTAGATCACCGGAACGAGGCTGTTGTGCCGTGCTTTGCTGTTGTAGGCGGCCAGGGAAGCTGCTTCCTCAATCTCCCGTTTGGTAGGTTCAAACGACTTGTTGGGGTATTTCATCACAACATGAGAGCCGGGGCATTGCTGCGCGTGAAACCAAAGCTCGTATGGCCGGGCGAATTCAAACGTTGTCCGGTCGTTGTCGGCACCGTCACGGCCTACAAACACAGTCAGACCGGTCGAGAGAGTCACCTCGCGATAAGGCAAGCGCGGTTGAACTTCCCGCTTATCCCCTACCTTTGGCATCAGCGAAGTGAGTTCGCTCTGGTGGCGTTGGGAGGCAGACTCAAAGTCGGTTTCCAGATCAGCCTGCAAGGTCTGCAATTCCTCCAGTTCACCCTTTGAGATTTCCAAACGGCGTTCAAGCAATTCCAGCCCCTCGCGCCCCTTGCGGAAACGTTTGAAGTACGCCTCGATATTGTCGTTAGGACTTAGGGTAGGCTCCAGCTCGATCTCCACCGACTGCGATGGGTCCAACATCAAGTCCTCGACCACAACCGACTCCATTCCCTTCTTGAGGCTCCCCCGATGAAGCTGCAGTAGCTCGGCATATCGTTTCTGGGACTCGTAGTCGGCCGCCCGCACCACATCTTCCTCTATCTTGCCCACACGTTTAGTCAATCGCTTGACGGCTTTTCCCACCGCTGTCAGGACTTTTTTCTCCTCGTCGGCTTCATCGATCCGGGTCTGCTTGCGCGAACACATTGAGACCACTGCCAGGGACAACGACTTGAACTTCTCGGGCTGACTGTCTACGGAGGTGAGCTTAAACGGATACACCTCGGATACGCCTCTCAAACTGTACAGATATCCAACGTCAGCGGAGGTAAACCGGTCTGCCAGGGAGTTGACCTCGTGAGCAAGCTTGTCGGCCTTTGACTGATCCAAATCGGCAGGGCGTGTCCCCTGAAGGCTGGCGCGATGTATGATCTCTCGCGCGATGGTCTCGTTGAATCCGGCAAAACCCTTTTTCAGCAAACCCAGCAGCGAGGACTCACCTGCCGACTCGGCCAACTCGTCAATCTGGTCACCGGTGACCTCAAACGGGTCCAGCCTCTCCCCCGCCGGTGGAGGCGCGTACGGCTCGCCGGAATCGTACTGCTTGTTGCGAAGAGTGGCCTCGCGGTTACCTTCGGCGTCCAGGAGCCAGATGTTGCCGTTGGGACCCATCGCCTCGAAAACCATCCGCTTGTTTTGTCCGTCGAAAGTGATGTCCAGTTCGAAAATCCGGTCCAGACCGATCTGACGCACACCGGCGATCTTGCCCTCGGTCATGGCAAAAACCGGCCACGGTTTCTCAGGCGTGTCGATGTCGATCTTGGATGCCGGTACGCAGAAAGTCCCCCAGCCTGCCGGATGAAAAACAAACGCCATTGCCTTTACCCGTCGGTCCTTGCGTACAAATAGATAGGCCGCCCGTTTTTTCTTGTAGAATTCGGTCGAGATGATTTCTCCGTCGACGAGGTCGTCTCGGAGTTCGTTGACCAGGGCGGTGATGTGCAGCGCGGTTTGCATGGGGCCGAATATAGAGACAGAACTGCGGCTCAACAATCTTGAAATGTCCCGCCGAGGGCAGTATTATGCCGCGAGCAGAAGCAACATAGTCCTAAAAGCATTGTAACAAACAGGGAGAGAACCATGAAATACGGTGCCCGCAACAAAGTGACCGCCAAAGTGTCCTCGATCAAGACCGGCGATATCATGTCGCTTGTGAAATTCGACGTCAACACGCCGGCGAAAATGGCCTCGGTGTTGACCTCGGAGTCCGTAGCGGAAATGGGATTGAAGGAGGGCGACGAGATCCAACTTGTCATCAAGGCTATCCATGTCCTCCCGGTGAAGGATTAGTCCGTCGGGCGTGGAACCCCGACGATCACGGGTCGTCTCCTGCCAAACGAGTAGAGCAGAGAGGTAGGTCGATACTCCTGCAGTTTCGACTTCACCTTTAGGGCAGAACCCGAATGGACCTACTCTCCCGTTGTCGAGTACTCTCGGAGCGGTTCTGCCATCGTCCGCCGGTGGCGGACCTCGCTTTCCGGCGGAACCGCTAAAGGGTTCCACCCTGCAAGACCCGACGGGTGGCCGGGTCAAACTCGTTTGGTCCGGATCATAATCCCTCCAAACAAGTTTTGAGGGGCCGCCCGAGCGATCTCTGTTCCGCCCTTGGAACCTGTCAGGATATGACGCCGAAGGGAACATACGGGACAATTTCGGTGTTCAAATCTATGACAGCCTTATGGAGTAGGGCTAGCTGAATCTTTTCAGCCGCACCGCATCGCGAAGGCGGGGTAAGGATGCCTCGCCTTTGTTAATCGTGCCACATTCTGACAATTCGACTTCTATTCAGTTAGCCGCTAACTCATTGTTCTTCATTGTTGTACGTCAGCGCCCTGACAGCCGCTGACGCATACAGAAGAAACCTGACAGACTATATGTTTGTTTGAGACGATAGACGTCCTCCAGAAAGAGCGCGTGCAAAACCTCTTCGCCAGGATGTCAATGGCGGGACCAAGCCCAGGTTCCGCCATTCTTTTTGTGCGGCACTAAAGACGGGGTGAGGGGATTGAGATATAGTGTTGTCGGGAGTTCATCCCACCCGACGCTTCGCCATGTATGGCTACGCTCTGGGCGGGCTACCGAAGATTCAGGGAAGGCTGTCGGGTTTGTCGTACGCCTGCGGCGCACTCGGAACACCGACGCACGAAGGCTGGCCTACTCTACCGCCGGGAAAGCATCGGGATAGTGTTCGAGTTCGCCCCGGTTGAACGTTACGACATCGAATCGCAGATCTGTCTTTTCGATCTTGTTGGCGATTAGATACTGCCGGGCGGCGTCACTGAGGTGCTTGATCTTTTTCTCGTCGATTCGTTCAACCGGATGACCGAACTTCTCAGAGTATGTGGATTTCACTTCGACAAAAACAATCAGGCTGTCGCGCCTGACAATCAGGTCGATCTCCTTGTGACCCGACCGCCAGTTCCGTTCAATGACCTCAAATCCCTTCGCGACAAAAAAACGGGCGGCAAGTTCTTCGAACCTGCGGCCCTGATTGATTTTTCGTTTGTCACCGCGACCGTTAGAAGAGGGCATACTGATCGACCAGTTTGGCCACCGGCTTGAAACTCCGTCGATGAATCTCGCACGGTCCGTTCTCGTCCAGTTCGCGAAGATGCGCCGCGGTCGGATATCCTTTGTGCGTTCCGAAAGAGAAGCCCGGATACAGCGCCTCGTACTTTTCCATGATACGATCACGGGTGACTTTGGCCACGACCGAAGCCGCTCCTATCGAGGCACACTTGCTGTCACCGCCAACAATGGTAAACTGCGGCTGGGACAGTCCCGGCACGGGTTGGTTGCCGTCAACCAGGATCACATCCGGCGAACGTTTGAGATCCATTACGGCTTTGCGCATGGCGGCCAGCGAAGCGCGGAGGATATTCATGCCGTCAATTGTTTCATGGTCGATAATCCCGACCGCACAGGGCAGGCCGAGTTCTATGATACGCTTGAAGACTTCTTCCCTCTTGCGCGGAGACAGCTTCTTTGAATCAGCCACGCCTTCGATGACAACATCCGGCGGCACAATCACCGCGGCTGCTACCACCGGTCCGGCCAACGGCCCGCGTCCGACCTCGTCGACACCGCACAGGGCATCGTACCCTTTTTCGTACATCAGCGATTCGATGTTCTCTAAGATACCGTCCATATTCTCTCCGGCGAATTCGTAAGGCAATGTCAACCTCCCCAGAAATAGTGGGTCCGAAAGGGAATTTCAACAACAAAACCCCTTCAATGAAGGTATCGACGCAGTAAACCCTTTTATTAGACATCACAGCCGATTATCTTCGGGGCAACAAACAAAAGCAAAGGTATCTGTGTCACAACGCGCCAAAAAGAAGTTTGAGTTTCGAGTGATTGCCGGGGAGCTGAAAGGTCGAAAGATCACGGCCCCTGATCTGGGCGTCACGCGCCCTCCTCTGACTCGGCTACGCAAGTCGATTTTCGACTTCCTCCGGCCGTATCTTGAGGATGCAACCTATCTCGATCTGTTCAGCGGTACCGGGTCGTATCTTTTTGAGGCAGTCTCACGCGGGGCAGCAAAAGCGGTTGGTGTAGAGATGGAAACGCAACTGGCCGATTCGATCAATCAGCAAGCATTCGAGATGCAGGTGAACAATCGTCTCCGATGCGTGTGCGGGGATGTATTGACGGTCATCCCGCAATTGTCAGTACAGAATGAGCGATTTGATCTTATCATGATGGCTCCGCCCCAATACCGTGGGATCATCGACACAACGTTGAAATCGCTGGCAGAGCATTCGCTGCTGGCCCCCGACGGACTGCTTCTTTGTCAGCACGATACTTCGGAGACGGCGCGCACAGATTTCTCCTCGCATGAGATCGTGCAGCAACGTAAGTACGGTAACACAACGTTCACGATATTGAAGGATAAGTGAGCGATCACGACCTACGTGCTGACAGACGTCCCTGTCTGACGGCACATGTACCGAAAGCAAACCAGGAGACATGATGCCCAAGAATTCCAGCACGCTCACGAAATACGGATTTACGCGAGCGGGTCGATGGACGTTGACCCCCATTTCAAAAACAGGAGTGGACTATCAATTGATGACCCTGCAAAAAGAGCGTGTAATCTACTGCTTCACGGTCGATTCGAGTGTGATGTATGTCGGCTGCTGCGCCTCAATGGTCACGGCTCTGAAAGATCGTATGCGACGGTACAAAGCCGGACAGGGATCGGGGTCGAATGTTCGCGTGGCGAATGCCATTCTGAAGAGTCTTCAGTCCGGAAAAGAAGTCGACATCTATGCCTGGAGGCCTCCGCTTCCGGAACAGCACAAAGGTCTGCAGTGCGATCCTGTGGTTGGATACGAGAGGGCATTGATCAAGGCCCTCTCGCCGGAGTGGAACCAGGCGAGGGAGTCTCCTGTAGGCCGGTGTTCCGAGGTCCGCATACCATGCGGATCGAGAAACCCGACATCTTCCGTCTCACTTGTGGGCGGCAGACGCCCTCGTCTGCCCCAAGTAGGGAGTCTCATCAGTAATTCATCCGGTCCAAACAAGTTTGAACCGGCCACCCGACCTCGATAGTCGTAGGTCGAAACTCCTGTAGTTTCGACTTCATGAAAAAACCGATTTGTGGGCATGAGACGTGTCGCCTGCCCAGCCTCACGTACGACCGTTCTTCGGTACCCCACCTAGAGTGGAACCACTCGTGGCGTTGTGTTGGGCGGGAGCAAGACACCCTCAAACTCCGCAGAGCAATTTTCGCACGAAAGCATTCCAGATCGTTTGAGGGTGGCACGCGATATATGAGAATACGGTGTTTCAACGGGCACACGGGGGCGTGTGCCGCGCACGAAACTCGCACAAAAAAAGACGCCCCGTTCAGGGCGCCTTTTCTATTCGAGATATCGTAACCGTCGTAAGACGAATTACTCAGTCTTTTCGTCTGGATTGTCGTCGGTCTTCTCTTCAGCAGGAGCTTCGGCAGCAGCTTTGGCTTCTTCCTCGGCTTTGGCTTTAGCTTCAACCTCAGCGGCTGCTTTGGCTTCGGCTTCTTCCTTCGCTTTAGCTTCTGCTGCGGCCTTGGCGGCAGTTTCGGCTTCGGCTTTCGCCTTGGCTTCGGCATCGGCCACAGCCTTGGCTTCAGCTTCAGCTTTTGCCTTTGCTTCGGCTTCAGCGGCAGCTTTCGCTTCGGCAATGACCTTCAATCGGGCTTCTTCTTTGGCCTTGGCCTTCATACCCTTGACACTTGACGGCAGTTCCTCTTTGATACGAGCAGACTTACCGGTCAGTTTACGCAGGTAATATAGCTTGCTGCGACGCACCTGGCCGATACGCAGGCGCTCTATCTTGGCCACATTGGGCGAGTTCAACGGGAAGATTCTTTCCACACCGATACCGTTGGATACTTTGCGAACGGTGAATGTCGCTGCCGTACCGCCACCACGGCGACCGATAACCGTACCCTGGAACATTTGGATACGCTCTTTGTCGCCTTCCTTAATCCGGACGTGAACGCGAATGGTATCGCCGGATTTGAAATCGGGATGGTCGTCCCGGAGATAGGTCTTTTCTATCTGTGAGATCTGTCTCATACCGTTTTCCTTTCTCTATCAATCAATATGCTTGTTGTCATCAATCAGTTTCCGCTCCTCGGCGGTCAGCTCGGCTTCCTCTATAAGGTCCGGCCGATTTATCAAACACTTCTTCAGCGCTTCAGCCTGGCGAAACTTCCGTATCAGGGCATGATCGCCCGATAGCAGTTCCTCCGGTATCGCCAGTCCCTCATACTCCGCAGGACGCGTGTACACCGGAGTGCCGATACGATGATTCATATGTGAATCCTCCAAAGCGGATTCAAAATTCCCCAGGACTCCCGGTATCAACCGGGCAATCGAGTCAAGAATGACTGCGGCCGCCGGTTCGCCGCCGGAGAGGACGTAATCCCCGATAGAGATTTCGTCGATGTCGTACAACCGCAGGATGCGTTCATCGATGCCAAGGTAGTGGCCGCAGATAATCGTGATTCGGTCACACAGCGAATACTTGATCGCCTTCTGCTGGCCAAACGATTTACCGGCCGCCGAGGTCAACAGGATTCGCTGTTTGGCATCCGGTGCGCCTTCGTCGTCCCTGTGGACGTATCCAAGAGACTGCAAACACCGATCCAGCGGTTCCACCTTCATCACCATGCCGCCCCCACCACCAAACGGCGTTTCATCAACCGTGTGGTGCTTGTCGGTGGTAAAGTCCCGAGGGTTTATTATGTCGATGTCAAAGAGCTTCTTCTCCCGGGCCTTGCCTATCAGTGACTGTTCCAGCGAGAGGCTGAAGTAGTCCGGGAAGAGCGTTAGTATCTCAAACTTCATTTGCCGTTCTTGTTCTCGGCCCCACCCAGCAGGCCGGCCGATCTCACAACAATCTTCTTTCCTTCGGCGTCGATCTCTTTCACGTACTCGGCAACCGCCGGAAAAAGCACTTCTGTGCCTCCGGTCAACTTGATAACATAGGCATCATTAGCCGGGTAGCGAAGCACATCGGTCAGTTCACCGACCTCTTCGCCGGTCTCCTCTTCGAAGACCCGGCAGCCTATCAGCTCGAAGATGTAATGTTCATCCTCGGGCAGTTTTACCAGTTGGTCTCTGGGTACTGCCAGCATTCGGTTCGTGAGCCGTACTGCCTGTTCCTTGGTGTTGACCCCGGCGAATTTCAGCACCGGACGGTCAGAGACCAGTTCCGAAGACTTTATCTTCAACCGTTCCCATTGGCCACGGTTGTCAAGATAGATTTCTTTCAGTTCCAGGAACCTGTCGGGGAAATCCGTCATAGGTGTGACCCAAATCTCACCCTTGACGCCCCGATGGCGGCCCAGCTTGCCGACAACAATAAATCGTTGAGAATCGTTCAATTATTCCAGTATTTCCAGAACGGCTCGCTTGCCCTTTCGTGCCGCTGCTGCCGCCAGCAGGGTTCGAATTGATTTTGCGGTCTGACCACTCTTGCCGATCACCTTGCCGAGGTCCCCCTGTCCCACGCGAAGTTCGTACACCGTTGTCCGGGTACCCTCAACTTCATCGACCTCAACTTCGTCCGGTTTATCTACTAAAGCCCTGACAATGTTTAGGATGAATTCCTTCATAATAGCCCCCTTCCATAGTCGGTAGCGTTAGCGTATGTAGATATCAGTTATTGTCTCTGTATTCCGGGTCAGAAATTCCGCTCATCGATTCAGCGAGCAACCGTTTCCTATTCCGATTTCTCTTCCGACGCCTCCTCCGACGCAGCCTTTTCAGCCGCAGCTTTCTTCTCGGCTTCGGCCTTTTCAGCCTCTGCGACAGCGTTGAGGGCCGCTTTCTTCATCTTGCGGGTTTTCTTCTTCCGCTCGGCAATGGTCTTCTTCAACTCTACTTCTGATACGTCACCACCGGATTTGGCTTTGTGATATTTTTCGGTAAAGCCAATCTGAGTAAGCAAAGAAGCAACCGTGTCACTCGGAACACCACCCTGGTCGAACCAGTAAGTCAGGCGTTCTTCTTTAACGGTAACCGACGCCGGTTTTTCAATCGGATTGTAAGTACCCAGCACTTCCAGGAATCGTCCGTCACGAGCACGACGAGAATCCGCGGCTACGATCCGGTAAAACGGACGCTTCTTTGCGCCCATTCGACGAAGTCTAATGTGTACTGCCAATAGTAACCTCCACTTTCATCATATCTAGAACTGTAAGAATTCTTTCGGTACGCCTTTGAGCTTCTTCTTCCCGAGACTGCCGAACATCTTCTGCATCTGGAAGAACTGTTTCAGCAACTGGTTGACGGTCTGGACGGTGTTACCCGACCCGGCCGCAATGCGTTTCTTGCGGGAACCGTCGATAATTTTCGGGTTGCGTCGCTCCTGTATCGTCATGGACTTAATAATAGCTGCCGTTTTTTCAATCGCCCGCTCGTCGAACTTGATCCCCTTGAGCTGTTTGCCCATGCCCGGAATCATCCCCATCACGGACTCCAGCGGTCCCATCTTCTTCAGCTGGTTCATCTGTTCGAGGAAATCCTCAAAATCAAACTGGGCCTTCAGGATCTTCTTCTGGAGTTCCTCTGCCTTCTCGGTGTCGACAGTCTCCTGCGCCTTCTCGACAAGAGTAACAATGTCCCCCATACCGAGAATACGAGAAGCCAGACGGTCCGGATGGAACGGCTCAAGATCGGAGAGTTTTTCACCCACCGAAGCGAGCTTGATCGGGCATCCTGTTACCTCGCGGATTGACAGGGCGGCGCCTCCGCGTGCATCACCGTCGAGCTTGGAAAGCGTCACGCCGGTGATATCGAGCCTGTTGTGGAACTGCTCTGCAACGTTGACCGCGTCCTGACCGGTCATGCTGTCTGCGACGAGCAGAATCTCATCCGGCTTGACCGACTGCTTGATCTCCTCAAGCTCGCTCATAAGTTCGTCATCGACATGCAGTCGACCGGCCGTATCGAGTATGACCAGATCAATGAAGTTCTTTTCAGCGTACTTGACGGCCTCACGGCAGATCACCTGCGGGGTGGCTTTCTCGATATGGAAATGCTCCACCTGGATTGAATCCGCAAGCACCTTGAGTTGTTTGACCGCTGCCGGACGATAAATATCGGCCGCAACGACCAGCGGCTTCTTGTTTTTCCGCTTGGCCATCAACGCAATCTTGCCGGTCAGGGTCGTTTTGCCGGAGCCCTGCAAACCACAGATCATGTAGACGGTGGGAGCTTTATCGATGGGAGCGAGAGTGGCGGTTGTGCCGCCTAAGAGTTCGACAAGTTCGTCATGAACGATCTTGACAATATGCTGGCCGGGATCAATTGACTTGAGAACTTCAGTGCCGATTGCCTTTTCTTCAACTGATTTGACAAACCGACGCGCAACTTTGAAGTTGACATCCGCCTCAAGGAGCGCCTGGCGGACTTCCCGCATGGACTCCTTGATATTCTTTTCGGTTATCTTGCCTAAACCGCGTATCTTCTTGAACGCGAGGTCAAGCTTATCAGTCAAATTTGAAAACATGGCACTGAGGGTGTGGTGTTCACCTGCGAGCTAAACGTTATTTGTCCCGGGCCTTTTGCCCTTATACGAGCTTGGCAATATAGGCAAATACAAGGATTTGGCAAGCAATTAATCTCGCCGTGGGCTGGTTTCTGGACGCAGGTAATCCGTTGCGGTACAGTCAACTGCACAAACCGGTATTACTCCCCGGCTATTTCCTTGACTGCCTTTTTGATCCGATCCGAGACCGGCTCCCCCGGTTTGAGCACATAATCAAGTCCGGTTTCGACCATACCGTCGCCGGCAAACGCCATCGTCTTGCACCCGCAGGCCTGAGCTTCTTTCAGAACCAACCCGAAACCTTCATCTACTGACAGCAAGGCAAACAAAGTTGCCCGGTTGTACACACCGACCAGTTCATCGCGAGAGGCCGGGCCCATCAGTCGAATGCGATCCCCTACGCCCAGATCACGGATAAGCGCCTCAAGACGCTCCTTTTCGGGGCCTTGCCCGTAGATTTCCAGTTCCATAGCATCGATTTTGGCTACCTCCCCGATCAGGCGGTCGAACCCCTTGCGGGAGATAAGCGACCCTATCGAAATAACGAGATTGGGTTTGCGCTCCTCGTGTCGGTTCTCAAACATGCTGCCGATCGGCATCGGTTCGACAGAAATCTTGCTCTCATCTATGAATGGATACAACTCCAGCAATACGGATTTCAGGTGTCCGGACACACACTGCCAGTGTTTGACTTTTTTTGCTCGTTCTTTGTAGAGGTTGGCAATCCAGGGTGATTTCTGGAGCCAGAACATGTCGGTGCCGTGGCAAATGACGTTGATATCATCGAAATGCTTGGTTGCGTACACCCCCTGCGGAATCCACCAGTGCGCAATGACTTCGACCGGTTTGCCGCCGTTCTTCTTGATACAGTTCTGGATATCTCGCCTGATTGAGCTTGAAATCGTGAAAAAGTACTTGATGAACTTGGGCCATTTGAGCGGATTCTTAACGCTTTTGGTCATCGGATATTCGCCGAACGGATAGTTGAAAACGATCACTTCCTCGCCGGTTGTCCTGCGAAGGTGCTCCTCGTGATCCTGCACAAAAAGCCCTGCCAGCGGGTTGTCTTCGTTCGGATAGTTGTGAGTGAGGATTACGATCATATATCTATCTCCAGAGAATTAGAGTCATGCAAACAGGACTGCGGCTGTCACAAGCTATACTCAGCCGCAATATCGTCGAGCGACTGGACCTTGGTTCAGTTGATGATTTCCTTGATGGTGTATTTGCCCGCGGGGTCTTTGTCGTTCATGGCAATCATCTCGCTGACCAGTCCAATCGAGAAAATCTGCGCCCCGAATATGACCATCAGGATTGATAACAAAAAGAGCGGCAGATAGTTACCGACTCCAATCCCCCAAAATATCTTCTGCACGTAAAGCGCCACAATAATGAGACTGCCCAGGCCGGACGCAAGCAGACCTATGGTGCCAAACAGGTGTAGCGGACGACTGGTGAATTTGGTCAGGAAAACAACCGTCAGGAGATCGAGAAAACCGCGGAGGAATTTCGAAAAACCGTACTTGGTCTCTCCGTGAACGCGGGGAAGGTTCTGGACCGTGACTTCCTTGATCGTGTAACCGTCGCGACGAGCCAGCAACGGCTGGTACCGGAACAACTCGCCGTGGAGTTCGCGCGAGATCGATTTGGCGACATTGGAGCGATACGCCTTGAAAGGGCAGTTCATATCGTGAATCTTGAGACCGGTCAGTCGCGCCGAAACACGGTTGAAAATCCAGGACGGCAGTGATTTGCCTGCAACCGGATCGGCCCCTTCCGTCTTCCAGCCCACTACAAGATCATACCCGGCGTCGATTTGCTCAATCACTTTCGGGATGTCGGTCGGGTCGTCTTGAAGGTCACCGTCCATAGTCACGATGATATCGCCGGCAGCCAGATCAAACCCGGCCGCGTAGCCGCCGGACTTGCCGAAATTGCGCGTGAATCGAATGATATGGACCCGTTCGTCTTTTTCGTGCAGGTCGCTGAGGACTTTGAAAGTAAGGTCGGTGGAGCCGTCGTCGACAAATATCAGCTCGAAGGTCCGCCCCATCTCATCGAGGGTTTCGAGCAACTTCTCATAGAGGAGCGGGACGTTTTTCTCTTCGTTAAGGAGAGGGATAACTATCGACAGGTCATACGATTGTGCAGCGGCCATTTCACCGTCCTTATTGCGATTCGAGGCGAACGGTTAATTAAGGCATTATGCCGTAACTTGTCAAGAAGGCAGTAACAACTGACAGGCCGATCAAATCCTATAGCTTGCAAACATACGTCATTTGGTTTATCTTGTTTTTGTCTGGACGGTACCGCCGTTTCAGACGTCATATTTGTACTTCGTACAGGAGGGACTGAGTATGTTTGCACACAAAATCACGTTCATCGCAGTGATTCTGATCGGTTTCTGTCTCATGGCTGGCTGCGACGATGACAATCCATTCGCACCCGACTACACTGACCCGAACGAAGTTCTCGACGTAAATTCCGGGGCTTTTTTCCTGATCACCGTCCATGCCAACGCAACCACCGGCTACGAGTGGTTTCTGGCACAGACTCTGGACTCCGCCAGGGTCATGTTCCTTGGAAAGGATTACATTGGTGATCCGAATCCGGACGGTCTTTGCGGTGTGGGTGGTCGTGAGGTGTGGTGTTTTGGTGCCGTATCTTCCGGAGAAACGACTATTCGCATGAAACACTGTCAGATGGGAGACACGACTATTGTGGAAGATACCTTAAGCGTCTCCGTAAACATACACTAAGGTTAGTCGGGAATCTCAGCCTACCGACAGATACCTCTCCAACCACTCTTTGCGGTAGGTATCGATTTCCCGGTACGAACCGTCTTTCAGCGCCACGTGTCCTCCCCCCGCCAGAACGTGGCTTTCATACGGAAGGTCCAGCTTCTGTAACTCCGCGGCAAAGGCTTCGGTTTGCGAAAGCGGAATAACTCTGTCCTGGTCACCGTGGAGCAGAAGTATCGGCGTGGTCTTGGGGAGTTGCCGGACAAAGTGAAGCGCTGAGCGACGCTTCAACTCCGCTTCTCGTTCTTCGGGAGTGAACTGCGACAGCAATTGGTCGCAGAATCGGGCGAAGTTCTTTTTCTCGTCGCACATGCTACAAATGTCCGTCACTCCGGCATGCACAATCGCGCAACGGAACCGTGAGTCCAGAGTCAACACGCGATAGGTCGTCATCCCGCCCCGGCTGGCACCCTCGATGCCGAAACGGTCCAGATCAGCCCCGGGAAGATACTTAGCGGTCTCCACAAGATTTAGAGAATCGCGGACGTCTTCCCCGCCCCAATCCTCCACCCCTTCCGATCCTCGATTCCCACGGTAGTGCGTTGCCAACACGATATATCCCCACAACGCGGTCGAGGCGAGAATGAGAAAGGCGGTGAGATCATGAAGCGCCCCCCGGTCACCTGAGCCGCCCCGATTCCAGATCAACACGGGATATCGCCCGGCGGCCTTTGGACGTGCCAGGTAACCGTTGATCCGAAGACCGTCGGACATGTATGTAATCCGCTCGACCGTCGTCCGTTCAAGCACGTCGCGGGAGTACATCCGTTCGACTGCATCTGTCTCATGTTTTCGGAGTTGCACCGGCGTGGAGTTGATAATCGTTCCGTTGGGATACTTTACGGCGTTCATTCAGGACAGACCCATTGCCTTTGCCATCGACGCCAGGTCCGGGAACTCAACGTCAGGCGCGGCCTCGGCACGAGGCGTGGCCCCGTCTCCCTCGAGGTTACGACGGCGGTTGATCCAGGCTGTGGTCAATCCGATAGATTTCGCCGGGACATGATCATGGTACAACGACTGCGCGACATGGAGTATCTTCGCTTTCGGCAAACCAATAGCGTCCAGTGCATAGTCGAAGATTTTCAGCGACGGTTTGTACGCGCCGGCCTGCTGAGCGGTGATAACAAAGTCAAACTCGACTTTCAACCGCTTGTTGCTAAGAGCAAACAGGTCGTCGTCGACGTTTGATATGATCGCCAGCTTATACTTCTTCTTCAATGCCTTCAGCGCATGAACCGTATCCTCGAATGGAGGCCAATCGGCCATGGAACGGGCCAGGTGCTCCAACTCCCTTGCGTTGGGATTGAAACCGGTGGTGGTACCCAGACGATTGACCAGTTTGCGCAGCACCTCGCGGTACGGCTGAAACATCTCCTGCTCCAAACCGCTTTCGAGCTCGGCGTACAGTTCCAGTACCTGATCGTCGGTGGTGATAACGTCATGATCCGAAAGGATCGGCTGGAGGGCATCGAGAATGCCTTTTTCCCAATCAATCAACGTACCGTAGCAATCGAACGTCAGAACTTCAAACGTCTCAAAATCAATCATGATTCGCTCCCGGACACTCCTCACGGTTCATCAGAGCGCGCGCTGTCCCGACGGCGCAGATCGTCAGGTAGAACTGACGACAAGGTCTATTTCGGTGCCGACATCCAATTCGGTTCCCTCCGATTCCGATTGCTCCAACACAGTTTCGGGGAGGTAGTTCTCGTCGGCCCGGTAGGATGTCACGCCCACTTTGAGAGACTTGTCTTCGAGCCGCTTGAGGGCTTCATCGAGGGTCAGACCAATTACCTTGGGCATGAACGTGAAGTTCGAGGCGCGGCCACGGTTGACCATCAGGTTAACGTAGGCCCCTATCGGGATCTCGGTCCCCGACGACGGATACGAGAACACGACCACACGCTCCGGTATCGTATCGGAGAACGCCCAGGCGATTTCCCCGAGCGTCAGCCCGACCGTTTCGAGATCGAGCATTGCCTGCCTTACAGATTTTCCCGCCAGGTCAGGTATAGCGATTTGTTTCTGGCCGAGCGAAACAACGAATTTGATCACCCTCCCCGGTTTGACTTTCGTGCCGGCCTTGGGGAACTGGTCCAGGATCACGCCGCTCTCGACTCCGGGGGAGTACTGCTCCGAAGACACCTCGTGGGTCAATTCCAACTGCCGGAGTGAAATCTGTGCATCGGCGACACGCTGTTCGGTGAAGTCCGGCAGCGGGAACGCGCTTCCCTGACGGGTGACGATCGGCATGACAATCTTGTCGGCGATCACCACCAAAACAGCGATCACAATCAAAGGTATGACAACACCCAGCACGATTTTCCGCTGCATGGAACCGTGGGGCAGCAGTTTTGAGAACGGGCCTCCCTGACGGTGTGGGGGCTGGCTGAGTCTTGAAGCTCTCGGACGTGACATATCTGACATTTATACAGTACTCGCTTATAATAGTCTATTCACCGTTTGCAAGGTTCAGGATTGGGCATTGAAAATCAAGTTTTAATGATTGGTGCTGGCGACCGTTTCTTGTGGGCGGATCAACGCCATGAATGGCCGTATTCGAACCCGCTACAAGACACCCTCAAACTTCGAACAGAGTCGGTTGATCGCATTTTCGTAGAATCGTTTGAGGGTAGCACCCGATGTAGGACAGTGCGTCGTTCCATACGGGCACATGAGCCTTGCTCCCACCCGACGCTCCGCTCTGGACGGGGTACCGAAGATTGACCCGCCCTACCGTTCCGTTGTACCTGCCTGCGACAACTCTCCTTTCATCGGGCAGACGAGGGCGTCTGCCGCGCACGGAATGCGGGAAAGAGGACATCACCCCGCTACGGTCTTGTGGGGAAGGTTAACGCCACAAGTGGCAGTCTTCAGACCTGCCGAACGAATAGGATCCACAGGATTCGATTTGGGAACGGCGGGTTTGCAGACGGCTCGCTGAGCTGGGTTTCGACCTGTTTATGGGACAGCCCCGTGGCGTCCATCGACACAGTTAGGAACTCAAAAAAAGCCCGCCATGAAGGCGGGCTTTCTGAAATCATCATTGTACGTAAGCGCTATTCAGCAGCGTATACCGATACCTGCTTGCCGACCTTGCCGACACGCTCAAACGTCACAACACCGTCCATCGTTGCAAACAACGTGCAGTCCTTGCCGATGCCGACATTGTGGCCGGGCTTAATGGGCGTGCCACACTGGCGGACGATAATCGAACCGGCAGTTACTGTCTGGCCGCCGTATACTTTGGTTCCTCGTCGCTGACCGTTTGAGTCGCGACCGTTCTTGGAGGAGCCAACACCTTTCTTGTGAGCCATAACAAACCTCTATGCGTAGCGTCTTTTTTTCCAACTAATCGAGCCTGATTCCATAGACCTAAACAGCCTCCGGACAGGCCACGGCCGAGAAATATAGTAAATCCGGCGAATTCCGCAAGCGAAAATGTGACCGTTTATCCGCCGGTCCGTTTCCACATGAAAACAGAGCGACCGGACCCCAAACAGGCCCGGCCGCTTCTCAACTCTAAGACAGATCAGACTTTAGCTGATGTGTCCCTCCGGCTGCTCCGCCTGGTGCGGCTCCGTGCCGTTGAACTTGAAAGTCAGTTTATCGTTTCCGACACCGACCGTCAGATCGCAATCACCGGCATATTGCCCGCGAAGAATCTCCTCGGCCAACGGATCTTCGAGATACCGCTGGAGGGAGCGCTTCAACGGACGAGCGCCGAACGCCGGATCGAAGCCCTTGTCGGTCAGGAACTCTTTGGCTTCGTCGGTGAGTTTGAAACTTATTCCCTTCTCCGCCAACTGTTTGGCGAAGTCAAACACGAGTATGTCAATAATCTGTTTGATATGCGTACGCTCAAGGGCACGGAAAATCAGCGTCTCGTCGATACGGTTCAGCAACTCCGGATTGAAGAGCTTCTTCAGTTCGTCGAGAATCGTCTTCTTGACGCCACCCTCGGACATGGCCGCTACCTTGGCATCGAAACCAACCGTCTTGTCATCGCGGAGCTGCTTGGTGCCGATATTCGACGTCATAATAATGACCGTGTTCTTGAAATCGACCTTGCGGCCAAACGAATCGGTCAGGGCACCGTCGTCGAAAAGCTGCAAAAGGATGTTGAACACGTCCGGATGCGCCTTTTCGATTTCGTCGAGCAACACCACCGAGTACGGTTTGCGACGAACCTTCTCTGTGAGCTGACCACCCTCCTCGAATCCGACATACCCCGGAGGGGCGCCGATGAGACGCGAAACGGCGTGTTTTTCCATGTACTCCGACATGTCGATCCTCACCAGAGAATCAGCGTCGTCATCAAACAGGAAGTTCGCCAGTTGGCGGGCCAGTTCCGTCTTACCTACACCGGTCGGGCCGAGGAACATGAAGGTACCAATTGGGCGACGCGGGTCACCGAGTCCGGCGCGGGCGCGACGGATCGCCTTGGACAGAAAGCCGATAGCTTCGTCCTGGCCAACGATGGCTTTTCTGAGTTCGTCTTCCATTCTCAACAGGCGTCTGGATTCCTGCTCCTCGATACGGAACAACGGAATTCCGGTGATTTTGGCCAACACGGTGGCTACATCATCGCCGGTGAGCGTGATTCGCTCCGCTTTGCGCTGTTCTTCCCAGTCATTCTGAAGTTGAGTCAGTTTGTCTTTTTCGGCCTTGATTTCATCGCGAAGCTGCGCGGCAGTTTCAAACGCCTGGTTCTTAACGGCGTCTTCCTTCTTGCTCTGCAGCTCGGCCAGACGGCCTTCGGTTTCCGCAAACTCCTCGGGACGCGTGTAAGTCGACAGATGGGCGCGAGACCCGGCCTCGTCGATCAGGTCAATCGCCTTATCCGGCTGATACTTGCCGGATATGTACCGGTTGGACATACGGACCGCAGCCTCGATAGCCTCGTCGGAGATAATCAACTGGTGATGCTCCTCGTACTTGGGTCGAAGTCCGGAGAGAATCTTGATCGTATCGGCTTCTGATGGCGGATCAACGTTCACCGTCTGGAATCGACGTTCAAGAGCGCCGTCCTTCTCGATATACTTGCGATATTCGTTCAGCGTGGTGGCACCGATGCAGCGAAGCTCGCCGCGGGAAAGCGCGGGCTTGAAGATATTGGAGGCATCGAGTGACCCCTCGGCACCGCCGGCACCAACGATAGTATGAAGCTCGTCGATGAAAATGACAACGTCGGTGGCACTGGTGATCTCGTTCATAACCGCTTTGAGACGTTCCTCGAACTGGCCGCGATACTTGGTACCTGCCACGAGTGAGGCCATGTCGAGCGTCACAACGCGCTTGTTCTCAAGCGTCTGGGGGACGTTGCCCTCAACCACGCGCTGTGCGAGACCTTCGACGATGGCAGTCTTGCCGACGCCCGGCTCGCCGATCAGCACCGGATTGTTCTTTTTGCGGCGTGAGAGTACCTGACAGACACGTTCGATTTCGTCCTCGCGCCCGATAATCGGGTCGAGTCTATCGCGACGGGCCATCTCGGTGAGATCGCGGCCAAAATGATCGAGCGCCGGAGTCTTGGATTTTTTGCGCTTCTTCTTGTACGACGACGGCCGTCCGCTCTGGATGTTCTTCAGTTCCTCGTAGGCTTCCTTGTAATCGATTTCGTAGGTGGAAAGCACCTGCGCGGCTACGCCTTCTTCGTCCTTGAGCAGAGCCAATAGAATGTGTTCGGTGTCGATATCTTTTGACTTCAGGGCACGGGCTTCCTGTCCGGATACCTCCAGCGTCTTCTTGGCGCGGGCCGTAAGCGGCAACTGCCCCATGGTCATCGTGCCGCCGGAAGGCTGCACGACTTCTTCGATAGACTTCTTGAGATCTTCGAGTTCCAGGCCGAGGTTGGTAACGATGTCCACCGCGTTTCCGTCGCCAAGTCGGATCAGCCCTAACAGCAGATGCTCGGTACCGATGTAGTCGTGCCTCAAACGCGAGGCCTCGTCGCGGGCAAATTCAATCGCTTTTCTGGCTGCCTCAGTAAACATCTCATTCATTATATACTATCCTTCCGGTTGGTGTCGATCTTAATCGGTACGCTCTTCATGAGTCACAACAAAAAAAACAAACCGTTACGGTCCCGTGTTCCGCAGCTTCTCTCGCACCATTTGCGCCCGCACGAAATCACGACGGTTCGGTTCCATTTCCGCTCCGTAGTATTTCTGCAGGTGCGCCGGTTGCGAAAGCAGCAGAATTTCATTCACCAGTGAGATATCGAGAAAGTCTATCACTTTCATAGCGTGGCCGAGACGTACGGCGGAGAGGAGATTCATCACTTCCTCCGAACTCAGCACACGGGCGTGTTTGAGTATGCCAAACGCTCTCCAAATCTTGTCTTCAATCATGTCGGCCGCTTCGTCCATCAATCGCTGACGCGCCTTGGCCTCGTCCTCGATTATCTCCCGTGTAACCCGCGTGATCTGCCCGAGTATATCGGTCTCTGAAAGGCCGAGTGTGTTCTGGTTGGAAACCTGGAAGAGGTTTCCGAGAACGTCGGAGCCTTCGCCGTAGAATCCACGTACAATAAGACCGGCGCGGGTGATACGCGAAATCACTTTGTCAATATCGCGGGTCAGGACCAGACCCGGCAAATGGATCAGCACCGAAGCCCTCATACCGGTTCCGGCATTGGTCGGGCAGGCGGTCAGGTAGCCAAAGTCCTTGTCATAGTCGTATTCGAGATAATGGCCGATTTCCGTCTCATACTGCATCGCCAGATCAAACGAAGACTGCGGGTCAAGCCCCGAAGACAATGCCTGAATACGCAGGTGATCTTCCTCGTTGACCATGATCGACAGGCGCTCCGCCGGGCCGATCAGCATCGTTTTGGAGATATCCCCGCTTAGAAACGCGGGCGAGATGAGGTGTCGCTCGACTAGAAAGTCGCGATCCATTTCCTCGATGTCGGTAGCCTTGTAATACTGGCCTCTGCCCAGCAGGTCCGAGCGCGTCACGACGGAATCGAAGTAATTGACGATTCGCTTCCGGGTATCGCTGTCAGCCGAGGTGGGGTATTTGCAGCCTGCCACGTTGCGGGCCAATCGAATTCTGGTAGACAACACCACCAGTGATTCGTCGCCCGTTCCCGATAACCAGGCCGCTGTGTTCTTGGCCATTTCCTCAAACATGGTATTCAACTCTTTAGCCTCTCACTCCGAGTTTTGCTAAGTCCACGGTCTTCCCTGTCGTCGCTTCAGCGCGTCAACTGGTCGAGTTTTCGATTTCAAGGTTGTCTTTGACCTCCTTGAGTTTGTCGCGCAATTCGGCGGCACGCTCAAAGTCTTCCGATTCGATAGCCTTGTGCAATTCTGCTTCCAGCCGCTCTTCTTCCTTGACCGGCAGCGTGACCCGCTCTCCGGTATCGAACTTGGCGATCTCCGGGTTGCGTCCGCGGTGCAACGAGGCGCCGTGGATTTTGCGCATGATCGTCTCAAGTCTCTGGCGAAACGCCGTGTAGCAATCGCCACAGCCGAAACGTCCCTGACGCGTGAACTCCTCAAAAGTCAGTCCGCAACCCGGGCATACAAGGTTCGTGGCCGGCTCTTTTTCGCCCGCAGGCGGGGTGCTGTCGGCCAGTCCGGACAGGATCTCGGCCAGCGGGAACGGCGCGTTGTCCAGCGGGGAATGGAACCCCCGCGCGGCAGCACATTCCTTGCAAAGCGACAGCGTCAGTTTCTCGTTGTTCACGATCTGCATCAGGTTGACCTGAGCCTCTCGCTTGTTACAATCCTGGCATAACATGTTTATTTCACCTGCCTAAAGACACTCGAGTCTTCCATCCACAAGTTTGAATTCTGCATCGCAACTGTCCGCCAGTTCACGGTTGTGAGTAGCGATCAGGAAGCTGGTTGAATTGTCGGAATTAAGGCGATGGAGAAGGTCATGAAGTCTGCGACCGGTCCCCGTATCGAGATTGCCGGACGGTTCGTCGGCCAATACGACATCAGGATCGTTGGCCAATGCCCGTGCGACAGCCACCCTTTGCTGCTCGCCCCCCGACAATTCACAGGGTCTGTGTGTCTTCCTACTGCTTAAACCCACCTGCTCAAGGAGTAGTTCCCCCCGCTCAAGGGCCTCAGAAGACTTGGTACCAAGCATAATCATCGGAATCATCACGTTTTCCAGTGCCGAGAAGTCATCGAGCAGATAATGAGATTGGAAAACAAAGCCGACACGTGCCCGCCGAAAACGGGCCATATCTGCTTCTGACATGCCGGTGAATGACTGTCGGCCAATCCATATCTCCCCGCTATTGGGCCTGTCCAGGCCTCCTAAAAGGTGCAACAGAGTGGACTTCCCCACTCCTGAGGCGCCAACAATAGCCGCCATACTACCCCTTCGCAGTCTAAGTGTCACCCCCCTGAGTACCTCGAGACTCCCCTCGGTCGTCTTGAAACTCCTGTGAATATCAAGTGCCGAAAGAATGTTGTCGCCGGTTTCCGAACTCATATCAGTCGATTTCCTATATCATCCAAGGTACAGTTACTATTTTCGCCAGTTTTGGCTATTTCATTAGTCAAATGCATGCTTTTCATGGACCTACTGCCGGAGTACCTCGATTACGGAGACGCGCGAGGCCTGCAATGACGGGAACAGCGCCGCCAGGAAACAGACAACAAACGTCACTAATCCTGCCCCCGCAAAGTCAAGCAGGTGCGCATCAATCGGCAGATAGTCGATGAAATAAATGTCCGGCGGCAGCGAGACGATTTGCCACCTGTTCTGTGCCCATCCCGCGGCCAGAGCGATAAGCCAACCCGAGGCCACACCTATAAAGGCTATAAGTAACCCCTTAAGTACGAATATCTTGAGGATGGCTTTCGGCGTGGCCCCCATGGTTTTGAGAATACCGATCTCGGTCCGCTTTTCCATTGTCAACATAACCATCGTAGACACAATCGAAAAAGCCGCAACCAATACGACGAGGCTGAACCCAATGAACAGAGCCAGTTTCTCAATTGCTATCCACGAAAACAGGTTGCGGTGCATGACCGTCCACGGGACAACATCGTAGTGATAACCCAGTGCGGAATCGATCTCCGGAGCGACCGTTTCAGCCAGTTGGATATCTGTAAGCTTCAAATGTACGGCTGTCACGCCGTCACCGGTCCTGAACAGATCCTGTGCGCTTGTCAATGGGATATACGCCATTTGACCGTCGAATTCATACATGCCGGACTCGAAGATACCCGAGACGTTGAATCTGGCGACACGGGGACGGACGCTTTTGCGAAGCTCTTCCCCCTGAATTGAATAGAGCACAACCGGGTCGCCTATAAACACACTCAACTGACTGGCCAATCCTTCGCCGAGAATGATCCCGGGGATACTGTCGATGGCGTAGCCGGGAGGCTCAAAGGAATACGCGCCTACGCGGATATTGTCGGCGAGCGATGACGTCTGTTGTTCTTTGTCCAGATTGATGCCGCGGACGATGATACCATCGCCGGCCGACGGCGAAGAAATTGCCGCCTTATAGAAGATAAACGGTGACGCGGCAACCACTTGGTCTATTTGCTCAAGTGAGTCAACCAATCCCCAATAATCGGAGATATATGTCTCCCGGAGCGGGAATATGGAAATGTGCGCGGTGGTCCCCAACAGGCGGGACCTGATCTCGGTTTCAAAACCGTTGTGCATCGACATGACAAAACAGACCGTTGCCACACCGAGAGTAACACCGACAATCGTTATCCACGTAGAAATCGAGGTAAAGAGACGCCCGGAACCGAAGTATCGTCGGGCAATGTACGTTTCAAAACTCATAGTTGTCCCATCGGCAAAGCCAGTCTAATGTGTTAAATCCCAACTAATTATACACTTGCTGCATTTGTCGGCGCAAACTAAAACGGCAGCCGGGACTCATAATCTGAGATCGGACTGATCGGCTGAACCGATTGGATTCTGCGACTCACGTCATTCCCGGAAGAAGTCCCTTACTCTATGGTGCATCACATAGTATCGCACCAAATCAGACATTCGGTCCTTCATTGGATGTCAGTTTCTGCCGACAAAATAGAGCACAGGCTGAGGGCAAGAAGCGCCCGAGTCTGAACGTCAGCAAGCTTCAACAGGCATGTAATGACGAGGCCGCACGCTTCTGGATAAAGGGGCTTTGATGACTTTACGCACGAAAGTGCTCCTCACACTCGTAGTCACAATACTGGTCTTCAGTGTTCTGGGAATCGGCATAGTGGACAAGCTCGTCTATTCCAGTTTTGCCGAATTGGAGCATGAACAGGCCCACCGTGAGCTGCTTCAGTGCAGACAGGCAATTGACGCCGACCTGGCTCTACTTGACGGTACTTGTTCTGGCTGGTCATCCTGGGACGACTCTTACGAGTTCGTCAAGAACCCGGACCGGGCGTACATCGACATCAACCTGGTCCCCGAAACGTTTACCAAGAACAACCTCAACCTGATTGCCATATACGACTCTGAAGGCCGGTCAATCTGGTGCAAGATGACTGATCCGGAAACGGACAGCACCATCAACGTTGTTGGCCTGAGCCCCGAGGCTATTGCGTCAAGATGTCGGTTTGGAACCCGTGATTCGATGGACTCCACGAAATGGGATATCGGAATCTCCGGACTCCTGCAATCGAGCCACGGGGCTCTGCTTGTGGCGGCGCGACCAATCCTGACGTCCTCGTTCACCGGACCCTCCCGCGGATACTTCGTCATGGGTCGGTTTGTCAGCAAAGAGGCTATTCATAAGAGGTCGACACATGACGACGCGACACTCGCCATTTATCCGTTGGCGGAATCACCGCTGCCAGCCGAGGAAGAGGAGGCGCTGACACGCCTGACTTCGGTGACAAAAAAGTGTACTCTGAGACAGACAGACGAGATCACCACGTGCTACGCCGTCTACCCCGACATCGACGGCAATCCCGGTCTCTTGATCAGGGCGGACCTGCCGCGAACAACCACCATGAAAGGAACTGTGCTGACCAAGCTTGCCTGGGGGGCCATTGTCCTTGTCGGACTGGTGTGTCTCACGGTACTCTCGATAATGCTCCGGCATCTCGTGCTGAAACCCATTGCCAGTCTAACCGAACACGTAATCACACTTGGAAAGCCGGATGCCCTGCCGATGGAGTACGAACCTTCATCGAACGATGAAATCGGTTGTCTCGGTTTGGAGTTCAACCAAATGGCCTCGCGTTTGTCCGAAACGCTGAGTGAGCTGACACATCGAACCGAGGAGCTGAAGCTCGCCAATTCGCAACTGGGCGACGACATTCTCGCCAAGCACAAGCGAGAGCAGGAGCTAAAGATCAGCAAGACCAAGCTCGAGCGGGCCATGGAAGTTGCCCGGCTCGGCACCTGGGAAATGGACATCTCGACTCGAATGCTCCACGGATCGGCGGAACTCTTCAGGATTTTCGGCCTGCCCGAGGACTCCCCTTCGCTACCCGCAGAAGACGCTCTGTCAATGGTCCTCAAAGATGATGCTCCGGCGATGTTGGCCGGACTGGAACGTCTTATCGTAGAGGGCGTGGCGTTGAATGACGAGTTTCTGTTTGAGAAGCCGGACGGCGAAGTTGGCCTGTTCCATACCACCGCTAATCTAATCACAGACGACAACGGCATCCCGGTCAGGGTGGCCGGGGTCATCCAGGACGTCACCGCAAGAAGCCTTGCCCAACAGGAGCTCAAGGACAGCGAGGAGCGTCTCAAGACCGTGCTGGACTCTCTCAATGCCGGGGTGGTGATAATCGACGCCAAGACTCATCAGGTGTTTGATCTCAACGAAGCGGCTACGCGGATGCTCGGTCTCTCTCGCGAACAGATAACGGGCAAGCTATGCCACAAGTTTATCTGCCCCGCCGAGGCCGGCAGGTGCCCGATCACTGATCTGGGCAAGCGAGTTGACAGTGCGGAGCGGGAGATGGTCTCTGCCGATGGCACGCACATACCTATTCTGAAAACGGTTACGCCAATAACTTTTTCCGGCAGGGACTACCTGCTGGAGACATTCGTAGATATTACTGAACGTAAGCGCGACCAGGAGCTGCGAGAGCAACTGCAGGAGAAACTCGAACGCGCCCAACGCATGGAGTCACTGGGCATCCTCGCCGGTGGTGTCGCTCACGACCTCAACAACATGCTGGGGCCGCTTGTCGGCTATCCGGAACTCATGCTCATGAAACTTCCCGAAGACAGTCCCATGCGCAAACAGGTGGAGCGAATGGAACGCTCGGCCAAGGACGCGGCGGAAGTCATTCAGGATCTGCTCACCCTGGCGCGCCGCGGACGATACAACATGGCCCCAACCGACATCAACGACATTGTCCGGAACTACATTGATTCGCCCGGATACGAAAGGCTCGTGAAAAGCCGCGAGGATGTACGTGTCGAGTTGTCGCTCGATGACCATCTATCCGGTATTTCCGGCTCGGCACCACACTTGAGCAAAGTGGTTATGAACCTGATTGTGAACGCGGCGGACGCAATGCCCGACGGCGGCACGATTACCGTGAAGACCGACCAACTGGTGCTCAATAGACTGCTGAGCGGATACGATAAGATTGAGGCCGGAAAATACGTGATCCTGCGGGTCAAGGATACCGGAACAGGAATCGCCGCAGAAGATATTGAAAAGATTTTTGAACCGTACTTCTCAAAGAAGGTCATGGGAACAAGCGGCAGCGGACTGGGCCTGTCGGTCGTATATGGCATCGTCAAGGATCATAAGGGGTACTACGATATCTTCTCCGAATTGGGCGAAGGTACTGAATTCGTACTGTACTTCCCGATGTCTGAAGAAGAAGCCGAGAAGCACGACCCATCCCGAAACCAACTGTGGGGCACCGAGCGCATACTGGTTGTAGACGACGTTAAGGAGCAGCGCGAAGTTGCCCGGGCCCTGCTGTCAAGTCTCGGCTACAGAGTAGCCACGGTGGGTACTGGCGCGAAGGCTGTCAGCCATATCACTGACAACGAGGTTGATCTCGTCTTGCTGGACATGATTCTCGACGACGAATGCGACGGCCTTGATACGTTCCGTGAGATTCACTCGATACGGCCGGAGACAAGAGTCATAGTCGCCAGCGGATACTCGGCGACGGCACGAGTGGATGAGATGCAACAGCTTGGGGCCGGTCAGTTCATCCGTAAACCGTACACGCGTGGAGTGTTGGCAAAAGCCGTCCGCGAGGCATTGAGCGGATCGGATGTCAGCGAGCCGGCATCGAGTCCGATTGCCTGAACTTGGCCAACTCGACATTCAGTCGAATCATGGCCGTGCTTCACTTGACCCATATCACCTGTACCGATAAACAACAGACGGTCGCAGCGTACTCACGGATGACTCGCGGGAATGGAACCTCTGTTCGCTGCCGTCGTCTGAAGTCAATATGATTCCACAGTCAGGTTTCCAATCGTTGTATACGGCCAGCACGTCAATTCTAAGCTGGTTGCCACTGACTTTCGAACTAGTATACGGCTGGCCCTCCGGAGTCGGCGCGTTGTTCCAGCAGATCGAGTGTTCATACCAAACTGTCTCCGACGCCTCGAAGGCACGAACCGAAATCGTTCGGCTTGTCTCCGAACCATCATAATGGAGGATCAGTGTCGCTGCGAGAAGTGAGGCGACATCAACCGAGTCCGGCAACGCTGGCAATTTGATAATGCTCCGGTAATCATATCGGAGACCGTTGTTGTAGAGCACGGTCACAACTTTCAACCTGTCAGTCATACCATACGTACCGGCCGGGACATCACTCTGAATCCGAGCATCCTGTGCAATGGCAAGCGTATCGCCCTTAACGGGCTTAGAGTCATTGCCGTCAACAGGATTGTCTTCACCGCATCCTGTCGTCAGTACGGTGAACGCGAGTAGAACTGCGAGAAGAATGAGACAACGCATGTAAGTTCCTTTGCGCACTAGCTCAAAGACCATCCGAATTGCTGTGATGGTACGAAACGCGGCTCGCGTTATCCATGATTATGACGGAGGACAGTTTCGATCTCGGTCAAAACATGCCGCAGAGGGTCGCGATCGCCTTGGGATCGCACGCTTCATTCGCCTCTCCGCCTAAAACCCCGTCAGACAGAACGGTTTTTCCGCGCAGGCAAAAGCGTCGTCGACCACGTTCGCCAATGAGTTATCAGAGATCGTCGCCAGCCCGTACCTCAACAGTGACTCGAACCGGACCGCCCCCAACACCATCGACGAGAACTCCGCGATATCAAGACCGATCTCACAGTCAGCATCGCCGCCGTCGGCAATCGATACCTTGCCACCCTTGAAACTCAGCAAGTACGATCCGGCGTTCTTCGGCCAGAAACTGTCCCTGATACTCAGCTTCAGTTTCAAATCCACACCACCGAAATCGTGACCCGTCAACGCCTCGAACAATCTTCGCAAGCTTAGCACCCGGTACATGATGCCCACACCAGAGATATGGCTTTCGTGATTGACCGATGGAAAGATATTGCCCGAACCATTGGTGACATCACTCAGGGCGAAGTAGAAATCATCGTCGGGTGTACAGAGCACCACGCGATTGACCTGATCCAACTGTGCGTGCAAGAAAGACAGTAGCCCCAGCAATGCCTCGGACGACTCGTAGATCATCCAGGAGATTTCCATGTTGTTGTCGAGAAATCCTTCGGCCTTGCCAGTGGCGAACTCGTAGCAGAAAAAGCCTCGCAGTATGCCGTTCTGTTCGAATCCTACAAACCGCGTTTTCTGTTGATTCTTGAAATACCGTTCCCAGAGAATCTCATGTTCATAAATCAAGCCGGTCCGGGTCGGGACGTAACGATTGTAGCAATCGTTCATCGCCGTTACGTCATCGGCAGTGAGAAAACGCACCTTGTTCTTGTCACCGACACTCGGAAGGTCCTGCGGCTTGATGGCATACCGATGTGTCCTGGCACCGAGTCCGAATCCCATTTTGCGATAGAAATCATGACGGAACGGCCAGAGTATCGCCAGCGGCGCCTGTTTCTTCTCGTAGTGATCCAGATAAAATTCCATCAGCTCTTTGGCCACGTGCGCTTTCTTGTGAACCAGATCCACCGCGACATTGCCGACACCGCCGGCAAGCATTTTGACACCGTGCACGTTCATCTCAAAGTCATGGAGACGCATCAGACCGACCATTTTGTCGCCGGAAAACGCACAGTGGTATTGAACCCGCCTGTCATCGCCCACCTTGCGCAAACGTTCCTCGGTTTTCTTGCGGGCTTCTTCTGAGAAGATGCCGATACCGGGGTAGGCTTCGGCGACGATTCTGACCATTTCCGGATAGTCGTTTTCGTTCGGTTTTCTGATGTCGTACACGCTTGTGACTCCTGGCAGAGAGTTAATCGTCATCGGAGATATACTGGAACACCGCATCAAGAGCGGAGACCGGTGGAAGAACGTGCTCCTCCACCTTGGTCATTGTAAAGGTCACCGTGCCGGCTTCTTCCGTTGCACCGTTGAAACCGGTAATCCGATAGAAGAAAGTACCATCCAGCTTGTAGGTTTCGATCGGAATATCCACCTTGCCGAAATTGAACGACAAGTAATTGACGTCACGAGGAGTGTATCTGGAAGTATCGATCGGAACTGCAAACTGTTCTTCGGTCGGATAGGGATAGATAAGTAACGAGTCCACACTCAGTCTTGACAGCGTGGTTTGAAGAAACCGATCGCCTTCAGCGCTCCGAAGCTCCGGGTCTGCCTGTGCAGGAGGAACCGCGTTCACAATCACCGATGTGTCATAGACTTTAAGTGAGGCCCAGTAACCGTGATCATAGACATCATATTTCTTGCCGAAGACATCCTTGAATACAACCAGGCGAGGAAACACACGGTACCTGTCGATGTAGATATCCTGGGAGTTACTCGCTGTCGCAAACATACGCGTATGAAACTGGGCGCAACCGGCCGCTGTCAGCGCAACCATAATCAGAATTCCGAAAAGCGCTTTCCATTGCATATTCTCCCCTTTCTACACACGTGGTGAGGCGTCATACAACACCTCTTATGATCTTTACGTCTGAACTGCCGGTCCTGTTTCAAGACCGTGGCTGATTATCCCTTTGCTTCGTCTTCCTTGATTCCCGCAAGGATTTTTGAAACCGGCACACTGCCCTCTTTCATATCCTTCATCTGCGGGAAAAAGAGTACGTCGCGAATATTGTGCTGATTGGTCAGGATCATAATCAATCGATCAATCCCAAACCCCAGCCCGCCCGTCGGCGGCATACCGTAGGCCAGCGCCGTGATGTAATCGTCATCAAGCGGCTGCGCTTCATCGTCGCCGGCGGCCAGCGCTTTGCCCTGCTGCAGGAAACGATCAAGCTGATCCATCGGATCGTTAAGCTCGCTGAATGCGTTGCCGCATTCGTGCCCCGCGATGAAGACCTCAAACCGTTCGGTCAGGCGCGGGTTGTCACGGTGCCTTTTCGCCAGAGGAGATATTTCCACCGGGAAGTCAGTGATGAACGTCGGCTGGATAAGCGTCGGTTCAACCTTCGCCTCCCAGACTGCCTCGATTACTTTGCCCCAGTTGATCAGCTTGTCACCCTCGACACCAAGCTCCTTAGCTCTGGTCTTAGCCGATTCGTAATCCATATCTGTGAAGTCAACCTCGGTTACTTCCGTAATGGAATCGATCATGGAAACCCAGCGGAACTTCGGCTCGAAATCAAGCTCGTGATCCTCATAGGTGACCTTGTATCCGCCGGTCAATTCCTTCACCGTGTGGCGAAGCAGGTTCTCGAACAGAGTCGCGATATCTTTGTAGTCCGCAAAAGCCCAGTACAACTCGATCATCGAGAATTCCGGATTGTGCAGACGGTCCATGCCCTCGTTCCGGAAATCCTTGCAGAACTCCCAGACCTTATCGAATCCGCCCACGATCAGCCGTTTGAGATACAACTCGTCGGCGATCCTGAGATACATGGGTATGTCCAGCTTCTCATGGTGCGTTCTGAACGGCCTGGCGTTGCCACCACCGTAGAGCGGCTGAAGGATCGGCGTTTCGACTTCGAGAAAACCTTCGTTATTGAGATAGTCACGAATCGTACGAATGACTTTCGTGCGCTGCGCAAACGTATCCCTCACTTCCGGATTGACAATCAGGTCGGCATAGCGACGGCGGTATCGCGTTTCCTTGTCGGTCAGGCCGCTGTGCTTGTCCGGGAGAGGGTGCAATGCCTTGGTGAGCAACTCGAGCGTGCTCACTTTAATTGTACGCTCGCCGGTACGGGTGACAAACAGAGTGCCCTCACAACCGATGATATCGCCGAGGTCGAGCATGTTGAACAGATCGAAGATCTCTTCACCGACGTCGTTTTTGCGGACGTAGATCTGCATCCGGTCGCTGGAGTCGCGAAGATCGGCGAAAAAGACTTTGCCCATTTTCCGCTTGAGCATGATCCGCCCCGTGACCTTGATAACCGTTTCTTTCTCCGCCAGAGCGTCAAAATCGGCTTGGAGTTCCGAAATCAGATTAGTGCGGTCGAAGCTGTACGGATAGGCATTGACGCCCATCTCTTTGAGTTGCGCGATTTTCTCGTAGCGTGTCTTTATGAGATCGGCCAGCGGGATTTGGATTTCCTCAGCGGCCGGTGTTTGTTCGTTCTGTGTCTTTTTCTTTTCACTCATATTGTTCTAATCACGGAGTTTTGTGTCAACCCCGGTGTCGCGTAGTTGCGATTCGGCCGGAGTCGATACCAGTGAGATTCACTTACGTTTCTGAAATTTCTTGTTCAGGGCGGCCAGGACCGGTGCCGGGACCAAATCGGTGATGTCACCGTTGTGCGAGGCGACGTCTTTGATAATCGATGATGACAGGTACACCCATGACAGGGCCGGCATTAGAAATACGGTTTCCACCTCGCGGGCCAGTTTGCGGTTCATCAGCGCCATCTGGAATTCGTACTCGAAATCCGAAACCGCGCGAAGCCCTCGGACAATAGCGGTCGCGTTCTGCTCAACCACGAAATCAGCCAGGAGACCCTCGAATCCGACCACGATCAACTGCGAGCGGCACCGCAGGGCATCAGCCGACTGCTTCAAGTGATCCAGGCGCTCTTCAAACGAGAAGAGCGGGTTTTTGACATTGCTTAACGCCACAGCCACCACCACCTCGTCGAAGAGATGACACGCTCGCTCTATGAGCGAAAGATGGCCGTTGGTCAGCGGATCGAAAGTACCGGGATACACTGCCCGATGCTTTTCCCTGTTATCAGTCATAGTCCCATTTCCGGTCTACGAAATTCATGCAGCATATTGAACGGGGAAAATAGGACGAAATCGAGCTATTGGCAAGAAACTATTGGACTAACCGGCGGCCAGACCCAGCGCGACCAGAAAACGGATCGGATCCTCAACAGGTGCCGTCCCGGCCAGAGAACCGAGATAACCGTCGTGAATCCGGGGAGGCGTTACGTCAACATGGAAGTATTTCTCGAGCGTCTCGCAGAACTGTGAGTCAATCCCGTTGCCGGAAAAGACCAGCCCGGACAGAGGCAGACTGACACCGTGATCGAGGAGCGCGGCGAGACGGAAATTGACCACGGTCTTCAGATCAATCGCCAGACGTCCCTTTTCCTCCGTCGCCGCAATACCCTGCCCGACACAAGGCAAAAAGGCGACATCGATCAGCCGCTGACGGTGCACCAGGCACATCGAGACGCCGTCTGAAGTCAGGTCTGCCAGGCAAAGCAGATCTCCCTCCTCCTGCCGACAGAACGCAAGGTATCCCCTGCCGAGAGCGATGGAGCGAAGCCGGTACTCAACCGACAGGTCATCCACGCCGCAGGATTGTTTGAGACGGGCAAGCAGCTCGCGACGGTACACCAGCCCAAGGTACCGGTTTTGTTCTTCGACCGCGTGGAAATCGAACTGGAACAGTTGTTCGTCTTCGAGCGACGATTGGGCCAGTTCGAACGACAGGCGCGTACGGAAATCGGATTGGTGGTTTCCGTTCAGACGAAGACGTTTGACTACCGCCTGATTATCCGGCACAGCGAGAGTCAGGTTCTCACATTCGAGTTGAGGATCGGCAGATTCTTCTGCGCCACGGCAAGTCAGCGACTTGATTATCAGTCGCCCGGAAACGTCCTCTACCACGGCGGTGTACGTGAGTCCGGAGTGGTAATCAATGCCTGTATGATGGATGATACTCAACGACGATTCACTTTCAAAAACGGCCGTATTCGCTCGTACAGTTTAGGGCCGATACCGTGAACATTGGTGATGTCGATTTCTTCCTCAAACCGGTCGTGCTGGCGATAGGCGACAATCCTGTCGGCCAGTTTTCTGCCGATACCGTCGAGCAACTCCAGCGAGTCGGCCGGAGCCGTGTTGGGATCAAGCGTGAAGACACCGGTGACGGGTTGCTCTGCCTCGCCGACAATGACGGGAAGCGATATTGCATCTTGAGTGGGGGTGGTCCAGGATTGAATGAAAAACACCAACGCCAGCAGGACTGCTGCGGCGCAGGAGACAATAAGAAAGCGAACCTGCCCGGCCGAGAATTCAAAGAAACTGTTAACCTTACCCATTGGCAATACTACTCCCCTGTGCGGGGGAATATACGCCAAACGGACGGGAAAGCAATCCCGCATTACGGGCGAGCCGCAATGCCGTTTACCGAAGGCCAGTCTGGTCAGCCGGTGTATCGCCCGGCAACGGCATAAGCCTGCCTTCATCGCGAATCAGCTCAGCCAGCTCTTCGGTCGACTGACCTGCTTTCAAAAGCCGCGCGGCCAGCTTCTTGCTGTAGATACCAAACAACGGCTGCACAGTGTCGGGACCTTTCTGATGATCGTTGTAACCGAGAAACATCTCGCCGTCGTACCGCCTCACCAGATCGACCGCCAGTTCCAGCGGAAACTCGGTGATGTCGGTCGAGCCGATAAACACGGCCTCTGAGTCCGACTTGGAGAGAGCCGCCCTGATGCCTGCCACGGCTCCATGGGTCGGTTCGTCGTCACAAATGTGCGGGTAATTCAAGTATCGTTCGGTGGCCTGCTCCTCTTTGAGGACCAGCGTCACCTTCTCGAAAACGGCGGCGTAGCGACGATACCCCTTTTCGATACGAGTGTAATCTCCCTCTCTCTGGAAATCCTCGGCAGCGTTGCTTTTTCCCCCGGCCAGAACAAAACAATCCATCTGGGTAAATCTGTTTTCCACGCGCTTCCTTTCACCTGAAGTCATAGGATTCCGTCCTTACGTGGTGGCCGAAAAACATCGGATGTTATACGGGAGGGCTTTCCGGATACCGGAGATAAAATAAACGACCAAAGTTGTTACAAATCAACCAGAAATATCGTTACGATATTAGAAAAATCGTAATAGGATGTGATACAGGGGGTTGCAGAGTATGGCCGCCGCCGTGCGTTTTCGTTCGGTCCAACTCCGAATATCGGCTTATCACCGGGCACACTGTCGTGTGCCGCGCACGGACACTATTAGTAGAAAGTAACTCTTATCTGTACGTCGAGCGCTTGTTCAACTCGGACTGCACGATCAGCCACACGGCCGGCGAGAAGAAAATCCACAGCAGCCAGAGAATCCAGCGATTGAAACGATCCGGGCTGATCTGCTCATACATCTCGCCGTGCCGGTACATAGAGTACAAGCCGGCGAAAGGAATGAACAAAAGAATAGTCAGAATAGCAGGGTCCACGCGGTAATCACCTGACAACTGCTCCATTTCCACGCAGGTCTGATAAAACCAGTATATGGAATAGAAACCGAAAGTGACGATCATCAAGATGATCTGCAGGATCATATCGCGATATTTCACTTGTGGTTGAGGCTGTTGCATAGTCGACCTTTCTTCAGTCCAGGACATACCGTTGGCATTCTGTCATTATACCCGTTGATTGGGGTACTTATTCGACCGGTCATCGAACAAGAAAGTTGCGATGCTACTCCGGGACAACTTCCGGATCAGCAATATCTCCGGATATTTGACTAAGAATACGGAAGCGGGACAGGTCGCGGGGAGCCAGCAGCCCCCATCCGGAGACGGTACGCCCGGGCATGGTGATCGTGACAAAAGCGTCGGTATGAATCTTGTCGATCTTAGGATCCCAAATCAGATAATCGGTATCGAGGCGTATGCTGTCTCGTGTATCAACCACCACGTGGCCATAGACTTCCATGTACTCGCTGCCCTCACGAATGATCCCGGAATCGCCCACCAGCGTGGAGGTTATCTCGCCAAGGCTGTCCAGAAAGTCCACGTCGAGGACGTAACCCATGGTCGAATCGATCTCCACAAACCGTACGATTCGATCGGCACGAATTTCTGTGGTCTTCTCGCCGCGCGTGTACAGATACATGGTGGCACCGCTGATCTCCGAGTCCGGCCTGCCCAGACTATCGACTGCACCCGCCCGTCCGTTGTCGGAGACGGTTCTGTCGCTGCACCCGACAAGGGCGAGCATCAGTAGCATCAGGGCTGTCAATATCTTTGTGGCCATAGCTCCTCGTTGCGTATCCTTATACTGTATATCGGCGAGACAAGATGGCACAATATATCGATTTGTCAAGGCCTATACGTCGTTCCCAAGGGTCCACGAGGACCTGTTATTGTGGGCGGCAGACGCCCTCGTCTGCCCCAGCCTATCCTCCCACAAAGTTGTTTCGGTGTTTCGTTGAGGCGAAGAGAAGGTCCTGGTCTGCAATAATCCTCGCAGGTCTGAAGACAGACCTGCGCTACGAATCCTGACCCCATCCACGAAATCACCAGTGTTTCAACGGGCACACTATCGTGTGCCACGCACGAGAGTACTCCGTTCAATCGAGAGGATTCTGCCTCCGCGTGCGCCAGCGATTGTGCAGCCAGATCCACTGGTCACGGTGCTCGTCGATGATCTTCTCAAGTTCACGCGTGCAGGCCAACGTGACGTTGTAGACGTCGGTATCGAAATCACCGCTCGATTCAATCTCGATCGGCGGCTTAACGATGATCCGGTACTGATGGTCCTCAGTCCGCAGGCAAGCCACCGGAAGGAAATGAGCGCCGGTCTTCAGACCAAGAATCGTCTGCCCGATGGGGGTATTGGACCAGCGTCCAAAGGCCGGGATGAACGTACCGCGCACGCGATGGGAGTCGGTGTCGATCAAAACGCCCAGCCCTTTGCCCTGTTTCAGCCAGCTCAGGATCTTCTTGGGCGAGTCCGTGGTCGAGATATTCTTCAACCCGACCGCCTCGCGATTCTCCACTAGAATCTTGTCGAGTCGTTTGTCGTAGATTTCACGCCCCACCACCGCTGTCTCATACCCTTCGCTGTTCATATACGCAGCCAGCAGTTCGAAATTCCCTATATGCCCTGTTATGCCGATGACGCCTTTGCCACTGCCGAACGCGGCCTTCAAGTGCTCCACCCCGTCGACTGTCACCAGCGGCTTGATCTCATTGAAAAAGTGTTTTTTGAACCGGAAGACATCGGCGAGATTTCCGCCCATATTAATGAAGAAACTTCGCCCGATTGATTCCCTCTCACGCATCGTTAGGCGATCACCATAAGCGAGCGACAGGTGCCGGATGGTCTTGTATTGATCTTTGCCGGAGAGTTTCCAGACGGCAAGACCGACCCATTCTCCGATATAAATGGCAAGTCTGCGCGGGACGGCGTTGAACAGCCGGATCACCGTCCGGGTCAGCGCCACCACGAGCGTCCTCTTGATTCGCTTGCGAAGTTTCATCGTCTATCAGTTCCGATCGGGAAGGGCCAGCGACGCTCCCAGTGCCACGAACACCGACCCGGTGACCCAGCGCTGGAATTTCCAGAATGTCGGTCGCCGATCCAGCCATCCGCCTATCTGCCCGAAAAGCAGGCCGACTGAGACGTTGACAGTCGTGCCGGTGCAGGTGATGATGACGCCGAGTATCAAGACCTGCAGGGCGACTGATCCTCGCGACGGGTCAACAAACTGCGGCAGAAACGACAGGAAGAACAAAGCTACTTTCGGATTAAGAATACTCGTAACGACACCCTGAAAGAAGATTCTCGAAAGCGATGCGTGGGCAAGCCGCTTCGGAGAGGAAGCTCCGCCTCGGGACATAACAGTCCGGACGCCCAGATAGACCAGGTAAGCAGCGCCTGCGTATTTGACTATCGTGAACGCTGTCGCCGAGAACATCAGCAGCGCCGACAGGCCCATCGCCGCAAAAACCGTGTGCAGCAGTCCGCCAGTCCCTATCGCCAGCCCCGAGATGATTCCCGCTGCACGTCCCTGGCCGACCGCGCGAGTGGCACAGTACAGCATATCGGGACCGGGCGTCAGGTTAAGCGCCACAGCGGCACCGATGAAAAGCATCAGGTTGGAGAATTCAAACATGTCAGCCGACTCCTAATCCGGGGAACGCGCGCATTACTTCACGCTCTTCTACACCGTCAGACGAGTTTGGATTTGAGAATGTCATGCAAATGGATAACACCAACCAGCTTGTTCTCATCATCGACGGTCGGAAGCTGCGTGATGGCGTGCTTCTCCATCAGTGCCAGAGCGGCATCCAGGATTTCGTCCTGACTGATGGCTTTTGATCCGCGAATCATGACATCGTTGGCAGTCATCTTGATCAAATCCCTGTCGAGGACTTTCTCCCAGAGTCTGCGAAGATCACCGTCGGTGAAGATGCCACCGATAGTCCCGTCATCGTTCTGCAGCAGGGCGCAACCGAGCCGTTTGGCGGTCATTACGAGCATCATCTCGGAAAGAGTTGTATCCGCCGACACGAGCGGGACTTCATCGCCTGTGTGGTGTACATCGGAAACACGCTTGACCAGCCGTCGACCGAGAAATCCACCCGGGTGCAAAGTGGCGAAATCTTCGGCAGAGAAGTTACGTGCACGCAACAATGCTACTGCAATCGCATCCCCCATTACCAGCGCGGCGGTAGAGGACGAGGTCGGCACCAGATTGTTCGGACAGGCTTCCTTGGCAACCGAGCAGTCAAGCGCAATGTCGGCACGACGGAACAGATCCGATTCGACCGTACCGCCGAGCACGATGATCTTGACGCCCAGCCGTCGGGCGGTGGCGATGATCTCGCCCAGTTCGTTGATCTGCCCGGACTTGGAGAGCGCCATCAGGATATCGTTTGGCTGAATAAGCCCAAGGTCGCCGTGGAGCGCCTCGGCCGGATGCAGGAAAAATGCAGAGGTGCCGGTGGAGTTGAAAGTCGCGACAATCTTACGTGCGACATGACCCGATTTACCCATGCCGGTAACAATCACGCGGCCGGTGCAATGCAGTATCATCTCAACGGCAAAATCAAAATGCTCGTCAAGCCGATCGGCCATGGCGGTGATGGCCTCAGCCTCAACCCGCATTACTTCCCTGGCATGTTTTTGCGAATCGCTCACGGCACCAGTTCCGTTGGGTTTATTCCGACGGCTTCAAAATACAGTTCCAGAACTTCGCGTACCGCACCCTTGCCGCCGTCCTTGGCCGTCACGTAGTCGACCGCATCGATCAGTTCCTTCGCCGAGTCAGCGACTGCAATCGACAGACCGCACTGACGGGCAAGTTTGATGTCCAGAATCTCGTTGCCGACAAAGGCCATCTGCGAGAACTCAAGCCCCAGCCCTTTGAGCACCGGACGGGCCATTTCGACTTTGTCTTTCTTGCCCTGCATGACGTGTCTGACACCAAGGTCTTTCATGCGTGTATCGGTGGCGGCGGAGTAACGTCCGGAGATGATCGCCAGTTCGAGACCGTTGCGCATCGCGAGGACCATATACAGGCCGTCGGAGATGTTAAACTTCTTCGCCTCGAACCCGTCGGGGCCGAAAAAGATGCTGTCGTCGGTCAGGACGCCGTCGACATCAAACGCGATCAGTTTGATCTCGCGGAATTTTCTGAGCAGTTCGTCTTTGGTCAGTTTGGCCATATCGGTTTACTTATCCGCCTCCCTGATTTTCAGGACCGCATCGAGCAGCCTTTCCATCTCCGACAAGGGCAGCATCGCGGCTGCGTCGGAAAGCCCCTCGCTCGGGTTGGGATGTGTCTCCACAAAAAGGCCGTCGATCCCAACAGCCGCGGCCGCACGGGCCATCGGCAGAATGAACTCCGGCTGGCCGAGCGAGACACCGTCGCCGCCGCCCGGAAGTTGCAGAGAGTGGGTGGCATCGAAGACAACCGGATGCCCGGTGCGCTTCATTATCAAGAGCGAGCGGAAATCGACTACGAGTGAACGATAGCCGAAAAACGTGCCGCGTTCGGTGAGCATGACTTTGTCGGTCTGGGTCTTTTCGGCAGCTTTTCCCATATCTTCAGGGGCGAGAAACTGTCCCTTCTTGATGTTCACCCATTTGCCGGTGGCGCCGGCTTTGGCGAGAAGGTCAGTCTGTCGGCAGAGGAAGGCGGGAATCTGGAGGATATCGGCCACCTCGGCGACTTCGTCGACCTGGTCGGTCTCGTGAATATCGGTCAATATGGGAACGTTGAACTCTTCTTTGATCTTCCTGAGCACGGTCAGACCCGCCTTGCGACCGGGACCCGTGTACGATCCGGCGGAGGTACGGTTGGCCTTCTGGAAGGAGGCTTTGAAGACGTACGGTATACCGAGTTTGTCGGTCAGGGCGGTGAGTTTGTCGGCGATTTGTGTGCAGATCGATTCGGATTCGATGACGCACGGTCCTGCAATGAGGAAGAATTCGCCGTTTTCGATTCTTTTGAGGGTGTCAGCCATGGGGAGAATATACGGTTTGGGAGTTGAAATGAAAGAGGAAAAGGGGGGGGCAAAGGTGGGCTCGGTCTGCGTAGGTCAGGCCCGTCTTCGGGCCTGACTGTAAGGAGAGTCCGCCGCAGGCGGACGAGACGCCCGACATGGACCCGACCGCCCCTATTACTGTATAAGGAAACAGCGCCCGCAACCAACATGGGAGAATATCGGGACGCAAAACTCGGACCGGGGAAAATATGCATGAATCTCTATAGAAACGCGGTGATATGCCTGCTGGTGGCTCTTCTCGTAGCCGGATGCGCGACCTTCAAACCGACAGTTGAGCAGTACCAGACCGATTTCAAACACGGGTTGCCGACCGACCAGATCGGTAATTGGTTTGTAACGGCTCGCGTTGTTGAGAGCCAATCACAAGACGAGGACACCTCATACACCGAAAGCCCCGTGCGGATTGTGCTTGAGTCACACTATGCCTTCAAAGGCGATAATCCGCCCCGGTACGATCTGATCCCTGAGCTGAGAATAGATTCACTAGTCGTGACGGCTAATCGAAAGGTCGACACAATCCCATTCGTGCTGTTACATCAACCTGCGAAATACTATCCTCAAGGTGAGCACTATCTGTCTGGTCCGGCACTGGAAGCAGAGTCGAAGGGCACAATCCCGGACAGACTCCCGTTGGATTTCGGCTATGTTCTCATGGTTCGCGATCCAGCTTCAGACTCGCTGATGGCGCGCAGGCGAGGTGCTCACACCTTGCTAGGCACTTATCCGGGGATGCTCCGTAGATGGATGGAGTTGGCGTATCCCAACCCGTTCTCACCAACAACCAGTATGCGCTACCACTTGCCTGACACAGCGCTTGTGCAGATCCTCGTCTACAACGTTGAGGGCAAACTTGTGGACACACTGGCCAATGACACGATGCCGCCCGGCGAACATGAGGTTGCATGGGATGCCGACGGAGTTGATTCCGGAGTGTACTTCTATAGAATCATGTTGAACGGTGTCGTCGCCGAGACGAAGAAGATGCTGTTGTTGAGGTAAGGAGCCCCCCTACCCCACTCTCCAGACAAATGCCCTTCCGCCTTCGCGGGTGCGGGTCAGGTTGATCTCGTCCTCGAGTTTGGCTACCCACGTCGGGCACGGTCGGTCATACGGCAGGCTCAACCTGTCGCGAAGTTCCGCCCAGGTGAGACCGTCGCGGTTGCGTTTCAGTTCGGTTTCGATAACGTCTCGAAATTCTACGTAGCGCATAGTGAACTCGCTTCTCTCTTCATCCTCCGACGCGGGGCCATGTCTCAATCGTCGCTCAGGATTGTCTGCCGTTTCTCCTCGAATTTGACGAGGCTGCACTCGTACTCACGCCGGTAGGTCTCGGCACCGTCGAGATCAATCATCCGGGCCGTGAAAGTGAGAGTCACAGCATCGTCGTCTTTTGGAATGCCGGCCACATGGAAGCCTACTCCGCGATCGTGTCTCGAACGCTGCTGTTTTGCGGGTACGACAAGGCTCTTTCCAGAGGGTTGGCAAACCACATTCAACGTATCCACGTGAACGAAGCGCGGAATCGTATCAGTCTGCATCGGCATACCGTACAGGTTGCGAACAGAATCGCGCGGGAGACGAAACCGGATGTCAACGTTGTATTCGTTTGATTGCACTCGATCGTAGTCTGAAGATTGGAACACCGACACCATGGCAATCTCGACCTGCCACGGCCCGAACGGTTCCGGCAACCGGTTAGTCACGGCCTTATCATTCAAGTAGGGCAAGCTGTCTGGGACCGTGTCCGGCAGAAAAAACGCACGGGTGTACCTGTTAATGCACCCGGTCATTACCACTGCGCACGTCAGCAGGATTAGGCCAACCCGTGAACGTGTCTGTTTCACATCGCTGCCATTCTTATTGCGAGGACTTGCGGAAGTGCCATTTCACGCGGTCGCCCTCGGCGGTTACGTAATCATCGGCGGCTATCTGGCCCATACTGTCATTGACCGAATACACCCAGTAATAGGACGAACCGCCCTCTACAGCGTCTATAGAAGTTACGAAAACGCCCATCGCGGAGTTGCGGTATTCCACTCTGTGACTTACCTGAAGTAGCTCGAAAACGCTTGTAGAGTCGATTCCTGCCAACTCGATAGTCACGCTGTCGACCGGCTGAACGACCGCTGACTCGGCTTGATCGTTGGCGGAGTTGTCGGCCTCTGGAGTTTCATGGGAACAGGATACTTGCAGAAGCACACAGAAAGTGAGCACCCAGACAGAAGGGATATAACGTCGGCCCATGTACAGTCTCCCAAAAAAAGAGGATATTTCGAGCGAATTTGCTGAATAGAGTGACCTGTTGATAGGTAATACGTACGACAGGCCGGGGCAAGCAACAAACCGGTGGGATTCTCCCGTTTTCCCATCTGTTCGTTCAGAGGGAGGTCTGGTCTGAATAAGAGCGGTCGGGAAGTTGTGAGCCTGGCCGCTTTTTCAACGACATCACGCGGCGGCAACTTATGTCGGAGATCGTCGTACCAGAAGTAAAACGCGGTAGGATTGAAGAGGGTCTGCATGTCCTGGGGTGGATGGAACGCAGCCCTCTCTTCCATTATTGCCCTAACGCGCACACTTCATCCTGGCACTAACACCTGAGTTCATCGATTACTAAGTTGCACCCACGGACGATCTGCCGCTATATTGCAGTCAAGGCAGATATCTGGAGGTACGCATGGGGATAGATTTTGGCGGCATGATCAGGCGCTCTTTCGAGATTGCCTGGCGGTACAAGTCATTGTGGATATTCGGCTTGTTTGCTACGGCCGGCGGCAACAACTTCAATTTCAACATGCCCAATAGCGGAGGTTTCGACACCGGCACATGGAGCGGTTTCGGCAACGGCGCCGATCTTGATTGGCTGCAAAACATGCCGGAGGAAATGCTCGCCGGTCTGGCGGTTGGCGTTGTCCTGTTGCTCCTCTTCCTGGGTCTCCTGTTCTTTATCTGCTACAATTTGGCCATGCCGGCCATGGTCGATGCAGTCAACAAGATCACGCGCGGCGGCAGCTATCGATTCAGCTCGTCGTTCTCAAGGGGTGTAGACTTCTTCTGGCAGTTTGTTGGCCTGACGCTCATCCAGATGATATGCGGTATCACGATTTTTGGAGTAGCCGTCATATTATATATGTTGACCCCGTTCACCCTGTTGTTGACAATTCCGGCGGCGATTGTAGTCGGATTCACGCTGTACCACACCTTCGGCCTGGCCGAGGTGGCCCTGGTCGCCCGCAACGGTACCATTGGCGACGCCATCGCAGAAGGGTTCAATCTGTTGAAGCAGAATGTCGGCAATTGCGTCATGATGTCGCTCATCCTGATCGGCTTGATTATAGCCTTCTCGATAGTATGTGGAATCGTGGCAGTCATGGCGTTTCTGCCGATTGGCCTGATAGTGGGCGCTATGACCGGCAGCGTTGCTGCCGCCGTTATCCTGGCCCTGATAATCGGACTGCCGGTTTCACTCGTTCTGGGCGGATATACCGGTACGTTTTTCAATTCGATGTACGTACAGTTCTATTTCCAGCTTGTGGAACCCCAACAGCCGAGGCCTTCCGGAAGAGGCGATGTCTACTATCCCGGAGCCCCACAGGGGCCTAGCTCCCCACAGGGGCCTAGCTCCCCTCAGGGACCCGCTCCCCAGGGGACTACCCCGTCGAGTCCGCCGTCCTCCGATCCGCCGTCATCGCAGCCGCCACGGCCTGATTCGGGACCGAACGACAGCAAACCGGACAGCGAGGATACCAAGCCGGGCAGCGACTACAACATCTGATTTGAAGGGGCCACCCGACACCGCAAGGATTGACCCCTTATCCGTACCGTTGGACAACTGCGATGCTGTGTGTCCTCGTCCGACGGCTCCACCTGTTGCACAAGACAGAAACCACTGTGCCTGTTTGAGGTTGATTTGAGAGACCCTGCAGTGTTAATTGCACCGATATGAAAAAGACTATTATTGCTATAACGATACTGATGCTGGCGGCTGCCTCTGCTGATGGCCAGTTCCTCGAAGATGAAGCGACTGTTCCGGACACGGTACTGCCTCATACTACCTACGACGTACCAACTGTCAGGCTCAATGACAACGCGATTTCCTTCCAAAACAGCCTTTACCCCGGCTATTACAAGAACGCCTCGTCTTACGGCGATATGCGCTGGGTTCGACGCAACGACAGCAGCTTTGTCGATTTCTGGCAGAACCACGGCGACAGCGTATTGCTCGTTTTGTCCGAGCTGTCCGGGATCGAATGGGTCGAGGGCCGATTTGATATCTACCTCGTTCGTTACTACCCAACCGTGGGCAGCGGAGACCCGGCCGTCATTCCACTGGGCGGCATACGTCAGGGAGCGGTCAGCGAGGCTCCCCCGCAGGGGAGCAAACTGCACCTGGACCTGATCTACCAACTGGCACACCGGATGCTCAATCAGGTCGAACGCTCCGAAGATCCGTTCATGAGATCCATGGCCGGACACCCGCTCATGCGCCCCGGAGTGTACCGTCGCGACAATCTCGCCATGCTTCTGGCGCTGGTTACCTCGCAACAGGTGTTGGGGTTGGATTCGACTTTCGATGCCTACCAATCAGCATTCTGGAAACAGCGTCATCCCGGACGGCAGGTGTTCGAGGAATACCTGCTCTCAGAGTGGATTTTGACTGCTGACCGTCCGCTGGCCCAGTGGGTGGTTGAGGAACCCTACGCTTCGAATCTCGTCAGTATGACCCGTCCGCCGCGACGACAGACGAATGATCAGGACACGCGAAAACGCGTATATGTCGAGGATGTCCCGCTAAAGGGACAACTCGGTTTTTCTGTCAAGTTTGGCAATTCCGGTCAACTCGTGGTGGACAAGATCGACTACTCCCGTCTGGCTTATGCCTGCGGATTGCGCGAGGAAGACGTGATTCGGAGTGTCGACGGTTCCCGCGTAAGGAGCCACAAAGACATGATCCAGAAAATCCTGGCGGGGATGGATGAAGGCGGCGCCACGGTCACGGTTCTTCGGGAAGAACATACGCTGGCGGTACTGATACAGCCGATGGACGTTTTCTACGACGAGGACCTGTACTGGGAAGAGTACGAAGACTCGCTGTACTACGAAACGCCGCCGGTCGTGGATTCGGCTGTCGTCCCGCCGGGACCGGAGGAGTAGGCCCCGGGTCCGGCGGCCTGTCTGCTGGACATTTTCGTCTCCGATGCACAAGGCCGGAACCAAATCCACGAGTCAGCCCAACTCAGGAGTCTCTGGTGCCATAAATTCCCCAGCCCGAACATCCGACACAAAACGTCAGAATCTGACTAGATATTCAGCCCTTCTTCGATAAGATGATGCCATTCTTGCCTCTGAAGGAACAAATCGCCGTCAAGACGGCTTCTATAGGTGTAATACCCTGAGTTCTAAATATGTAGTTTTAAGAGCAAGAAACTGTTATGGCGGTTTTCGGGCAAGGGCGGCAATGGAATGAACCCGTCCCTCTGCAGTGTGCCGCAATGCAAATGTAACCCAGTGACCTGGGAAAAGAGGCGAATATGAGAAATTCCATCGTGTTGTTCAGAATGCTGGTGGTGAGTTTAGTGGTACTGTGCTGTACGACATTAGCCTTCGCGCAGTCAAGTGACGTGAAGGCCAGTCTCTTCAGAGACGTCGATGCGGCGATGGCGAGTGCCAAACAGGCCAACGCCGAATTACTCACCCCCAAGACATTCGGCAAGGCCATGAAGCTATATGCCGAAGCAACAAGGGATTACGAACGGGGAAACAACCTTGAAGACATCCGAAAAAAACTCGGAGAAACCGTGACGCTCTTCCGGGAGTCAACAAATGCCACGAAGCAGGCCAACCTGACTTTTGCTGAAACCCTGAAGGCGCGCGAAAAGGCTGTGACGGCGGAATCGTCGAAGCACGCGACCAAGAGTTGGACGGAGGCTGAAAAGGAGCTTGCGGACGCCACCGTAAAGCTTGAAGACGGGGACGTCAAATCGGCGCAGAAGAGCTCGGGTGAGATTTCAGACATGTACAGGAGGACGGAACTTGAGGCGATCAAATCCAAACATCTGTCCAAAACTTGGAGTATGTTGGAAACTGCCAGGAAAAACGATGTTCCCGCATACTCGCCTGCGACCTTTGCCAGAGCGGAGGCTTTGGCCCGGCAGGCGGAGACCAAACTGACACAGAACAGGTACGATACTGACACACCGATCAGTCTGGCAAGCGAGGCTAATTACGAGATCAAGCATGCCACCTATCTGGCCACTATCGTACATAAAATGAAAAGCCCTGCGGACTTTGAGGCAGTCGCCCTGAAGGCTGAGGAGCCGCTGAGCAAGACCGCGACCACACTCGGCCTTGAGACCCCCCGGTTCGATGAGGGGACGGGAAAGGTGACCAGACAGATCAATGAGAGCATAGTAGCGTTGCAGGGATCTCAAGACAGGCTCACCCGGAGTCTGTCAGAAAAGCAGCAGGAGATTGCGACTCTGGATGTCCGTGTGGACGAACTCGAGACACAACTGGGCATGTCAGCCACTGAGAAAACGTCTCTTGCCCGACAAATGCAGGACGATGCCGCGTCACGGGAGAGATTCACTGCGGTCGAACGATCGTATGCCCCAAGCGAGGCACGAGTTCTGCGCGAGGGTAACAATGTCATCATTCGTCTGATTGGATTGAGTTTCGAGTCGGGCAAGTCCACTCTCGACCCCAGCCATTTTGGGCTGCTGTCCAAGGTCAAGGCATCGATAGGCCAATTTCCCGGCTGGGCGGTTAGGGTTCAGGGGCATACCGATTCGCGCGGAGGCAACGCAGCCAATCTCGCACTTTCACAGCAACGAGCAGAGGCTGTCAGGGCTTACCTGGAGGCCAATATGAATCTGGACAAGTCGCTACTGAATGCTGATGGTTATGGTGATAGTCTTCCTATTGCCTCCAACGAAACCGTCGAAGGGCGGGCGATGAATCGTCGTATCGATATCGTCATTCAGCCAACTTCGCAAATGGCCAAATAAACTCCAATTGCGGTCCAGGCGGCTCCTGCGGAGCCGCCTGGACAATACTTCCAGTACCAGGGTCAGCCCGTTCTTCTGTTGCCCCCACCTGTTGTTGACAGTATTATTCGTCCTGATTCCGTTACCGTGTTGTGCTTTGGGTTGCATGCATTTCACGGCCACGAGACCTCGAATTCATATTGAGGCTGTCACATGAGTTGGTTGCAAGTCGTTCTTGATAAACTGGTCGGTTTCATTCCGACTGCTGTCGCGGTGGTCGTCATCGTGCTGGTCATGGTCGCTGTCCGTGCCCTCCTCAGTCGAGGCAATTCCGGCGGCTCCAAGCAGTCCTTTCGAAGCCAGATATTCTCGATTGTAATCTTCCTGATTGGACTGGTAGTCATAATACTCACACTTCCGGTGAAAGACTCCACGACCGGTCAATTGCTGAGCTTGCTGGGAATTCTTCTCTCCGCCGCGATTGCGCTTTCCGCGACAACGTTTGTGGGCAACATGATGGCCGGCTTGCAGATGAGAGCCGTTAAGAACTTCCGGGCAGGAGATTTTGTCCACGTAGGAGATCATTTCGGTCGTGTGTCGGAGCGCGGACTGTTTCATGTCGAAATTCAAACCGAAGACCGCGACCTCACCACACTACCCAACCTCTACCTCGTGACAAATGCGGTGAAAGTCGTGCGGACATCGGGGACGCTCGTATCTGCCGAAGTCTCGCTCGGATATGATGTTCCCCGTGACGTAATCGAAACCTCGCTGCTCGAAGCTGCTGCCGATACGGGCCTCCAGGAACCGTTCGTGCACGTGATGGAGCTAGGTGATTTCTCCATCACCTATCGCGCCGCCGGTCTGCTCGAGGATGTCAAGAGCCTCCTGTCCGTGCGGTCACGCCTTCGAAAAAAAATGCTTGACCATCTGCACGCAGCCGGTATCGAGATCGTTTCACCGGCTTTCATGAATCAGCGGGTACTTGACCCCAAGCGAGCATTTATCCCCACTCGAGTCTCCAAAGACGAAGGAACGGAGCTGCCCGAAGCGGTCGTGTTCGACAAAGCCGACGAGGCGGAATCGCTTGAGAAACTGCAACAGCGAATCGATGAACTCGGTAAGGAGCAGGACGAACTCAAGGCCACGCTATCTGAGACAGAGGATTATGTGGAGAAACGCTCCATTGAGGGCAAAATTGATCGGATCGAACGGAGCATTGAGGGCTTGAAGCAACATATCAGAGAACGCGAGGTGGAGTAGGCAGGCACGATGGCTATCCATATCGTAAGACTCGGCACCGACCGTCTCAAGAACGAAGGACTTCGTATCGGCACTGTCCGTCGTCCTCCCAGAGGCGTACCAAAGACGGAGTTCTCCTCAAGAGATTTCTATGATGTCTGGTTGCCGAATCTTTCGCCAAGTGTCGAGACAATGAAACTCGGCAACGCCGTGACCACCGACAGGGAGTGGGCGACGTTCGAGAGGAAGTACCGCAAGGAGATGTCAACTCCCGAGGCTTCGCACGTTCTCGAGCTGCTGGCGGCGCTCTCACATCAGACAGATTTCTCGGTTGGCTGCTACTGTGAAAACGAGGATCGTTGTCACCGCTCGGTGCTGATGAAGCTGCTTATTGAGAAGGGTGCTGTGGTGATGTAGTACAGAACCCCTGCCCGAACCATAACAGCGATCGACTCAGGGGTTGATGCGGTTAAGAATCATAGTATCACTCAGGACACCCTACAGACTCAATCCGCTTTCCTTGACCGTCAGAGCGTGCTCGCCCAACGACCTTCCGTGGAGTTCCTTGATGGCCCGCGATGCCTGATTGTCAAAGGGCATTGTCACAAAACCGAAGATGCCGACCTTACAGTCGGGCGATTTTTCGCCGATGCTGATCTTGTCAACTCTGCCGTACATTTCGAATGCCCGCCGAATCTGGCATTCCTCGGTCTTGGGTGATAGATTGCCTACGTAAATGTTCATATCATTTTCCTCTCGTCGGTGTTTTTCTTACTCATATAACAGGGGCCTCACTGGATTCCAGGCCCAAATGCTTGTCTCAGATCAACTCTCTGCCAGGCAGTAGCTGTTGGTGCCATATCTGACCGCATCCAGTCGCAACATGTGCTTGCGAAGGTCCAATTCACCGGAGAGAAGGCCGGGAAAGAGCTTCATCGCTTTCTGGATCTGCTCGGTGCTGAAGTGCCTGGTATGTGCCTTCTCGTTCGACCACTCCTCCATGAGAGTGAATTCGGTTGAGTCGCAACCATTCTCTATCATCTCGCACGACAGACAACCGCTCTCGACTCTGGTCAGACTGACCAATTCAAGCAGGCGCTGGCGAAGTTCATCGGCTCTCTCCGGAAGACCTCGTATCCGCGCTAGAACGCCAAAACTGTTTCTCTTCTTTCGTAACATGTTCTTTGTATTCATTTCCTATTTGAGTGACTGGCTCTCACGCGAGCCGTCTGTCTGTTGCGGGCGGCCAGGGTGCCGGCCAGAAAACTTGGGATAAGCCCGAGCATGATCCATGCAATAATTAACACTACTGACGTCCTCTTCTTGGGAATGCGGGATTTGCCGCGCTGATGGAAAATCACCGAAGGAGCCTTTAATGGGATGCGACTCCTTCGATTCAATGCGTCTAATCAGTATTTCAACTGATCCAGGCCTACTGCTTGTTGGCCTCATTCACTTTGAGAAGGTTGCCGATCAGATCAAAACCGTGCAAACCGGTGATCGCTTCCTTCGCATTCTCATCGGAGGTCATCTCCACGAATGCAAATCCTTTCGGCTTGTTGCTCTCTTTATCCTTCACAATGCTGAGCGAGGACACTTCGCCGTATTTTTCAAAGGACTCGCGAAGTTGCAGTTCGGTTGTGTCGGCAGCCAGATTGCCTACGTAAATCTTCATACAAATCTCCTTTTGTACTCGTCCGAGTGCTCGTTTCTATTGGCACACCGGATAGTGTGGGTCAGGCGCGCAATAGCGCCATAGTTAACATATTAAGGGTTCGTCAAGAATTGAAGTGCCAGGACAAGGCTTGAAAAACGATCAACTGGTTAACACTTGATCTATGCTCTTATACGGGAAAATCGAACAAACATCGAGTTTATTCTCGGTTTGGAACGAAATACATCCTGAACGGCTCCCCCGGAACCCGACAATCCTCTGCCAAAGAGGCCTTTTCAGGCCCAGTACGCCCTTTTTCACGAAAACAGACAGCCTCGAGTTGCCTTTGTGGGGAAATGCTCCAGTGATCCGGCCGACAGTAGATTTAGCATAATTATCAGCCTAAAGTCCCAGGAGCACCGATTCCGAACAGAAGCCGGGTCCCAGAGCTGAGATGAGGCCATGACCGCCACCATCTGACCTGTGATCTTGCATGAAGCGTTCCAGGACAAACATTACGGTGACTGAAGACATGTTGCCGTAATCGCGGAGAATACCGCGTGAAAGCGCCAACTGACCGTCGGACAGCGCTAGCGCCTCTTCGTAGGCCTCGATCACTTTCGTTCCGCCCGGATGGAAGATAAATGCCTCAATGTCGGCCAGGGATAGACTGTGCTGCCCAAGAAAAGCCGTGAGGTCCTCACGGGAGGTCTCTCTCACTATCCTCGGAATCCGCTGAGCAAAGACGACCTGCAACCCTTTGCTGACTACCGACCAGCCCATGACATCGAGCGAGTCCGGATAGAACCGGCTGTTGGTTGCCAGGATGTCGAGCCCCTCCCCCGGGATATCGTCGCCGGTGATCAAAACGGCGGCAGCCCCCTCACCGAAAAGCGCCGAGGCAACAAGATTGGACTTAGAGAAATCGTCGGCGACAAATGTCAAGCCGCACAGTTCCGCCGCTACGACGACAATCCGTTCCTCTGGATGCCCCAGCGCGTAGTGAAAGGCATGTGAAATGCCGGCGGCCCCTCCGGCACAGCCTAATCCCCAGATAGGTGTGCGCCGGATACTGTCGCGGAGATTGAGCTTGTTGATAATGCGGGCGTCGATTGAGGGCGTGGCGATTCCAGTCGTGTTGACGAATATGAGATAGTCAATTTCCCCCGGTCTAAGACTGCACGTCTCCATCAGCTGCGAGACCGCTCTGCAGGAGAGTTCGGTGGCAGACTCGACGTACCGTTGGTTCTTCTCTTCAAGGGAGTGTGGCTCGCAGAACCAATCCAACGGCGCGGAGAGGTATCGTTTGTCGATGCCGCTGTTGACGAATATCGGCAAGAGTCTGTCGAGGTCGGCAACGTGGTTGCTGAAGAGACTGCGGGCAAACCCCTCGGCCATATCCTGGGTTACGCAGTATTCTGGAACGGCCGTTGTTACGGCACAGATTTTCGGCATGGGGATCCTTTGGTGTTATCGACGCACATCACGTCTGTCTTCTGAACACCAGAGAGGAGGTTTGTGTTCGCAGGAAGCTTCGGTACGCCGCCTAGAGCGGAGGGGCAAGGGGGATCATCGGAACGGTTCTGTCATCGTCGCGGTTGCGTCTCCCCGTTTCCTCGCTCGGTGCATCATCGCCCATGCTCACAGATCGCGCAATCCGAATGTGTGATTGTGACGCCCCCAACATCCCCATATATTGCGTTAATATGGAGGAATAACTATGACAAATACGCTCTTTGATGCAATTGAGAGGACGAATACAGGTCCGGCCGAGTACGGCGAAAGTCAGTTTGATTATGTCAACATATCCAATCGAGAGTACTTGATCGATGCCAGAGAGATCGCTGAGAAATGGTTTTCAGAATACACCAACCTGAATCCTAATGCTGCAGCGGATCTAAGAAAGCGTTTTCGGTCGAGTGCGAATCAACACCACTTCGCGGCACTGACGGAACTATACCTGCACCAACTGCTAATATCCAACCGATTTGAGCCCCAAGCTCACCCAGAGTTGCCCAATGTAACGACTCGACCGGAGTTTCTTGCCTCACGTGATGGTGAACCGGTTCTAGTTGCCGAGGCTGTACTGGTCTATAATGATAAGGTTTCAGAGAGGGTAGACAAATTCTTGGCCAACATATACGCTGCGATTGATGCGGTCGATTCCAAGGATTTCACGATTACAGTAACTGTCAAGTCAAGAGACGCAAACACGCAACCCAAAACGAGCAGCATTACGAGATTTCTGCAAGGAAGAATCAGCGCACTGGATTATGCCACCGTTTGCAGGGAGGCGGAAGACAGCGACAGCCTGCCGGAGTGGCCGTACACTCAGGGCAGATGGCAAATCGTGTTTACGGCCAAGCCCGCCAAGGGGACTAGAAATCACAGGACAGCCAAGTCGAGAAATCTTGGCGTGATTTCACAAGGGGCTAAGAGAGTCTCTCTGGATAGTGCAATGAGAGACAACATTCTCATAAAAAGCAAGAAGTACGGCAAGTTCGGAATTCCTTTCATTATCGCCGTGGGAGTGATTCGCGACAGCATCTTATGTCGCGACGACATAATAATGGATGCATTATGCGGCAAGGAGGTACACGATTGCACATTCTCTGGCGATGAACTCATAGCGGTAGAATCGCGCCGCACAATGGACGGTGCGTGGACCAACCCACGAACGGGCAAAGCAAGGAATGCTCATGTGAGTGGTCTGCTTTTCTTGCCCGGTCTCAATATGGGTACGCTTGAGTCTGTTAGGCCGGTCTTATGGCATCACCCAGAGGCAACTCACCCACTAGACTTTGAGACTCTGAGTGTCGAGCAGAGGTACTTTGACAAGGAGAAGGGAGAACTTAAGCGCTACCCTGAAGGATGACGATGTCGCGCGGGCGGGCGTCGGGTCTAGGGTGGGAATCCAATCCCACAGCAAGCGGTGCGGCGGAGGGATCGATACATGCCCCCCCACAAAAAAACCCAACCCTGTCTCCAGGGTCGGGTTTGTATTCGCCGCAGCCTCAAGAATGAGACTGTGTACGGTCGGTATTACTAGCGACGCTTTTTCGTGGTACGACGAGCAACCTTGCGGCTCTTCGTCGGACGAGCGGTGCGGGTAGTGCGACCGGAACTGGCTTTCCAGGTGGTCTTCTTCGGGGTGTTGCGCTTCGGGGTCGCTTTCGTGACGCCGGTGTTACCTCTCCAAACAGAAGGAGTCGCTTTCTTAATGTTCAGATCACACGCTTTGTACCGAACGGAATAGACGGTACGACCGAGCTGCTTGGCAACCCAGGAGGTCTCGTTGTTCCGATAGTACTTGCGGATGAATGCTACGTCCTCGCGAGTCCAAACGTTACCGCCCTTGGAGGCAACACGCTTGCTGGTACGACGCGGGGTCACTTTGCGAGTCGTGGCGCGACTTACGCTTCTTCTGGTTTTTCTGGCAGCCATATCAACTCCTTGTTTGAGTCGTTAAAATTGCGAGCAAAAACATGGCTCTATTTTTTGCTCTCCCTATCAACATCAACATATACTGGAACTCATCGTCCTTTCTCGCCGATACTTGATAGGCCAACCCCAAGATTTTCATAGAATTACGAAGAAGTTTGTCACATAGCAGAGCACCAGAATCGCCCCTCACAACCGGATATCGAGACCTTGCGTGCCCATCATAAGCGCACGAGGTGCATCACATGAAAAGTATGCGGCAACCGCACGACGCCGACACGACGCGTAATGCGTTGTGTTGCAGTACGTTACCAAGAGTCGGGCTTCGGTAGCCCGACGCGACCTCAATCGCATGGGCAAATTAGTTGCGCCGCTCATTGAGCCATCTTACATTATCGATACAGGCAAGAAACGAATCGAATATGAAACGCGAATATTTCCTCATCTCACTATTCTTTCTTATTTCAGCGGGCATATTCTATCTATTTTATCAGATCATCGTACCGTTTTTTATCCCCATTGCCTGGGCGGCTGTCTTTGCAATCCTTTTTTTCCCGCTGTACGAAAGAGTTCTCAAGCGCGTGAAACGTCGCGGGCTGGCCTCGTTGATCGTGTGCCTGGTGATTGTGGTGCTGATTATAGGCCCCGTGACGTACCTTTTTGTTGCCCTCGTTCAGGAAGCGGCCAACGCCGTCGCACAGGTGAACGCATTGTACCAAAGCGGGCAGCTTGACAAGCTCCTGTCGTTTGACCTGCCCTGGATGGACTCTGTCAAGGACAAGCTGACCCCGTATTTCGATCTTCAGAAAATCAGTCTCGATGAAATGGCCAAAAATGCCATCACCCGTGTGTCACAACTCGTCGTAAGTCAGACAACCTGGCTGGTGGCCAACGCTACCAAGGCAGTGTTCTACTTCGGTCTGATGCTGTTCGCGATGTATTACTTCTTCACCGACGGCCTGGAGCTGGTCGGCAAGATCAAACGTCTGATGCCGCTGGCGCCGATGCAAATCAACCGCGCTTTCATCCAGCTTCGCGATGTCATTCAGGCTACTATGTACGGCGGAGTCGCGATTGCGCTGCTTCAGGGGTTGCTTGGCGGCATTCTGTTCGCAGCTGTCGGGATATCCTCGCCGGTGTTCTGGGGCGCAATCATGGCCTTCCTGGCGATCATCCCGATAGTGGGAGCGTCGTTTGTCTACATTCCGGCGGGAGTAATCCTGATAATAGGCGGATCATGGGTGAAAGGACTGATAGTGATTCTGGTCGGGACGGTAGTTGTCAGTCAAATCGACAACGTCATTCGACCGCTCATGATCTCCGGCAAAACGAGCCTGCACCCGCTGATGCTGTTTTTCACGATTATGGGCGGCATTTCATTGTTCGGTTTGCTGGGGCTGGTGGTCGGTCCGATGATCGCCGCCGGGTTTACTATCCTCCTGAAGATATTCGAAAGTCGGCTTCACCCCGACGAGGATGAGCTTCAAGACCGACGGATCATCAAACCATAGCGACAGCCTGATCGCAGGATCACATCCTTTCTCTGACACCGGGTAAAACACACCTTTAGACTTTACACCGAATCTGCCACGCCTTTAATTATCGGTATCTCGCACACCAATATCATGGAGTCTGAAATGTCTCGTTCGATTCTTACCGTTGCAATGCTCATTCTTCTGACCGCATCGGCAGCTTTTGCTGCGTCTGATCCGTCGTACTCACCCGGCGTGTCGGTTGACACCGTACCGTTTTATCCCGACGGTCAGTACAATGATGCCGTGCCTAAACCAGACAATTTCTTTGAACACGCGATCGGGCAATGGCCGCATCGTTATGCTGAGATGGTTGCATACCTGAAGGTATTGGACACGGCCTGCGAGCGCGTGAGCCTTCAAAAACACGGCGAATCTTACGAGGGCCGCGACCTCTACAATGTATTCATCTCCTCTCCCGCGAATATCCAAAAGCTCGGTACAATCCGGAAATGGATCGATCAACTGGCCGACCCGAGACAACCGCTGACTGCAGACGAACTCGATAAACTGGTTGCGAATACCCCTGCGGTGGCCTGGCTGGGATACTCTGTCCACGGTGAAGAGATTTCCGGTGTCGACGCGGCAATCCAGCTCATCTATCAACTCGCAGCCGGGACCGATCCTGCTACCATGTCAATTCTTGACAGTGTGGTGGTGATTGTCGATCCGAGCCAGAACCCCGACGGCCGTGAACGGTATCTTTCCATGCTCCAGTCATACCAGAGCGCGGTACCGAATTACAACCAGAATGCCATGCAGCACAACGGCGTATGGCCCTGGGGACGCGCCAATCACTACCTGTTTGATCTCAACCGCGACTGGATTCTGCTTCGGCAGAAGGAGACCGTCAGCAGAGTCGCCACGCTCTCGAAGTGGCACCCGCAGATTGTTGTCGACGGTCACGAGATGGGTTCAAACGCAACCTTTCTCTTCTCTCCCCCGCGCGAGCCGATCAATCACAACATCCCGAATCAGTATATGAAGTGGATGAAGGTGTTCGCCGACGATCAAGCCGCGGCCTTCGACAAACGTGCCTGGTCCTACTACACCGGCGAATGGCATGAGCAATGGTATCCGGGCTACGCCTCAGCCTGGCCGACCTACTCCGGAGGCATTGGCATCCTCTACGAAATGGCGGGAGTCGACGGCAAGTTCGTGAAGCAGCAGGATGATTATCTCCTGTCGTACCACGAGGCAGTCAACAAACACTTCACGTCATCGCTGGCCAACCTCGCAACGCTGGTAGCAAACAAGCGAGCGATCCTAAAGGATTACTACGAGACTCGCAGGCAGATTGTCGACAAGGGGCGTCAAACCAAACTCGCCTATCTCTTCAAGCCGGATCGGGACGAGTTGAAAACGAAACGGTTCATCGAGAGTCTGACCGGTCAGGGAATCGAGGTAAGTCGAGCGACGGCCGATTTCAAAGTGGCCTCTGCTTTGAATTCACACGGTACAAAAAAGGACCAGGCAACATTCCCCGAAGGCACCTACATCATATCCACCGCTCAGCCGATGGGCGCGCTGGCCAAAGGTGTGTTGGAGTTCGATCCGAGACTGTCGCTTGACTTCCTGAAAGAAGAACGTCGCGAGATTGAGAAACATAACGATACGCGCATGTACGAAGTCTCTGCCTGGTCTCCAGCGTTGGCCTACGATATGGATGCCTGGCAAACAACCTCGACAATCTCCGCTCCGACAGAATCTGTCACCGAAGTCGAGATGTCCGGCGGGAAGCTGTTCAATCCCGAAGCGCAGTTCGGATTTGTGGTGGATATGGTCGGCGAGAAAACCAACCGGATGCTCGTGCAGTTGTTCCAGAATGATCTGATCGTAAGGGCATCGGAGAAGGCGTTTACAATCGAGGGCCGTCAGTTCGTACCCGGATCGCTGGTACTGCTCAAGCGCGGTAATCGGGACGATATGCCTCAGACACTGGCAAACCTGGCGAGTGAAATCGGTCTCGACATCTTCGGCGTCAACTCGGGCAACTCAAGCCAGGGATCATTGCTCGGTGCACCGACTTTCCGGCTGCTTCGCAAACCAAAAGTTGGCATTCTCGCCGGCAACGGCATAGACTACACATCGTTCGGAGCACTGTGGTATGCTATGGATCAGGAATTGGAGATTCCGCACTCGCTGGTCAATCTGGATTGGCTTCACGAGATTGATCTGAGCCAGTACAACGTGCTGGTAGCGCCCTCAAGCTGGGGACCGTTTTTCACCCACATCGGTGAAGGGGGTGGAGCAAAGATCAAGGAATTCGTCGAAGACGGCGGCACGCTGATCTGCATGGGGAATTCCGCGGTCTGGGCGACAGACTCGGCCAGGGGGATTTCACAGGTTCGCTTGCGACGACAGGTACTCGACAAGCTGGCCGAGTATGACCTCGGAGTAAGCCGCGAGCGCCAGGCCGAGGCTCCGGTCATTGATACGATGGCCATCTATCACCCCGACAAAGTTGCGGTCGAGGGGAAAGAGGAAGAGAAGGTCTCAAACCCCGGTCTTGAAAAGACGAAAGAAGCCGACGAGTGGGCACGCAAGTTCCATCCCCGCGGCGTCATTATGAAGGCCACGCTCGACACCGAAGACTGGCTGGCGTTTGGTATGGGAGAGTCGGTGCCGGTGATGGTGTACTCGCAAAACGTATTCATGGCCAAAGGCCCGGTGAAAACCACGGCTCGCTTTGCTGATGTCAACGACCTTCGCTTCTCCGGCCTCCTCTGGCCGGAAGCCCGTCAGCGCTGGGCGAATACGGCCTACACCACACGGGAGCGAAAGGGCAAAGGCCAGATCATCCTATTCGCGGACGACCCGGACATGCGGGCATATTTCTACGGCAGCCGGCAGTTGTTTGTCAACGCATTGCTGTACGGCCCCGGCATGGGCAGCAGGTTTGACGGCCCTTACGATTGAAGGCTTCGCGAGTAGACTTCTGAGAGGCAGACACGGTAGCAACCGAATACCTGCCTCTCAGGAAACACACCGCGTCCCCGGGGCCACCAGTGGCCCAGGGACGGGGTGTGTTCTTCATCCTACAGCTTCCCCTCCGCGCCTGCCAATTTTCCGTAGGGTAACGCCCCTCACCCATGCCCTAAAATCTTACAATCCGACTCACCGACACCAATTGAATCACGATACCGCCAAGCATATCCAACATAGCAGACGTATTTCTCTCATGGGGGCAACAGACCGGGTCAGCCCCGGACCCCCGCCGCAAACCCAGAAGATACACACAGTACCTGACATCAAAACACGATACTGCTCGAATATTATGAGGAGTCAAACATGAAACGTGTCTTTGTCACCGGAGGCGCCGGCTTCGTCGGATCGCACGTGGTAGCGCAGCTCGTCGAAAAGGGTTATGAAGTGATCGTATTCGACAGGCTGAGCCAATACCTCATCCCCATCGATCACTCGTATGTCAATCATATGGAGTATCGCCTGCAAAACCTCCTGCAGGGTTGTACGACCATCAGGGGAAACACGCTGAACAAAGACAACCTGAGACGAACTCTCCTGGACGTGAAGCCCGACATTATCATCCATCTCGCGGCCCTCCCCCTCGCTAATCTCGCCATCAAAGACAGTGAGGAGGCATTCTACACCATTATCCAGGGAACGGTGAACCTGCTGGAAGTCCTCCGGGATGTTGATTTCGTTTCCAAATTCGTGTTCACTTCTTCGTCGATGGTGTACGGCGATTTCGTTCAGGATCCCATACCCGAAGACGCCCCCAAGCAGCCGAAGGATATCTACGGTGGAATGAAGCTGGCCGGCGAAGTGCTGGTGAAAACGTACGCACGGCGATATGACATAGGGTACAATATCATCCGTCCGTCGGCAGTGTACGGTCCGTCTGACATCAACCACCGTGTCCTGCAGAATTTTGTCGAGGCTGCCCTCAACGGCAAGCCCCTTCAGGTTGTTGACGGCGGCAAAACACGTCTGGACTTCACCTACGTGGAAGACATCGCCCAGGGAATCCGATTGGCCGCAACCGTCGACGAGGTCACGAACGAGGAATTCAACCTCACCCGGGGCGAGGCCCGCACCCTGTCGGAAGCGATTGAGATCATCAGGAGTCACATCGGCCATGTGGAAGTGAATCACGTTGAACAAGAGGCGTTCCGCCCGAAACGCGGTGCCCTCGACATCAGCAAAGCGAAAAAGCTGCTGGGGTACAACCCCAAGTACAGACTGGAGGAAGGCCTGGCCAAGTATATCAGATTCGTTAAAGACGTTACACTGGCGGCGTAATCTTATGGGGGAGACAACTACTATTAGCGGCATGCCGTTTTTTGCGGCACAAAGAGAATACGACCACCACCGCGAAGAGTTCGAGTCGGCAGTAGTCTCGGTCTTGCAACACGGACGACATCTTCAGGGAACCGAGATTGCCCGATTCGAAGACCTGGTCGCACAGAAAACGGGCCGGAGACACGCCGTGGCGGTGGGGAGTTGTACTGACGCTCTCCACTTCTCCCTCATCGCGGGCGGCATCCAACCGGGTGACGAAGTCCTGGTGACCTGCTTCTCGTTCATTGCCTCGGTTAGTTGCATCGTCAGGGCCGGAGCAGTCCCGGTCTTTGTTGACATCGGCGAGGATTTCCAGACCGATCTCGACAAAGCAGCGTCGTTGATTACAGACAAAACGAAAGCGATACTCTACGTGCAGCTATTCGGCAACATGGGCAAACCGAACGACGTAGAGACATTCGCCGAGAAGCACAACCTGCTATTGATTGAGGATGCCGCCCAATCACTCGGCGCGGCATACAAGGGACAACGGTCAGGTTCCGTAGGATCGGTCAGTTGCTTCAGTTTCGACCCGACCAAGGTGCTCAGCGCACCCGGGAGCGGCGGACTGGCGCTGATCGATGATCCTGCGGTTGCGGAAGAAATTCGCGGACTTCGCTACCACGGCAAACAAAACGGCTGTTTCCAGCGGATTGGATTCAACTCACAGATGTCCAGCATCAGTGCCAGTCTGCTGACGGTCAAGCTCTCCCACGATGATGACTGGCGCAGGCGACGCAACGCTGTCGCCGCACAATATAGAGAGCAACTTGACGGATTAGGACTGGAGTTTCCTCCGCATCCGGCAGAGGTCGAGCACGCGTATCACAAGTTCGTGCTGAGACATCCCTGGCGAGATACTATTGTCACTCAATTGAAGAAGCGTAACATCCCGGTCATGATCCATTACGACAGTCTGATTCCGGACCAGCCGGCGTTGAAGACGGTGGTGCATCGCTGCGGTGATCTTACGATGGCGAACGAAATCGTGCGTGACGTGTTCTCGCTGCCGGTACATCCGTTCCTGACCGACGACGAGATAGACTTCATCTGTATGGCGGTGAGAAACATCGTTAACTCATTGTAAACGAGACGCCGTACATCCTGTGAGGGTGGTGTGCGGTTTCTCATTGGTGCGCTCAGTTGTGGGCCGTAGTCGTAGAGGGTTCGGCCTACGATCGTCGGCTCTCAGCCAACCGGCGCCACCATCGCCAGACAATCTCTTTCGATCCGTACCAGGGTAGTCCAAACACTTTGTCGTGGTAGACGCCATCCATCGTGTAGCGCGACATACCGTCAGCAAACATCGATGACATCGGGATCATGCAGTCGCCGTCTTGTGAACCGTTCCTGCCGTGCAGCTTGTACGAATAGTAGGCTCGGCGACGAGCGCCCGGTTTCCGTCTGTCCCCCGACATTACGTTACCCGCAACCGCCAGACAGTTCACCGAGGCGATGCCGTCGGCGATTCTTCCTCGCTCCTTAGTCAGCCCAGAAACACACGAAACGATTCGGCTGCCGTGGGGACTACCGAGCGTCACGAAGTCGCTGACGTACAGAATCCCGCTTGAAGAGGTGCCGTCATAAGAGGCGTCACCGAGATAGATGCGTCCCACTATCCCTCCGGCACTGTGTGCGACAAGGGTAACGGTGCCGGTATGCGATTCTGAGGCTACCTCGGTCACGGTCTGCTCCAGTTTATCGACAATCCATCGCCAACCGAAAGGACCAAAAGTCGGCAGCCAGTCGTGCAGGTAAACCGGAGCCGTGACACAGGGTTGGCCGGTCAGTTCCTCGATAACGAGACGCATATCTTCGTAGTGTCCCGGATTCGACAGATACCCCCCAACTATGACCGTCGGTTGAGGACATGGGTTAGTGAGCTCCCGGCGGGGCAACCCGTCGCCGGAAAACGACTGAGTCAACATCAATTGCCTGTCCGTCCACCGTACGCACGGTACCAATGGTCACGCTTACTTCGTCAGCGCTTTCCTTTCGCGCGTCATCAGCGACGAGGTAGACGATACGAACTTCCTCCCCTCTGGGTATCGTGTATACCGAATCTTTGACCTTGCTGAAACTTCCATCAATGACGCTACAATCTGGGAAAGGGATGCCTCCCTCGGATACAGCGAACTGAGAGGCGTCATACAGCAACATATCGTGTGTGTAGTTTCGGACTACCAGCTTGATGAGTACAGAAGATGGCTTGGCGCTGGACACCATCAGCCAGTAGCCGATGCCGTCGAGTTTGCGATAGTAGTCTCGAAAACCGAGATCCAAGACTATTAGTTCGTGGTCGTTGGTGTCATAATGAACGAGCGTCGAATAGCTACAGGACACCGCAACAGCCGCTAAGAGTACTGCCACAACGCACAACGATCTCATAACTTCCCTCCTCAACAATTCGTAGTCTAGCAGGTTGTCGCTCTGTCGAATCCCACCTACATACTCAACTTCTTGAAAACGCCTTCGGGGATGTGGCGGACAATCGTCATGATGCAACGCCAAAAACCCGGCAAATACACCACGTCCTTTTTCTTGTCAATTGCCTTGACGATCCCCTTTGCGATCTGCTCCGGCTTGGCCCACAACAACCCCTTCTTCTCGATATGAGCCGTCATCGGCGTATCAACAAACCCCGGCTTGATCGTAATCACGTTCACGCCCGATTTCTGAAGGCGATTGCGAAGACCCGAAAGAAAAGCCGTCTTCCCCGCTTTCGAGGCACCGTACACGTAGTTGCTCTGGCGTCCGCGGTCTCCGGCCACTGACGAAATCACCGCAATCGTCCCGTGACCCTGTTTCTCCATCCGGTTGGCGATCGGCGTCAGCAGCGACACCACCGAAGTAAAATTAGTCACCATCACGCGAGCCGCCTCGCGATAATCCTTCTCGCACTCCTTCTGGTCCGGAAGGATACCGTGCGCGATCAGCACAATATCCAGGCCGCCCATTATTTCGTATGCTTTGCCAATGAGCGTGTCATGCTGGCGGGTGTCGGTCAGGTCAACAATCGTGTGATCAATTGAGGCTGCCCCGCGAACTTCGAGATCCTGCACCACTGCCTGGAGTTTTTTCTCGTCTCTTGCGACCAGAACGAGGGCATCGCCACGTGCCGCAAACATTTTGGCGGCCTCCTGTGCGATAGCCGAGGTGGCACCGATTATCAGGGCCTTGCTCATGATCTGTTCTCCTGACTATTTACGCGTGACTCGTCGCCAGAAACTCGACGAGAACTTCGGATCGATATGCGTCGCAAATTCATTCCAGTTTGGATAGTACGCCTGAAAATCCTCCGCGGACATGCAGGCATCCTTGGCCGAATACAACCGACCGTTGGCGGCTCGAACAATTTCATCCAGCGTTTTGAACAGCTTGAACGTCCGGTCCCCTTTGATCGGAAAGTCGAGCGCCAGCGTTACGCCCGATCTTGGGAACGAGATCATCCCCGGCGAAGGAACGTCGCCCATCACCTTCAACACCGCAAGGAACGAGCCGAGACCAGAGGCAGCGATCCTGCCGAGAATGTCGGCAATCGCCGTCGCGTTTTCGTGCGGCACCACACACTGGTATTGCAGAAAGCCTCGCTTCCCATAGATGCGGTTCCAATTCTGCACGGCGTCGAGGGGGTAGAAAAACGGCTCGTAATCAATCTCGTTGCGCACGACCTTCTTGAACTGCTTGCCGTAGTAGAGCATATTGAACGCTTTGATGCTCAGGCGGTTGAGCGCAAACCCCGGAAAGTCTACAGGTACCCCTGCGGGGCCGGCTCCCTTCTTCGAAGATGACAGCTCACCGCCTGACGCATGGTTGCCCGCCATGAAAATCCCGCGCCCGAGCGACTTCCCCTTGGCCAGGCAATCGATCCAGGCGACGGTATAATCACAACTCTGCTCAAACTCCTCAGAAAGAGAAGAGAAATCGCCCAGCGACCCGAACTTGGTCGCGGTCTGGCTGATCATGCGGCTGCTGATTTTCGTCAGCTTGATCTCCGCCCACGTGATTAACCCGGTCAACCCCATCCCACCGACAGTAGCCGCATACAACTCAGGGTTCGAATCCTCCGAGCAGACGAGCCTGTCGCCCTCCGAGCGAAGAAGCTCGAACTGCGATACATGCCTGCCAAACGTTCCGGCTCTGTGATGGTTTTTGCCGTGAACGTCGTTGGCGATCGCGCCGCCGACCGTAACGTATTTCGTACCCGGCGTGACCGGCAGAAACCAGCCGTGGGGAACAATGACCTCAAGTATCTCAGCCAGCGAGACGCCGGCCTCACATCTGAGAACGCCGGCGTCTACGTCAAGACTGATGAAGCGGTTCAGACCACGAGTCGGGATCAGCCATTGACCGTCGTTTAGACAAACATCGCCGTAACTTCGCCCGAGTCCAAACGGCAGGACACTCGTGTCGATGCCATCAAGATTGAGCCTGTCGCCGGGCCAGTGGTGGGGGCGCAGGCGGTGTTGTGCTTTGGGGTATCTCCCCCAGGATTCGATTTCAGTCGTCATGCTTTGGCGGCTACAACTCAGGCCGGTTACGCGCTGTCTTAGATTTCGGGGGCCTGCATATTGAAGGCCGCCCATTCTTCTTTCGAGGGGCCAAACAGTCCCGGTACTTTGAGACCGGCCTGACGCATCAAAACGGTCATCTGGCCGCGATGGTGTACTTCGTGCCGAATGAGAATACCACCGGTCACACCGCGTTTCCACTTCTCTCCGTACATCTCATCCTCGACCTGCAAGTCCTCGTCCGTCCAGTTCGCCTTGATCTGCTCGCCAAGCTCTGTGCTTATCGCAGCATAGGCAGACTTGACCTCCCCGGCCGTCTTCGGAACCGGAGCTTTGTGGTCCAGCGAGGTTACTTTCAACCCGAGTTGGTTCATCATTTCGGGAATCGTAGTCGCAATGTGCCAGGCGACGCGCCCGAGCGTCCGATGATCGTCGGCCACTGCCTGTGACAGGCTGGCATCGGTCAATTCGTTCATCATCTTCTGCGTGCCCTCTGCCACCGCGGTCCAGTCTTTGACAAATTCATCGATGGTCGTGTACATGTCTTTTCTCCTCTGTATGTTTGCAACTGAGCATTCTCGCTTCACAGCCGCAAGTATGCTGCAGCTTCCCTCCGCGGGCAATCACATCTTGAACCGCGTACTCTTTGCCTCACCCAGAATTTTCTCGATTTTGTCCAGTATATCTGATGACAGCTCCACGCTTCCAGAAGCAAGGTTCTCCTCAAGCTGTTCGACCCTGGTAGCGCCGACTATCGCGCAGCTTATCTCCGGCCGCCTCAGAATCCAGGCCAGCGCCAGTTGCCCGACTGTCAGGTCAATCGATTTCGCCAGTTCGGACAGCTTCCTGACTTTGCCCAGGTTTTCCTCGTTGAGCTGTCCCGCCAGCCACATAGTATCTCCGCCGCGGGTGCCTTTGGAAGTACCGTCGTTGTATTTGCCGGTGAGCAACCCTTGCGCCAGCGGCGACCAGACAGTCACGCCGATTCCGTGACGAGCACACACCGGTAGAATGCGATCTTCGATATGACGGTCCAGCATATTGTAGCGCGGCTGCTCCACCGACGGAAGGTACCGGTTCCAACGCTTGGCCTCTCCGACTGCCTGCTCGATTTCTTCCGCCTCCCACACCGAGGTCCCCCAGTAAAGCACCTTGCCCTGCTGAACGAGATCACTCATCGCCCGTACGGTTTCATCGACCGGCGTCTCCTTGTCAAACCGATGGCAGTAGTAGATATCAAGATAGTCGGTACCGATCCGTTTCAGCGACTTCTCCACCGATTCCATGATATGCTTGCGGCTCAACCCTGCGTCGTTGACGTTGTCCGACATCGGCCAGAATACTTTGCTCGAAAGCACGAGATCAGAACGGGTGTAATCTTTGATTGCCCTGCCGACAACCTTCTCGGCCTCCCCCTTGGCGTAGATGTCAGCGATATCAATGAAGTTGACTCCGGCCTCGACAGCCACCTTAATGATCTTGCCAGCGGCATCGGACTCAACCGAATTGCCGTAGGTCAACCAGGCACCGAGTGAGATTTCCGATATCTTCAGTCCGCTCTTTCCAACTCGACGGTACTTCATGCGTCAGCCCCTCCTGAGAGTGTGAATCCGTTCTTAATTGCCTTCGAGACCCTTGATCCGGTCGTTGATGGCGTTCCATATTTCCGGCCAGGTTTTGTCGTAACCTTCAGCCTTGTACTCGTCGCGGGCACGCTTGAGCATTTTCAGACCGGCGGATTTGCGGCCTTCGGCAATCTCAATTTCACCGAGGTCTTCCGTCGCCTGACCGATGGCCGAGTGGTTTTCGAGCCGTTCCGCCCATGCCAGCACCGGTCGCAGCCATTTACCGGCGTTTTCAAAATCACCCAGCTTGCGGTAGGTCATGCCGATATGGTAATCGGCGAACAACTTGCCGACCTCGCCGGAAAACCGCCAGTGGTACTCGCGGGCTTTGGTGAAGCACTCCAGCGAGGAATCGTATTGCTTGTTTTCATCGTATGTCACCGCGAGATTATTCCAGAGCGGTCCCAGCCAACTCTCTACTCCGCCGGACTCCGCTGCTTCGATACCGCGTCTACTCCACTCAATCTGCTCTTCGGGCGATTCAGCAACAATCGCAATCATGTGGGCGGCATCGACAGCCCGTGACCAGAGACCGTTGGTGTTGCAGTAGACATACATGTCGTTGAAGGTCTTGCGTGCCTTGATGAGATCGTTGTCCTGCCATTCGAACCGACCCCGGACTCCGAGATACCGCGACCAACCCATCGGATCGCTGTCCGAAGCACGCTCTTTCGCCTGAATCAACCACGTACGTCCTTCTTCCTTGTTGTTGAGAATCAGGTTGCAGCGGGCAACCTGTGCAAGGCACTCGGTTTCAACAGGTCTGTTGAAATCTATACGCGCGACTTCCAATACTTCCAGATATTTGTCCAACGCAGCCGCATAATCGCGGCTCTGGAAAACGGTATCAGCTACATCAAGCAGCGAATCGGCGTTTAGTTCCTCGTTGGCAGACATAGCAGCTCCTTTTTCACGAACCTCGACAGCCCTTGTCAGACCGGGTAGAGTCAGCATTACAGCCAAAACAATCAGCAGGCGCATGAACTTCTCCTTCCGATTAATGTAGACAATATATGTTGATTGGCGGCGTATCTCAAACGATTATAAAACGTTAACATGGGCTTTGCAGTTGACCGATTCATGGCGCAGGACTATATTCCGGCCCTGAGCTTCAATCGTATATCGGGAGCGCAAAAACCCGTCCCGCTCAAGATTCGGGCGGAGATCTTTAGACCTGAGAGGATGCTTATGCGCGCACTTATCACCGGGATAACCGGACAGGACGGTTCTTACCTGGCTGAGTTGCTCCTGGAAAAAGGATACGAAGTTTTCGGCATGGTCCGGCGGGCGTCGACCGAATCGTTCGACCGTATTAACCATATCAAGGACAGAGTTACCCTCGTGCAGGCCGACTTGCTGGACCAGCTCTCGATTATCAGCATAATCGAAGAACACCGGCCCGACGAAGTCTACAATCTGGCTGCCCAGTCGTTTGTCCCCACCAGTTGGGTACAGCCCGTGCTCACCGGCGAATTCAACGCTCTCGGCGTGACCAAAATGCTCGAAGCGATCCGTCTGGTCGACAAGAAGATCAAGTTCTACCAGGCTTCGTCGTCGGAAATGTTCGGCAAAGTTGTTGAGGTCCCGCAGAAAGAGACCACGCCGTTGTATCCGCGCTCGCCGTACGGTGTCGCCAAAGTTTATGGGCACTGGATTACGATCAATTACCGCGAGAGCTATGGCATCCACGCCAACTCGGGTATCCTCTTCAACCATGAGTCACCACGTCGCGGGCTGGAATTCGTAACCCGCAAGATCACCGATGGCGCCGCCCGCATCAAGTTGGGACTCGCCGACAAACTGACCCTCGGCAACATGGACGCAAAACGTGACTGGGGCTACGCCGGCGATTACGTTCGGGCCATGTGGCTGATGCTTCAACAGAAAGAGCCGGAGAATTTTGTCATCTGTACCGGCGAAACTCACTCGGTCGAGGAATTCACACGGCTTTCGTTCGAACATCTGGATCTTGACTACAAGGATCACGTCACTACCGACCCGAAACTGGTCCGGCCGGCCGAGGTCGATCTGCTCGTAGGTGACAACTCGCTTGCGAAAGAGAAACTCGGATGGGAGCCAAAAGTGACGTTCAAGGGGCTGGTGAAAATGATGGTTGACGCCGACATGGAACGACTATCTAAAGCCAAGGGGTAATGAAGAAGACCGCCTTTATCACCGGTATTGCTGGGTTTGCCGGGTCATATCTGGCTGAGGAGCTTCTTGAGGCAGGGTTCACCGTATCCGGTTCGCTGCTCAAGGATGAACCGACAACCCATATCGACCATATCATCAATGACCTCGAACTGGTCACGATGGATATTCTCGATGCTGACCGCTGTCGTAAGACACTGAACAAACTGAAACCCGCACGTCTCTTTCATCTCGCGGCCATGGCCTCGGTGGGGAAATCATTCGAAGCCGAACGGCTGACCCTGGATGTAAATCTCGGCGGTACGTTGAACTTGCTGCAAGCGGCCAACGATTGCAAAGCGCTGAAGTCGTTTCTGTTCGTCGGGTCGGCCGATGTCTACGGCATCTTCAAACCGACAAGCAAAACGCTGAAAGAAGACCAGCCGCTAAATCCGATCTCGCCTTACGGCATCTCAAAAACCGCCGCCGAACATGCCTGTCGGTACTATCACCGCGCCCATCACCTGCCGGTTGTTGTTGTTCGCGCCTTCAATCATACGGGACCGCGTCAGAACAACGATTTTGTTGTTCCCTCGTTTGCAAGGCAGATTGCCGCTATTGAAGCGGGGAGACAGAGGCCCGTGCTCAGACACGGAGACCTGTCGGCGCGCCGCGATCTATCCGACGTTCGGGATATAGCCCGGGGGTACCGTCTGGCCGCCGTCAAGGGCAGGCCGGGCGAGGTGTACCAGTTGTGTTCGGGAAAGTCGGTAGCCGTACAGAAAGTACTTGAAATCCTGCTTTCAATGTCGTCTCTTTCGATCCGTGAGACAATAGACAAGTCGCGCCTGCGCAAAGCGGACATTCCCCTTCTGAGAGGAAGCAACCGAAAGGCGACTGAACATTTCGGCTACGAAGTCCGATACAGTTTGAAAGAAACTCTTTCTGATACACTGAGTTATTGGAGGTCCCGACTCGGGAGCCCCACGACTAAAAAGACTAGATAACTGGAGAGTTACGGTAATGATTATCAGCAAGCCAAAATCCAGGGCGGCCGCCTCCCTGATAAGCAGAATTAAAGACAGATCAGCCAAAGCCGGAGTAATCGGTCTCGGGTATGTCGGGCTGCCGCTCTCAATGGTTCTTGTCGAAGGCGGATTTTCGGTCACGGGTTTTGACGTCAGCGCCCACAAGGTGAAACTGCTCAATTCCGGCAAATCCGATATTGACGACATCGCAAACTCCACGGTACAAAACGCCGTCAAGACCGGCAAGTTCATCGCCACTGCCGACCCGAAGAAGCTCGCACAGATGGATACCATTTCTATTTGTGTACCAACTCCGCTATCCAAAACCAAAGATCCGGATGTCAGTTTCATCCTGGCCGCCATGGACTGGGTGAAAGGCAATCTTAAAAAAGGAGCGCTGGTCGTGCTGGAGTCAACCACGTATCCGGGCACAACCGAAGATTTGATTCTGCCGCTGCTGGAGGAAAAAGGACTCAAAGTCGGAACGGACTTCTTTCTCGCCTTCTCGCCGGAACGCGTCGACCCGGGCAACCCGACTTACACCACCCACAACACCCCGAGAGTGGTCGGTGGGTGTACTCCTGATTGCACGCTGGTAGCAAAGACGTTCTACGAACAGTCGATGCCGGATGTCTACCCGGTCTCCTCCACAAAAGCGGCCGAAATGGTCAAGCTGCTGGAGAATACGTTCCGCTCGGTCAATATCGGCCTGGTAAACGAGGTCGCCCTCATGTGCGATCGGTTGAAGGTCAACGTCTGGGAGATCATCAACGCGGCTGCCACAAAACCGTTTGGCTTCATGCCTTTCTATCCCGGTCCCGGCCTCGGCGGTCATTGCATTCCGATTGACCCGCACTACCTGTCCTGGAAACTGAAGTCGCTCAACTACTACGCCCGATTCATCGAGCTGGCCGGTGATGTCAACAGTCACATGCCGGAATACGTGGTTGATCGCGTCGCCGATCTGTTCAATCGTCGCCTGGTCAAGGCGATCAATAAGTCATCTGTCCTGGTACTCGGAATCGCCTACAAGAAGGATATTCAGGATCTCCGCGAGTCACCGGCTCTCGACGTCATCAAGTTGCTGGAGGACAAAGGAGCCCGTGTGACCTACAACGACCCCTTTATCCCCTCGTTCAGGTGGAATGGCGGACAGGTGAAGTCAACGAAACTTACCGGATCCGTGCTCAGAAAGGCTGACATGGTGATCATTCTGACGAATCATTCGCAGTACGATTACCAGATGATCGTCAACGAAGCCAAGCTCGTGTTTGATACGCGGAACGCTACTTCCAACGTGAAGAAGCACCGGAACAAGATCGAGTTGCTTTAGAGGTCTGATTCCTCTGACCAACATTGCTGCAAAAGCCCGCCTTTGGCGGGCTTTTTTGCTGTCAGACTGTAATGAATCCGTCATCCTGCCGATCTTGTGATAAGAGGGTTTTATGACTAGCGAGAACCAGAAAGACGACATACGGCTGGAGAATATCAGACTAATCTTGAAGGACCTGCTCAAGGTCATCAAGGTCGTCTCCATGTATCCGGAAAACAACCCGCTGCCGCAGTCGCTCAGACGCACGTTTGCCGAAAAACTTGTGAGCGTCATTGACGAACATGGTCAGTTTGAGATATTCGTCGAAAAAGACCAGCTCCTGGTCAACGGTCAGACTGTCTTCAAAGACCGCTCCAAAGAAGACAACCTCGCCGGATTGTTTTTTAGTACCGGTATCACGCGCTGCTCTCTTGAAGAGGAATTGGACGTCAAGGACGTCTACAAGATCCTCGACGCAATAAAGACATATCAGAACAACTGCGACGGTTCAGCCGACCTGGCCGGGATTCTCTGGGAGAGCGAAATCAACGGATTTGCCTTCAAGACAGTTGAAGATATCGCTCTCGCCGACTACGACGGCGATTTCCGCGTGCAGGAGGTCTTCCAGGCGGGTGGCAATCCGGACGATTCAGAGGTCAGCCGGCAGAAGTACGACGCCCTCTTTGAGCAGATAAGTTCGGCGGAGAGCGGAGGCCTCGATGACGACATGAGGCTGGAAGAGTCCGGCCGCCTTTCGTTTGGCGATTCGTCGCCGGTCGACAGTCTTATCACCGGCGGCATAATCGAGGGCGGAATCCTCGACTCCCCGAGCCAGCCGACAAACCGTCAGGCGATCGGAAACAACGCCTCGGAATCCGAGGCCGCAAATATTGAGCTGCCGGACATCGACAACCTGATGGTTCGCAAAACGGTTTTTGATGGCGATAACGCCGAGGACAACCAGTCGCTGCGCATTCTCGAAGCAGTCGATGCTATGGGCATGGGGGAGGTCAAAGAGCAGTCGGCTCCGGTTCCTGATGCTACTCTCATTCTGAACTCCGAAGTGAGACTGTCGGAGGAAGAAGAACTGCGGGTGCGAGAGATTACCAGAGCGGATGCCTCATTTGACATCTACGAATCAACCGCAGAGCTTCTCAAAGAGATGATCCACCACGAGTCTGACATGACCGGTTTCTATGAAACCGTCACGATCATCGAAAAAATCCTCTCTGAGTTTGTCCAGGCCGGTCAGATCACTCATGCTACTGATTTGCTCCAGTACGTCAAGGCTGTCGGGGACAAGATACGACGCACCAAGCCTCTCTGGGCGGAGAGGCTTAAGGACACGCTTATCAGCCAGGGTAGTCGCGAGCAGCTTCTTGTCTTATCCAGGGCGCTTAACGAATCACCGGAGATCGGCACCCGGGAACTTCGGTCGTACCTTGAGAATTTCGGATGGGAAGCTCTCCTTGGAGTCACCGATCTGCTGAGCCATCTGGAGCACTCCCATCATCGCGAGACGGTCGGGAACTACCTGTCCGTCAAAGGGGGTGACAACATGGAAATCGTCGCGCGGGGCATCTATGACAAAAACCCGTCTGTTGTCTGTTCTTCGATTGCCGTGCTGGCCAGAATCGGTGGAAGAAAAACACTCGGACACTTCAAGCGACTCATCAAGCACGACAATCTGGACGTTCGCCTGACGCTCGTCAGGGAACTGCAAAACAGCCCGGACGACGTGGTGCTGGAACTACTACAACAACTGGTCATAGACAAAGACTCGCAGGTTCGGAAAGAAGCCGTTCGTTCGATCGTGGCCCGTCGTGGTCAACCTGCCTTTGATACGATTACCGATATCCTCAACAGTGACGGGTTTGGCTCGCTCGAACCGGGTGACCAACAGGACATTCTGAACGCCTACTCGTTTCTTGGAGGGGACGCAGCGGTCGAGTACCTCGTGAGTTTGGTTAAAAGAGCGAATCCGTTAAGAAACGACATTCTCACGTACTACCGCAATGCCGCCCTTGAGGCCTTGTCCAGGAATCGCGGCGAGAAGAGCGAGAAGGCCCTTGTCAAGCTGGCCTCAAACTGGCGACCCGCGATAAAAACAGGCGCGGTGGAAGCTATCAGAAGACGCCGGCAACTCATTTTCGGAGCATCTGATGAAATCGACTAAAGACGACGACAGAATCAGGACTCTGGCCGGCAAAGACGAAGAACAGCTCCTCAACGCTTTTTTTGTTTTCTATAAGACGGCTCGTATTCTCGATGAAAACAACGACACGTTCAAGAAGCAGCGGGACAATTTTGTCCGGTGCATGAAAAACGTGGCCAAATCCGATCCTCAGGTGACTATTAAGCTCGTCACGGGTCGCTATTTCGTCAATGAGCTGATGGTTGCTTTCGATGAAAACGGGCTTTCCGGTGCCGCCAGTGTCGTGTCAGAATGGAAGAAAATCGGACTGGGCGGAGTGAAATTCAACACCGAGGCCGCAGCCGAATCAATCGGCCTGTTCTTCAGCTACCTTTCATCGCTCAGACCTGACGACCATAACGTCGAATCAATCTCTCAGGAACTGTCCGATAGAGACCTCTCCGTAGTGCAACTGCTCTCCTTGAAGGCCCTCGTAGTGGATACCCCGGTGGTAACCGAGGAAATGCGTCGCGAATTCCGCAACACCGCACGTAAGACTTTCTTCCGGGCCATGTCCACCGTTCAGGAAATCGTCCAGAATACACGGAGTGACAAGGAAATCAACGTTGCTAAAACCAAACGGGTAGTCCATAGCCTCATCGACCAGATTCTCCGCGACGAGCAATCCGTCGTCGAGCTTACGTCCATCCGTGACTACGATGACTACACGTACGCGCATTCGATCAACGTCACCATCTATTCCCTCACCCTGGGCGTCCGCCTCGGACTGGATCGTGGACGGCTGTCGCAACTCGGTTTTGCGGCACTGTTTCATGATGTCGGAAAGGTGAAACTGCCTTCAGATCTGATCAACAAACCGGACGCGTACGACGAAAACGACTGGATTCAGATGCAGCGGCACCCGATGCTCGGAGCAAAGACGATCCTGCGCAATATGAAGCTCCAGGTACACACGGCCCGTGCAGCCAGAGCGGCATTTGAGCACCATATTCACAGTGATTTAACCGGCTACCCGCTACTGCAGTACGCAAAACGTCAGCCAAATCTCTTTGCCAAAATAGTGGCGGTGGTCGATACGTTCGATGCTCTCACCTCGGGACGAGTTTACCTCAAAAAGAACCTTGGACCAGACAAGGTAATCAAAAAGATGCGGCATCAAATGACCGACAAGTTTGATCCGTTCCTGCTGAAGATATTCAACGATATCGTCGGCATCTACCCCGCCGGTACCCTGGTCATGCTCACGAGCGATGAGTTGGCCCTGATCCTGACCAACAACAGTAAGGAACCCTCTCGCCCGTACATTAAGATTGTCGGCGACCGCAACGGCCTGTTCGAGGAACCGATCTGGATCGATCTCTCACTGCCGGAACACGCAGACCGCAAAATCATCCGCCGTGTGGAACCGGAACATTATGGTCTTAATGTCAGAGATTTCGTTCTCTCGGACTAGAAATTAAAGGCCACCTGCGCGTTCACGCCTCCGGCCTCATCAGGCATTATCTCAAAACTGATCTTGTCGTTTCGCTTGTCCAGCGGGGAACCGGACAGGTGAGCATCGACATAAGCATCGAACATAGATAGAAAAACCGTGATGCCAACAAACCAGGCGTACTTGTTGCGGTTCTTCCGTTTATTGTCATAAAACTCGTACCAGTGGTTACGGGACGCAATCGTGGTTGCTGCTTCGTATCGCTCTCGAGCGTCATTGGCCTGCCCCCGGTAATGGAGGCTGGCAGCAAAACACACGACCTCCAGACTGAAAATCACCGCCGCCTTCGTGTATCGTCGGTTTCCGAACTGGCCCCACCCCGGAACAAACATCGATTTGAACAGCGCCCCGGTAGGATTCTGCGTGAGGTGTTGTTCCAGATCAACCGGATTGGTGACCCGACCGGCAAACGACTTATCCGGCGGAGGTTCAAAAAGAACCGTATCGGAGACTGCGGCTGAATCAAGCACAACCAGATCAACGACATCAGTCGTGTCCGCGAAGACAGACGCCGCCATCAGCAACAAGATGATGATGGCGAAGACCGCACCGACGGTATGTCGGTCAGCAGAGAACGCTGAGTTGTTTCTGATCGATGTGAATCTCAAGAATGTCATTCGGCACGCTGATAATTTCGCCGTCGAGATACAGACTCCGTCCCCTGACAGGCTGGCAGGTGATGGCCTTGCCTCGATACAGGCGTACTTCGTTCCCGTAGAGATATCTCTTCTTTAGTATTAGACGCGTATAGGACGCAAAGTATCCCGGATCATCCCCTTGATCGAAAACTATTTCCGCATGACCGTCGTCATCTATCGAAGCCGTTGTAAGCGGCAAACCGACCGAATACGGCAGAAGATTTACATTCAGGATGATTGGGCGAATCTCAAATCGAAAACTGTCCACCTTGAGCAGGGTCTTCTTCTGCGCCACTCCCCCGGCTATTCTGGCTCCAAGCTGAGACCAGCCCAGCGCAAATCGGGGCGCCTTCTGCTCGCTGAGTTCCTCAAACAGGTGCGGAATGAATCCCAGACCGATCGAACCGAAAAACGGTATGTCAGCCGCCCGACCGACATCAATCTGACGATACTCACCACCCATTATAGCCTTGATGGCCGACTCGACCCCGGTATCGGCGTACAGGTATCGGGCGATATTGTTCATCTTGCCCATGGGGAGACAACCAATCGGAAGATTTCCTGCCAGGGCTGCCCGGGCACATAGATTGAAAGTACCGTCACCACCACAGGCAATAAGTGACGTCACTTTGCCGCCACGGGCATAGGGTGCCGGGTAGGCTCTACTTGAACGACGGCTCCCGGAGGCAACCTCGGCCTGTTTGAGCAGATCTACAGCCGTTTCCGGCTCGTAGATAGTATATGTTCCACCGGAGTCGCGTATCGCCGAAATCAACCGGTCCACTGCGGCTTTCCGATAACCGGACGCCGCGTGATTGACCAGGATGGCAAAATGGGATTTGCCGGTTCGTTGTTGTCGTTTACGTATCATTGTGGTGAAGTATAGCCAATCGCACTGAAAAAAGGAAATTGTAAGAAGACTTTTTTTGGCCAGCCCGAGTGGGGACAGATCCGGCGACGACTTCGGGACACGTGCAGTCAGACAATCACGTTTGACGGCACATAACCCGCACTGCCCCCCTAAACCGCCGTGATTGAACAGCCGACTAGTCTAATAGACGTTGCATTTGACAAACGGCTGAAGTACCTTCACTGCAGATGGCAGAAAGCATATTGACAAAATCGACCAACAAGCTCGGGATACTGGCTGTACCGCTGGTAGTGACAGTTCTTGTCTACCTTCCCACGCTCTATGACCTGGTCTATGACTGGTACACCGACTCCAACTATTCCCACGGCTTCCTGGTCCCGCTGGTCTCGATTTACCTGATCTGGACCGCGCGCAAAGAGCTCAACAAGCTCCCGGTCAAACCGACAAGCGGCGCTCTGGCGATTCTCCTCGCCGGAATCGGTATGTTTGTGGTCGGTACGGCCGCCGCCGAGTATTTCACTGCCCGCATGTCCTTTGTACTGACACTATTCGGTCTGACGTGGTATTTGCTCGGCTATGAGACGATTAAGAAGATCTGGTTTGCGTTCTTCTTCCTCTGCTTCATGATCCCGGTACCGTACGTCGTGTATTATGCAGTCTCCTTTCCGATGCAGCTTATCGCCACCAAAATAACCGTGGGCGTGCTCAACGTGATTGGTATGGGAGTGGTTCGCCAGGGAAACATTATTCATCTGGCCGGGGGCCTGTCGCTTGAGGTAGCCGATGCCTGCTCGGGGATTCGTTCTCTTGTCTCATTGCTCGCACTGGGCGCTATCTACGCCTACTGGACCCAGAAGAAACTACTCGCTCAGGCTACACTGTTTCTCTCCACCATCCCGATTGCCGTCTTTGCCAATGTCGTCCGCGTGCTGGTCACTACGCTGGCCGCATCGCTGGGACTGACTGAGATCACTGAGGATCCGCTGCATTCTCTGATGGGTCTTTCGGTGTTTGTGGTCGCGTTTATCTGTCTCATTGTGGCGGGCGCTGTCGTGAGGAGGATATTCAGATGAAACGCAATCTGATCATCGCCACAGTGCTGATTCTCCTCGGCGGCATCATCGCCAACTATTTGAGATTTGCCGTGCCGATGCCTGACTCACAGCCCTCGTACAGCCTGATCCCAATGGAGAAAAGAGGCTACTTTGCAACCGAACACCGGTTCGACGAGTCCAGCTACGACATTCTCCAGGCAGATACCACCACCCTGCGTTTGTACCGCAATCCGGATGATCATCCCATCTGGCTGTTCATCGGCTACTTTGAATCGCAGAAATACGGATCGCAGATTCACTCGCCTCGTCATTGTCTGCCCGGCAGCGGCTGGAAAATCAGGAAACACGAGCCGTATGTACTGAAACTCGCCGACGGTTCTTCCAGGGAGATCAACCGGCTGATTATCACCGAGCGGGACCGCAAAGAGATCATGCTCTACTGGTTCGAGACCCGTGGCGGATCAATCCGGAGTGAGTTTGGGCTGAAATGGGATCTGATGATGAACTCGCTGGCGCTGAGACCGTCCGATGCCGCCTTTGTTCGCGTGAACATGCCCCTTCTGCCGAACGACGATGTTGAAGAGGCCACCGAAGTGGCAGTTGCGTTTCTCCAGGAGTTCCTGCCTGATATTGAGCGGGCACTCCCTTTTGGCAACTAAGGACTTGAGACAAACACTCTGGCCCGTTATAATCTACCTATGCTCAGCCACCTGATATCACTGGCGCGACCCCTCCAGTGGATAAAGAATGCCTTCGTTTTGGCTGCACTTGTATTCGCCGGAGAAATCGACAACCCGGACAAAGTACAATTGGCCCTGATCGCGGCAGCGGTATACTGTCTGCTCTCCTCAGCGATGTATGCATTTAATGACCTGCGGGACCGGCAACAGGATCGTGAGCATCCCCGCAAAAAACACCGTCCGCTCGCTTCAGGCAAAGTCACGGCTCTTCAGGCCACAGTGTTTATCGCACTGCTGGCAGCCGGCGGGCTCAGCGGTTCCTGGTATCTGGGCACGAAATTCCTTGTTGTCGCCATCTGCTTCATCGGCTTGAACGGATTGTACTCCCTCTGGCTGAAATATGTCGTATTGCTCGATGTCATGTCTATTGCAATCAGCTTCGTTATCCGTGCCTATGCCGGTTCGGTGGCAATCGACGTTTCTGCCTCGAAATGGCTGCTCATCAACACGCTGCTGCTGGCCCTCTTTCTGGCGTTTGGCAAGCGTCGGCACGAACTCCTCCTGCTGGAGGACAACGCCACCAACCATCGCAAGAGCCTGAGCAAGTATTCTGCTTATCTTCTGGACCAATGTATAGGCGTAACCACCGCATCGGTGGTTGTGATGTACATGCTGTACACGTTCTCGACAGAGGTTTCTACAAAACTTGGAACCGACAAGCTCTTTGTCACCATACCTTTTGTGATCTACGGCATTTTTCGTTACCTGTATCTCATCCACCGGAAAGCTCAGGGGGGATCACCTACGAGAGTGCTGTTTGGCGATAAACCTATCCTGTTGACCGCAACTCTATGGTTGGCAACAGTGATCATTATTCTGTACGTGCTATGAAAAATCGCATATTCATCATTCTGACAACTTTCACCCTTACCTCTCTCCTGATGCTGTCCTGTGGCAATAAGGACTCGGACCAGTCACCCTCAAACAACAGGGCCGTCGAGACGAGCGACGACAGCTCTCAGACATATACGGCCATGGAAACAGACGGCCTCGACACGACTTCAGACACGACAACCTCGCCGCTGGCATCGGAGAGAGTGGGCCTGTTTCCGGCAGAGCATCTTGTCCCCGAGTCGGTTGAACATACTCCGCACGACTATTTGGGAGCTGAGGGTTTTGATGACGTGCTCACTGCAAGATACGAAATCGAGGACCGGGAATTCACTCTGTTCCTGACTGATGATCAGTCCGGAATGGGGTTCTATCGCCTGTCTCAGTTTGCGGCCAGTCAATCACAGGTCAAACCGGCCCCGATGGAATTCGACGAAGGCTACGGCGTCTGGTTTCATTCGCGCGACCACGGTTGGGTGCTCGGCGGTCTGAAAGACGGCTATCTTCTGGGCGTGGTTGGCTATCACAGCAGCCTCGAGGAATTCGTCGCCCGCTGGGTCCAGGCGGTCAAGCGGTAGGCGACAACTCACCTTCCTCTTCTCCGCAACAGGCTCAAACACCCGTCCCGATCCCTTTCTTCTTGACAAAAGCGCTCCCTATCTCTATTATTCACTCCAGAGTTTTGCGACACACGAGGTGTCGTGCTCAAGGGGGCGGCAGCGCGGATTGCTCTCACGTAGTGGCGACTGCCGGATCATTGTACTACACGATGTACTTGCGTTTGAACCACGCGACTTATTAGTTCGCCCGGTTCACTTATTTGGCTAGGAACAATTGAATAGCTGGCCTGACTTCGCGAATTGGACGAAGTCGGTCTGCACAAAACCGTTTTTCCGGCAAGCACCAGAAATTGTGGCGAGGTCTGCAATCGCACGCGTGACGTCTGGGATTACAATTGGAGTAGTATGTTTGATATCAGTGACCATGCAAGTACGACGATAATTACTGGCTGCAATCCATATCAACAGGAGAGGTAATCATGAACTGGCGTATCTGCTTCCTTGTCATCGCAACTCTGTGTCTTGCGCTTCCGACTCTGGCTGACACGGCCGCCGATCAGCCCGCCCAATCTGGCGGCGACGAATCTCTTGTCCCCTACTGGCCGATCCAGATATCCGGCGGAACCTGCATCTACGGAGACGGCGTTTACACCGCCATACAGGCCGGTCACTATGCCATCCCTCCGTTCACCTGGGGGGGAACCTTCATTGCCTACGAAGTTGACGGTGACTGGGTGGCGTCTCCGACAACCGACAGCACCCGCATTAAGTTCAAAGTGGACAAGCGCTGGGCCTCAACAGCCCCTTCGGCTACACTCTCGCTCAGCTATCTGGAATACAGTGTTGTTGCCCCTTTCGACACGTCGTATGTTACCTACCAACTGACCGTTCCGATCTGTGATGTCATGTGTGGCGACCTCGACAACGACGGTACAGTATCTATGGGAGATATCACCGTAATGAACGACCACTTATTCATCTCGCTTACACCTCTGGCTCATCGACAGGCCGGCAATATGGATGGAAGCCAGGATGGTCTGGTGACAATGGGAGACCTGACCCGGCTAATCAATTACCTGTTTATCACACTGGATCCGGATGAATTGAACTGTCGCTAAAGAAGACTGCAATCCGAGCAGTTGTGAAGGGGGCTACCCCTTCACAACTCCCATAGGTCTGAAACGGACGACCTTGCGAGTAATCCCGGCATTGTGAGATACATCCACGACATCACTGACATCTTTGTACACGCCGGGCGCTTCTTCGGAGATACCGCGTTTGCTGGCCGACCGAAGATAGACTCCCTGTTTCTCTAATTCCGCCTGGACTGCATCGGCGCGGAACTGCTTGTTCGCTGCGGTACGTGACATCCGACGCCCCGCCCCGTGGCAGGAAGATCCAAATGTCTCTTTCATCGCTCTCTCTGTCCCTACCAGCAAATAGCTTGCACTGCCCATGTCGCCCGGAATGATTACCGGCTGACCGACCTCGCGATACCGCCGTGGAACGGCAAGGTGTCCCGGCCCGAAAGCGCGCGTGGCTCCCTTGCGGTGGACGTACAACTGACGCACTTTGCCATCAACAACGTGTTCCTCCAACTTGGCCATGTTGTGCGCGATATCATACACGAGGTGAAGCCCAAGTCTGTCCGCGCCCTGACCCAGAACCTGCTCAAAAGACTCCCGCACCGCATGCGTGATCATCTGGCGGTTGGCCCAGGCATAGTTGGCCCCACACTTCATCGCCGCAAAGTAACGCTGCGCTTCGTCCGAATTTGCCGGCGCACAGGAGAGTTCGCGGTCGACCAGGGGGATGCGGTACCTCGTGTTGGCTCGACGCATCGTCTCAAGATAGTCGGTGCATATCTGGTGCCCGCAACCGCGAGAGCCGGTGTGTACCATAATCGCTATCTGGCCAACCTCGGTGAAACCGAAAGCATCGGCCGCCTCCGTATCATAGATTGCCTCGACTCGCTGAATCTCCAGAAAGTGGTTTCCGCCTCCGAGCGAGCCAAGTTGCGGCCGTCCCCGCTTCTTGGCGTTTCTGCTCACCAAATCAGGATCGGCCCCCTGGATACAGCCTTCTTCTTCCATCGCCTCGACATCGCTCTTCCAGCCGTACCCCTCGCTGACCGCCCATTGGGCGCCCTTTTCGAGAACCGTGTCAATCTCGCCTTCTGCCAGACGACGCTTTCCGCCCTGCCCCACTCCAGCCGGGACATTGCGGAACATCGCCTCGACAAGACTGCCGATTTCCCCCTGAATATCCTTGTAGTGAAGCGAAGACCGGATCAGACGTACGCCACAATTGATGTCATACCCCACACCACCCGGCGAGATGACGCCCTCGTCAGCGTCGAACGCAGCCACACCGCCTATCGCGAACCCGTAGCCGTGATGAATATCCGGCATCGCAAACGAACTGCCAGCAATACCGGGAAGCGTAGCGACATGGGCTACCTGATCGGGAGAATTGTCTGAGAGGACCTGCGTGAGCATTTTCGCGCTCGTGTAAATCACCCCCGGAACGCGCATGCGTACATTGTGCCGTTTCATTGCGTCCGACCGATAATCCGGCTCGATACGATAACGGTTGGTATCGATTTGCTTGAGAGGACCAGTCCAGGGCATCCCGTTCCCCATTGTTATAGAGTGTCGATACGGTATTTATACGGCAACCATCAGATATCAAACAACACCTGAAGCGACACCGGCTCGCCTGTTTCACCGCGCCGGATTTCAAGCAGATGATACGATACACCCTTCACCTGTGTTCCTCCACCGTGTTTGTTCGAGTCAAACCGCTCACCGATAACCGTTGCCTTCAATTGTGTCTCGCCGACGAACTCGACCTTAAAATCGTGGAGCACCAGCCTGTCGGCCTCATGCAGAACAATCAACTCCGAGAGAAACCCAACCAGGAGACCTTCGAGATCAATCGACTCGACCTCAAACTCCACCGCTTCGTTCCCCGAGATAACCGAGCCGTCGGTTAGAAGATCAAACATAGCCCCGGCTGCCGAAGCAAACGCATCTTCGAGCGTCTCTCCGTATGCCCGGGCGATAATGTCTGCCGTGTGTTCTTTGAATTCGTATCGTCTGGTCATAAAGAGCTGTCGGTTACAGGTTAATCGGACCGTCGCCATCACCGCGAGTGAAATGAAATCGCGTCATCTGTTTCTCGTAATCACCAAACTCAGTGGCAAGCACCGGGGAAACGGCCAGAGCAAAATTGGAGGGACCAATCAGGAAACCGGATGACGTGAGCGCGGCGCCGTAGGCTTCGTGACGTTGGTTCGACACGATCAAGTCCACACCTCGTTGCTCAAGAACATGGGCCGCCGCCGTCATTACCGATTCCTCGCAGCCACTCAAGGCGAGGCAGTCGACGATCGACCCCAGCCGCATATTGCCGAACTGCTTGTGATTCTCCAACTGGCTGTCCATGCAGACAACCCATCCGACAATGCCATCACCTGTTGATGCTTTCAATCGAATGAACCGATCATCCGATTTCGGATACAGCAGGTTCAGCGTGGCGCTGTCCCGCTCCGCGGCCAGTGCAAACTGGTCCCGGCACTCCTGCCAGAGCCTGTCAGCCCAGTCATCGAAATCATCGACTTGCTCATACGAAACTCCCGCGTTGACAATCGGAAGTTCGCCCTGCTTGAATCGTACCGCCAGACGTCCCAATCCGGTAAAGGCCGCGATATTCAGAGCGAGTCTGCGGACAACCGACGTGCGCAGATAGACGATGTTCCGGAGAAATCGACCCGCATGGACCACTCGAAAGTAGAACGGCACCAAACACAGCTTCCATCCCATTCCGGCCAGCAAACGTGGCAACGGACGGGTCATCCCGCCCATGCCAAGCGCATACATACGCGGCTGCTTCCGAAGAGCGTTCATCAGGAGCAACAGCCCCACCGAATTGAATGCCCTGTCAACAGTCCCCTCGGACAGCGGCAGCCCGTAGTTGCCTATCGATGTTACTTGATCGTTGCTCAGAAACCGCTGATGCTTAAGAACATACCCGCCCCGCACGACATCCCTTTCGTCAAGCGCAAGGAACATCTCCCTATACAGAGAGTCTCCCCCGGTCTTTGGCAACCAGTGAGGTGTCGATGATTCCGGAAACTGAAACCGGACATCGCCGGATTTCAAGCGCCGATTGAACTCGATCACCGCCTCGATGTGTTCCTCGAGATACCGCTCTATCTTCAGCGCCATCAGGATCGCCCCACCTTCAGTTTGTGCAGCAACCAGCGACGTTCCAGCGAGCTGCGTTCACTGTCTGTGATGACATGATTCCCATTGCGATTGCGGAGGAAATCCAGTAGAGTCGATACCGGCACAAACCAACCGTTTTTGCGGCTCAATCGCTCCATCAGTTCTCTGAAGCGCGAGTTGATTTGCTTATCGGAATAGAAACCGCATGCTAAGTGCGTGTACATGATGCACGCTCCCCCCTCTTCTTCGAGTCGATCCTGATTCCGTTCGTCGAGACAATCGAGAAACGAGTTGACTTCCGGCCCTTCAGATGAGGCATACCAGTTGTCGACAAACTCCCTGCTCGGATCATGGTACGGCATAAACGGGCAGGCGTTTAACGTATTGACTTCGCTGAAAACGAAATTGCGCACATACTTGATCCGTTCACGGCAGAGATCACCCCAGAACAGCGAGTCATCGGGAACATGGCCGCGATACCGGTTCCGGAATCGATACCGTGTCAGGGCGTTGTAGAGCACGCGATATATGCCGCCAATGCGGGCGTCTCCCCAGTACATATTCTCTTCGCAACCGGAATGGCTGGCCATCGCCGACGGATATTCACCAAAGTGCTCTTTGAATCGGTCGAGGGCGCGCTCTGTTTGACTGCGGTCAGACGTATGGAAGGTCGCCATGTGATAACCGACCTCGAAGCCTTTCGAGGCCAGGCCCTTGACCCAGCGGAGGTACTCCTCGTCCTCGCAAGTGGCCCCCTCGCACAGCGGTTCATCGTTCCCCCGAACAGGCCAGACAGACTTGGTCGTACGCAAACCCAGATCGTCCAGCAGAGCATACACTTCGCCGACGTTCTCTACCGTGGTAAAGTCAGTATCATCGAATATGGTGAAAGCGAAATCTTTGTTGCCAGGCCAGACGATTTGATCCGTCACGGCCGCACCACCTTGAGATTGATTGACGGCGGCAGCGCGTATTCGTCCGCAGGGTTCCACCGGAAAAAAACATCATCGTCGGTTTCAAATCCGGACCGAAGCCAGAATTCCCGACACGGCTTGTTGCGTTCGGTCGGCAGATACACGGCCTCGATCTGCTCGACTCCGAGCCTTCCCGCCTCTGCACATATGAAATGCACCAGCGCCTCTTCGACTTTCCGTCCCATTACCCGACAGCTCAATACGAAATCGACAATGCTCCCCTTATTGCCGTTGACCTTCAGAGAGGCTATCCCTGTCAACCCGGCATCGCCGAACCTGTCAGCCACCCGAAACGTAAACACACGGTGTCCGTCATCATTGGCCCATTTCTGATACTCGGGGGCGGTCATGCGACGAGTCGATAGGTTCATCTGGTTGGTCTTGTTGAGCAACTGGGCGGTCCGCGCAAGGTTGGCGTCGTTTAGCGATTCCACGGTAACGACCGTCTCAAGACTGTTCAGCCAATCACTCAGCGATTCCGCTTGTTCCAAGAGTGATGAGCGTTTCCGCTCGGATACATACGAGGCCGTGCGGTCGGCATCCTCGACACTCAAAACAGGGCTGTCAAAACAACGGAGCTTTCTCAGCGCGTCAGCATAGAGCATCTTGTCCACAGGCCATTCCGGCACCAAAACTTCAGGCAGCGCCTCTCGCACTCGAGCGCGTTCATGGCGGGAATCATCGATAAACACCACCGACTCCAATCCGAGATTGAGTTCCTCCACGAGCGCGACGATGTTCTGCGCCTTGTCCTGCCAGTTGATCTTCCATCCGGCAAAGTCCGACTCACGAAGAATCATTTCGGGATGCTTCGTAATCGCCTCCAGCGCTACGGATTGCTCGTTTTTGCTTACAATACCGAGCACAACCCCGCGGTTGGTCAAAGCTTTGAGTTCGCGCTGCAAGTCGGCATGAGCCTCGCCGATGGGATCGTGGCCACCAAGTGTCAGGTTCTCCCAACCGATATCGCCAACAATCCCTCCCCACAGTGTATCGTCGAGATCAACTATCACGAGTTTGCGTGCCTTCCCGGATACACCCCTGACGGCGGCCTTGATATCTTTCACCGCGTCGGCATACACTGCATTGCCGAAGGGAGACTTGGCCATATACCAGAGCTTGGGACTGACTCCCTGCCCACCGGCAGCCTGTAGCCAACGCTGCGAGTCCAGCAAGTACAGATTCGAAATCCGACCGACCGCTTCGGCCAGCAACGCATTGAGACGCAGAAGTGTCCCTGATATTCCCCCCGGATGAGTCATATCGAGCATTCCCAGTCCTCGACCTGCGAAAGGCGCTACCCACGTTGCCACCAACATCAGCGATGTCCGTGTCGAGGCAGCCGTTAACAACCCAACAAACCGTTCTACTTCAACCTTCAATTCCTCAAACGGAACTGACTCGTACTGAAGCACGCCGGCAAACGACGGCAGCACGCTTTCAGGTCGACTCCAGACGAACGTGACGTCCGGACGTTCCTCCCAACAGGGAGCATCACTGTCGAGAAGTGTTTGTACTGTCTGGCTGAAGGGAGCGCTAAACGACGCAATCTTCGGCTCCTCGGCATCGTTTTCAAAGATGGAGGCCAGAGTCCCTGTCGTGAAGTCCGTAATCAGCAGACAGTGTTTTTCCTGATCAGGCATCGGCTACTCGATCTGTCAGACTGAGAACGTGATCGGTGAGTTTGTCGACAGTGCCGCAAAGAGCCTCGAGATTGGAGAGCGTGTTTTCATCGGCGAGAACCACTGAACTGCCGAATGCTGCCTGCACTTTCTGCTCAACAGCCAGGATGAACACCATCAGAGCAAGCGAATCCAACACCGCACCTTGCCCGGCAAGCACGGTCTCCCCGGAGCACGCCAGTTGACTATCTGACGGTCGTTGCAGGTTCGCTTCGTCTATTGCTGCTGATATCAGTTGTAGAATGTCGTCTTTGTCGGTCATACGCGGTCGCCTCACCCGGTTTTCACATATGTAACACATATATGCAGACAGGTCAAGCGAGGAGACTTCACCCTCCGGCATTCATCCTCTCCAAGATTACATAACGAAAAACCATATACCGATGAACTGTTACCGGCGTAACGGTACGTACACCCTCGTACGCCCATTCAGATGACCGCAACCCTCCCCAAACACGAAAAAGCCCGCCGTCGTCCCGGCGGGCCTTATGTTGTCCATTAGAAAGGGAGTTGCTATGACAATCAGTTCTTATACCGCTGAAGCGTCAACAGGTTCCAGCCCCAGAGACTAATCCGCCTCTGAACGCTGCCTGTGCTCGCATCCATTATTCTGCTTCTTCCCGGCCGAAAACTTCAGTGCCGCCGAATTCACGCAATACCTCAATCCGGTTGGAGCCGGACCATCGTCAAACATATGCCCCAGATGCGCTCCGCACCGGCTGCAGTTAATCTCCCGGCGTACCATCCCCAGCGACCTGTCATCGGCAGTGTCTATGTGCTCTTCTCCTGCCGGAGCGAAGAAACTCGGCCAGCCTGACCCGGAATCATACTTGGCCCCGGAATCAAATAGCTCGTTGCCGCAGCAAACACAGAGATAGACCCCCTCGGCCTTGAAGTTGTAGTATTCGCCGGTAAAGGCCCGTTCGGTGCCCTTCTCTCGCGTGACGTGAAACTGTTCCGGCGTAAGCACTTGCTGCCACTCTTCGTCTGTCTTGATGATTCTGTCGGCCATCTTCCTGTCCTCGCTGTCATCCTCTTCCGCTGCTGCCCCAATTGGTAACCGGCCAACCGTGCGGGTCAGCCGGATAAAACGTAACTCTCTGCCGTCCATCATAGAAACAGTTTGGAACAGCCCCGTGGTTCCCGTCAAAGTAGAGAATCACAGTCCCTATTGAGGCACCGCTAGACACTCCTTCGCCTACAAGAAAACCGGCGGAGAGGTTCGGCAGGTCGCTCGGTCACAGGAACCCCTCGCCGGTTTTCGCAAACCCAAAAAACCGCTGGCCGGGCCGCACTCAATACGGCGCCCGCCCGGTTCTGTCGGACGATGACCAGAAAACCGCTCCCGGCCTGGCCTGCCGGAATGAAGATCCTCCTGACCGCCCGTTTCTACTAATACTACGCCACGGCGCCACGGTTGGTTTGCGGGTCTTGGTCCGATGGACACGGCAGCAGGTCTCGACCGTGAATCCCTGTTGCATCCGCCGAAAAATGAAGTATATATCCCGACGAAGACATCCAATTGTGGAAAGGTGAGCATGGAACCGACTGTCATAAACGAACACATCGCCAGAGTCGAACTTTTCAATCGGCTTGACGAAGACGAGCGCGAGTTGCTGGTAAAACATGTGGAAGTCCTTGAATTCGAAAAGGATGCCGTTGTTTTTCAGGAGAACAGTCCCCGCAAGTACCTGTATCTGATCTACGAAGGGGAAATCGAACTGTTCAAACGGACACCGTTCGGCGAGGAGAAACGCCTCTCTTTCTTCAGCAAGTATGATTTCCTGGGCGAGGGTGCCCTTATGGACGATTACCCGCACTCCACTTCCGCTCGCGCGCTGTTGAAAACGACAGTGCTTGCCATTAGCCAGAAAAAGTTCCACGCCCTGTTTGCCGAGAACCCGACAATTGCAACCAAAATGCTCTCCAGCGTGGCGCGTGTCATCTCCCGGCGAATGCGACAGGCCAGCACGCGAGTGGTCAACGTGGCCGCGCAGTACATTTCCGGTCGAACCCGCAGTGAACACGACTTGCTCGGTGATCGCGACGTTCCTTACGAATACCTATACGGCATACAGACCCTCCGGGCATTGGAGAATTTCAATATCAGCGGTATATCGCTGACGCAGTTCCCCACCCTGGTCAACGCGCTCGCGATGGTCAAACTGGCCGCGGCCAGGGCCAACCACGAGTTGGGTCTGCTTTCCCAGCCGGTGGCCGACGCCATCGGACAGGCCTGTCACGAAATCATCAACGGCAAGAACCATACACAGTTTGCTGTCGATATGATACAGGGGGGAGCCGGAACCTCGACCAATATGAACGCCAACGAGGTCATTGCCAATCGAGCGCTGGAAATTCTCGGCTATGATCGCGGTGAGTATCGCTACTGCCACCCGAACAACCATGTCAACCTGTCGCAGTCGACCAACGACGCCTATCCGACGGCGTTAAAAATCGCCCTGATAAACTCCAATAGCCAGTTGACCGCGGTGCTCAAGTCCCTTGCTGAATCGTTCCATAAGAAAGCTGAGGAATTTGCGGAGATAATCAAGATTGGTCGTACGCAGCTTCAGGATGCAGTCCCGATGACACTCGGCCAGGAATTCGACTCCTACGCCGCCACGCTCGCAGAGGAAATCGAGCGACTCAACGAAAACGCGGCACTGTTCCTCGAGGTGAACATGGGCGGAACCGCCATCGGCACCGGCATAAATGCCGATCCGGACTACTCCGAGAAGGTCATAAGGCATCTCAAGGAGGTGTCTGGCCTCAACGTCCGTCTGGCGGAAAACCTCGTCGAGGCAACCCAGGACACCGGCGCATTTGTGATGTACTCCTCGGCAATCAAACGGCTGGCGCTCAAACTGTCCAAGATATGCAACGACCTTCGCCTGCTGTCTTCCGGTCCTCGGGCCGGACTCAACGAAATCAACCTGCCGCCAATGCAACCCGGATCTTCGATCATGCCCGGCAAGGTCAATCCGGTGATTCCGGAAGTCGTCAACCAGATTGCTTTCAAAGTGATCGGCAATGACCTCACGGTCTCACTTGCCGCCGAGGCGGGCCAGCTTGAGCTGAACGTCATGGAGCCGGTGATTGCCCAGAGCCTGTTCGAGTCGATTGAGATGCTGAAAAACGGCATGGCAACGCTCAGGCAACGCTGTATCGACGGAATTACCGCCAATGTGGAAGAGTGCCGGCGCATGGTGCAGAGCAGTATCGGTCTGGTCACGGCTCTGGATCCGGTGCTGGGCTATGAGACCTGCAGTTCGCTGGCCAAGGAAGCGTTGCAAACGGGTCGTGGTGTGTACGAGCTGGTGCTTGAGAAGAAACTGATGTCTAACGAGGAGTTGGACCGAATTCTAGCGCCGGAGAACATGCTTGGCCCAGGCCGAGCCAAACGATAGCGAGACGGATAGCGCCCAAATCAAGAACCCCCGACTGTCCGAGGACGGCCGGGGGTTCTCTTTGTGTGTCGAAAAGGAACTACATTTTGAAGCTGGACACTATCTGCTGAAGTTCTTCCGCTTGATCGTTCAGCATTTTGGCGGCCTCCAGAGATTCCTCTGATTGCCTGGCGGTGCTCTCCGTCACAGAACTGATTGCCTCGACACTCTGCGCAACCTCGTTGGCCACGGCGGTCTGTTGGTCCGAAACCTGCGCGATCTGTTCCACCATATTCATCACGCTTTGTGACATCTGCACGATTTCGCCAAGGCTTGAGCCGGCCTGGTCAGCCAGCTCGCGTCCCTTGTCAACTTCGACAATGCCGGATTCCATCGACTGAACAACGCCGGAGGTTTTCGACTGCACCTCTTTGATGACGTTGGATATCTCGGCCGTGGCTGTTCCGGTTCGCTCGGCCAGCTTGCGCACCTCATCGGCGACCACGGCAAAGCCTCTCCCCTGTTCACCGGCACGTGCCGCCTCAATGGCTGCGTTCAGGGCCAGAAGGTTGGTCTGGTCGGCTATGTCATCGATAACACTGATGATTTCACCGATCTGCTCGGCCGATTCCGCCAGATCACCGATCGAGTCTGCTGACTGACGGACAACTTCGGCAATGGCGCGCATACCGTCAATCGTCTCCGTCACAATCCGCCCACCGGTCGACGCGGTCTCGGAAGCCTCTCTCGACGCCGAACTGGCATCGGTCGCGCCCTTGGATGACTCGGTGATGTTCGCAGTCATTTCCTCGACCGCTGCCGAGACTCCGCTGACCTGTTCGGCCTGTTCACGGGCACCTTTGGACATCTGCTCAGACGATGCTTCAATCTCTGCCACACCTGCCACGAGTTGCTGGGCGTGTTGCCCCAACTGTCGAATCATCCTGACCAAATTCGAACTCATTTTCTTGAAGGCATTGCCGAGGACGTCGGTCTCCGAGCGGGGCTCTATGATAACGCTCAGATCGTTTGCGGCTATCCGCTCGGCGGCATCGGAAAGCGTCTCCAGGTAATCCTTGAGCGACCGGAAAGTGTCGGCGAGAGCACCGATTTCATCTTTCGACTCGTACTTGATATTGAAATCGAGATTGCCTACTGCCAACTGGCGAGCGCCGTCCTCCAATTCCTTGATCGGCTGCGAAATGACTCGCTGGAATCGGGCGGCGACAAGTAGTCCTATCAGGGCCGCCGCCAACGAGAACAGCAGTGAGGAACCAACGAAAGACTCCAGGCGCGCCGCCTTCTCGTCGAGATCCGAGCACAACCACAGACGACCAATCTCTTCGTCATCCGACATGATGGGCCTGCGAACTGTCAGCGTATTCCCGTCGCTGAATATGCCGTCTTCGGATAGGTCCGGCATTGACGACGGTACCGTTTCATTCGCGCGAACATAGGCGGCAAACTTCGTCTCGTTCGGAAGTATGACCGCTGCCCACACAACGTGAGAGTCACTCTTGAGCGACTGCAGAACTTCCACCGCTGTTGCGTCGTCTTCAAACTCCACCGCACTGACGCAATTGTACGCCAGAATTTCCGTCATCAGCCCCGCGTTTTCTGCCAACCCCTTTTCGAAACTGCTCTGATCGCTTACAATTAGCGCGCAGCATGCGAGCGCAAGCGTAAAGACGCTGGTGGCTACAACCGCCAGTGTCAGCTTCACTCGAATAGACCGGTTTCGAAAGCCCAACAGATTCATTCCAGGTTCCTTCCCGTCTGCAAACTCAACATGAGTATTGTTTTGAGTAGAGATTTGTCTCGTCTCTATAGAGTTCTGTCGACAGCTTTGCGACTGTTCCTGACCTGAGCAGGATGTTCTGCGCTGTTTTGTACACCGCCAGGATAGTGATACTAACTAGCGGTCCTGCCGAACTCGTCTCAGATAACGGCAGATGCAATCCGCATCAATTCACCTCCCGGCCTTAAAGAGTCCGGTGGGATTCTCCGATAGAAATAGCAGAGGCTCTGCTCTGCTTCGACAGACCTCGGGGACAATTGGCGGAAACGTTTATCACGTGTTATTTGTTGTTGCATAGTAGTTAAGCCAGGCCCATATTGAGGTACCTGGGGGCAACGCACAGAGGGTACAAATGAAGAAAACACTCCTGATTGGCATCACGCTGGTCTTCTGTTTCGCTGCAATGGGACAGTCGATGACAGAAGAGGAAATCGACCACAAGGCCGACGTAATTATCAAAATCATCCAGTTCGGCGAGTGGCCTGAAACCGCCAAAACTGACGCGGATGGAAACATCGTGATCAACGTGGTCGGCGACTCCCCGCTAACATCAAGGCTTGAAGAACTGGCGAAGGAAGAATCCGCCAAAGGGACACCTGTTGTGGTAAAAGTTGTTTCCATTGAAGACGATATTGCCGCGTGCCAGATTCTGTTCATGGCCACCAAAGAGACCGCTGACCTAGCCAAAGTCCTGAAAAAAGTCGACGGCAAACCGTGCTTCACGGTCAGCGACGCTGAGTATTTCGCCCGCTACGGTGTCATGGTCAATTTCGTCACAGTGGATGGTAAGACCAAGTTCGAAGTTAATCGCACGACCATGAAGATGTCTGGCCTCAAGATGAGTTCCAAAATGCTCAAGATGGCCGTGATTATCTAGAAGACCATAACTCGATTTCATGCAAGACGGGGTGCTCTAAGGCATCCCGTTTTCGTTTTCAACTCAGCCTAACTTCTTTCATTCAACCGGATTGACAGCTTGGCGTGCATGGGTTACCTTCTGTCAGCAACCGGTGAACCACACTCTATTCCGGACAGGAGACAACGCCCGTGAACCTCCTTCACATTGCCGACTCGGCCTTCACTGACCAGCATTGGCAGTCGTACTATATGCTACTGAAGCAATTGAATGACAAGTACGACTCTCCCGTGGCAAGAATCGGTTGGGAGCAGACCAAGGCAAGGCTTAGATCTCTCGTTGACTCGGATTCCAACTACTCAAGGTTTGTTGTATTCGACGGTGAGAGTCCGGTAGGTTGGTCTGATTTGAAAGTGTTATCAGCCGGAACCCCGGAACAGAATGCCATGGTCAAAATCGACGCCGTACACGAGGTAATCCCCGCGGAGTTTGAACGAACCGTTGGGACGGAGATCCTCCGACTGTTGGACGAGCAGGGCACTACGGGAGCACACTTCATGGCCACAACTCAGCGCCTTTCTGCCATGGCTCGCCATATGTTCGCCCGTGAACTTGATCACATAGACCGGTTTCGACTCTATAGAGACCGGGCGGACACGTCGCGAATGAGGTCCTGGCTCGAGGAATTGCCGCGAGCCAATCCCGAGCTTCATCTGGAGTTCTTCTCTCCCGTCCCGGAGGAACATCTGGCAGCTTACACTTCGCTGTTCGTAACCTACATTCGGGAAATGCCGACGGAAAGAGAGTCCGATAACGAGTTTCGATGGTCTGTGGAGGAAACAAGAAGGGATATTGAGTGGCGGCAAAAGAACGACGTCCACCTGTACACTTACGCCCTGTTCAACGATGACGGCGTCATGGTCGGCCACTCGAATGCAGCCCTGACCGGTGCTGATCCTTCCGATGTGTACCAGGCAATGACGGGAATCAGCCGCGAGTATCGCGGGCGGGGATTGTCGCGCTGGCTCAAAGCGGCATTGTTCTTCAAAGTGGGCGAGGATTTTCCTGCTAATCGTTACATGACCACCGACATGCGCGCGGCCAACGCACCGATTCAGAAAGTCAACTCAGAGATGGGCTATGTACTGCTGAGTTCGGGCAACGAATTCGAGCTTACGGCTGAAGGAATTCGGAGATTCATGGGTAGTTGACGGATCGGTTTCGGGCGTCGTGCCTCCCCCTCCTCTCGGCAATTTGCGCGTTGCTGTGGAACGTGAATCTAGGTAGTCAGCTCCGAAGCTGGTTTGAACGTGAGATTGCTCCTGAGAAGAAGCCTTTCGCCGCCACAGTCAACAGCGATAGTGAAAATCTCACCTGCCGGACCCATCTCTATCATCCGGCCGGCCTCATCAATCACTTCGGGCAGAAATATCTGAGTCTGTGTTCTGGCAATCGACAGGCGGGCCCGCAGAACACCCGTCACCTGGTTGACGATTTCTCCAACACCTTCCTTGAGCAACTCGTCCGGAAGCTCTTCCGGCTCACAATAGGCGATGGCACAGCCAATCTTCCTCGCCAGTGTGTTAGGAACTGAGAGGGCGAACACTCCCTCCACATCGCCGCTCATCTTCATCAACGCGGTTATTGTATCCGGCGGATTGGCCAGGTCGACGTCGGTCTTGGATTCCTCGACCCAATCCACTTCCATCATGGCGACGGTTTGCATTACAAACCCGGCGACATCGACCAGAACATCGAGAATGTCCTTCGATGACTTTGCATCATGATGATTATGTTGAGATATCGTCAAACCGGTTTCCTCTTTCCCTGCGTCATAGCACGCGGCGCCCCCTCCGGTGCAAAATCCGAGCGTGCCCGGCACGCCCGCTACTACTACGACTTCACCGCCTGTTTTGAGTCAATTGTTGATCTGATCTGTTTAGAGAGATCAGCGGGAGTGTACGGCTTGACGAGATAAGAGTTGGCTCCGGCTTTGATAGCCTTGATCACATCCTCCTGAACTCCGGCAGCGGTTGCCATCAGTACGGGAATATGGTCGTATTCCCTGTGTGATCGTATCTTGACCAGAGCATCATAGCCATCCATAATCGGCATGTTCCAATCAAGGATGATAAGTGCCACGTCGCTACTGTGCTTCCTCAGTTTTGCCAGCGCTTCGGCCCCGTTTTCGGCCTCAACCGGCATGAAACCCGTCTCCTTGGCTACCTTGGCGATTGCCTTGCGCAAGATACCCGAGTCTTCAGCAACCAGGATTTTCATAAGCTCTCCAATTCCTATCGCAGATGTATTTGCTATTCCTTATCGGCCGCCGGTTCAGGCCGATTGACAGCGTGCATCGGACTGACAGCACGATTGCGCGATGTTTGCGCAGAAGACGTGGACTTGACCCTCAAAGGCAGGCAAAAAAACGGCGGTTGTCTGGGAGTCAATAATCGGCTCGCCGGACAACCGCCGCATCCAGCTGATTTGAGAATACTGGCCTATTACACGTGCTCTATGTCCGTATGATGGGAGACTTCTGAATTCGTTGTACAGAGATCACTCATACACAGATCGTGCACGCTGTCCCGACCGGTAAGGCGGGCAAAATCCCTCAGATCATCGGTGGCAACCCGAAGGTAGTTTTCAAGACCAAGAGCCGATCTCTCTATGTGCAGTCTCGCCCGAAGCTCCGGATCCTGTGTGGCAATCCCCGTTGGGCATTTTCCTGTGTGGCACACGCGATACTGCTGACAGCCACAGGCCATGAGCGCCGCCGTCGCCAGGGCAATGGCATCCGCTCCCAGCGCAAGAGCCTTCGCAAAATCGCAGGATACACGCAAGCCGCCGGTAATGACCAGGGAAACATCGGTCGCGCCCTGCACATCCAAATACCTCCGCGCCCGGTAGAGTGCGAATATCGTCGGAATGGAGGTCGCCGCTTTGACGTACTTCGAGGCTGCCCCAGTGGAACCCGGCCGACCATCGATAGTGATGAAATCCGGTTTCGCCTTCAACGCAACTTCAAGATCAGCCTCAATCTCCCCGGCCGCCAGCTTGATCCCGATCGGGCGACCCTCAGACTGCTTTCGCAACCATTCGACTTTCCGGCACAGTTGCTCGCCGGTACGAATATCCTCGAAGTGTGACGGGCTGGTAATATCCTCACCGACCTCTCGGCCACGTATTTTCGCAACTTCAGCAGTGACCTTCCCGCCCGGAAGATGCCCGCCCATGCCCGGTTTGGCCGACTGTCCGATCTTGATCTCAATCGCATCGACTTGCTTCAGGACGTCATCGGTTACGCTGTACAGGTTCGGAACATACTCAAAGATATATTTGTACGACGCCCGACGGGACTCCGGAAGAATCCCTCCCTCGCCGGAGCACATGGCGGTTTTCACCGCCGCACTGCCGGTAGCGAGAGCGATTTTGGCTTCGCGCGACAGCGCACCAAAGGACATATGGGAGATATACAGGGGGGTTTCGATCACCAGCGGCTGTTTGGCCGAGGGACCAATAACGGTCTGTGTATTGACCGGATCCTCCTGGTTCAGAGGCATCCGGGCAAGTTGTGCTCCCTTGATGAGCAGGTCGTCCCAGGAAATCACCGGTCGTTTGGTGCGCATCGGCTCGGTGGTCGATTCCCCGCTTGCCGCCATCTGGTGGATGTCGGCCATGTGCACCTCAAGTTCATCCGATGACCGGACAAACGCCGAAGCGGCAGCAGACGGACCGGCGGCTCCCGTTGTGTCGCCGGTCGCGGACTGCTCACCGTCTACTTCGTGACAGTACGACTTCGGAGACTCACACACCGGGCAAACCCAATTATCGGGAAGGTCGTCCCATCTGACGCCTTCCTTCTCCTCATCGTATTCGTAGTCACATACTTCGCACTTGTAGACAGCCATAATTCACCTGCTAGAGGTCCATTGAGGCCGGTTCGTAGTATTCTCTCGGATGCTTGCAGCACGGGCACTTAGCCGGCGGCTCTTTCCCCTCGTGAATGTAACCGCAAACACTGCAACGCCATTTGATTGGTTCATCTCTTTTGAAGACCGTTCCGTTTTCGACCATTTCAACCAACCGGCGATACCGGTCGCGATGCTCGGCCTCAACTTTGGCGATCATCTTGAACAACACAGCCGCCTGCTTATTGCCTTCTTCCTCGGCCTCTTTTGCAAAGGTCGGATACATATCAACCGTCTCGTAATGCTCACCTTCGGCTGCCTCTTTCAGATTCTGGAGCGTATCTTTGATGCCGCCGAGCAGGGCGAATTCGTCCTTGGCATGGCGGAGTTCGTTCATCGCAGTCTCTTCAAATACCTTCCCGATATAGTGATATCCTTCCTTGTGCGCAATCTTGGCATAATACGTGTACTTGTTCCTCGCCTGGGCTTCACCGGCGAATGCCGCTTTCAGATTCTCTTCGGTTTTGCTCATAGTTCAACTCCTAATATATGTAAGTATGAATCAAGGTCGCAGATTTGGCAGACGCCCCCCGTATTCCGAACGCGCGATGCACATTGAGTATGTATAAGACAATGCGAGCCGACAATCAAGCAGACAGATGAATCGAAGTCTCCCCCCGGAGTGCGGCTATCGAGTCCGGCGCGACAGAATCCGACCGAAAGGAGACGCTACTCGCTGATCTCCCGTCGATATGACTCCCGGTGAATATCCGATATCTGCACGGTGATACTGCACTTGAGCTTCTCCAAAGAGCGCGGATATGCGGTCTTCAGGAAGGCCAGCGCCCTCTCGGCCAGCGATTGCTTGATTTCATCTGCGCGACCGCTCAATATGCAGATATTCAGCGTAACGAAACAGCCGGATAGCTCACCGTCCCCGACAACGTACTGATCGTGCACGATCACGCGGCTCTTGATGTCGTTCCGCTGGAACAGACCGGTCTCCATGAGGATGTCATGAATGCCGAGCAGCAGTGACCGTACGTCGGGATTATCTATGATATTGTTCGAATGCTCGAGAATACAATGCGGCATGGTGTGCACCTCCTTTCAAGGGCAAAGCCTGCCTCCTCCCTTCACTCATGGATAGGTACTCCACCGCAGAAAAGCAAGTCCGGACAGCACCCCGGTGACGGATCGCCGCAGACTGAATCTGAATTGTTATTGACACGCCGGCGACCGGTTCGTATTGATTCGCATTATAATCTCCCTCATTTATGTGAGATTATCGGGTCACGGAATGCCTATGAAGCAGTCGACATCATTGGAGTCCAACGCTCCCGGAACAGGCGAGGAAATGTACAGTCTCGCCAGGCGACTATTCCCTATCTGCCGGAGTCTGACAGGCGATGGAGTACGTGAAACGCTGTCGATTTTGCGGGAGATCATTCCGATTGAAACGCACGAGGTGCCATCGGGAACTCAGGCATTCGACTGGGAAATACCGCCGGAATGGAATATCAGGGATGCCTACATTAAGGATGATACGGGCAAGCGAGTGGTCGATTTTGCCGAGTCTAACCTGCACGTGGTCGGCTACTCGATACCTTTCGAGGGACGTTTGTCTCTTCAGGAGTTAAACGAACATCTCTATTCCCTCCCTGAACAGCCCGATCTGATTCCGTACATCACCAGCTACTACTCGCCAAGGTGGGGTTTCTGCTTGACGCACCGGCAGAGAGAGACCCTGGCCGAAGGCACGTACGAAGTGTGTGTAGACTCAACGCTTGAACCTGGTTCGCTGACCTACGCTGACCTTCTTATCAAAGGGTCCTCAGACCGGCAGATACTCATTTCGACCTACGTCTGCCATCCTTCTATGGCCAACAACGAGCTCTCCGGTCCGATAGTAGCGACGTTTCTGGCCAGACAGTTGCTAGAGTTGAAAAATCTCCGGTATAGCTACCGATTTGTGTTCGCACCGGAAACGATTGGCTCTATCGTATATCTAAGCAAACATCTCGAAGAACTCAGAGAGAAGGTCATTGCAGGCTATGTGGTTACCTGCGCCGGAGATCCCGGTCCCTTCTCCTATCTCCAGACCCCAAACGGCGACTCACTGGTCGACAAGGTAACCAAACACGTGCTGGAGAACAGCGGTGAAGAGTACATGCTATATGACTTCCTCACGCGTGGCAGCGACGAGCGTCAGTACTGCTCACCGGGAGTGAATCTCCCCATCGGGTCGCTCATGCGTACGAAATACGGAGAATACCCGTACCACACGTCGGGGGATAACCTGTCGTTTGTCACGGCTGGAGGTCTCGCCGGATCATTGGCTCTATACGGCCGCTGTCTTGAAACGATTGAGCAAAATGCCACCTATCGCGTTACCGTCTGCGGTGAACCACAACTGAGTAAGCGGGGTCTGTACCCCACGCTCAGCACCAAGGAATCGGGCAAACTGGTACGCCGCATGATGAACCTGTTGGCTTTCAGCGACGGCTCACGGGATTTGCTGAGCGTTGCCGAGCGCATTGGAGAGCCGGTCTGGGAACTGTTCCCGATAGTTGACCGGATGCTGGAACACGACCTGTTGGAACGGGTTGACTAGAAAGAGACCTAATTCGAACCGAGGAGATACGGCGGTGACAAACGCAACCGATCTGGTTATAGATAGTATCAAGGAAGTAATGCAGCAGAATGATCTGGAGGAATCGCCGCTCACACCCGATACGGCCATCCTGAACGACACTTCTCTGGATTCTCTGGCACTGGCAGAACTGCTCATTGTCCTGGAGGGAAAAACGCAGATAGATCCCTTTGCCAACGGATTCATCAATTTTCGGACAATCGAAGAACTCGCCAGGCTCTATGAACAGTGACCCGACGGTTTTTCTTATCGATGAGCAACCGATCAGCCGGACAGAGTTCGATTCTCTTCTCAGTCGATTCTCACCGTTGTTCGCACGACATCGTAGAATCCTCATACACACCGGCGCCCCCCTGGAGCTGTGCCTGGCGCTTGTTCTGTCCCGCGATCTAAAACGCGAGCTGTATTTCTGCCATTCATACAGCTCCGACAAACAGGTGCAAACCTTGCACGACGCTCACGAAATCGACCTGCTGTTGCGCGACGGCTGGACGGAAGATCGGACACGATCTACAGCCGAGCACGAACCGTCAGCCGCAATAGACTCCGGTTGCCTGTACGTTTTCACCTCCGGTACCACCGGCGAGCCAAAAATCGCCCGACACCCCTGGTCCACAATACAGCATTCGGCGGCGTACGCCGGAGATCGATTCTCAGGATGCATATGGATGATGACCTACTCTCCTACCAGTTACGCTGGCCTCCAGGTTTTCTTCTCCGCCTACAACAACAGCGGCACCATCTATTACCCGCCGTCCGGTTTTGAACCGATTGCGCGTGGAATGTCTGCTCACAACATTGAAATCGTCAGCGGCACCCCCACATTCTGGCGCCTGCTGATCAACTCGTGGCCAGAAGATGCTGTCCGACCAAGACTCCGGCAGATTACGCTGGGAGGTGAAGTCGTCGACCAGACCATTCTCGACAGCATCAAATCGTTCTTCTCACCTGAGAGAATCACCCATATCTACGCGTCAACCGAGGCCGGCACGGCTGTGGTTGTGTCCGACGGTCAGGCCGGTTTTCCGCAGGAGTTTCTCGACCGCAACAAAGAAGTGCGACTGCGCATTGTCGAGGGCATTCTTCAGGTAAAGACTCCCGCACGCATGTCTGGATATGTAGGCAGGGAAGCGTCGGTAATCAACGACGGTTGGCTCATCACCGGTGACGCGGTTGACATACGCGACGGGCGGGTATACATCCTCGGACGCGAGGACGGGATGATAAATGTGGGAGGCCAGAAGGTTCTGCCCGAGGAAGTAGAAACAGCGCTCCAATCTCTCGACGAGATTGTTCACTGTCGGGCATTCGCCAGACCTAATCCGATCACGGGGGCGGTCGTAGGTGCCGAGGTTGTCCTTGCCGAAGGCTGCACTTTCGACCCACGCGGCATCAAGCGACGTTTGCGCCCGCTCTTGGCCGATTATAAAATCCCGCGCAATCTTGTAGCAGTATCGCATATTGAGGCAACTCCACATGGAAAAACAAATCGACAATAACGGCCGTCACATAATCGTTTCCGGCGGATCACGAGGGATGGGGCTGGAGTTCTGCCGGTCACTGCTTGATAACGGTTACAACGTCTCCACATTCAGCCGCAACCGCACAGACGGCGTTGACAAACTGGTTCGGCAATTCGGATCGGACCGGTTGCTGTTTGAAGAAGCCGACATTTCATCGACCGAATCCACCAAAGCATTTGTCAGCAGCGCTATCGCCGCGTTCGGATCGATTTACGGACTTGTCAATAATGCAGCCGTAGCACGTGACGGCATTTTTGCCTCGCTCCCGGAAGTGGAAATCTCTCGCATGATCTCCGTCAATCTTGAGGGCACTCTCTTTCTGACACGACACTGCCTTCGCAATATGCTTACCGGACCAAAGGGAGGACGGCTCGTCAACATCAGCTCGATAGTTGGCTCGCGTGGTTACAACGGATTGGCCGTCTATTCGGCGACCAAGGCCGCTCTCGACGGTTTCACTCGCAGCATGTCACGCGAGTTAGGACGGAGACAGATTACCGTCAACTCCATCGCCCCGGGATATATGGAAACCGATATGTCAGCCGGACTCCGGGATGCAGGACTCGAGCAAATTGTACGCCGCACGCCCATGGGACGCCTGGCCGAGCCGAAGGACATAGCCCCGTTGCTGTTATTCTTGCTCTCCGACGGAGCAGCCTTCATAACCGGACAGACGATCATTGTGGATGGCGGCATCACCGCCTAGGAGACGGGCTCATGTCGATTTTTGTTTCCAAAGACAAACTCAGGGGTCAATTGACCGCCGTGGCGTCTGAATGCAAACCCGGGCCGGTAATTGTCCATTCCGACCTGCTCAAGGTTGGCATCATCGACAGAATGAAACTTAGAGAAAAGATATGCCGGGATTACGAAGACCTGCTCCTGGACGTATTTGCAGGACGGGAACTGCTCATCCCTACCTTCAACTATGACTTCTGCCGAAACGGTGAGTACGATCTGGCGACATCTCCGGGACAGGTCGGTGCATTTTCCGAATACATGACCAAACGTCACTCTCATCTCAGAACACGTACGCCCGTCTTCAACTTCTGCATCTTCAACAACCAGAGATTCAACCGCGACGAGGTAGTGAATCCTTTTGGCGAGGATTCCGCATTTGGGAAAGTTCGATCTCTGGGAGGCTCGGTCATTTTTCTCGGCGCCTCTTTTGACTCCAACACGTTTCTGCATTTTGTCGAAGAATCAGTACCGATCGGCTATCGATATCTCAAAAAGTTCAAGGGCTGTATCTCTGAGGACGGCAAAGACTCTCCCTGGCAAATCGACTACCGTGTGCGCCCCCTCGAAAGCGGCGCCGTTGATTACGACTGGGAGAGGATTCAGGCAAACTTGAGAGAAGAGGGGATATTGAACGAAGCCCCGGCCGGCCATGGTCGCGTTCTCTGGTACAACTCTGGCGACCTTTTCGATTTCTGGATTGATAATATGCGTGCCGAACCGCTGTATCTCCTCACCGACAACTCACGCCGAATAACTCGGGACCTCTACAAACGTCACGGCGAACCGCTCACCTTGGAAAAGGTCGAACAGCGGGGAGCGTGAACGGCGATTTGGTTGAAATCGGGAGCGTCAGGGGTGAAACCGACGGGAGGAAACGCCTGACGCTCACAATTCTTAATCGTCGTACGCGCGGCTGGCTGTGCCACAAACGGCCCTACGTGCCCTTCTTCTCGCGCCCGGCTTCCCTCAAAGCCTTGCGGAGCAAGAACTCGATGTGCCCGTTCAGGCTCCGAAACTCATCGTCGGCCCAGAGCTGCAGACGGCGCAGCACCTCCGGGTCGACTCTGATCAAGAAAGGTTTCTTCTTGGCCACGACTACTGATACAGCGTGCCGGTATTAATCACCGGCTGTGATGAAGTCTCACCGCACAGGACCACCAGCAGGTTGGACACCATCGCCGCCTTCCGTTCGTTGTCCAGTTCGATGATTTCCTTCTCCGACAGCGATGCGAGCGCCATCTCTACCATACCAACCGCCCCCTCGACAATTAACGTCCGGGCCGCTACAATTGCGCCTGCCTGCTGACGACGAAGCATCGCTTCAGCTATCTCCTGAGCGTATGCCAGATGGCTGATACGGGCCTCAATCACTTCGACTCCCGCCTTGTCCAGACGGTCGCGGGTCTCATTACGAAGCTGATCGGATATTGCTATCGTGCTGCCACGGAGCGAGATTGTGTTTTCATCGTGGGTGTCGTACGGATGACAGGTTGCCATATTCCTGACCGCCGCCTCGCTCTGGATCTTGACGTACTCCTCGTAGTCGTCGACCTCAAAGCAAGCCTCCGCCGTGTCGACCACTTTCCAGACAACGATTGCCGCTATCTCAATCGGGTTGCCATCGATATCGTTGACTTTCATACGTCCGGTTTCAAAATTACGAACACGCTGCGACACACGTCGCTTCATATAGAGCGGGTTAGCCCACTGAAGCCCGGGAGTCTTGACCGTACCAACATATTTGCCAAACAACTGGAGCACTTTTGCCTCGTTCGGGTTGACCAAAAACAGCCCGAAGAATAGAAAGATGTTCACCAGAAGCCAGACGGCGGCCACGATCTTGACCACCGGCGGCAAGAGGATGATTGCTGCAATTCCGGCCAGAAACAGGATGAATAGAACCGTCAGGTATCCCCATCCCGAAGCTACTTTGCGTTCACGTTCCTTAATCATGGACTTCTCCTTTCAGAAGTGATATCGTATTGATATTACGACGATAGCACCTGGAAGATTCGAAGGAAAGTGAAAAAAAGTGATAAAACAGTGATTAATAGAGGATTAGCGGAGTGTTTTGAACCGGAGACCCCAAGATCAGTCGAAAATGCGAAGGTCCTCCTGGCGCGCTCACTCTACCTTGACGCCCGTGACGCCCTGGGAGTCGACACGCAGAACGCAGCCGGTAACTCTTGAGGCTGAATCAATCAGGAACTCAAGCGTCATGTCCGAATCCGGTTGATAGAAAGCACGGTCGCTGTAGGGTACAATCCTCACCATACCCGTGCCGGCGGCCTCGGCAAACATGGCCCCCTCCGCACACACGATTACCAATTCAATGGGACTGCCGGGAGCGGTCTGCGTCTCCAGATGATACATGCCAGAGAAGGCTTCGCACATCGCGTCGGTGAGAGGAACCTGAGTGCTTGCCTGCGAATACGACGTTGCCCCGTCGTCCTTCAATCGGGAACCGGTGTACTGCATCTCCTCGTCGATGAAAGTCAACCCCGCCACCCGTCCGGTACTGTCCCGCGTGAACTCGTAGATAACGCTGTTATCGCGTTGCAGGAAAAACCGATCCACGGCCTCAGGTAACAACACCTGCAACTCGCGTCCGGGGCTGCGAAGTTTCAGCGACTTTTCGCCTGCCCGCACAAGAAAGTGCGCGCCCGGTTCAAACAGGTAAACGCCCTCGTATTCCGCGAGAAGCGTACTGTCGATCAGCGACGGTATCCTGGTGGTCGGGAAGTTGTAAGGCGCGCCATACATCACGATCGCCGCCAATCCTCGCGCGATCTTTCCCACCGGCGCTCGATCCTCGTTGCTGAGCACCGCGACACAGAGACCCTCGTCGAGCCAGCGATCAAACGTGCAATTGAACCCGTCGAGAAAACCGCCGTGGTATGCCCGACGCGTGCCATGGCGCTCCTCGATCACCCAGCCATAACCGTAGTTGCCAAAATTGGGGGTAAACATGGCAGCGCGGGATTGATCGTACAGCAAATCGTCATCGCCCAGTTCCCGATCCCATTTCAGCAAGTCGTTGGTGGTCGAGTAGAGCGCACCGGCGGTATGCAGAATAGAGAAACTCATCGGCAGGGCGTCGGTGGGACCGCGCTCGATATCAAGCGTATAGCCATCGGCGCGGTCAGGAAGTCCCGCCTCGCGACGCGCATACCCGGTATTAATCATTCTTGCTGGTTTCAGGATATTCTTATGTAGAAAGGCCTCAAACGACTGTCCGGAAACAGCCTCGACGATAGCCCCCAACAATATGTAATTCGAGTTACTATACGCAAATGCCGTTCCCGGTTCAAACAACAGCGGACGGTCTTTAAACAGGTCGATCAATGACGCCGGCGATATCCAGTGCGTGCGACTGATTATCACCTGCGGATCATCGGTATAGTTCGGAATGCCGGAGGTATGACTGAGCAGGTTATGCACGGTCACGCGGTCACCGGTTTCGGCGGGATAATCTGGGAGGTACTTCGTTATGGGGGCTTGGAGATCGAGGCGTCCTTTGTCCTGAAGCATGAGTACCGCGGAGGCAGTGAACTGCTTGGTAATTGAGCCGATGAAGAATTTCGTGTCGGGCGTGTTTGGTTCCTCGAAGTCCCGGTTGGCATACCCATACCCCTTGTTGAGCAATGCCTTGCCGTCTTTGGCCACCAGCACCGCCCCCTGGAACTGCCAGTGTTTTTCCGCAGCATCAAGATAATCCGCAAGTTTATCCTCGACACCTGCCGACACTTCAGCACACTCAAACAGACAGGCGGTAGTAATGAGTAGCCACAGACAGATTGCTTTCAACGACACAAACAACATGCATACCGGAGTTTCGGGTTAATCTAATCGCGCAACTTGTACAACATAGCTGGATTGGATGACGATGCAATCTAAAGAGTGGAGCGAAACTCTCGAATGCGGAGAGTCGAGACTTCGTCGATCTTCGCGAGCCACCCTCAAGGTTTCCTTGAGGGTGCGCCTTCGTTCTTAGTGATTTACTCTCCCGCCAACCCCGTCACAAGACCCAGGTTAAATCTTAGCCGATGGTTAGAGTCCCGATTCGTGTGCCTCGACCATCTCCCGCAACTCCGCTATCCTCTCGGTGAACACCGGTCCCATTTCGGTTGCGTTTTCGAAACGCTCCGCCCAATCAAGAGCGGTTGCGGCGTCATCGAAGCGTTCCGCTTTGATCAGTTCCTCCGCGTAGAATACGGCCGCTTCCGATACGTTTGGCGCAAGCCTCTTAGTGTACTTGATCCTCACCGGACTGCGGTCCCTATCGCTTACCCACGGCCCTTCGAAGGATTCAATATCGGCTCCTCCGATTGACTCACGTATCGCCGAAGTATCCCGCGCGTTCAAGGGCGGGGTGGCGTGCAGCAGGAAGTACGGTCCGCAATACTGCGCCCGATCGGACCAGTCTGAGTAGAAGGCGGGATCGACAGTCACCGCCGCAACCAGCGGTCGTCCGAAAGAATTCGTTTTAACCAACGACATCCAGTTGCGCAGAACCAATCGGGGAATCTCCTGTGCGGCAGGGTTGACCGCGATCACCGAGTCAAGTTCGGGATCGTCAAACTCAAACGGCAGACCATGCTCGTTCCTGAGGAAGTCTCGATACTCCTCGATCACCAGCATTCCGATCTCCACGACGAGCACGTCGGGGCGAAACCCCTCCGCTTCCTGCACCGCCCTGAGCGGATACGTGTCCATATCGCCGTAAGTAATGAGCAATCCGTCCTCGGGCACTGTCCGCAGCAACCAGCGTCCAAACGAAAGCGCCGCCGGGGACAGGAATTCGGTTTCGTAGATATTCTGCATGGCGAGACTCTGCATCTCCGGCTCATCTCGCAGGATCGTTTCGCTCCAGAGACTTAGCCACGCGTTGCCATCGGTGGAATCACACATGACCGCCTGATGAAGCAACAGCCAGATGCTGTCCGTTTCGGAGCGGGGGGCCTCGAGCGGTTCGCGAAGGACTTCCGCAAGCACGACCAGCGCAAAACTGTTGCAGGCTTCTACGTCCAGACTCATCTCCGCGGCTTTGACCGCTTCGTCCCGCATCCCCAGGCGACGGTAGGTCTCGGCGAGGTAGGCGTACGCCTCGGCGTTGTCATCAGACTCGGCGACCGACGCTTCGAAAAGCGGTCGTGCGTCTTCGAGCTTGTAATCGTTGTAGAATGAAAGCGCCTGATCGAATTTGATCTGCCCCTGGTCGGCACAACCGACAAGCATGAAAAGGATAGTTGCGAGAATGAGCCTGGTGATCACAAACAGAAACCTCCGAATATGGAACGATAAACCTGCGAATACAGCATATACGGAATCTGTACTACGAAGTTGTGGGCGGCAGATGACAATCTGCCCCAGCCTCACGTTCTACAGCACGGCCTCTTGTCGAAGTATCAGTTCGTCAAGCCGGGCGAGAGATCGGCAGGTCTCCGAGATTCTGGGCCGCGTCTGGCTGGAGCTTCTGCCCCCGCTTGCGCTGGTCGGAATCCAGAATCGCCTTGCGCATCCGAATCGCTTTCGGAGTCACTTCGACCAGTTCGTCGGCGGCAATCCACTCCATCGCCTGCTCAAGAGTCATCTTCCGGGGCACCGCGAGCGTGACACCGATATCTTTGGTCGAAGACCGATGGTTGGTCAGATGCTTGCGTTTGGTCGGGTTGCACGGTAGGTCTTTCGGACGCGAATTTTCGCCGACAATCTGTCCGCCGTACACGCGTTCGGTCGGGTCGACAAAAATGACTGACCGCTCCTGCAGGCCTTCGATTGCGTAGGCCGTCGCCGGGCCGGTGTCCATGCTGATGACAGATCCTCGGTTGCGCTTGGCAACCTCTCCCCGCCAGGAGCCGTAGCCGATGAAGCGCGAGGACATGATTCCCAGACCGCGCGTGTCGGTAAGGAATTCCGAACGATACCCGATCAGACCGCGGGTAGGAATCTCAAACTCAATCCTGATCACGTTGGTGCCGGCGTTTTCGATTGTAAGCAGTTCGCCCTTTCTTGTCGCCAGTTTTTCGATAATGATCCCCTGGTAATCCTCGGGGACGTCGATAATCAACTGCTCGATCGGCTCAAGCGTTTTGCCGTTTTCGTCTTCACGAGTAATGACCTCGGGGCGGGAGATGCAAAATTCCAGACCTTCGCGACGCATCTCTTCGATCAATATGGCCAAATGAAGCTCACCGCGACCGGAGACTTTGACGCCATCGGAGCGACCGAGGTCTTCCATCCGCATGGCGACGTTGGTTCGCATCTCACGGCGGAGCCGGTCTTTCAACTGACGAAGCTGGATCGCGGTGCCGTCCTGTCCGGAGAACGGGCCGGTGTTGACGAGGAAGAACATCGACATGGTCGGCTCTTCGATCTCCAACGGCTTAAGGCCCTCGGTGGGATCCTCTTCTGCCGAGAACGTATCCCCGATGCCGATTTCACGCGGTCCGGCGAACCAGACGATATCACCGGCGCTGACCTCTTCTGTTTCAGCCCTCTTGAGTCCGCGCGTCACCCAGAGATGTACGCATTTCTCCCTCGACATGCCGGTCGGTTCCCAACCGGCACTCTGGTCCGAGTCGTCGTTCAATTGTGTGACAATTCGAGAGAATTCGTCCCCCTTCTTCAGAGTGCCGCTCAGGACCCGACCGCAACCGATCTGACCGATATAGTCGCTCCACGCGAGCGTGCTTACCTGCATCAGAAACGGACCGTCCTGGTCGACCTGCGGCGGGGGAACTTCCTCAATCACCGTGTCAAGCAACGCGTCCATGCCTTCGTGCTTTTCCTTATCGAGATCTCGAACGAACCAACCGTCGAGGCCGGAGCCGTACAGCACCGGGAACTGCGCCTGCTCCTCGTTGGCACCCAAATCAATAAACAGATCAAACGTTTTGTTCAGAGCGTAATCGGGACGGGCGTTGGGGCGGTCTACCTTATTGATAATGACAATCGGGCGAAGGCCGAGTTTCAGCGCACGCATCAGCACGTATCGCGTCTGCGGCATGGGGCCTTCGTTGGCGTCGACCAGAAGCAGCACCGAGTCGACCATCGACAGCACACGCTCGACCTCGCCGGAGAAATCCGCATGGCCGGGGGTATCGATGATATTGATCAGATGGTCTTTCCAAGTGACCGTGCACTGCTTGGAGCGGATCGTAATTCCCCGTTCCCGTTCGAGATCGTTGTTATCCATGAGGCGTTCTGCCACCTGCTCGTTATCGCGGAATAACCGGGCAGCGCGAAACACGGAATCGATGAGAGTTGTTTTTCCGTGGTCGATATGGGCGATAATCGCCAGGTTGCGAATGCGATCTGCAGGTGTCATTTGGCGAACAAACCTCTCATGGCGCGGACATCTTTCCGCGTCTTTAACGTTACTGACCAAACCTTTTTCAGAGGGAAGATCAGGCAAAAGGAAGCCCGGTTCGGCCAGGTGCCGTCCGGGCATTCTCAAACGGGCCAAAGTATACACGAAAAGTTCGATTTCTCCAAGGGGTTTCTTGTGGCAAAGGCACCGGAAATCGCAGGAAAGAACGTCGACGGCTCCAATCTGCCGAATAATCAGGGCATATCTCTCGACTTCAGTGTTTTTCCAACACCTGAGACAGCTATTAATCCCGGCTCTAGGTTCGATCAAGGCAATTATACGTAGCCGGATGAGAGGTTGAGGAGCTATAATAGATAACTGAAGCTGACTGCCGGAGAAGATCGAAGTGTTACAGGCAGGAAGCTAAACGCTATTTCGTAGGTAAACGACTCGGACTACATGATAGAAATATGAAGAAAGTCGGCAAACTTCTAGGCATTATGATAGCAAGTATAGCCACAATAGCACTGCTCACCGGCCTCGGTATCTATGGATACGTGAGATTCGCCGAACGGTCCGGCAAAGCGCCCGAGGGAGAACACCTTGAGACAATCAGCGCCTCTCCCAATTTCGGGAACGGTCAATTCGACAATCTCGTAACTACGACCATAAGCACCGGCGAGGGAAGCATGCTCGGATCAGCCTACAATTGGCTGTTCAAGGGGGCCGACCGAAGGCCGTCCGCTCCCCTGCCGACCGGATGGAACACAGACGAACCGTACGCCATCAACACTACCTCCCCTCTCAACGTCACCTGGTTCGGACATTCGACAGTCCTGTTGAGTATCGAGGGAAAACGAGTGATGCTCGACCCGATGCTGTCCGGGTCTTCTTCTCCTATACCCGGTCTCGGAAAACGATACGCTACCGATTGCCCCATTCCGATCGACCAGATTCCTGAACTGGATTTGGTCATCATTTCACATGACCATTACGATCACCTGGATATGGAGACTATCGCAAAGCTGAACGACAGGATCGGGCATTACGTAGTCCCGCTCGGCGTCTCGTCGCATCTTAAATATTGGGGTGTGGCGGCGAATAAGATAACAGAACTTGACTGGTGGGACCGTGCGGAGATTCGTGACCTGTCAATCACTGCAACTCCGTCGCGCCATTTCTCCGGGAGGAGCATTCCGAATTCAAACCCGACACTGTGGGCCTCTTTTGTAATTCAGGGTCTTGATTCAAAAGTCTTTTTCTCCGGCGACGGAGGCTATTCCGACAGCTTCAAGGAAATCGGTGACGAATTCGGACCGTTTGATCTGACACTAATGGAATGCGGCCAGTATAATCCGGCCTGGGGAGAGATTCACATGATGCCGGAACAGACCGTGCAGGCGCATATCGACCTTGGCGGCAAACTCCTCATGCCGATTCACTGGGGAGCTTTTGATCTCTCGTTGCATCCGTGGTACGAACCGCCGACACGATTGACCGCCGAGGCGGAACGGGTTGGAGTGAAGGTCGCGTTGCCGTTGATCGGCCAGACGTTCACGCCAGCAGACCCGCCGCAGGATAAATGGTGGGAGAGGGTGGGAAAACGCCCGTCGGGCAACTTGCGGTAGGATTCGTCGAAACCAACACTACCATGTGGCCCTGCGGCTTCGACAGTTAAATGTCAGTTTTGTGGGTCGAAAATTCCCGCGGGTTCGACAATCCAATATCAACACCGCGGAGGTCCTGACCTACATCTACCACTGTCAGGACAAGTGCGGTTCGTCGGGGGCGCATCAACATCACCAGCAAGTCCGTATCGAATATATTCGTGTGATTTGACCCCAAAATCAGGTATATTTTAGCAGTAACTGGTTTTCGAGAGAATCATGAGCAATACGCACAACAACAACGCCGGACGGTTTGCTATACATCTGGTCATATTCCTGGCCGGGTTTTCGTTCCTGCTCTACGAGGTCTCCTGGAACCGTCTGCTCTCGCTCGTACTCGGGGCAACCGTCACCGCCTCAACCATCGTTCTCGCCACCTTCATGGCTGGCTTTGGCACCGGCGCATGGTACTGGGGCAGAGCGGCCGAAAAACGAGAGAAACCCGGCCGACAGCTGGCAACGCTGTTTGCAGGCATCGGTGTCTCCAGCGCTCTCAATTATTTTCTGATCAAAGCTGTGGTACCGTGGCTCTACGCTTCGCTGTTCGGAAACGGGATGTCGACGGACCTCGCCGAAGTTCTCGTGTTTGTGATCACCGCCGGTTTCCTGTTCATTCCGGCCTTCATGATCGGTGGCATCTTCCCAACCGCCAGCAAAATCGCCGTGCGCTCCGACGACGAGATCGCCCACACACTTGGGCACCTGTACGCCTTAGACACCCTCGGCAGTACCATCGGCGGACTAACGACCGGTTTCCTGCTGCTGGGCACGCTCGGTCAGATGAACACCGTTATGCTGGCAGTAGCGATAAACCTGATTCTCGGCGTTTGGATCTATATGGCAAGGCCTTTCGACAAATCGGCACAACCGATGGAAGTAGATGAGAATGCAGGCACCAATCGCAAGGGGCGCAAAATCCCCTACTCCAGACGTGAACACCTTAGACAGGTTGCGCTGATCGGTACATTCGTGTGCGGTTTCGCCATTCTCAGTTTGCAGGTCTACTGGATACGGATGTTCCGTATTTACCTGACCAATACCAGCTACACGTTTGCGCTTGTTGCCTCGCTGGTGATTCTCGGGTTGTTTGTCGGCAGCACGCTGTTCAAACGGCGGCAGTCTGAGACACACTACCGCCGCTCCATGTATCGCGTGCTGATTTCCATGTGTGTCGCTGCGACTCTGGGGCTGGTGTTGTTGATATTCCTGCCTGAAGTCCTTCTCTTTCCCTTCCTGGGAACGCTGTCTGATCCAATCGTGCGCGTGTTTGTCATGCCGATTGTTGCCTCGGTTCTGATCGTTTTTCCGCCAGCTGTTTTCTCCGGCTTCGCTCTTCCGCTTGCCTGCAGGATGTACACCGCCGGCAAGGAGAGTATCAGCGGTGATGTCGGCTTTGTGCTGATGATCAACACCATCGGATCCGTAGTCGGTCCTATTGTCGCGGCATTCGTCCTGCTCCCATTGCTGGGCGCTGCTGTCGCCGTATTGACTGCCGTCTTGCTGCTGATGGTGGCTGCCATTTTCGTACTCAGCCGATGCCCCTCTGCGCATTCACTGAGGCCGGTGCAATTGGGCTTGTTCGTCACAGCCCTCGGCCTTGTGGTCTTGATTGCTGCTGAACCGGAGATCCGAATTCTCCCCCCTTCGTTCAGCCGGTTTGATCGCGACATTCTTTTCTATCGTGAATCGGTCGAGGGAACCCTCACCGTCGGACAGGACAGACACACGCGGACGCGATCCAAATCCACGTTCGTCAACAACGCCTCGGTGATCGGCTCGACCTATGATGCCATCAAAATAGTCAAAATGGTCGGGCACTTCCCGTTCTTCTTCGGGGCCGGCTGCAAAGATGTTCTGGTGATCGGTTTTGGCATCGGCGTGACTACCTCTGCAATCGCACAGCACCCGGAAGTACAGTCAATCGAGTGTGTGGAGTTGGTCGAGGGGCTCAAAGATGCCGCTGTTTTCTACAAAGACCTTAATCGCAATATTGTGAACGACCCGCGGCTGAATATCATCCCGGGCGATGGCCGACATTACCTGCAATTGTCATCGAAGAAATACGATCTGATTTCCTGTGACCCGACTCATCCCATTCTCGGTTCGGGCAATCTATACACCAGCGACTATTTCGCGCTTTGCCGTGAGCACCTCAATCCGGGTGGCATGGTCTCGCAGTTTCTGCCGCTGCACAAACTTCGGACCAAAGAGCTGATGGGGATTGTCCATACCTTCCACGAAGCGTTCCCTCACAGTACGGTCTGGCTCGGACACACGTACGCGATGCTGCTCGGTTCAACGGAGCCACTTGAAGTTGATTTCAAGGATTGGGAGGCGGAGGTCGCGACTGTCGGACAGGACATGTATTTCTATGTCGATGCCTACCATCTCGCTGCAACGCTGGCGCTCGATGGTGCTGCGATCGAGCGGTTGACTGCAGACAGCAAGTCCAACACCGATGATCTTTCCTACACCGAGTTTTTTGCGCCCTCCTGTTTGTATGTCGAAAACACAGCGAAGAATCTCAGCTACTTGATGCAGAATCGAACCGATGTCAACGACGTCTTCCTGAACGTTCCGGACACGGCCAGGATGACCCGCTATGTGGAAGGCAATCGACTGCTCACGGAAGCACTGTACCAGAGACTTGAGGGTAATAATCAGGAAGGTTTGAAGTTACTCCGCATGGCAGGAATGGCCAATTCCGAAGATCAGGAGATCCCATTCCTTGTGCGGTTGTGGTATTAGGACTGCCTTAGCAGTTGGCAATTGACGTTCAGGAACAACTCACTTGTGTGATGTGAAGTAGCCAAGAATGCGCCAGTAGGGCTTGCAAAGATAGTAGTTGTCTGCACTCGCACTACGAGCGAGTGCCTTGAGAAGGGAGTATATGCTCTTGTCGTACTCTACTGCTCGAACAAAGCAATTCCCCTGTTCGATATCAGTGGCATCAAATAGTAGCTCCAAAGCGGGATGAGCGTCGATCATTGCACGAGCACGCCAGATGAAACGGGGCATATTCTCCAGTAGCACTCGCCTCTTGGTCTGCTCTGTAAGTTGCGCATCAGTTCGCATGTTTGCTTTTAGATCGTTCACCGAAGTCAGATAGATGTCCCACTCAAAAGGAGACGGGAGAGAAGCTGGGGCGCTTGGTCCAAAAATGGCTTCACGCATAAATTTGTCAAAGCTGGTAACAAGGGACCGGATGAACTCAAACCGAATACGGATTTTGGGGTACAGAGGGATAAGGTGAAACCGCGGTACTGCTCGCATGCTTCCTACAATCCCGTCCTCACCCTTCCATGATGTATAGAGCGAGTTCCATTTGACTACCCGATTGCCCTGCTTCTCTGTCACTTGGATGCCATCCAGTAGCATCCTCGCAAAGGGCCCCACTTGGTCATCGTGAACGTACAGCTTATCGATTCTGGTGGCCCTCAACTTGAATCTGTGCGGTCCATAAGGCTGCGCAGATGTCCTGCCCAGACTAAATCCAGTAACAGCAACCGCGTGCCCCCCGCGGTGTACCGCATAACGTTGGGCGGAAACATCATACAATGATACGTTCAGCAACAGAGGGACTCCAGCGCGCAAATACGCGTATACTGAACCTGTCAAATTGAATTGGTCTTGTGCATTAGTGTAATCTGCTTCCAAGCCCAATTGCCGAATGGCAGATATTTCCTGACGACCAGTCAGACCTCGAGACGGAAGAATGCCGGGGACTGCTTCCTCCGGAATCTGCGTAGCCATCTGTGTTATTTCAACAGGCGACGGAATATTGTGTTGAAACAACTTGCCGGTCCCCTGAAAGACAGTCCACAGGGCACTTGTTGCACAAGCAGAAGCACCCCGGTCCTGTTCCTGAAATCCTAAGGTCTCGTTGACATGCAGATTCAGACCAAATAGCCCAACTGGGTAGCTGCGAAGCGTCGGATAGTAGCGTCGTCCATTGTCAGAAGCATATGTCCTTAGACATGTCTTTCCGATGAAGGTCTTGGGTAACCTCTTGACTACAACGAATCCCAAGTAGGATTTCTGTAAATCCGCTTCTCGTAACGCCCGCCCCCTGCCTTTGATGGTGTACTCGAATTGCTTGGGAGTGAACGGTCGATCAAAGAAGTGTAACCTCGTGCAGGAACTTCCGTATTTCCCAAAGCAGCGAACGTAGAACCCCGCATAATCTTCCATATAGTCGCGATCAACATAGTCGTTTTCCACTAGGATCGTTGCCGCGCCAAGATGCTTGAAATAGTGTTCGAAATAAAGCGTATGTAGTTTCCCATCTACGACTGTGGGAAGTGCCCCCGATTTGACCGCAAGGATCGTCTTAAGTGTCTGTATACTGTAGGCGCGAATTTCGTACGGACGTGCCATGAGTCGGTCTTACAGCGTGGCCGGCTCATCTAATATCTTAGGATCCAGAGCGCTATCACGTCGAAGTTTCTCTAGCGCTTCGTCTAACTGCTTGTCAGTTTTCTCAACCGACTTCTGCCACTTGTCCGTCTTCATTTTGGCAGGAACCGTCTTCTCGGCCCGCTGTATCTTCTTCTTGAAATCAGTCACATCTACCTCCGACGACTATCAGAGTCTACTCCTCATATACACTTATAACATCGGAAAAAACACTGGTCTTGCACAGAAATCGGGCAGATTTAGCCACAAGATTGCTCCGTTTCCCGTATTCAGAGCCTTATTATAGTGACTACTTCCAACAAGTCAACTAAATTCGCCTCTCTTCCTGTCGGTGACTATGATGCCGTCTGCAAAGACTGCTGTCTGCCCCAGACTGGCATCTCTTGGGACAACCCCACCATTCCAGACGCATAGACCAATTCCAATGCCTGTCGTATCTTCCATGCAGATCGCTCTGTTCGCCGCCAGTTACCGTCCGTTCTGTCATCCTAATGTCATGTAGACCCACAAAACTACGATATCAAGTGAAAAGTATCACAATGCCCCTTGACAACCCGCCTCACATGGTATATCTTTGTATCTAAATGAAAATGAGTGTCATTTTCATTTAAGTATTGCTAGTTGAAAACACCCGATCGGCACGGCCGGGTGAGGCGCTAACCTATTGCAAAACAAGGGGAAAACGCACCTCCTACAGGTATGCCCAATAGTGTTGGTGAAGATAACCAACTTCGACAACAACACTAGCGTGGTGATCATGAGATGAATCGAAGTGGGGGGCTATCGAGACAACCGGAAACGTTTTTCAGAAGGAATGAAATGGCGGTATGTGGAAACAAATCGGAATTACACTGACCTATGGACTGGTCCTGATACTTGCATCTGCCCAGCCTGGCAGCGCAAATGACAACGATGAAGCGGTAACGATTGAATTGCCCGAAGTACACATGGAGCTGGCCCTCCAGAGTGATATCTACTCTAACGGCGACTCTACCTACTTCGCCGGCATGGCCAAGCGGGCGCACACCGGTTTCACTATCCGCGAAGCCAAAGTCGTGATCGAAGGTGTGTATGAAGACTATCTGGAGTACAATCTCGAAATGGGAACAGCGGCGTGTCTCGACGGAGGCTTCATGGTTCTGGAGGCCGGCATTTTTCTCAAACCGCTGGCGCACGTGAAACTCGGCGTCACCAAAGGACACGTCTTGCGTGGGTTTGAAATGTACCATGACTGCGTCCATTTGCTAACAGCAGAGAAACCGATCTTCGCCACAGAGTTTAGCCCCTGCCACCCGCTTGGCGCTACCGTTGAGTTTGAACAGGACTTTGATGATAACTCAGGCATTCTCGCCCAGCTCGTTGTTGCAGAAGGCAGCGGCGGTACCGCGGACGAAGAGCATGACATCAACATGGGTGTTCACTATCGCACGCCTATCCCGGGCCTCACTTTAGCAGGCAGCTACACGTTTTGGAAATGGAATGCTGTCTACATGCGCAAAGATTCTGTCCAGACTCCCGGCGGCGCCCGCGATGACTACACGTATTTCTTTGCCGAAGAGCGCACCGCTTACGACGGCTATCGCGCTATCTTCGGAGTCGATTATGAAAATCACGACCTCTCCCTCCGCGCCGAGGGGTTCACAGGCAAAGCCTTCAAAGACGCTCTGGATATGCCCTACTACGCGGATATCTGGGCTGACTCCTCAAACACCGTCAAGATCACAGGCGCTCCGTTTGAAGACCTTGAGATGCGGGCAATGCTCGTACAGGGCGGCTACAAGGTGCCGCTCAGATACCCCAAGTTCAGATACATCCAACCTTATGTCCAGTACCAGTGGTGGGACCAGGCTTCCAATCTTGACAACGGCGACTATGCAAGCAGCTTCTTTACAATCGGCGTAAACATCGGCGTCGGATCGGGAAGCGCCTTATTCAAACTCGACTATCAAACCTGTATTGACTTCGCCGACGATGGTGGCATACCAGGCTACGGAGAGGAACAGCACGCGGATCGCGTCCTCGCCCGACTGCAGATAGGCATCTAACATGCAAAACAGCAAATAAGTTATACGATTAGATATTGGCGTAACAACCTTAGAAAGCGAGAGTACCGATGACCACAATCAAAGCTATCATCGTCTTGATGACTCTGGTTCTCTGTGCCGCACCGCTTACGATTGCCGACACCGGCGATACGGAGTGGACAGTGTCACTGAACCGAGCAGCTCTGACCGACGGTGTCTATCCGCCGGCCAGCAATCCTCCCACTCCGGAGACAACCAAGGACAGAGCACAACTGCTATGGGAAGACTTCGAAGGAGCAACCTTCCCTCCCACCGGCTGGGACACGCTCAATCTGAACGAAGGCTACGGCTGGATGTTCAGTACCTTCCAGGGCGGCGGCACCCAGGCGGCCATGGTGATCTGGGACCAGACCGCACCCGTCACGCTACAGGATGAGTGGCTGATCACACCTTCACTCGACGTCTCGACAGCAGGCTCCCAGCTACGCCTCGAGTTCTATATGCTCCAGGGATACGACTATCCACACGACTTCAGGGTGCATGTCACCGATGACGAAGGCGCCACCTGGACGGAGTTGTTTGACTCCGAGGGAACTGGCTACCCGGACCATGAATGGTACTTCGTCAGCGTCCCCCTGACCGATTGGGTCGGCCATGCGACACCTATTCGGATCGCTTTCCAGTACTACGGTGTCGATGCCGACCTGTTCGGCGTTGACAACGTCGAGGTCACCGATGAAGATGCTGCGGTCGGTCGCTGCTGCATCTACACCGATCCGCTCAACCCGGATTGCCAGGACAACATCACTCAGGCTGACTGTAACGCGCTCGGCGGTATCTGGGCCGAAGGTCTCGACTGCACGTCGAGTCCCTGCCCGCTCCAGGGGCAGCAACTGGAACCGTCCGACGACATGTACACCGATCCGAGTAGTGGCGACGGTCATCCGCACCCGGTCGAGGAAACCGGTTTGTGGACAGCCGACTTCTCCGGCGCCGGACACTATGAACGTGTCAGTTTGAAATGGGATGTCTCAGCATACGCCGGGCAGACCGCGGACAGCGCTTTCATCAATATCTATCGCTATTTCCGCTGCCCGGGCAGCGGCTACACCATGTGCGACCTTTATGTTGCCACAGAAGACTGGGACGAGGATACCTGGAATGATTACGTTCATATATCCCATGCCGCCACCCCGTTTGCGGCCTTCAATTTCGGACCCGCCCTCGACTGGTTCCGTATCAACGTCTCGAACGTCGTCAATCAGTGGCTCGACGGAACACAGCAACCCTACGGCATTGTCATCCAGGCCCAGTCCGGACAAAAGTGGAGCAAGTTCTACTCCAAGGAAGGCACCTACGCCCCCTACCTGGAACTGTACGGCGTAACGATCGACAATGACCCTGACAACGACGGTGTCCCGACAGGAACCGACAACTGCGAAGGAACACCGAATCCCGGGCAGGAGGACGGTGACACCGACGGTATTGGCGATGCCTGCGACAACTGCCCAGACGTCGCCAATTCGGGGCAGGAAGACGCCGATTCTGACGGCATTGGCGATGTATGCGATGGTTGCTGCACCGGACCGTCCGTCGGCAATGTCGACGGCTCAACAGACGATCTCGTAACCATGGGCGATTTGACAGTTCTAATCGACCACCTCTTCATCTCGCTCACGCCGCTTGATTGCCTCGATGAAGGAAACACGGATATGAGCGCCGACGGTCTTGTCACCATGGGTGACCTGACGGTGCTGATTGACGCCCTGTTTATCAGTCTGAATTCCCTTCCGCCGTGCCCGTAGGCCGCGGCCAAGCTCGCCCCGAGTCTCACCGGTGAAGAGCGAGGCTTGTGGCCTGCGGGTAAGGTAATCAGGCGAAACCCGGCGGCGGAGAATCTCTTCGTCGCCGGTACTCGTTTGCAAACGTAGCTCGTCGTCTCATAGAGTCAAGCTACGTTACAGAGTTCCTCTGCACGGGACATCCGGGTGGGGCGTTCATATCTGGAGACACCGAGTAGTCGGCTCATCGCAATCCATTACAACGCATAACCCCACTCACCTTCTTCCTGTGTCGTCACATCGCCCCTGCGGCCACAGCCAGCCGAAAATGCCGGCGGTGCACAGGGAGTAGATGAGGCCGTCGAACATAGATTTGAACGTCGAACACCACTTGCGCTTGTACCAGATCGCATTCTGCAACAATGCCAAAGAGTGGCCGGCGAAAGCAACGGTACCAACCACGCGGAACACCGTCAGGTAATGTGTCTCCGGCGTCAGCACAACCCCGGCCAGATACGCGGCAAAAAAACTGACTACCAGGCTGTAAACAAACCAGAGCGCCAGGCTCGATCCCATCTTCGTCTGCCCGCCCGGCATAACGGTCATGAGTACCACCGGCCCTTTGTTCATCTTGTCCAAGAATTTCTCATCCTTCATCGACTCCGTACCCTCGCCACAGGGAAACATGTAGTCACCGGGCGGGATATCGAATTGGCGGAGAGCATCCTGAACGTCGTCCTCGGACGGGACCTTCACAAAATCGTTTTGATGATACTGCAGCAGCATGTGCAACACAGAGCTGACAATGAAAACAAGAACGGCCGAAAGCAAAATCGGCAACCAGAGAGAAACCAGAGAAACCATTTGTGTACCTCGCGTCAATTAGGAAAGAGTTCATCGACTGTAAACAACAATCCATTTTGTTGGCATTTGTTCTGCGAGTGGCGTACCTAAATCATCTCTCGAACCGCTGCTGATTGTCCCGGCAAACTCTCTCCCCGGCTTGGGCATGGACTTGCTGATAAGTCAGTTTCCCAGCAACAATCCCGCTCCTCCCGACGTAAATAGACTACCAAAAGTCAACCCGCAGCATGGAACACTATATCAATTATGAAGATAATCATAACGATAGCCTTACTCACGTTGAGTCTTGCCTTTGTAGCTTCGGCACAGCCGGATTCAGGGGGCGATACCGATCCGGGCATAGCAAGTCTGGACACCGTCTGGCAGACCGTATCAGAGTACCATTACGACACCACCTTCGGTGGCGTCAATTGGCAAGAAATCCACGACCGGTACTACGAGACAGCACGGACAATCAAGGATGACGACTCGCTCATTCAACTCATGAACGACATGCTGCTGGAACTGAAGCTGTCCCACTACGCAGTGTTCCGCCCCGAGAAGAAGGCCGACGGAGGGTCTCAACTAATATCTGCGGGCAGCATCGGCCTCGGACTCAGGCTATTTGGTGAGGAGGCAGTTATCACTTCGTTGAAGCCTGACTTCCCGGCCGCGAGGGCAGGACTGAAACCCGGCTACGCAATCACAGGCATCAACGGTGTCTCTGTGCAGCAGATGTTAAGCGATGCCGCAGACAGCCACATCTCCCATTTCAGTGAACGCCGAAAAGTCAGCGACATGTGCGACGCAATCTACGGTTGCACTTTCGGCCAACCCGGCGATACGGTAGTGATTGCTTACAAGGATGAGGACGGTATGTCTCGCGAGGCTACCCTCCTTATGCAACAACGACCGGGAGGCACCATAATAGACGAAGACTTCCCGACCGTGTACGTCGACTGCAGCTCCGCGCGGCTGGCGGACGATATCGGCTATATCTATTTCAGTGCCGTCCTTCCTCCGGCGGATTCGTTCTTCCTCACCGCGATCGAGAAACTTAGTGACGTTCGGGGACTTGTCATAGACATTAGGGGAAATCCCGGTGGTATGCATACGGTCGGCGAAACGATTGCATCAAAACTGATAGGCGAGAAAATGGTCTTCTCCGTATTCAAGTATCGGGACGGCACGGTAGAGGTTTCGGTTGAGCCGAATCCCCCTGTCTTCGAGGGTCCGATTGCCATATTGGTCGATGTGATGAACGCCTCAGCCAGTGAGCGGTTCTCGGGATGCATGCAGTCAATCGGACGTGCCACGATAATCGGCGAGCAAAGCCCCGGCTCGGTCGGACCATCGAATTTCAAGATTCTTCCCAACGGTGCTACGTTCATGTATCTCATAGCGCAGTCTCTAACACCCGACGGTACAGTGCTGGAGGGTCACGGAGTCGTGCCGGACATCATCGAGCCGTTGGACAGGGAGGCACTGCTGAAGGGCGTGGACACGCAGATTCAGCGGGCGGTTGAGTTTCTCAAGAATGAAGTGGAGTGAATGCGGCCCCGGCATCAAAGCTTGTAGATAAGGTGTCTTCCGTCTATTTCGTGATTATGTTACTTCTGTCGCTCATTCGTGGCCGATATCTCTATACTGCCCTGGCATTGGTTCGCAGCCAGCGCTGATAACTCAAGAAAATCGGCCCGCACTATTCATCGCGGGCCGACTTCGTTTGTCACTTAGATTCCGTAGCAGAGACTGATTCGCACCGAGCGCGGGAGCGCCGGATGATAATGGACGTCTTCCGTTTCGCCGGCAATCTCGCCGGCCAGTTTGCTTCCATAGTAGTACTGGATATCGTTGTCTTCTTCGTCGAACAGATTCAACACACTGAACGCCAGCGTAATGTCATTGAATCGATAGGACAACGTAGTATTGACCATAGTTGAAGGCTCAGCCCGCCGGCCGTTGTCTTCGATAAGCGCATACTCGCCGAAATGCCGGACTCTCACCGCACCGGCCAGCCCGCTGGGATGATCCCAGGTAACACCGGCTGAGAGCACGCTCTCGAGGGCTCCGGGAATACGGTCCTCAGCGCCGACATCTTTCAAGCGGGAACGGGTCAGGGCCAGATCCAGATCAAAAAACAACTGCCGACTGAAATTGAAGGCATTGGCAAACTCGATTCCTGTGCGACGGCTCTTGTCACTCGGCTCTGTCGCCCCGCCATCTCCGACGAAAAGCAACTCGGAGTCAAGTTCCAGCCACCAGAGGGCGACTGTCGACTGCAGGTTCTTCACCGGTGACACTCTCACACCAAATTCCGCTCCGGTTGAGCGCACCAACGCATCGACTTTCTCCGTCGCCTCGCCGCTCGTCGGATCCACTTTGATAGTCGCACCACGGGCGTCATTGCTGTGGAATCCCAGACCCGCGTTGCCGTAGAACTCAACTCCGGAGAACGGACCGACCGCCACGCTCAACTTGGGACTGAGTATGGCGTCCGTCTCCGTTCCACCGTTCTCAGCAAGGGAACGAGCATCGACATCAAAGTGAAACAGGTCGCCGCGAAGTCCAATCTCGGTACGAAGCTTGTCGGACCAGTGCGAGGATACACTGAAATACGCGCCGGTCGTCAACTGGGTCACTTCGTCCTCACGTATGGTCGAAACCCGACGACGCTGCTCCGTTGAGTAGAGGCCGATATCCTGAATGAAATCCGCCCGCATCTGGACCCCTGCCCTGATAGCCTGTTCGCGCCCGAGAGCGTGCGTGGCCATCGTGATGCCCGAACTTGCCCCGACAATCGTGCGATTGTCATATTGCTCGAACTGATCACCGGTTACACTGTCCGCCGCGAAGTAGGTGAAGTTGGAAAACAGATCCATCTCGTATTTCACGAGATAGAAATTCGTCTGAAGCGAACTGCTTCCCATGTATCGATCCCAGATACCCGAAAGACTGTACCGGCTTGACGTACCACCGAGTGTTGAATCGATCTGGCCGTACGGCGAGATCAAACCGGACTCAACCGCTCGCCGCGGAATCTGATCGGAAGCGGCCCAGTCGTTATCGTAGCCGAGAAACAGGAAAGAGAAACGATCCCGTCCCTCGTCTGGCGTCGAGTATCGCGCCAGGATACTGGTCTTTTTGAGATTCTCCGGCACGTCCCACGGGCCGTCGTATCCCTTCATCTCAGCCCCGATCAGCAAATCCCCCGCGCCCGCTTTCTGGCTGATACCGGCAACTGCGCGACGGTAACCGTCTTCGCCGACCTCGAACTTGAGCAGGTTGCCATTCATTCGTTTCTTGAGATTGATTCGAGCCGATCCGGCACTACTGAAGTCACCTATATCCGCAGAATACACACCCTTGTGGAATTCGATATCCGACACAAATTCAGGAACCAGGAAATGAATGTCCGTATATCCATGGCCGTGAGCATGCGTCGGCAGGTTGATCGGCATTCCTTCCACCGAAGTGCTGAAGTCCGTGCCGTGGTCGAGATTGAACCCCCGGAGAAACATCTGGTTCCCCTTGCCGCCGCCGCTGTGCTGAGTGGCAATAAACCCCGGGCTGGTTTCCAGCAGCTCCGCCTCGCGAAGCAGCGGGCGAAGCCGGAAATCCTCATAACTCACCCGCACTTCGGACGCCGAGGACGCGATCCCGGTCAGGTCCCTGTGACGTCCGACAACACGGATTGTATCTCCGAGATTCTCAACGCGGATCGAGTCCGGAGTCTCCTGCCGGCTATCCGCGAACAGACTCGGCATGGCCAGCAGCAAGCTGACCAACAGGGTGACGGAAAGAAGTCTTATTGATTTGATCATGATTTTGTGGCAACCTCCTTGCCTGACATTGATGATGTTCCCGGCAACAGACCGGACCGTGGTGCAGTGTGTCGAACAGGACTTCACACACCATATGCGCCGCTACGGAAATGTCAACACACAGGTTGTCAAAAGGACCATCAACTCCGCAAAAACAGTAAAAAACAGGCTTCACGTATATATGTTTGTATTACTTTTTGATGATTTTGCACGGTTTCAGAAAAGGTGAGCGAATGACTTCTGGAGAATCAAGCGCGCCTCCTCCCCATGTCCAATGTCCCACCGACGCCAACAAAGCCCTACCGGTTTGGAATGACTCTCTCTCTCCCGCGCACTAATTCTTGACATCTATGGAGGAAGCAGGTTTAATGTGCGCAAGAGAGGGCCTTATTATGAAATCACTACTGCTATCCTGTCTGCTGTTAGTCTTGTCGCTGTTGACCGCCAACGCCCAGACACCCTGCGATGACATTGCCGAACATCCTATCAGGTTCGCTATTCTCGGAGATCGAACCGGCGAACACGTTCCGGGCGTATTCGGCGCCTGTGTGGAGGAAGTCGCCCGACTTCGACCGGATTTCGTCATGACGGTCGGTGACGCAATTGAAGGGTACACCGCCGATACTGTCGAATTGCGCAAGGAGTGGCAGGAATACTTCCAGATTATTGAGCCGCTCAAAATGCCTGTCTATCACACACCCGGCAATCATGACATCACTTTCGATGCCATGGAACCGTTTTATCGGTCCGTCATGGGAAAGCCAGATTACTCCTTCGACCATCGAGGCGTGCATATCATCGTGCTGGACAACAGCCGGCAGGACGCCCCGAACATCATCGCCGAAGAACAACTCAACTGGCTAAGAAATGACCTCGAGTCGCATGCCGATGCCTGCTACACTATAGTGTTCTTCCACCAGCCGTTCTGGTATCGAACTCTTGGCGACGGCAAACCGGATGTCCTGCACGACATGTTCAAAACCCACGGAGTCGATGCGGTCTTCAATGGCCATTTCCACAAGTACTTCTCTGCTGAGTTTGACGGTATCAAATACACTGCCTTCGGTAGCTCGGGAGGAAGTACCGAGGAAAGCCCCGACGGCCTCCTGTACCATTTTGGATGGGTGACAATCGACGGCGAGGGCATTCACTCGGTGCCGATCAAGAAAGGCGCGGTGTTGCCATGGGACGCACAGCGGGTCGGAGATCTTCGCACTGCCTATCTCGTCCGGCAATTCGGTATGCAGTTTGTGGAACCGCTCCCCCTCGGCAATGACTTGACTCTCACATCACACACTATTGAAGTTGCACTGCAGAACCAGCTTCCCGGCATCACGCATACTGACACGCTGCGCTGGGATCTGCCGGAGGGCTGGACGGTCGAACCTGAGACGTTCGCCTACCAACTCACAGCAGATACACCGCTCACCCTGCCGTTCACTGTCAATTGTTCAGGCAAACTCTATCCGCTCCCGTCTTTGTCCGCACGCCTCCCATACATGGAAGGCGGCACAACGGTCATTAGCCGAACGCTCGAAGTCGCACGCACCCTGACCGGCACTCCAGCCATCGACATCGTCGTCGACGGTAAGCTATCGGAAACCTGCTGGCGTGAACCGCTCACGACTCTGTTCGACGGCAACGGCAATCTCGGCGAGCGAGATTCAGTTGCCGTCTACTTTTCATACGACAAGGATAACCTGTACCTGGGAGTGTATTGCCACGAATCAGTCATGGATTCGCTTCTGGCTGAGCTGACCGGGCGAGATGCCGCGGTCTACGCCGAAGATGCGTTCGGGCTTCTCTATCAACCCGATCCTCCTCGCGGAGACGTGTACCAATTTTATGTCAATCCGCTGGGAACTGTCTATGACCAGCGCATCAGCCAACAATCCGACGGCTACTGGTCCGGCGATCCCTCATGGAACGGCGAGTACATTGTGAAAACAGACCGGGGCGACGACTTCTTCACTATCGAGGCCTGCATTCCGATGTCCCAACTCGGTGTAACAATCGAATCAGGAGAGACCTGGCGGGTGAACTTCCGGCGCAAACAACACCGCTTGAATGACTCCTATGCCCTGCAGGTTCCGTGGAGCTATGACCCGTCGACTCTGGGAGCGCTGCGATTCAAGTAATACGATTGCGGGGGTTCGTGTTGCCATGCTGCCGGACAGATCGCCGCACGGCACGCGAAACCTTGCGACGAATGGTAGGCTCAGGTCGCGCTCTTTAAGTCTTGTCGGCAACGTATCACTGATCAATGGTGTCTTTTTATCAAAGGAGGTGCTCATGTCAGAAGAACCTGTTGGGTGCGCCAAACCCACCGGGACAGTTATTGGAGAGACTGTCGAGAACAAAACACAGGCTGAACAGACCGAATCAGGAGGTGCCAGCATGGTACAAGTACGAGTGGGAGGAAAAGCCCCGGATTTCGAGGCTCCGGCATTTCACAAAGGGAAATTCGTTAACGTAAAACTGTCAGATTACCTGGGAAAGTGGGTCCTGCTCTGTTTCTACCCGGGCGATTTCACTTTTGTCTGACCAACAGAACTGTCGGCGGTCGCCGGCAAAGTTGACGAGCTGGGCAAGCTCGGCGTTGAAGTCCTTTCAGCTTCAACTGACAGTACCTTCGTACATAAGATTTGGGTCGAAGAAGAACTCTCGAAAATGACCAAAGACGGTATCCCCTGGCCAATGGTTTCCGATGGCGCCGGTAACCTCGGCAAAGTCTACGGTGTCTACGATGAAGGCAACGGAGTCAATATCCGCGGTCGGTTCCTGATCGATCCGGACGGCGTCGTGCAGGCCATGGAGGTCATGACACCGCCGGTCGGTCGCAAGATCGAGGAAACGATTCGCCAGGTCCACGCCTTCCAGCACGTGAGAAAAACCAAAGGGGCCGAGGCCTGTCCTGCCGGATGGGAACCGGGCGACGCAACCCTCAAACCGGGCCCGGATCTTGTGGGCAAGGTCTGGAAAGTCTGGCAGCCCGAATAGGGCAGTCGGCTCTTGTATCGTAATGTCAGAAAGCAACCCCGGAGTAATCTTCTTTCCGGGGTTGCTTTTTCCCTGACAGACACTTGCGTTCAGAAGCCAGTTCTACGTTATTCCGATAGCGGGAAGAAGGACCATGAGATTTCGTAGCCACATATTCAATTCGTCAATCCGCCGCACCGGTGTCTGCCTTGTGGCTGTCTGGCTGTTTGCCGCCGTTACGAATATCGACCGCCTTCACAACCACCACACCCTGGGACACGGCAGTCTGTGCGATACCGACCTGCGTTGTGAGTCTCACTCTTCAAAAGACCCCGGTCGCCTTGTCCTGATTGAAGACGCCCTTGGCTTCCATGACGCTGCCACGTGCGCCGCGTGCCAACTCTGGTCTGTGCTCTCTTCCTCGGACTTCGTCCATCCGTCGCCAACCTTAGTCGACAACCCTGAAACTCCCCTCTGCGAACGAGGACAGGCACAACGTCTTCTGACAACTCTGCTCGCCTCATGCGGACGCTCTCCTCCCCTTTCGTAAGCTTTTCACTCTCCAAACACGACCGGCAGGTCCGGTCCTAACATCTGCGCCTGGCGCAATCCGCCTCCCCTGATCACATACGATCAGCTTTGGAAGATTGCCCCGGTGTGCTAATTGCTTCGAAAGGCTAAACATGTTGTTCTATACAATCCGCAGATTTTCTGCCGTGCTGTCCGTTGCTGTCATTCTGATGCTGGCTGTTACTCCCCCGTTGGACGCAGAAGCCGCATCGCAGGGGGCTGTCGTGCATGGAGTCGTCACCGATGAAAACGGTCACTCCCTTGGCAACGCCACGGTAACCGTCCCCGCACTTGACATGGCAATTCGAGTCGACTCTGACGGGGGCTTCAAACTCGCCGGTCTTCCCCGGACGATGATTCAAATCGAAGTCAGCCATGTCGGCTACTCATCAGCAATCGTCGAAATCAACCCGACCGAGGCCGCTGAGTCGCCGTTGACCGTGGTGCTCAAACAAAGAGTCGTACCGGTCGGACAGATCACGGTCACCGGATCACCTACCGCAGCAGATCCAATGAAATCGCCCCAGGACATACGGGTGGTGGATGAACAGCAGCTCGCTGCCTGCGAAACCGCATCGCTCGGCAAAGTGCTTGAGAGTATCCCCGGCGTCTCAAACATCAGTACCGGTCCTCAGGCCGGCAAACCGGTCATTCGCGGTCTGAGCGGCAATCGTGTGCGCGTGTTGCAAGACGGGGTTCCGATGGAACACTACCAGTTTTCCTTCCGCCACCAACCGGTGCTCAATCTCTCGCAGGCAGAGAGAGTTGAAGTCATACAGGGAGCTGCCAGCATCCTTTACGGTTCCGACGCCCTCGGCGGAGCCGCGAACGTGATAACCAAACGCCTGCCGGGTGCGCAACCCGGCGCATCCTACCTGACCGGACAGCTCAAAGGACAGTTGTTCTCCAACAACGGCGAACGTGCGGGCACGGTTGAGTTTGAAGGCGCATCGGGTACCGTCGGCTACCGCGCCGGATTCACCGGACGACGGGCGGATGATTTCCGCACCCCCGACGAGCCGACGTATGCCGAAACGCACGCACCGGGCGATCCGAAATTCACCGGCGAACTTCCGTTCACCAATTTCGATCAACTCTCTGGCTACGCTATGATCGGCGTCACCAGATCTTTCGGGAATGCCTGGGTCGAGTTTGACCGTTACGACAGTGAACAGAATTACCTCCTTGGCGACGGCAACCCGATCGGCCAGAACATAGAGAACGACAATCTAAAAGTAAGGGGCAATCTGCTTCTCAGCCCCAAAGTCACTATCAAACCGACGCTATCCTTCCAACGCAACGTCCGCCAGGCGAAAGAAGGTGTCGGGTTCGAAGACGACCCCGAATGGGCCGTTGATCTGGTCCGCTCTGTGTACGCGGTTCGCCTTGATCTCGTTCACAACGATGTATGGGGACTCGACGGCACTGTTGGTGTTGATCTGAACGTGCAGAATCAGGAAACCCGCGCCTCCGGTCTGCTCCCCAACGCCGACCTGTTTGATCTCGGCGTGTACGCATTCGAGGAATGGTCTTTCGCCAAACTCACCACAAACGCCGGACTCCGGTTCGACTACCGCGAACACGAGGCTGAAGCAAACCCGGCCATGCTGCTTCCGGACACTGCTGGCGGCGAAACCGACGACGTTCTGACGCAGGAGTACTCCGTGATGTCCGGTTCTGCAGGTGTTGGCTATCGGCTCAGCGACTTCCTGACGCTCGCCACAAATCTCGCCGTGGGATTCAGAGCACCGGACCTGTTTGAACTTCACGCGCACGGTATCCACGGCGGCGTGCAGGCCTTTCAAATCGGCAACCCGTACCTGAATCCGGAACGCAGCTACAGTCTCGACGGCAGCGTGAGGTTCCGCACCGAGACTGCGACCGCACGCGCCACCGTCTACTACAACCGCATCGACAATTACATATTTCTCCGCAATCAGGGTCGAGACACAACTCTGGGATCGACAACGCTGCCAATTCTATCGGCGGATCAAACCGACGGTACCATCACCGGAGTCGAACTCTCCGGTGAGATCGCAACCGCTTCATGGTTGCGAGTCAGCGCCACCTACGCCGCCACAACCAGCGACAACAAAGCTACCGGAGAGGAACTCCCACTCATGCCCGCCGACCGCATCACCGCCGGTGTACGATTCGAGATGCCCGGTCACAGTCTGGCGAAAGGCACTTTCGCGGAAGTGAAGATCCAACACGCCATGGAGAAGAAATCGGCCGGCACCTACGAACCGTTCTCGCAGTTTGATGTCATACCGTTCGGCACGGCAAGCACCGACGCGTACACGCTGTGCGATCTCAGCCTCGGGACAACCGTCACCGTAAACAGACAACCCGTGTCAATCAATCTTGAAATCGAGAATCTCTTTGATAAAGCCTATGTTGACTTCCTGGATACATACAAAGGATACGCACTGTCGATGGGGCGCAACGTTATCCTGAGAATGCAGGTCCCCCTCCGGATCCTGTAACCAACATTCCGCTACGAACACATACGTACCCCGGAATCGCTGAGGTTCCGGGGTTGCTTGTGCGTTGCGCCAGTGGAATGATTCCGGGGGTTGGGCAGTCTCACCGTAAGTCATTTCACAGCTAAGACGTCGATAAGCTTAGAGCAGCCCCCGTCGCACACATAATCGGCATGGTCTTCAACACTCGCAAACTTCCGTCCGACAATCCGGGAGCACTCGAATTCACCGCCGGTGCATCCCGCAAACCTTCCTATTACATCCGCGACTCCGGAACCCTTGAAATCGGCCTTGCCCTCAGGATTGGCACTGCCTGCCATGGCCGTCAACCAGATCGCCGCCCCCAGCGCACCACAGGCCCCCCCGCACAGACCGATTCCGCCCGCAAACCCGGCGGCCATTACCGCGTGCAAGTCAGACGCGCCCATCTTCTGCGCCACCATCGCCGCACAACTGATCGGGCCGGGTGAGGCCTCGATACTCTCGTCGGAGAGAATCGCCTCTATTTCCCCCAATGCCACCGGAGCGTACCTTGCAGCCATGCGAAAACAACCGATGGGCCCGCCTTTCATGAAGAATAAGAAAATCGTCTTCGCTGTAGATGACTTATCCAGGTCAGTTATTTCAAAACAGTTGATACTCTTGTTGAGAACTCGAAAAGACTCCACCAGTCTTTGGGCTGCCACAACAGCCTTCGTTTCGGCCTGTGGACCCGGGCCAAACGTCCTGTACACCTGAGCCCCTGCGGCCAGCGTGGCACCCCAGATCATCCCACACTGGTAGCCGTGCTGCACAATCCCGCCCGCGAGCGGCGCGGCTGCGTGTTCCTCGGTTTTCAGCGGGTAATCATATGCAAGGTCGAGAACTCTCGACAGCGCTTCTGATCAGGTCCCCACTTTGAGAAACGTGCTTACGGTCCCCAGAGAGGATATTTCATAGTTCGATTCGGACATCAGGTCTCCTTAGATGATCAGAAACTCACACAGTTATTACGATTTTACCGCGCGTGTGTTCCTCTTCCATGTATCGAATCGCCTCGGATGCCTCGCTCAAGGGATACTTCCTGTCGATCACGGGTTTGATCTCTCCGGTCTCAAGAAGCTTCCGAAGAAACTCCAAATCCCCCTGGTTTGGCCGAGCGACGTACGTAGTCAGTTTTTTGCCCCCGGACATCGAGACCAACGGCCCCAGGAGCGCGACCTGGTAAAATTGCGTCATTGCTCCACCGGACGAAACAAAAACCCCTCCTGAGTTCAGGGCGCGCTTGTAGTCAAGAATAGCGTGATACCCGTTAGCGCCAAGTATCAGGTCATACCGCTGCCCATTCCTCGTGAAGTCCTCTTGAGTATAATCAATGACCTCGTCGGCACCTATGGATCTTGCCACATCCAGGTTTCTCGTGCTGCACACAGCCGTCACTTCAGCTCCGAATGACTTGGCGATCTGCACGGCGTAAGTCCCTACACCTCCCGACGCACCGTTGATCAGCACTCGCTGCCCCGACCGGATGTTGCCGTGATCACGAAGTCCCTGCAGGGCCGTCACTGACGCCATCGGCACCGCCGCAGCTTCTTCAAAAGAGACCCCTGACGGCTTGGAGGTCAACACGTCTTCGCGAGCGCAAACATACTCGGCAAACCCGCCTCCCCCCCGGCCGGAAATATCGCCGAATACTCCATCGCCAGACTTGAACTTCGTCACACCCTTGCCGACCGCCTCAACTCGCCCCGCGACATCGGCCCCGAGTATCGTGTGTTTGGGTCTGGTCAAACCGGCCATCAGCCGGATGAAAAACGGATCTGCCCTCAGCATGTGCCAGTCATACGCGTTTACTGACGCCGCATGGATTCTTATCAGAACCTCATGATCCCCGGGCGAAGGTTTCTCCACCTCCTTTAGCTCAAGAACATCCGGGGACCCGTATCTTTCGTAAACGACTGCTTTCAAGACATTCCTCCAATGCTACCCTGTTGCGAAAGTGACATCGGTCACTACCGGCGACAACGATTCTTAGCCAGTACTCAGTTTCATACCGAACAGCGGTCTAATCCATTTTGTTCTTCTAAGAATCGTCTCGTAAACCAACAGGCTGACACCGAAGGTACCAATCAGCAGAATGCCGAGCTTCAAAGTCGCCGAAAACGAGAGAGGCATCACATAGTACGAAATAGCATACTGTATCGGGAAATGAATAATATAGACGGGATACACTGCCCTACTGAAGTAGCTCAGCAGGTTCGACGGCCGATTGAGATGTGCCGAGGCAAACCCGATTGCGGCCATCATCCAGCACCAGGACTCAAACGCTACCATAGGTTTAGGTACCAAGGCGATCTCAAAAACTATCAATCTCACCGCGAAGAACCCGATGCCACTACCGCACTGCACCAACGCAACCTGTGGACAGCCTTCCAGAAATTATACCCTAGCGATGCAAACAGAATACCGGCAGCAAAACATGTCGCCCCCGCGAAATGCCCGTGCGGCGTAGGAAAATTGGCAAAGTACTGCGGGTTCATCAGCCACGCTTCAAGCATCAGGGGAATAGCCCCGACATAAATCATCCAGGGGCGGCGGATTAGCCCTGAGATGAATCGCAGGACCACATTGTCAGGGTACGTCTTGAGTGTCCACGGAATTCCGATAGTGTATGCGATATAGCACAGAATGTTCATGAGAAACCAGAGGTGCCCGGCATTTGGATGGTAACCGATGTCCAGACTGTAGTAACTCGAAAGAACGTAATCCGTGATCGGACAGATGAAGAAAAAACCAAACACAAACGGGACGGCAATCCGCAGCCCCCGATCGGCGAGAAACTGCTTCCAGTCCCGCCGTTCCATTGCATACCGAGCACCCATACCGGATATCATGAAAAGAAGTGGAATCCGCCACACGTTGAGCATGGCCATTGGAATCCAGAGTCACTGCAAAGGTTTGTCGTTCTGGATGAAGCTGACAGTTGTCGCCCAGGGCTGGAAGCTGATTACAACATGATAGACGATGAGAAGACCGAGGGCGAGTGTCCTGAGCCGGTCGACATCGTATCGACGCCCGGGGACCACACTGATAGCATTATTGATCTGCGACTGCTTGTCTGTGAAGCGGAAAAGAGCCATTCGTCAAAGAGTGTCGACTTTCTCCTGATTGCAAGCTAAAGTCGCGACGTCACGCGAGGACAAACTCTCTCGTTAGAACATCACGCTTACGCCCCTCGCCTGTAAAGCAGGAATATGCGCGTCAATTGATTCCTGGGACAGCGGATTATTCTGCAGCAGCAAGACATCCCCCGCACCCAGCCCCGAATTGCTGACCAACGGCTCAATATCGGTCACTTGATTGTAGCGAACATCAAGTTCGGCAAGATTAACCATAACCGTTAGGCTACTCAAATCGGCGATTTGGTTTAGAGTCAGATAAACCTTCTCCAACCCGGTCAAGCCGCCCAGAGGAGTGATATCAGACAATTGATTGGACGAAAGGTTGACAACTCTCAAGTGCGTGAAATTCGTGACAAAACTGATGTCGCCAAGTTGATTGCCGTTAACGTCCAATTCTCTCAGAAGCGGCAGGTTGTATAAGGGCGAAAAATCGATCACGTCACAATCGTTCAGCCTGATCCAATCCAGTTTGGTCAGCCCCGCCAAAGGCGCAACGTCACTCAACGGACTCTGTCCGACTGCAATCTGGACAAGATTGGTCAAACCGCTCAGCGGCGTCAGGTCGGTAATCGGATTCCCTCCTAGTCCCAACCCCCAAAGCGATACCAGTCCCTGAAGTGGAGTGAGGTCGCTGATATCATTCATTCCCAGATGGATAACCCCCATGGCGGTGAAGTACTCCAGCCCGGTCAGGTCTGAAATACCAGCATCCTCGGCCCACAGTTCCGTGACCGTATCAACATCGGAAGTGTAGATGACGCCCGAGAGGAGACCGAGATGCTCGCGCACAATACTATCCAAAGCGACGTCTGGAATGGATACAATCTGATTGGCGGGACAGTTGGCACGCACACAGTTGGAGAGGCCGGACCAGTTACCGACTTCATCACGTGACTTCACCGCAAAGAAGTATGAGGTCCCCGGAGTCAGACCCTCCAGAAGACAAACCTGCTGCAACCCGGCCGGGACCGGCACGACGACGCTGTCAATTCGCACACCCTGTGAGAAGTTTGCCTCGGTAATGCTGTCAAGTGACCCGCGCAGATCATACTCATACGCAACACCGTCGCTGCCGTCGTCTCCGGGAGCCGTCCACCCAAGGGTAGCGGTAGTGGTACTCACGCTGATCAAATGGACATCGGCGATGGTCGCCGGTGGCGTTGAGTCATCCTCATCCCCCGCAACATCACTGTCGGTGCCTTTGCTGCAACCAAGCGAAAGAACGGCCGCGGTAACAACCATCAGGAACAGCACCAGAAGCGAGCGGGGAAACATCCCCGTGCAACAGACCAAAAAGCCTGACTTCGACATAAAAAGACATCCCGGTCATTGTGATTTGTTATTGAGTGTGTTTCGGGGCAAATATAGACCTTTCAGTCTCGTCGGTCAACAACGAATTGGAAGATCAAAGCGAGCGGACCACACACAAGTTACCGACCGGAGAATCAAGGTAGGCCGGTTGGTGTCGGGTTCAATTACGCCAACCGGCCGGGAAACGAATCTTTCAGAAGAATCGAGGTGGTCGGAGCCGAAGCGGTTCAGTACCCCAATCCCTCTTCGAAAGCATCCGAATCGAGATCGTCATCAAAGTCGTACTCATTGACTTTGTACTTTGGAACCGGTCCGCCAACTTCGAACTCGTGATCGCAGTCAGCGCATACATACAGCTCGATTCCATCATCAAATGAGTCCTGAAGAAGCACATCGCTGCTGTTACAGCGCGGGCACTTTCTTGACTTCTTCGCACGTCCCATGGTCACACCTCTCTGAAACTGTTAGTTTTCTCACGTCATTTCTATGGCGCGCTTTAAGTTCATATGTCTTTCGTTACTGCTTCTCTCTTGTGTCAGGCACCGAACACAGCTCCACACAAACAGGCAGTGGCTTGATGAAGTCCTGGCGTAGACTGTACGTATATGCTCCCTGATCCGGTACCAACAAAATGTCCCCCTCTTCGACTCCGTCGCCAAAAAACCCATATCCCCACAGATCATGAGGAGTGCACAGAGAGCCGGCCATCAGGCATTCGTGTTCCTGAAGGCTCGGTCGGGTCAGGTTAATTACCGGGAAATAATCTGCCTCAAACCGTTCCCAGCCAACAGCATTCGTGCCACCGTCGGTGATAACGATATCCGGCGACTTGACATCGGCCACGGTCAGGAGAATGTGCATAGCATGGTGGCACAACCAGCGACCCGGCTCGAGACAGATAGTACAATTTACGTCATCCGGCAGGTGCCTTTTCAAGGCCTCTGAGATTTGGCTCGCGAACTCGTCGATAGAGCAAGCTTCATTCCTGTAGTGTTTGAGACCACCAGGCGCGGCATCTGTCTCTGCTGGTTGAATTGCGCCCTTGGGCATAGCTTCTGGCTGGAGCCATTCGCCCGATTCCGGCCAGAACCCGCCGCCGATGTCGAGAAACTTGATGCTCTTCCTATCTACGCTGTCCAATTCCCCAAGCGCGGCACCCAGGCGCGTTATGAACTTGACCTGTGCTTCAGGATTAAGATTCCAGCTGAGATGAGATTGCAGACCACACAGGTCGACGTGCTCACACCGGCGCGCGTCATGGAGGAACGAAGGAAGCTCCGCAAGCGGTATGCCGAATTTCCGCCAGATACCCGTGTCATCCGCTGAGAGCCGGACTCCGGCCCGGACAGTGACCCGGGCACGTGTCGCCGCTTCCTCCAGTTTCTTCAACTCGCTGAAACTGTCCAGGAGAACGGTTACTCGCTCGGCATGTTCCACCGCAAGCGCCAACTCGTCCGGCCTTTTTCCCGGACCACTAAAAACAATGTCGCCGGCACCACACTTAAGAGCAGTGTTCAATTCAAGGCCGCTGGAAACGTCCAGTCCTAATCCTTCTTCTACCAACGTGGCTGCAAGAAGCGGATGACTGTTGCTCTTGAGGGCGTAGTAGACTCGGGAATCGGACAGGACAGCCGAAAAAGCGCTCCGGAATTGTCGAGCTCTGTTCCTCAGAGCCTCCAGGTCAATGACATACAGCGGCGAGCCGTTGGCCTTGACAGTCGCCAGAAAAGCATCCCGCCGATCATGGAATGATCGAACAAAATGTCCCAACTCCTGAGCGTCAACCGATGGGATATCGCGATTGATCGACTCTGCGGCTGGCGTTTTGAAACCAGGCGAGTTTTTGGTCATTGTAATAATCCACGCTGATACAAATCTTCTGGCTCATAGCAGCACACTGCTCCCGGTGACGCACATCCGTCTGGGACTCAAATATGACATGGCCAAGCACCCATGAGTCGTAGTCATCGGGCGGTACTGATATCTCATGTCCCCGGGCGAACCTGAGACACGTCTCCTTCACTCGCAAATCACCTGACAGCCCGTTGGTATTGACTTCTTCAAGCACACCGCCGCGAGCCGACAAGAGACGCATACCTATGTGCTCTTTCGACAGCTCTGTCGAAGGAACCATGACCTTGCCTCCCCGGGCAAAATCCAGAGCAAGTCCGATCGTGTCAAACCCGCAACTGTGCCTGACCAGAGACGGCAGACAGTCACCGCCGATCCTGGGCGTCAGTTCCAGGAAGATCAACTCGTTCTCGTTAACCACGAAGTCTACCATACAAATAGCTCTCGACAGTCCGAGTGCCTTCGCCGTCTTCCGCAGCCTCTTAGAGAGCATTCCGGAGGTGATCCCGGCGGGCAGCTTCGCGGGTACCACGTAAGCCACAGTTGTTCCGAACGGCAGAGCATCGCCGCGAAGTTTCTTGGCTACTCGAATCACACTGACGGTATCGTCAGCTATGATGAAGTCAGCACTATACTCTCGTCCGCTGATGAACTCTTCCGCTAATACCGGCTGATCAACAACAGGTCCTCCCGAGTGTCCGGCACCGGATGCGTACAGCGGCGATTGTTGTCGGCTTTGCAGGCCATCCTTGATCGCCAGATAAGCCTTTACCAGATCAGCCTTCTCATGGCAATGAAATGTCAGCTCACTGCCGCTTCCCGTGAGTGGCTTGAGCACGACAGAACCGTCAAACTGTTCAAAGAGCCGGATTGCCTGGCGTCCGGAGTACACCAACGTAGCCTTCGGGCAGCGCACATCACACTCGGCCCATCTCTTTTTCGTAAGAAACTTGTCCCGAGATAATTGCACCGATTCCACCGATGGATAAGGCAAGCTGAAGCGCTGCGCCAGACTGGCCGCCAGAGCCAACCACTCACAATCGTAGCACGCTACTCCGGAGAGGCTCTGGTTCGTTTTTGCCAGATGCGCTTGCAGCCTGTTCAGGGCGTCCTCATTGTCTGCAAGATGGCAGACAACCTCATCCGAGGGGGCGGACCCGTTCTCTGACAGACCGGCCCCGTGGGCCAGGTCTGTCAGGAATAGAGCTTGCCCCGGATATCGCTCATGAATATGGGCAAAATAGTCCGGCGTGGTGCCTACTACCAGCACCCGGCTATCAGACATGCGGCGCTCCCCTCATGCCACGGCAACGTACCGGCGGATAAGAATATGACGACTGGTAGATCGTATCTCTGGGCACTGTTTTGCCTGCACCCTCAATCATGTAAAGCGGCGCCGGCGTCAGATGAAAGAGGGTCTTCCAGTTGAAATCGCCACAGAGGAAGTCGACGCTGTCCAGCTTCTCTTCGCAGGCATAAGTGATATGATGCATATTAATAAGCTTTGCTATGCCCGGCGTTTTGCCGTTCGTGCCACCCGCCAGCATAGTCAGCATGCCCTGATACAGGCTGCCCATGTCAACGGCTGCCGGCTCGCCGTCGACAATGATCGTAACAATTCGCAGCCAGCCGCGCTTATCCAACAGGTCCATCAGCGATCGAAAGCTCTCCAAAAAGCGCAAGTCATGGAAATACGACTGGCGGCCAAACCTGCTGCGGTTCATGTCACAGAGCAACTCAAAGTCGACCGACTCATTGAAGCGCCATTCCACCGCGTGATGATTCCAGACCTCCAATTCCTTCTTGAGCTTTTTCGCTGTTTTGTGCGAAAAAGCCTCCAAATAGCGAGCCACATCAAACTGATAGGTATCCGGCAAAAAGAGATACCCTACTTCGTCGACAAGCTCGTCTGGCCCACTCCAGCAACCTTCGTTCCGGAGATATCGCAAATGGTATTGTCCATCCAAACTTGCAAGCATAGCCTTCAGAATGCTGCCGCTATCCGCAATGATCCTGTTTTGTTCCAGCCATGTTTTCCCTTCCCAGGTCTCACCGGGGAAGTAGTTGTACTGCCTGGTCTCCTCGTTCCAGCTAAGCGGCAGAAAACCTACAACCCGGCCGTTCTCCTCCGCCACGACAAAGCGAGGCGAGTGATTGTAATGATCGTTGAAACAGGCACGCACCTCCCAAAGATCGGAAACCAGCTCGGCCGGCATTAATTTCATCCAGAGGTCTCGACACTCCGCTATGTCGGTGACCGTTTGAATCCGTACCATCGCTATTGCCTCAGGTTCACGTGCGTCGTGCAACGCGAACCACCGAAGAAGCCAACAGCAAACTCCTCAACCACCGCCGGGTCGTAAGGCTTGCAGCTAAAGACGTCCAGATACGTAGCGTTGCTGGCATTGGCAAAATGAGCTGAGATCAGCGACGTTTCGATCAACTGGGTCATCGAATACCCCGCCACACGCTCGTCCTCGCCAAAATTGACGACCACACATTCCCCGAATCGCTTCATCTCAATCAAGTCACAGAGTTCTCGAACAAAACGCTTGATCGCTTCCGCGTCGCGTATGGTCTCAGCATCGCAGTCGTAAATATCAAAACTGCAGGCCAGACCCCACGCCCCTTCAATCTCGTCGGAACTGAACTGGCTCAGTTCCCGGTAGGCGGTCAGCCGCGAAACGGCGCCCTTGACAGCCTCTCCGACCTCAAATGCCGGCTTCACTGCTACATCTCTCATGTAAAGACTCTCCTAAGGTTCCAAACCCACGAGGGCACCTTGCCCTCCGGAGTCCTGGACGGTGTTCTCTGTTTTCCTGGGGTTGTTGTTATCCGCTATGAGCCTTCAACCAGGCTCGGGGGACACGTGAATCAGGCTTTGCAGCCTGAAGCCGCCTTCCCAACTATCCGGTTCGTCTTTTCCTTACCTACCGAATATCGTTGGCGACAAGTGAGCATCTTGAGATGCCCGGTTTCTTTTACGGAAGCGCTTCCTGAATGAAGCGCGCCAAACTGGCAACAAAAGCACTTCTCAAGGCCATGAAAGACCCGTCGACATCGTCGTCTTTGGTTGCAACGCTGGCGAAGGAATAATAACCCGAAATGAATCCGGCGAGCGCATAGGCGAGACGCCGAAGCCGCCCTTTTGAAATCGGTCTGGCCAAAGCTCCTTCAATCAGCTCCTCGATACAACCCAGATAGTCAAGGAATGGTGCTTCGATTCCCTCGAGACTCTCGTCAAGCATGATGTCCGCGCGGCCCTGTTGGTACAGCACGAAGTCCTCCCAGCGATTGCTGAAGAACTTGATGTGCGTACCAATCATGGCATCCAGAACCGCATTGATCTCAGTATGAGGGGCACACTCATCTCTCAACGCTGCGACCAGCTCTTTGAGGAGCTTCTCCATCATCTGACGGATCATCTCTTCTTTGGCGTCAAAGTGATAGTAGAAACTGCCCCGACCCACATCCGCGCGGTCGGTGATATCCTCAACCGTGGTGGCCGACAATCCCTTTTCAGCCATAACGGTTTTGGCCGCCTCAAGCAGCTTGCTGCGAGTCTTGCCGAACCGTCGTTGGTTGCGTGTTTCCACGGGCTTGTCCTGTTTTCTGCTGGCCGCGATCATCCGCCCTACCTGACATTACCTTCGTTTTCGACGATATCGTCAGATATGACGATTTTGTCAAGGGCTTTGTTCGATTTCGTTCTTTTTTTTTTGACAGTGCCTCGGCTTCAGATCAGTTCGGATTGATACCAAAAAAAGACCAGGACGACATGTACTCGACACAACGCGTTGTAGCACAATGGCGTACGTATACGGCACCGACCCGACTCACGCCTATATCTTGAACGACAGAGTCAATCCGACACCGCCACCAACGCTGGTCGGAAAGATTGAAATTGCACCTTTGTGGCGGTCTTTTCGGACAAGTTTCAGGGAAATGTAGGTGCCGAGGATCCCACCCGCTATCACGTCGCTCAAGCAGTGCTTGCCCTCTTGAAGGCGTGAGAGGCCGACGTATCCTGCAAGCACAAATGCCGGAATCCCCAGGGTTCTGCCGAAATGCCCGTACACGACTGCGGCGGTGGCAAACGAGGAAGACATATGTCCTGAGGGATAAGAATAGGGCGTTCCGTCCGGTCTCTGCCGGTTGATACTCACCTTCAACACAGAGGTCAGCAAACCGGTCATTAACTGTGCGCGAAATCGATCCGTGCCAAACTCCCCTGGCTCAGACGAACCCGTTATTTTGCCAACACTCCACGAAGCCGCTGAGAGTACGGCCGGGAAGGCACCGTCACCAAATACGAGTTGCCCGTCGATTGTCCGCATGGCCATCTTGACGTCAGCCAGACCCTCGGCGGATATGAGCAGAATGTCATCCTATTCGGGTTCCCCTTCTTCCCCCGCTTCGTCTTCGAATTCGATGATGATCATTGCCGCGCATGCATCCAGTCGCAGATCAACAGCCGTGATTTCACTCCGAGCCGTATTGCTGTAGACAAAGTAAGCGAAAGCCGACATCAGAATTCCAAAAGCGGCCAGATTCGCTACTACCAGTTTGCCCTTAATCGTCACAGTCTTATCATTGCCTGTTATGGTCCTTCATCGGAGAAAAGATAACCGACACCGCGAACAGTATGGATCAGTGTCGGACCGAACCCTCTATCCGGCGCTGCCCCTAAAGCCTTGACTTGACATACCAGGCGGTATTAGCTTCAGGCATTGCAGCACAGCGTTCCACAAAACACAGTATCTACATGAAATCGCAGCCCTCATCTGGACTACAGAATACGGATGCTCTTACCTGTCGGAGAACCACTTATGAAACTCGCCAAGATCGTCGTACTGGTACCGCTTGTTCCTTTTCTCTTTCTGCTGGCCCTGTCAACTTATGCACAGGCCCCGGATACCGTCTGGTCTCGCACCTACAACGCTACTTCCGCAGCCCTGGCGCTCCACGAAACCGCGGATAGCGGCTTCATTATGGGCGGCTACATTGTCCCCGATGGAGACACCAAACGAGATGTGTTCATGGTACGCACCGATCGAAACGGGGACACGCTCTGGACCAAAACACATGGCGATACGGACCGCCACGAAAGCGCCGCAGATCTCTATCCGACATCCGACGGCGGCTTCATCCTCTCCGGAACCCGGGAGGAGGATGGCCTTATTTCAAATACCGATATGTACCTCCTCAAGACCGACGCAAACGGTGACCGTGAATGGCATTCAGTCTTCGGCGACTCAGGGAAGAGCGAATCCGGCATCGCCGCGGTCCCGACTCCGGACAGCGGCTATCTCTTGACCGGCTACTTCTGGGATGCAACAACGGTCTACGACATCTATCTTGTCAAAACCGATGACCTCGGCATCCGGGCGTGGCAGCAGCACATGACCTGGTCCGATGCCGATTACCCGACCGCCATGGCCGTCGTGGGTGATGACGGCTTCTCCATAACCGGCTACACCCAGTCTTTTGATTCCGAATACGATTATGACATGTTCCACCTTAGACTGGACGACGAGGGCATCGAGACCTGGTCTCTCCCATATGGAGCCAACTACCCGTGGGATGAAGCGGCCAATCATATCTGCCCCACTTCGGACGGCGGCTATCTCATGTGCGGGTATCGCAAGGAGGAAGGCTCTCCCAAGGATATCTACGTCGTGAAAACAGACGCTCTCGGAAACCTGGAATGGAACTCGCAGTTGGGAGGCGTCTACCATGACGAGGCAAGGTGCTGTATTGAGACGGTCGACGGTGGATATGCGGTGTCGGCGTCATGGTACGTTGACGGCAACTGGAAAACCGCGCTGATCAAATACGACGCTGACGGTGACACGACCTGGACTGCCTTCTGGGGCGATCCGGCCAACAGTCACACGCCGTACGGCCTGGTCCAAACAGCCGACAACGGATACGCAGTCGGCGGACTCATGTCTGGTGGCACCACAGCCGCATTCCTCGTGAAATTCGCTGCTGAGCCAGGTCTGTATCCGCACACATTCAGTGCTGCGCACCTGACCACTCCCGTGGACGACAGTGCCCCTGCAACTGATACCATCACTGTTTCTGCAGGCGGCTTCGACCCGGGCAGCAGCATAGCGGGCATCAGGGTGATGATCGACACGCTGGATCATCCCGCGCTTGAGGAGCTCACCGTTACCCTGACCCACGACGGAACTGAAGTCACTCTGGTTCCGGAAGGAGACGCGTCCGGGGAGAACTTCGCCGGACTAGTGTTCACCGATGCCGCCATCACATCTCTTGGCGGAGGGCAGGCTCCCTATACCGGAACCTTCAGGGCCAGTGAGCTTCTCAGTGCCTTCAACGATATGGACCCCAGGGGCTACTGGATTCTGAATGTGGTAGACGGATCCTCAGGAAACGACGGAGTTCTGAGAGCCTGGAGAATCACGTTACTGACCGATGTAGTGCTTGATGTTACCGATGAGGTTGTCAGCGAACTTCCCGCCAGCTACAGTCTGTCCCAGTGCTACCCGAACCCGTTCAATCCGACAACCATCATCAGCTACAGCGTTCCGACAAGATCGGACGTCACTATCGAGGTCTACAATGTTCTCGGCCAGAAAGTTAACACGCTGATCGACGAGACAAAACCGGCGGGCGAATACCAGACGGCATGGAACGGCGTTGATTCAGACGGTGAGAGAGTCTCCACGGGAGTCTACTTCTATCGTTTTCGGGCCGGTGATTTCGTTGAGACGAAGAAGATGCTTCTCCTCAAGTAGGGCATACTCAGAAGTCACGCGCCGCAATGAGGAGCCAACCCGGCGGACAGGGTCTCGGGTTCACATCAATCTGGAGTATATGGGTTGCTCTAATCTTTTTTCGGAACCTGCCGACAAAACAGGGGTTTAAGGTTGAGTGGTCCTTTTGGCCAGCGAACAGGAAAGGCATAACAAACCGGGATAGGCTGCCTATTGTAGATCGGTAATGAAATAACAGCGCGGATTCAACAAGACCTTTAAGGGAAAGGCATTACTGATTTATGATAGTACTGAAGTATCCCCGCCGCTTTGCATTGCTCCTAGCAGTCCTGGCGACCTCCTCCACGACACTGGCCGGCCCGTCCGAAGCGGTCGATCGGCAAGATAACCTCAAGATCATCCAGGCTGCCCTGCCCGACTCTGCCTCCTTACAGAACAAAGTTGTGTTTGTCGACTTCTGGGCTTCCTGGTGCGTCCCCTGCCGCCAGTCTTTTCCGTGGATGCAAAGTCTGCACGAGAAATACGGCAGTCAGGGATTTGTGGTCGTAGCCGTCAACGTCGACAGGGACCGACGTGCGGCCGCCAAGTTTCTTGAAGAACTCAATCCATCTTTCACAGTAGTCTTCGATACTGCCGGGAGCGTGGCTGCCAAGTACGGGTTGGAAGCGATGCCGACATCGTTCCTCTACGGACGCGACGGGAAGTTGGTCGCACAACATCAAGGTTTCCAACAAGAAGAAGCCGACCATTGGGACCGCGCCATCGGGAGACTTGTGAGACAAGAGAAAAAGGAGAAGCTGAAATGAGGAAACGCCACACCATTGCCACACTAGTCACTCTCGTGGTTTCGGCTTCCCTGTTGTCTGGATGCGCCTCGGTTGGCGTTCAGGTATGGGAGAGAGACGTTCTGTCGAAACCTGAGATGCAATTGAGCAAGGAAGCACTGGATCGCTCGATTGACGATCACGTCTATTTCAGCAAGGAAGCCTCAAGCGGCGGGCGCAGTTTCGGCGGAGGCGGATGCGGATGCAACTAGCCGGCAAATCATCAATACGGAGTGCCCTGACCGCTGTCACCGCCATGCTGATAGGCAGCAGCTTGGCAAACGCAGAAGGCGGCGACAGATTGGAGTCGTCCCTCTTGTTGTACTCGGAGACGAATCGCGTTCAGGCCGCTGAAGGAATCGTCTCCCTGTCCCATGCCCTCAAAGGGGGGCGCACCATCACCGGGCGGTTTTCGTTTGACGCGCTCACCGGCCCCTCCCCCAGCGGCGCCACTCCCTCAGACAACATTCAAACGTTCACTCGACCATCAGGGAACGGCAGTTATACGGCCCAACCCGGCGAAACTCCGTTGGATGACACCTTCCGGGATAATCGTGTCAGTCTCGACGGCACCTACAGTCAACCGCTTGACCGCTTGACAACGCTCGATATCGGCGGGCACTTCTCAAGCGAGCACGATTACACGTCATTCGGCGCCAACCTGGCACTCATTCGAGATTTCAACCGAAGAAACACCACTCTGTCACTTGCAGCGGCAGTCTCGCACGATCTTGTCCAACCCGAAGGAGGTGCCCCCGTACCCCTGTCGTCGATGAGTACGCCTGCGAGCGGAGGCGAAGAAGACGAGTTTGAGGAAAGTCGCCATGAGTCGAACAGAAGCAAGAACGTAATCGATGCTGTCCTCGGCCTCACTCAGGTACTCGACCGACAGACACTGGTCCGTTTCAACTATTCGTTCAATCACGCTTCCGGGTATCTGACCGATCCCTACAAACTGCTGAGCATAGTCCAGGACAGATCGGGAGCAGAGCCGGGAGAGCCGGTTGACTACATTTACGAGTCGAGACCGGACGGTCGCACAAAGCACGCTCTCTATGCCGAAGCACGACGGTACATCCGGGGCCACACGGTCAATCTGTCGTACCGGCACTTCTGGGATAGCTGGGGTACAAGATCACACACCGTTGATCTGCACTATCGACTGCCCCTGTCCGGCGGTCACGCACTTCAACCTCATGTGCGCTGGTATCATCAATCGGCCGCAGACTTCTATCGATCTTACCTTATCGAAGGAGCCAAGGTGCCGTCCAGTGCGTCTGCCGACTATCGGCTCGCTCCATTCCACGCTCTGACCCTGGGACTCCAATACACATTGCCGGTCGGCCCAAAGACCAGCCTCAGCATCGGGGCCGAATACTACCACCAGGCCGGGGACATCAGCCCGCCGCAGTCTATGGGATCGTTGAGCCAGATCGACCTCTTCCCCGAGTTGAAGGCGATTATGGTTCGCATGGGGTTCAGCTATGAGTTCTAAATCCGAGTACGCATATCGGTTGCAAAAGGACAGTTCTCATTGGGTCATCGCTTTCGAAGCCATGGCCAGTCCGTGCGAGATACTGGTACGCTGCGAAAACATGAGCGAAGCCGAGCAATTGGCTTCGCTCGCTCTTTCTGAAACGCGCCGCATTGAACGGACATACAGTCGTTATCGAGACGACAACATCGTGTATTCCCTCAACAACAGCAACGGCTCTCCAATTGCCGTTGATGATGAGCTTGCCAGATTGCTCGATTACGCCAACGAGTGCTATCAGCTAAGCGATGGCCTCTTCGACATTACTTCAGGCGTCCTGCGAAGGGCGTGGCGTTTCGACGGCTCCGAGTTCATTCCCGACAAACAACTGATACGCTCCCTGCTTGAAATTGTAGGCTGGGACAAAGTGGAACGGGAGAGCGGAACAGTACGACTTCGGCCGGGCATGGAGCTTGATTTGGGAGGAATAGGCAAAGAATACGCTGTAGATATGGTCGCGGAACTGTTGTCTCGTACATCGGATTCACCCTTGATGGTCAATTTCGGAGGAGATATTCGCGCCATTTCCTCTGATGCAGATTCTACTCCGTGGATAGTGGGCATAGAAGACCCCCACAAGACTAACTCCGCAATAGGTGAGATCAAGCTGACCAACGGAGCCGTGGCAACCAGCGGCGACCTGCACCGATTCTGTATCGTGGATGGCGTAAGAATGGGACACATACTCAACCCTCTTACCGGGTGGCCGGTAGCAGAGGCCCCTCGGAATGTAACGGTCCTGGGGAACTTCTGTGTGGAAGCCGGCCTTCTGGCGACTCTGGCCATTCTGCAAGGCCCCAAGGCGGAGGTGTTCCTGAAGTCACAGGACGCGCAGGGACATTGCATCAGATGAGTCTAGAGCAAATCGCATCCGGCACAAGAGCTTCGGTCACGCGACATTGCGCCCCAGAACGTACAGATACGCTTCGTTTCTAAAGCCAAGCCGTCCGAATCTCTCAATCAGATTCTCTCCGGTGCGAATTAGCTCCTCGGGTCCTTGACTCTCGCGCAGCGTCCTGATGTCATCGCGGCACTTCTCTATCATTTGGTCAAGAATGTCCTTGCTCTCATCGGGGTCGAATTCATCGACATGCTCAAAGACTCTCGTTTCGGTCAGCCTGATCGGCGCCATGATCTGGAGTATTTCTTGCCTGGTGAAAGTCTCGTTGTGTGTACGCCCTTGGGCACGGTCAACCTCGGCCCACCAGTGGTGCAGGTGGCGCTGCGAGTTCTCCCTGTCGCTGTCGGGCGATTGAAACACTTCACAGACGACAAAAAGGCCACCTGGTCGGAGAACTCGTTTCATTTCCATCAATACGGCATTTGCATCGGGCGGATGATGCAACGAGTGCCGAATAGCTACAGTGTCAAAGTAATCATCGTCGAACCGCAATGTTTCGGCATCCATGACCAGGAGACGAAATCCATCACCACAGCTCTCGCGCGCGGTTTCGATACCCTTCTCATTTGTGTCTACACCCACGGCTTCACTGAAATCAACGAATGATTCTGTCAGAAGTTTGAGGAACTGTCCTTTACCGGTAGCCACATCGAGAATTCGCCCGCCCCTGAGGTCATTCAGTTCTATTGTCAGTGGATTCATGTGTTATTGTACGCGATTGCTCACGGTCTGTTGCGCAGAATTCGCAGGGTTCAGGAGTCGCTCCGTCTTCGGCAGAAATCGTCTATTACCTGCTGAATACGCCTTCTGAGCGCATGTGGAGCCACTCAACCACGAGGTCCGGCAAATACTTCGTCAATTGGAGCCAAAACGGTGAACGAACCTTCGACGGAAACGGCAGCGTCCAAATCCACCTCCAGGGGGGTCCTGGATTGACCGGCTGATTGAGTCGTGAGGATAATGCTGGTGGGGTCTATGTCGACCGGAACAAATGTCCTCGTTCGTGAGCGTCATATCATAAGAAAGGGCCAACGACCCGAATCGATTCGAGTCGTTGGCCCCACTTCGCCGGCATTCCTGCTTTAAGGAAGCAGAACACCGTCGATAACGTGGATGACGCCGTTGCGGGCCTTGATGTCCACCGCAATCACGTTGGCGTCGTTGACCATGACGCCGCCGCCGTCAACCGTGATGTCGACCGTGCCGCCGTTTGCCATGGTAGCTTCATCCAGAGTGACTACGTCGGAGGCATACACCCGACCGGTGGTCACGTGGTATAGAAGAATATTTGCCAGAGTCTCGGGATCCTGCAGCAGGGCCTCAACCGTTCCAGCCGGAAGTTCACCAAAGGCGTCTTCGGTCGGAGCAAACACGGTGAACGGACCGGAGCGCATGAGCGTCTTCTTCAGACCCGCAGCCTTCACGGCCGTGGTCAGAGTGTTAAGCCCGGCCAGACGACCCACGGTGTAGATTGGGAGATAACGGGTCAGCCAATTCAAGCGACCTTCGATGATGGCCTGAGAGACCCAGCCACCACCCATGCGGTAGCCCCAGAACCATGAAGCACCCGCAGTGCCAACTCCTACGCGGGAGGCATTGGGATCGGTCGGCAGGATTACGGCGTCGATTACATGAATGATGCCGTTAGTGGTTTCAATATCGGTGACGATTACGTTGGCGTTGTCAACCATGACTCCACCTTCGCTGGTGATCGTTATTGTAATCTCGGCACCATTTAGCGTTGCAGCACTTGAGAGAGTAACAACCTGATCAGCAGTTACCGCACCCGGCACAACATGGTACGTCAGGATAGCTGTGAGGGCATCGATATCTTGCAGGAGGGCTTCGACCGTGCCAGCCGGCAGAGCGGCAAAAGCTTCGTCAGTAGGTGCAAAAACGGTCAACGGCCCCTCACTCTTAAGAGCATCGACCAGTCCGGCTGCCTCGGCGGCGGCCAGAAGAGTGGTGAAGTTGCCTGCGGCGGCGGCAGTCTCAACTATATCGAGAGCCGGACTTGGGGTCGGAGTCGGAGTGTTGCTGACCAACGGATTGCTGTCATCATCGGAGCAGCCAATTGACATTACGGACAAGATCGTCAGGACGGCGACAATCATCGTGTAGTTCTTGATCTTAAACATCTCTAATTTCCTTTATGTTTATTTCGTTCTTTTTCCGTCGTATCTAGCAATTGCGGTCGAACGGCATCTGATCCGTGCGCCAGCAACCCTGTGCCGCGAAATTACTGTTGGCATCCACATCCTTGTCGCAGAGCCATTCGTTACCGTGGCTGTCGACAAAGACTTTCATCGGGCGAGCGCCACCTACGGCGACTTCGGTCTGATTGGCGTTGTTTGAGTGCTTAGACATTGTGTTTCTCCTTAATTCGTATTTCTGTTCGTAATCACATCTTCGTATTCTTATTGCGAGGCTGAGACCGGCGCCCATCGGCGCTGAATCGCCCGCCATTGCAGGGCCTGATAAATCGCTGACAAACCGACCAGAGCGTAGACCACCCTGGAGAGCGCGGCGCCAGATCCGAAGATCGAGGCCACCAGGTCGAAACCGGCAAAGCCCACCAGTCCCCAGTTGAGACCGCCGACTACCAGCAGGATCGCGAAAAGTACGTCCAAGTTTTTCATCTTCTATCTCCATTCGTTCAAGGTTTTCGTTGTTGCTTTCAAGTACTACAACTACCGCCGTCGAACATTTGTTCCGCTTTTGTGTATCTTGTGATTAGTTTTTGTTTACTTGACGAATAAATAATGCTAACGTATTGCATAACAATATGATAATGAAGATGCTGTGACGCCGATTGTGTATTGATAGCTGTTCCACGGAAACAAATGCCTTATAATAGTGTTAGAAAAGTTAGACAATATATTAACAGAGAGAGATAGTTATGGAGCACGGACATCCAATAGGGGTTGCAGCCAAAAAGACGGGGATTTCACCCCACCTTATTAGAATGTGGGAAAGGCGCTACGCGGCTGTTATACCTCACCGCACTGAGACCGGCAGGCGATTGTACTCCGACAATGACATTGAGCGACTGGACTTGCTCAAGCGGGCAACCGTTGAAGGCCAGACAATCAGCCAGATTGCTCAGCTAAGTGCAGATCAACTGCGGGAATTGATTCCGCCGGACATATCAAGCGATCAGACATTTGCTGACAGCGTGAGTGTGGAGAACCAGCTTGAGCTGGCTGTGAATGCGATGGAGAATCTCGACGCCGTACAGCTTGAGATGAGACTCCTGAGAGCGTCTGTTGGACTGGGCCAGCAGGCGTTCATGGAAAGGCTTCTGCACCCCTTGCTGGAACTGACCGGCGACATGTGGTCTGACGGTCGTCTTAGTGTTGCCCATGAACACCTTGCATCGGCGGTGGTGCGATCATTGCTCGGATCAATGCATCTGTCGAGTACGACTAACGGACAGAAGCCCCTGCTGGTCAGTACGACGCCGTCGGGGCAGTTGCATGAGTTTGGTGCCCTGATGGCTCTTGTCTCAGCCTCGACGGGTGGATGGAGAACGTTGTATCTCGGTCCCAACCTTCCGGCCGAGGACATCGTAAGAGCGGCCGAGGATCGCAGGGCGAGTGCTATCGCGCTAAGCCTTGTCTATCCGTTAGACGATCCGGAGTTGCCTGCCCAATTGCGGAAACTCCGCCAGATGGCGCCTTCTGATATCCCCCTGCTCGTGGGCGGCCGCTCCGCAATAGCCTACGACCAGGTGCTCGATGAAATCGGCGCCACAAGGATTGGCGGACTGATTGATCTAAGGAGAGAATTGAACCGCCTGAAGAAGAGTCTTGATTCCTCGTATCGCCCTGCAGGAGCAGAGAAGGCCTAGTCATGGTTGACCTGAGACGCGTAAGAGAACTCAGATCAGGCCCGTTTGGCAACGGCCCGGTGGTCTATGTAATGTCACGCGATCAGAGAGTCGGGGATAACTGGGCACTCTTGTTTGCCCAGCAGCAGGCGATAGAACGCAGAACACCTCTGGTCGTAGCGTGCCCCGTCGCCGCTGATTATCCAGGTGCTCCCCCGAGGCAGACCAACTTCATAATCGACGGCCTGAAGGAGGTTCAGGTCAAGCTGGCCTCTCTGCATATACCGTTCTTTGTGTCGCAGCGACCAATCGACGAGTTTCTATCAACCCTGACTGATTACCTGGACCCGGGAGGGATCGTCTCGGACTTCAATCCCCTCAAAGAGAGTCGACGATGGAAATCCAGCCTGGCTGACAGAATCGAGGTCCCCTTCTATGAAGTTGACGCCCATAATATTATTCCATGCTGGGAGCTCTCTGACAAACAGGAGTATGCCGCCTACACGATTCGCCCCAAAGTGACAAAGAAGCTAAACGGGTATCTTACTCCAATCCCGCACCCGGTAAAACATCCCTTCGTTTTCGATCAAGATTCATTTCATAAGGCCTGGCCAAAGCCCGGCGATGTGGAAAGGAAAAACAGCTCTGACCGCGCCTCTGAGCTTCTCAAACCAGGCGAGTCATTCGCCCGTAAACACCTTCAACGGTTCCTTGATAATGCACTGTCAACATACAACGATCTCAGGAACAACCCGGTTGAGAATGGTCAATCCAACCTGTCCCCCTATCTTCATTTTGGACAGATATCGACTCAGCGAGTGGCCCTGGAGGCGCAAGCGTTCGACTCTGACATCGCCTCTCAGGAGGCATTCCTGGAAGAACTCATCGTGCGCCGCGAACTGGCTGACAATTTCTGCTTCTATAATGATAGTTATGACTCGTTCGATGGGTTTCCCGCGTGGGCACAGAGAACTCTCCACGAACACCGTCCGGATCCCCGCCCATATCTGTACGACAGGGACACTCTTGAAATCGGTGCAACTCACGACGAACTCTGGAATGCTGCACAGATAGAAATGGTCGTGACCGGGAAAATGCACGGTTACATGCGCATGTACTGGGCTAAAAAGATTCTGGAATGGTCGCCCTCTCCCGAAGAAGCTCTGGAACACGCTATCTACTTGAACAACAAGTACGAATTGGACGGTCACGATCCAAACGGCTACAACGGCATCGCCTGGTCCATTGGAGGAGTACACGACCGGGCCTGGTCTGAACGAGACGTTTTTGGAAAGGTTCGGTACATGAGCTACGACGGGTGTCGGCGCAAGTTTCGAGTTGCAGACTACATCAATCGCTGCGTCGGGAAAGATTTAGGCCTGCGAGTATGAAGACGTACATTCTGAAAAGACGACAGGTTATCGCAAAACCGATCCGGGACGTGTTCCATTTCTTCGGCAAGCCGGAAAATCTGGAAGAGATCACCCCGGGATCAGTCGGCTTCAACATTCTCACTCCTCGACCGATCATAATGAAAGCCGGCACCGTACTTGACTATACTATTCGTATACTCGGTTTGCCTATCCGCTGGACCACGCTCATTTCCAGTTATGATCCACCAAATGGCTTCAGCGATGTAGCTTTGCGTGGCCCCTACAGTTTCTGGCATCACACGCACACGTTCGAGAGGGCCGCTCAGGGGACAACCATGACCGATGAGGTTCATTACGCACTGCCTTTTGGTTTTCTCGGGAGGATTGTTCATGCGCTGTGGGTCCGGCGCCAACTCAACTACATATTCGATTATCGCGCAAACGTGATCGGTAAGTTGCTGGAAGAGGGTGGCGCCACGTGGCAGAATGACCACGATTCGAGACCCCACGCGAAGGACACGCCAAAATGAAGATTCTCGTACTGGGAGCAACCGGACACGTCGGGAGCAATCTCCTGCCGCGACTCCTTGATAAGGATTTTCGGGTCCGATGCCTGGTCAGAAATCCGGCAGCAGTTGAATTGCCCGGTGTGGAGGTCGCGGAGGGAGACGCATCGGATCAATCTCCAGTTGACACCGCTGTCAAAGGATGTGATCGCATCGTCTACCTGTCTCAGGCTTTTCGATTTCAAACCAACGGGTTTTGCCGAAGTGGTAGCCAGAGCGCTGTCACATGACGGTGAAGGGAACCAGGATGAATAAGATACAAGCCGACGATTTCGACGCCACGAAGATTCGGATTGGGATATCGTCCTGCCTGCTGGGCAAGAAGGTGAGATTCGATGCCGGACATAAACATGACAGATACGTCACCGACGTGCTCGGACCTTTCGTGAAGTTTGTTCCGGTGTGCCCGGAGATTGAAGTGGGCATGGGGGTGCCGCGCGAGGCCGTTCGTCTTGTTGGTGATGCGGAGAACCCTCGTATGGTTGGCAATCGAAGTGAAGAAGACTGGACAGAACGAATGAACTCCTACGCTTCCCGCCGTGTCAAACGAAAGGATCTTGCGGAGCTTTCCGGATTCATCCTCAAGAACAGATCCCCTACGTGTGGCATGGAACGAGTCAAAGTCTATGTCAGTCACGGCCATTCGCAGCGCAAGGGAACAGGGCTGTTCGCAGCCGCCTTGCTCTCACAATTCCCGGACTTACCGATCGAAGAAGAAGGCCGGCTGACCGATGCCGAACTGAGAGAGAACTTTGTCGAGCGTATCTTCGCATACCGCCGACTCCAGGATCTGTTTGCCCGACCGTTTGCCCGAAAAACAATGATTGAGTTTCACGCCGCACACAAGTTCATGCTGCTGGCCCACAGTACCGGGCACTATCGACAACTGGGCCGACTGGTCGCCAGCATCAAAGATTATTGCCCAACTCATTTCAGAGAGGAATATCGAAGACTCTTCATGCGAACTCTGCACTTCAAAGCTACTGTGAAGAAAAACACAAACGTCCTGGAACACATTGCCGGGTTCCTCAAGAAGCAGATTAGTGACGTGGAGAAACGGAGCATTCATGAAGCGATCGCCGACTATCACCGCTCATGGACTCCCCTGGTGGTGCCGATTACGCTGCTCAGACATTTCATCGATAAGTATGAGGTCGAATACATACGAAATCAGCACTACTTGAAACCACATCCGAAGGAACTGATGCTGCGAAATCACTCCTGAAGGCTGTTCCAGTGACTCAGTTCATTCGCCATATCTGGTAATTGAGAGCTGCAGCAAAGCAGCACCACAACAGATACGGAACGAGAAGAAACCCGGCCCTCTTGTCGACTCTCACGAATAGGCTCAGAGTGACAGCGAGGAGCAACACCAGCACCAATAGATCGACCAAAGCCGCTCCGATTAATTGACTTCCGAAAAAAAGCCAGGACCACAGACCGTTCACGAGGAGTTGTGCCAGATAGAATCCCAGAAGTACCCTGACATTCTTCCCGGATCGCCGGCGCCATATGAACCAGGCGGATACGCCCATTGCCAGATACAGCATCCCCCACACCGGCCCGAAAAGCCAACCCGGAGGTGTCCAGACAGGTTTTGCCAAAGTCGCGTACCATGCCCCCGGTTGAAACTGCGAAGCAAAGGTGGCGACGCTGAAGGTCAAAGCAACCCAAAACGCCAGGGCCAGAAAATCAGATTGTCGTCTTCTCATTGCGTCCCTTTCCAGGACGAGTTGATTCTCTATCTGAGGTATGACAATATCAATGCTAAACATCTGGCGGAAGAGAGAAACCCGGCACCTGTGATCACATCGTGGTCATGGCCGCCTCACGTGGAATGAACAGAAAAAGGCACCACTCCGAGAAGCAATGCCCGTACACTCTGCTACAGGCTCAACAATCAGGCGTCTTTGCTGCAGGTCGGTTCCTGACAGCAATGCAAAGACAACGAGTCGGCCTGTCTCTTCTTGTAATCGTCTATTCCCTGCTGAATACGGCTCTTGAATCCGTGAGGAGCCACTCGACCGCACAAGCCGGTTCCGTCGCCATTTGGTTTACACATACGGAAACACCAGGGGGACCGGTTCTTGGTCAACGGACATCCCAGATAAGTGTATTCCTTGAAACCTGTGCGAATGTTGACTCGCTTCAAACCTTTGGAGGGAGCTTTTAGTGCCATTCTCATTCCCCGTTGTCTTGACTGCGGGCAGAGTTTATTCCTGCATCTGCCCAACTTCTTTCCTGTGTCCGGATTGTTCCGGCTATTAGTGCCTTTAACCGACAACATGGATAGAAGTTCACGCTGTTCTATTGTTTTTTCACCAAAATGAGCAGGAACTACAGGAGTGTATCCTGACACATGACGTCATGGGGACCAATTATCAGCCTGCCGCCCTTGAGGATAGCAGACTCGGCTGCCCACCCGTGCCCGGGCTTGTGGGAAAGGGTATGGTTTTTGAGTCGAGTGGGATGCAGTTTCCGGACTGAGGAAAGCTCGAAATCGCGCGATGCTGCCGGAGGCGGGGAGCGGAAGCAAGCTCCCGATTCCTTCCGAAGCAGGCAGACTATGCTGTACGAGGACGGACTTGAGTTGACACGTGCACAAAAAAAAGAGTGGCCGTTTACCTCTGAGATAACAACAAATCAGGAGGTTGTAATGACCACTCAACAGAAACTCGTCCAGAAGAAACTTACCCTTCAGGAACCTGGCGAGTATCTTCAGAACCTGTCTGAAGTCTGCCGGCTCAGGTTGTTTTCTCGAACAACCCTTTCCAGACAACCGCAGCAATGACTCCACCTGCAATCGGCGCGACAATAAACAACCACAACTGGCCAAGTGCCTCGCCTCCGACCAATAGAGCAGGACCAAGACTCCGCGCCGGGTTCACGGAAGTGCCGGTGATGGGAATACCAATCATATGAATCAGCACGAGAGTCAGTCCAATGGCTATTCCGGCAAATCCCTCCGGAGCTCTCTCGTGAGTGGCGCCAAATATTACAATCAGGAAGACGAAGGTAAGAACCACTTCAAAGATCAATCCCGACATCATCGAATACTGATCTGGCGAGTGCATTCCAAAACCGTTTTGCCCGAGACCGTTCACGGTACAATCATAGCCGATTTTACCATTGGCCATGGCAAGCAGGACGGCAGCGCCGATGATGGCTCCAACACACTGCGCCACAATATAGCCAACCGTGTCTTTGCTGCTGATCTTTCCAGCTACCCGCATCGCCACAGTGATCGCGGGATTGATATGACAGCCGGAGATCGGCCCGATAGCGTATACCATCACAAGCACAGTTAAACCAAATGCGAGCGATATCCCCAAAAAGCCGATATGAGTGCCCGCCAGTACAGCACTCCCACAACCAAAAAGCACCAGCGCAAAGGTTCCGATCAGTTCTGCCAGATATTTCTGCATTGCGTCTCCTTTCTTATACTAATGCGAGCCCGGTTCTTGAATCTGTCAATATTCTGGAAATCCTGTTGTCACCCCATCGTCAGCTCTGAGCAAAGCGAGTAACTAACTATCTGCCGTCAGGAAACGGAAAGCTACTAAAACAAAGGCTGAGGCGTTTCAATATCGCAATTACTGTCACTGATCTCAGGTCGTCATTTATACAAGTTCCTATATAGGAACCCTTCTACAATAACGTTGTTACACGTGGTATGCAAAATAATAGCGTCAAAATGCTAGAGATGATGGATGGCTTCGAAAGAGTCTGCAGGACAAAAGGGCTTAGAATAACTCATCAAAGAACTGAGATATTCAAAGCACTGCTAAGGCATCCTGATCATCCAACAACAGAAGACATTTACGATCGAGTACGAGAGCATCTCAAAACGATATCACTGGATACTGTTTACAGAACAATCGCGACATTTGAAGAGTACGGCCTGATCAAAAGAGTTCATCACGTTGATAATCCAACTCGTATTGACATAAATGTCTCCAATCATCACCATCTGGTATGTTCCAAGTGCGGCAGGATGGAAGACTTCTACTGGCCTGAATTCGACAAGATGAAGCCGCCCAAACCAGTTTCTCATTGGACTCGGATTGAAGCAAAGCAGGCAGTCATAAACGGATTGTGCTCAAGTTGTAAGGAGGAGCTATGATGGCTGAAAGCAAAGACAATGTCAGTAAGTGCCCGGTAACGGGAGGGGCAAGCAGGGGAACCACGAACCGGGACTGGTGGCCGAATCAGTTGAATCTGCATATTCTTCACCAGCATTCTGCCAAGTCAAGTCCCATGGATGAAGACTTCAACTACGCTGAGGAATTCAAGAAGCTTGACCTCAAAGCCCTCAAAAAGGACCTCTACGCGCTAATGACCGATTCACAGGACTGGTGGCCGGCCGATTACGGTCACTACGGCGGGCTTTTTATCCGGATGGCATGGCACAGCGCAGGCACCTACCGCATGGGCGACGGTCGCGGGGGCGGGAATACCGGAAACCAACGCTTCGCGCCGCTTAATAGTTGGCCGGACAACGTCAACCTCGACAAGGCACGTCGTCTGCTCTGGCCGATCAAGCAGAAATACGGCCGGAGGATCTCTTGGGCTGACCTGATGATCCTCGCCGGCAACTGTGCGCTTGAATCAATGGGATTCGAGACTTTTGGTTTCGCCGGCGGCCGCGCGGATATCTGGGAGCCGGAGGAGGACATATACTGGGGTGCCGAAGAGGAATGGCTGGCCACGAGCAACAAACCCAAGAGCCGCTACACCGGAGAGCGGGATCTGGAAAACCCCCTGGCTGCCGTGCAGATGGGCCTGATCTACGTCAATCCGGAAGGCCCGGACGGCAAGCCGGATGCGGTCGCGTCCGGTCGAGACGTTCGCGAAACCTTTGCGCGCATGGCCATGGACGACAAGGAAACCGTCGCGCTCGTCGCTGGCGGGCACACTTTTGGCAAGTGTCATGGTGCCGGTGATGTTGCCCATGTCGGGCCGGAACCGGAAGCCGCGTCTATCGAAAATATGGGACTCGGCTGGAGTTCCAGTTTCGGAAAAGGCAAAGCCGGCGATACAATCAGCAGCGGCATCGAGGGCGCCTGGAAACCAAACCCAACTAAATGGGATATGGGCTACTTGAAGGTACTGTTCAAATACGAATGGGAACTGGTAAAAAGCCCGGCCGGTGCAAATCAATGGATGGCCAAGGACGTTGACGACGAGGATATGGTAGTCGACGCACATGACCCATCCAAAAACCATCGACCTATTATGACCACGGCAGACCTCTCGCTTCGATTCGACCCGATCTACGAACCGATCGCACGACATTATCTGGAGAACCCGGAGGAATTCGCAGACGCCTTTGCCCGAGCGTGGTTCAAGCTGACCCACCGCGACATGGGACCTCGCTCGCGCTATCTCGGTCCGGAAGTGCCTGCAGAAGAACTTGTCTGGCAGGACCCGGTACCCGCAGTTGATCATGAGTTGGTCGACAAAAAGGACATCGCAGACCTCAAAGGCAAAATCCTTGCTTCCGGACTCTCTGTCTCAGAATTGGTATCAACTGCCTGGGCGTCGGCCTCCACCTTCCGTGGCTCCGACATGCGCGGTGGTGCCAATGGGGCGCGAGTCCGTCTTGCACCTCAGAAAGACTGGGAGGTCAACCAGCCTCATCAGCTTAGGAAAGTGCTGGATGTTCTGGAGCAAATCCAAGGCGAGTTCAACAAAGCCAAGTCCGGCGGCAAGAAGGTCTCCCTTGCCGACCTGATCGTGCTGGGTGGCTGTGTCGGGGTCGAGCAGGCCGCGAGGAATGGCGGCCACAAGGTGACGGTACCGTTCACGCCGGGCCGAACCGATGCCTCCCAGGAGCAGACTGATGTCGCATCTTTCGACGTCCTCGAGCCGGTTGTCGACGGATTCCGCAACTACCAGAAGAAGAAACGCGCCGTCACAGCAGAGGAAATCCTGATCGATCGGGCGCAACTGCTGACGCTCACAGCTCCTGAGATGACGGTGCTCATTGGCGGTATGCGCGTCTTGAATACCAATTTCGGGAAGTCTCCTCACGGCGTCCTCACCAATAAGCCAGAGACGCTCACGAATGACTTCTTCGTGAATCTGCTCGACATGAGCACGGAGTGGAAGGCAACTACTGAGGATAATGACTTGTTTGAGGGGCGTGACCGCGCCACGGGTAAAACCAGGTGGACGGGTACCCGCGTCGACCTTGTTTTTGGCTCAAATTCTCAGCTCCGGGCTGTAGCGGAAGTTTACGCATGTGCGGACGCCGGGGAGAAATTCGTCCACGACTTCGTAGCTGCGTGGAATAAAGTAATGAACCTTGATCGATTCGACCTCGCCTGAGCAAAGAGACCATTTCTAATACGAGGGAGGTCGACCAGGTCGGCCTCCCTTATTCTGTCACCGGGCAATCACTAAATATGACAGAGACATACTGATTAGCGGCTCAACGCCAGGACTCTTATTTACACTTTCTGTGACCAAATTGCCATTGTCTTTGCCATCACAAATCGCTTGATCGGGAGTTGTTCACTCTCATTCTCCCAGAAGGCACGCGCCCGGCCGCGTTTTTTCACGAAAGCCTTCCTCAAACTCAAGACCGATTGCCATCACATCTCGATATCGGATATTCTAAAGAACAACGGGCATGCATCCGGCACTTGATGATTGCGCGATTTCTCAGTCTTTGACAATTGCCCCTGGAGTTGGCTGGCAGGAACAGGACTGGTGAAACCGTCGGACGCTATTTCACGCCGACGGCATGACACTCCATGCCCCGCTTTCCTCAGTTGTCACCCTCACTCAAGTGCTTCTGGATTTTGCCCAGAGTCACTTCAAAAGCAGTGGGAATTGCTGCGCTTAGTTCCACCTCGGTCTCAATTGATTTCAAGTTGGAACGCACCACAAAGACCTTGTCGCTCAAGGTGACCATTATCTGCACGTGATATCGCCTGGGCCGACTCGGACTGGGGCCGATTATCACGGCCCGACAATAGAGGATTTGATCGTGGATCATATTGAGAATCGAAGCGGATTCTCTGACTTTGTCCCTTATATGCTCCACCGGCTCCATCTTGTCAAAAACCACATCGACCGGGATTTTGACCACCGGCGTGGCCTTTAACGCTTTGGGCTGCCAGTTATGCCCGAGATTCGAATCGAGGACCAGTATTTCTCGTATGCGATTGATGAGTTCTTCGATGTCAAACGGCTTGTCAAACATACCGGCCGCACCCAGTTCTTCGGCCTCCCGGTGTACCTGATCGCTTCCAAATGCCGTGATCAGAATCATCGGTACGAACCATTCGGTCTCATGGATGCCCTCAAGAATCTCCAGCCCGGTAACACCCGGCATCCGAATGTCGGAAACGATCAAATCGAAGTCATCCGGGGTACCCGAGAGAATAGGGTTTCCGAGATGGTCAAGCAGATCCCAGCCATCGCTACATTCCACTGTGTCGAACCCCGCCTTGCGGAGGTTCCACGCCAGCAGTCGACGCATTTCGGGATCATCCTCAGCAACTAATATGCGAGGCATCCGTCGCAGTGACGGCTTGACAACAGCTGCCTGGCGGCTCGGATCACTCGCAGTACTCATTTCAGTATTCATGGCTGTTCTCCTATACGTTCTGCAGGTTCACACTAAAATCTTCTGACCAAGGTCCAAGCAAGGAGCGTGCCGCGTCATGTAAGTCTGTCCGGTACAAGCGATTAGATAATCTTAGCGTGCTTCTGAGCAGTCACTATGATGTGGCATTCTGCCCCACCGGGGCAATAGGCTACAGTCTCGACATGAGATAGTCTGTGGAGATTGAGTCTGATTATTCTCTGTTCGGGGAGCTGTTGTCGGACATGCCGTATTTCTCAAGCTTGCGATAGAGCGTTTTTCGATCCATCCCGAGGATATTCGCGGCAGTAGTCTTATTGCCGCCGACAGCGGAGAGGACATGAGTGATGTAGCGACGTTCCAGTTCATCCATAGTCACGAGTTCATGCGGCTCGTTCGACATGACCATCAGGTGGGTCTGTTTGTAGCCGGCAATCCTCCCCGGTAAATCGTCCGGTCCCAGCTTATCATGCCGCGTGAGAACGACACCGTGCTCGATACAGTTTCTTAGCTCCCGAACGTTTCCCGGCCAGGGATACGACAACACTCTCTGGATAAAAGGCGCTGTTAGACCCGTGACCTTCTTGCCCGTAACCGATGCAAACTCTTTCAAGAATTGCTCCGCCAGGAGAATCACATCGTTACCTCGCGACCGCAAGGGTGGAAGAGCCATTTGAATGACGTTGAAGCGGTAGAAGAGATCCTCACGAAAACTCCCGCGAGTAACCATTGATTCGAGGTCCCTGTTGGTGGCCGCAATAATGCGCACATCAAAAGGGATTTCCAGGCTGTCACCCAACGGACGGACCTTTCGCTCCTCTATGGCACGCAGTAGCTTTGGTTGCAAGGACAGAGGCAAATCGCCGATCTCATCAAGCAGCAATGTGCCACCATCGGCCTGCACAAACAGACCCTCTCGGTCGGAATGAGCGTCAGTGAAGGCACCCTTGCGGTGACCAAAGAGCTCGCTTTCAATCAGGGTCTCCGGGATGGCCGAGCAATTCATAGCCACGAACGGGGCGTCCTTGCGATGACTGTGATGGTGCAGAGCGCGGGCGACAAGTTCTTTTCCGGTTCCGGACTCGCCGACAATCAATACCGAAGAGTCGAGGTCGGCCACTCGCTTCATCAGCTCGAACACTTGTTGCATTGCCGCACTGGCCCCTATTAGACCATCAAACCCCTTCGGCCCCTTCACGGTTTCGCTGAGAATTCGGATGCGCTCCAATAGCTGACGGTGCTCGATCGCGCGACGAAGCAGCAGTGCCAGAGTGTCAATATCAATCGGCTTGCTCACAAAATCGTAAGCCCCGGCTCGCAGGGCCGCGACGGCGGATTCCATGCTGCCAAAGGCAGTGACTACAACAACCGGAATGTCGGGGCGGATACTGACAAGGCGGCGACACAATTCCAAACCGTCTTCTCCGGGCATTTGAAGATCTGTAAGAACTACATCATACTCCTCTTGAGCGAGAATGACATCCGCTTCCCGCGCCGATGTTCGCCAACTGATCTCGAAATCCCTTCGCTTCAAACCGGCTTCAAGCATCTCACACATGCTCTGATCGTCGTCGATAACTATGATACGCCCCTTCATGCTCTCTCCCCGATCGGCAGGTAAACTGTAAATGTTGTGCCTTCGCCCTCAGTACTTTGGACCGTCAACCAGCCGCCGTGATCCTTGACAATGCCGTGAGCTATAGACAGTCCGAGACCGGTACCTTCACCCACTTGCTTGGTGGAGAAGAACGGTGTGAAAACTCTGTTCAGGTTTTCCTTGGCAATCCCGACACCTTCATCTAACACGTCGACATAGGCGTATTCGGATGTTGCGCCACCGTGATCTGCCGGCGGGTCCGCAGATCTCTGACCGCATCGAACAGTGATTTGTCCCCCATCCTTCATCGCGTGAATGGCATTGACAATGATATTCGATAGCACTTGTTGAATCTGACCAGTATCGATTTTCACGTGCGTGGTCTCGTCGCCAGGCGCCAGGATGAGATCGATATTGTCCTGGGCGGCAATGGGAGTGAGCAGGTGAACTACATTGTTGATCGGGTTAAGCAATGCTTCCCGGTTCTTCTCCACTGACTTGCTTCGCGCGAAGTCCAATAACTGGCGGATGATACCGGTCATACGTTCTGCCTGATTCTGAATCACTACCGCACTGTCCAATACCTCTGGCTGCTCCATTTCCTCGCTTGATATCATTTTCGCACGACCGGCAATTACATTTAGAGGCGTCCCCAGTTCATGAGCCAATCCTGACGCGAGCTTGCCTACCGTAGCTAAACGCTCGGCATGGCTGAGTTGCTCCATGGCAGACAATCGCCCGGAGGTCTCTTCTTCGAGCCGGTCCTGGGCAAACCGAAGGTCCTTCACCATTGTGTTGAAGCCGAGTGCAAGCTCGCCTATTTCGTCATTCAGATGTTCGAGGTTGCTGTGGGCAGTAAGGTCTCCCGTACCAACCGCACGAGCCTGATCGACCAGACTATGAACGGGGCGTCCCACAAGGCGAATTCCCAACCACCAGACAAGACCGCCGCCGACAAACAGAAACGCAACGAAGAGTGCTATCTTGCGAATTATGGTATTGCGAATGTAGCTCCGCATCGGAGCCAGCGGTTGAGAGAGCTCCAGTGCCGAAAGCCGGGCGCTGTCTACCCGGACCGGAAAGTATGCCAGGTGGTAGTCCGAACCGCGGTAAGAATACTCAGGGAAAAGCAATTCCTGTTCGCGCTGCAAAGGTGCCAGGTCCTCGATGTTCGCTCGAGGGGCCGAGGGATCATCCGGGGGCACATCAAACCATACCCAACGCACCTGAACCAGCCGCTCGGATCGATTGGCGTCCTCAATGATACTCTCCACCCGATCGCGGCCATTAGATTTCCAGATGTCCGCGACGGAACTGGCGAGGACGCTTCCCACTAGATACGCGTGGAGATTCATGTCGGCACGGAAGAGCTCAACTTCTCGCTGAACAACAAGATAACTGTGGAGAGCAAGAAGCATTGCGACGACCAACATCACCGCCGCCATGATCTTGAATGTCAATTTCACTTTCAGTCCCTCTTACCACGGTATGTTGGCAAACTACTCCTAACAGTGCAGTAGTCGCAACCGATGCAACATATTTGATACACGCAAAGAGTAGAAAGGATTGAGCTTATGTAATGTACCTTGCCCGGCAGATGAGTAGATGAACCCCCTGGATATATGATGATGGAGGTGAGCGTCGAACCCCATGCTCGCGTTGTGGCACAGAGACTTACATCGTAGCGTGGCCAAACAGCGACCGTTTTCTTGCTCTACCTTCACTTCGTATTGGCTTCGAAGAAGTCTCTAAGCCTCTCTTCCCCGTAAGGCGGAGCAACCCCATCCATACTCAAAGCCGTCATAAGGAATTCAATCGGACCGTAGGTCCGTGATGACGTGAACGTTCTCATAGACCAGAGAATCAGATTCTTTATCCATAATGGCATGCATGAGATTCTTGCGTCCCTGTGTACAGTGTCGAATGCCAGCTTAGCGATCTCTCTGTGAGTGAACGTCTCAGGACCACCAACATCGATCTCCGTCTCCGAACCAGAAAGAGCGTCAACACACACCTTGGCGAGATCCTTCCCATGAATTGGATTGATGCGATATTCCCCGGATCCGAAGAGGTTCACCTTGCCCTTCTTGGCCATCGTAAGAAACTCCAGCATGTCCGAAAAGAACCCCGTGGGACGTATGATTGTGTAATCGAGCTCTGACTGCGCCAGTTCTCCTGCAAACCGCTCCTTCGCCTGGATGATCTTCAGATCCTGCATCAAACGAGCATTGAAGACGGAGACGTACATCAACTTGCGCACACTGGCGTCCCGGGCACAATCCAACAGATTTCTGTTGCCCTGATAGTCAACATCCATGTAGGTAAATCCGTCCTTCTGGCGGGTGATACCCACGGCGCTGATGACGTAGTCGATGTCCTTGCAGGCTCCGGAAATGGAATCAGGTTTTGTGACTTCGCCAACGAACATGTCATCGATGTGTTCGCCCAAGTGTGCAAGCTTCTCAGCGTCTCTGGTAAGAGCGCGCGCCCAATAGCCCTGCCTCCTGGCTTCCTTGACGAGGAATCGTCCCAGATAGCCTGTAGCCCCGGCAATGAGGATCTTCCTGTCGTTCATGTCGATTCTCCCAGATCGGTCGTGTGGACAGGAAGATACTGCTTCCCACGCCTTAACATCAACAAAAGCTGATTCGTTTGTCTGGGCGATGGCTTCGCTATGACCGCATCGTGACCGACGCGGTGTCGCGTCACTCGGCATGTTGGACATGTAGGTAGACAAAGGTACGGGTCAGAGAGACAGCGCACTGCCCGCCCCGAAAGCTGCACCATTGTAGCTGGCAATTTGGTGGAAGTGGGGGGAAACGGCAAAGGGGTGTTTTCGCAACTTTTTGAGCGTCACCCACTTACCATATAACTCGCTGGACCACAGCGAATGTCAGCCTTTATTTGGTTTAGTTTGGTCGGACTGTCGGAGAGTGTTTTTCATTCGCAATGGCACAAATCTGGCACAACATTCTATGGACGTGAACCCACATTTGTTATTATGATAACCCATACTTTTGTGCCACAAATGTGTCCTCTGATATACGACTTTGTTAAGCTATTACTCCAGTTTTCATTGCATTTCTTTTTTGCATAATGGGCGGGAGGAGGGGGAATCGAATATACAACATGACCGCTTACACAAAAATACTTACACGCCCCGGGACAAGGCAGCAAATACCGTTCAGTACACATCATGTTTGAGGGAAGAATCTGACAACTGTGAAAAGGTCGCTTACACAAAATTCTGTACAGACCCTCCGGTCCTCGGATGGGCTACCGGCTTTCACAATGGCCGGTTTTAACCTGACCCCCACTGGCCGGTTTTGCCCGACCGATGACATTTTGGATCGTTCTCATTACAGTGGCTGGAGTCTTATCGTTAATGATCCACTTGGACTCGCCTGATCACTATAGCTTGCATTTCTAGGTGGAATAGACTGACTCATACTGTGTATCTGGCGGAACCTAATCATATGATTGCCCTCTGTCAATACACCCTGCCAGGTGCCATCATTTACAATGAATTCCGTATAATCAGGCCCCCACAATATGTCACTTAATCCAAAATCTGATTCAGGTGCGCTTGAATATTCAACTGTTACCAAAGCATTACCTGTCACTCCAAAAAAGAAGCTTCCATCAATTATGAAATAGGACGTAACAACTCCAGCGTTGTGATATCCTTCATCCCCCACACTATAACCGATACCTTGAGACATTGTAAATGTTTCTGTCATAGTAATTTCATTTCCTGCGCTATCAATTGTCAAATGGCAATCATAACCAAGATTACCAATTGCTGAACCTCCCTCAAAACTACTACTAAGGGCATATGATTCTCTCATCTGATTATCATAACTGTCACTTGAGTGATAGTATTCCTGTAAATGCCATTCTGTTTTACGATAGACGGTATCTGCTTGAGCTATAGCTTTAAATGCTCCACCAAACCCAACCCCATCAATAGAGCTGTCATTACCTTCTTTTGTTGCTATTACTATTGTATCGCTTTGAGAATTGTATTCACCATACGCAAACACATGTACAGATACAGCCTCTGCTGTAGAATCTATCGTAACCATAGTGCTAAAATAGCCCGAAGCATCAGTATATCCGGTTGTTGTACTTACAGTACCACCCGAAACTGTCAAATTTATTTGTATTCCTCCAGTCCATCGAGAGGTTCCGTTAGTATTAAAATAACCGGCGTGAATACCCAACAGATTCGCTCCACCTTCCGGAATAGTATTGGCAAAGTCTGCCTCTAAAGCTAAATCAGGAACCACAGTTACCGTATCAACATTGCTGGTGTAATAATCATAACCAAACGCTCCACCGGCATATCCGGCGGCGGCAAGAACAGAGTGAATGAGCGTATTTGGCCCCGAAGTCTGGGTGGCTATCATCAGCGGTGCTTTACCCGTCGAGTCTTTTGCCAGCCCATTAATACTGCCGGTGATCGGTTCGATTTTGCTCAGAGCCGGCGATATCAAATCAACGAGGCTGGGGTTTTGAACTAGAATCGAGTCATAGGTAATGACTGGCAAAGAGGCATCAAGCATGGTGGGAGCATTAAAATGTGTCCCCAGAAAGTTGTTTATGACACCAAGGAACCACCTGGTTAGTCCCTCGGCGATTTCATAGACATTTTGCGGCAAGTATCTCCGAACCGCTCCCAGATGACTGATCCAGTCAGCCAAGTTCATGGCGTTGATGACCTGCGTGACAATGTCGAGTGGCGTTATATTGGGAGGAGTGTTCTTCGCGGAGATGTATACGATGGCTTCGGTCGTGTCCCCCGACTCTATTTCGTGCTCCATAAAGTCAAGTTCGAGCGAGGTTACTTGAGATGGGAGTAAAGCCAAAGCGATCTTGTTAAAGATAAAATCCAATTCGGCGACCACAAAACTAACGATGAATTCTATAGCCCCCAGCGGTGGGTAAGCAACACCCGCACATCCAAGTACCGCTGAATAAGAATTCCACTCCAACGCCGTTTGACCTATTACCTGTGAAGAAAACCCTTCCAGCAGGCTATACATCTGCATTCGATACGCCAGCCCCTCGTCGTCGATAGTTGCGGTGCTCAGACTGCTGGCATTATACTTGGCCACAGCCTGTTCCATGGTCTGTAAACCACCTGACCAGGTTGAAATCATGTCAGACATACCGGTTGATACCAGCAGGGCCGAAAACAACTCATTGGGCAGCGGATCACCATCCACGATCGGCGATGTGCCATTAATAATGGCAGTCAGCGAGTTGTCACCAGTAACCAACATCTCAGTCATTGACCCGCAGACGGCCTGAAGCAGTGTATCCTGAATATTCAGCGACAGACTGATCTGCCGGATTGCGTCAGCTCCCTGAACCAGGGCCTGTATCAGACTATCGGTAGCGCCATCGGCATGAGGCAATGAATCGACGGTAATCAAGCCAAAGGCAGTATCAACAGCGACACTATCAAGATACAACATGACATCAAGAGGCGCTCCGGAAGCCATTGGCCAGGTTGAGTCCGTAGACGAAAACAGGAGTGGAATAATAGTGTAGTTGGAGGAGTCTGTTTGTATGATAGGTACCGATGCCTCCCCGATACTCAGGCTCCAGAAACCATCGCCCGGCAAAGCTGGCAGGTTCTTCATCTCGATAGGCGTTCCCGGAGGTCCGGAATCGGGTTCGAAAACAACATTTTGAAGTAGATTTGTATGACCTGATTCATTTGACAAAACGGGATTGTCATCGCCACAGGACAAAGATATTGAAGTCGCAATTAACAGACTAAAAACCATCACAACATAACTATTTGTTCTCATATTTATCTTCTTCCATTTGTACGTCTTCAGACAATTCGGGCAGGTAGAGTTGAAAGCTAGGACATGGTTCTCGCTCTGGCAATTGCCTTTTTGTAATCCCGTTTTCTCTGTCTCAATGTCCGTTCTTTGATCCGTTGTCTTTCTTCGATTATCCTCACTGCCCGTCCCGTGTACACATCAGCCGGGGTCACATTCTCCAGCGATTCATGGTACCGTTCGTAATTGTAGTTCTCCACAAACGCCTCGATCTCAGCCTTCAATTCATCCGGGCAGTAGTAGTTGTCCAACAGCAGGACGTTCTTCATCGAACGGTGATACCGCTCGATCTTGCCCTGCGTCATCGGATGATACGGCCGGCCGCGAGTGTGACTCAGGCCGTTGTCGGACAGATACTCTTTCAACTCGCCTGAGACGTAGCAGGGACCGTTGTCTGAGAGCAGTCGCGGGCGATGCCTGACATACACGTGATCCACACTCGACCCGGCAATGGCCAGATCAAGCGTTTTAGTGACATCTTCAGCTGACATCCCAGTGCAGAGCTTCCAGGCCAGGATGTAACGCGAGTAGTCATCCAGCACTGTCGACAGGTAGTACCAACCCCAGTGAATAACTTTTAGGTACGTGAAGTCGGTCTGCCAGAGCTGGTTGACCCGGGTGGTCGGCTGGTCGAACTTATCCTTGGCACTCAGCACCGTGTAGGCCGGACTGGTAATGAGATCGTTCGCTCTGAGGATGCGATAGACGCTCGATTCTGAGAGGTAATAGCCTTGTGTGTCAGTCAGATACCAGGCCAGCTGTCTCGGTGACTTGTCCAGATGCTCCAAGGCCGTTTCGACCACCTTCTGTTTCACATCCGGGGGGATCGCGTTCCAGAACCGGCGCCGACGTGGCGGCTTTGAGGCCAGGGTATCGTGCCCACCCTCGCGGTATCGACGGTACCAATCGTAAAACGTACTCCGGTTGATGTCCAACTCGGCCAGCGTGCGCTTGACACCGAGCCGGGAGTCCTCGACTGTCCGAATGATCTCCATCTTTTCCGATTGACTGTGACGCATATACCGGCGACGCCTCACTCCAAGCCAGCCATACTTTTTTTCAGAAGGCGGTTGTTCAGACTCAACTCAGCCACCGATTGCTTGAGCTGATCGTTCTCAGAGCGAAGGTCGCCCACCTCGGAACTGGTCGCCTCACGGGCAGTGTCACCCTGCAGGCGTTTCTTACCCGCTTCCAGGAAGTCCTTGCTCCAGCGGTAGTACAGATTACTGACGATCCCCTCCCGGCGGCACAGCTGGGCTATGCTGACTTCGCCCTTGAGGCCTTCCAGTACAATGCGAATCTTCTCTTCGGAGGAATACTTACGACGCGTATTACGGCGGATATCCCGTACGACCGACTCCGGACTCTGGTTCTGTTTGGCATTCATCAATGACTCTTTTCTGACAAGCCAAAGCTACAAAACCACGGCTTCACTTTCAACTCCCCTTGTCCGGATTACGCTGAAACGACACAGGAGTAGCCCCAGCAGTATTGCAACAAGGTGCTGACTCCACTTTTGGCTTGCAAACCACTGAAACCAGGATCCTCGGGAAATCACATTGATGTACTCGATGATGAGCATCATTAGGAAGACGAACCCGGTAATGGACAAGGCATCGTATATCAAATCTGCCATCATAATTCCACCTGGGATCCAATTCTCTGATGCCTAGTCATCCGAGCCCACACTCAAACATCACAGGACGACATCCCCGCATACGCAGTAATGAGTGCGCATTGCAGAACAAGGCCGCTAAGTTGTGGCTTAACGGCTTTGCTCTGCTCAATCCTGTCAGACACAATTGGCGGCTCACGACTAGTCGTTGCGCGTAAACTGAAGATCTTTGCAACGCCAGCAGCCTTGCTCCTCGAAGGCTTTCTTGGGGTCAACTCCCTTGTCACAAAGCCACATGCAGCCGTCTTCGTCGAGCATTACCTGCATAGGACGGGCGCCGGGATGGTAGATACCATGACCCAATTCCGGTTTTTCTTGTTTCTTCTCAGTCATTTTTAATACCTCCTTAAGGCATCACAGTGATTTGAAGTGTTAGAGCATATCATGTTTTCCTAGTAGTTCCTGGGGCGCGGACCCGTCGCTTCGGATCCAGCCAGATCTATCATCAGTTGATTGTAGTCGCCGCGACTAGTTTCGACGAACACCCGCGTGTTGCCGACAACAACCACTGAGTATTTGCTGCCCCACACGGTCCAACCGACCAGCGAACCATACTCACGAGGCATCTGATCATTAAGAGAATCCAGAAACCCGCCGCTGGCCCGATTCTGTTGGGCACATAGTGCGGCGCTTTCCATCAAGTCCTCAGGGATCTCGCCAACCTTCCGAATTACCTTTCCGTCGTCGGAGAATTGTCCGGCAGCGACTACTCCTTCGATTTCCATCAAGCGATCGAGGCCTATCATACTTCGCTCCTTTCTTCAGTAATCTCTTCTGGTCTGGTCGAATGCACATGACGTGCCAATCGCACACACAAACTCTGTGCGACTACCCATCTCATTCAGCAGCAGGTAGATACTCACAGAGTAATGCCGCGTGATCGCATATGGACGTCAGGAAGAAATCTTGAGACCGTGCTGATACGCACGATAAAGAAGGAGAGAGCTCGCAGATTTGCACGGCACGTCCTGCCGAGGATTGTTCCTTATTCTCGATCTTTTGGCAGCTTCAGACCAAGCTTCTTGATTTTTCTGTAGAGTGTAGAGGGGTTGATACCGATTTCAGCAGCCGCATCTTTTCTGGACCAATTGTTGCGCTTTAGTGCCCCAATCAGGAAAAGCGCCTCCATCTCGGCAAACGTACCTGCAATCTCAACTGCTGGCACCGATCTCTCACCCTGCAAGTATCTTGGGAGATGTTCAGGTCGGATTATTCCACCACCACACAGTACCGATGCATGTTCGACGATGTTCTCAAGTTCGCGAACATTTCCGGGGAAGTCATGGTTTAGCAATAGGCCTAGAGCCGGGGGAGAGAATCCTGGTACGTTCTTCAGACGTAGACGGTTAAACCTATCGATAAAATGATCCACAAGCAGGGGGATATCTTTTCTCCTCTCTCTCAAGGATGGCAACCGAACGCGCATGACGTTGACGCGATAATACAGATCACTTCGGAAGCTGCCCGCTTCCACAAGGCTGTCCAATCCCTTGTTTGTCGCTGCAACTATCCGAGCGTCCGCCGGAATAGACGCGGTACCGCCCAGCGGTTCAAACATCTTCTCTTGAAGTACGCGCAGCAACTTGACCTGCATAGCCGGAGAGACGTCGCCAATCTCGTCAAGCAGCAGGGTTCCGCCTTTTGCCAATGCGAAACGCCCCGCCTTGTCTCTCTTGGCGTCTGTGAAAGCACCGGCGACGTAGCCAAAGAGCTCAGACTCAAGGAGGTTGTCAGGCAGCGCTCCACAGTTCAGGGCAACAAATGGGCCCTCTTTCCGGGGACTGAGGCTGTGTATCGCCCTGGCTACAAGTTCCTTTCCGGTTCCGCTTTCACCTTCGATGAGAACCGTGCTTTCGCTCTCAGCTACGGCTGGCAGAATGTCAAAGAGTTCCCGCATATTCTTGCTGCGGCTGATCATGTCCTCAAAGACAAACTTCGACTCATGTTCCTTGCGCAGTTGTCTGAGCAGGTCGAGATCGCGTAGAGTTTCTACACCTCCAATTACAGTTCCACGAGCATCTTTCAACAGTGTTGCTGCAATGCCTACCGGGACACGCCTCCCATCTCTATGAGTAACACAAACCGGTCTATTGACAGGCGAGTTATTGTCGTTCATGACACGTTTGAGAGGGCAACTGTCATCGCACACGTTGGTGCGAAATATCTCCCAACAGTGTTTTCCCAGTGCTTCGTCCAGGGAATAACCGGTGATGCGCTCGGCGGCACGATTCATAAACGTAATACGCCTGTCCAGATCTACCGCAAGCACCCCGTCGGACATGCTGTCGGCGACTGCGATAAGCATGTCACAATGGCACTCATCCGGCTTGTGTTTCATTTCCCAATACCTTTGGTAAGCCTATACCTCAGTCAGCAAGGGTAAGGTTCTGCGGCTCAATGTTCAGGCCAAGCTCCAGACCGCCAATAGTGGCAACAATCCCTGTTTCGTTCCAGTTGTGTGGTCCTTCGATCTTCACGTCCCTTATCTCCTTGACGCTCCTCAAGGCGGCTCTAATGTGGTCGTCCGAAACCACTCTGTCTTCCAGCATCGGACCTCTCTCGATCATGACTTCGCCGGTACTGGTATCTGCCTGTACTCTCAGGTCCAGACCGTACGTATGGGTGGAGTGCATCAGGGCAACTTCTGCTACCGATGCAAGGTGCAGATCTCGGACTATCTTCAGGGATCGATTGAAATTGTTCCTTTCCGATCTCAGATGCGACCAGCTCAAGTGCGTCGTCAATAACCAATCTGTGGAGATTCAGAACTATGTCGAACAAGACAGGATCCCTGGTATCAACATCGTAGAGGAACTGCTCTAGCCTTAAATCCCTCTGCCAGTTTGGAAGCCGCACTCAGCAAACCTCGAAATGGCTATAGCGAACATATTTGTTCACCTTGCTTCTAATAACTTAGCGTGGCACTTGCCTCAAGAAGTTCCATTACGACCCTGGCTGCCTTGATGGGCTGTGCGGTTTCAACCAGCATATCAGTGGATATCTGACGTTCCTGAATGCACGGACTGCAGACCAGAAGCGCTCCTCCCAGTTCTACGAAGGAATCAACAAGTTCCTTCAGGGGTGGAAGGCCAGCCGCAAACACGTGTTCATAACAGCCCTTCTTAGCCAAGGTCACCGCGGTTCCTTGAAGGATCACCACTGCGTGAGTATCCATGGCTAGCGATGCGTTAGCCAAAATGAACGGCAGACAGGCCCTTTCAGGATCCTCACACCCGTGAGTGGCAATGATGACTATCTTCTCAGTGGTTTCTTCACCCATTAGTAACGACCTCGTTTTCTCGGTTTGTGCTATGTTCGGCAGGTAGTGACCCTAATGCATCAGTATCACAAAATGCCCCTACAAGGTATTCAGAGATGTCCTTGACATCAGTGTTCATGCTTTTCGCCGCATGCTTGAGATTCACTAAACAGATAGGACACATGGCTACAACATTGCCTCCGGTAGCTGCGAGTTGATCCATCCTTTTGCGGGCAATTGCCTGCGCTTTGCTAGGAAAGAACGACTCTATCGGTCCGCCGCAGCAATGCGTCAGCTTTCCGGCGTTTTCCGGTTCGTTGATGGTTGCTCCCGCTTTTGTGAGCAACTGTCGTGGTTTCATGACTACATCTTCGTAGCGAGCATACACGCAGGAATCATGAATCGTTACATCCAGATTCAACATCCTCGATGCATTGATATCGCTATTGGCCAATACCTCCAGGTAGCTCTTTACCTCCAGGTCATAGTCTTTGCAGTATTCCGGGTAAACAGACCGAAGCATATTGGTTGTGTGTGGATCCACAGTGATAACAGTCTTTACTCCGTTACGTTTGAAAACTTCGACCACTCGACGAGCGTGCTTCACGAAGGCGTCATCGACACCCTCGTCGTGGATCAGAGCCCCCGAGTACATCTCTTCTTCGTAGAGATACCCGAAACCAACCCCTGATGCCTGCAATAGCCGTGCGATGTTACGCAGGATATTGTTGTAGTGCTCTGTCTCTTGCGGATCACTTCGAGCCATAAACCAGGCCAAGTTGACAATTCGGTTGGCGAACCTGCCCAAACCAAAGAACCTGGTTATCCAGGAGTTTTCAATCATCGCCATTTTTGCAGCCAAGGCAGAGATAGCAGGGATCAACTGATACATATGACCGGTGTAGATAACGGTCTTGCCACCCCTGGGTATATCCAATCCCTGTGTCCACTTGACCGTGGCGCGAGGCGATAGCCGCAGCACACTACCGCGCTTCAGAAGATTGTCCACTAGTATTCCCAAGACGTGTTTGGTAGGAAGTGCCATAATCTAATCCCTCGACAGTCCGAAAATGGTTCGATTGAAGTAGCCTCGCAAGATACGCACGTTTTCAGTGATCTTTACTCCAGCGGGACAGTTTTCCTCGCACATACGGCACATCAGGCAGGAAAATATCGTCTCCTGATTTTCTATAATCTTCTCTTCTACGCCAAGGACCGCATATCTAAACAGCTGCCTCGGCAGCAGGTCCAACCCCACAGGGCAGACGGCCGTGCATACCCCACAATTCATGCAAGCAGCAGCATTAAACGACTTGGAAGAGCGCAATTCGTCAACGAACTTTGTATTTACAGCGGACACAACTTCTCCTTACAAAACGGGCTGGTACCTGTAATATCCTTCACCATCTCGTTTGCCAACCTCTTCAATAGATCCATATCTCCACATCGCCATCATCCAGAACATAGCATTGTTGGCTGAACACTCAAGTGCGTCAGCTACTTCCGGTACTGTTCTGGGGCTCTCATTCAGTAGAGAAAGGATTCTCTCTCTCATTGCCATTTCATCCCTCATCGCCTCCGCAATATTCCGATCAACTAGATTGTTCATCAGCCAACCTCTTTGATTAGGGAGTCAATAGTTGCAATTATCTGGGCATCTGTATACCCTTCCACGTCAATCGCGTCGTGTGGGCACATCGGCACACATGCTCCACCGCCTTTGCACAGAGCAGGAATAACCTGCGCCACCTCTTTGCCATCCTTGGATACTTTTTCAATGGCATCGTATGGACATGCCTTTGTGCATTCATCGCACCAGGAGCACTTATCAGCGTCGACATTTGCTATGAGCGGTTCAAGATCAACATAACCCTTCATCAACAGTGCTGCGCTCTTCGATACGGCGGCCAACGACGACGCCACACTTTCCGCAAGGGTCTTGGGACCCTGAGATGCCCCGGCGATGAATACTCCGTCAATGACTGTTTCAACGGGCCTCAGCTTGGGGTGGATTTCATTGAAGAATCCGTCCATTCCGACAGGAAGCTTGAGTATGTCGATGAGATTCTTGTTCTCTCGAGGCACCATACCTGTCACCAATACTACCAGATCAACATCAATGTCGAATTCTTCTCCTTGAGTTAGCTGATCGCGAACTGTGACGCGTAGTTTATCACCCATAAGCTTCACGGTGGGAGGATCATCGTCGGCGTACTTGAGAAAGGCGGAGCCACTATTGAGGGCATCGAGATACAGCAGTTCGTACTTCCCATAAGTTCGCATATCACGATACAGATGAAATTGGTGCGCCGCTGTATCCTTCTTGTGAACGTCTAGTGACGTATGTACGGCCGCCGTGCAGCAGTACCGTGAGCAGTATAGATTTGGGTGCTCTTTATCCCTCGATTGCCTGCTACCTACACAGTAGACATAGGCGATGTCCGTGACTGCTCGTCCCCGGTATGTGATGGACCCGTTTGATTGATCCAGCTGTCGCCTAAACTCCGGGAGTGTTACTACACCATGCTGTCCGTAACCGAACTCGCCCTCGGATGGTTGGTAGGAATCGAAGCCCGTTGCAACAATGATCGTTCCAATGTTTAGAGTGATAGTCTCCTGATTAGTAATCTGGATAACCACAGAAAAATCGCCTACATTGCCACTCTTCTCTTTCAGTTCGGCGCTAGTAAAGATAGTGATATTGTCTTTGCTCCTCGCCTCTTCAAAAAGATCATTTACGAGAGCTGAACCGTTACGATCATTCGGAAACATACTGCCGAGCTTTCCTGTCCACCCACCGACTTCGGCCTCTCTTTCGATAACGAACACAGAAAAGCCCATATCAGAAAGGGAGAGTGCCGCACGCAACCCGGCTGCTCCGGCTCCGATGACGAGTACCTTTGGAATCGTTTCGATTCTCATTGTTGTCAACGGAGCTGTCAGAGCACATTTGGCAATGCCCGCTCTCACGAGTCGGATACCCTTTTCAGTTGCTCGGTCTATGTCGTGTTGATGAACCCAGGAATCCTGCTCCCTGAGATTTACTTGCACGTACTGATACGGATTCAACCCGGCCCGCTCAGCCATCGCGCGAAAAGTGAAGAGGTGGAGTTTTGGCGAACATGACGCTATCACCACACCGTCAAGATTGTTTGTCTTGATGTCCTCTATCATCTCTTCCTGGGCGGCATCCGAACACGCAAACATAGTTGTCTTGCATACAACTACACCCTTGTCGCCGACTACACCCTCCCGAACCTTCTCTACATCCACATAGTCCGAAATGTTGCCACCGCAGTGGCAAATGTACACGCCGATTCTTCTATCCGTCATTTACCAACTCTCATTCTCTCAAGGTATGCGGCGGCCTGAGCCACGGCTGCGCCCGAGTGGAGAATACTATCAGGAATGTCTCTGGGGGCAGAGGCTGCTCCAGCCACAAACACACCGTCGATGCTGGTTCTACCCGGGTTTGTGTCTTCGTCTACTTCGCGCACATACGCATGTGCGTCTAGATCAAGATTGCTCTTCTTGAACATATTCGGGGCATCAAGATTCGGAGAGAACCCGGTGGACAGCACGACCAAATCGTGTTCCATGTGTTTAAGACCGCCGTCTCCATCTATGGCCTCGAACTGCACGTCCAGATTGCCATTGTCCAGTTCACCGATTTGAGCTACTCGTCCCTTGACGAAATAGACTCCCATTCCCCTGGCCTGTTCGTAGAACTCGTCGTAACCCTTACCAAAAGCACGAATATCAATGTAGTAAATGGTGATATCCGCCAGCGGAAGAGATCCCATGACCAGTTGAGCCTGCTTAATGGAGTACATACAGCAAACTCGAGAACACAGTGCGTTATCTATGCTCTGGTCACGGGAGCCGGCACACAGCACGTAGGCTATGTTATCAGGCGCCTTGCCGTCCGAGGGTCTGATAACACCATTATAGGGACGGGTAGGGGCTAAGATGCGATCCATCTGCATTGCTGTTATAACATTCGGGAACTTACCATAACCATACGTCGGTTTGCGATGAGCATCGAAAAGATTAAACCCGGTTGACACGATAACAGATTTCACGTCAATGGTTTCCTCTTCATCCCGCAGGTCAAAGTCGATGGCGTGCGCCGGACAGGCCTTTACACATTGATGACATTCAGAGCAGACGCCGCAATCCAGACACCGATTCGCACCGTAGCGAGCTTCCTCTTCAGTAAAGGGGATCTCAACCTCGACCATACTACTAACCCTCTGGGATACGGGAAGCTCCTTCTTTTCAGTTGGGATGCGCTCCGATATCGGTGCGCGAGGTGTTTCTAAGCCTACAATAGGGAGTAACTGCTTGTGACCGGAGCCGTTGCCATTTCCACTGCCATTTGAGTTTGAGCGTGATAGAACCGAAGTTGCATTAACCATCGGAAGCCTGTTGTCAAACGTGATGCCACTAAGCGACTCGCCTTTGAGCAAACGATCAATGTAGAAGGCCGCCCGTTTTCCCTGACCGATGGCACTGACAATCATTGATGGCCCAGAGACAGCATCACCTCCAGCGAAAACTGAGGGCATTGATGTTTCGAGTGTTTCCTCGTTCGCTTGAATGGTCCCGTTGTAATCGAGATCAAGCTCTTTGGCAAACGGCGACGTACTGGGCTTGAGGCCAATTGCAAGAATCACCAAATCAACAGCAGTACGTTTTTCAGAATCGGTAACGGGAATAGGTCGCCGCCGCCCACTGTCATCCGGCTCACCGAGCTTCATTGTGATGCTTTCAACCGCCTTCAGCTGACCGTTCTCTCCAATGAAGCGCACAGGATTAATTAACGTTTGCAACATGACGCCCTCATCTAAAGCCGCCTCGACTTCCCAGTCATGAGCAGGCATTTCCGTTCGACTTCTTCGGTACTGTATGATGACTTCCTCAGCACCCAATCGAATTGCCACTCTGGCCGGATCGATGGCCGCATTGCCGCCACCAACCACCATTACGGTCTTCCCTTTCAGGTCTACGCTTTCCGGCGAGTTTGCCTGCTTTAGAAAAGCCATACAATCGGTAACACCCTCGAGGTCTTCGCCCTCTATGCCCATCTTCATTCCTTCCATAGTTCCCAGAGCCAGAAAGGTGGCATCAAATCCCTGCGACTTCAGTGAATCAATGGATGAAACTGGGGAGCCTGTCTTGATTTCAATGCCAAGAGCGGTGATGTTCTTGATGTCTCGATCAACCACGTCTTTCGGCAGCCGGTAGGCGGGTATGCCATAACGTAGCATTCCTCCGGGCTGGGCGGCAGACTCAAATATGGTCACATTATAACCGCGTCGCCCCAGATGATAGGCAGCCGATAGACCTGTCGGCCCGGAGCCGACTATAGCAATATTCTTGTCCGGTATCTGTTCCGGGGGACCGTATTCTGGCTCCGGATGACTTTCGTAGTATCGGTCGACCATGAACCGTTTGATCGCCCGTATCGGCACCGTACCTTCAAGGTCACCGCGCGTGCATTCCCCTTCACAGGGAGCATAACAGGCTCGACTAAGGCTACCGGGCAGGGGGGCATCCTCCATATGCAGGTGAAAGGCCTCCTCAAATTTGCCAGCGCGGACCAACGATACATAACCGTGAGCTTTTACACCTGCCGGGCATGAGAACGTGCATGGAGACGTCCCGTCCCTTACCATAACTGCCTTCTTGGGAACGGCCTGAGGAAACGGAATATGGATTGCACGATGGGCGGCCAGCTCGAAATTGAACGGATCCGGTTTCACAACTGTACAGACTTGCTCACATTCACCACATCCGGTACACGCAGCTGAGTTAACGAAAGTGGATCTCTTGTGGAGTTTGACCTTGAATCCGCCCCTGTCCGTATTGGTGATCTCATCAATGTGGCTTGATGTTGCAATAGTGATATTGGGGTGGTGAGCAGTGGATGCCATCTTAGGAGTGGAGATGCAACTGGCGCAGTCAAGAGTCGGGAATACCTTGCTGAGTAAGACCATCTTGCCACCTATGCTGGCTTCCTTTTCTACCAGCAGCACATTATAGCCCATGTCTCCAAGGGTCAGTGACGACTCCATCCCAGCAATACCACCGCCGACAACTAATACGTCATAATTCATGTACCAAAACCTCTCGAAGAAGGGTCGGTTTCGCATGCTGTGAATCTATTCACATTCGTGTGGAAAACTTCATTATCGAGTGACTTTTTCACTGTGCGACTCGAGCTTGACCAAAGCAGTCTTGAATTTATCCATATGTGACTGAAAGGATTCAGCGCATACTGAGCAGATTGCCGCCATTTTCAGTCGCCTTGGATCAACACGATTTTCCTCCAGGAGCGTCTGAGACCTTTGGATAACTTCACCGGTCCGTTTCGTACAGTCTGGCAAGTAAGCACAGTCCGTCCCATCGGCGGCTACGAACACTCCATCAAAGCCGGCGTTGATCGCATGCAGCACCCATGCCGGTTTTATACCGCTCGAGCACGGAACCTGCACTACCAGCACGGACGAGGAATAAGGCATGTGAGATCCGCCAGCTAAATCAATCCCGGGATCCGAGATATTGTTGGTTGAAAACACAAGTATTTTGGGTTCCCGACCCGTATCGGCTGTGTTAGATGTCATTACTTCATCCTGCGTACGAATAGTCTCCAATGGCCGGCTTCCTCGATATTGCCAAGGTATTCATGTCCAATCTTCTTGCACCACAGCGGAATGTCATCATTGGTGCCTTCGTCTGATGAAAGCACTTCCATGATTCCATTCTTCGGGACTTCTGCCATACCACGCTTGGCTTCGAGCAACGGACCTGGGCACGCAGTACCGCGGGCGTCTACGACTTTACTGACATCCAGTTTTGCGAGCTCTTCTGTGATCATCTCTTTTGTCTCCCAATAAAAACCTGTTGATAGTCAAACTATCATATATGCGCAGGTATGCATATATGATAGAAAAAAAATACTACCGTTCCTTAATCAAACCTCTGGCTTTCTTACCTCGTACATCCATTCCGTCAAGCAGCATGGACCGGATCTCGGCACAAACTTTGGGCAACCTTGAATGAGTCAAGCGATAGTAGACGGTCTGCCCTTCCTGACGAGAAGCCACAATGTGACGCGAGCGCATTACCCTAAGGTGTTGGCTGATATTGCTATGGGGCACTTCAAGCGCATCGGCGATCTCGCCAACGCTCATTTCCTTCTTGGCCAGTAGCTCTACGATCATCAGTCTTTTGGGACTGGCGATCATCTTACAGAACTCCGCATGCAGCTCGTATATTTCTTTGTCCTTCATAATCCATTGCAACCTTTGTACGTATCTGCGCATAAATATATATACGTGCATTCGCATTGTCAAGCAGACAATTGACTTTTTTGTCAAGAGAATGTCAGTTCACTGTGACCAAGTTGTGACCACGATCGTCGTAGGTTATTGCATGATATTCAGCGATATAGCTCAGTGGTGGTGGGGGCGATCAAATGATCCGGCCTGCTTATTGCTGTAACGTATTGATTGGCACATGCTTATATCAAATGGAGGTGGGGGGAATCGAACCCCCGTCCGAGAATAATGCCAGGCCGTCGTCTACGTGCATAGTCAGTCTATATATTCTCGCTAAAATCGCTGCCGATTGACAGGCCACGACTAAAGCCAGTCTTTACATTTAAGCGCTGCTTAAAGACGTCGCAGCACCGAGTCTCCTTTATCGACGCCGTAGCCCAACCCTGAAGACAAAGAATCAGGTACGACGAGCTGCGCTAAGTACGGTTAGTACTAGGCAGCCATGGCGTAATCGTATTCGCCAAATATGTGTTTCGCCCGGTTTGTTAACGAGGCCCCAGACAACCCCGACACGCTGACAACCCCTCACTAAACCCGTCGAAACCAGATCACCCCCATGCTAGGCATGTTATGACGCTTCGCGCAGGCACGGCCTGTTTCACCGCTTCGCGCCAACGGGAAAGCCCCAGCTTGAGACTCAGGCCTTGGTGCGGCGATGGCAACTGCAGGGCGAGTCGCGTCACAGCCAATCCCACCATAAATGGTGGGCCACCAAAGCACGAGTTTCAGCAACGTGCGCCTCAGCCGGGAGCCGCCCGGTGCCCCACAGCTTGCTGTGGAATCCAAACCTGCCGGCTGCACTCACAACTCCTCTGCCGATCCCGCAGATATTCGCAAGCGTCGAGAGATGATTCGTTCAGGACGAATCAAAGTAAGAGAGGTGTTACCTCTCCAGATGTCAAAGAACAACCATTATACATAATATAGCCTGTCGGCCGGAATATTCAACCGCCAAGTCCTCAAACGCGAGAAAACTACAAAGGTTTCAGCCAACATTGGCCTACTCCCCTATAACACGAAGTTTTGACCGTAGCGTGACTTCCTACTATGCAGTTCGTTAAACCAAGCAAATCCAACGACTTGCCGCAACTAACGTACTTGCAACAATTTAGACCAGTATCTGATATGGGTACAATATATATAGTACATAGAAACGCTTTGCATATAGCTCAGTAGGGTGGAACCCTTTAGCGGTTCCGCCGGAAAGAGAGCCGCCTGCGGCGACATCGGCAGAACCGCTTCGCAAGTGTTTTTTGAAACGGGGAAATTTGTGCATTCTGGTTCTGCCCTACAAAGACTGACAGACAAGTCTGTGAGCCGGTCGAAGTGTGGACCGAACAGTCCTTCTGCGCTATTGCTCCTCAGTCGCTTCAGCCGCCCCGGCACAGACTTGTTCCTGGGGCTCTACGGTCTGCCCGTCAGCCGGTACTTCCGACGGTTTGCCGTTCCGCTTTCTCAATACCTTCCCAGTCGACTTCTTCACTTTGGCCCATGCCTTGTCAGCAAGTTCTCCTTCGGCAACCTCTCTCTTCAAGACATCGCTCGAAACGATTTTCGCAATCTCGTCCGTAGCTATCTTGAGACCGGGGGCGGATCGACGGAGTTCTCTCCGGATAACTTCCAGCACGGCATCCGTTCGTATTATGGCACCGATGACAAATCGATTTACACTCTGAATACGCTCATGGTAGACTTCGATGGCTGCCTTCCCCAATCCTTCCCGACAGAGCAGAAATAGTTTGTCCTGCTCTTCTCCGTGACGGGGGTTAAGCTCGAGAATGTTGAAAGACGTCACGAGATCCCAGCTGACAGGTCGTTCGAATTTAAGGCTATACACTTGCCAATCCACGCCGTTGGTTAGCACTACCCATTGAATGCCTTCGTTGACCCCATAATTAACGGCTTGCCGAAGGTGGTTTTCTTTGAGGTCAAGGCCAATTGCCTTTACTTCCACTAAGTATTTGACTTTGCCGTCGAGCTTCACGGCCAGATCACAGTAGGTGCCCCGTATGGCTTGTTCGCTGGTAATTTCCGTATACTTGTCGAAACCGAATACCGTCGCCAACATGTCGGCTATGATGGTTACCGTGTCCGACTCATTGACATCGCGGTCCTTGGCGCCTTTCAGCACAGGCTGAAATCGCGCAACCTCTTTGCCAAGCCTATCGGCAACCTTCTTTGGAATCGCAATCATTTGAATCTCCCCTTGAGTTTCGCATATTCTTATTCGTTGTCTTCCCACAATGCGGACAGACAGAGGCGTTCTTACGCTCAAACGCTTCCGAGAATCCCGATGCCAGTATCCCGGCGGGTAGCGCGAACAGTCCTATGCCGAGAATTGCTATTATGGCACCAAGTATCTTCCCGAGCGCCGTTATGGGATAGACGTCTCCGTACCCCACAGTCGTCAGTGTCGCCACCCCCCACCACATCGTCGCCGGAATGCTCGAGAATGCCACGGGCTGAACGGAGTGTTCAACATGGTACATGACGCTCGACGCCAGAATCAGCAGCACAACAACCGCAAAAACGCTTACGGACAATTCCTCACGCTTTGATTTGAGGACTCTTCCGAGCGTCTGCATTGCCTCTGAGTATCTACCGAGCTTAAGTAGTCTGCTCAGCCGTAAGAGTCTCAGAACACGAACAAAACGCATATCATACGGCAATAGAAGGGGTAGGTAGAAGGGCAGAATCGCCATAATATCTACTATCAGCATTGGAGTGGCCGCAAATCGTACTCTACCTGTCAACCATCCTGAGTATCGACCGTCTTCATTGCATGTCCACAGCCTAGCCAGATATTCTATCGAGAACACGATCACCGACAGAATCTCGAACCGGTCCAAGGCTGCGCCATACTGCTCTCGTATACTCGCCACAGTCTCCAGGATAACGGCGAGAACATTCGCAGCAATCAGTACGGTCATGAACAAATTTATGGATCGAGACCATCGGTCCGAGAGATCCGACGATTCTAAGATGGAGTGTAGTCGTTTCTTGATATCAGACATCTATTACGATGCTGCCTTGCTTCAATGCGATTCTTGACTCTGAGAACCCCGATCATGCAACCAACATGACCAATATAGATAGCTGGTGCTACTATGTCAAGCCCGAGAATCGCGCAACTCACTCCACCCCCCTACACCGTCAAGCGAATCCCCACCTCGATTGCCCGGTCCTCCGGAATTTCAAAAAACGCCGAGGCGTCAGAGGCGTTTCGCGACAGGTACGCAAAGAGATGCGCGCGCCATCGACTCATCTGCCTGCCGCTGTTAACAACGAGCTTCTCCCGGCCAAGGAAGTAACTTGTCTGGTCAAGCGGCACGTCGTCCAGGCCCTGCCCTGATGCCAGCTCAAGTACGCGCGGTACGCTGGGAGATTCCATAAAGCCGTAAGAGGCCGTTATCTGATGAAATCCGGAGCCGAGGTCTTCGATAAGCAACTTGTCTACATTGGGCACGCGAGGTACGTCGAGAAATGTGAAATTCAGCAGCAGCACGGTCGTGTGCATGACCTTATTGTGCTCCAGATTGTGGACCATGGCTACAGGCATGATGCGGGGTTGGCCGGTCATGAAAACAGCGTGCCCCCTGACTCGAGCCGTCTTCTCCTCCGTCATTCGTTTCTTCAACTCGGCGAAAGGCACCGTCAGCGCCCGCAACTCCTCGCCCAGAATTTCACGTCCTCGTTTCCAGGTGACCATGACAAGCATGGTCAGGCCGCCCAGAACCAGAGGGAACCAGGCACCGTGCATGATTTTGCTCAGGTTGGCGGAGAAGAAACCCAGATCCACAACAAGGAACAAGGCAACCGGCAGACCTGCGGCAAGTCTGCTCCATTTCCATTTCTGCCTGGCAACAACATAGAACAGCACGGTCGAGATGAGCATGGTCGCGGTAACAGCGACGCCGTAGGCAGCGGCCAATTTGCTGGAGGTCTGAAATCCGATAACCAGACTAAGCGTTGCAAGCATCAGAAGCCAGTTCACCTGGGGAACGTATATCTGGCCGAAATGCTTCGAGGATGTGTGTACGACTCGCAGCCGAGGCAAATACCCCATCTGAATCGCTTGTCGGGTAAGCGAGAACACTCCCGTGATGACTGCCTGTGAGGCTATTATCGTTGCAAAGGTCGCGAGAATCACCATGGGTACCACCGCCCAGCCCGGCACGGTCGCATAGAACGGATGGTGGGCTTCGGCTGGATTCGAAAGAAGCAACGCCCCCTGACCAAAGTAATTGAGCAACAGAGACGGCAACACGAAATAGAACCAGACGAGCCTAATCGGTTTGGTGCCGAAATGCCCCAGGTCGGCATAGAGTGCCTCCGCACCCGTCACCACCAGAAACACCGCGCCAAGGACGGTGAATCCGTGAAGGCCGGACTCCATGAGAAACCTGATGCCGTAGACCGGGGACAGGGCTGCCAGTACGCTTGGATGCTGGACCACCTGCCACAGACCAAGAACTGCCAGCACGGAGAACCAGACCAGAATCACAGGACCAAAGAGCTTTCCTATGTGGGCGGTGCCTCGATGCTGAAGCATGAACAAAGCCGCAAGAATAACCAGCGTCAACGGAATAACGTATTTCTGAAGCTCGGGAGCTATGATTCTCAGCCCTTCCGCAGCACTCAAGACTGAGATGGCCGGCGTGATCATGCCATCACCATAGAGCAGGCAAGAGGCAAAAACCCCCGCACCGATAAGAAACAGGCGTCTTTTGGTAGGTGATCCTGATATGCCATGGATCAGGGCAGTCAGAGCCAACACTCCCCCCTCCCCCTTGTTGTCTGCACGAAAGATTAGAGAGAGGTACTTAACGGAGACTATTATGGTCAGTGCCCAGAACATGAGCGAGAGTACGCCAAGAATATTGTCCTCGCTGGGAGCGATTCCATACGCGCCGTGAAAACACTCTCGAAGAGCATAGAGCGGGCTTGTTCCTATGTCACCAAAAACCACACCGAGAGCGGCCAGCGATAGCGCCGCGAGGGGCCGTTGATCAGATGTTATCTTGTTGTTATTTGATCCGTCCATCGTCCAACTTCGTCTCCATGAAAAGAATGGTCGGACAACCGGGCACGATTGATTGCCCCGTCCCGACCCTTACCTTCGCAAATGACAACGGCTATTATACATGAATAGAGCCGATGAGTAATCAAAAACTTCTCACGAAAAGAGACTGCTGAGAGGCCCTCAGAACTCTATCGCGTAGACCGGATATGACTCCTCTTCGACAAAACACAAACGCTTCGCCAGCTTCCTGGATGGCTCGTTGTGTTCGGTCGTCTCCCATATCGGAAGTTGCCCGTCTTCCAGACAGATATCCAGCAAAGCCACTCCGGCCGCCGTAGCGTACCCCCTGCCGCGGTCGTCATTGTCAAACGTGTTGACGTCGATCATAAACTCCATCCCGTTCACGAACCCGTTCGACCGACACTCGGAAACCTTCCGATCACCAACCATCAGCTCGATCCCAAACGATGTCCGGCTTTTCATCTCTTCCGGCACAGACGAAACACCCTGCGCACGTTCCGGAAGTAGCGGCAAGTCAACCAGGCGTGTCGTCACTTCAGAAGGCATCGTGTAGACAGAACGAAACTCCTTGTATTCCTCTACGTCCCAGCAGAACACAGATTCAAAATGCCGCTCGGCCTCAAACTCCTTGAGACACGCGTCAAGCGTTGCCAGCCATTGTGGAGAATTGGCGGCATAGATCTCAAACCAGTTCTGTTTCATCTGTTTTGAATCCGGCATCACCGTTTCCCGGATAAACTCCGGCGATTCCTCGAGAAACGATCGATTGTGTGCGTCACCCTCTATATACGCCCATCGGCTTACCGCCCATACGAGCGCGGTTTGAGGCTGGCTGCGATCATCGACGAACACGCGCCCGGGGAAATCATGATTGATCACCGCCAGAGCCGCGACATACTGCTTGTGCCCTTCAAACAGGTGGGCTACCACCGGAAACTCAGAAGTCGTTAGTTCATAAATCATATATTGAGATACTCTCGTGCGAGTCGCATATTCAAGGACGCATCAACGACCCTAGAACACCAGTCGCATACCAAACTGGTTCACCGACTGCGGCTCGAAGGTCGCAATCACCCGCTGATAGTTCAACGACACAAAAGGCGTTATCGGTTTCACCAGCGACAACTCCACATAATGATCATCACTCAGGCCTGTCGTATAATCGAAATTGTAATCGGCAGTAAACTCGAGATTGAACGTCGTGAACAACTTGAAGCTGTTAATCATCACCAACTGAAGTGTCTCGCCACGATTAATACCGGCATCATCGACGTTTTTGAAAAACGACACTTCGTTGGAAATCGGAAAAAACGCGAGTTTCCCGTCAGGGCTTTCCCAGGACGGAATGATTTGTGACTGTGCGGACTCCGCACAGATTGCCAGCGATACTACCATGCAAACGAGCAAAACAAGCTTGCGCATGTGAGCCTCCTTACGTTATGTTGTTTCAAATCGGCATTGTTGTCTTCCGGGGAATATACCTGTAAAGCGAGCCACACACAACGCGGTACTGTTGGAAATACGCTGTACTCACGACAGCAACCGGGAAAAAACAAGACCGTATTGAATCGTATTCCGGGAGGAGAGACTCGTCATGCTGAAAAGAGTTCTGCCACAGCTAGTAATCGCATTCCTCATCGTTCTGATCCCGCTGAGTCTTCAGGCCAAGCGAAAGAAGAAGAAAGACAAAGCCGAGCACGATACGTTTGCATGGGAGGAAATCACCGATGCCGACTGGCAGGTACGTGACAGACCGCTTGCTGCCGATGCCGACGCTGTGGTGATCTTTGAAAAGGTGGAAGTCGACCATCGGAAGACGGACTCTCTCAAGCAATCGGCCATGTACTACGTGCGCATCCGAATCCTGAACGCTGAGGGGCGGTCCCGGGCCGACGGTCTGACCTCCCCCTCATGGTCCAGTGAGTATGTCACCGATGTCCAGGGACGAACGATACTCCCTAACGGAGACATCTTCCCATTGACCGAAGAGAACATCCACAAGAAGACGGTCCTCAAGACGAAGGGCGCCAAGATATCGCAGACGTCGTTTTCGCTGCCCGGCGTCACGGACGACTGTATCATCGAATACATGATCCTACTGGAGACTTTTGATCTGTCGGTGGCCTGGTTTGCCCAGAAGGATATCCCCCTCCTCTACGGCGAATTCACGTGGCTCTATTTCGACATAAATTCGCTGCCCTGGCGGCAACAGCAATGGCTGAGAAGTGCCGACTGGCGATTCGACCTCCAAAGCCCGGAGTATACCTGGCTGAACATCCGTGGCAAAAGTCCCCTGCGGGAGGTACAGGAAGACAGTTCGGTTGCCCTTGTCTTCAGGGTAAACGACGTACTTCCCTACGAGAGTGAATTTGCCTCTGCTCCGGACCAGACCCTGAGGGGCAGGCTTGTCTGCTACTACGGTTCCGATAAACCCGCACTGACTTTCTTTGCATCGTGGGGGGGCGGAATAGCGTACTTTGTGGACTCTGTCCTGTGCAAGGACGTCCGGAAACCTGCAGAGTTGGCAGCAGAACTCAAAGGAGAGACGAAACGGGAGAAGATCGAAGCTGCCTACCGGTGGGTCCGCGACAACATGGCAAACTACACATACGACTATTTCCCCGATCTGAACGACGAACGCCGGTCGACCGGACATGAGTACGACTGGAAACAGATCAGAGACCTCGACGATGCGATCAAACACAAGGAAGGATCACGAAGCATTCTCTGTGCATTGTTCCGGACAGTCCTCCGGGAGATGGGGATCGACGCCCGGCTGGCGTACACAGTTGATCGCACTGGCGGATTGTTCGAGCGCAAAACCAAATACTGGCAGTTCGACCATGAACTCGTGGCCGTTTTCGACAGTGCCGGTGAGGCTGCTTTCTACGCCCCCGGCGATCCGCGGCTGCTCCCCGGTCAACTGCCGTGGGGTGTGCAGGGGGTTCCCGCCCTTATTGAGGGAAACGAAGGCAAGTTTGTCACCCCTCCCTTTGCACAGCCGGCGACCACGACGCAAGAAACCGCCTTCAGCTACACGATTTCTGATGATCTTGAAGTAACCGGCAAGTTGACAAACAAGACCACGGGAACCTTCGCCCGAGACTGGCGACTAGCGCTGCTCGGAGAAGAAACCAGTGAGGCCGTGTACTTCCAGGGAGCTTTCTCCGAGTTCTACGGCGACGCGCAGCTTGAATACGTAAGCTCGGAAGGAATAGACTCGATACGCCAACCCCTGACCGTTTCGTGCAAACTCTCATACCCGGAGCTTCAGACATCGGGTAGCCGTTTGCTGCTGAGACCGTGTCAATTCGCAAGCAAAGGCGACAACCCGTTCACATCCGATCAGCGCAAGAACGACATCTGGTTCCAGAGCGCATACGTAACAAGAGACTCGCTGGAGTTCCAACTTCCGACCGAATGGGAAGTCGCAGCGCTTCCGCCCGATACGACATTTGAAAACCGAGTGGGACGCTGCGAAGTCCAGTTTGCTTACGAAGGCAGTATGCTTCGAGTGACAAGAGCGTTTACCCTAAACTCTCCCTACTGGACCGCAGAAGATTACGCCGACATACAGACACTCTTCCAGGCTCGGCGGACACTGGCTGAATCGATAGTGGTACTGGAACAGACAAACTGACAGATCGAACATGTCAAAACAAAACATCTACGACAACCCGGAGTTCTACGACGGTTACCGCAAACTCCGTGAGCGGGAACGAAACTACAACAACATGTTCGAGCAGCCGTATCTGCGATCTCTTCTTCCTCCCCTGGAAGGACTCCGGGTACTTGATCTCGGATGCGGATCAGGGCCGCTCTGCCGGTATCTTGCCTCGCAGGGCGCGGTGTCGGTCGCAGGCGTCGACATCTCCGAGAAGATGCTCTCCGACGCACAGAATCACCCGGGTCACCGGCAGGAGATTGTATCCTACTCTCACTGTCCCATGGAGGATTTCGAGCCTGAAGGTATGACCTTTGATCTGGTCGTCAGTTCGCTGGCTATTCAATACGTCGAGGACTATGAGGCACTGATCGCCAATATTGGCCGATCGCTCACTGGCGGAGGTCGACTTGTGTTCTCGATTGAGCATCCCATGATGACCGGGTCACCGGAAGCATGGGTCAAAGACAAAGACGGCAACAAGGTGCATTGGCCGGTGGATCAGTATTCAATCGAAGGCTCCCGTGAACGGCACTGGTTTGTCGATGGCGTCATCAAGTATCATCGTCGACTGGACACAACCGTCAACACGCTGATAGAGAATGGCCTGACAATTGAGAGATTACTTGAACCGGTGCCAACCGATGAAGAAGTCGAAAACTACCCATCGCTGATCGACGAGCGCGTTCGCCCCGCGTTTCTGTTCGTGAAGTGCCGGAAGTAGACGGCTACGATTCCGGTCTCGCATAGCTATCGACAAACTCGTCGGTCAGGAAATCTCTGAGCGTCACCAGTACAGACCGATTGCGATATCCGAGTTCCATCCGCGCCTTCCGCGATGAATACGCCCAATCGTAATCAAGCATCTTCACGAGGTCAGGATAAAACGACACCTTCCCTTTGTTCGTCAGCCTTGCCCACATCACAGAGAGTCTTGCCAGCAGATTCAGCAGCGGTCGCGGCGGCGTTACAAGATGCGGTATCTTCTTGAGGAGTATCGACGCATTGAGCATCAACTCCCGCACACTTATGTTGTCCCCGCCCATGATATATCTTTCGCCCGGCCTGCCTCTCTCGGCCGCAGCCAGAATGCCCGGCGCGAGGTCACGAACATCGACCAGATTCAGACGGTTCGGATAATCCGGCACGAACATATGACTGAATCGTTTGGTCCAACACTCACGGTCGCTTGAGGTCTCTGAGGGAGCAATGATCACTGACGGATTCACAATCACCAGCTCCGGTCCGCCCTCGGCTGCCAGCTCCAGCAGCTCTGTCTCAGCGGCCTGTTTGCTCATGATGTACGGGATCTTCAGATTGTTGAGATTGAATTCCCAGATCTCGTTGAGCCGTCGCGGCGTTTCATGTGACGCCAGATCGTTGCGACGCGGTACCGCGCCGATAGCGGCCACGGTCGATATGTGGACAAATCGTTTCACTCCTGCCGCTTTCGCAACCCGATACAACTCAAGCGCCCCGATAGTATTCGTCCCGGTGAATTGCGTCAGACGATCCCCCCGAAAATCAACCCAGGCCGCCGTGTGAATGACAATATCAACGCCCTGCACCAGCGTTGCCAGCTCCGGTCGTATGCGAAGATCTGCCTGACGCTTCTCCAGGCTGTGAGAATCAATGAAGGTAGTGTCCGAGGACTCCCGCACGTGCGCCACGGGCTTGATGCCGCGTTTGAGTAGTTCGTAAACCAACTGCTTACCGAGCGATCCCGACGCACCGGTAATCAGCACGCGTGATTGCGTCAGGTCATGCGTATTCGATGTGATTGTGCCCATCGCGGACAACCCCCTCACCTATCCAGCACCGCAATCAATCGGTCAATGTCCGACTTGTCGTTGAACAAGTGCACCGAAACACGAATCGAACCCTCTCGATTCACCAGGATAATCTTGTCATCGAGAATCCGACGGTGCAGGGTCGCCACCGCGTTTTTCGACTCATCGGTTGTCGTAAAAGTCAGTATAGACGAGCGGTGTTTCGGTTCCATCGATGACGTTATCCGGTACTTCGAACTCCCCTTGATATACTCCGCCAGCCGATCAAGCAGCGTGTGGTTGTGTCGCTGAATACCCGCAATCCCCAAATCCTGAAACAGCTTCACCGAGGCCGTCATACCCATAAGGTTAAGGGTCGAGGAAAATCCCATCTCAAACCGTCGCGAGGAATCAAACAGATCACGGTCGTAATAGAACAGGTCGCTGAAATTCCCCTTCCAGTCCACTCCCAGCCAACTCATAAACGGCGGCACAATCCTGTCCCGCACTTCATCGGACACGTAGAAGAAACTGCACCCCTGCGGAGCCAACAGCCATTTGTGACAGCCCGCGGTAAAGACGTCGATACCCAGCTTCCGCACATTGATCGGCTCCACCCCCATCCCCTGGATACCGTCGATTATGAGATAGATCCCGTGCTCTTTGCAGATTGCGGAAATCGTCTTCAGATCGTTTTTGAACCCATTGAAAAACTGCACGTACGACAGCGCGAGCACTTTCGTACGTTTGCCAATCTGCTTCTGAAGCTCGTCGATATTGAAGAACCGATTCTTCGATTTCAGATACCTCAGCCTCAATCCGCGCGACTCCGTCGCCGCTCGCCACACGTACGGCAGCGCCGGGAACTCGACATCGGAGAGCAGTACTTCATCTCCGCGCTTCAACGGCAGTCCGTACGCCGCAAGGTTCAATGCAAACGAGGTGTTCATCCCCAGCCCGACCGTCCGTTTTGGCGCGCCGATTAGTTTGGCGTAGTCACCGCGAAGTTTCTCCGCCACGACAAATGCCTGATGCGAGTCATCCCGTTCGGCCGCCAGCCGCTGATCCAGACTGGCACGCACCGCGTCGTGCACCGGCGTGCAGAACGGACCTGAGGACGCCGAATTAAAATAGACAATCTTGCCCGCATGCGGAAACAGGTCTCGGGCTTTTTTGAATCTTCCAGAAATGTCCTTAGTCATAGCTCTCTCATCAAAGACTATAGAGGAAACCGATTACGGCCATGCAGCCACCCAGTTTGAGCAACAGCGACAACATGACAAACAACAGATATGGCATCGGAAGTTTCACTCGCACCGAAAGACCCATCAGCGCCGGTGCCGCTCCCAGCGCAAAGGCAAACAACGCTGCAGCCAATCCGGCGCGGACGCCTGAAAACGGCATAACATAATAGAAAAAGCTGTATACAATCGAGGGAATCACAACATAGAATAGTGATTCCATTAGAAAGTTCACCAACACCGCCGCAGCCCCGGAAGATTCAATCATCTCCTCCGGCACACCGGCTGTTAATTTCAACCGACGCTCGGCGAAGTCCAGCACGAAGGACAACACCAACAGATAGAGACCGCTGGCCAGAACGCAATACATCAAGAGTCGAATCGAAATCATTACAGCCATCCCTCAGCACGATACCATTCGTAAGTCTGCTTCACTCCCACCGCAAACGGAATCTGTGAAACAAACCCAAGTTCTTCTTTCGCACGGGAGATGTCGATCTCCCACGAAGCCAGCAGTTCGCGCGTTTTCTCACGAGTCAGCATCGGCGTCGCCCCGACCGCCTTGAAGCAGAACTCGGAGACCGCTGCAATCAGCTTGAACAGCGCCCCCGGTATCACCAGGGAAATGACGGTCTTTCCGCTGCCCGCGACGACGTCCGCAATCATTGCTTTCATCGAATACGACTCTCGCTCGGCAATGAAATATACCGCTCCAGACTTGGTCTCTGCCGTGACCGCTCTGAAAAACCCGAGACAGAGATCATCAACATGCACCAATTGCAGACGCCGGCTCATGCTGCCAATCTGCGGTCGAATATGATTATTCACCGCCTGAAAAAGCGCAAACAATTCTTTGTCTCCGGGGCCGTAAACACCCGGCGGACGAACTGCAACTACATTGAGCCGATCCGCGTACGATAGGAGCTTCTTCTCACCGGCCAGCTTCGACTCACCGTAGGTCGTCAGCGGTCCCGGAGGATCTGATTCGCGTCTCGGGCAGCCCGGCTCCGAAGGTCCCGCCGCGGCCAGCGAAGAGGTCAACACCAGTTTTTTCACCTGTGGGTTGTGCTTCAGCAGGGCTTCGCACAGGTTCGCCGTGCCCGTCTCGTTGACGGCAAAAAACGTCTCGCACTTTTTGGCTTTCACCACGCCGGCGTTGTGAATGACGTAATCCACCCCGGTCACCATCTCCGGAAGACTGTCCGGGTTAGTAACATCACCGTAGCGATACTCCAGATCGAGACCGCCAAGCAGCTTCAGATCCGCGCTTTTTCGCACCCCGGCAACAACATGATAACCCTCGTCGGCAAACTTCCGACACAGGCGCGAGCCTACGAATCCGTTGGCTCCGGTTATGAGAATGGAGGCGTTGTTTGACACGGTCAGAATGTAGTACATTGACCGACCGTTCTCAAGCAGTTATCAGTCGGATTCCACTCCTAGAAAATCGTCGCGGTGAAACTATACACCTCGGCGTACTTGTCCTTGTAGCTTTCCTTCGGAAGTCCGGCTTTCAGGCAGGTTTGTTCAAGGAACTCCACCGGTCCCCAGCCGTGATCGGTAGCCACCTGCGGCAGAAGCAGGCCGGAGTGCATATCCAGCTTGATCATCAGGCCGTGCGTGCCGACCTTGATCTTCGAGAAGTCGTGCACACGCTCAAGATGCGACAACACAGATATTTCGTAGTCGAGTTTCTCGTATTCGTCCTTGCTGAGCGTCGGGAATCTCGGGTCCTCAAATGCCGCCGCCACGGCCAGTTCAGCCACAGCCTCGCAGATCGGCTGACGGGCCTGCACGCGCCCTATGCACCCGCGAAGTTCCCCGCCAATTTCCAGCGTCACAAACAACCCGTGCTTGACGCTGTCCAGAGACTCGACTGGCTCCGGTTCATACTTCTTGCCGTCAAGGTGCGCGGCAATCGACTCACGCGCTATCCGCAGCAATAGTTCCTTGTCTTCATCCGTTAGATTGACAGAGCCAAAACGAGCCGGGACGGTTCCGAACAGCGATTTGTCCGGCTCGACCACAGGCGCCTGATACGCCTCACCTGCCACCATCGCCGCCGACAGATACCCGACCACTTCGCTGAAATCGCCGGTAGTTGATCCCGATGTATTATAATCGAGGAACTTGATCTCTTTACTTCCGAGACGTTTCGCGGCAAACATCGCCGCCGACACCGGACCTCCCCCGCAGGCCTCTCCCTTGCCACAGCCGAGCGTATCCATCAACAGGTCCGGATCGTACTTCTCGATTGCCTCGCGAACCTGATTATCCAACCGTCGTGCTTCTTTTTCCTGATGGAAATGCGAGAGATCGGTCGATGCAACTATCAGCGAGTTGGTCCCTTTGAGCGCTGCCGCCAACGTCTCGCCAAGCGCCTGTATCGAGGCTTCTTCCTGATCCCCCATGACAACCGCCACTAACTTGAATTTGCCCAGCACAACCTGCAGGAACGGCAACTGAACTTCCAGCGCGTGTTCCCCACGGGTTGACCCGGTCGCGTGCCCCATGCCGGAGAAATACACCAGCGGGTGAATCCCGGCCATTTTCTCAGATAGCTCACGGTCAGTCTCTACAATGCCAAGCGGCGTTTCGTAACCACCCCCCTCATAGACGGAACAGCCCTGGAAAAAGACCCGATGCGAAGGGGAAACCACCACAACCGTATCGTATTCTTCACCCTCAAGCAGCTTGTAGGCCTTCGCCGCCACTTTGCCCGAGTAAGGATACCCGGCATGCGGAGCGATGAGTCCTATCGGACGGTGCCCGATTGTGACCTTGTCCACCTCGGCAAACATGCCGGCGATGGTCTTGGCCAGTTCCGAGGCTTCCCCCGGGTAGAAGGTTCCGGCCACAGCGGGTTTACGTATATTGGTCGCTTCGTTTTCCATCTCAAACCTCTGATTATCGTTCCTGACGGCAAGGTATTGTTCTCAACCCCGGAAGTCAATTCAGCATTTGAGTAGGGTGCCAGCGGACAATTGACAGACCCGTTAAACCGCACTACCTTAAGATCACCACAACCACCAAAGAAATAGCGGAGACGCACATGAAACCGAGTACAATCACGGCGACCCTTGGAACCCTGTTAATCGCAATCGGATTGTTTTTCATCTTCAGGTCCGGCTTTTACATGGGGGCAACCCCGGCCGTGGTCATCGGTGCCGCTTTGCTGTTTCTGGCGTTCAAGGGGGGACGTGTCGCCACCCTGGTGTTTGGTCATGTCTGCATCCTCAACGGCGCGTTTCTGATCACCTGGGGTCTCCTGTTGCTACCGCATTCGCAGCCGGTAATCCTGCACGTATTTGGACGACCGTTGTTCTGGGGGATATTCTCTCTAATGGGCGGCGTCTGTGCGATCTTCCACGGTTTCTGTCATTGCGTCACGCGCCAGGTCGACAAGTTTGAGAACGGCGAGCCGGTCAAGACGGGGCATTGCCAGCAGGGGCATTGAGCAGGGAATATCTCCAATGGTGACAAGAACAGCCCGCCACTAGTGACGGGCTGCTATCGATTCCAATCGCGTCCCTGCGATCAGTCTCAGGAACTGAGTTCCGCTATCTGCGGCTTCTTCTCTTCGGCATTGCCGCCCGGCGTGATCCCCTCCACCATCGCCGCCAGCGAGGAAATCATCCCGCTCGCCTCATACGGCATGAAGATCTTGCTTGCCTTGCCGTCGGCTAACCGCGGAAGCATCTCGAGATATTTCAGCGTGATTAGCTTCTCGTTCGGCTTACCTTTGTGAATCGCGCCGAAAACGTTCTCGATCGCTTGCGCTTCACCCTCGGCCACCGCTATTTGGCGATACTTCTCGGCATCGGCTCTCTTTTTCACCGCCTCCGCCGCACCCTCCGCCTCAAGGATCTGCGACTGCTTGGAGCCTTCGGCCTTGGTGATATTCGCCTGACGGATCGCCTCGGCATCGAGAATCGCCGCTCTCTTGTCACGTTCCGCCTTCATCTGGCGGCTCATGGCGTCCGTGATGTCTCCCGGCGGGTCAATCCGTTGAAGCTCGATCCGGTTCACCTTGACTCCCCACTTGTCCGTGGCGGCGTCCATGACATCGCGGAGCTGCGCGTTGATTTGATCGCGCGAAGACAAACAGGCGTCGAGCACCAACTCGCCGATGACGTTACGAAGGTTCGTCTGGGCCAGTTTGGTCGAGGCTATAATATAGTTAGTGATTTCATAGGTAGAACGGAACGGGTCGGTCACCTGGATGTAAATAATCGCATCCACTTCCACCCCGACATTGTCCGCCGTGATGACCAACTGCGCCGGGACATCGATAACTACCTCGCGCATATCCACTTTGGACACATTGTCGAAAAACGGAATGATCACGTTCAGTCCGGGATCGAGCACACGCTGGAATTTCCCCAGCCGCTCCACCAGACCCTTTTCAAACGGCCGTACAATGCGTACCGACAACAGTCCCAGCGCTCCGGCGAGGCCGACCAATACGATTACGAGTATACCTGAACCATCCATCGCTCTATCCTTTCAGCTTCATTCAATTCAGTTTCTCTACCGTGACACGCGTGCCCGAGATACCGAGTATCTTGACTTTCGTCTGCGGCGCAATCTCCTCGGCGGCCTTTGCCACCCATATTTCTCCCTCGAACTTGACCTTGCCGCCCAGATCGGGGTCTATCTTTTCAGTCACGAGCGCAATCTGCCCGATCATGCGGTCGACGTTGGAAGTCTCCGGAGAGGGCTTGCTGATTCTCTTGGCGAACCTGCGGGTAAGCGGAATGAGGACGATCGACACCACCGCAAATATCGCCAACTGCCAGGAGTAAGACTCAGGCGATGACAAGGCAAATACGCCCGCAGCAGCCGAGCCTACGACAAAACAGATAAAGACCAGCGTCGGCGAGGCTAACTCGATTATCAGAAACACGACCGCTGCCGCTAACCATATCCAGAACATTGTGGGCATACCGGCTCCTTTCGAAAAACAGCTTGCCCGCTGCCGGTTCAAACGTTCAATTGTAATACCTGCAACCGGGACGCATATTCAAACCCCGACTGCAGAAGATGAAAGCCGTCTAAACGCCCGACTGTCAACAAAAAGGGCCACGTAGTGGCAGTGCCCCCTGGTGCCGTTGCCGCACAGCGACCATGGCGTGGGTAAGCAGAGAGGAGCACAGGTGTCCGAGAAGAAGCAAATGCCGTATCATCGGTTCGCCGACGTCTATGACCGGATGGAGGCCGACCTGCATTCCATGAACATGTTCCGGTACACGCTCGAGATCATGCAGAAGTTTGATATCGATCCTAACACCGGCCTCGACCTCTGTTGCGGCACAGGTACGGCAGCCAAGCTGTTCAATGACTACGGAATCGAGATGTCCGGTCTCGACGGCAGTCCTTCGATGATCAAAATCGCCCGCGCCAAACTCAAAGGGGAGCGGGTCAAGCTGTACTGCCAGATGCTCCCCAAATTCGAGATACTGACAGGGGCAAGACAACGGACGCGCCGCCTGGTGCAGTTTGATCTGATCACCAGCTTCTACGACTCACTCAACTACCTGCTGACGAAACGGGATTTGCAGGCGAGTTTCCACAGCGTTCATCGTCATCTCAACGGGAGGCTGGTTCGTTTTCGACATGAACACACCCCACGCCCTCCGGACGATCTGGGCGGAGCAAACGTACTCAGGCACGTTGGATGATATCGCGTGGGTGTTCAGAGGCAGAAGTTATGCGGACAGACAGACGGCCGACGCACTCATTACGTTCTTTGTCAAAAAGGGGAAACTGTGGGAACGGTTCGATGAAACCCACACCGAACGCGGCTACGACAACAAGACGATCCGCGACATGCTGAAGACAACCGGATTCCAGATCAAAGGCTTCTACAAGTGCGGTACGTTCGACCGCGCGAAAATCTCAGACAACCGGATTTGCGTGGTAGCGAAGAGGGCACTATGAATGTGTCACACTGAGCTTGGAGGCTGGGGCATGTAAGTATTTTTGTGTAAGCGGCCATGATGTATATTGGATTGAAGGAGGATACGCATGGCCAAGAAGCTCGACAATGCAGACAAGCTTATCGATGAAATGATCGCCGGGAAGACGCCCGAGGAGATAGTCGGCGAGGGCGGTCTTCTCGAAGCGCTTACGAAACGCGTCTACGAACGCGCCCTCGAAGGCGAGATGACGCACCATCTGGGCTACCCCCCCAAAGCCCCCGAGGGCCGCAACAGCGGCAACTCCCGCAACGGCAAGACCACCAAGACAGTTAAGACCGGGGCCGAGGATGTGAACTTAGCGATTCCCCGGGACCGCAACGGCCAGTTCGAGCCACAGCTGGTCAAAAAGCATCAGCGTCGCCTGCCGGGTTTCGACGACAAGGTACTGGCGCTGTATGCTCGTGGGCTTTCGACCCGTGATATCCAGGGTCATCTTGAGGAGATGTACGGATCGGCCGTGTCGCCGGCGTTGATATCGGCGGTGACGGACGCAGTTTTGGAGGAGGTGACGGCGTGGCAGAACCGTCCGTTGGAGCCGGTGTATCCGATCGTGTACCTTGATGCCATCCACCTGAAGATGCGTCACAGCGGGCAGATCAAGAACCAGGCAGTGTATCTGGCTCTGGGGATCAACCGTGAGGGCGGCAAGGAGTTACTGGGGTTGTGGGTCGGCGAGCACGAGGGGGCCAAGTTCTGGTTGAACGTGCTGACCCAGTTGAAGAACCGTGGGGTGCAGGACATCCTGATTGCCTGTGTGGACGGTCTGAGCGGTTTCCCCGACGCGATCGAGGCGGCCTATCCGAAGGCGCAGGTGCAGTTGTGCATCGTGCACATGGTGCGCAACTCGCTGAAGTATGTCTCCTGGAAACAGCGCAAGGCGGTGGCCGCCGATCTCAAGAGTGTTTATTCGGCGCCCAACGTGGAGGCCGCCGAGGAGGCCCTGGCCGCGCTTGAGGCCCGGTATGAGGACAGCTTCCCGCAAATCGCGCGCTCGTGGCGATCCTGCTGGGTGAACATCATTCCGTTTTTTGACTATCCGCCGGCGATTCGGAAAGTTATCTATACGACTAATGCGATTGAATCGATGAACGCTCAGCTGCGGAAAGTTACGTCGCGGCTCGACCGCCGACTCGGTGAGGAAGGTGCTGTATTTGGCGATACAGAGAATCTCGATGAAGTGGAAACGACCGATCAAAGACTGGGTGGCGGCACTCAACCACTTCAGCATCATGTTTGAGGGAAGAATCTGACAACCGTGAAAAGGCTGCTTACACAAAATTCTGTACAGACCCTGGAGGCTGTGTCACAATAGCACCTTGCCCGTCAGTCGCAGCTTCGCGTTGACGAGACAACCTTACATATATCGGGCTGACAAAGACTTATGAGTACTGCACGATACTTGAGTTGACAGTCATCTACCTCTGAGCGGGTGGCCCAGAGTAGCTGCTGACCGGTCCATCATTGACGAGGTGAACGCGGAAGACTAGCGACCTGTAGACAAGGACCAGTTGTCCGCAGAAAAACGCAGGCTCACTCGCATCATCTGCCTAGCGAAAGAACGAACCCTTTCCCCTGAAATGCTTGTGGAAATCGTTCGTAAAAACTCCCCCTTGCCTGCTTGAGCAATGTTGAATCTCAACAGTGATCTTTCCGCCTGAGTCTTTCCTCACGGTCTTGACCAAGCCGCAATGATCGCGAGCACTGTTTGCCCAGATATCTCCGACCCGCACACCCTCAAGCTTCCCGAACTTGCCAACTTCGACCCTTCCGGAGACAAGATCCGGTACACGGACCAAGCAGTTCTGCGCACATCGAGTCGAGGCTCCATGAGTGAGCCTCTTCTGATGTGCTACCCAATGCGCACATCCGGTTCCGGGGATGGGCTTCCAGTCGCTTCCTGTGAACCAGACCATACAGTCTCTGGGAGTCACATGCCTATCAACACCTCGAGCAGCGGCATTTTGTCCGTCCAAGCACTTCTTGCAGTAGCCTCGTCCCCATTTCGTCCCAACAGCATCCCTGCCAAGATGAATGTGACACTTCTTGCTAGGCATAGGCTCCCTCCTTCAACTCACTAACAGCGACTCGGATACTCGGATGTCAATATTCAGACTCTCTGTCACCGATCAGCTTGTTGAGATGACCTCGAATGACGCTCTGTGCGGCAGTATCTGTATACTCACTGTAGAATAGCGAGTCGATGAGATCGACTGGATGTGAAGGCAGGAAGTACGCTCGCAGTATCTGCTGACTGTTCCACGAAGTGCTGTCGCCAGTGTAGTTCGAGTAGCGCTGGACACGCAAAGACTCAGGTGGCATGCTCAGCAGATCGCCCAGGGCACGGAGAATCTCTGCTCTTTGATCATCAGTCTCAGATTGTCTCTCTGCATCGCGAAGGTACTCGACAACTGAATTCACACCGCTCGGCGGCTCTTGCTCAGACTCACCTTTACAACCGAGAAGCACAAAGAGAAGCGGCAATACCATGATTGCTCGTTGAATCCAACGCATATGCTACCCCTATTCCACATTGATATGTGCTCAGGAGAAAAATAGTGACACGCAGCTACTTGTCAAGCCTTGATATCCGTGCCTCTTCCCTCACATCTCGTCGCCTCCCAAAACTCATCGGCCCGCACACCGCATGGTACCTTAGTCTGATAATCGTCAACGAGGTTGACTCGTGCACTAATTGTCTACCGGAAACATACAGCGGCGCTGTCGCTACTGTGGCCTCTCACAGTAAGGTTCCATATTACTGACAGGCAATTGTAGGTCGAAACCCCTATGGTTTCGACAAGACATCGCACCCCAAGATGTGCGGCACATACAACTGAAAGTCACGACCGTGACCAAATCTTAGACGCCTCAGCCAAAACCTGAGCCGCAGCCTCCCGAAGGAGTCCCGCCGCCGGCAGGACCGCTCGAAGATGAACCACCGGTCGACGCGGCAAAGGTCGAGATCAGTTTTGAGGTCTCGACTGAACCACATTTCGGGCAGTTCACCGAAGCATCAGCGTTCGGCACCAACTCCTCGAACTTGTGATCGCAGCTTATACATTTGTATTCAAAAATCGGCATCGTTACCTCTTTGTATCCGTTTGGGACAAGACCGCCCCAAATATCGCCCCCATGCCTGTCGTCAGCCACGGGTTACACATGATCTGTCACGTCGAGCCAAAGTGCGAGTACAGCATCGACGCGACAAACCCCACCCCGCCGCCAACAACGGCAGCTATGCCGGCCCGCATCCAACGGTTCTTGATCAGCTGCGGTTTCGGCCGGTCCTCGGGGTCTATCTCTGGCGGTTTCGGGTCAATCATTTCTACACTGCCGCTTCCATAAGGCCTATCAACCGCATCTCGACCTCTTCGGCCAGATCAGACAGTCCCTTGGCCGGGAGCATATCGGTCATTATCGACGGACGTGCCAACCTCACAATCGTTTTGCCGCCTTCGGTGTGCACCGAGTACCGACACGGCATAAACAGCGCCACGTGGTTAGACCGCTGCAAGGCTTCGTGCGCGAATCCCGCGTTGCACACCTCAACAATCTTCAGCGGGCCGCGCTTGAAACCCTTGCCGGCAAGCGTTTCCTGTACGTCGTGGACGGCCAGCACCCGGAAGGAATTAGCCGTCGCCTGTTGCTCAAGAGCAGCCACCACCCCATCAACTGACTTCTTCGATTCCATCTGGTAAGCCAGTTTTTCGATCATGTGTTCACCCATCGTTTCTTGTCCTCTTTCTCGTTTAGACAGGCAGTACCGCTAAATGATTCACGCTATTCTTCAATTATCTCGTGGCTGGTAACGACCTTCGTTTCGAGCTGAATCGTCTGGCTAACCACACAGTACTTCGCTTCCGACAACTCAATCGCTTTTGCCAGCTTCTTTTCGTTCAGATTCTTACCCTTTGCGATGAACTTCATCTCTATAGTATGAAACGGTTTGGGGTACTCATCGTTCTGCTCGGCCTTAAGTTCGATCTCCAGCGATGTCAGTTCCTGACGTTGTTTCTCCAGAATCCGAACAACGTCGATTCCGGCGCATCCTGCCATGCCGTACAGCAGAAGCTCCGTTGGCTTGAACCCTTCCTCGTTGCCGCCCGACGCTTTGGCCCCATCGGTGATGATTTGGTGTCCAAACGCCGAGGTTCCTTCAAACTTAAGTCCCCCGCCCCAGCTCATTTTCGCTTCAACCATAATTCTCCTAACAGATATCAAATAATCAACCGATTGTTAGATTCCCGTGAGGAAAGGTACACATTTTGACTCTTCGGCACAATCAAGCGCTCTCTCTTATTTGGTAGTCGCCTTTCTATTTTGCCGTCTCTCCAATTTGATCCAACTCCGCCTCAAACTCTGCAACTGTCCCCACCGGCAGTCGACAGACCGAATTGCGACAGAAAAACGCCAGCGCTTCACCTTCCCCACCCTTGCGCCCCTCGAACAGCGGCCATGTCTCGTCACCGCTGACGCTCAGCGCTACGAGTTTGTTGGGCAGATACCGGCTGTTGAGCGCGTCGATCATCTTGCCCCGTTCGCCGCTGTCGCCGACAATCACAATCTCCACCTTGTCAGACAGGTGATAGTCCAGCGCCAGCAGCGCCGAGGACATCATGGCTGGCGAGGCCGACATCGTCCCGGAGATCGCACCCAGAGCCTTATTCGCAGCAGCCTCTAGTTCTATGCTTTCAGTCAAACGCTGAAGTTTCAGCAACCCGGCTATCAAGTACGATCCCGGTGCCGGAAGCGCCCCGTCATTTGGATCATGCGGTCGAATAATCAGATCGTTATGCCCCTCATCCCGAAGATACAAATGCCCCTCGCCATCCATAAACAACTTCACGGCGTTCTCAGCCAGCTCGACTGCAAACTCCAGCCAGCGGCTGTTGTCATTCGACGGGTCACTCTGGTACAACTCAATGAGGCCGTGTACGTAGTAGCCGTAGTCCTCAAGAAACTGTCCGGTCGAATGCCGCCCTTCGCGATAGGAGTGAGTCAGTTTGCCGTCGCGGAAGAGTTTTGCATGTACGAACTCGGCGTTCTTTCTCGCGGCCTCCAGATACCGTGCATCTCTGGTGACCTGATACCCTTTGCACAGAGCACCCAGGGCCAGACCGTTCCACGAGGTCAACGTCTTGTCATCGGTGGCAGGACGTACGCGCTCGGCTCGTTTCTCCAACAGCTTGCTCTTTGAAACTTCCAACCATTCGTCGAAATCATCCTTGCCGGAACTTTCGCGAACGCGAGCCGAGCCTGAGATCGTGTTGAGGATGTTGTGACCCTCGAAATTCCCGCCCTCGGTGACGTTGTGGTATTTACAGAATAGAACGGCGTCTTCGCCAAGGACGGATTCGATTTCGGCTTTGGACCAAACGTAGAACTTGCCCTCTTCCCCTTCCGAATCCGCATCCAACGCCGAGTAAAACCCACCGGTCTGGTGTGTCATCTCTCGAAGAATGAAATCCAGCGTCTCCCGCACAACTCGCCGATACTCCTCATTGCCGGTCAATTGGAACGCCTCGGCATACACGGGGACGAGCAGTCCGTTGTCGTACAGCATCTTCTCGAAATGCGGCACCAGCCATCGCTCGTCGACTGAGTACCGTGCGAACCCGCCGCCAAGGTGATCGTAGATCCCCCCATGTGCCATGCCTTTGAGAGCGGATTGTACCGCCTCGAGAAACTTGAAGTCCCCTGACTCTCGATAGTACCGGAGAAAGAGCGACAGATCGGTCGCGTGCGGGAATTTCGGGGCATTGCCAAACCCACCGTGGACAGGATCAAAACCCCGCATCAACTGTTTTGCACCGCGCGAGGTCAGATCAGGCGTGAGTGCTCCCCGTTCTGACTCAACCACTAGCCGACGGCTTATCTCGGTGGTGATTTTCTCAGCTGATTGCAGGATCTGATTTCTGTCCTCGGCGTAGGCGCGGGCTATCTCTGTCACGACTTTGCGAAATCCCGGACGGCCGTAGGCGTCATCGGGTGGGAAGTACGTTCCGGCGAAAAACGGCTTAAGATCTGGTGTCAGAAATACCGACATCGGCCAACCACCGCCGCCGGTCATCGCGGTCGTAAACGCCATATAGATATGATCGAGATCGGGGCGCTGCTCACGGTCCACTTTGATCGCGATATAGTCCTGGTTCAATAGCGCCGCGATTTCCTCGTTCTCAAACGACTCACGCTCCATCACGTGACACCAGTGGCAGGCGGCGTAGCCTATCGACAGGAAGATTGGTTTGTCTTCGGTCTTTGCCTTTTCAAGCGCCACGTCGCCCCAGGGATACCAATCCACAGGATTATGGGCATGCGAGAGCAGGTAAGGTGAGTTTTCGTTTATCAGATGATTTGTGTGTTTGTGCTCCATCGTTTTGCTTTCCGTTATGTCATCCTCCCCGGCATCGCTGGGGCCGCACCCGCACAACAGAACGAGTCCGAGTATTCCCAGAGTTCGACCAGCCCGGTGTATTGAGTTGAGAACCATACGTTCTGCCGGCTACGGGTTTCGTTGTATCCTGTCGACGGGACAGAACCACCCATAGACAGACTTCAGGGGTTGTAACAGAAGAGAAAGTAGATTGTTCGGAGAAAGGACATTTGGGCTGGGTTGCCACCAATTCAGCGGGTTTCTGCTCCGGTGCGGCACCAAGGCGAAGAAACATCGGCGACTACTCTCATACTTGGGCAGCGATCTCAGTCTACATCTATCGATGTGCCAAAAAAGGCCGACATCCGTAGATTCAAAAACGGAAGCGATTCGAGGTCACTCTCGATATGACCGCGGTTCTTCACCCATTGCATCCCGGCCGTCAGATCGACAAACGCAAAGTCGGTCAGAAATCCGTTTAACCCCGCTGAAAGCGTTGTCGTCTTCTGCACCGTGCCGGTCGGGAACGGTTCTGCATAGTCGCTTGCGCCTTCCGCGGTCCAGGGTGAGGTCCAGTCAGCGTCGATACGGCCTTCCCCCTGACGGTACAGGCTGAAACCTACGCTGCTCTTCAAACGGTAGTTCCACCAGCGGATCATCGACAGCTTCAGCAGGTCGTAATCGTTACCGAGTGCGCCGCCGATCGGGGTGCCATCGTTGGTGAACCGGTTGCGATCGTATATCTGGTTGAACGTCCAATTGGTCACGATATTGTATTCCACCCGCACATCCAGATCACGCACCACGTCAGCCGCGTACAGTCCAAGGATTATACCAAACTGATCCGGTTCTTGATCACTAGCGGTTTTGTTGTCAAACTGGATATCATCCAGCAACACCTGACCGTAGAAATTGTAACCGAGAATCGGCTTGTACGAAAAATCCAACCCGACCACCGTGTTATCGTTGGTTCCCACGTTGAGTTGGGTGCTGTGAAAGAATATCAACGGATTGAGATAGTACAAATCAATCTGCCGCCCAGGACCACCAAATACAACCGTCTCGAAAGCTCCGAGCCGAAGGTTCCTCGCAAGGTGCACGTCCACCCGGTGCGCGGCCACATATCGATTCACGTATTGACTGACCGTGTCCTCGTCCGGATTAAGTCCGTCGAGCCCCCCCAGCCGATACGACACTGCCAGCCGTCCCCAACGGAACGTGTATCCGAACCCGTCGAGCTTCTGATTTGGTGCCAGCGTCAGCGAATTGCGGGGTCCCCAAAACGAAGCAAACCGTCCGCCGATCATTTCCAGCTTGCCGAGTTTGTAGGTGACAAACGCCTGGTCAACATCGCCGGCCAACCCGCGCCATTTCTTGCCGGTGTAGTCGGGATCTTTAGCTAATTGCTCATCGAGCTTAAATGCCCCGTAAACAAACATCCGGTCCACTGGCCGTGCGACTATTCCCCCACGAAGAGTCTCATAGCCTGTTGCCCGGTTATCTTTGCTGCTACGGAAATCTTCTGTTAGGAATCCGAAAACCTCAAGCTTGTCGTGCGGGATTGCGCGCCAGCGACGGAACGGTCCCAGATTGATATCGGCTGCCTCCATTGAGTACGGACCGAGTTGATAATCGAAATAGTCAAACGTCAGGGCCTCGTTGCGCTCCGCCCTTTCATAGATGAAATCGAATTCAGGATGACCAACCGGAAAAACGCCGGCACTGGCAGAAGGGAGAAAGGCAGACAGGAGGAAAAACAGAACCCGAAACAGATAGCTTTTACGCATAAGCGGCGACCTAATCCATGGCACCGGAGGTTGAATCGATTGAGTGGGGGCAAGGCCCCCTGTCGTCTTACTTCCCCGACCCCTTCATTACCGCCGGAATCGTTTTGGCAAGAATCTTGGCGTCGAGCCAGAGCGACCAGTTGTCAATGTACTGCAAGTCGAGCCGCATCCAGTCCTCGAAATCGATCGCATTCCTGCCGTTCACCTGCCAGAGACAGGTCAGGCCGGGTTTCACAGAGAGCTTGCGATGCTGCCAGGGTTCAAACTTCCTGACCTCGGCCGGCAACGGCGGCCGCGGACCAACCAGCGACATGTTCCCGGCGATCACGTTAAACAACTGCGGGAGTTCATCGAGCGAATACTTGCGAAGGAACCGTCCGACATCGGTAACTCTCGGATCGCTGGCTATTTTGAACACCGGGCCGGACATCTCGTTGTGTTCCAGCAACTCCTTCTTGCGTCCCTCGGCGTCGGAACACATCGTACGGAACTTGTAGAGCATGAACTGCTTGCCGTTCAATCCGGAGCGGACCTGCTTGAACAGGATTGGCCCCTTGCTGTTGGCTTTGACTACTGCCGCTACCGCTATCATGACAGGCGCAAAAAGAACCAGGCCGAGCAGTGCGCCGATTCGGTCAAGGACAGATTTGCACAGCAGCGCGACTCGACCTTCCGGTACAGACCGGTAGATCATGGCCGGCATCCCGTTGATATAGGAGGGCCTTATACGCGCAACTTTTGGATCGTACACACTCGGCATTGCAAAAACACTCACGCCCATTTTTTCGGCGGTCTTCAGCACATCCCACGCTCGCGGGATGTCCAGAGGTTCCACCGCCCAGAACAGGGCATCCACCTGGGTATTGGCCACGATCTCTTCCAGGGTGTCGGGATGGCCAATCAGCGGCACATCACGATATCTCCAGAGTCCCTTCTTGCGATAGTCAAGAAAGCCCAGCAACCGGGTTTCAAGTTCCGGAGATCTGAGCACCATATCCGCTACCTTGCGGGCATGCGCACCGGTACCTACTATTATTGCCTGTTGAGTCGCCACTTCCGTGTGTCCACCCATTTTGTCGTAGCTCGCCATAGTAGTAATAACAAAACGTGACATACTCATCAAGCATAATTGTAGAATTATACTGCCGAGATAGAATATTCCGAGCGTAGACAGCTCAACCGACCAGCTCATAACGAAGCAACTCGCTGCCAGGCCAATACTTATAGCGGTTTCGTCGGTCAGAAGACGGGGCAGCCGCTTCCAGACCTGACGTTGCTCCAACACCGCTTTCGGTCCCCGGGTATGAAAATACCCCACCCGGAGGATCGCCAGGCCCAGCAGGGCCTCGTACATCCAACCACCCGCACAGCCGCTGAGCGTCAGAATCGTCCAGAGTGCAGTCAGTGACAGGATGGCAGCCCCAATCTGTCCAGAGGCAATCAGGGCCAGCTTCCATACCAAACGTCGCCGAACCGGCTGCCCGGCAGTTGTGTTTTGGTCTTTGGCTAAGAAAGCATCGACATATGTGTTTTCGGAAGCAAATCTCTGCTCCTGACGACCTGCGAACGTGCCTTCGTCCGGGCAAACGGTAGCCGTTTTCTCCAACCCAGAACCCCCTTCTGATGTACCCCCCCGGACAACTCGCAGGGATTGCATCGACCGCGACCCTTGCGATACCTGCCCACCGGCATCAAGCGCTTCGTTTTCGGATGTCTTATTCGTGTTGTGTAGAGTATCGTCCGCAGACCGGTATGCTTTAGTATCTGTCGGATACGGTCTGTCCTGAACCTGCTTCCGTGCAAGTGCGGTTTGTGACATACGCAAGATCCTTCTGCGTTTCTCTCTATCTCTGCCGTCGGCCCTGGCTGCGTCCTTGCTGCATAGGCCGGCTTACAGTAAAAAGTCTGTCTTGTTGCTCTCGAGTTACTTGTCCTCGACAGCCATAACTACGCTTCTGCCTGCCGTCTCGTGAGCGGTTTTCTTCCGCGATCCCGGACGGTTGAACATGACCGCTCTCCGGTCAATTCCGTCCATGTGGTAGTACTCCTTCGGCATTCGCGAGAAGGCCGTAAGGAAATTATCGTTAGATAGCGGTGATTGCATGCAGTACTTCACGTAATGCTGCAAGTCTGGGTAACCGTCGAGATTCCCCAACGCCACGCCATAACGGGCCATGAAATTGCCCACCCGCTGAGGATCTGCCACTCTAAGCAACAGGAAATCAGCCGAGGTCATCCTGTTCTGAACACCCAACTTGGTCAAGCGCGAGGCCACGCGAAGCGACTCATCCTGTACCATTGCGAGACGCTGAGTGCGAGCATCCTCGCTGGCCAGGGTCAGGTTGATGATGCGAAGGCGTGTGGCGGTAAACCCGTTCGTTCCCAGCGCGTCGCCAAAAGAGGAGATCAGCCCCGGCGCTCCAACCAAAAATCCGGATTCATCCGCGTCTATTCCGAATCCGGCGGTCAATGAACGCAAGACAATCACATTGGCATATCGCTCAAGCATCCCGATACCGGAGATACCGTAAAAATCAAACAGCTTCTCGTCGAGGATCAGGGCACCGTCCCCCGTCGCTTCGGCCAGACGCTCAATGTCTTTCGTGGAGTAATTCGAACCGGTCACCCAGTTTGGATTGGCCAAATATATGACGTCGCTGGACGACGCTAGCATCTCTAACACGTCCTCAACGTGCCCGACAAACGGGGTGATACCAATCACTTCAGAGATCTCCATCTCTGCCCTGTCGGCGGCAAGCTGGATCTCCGGTGTGGCATGCCCGGCCACTATCAAGCGACCGCCCGGTTCGGAAACGTGTGTGAGGTACGCCGTGATAGTCTCCGTGAAGTCCGCGAACGGCAAAACCATGGAGGGTTCCACACCGAGATTCTCGGCCAGCGATACGGTCAAACTTTCTACACCCGATCGCGGAACAGTAGTTGAGCCTTTCATAGGTGAATCCTTTCGCGTCACGTTAGTTGTCCCGATTTCCATGTAATTACAGCCTCCTTCGAGACGGACCGTGTGAACGTCTGCAAACAAACCTCTCCCCCCTGGTCGCCAGGGTATTGTAGCCTGAGCAATGACACTTGTGTCCTGTTGTGCGGGGGACTCGGGGGGCTTGTTTGCGGTTTCTCACGATACCTGTCTTCCTTGATTTCGGTCCTGAGGCTTCCCTGCCTCATATTGTGCAATTGCAAGGCCGGTGCCAAGTCACACGGTAACCCGCAAACAAATAGCAAACCATTGTGAGACAATTCGTTAACGTGCGCTTCCGCACGAACGAAAAGGCGCAATTAAGGATAACGCGCTGACTCCGCGGCATTTTTTTCCGCGGATTCTGGAAAATACTGCCGATGAACAAAAAAGCGGCCGCCCGATGCCTGTGAGAAGCATCGGGCAGCCTTAGGAAGGTGAGAAGAGAGAGATCTTCCTGGAGCTATCACTCCACTGTTATTTTTCTACGTGTCACTTCGCACAACCAGACAAATCCGTGAGCCTGTCGAAGAACGCACCCTTCCTCATCACAACCGGTCAATCAACAGAATGGTCGTCAATACGCCGGTGGTCGTCGTCAACACGTTCGTAACTGTCCGGCCCAGATTCCGTTGCTGCTTCACCTTGGTAGGCACTACAATCACGTCGCCGATATCCACCCGCTGCCCCGGGGTCCCGCCACCGGAGAATACTTCCCCGTTAGCCTTGATCAGGCGCAAGCCCTTTTTGTCGGCCGCATCGGTGAAATCGCCGGCCCGTTTGACGTAATCCTTCACTTTCTTGCCTTCGACGAATCCAAGGGTCCCGTTGGCACCAACCGCGCCCAGGACAGATATTCCGCTCGGCCGTGCGGGTACGTGGATCCGGTCACCCGGCTGCAATACCACGTTACCGAATTCACCTTTGGTGGCCAGCAGCAGCTCCATATCCAGAACGATGCGGTTCATGGACTGTGCATCATAATCCAGTAGCAACGTCCGCGTGAAATTCCCGAGCGAATCCTGCACCATCGGATTGGATTTCTTGAGAAGGCTTGGTATCTGCAACGCTTCCAGCTTGTCACCTATCGACTTCCGCTCCAGAATAGTGCCCTGGGGGAAAGCCATGTTGGACAGGCCGCCCGATCGGACTATCAGATCGTAGAGCGTTTCATCCTGTCCGGCCAATACGTACTCACCGGGGAACAGCAGTTCTCCCTCAAGCGTCACTGTGCGGTGCAACTGCCAGAGCGGAATCTGCCTGATGTACACCCTGTCGTTGTCCTGCAGCGTAAGCGGAGAAGAGTCACGTTTGCCGAGATCATAGTCCTGTAACGTGACCACGCCTCTCTTGTCGTATCGTGCGATCTCCGCACGCAGAGTAAACGCGCCACGAGTAAATGAACCGGCCAGAAAAATGAGATCCTCCACGGTCATGCTGTCATACAGCGGGTACTCTCCCGGTCGCTTCACTTTGCCGTCAATGAACACCATCCTATTGCGAGTGACATCTGAGATCGAGTACACGTGAAGCGAGTCGCCGTCCTGGAGCAGAATATCCCGCAAGGGGTCCTGACCGACATGTTCCAGATCAACCGCGATAACTTCTGTGCTCCAGTCAGCATGTCTGCGGAACAGATTCGCCCGCTTGACGTAAACATCGTACGGCTGCAGCTTGGCACGCTCAACAAGATCGGATATGTGAGTCGTTTCATTGCGTTCATAATAACCGGGATGCTGTACCAATCCGTACACAGCCACCATGTTTCGTTTGGCCTCGAAGACAGAGAACACCGTCAGGCGATCGCCGTCGTTCAGCTCCAGATTATCAACGCTGTCAGGCTTGGAGACATTCAATTGGAGATCCCGCACCTGCCATTCGTCGCGACCGGCAATACGTTCGAGCATTACTCGATCGAGGTAGGCGTCTGGTTCGGAGCCGCCGGCCAGGGCCAGCAGATTAAGAGCAGTCTGCCCGTCTTTCACTTCATATATGGCTGGCCGACGAATCTTTCCTTTGATCGCCACCCTCGGACCGGCTACCGGAACGAAGATCGCGTCACCGGACTGAAGACGGACATCTGAAGAATTGTCCCCCTCCAGAAGAAACTTGTACAGATCCACTTCGGCCACCGGTTTGCCGTTGCGCATCAGCTTGATGTCGCGCATCGAGCCGTTTTCACTGGGACCACCGGCCAGGAACAGGGCGTTATACAGGGAAGTCAGCGAGGATACCGTGTAGGCCCCGGGGCGATCCACCTCACCGGTAAGATACACACGGATGGACCGTATTTTCCCAAGCGAGACGCTCAATCCAAACTCTGAGTAGATCGTCTCAAACCGTTTGCGAAGCTGCGCGCGGAACTCGCCGAGCGTCTTCCCCCACACGACCATCTCGCCGACTTTCGGTACGAACATCTTGCCTTCGCGGTCAATCGTCAACACCAACTCCCGCTCGACCTGACCCCATAAGGAGATAATCAGATTGTCGCCGGGACCCAAAATGTAATCCGGAGACGAGGCAATATCATTTGGGGGGTTGACCTCGCGAGGACCCGAGAACAACTCGGTGCCAAACGGCGCCAGGTCCTCAAAACCGAGCGGACCGGTCCTTTCGGACGCTGTCGGCCGACGGGTCTCATCGACCGGCACGGCCACGTTCACGCTGGAATCATAGATCGCAGGTGTCTGAAAATCACCCGTACGAGCAGACGGAACCACTCCGCCGGCATACTTGGACAGTAGTTCTTTCTTCTCCGCCTCACTCATCCCGGATAGAGATTCAAGGTCTTGAGCCGCTACCAAGCGAAACCAGTTCAGGCTGATAAGAACAATAACAATCAGAATCAGGATCAATCGCTTTGACATTTTCACCTTCCTATGGCGAATGGCCATCTCTCACAAGGCCAGTTTTCAACCAATCACACCGGACTTAAGCAAGCCGAGTGCCAATTCTTCACGTCAACGCGTATCTTATTGTCTTACTGCTAGTTATCTGTGCGATCCCGGGCCGCACACCTCCCCCTTGGCGGCCTTGCGCGAGAAAGGGCTTCCTTCTCGACAGGAATTGTTTTCCCTGTAACACCGCTCGCGTGGAATTTGTTGTCAACAATTGATAGTTGTGTGGCGTGAACCGGGGACGGGTCGTTAACTCGTTTCCCGGCAGCCTGTTCGAGTTTTGCGGAGTTTTTTTCGGCGCGTGGGGACCCGGGGACGATACCGCAAGTGAATGATCTTACGAGGGTAAAGGCTCTTTCTAACTGCTGTTATTTCAGGGGCTTATTGCGCCTGGGCCCTCTCAAAAAACAACGCCGTTTACTTGACAACGCCTGGCAGTTGTTGTAACTTGCCAACCGATTTTTTGGATGAAGTGTGTGTGACAAACGTCAGTAAATATGAGAACTCGTGTGAAGGCCTGAGGACCCTCGGGCTTGTGTTGTTACAGACGTTTTTTGGACTTCGTTAGGTTGGGATAAAAGAATTCTTATCATAAGTAGAGATGGAGAATAGGATGCGGAATGTAAGGCTTGCCACCTGTATTCTCCTGGCGCTTGCGCTGTGCAGTCCTGCGTTGTTTGCAAGTGGCTTTGAGAACTCAGGTCTCGGCACAACCGCCATGGGTATGGGTGGTGCGTTTCGGGCAGTCGCCAACGACTGGACCGCGGCATACTACAACCCGGCCGGTTATGCTTTTGTACTGGATAATCAACTCGGTGCTAATCTCGGGCTGATGCACTACCGCGATGAAATCACGCCGGACTATGTTGCCCGTGATGATTACGATAACGAATACGGCTGGGGAATAGTCAACGGACAGACTATCTATAATTTCCACCGGATTCTCAACAATCCGTCGGGCGGCTTTCTCGTCCGGATGCCTTTCTGGGGCGAAACAGTGTTTGGCCTCTCGGCCTACCAACCCTTCGATCGCAGCATCGCCTGGAGATTGTACGATCCGGATGCGGCCAATTTCCGCTCGTACAACAGCGAGGCGGCCGACCTGATGCCGAAAGATCATTACAAGAATGACCTTGATGTCGTTGCGTTCCAGCTCAGCATGGCACGCGAGTTCAATGACGGCAAACTGGCCCTCGGTATCGGCCTTCAGGTCCTCCGCGGAGATCTCTGGTACTCGAACCTGTACCTTCGTCAGAACCCGAGAACCGAACCGTCGGCCACCGGACTGGATCTCGATGGTCGTCCGTATGACCGCATTCCCGAGTTCACCAAGAACGTGGGGCGCGGTTGGGGCTTCGGCGTCCGTGCCGGTATGCTATGGAAAGCTACGGAGAAACTCAACGTTGCTCTGACCGCTTACCTGCCGTTTGACATGACGATCAAAGGTGAGACGTACTACACGTTCATTATGCCGGAACACCAGTCGCAGGGAATCGACCTCGCAAACGAGACTAATGAGGACAGGAAGTTCATGGAAGGCGGTTCGCGCCAGTTGGTGTCGGATTTCGAAGTCGACCTGCAGTTGCCAGCCTCATTCGGAGTCGGATTCGCTTATAGGCCGATGGAAAAGCTGACCGTGTCGCTCGACGCTGAGTACACGCTCTGGTCCAAGTTTAAGGGATTCGAATTCCTCTACTCCAATCATTCCGGTGTTCCGTATTACAAGGACGCAACTACTCTTGAGGTGATCAAGATAGAAGAGGAATGGTTCACGGCCGACCTTTCCAATCCCGTTGAATGGGATAACGCCGGCAAGGTCATGCTCGGCCTCCTGTACGACGCCAGCGAGACGATCACGCTGCTGGGCGGTGCCTCCATGGATCAGTCGCCGGCCCGCAACTCCAGCGAATGGACACCGCAGCTTATCGATACCGGCAACAAGTTCGGTATCAACGGCGGTACCATCTTTCATATCAACCGCTGGGATGTCGGTATTGTAACGAGTTACTACAGCCAGCCCGATGAAACGGTTGCGGAGCTCACAGACTTGAACAACGACGGCCTGTACGATAACGTCCCGGGTGATTACTCGGCCAGTTATTACGAAACTGTGCTGTCGTTTGGCTACCGGTTTTAGGAGGGCGAGTCATGAAAAATACTTTTATACTGATTATACTGGCAATCGCCCTGATTGCTATGCTTGGCTGTGACGATCGCGGCACCGGCATTGAGAAGAATCCTCTGGGACAGATCAACTCAGGCATCGACGCCAATACCGACCACGTTTGGCATCCGCAACTCGGCTTCCAGTTGAGAAACCCGGAAGAACGATTCTTCGCCTCGGCCTTCATACCGGCAGAAGCATTCGCCGACCCCCCGCGACCAATACCGCTTCTGGTACTCTTGGCTCCAGAATACGGTGATCGACTTCATTTCTTCCGCGCCGGCCTCGAAGACATGGTCAGGGAAATGACGGCCTCCGGCGAAATCCAGCCGATGCTCATCTATTGCATGGCCGGCAACCGGACATTCGGCGGCTTCTTCTACGGCAACAGTGCCCCGGCGGGATTTTACGATGACATTCTGTGCGATTCTCTGATCGACTTCCTGCAAAACGACCAGTACTTCGCGCTTGTTGATAACCCGTCCAAACGCGGTATTGGCGGCGTTGGACAGGGTGCTTACGGCGCCTTCCGTACCGTTTTGAAAAACCCCGGTCTGTTCTCTTCGATTTCCGTGGCCGACGGCCCCCTTGATTTCGACGGCCCGAACGGCAACGACGGTTTGCAGCAACTGTTCCAGACTTGTCTGGACGAACAGCACGCATACTATGCCGCCACGGGTGATACTAGCCCCTTCGATTTCCATACCGATTTCGACAGCTCACTCACAATGCCGGTTTCACAGATGTTCATTGGCGGCGCCCTGGCATTCTCGCCGAACGACACCACTGTGTTTTTCGACCCTTACGTCAGCGTACTGGATCTGGCTATCGATTCGTCCTACCGGATCGCCGACGACGACTTGCCGGGCGGCGGCGATTCTACAACACTGGTTACGAGAATCGTCAACAACGCCAACCCGAGCCTGAACTTCGATTTCCACATGCCGTTCGACGCCGATGGTAACGTCTATCAGCCGATCTGGGATTTGTGGATGAGAAACAACCTGGAAGACATTCATACGGCTGTGGGAGGCACACCGCTCGCGGACATGAATATCTGGGTAGCTTCCAACCCAAACGCAAAATGGAATTACCATGAGCAGACCCAATCCTGGGTGACCTTCATGGTGAATCAGGGTTACTCGGTTGAAGAGTACGATTATTCGAGCTTCAATGACGACCCGATTACCGAAGATGAGTACTTGTACGACATTCTCCGGGAGATGTTGATTTTCCACTCGGAGAACTTCGGCAACTAATCGCGCGTTATAAGACTGTGAAGCCCGGAGGAGTTTCTCTTCCGGGCTTTTTTTGAATCAAAAAGCGAAGGACCTATGGACAACGACCAGCAGTACGACCTGATCTCGATTGGCGCCCACCCAGACGATGTCGAAGTTGGCACCGGCGGCGTGCTAATCGATCTAAAAGAACGCGGCTATCGCTGCGGCATAGTCATCCTTACCCAGGGCGAGATGGGCACCGGCGGCACCCCGGAGATTCGAGCGAGGGAAGTCAGAAACGCCGCCGACATCCTTGGCGCAGATATCCTCGCCCATTTTGACTGGGGTGACACCCGTCTCGAAGACAGCTACGACAGACGCCTGGCGATCGCCGAGGTGATTCGCAAGGCGCGTCCGCGGATCATCCTCGCGCCGTACCCCCATGTCGGCCACGGGCGACGGCAGTCTCATCCGGACCATGTTGCCTCCGGAGTAATCGCCATCAATGCCGCCAATCTCGCGGCTCTCAAGAAAGTTGATCTCCCCGGTGATCCCCATCTCGTGACCCGGATTTTCAACTACTTCCTCCCGCCCGGCGTCCAGCCGAATTTCATCGTTGATATCTCTGCACATTACGAGGGCTGGGTCAAAGCGCTGTCGGCACATCAATCACAATTCCTCAATCCGGAGAAGTCCAAGGACTATATCGAGCACCTGACTGCCATGGCGCGGTCATTCGGCATTCAGGCCCGATGCAAGTACGGACAGGGATTCCATGCTGTCGAGCCGGTTCTGGTCGGGGATATTATGACACTGGCGGAGCATGATCTTCACTGAGTGAAGTCAGCCCCGCCAGATGCGAGTCATATCCTGTCGTACGATAGCGTACTATTCTATCGAATAGCGTCGAATGCCTGCTTCAGGTCGGCAACCAGATCATCCGGGTGTTCGATCCCAACCGACAATCTGACCAACTGATCACGGACACCGTGTGCTTCGCGGATATCCTTCGGAATCGAGGCATGCGTCATACAGGCCGGGTGATTGATTAACGATTCCACCCCGCCAAGAGATTCTGCCAACACAAAAACCTTTGTCGAACAGGCGAACTTCTTGACCAGATCAAGGTCCCCCTTCAACTCAAACGACACCATTCCGCCCGGAAGCTTCATTCCGTTGGGCAACGGCTTGCCGTCGTGTCCGGGGAACATAATTCGCTCAACGAGTTCTTCCCCGGCAAGATAATCCACTACCGCCTGAGCGTTACTGGCATGGCGTTCCATTCTAAGATGCAGCGTTTTCATGCCGCGAAGCACCAGCCAGGAGTCAAACGGGCCGAGCACCGCTCCGACCGCATACTGGTTGAACCTGATCTTCTCGGCCAGGTCGGCGTCCTTGACCACCAACGCGCCGCCTATGACGTCACAATGTCCGCCCAGATACTTTGAGGCGGAGTGATGAACAATATCCGCACCCAGAGATAACGGCTGCTGGATGTACGGCGAGGCAAAGGTGTTATCTACGGCCACGAGGATATTGCGCTTTTTGGCAATTTTCACAATCGCTTCGATATCAGCCAACCTCAGCAACGGATTGCTGGGTGTCTCGATCCAATACAGTTTTGTGTTCGCTTTGGTGGCGTTCTCGAAATTGGCCGGGTCGCGGCTGTCGACATAATCAAATTCCACGTTGAAATGCGATTTCTTGGTGTTCTCGAACAAACGGTGGCAGCCGCCGTACAGATCGCTGACTGCAACCACGTGATCGCCGGAATTGAGCAGGTTCAGCACCGCGTCCACAGCCGCCAGTCCGGAGGAGAAGAAACAGGCTTGAGTGCCGCCCTCAAGCGTTGCCAGACCCTTCTCAAGCGCGACGCGGGTCGGATTGGACCAGCGCGAGTAGACATGACCGGAATCATCCCCCGGCTCGGAGACGCGATAGGTAGTGCTGGGATAAATCGGAGTCGTTATTGAGTTGGCATCATCCTCCGGCACCTGCCCGGAATGAATCGCCCTCGTCTCGAATCGTTTGTTTTTGAGTTCGTCGTCGTGCATGGTTGTTCCTATTTCAAGAAGCCCTTTTCCCGCATCCAGTCATCGTTGAAAACCTTGGACATGTACTTCAAACCGCCGTCCGGCAGAATCGCCACGACTACTTTGTCTTCGTCGAGGTCTTTGGCATACCGAAGTGCCGCCGAAACCGCGCCGCCGGATGAGCCACCGCCGAAAATGCCCTCTTTTTGCGTAAGCTCACGCGTGTATTTGAAACACTCCTCGTCGGATACCTGGATAACTGTATCTATTACCGAGAGATCAATCGACGGACACAACAGGTCATCGCCGATCCCTTCCACCAGGTACGTGTGCGGTTCGATCTCGGTTCCATCTTTATGGAAATTGTAGTACACGGAGCCTTCCGGGTCCACCCCGACTATCTCAATCTCTGGATCCTTCTCTTTGAGAAACCGCGCCATTCCAGAGATTGTCCCCCCGGTGCCGATTCCACCAACCAGGGCGTGAAGCTTTCCGCCCGTCTGCTCCCACAACTCCGGGCCGGTAGTAGTGTAGTGCGCCTCGATATTGTTGGCGTTGAAGTACTGCCCCACCCAGTACGAGCCGGGATGTTCACGATGAAGTCGTTTGCCGGTCTCGTAGTAGCTGCTCGGATCCTCCGGCGGAACTGCGGTCGGACATATATGCACCTCGGCGCCGAAGGCCTTAAGCGTGTCAACCTTCTCGTTCGACATCTTGTCCGGGATCGTGAGAATGGCCTTGTACCCGTGAGCCGCGGCAAACATTGCCACCGCCGCCCCCGTGTTTCCGGAAGTCGCCTCGACAATCGTCGCCCCCGGCTTGAGTTCGCCGCTCTTCTCAGCCTGCTTGAGAATATACACCGCCATGCGGTCCTTGACCGAACCGGTCGGATTCATGAATTCCGGCTTGACCAGAATTGTCGCCTTGACACCATGCTCTCTCGGGAGCGTCTGGAGTTTCACCAGAGGGATATCTCCCACGGCGTCCGTGATATCGTCGAGATAGAACTTGTCGCTGTTGTTGCTTGCCATTTTTTGCTTCCAATATCGCTTTGTTTGCCCGCCCTCCGGCGGACGACTCGGAATGTACTCTCCTTTACAACAGGCAGTTACGCCCGTCGTTCCAAGGGGGGGGCCAAACCGCACGTATCTGTCAGGATACATGGTAGCTCGTAAGGCCAAAAAGTCAAGCCATCGCAGGCGGATTTATTGGAGGGTTACATCTTTGATATGCGGCTCAAAAAAACATTTGACAAGAGATTTGGCGGCCCGTAAACATACTGTGCGTGAAGAAACGGCGGACAGAAGGTCGCGGCCGTTGCTGACAACAGACAAAGAGCTAGACGAGGGTTAATATGCTTTGCACGCAGTGCGGTGACGAAATCATCGGGCGCCCGGTCAGACAGGGAGAGGACCTGTTCTGCTCGCTGGAGTGCGCCAATCTTTTCTCCGGGGTGTTCACCGAAGAGGACGATGGATACTACGAAGAAACCTCGCTCGATGAATACTTCGAGGAAGATGAATAGGATTGTTGAATAACCCGGGATCGCTGGACTAATCCCGGGAAATCTTCAGAATCTCATACTTCAAAATACCCACCGGTATCTTGATCTCGGCTACTTCGCCAACCCCCTTGCCGAGAAGACCGGCGCCTATCGGCGATTTGATTGAAATGATGTCGTTGTCAACATCTGCCTCATCAGCCGGAGCGACGGTGTATTCTATTTCTTCACCGCGATCCAGATCTTTGACCAGCACTTTGGCGTACAGGTAGACCTTGTCGGTCGGAATCTGGTCGGTGTCAATTATCCGAACCCGAGACAGCTTCTCTTCCAACTCGGCGATTTTTCTCTCAATGTGAGTCTGGGCTTCTTTGGCTGCGTGGTACTCGGCGTTCTCGGAAAGGTCTCCCATCTCCATAGCTCGCTTTATTTCTGCCACGATTGCCGGGCGATCGGTGTACTTGCGCTTGTGAAGATCCTGCTCAAGCTTCACGCGCCCCTCTTTGGACATATAGATAGGTTCTTGATTCATGTGGCCCAATATAGTCGTTTACGATGCTTTTTGCAACGTTTCTGGTGTCACTTTGCCCCGGATGAAGAAGAGCAGCAACGAGACGGTCAATCCGGGGAAAATCGGCTGCACGCCTAACCAGTAGGCTTTCTCTTCTCCGCCGGATAAATACCAAACGGCCGAAATCAAGCCACTGGCAAGTATGCTGGCGAAAGCGTCACGCGATGACAGGCGCCGCCGGCCGACAAACGAGAAAAACACCGGAACAAGCAGCGCCGGCGTCCCGATAGAACCAAACGCGTGCCAGATATCTACTACCGACCGGAAAAACAGCGCCCAGCCTATCGCCAGAACGGCCGACAACACCAACCCGATCCTCGTGAATTTCGCGACTTGATCCTCACCTATCCAGCCCATCCGACGCATGATGTCATTGCCGAAAGTGGAGGCAGCCAGAAACGAATAAGAATCAACCGTCGACATGACAGTCGCCATCAGGGCCAATGCAAACAATCCCAGCAATCCCGCCGGCAAAACGGCGGTCGCAAGCGCCGGATACGAGGCTACCGGGTCGGCCAGGTCAGGCAGAATCGCCCTCGCGTACAAACCGCACGAAGTGGTCATGAAATCAAAAAACGCCCAGCAGAGTATTGCGACAAAAATCCCGTTGCGGGCGGTCGATTCGGTTTTAGCAGCGTAACATCGTTGGAAAAAGGCAGGTTCGATCAGGGTCGCTAGCGCAATCACATACCACGTCCCTATGTACCAGCCGGAATTTCCCCCGTTCCAGGTAAGATGCGTCTCCGGCAAATTCGCGACCAGAAAATCTAACCCGCCGTACTTACTCACCAGCACACCCAACAGGACCGCAAACCCGACAAACATCAACCCAAACTGCAGGATATCCGTGCGCACCACCGAGTTGAACCCGCCCTGGTAAACGTACACAATCGAGGTCACACTTCCCGCCAACACTCCCACCCAGAACGGCCAGCCAAACAACTGCTCGGCCAGGACACCGAGCATCAGGATGTAAGCCGCCGGTACGGTCATCAAATAGATGATCACCGAACCGAGCGCGGCAGTCTTGTCGCCGTAGACCTGCGCGAGACGGTCCGGAATGGTGAGCAATTCTGACTTCCGCGCTTTCTTGGCGAGAAACATCGCAAACAGAAACGCCGCCAGATAATACGGCAACCCGAACACCAGCCAGTTGGAAAGCCCGTACGAGTAACTGTACTCGCCAACTCCGAGAATTCCCCCGTACCAGGTCGAGACCAGAGAGGCCACCAATGCCGGCAAGGTCAGCACACGTCCCCCGAGTATCATCCGGGAGGCGCTGCTGTCACGTTCTAGTCGTTTGACAAACCCCAGTACCAGAAGGAGTACGAGGTAGCCGACAATGAGGGCGTAATCAAACAGAGTCATGTACGCTTAGAACAACTCAAGTGATATCTGCCCGAAGAACGTCCGTTCCGGCGCGACGAAATACTCGGCCCAGCCACCGGCGCTCGCACCTTCTTTCCAATTGCCGCCGTAGCCGGAGAACTCGTATTTCTTGTCGCCGAGATTGTCAATCCGACCCGTCAACGTCAGACGCCCCATGTTCAGGAAGTCCTCAAACGTGTATCCGGCCGAAACCGAAATCACTGCGTACGGATCAAGCGACAGGTCGTCGATATTCCACAGCTCGACATACCGACGTCCCACAAACCGCAGCCGCCCGGTGAGGCTGATGCCGCTGTTGTCGTAGCTGACAATTGCATTGCCGATGTAATCCGGGAAACCGGTGGTTGTTTTGTCTTTGAAGTCAAGGCCTTCGACGTTGACATACTCCTTAATGCGGTTGTAATTGTAGGAGAAATTGGCATAGCACGTGAGCGAGTTTGACGCGCTCACCGTCAACGCTGTTTCGATCCCCGAGTGCATGGACCGGTCGGCATTGGTGGTGATAGGCAAACCCATATCATCCACACCGCCCTCAGGAATGATCTCGTTTCTGAATTCCATCCAGAACAGGTTCACCTCGGCCGAGAGCAGTCGTGCCCGGAAGGTGCCACCCAGCTCGAAATCATACACGCGCTCGTTTTTCGCGGTCGGATCACCGAACGTGGGAAGCCCGTCGACACCAACTCCGGTGACCTTGAGTGAAGGCACAAGTCCCGGATCGTTGGCGTCATAAATCGAGGCGTCGGTCGGCGTCCGCGAAGACACCGCAAAATTCCCAAACAGGCTGGCCTGCTCAATTAACTTGTAATTGAGGCCCAAACGGGGAGAGAAGAAAAGCCAGTTGACATCGTATTGATATCCCGCAAACGCGCCGATCTTCTCCTGATCGAAATCGTACGACTGGAACCGAAGCCGCCCTGTTGCCTGCGCAGACAAACGGTCAGTCAGTTCGTAATGCTCCTGCACATAGAAAGACCCCTGCCATTTCTTGCCGAAGTACTGATAGTACTTGTGTCGCGGATCAAGAGTCCCTCTAATATGCTGCGCCCAGACAACTTCGCCGTGGTGATCGGACTCGAAGTAATACATCGAACCACCAATCGTATGACTGCCGCGCTCGTGGCGTATTTCCAGTCGCGGCGTCCAGCCGATTTGGTTTTTCGTCACCCACTGCTGACGCACAAGATCACCGAATCCGTACGGAGCGTCGAGAGAGTCCACCTCCACCATCGAGGGATCAATGTTATACTCGGCAAAGTCTCTGCCATCTTTGTACTGTTCGTAGTAGCCGTTGCCGTGGATATAATACAGAGTGTTGTGCAGCATCGCGTTTCCGCTCAGACGATACGTGTTGTGTAAATGATAATGCGGCTGATTGAAATTGTCCGTCTCGTTCCGATAGGTGAGCGGATTCGCAAAACGATTGGCCGTGATGTCCTCTCGCCCCGAACCCCAGTACGCCAGATGCGCCTTCACCGGACCGCCGTAGATGTACAGCTCGGTCGTCATTTTCGGATCGAGCCGCGCCAGCGAGAAATAATACGACCAGCCCCGGTACCAGGAGTTCTCACGGTACCCGTCGGAGTTCTGCCGCGAGAACCGTCCGCTGAAATGCCACCGACCGTCGATCAGACCCGAGGAGTATTCCACACTCTGTTTGTGATAATAACTCGCACGATCTCCCGTGCGTTCGTACGCACCAACCCCTGACGTGATTTTCGTTCTCTGTTCACGCGACAGCGAGTTGGTGACGATATTGATTGATCCGCCAAATGAGGCGTCACCGTAGAGCGAGTTCCCCACCCCGCGCTGCACCTGGATGTCATCGACATTGGCAGCGAAATCCGGCAGATCGAAAAAGTACGTCGCCTGATCCTCGGGGTCGTTCAGCGGAACACCGTTTATGTAGGTCGTGATCCGTTTGTCGTCGAACCCGCGAATACTCGCGTACGAGTACCCGAGCGAACCGCCGTCGGTGTACGCAAAGAAGTTCGGGGTTGATTCCAGCAGTACCGGGAACTCCGTGATGGCGTAATCGCGCTCGATTTCCTTGCGTGAGACGTTCGAGAACGCTACCGGGTCAACGCCGGTCTCGGCGCGATCGCCGCGCACGAGAATATCGGTCCCGCGATAATGCCTTGCTTCAAGCACGACAACTTCGGGGACTTCGTCGATTGTGAACTGACGGGATACATACCCCACACAGGAAATCGTCACCCGCAAGGCTTCGTCGAGCTTTGAACCCTTGAGCGTGAACCAGCCGTCATCATCGGTCTGCGTTCCAAACCCGTGTACGTCGGTGATAACTGACACAGACGGCAGCGGTTCTCCTGATTTGCTGGTGACGCGTGAATGCAGCTCCGCACCGAATGCCGGGGACATCAGCAGGAGCGAAGCGAAAATGGTTGAGATAAATCTCATGACAGTAACCTCCACTAAACAATTACGTGTTCAGCAAGATTCCGGTCCTGAGTCGATAGGTATGCCCGCGAATAAGCAGGCCGGGGGGATGCTTGGTCGCATTCTCCGTTTCCCTACGCCGGTATTACCCGGATCAGGTCGAGGGGGTATATTCTCAGGCGGTCTTTTACGCCACCCCCAACGGAATATTGTATTCGCAGATAAACTACGGGGGAATGGGTCGTGAGCGCAAGCGCTTTCTGGGCCTTGCGATTCAACGGGGCCTCGGGTGGCCGGGTCAAACTTGCTTTGGCCCGGATTCCAACCCCCTCCAAACAAGTTTGAAGGGGCCACCCAGACCGCGACAACGTACCCTGCGCGTGACACCCTCAAGCGATTTGATACCCACCCCATCAAGACGCCTTCGCCCGCTTGAGGGTGTCTTCGGGCGACCGAACAACAATTCGTCGATTGACATGACAAGCCCAATCATGTAGATTTATGGCGATCATAAATAGCACATACTCATTGTAGCTTTTTTCGACAAGAATATCCGAATTGTTTTGGGGAAACACTAATGAGCATTGAACTCAAACCCGAAGAACAGAAGCTACGCGACGATGTACAGATTGCTCTCGATACTGTGAGAGAGACATTGATGGGCTCTCTGATTGATGACGAGAAAGCGGGCGAGCAAGTAAGAAAGATGGGCGAGATGGCTCATCAACTGCATTTGGAGCTGAAACAGCGAGGAAATGAACCCAAACACCATGCCTACATGATCGAGAACAGAGGATTGTCCCCCGATCACGATGAATTCTATATGCACGTTCATCCAGTGGAGGACTTACTGGCATTCATCGACGACCCGCACGCAAATGATGATCCCGTGGATCAGACCGTTGGAGATGAGTTTAGCTTCACTGTGGACTTAAGGCGGTGGGGACACCCAGATACATACAAGCTCACGAGAACGGACATGGGATGGGATGTTGCGCAGGCAACTCACAGGGGACCCTGCGATAAGACTGGACACCCTGTACTGTACTCAAACTTCACCAATGATCAGGTCTATTATCCATCTGCTCTCAAGCGCCGTTTGGAGTGGGTTTGGAATCAGGCCGCCGAGCACGGGCTGACTCACGATAATGTCCAAGATGCCCTCGATCAATTAGCGCATTGGGTGAAATCGACAACGGAGAATGCTCCTTCTGGCGATATCTGGGAGGGTTGCTGATGAGAAGTTCTTCCTACCAAGCACCCGCTACGTCTAGCGGGGTTGTGACGTTCCTTGATGTCCTCGGTTGGAAAGGCGTTTACAACCGCATTCAGAATGCAACGGTCGTTCTGAGCGATCTTGTGGATGGTCTTCGGAAACAGGGGGTGAAGCACCGTGGCAAAGTACAAGGAGAGGTGGACGTTAAGAGCATCTCTGATACTATCGCCATATTTACGAAGTGCAGGGCCAGCGAAGCCTCAAAAGCCATAGACATTCACGGAGTGCTGGCCCACCATGCGATCCGCCAATCGATTAGCAAAGAAATCCCTCTTAGGGGTGCTATCTCATACGGCGACTTCGATATCCAGCAGAACATCTTTGTGGGTAAGGCTGTTGATGAAGCAGCGTCGTGGCACGAACACGCTGATTGGATAGGAGTACATCTCACACCGTCCGCGGAGTATGTCTTTGTCGAGGAGGAGGGTAGCAGTCTCTGGGTGAGATACTCTCCGCCAAACAAACTGCCATTGCACTGGAGTCCACATTGCGTCAACTGGACATACAAGTGGGATGATCGAGAGTTGGAAATCGGAAGAGTAAAGGACATATTCAGAAGGCTTGGGCCAATTGTCCCCGAGATTGCGGTGAAACTGAACAATACCCTCAATTTCATAAGCGCGACGGGAAAACAGCCCGCGATGAGATGGTCTAACAGATTCGAGTGACGCGCTGACTCCGGCGGGTTCGAAGACGGACCCGCCCTACCCCCGCCTGAAAAAACCCTCGTTGTACCGGTGCTTGATCTCGAAACCAAGTTTTTCGTAACACGCGATCGCTGGCGCATTGCCATCCTGCACGTTCAAACAAACCGACTTTCCCTCGGACACAAGTTCCGCAGCTACGCGAGAGGTCACCGCGCTGCCGATCCCCTTTCCCCGAAAATCGGGATGCGTCGTGATATTCCCCAACACCCCGATATTGAACTCGTTCGAGTGCACGTGCACCCCTGCCACCGCAACAATGCGACCATCGACCACACACCCGAAATACTTCCCGGTTTGTAGCATTCGCGTCACAAAGTAATTGCCCGGATACGCCGCTTGATACAACTCCAGCAGAGCCGCCTCGTGCGAAGTATCCAATCTCTGAATCTCTTCGGCCCATCGACCGGAATCATCCGCACGGAAATCAACCAGCTTCATCTTGCAGTGTGATCCAAGATCCTCGAACTCAAAGGACTCGGTGAGAATGACTTTCGATCGCGACTGAAAATGGCAGTGGAAACTCTCTGGAAGGAGCGGAATCATCTCTCTTAAAAGATGCGGGAATTTCTCCGATACGCCAAACGCCAAAACGGTCGGCGCGGCGAGGTCACGGTATACTAGAATGCAATCGTCGATACGCGGTGACAGGCCATACGTCGCCGCCCATTGACAGTGCTCGAAATGAAACTCGTCCAGATCACCGATGTGATAAGCAAACAGGACCGGGTCCTTCCGGAAATGCTCGAGCAGGCGTTTCTTATCCGAAGTAAATATCAGCGGCATATGTTGCAGTGTCTTTTGGTACGTGCGAAGCTGCCCGCGTACTTAGCCTTTGATCTGGGTGAGTTTGTCGATTACTTCGTCGAGCTGGTCACGTCTGAAGGTCACTCCCTTTTTGGTCGGGAGCCATTCTTCTTCCTTGCTCAGGAAATAGATTCTCAGCGTTACAAGCTCATGCCCCTTGTACTCTGAGTCTTCGATGATCAATTTTTCAGTCTCGGAGCGTTCCAGTTCAAATCTCATCTTGCGATCCCCTTCTACGATGGTATTGCGTAGTGCCCTTGTTTGCTCGCAACAGTTTCAGTATAGCTCTAGCGTTTGTAACCAATCTGGCGAAGAAACGCGACCCTCTCCGCCTTGTCATCCGGCCCTTCGATATCCAGCGGCGGATAACCGTCGATTACCCCGAGCACCCCCCTGCCTTGACTGGTTTCAGCGACCAGCACCTGGATCGGGTTGGCGGTGGCACAGAAGATTCGGCAAACCTCGTCGACAGCCTTCACCCGGCGCATGACATTGATCGGGAAACCGTCGCGAAGATATATCACAAACGAATGCCCGCAGCCGATATCAAACGCGGTCTTCTGTGCTTTCTTGATCAGTGCGTCGTCGTTGCCGTCGAAACGAACCAATCGCTTCTCCGAGGCTTCACAAAAGGCGATGCCGAACTTCAGCGACGGCGATGCACCGACCAGCGCCTCATACAGATCCTCAACCGTCTTAATAAAGTGCGACATGCCAATGATGATATTCAGCCCCTCCGGGATATCAACCTTGACAATATGCTGTCTGAAAATACTCTCAGTCATCTTCCACCTCTACAAAAATGGAGTCGGCCAGCCCGACATTGATTTCCGGATTGCGATAATACTCGGTCCCGGCAAATTCCACACCGATAAACAGCGCCGCCTTGCCTTTTCCCTGGATATCAAACTGCTGTGGCAGCCAGAAACCGTCGCGGGTCGGCCCGTACATAATCGACAGGTTCAACTCCTTGAGTTTGAACATCGTTTTCTTAACCAGCCTGGCAGGAGAAAAATCCACTCGTACCAAATGAAACGACGCTGCCTCGAAATAGAAGTCGCCGTTGATCAGACTGTCAATCTCCTCTTGTGCCGTCACTCTGAAGCGGTGACACACATATCCGTCGACTTCCCCTCCGGCCAGCCCGATATACCGGATGTTGTACCGTGCGCGGTTTGCCGGCATGAACGGCTTGAGCATGTTTACGGAGATGTCTCTCCCGCCCCGCTTGCGCTTTTTCTCCTTACGATCGCGCGCTTCGCTGCGAAGGTCCTCCTCGCTCTTCAACTCGCCGTCTTTGTAATACCGGAGAAAATCCTCGCGGAACAAGGCGGTGTCTTCGTCGTACCGCACATACACTTTTTTTAGAAAACGGACCTTGTCTTTGTACGCCTCGCCGTCAGCCTCCCGCTCGACATACTCGGCGTCGAAAACTACGTCGCGCACCTCAAGCCGCTGCTCACCGTCGACGGCAAGAACTCGCTCAATCAGCGCTTCGGGGTCGATCCCCCCGTGAGTGTCCGCCGCCGACACCGATACGGCCAGCAGCAAAAACAGCAACATGCTTCTGAACGGGACCATGGCTATCCTCGCCGGATAATGATCGTTTCTATCACGTCGCCCTTCACAATACTATCCACTACATCTATCCCTTCCAGAACCTGTCCGAACACCGTGTAGTTCGCGTCCAGTCGCGGTTGCGGTGAGAGAGTGATGAAAAACTGTGAGCCGCCGGTGTCCTTGCCCGAGGTGGCAATACCGACTGTACCGCGAATGTATGGTCTGTCTGAGTATTCACATCGAATATACCACGGGGGACCGCCCCAACCGTCGCCGCGCGGGTCTCCCCCCTGGATGACGAAATTCGGCACCACGCGATGAAACCTCAGACCGTCATAAAAGCCGTCCTCGGCCAGTTCAATGAAATTCATCACCGTCAGCGGCGCGACATCAAAAACCAGCTCAATCTCAATGTCCCCTTTCGAGGTACGAATAATCGCCTCCGGATTGACCTTGTACCTTGTAATCGCTTTTGCGATCTCACGTTCGGTTACGCGCGTCTCGGCTGGCGCGGCCAGATTGTCACGGTTCTGTCCGCTCTTGGCCTTGTACATGGCGGCAGCCTCTCGGCGGACGATGTAATCCGGATCGAACAGTTCCTTGATCAGCAGAGCCGTCATGACACTGTCACTGCCAGCCTTTTCGTACAACTCGCCGACCGCCTCTACCAGCGAACGACGAATATCAATGTCGATCCCGCCCCCGAGATTGATCATGGCCTCAATATCCGGAAGGTATGCCGTCAGCTTGTGGGTCGATATCTGGTTCAGGGCCAGTACCACCGGAATCGGATCCGGGTCGACCAATCCTTTCTGAATGTAGAAATCCAGATTAGTCGAGTCGAGCGTCACCAGCACTTCGAACGCACTCCCCCGAACCATCGGGTCCTCGTCGCTAAACAATACCGCCACTCTGGAGATCACGCTGGTTTCATTAACCAGTCCCAGCGCGTCGGCACAGGCAGCCCTGACCTGCGCCACCGGCTTTCCGTTGAGAACGGAATCGATCAACGCAACCGCCCGATCCTTCTGGACCGCAGCAAGGTAGGTCACGGAAGCCGCGACGATGTTATCGCTCACACCGGACCGCACGTGCATTCTTGCATCCTCTGCCGACAGATTGCTTTCGAGTGCCTGTAGGGCGTTCAGAATACTCACGATTAGCTTCTCGTCAGTAGTGCGTCGCAACTTGGCAGAGAGGTAATCCCCTGCCCGGTTGCCGCCGAGCACGCGAAGTCCGGCAACGGCCTGCGCCACCACTCGATTGTCACTGTCGTTTAGCGACAGGGCCAGCAGCCGTTCGGCATCGGGGGAGGTCGACCGCGCCAATCCTGCCAGGGCCAACATGCGGGCATGCGGGTCGGGGTCGGTCTGGTAGCGGATGAACACATCGGCGGCTTTTTCTATCTGAAGCCGGGACAGCGTGTACAACGCCGCCAACGATGCGGACTTGTCTTTTTCAGCCTCAATGAACGGAATCAATTGCTCCGCAGTCCGCCGGGCATTGGCATTAAGCAGCGCAAGGCAGGCCGAGACACGAACTTCCGGCGCCGGATGCACAAGGTAACTGACCAGTTCATTGGCAACTTCAGGCATAGTCGAGTCTGCCAACCGACCGGCAGCTTCCACAGCCTTGGCCGTGATACTCGCCGGGAGGTTCTGTGCTGCCGCAAGGAGCGGCATCGCGAGCTCTTTCTGCCCGGTCAACCCTATCCCGAACGCAGCCGTACCGGCAACACGGATTTCAGGATCGTTGACCATCTTCATCAGCAAAGGGCCTGCCTCGACCCCGCCTATACGACCCACTGCCAGGATGGCACGCTTGCGGACCTCGACCGAGTCATGCTCAAGAAACGCTTCCAGGTCGGTGTCCAGAGTCCGTTGATCCTCAAGATGAATGATTTCAGCGAGTAGCTCCGGAGTCGTGCGCTCACGGAATACATCCCACAGGGAGTAGGCAGCGAGGGCGAACAGAACCACGGCGCCCACTGTCGCAATTGCGGTAAGTTTTGATTTCATAAGTGGTTCGAATCTACGGAGCCCGCTTTTCAGCGTCAACTCTTTTAATCACGGCCGCTCTGTAGGTTATGAGCCTGAAGAGGCGGGGCGACACCCGTGCCACAAAAAAAGCCCCTGATGGTCAGTCAGGGGCAAGTGGTCTAACAATACAGTGGTATTTTTGTGGGTCGTATTGTTGCTACACGTCAAGCAAACCCTGTGCCCTCACGACGAGTTGCCACGCTCTCTCGTAAGTAGTTGGCCGAACCAAGTTTACTCGCTAAGACTACCGGCGGACCCGTCCGCCTGTGCAACAGTGTTCAGTTTTTGAACAGACCAATTCGCACTCCCCCTGCTCGCTCGTTTCACAGGTCAGACAGAATCTGTCGAACAGACAAAAAACGGCCCCCGAACGCTTTCACGCCGGAGGCCCACTGTCCCTGGATATCAGAGGCATCCGTGCTAGATACTAGAATTTAGACTGAATACGAAGCTGCGTCCCGCCTCTGGAATCGGATTGTCCGGGTTGCGACCGTTGAACGGCTCCGAATACACTTCGTCGAATAGATTGTTGCCGGAAATCGACAACCGAACATTCTTATACAACGTCACACCGGCAGTTGCGCTGACAACCGTAAACCCTTTCGTCGCAATATCATCAAGCGCGGCCACGTCCGGAATGCGGTCCTGATCTTCCACACGACGCAATGTGAACTCGCCGAACAGGCCGTGCTGACTGTGACGGTATCCGGCCGAGAGCGTCGTCTTGATCGGCGAGACAAACAACGGCTGATCATCGGTTTTGTTCTGACCATGCTGATATGTGAAGGAGAGACTTCCGTACACACCGTTGTACAGATTAGCCTCGATCATGGTCTCTATACCGTAGATGTTGACATCCTCGACGTTTTCGTACCGCCAGAGCCGTGTCGAATCACCACCCGGATGTGAGGGCGGAAGAGTCTGAAAATTCTGCAACTGGGTAAAGTCGTTGTAGTCGCTCCAGAATCCTATCAGCGAGTAATTCACCTGCGGATGCACAGCCTTGAAACCGGCATCAATTGTTACCGAGCGCTCCGGCTTGATGTCCGGATTCGGGCGCGTTTCACGATTCGATGCGGACCCGTAGTAGAAACGCTCAACCACATTCGGCACGCGGTAGGCAGTCCCGACATTGGACACGGCGTTGATACCCTCACCGAGTGGATACACTGCCCCCACTGATCCGTTCATCGCTGTGTAGGATTCGTCTTCAGTCGGCAGCGGGGCACCGTCGCCGTCACTGTCCACATACCCCGGAGTTTCCTCCGTGTTGACTGTGAAGTGATCAAGGCGCGTACCTGCAGTCAGTTGCATCTTGTCAAGTTTGAGTTCCGACGCGGCATACAACCCGGCCGAATACCAGCGGTTCTTCGGAACCGAGGACCCCGTCTCGGTAACGATCTTGGACATGCCGGGGGGAAGGTCTCCTACCGGACCAGACATCTCTGTCATCGAAGTCACCTGACCGTCGATCTTCTCCATGTAGCTGTCAATGCCAAACGTCACCGTCGTCTTCTCAGAGAACTGGTACAGCTCCTGGAAATTGAGACCAATCTTGGTTACCTCCGTTTCGTTAATCGACGACAGCGGATTGATTGATCCTCCGGGCCCCATGTTGATCAGAATACCGTCGAGGAAATCGGTCAGGAATTCCTTCGAGATTTTCTCGTAGTACAACCGGGCTTCCATCCGTGCCATGCGCTTGGTGATGCCGTTGCCGGTATAGCTAATCGCGAAATTGTCCCGGTCATGGTTAGGATAGAAAAACAGGAACGGCGTGGCCACGTTCGGAACACCGGGGTAGCCGATATCGTTTGCCCGGAAAGCGCCAAAGTCGAGATCCAGACGGTGCTTGTTCGAAATCTTGTAACCGAACTTGGCGTCGTAGTTGTTCACTCGCGCCTCGGAGTTGGCCAGACGGTCCCGCGAGAAGTTTGTCCCCTGCGCCGCGTTCAGGCTGTCGTAGAACTCCGGACGAAACACCGAGTAGCGACCATCCTCAGACTGCCAGTCATCCGGCGGGGAGTAGTCCTTGCGCGCCTCACGGTACTGAATCCCCACCGATGCCGAGATGCGCTTGGCCTTTACTCCGAGGTCTATTCTGTTGGAATGCTGTTCGTCCGCTGTGGAGTAGCGGCCGCTGTACTTCGCAAACGGCGTCGGTTCACCGTTGAAGTCGTTCTTCTTCGTAATGATGTTGATCACACCGGCCATGGCATCCGAGCCGTACAGAACCGAGGACGGGCCGTTGACTACTTCTACCCGCTCGATTTCGCTCGGGTCGACAAGCGACATGGAGACTCCAGCGAAGTCAGATACATCGCGCTGATCATTTAGCCGCTCACCGTCGACCAGCACCAGAATACGTGTGCCGTACAACCCGCGAATAACCGGACGCGCGCGGAACGGGCCAGCGTCGTTCATATCCATCCCAGGGAAGTCGCGGATGATGTCGGACACTATCGTGTGTCCCTTGGACTCGATCTGCTCCGAGTTCGCCGCGGTTATTGGCTGAGCGACCTTATAGGCCGCCTTCTCGTACCGATTGGCCGTTACTACAATGGTGTTGAGCTGCGACATCGAAATCTGGAGGAAGATGATATTGTCCAGACCGGGGGCCATTCTTGTATTCGCCACGGTTGCATAACCGACATGACTGACCGTCACACTGATCGGCCCGTCGATATCCTTGGCGGTAAACTCGCCGTTGTCATCGGTCTGTAACAGCACGGCGCCGTCATTCACGGAAACGGTCGCTCCCACGAGCGGCTGATCATCGACCGCCGAGCGGACTGTTCCGGTCAGCGTCTCGGCCATAGTGCCGACGGTGAGACAGCACACTATCAGAGTAATTAGCAGTAGAGTTTTCATAGCTCCTTCTTCCCGGTATGTTGCTAAGCGATATCGATATAAGGATTATGGAGACCGGAGTTGTCACGCTGATGTCATGGAGAAGACGACACTGTCGAATTCTTGCTTTCGACGGGCGCACTGACGCTGTCTCTCCGAGTGCCACCCTCAAACGACTCATGCAATCGACCGACCGGCTGACTTGTGCGGAGTTTGAGGGTGCTCTTGAACCTGGAGATTGCTACTGTCGACTGAAGAACACCCTCATGGTCACCATGAAAGTGGCACGCGACAGGTGAATTCTGCTGTCTCGATGACTATTTCTTCGAACGGGCGAACTTGCGGGCGGCCCTCTCCAATCGTGGATCGGTCAGACCCTTAAGCGCTGTATTGAGTTGAGTGATTTGGTCGTCAGTGAGACAGTTTAGCTCGTTTGGGAACTTGCCGGATTCGATTCGAGAGGCAAGCCGCTCCATCCGTTTTTTTGTCCCGGCGTTTATAATCTCCGGCCCGGCCTTGAGCGAACCGTACCGCGCCGCTACAGAAATGCGGGAGAACATCCCCTCGATCCCGTATCGCTTGATCAAATCGATTATCAAATCAAGCTGGTACGCAACTTCGAGATACGCGTTCTCCGGCTTCAGTCCACGCTCGACCAAAACTTCGAATCCCGTCTTGATCAGCATCGCCAGCCCGCCACACAAAACCGCCTGTTCACCAAACAAATCCCCCACCGCCTCGTGCTCAAACGTCGTCTTGATGAGATTTTTCCGCTTGAACCCGGCCGCTTTCGCCAGGGCAAACGCCGTCTGCGCGGCTTTCCCGGTTCTATTCTGATAAACAGAATAGAAGGCGGATAGCTGTTGATCTCCGAGATACGCTTCTCGCACCGCTACTCCCGGAGCATGGGGAGCTACCAGGATGACATCGCAATCATCCGGCGGCACCACAAATCCAAAATGCACCGAGGTACCGTGCAACAGCAGAAGGGTGGCATTATTCTTGAGATTCGGCGAAATGTCCCGCGTAAACACCCTACCGTGGAGATGATCCGGAAACGCAAACACGACGATATCAGCAGCGGCGACCGCCTTACTCACGGTCATAATCTCGGCTATCCCGTCACGTTTGGCGATCAGTCGTGATTTCGAGCGCGACCGAACTCCGACTATGACGCGATATCCCGAATCGCAAAAGTTCAGCACCAGCGCCCGCCCCTGCGAACCGTAGCCAATTACCGCAATCACCTTCTGCTTCGGAGACGTGCTTTGCCTAGCGGATCCCCCAATGCACACATCGGAGGAAACGGGCACTCCGCGAGTGCTTTTCTGTTTCCGTATCACTGCCATCCTGTTAATATAGGGGGAACAAGTCAATATGCCAACGATCGCTTACAACAAGCGGCAGACAGGACGGTACCCATGGACGCCTATCAGAAATCGATGCTGGAACTTGTCAAAACCGCTCTCTACGAGGATGTCGGCAAAGGTGACCTCACCTCGTTGGCCTGTCTTGAACCGGGGCCTGTTGCGGCTGCGATTGTCGCTAAATCAACCGGGGTGCTGTCCGGAGTGGAACCCGCCCTGCTGACGTTTGATATTGTCGATTCCGCCAACAACGTAAAGTTTCTCAAGAGAGACGGCGACCGGTTCGAGCCGGGTACGGTTATCGCCGAGATCGACGGTTTCAACCTGTCTGTCCTTGCCTCTGAACGGGTGGCGCTGAATTTCCTTGGACATCTGAGCGGAGTTGCCACGCTCGCCGGTCAACTCGTTGATCTCATCAAAAAAGGTGGCGGCAATGATACACGACTGCTTGACACGCGCAAAACGATCCCCGGCCTCCGACATCTCGAAAAACGGGCCGTGCTCCACGGCGGCGGGATTAATCACCGCATCGGACTGTACGATATGATCCTGATCAAAGACAACCATATCGCCAGCGCCGGTTCAATCAAAAACGCCGTTGCCCGCACCCGTGAGTATATTGCCACCGCTGATTTCCGGCATCAGTTCCAGTCCGATGCCAATGAAATCAAGATCGAAGTCGAAATCGAGAACGAATACCAGCTCCGCGAGGCAATCGAATCCGGTGTGGATCGACTCCTGCTCGACAATCAATCCCCAAAATCGCTCAAGCAACTCGTAGCGGTCGCCCGCGAGATCGACGCGAATGTTGAACTCGAAGCGTCGGGCAACGTCACGAAAGAGAACATCGCCGATATTGCCGCCTCGGGCGTGGATTTCATCTCGGTCGGCGCGGTTACGCATTCGGCCCCCTGCTCTGATTTCTCTCTCCGGATCAAGGAATAGCGCGATGAATCTCGTTGAATTAGAGAAAATCGCCGATGACCTGATTCTTCTGACGCGCCCAAAACCAAAGGAATTCTTCGAGCGAGAAACGCTCCTGACCGCCCTGAAGACCAACGACGAGACCTTGCAGTCAGCACTCGAAACAGCCGCCCAATGGGGATACGAACTCAAAACTGACGGGTCGGGCCGCGTTGCATTCATCAAAGCCCCCGATTCGCTCACCGCGACTGAAATCGGCTACCGCCTCGGCACCAAATGGCTGGGCAAAAACCTGGTCACTCACGGCAGCGCAAAATCAACCAACGACCTTGCCGCCGAGGCCGCCCAGGCAGGCGCCGAACACGGCACCGTCATCACCGCTGAGGAACAAACCAGGGGACGCGGCAGGCTCGGGCGCGAATGGTACTCTCCCCCCGGCTCTGCGATTTATGTCTCGTTAGTTCTTCGCCCTGATTTCCTCCCCGCCGATGCTCCGGGTGTGTCGATTATGACTGCAGTCGCCCTGGCTGATTCGTTGACTGTGCTTCTGCCGGATCAGATCCGACTCAAATGGCCAAACGACATTCACATACGCGGACGGAAAGTCTCCGGCATTCTCACAGAACTGTCCGCCGACCGGGACAAAATCAACCATCTCGTGGTCGGCGTCGGAATCAACGTTAATCAGCGGTTTGAGGATTTTCCGCCCGAACTTCAGCCCCATGCCACCTCGCTTCGACGCGAATGCGGACATGAATTGCGCCGTGTCGATGTCCTGCAATCGTTCTTACGGCAATTCGAGTCCGAGTTTGATCTGTATCTTGAACACCGCCTGGCGAAGTCTCATGATAGGATACGCGGGTTTTCCTCGTTGATCGGACGCGAGATCACGGTCAGCAGCGGCAAGAAGCAGCGAACGGGGACGGTCGAGGATATCGACGTGGAAGGCCGTTTGATTCTTCAGACCGACGAGGGCCGCTTTCCCATTATCGCCGGCGAGGTAACGGTAGTAAGGAAGTAGGGTTGCAAATGCCACATCCACCTGACGCCGTCGATTTGCGTTTTTCTCCCCTTTTGTGTATAATGTCCGCCTATGTATAATCTCATTGTTATGGACCATTTCCAGAATCCGCGCAATACCGGAGATATGGAAAATCCGGACGGGGTCGGAACCGTCGGCAACGCGACCTGTGGCGATATGATGAAGGTGTTCATTAAAGTCAGCGAAGGCCGCATATCTGATATTAAGTACAAAACGTTCGGTTGCGCCGCTGCGATCGCTTCAAGTTCGGCGGCCTCGGAGATGGTAGTCGGAAAGACTATCGAGGAAGCTCTCGCTATGACCCGCGACGATGTCGCCAATCATCTCGAGGGCCTCCCGGAAAAGAAAGTCCACTGCTCGGCTCTCGCCCCGGATGCTATCCGCGCCGCTATCGAGGACTACCAGAAACGCCAGAATGGCTAGGCCCCTTTCGTTTCTCACGGGTAACGGATGCCGGAACTCCCCGAAGTAGAAACGGTGGTCAGGGGGCTTCGCGAAGTCCTCAAAGGAAGACGTTTCACCTCCATAGATAACCGTGCGCCGGTCTCGATGGTGGTAGTGGGGGATTCCTTCGGCAAGCAGTCGTTTGAAAACATTCTGGCTGACCGCCAGGTTCTGGATATCACACGCCGGGGTAAAAATATCCTGATCGCTCTCTCCGGCAATATCACTCTTTGGGCGCATCTTAAAATGACCGGCAAGTTCCGGTATATTGACTCCGACACCCCTCGCCATAAACACGACCTCGTTGTTTTCGATCTGGCCCCCAACAAGAGCGACGATGACGCCTGCCATATCCGATTCAACGACTACCGTCGTTTCGGGCGTTTGCGCCTTTTCACCAACGATGAACTATGGGAACAACAGGGATTGGCCTCACTCGGCCCCGAACCTCTGGAAATCACCGGCGGTGATTTTGCGGAGCTTTGCCATAGACGTGGGAGAATGATAAAACCCGCCCTGATGGATCAAACGTTCATCGCGGGACTTGGCAATATCTACGCCGATGAATCCCTTTTCCTCTCCCGCCTTCATCCCAAGCGGCTGACGAACTCGATCTCCCGCAAGAAGCTGGTCGAACTCCACGGGCACATACAGTATCTGTTGAAGAAGGCAATCAGTCTGGCGGGAACGTCGGTCGATACGTATTCCGGCGTCAACGGTCAACCGGGATCGTTTCAGGACTATTTGAAAGCGTACGGCCTTGAAGGGGCCCCGTGTGAGCGTTGCGGACGTGAGATTGTTCGTGAGAAAATCGGCTCACGTTCCGCGCATTACTGCCCCAAGTGCCAGCGGAAACCTTAATCCTCCAACGACAGATTCCGACCGGTCACCGAATCAAAATACTGCATCGCGCTCTTGTCGATGCTGAACCGGATCTCTTTGCCCGGCTCGGGTGAGGCTGAAACCGATATCGCCGTCAACAGATGATCCTGATACTTCACCGCAACCTCGTAGTGATCCCCGAGATACTCGCACGATTCCACGGTGCCGTGATAATCTCCGTCGCCCGCTATCGAAATCGATTCCGGGCGCAAACCCACCGTGCATTTCTCCCCGCCAGCCGCTTCCTTTATATAGTCCATCACCAGCGTCCCGAACGGAATCAACCGGTCACCGTCGATCTCGGCCTCAATCACGTTGATCTTCGGCAACCCGATAAACTTCGCCACAAACAGACTTGCCGGACGGTTGTACAAATCCTTTGGTGTCCCGAGTTGTTCTATGTGTCCCTCGTTCAACAGGGCAATACGGTCCGCCATAGAGAGCGCTTCGGTCTGATCGTGTGTCACGTGGACCATCGTCTTGTTGAGCTTGCGTTGAATGCTGACAATCTCCTGGCGCATACGGACACGAAGGTCAGCGTCGAGATTTGACAACGGCTCATCTAGAAGAAAAATCGAGGGCTCCCTGATTATCGCCCGTCCGAGAGCCACCCGCTGACGCTGTCCGCCGGAGAGTTGACCGGGCCGGTCCTTCAGGCGGTTGCCGAGATCAAGCATATCGGCCACGCCCTGCACGCGCTCGTCGATTTCGGCCTTCTGGACTTTGGCTGCCTTCAACGGAAATGCCAGATTCTTTGCCACCGTCATGTGCGGATACAACGAGTAGTTCTGAAACACCATCGCCACATTCCGATCACGCGGGCGAAGGCGGTCCACCCGTTTGCCATCGATATGCACTTCGCCCGAATCCCCTTCTTCGAGTCCGGCGATGATTCTCAGCAACGTTGACTTGCCGCAGCCCGAAGGTCCCAACAAAACGAGCAGCTCCCCCGCTTCCAATTCGAGCGAGATCTCTCGCAGGACTCTCGTCCCGTCGAACCGCTTTGATACGTCTTTGAGTACAAGCCCGGCCATCAATCAATACCCTCTATTGCGCCCCCGACTATTCTAAACTTGCGGGCAGTATCAATCAAGGATTGAGGAGGATCAATCGCGGTCGTCAAAAAAATCTGATCCGACTGCGAGAACAACTCCATCAGGCGCTCCGTCCGGCCGGTGTCAAGTTCTGCGAAAATCTCATCCAGCAGCAGAATCGGCGCGGTGGACCGCTTTTCCTTCAGCAACTCGTACACGGCCAGCTTCAGTGATACCGCAGCCGTCCGCCATTGTCCCTGGGAACCGTGCGAGCGCGCCGCCAGTCCGCCAACCTCAAAGAGTACGTCATCCCGGTGCGGACCGACAACGGATGTCTTTAGCACCTGCTCTTTGAATTTGTTTTCTTCCAGGGCCAACTCAAACGCCTCTTTGATCTCACTCTCTTCGCAGGTGTCCGATTCAACCGCTATCTTCGGCTTGTACTCCATTTGTAGTTCTTCCCCCCGGCTGATTTCCCGATAGTGATTCTCCGTCAGAGGTCTCAGACTGCCCAGAAATTTATGACGGGCCGCTATGATCTTTGATCCGTGCGAGACTACCAGCGGGTCAAACGGACTAGGATCCATCTCTTTTTTGAGTGCTGCGTTTTTCTGTGCGATCGCCTTCTGGTAATCCGTCAGATCAGAGATATATCTCCGTGATAGTTGTGACAGATAAATATCAATGAATAACCTTCTAACTGCTGGTGATCCCGAGAGAATATCGCTGTCTTCCGGTCCCGAAGCCACAGCGCAAAACTGATCGTACAGCTCGGTTGCTTTCGATGGGACCCCATCGATGGTAATCTTCTTCCGCCAGCCCTTCTGATACGCTACTGCCACCGGAAGCGCGCGTCGAGCCGTTTCAACGCGTCCCTCCAGTCGGTACACTTCAGCCCCGTCCTGGATCAATATACTGTCGGCTGCGCCCCTCTGAGACCTTCCCAGGCAGAGTGTGAAGATTGATTCCAACAGGTTGGTTTTACCGGACCCGTTATTGCCGTAGAAGATATTCACGCCGGGCGCGAATCCAGTCTGCAATGAAGAGATATTTCTAAATCCGGTTACTGACAGAGATTGTACTAACATATTCTATCGGAAAAGAAAAATGGCAGATGTAATCACACCTGCCATTCTGAAATTGTGTTCAGGCAGTTTTACTCCGCAAGCCGCAGCGGCATGATCAGGCAGAGGAAATCTTCTTTGGAGACCTCGGTACTGTACACCAGACCGGCGGCCACAGGAGAAGACAACTCGAATACGACATCATCGCTATCGATCTTGCCGAGAATCTCCGAGACATATGTGGCGTTATAGCCGATCTCTACCGCATCCCCTTCAAAATCGCATCCAATCTCCTCGACACCTTCACCGCCAACATCCGCGTTGCTGGTCGAGAGCGTCAGTTTCGATTTCTTCAATCCAAACTTCACCTGATGTGTAAGCGCATTGGAGAGAATCGACACACGCCTCACAGCACCACCGAGATCAGCCTTTGAGACCTGCATCTTCTTGTCGTTTTTGGTCGGAATAACCTGCTCGAAATTCGGATATGGGCCCTCAATCAAACGCGAGGTGAGGATTGTGTCACCCAGATTAAAGATGATATTGTTTTCACCAAAGATAATCCCAATCTCACCAATCCCACTCTCAGAGAATTTGGGAATCAAGTTCAAAACCTTCGGCGGCACGATGATATCTTCGTTCAATCCCTTCAATTTCGGATTGTCCACCGCGGCCTTCGCCAGACGATGTCCATCGGTGGCAACCATCTGCATCTTGTCACCTTTGGTCTGCCAGAGGATACCGTTGAGCGCCGGACGGGTTTCATCGGTAGAACAGGCGAAAGTTGTCTTTCTGATCATGGCCACAAAATCGCCGCCGTTGATCTTGATTTCCTTCTTAGTATTGACCGCCGGAAGTTTCGGAAAATCATCAGGAGAGACCGAAGCTATTTTGTAAGAACCGTTGGCTATCTTAACCTCGACCCGCGAGTTCACGGATTCAATAGTGATATCAGCCTCGGGCAATTCTTTGACAATGTCAAACAGGATCCGAGCCGGCAGAGCGACCGATCCTTTTTTGACAACATCACACACCACCGTCCCTGTGATCGACATGTCAAGATCGGTGGCAGAGATCTTTAGCTTGCCGTCGAGAGCCTCGATCAGCACATTGGTCAGAATAGGTAATGTCGATTTCGTGGGGACTACTTGCAGGACAGATTGCAGACAACCGGCAAGTTTTGATTTCGGTAATGAGAATTTCATCTATTCTCTCTCTCCAGTACGAAGCATGTTAACATTCTACTTCTTAACAAAACAAGTATATATCTAAAAAGCAATAGTAATAGGTTCTGTTGACATGTGCACAAGCGCCAAACAACGCTGCTGAAAGCAACTTTTCCTCTTGTCACACAGATACTTAACTTCTATTACCAATTCACACATACTCAACAGTCACGCTCTCATCTATCAACAAATCCGGCAGGATATCTACATAAAAACGGCTGATGATCCTGTCCACACAACACTCCACACAGTTCTCCACAGTCATCTAGTAGAGAAGTGCAGCCGATATCTTGTCTATTTTCTCGCGGAACGTCGGGTCGGTCGACATCTTCCGGGCTACCAAATCACACGCATGAATCACAGTAGAATGATCCCTGCCACCAAACTCACCACCGATTACTTTCAGTGAATTCTCCGTAAGAGATCGCGAAAGATACATGGCTACCTGGCGCGCCAGCGCCACTATGGCAGTCTTTTTCTTGGCCGTCATTAACTGCGGATCCACCTTGAAATGTTCGGCGGTCTTGCGCTGAATCGACGAAATGCTCAGTTCCTTCTTCTTCGTCCCAACCGTATCAGAAAGGACTCTCTGGGCTAATTCAACGTTCAGCGGCACTTTCTTTAACGAAGCATACGCCAGCAGACGATTGAGCGCCCCCTCAAGCTCACGCACGTTGGTCGTGACCACATCGGCAATATACCTTGCAACATCCTCCGAAAGCGTAATACCTTCAGACTCGAGTTTCTTATAGAGAATGGCCGTGCGGTTTTCCAAGTCCGGTGCTTGAAGGTCGGTCACGAGTCCCCAGGAGAACCGAGATAGCAGTCGTTCTTCTAACCCCTTGATGTCCCTCGGGGCGCGATCCGAAGTTAGAATGATCTGTTTACCGGCGTGATAAAGGGCATTGAAGGTATGGAAGAACTGCTCCTGCGTTCCTTCCTTGCCGGTGAAGAACTGGATGTCATCGATGATAAGTACATCGACGTCCCGGTAGAAGCGTGTGAAGTCCGCAATAGAGCGGTCAGAGATAGCGCTGATGAAATCCGAGGTGAACTTCTCTGACGACGCATACATCACCCGCTTGGTCGGATACTGTTCGAGAATCTCGTGCCCGATAGCCTGAACGATGTGTGTTTTGCCGAGTCCGGTGCCACCGTAGATATACAGCGGGTTGTACTTATTCATCCCGGGCGCTTCGGCAACCACCTTTGAGGCGGCACACGGGAACTGGTTAAAATCACCCACAACAAGCGTGTCAAACCGGTAACGCTCACTCAGGTTATGATTCGTGGCTGGCATTACCTGACGCACGTTGACAATTGGAGTCGGACTATCCAGCGGCAGCGCCGTCTGCTCGTCGTCCTCCGTTTGCCCTGTTATGACGTACACTATTTCCTGCCGTTCGCCGGTGACCTCTACAAAGGCTTCATGGACGAGATCGAGAAAATGGTCCTGAATCCAATCAGCAACGAACTGATTGGGTACGGCGATCTTAAACTCGCCGTTGTCACTTGGCTCCCCCTTCGTCGGTTTCAGCCAAGTGTTGAAAGACTGCTGCTTGAGTCGTCGACTCATATAGACCAAGCAGTCTTCCCATTGTTGCGAATTACCAATAATATTAGGTATCAAGTCGCATCCCCGTTCGTCTTAATACAATCAACATTTCCACATTTAGCTAAGTTATTGACCGATGGTCGCGATAGATCGAAAGCTGAAGTTTAACGACATTCTGTCCACAATCTTATCAACAATTCGGGCTAAAACAGAAACCGGTAACATGTTGTGAGGCAACAGCCACACGCATAAACCTGGTGGTTTATCAACAAGTTGTTCACATGTCGGGGGTCAATAGCATTCATAGGTATAAATATCAGATAGCCGATCCGCCGTCAAGCGCGCGCCTGCTTTTTATACAGAAATTTCTGAACTGCTTGCTTTGTGGGCTGTTATGCCGATGACAAAAAAGCAGAAGCTATCAGTCAGCCGCGTGTGACCGACTATATTAAATTCGCATTATGCGCAGGGGGCGTTGCAGCAAGGGCTTATCGCTACTCCATGTCATCTATCTTCTGTGCGATATCCCGGAATGTCTTTACCTGGAACTCATCCCCGTCTTCCGCAACCGGCTTGCCGGAATCAGCACCCTCGCGGATCGACGTCATCAACGGAATCTCGCCAAGCATGTCCACACCAAGTCGCCCGGCCAGATCTTTGCCGCCGTCCTTGCCGAAAATATAGTCGCGCTGACCATCGTGATCATAGTAGGCCATGTTTTCAACCACACCGATCACCTTCATCTTCGTACGTTCCGCCAATTTGGCCACGCGACCTGCCACATGTGTAGCGGTTGCCTGCGGCGTTGTGATGACCAACAACTCCGCTGTCGGAATAGCCTGTGCGATTGTCAACGTCACGTCACCGGTGCCCGGGGGAAGATCCAGAAATAGATAATCAAGGTCATCCCACATCACATCGGAGATGAACTGGTTAATCGCTTTGTGAAGCAAAGGTCCGCGCCAGATAACGGGTTCATCCTCCTTAACGAAAAAACCCATCGACACGACCTGAAGGTTGTCCCCGCGGCGAAGCGGCACGAGCTTGTCGTCGATACCGGTCGGTTCGCCGGATACACCAAGCATGCGCGGAATGGAGAATCCGTAGACATCAGCATCGAGCAGACCGACCTTCTTTCCCATTTTGGCCAACGCAACGGCGAGGTTTGTGGTTACGGTGGACTTACCCACACCGCCCTTACCGGATGAAACAGCGATGAAACGTTTGGCAAAATCAGCCGAGCGAGGCTCCGCACCTGGAGCACTGCTCATGCCCAGTTTCTCCTTGAGCTTGTTGCGCTGCTCATCAGTCATAACGTCGAACTCGACTTTGACTATCTGGACACCCTCGATCGCACGCACACCGTTGACAATGTCGTCGGTGATGCGCTTCTTCAGCGGACAACCCGGAACGGTCAGGGTGATTGCTACTGTCACCGTGCCACCGTCGATTTCCACAGACTTAACCATGTCAAGCTCGGTGAACGGCTTGCCCAGCTCGGGGTCGTTGATCCCGCCAAGGACTTTCATTACGGCATCTTTTGTAACCATATATTACCTCTGGCCCACAGGCCTGATAAGCGTCATAAAACTCTCTTGCTGCAACCATGATAGCACAGCGCAAGCAATATACAAGATGCAGAGGAAATGAAAAGCGGTTTTATGGGAGTCTCCGAGAGTGTCCGTCGAGCGTCAACTGCTTACGGTTCCGTCGTTTCGGGCAATTCGCCCGTACTCGAATCATCACTCGATTGGTCGTGTTTCTGGAAGAAAAAGACATACACAATCATAAACACAATCGCACAACTGATAGCCGCATCGGCGACATTGAATATCCAGAATCGTTCGAGCTTGTATCCCATTATGTCGACGTCCCAGAAATCCACATCAATGAAGTCGACAACCTGTCCGATATTGATACGATCTATGAGGTTACCGAGTGCACCACCCGCTATGAACGACAGGGGCAGCGCAATAACCCGATGATCGCGATTTCGATAGATAAACAGCAGCAAAAACGGGAGAACCAGAAGCGCCATCACGAGATAATATGTCGAGGACCCGAGCTGGGTGCCCATCGCCCCCCCCTGATTGTACACGAGAGTGAATCGGAGGAAATCTCCGAGAACCCGCAGAGAGGGTTGGTTGGTCAGTGATTCGACCGCCCACATCTTGGTAATCTGATCTGCCGCGACAACCGCTAACACGATCACGAACGGCCATATCAACAGTTTAAGATTTTTCGCGGCCAGCCTTCTTTTCCTCTTCCTCAGACTTACACTGAATGCACAGGCGGGCATGTGGTACAGCTTTCAGGCGCGGGCGCTGAATCTGTTTGCCACAGGAATGGCATTTTCCATAAGTGCCGGCCTCGATTCGACGCAAGGCTTCTTCGATGTGGTAAACCAGCCGCTCGGACTTGGAAGAAAACGCGAACGCCATTTCCCGTTCCATATTGTCCGTGCCCTGATCAGCCATGTGATAGGAGTAGTGGGATAGGTCCCCGGTGGCGTCCTTGATCGTGCTACCGTGCCTTTCGCTGATGACTCCCATCTCCTTGAGCAATTCGACTCTCTTATCTAAGAGCAGCTTTTCGAACTTTTTCAGATCTTCCTGCTTCATCTCGGTCTCCCGTTCAGACCTTATATACTGCGATTGCCGTTTTTTCTCCGTTAATGTCCCAATCTGTCAAGCCGTCCAGACCCGTCTCTATGAACTCCAGGGACTCCGCAAGGGTTTCATTACACACAAACTCTTCGTGTGCCGACACAGCCGCTTGGAGCTTTTCGGTCGCCAGCACTTTGATAGTGATTTTGTCGGTCACTTCAAGCCCGGAGGTCTTACGCACGTTCTGGATCTTGTTTACCAGCTCCCGTGCAAATCCCTCAGCGATAAGCTCTTCGGTCAATATGGTGACCAATGCAAGCGCCACCGGACCATCGGACTCAACGGCTACACCCTCGTTTTCGTTACGGATGATCTCTACTTCTTCTGTCGTCAAAACAACGTCGGAACCAAGCGGTTCGATCACCAATTCGCCCGATTCGGCAAACTTTTTGGCCTGCTCGCCGGTCAACTGATTCACAAACGCCGCCGCTTGTTTGACGTTGCCGCCGAGTTTTGGACCGGCTGCCTTGAAATTCAACTTGGCGCCGTATGTGATGTATTCATCGAGACTGTCCGCCGACAGGATCTCTTTGACGTTCAACTCTTTGAGGATAATATCCTGATACGCAAGGAGGTCATCGAATTCCACATTTACCGGCAGAGTGACCATGATTTTCGATAGCGGCTGACGGACTTTGAGGTTCATCCTCGTTCGTGCCGCCCGACCCAGAGAGACCAGCTTCTCAACCAACCCCATGGTCTCTTCGAGATTGATGTCGATCAACGATTCGTCCGCTTTCGGGAAATCGGTCATGTGAACCGACAATGGTGCTCCATTCAATCCGGCCTTACCGGACATCAGTTCCTGCCAGATCAACTCCGAAATCATCGGACTGACCGGAGCCGCAAGGCGACAAACACCCTCAAGCATCTGGTGCAGAGTCAAGTAGGCACGCATTTTTGACGGGTCGTCACCCTTCGCCCAGAACCGGCGACGGTTATTCCTCACGTACCAGTTCGACAGCTCCTCGATCACGAAATGCTGAATCGCCCGCACTGGTTTGGTCAGTTCGTAGGCGTCGAAGCCTTTGGTGACTTCTTTTGCCAGTGAGTTGAATCGCGACACGATCCATTTGTCAAACGTATCAGGTTCACCCGCTTTGCTTTCGAGGAATTCCTTGACGGTCATTTCGCCTTTAGATGCCCGCTCCACTACCTTATCGATATTGGCGTACATCGCAAAAAACGAATAGGTGTTGCGGAGCGTATCAAAATACTTGCGGATGACTTCCTGCAAACCGGCCATGTCAAATTTCGTCGGCAACCAGGGGTTCGAGGTCGACACGAGGTACCAGCGCACGGGATCTGCCCCGTACTTGTCGATAGTCTTGAACGGATCGACCACATTCCCCTTATGCTTGGACATCTTTTTGCCTTCTTTGTCCAGGATAAACTCAAGGACGATCACGTTCTTGAACGGCTCCTTGTCGAACATCATGGTCGAAATCGCCAGCAAAGAATAGAACCAGCCACGGGTTTGGTCGACCGCTTCAGAGATGAAGTCCGCCGGGTACTTGGTATCGAAAACGTCTTTGTTCTCAAAAGGATAGTGCCACTGAGCGTACGGCATCGCGCCCGAGTCAAACCAGACATCGATAAGCTCCGGCACACGCGTCATCGTACTGCCGCACTCGCAAGTCAGTTTGACGTTGTCCACCATCGGCTTATGCAGGTCAACATCGGGAGGAACGTCGATTCCTTCTTTGCGAAGCTGCTCGATTGATCCGACCGCCCGTTTTTTGCCGCACTTGTCATCGTCACAGATCCAGATCGGAAGCGGCGTGCCCCAGAACCGTTCGCGGGAGATCGCCCAATCGACATTATTCTCCAGCCAGTTGAGCATGCGACCGGTACGGATTTCGTCCGGGTGCCAGTTGATCGCGTTGTTGTTTTTGATCAACTGATCGCGGAACTGTGTGGTCTTGATATACCAGGACTCACGAGCAATGTAGATCAGCGGCGAATCGCAACGCCAACAGAACGGGTAGTTGTGCTCGTACTTCTCCTTTTTGAACATCTTGCGGGCCGCTTTGAGATCGATGATGATCTGCGGGTCGGCATCCTTGATGAACATACCGGCGTATTTACCGCCAACTTCCTTGAACAGACCGTTGGGCGTGATCGCCTGGAGAACCGGAAGGCCGTATTTCTGACCGACCTCATAATCGTCCGCACCAAACCCGGGAGCAACATGAACAATACCGGTGCCATCGTCGAGCGTAACAAAATCGCCGGTGATGACATAGAAGGCTTTGTCGTCGTATTCTTTGTAGAAGTCGAAGAGCGGCTCGTACTTACGCTTGACGTACTCACTCCCTTTTTTGCGATCGAGGATTTCGACATCATCGCCGAACAGCTTCGGAACCAACGCCTCGGCGAGGACGAGTTTTTCATCCTCATGCTCGATCATCACGTAATCCGCGTCCGCTTTCATGCAGAGAGCAGCATTCGAGGGGAGCGTCCAGGGGGTCGTGGTCCAGACGAGATAGCTGAAATCAGCGTCGGCAGCTTTCATCTTGACAAAAATCGACGGGTCTTTCACCATCGAATAGCCCTGCGCTACCTCGTGGGAGGACAGCCCTGTCCCACAGCGCGGGCAGAACGGGACGGTCTTATAGCCCTTATAGATGAGATCACGGTCGAACAGATTCTTGAGAATGTGCCAAACCGATTCAACATAATCGTTGGTCAGCGTGATATAAGCGTCGTCGAGATCGAGCCAGTATCCGATCCGACGGGTGATATCGTTCCATTCTTTGAGGTACTTGAAAACCGATTCGCGGCATTTCTGGTTGAAGTTTTCGACGCCGTACTCGACAACTCTGGCTTTGGATTCGAGTTTGAGTTGTTTTTCGACTTCGATTTCAACCGGGAGCCCGTGGGTATCCCAGCCGGCTTTGCGGTCCACGCGGAACCCCTGCATGGCCTTATATCGACAGACTAAGTCTTTGACAGTGCGCGAGATAACGTGATGGATGCCGGGCCGACCGTTGGCCGTCGGGGGGCCTTCGTAGAAGACAAAATGCGGGCGATCTTTGGCGGCTTCGGCGGCTTTGTGGAAGACGTCGTTTTCATCCCAGAACGCCAGGACTTTTTCTTCGGCTTTTGGCAGCGAGAAAGATTCTTTAAGTGGGTCAAACATTATAATATCCAATCGTGTATAGCCGCCTAATTTAGCCGAATATTGAGCCATTTGCAAAGAGTTTTTGGGCGGCGTAGCCGCTTAGCTTTCCTCGCAGGGGCTTTCATGTTGTACGGGAGGAGGAAGAATGGGAGGGGATTACGGATTGTACTGTCGTTTTGTGGCCCACCCGTGCCTCGGGTGGGATATAAGTCGGAACCAGCTCTTGTTGGTCAGCCCCGTCTTCGGGACTGACATCTTATGTGCAGTGGAAACCAGTCAAGTCACCCAGCCAAACGAGACGGTAAAACCAATCGAGTCACCCTGAGCCTGTCGAAGGGTGCGCTACTCGATTGTTCTTGCCTTGGTGCCGCACTGCTTGCGCCCGCGCGCCGGGGCGTGGTGAGATTCAGATTCTCCCACCCGACGCATCGCCACGAGTGGCATCGCTTCGCTCGCTCTGGGCGGGGTACCGAAGAGGAATGACTCCCCCTAAGCTCTTGTAGGGCGGATCCGTCTTCAAATCCGCCACGACGACCCCTACGCCGCCTCGTCCTAGCTCTACCTGATGATCTCCATAAACTCCGGGTCGTTACGGTATACGTCGAACGTCTGGTCTCTTGCAGCCAAGGGCTTGCAGAATGCGGGGTCTCCGGCGATTGCCGTTCTCAATGCCGTCAGCATAGTCGCCCTGTCGCCGGTTTTTGCGGCCAGGCGGGCGAGAGATATATTGTAGAGGGGGGCCCCAGGCACCAGATTGACGGCCTGCAGAATCTTTTCCTTGGCGTCGGCAAGAAGCTTCCTGTTCCCCGTTTTCTCAGCTCTCATCTCGAGTACCGCACTCCATTGTAGGAACATAAGGTGGCCGGTCGGATCCAGCTCGGTTGCATGACCGTACTTCTCGCAGGCCTCCTCCAACAAAGCAAGTTCGCCCTTTGCACCGTATAACTCCCCTAGAGTCAATCCCCAGCTGTAGTAAGCGGAAGCAGATTGGGCCCCTTTTGCCACCGCTCGCTCGAAATTAGCGCAGGATCTTTCCAGCCAAACCGGGTTGTTTGTGGCGAGGTACATCTGCCCCTGCGCGACTCCCCAGTTGTAGAACCCATCGTGGAAGTCCGGGAATAGTCGAGTCACCGTCTCGTATTTGTTAAAAGCCTCTCGAAGATACGATGTATCCTGTGTGAGCTCGAACATCTGCCCGCGGTTTCCCGCCCAGTTGTAGTAGGCGTAACAGGTTCCGGGATCTATCTCTACCGCCCGCCGATACTTTTCCTCTGCCCGGGTTAGCCAGACCGTTTCGCGCGTCGCCCTGAACATCTCGTCGAGAAGCAGGCCCCAGTTGGTGAGCATCTCCGCATTGTCGGAGTCGATACTGCACGCCTGTTTGATGTATTCAATTGCTTCCTTGAGATACGTTGAGTTACCTGTCACCAGATATTTGCTGTGAAGGACTTCGCTCAGACCGTTGTGTATGTTGACATCCCCCGGCTCGATTTCAAGTGCCTTCTGAAAATTCTCCAAAGCCATGTCCAACCACGCAGCGTCGCCTATGGCGAGAAACGCCCGGTGTTGCGCAGTCCCCCAATTGCTCCAGGCTTCGTGGTTGTCGGGATCCAACATGGTCGCCTTCTTGCACATTGCTTCTGCGTTCACCAGCCAGACCATTTCGCCAGTATAGTCGTACATCAGTCCGAGGGCAACGCCCCAATTGTAGTAAGGGAGTGCGAAGTCCGGTTTCAGCTCGGACGCTCTCTTGTACTTCTCAATAGCTATGGTCAACCAAGCCGTATCGCCGGTAGTCTCGTACCGTTCCCGGTAGCAGATTCCCCAATTGTTTAAGAGTTCGTGATCATTGGGACTTAGTTCGTCAGTCTGGCGGTACTTTTCGATAGCCCGGGTCAGCAGCGTCGTGTCGCCGGACTCCTCGTACCGCTCGAACAAGACCAATCCCTCGTCGTGGAGGATATCGCTCTCCGTGATGGGTGTCGTCAATACGGTAGCTAACTCCGAGACAAAACCAGAAAGGACCAGAGCCAGCACTCCGGCTATGAGCAGAGCAGCGGCAGCAAGAATAACAACGGTTGCACGTGACATAGGCAAGACCCTCCAGTCACACAATATATGTAATGTGGACTCCGAAGGCAATAGCATACTGGAGGAATACCAATCGAAGGGTTGCAGTCAGGTGGGGACACCTGACTGCACTTAGAGGGGGGATTCGTTCCGGCTTCCCCAGCCCCCTAAAAAGGAACTGTTGACTCGCCCCCGCCGTTGCACGTATATCAGAGTAGAGGTGCGCTCAGAAGGATGCCCGCTACGGGAGGCTAAATGCTCGAACAAGAGATAAAAGATGGTATCGCCCGGCGACTCAAAGACTCTCACCTTCGACAACTCATCGCCAAAGAAATGGCCCATCTGCTGTACGAAAAACCGCCGGAGTTTTCTTTCGACGACTACTGCCAGCTTGTGTCAAGCCTCATCATCCAGGAACTCCACGAATACCTGCTCGGCTCAATTCAACCGGCCTCGGCTGTCCCCGGTGTCCCGGAACACGAACTCAAAGACACGCCCAGTCTCGATACCGTCATCCAGAAACTGACCGCCTCGGTTGAGTTCGCCCTGCTTTCGGGCAACCTCCAGATGGTCAAGGCGCTGGGTGGTGCTATCGCGCAGCGCGACACCGGGACCTCCGAGCATAATCTTCGCGTGACGATCTACTGCACGTATCTAGCCGAGGCTCTCGATTGCACTCGCGATGAAATGCAGTCGATCATTAAAGGCGCATTCCTCCACGATCTGGGCAAGATCGGCATCTCCGACAGCATTCTGCTCAAGCCGGCAGGTCTCACTGAAGAAGAACGAAAACTGGTTCATTCGCACCCGGACAAAGGTGCCCACATCATCGACGGTGTGAAATGGCTGATCGACGCACTCCCGACCGTAAAATACCATCACGAGCATTTCGACGGCACCGGGTATCCCGAAGGTCTCAAGGGGGAAGACATCCCGATGGGTGCGCGCATTTTTGCGGTGGTCGACGTTTTCGACGCTCTTGCCTCGGAGCGTCCGTACAAAAAACGGATTCCGTTTGAAGCGACTATGGCGATGATGCAGGAGGGGTCCGGCAAGCATTTCGACCCCACGGTTATGGATAAGTTTAGTGATATTGCGCTTGAGCTGTACGTCCATTTCTCCGATGCGGAGGAGACAGTGCTCAACAAGGAAGTTCACCGGCTGGTGAAGAAACATTTCGGGATTGATCTCGGCGAATTCAAATGGACGTAGGGCACTAGTGGCTTTTCTCACCAGTGGCAAACGGGCACCCCATTTCCATGAGGCGCCCGCATGCTGTCATTTCAGGCCATCAGTCATCCATGGCTGCGGCAACTCCCGAGTCACCTGCATACCGTCCCTTACCAGAGGGCATTCTAAAGACGAACTAGCCCGGGGGGTTGTTTAATCGTACCGATCAATCCGGAATCCAGATTCTGTCGGCCGTAACAAGCTCTGTCCCGGAGGGAGTCGAAATTCGATCCACCGATTGGGAGTAGAAAATCAGGCCTTTGTACGAGGTAAGGTACTTGTTCTTCTTCTTGATGAAACCGCCGACCGCCGTTACCACCAAGGGATTCTCAGTCTTGTCCAGAATTTTCCGAAACTCCCTCGGCTCCACCCTCACGATCGCCCCCGAAGCCTTTGTTGCTCGGGCCATAGCATATGCCGCTGCTGCCGCTGCTGCGCCTCCACTCATGTTATCATCTCCTTCTCAGGATATACCTGAACGGATCCCCAATATTCAAATCGCTTCCCCACTCATTTCAGGAGCAATCGAACGATGCACACTTCGACAGGCTCAGCGTGACTCGATTGCCCGTGTCGCTCTCTCACTTCTGTAGGTCGTGGTTTAGAGTTCCGCATGCCATGCGAGCGAGAAACCCGACATCTTGCTACTTCGTCAGCTTGTCAATCTCGGCTACCTGGTCGGCGAACAACTCAAGCGTCGCTTTGATCGGGTCCGGGGTCGCCATGTCCACACCGCAGATCTTCAGCAGTTCAATCGGGTAGTCCCTGCCGCCCGAAGACAACATTTCGAGATATCGCTCGATAATCCCCTCTTCCCCGTCGAGGAATTTCTTCAAGATTGCCTGGGACGCCGCGTACGAGGTCGCGTACTGATACACATAAAACATGTTGTAGAAATGCGGAATCCGTGACCATTTCATCGGCGTGAATTCATCGACCACCATCTCCGGTCCGTAGTACGCCTGAGTCAAATCACCCCACAACTCGTTCATCGTATCCGGTGACAATGCGCCACCTTTTTCCACTTCCTCATGGATCGCAAGCTCAAAGTGTGCGTACAGGATCTGGTGGAAGAACGTTCCGACCGTGTTGTCAATGGAGCGATTCAACAAAAACAGCTTCTGTCGCGTGTCCTTCACTTTGCCAAGCAGGTAGTGCAGCAGAAGCCCCTCGTTGAGCGTCGAGGCAACCTCGGCGACAAAAATCGAGTAGCGGGCTTTGGTATAAAGCTGCGTGCTGTTGGCCAGATGCGAGTGCATCGCGTGGCCCATCTCATGTGCCAGGGTGAACAGGTTGTTGATGGTGTCGTTGTAGTTCATCAGCACAAACGGATGCACGGTGTAGGTGGAGTAGCTGTAGGCGCCGCTGCCTTTGCCCTCGGTTTCGTAGACGTCGACCCAGCGGCTGTCGAATGCTGCCTTCAGATTCTTCGCGTACTTGTCGCCGAGCGGTTTGGCCGCTTCCATGACTTCCTTCGCGGCGTCCTCGTAGTTGACCTCGTAGGCTTCATCAGGGAACAACGGGCAGATCATGTCGTACGGTTGGATTTCGTCGAGTTTGAGCAGTCGCTTGCGCAGCGCCGTGTACCCGTGCAAACCGCCAAGGTCGCTTTCGGTCGTTTTGATCAGCGAGTGGTAGACTCCGAGCGGAATGTTGTCACCGTCGAGTGCGGCTTGAAGGCAGGAATCGTAATGCCGTGCTTTGGTGAAAAAGACGTCCTTGTTTACGGAGGCCGAGAGCGACGCACCTAACGCATTGATATGGTCTTTGTACGAAGCATAGAATCCGTTGTGGGAGTCTTTGCGGACGCGACGGTCCGAGGACTCCTGGAACTTGGCGAACCGCTGTTTGGTAAGCTGGACTTCTTCGCCGTTTTCGTCTTTGATCGAGGGATACTTCATATCGGCATCATCGAGCATGGTGAAGATCGAATCGGCTCCGCGCGCGACGTTGGCCGACATTGCCAGCACTTCCTCGACTTCCTGCGAACGGATATGCGCTTTGGAACGAATAAGCTCTTTGACGTAGAAATCGTATTCGTCGGTGCGCTCGAACTTGCCTGCCATCTCTTTGAGTTTGGTTTCGTCAATTGCCAGCAACTCCGGCTCTACAAATGCGAACGCTGCTCCGGCCTGCGAGGAGAGCACTGCGGCCCGTTCGGTGAGTGCCTGGTATTTTGACACCCGGTTGTCGAGGTCTTTGTTGAGGTGAGCGTATTGGTACAGGCGAGATAGCATCTTTTGCAGATCGCTGCGTGCCTTAAGGCAGGCGTACATTGTTTCTGGCGACTCGGCCAGTTTACCGGCGTACTTACCGGCCTCTTCGATTATCTTCTGCGCCTGCCCGTAATCGGTTTCCCAGGCGGCGTCATCGGCATATATGTCGGCGAGATTCCATTTATCCTTCTCGGCGATGGAGTCTCGTTGCGGGATGGTCTTGGGAGCCATGATGTGTCCTTCCGGTTTTTCGATCTTCTCTACTGGGAGACAATATCGGGGAAACCGGTCGCCGACGCAAGGGGGATGGGCTGAGGCTGTCTCGCGGTCGGCTATCTCTTGAGCATCTGGCCGGTCTCTGTAGATGTTCCTGCGATCACTCTGTAGAAGTACAGACCCGCCGGGGCGTTGCTGTCTGACCAGACACAACAGGTTCGGCCCGGCTCGACCGTCTCGTCGAGGAGTGTAGCCATTAGTCCGCCCAGGGCGTTGAAGACTTCGACTTTCGCCTCAGTCCGTTCAACCGTGCCGAAGCAGATGGTCGTAGAGGAGGCAAAAGGGTTCGGATAGTTCTGGTACAGTTCAAGATAAGTCGGGACCGATCTGGCAATGGTCGGCAACCCTCTGTACGTAGCAAACTCTGCGTGCAACAAGGCCCCCTCCGTTTCCAGCAAATCGCCGGAGAAGTAGTCGATCGACGGATCGTCAAGCGGCACCGTGAGAAGAACATGCGTGTTCCCATCCCGTCTTCCATAGTGCGATTCGGCATCAGGAGCTATTCTCCTGACAGGAACATCACCCTCGAACACCAGATAAGCCGCTCCCAGTCTGTGGTTCAGCGTCAGTATGCCGTCCTGGAACGAGTAACTCACAACCACCGAGTCAATCGGGGGACCGGCGGGGGCGTAACCTGCAATGACACGGATCAGGTGAACCAGATCGGCCACAGTGAGCGGCGTTCCGTCTTGGTTGACATCGGACGCCGCGATACTGCCTTCAGTGTATTCGAAAGCGTCCAGCCCGTCGGTGAAGTAGTTTTGGAACAACACGGCGTCGGCGATCTCGTAGGGCACACCGTTCAGATTGATGTCGCCTCTGTCATCAATAACTTCCGAGCAGATGATCTGAACCCCCCCGTGGTGAAAACGAACTGCCCGGGCCGGGATGCCAAACGAAATGGAGGCATCGCAGGAGTCCGGTGCCCCACTGGATCCGGGCAGTATCGGCGTGTCATCTACCAACACGTAGCCGCTACCATACGGGTAGGCATTGACCCATTCCCACACACTGCAGGCGATCAGCAACGAGTCCTCAGCCGAGGTGTAGAAGCTGTTGTCAATGCAATCAATCCAGAAGAACTTGATCGGAACGAACTGACATTCCAGAGCGGCATCATTTGATACGAGAAGACGAAGGAGAGCCAGTTTGCTCCTGTCGTCGTCCGTGAGCAGACAGTCGGGATGATTCGCACCGTTGTTAATGTCTGCCACCGCTATCAGTTGGATGAGACCCGGGGGGCACTCGTCGCAATCGGGAAAACGATATGTGAAGTACTCCCACGCACAGTCGTCCAGGAACTGCCCTGCCTCTACACCCTGCAACGCCAGGGCTGTGTGATCGTAGGCAACGGTAAGATCGAAACCTGCGACCTGCCAATTGTCGGGACCGTAGTTCTCGCCGACACGGACACTAACCTCGGCCTCGTAGCCCTGAAGCTGGTCGTGTACGACGTCTATAGCAACGTTCATCGGGTGGAAATCATCGTCGATTGAACCGGTGACAGATTGCTGCGGGGAAGTCGGCGCAACCGGAGTCTCAGTCGCCTGTTCTGAACACGACAGCAAACACAAGGCCGTTAAAGCGCCAAATATCAGTAGTGACTTCTTCATTGTTTCTCCCTTACGATGATCGCCTGTCCTTCGAACGTTGCGAACTCGACACTCAACAGGTTGGCGTCCGATTGCACAAGGTTGCCGGAGAATCCCGCGGTCGGCGCAGGGCTGAGCGGGAGGTGCAGCAGGACGTGCGTATTGCCGTCGGGACTACCCGTCAGCATCGTCGCGTCCGTTGCCAGTTGAGTTATGTTCGCCTCTCCCTCGAACACGAGATGCGCCGCGCCAAGTTCCTCGGCAACACTCACCACGCCGTGGCGGAACGAGTATTCCGAGAATGTCGGTTCGAGCGTGATCCAGGGGGAGCCTTCGCCGACCACTATCTGGATCAACAACACCAGATCGGCCGCGGTCAACTTGATGCCGTCGCGGTTGATATCCGAGACATCGATTGACTCCTGGATGTGCGGATTGAACGCGCTGTATCCCTGAGCAAAGTAACTAGCGAACATGAGGACGTCGGCAACTTCGTTCGGTTCGTTGTTCTTATTAATGTCGCCGAGGAAATCGGGAGGCGGGGGACACTCTGTGCGGATGCCGCCGTTGTAGAAATCAAACGAACGGATCGGCTCGGAGTCGACAAACACCTCTGCGCATTCGTTTGGGGGGCCGTCCGGTCCGGGAATCTCGGATAGATTGCTGCGCAGCGAGTAGGGTGCCGGCGCGGACTCTCCGGTGTAGTCGTAAACGCGACGAACCACGTTTATCGTGTCGCCGTGGACAGAGCTGACGTTGTTATCCTCACAGTCGGCCCAGAAGAAACTCACCGGCAGGAATTCACACGCGTAGGCGGAATCGTTGGCGATGAGAAAGTGCATACGTACGAGTTGCTGTGCCTCCCCGGGAGCGGTATCCCGCTTGAAGCAGTCCGGTCCCCTCAGGGTTACAGGGTCATCGGCCAGGGCGACCAGAAGAACGGTGCCGGTCGGGCAATCCTCACACGTATTCAGATATCCCTCGCGGTAGGTGAAGTACTCCCAGTCGCACTCACGAAAGAAATCCCCTTCGACTGCCCCGAAGAATGAAAGTGCGTTCTGTTCGTAGCTGATCCGTAGAAAGAAGCCGGAAACGGCCCAGTCGATTGATTCCGGGCTGTACATGCTGATATCAATTGTCGCCTCCTGACCAAGCAAACTGCCGTGGACAACTTGTATCGCTACTGCGCCTGCGTCGGCAATGCTGTCGATCATTGGCGGCTCCGGCACGACCGGCGCCGGTGGGACGTAGTCCGAGCAGGAGAGGAGACAGAGAGACAGAAGCGCGACGACCAGTGCGGTCGATGTGTGCAGCAACTTCATCAGTCTTGGGGCCAGTCCTCAGGCCTTATCATCCACATTTGTTTGGTGACAGACTCGTCTCCCACCCTGACTCTGTAGAAATACAAGCCCGACGGATAATCGGCACCGTCGAACGTGAAACAGATATGCCCGGCTTCGCTCTGCTGCTGGAGTGTCGTCAATACCTCTCCGAACGCCGAAATCACTTCGGCTTTGTAGGTAGCTGCGTGTGGCAGATCGAAGCAGATCATGGTCTCCCGGTGGAACGGGTTCGGGTAGTTTTGGTAGAGCTTGAAGTGACTCTGAATATTCTCGGCCACAACCGGCTGGCCATCGTACGTGGCGAATTCGATGCTCAGAACCTGTGCGTCGGTCACAAGGAAATTGCCCGCGAATTCGGTGTTGGCTCGACTTGAGTAGATGATCGCATTCATGTTGCCGTCAATCATACCCGTCTTCATTTCCATGTTGTCTGCGAGAAGCTGTACCTGGGCGTCGCCCTCGAGAACAACGTGCGCCGCCCCCATCTCGTGGTCCACCGACACTACTCCGTTCTGGAGCGAGTAGGAGGTTTCCATCGGGGTCAGCTTCGGATAGGAAATGGCGTCTCCGACAACTACTCGAAGCAGGTAGACCAGGTCAGAGACCGTCAGAGGTTTCCCGTCGCGGTTGATATCCGATGCTGCCATAGAGGAATCGACCGACCGAAAGACAGACGTACCTTCGATGAAGTAATTCGTGAACATGACCGCATCGGCGATTTCATACCCCAGGCCGTTCAGATTGAGATCCCCTTCAACACCGTCGATTTCCCAGTGCGGGGCCGTGGCAGGCTCGTAGTCCGAGCAGGAGAGGATACATAGCGCGGCCAGCATGATTGTCAGCGTTCTCACGGTTGTGTTCTTTCTCACAGGACGGCTCCTACCTGATTTGAATCATCTTCATGGTTTTGGTGAACTCGCCGGCGGTGACTCGATAGTAGTAGGTGCCTCCGGGCCTACCGGTCCCGTCCCATGTCCACACATTGTGGTAATTGCCATACCCAGCGGTTCCACCAACAACCGTTCCCTGACCGTTCATTATGTCGATCCGGTAGTCCATGGGGCGCGGGAGCGTGAATAGTATGTTCGTAGTAGGGTTGTACGGGTTGGGGTAGTTCTGAAAGACGTCGAACCCCTTCAGCAGGCTTCCTGTTTTGACCGGTCCCCCTTCGTAAGTGGCAAACTCGACACTTTCAATCTCTGCGTCTATCTCGAGGAAATCGCCTCGAAACTCTGCTGTGGGATCATTGGCCAAAACGAGAATGTGCATGTTGAGTCCAACCAGCCCGATGCTCAGTTCCGCGTTCTCAATAAGTAGTCGAACCGGAGCCACTCCCTTGACCACAATGTGTGCCATTCCCACTTCACTGCCGATGCGCAGCACCCCCTCAGAATACAGGCACTGAGACTCCCGAGGGTATATGACCGGGTATGGGGCCGCGGTTCCGTCGACGACACGGAGCAGGTACCCATAGTCAGCGAGAGTCAGCGGCTTCCCGTCCCGATTGATATCAGAAGCCACAGTAGCGTTTTGAATGTCCTCGAAGACTCCCTTCCCCTCCAAGAAGTAGCGCCCGAACAGTTCTGCGTCGGCAACCTCGTAGCCCACACCGTTTCCGTTCAGATCACCTCTATACTGGTCAGGAGTCACGCCAGTATCAAAGTCCGAGCAGGAAAACGCACACACTCCCACCAGCAGTGCTATTGCGATGACAAGCCGTCTCATGAAGCAACCTCCCCGTCAAAGTAGTAAGGTTTGTCCAGCTTGGTACAATATGTCACATTTGGGCCGATTTGTCAATCGCGGAGGATGACCCACGTCGTCGAATCTGCTTTGACAAGCACTTGTTGCATACTATCATACGGGCGTCAGCAGATGTCAGAAACGGCCCCAGGGGAGAGAAGCGCTATCACACGCTTACCGGAACAGTACTATTTTGGCAACGAGGTCCGACCGGTCTGGGTCGAGCCGCCCCCAACCTTGAGCTTCAAGCGGGCGTTATGGATAATCGGCACCGCGATCTTTGTCAGCCAGATCTACAGTCTTGTACTGGTGATTGCCTACGGTTTCGATTTCGAAAACTACCCTGCGAGTTTCCACTATTATAGCGACGCCGGTTCGGTGATCTGGTACATGATTGCTGTCGCAATCGTCGGTCTGGATATCGGCCACCGCAAGCTGTCAATCTGGGATTTGATGAATCTGGACACGGCCATACTCCGGAAATCTCTGCCGACGGTCGGGAAATACTTCGCCGGATGCGCGGCAGCCGTGCTTCTTCTCTCGCTCATCATGCCCGAGGGAGAACTCGGGCTAAAGAACATGCAGCCCTCGCTGGTTTTCCTGTCGTTTTTTGTGGTGGTAGTAATGGCTCCGGTATGCGAGGAAATCATGTTCCGGAGCTACCTGTACACGGCAATGATCCCCGTGTTCAAGCGGGAGAAAGAGCGCTTGATCGTCAACGCGATGCTGTTCGCGGCGGTGCATGTCTTTTTTGCGGCGTTTCTGCTCGGGGCGACGGTGCCGTACTACATCTTCATCATCGGATATCTCCTGGCCCGACTGTATGAAAAGACACGGTCTATTCTGCCGTGCATCTTGTTACATGCCCTGAACAATGGGTTGGCGTTTGCGACGGAGTACTTTGAATTCGGTACGAAGTTTGGCCTGCACGGCTAAGCCGCTCTCCGTTCAAGAGAAATTGTCATTCACGTAATACACGTAGCAGTTGGCAATCTTGTCGTGCCACATCTGGTTCTTGCTGTCCCAGAAAGCATTCAGATATCCTATGTAGCAGACCAGGCCGGAGAGGAACCGACCTATCGTTTCGCGAAGAATGGCATATCCCACGCCGATCGGCCGACCGTGTTCGTCCAATACGGCAATGTTGAGAAACTTGCGCCCGAGCGATTGACCTGTCTTCCCCATACGGATCCAGTTGTTCCAGATACCGAATGCCATGGCCGCCGCCCAGATAAACACCATAGTGAGGATGTACGACGTGCTGGCGTCCCCAAGATAGACTTCGTCCCCTCGGATTATCATTGACGCGTACAGAGGAATGAAAAACAAGAACTGTAGAAAACCATCGATTAGCAGCGAGGCCAGACGGGTCCAGACGTTTGCGTATTCGCGAGTCACAAATCCCTCCTAAAGGTGTTCAGCCAGCGGGTATGCAATTCGGGCGAGCCAGATACAAACGGCCAGAACAGCAATTGTTGGTGCCGACAAAAGGTGTGCGTTGACGGTGTACGGCAGACGTGTTGCCGTTTTCAGAGAGTCGGGTCGATTAGTCACGGCGCAGGTTACGAGAAAAAGCAGCAACAAACCGCCCAGGGGATGATACCCGAAACTTCGTTCAAACTCAAAATGAAGCAGACAACTGGCGCTTCGACAAAGCCCACAGGCGGGACAGGGCATATCCGTCAGCAAATGGAAAGGACACAACTCCAAGCCGATTCCCTCCGAAGGCAATACGGCAAGGATGACCAACGCAATAACTGACGGCAGTCTGAATCGTACCTGGTTCACCGTGAGCAGCATCCGATGAATATACGCATTATTAGTCGACAAAGCAACCTATGTTTGCTCAGTCTCTTCGTTCACGGAGTCTTCGGCATCCTCCGGCGCTCCCTTCCACAGCGACTGGAAGTAGTAACTGATGGCGAGGAAAATACCGCCAAAGCCCATAAACAACAACACTCGCCAGATAGTCTCAAGTTTGGCAAGGTCCACCATGAACAGTTTGCCCACAACCAGTAGCAACGTCACCAGTGCGACCTGCCGCAATTGGTGACGATTCAGTCGCAAACCTGCAATCAATAGACCGATAGCGTACACGCCCCATGCAGCCGTGACTATTCCCTGTCCATTGGGGAGGGTGTGGAGTTCGCGAAGCAGCCAGGCGAGGATCGTAACGTGTGCCGCCAGCCGGTAGGTGACCTTCTCTGCGTAGGATCCGAAAGTACGCGGGAGACTCAGAGCGACTGCAACGATCGTAATATCCGTTAGTGCCTGCGGATTCAGTATTGCCGTCTCCGGCGTACACGCGAGAATCAAGCGTTCTGCCAACCAGCAGCCCAGCCCGACAAAGAGCGCGTGCCCGTAGCCACAGACCGCCCGGTCATCGAGCCAGCGGGCGATCATGTGAATCACGATAGCCTCAACGGCGAGGGCCAGGAGCAACGTGTTCCCGTCAAGCTCCCGAACCAGCAAGCCTGCCAGAGCGGCGAATCCGACAAGCAGATACACACGTCGTTCCAAAAGGTTGCGGAGGATTTGCGAGAGGGCAAATGCAGCAGAAATCACCCAGATATCGACCAGCAAATCGAGGGTTTGCCCTCCGCCAAGAACGTAGTCGATTTCCACCAGTCGGGTGAGGAGCCAGACCGTGACAATGGCAAAAAGGAAATGCGCTCCCGCTTTCATGATCCGGTCGGCTGTACGCTGAGCTACCAAATGCAGCACTACCGCCTCCGAAGCGAGAACAAACAGCAGCGTGTGATCCTCGAAAAATAGATACATTGCGACCGTAAACAGCAGCGTCCCGACCACCCCCTGTGTGTAAGCAAGGTTCTTCAGTTGCTCTGTACTCCGAAGCCTCCAGGCGACTACCCCGTAGACGGCCGTCGCCCCGAGACAGACCCACCCCCAGGTGTCGGTGTCGGCCAGATTCCATGTCGCTACCGAAATGCCCAGTGCTATCAGCGGTGATGAAACCGACAACCCGTGCACATGGCGGTCCATGACATCTTTAGCCGTGGTCGTCAGATGTTTGTCGGCGAACCCGAGCAGCGACTTGGGCCAGCGGGTTGGACGCTTGGCGGACAGAACCTCGCGGAGTACCGGCAGTCCCCAGAACGCCAGCCAGGCAAAGGCCGCTCCGGCCTGAACCGCAATCTGATCTGCCCGCACACTGCCCGTGTTAGTCAGCGCAATTGTCAGGACAGACCATCCACCGAGCACCGACACCCACAGCACCGAACGCCAACCCTTGAAGAAGTAGATCCCGACCGTGCCGCCCAGGATCAGACAGGTGTAACCGACCAGTCCCGGTATGTTTCCCTCGCCGGTATAGAGCAGGAACGGTGTCCCAAGTCCGCCGATGACGCCTATTAATGACAGGATGGCGTCGTTCTGCCTTATCGAGAGGACAAACGCCAGAACAGTTGCTGCAACCATGAAGGCCATCGCGGCCGGCTGCGATACTATATTGAGAATCTGAAACGCGGCAAAGCCGGTGATGTAGAACGTCGCCAGTCCGCCCCCCAGCAGCACGAGGCTGAAATGCCGTGTCTTCTCGTATGTGCGCAACCCCATGACGATCAGCCCGATACCAAGCGCCACACCAAAGGCAACCCGCACCGGCGGAGTCAGCCAGCCCTGGTCGATCGAGTACTTGAAGAGGAACACGACCGAAAACAGCAGCAAGCCGATGCCTACTTTATTCAACCACCACTCGACTTTCTTCATGTAGTCCGGGATCTGGAACGACGGCTCGGTCTGTAAGGTCGACATCGGTGCCGGACGTGCCGGTGCTGTCGGTTGTGGTGGCGGTGGAGGCGGTGGTGCTGCCGGGCGAACCAAATCCGATGGATCTTCCACAACGCGATTGGGCTGCACCGGTTGAATCGGTTTGGTCGGAGTGGCTGGTTTGGTCGGGGCAGTCGATTTCTCACCAAGTAGCTCGTGCAGGCGGTCGATCTTTGTGCCCAGATCCTCGACTGCTTTTTCTAAGCTGCCTACGCGTTTTTCGAGATCGATTCGGTGTTGATCATCCATCCCTTGTTACTCCGGTTTCGGTTAACGCCTCCACTTGCATGTCTGGATCATCACTGACTCGCAACTCGCACACTTCGACAGGCTCACAGACTCGTCTGGTTGCGTGACTTGCTGGTCGCGGTTGGCAAGGACCCGCCCGCTAAGACGTTATACTTTGCTTTTCAACTCTGCGATGAATGCCTCGTAATCACCCTCGGTGACCGCGTTCTTCGGAATGATAAGTGCGTTGGAGGTTTTGAGATAGATAAAAGTGTGATCTTCTGAGGATGATACTTTCTGGATTCCAGCCCAATCGGTATTGACGGTGGAAGAGCTGTCAGTGATTTCCAGACCATCGTTGTCGAGAGTCATCTCAACCGGATCCCGGAAATCCTTGCTCACCCCCGCGCCGATTTTCTTAGTGATACGCTTGGATACGAGCCATTTGTGATAGGCGGAATAGAAAAACCAGCACGCCACCGCCACCGTGAATCCGGCGAAAATCAAGTAGTCGAATTTCATCAGCACACCGACCACACCCATGATCGAAAATGCAATTGCAAACGCCAGACGGTTGGCACGGATAGACTTGGCTTGCTTCTCCGAGCCGCGAAGGTGATGCTCGACAAAGGCGATTTTATCTTTTATTGACAGTTCATATTTGATCTTCATAGTTCCGCCGGTCGTATTAGCTCTTGATTTCTTCTATCACCGAGGTTCCTTCAACGCCGGACTCGTCATCTCTCCAGGCCTCGTGGACCCGATACCGCCCGTCGGCAAGAATTGCCGGTGTTGAAGTGCACGTTCCCGATACGAACTTGCCGTCCTTGTTGAGGAACATCCATCTCATATCTAAAACGCCCCGATCCCCCTTTTGTGCAACCAGCGTTCCGAACTGAACCCCGCCGCCCTCGTAGGTCCCCCAAACGACATCACCCTTCTGGTAGTAGTGGAAGCGAGTGTCCTGAGTGAGGTCGCCGTCGTCGTAATTCTCGATACCGACAAACGTGCGGCCGTTGTAATTGAACTCGCTCACTGCGATCCTCCCTGAGATTTGCGGACTTTGGACCAGTACGGCCACTTGCACTGTTCTTTTGGAAGTGCAGGATTTTCGGCCTGTGCGATGGCTGCGGAGAAGACATCCTGACAGCAAATGTCGATCTTTTCGCCCCGCAGGCTTTGCAGCCGGCTGAGCAGCACAGCTGCTTCTTTCCCGACCAATTGTTCGACCCGCGTGATGCCCAGACGATGGAAATCGTCGACAGTGGCCTTACCGACCGAGACGAGATCGATGAGTTGTCGTGAGTCTTTCATGCCGGAGTATGGCACGATGAGACAGCCGGGTCAATCACAAATGTGGGACCCGTCTGGTTGCAGAGAGCTCTGAGCGCTCGGTGGTCCGCCGTCCACGATGGGAGAAACTGGTATCGCCTCCGCCGGCGGTTCCTTCATCTCGCGGAGTTTCAGGTAGGCGGTGCCCGTGACTGCAAAGACTATCGGTGTCCAAATGGCAAACGACAGTATCCGGAGCTCAGCCAGCAGGATATCGCCTATCTCCGGTGTTCTTGTCGGATCCCACGCGGACGCGTGCGGGAGCGTTAGAATCCAGGGAATATCGGGTGCTATCCCCATCAGGAGCAGGATAATGCCGAGACAGAACACGCTTGAGGAGCTTCCTCTTCCCAGGTGCCAGCTTCTTCCTAGAGCATTGAGAGGCCCTAATCCCGACTCGTCCATCAGGAAGAAGAACACAGGCCAAAAGCGAAGCGGAACCGTGAAGTACGCCGCAAGAACAAGGAAGTAGCAGCATGCTGCGAAGACTAGTAGCGTCATCGTGATTGCCGGCGGAAGGAAGTCGACCACTTCGAACGACACCACCATTGTCAGCACGAGCGGAACTGCGGAGACTGCAATGATTCCCACCATTGACCAGTACGCCCCGTGCACGGCCCCGAGCCGTCTGAAACCCGCCAGCAAATCCACGGCTCGGGGGCGTTGTCCCCGTGCCATGCTCAGACCGAACCGACACAGGCCCGCCAACACGGCCGGCATGCAAACGAAGAAGGCCAACATGGCCAGATGGCCAATCTTGATTATGGTGAAAGCTTGTTCGACATTCAGATCCTGCGTAAACACCCACCTGGGGGCGTGTTGCGGTGCAGTCAGAATCAAGTAGATCAGCAGGCAACAGCCCATTGCCGGCCACTTGTTTCTCCAGAAGGCCTTCAGGCCGTCGAGAAGACAATCCGAGACGCTAAGTTTCTGTTCTGTATCCATGTTATCCTCTCTGTTAGTTGTCGGTACATTGATGCTCGAGAATTAGAATTCTCGGCAAACAGAGAGGCAGATATCACTTCAACAGCAGCATCTTCCGAGTCTGGACAAAGCCATCCGTTGTCAGGCGGTAGAAGTACACGCCCGTGGCCACGGGATTCCCCGTACTGTCGCGCCCATCCCACCGAATCGTGTAGTCCCCCGCCGGGCGTTCCTCATCGAGCAACGCGTGCACCTGCTCTCCGGCGACGTTGTACACGTTGACCGTAGCGTACGACCTGCGCGACAGGGAGAAGCTGATATTTGTATGCGGATTGAACGGATTCGGGTAGTTCTGAGACAGCGCAATACGATCGGGCAGCGCATTTGGTGCGGCTTCGTCCGCGATTCCGGTCGGCACGTAAGTAGTGTTGGTGAGAATCACCACCGAGGTCTCTGTATCCAGCGCAACTGCAATGTCAAGGTCCCCGTCGCCGTCGAAATCATCGGCGCAGATGGCATTGGGCGGGTTTCCGGCTGCGAAGCTGCCGTTGTGGAAAAATGATCCGGAACCGTTGTTCTGAAGCCAGTTGATGTTCGACGTCCCACGGCAACCGGCGACAACGTCGATGTCACCGTCGTCGTCGAAATCCCCCAGGCAGAGCGATCTTGAATCGCCCTCTACCGTGGAGTTCACCGCAGCGGCAAAGGTGCCGTCACCGTCGTTTAGAAAAATCGATACGTTATGTGTGGAGTCGTTGACGGCGGCGATGTCGATGTGTCCGTCACCGTTCAAGTCGGCCGCCCGCAGCTCATGCGGGTGCCGGCCTGCAGCGTAACTGACCGGAGGATCAAAAGCAGTTGCATCCGAGTTTATGAGAACCGAAACCTGGTTGTAGTACCAGTTGGCAGCAGCAACGTCCGGCCTGCTGTCACCGTCGAAGTCCGCCGCGCAGACCGAGTATCCGCCCAAACCGATGTTGCAGGAGTCCACCGGGATTAGTGTCCCACCCCCGACGTTTTCCAGAATCGTCACGGTTTCCCCCGTATAGCGGGCGACCGCGACATCCAGATCGTGGTCACCGTCGAAATCGAGCACACAGACGGACACCGGGCTGCTCCCCACCCGACACCTGCTCGAAACGGCAAAGCTGCCGGTACCATCGTTGGCGAAAACGAGCACGCTGTCCATCAAGTCGGTTGTGACCAGCAAATCCAAATCGGTATCGCCGTCCATGTCTGCGGCTCGGACGCAGCCGGGGTTTTCGCCGGTGGCGTAATACTCCGGAGGGCCAAAGGAACCGTCGCCGAGGTTTCTTACTATGCAGAGCTGGCCTATCAGCCTGAGTGTCACTGCCAGGTCCTTGTCGCCATCGCTGTCGAAATCGCCCGAGCAGATGGAGGACTGCACGTTCCCCCCAACGCCGTACAGGGTCGGGCTTTCAAAGAGCGGGGCGGCAACCAGATTGGCGCCAGAGACAAGCGTTGCCAGGATCAGTAGCAGAAGTGTAACGAGTCGCATTCGTGCTCTCCCTCCGTGTGACGACGGCATGCCGGGAAAATGCCCTGTCACACCTCACCTGATTTGACTTGGCCCCCCGGCAGTGAATCTGCGACTATTGCCCGTTGTCCGATTGGAGGTGAAAGGCAGATCGAATGCTCTAATATGCACGATGGAGATTCAGGCGTCAAGCGGGAAGATCCCAACTCGGAGCAAACGGGTTCGACCCGTCTGGCGGGCTATGAGTCAGTCCTTGGGCGGCCCGCCGTCTGTCGTGTTTGGTGCCCCATCATTCATGGTCGGAAAAACTTCTGCCGTTTCCGCCGACGAGTCTTTCATCTGGCGGAGTTTCAGGTAGGCGGTGGCGAAGATGCACAACAGCAGCGGACCGGTAACCACTCCCCCGAAACTCGGTACGTTGGCCAAACCAAAGAAACCGAAATCCCTTATTGAATCCCAGTAGAACGGAAGGAACGGAATATACCCGAGGATCATCCCCGCCCAGCTCATCACTGCAAGCGCGAACCCGAGTAATACCAGCGTGCCGCCGTTCCCCTTCACCAGATAGGAGCTTCGCTTCAACGCGTCGAATACTCCCATCAGCGGTTCGTCCAACATCACGAAGTATATCAGCCAATACCGCACCAGCAGGATCATGAGCAGACCGATATTGACCATCTCAAACAACAGGATATCGAGCGGGAACGTTGCCGAGATGGCACCGGAGGCCATACGAGAAAACATGAAGACGAAAGTCGGGATCAAGCCCACGACGAATGCGAGCACCATCAGCCAGAAGATCGCCTGCATGGAACCGTACTGTTTGAACCCAGCAAAGAAGTCTGAGAAACGCGGTTTTTCGCCCCGAGCCATGTTGCCGCAGAACTTGTACGTCCCCGCGATGAGGGGCGGTCCGATTATCAGGAAGACGAGACCGCCGACAAACGTGAGCAGCAGCACAAGCAGGGTCTGGCCGGTCGACGGTTGGGCATCGCCGGGGCCGGGAAGCAGGAATGTTGGAATCGAGATAACCAGGGTGAACACCAGAAACCACCCCATCGCCGGCCATTTGAATTTCAGAAAGGCCTTCCACCCGTCGTAGAAGCAGTCAGTGATACTTAGCTTTTGATCCATGATTTCCCTCATCAGCCCCGATTGAACAGCGATTACTCAATGGCGGGTTCGAAGACGGACCCGCCCTACAGAAGTCCCGACCGCAAAGACCAGCCGTCCGCAGGGACTACATCCTTTCCACGCACCCCGCGATCAAATCACGCAACTTCGGTTCCGCCTCACCGGCGATCTTCAGCACTTCCTCGATTGAGCACGGGTGCATATTGTCCGGCAGACCCATATCGGTCACGATCGAGAATCCGAGAATCCTGTTGTGCTGGTGGTGCGCCGTGATGACCTCCGGCACGGTCGACATCCCCACCGCATCCGCACCGAGAATACGGAACATGCGGTACTCTGCCGCCGTTTCGAGCGTCGGGCCGGTCACGCCGATATACACGCCTTCTTGAAGGCGAAGTTTCTGTTCCAGCGCTACCTCGCGTGCGATATCCAGATAGCCGCGATTGTACACCTCGTAACAGTCCGGGAAACGGTTTCCCCACTCGTCGTGGTTGGGGCCGATCAGCGGGTTGCCCGGGAAGAAATTGATATGGTCCTTGATCAGCATGATATCGCCCGGCTTGAAGTTCGGGTTCAATCCGCCGCAGGCGTTGGAGACCACCAGCGTTTCGATCCCGATTTTCTTCAGCGTCCGGATCGGAAATGCAATCTGCTGCATCGAGTAGCCTTCGTAGAAATGAAACCGCCCCTGCATGCAGACGACTTTCTTTCCGCGAAGGTGCCCGAACAACAGGCGGCCGTGATGTGACTCGACAGTCGACACCGGAAAGTGCGGAATCTCATCGTAGTCTATCGTTGCCACCATGTCGATACCGTCGACCAGCGACCCCAGTCCGGTGCCGAGGATAATGCCTACCTGCGGCTCGAAATCGACTTTGCTCTTGATATACTTCGTTGCCTCGACAAGCATCAAGGAAAATTGTTCTGTGGTGTACATGCTGCTTCCCAGACCTAATCCAAAAACACTGATATTCTCTCCCAGCCGTCTTCGGGGATGTTCGCCCCGACCACCTGGCAGACTTCAAACCCGCACGCCGACCCGAGCGCCCCGCACTTGTCCAGCGGGAGTCCGTTGACGTATCCGTACAGAAATCCCGATGCCCACAAATCCCCTGCGCCGGTAGTGTCAATCGCGGTACCGTCGCCGAGCGGATCAACCTTGATGATTTCCCCCTCACAGGCGATGAAACTCCCCCGTTTGCCAACTTTCAATACGGCGATGTCCGCTTTGGCCGCAAGGGCGTCAAGCGCTTTGGCTTCGTCCTTGAATCCGGTGAACGCGCGGGCTTCATCCTCGTTGGCGATCAGGATATCGACATAATCCCGTACGAATTCCTCGATATATTCTTTCGACTGTTCGACTACCTGAAAGCTGGCCAGATCAAGCGACACGAGCGCTCCAGCCGCTTTGGCTGCTTTGAACGCTGCGAGAATCAGGTCCCGATTGAACAGCAGGTATCCTTCGATATGCACCACCGCAGCGCCCTCGAAACTCTTTTCGGTGATTTCCTCCGGCGTGGATTCAGACGACGCACCCAGGTAGGTGAACATAGTCCGCTGAGCATCGGAGGTGATGATCGAAAGCACACGGCCGGTGGCGGTTGCCGAAGTCATCAACTGCGGCTCGACATTGTTCTTCTTCAGATCCTTCTCGAGGAGATCGCCGAGATAGTCCTGTCCGCGTTTGCCGACAAACCGGGCCGGTCCGCCGAGTTTTCCCGCACCTATGATCGTATTGCAGCAGGATCCGCCGGGAACGACTTCCGGTTCGTTTTGTGAAGCCACGAGGGTTTTCTCGATGAACTCGCTGTCAACCAGGGTCATGCCCCCTTTGGCCGCGCCGGTCTTCTCGATGAACTCGTCGTTTTCGTAAATCAGCATGTCGACCAGGGCCGAGCCTACCCCGGCGATCAGTTTGCGGTCACCGTTATATGCGTAACTCATTGTGCGTTCCCTCTAAGGAGTGCGAGAGTGATTTGTTGTGCCTCAGCGAGGTCGAACCTCAGCGGGGGGAATATAGTTGTTGAGAGTGCGTGTTCCAGCAAAAAACGTCGGGTGTGATTCGTCGTGGTTTGGTTGTGACTCCGTGGGATGGGCAGTCATTGTAGGTCGCGGTTCCGAGGCGCACATATCATGTGCGGTGAGAAACCCGACATCCTATTTCATACGCTCCCGCGTCTTGTCTAGAAATCGTTCGGCTCTGCGGAGTATTTCCAATGTAGCCTTGAGATCCAACTCGCCGTCGACTTCTGCGCGATAGTCTTTTGCTTCAAACACGCACACCGTCATATCCTTACCCAATCCAAACCGGTCTGGTTTTGTCAGGCAATTAGATGCTTTATCCACCTCCATGAGAGCAGAGTGCCAACGATCCCGCAGCTGCTTCCGGTTGGATGCATTCTCCACCGAAATCTTGAAACAGAGCTTCTCTTCTTCAAGGAGCAGGTATTGATCGAAGTCTTTTCTGTCTTGCCCGTGCCAGTAGAATCCGAGGAATCCACCGCTTGGGTTTGGCACGTATCGCCAGTGTTTTTCTTTCAGCCCCAGTTCGTTTTGGAGCCTCTTGAAGAAACCGATCCATTGGTACCGCGTCCACTTTTTAATGGGCTTGGTCAAGAAGCTGTTGACTTCGTTCTCGATACATTGCAGGTGATTGAGGTAATCCAACAAGATGGGATTGTCGCCCTCATACGTTTCCAGGACATCGAGTATCTCACGTCTCAAGAACGCTTTGTAGCCTTCCTCCTTGATCTTCTTGTAGCTGCTTTGGTCTTCGGTCTTGTAGTAGATTCTCAGGATATCCTTTTCCGGGTAGTCCTTCCTTATCTTCTCGAAGTATGTCTTGAGTTGATTCGAGTGATTGACGGTCCCCGTTTTGTCCTCGATTATGACGGCATACTTGCCGTTTATGACGCAGAAGACATCAATGTGCTCGTACTGCTTGAGTACCTCTACTGCTCTGATATTCTCGGGCGGTTTTCTGTCGTGCACCTTGAACAGAGCTTCTATCAGGCGACGGCCACATTCGTGCAGTTCGCTGTCCTCGTCTGCGCAATCGGGCGATGCCCAAGCCAGAAGCCAACAGATCATCGCATCTTGGGAAAGCTCGCTCGTGGCATAGCTAAAGAGATTCGGTCTGGTCAAGACTCCTCCTTCCGGATCGTGTGAGTGTACTACTTTGCACTAGCTAGTTCAAGGTAGTTGTCTGTCCACGTTGTGTCAAGCAGCGAGAGGATTGACTCGGCAGGCGCGGAGACCTGCCGATCGCGGACAGTCTATTCGCACCTCGCCCCGGCACGCGACCTACGAAGAACGGCGTGCGGCACAGAAGCATCGCAAACCTGATAGGATTGCGCGTATCGAGGGCTGTCAGGTGGGGACACACCGTGTTGTTGACACCTGACCTCACAGATATGGGTGGATGCCACCAGTGGCATAAAAAAAACCGACCGGCCACACAAAGGCAACCGATCGGCAGAAATTACTCTCTTTGTAGGTCGAAACTAACGCAACTGTGTTGCCCTGTAGTTTCGACATGTCCTGCGGTGATCAGGATCAGGTCTGTTCGGCCTTATCCAACTCTTCTTCGAACTTGGCCACGACCTCATCGAGCTCATTGGCCAGTTTGTCCGGGGTGATCGGATCCGCCGGCTTTTCCTCCGACTGGTCCGGGTCGATCGTGTTATGCTCGAAAGACTCATCGCCGGACGCTTCAGCCACATTCACTTTGTCGGTCTGGTTACCAACGCCGGTATTACTGTCACCGTTTATGGCGACAAACCCCGGCGGAATGTCCTCGGCACGAGCATCGGTCTCCACTATCGCAGACGGGGGTGCTTCCAACACCGGCTCTTTCGCGGGCGGCGCCGGTTGTGGAGGGGCAGCATCAGCCTGTTCCTGGGCCTTGGCGGCCTTATAGCTTTCGAGAGCCGCAGCCAATTCCGGGTCGATAGCCGCTTCCGGCGTCTCTTCCGACCCGCCTTCTGATCCTTCATCCTGAAGCACGCTTTTCAGGGCCTCGGACAATTGCTCTTTGGAGCTTTCCGACAGGTCATCGTTTGGAGCCTCGGGGGAGTTAGCCTCCTCGGTCTTGATCGCTTCCTGTTCGGCCGGCTCTGAAGCGACCGTCTCGCGAGCGGAGGCTTCGACCTCGTTTGAGGAGGTTACCTCGATCTCATCTTCGCGCTTCTTCTGGTCACTCTCAGACTCGCCGATTTCCTCGACCAGCTCGAGGTGAGATTTGATGAGGTTACGCACCTTACTCAGGTACGACCGCTTGGTCAGCTCGAGCCTGGTGATCTGCTCTTCAATGTCATCGACCTGCTGAGTGCGGGAGCCCAGCTCACGCTCTGCCTCGGCTTTCGCCTTGGAGAGTATCAGCTCCGCCTCCTGTTTGGCGTTGGCTACGGTCATGTCGGCATTACGACGGGCATCGATTGCGGCGTTCTTGATCGTCTCCTCGAACTGCTTCAGTCCGGAGAGCTGGCTCTGCAGCGACTCGATCTCCATTGAGAGCTTGAGGTTTTCCTGCCGGGCAGCCTCCAGAGAATCCGCGACGGACTCCTTGAAACTGTTGACTTCGTCCTTGTCGTAGCCCCGCATCTGGTTCGGGAATTCGAAGTTTCGAACATCGTTCGGTGATAGATCCATGTTAACGCTCACCTGCTTAGGTTTCCAATTCCGGCCCGAGTCGCTGATATAACCAGAAGTTTGTTCGAGCCGTTTCAAAACGGTACACTACTTATTGTTATCGAACCATTGCCGCAAAAACCTTAGCAGTTTGCCGGACTTAAGCAGTGCCTCCCTGTCTGATAGAACGAAAGAAGGATGTGAAAACGTTGCGATTTATTGGATCAATCGTGCGTGAGAGAAGCCCTAAAGAGACTGCCGGGAACCAAAAATAGCCGTGCCGACCCTGATCATCGTCGCTCCCTCCGCTATGGCTAGCTCGAAATCGCCGGACATACCCATCGAAAGGCAGTCAAACTGATCGCCGACAATCGCTTTCCCCTCCTTGAAAAGCTCCCGACAGCGGGCGAAAGCCTCACGGATATCATCCTCATCGTCGCTCTGCGGCCCAATAGCCATCAGACCGGCAAGCTCGATATTCGGCAACCCGTAGACTTTTTTCACCAGATCAAGCGTATCCTCAGGGGCCACGCCGCTCTTGGCTTCCTCGCCGGAGATATTGACCTCGATCAGACACTCGATTTTCCGCTCGATTTCCCCGGCCCGCCTGCTGATTTCCTCGGCAAGTTTAAGCGAGTCAACAGAATGGATGACATCGAATAACTGCACCGCCTTTTTGACCTTGTTCGTCTGGAGATGCCCGATCATGTGGTAACGGGCGATATGCCCCACCTCGATGATCTTCTCCTCCGCCTCCTGGATACGGCTTTCCCCGATATCCCTGCATCCGGCCGCCACAGCAGTCTGAATCATACTGGCAGAATGGGTCTTGGAAACCGCTACGAGGGTGATGTCGTTCGCGTCGCGGTCGTATTCTTCACAGGCCTCAGCAATGCGGCCGTGAATCTCCATGAGATTAGCAGCTATCGTGTCTTTCATTTGTACGGAGAATTAAAGGTAAACCGGGCGGTTTTATCAAGAGAAATATGAGCGGAACTGGACCGACTAGCAGTCCTGCTCCACGATAAGTTTCTGGCGACGGTCAAACCCGACCGATTCGACCTTCGAATATCGCATCACTTTCAAAGTGTGACGGAAGCTGTCGTCGGCGACGCTGACCTCTTTGACCCGCAAATCCTGTAACATACTGCCAAGCAAACCGTAGAGCTGCGCCAACTCGCTGGTGGTCAAATAGATCGCGCCCTCGGTGAAGGTCTTGTCCTCTTCGGCATTGTATAATCGCATGTTTTCGCTCTCTCTCGATTCTGTGCGCGGCAGACGTCCCCGTCTGCCCCAGCCTCACGCTTTCTCTCGTGATCGTCAGGGTTCCATCCCTGAGGGATCCCCGGCCCAAGCAAGCTTGAACCGGCCACCCGGACAGAACATGCATCGTTCCGTGGGCGGCAGACGCTTGTCGTCTGCCCCAGTACTAAGCCGTCGCCAACTGGTACGAGTCCTGACTCATCGACGGGCCAAACAGGTTGGCCGGCATCGAGGCTGGCATCGTCGGTGTCGGAGCCGGCGGCTGGAATTTCGTTTGGACGCCAGCCAGAGCCGTGTCTACCTTATCAAAGAAATTCTCGATTGTACTCGTCAAATGCTCGCGGGCCATATCGACCTGCGCCCCGCTGAACCCGAGTTCCTCGGCGGCGGCATCGAAAAACGCCGTGACGTTCTCGACCAGCTTGTCTTCGGTAGCATCGAGGTAACCGTCGACCGCATTGAAGAACGTCGCCATCATCTCGGTCGATCCCTTGGCTGCTACTTCACCGGCGGTATTGATGTACTGCTCGGTCGATTCCGGAGCGTCTTTGGCTACCTGTTCGGTCTGGGTGTTGAATTTCTGGGCGAATTCCATACTGAACTTGTTGTCCAGACGATATCGCAGCGCAAACCGGTTGGTCGTGCGACGGTGCGAGTCTTTCACGGATTCATCCACCGAACGACGCACCTTCACCGACTCACAGTAGAACGATTTCATCTTGAAGTCGCGGCTCTGGACCTTCATCCGCCCCATATCCTGACCGGAAGCCTTGGTTCGCGAGTGGCTGCGCGACTCACCCACGTTTTCCTCGCCGGTGGTCTTGATTCTCTCAGAGCCTCGGAGGTCGAATTTCGCCGTCAGACCGAACCCAGCTTTGGCGACTTCCTCAAGCTTGCTCAAATCACCGTTGGCGATTTCTGTCATCGTCTGCTGCACGGCGCTGAGATTGAACCGAAGGTCCAGCTTGTACTCAAGCGTCGCCTTGCGCTTGTACGAATAGGTACCGTCGGGTGCCTGCTCGACCGGAGCCTGCGTCGACGGAGCTTGCGCGTCCTCTCCTGTCTCGGTTTTGGTGTCACCGAGAGGGGAGTTGTTCTGCGCCGCGTCTTTTTTGTCTGCCGTCGGCGCCTGCGCTTCTTCTCTCTCCGCGACCGGAGTCGATTGTTCGTACTGATCTACCGGAGCCGTGTACCCCGGTGCCTCGGATTCGGGAACCTGGACGCGACCATCTTTGAAGTCCTCAGGAGTCCGGTTGGCGGCGACATCCTGCGCCTGTGTATAATTGCGGTCGATGAACTGATTGGCGATACTTGCCAGAAAACTCTGTAGTCCAGTCATTGCCACACCTCTTTAGTCTTTTTTTACAGAACTATAATTGCCCTCTTTCCCTTATCGACTCCTGTATTGATTAGCAAAGGGCATCTGTGATGCTTGACGGGATTTGGCGGGTCTGTTATAATAGTTGTTCAAAAAGTAAACAGCATCACCGCTCAATTGCAGGGGAGGTCCCAATATGCCACGACAGTTCTTGACTCTCTTATCGCTCATGTTCGTTCTGGCTCTGGCCGGATGTTCGACTGATACCGGCGACGGTGCCGGCGGGCCGATCTCTTCGCAGCAGGACGAGGAACTGAGCCTCAAGGTAACGACCACCACCGGCGGGGCAGGTATTGAGCCGCAAACTACTATCACCTTCGACCTCCCGACGGCGGGCGAGTACACAGTTGTCGTCAGAAATGCCACCGGGTATCGAGTGAAACTGATATCCGGGCACGCGGATGCGGGAATTGTCCAGGTCGCGTGGGATGCGCGGAATGATGACGGCGAGCTAATCAAAGACGGGATTTACCTGTTTGAAATAACGGACGGTGAGAATTACGCGTACAGGTACCGCCTAATGTGCATTACCGAAGACTGCGGAGGGCTGATCGACAATGACTAGTCACAGATTGATCGACACTAACTCCGTTCTTTGCGGCTACATATTGGGACTTATGCTTCTTATAGTCGCCTGTCCCACCTCAAGCTCTGTTGCGGACGATTTCGTTCATTCGAGGAGCATCCAATCTCAGGATCGAATCCCGCAGCGCGACAGGCTGGACTTCGAAGCAGGTTACTTCACCGCCCGACGAGGAGATTTCCGTGAGGTGTATGGAAGCGGCGCTACCTTTGCGGCTTCGTTTGAGCACCGTATCAACAAGCGATTTGGCTGGGGGCTGCGTTCGACCATTGGCAAGCAATCGCTAGATGCAGGCCTCAGATACTGGAGCCTCACGATCTGCCCGCATATCACGCTTACGGTTGTTGAGTCGAAGACATTTCGCCGCGTAATCGGTGTGGGCCTGGGGGCGGGCTATCGTCATGTGAATCTTGCTGCCAGTAGAACCACAGAGCATGCTCCCGATATCGCAGCCTCTTATACTGTCACCCAACGCTCCTTCGGTGCATTCACCATGGCCATGGCCGGATTTGATCTTCGCCTCTCCGAGAGGTTCTGTTTTGGTGGTCGGGCCTATTTTGACTACTATTTCACCGATCAGCTCTTCGGCGATGTCAAGCGCGGCGACTTCGGCGACACCGGCGGGTTGAGTTTCACGGGCCGCATAGGCTTCGCGCTGTAGGGCCATAACCGACGCAAATAACTTGCATCCCCCCGACGGATTCATTACCGTCGTGCAGTACGATTACGTCACTTATAAGCATAAGGACAGACAACATGACCCCGGTTAATCCCGAAATACTCAACGCCCTCACCGCCGGCATAGGCGCGGAAATAGCCAGCTACGTTTTCTACCTCGAAGCCGCTAAAAAGGCGGAAACGGCCGAATTCAAATCGGTGCTCGAAGATCTCGCGCTCGAGGAAAAGAAACACTTCCAGATTCTGGAACGTCAGCACAGCTCCCTGATCAAATCCGAACAGTGGATTTCCCTCGCCGATGTGCTCAAGGGCGAAGGTCTCCCCGAGATCAACGAAGACATGGCCGGCGCGCACACAGCCCTCATCGATGAAGTCCGTAACGCCGACTCGATGAAAACCGTCCTCGATATCGCCTACCGTCTCGAGGTAGAAGCGTTCGAGATGTTCGACAAGTATGCCCATGCGGCGACCTCTCCCGAAGGCACGAAGATCTTCACCGAGCTGGCCAAGTTCGAGAAGGGCCACATGCGCCAGGTCAAGCAGATGATTGCGGATTACGTCAAGTAAGACATGGACAAAAAACGGCTCCTCAATTGGATCGAACTTTCCCGGCCCGCTCTCAATAAGAATATCGATTCGCTCGCAAACCTAGCCGGACCAGGACGAAAGCTAGCAGTATGCGTCAAGTCCAACGCCTACGGCCACGGTCTCCCGCAGATGGTGTCGATGCTCTCCGACAGAGGTGAAGTCGACTACCTGACCGTCCATTCCCTCGAGGAAGCCCTCCTCTGCCGCATGTCCGGCTGGCAACGCAAGATCATGTTGCTCGGCCCGGTGCCGCTGTGTGCGCTCGAAGAAGTCCTCGAACATGATCTGGAGCCGGTCGTGTTTACCCGCGAGTCTCTTACCGAACTCGGCAAGCTTTCCAGCAAGTGGGGAAAACCGGTACGCACGCATCTCAAACTCGAAACCGGTACGCACCGTCAGGGGATCACCGAAAAGGACCTGAAGTCTTTCGCGTCGATCTATAAGAAGTACCCGTACTTGAAAAGCCCCCACGGGGCCGCGATGCACTTTGCGAACATCGAGGATACCACCAATCACGAGTTCGCGCAGTCGCAGCTTGATAATTTCAATCGCATGGTCAAGACAATGACGAAACTCGGCATCAAGCCCCAAGTCCGTCACACGGCCAGTTCGGCGGCGCTTATCCTGTTCGAGAAGACCAGGTTTGAACTTGTCCGTCCGGGCATCGCAACCTACGGTCACTGGCCCTCGAAAGAAACCTATCTCAGCTACCGGCTCGAGGGCGGCACCAACAGCATTTTCGATCCGGTGCTGACCTGGAAAACGCGCGTGACACAAATCAAGGAGCTTCCGACCGATTCCTACATCGGTTACGGCTGCACCTATCGCACGACCTCGCCAACCAAACTGGCCGTGCTGCCGGTGGGGTATGCCGACGGGTACTCGCGGGGGCTGTCCAACGTGGCTCACGTGCTCATTCGTGGCAAGCGCGCCCCTGTTCGCGGGCGAGTCTGCATGAACTTGATTATGGTTGATATCACCGACATCCCCGGCGTCAAACTAGAGGAACCGGTAACACTTCTGGGTCGTCAGAAAGGTGAAACGGTGTCCGCCGAGCAGTTGGCATCGTGGTCCGGCACCATCAATTATGAGATTTTGGCTCGTTTGTCCCCCGGTTTGCCTCGTTTGATAGCTTCTTGCTAACTCGCTGAACAACAACGCCATATAGACGGTAGACTCTGGTCTTAATCAGGTCTATATTGACCCTTTATATTGTTATAATTTTCACTTGACACCCCATAACCCTCGGGATATACTTCCTTGTGAACGTTTTCACATATAGCTTCTCAGGTAGGTTTTAGTTTGTCGGCGAGAAATAGCGACACCGGTGTCAACTCCGGAAAGAAGAGAATTTCAGAGTCAACCATTCATCGACTATCGTTGTACTTGCGTGCTCTGTCTGTTCTCGAAAAAGAGGGACATGAGACGGTCTCCTCTAAGGAACTCGCTAAACGCGAGAAGCTAACCCCTGCCCAGGTACGCAAAGATCTCTCTTTTTTTGGTTCATTCGGAACCCGCGGACTCGGCTACCCGGTCGCGACACTTCGTGAACAAATAGCAGGCATTCTCGGTATCAACCGGGCCTGGAAAGTCGCGTTGTTTGGGGTCGGTAATATCGGTTCGGCGTTGGTCAGCTACAAAGAGTTCTCACGGCAGGGCTTCCAGATCATCAAGCTGTTCGACAACGACCAACGGAAGATCGGCTCAAACCACAAAGGCATCATCATCTCCGACGCTCGCAACATGCACGAGGAACTGGCCGAAGCCCAGATCGACATCGCGGTCGTAGCGGTGCCGGCGACCGTCGCACAGTACATTGTTGATGATATTTGCAAAGCCGGAATTAAGGCGATTCTGAATTTCGCCCCGATAAATCTTCGCGTCCCCGACGATGTTTACCTTCGCAATGAGAACATGTCGATGGAGCTTGAGTACTTGTCGTTTGCGTTGGTGAACAACCACGCCCAGAAACGTCCAAAAATCTGACCACAGGGACGAGCGGAGCGGCTGAAACACCGTCGACATCTCTCAACACCTAATCAGCCATGTTTTCAAACGTCGCGTGATAATCCGCTGTGCCTATCACCGTGTCGTAGAGACCGATATCTTCCCCCTCATGTTTATTGATGCCGATATACACTAAGCTGGCATCCTCATACCGTTTGAACTTATAGACCGCGTCATTCATCAATGCGCTGTTGAAGACTCCCAAACTGACAAGAAGCTCAAAATCTATCACAGACAAGCCAGTGACTCTCTTGAATAGCCCCGGTTCAAGCTGGGTAATGACATCCTTGAGGCTACGCTCGCGATAGTCTGTCAAGTACATGAAAATAGGAACACGGGTGGCGAATTTGATGAGCTTTTCCTGAATCTGCTTACGCTTGCTCTTGTATTCTTTTTCTTCTTCAGTCAGTTTCTTTTTCTCTCTTGAGGACATCTCTTCGTCATTCTTGTCCTTCCGGGCCTTCTTCACCGCATCCGATTTGTTGATGATGGTTTCGATGTCCTGGTTAAGGCTACGGAACCCTTCAATACTCATCAACGCCTCCAAGGCCGCATTGTTAGCCATCAAACGCTGCAACGTGCTGTTGTCCACATTCACCAGAAGGGCGCTCTCCCACTTCCGGGCCAGTAGCGTTGCGGATGTTCCGCTCATTGCGATGTCAAGAATACCCGCCGCATCTATCTGTTTCATGGAACTGCCGTCATAGGCCAGCACGGGCAGGAAACTGACAAATTCCTCGACTTTTCTCTCGGGATTGTGCTCATCCGCGTTCAAGCGGCAACTATAATCGGCGATCTGTCGCAAGGCCCTATCCGGAGCAAAATCAAAGACATAGCATTCTCTCTTGATAATTTCCTCACGGTTGGGTGAATTGTCATCCTGATTCATAACAGTCCAAGGGGTCTGTACGCGGAAAGCTGCCTGAAAATAGGTCTCCGGGGTGGATGAGTTACGCAGCATGAATATGCCCGTCCATGGCCGCACAGTCACCCCCGTTGTCAGTTTCCCGCAAGACAACGTGATCGTTTTCGTCTTGAGGGGATCGTCCATCGCCTCCAACACGGGAGGCAGTGCCGCGGCACCTATCCCCGCGCCGCTCCCCGCCGCCACCAACACACAGTAGTCGTGATAAAAGCGATTCTGCTTCTGTGCCAGCAGATTGCGCATGGCGTGGCAAGCGGCTACACTCGGTAGGAACCAGAAAGTATGTGACAGCAGATTGAGCAATCGGGTGTGAGAGAAGGGCATCGGCGGCTTCTGCGCCCCCAGCTTCAAGTTGTCCACGGTAGTGGCCTGAAACGAACCTCTAATGAGGTCCAGCCACTTCTGTACTTCATCTTTGTATATGAACCGAGCCTTATCACCATTCCCCTCTGCTGAAAAGAAGATGTTCAGGTCAAACACGTCGTACTCCCCCTGCATAGCGATCTCGCGGATGGCATCAGGCAGTTGATAGGTCATCAGCACCATGCGCGGGAGCGCCGCATAGGGGTTATCCTCGCCCTGCCAATCCTGATTGGCTCGTTGTTCATCCGAATACGTCCAGTTGAATATCTGCTCCTCAATAAACTCGCCCGAGGCAATGGCCCGAAACGGTGTGCCGGACAGATACAGATAGGCATCCGTCGTAATCGGCATGATCTCTTCATCGAAATCCTTCAGCCCTTCCCCTTCGCCGAACTCGATCTCTTTCTTTTCCTCCGCCTCGAACAGCTCCCTGGCACTCTCGCGCCAGGCACCGTAGTGGTATTCGTCCAAGATAACGCAGTCCCAGTTGGTCGCATGCACCCACTCGTTTTTGGTTTTGATGCCGCCCGTGCTTTTGTTTTTGCCCAAATAGTCCTGAAACGAGCCGAAACAGACGAAGGGCTTCTTCATGTTTGCATCTTCGTAGGCGAGGCCACCCGGCGAGATGAACTGCCAACCCTTGAAATCAATGTGCCTCTTTAAGTCGTCCTCCCAGGCATTCTGAACCGCCGGTTTGAAGGTCAGCACCAGCACCTTGCGCCATTTCATCTTGTTCGCAAGCTGATACGCGGTAAAGGTCTTGCCGAAGCGCATCTTCGCGTTCCAGAGGTAATGTGGTGTCCTATGGGGATCGTCCCGGTGCGCACTCTTGAAATAGTCTGCAGTTCTCTCAACTGCTTCAATTTGCTCGGGCCGCATTTGGAAATCAAGCGAGCGATTTTCCTCGTTCCGTTGCCCCGTCCGCACGGCTATCACCGCCGCCTTCACTGCGTCTACCGAACATTCAAACCACTCACCTTCCGGATTCTTCGCCCCCATGCTTCTCAGAATACGATGCACGTCATGATCTGTGAAGGCCGTGCCGTCGCTGCGCATGGCTGACTCTTCGAGCACAATCTTGTAGGGCGGTTTTCCGGGTTTCTTCGTGGGATACTGCTGCGCCACACGGGTTCGCACATCCACCGTCGTGTAGCCGACTTTCAGCAGACCTTTGTACTGCGGATTCGTGTCTTTGTAGGCGTAGATGGCCGGCTTCGATTGTGGCCGCGGTGGGAAGAACTCGTTACTCATCGCTGGCGTCCATCGGGCGTATTTTCGATTCTATGAATTCGATCTGCGCTCTTGTGATCCCGTATCGTTTGTAGAGCAGCCTGTCAGTCCATTCAGTATCCATTTTGAGAACAGGGACAAATAAGTACGAGTCCTTCGTGATGTGATGGGAGTACATAAACTGGGAAACCAAAAATCGAAACAGCCTGGTCTTCATATAGCCCATTAGGTTCTTGGCTTGAGCCTCATCCATGAAGCTGCCGATTACGAGATAGGTTTCTGTGCAGATTGTTCCAGGCGGCAAGATGTCGATTTTGGAAAACACCCTGCGTCTGCCATCTTTGCCGGGATTCCCAGCATGGTCATAACCGACATAGGAAGTGATGACCTTCCATAGATCGATCATTTCAGCTCCAGTAGTGACATCTTTTCGTTTGTATGGGCCTTCCCCCTTTTGCCAGCGCAGCATGATGTCGCCTCGCTTGGATGGCCTTGCACTCGTCGGTAGCCCAAATGGCTTTCTGCTAGAAACCTGTTGGCTCATCCGCTTCTCTTTCTTTGCTAGCACTTTGCGAATGATGGGAACGGCTTGGCTATGGCGGATAAACGCTTTGTACTCGTTCAGCGGTCGTGTTGCTGTAACTGCCGTATCAGTGTGGACATTGACGACTTCGCACGGACCGGTTGAGTCACGCTCCCACAAAAAATAGCAGATGCCGCCCGCGATATCCACACCGGGAAAGCACTCTGTCGCGTCTTCGAAATCTACCAGTTTTCGTATGCGATCATCGTTCAGCATTTCAGCACGAAAATCATTCAGACCTTTTCCGCCACCAAACCAGCGCGAAGGAATAATCATGGTCAGAAACCGCGGATTGAGCTTCTTGGCCTGCTGCACAAATTTCTGGTAGATGGGAGATGCGCTCCTTCCAAAGCCACCATCGCTCAATTGATAAGGCGGATTACCGACAATGACATCGAACTTCATATTGAATAACTCCTCTGGGTTCTCGGTGTGGATATACTCATAGGCATGAGTTTCAAGCTCCTCGCCTCGCCGGTAGTTGGCTTCGCTGGCTCCGCAAAAGCAACAGCGTCCGTCCAGCCATGTGTGTTCCATTCGTTCAAAGCGAATATTGCCCTGCGGATCATCAAATGTCTCGCAGACAGAGTATTTGCCGTTGGCTGTCTTGGAGCAGTACACCGAGCGGCGCGAAAGCAGAGAAGTCAACTCCGTGATGGCCATGCCGAAAAGCTGCTTGCTGAAAATGTGGTTGATGCGTTCCTGCTTGTCGGGGATCTCCTTCTCCAGCCCGACATCGAGCCGTTTGGCAATCTCGCGCAGAAAGACGCCCGATTTGCAGACCGGGTCCAGAAACCTGGCGTTCTTGTTGCTCCAGATTTCGGGCGGGAGCAAATCGAGTATCGAGTTGGCCAACTTTGGTGGTGTGAAGACTTCATCACTGCTCAGGTTGGCCAGACAGGACAGGACGTCCGGGTTGTAGCTACTGCTCTTCAGCATCGGCAAGCCTCAGGAAGTGCGTTAAAGGGTATTCTCTTTCCGGTGTGGGAATGAACACATCATCGCCGAGGTCGGAAAAGAGGGGAGTACTCTTGTATGCCTCGTGCTCCAGTAAGCCGCGGAAAGAGAAATCACGGCGCTTGAGCATGCTGCCATTGACGGGCGACCACTCAGAAAAGACAATTGGTCGCGGGTTCGCTCCCACGGTTTTCAATGTGAGGGCGTCTCCCCAAACGATATTGCGCTCAAGTATGTACCGGACCGCGCTCCGGCATTCTTCTTTGGCCGTAGCTTTGTAGCGGGCGGTGTATTTCTGATCGAAAATACACAGAAGACGCGCGCGGCACGCCTGACAATTATCATCAAGTATGTCAATACCATAGATGCTTGAGACAGCAAGCACGGCATTGCGCTCGTATTCAAGTTGACTTTTTCGGTAGCGGGCCTCTACAACCCTAAGTTTCCGTTCTAATACTTCTGCCAAGAAATTGCCCGTACCACAGGCTGGTTCGAGGAAACGGGAATCGATTCTCTCTGTCTCCTGTTTCACCAGATCAAGCATGGCATTGACTTCCCGCGTGCTGGTAAAGACCTCGCCATGATCGGAAACTCTCTTCTTGGAGACAACCTGCTTTTCTGTCAATTTAGAACCCCTCTATGCACCGGGTTTCTAGTGGTCGCTTGATTGTCACACATCCCTCCCGAATCATCGAGCAAGTCAGATTGGAATAAGGTCGCCTTCAAGATACACAATGGTCCGTGATTGTCAATCGGGAAACGAATCCGCCAGAGGTGGAACCCTGGTGGTCACAAAAGGGAGAATGCGGTTATCCCCCACCCGAGGCACGGGCGGGCCACCGGGAGGCGGGTCACCGGGCAGAAGGACGGGTGGCCGGCTCAAACTTGTTTGGGCCGGACAGGTATCTTGCCCCGTATGTTCAAAAGAAAAAGCGCCGGAGTTTCATCCCCGACGCTTCACTCTGCTTGAAAATGTCATTAGAATCTGACCAACACCCCCGCGTACACCTTCACCATGTCCGTTCTCGATTTCATGGTTTCGAACGTTACGTTGCCGTCGTCCCGTTGGATTGAACCTTCTTTTAGATACTCCGCCTCGCCGCCGCGAACATACCTTACCCCCGCGTCGAGCAGAATCTGCAGGGGGCTTCGGAACACCTTTTTGACGTTCCGAGTGTAGAGCGACAGCAACGCACCGCCACCTATACCGTAGGCAAACGCGGCATCGTCCTGGTTTGTATGGCCGGCGATATTCTCTATTTCACCTCCGGTGTTTGAGATGTTGGTCCGAGTGTAAAGATAATTCAGGCCCACCAGCGCGTCGCCGTATAGCTGTACTCGCCCCGCAGGTACCCGGCGGCGCAACACGAAAAGAGCCTGCACGATGCTATTCGAGGTTGTCACGTCGACTGTTACATCCGGAATGGTCGTCGAGAACGGCTCACGGCGCGTCTCGCTGCCGTAATTCATCCAGCTAAGGTCGAGTCCGATTGCAAAGGGTTTGGTCTTCGGCGTATAGAATATCTGGCCGTCCAGACCGTAGGCGTCGTTTCCGATCTGATCCTTCAAGTCGCCCTGGAGAAGGCCGGAATTAAAGTGCATGCCTCCGGCCCATCTTGTTGTGGTCGGGTTAGCGGTCGCGCTGGCAATCAGTATGAGCACCATTGCTGTCAGGGTGATAATCGTTTTGCTCGCAGTCTTCATTGTTCTCTGTTCCTCTTGTATTTCGCTGGTCTTGTCTTCATGGACATGCAATATAAATGGAATTGCGTTACTATGTTACATGAATGTTTATCGAGCAGGCAGATAGCAACGACCGTGCCAGAACGGTAAGGCCTTGTAGTGCAGGGCATTAGGTATTGGTTCGATCCGTAACCGTGGCGTTTACACACAGGCGCGCACATAGCTGTGCACAGAGAAGAGGCAGGGGGGTAGGGACGACGAAGGGTGTCCTCATCCCAGGAGATGTTACTCGGCGTCTGGCGGAATTGTGGGAGCTACGTTACGGTTGGTCGCCGTTTTGTCCAGTTGGGCAGACTTCTCTCATGTAACAATCCTCGCACTTGGGATTCTGCGGTTTGCACCATGTTCTGCCGATTTCCCAGCACGGCAGATCCATCATGCCGGGAAACTCGGGATACAAAGATCTGGCTCTGTAGATGACCTGCTCAACCGAAGGGTCTGAACCGCAGAACCCCAATCTTGCGAAGACTCTCTTGATGTGCACATCCGCAGAGATGTCAATGGAGAAGTAGTCACTCATCGGAATCTTAAGCTCTCGGGCCAGAATATTCGTTGCCATACTGGCGATTTTTGGCCCTACCCCCTCGAACTGCAGAAAACGGTAAATCACTTCGGCGCTTGAGGGGTTGTCCGTCCAGATGCGAGAGGCGTCACCGCCGTATTGTCCGTGAATCCTCTGCACTGCCAGAAAGAAGTATCTACTCATCCTGTCAATAAAACGGTGGAGACTCTCCGGCTCTCTCATGAGTCTGTTGATATCAGCCTCCGAGAGTTTATGTAGCGCAACAATGCCGGAATCGCCGATCAGTGTCGCGATTTTGAAAGGAATCAGCCAGGCCCTTTCTGCCTTTATCTGTTGATCCATTACACACGCCAGCACAAATGCATGCGGCGTCCGCTCCAGATCGTTTAGTAATGCATCAGCGCTGTCGGTTTTAGTGAACCGGATCGTTTCTTTCGGAGCGTTGAACAACTCCTTGCCGCGCTCAACCAGCCTGTCTCGTGCGACGCTTGCTGTTTCTGTAATCATGTCGCAATACTCCCCATTGGAAGAACCGGGCCGATCGGATACCTACCATCCGTAGCGGACTTCTCCTGCAGAGGCGCGGTTCACAATGTGTTTGAAGGTTGCCATCAAAATACATGATTCACGTGGAATGTCAAACACAGAGGGACAAGATCGCGCCGGGTCCTCGAGAGAGTTTCGCTTGACTCAAACAGACTGAGAGTGCTTCCCGGTCGTGTCCCCCTATAGGCGCTCCCCCATACTGTATCCCGACTGTCCTGCACCTTCCGAAGGTGGCTGAGAGCTAACCCACTGCAAGCCAAGCGGCTGTGTCGCTGGCATGGGATTTGATTAAGTGGCGGGCAATGAAGACGCAGGATTTCAAGAAGATCACTCAGTTTTGCCGGTATCCGATCGCTACACTGGCGGTAACGATACTGGTGATTTTCGTTGCGGCGCTGGCCGCTCCAGTGATCGGGCCACGCTCTGAAGCTGTTCCGGGCACCGCCGAGAACAGCTACGATCGCGAGTCAGTGATCGAGCAACTGGTGATCGATCGTGAGATCTGGCGCGATGCTTCTGCGCACGGTGACGCCGGGGCTTCCGATCTGTACATGGAGAATCTGTTCGGGCTGATTGATTTCGACATCAGCCAGAGCGAAATCCTGGTACGTGATTTGGCCCGGACCGCAGCGTTGATCCCGCCGGGGGAGATTGAGGAGCACGCCGGCGACCGTGAGCTGTTCTCACGGTCCCTGTCTCTTCTGAACTGCAAGGAAGCGTTGTGTCTTGCGATGCGAAAATGTCCGGACTTCAACTACCGTTACCGACTGCTGGGGGATTACATCAACTTACTCCGCAAGGAACTGCACATGCCGAAATCGGTGCTGGCTTCGCGACAAGAGGGGAAGTCGTCGGGATACACGCTGAGATCGGAAACCACTTCTGCCAAAAAGCAACACCCCCCCTCCTTTTAGTGTTGGCCCTTGCACGAAGCGCGTACTGCGCCGACGCCGCTGCCCTACCCCGGACAGCGGCGTTGTTTGTTTGTGGGGCAAATGCAGTGTTTCGCGTCTTCCCCCCTACACCATCTCTTTCAAATATCGCCCCGTGTGAGACTTGCTAATACTCGACACGTCTTCCGGCGTGCCGGTCGCGATGATCTTCCCGCCGTAGTCGCCCCCCTCCGGACCGATATCAATTACCCAGTCAGCAGTCTTGATCACATCCATGTTGTGCTCAATAACCACCACGGTATTACCCCTGTCCACCAATTCGGAGAGTACGGACAGCAACATCCGAATATCCTCGAAATGCAACCCGGTGGTCGGTTCGTCCAGAATATACAACGTTCGCCCGGTTGCCATTTTCGACAACTCAGTCGCCAGTTTCACGCGCTGGGCTTCACCGCCGGACAGCGTGGTCGCCTGCTGTCCCAGATGGATATATCCCAACCCGACATTCATCAGCGTTACCAGCTTGTTCTTGATACGCGGGATATTCTCGAAAAAGGCCAGCGCCTCCTCGACCGTCATATCCAGAATATCGGCGATGGATTTCCCCTTAAATGTCACTTCCAGCGTTTCGCGATTGTACCGCTTGCCTTTGCAAACCTCGCATGGGATGTAGACATCCGGAAGGAAATGCATTTCGATCTTGATAATCCCGTCCCCCTGGCAGGCCTCGCACCGCCCCCCCTTGACATTGAACGAGTACCTTCCCGGCGCGTACCCGCGTGCTTTCGATTCCGGCAACGAAGAAAACAGCTCGCGCACCGGCGTAAACAGCCCCGTGTAGGTAGCCGGGTTGGATCGCGGCGTGCGACCAATCGGCGACTGGTCGATATCAATCACCTTGTCGATATGCTCAAGTCCCTCGATTGATTCATAAGGCAGAGGCGTTTTGCGACTGCGATAGAAATGCCTCGCGAGAATACGATACAACGTTTCGTTGATCAGGGTCGATTTTCCCGAACCGGACACACCCGTGATTGCCACGAAAGTTCCCAGCGGAATCTCCGCCGTCACGTTTCTGAGATTATTGCCGGTTGCGCCTTTGAGCGTGATATGTTTGCCGTTCGGCTCGCGACGCTTTTTCGGTGTCTCAATTTGCCGCTCTCCGGTGAGATACTGTCCCGTGATCGATTTGCGATTCTTCTTGATCTGTGCGGGAGTACCGGATGCTACGATCTTTCCCCCATGCACACCGGCTCCCGGACCAAGATCAATCACGTAGTCCGCTTTTTCTATGGTCTCACGGTCATGTTCAACGACCAGTACCGTGTTGCCGATCTCTTTCAATTCCGTCAGTGTGTTGAGCAGTTTGCTGTTGTCGCGCTGGTGGAGTCCAATCGATGGTTCATCCAGGATATACAGTACTCCGACCAATCGCGATCCGATTTGGGTCGCCAGCCGAATGCGCTGTGCCTCGCCGCCGGACAAAGTTGCCGCAGAACGACTGAGCGTCAAGTAATCAAGGCCGACATCACAAAGGAACCCGAGCCGTTCGCGGACCTCTTTCAATATCTGCTTGGCGATGGTTTGCTGACGTTTGGTCAGGTTGATGTTCTTGAAGAAAGCATTCGATTTTTTGATCGACATCTCAACAATCGAGTCAATTGTCTCGCGATCGAGTATAACCGACAGCGCTTCCGGCCGGAGGCGCGCCCCCTTGCAGGAGGGACATTTCGTGATCGACATGTAGTTCTCGATCCATTGCCGGACACCGCTTGATTCCGTCTGCTTGTATCGTCGTTCCAGATGCGGAATTACGCCCTCAAACGGTGCCTCGTACACACCCTTGCTTTTGCCTTTGGCCGAAGCGTGCTCGTACTCCAGTCGGATAGACTCCTTTCCGGAACCGTACAGCAGCACTTGCCGGACCTTCTCGGGGAGCTTCTCAAACGGAGTCGACAGCTTGAAATCGAAATGATTTGCCACCCCCTTTACCTGGTAACGATACCAGTTGGCCATGTCGGCACCGCCCCACGGTCTCAGCGCTCCCTCGCTGATCGACAGCGACCAATCCGGTACGACCAGATCGGGCGAAATTTCCATCCTCTGCCCCAGGCCGTCACATATCTTGCAGGCGCCAAAGGGCGAATTGAACGAAAACAGTCGGGGGGACGGTTCTTCATAGCTGATATTGCAGTTGAGGCAGGCGAACTGCTCCGAAAAGAGCAAATCCTGACTCTTGATATTCACAATCACCGTGCCGTTGGACATCCGAAGCGCCGTCTCCACCGAGTCAGCCAGCCGCCGTTTCGATTTTGGCTTTACCACCAGGCGGTCTACCACCGCCTCGATACTGTGCTTCTTCTTCTTATCCAGAGCGACTTCCGAATCGGACTCGACAATCTCACCGTCGATTCGAAGCCTCACGAATCCCTCGCGGATAACCTCTTCGATTATCTCCCGGTGCTCACCCTTCTTGCCACGCACCAGCGGCGCGAGGACCATCAGACGGGTCCCCTCCTCAAAACTCAATACCGAATCAACGATCTGCTCGACCGTCTGCTGGGTGATAGGCTGTCCGCATTCGGTACAGTGCGGGACACCAACTCGTGCGAACAGCAGTCTCAGGTAGTCATATATCTCGGTGATAGTACCGACCGTGGAGCGAGGATTCTTGGGCGTACCCTTCTGTTCGATAGAAATTGCGGGAGACAATCCCTCGATGAAGTCAACATCCGGCTTTTCCATCAGTCCGAGGAACTGGCGAGCATACGCCGACAACGACTCGACATATCGCCTCTGTCCCTCCGCGTAGATCGTATCGAACGCCAGAGAGCTTTTGCCGGATCCGGACAGACCGGTAATCACGGTCAGAGTATTCCTCGGTATCTCCACGTCGATATTGCGAAGATTGTGTTCTCTGGCCCCTTTAACGAGGAGTATTTCTTGATTCCGCTTGTTTCTGCTGCCGTTCTTGCTCATGACTTCCTCAAACTGCAAGCAACAAATATAAGTTCCGTTGCGCCCAAGTGAAAGGGGAAAACCGATCCTGCAGAATCACATTCTGCCGCGGGTAGCCCATATTGGACTCGACGGGTCCAATATGTCATTTTGTTGATATCTCAGACCGAAAGCAGTTGACAAGCGGCTTCTCTGTTATACATTTATTGGATTATGGCAGACCCGCAACAGGAATTCTTTGATAAGCTGGCCGAGGAGTGGGATCTCTCTTTCACTGCTGAGGATCTCGAACGCCTCTCTCACCTGGTAGACACCCTCGGTGTCACCTCGGGAATGGACATTCTCGACCTCGGTTGCGGCACCGGCGTGTTGTTCGATTTGCTTCGGCGCAAGGTCGGGCCGGGCGGTTCCGTCACTGGTGTGGATTTCTCCCCTGAAATGACCCGTGTAGCGCATCGGAACTTTCCCTTTGATAATGTGAATGTGGTCGAGGCAGATGCGTGTCATTTGCCTTTTGTTGATTCCGCCTTTGACATGGCCGTCTCGTTTGCCGCTTTCGCGCACTTCTCCGATAAGCGGCAGTGTCTGGCGGAGGTTGATCGGGTCCTGGGGCCTGAGGCCAGGCTGTTCATTATTCACCTCCAGTCATCCCGTGACCTGGCCAGGCAGCACGAGAGGATCGGCGGCCCGATTGCAAACGATCGCCTGCCGGATGAACAGGAGCTTCGAAGTATGTTCGAGGCGAGTCATTTCGGCGATGTTCATATCGAAGATCATCCGGGGCTGTACCTGGCATCAGCGGTGAACAAAAAGTGAGCCGCTTCGGATCTGTCCGGAAGAAACTCAATCGCACACAATGGATCACGTACACCGGCCTCTTTCTGGCGCTGGGGCTTGTTCTGCCTATCGGGTTCCATGCTTTTGGCGTGGGAGGACGAGTCTTCCTGCCGATGCACATACCGGTCCTACTCGCCGGATTCCTCGTCGGACCGGTCTCCGGCCTCCTCGTGGGGATTTTGGCCCCCGCTCTGTCGCATCTGGTTTCCGGTATGCCCCCCTCGTATGCCGTTCCGCTGATGTCTCTGGAATTGCCGATCTACGGCCTTGTGGCCGGGCTGGCCTATTTTCGACTCAAGATGAATATCTATGTGGCGTTGATTATCTCTATGATAATCGGGCGACTCATGTTCGGTCTGGGGTTGTTAGTCCTGGGTCTGTTCATGGAGTTGCCTTACACGGCCGCGTTTTTCTTTTCAGCCGGCGGCCCGCTGGTCTCCGGTTTGCCCGGCGTTGCGGTGCAGCTATTTCTTGTCCCGCTGGTAGTCTCTGCGATCAAGCGACGCCCTTCTTGAGTCACAAACAAGTCAAGCGCCAGGGAAGTCGGTCCTTCGATTTCACACCTGGCGCTCAACCTCCCTGTGAGCTTCTGCTCTCTTGCTACAACAGCAGGCCGATACTGAACCTCATGTCCGGGCCGCTATAGTTGTCCTTGCCGAGAATCGGACGGTCGAAATCCGACATGAAATTGTACCCGGCATCAACACCCATCATAAACGACCTTCCCAACTGAATGTCTACTCCGCCGCCGAGACGTCCGCCAAACCTGTGCATGCTATGGGTCTCCTCGTACCGTTCGCACTCGCACGGGCTTTCTTCCTCGTACGTCCAGGTGCCTATGTATGATCCGATTGAAGCCGCCAGGTAAGGCCGCCAGACAGGATGACGCTCGCGCTGCGGGAAGTAACTTCGCACACCGAATTGAACCGAGTGTACGAACTCAAGGTCTTCGATTCGCCAGTCGTCGACATCGTACCAGTGCTCTTCTTCCATATCCAGAAGGGACCATGACGCCGTCAGGGCGACATTGCTCTGCACCCAATGACTGACCCCTATCGAAACAACTGCCCCGTCCATATCGGTGTTGCGTTCCCAGAAATCCTGACCGTTGAAATAGATATCGTGCTGATCGTCCTCAAGCGAGAACCCGACGCCCAGCTCCACGAGGGTCTTTCCCCTGAGGCCGCGGGCGTGGGCTACGGTGGCAACAGCGAGAATCATTACTGCTGCCAGAGTCATAAGTTGCATGTAGCGTGTTTTCATTTCTCTCACTCCTGTGTTTGTTGTGTCTGGCAAGACAGTAGACAAGCCGCGTGCCAAGACCGATAAGTCGTTGTTGAAGTGTTTGTTATGACGAAACGTCGGTTTTTCTGATGCGACCACACGCACAATTATCGTGCACTGTGATTGTGCACGGTGAAGAATTGTGCCACAGCTATTTGTGCCGCCGACGTGGCCCGTCAGTTTTCTATGTGGCCATTTTCACGCCACCACCGTACATTCAATCAAATGATAGAAGACTACGCCACACCGACCAGAGAAAAGGCCATCCTCATCGGTCTTGTCTCGGACTCCCGACAGAAAAGCGAACAAATGGAATCGCTGGATGAGCTGGCCCGGCTGGCTACAACGGCCGGGGCCGAGGTCTTGGACCGCCGCCTTCAGGTGCGTCGCAAACCAAGCCCCAAGTTCTATATTGGCAGCGGTCTGGTTGAGGAACTTAAAGAACAACTCGCCGAAACCGGCGGCAACTGTGTCATATTCGATGACATCCTCAGTCCCGCCCAGCAACGAAATCTGGAAACGGCGCTTGAGGCCAAAGTCATCGACCGCCCGATTCTCATTCTGGACATTTTCGCCACCGGCGCACGAACGTCCGGATCGCGACTCCAGGTCGAACTCGCCCAGCTTGAGTACACCCTTCCCCGCCTCACCGGCGCCTGGGTTCACTTCTCCCGACAGTACGGCGGCATAGGGGCCAAGGGACCAGGTGAAACGCAGCTTGAAATCGACCGTCGCCAGATTCGGACCAAAATCAGTAACCTGAAAAAACGTTTGGCCAAACTGGACACCCAGCGAAGGACCCAGCGCAAAGCCCGCAGTGAGCTTTTCAAGGTGACCCTGGTCGGATACACCAACGCCGGCAAATCAACGCTTTTCAATCTTCTGACAAAGTCTGACATTGAAGTGGCCGACAAACTGTTCACCACCCTTGATTCCACCACCCGCATTATGTCAGTCGGCTACCCGCAGAAGGTGGTTTTTTCCGATACCGTGGGTTTCATTAAGAAACTTCCGCACCAGTTGGTGGAGTCATTCAAGTCGACTCTGGAGGAAGTCTCCCGCGCACAGCTTCTTCTGCATGTGGTAGATTGTTCAGACCCCAAGCTTGAAGAGCATATTGAACAGACCCGCCAGGTACTGGCTGAGATCGCCGCCGACAAGGTGCCGTATGTTATGGTGTACAATAAGTTGGACTCCTTCCCGGATTTTGTGACGCCTGCTGATGACCGTTGTCCGAAGTTCCAAATCTCGGCGCTCAAGAAAACCGGCCTGCCCGGACTGAAGGCGGAGATCATTGCTCGGGCGGAAAGATTCCACGGCGCTCAATCCGGCCAAAAATCTGCTAACCTCGAATAGCTTTCTGCCGATACAATCCCTTAACGGGTATAAACTATGGCAAAACAAATTCTCATCGTCGACGACAACCCTAATATGTCCTCACTACTGGCAGAAATGCTGGAAGTGTTCGACTACACCTCAGTGCGAGCCGGCGACGGTCACCAGGCGCTGAGTGAATTGGAAACCGGTGACTTCTCAATGATTATCACCGATATGCGGATGCCGAATATGACGGGCCTCGAACTTCTCAAGGAAGTCAAGTCTCGCTATCCCAAAATACCGGTGGTGCTTATCTCCGGGTATAGTGCGGGTGAAATTGCATCGCAGGCGGAAATGCTCAATGCCGACGGTTTTCTGGGCAAACCGCTGATGATGTCCGATATCGAAAGACTGCTGTCGGAACTTCTGTAACCGACGGCTCTTTGTTTCCTAAGACAAATCACTGACAAACAAGTTGCGCTCGATAAGGGCGGTTTGAGCTATGTAGTTCGCCGGCATGGGTGCCACGCTCAAGGCTTCCTTGTGAGTGTTGTGACTGTACCAGAGGTCCGGACTAATCCGCCACCACCCTGAACCGCAGCGTATCCGACCAGACCTCGCCGATCCATTCGTTCGGAATAGTGCTGTCGCAGATGTAGCTCCTGTACCCCAGCCGCAACCAGTACGTGCCGGGGGAGAAACGGGCGATTCTCGCTGTTCCCATCACGTCAATCGGTTTTGGGATTACAAGTACATCGCCTGCCCCTACCGCCGCGAAGTATCTCTCCGCGTAAATGCCGGTGAATGGGGCACGGACACCACAAATGGTGAAGTTCTGGCTGATCTCGTACTCAGCCTCTCCGATTCCCTCGATTTCCAGGAGTAGAACGGTCTCCCCATTGAATCCAAGATGCGTTGCCGCCGCCTCGCAGTAGGGACCCGGCAACTGAAGTGTATTCGGTGATGTGTTTTGAACGGCTGCGATAAGGATTGGTACGGACACGACTGTGTCTCCGCTTAGGACAACTTCCCCTCCCACCTTACAGGTGTCGCCTTCCGGTGGCCAAGCGGAGCGTAGACATTCTGCGTACGCACATTCAGATTCAGAAAAGATGGTATCGTTTAATTGAACAATGAGCTTCAACGGTTCCGATGAAACGGAATCCGGGTAGCACTCACTCCTATACTCCCACGGGTACGGTCCGCCTTTCGTCAGCAGCGAACACCCCGTCGCCATCCACGCCAGAAGGCACACGAGAAGACAAGCGAGAAACGTGTTGCGAGCGGTCATATCGGGTTATCCTCCCCATTGAAGATCGTTGTTGGCGGCTGAAGCGCCAGGGGTGGAACCCTGGCGCTCACATGTGATCATAGTGCTTCCATACAACGCGAAGCGGGCCGAGCCATGAATGGCAACCCCACGAGTGGGCTACTTCTTATCCACATCATCCTTCGACAACACGCTCGCGAACTCGTTGAAGATCATCTCTTTCGGCTCTGTCTGAAGCGGCCCGATCTCAAACGTGTCGCTCAATCCTTCAATCATCTCACGATGATAAGTCGAATTGCCCTCGGTATCCTCCACACGGATCACCACCGGCATCTTGAAACTGGACTCGACCTTTTTGGTCGTTACGTTGGCTGTCAGATAGTGTCCGTCGGCCCGTTTCTCCATCGTGTATTCGACTTTGTACTCCGGGATGTTGCGTCCGTAGATCCAATGTGCCCAGAACCAGTCCAGCGGCGCACCGTAATGCTTCTCCGCCAGCTTCATCAGACTCTCGTTGGTGTACTGCCCCATATTAGCGCGTATTTTCAGCTCATTCAGGAACTGATAGAACTTCGCCTCGTTGTGCGTTTCCAGATCGTACATCATGTACCGCAGCATGTGGATCACCCACGAACCCTTCATGCGGCGATTCAATGCCGGGACTCTCCGTCCGGCCGCCAGCGGCCAATCCTCGTCGTTTTCGACGAGCGTATAAACCTCGTTGCGGCGCCTCAGCAGCTCGCCGAAGAACACCGAGGGGCTTACGGCCGAGGATACGTTCATGAGCGAGAGGTAATCCGGAACCGCGTCGGAGAGCCAGTACTCACGGTCGGTTTGCGGTCTCATCAGCGAGCCGAACCACTGGAATGCCGCCATCCAGGCTGCATCCATCGGAAGTCCCCCGGTGCCGTCCTGATAACACTCCACCTGTGAAACGCCCATTAGTCCCGGCATCGTCTTCCCGAACTCCGGATATATCGTCATACTGAACGTTCCCACCGGCGGACCCAGTTTCGAGCAGAGAAAATCAAACGCCCCGGTGACCGTTGTACGGTAGTACTCATCCGGGATGAAACAGTTCTGGCGCCCTTTGCTCTGGTGTTGTGACTTAAGGAAGTTCAGCGTCATGCCTACTTCCGACACCACTGGAATCGTCTCAAAACCGCCCGCATACTGGTGGAACTGCCATTTGCGATACGGCTGCGAGGGCGCGACGGTGAATTTCTCGCGTTTGCCGTTCTCCGATTCCTCCGCCACCATGTCCGGCATCAGGTAGGTGTACCCCTTCGGAATATCAAACGTCAGCTTGTGCGGGGAGGGTTTCGGATTCTCCACAAACGGCAGGGCCGGGTTGTAATCCTTGCCGTGGTAAAAAAGACGGAGCGTAATCGTGTCCCCTTTGTACCGGTACTCCGGAAGAATCACACCGAGGAAAGCAAACGTCCTCCGGCGCCAGTAATCCACCGGGACACCGTCGCAATACAGCGAATCCAGCTTCAGGTTATGGTGGAGATACAGATTCATGAATTTGAGGCTGTCCACATCAATCTGGATATTGACCTCAATATCAGCCGCCTCAATCACCTGACCGTCGAGTCCGGTCATCGTGAGATTGCCCTCACGCGAGAGAATGGTCGTCGGGTACTGAATATCGGACATCCGAAGATCATCGTAGACGCCCTTCTCCCGGCGTTGCATCACGGCACCGTTGGTGCAAACCTGATCGCCGCCCTCGTGCTCGTAACCAACTATGACTTCTTCCGGTCGATTCGGGTCGAACGTGAACGTGTAGCGATTGAAATCGATCCAGAAATAGCCGTCTTCAGCACGCTCATAGAGCGACCGCAGGAGCTGGAAGTAGTTGTCGTACTCGTGCATCACAACAGGTTTGAAGAAGAACTCTCCCTGCTGTGATTTTCGGAAATCTCCCCACGGAAGATGTGTCTGTTCAAACGTGAACTGCTCTCTCAGGCGAAGGTCGAAATCGTCTGAGAAATTGATCATCACCGTTTCGAACGTCTCGTCCACAGTCGAGTCACCCGCCGCATACCAGAGCGACTGCCGTTCTGTGTGACTCGGTATGTCTATCGTGGCATGGCCGGTACCGAGGAAAATCGCTGTCGTCGGGCGACCCTCTACCTCTCGAAGCAGGTACATCTTGCCCTCGGTGAACGTGAATGTTGCGACATCCTTGACATACACGAAATTGCTGATCTCAGCGATTTCAGCAGGCGGCTTGGTGGCCAACTCCGACCCCATCAACTCGTAACTGTTTTCAAATGCTTTGAAGAACTCCGTTTCAGATTGTCCGAGCGGAGCCAGCATCAAGACGATGACAGCGACTGCCAGTACCAGTTTGGAAATCATGCGTACAATCCCTTTCCTATCCTTTTGTAGCCTCATACCCCAAAAGTAGACGGGCCACCGGTCGAATTGTCCAATCTTGTACCGCGAGACGCAAGAGGCATGACGATCTTAAGGAAAAGCTCCTGTTTTCGTTCAAAGTCGACATCTGCCTCGACGAAATAGTATCCCGGATGTCCCGACCAGGCGCTCGAAAGCGCCTTTTCTATAGTGAGTGCGTCTTCTCTCGATTCGTTCCGCACTTCATCGGTCACATAGTATCGCTCCCCCAACGAAGCAGACGATCCAAGCTGTACCACGGTCGTGTACCGGCGGTATTCTCTTTCAAGCGTGGTACCAACCTGCTGAAGCGTCTCCGGATGGAATGCATAAGCATCGACTGTCCCCCTGTCCGTCACAAACGGAGAGTCATCGGCTTCTTCCTCCTGAATCGCCTGACGACGGTAGATCTCGCGATGAAATGCCCCCCGGTCTTTTCGATACTCCGGCTTCTCCACCAAAATGGCCCGCGCCAATTCCTCGAAAAACAGGAAGCCTGACCATGCGGCATCGGCACGCAGCCGCTCAAAAAGCACGGTCTTGCCCGAGGCGGGTGCGCCGGTTATGACGATTCTGGCAGAGGTTGATCGATTCATGCGCCTGCAATCTAGGATGACCCTATTATTGTGTCAAGTTTGCAACCCTCGAGAGTCTCGATAAGGTTGATCTGCGATCCTTTTATACGTACTTTGAATCAAAGTGAGGGAAAACCATGCAGATAAACGAAATTCAACAGTATCTCAGAGAACACAAACTCGACGGCTGGCTCATGGCCGATTTTCACGGTCGCAACGATATCGCTATGGGCATGCTCGGTCTCGGCGGCATGCTGACCCGTCGCGCGTTCTTTTTCATCCCGGCCTCCGGCGAACCGACCACACTGGTCAACCCGATTGAGAAAGCGAAGTTTGTCGGCCTGCCGGGAAGACTGGTCACATACAAGGGGTATCGAGGTCTCGAAACCGACCTGGCCGCGCTGCTCAAAGACTGTAAGAAAGTCGCAATGGAATACTCCGAGATGGGACGCCTCCCGTACGTCGGTCTTGTCGAAGCCGGTACTATTGAACTGGTCCGCTCAATGGAGATCGAGGTTGTGACGTCGGCTGACATGGTGGCCAATTTCCAGGCTCGTCTGACCCCGGAACAGATTGCCAGTCATCGCATAGCCGCCCGAAATCTCATAGAAATCAAAGATGCCGCGTTCGATAGCATAGCAACGGCTCTCAAAGAGGGTACACAGATTACTGAATACGACGTCTGCCGGTTCATCCTGCAGAAATTCGAAGAACTCGATATGGAGACAGACCACGGGCCCAATTGCTCGGTCGATGCGCATGCCGGCGATCCGCATTACGAGCCGACTGCAGAGAACTCTGCCGTCATCACGAAGGGCAACCTGATTCTGATCGATCTGTGGGCAAAACTCAAAGCGGGCGAGTCCTGCTACGCCGACATCACTTGGATGGCCTTTGCTGGTACCAAAGAAGAGATTCCGGAGGAATACTCGAAGGCGTTTGCCCATGTAATCGCCGCTCGCGACACCGCCGTGGCGTATCTTCGCGACCATCTCGGCACTGAGCCGGTTTTCGGTAGTCAGGTCGATGACGCCTGTCGCGGAGTATTGATTGAGGCGGGCATGGGTGACAATTTCACCTCGCGCACCGGACATTCGATTCACACGAGTGTGCACGGCCCCGGTCCGAATATCGACAACCTCGAAACCGAGGACAATCGCAAACTCCAGCAGGGCCATCTGTTCTCCGTCGAGCCGGGCGTCTATTTCGATCACTTCGGTATGCGTTCGGAAATCGACTGTCTGATCGGCCACGAAGGTCTGGAGATTGCGACCCTGCCGCTGCAAACCGAAATTACGGCGCTGTTCTAGATCGTGTTTGTCACCGATGACATGATTGCGGCCGAGGCCGAGAAGTTCGGGCAGCCGATCCTCAAGCGGTTTCGGTTCGACGTGACCCGCAAAGAGTACGACCGCATTCGGTCTTCACAGAAACGCGGGCGCAACCATGACGTCACGCTCTACGTGCGCAAAGAAGACAAGATCATTGTCAACGCCAAACATTTCTATCCGCCGGATCTGTACCGTGCCCCCTCGGGCGGGTTGAACCCTGGCGAAAGCTTCGAACACGGAATCAATCGTGAGATGGCCGAGGAGATCGGGTGTACAATAGGGGTCGATCAGTTCCTGATGACAACCGATGCGTCGTTTGAGATCGACGGCGATGCGATCACATGGCGGTCGTTTGTGTTTCTTGCACATTATATAGAGGGTGACTTTGAGTTCACCGATAAGCGCGAAATCCGCGAGGTTCATTTCGCCGATTGGGAGGATTTCGATCATTACGGCCGTATCATGCGAAGTACCGATATCGGCGGGCTGCACTATCGTGCGGCGTTGCACGAAGCAGTAGCAGAACTGGCGCGACCGGTCAGTCGATAAGACTCACATTCAAGGGAACAGGCATTTGTCCGGAAGACTCATCAAACAATCGCTGGTGTCCGCCACGCTAATCATGGTTGCGGGCAATATTCTGGGTAGGCTGTTTGGCTTTGCCCGGGAGGCAGTTATCGCCTCCTATTTCGGTACTTCTTCCATTCTGGATACATTTATTCTGGCTTTCACCATCCCGGAAATGCTCGCCATGGTTCTGTTCACCGCGCTGCCGGTGGCGTTGATTCCCACACTGAAGAACGGCGATGCGGCAACGCAATCTGATCAGGAGCGAGATTCAGCTCTGTTCTGGTCCGGGCTTGGCTGGTTTGCAATGATATTCGGTGGCCTCTCGGTGATGGTTTTCCTGTTCCGCGAACAGATACTCTTCTGGCTTTCCCCGGAACTTGCCGGCCCGAATCTTGCCCTGGGGCACAAACTTCTGGCGATTCTTTCACCCTACATACTCCTGCGCGGTTTGGAGGCCTATTTTCGAAGCTGGTGCTTCGCTAAGAAGCACTTCGTTGCCTCGGCGACTTCAAACATCATCATTAATATCTGCGTGATAGCCTCGGTCTACTTCTTCTACGACCGAATGGAAATCGAGACGCTTGCCTACGGATGGCTGGTCGGTTCATTTCTGCTGCTGGTCTATAACGGTGTTTTTGCGCTCGGAATAGTGAGCCTATCAAGACCGACCGGCGCCGGGCAAGTGTGGATGAGAGTTCTCCTGCAATCCTTGATTGCGATTGTCCTGCTTGAATCGATCTCCATGGCCTATCCGGTGGTGGATCGCATCCTGGCCGCACGGTACTTGGAACCCGGACCCATATCCGCTTTGCGTTACGCCACCACATTGATATCAATACCTACGGGCGTTTTTGTAGCTGCCTTCAATATCGCTGCGTTTCCGTGGATTGCCGATCTTTCGAGTGTGGATCAAGCGGAGAAACTCCGGCAACTCTACTTCCGAAGTGTGCGGCTGCTCATTTTCTTCATCGGGCTGGTAGCGGCAGGAGTGATGCTGTTCTCGGCTGACATCGTCCAATTGGCATTCAAACGCGGTGCTTTCGATGCTGCCTCGCTCGAGCTGACATCGGAACCTATGTTCTACTATGCGATAGGCATGGTGTTTCAGGCCGTGTACACTTTTCAAATGCGATTTTACTACGTGCGCCGAATGCTGTTACGTGTCGGTATTATCCTTATCTCGATGTTCGCGGTGAAGCTGATTCTCAGTTGGATCCTGATCGGGCAGATGGAACACAACGGTCTGGCGCTGGCTACGTCAATAGCCCGCATTTTTGGATTTGCGATCATGACAGTCGATCTGGCCCGTACCCTGAAGGTTAGCAGCCGCGAATTGTTTTTCCCCTTTGTCATGAAGACGCTGGCGGCCATAGGGGCAGTCGCAGTGATGTGGTTTGGTCTCGCCGCTGTGTGGCCGTTGAGTGCAACATCTACCGTTGCTGCGGCATTCTTCCGATTGGCAGTGATCGGCTTGATTGGCATAGGTGTGTATCTCGGCATGGGAATGGTCCTGAAAATGTCTGAGCCTCGAAGTGCAATCGAATCGCTTACCGTGCGTTTTGGCGGAGACCGCTAGCTCTCATTTGCCTCGGCCTTCTTCCGCTCCAGTGTTTCGTACAGAATATTCAGCATGGCTTCCGCACGCACCTTGGTAGAGTTTGCCCTCGCGACTGCCTGGCGTGCCTCCACCTGGTCAACGGTGTCGATTCCCATCGCTTCATCCACCAGTCGGACAAAACTTTCCTCGTCTTTGGCGATATAGACGACTTTAGCGGCGGGTTCAACTTCAGGGAAGTCAGTTGATACAACCGGTTTGCCCGCAGCCAGATACTGGTAGGTCTTGTTCGGCGAGGCGTTGCGCATCCATTCATTATTGTTGAACGGCATCAGGCAGACGTCGAGGCCGCGGATGAAATCCGGGAGGCCTTCGTAAGGTCGGTGTCCGAGGAAAAACACGTTGGGCTGTAACTTGAATTCGCCGTACGCGCTGCTGCTGCGGAAGGATTCCGAGCCTCTTTCCTCACCTATGAGAACAATTGACGCGTTCGGCTTGGACCGCGCCAGAGCGTTCAGTAAGTCAAGGTCCATCAGGTCGTTGAATCCACCCACATATCCCAGCCTCGGCGCAGGGATCTGCGACAGCACCGGCGGGATCTCTCCAGCTACGGCGGCTTTCGAGAAATGCTCGTAGTCGGCGCAATTTGGCAGATAGTGGCAGTTGGCATTGCCTTTTGCACGAGATTCCCGAAGCTTCACCGAGGAGGCAATAACCAAATCGGCCTTGCCCAGCAATTCCTCTTCTCTCTTAATGGCGCAGGAGACAAAAGAAACCGTCGGATCAACGGCGTCATGGTTTGTGTACACGCGGCACTCATCGGTAACCTCGTATGCGATCAGGTCGGAGTCAACCGCGTCGGCCATATAGTGCTGTTGTACCTTCACCACAAATAAGGCCACGCTGTCATAGGCAACATCAAGCTGGTAAAGAGCCTTCCGTAGCTGCCGACCGATGAGCCATCGATCGATACGGGCCAACAAGTTTATTCGGAAGCCGACGCCGAATGTCGCAAGTGAGAAGGGGCGGAAAAGGAAGAGACCGCCTTCGGAAGCTCTGATTTTTCCTCTCTGAACGACAAATTGCCGGAGTCTCTTGAAGCATCGCCAAAAAGTGACCAATCCTACCGGCGGCTCCACCGCGAGAACGGGCGTCCGTTCAGCGACCGATTTCCAGTGCGGTCGACGTACGTAGTCCTGCCATTCCTGCGGGAGAAACATGAGTATGAGAACACTTGGTTTTTCGGCTGACGTCACAGACTTTTCCTGATCTTTGATTACAGCGACCGTTCCGGCGGTCGACATCGGCTACGGATTGATTGTACGGACAAGCTCCGGCTGAATCAAGCTATTGTCTGTCCTCGGTTCCGGTGATACCGATTCTCTAGTCCGTTTTGGAATTTGGCCCTTGACGGACATGCGATTTATGGTATATTCGGTGGCTAACTTAGTTGTGGATTGAGAAAAATGAAAAGAACATTCCAACCTTCGAATCGTAAGAAACTGAACGATCACGGCTTCCGTTCCCGGATGTCGACCAAGGGCGGCCGCAAAGTGCTGGCCCGTCGTCGCGCCAAGGGAAGAAAACAGTTGGCAGCCAGTGTCGGTCGTAAAAAATAGTCTGCCGCGTTCGCTGAGTCTGAAAAGCCGGAAAGAGATTTCCGACCTACTCGCCAACGGACAAAGGTCGTCGTACAAGTATTTCACGCTTGTCTGGCAACCTGCTGAGGACTTCAAGTACGCTGTACTCCTCTCCCGGCGCCACGGTCCAGCTCATCGGCGCAATCGCCTCAAGAGACTGTTCCGCGAAGCTATCCGGTTAAACCGCAAGCGATTAGGTCAGCCAGGATGTGTCGTCCTGCTACCCCGGCGCCAAGACCGCGAACCGGAGTTTGGACAGTTAAGAGCAGATGTCTCGCGCGTTTTCAAGCGGCTCAACAGAGGATAGTGACAGACCGTCACCGGCCTCCTACTCGATTATCTTCGCTATCCATATCTATCGCCTGCTTCTTTCGCCGATCCTTGTTGCCATCATGGGGGATAATTGCCGTTATTACCCGAGTTGCTCGCATTACGCCGAGGACGCGCTGCGCCGCCACGGAGTCCTCAAGGGAGGGACGATGGCCGTCAAGCGGGTGCTGAGATGTCATCCATGGCACGAAGGCGGGTATGATCCGGTTGAATAAGCGGCACGCACGAGTAGTAGAACGTTCACAGGCAGGTCATTAACAAGGAAGTAAGTTTGGACAAGAAAACAATCCCGATCCTGATCATTCTGGCGATTCTCATTATCGGTTACTGGCCGATTCTCGAATTTCTCGGTATCTACACTCCTGAGGAACCAACCGAACAAACCGAATCGCCGATTGATACGGTTGTGCCCGCGGAAACAGGCACCGCCTCTCCCCTTGATATGGCACCTGCCGCCACTGTTCCCGCGCAACCCTCGGCGATACCTGCTCCGGCGGAAGTCGTTGCGGCTATCGAGCAGCCTGACACGATGGCTGTGGATACCATTTTTGTAGAGACTGATAAGTACCAGGTCCTGCTCTCAAGCTTCGGCGGTGGTCCGGTGTCGATTCTCCTCAAAGAGCATACCTATCGCGACGGCGAACTCGTCCAAATGCTCCCTGAATCACAACGGGTTACGCCGGAGGCTCGCTTTGCGGGTGGCACTTTTACCAGCTCACAACTTCATTATGCCTGCAATCTGATTCCCGGCCGGTACGAGGTTACCAGCGAGCCGCTCGAGGTCATCTATACATTTGCCGCAGAGGGCGGCGGGACTATCGAACGGAAGCTGACTTTTTATCCTGATCGATATAATTTCGACCTTGACCTGAATATCCCGGAGCCGGCAAAACTCGGACTTGAGCGCCGCTACGACCTGTTCTGGAACACGCCGCTCGGGGTTACCGAGCCGGTCCCGATGGACGACTACCAGCTCATGGAAGTGGTTTCAAGACGAGGTGATTCACGCGAATCGCTCGATGACTACGATGATGCCGACAACTTGAATCAGCGGGAATCCGGCGATGTGAGCTGGGCGGGAGTGCGCTCGAAATACTTCTCGGCAGTTATTATCCCGACCACGCGCCACGCTGAAGGTGTTATAGGACAGGGAGATAAGCGAGAAGTCGTGACCCCGCAGGGTGAGGCCGAGCAACGTCGATTGATAGCTGGCCTGGAGATGCCGTTTACCGCTACAAGCCCCATCAATGACGAGTTCACCGTGTTTGTCGGCCCGATGGACTACATGATGATGAAAGAGTATAATGTTGGCCTGGAGGACATGCTCAACATAGGCACCATGCCCTTCATCGGCTGGCTGATTAAGCCGTTTGCCATCGGTATCATGTGGCTTCTGCCGAAGATGTACGACTGGATACCCAACTACGGTCTGGTCATCATCATTTTCGCCTTCCTGGTCAAGCTGGTCACTCTGCCGCTTTCGCTGAAGTCGTTCAAGTCAATGCAGGCAATGAAAGACATTCAGCCGGAAATAGAGAAGCTCAAGGAGAAGCACAAAAAAGATCCGCAGAAGATGAACGCGGATATGATGAAGCTTTACAAGAAACACGGCGTCAACCCGATCTCGGGCTGCCTGCCCATGCTTCCTCAGATGCCGCTCTTTTTTGCTCTATTTGCGGTCTTCCGCTCGACGATCCTCCTTCGGGATGCGCCGTTCTTCTGGTTCATTCACGATCTCTCAAGAGGCGCGTCCAGTTTCACCGATCCGTATATCATCCTCGTGGTGATTATGATCGCGGCGCAGTTCATTTCGCAGAAGTTTACGATGGCCTCGACTCAGCAGAACAAAATGCTTATCTATATGATGCCGCTGGTGATGGGCTTCATCTTCTACAAATTCGCCGCAGGGCTGGTGTTGTACTGGACAGCCTTCTCATTCATGACCCTGCTCGATTACGTGATCTTTCGGCGTGACAAAAACGCCCAGGTGAAAGCTGCATGACGGCAATTGGAGCACCCGGACAACGGGTGCTCCGTAGCCGGGGGCACGACGTATGGTCACGCATGAAAATCTCTCAGATAACAGTACTGACGATACGATCACAGCCGTTATCACGCCGCCCGGCGAGGGTGGCATCGCGGCACTACGCATAGCGGGGCCTGATAGTTTCGCACTCCTGAACAAACACTTTCAACCGCAGTCCGAATCTGCTCCCGAACCGTTCCTACTGAGATACGGGAGCTTCGTGGCATCATCAGGCGATGCAGTCGATGAAGTCATGGCCGTTGTTATGCCTAAGGGGCGTTCCTACACTGGCTTAGACCAGGTGGAGATATTCTGCCACGGCGGCCGTGCGGTTGTGCGGATCATCCTCAAGGAACTGCTCGAATCCGGAGCACGGTCGGCAGAGCCGGGAGAGTTCACGAAGCTGGCTTTTCTCAACGGGCGCATTGATCTCGCCCGGGCCGAGGCCGTGGCGGAGATGATTGCCGCCGATACGCACCGGTCTTATGAAGCCAGTCGGGAGCATCTATTGGGAGCATATTCGTCCCATATTGAGAAGCTCCGGGAGCAACTGGTGTTGATGCTGGCTGACATCGAGGCCTCAATTGACTTCTCCGAAGAGGAAATAGACCAGACGAGCACGGCTCGACAACTGGAAACCCTGAGCGGATTGAGGAAGAGCATCGATACCCTCCTACAAACATATACCGGCGGACGCATGATCAAGGAGGGGTTCAAGATTGCTATCGCCGGGCGTCCCAATGCTGGTAAATCCTCTCTATTTAATCGTCTTTTAAGACAAGAGCGTGCCCTGGTCAACCCTTCCCCCGGTACGACTCGCGATTACCTCTCGGAGTGGATCGATATGGAGGGAATCGCGGTCAATCTGGTTGATACGGCGGGTATTCGCAAAGACGCTGGCGACATTGAAAAACAGGGCCAGGAGCGCGCCTGCGAGATCATGGCTGAATCTGATCTGGTGATCTGGATGTTTGACGTCTCGGACGCTGAGTTATGTGACAAACTTGAATCGGACTTGGAGCGTTTGCCATCGGCTGACAGGCTTATTGTGGCCAACAAGTGCGACTTGTTGGAGGGAAACCCCAAAAGGCGAGCCCAGAAGGGTCAGCCTGTGCCTCTTTCCTGCCTCACTGGCGATGGTATCGACAAACTGAGAAACACAATAGTTGAACGGATAAACGAACGAATGCCCGATTTGACGTCGGGATTGGTAGTAACCTCGGCCCGCCACCAGCAGAAGCTGTCGATTGCCCTGGAATCGATCCGGCGTACGGAGGACTTGCTTCGGAACAGCGAGACGCCGGAGATTGTTGCATTTGAGTTGCGACAGGCAGTTATGGCGCTTGACGAAATAACGGGTCGAGTGTACACTGAGGAGATTCTGGGGAGCGTGTTTGCGCGCTTCTGTGTCGGGAAGTGACGTCACACGTGGCATGTTTCACGTGAAACACGCGGAGCGTTTGGCCCTCTTGTAGGTCGAAACTCCTGTAGTTTCAACAGGACAGCTATGGGACACCGGACGTTCAAAGTTGAAAGACCGGGGCGGCCTTCGACAAGTTCAGACTGACTCCTCGGTGGGATAGGCGGAAAACGATAGAATTGAGACGAAGTTCGTGAATTACCCCGATTTTGACATAATCGTCATAGGTGGCGGACACGCCGGTGTTGAGGCGGCGCTTGCCGCTGCCCGTATGGGAAAATCTGTCGCTCTCGTCTCCATGGACCGACGTAAACTCGCTCTCATGTCCTGCAATCCTGCCATCGGCGGTATCGGCAAATCGCAGCTTGTCAAAGAAGTCGACGCCCTCGGTGGGCTGATGGGGCAAGCTATCGATGCCACCGGAATCCAATTCCGACGCCTCAATCTCTCCCGTGGCCCTGCGGTCTGGTCCACCCGTGCCCAGGCCGACCGTATCGGCTACACTAAATACGTCTGCGATTTCATCGAGCAACATGAACGAGTCGAGGTTATCGAAGCCCTCGCCGGGGCGATCACTCGCGAGGGCAACCGTCTCACCGGCATTCTCACCGAAAACGGGGATCGGATCGGTGCCAGGGCTGTTGTTGTCGCTACAGGAACATTCCTTGGCGGCCTTATCCATATAGGTGATAAACAGATAAAGGCGGGAAGACTCGGTGAGCCGGCAGCTTACAAGCTCTCCGAAAGTCTGAATGAGCTTGGATTCGAGATGGGCAGGCTCAAAACCGGCACCCCCCCGCGCCTCGACGGCGACACAATTGACTGGTCCAAATGTCAGGTCCAGCCGGGCGAAGTTCCCATTCCGAGGTTCTCCTATCGGTCGGCACCACGGGATATCGAGCAGACCCCTTGTCATCTCACCCATACAACTGCAGAGACAAAACAGATAATAAGAGCCAATTCGAAGTTGTCCCCGATATTCTCCGGGCAGATCAGCTCAACCGGCCCGAGATACTGTCCGTCGATTGAAGACAAGTTCCACCGGTTCGCCGATAAGCCCTCGCATCAGATATTTCTCGAACCCGAAGGCAACGGCACGAACGAAATCTACCCCAGCGGTTTCTCGACGGCTCTGCCGGAGGAAGTCCAGATTGAAGCGATACGAACCGTCACTGGCCTGGAGAACGTCCGTGTCACGCAGGCGGGATACGCAATTGAATACGATTACTGCCCGGCCTATCAAGTCGACTGCAGCCTTCAGACCAGACGCCTTCCGGGGCTGTTTTTTGCCGGCCAGATAAACGGCACGTCAGGCTATGAAGAGGCCGCCGCACAAGGGCTTATGGCAGGAATAAATTCTGTACTGTACTTAGAAAACGAACCGCCATTCATACTCGACCGTTCCGAAGCGTACACCGGCGTTATGATCGACGATTTCACTACCCGGTCTACCACCGAGCCGTATCGGATGTTTACGTCAAGGGCTGAGTATCGCTTGGCTCTCCGCGAGGACAACAGCCGAGATCGTCTTTTTGACCACGCCAGAAGGCTCGGCCTCATTTCTGAGGCTGATTACCGGGTGTTCGGAAAACTGAAGCTGGACACCGAAACTGAGATGAATCTGCTCAAGAATACTCGTGTCCCCGTTTCAGAAGTTGAGGATCTCGGTTTGAACTGGCAGAAACGGGATCGTATCTCCTTGGCCGGTCTACTCAAACAGCCAGGTGTTTCGCTTGATGATCTGATGCCGATTCTGGCCAGGTACGACGGTATGTTTTCCGACAACCGTGAGGTCATGGAGCGGGCGGCGGTGTTTATTCGGTATCAGGGGTATATCGACAAGCAGCAACGTGAGATAGACAAGTTCAAGAAGCTGGAGCAGGAAGTCATACCGGATGATTTCTCATACGAGAGGATCGCCGGACTCAAAACCGAGGCTCGCGAGAAGTTTGTCCGATTCAGACCATCATCGCTGGGTCAGGCGGGTCGAATTGAGGGGATCTCACCCGGAGATATCGCTGTTCTGTCGGTGGTATTGAAGAAACACAAGCACGCCAAAGGCAATCAGACCACATGAATGGAATCATAACCTACGAGACCGCCGAGCTTCTGCAGAAATACCTTCCAGATGGACGGTTAGACGCTTACTTCGATGCGTTGATGGCCGAAAACGAAAAGGTCAACCTGGTTTCACGTGAAACCACCCGCGATGCCTTCGCACGGCTTGTGTGTGAGTCGCTGCTTCCACTCAAGACTCTCCCGGACAGTTTCGACAAACACCTCGATATCGGTTCCGGCGGTGGTTTCCCCGCTGTACCGATTGCTCTTGCCGGGCGTGTCGGCGAAGAGACGACATTGGTGGAGCGAACCGGAAAGAAAGCCGCTGCGCTCAAAAGCATGTGCGCCACCCTGGGCATCAAGGCAAGAGTGATTCGCCAGACATTCGAGGAAATCAAATTCACCACGAGATACGATCTGATTACCCTCCGGTATGTCAAACTGACCCCGTCACTGCTCAAATCAATCATGGGCAGACTTCGCACCGACGGCGTTTTCGTCTATTATTCCACGCCGGAGTTTGCCCCGGGCAAATTCCAGTCGATGACCGTGAAATTCAGGTCTCCGGAAAGTGAAGTTGTCAAGAGCTTTACGCTCTTGAAAAAGTAACGGATTCTCCGCCCCAGTTATTTTTGTTGCGCCAGCCCGGTCGTTTGTATAAACTCATATCCTGAGATAAGTTTCGTGGAAGGAGAACTGTGTGGGTCGGGTTATTGCAATTGCAAATCAGAAGGGGGGCGTGGGAAAAACCACCACCGCGGTGAATCTTAGCTCCTGCCTTGCAGCCGCCGAGCAAAAAACCCTATTAATTGATATGGACCCCCAGGCCAACTCGACCTCCGGGGTCGGGTTTGAGCGTGATGAAGAAATCCCCTCGATCTATGACGCCCTGATCGACAAGAAAGCGATTGGCGAGATCATTCGGCAAACCGATCTCCCGTTCCTGAATCTCGTCCCTTCGGCGATTTCCCTTGTCGGAGCAGAGATAGAGCTGGTGACCATGATCTCCCGCGAGACCCGGCTCAAGACCGTGCTGTCGAGTATCGTGGACGAGTATAAGTACATCATAATCGACTGTCCACCCTCGCTCGGATTGTTGACCATCAACACGTTGACGGCGGCAAACTCCGTTATCATACCGATTCAATGTGAATACTACGCTCTCGAAGGTCTCGGGCAGTTGATTAACACGGTGAAGCTTGTCCAAAATCATCTGAACCCCGACCTGGAAATCGAGGGCGTGTTGCTCACCATGTATGACGGCCGTCTGAATCTCTCCAAGCAGGTGTCGGAGGAAGTGCGCAAGCATTTCGATTCGAGGGTATACCAGACGGTGATCTCGCGAAATGTTCGTCTGTCCGAGGCGCCTTCGTTTGGCAAACCGATCATACTCTATGACATTCTCTCTACCGGGGCGGAAAACTACATGGCACTGACCAAGGAGGTGATGGCACGATGAGCAAGCAGGTTCTGGGCAAAGGTCTTGGCGCGTTAATTCCCGGCCGGGCCGAAGAAGAGACCCATGATAACCAATATCGAGTTATTCCTCTTGACCGGATCGCTCCCAATCCGATGCAGCCCCGGAAGCAGTTTGAGGACGAACGCCTTGCCGAGCTAGCCGAGTCGCTCAAGGTCAACGGTATCATGCAACCGCTGGTGGTCAAGAAAAACGGCGGCGGGTTCACGATTGTCGCCGGCGAGCGACGGTTCCGTGCGGCGCGCCTGGCCGGTCTGAAAGAAGTACCGACGATCATCATGGATGACATCGATGACGTGCGTATGCTCGAACTCGCCCTGGTCGAAAACATCCAGAGAGAGAATCTCAATCCTATCGAACTGGCCGAGGCTTACAGTCGTTTGATCGACAAGTGCGGTCTGACCCAGGCACAGTTGGCCGAGCGGGTCGGCAAAAGTCGTGTTGCGGTAACGAACAATCTCAGATTGCTGACGCTTCCGGATTCGGTCAAGCGGCTCGTGGCTGAAAGCAGGATTACTGAAGGTCATGCCCGTGCAATTTTGTCGCTGGATTCAGAGGCCCGCATGCTGGAAATGGCCGAGCAGATTGTCTCTGGCTCCCTGTCGGTACGTGAGGTGGAAAAGAAAACCTCGCCGTCGAAGAAACGCCGCCTGATCGTTAAGCGAAAGTCGCCGATCCTCACGGAGATCGAGAGCGATCTGAAACGCCGCATGGGAACGTCGGTTCGTGTGATCCCCGGTCTTAAAAAGGGTCGTATTGAAATCGAGTATTACGGGGACGATGACCTTGATCGTCTATGGCAACTGCTGAAAGAGATTCAGTCGTAAGTATGGGCACGAAGGCGAAATACGTATCGATCATGCTTGTTCCCGACGGGACAGAGCCCCGATCCGGCTGGCGTGTCCGCCGCTGGCTGCTCAGGGGTATCGTTATTTCCTTGGCCGCTATTCTTGTGGGCATTGTACTCTTCTTTTCGTTCTACGGTTCGGTCCTCAGGCGGGCGGCCCTGACAGAACAAGTGATGGAGGAGAACAAGAACCTCAAGCGGTACTACTACAAAGTGCAATTGCTGGAGCAGAACCTCAACAAAGCCCGCGAAGTGGTTACACGCATGACTGAACTGGCCGGGATTGAGTATGAGTTCCCCGCGCTGCCGGATGACTCCGTGCTGTTTGCCGGCATGGATCAGGATGAAGGCGTTGCCGTTTCTCGAACCGGCAATAAGGACTGGACTCTCCCCGGAGGACTTCCGATCGACGGCTTCATCTCCCAGCACTTTTCCGGGCGCGAGTCCGACCAATCCCATCCGGGCATTGACATCGCCTGCGCCATCGGAACGCCGGTGCTGGCGACGGGCTCGGGGATCGTGCAGGATGTCATGTTAGACTCCGTTTACGGTCACGTGGTGATTCTCAAACATAACGATACTGTGACCACTGTTTACGGTCATAACGACCGTATTCTTGTTAGTAAGGGGCAGGAAGTGTTGGTGGGGAGCCGCATCGCTCTCTCCGGCAACAGCGGACGGTCGACCGCGCCGCATCTGCATTATGAAATACGCATTCATGGTGAACCTATAGATCCGTTGGACAATCCGTATGATTAAAAAGAATAACTCGAACGAAACGGGTGGATTAATGAACACCATTATTGGTAAAGACACCGTTATCACCGGAACGCTCGATGTCAAGGGAGCGCTTCGTGTTGACGGCAAGGTGAAGGGCAAGATCATTTGCTCGGACTGCGTCACGGTCGGGGCAACCGGCATCGTGGAAGCAGACATTCAGTCGAATTCGGCCATTGTCGCCGGCCATGTCATGGGCAACGTGCAGACGTCTGAGAAAATCGAACTCCAGGCCAAGTGCGAAATGGACGGCGATCTGAAGACCAAATCGCTGGTCATCGAACAAGGCGCGGTCTTCTGTGGAGCCTGCAACATGAAAGGCGGTACGCCGGATCTCGGGTTTCTGACCCCGGATCAAGAGAAGAGCGGGATTCCGGCTGAAAAGAAGACGGAATCCAAGTAATTCACATTCGGCGCGAGGCTGTGGACAAGTCAGTAGAATTGTGGATATGCCACTAATGCATTGAATGGCAAGCCCTTAGCCTCTATGTTGGCCCGTTGCGATGCCCCGTTTATCCACAAGTCAAGCGATTTTCTAACTGGATAAGCGAACAGCACTTATGAAGGAATTGTTAAGTATTCGATCACTACCCGTGAACTTAACTCCTTCTGCATCAAAGAATTATGAAACCCGTTGGAGTGTGGCGTTTTTGCCGAACCGAAAGGATCAATTCTGATCCTGTCAACAGCACTAACGACGTCTGTCAACCAGCCGCCAAACGCAAAATCGGCTGTAACTAACACGTACTTGCCAGGTATAATACCTTGTATATATGCCCGCACCAACCTTTCAGCCAAGTTCTCCGGAGGAACAATGACACCGACCGAGGTTAAGTCTGACATAGAAGCTGTTGAAAACCTTCATTCCGCCTACGAGAAGGTCGTCGCCGAAATCCGCAAAGTGATTGTCGGACAGGACGAAGTCGTCGAGCAACTGCTGATTTCCCTGCTGTCATCCGGACACTGCCTGCTCGTGGGTGTTCCCGGCCTGGCAAAAACGCTGATGATCTCCACCCTGGCGCGGGTTCTGGACCTGAAATTCAACCGCATTCAGTTCACCCCCGATCTGATGCCCTCGGATATCACCGGGACTGAGATTATCGAGGATGACCAGGCAACCGGCAGACGCGGATTCAAATTCGTCAAAGGTCCGGTGTTTGCCAATATCATCCTCGCCGATGAAATCAACCGCACGCCACCCAAAACTCAGGCCGCGCTCCTTCAGGCGATGCAGGAACACGAAGTTACCGCCGCCGGCGAGACCTATAAGCTCGATGAGCCGTTTTTTGTGCTCGCGACTCAGAACCCGATTGAACAGGAAGGCACCTACCCGCTTCCCGAAGCTCAGCTTGACCGGTTCATGTTTAACGTGTTTGTCGATTACCCCGCTGCTGCCGAGGAAGAGGAAATAGTCAAAAACACCACGGCGATATCCAAGTCAGATATCAACAAGGTTCTTACCGCCGAGCAGATTGTTACCTTCCAGCAACTGGTCAGACGCGTTCCCGTTTCGGACCACCTGGTCGAGTATGCCGTCCAACTCGTCCGTGCAACCCGCCCCAACGAATCGGACACGCCGGATTTCGTCAAGAAATGGGTCAACTGGGGAGCCGGTCCGCGTGCCTCGCAGTATTTGATTCTTGCGGCCAAAACAAGAGCTATTCTTGACGGCCGCCCGACCCCGGGTCCCGAAGATGTCCGGTTTGCCGCTTTCCCGGTTCTCAGACACAGGATTGTGACCTCGTTTAATGCCGAGGCCGACGGAGTCGACAGCCTGGAGATCATCCGACGTATCCTCGAAACAGTGAAAGCGCACGACTAGCACGCACGGCGTGATTCGTCTTGCACGCTGATTCCTTTCTTGACCGCAGATTTGACCTATGAAGGACCTTGACCGCATAAACAAGTTTCCCCCGGCCGCACGGCTGTTTGCGTTTGTCTTCACTACGCTCATGTTGCTCGTCTGCTTGTGGGCAGTGTGGATATACACGGTCGAGAAGGGAGAGGTCGACCGCGATAACCTTCCGGCCTATATGGCCGACAACGGCGCGGCTTCCGCCGGATCGTCTGACGGGGAATCGAAGGACTTGAGGAGAAATCTTGGTCTCGCCCATACGCACGTCAACGGTCAGACGCTGCTCTTTTTCGCACTCGGATTGCTGTTCCTGTTCACGTCCGTAGGTTTGAAAACGAAAAAGCGAATCCTGTGGACTTTCGGTATTACGATTCTTGTCCACACGGTCGGACTCAGCGGTGAGGGCTTCCATTGGATTTTCGATGACCTCTTAGCAATCAGCGGTGTGCTTTTGCTGATACTGATTGCGTACATGTGCCTGATGATCTACGTCGACCTCGGTCGCAAGAAACCGGAAACGAGCCGCTAACGGCGCAAAACGATATGGCTGATTACAGACAATACCTGAATCCGGAGACGGTCTCCAAACTCAAGGGAATGGAAATGCGCGCCCGCATGGTGGTAGAGGGGTTCATCGCCGGGCTGCACAAGTCACCGTACCACGGGTTTTCGGTGGAGTTCGCCGAGCATCGCCAGTATATGCCGGGGGACAACATCGGCAATATCGATTGGAAAGTGTACGGCAAAACCGACCGCTACTATATCAAACAGTACGAGGAAGAGACCAACCTCAAAGGGTATCTGCTGCTGGATTGTTCGGCGTCGATGAAATATCGGTCGGGGAATCGACTGACGAAATTCGATTACGGCGGCATGTTGTGCGGCGCCCTGTCGTATATGATGCTCCGGCAGCGCGACGCGGTCGGATTGGTGACGTACGACACGGGGATTCGCCAGTACATTCCGCCGAGGAGCAAACAGGGGCATATCCATGTTTTGCTGAACGAGATTTCCAACCAGCTTCCGAGTGCCATGACCGATACGGCCGCGACTCTTCACGAGATGGCCGAACGGATCAAACGCCGCGGGCTGGTGATAGTCATATCTGATCTGCTTGATGATGTCGACCGAGTGATTTCCGGCCTTCGACATTTCCGCTACAACAAACACGAAGTGATCGTGTTTCATGTTCTTGATCCGCGCGAACGGGATTTTGATTTTGGCGGGGAGGCGTTGTTCCGCGACATGGAGACCGGCGAGGAGCTTTCGACTTTGCCGTTCCAGATGAAAAAGGAGTATGCGCGCGCGGTGAAGGAATACTCGGACAAGATTTCGTTGGCTTGCCGCCAGGCGAACATCGACTACCACCCGATCGACACCTCAATGCCTTTTGACAAAGCATTGTACGCTTTCTTGTCTAAGCGGGAGCGGTTGTATTAGGGCTATTAATAAGTCACGCAACCAGGCGAGCCTGTGAGCTTGTCGAAGTGTGGCCCGAATAGAGGCTTGCCTCTTGTAGGGAAGGTTTGTCTTCAAACCTGCCATGGTGTGGGCTGATCTCCCAATAAAAAACGCCCGTGGTGCGTAAGCACACGGGCGAAAACCAGGGCTGCCCTGCGGTCTCGACATGAAGCACTTCAAGAACAGCTTCCAATACACGTGGTCACTCAGAAACTGCCGAAGCTTCTTCAGATCAACCGACCTTTGGTCTTGGCTCTCCTGAGCAGGAAGCGACGCACCAGCTTTCTCGAGCCACTTATCAACTCGGTGGTTCCACGAGCTCGGCGGCAACTTGGCATCGTCCTCCAAGGCTGAGCAGATAACAGGCAGAGGGTCTCCGTCGTCACGATAAGAGGAAACGGCGTTAGGAGTGAATCTGTGATAGATCGCGTACCTGGCATAATCCTTGACCATGCCCTCAAGCAAGGCAACTCCGTAGACAAGCCACATCACAGAATGAATGGGGTATGCCTCCTCCAGACGGCGAATCGCCTGTTCCGGGACACCTTGATCAGGATCAGGCGACGGCGTTTGGAGGAGTCTCCGCCAGCCTTTAATGCCGCCAGCCAGAAGGATGTCAGCCTGTTGTAGAATACTGATCAATCTATCGTAGTTATCGAATGGATAGTCCATCATTGTCCCCAGTCTGAGTTGACGACGATACGTGAGCATCGAGTGAGTGATCGCAATATACTCTGTTCTTGGAGGGGAGCAAGCTATGACCTGGGACATCCCCGCATCGTTTGAGGGTGGCACGCGGAGTCAGAGCTGAATCCGTCAGGGACGGAACCCTGACGGTCGCGATCAGTTCGTAGATCCAGTCTTCGTAGGGTGGAACCCTTTAGCGGTTCCGCCGGAAAGAGAGTCCGCCGCAGGCGGATAATGGCAGAACCGCTCCGACAGATCAGTGAAACAACGTCAATCCATCTATTCGGGTTCTGCCCTACCCGGAGTCGTCGCTGACGGTCACGATCAGCTAGCCGTCGGGTTTGTCGGGTTTCTCACTCGCCTTCGGCTTGCTCGGAACCCGACCTACGAAGAGTAAGGAGCACACTTCGACAGGCTCAGCATGACATACTCATAGCCATAACCCCATGCAGCGTAAGTGGCTCCAAAGCAGCACTGTGCGATAGCGAACAGAGGAAAAGTAGACCGTCAATCGGATGCTTCCGCCATAGCGTACCCCCTATGCACCAAACCGGGTCGAGATTGAACTCGATGTTACCTCTACACCGGCGACCGAGGACCAAACAACCGAATCCCGTACCGGCCCCGTAACCGGATAGGCACGTCGCGCTCTCTCTCCAAACTACGAGGAATGACGACTGCAATCTGGGGGCTAACCAATGTACACATCAATCATCAGCATCATCTGCGTATGCCTCGTTTTCGCGTTCGGCTACGCATCCCCGTTCGAGCCGATGTTCGAGGCTAGAATCGATTACCGGGCAGGGCAAAGTCCCAGAGGGATCGTCCTGGCCGATTTTGACGGCGACGGTGACAACGATTTGGCTGTTGCCAACAGCGGGTCGGACTCTGTATCCGTCATGCTCAACGAGGGCAACGGAACGTTCGTCCCGTTTACCAACTACGCGGTTGGAGATTGGCCGCGAGCGTTGGCGGTTGGCGATCTCAACGGTGACGACAACCACGACCTTGTCGCCGTGAATGCAACGTCGGGCAATGTGTCAATCCTTCTCGGTGCCGGAGACGGCTGGTTCTACCGGCCGGTCGAATATACGGTCGGATCAAGTCCGATGTCGGTTGCGGTTTGCGATCTCGACAGTGACGGCTACAACGACCTCGCAGTCGCCAACGCGTTATCAAGTGACATGGCGATCCTTCACAACACGGGGCACGGCACGTTCCAGCCTGCTGTCAGCTACGGCCTTGCAAACATGCCGCTGGCGGTAGTTTCGGGCGATCTCGACGGTGATACGGACAATGATCTGGCAATCGTCTGCTTTGGTTCCGATTCGCTGGTGATATTGCTCAACAACGGGGACGGTACTTTTGCGGCCGGCGCTCAGTCTCCGGCTGTCGGCACCGAACCACTCTCGATAGTTTGTGCTGACCTCGACGGTGATTCTGACAATGATCTGGCGGTGGGGAATTATGGATCGGATGATTTGTCCGTTCTGCTCAACAATGGTGACGGCAGTTTTCAACCGGCTGTCATTTATGTCACCGACGCCGACCCCTTTACCCTGTCTGCCTCGGACCTTGATAACGACAATGATCTTGATCTGGCGGTGACGGTGGGACGCCCCGGCGGAGTCAACATACTGCTGAACAACGGCGACGGTTCGTTTCAGGAGTCGGTGCACCACGTGACAGCCTCCGGACAGGGGACGGTCTTTGCCGAGGATGTCGACGGCGATGGTGACAACGATCTGGCCGTGACGGCCTCGCAGTACGTGTCGGTTCTGCTGAACAACGGTGATGCCGGCTTTCTTGCCGCTGAGGTTGTGGCCGCGGGCGATGCGCCGTTTTCGATTGTCGCGACCGATCTCGACGGTGATTTCGACGAGGATTTAGTAGTATCTAACGTTGGCAGTTCCCCTGACTACGAAGGCTCTATTTCAATACTCTTGTGTCAGGGCGATGGTACGTTCGCGGCTGCCGCAGATTATGCGGTTGGGGCGTACCCGATGTCGGTGGTTGCCGTAGATCTCGATGCCGACGGTGACCGCGATTTGTTGGTAGCCAATAACAACTCGAACTCGATTTCAGTGCTCGGTAACCTTGGTGATGGGAGTTTTGCTGCGGTTGCGGAGTACGGTTTGTGTGGTAGCCCTCGTTCGGTGTGCGCGAGTGATCTCAACGGTGACACGATTCCGGACCTGATAACGGCCAACGAGAAATCCGATATGGTGACAGTGTTGTACGGCAACGGCGACGGAACATTCCGCTTCCCGATCATGGCGTACACGAGTGGCTACGACCCTCGCGCCGTGGTCAGCGGCGATTTCGATGCCGACTCCCATAACGATCTGGCGGTGGGCAACTGGCGTTCGGGGAATGTGTCTATCATGTTCAACAACGGTGACGGTACGCTGGCGCCTGCGGTCAACTACGAGGTCGGCCGCACTCCGGTGTCGATTGTGATGGATGACTTCGACGGCGACGGCGATATTGATCTGGCGATAGCGTTGAATGCGGCCGACAGTGTCGCCCTCCTGATGAACAACGGCGATGGTACGTTTCCCGCCGCCGCGCATTATGCGACGGGCCAGGGACCATGGTCGGTTTGGAGCGCGGATATTGACAACGACGGCGACCGTGAATTACTGACGGCCAACATGTCGGCAAACAACGTTGCGGTGTTGTGCAATTGTGGCGACGGTGGGTTTGCCCCGCCGGAACTGTACGGGGCGGGGAGTTTCCCGGCAGCGGTTGCAACCGGAGACTTTGATACTGATGGTTATGTCGATATTGCTGTCGCGAACCGTGAGTCAGACAACGTTTCCATTCTCCTCAATCTGACCGGAGAACCGACAAGTCTAGAGGATGGGTTGCCTTCTGCACTGCCGTCCGGTTTCGTGCTCGGACAGAACTACCCGAATCCGTTTAATCCGCGCACGGCGATCGAGTACTCGCTGCCGACCCGCGCCCACGTGACAATCGGCGTGTATAATCTCCTCGGACAGTCGGTGCGGGTGCTGGTCGATGACGTGCGGCCGGCCGGGCGGCATCGTGTGGTGTGGAACGGCTGTGACCGTCGGGGGCTGCCGGTGGCCACGGGTGTGTATTTCTATCGATTGAATGCCGCTAATCACGTTGAAGCGAGGAAAATGCTTCTGTTGAAATAGACTGTTCTTCTCATTGGTTTGATGTGCTCGGTAAAAGAGTGGTGGCCCATCAGCAAGGATCAACCTGTGCCGACGGGCCACACGGGGAGGGATTCATCATGCATTCTATTTCAACAACACCGCCTTGACGGTTTCGGTTCTGACTAAAAATGCCCGGTGGGCGGTATTCCGCTAAGCCGGTTTTCGCCAGGGAGTGGAAATGGTCAGGATTCTCTTGATGGGCATCAGGTTCCCTCCCGTAGCGAGTTTACACCAATATGCCTTGATATCCTGATTTGTCAAGATTAAATGCAGACCGGCAGATGGATGATAGGGGGGAGCTATGAAGCCCACACGAGCTTTCTCTTCAGCCCGTTGCTCTTCGACCAGTGGTCGAGGAGTCCTTCGTGCTGAAGTCGTCCGACTACGATTCCGGGAGCAATACCAATTCGACGGGCGAAAGTGGCAATCGTCCTTTGACTGAGCGAAACGTGTTCATCAACCAAATCTTCCAACTCTTCAGGAGGAATGAGCGTGTTGGCAGCAAACCTGTTCGCTTCGCGTTCCTCAGGGCTGTCGGCATCGATTCCTTCGATAAAGATGTGCCGCTTCTTGTGCAGCAGAATATGGGCAGCTTCATGAAAAAAGGTGAACCACAGATGATCGTCGGTCTTGTACTTGAGGCTGAGTTGCAGAAGAGCCTTATCTTGTGAGAGCCATCTGGTGGCGCCGCTGGCAGTTCTCCTCAGTTCCTTAACAAATACCACAGCCACGCCGCACTCGGCGCACATGTCGATCACCTTCTGTTGGAAAACCGTGGGCGGTGCAGTAGTCAGCTTGCGGATGTTGGTCAGGCAGTGTTTGAACTTCTCTTTGTCATAGGAAGTGCAGTTGATTCTGCTAGCCACAAGTTCCCCCATACGCAACCAACAAGCCAAAGCATAGCGATCAGGTGCAAAGGAGGCCGATGTGCGAAATGCAATTTGGACACTACCCCAATGTTCCCCCCACGCGTCAGGAGATGCGACTCCAAAGAAGCCAAGCAGGTTCTGAAGTCGTGTCAATGGATCACGGACATCCGCCACCCACCTTCGGTTTGCCATAGTCTTGTAGGGAAAGTTGCGCACCCATTCAATATTCTGTCCAAGCGATCGCTCTTCCGCAGCGCGAGCGAGGAACTCATCGAACCGGCGCTGACGGTTGTTCCAGAAACTCGACGGCACGCCCAACACCCTCTCAAGCTGTATGGCGGTTTCTGGAGATATTGGAGCCTTTCCCTTAATGATCTCGTTGATATGCTTCTGAGTTCTACCAGTGCGTTCCGCCAATTCCCTCTGCGACATCTGTCTGTCTTCAAGTATCTCGGACAGAGTATCCCCCGGTGGCGACACATAGTCGGGCCTGTATTCGTTGGCCAACTGCTTAGCCATGTGTATCCTCCACTTCCAGGATTCTAACCTTCGTCACTCGCCTTAAGTCGATTCCACCATCTTGCAGGTATGGCAGTGGTTCGTCAGCCAACTCAAACACCAATCTGAACGGATGTTTCAGATCAAGCGTCCACTGTCCTTTTCTGTCGCCGATGAGTGGATGACACCTCCGGGGATGAATTGCCACCAAATCACGAAGACTGTCAGCATCTCGCATCTCATCGAGTCTCTGAAGTACTCTCTTGCCACTCACTTTCCCCACTGCTTCTGTGCGGCTTTCAGCGAATTGCAGTACTTCCGTAGCTTATTCGTACGAAACAGTATATCCACTTGTCGGCACGGGACTCATTTGTATTAACGTAATAGGTTAATACAAAGTTTGCACCATGAAGGCAATTGTCAAGAAAAAAGACTGCAAAGAACCCAGAAAGTGATGTGGAGTACTGATTCCCCCCCCAAACTCCACGTCCTTAGCGGAGGCGGCGCAGTCGAAACACGCCAAGGCGGTCTCTACTTCTTTCCGCCGAAAAATCCGGCCAGACGTTCAGAGTAAGCCGTCAGTTCCGTCATCTCCTCATCCGACGGCACCAGTCGTGCACGGAAATCTTCCTCGAACACTTTCAGTTTCAGCCCGGCCAGACGTTCTGCTACCAGTTTGACGCCTTCCCCGCCCCAGCCGTAGGAGCCGAATACGGCCGCCTTCTTGCCGATGCGGTAAACGGTCGAGAACAGGTTGACCAGATTCCAGACCGGCTCGACCGCGTCGCCGTTGAAAGTTGGCGTTCCGATGACAACGCCGATACTTGACTCGATCAACTCTTTGGCTTCGTCAGCGTTTATCTCGGTAATGTTGGCAAGCTCTGATGTCAGGCCGTACTTGCCGAGTTCTCCGGCCATTGCCTCGGCGAGCTTTTTCGTGTTGCCGTAGTTCGACGCATAAAACAACGCGATTTGCTGTTTGCCGGCGGTCTTGTCGGCGCACCATTCCTTATACTTGTCTATGTACTGGCGTGGATGCGAACGAAGGATCGGACCGTGGGAGGTGGCGATCATCTGGATATCGAGGTCGTCGAGTTTGGTCAGATTCTTGCGAGCAAAGCCGGTGAACGGCCGCATGATGGCATCCCAGTAATAGTAGAACTCATGGGCGAGATCGAGTCCTTCGGGGACTTCATCGTCGTACAACGTGTCGGTCGCCAGGTGCGCGGCGAAACCGTCGTTGGAGAACAGGATTTTATCTTCCTTGAGATAATCCATCATGGTATCTGGCCAGTGCATGTACGGCATTCCCTTGAACAGGAGCGTTTTGCCGCCGAGGTCAAGTTCATGACCGTCTTTGACGCCAGTGATGTCAGCCTCGCGGTTGATGACGTTTTTGAGAAACGGCATGGCCGGTGCGGAGCAGATCAACTTGATATTCGGTGCCCTGTCAAGGATAGTCAAAATGCCGCCGGAATGGTCCGGCTCGTTATGGTTCACGACCAGGTAGTTGATAGATTCCACCGGAACGATTTCGTTGATGTTGGTGAGGTACTCCTCGACAAACTCCAGCTTGACCGTATCGACCAGAGCCGTTTTTTCACCTTTGATGAGGTAGGCATTGTACGTGGTTCCGTGCTCGGTTTTCATCACAATATCGAACACCGGCAGTTCGGGATCTTTGACGCCCACCGAGTAGACGTTTTTTGCAATCTGTATAGCGCTCATAGACTTGTTCGCTCCGTTAGTTAGTATGTCCGGTGGAATATATATAAAAACGGGAGCAACACAAGCGGTGTACCTTGATGGCCGTCATGATCCCGAATGTCAAGAAGTGACCCGATATGCCGAAGATCTGAATATGAAGATTCTGCAGATGAGAGACGCTGATGACTGTTTCGACGGTTCCTTCATGAAGGAAGCCATTTTGGAACAGCCTGCTACCGAGTCCTTCATCCTCTATCTCGGGGGATTCGGGGAGTTGCAGTACTATTCCGATTTCAAGAGACCGTTTTTTCGCCTCGACATACCGCAGAAGCTCATCCTCAAAGGGATTCAGGGGATGCCGAAGCTGACAGTGATCTTCAGCCGGGACGATACCGAGGGCGGGGTGGCGATGTTTGAGCAGATTGTCTCCAGGTTCGACGTCCAGACTGAACCAACACGTATTTGATGCTTCACAGCCGATTGTGCCAATTCCATACAATGCTGTCTACTGTACATTAATAGACCCATGAGTGGCCTTAAGTCATCCTTCTGTTTCGCCGAGAACACGTACAATGCTGCGATCCGGAGAAGCACAGGCGGCTTCATTCGCCACGGCAGAATTTTGAGACAAATTACTTCACAACAGGAGGCGTGCAATGGGAGCACGATTGACTGGCTTTTATGCCGAAGCCAAGCAGCTTGGCGGTCTCAAGGCTACGATGAGACTTGCCGTAGCAACAGGGGTGCCGTCAACGAAGGCGGGCTCAGAGGCCGATTCACCGGAACTCGTCAAGAAGTTTGAAACGGCGCTGGCCGCTATCAAGAAAGAATTGTAAGGGGTAACAAATGACAACACAAACCAAGACTCAGACGTTTACCTCTGACAACTCTTCGGTCGTCTACGAGGTCAACCAGACATTCGACAAACAGAAAATGCGTCACTACTTCAATGGTGAGTGCAGCGTTCTTCATTGTCACCATTATGCCACTCTGTTCACGCAGTTGGCCACCGACGCTCAGGATTTTCAGGGGCCGACCCATCTGGCAGAAGCTTCAGCAGAAACGTTCTATCCGATTCTGAAGAAACGCTTCAAAGAGCAGCAGGTTTCCGATGTCTCTGACAGGATCAGTCTGGTGGAGCAGTATTATTCACTGGTCGGATTAGGACGCGTCAAGTTCCAGTGCTCTGACGGTTATGCAGCCGTTGAAATGGGCCACTCCCACGTTGACGAGGGTTGGCTGAAGAAGTGGGGTCCGCGTGACAGCCGGGTCAATTTCATGGGCGAGGGGTACATCAAGGCCGCCTGCGCCGCGATTTTCGACCTGAACAACTGGAACAACATCAGCGTGCAGGAGACACAGAGTATCGTTTGCGGTGCCTCCACCTCCCGCTTTGAAGCGAAATGGCAGAGATAAGGAGTAGTCAATGGCTATAAATAGAGATACAGTAATTAACGACCTCTCGTCGATCCGCGTCAAGGGCAACGATGAAGGTCTTATCCCCGCTTTTGGCGTCCTCGTCAATCAGTTGCCGGCCAATTTCTGGAATACGTTTTCATCGAAGATACTCGACGCTGCCGGCGAAGATCTCAGCGAGGCCGCCGAGGCCCTGCTGGAAAACGCCGCTGCCGAGTGCGGGTATCACACCGGCTACGGTATCATCACCTCGGAAGAATTCCAGTCTGTTGTTGGACCGATGATCGAGAAGCAGCCGGAGGATGTCCTCCACGGTGCCTACGGCGTATTCACTGCCTGGGGTTGGGCCAATTCTGAAATCGTAGAGTTGGATCCGGGCCAGAAAATGGTCGTCCGGGCGTATGACTACTACGAGGGCGACATGAAGGACTCTAAAGGTATGGTCGCTCACATGATTCGTGGCGTCTCACGTGCCTTCATGGATCTCGCTTACAGCGAGCAGTACCCGAAAGGTTTTGGCAAGTTCAAATGCGAACAGACCAAGGGTATCGAGATGGGTGACGAGTACGGCGAATTCGTCGTGACCCCGGCCTGACGGCCCATTCGATAGACTAATACTTGAGCAGGGCGCCGAAACGGCGCTCTGTTTTTGTTTGGGTCATGCATCTGTCTCGCAATGGCTTATGTATTGTGCCTGCCAACGGATATCTCACCTGCAAAGCTCCTGCAAAGAACAGCCGATAATCTTACTAATGGTCTGGGGCTGACAACGACTGAGACTCCGGTATTTTCCTTCGATACCTTTCACCGCACCTGACAGACTCGTTACCACTGCTCCCCCTTTTCCAGACTCAGAGCAAGAAACAGATTGCAGCACAGGCAGTTAGCTGCCTGCTATGGAAGAAGGCACCGGGTGATAATACCGACAAAAACACAGGTTTACTCCTCGGAAGGATCAACGATCATGTTGGATCCCGGATCGTGGTCTGTCTCATTCGTGAAGCCTTTCTCCGAAATCGGGGCATTCTACGATCCACGGGGAGAGGTGTTTTTGGTCGAAGCTGCCGCAGAGACGTTTTCGTCGGCCCTGAAAAGCTGTTTTTCGGGCCAGCCAGTCACCAACATATCCGACCGCATATCGCTGGCCGAACAATACTTTGCGTTCCTGGGGATGGGCAGAATACACATGACGTGCTCAGGCGATGGGGCCCTGGTCAGTGTATTGCTGACCGACGATGCCCTGGGAACATGCAGACCCCAGCCTGAAGAGTGGTTCCGATTGGTGACCGTGGGCTATATCAAAGCAGCCTGTGCCGCGGTAATCGAAACCGTGACGTTTCAGAAAATAGCTGTTAGCAGAATGCACAAACCGAATGATGTGTCTGCCGAACAAACGTTTCAGGCATCCTGGCCGACATGAAAAAGGGTGCCTCGTGGCACCCCTTTTCGATAGTACCTTGCTTCATGCTACCTGGTAGTCGCCACCGGCAATTGTGCCATGGCGAATTTCACTACAGCATCACAAAGCGCGTCTTCCTTGGCAGGTCGAACCCCCGTGGTCAGCAGGCCGGGTGCCGTCAGCTCGGCCAACGTGGCGTACTCCGGAGAATCGAGAACTTCCTGCGGGGCGAGAACCAATGTGGTCTTCGATAGTCCTTGAATCTGATCGCTGTCACGGTACTCGGCGGCATAGCCGGAGCGAAGGTCATACCAGAACCAAAAGATAGTATGTCTGAGTGGGATCCAGAACGTGTGGTTGCGGTCGAACATGACGTTGAGCCAGCGCTCAGTCGAGAGGTATGGTTCGATTGCAACCACGGCATCCATGCGCGACTCCTCGGCTGAAGCAAGGATGCAGGCATCGGCACCAAGGCCGTAGCCAACCGTCACAAACGGATGGGTGAGGCGATCACGAAGCGCCAGGTATGGGACAATTTCCGCAAGATCGGTGGCCTCGTACTGCCCATCGCCGTGGTACTCGCCCGATGTCAGCCCGGTGGCGCGCTGATCGTAGACGACAACGGCGAAACCGGAGTCAACCAGCATACGAGCCAACGGCAGCATGGAAAGGCGGTCATGTCCGTCGTCGTGGGCCAACAAAGCGGTTCCACAAGGAACGAATGCATTGTCGGGCGCGGTGGTATCCACGCCTGCGGTCAGGTAGGCACAAGCCAGCGAAGTGACGCCGTCTGCCTCGATATGAAACGTGTCAACTGCGAACCCGGCCTCCAGGAACGGAGTCGGATCGTTCACTCCCAGCGAGTCTGCATTGTACTCATCAACGTTCTCTCGTGCAGCAAGCGCCTTGGTGCGGTTCAGGGGGTAGATGACGAAGGTCATCAAGAGCAGGCCGACCACTGCGAGAAATACGACAATCTGGATGACTTCTTTGAGCGTCTGTGACATCTTGGCCATAGTGTATGCTAACTCCTTTTTGGCTAGGCAGTTATGATAGCCAAAAGCACTGCGGTGTCAATACAAAAAACGTTGTGTATGTTGTGAAGGTCGACATGCGTGGGGATAATGTTAGTCCAATCAACGCCTGTTTTCTGATTATCTGTCCGGGATCCAAACGTGCTCCCATCGTGCTCCCGCGTTGTGCGTGGGCGTTTTGACACTTCCTGGCGGTACTGGCATGCCCGGCATTGGTAGAGCCTGGCCGGTCCCACGTGCCCTTTCCCCGCTATTGACGGGGACATACGGAGATGCTGTCCTGAGAGCGAGGTTACGGCCGTATCGTGCTCCCGATGGTGCTCCGGATGCTCCCGCCCGCCGCCCACAACCTGACCGGATGAACCGCCGACGGGGGCCGGTGTGGACCAGGGGGAGCCGAATCGGCGGTGTGGCGTAGGAACTGCGTCAGATTTCCCGGACGAGCGAGGTCTGTTTTCTTGTTCCGGGATCGTTATTACTAAGATTGCTGCCACTCTTATAATGTGCAGGCGGTAGCCATTTATGGACATGCGTATCCCGGACTGGCAATGCCTTGTTTGTCCACGTTTGGGTTGGCTTGTCGGCGGGGGATTAAGATGTGATACAATTGCGCAATCTCCGTATTCCCGCTCTGAGAAAGGGATTACAGGGGGGGTGGAAACGGCCGTACGACAGTAGTCGCCAATCTTTTTGAATTAATCTGTTGACAATTCAAGGGATCAAGGTATATTGCCCCCGGATGATATTTGTAGGTTTCACTATAAGTTACTTGAGGTCAAGCCTAAGGCGGACCGTTTTTTACCAACAGCTTTCCGATCTATTATACTCAAACATGTGTACTTCGCTCTTGTGGCGGCTGTGGGGGTCACCCGGGAGTATCAGGCAGGTTACTTTCTAAGCACTACTGGTAAAGTGTCTTAAACAGTCTGAGAGATGTCAAGAATTGGCGTATGTGCCGATTATAGTCTCTATATATCTGTTGATAACACTTTTCTCGTAGTTTGTTAACCCGAGCTAGGGAGCTTAAGTGCAACTATCACGACCTGGTCTTAGGGAGGCATCCATGATGCAAAGCTCGAAAGTAGCACACCGTTTTGGTGTGGGGCTGTTTTTCTTTTTCATAATAGCGGTTTGCATGGCGCCGAGCGTTTCTGCGATTCCCGCAGTTCAGATTACAGTTGGTGATACGGTTGGTGATGCCGGTGAGCAGAACTCGGTTGTCACGGTCTTTATGACGAACGTTTTTGACACGGTCGCTGCTTTTGAGTTGTGGCTGCAACTGGATCGTCCGGACATGATGGCATTCGACGTTAACGAAACGACTCTTATAGATACGACATATTGGGAATGCACCGATTGGGACGGCGAAGCCTGTTGGGATTCGATCTCCTGTGATCCGGATACTGCCGCTGGCGGCGCGTGTCCGATGGTGCATATCGACACCAACGATGTTGCTGTTGGTGCAATTGACACGGTCGGCTGCCTGACTTCGGGATGGCAATACGTGCAAACGCGTTCCCTGACCGGCACGGGTCGGGATGTCAAGATTACGGGCATCGCCAATATAGATAACGGCGTGTATAAGCCGGGGATCGGCCCGCAGCAGGGGGGCGTCTTGTTCCGCCTGGTGGGCGATATTTTCAGCATCTCTGACACCGTGGTTGATCGGTCCGCTCAAGTCCTGATCTCTTCTTTCAAGGACCACATCAACTTTTCGCGCCCCGACGGGACTTCGATTGGCATTCTCTCTATGGAAGTTCCGGACTCTAATTTTTACCACTGCAATTTCTGGGTCCCGCCCGACAGCGAAGAATGTATGGATTGGCAGCGGGTCTATCCTGGAGAACCCTGGGACTCGGTCGAGGTGGGCGTCGACACTATAGCGATTATTGATACCAGTGCGATACATCTGATCAACGGTTCAGTGACGGTCAACCTTTACCCGGGAGCATGCTGTACCGGTGACAGCGTCTGTTCGATTGAATCCGGTGTTGACGGTTGCGAATGGTTGCTCGGCGGTACCTACAAGGGTAACGGGAGCATTTGTTCTCCCAATCCGTGTCTTTCGTGCTGTAGCGGTCCTTCGGTTGGTAATACCGACGGCTCGGCGGACAACCTGGTAACGATGGGTGACCTGACGGTTTTGATTGATCACCTGTTCATCACCCTTACCCCGCTTCTGTGCGATGTCGAGGGCAATGTAGACTTGAGTCCTGACGGATTGGTAACGATGGGCGATTTGACGGTTCTGATTGATCACCTGTTCATCAGTCTCGATCCGCTCCCGGCGTGTCCGTGATTCGGCTTGGGAATTTAATGACTGGTAAACAAACTACAGATATTGAATTGACTACTCGCATTTTACTTCTTTGACGTGATGAAAACATGCCGGGTCAGAAATGGGCAGACCCGGCATCGGAAATACGACGATAAACAATTGACGGAAAGGAAAGGAGGACGTCTAGAAGAGGATATCTAAGCACGCGCTCTTGATAATGATTTGCGTCTGACAACTTACTCCGAGTCGCGGTAAAGACGTTGCAGGGTTCTCTGGCTCTCACCCTTATACGTACTCTCCGGGAATGACTGAGGGGATTACAAACGGAGTATTGGTGGACGTAAGACAACTTAAAAACGTTGTTAACGAAGTATTTAGGAGAGCAAAAATGAGAAAACTCTCATTGATCTTTGCATTCATTCTGGTTCTTGCCTTTGGGCAGGTTGCCTTTGCCCAGTCCACTGTGACGGCTACTCTCGACGCCGGTGGCTGGACGGATGGTACAGATGTGTTTCTGACCCCGGGTGCAGTCGCTACTGTCGGTATCACCATGTACAATGATGGTCCGGCTGGAACGATGTACGACGTGGGTAACGGCTATCAGCTGGGATCGCCCAACGGCGCCGGCTGGGTTTACTTTGCTGCCCGTGCCGAATACGGCACGAATCCGTTCTACGGTGGTGCGTGGACACAGTGGTCCGGTGGTACGATCTCCCATTGGAATTGGGACGGAAGTGCCTGGGTGAGAACCCCCTTGGATAACACCTGGCCGTACGGCGCCCTGTCGCATTCGGAAGACGCTGGTCCGAACGGTGGAGAGCCGGTTGGCATGTACATCGCTGGCGCCACTTCGGTTCCGCCGATGAAGTTCTTGCCGGGTCAGACTATGACCTACGGTGCTGAGTTCCAGACTCTGCCCGGAGACATTGGCAAGACCCTTTGTTTCGACATGGCTGCCAATATCGGTCCGGACTCTTGGGTTTGGGCTTCAGTCTCTGGTGGTATCAACCCCATCTTCAACGGTGGCTTGGGCGCGGTCTGCTGGGAAATCGCCGAGCAGCCGCACGAGGCTCCGAGCTTCGTGAATCCGCCGACCAACGAGTCCTTCAGCCATTGTGGCACGGCCACCCTGGACTTTGTGGCTAAGTCAAACGATGATGAGAACTCCGCGACTCCGTTCACATGGACTGCCAACTTTGGTACCATCACCTCGACCGGCGACACGACCGCCAGCTGGTCCTGGAATATGATGCCGCAGGAAGGCTTCGAGACTCTCGAAATCACCGTGACGGACGGCCTTGCCGCTTCCGCTACGACTGATGTCAACATCACCGTCACCAACGACGGCCCGGTCATCACGACCTGCCCGGACGTTGCCGGTGGCTTGACCATTCAGTCCGGTGACACCAAGACTCAGACTGTTGTCGCCTCTGACGACTGTGACGCTCTGACTTGGGCTGTCGTAAGCGTGACGAACGAAGTTGTTGGTGACGTTTTTGACGTTACTGACGGCGTTGTTACGTTCACCCCGACCGGTGATGTTGACCGTCTCGTAGACATCACTGTGTCCGTCACCGATGGTCTTGAGACCGTCGAGTGCACGACTCATTGGCACGTGATCGTTGGCGCCCCTTACGGCGTCCAGATCGAAAAAGAGCACGACGAGCTTCAGAATCATTTCTCTGACGTTGACGTCACCCTGTTGGGTGTTGATCCGCTTCAGGGCATTGGTGGTTTTGATCTGCTGATCGCCTACGATCAGACTGCTCTGGCTTTCCAGGCTGCCTTCGAAGGCGCCATTTATGCCGAGTGCGGATGGGAATACTTCACCTTCCGTCAGGGCCCGTTTGGCAATTGTGGCAACGGCTGCCCGTCCGGTATGGTTCGCATCATTGGTGTTGCCGAGGAGAACGATGGTCCGCACCATCCGACTTGCGACGTGAACACTCTGCCGGTTACCCTGGCCACCATGCGTTTCTTGGTCTCCGATGACCGTAACCTGGAGTGCCAGTACGTGCCGATCCGTTTCTACTGGATCGACTGCGGTGACAACACGATTTCGAACATCAGTGGTACCGAGCTGTACATCTCAGCCAAGGTCTATGATTTCGATCTCGATTTCAATCCGAACCCGATCGACAACGGTACGGTTGGCTTCCCGACATTCCAGGGTGCGCAGGACTTCTGTCTTGAGAACCCGATGCCTGACAAGCCGACCCCGATCCGTAACATCGACTTCATCAACGGTGGTGTTGACATCATCTGTGCTGAGGACATCGATGCCCGCGGTGACTTGAACCTCAACAATCTCGCCTACGAAATTGCTGACGCTGTCATGTTCACCAACTACTTCATCGAAGGCCTGAGCGCCTTTGAGTATGTTGAAGGTGCCATTGCTGCCTCCGACGTCAACGCTGACGGTATTCCGCTTACGGTCTCTGACCTGGTTTACTTGCTTCGTGTAGTCGTTGGTGACGCTATTGCGTATCCGAAACTGAACCCGATGGCTGCCACCTACTCCCACGAGAGTGGTGTAGTGGCCGTTGACGCCGATATGTTCGCCGCCCACATCGTCCTCAGTGGCGATGCCAACGTGAGCCTTTTGGCTGACAACATGGAAATGAAGACTGGTATGGTTGATGGCAACCTGAACGTCATCGTTTACTCGATGAACGCGAACCAGACCTTCGCCGGTAGCTTCCTGCAGACCGACGCCCAGATCATCAGCGTAGATTTCGCTACGTACGATGGTCAGCCGGTAGTCGCGAAGAACGTTCCGAAGACGTTTGCCGTCATGCAGAACTACCCGAACCCGTTCAACCCGACCACTGACATCCAGTTCGCCCTGCCGATGGCTTCCACCTACTCGATCAGCATCTACAACGTTGCTGGTCAGCTGGTTGAGACCATTTCCGGCCAGGCCGACGCCGGTGTTGTGACCGCGACGTGGGATGCCTCCGATCTCGCTTCGGGTGTCTACTTCTACAAGGTAGCCGCTGGTGAATTCTCCAAGACTATGAAGGCCGTCCTCCTTAAGTAGGATAGTCCAGCATATCTTTGGTACCCCCGGAAAGGCTCGTCCTTTCCGGGGGACTTATTACTCCGAGGAAGAAGGGAAGAAGTCGTTTGAAAGATTAGATAACGCAAAGCGAATAAGACATAGCGTCGATAGGAGTAAACGATGACCATTTTATGCGCAATTCGAGTAGAAAGTGCGTGACAGCAGGGTCATCTTTTTTTATATTGTATGTTAAGCTTAATTACTTTGTACCAGCCAGTTGTGCAAACCCTTGCGACAGTACGCAATTTTGGCAACAGTGGTTTTCTTGAATCGGGTCACCTCACCATGACACCCGCCGCCAGATACAAGGAGTGTTCGATAGCCTGAACGGTATTGATGGAAGCAGCAGGCAAGTAAGAACGGTAAGTCCTTAGTGTATCTGTCTTTAAACGGACTTTAACAGAAGACACTGAGCAGCTCAGGGAGTTGGTAGATTTTCGCACAGGAATGCGAAGAATCTTCCAAATCGACATGGTTCCGGTCTGGTTATTGCTCAGACCGGGGTGGTGAATGATTTGTTTTGGAAATTGCGTATTATGAAGAACAGAATCGCATCTTTGATTAGCATCTTGGTTATTCTCGTCGCGGCAGGCGTTGCCTCGGCGCAGTCGGACTCGTTTGGAGCGATGGATGTCGTGTATATCGACTCCGTGGTTGCCGGTCCGGGTGAAGATGTATCGGTCAAGTTCAACGTCAAGAACGACGAAGTGCTTAGTTCATTGTCCATACCCGTAGTGTACGACCCGGAATTGCTCGATTTGAAGACAGTCAGTTTTACAGACTCACGCGCTGAATACCTCGGTACGAAGATCACTACGCCTGACGACGTGGCGCAGGCCGACGGCCATTTCATGGTTGCTATGGTTCAGATCATGGAAGACCCGATTCCGGCTGGCGACGGCATGGTATTCACGGCTGTATTCACGGTTTCCGACTCCGCCGAGCTTGGGCAGATGGCCGTGATCGACAGTTTGTTCTTCCCGCCGGGTGGCGAATTGCTTCTGGTGGGACCGACGGTCGTCGGGCAGACGTCTTCGACGATCCGTCCGGAGTTTGTGGCCGGAAAAGTGATAGTCGGAAGCACCAATCAGGCACCAGTTTTTGCGCCTTTGGCCGATCAATATATTATGGAAGGTGATACTCTCGAGTTGGACATCACAGTCAACGATCCTAACCGAGATGATATAACACTGGCGATGGCTGCCAAACCCTCCGGAGCCACTTTTGTGGACAACGGCGACGGCTCCGCCCGTTTGACCTGGGTACCGGACTTTGTTGGTCCGCATTCAGCCGATGGTTCCCCGTTTGCGATGGGCTTCTGGGCCTCCGACGGCGATCTTTCGGCTGAGCGTGGATTGACTGTTCACGTGGTGAACAGCAATCGTGCGCCGCAGATCTCTGCTCCGACGACGGTGAGTATACCGGCAGGAACGGTGATGTCGTTTACGGTGAGTGCTCTCGACCCTGATTTTGAGGAAGTGACCTGGAGCGTGAGCGGTTTGCCGGACGGTGCCGTGTTTGATTATGGCAACCCGGGCATGTTTGAGTACAACCCCTCGATTGTCGATACCGGTTCCTTTGCGATGGCTTTCATTGCGTCGGATCCCAAGGGTATGGCTGACACGGTCCGGGTTGACGCGCTGGTCTCGTCTGTGGCTCTCTACACGCTGAGCTTGGATTCGGTCGAGGCTGCCCCGGGCGAAGAGATCGAGTTCCGGTTGAATTTGAACAACGAACTGCCGGTAACTTCGTTCAACTTGCTGTTCAACTATGACGTCAGTGCCCTGACGCTGTTATCGGTGACGAACGAGGGGACACGGATAGAGGGATTCGATTATTTCAACTCGACTGCGAACGAGAACGGGATCTACGGCAATGTACGCATTCTCGCCGTGGCAGATATCGGTGGCGGTGCCGAACCGCTCAGCGCGGGCGAGGGTGCGGTTGCAGTTTGCCGGATGAGGGTTTCAAGTGATCTCGCGTTCTCAGGGATGCAGATTCCGGTGCGGTTCCAGTTTCTCGACGGCCCGACAAATGAAGATAACACGATGACCGACAGCCTGGGCGCCTTGATCAAGCAGGAGGACATCTTCCACGCTGATGGTTATGTAACGATTGAAGATATTGGACAGATACGGATTGGCGACATCAACCTCAACGGTTTGGCCGCAGAGATTGGCGATGTGATCTATTTCACGAATCACTTCATCAATCCCGTGCTCTACGACTTCAGCGTGCTGCAATATGCCAATTCGGATGTCAACCATGACGGTATCGGCGCGAGCGTGGCGGACCTCGTTGCGCTGATCAATTTGGTGGTCAACGGCGTGTCGGCTTCAAAAGTGGAAGACGGTTCTGGCCTGACTGCCACCTTCATCAGCGAGTCGGCCACGCACGGTGTGACTTTCGGATTTGAATCTGACGCTGACATGGGTGCAGCGCTGGTCACGCTCACGACTGATACATACGTTGACGCGGACCAGGTGCATTGCCAGCAGGATCAAATGACCTGCGATTTCCGCCGCGACGGAAATGAAATCAGGTTGCTCGTCTACAGCCTTGCGGGCGAGACCATGCTGGCCGGACAAACAGAATTGGTGACAATTGACGGACTGCATGAGTACGTCATTGAGTCGATTGAGTTCGGCAGCGCAGATGGAGTTATGGTTCAAACTGAGATAGCGAAGAACGGAACGGAGCTACCGACGGACTTTGCGCTGGAGCAGAATTATCCGAATCCGTTCAACCCTGAGACGCAAATAGAATTCTCCCTGCCGACACCATCGCAGGTTGAACTCACCATATACAACGTACTGGGTCAGCAGGTGAAAGTGCTAGCCGCCGGGGAAATTCCGGCCGGAATGCACAGCCTGACCTGGAACGGGACCGATGACAGCAACCGCGCGGTTGCGTCCGGTATTTACCTGTACCGTCTTCAGGCCGGCACGAACGTGTTCAGCCGCAAGATGATGTTGTTGAAATAGAGGGGACGGGCATGAAGTCAGAAAAAAAACTAACTCAACATATAGAGGTCGCGATGCGGTTCGCAATTTCCACCTTTATTGCAGTAATTCTCACTCTCACCTTAGCCATTCCGGGAATGGCGCAGCACATCGGTTGTGATGATCTCGTTAAGTCAGCCGCTGATTCGTTGCGCCTGCCATATCTGATTGAAGGCGTACCCGGAGATACGCTGCTACTTCCGGTGACGGTGAAAAACGACTCGCTGATCAATGCGTTTCGAATACTGATTCAGTACGATTCTACTTGGCTGACTCCGATTACCGTAATGGACTCCGTCTGTGCCGCGTACGATGAAGAAGGTACGGGGGCGTGCACGACATGGACGAGGGATTCCAGTTATATTGATTTTGCGATTGCAGATCGTTGGCTGAAAGAAGAAGTCATCAGTTATGTGCCGTACCAGACAGACACAGTTACCAGCCTGATTGTCCACAAGAACCGTCAGTACCCTGGCATTATCGAGGCTGACCTGTTTCCCAATTTCGAGTTGGATTCTGATACGATATTCGCAGGCAGCGCCCCGATATTCTATATCAAGTTTGTGATCGATCCGGACATGCCGGAGATGCAAACCTCGGAGTTTACTTTCTTCGAGAGTGATAATTTCATTGTCGATACAACTATATTCCCGCCGGACACAACCTGGTTTGACGGCTGTAGTCAATCGGAAGTTGGCGTTCTTTACCGTGACGCAGAGGATCCCGATGTAATTAACGCGCCGACGATCTATCCTACGACCCACAGCCAATATCCCTACTTCTTCCGGGCGAATTCAAACGTGACCGATGATCCGGAGGTGACGTCGTTTGCGGCCTCACCTGCACAGATTACGCCCACGCAATCTTCGACTCTGAGTTGGACGTCGGAGAGTGCAGATTCAGTTGTGATTACGCTTTCCGGTAATCGCGTCACCGGTACTGCCAACGGGCAGACGGCCGGGTCTATAACGGTCTCGGGATTGTCCGTGGGTACATACTCGTATACCGCGACGGCTTATGCCGACGACGGTCTGAAGACGCACTCGCGAGGTACCAGCGTAGTTGTCTCTGACGAGGTTGTGACCGAAGGACCCGATGTCACGATTTCGACTATCCAGTCTTCTTATAATCAGGGGGAATTGATCACGTTCACGGTAACCGCAACCAACACGAACGGATCACAGATCACTATTAATGCCAATTCGCTTCCGGCCAACGCAGGGTTTGGTGTCGGCGGGCAGGTAACCGGAATGACGCCGCTGATCGGCAATTTCAGTTGGACGCCGGATTTCACTCAGGCGGGCGGGTTCACGATTCCCTTCGTGGCAACGGATAATGACGGAACAACGACCGAGTATGCCAATATCGTGGTCGAGGAACTCGATCGTGACCGGCTGTTCTCAACCTCCGCCCGAGGCAGCCAACCGGTGGGTGGTCTTCCGGGGGCCGATGCTGTTGCATTCCCAATCGATCTGATCACCGCCAGCACCGTATACGGTGTGCAGTTTGACATGCTGTATCCGTCGGCACAAATTCGTGTCGACTCGTTTGTGACTACGGCGCGAATTCCCGAGTACGTGGTTTACGAGAATATCGGCCAGACGCCGGGCGAGATTCGTGTCGTGACTTTCGGCTTAAATAACGAGCCGGTTATGGACACCAATACAACCGCGATTCTGAACGCTATGCTGACAATCGACGACGACGCTCAACCGTGGCAGGATTACAAGATTTATCTCGAAAACGGTCGCGAGTCGATCAACCCGGATCCTAATGTGGGATCGCTCGAATTGGTGACCGACTCAGGCATTGTCGAAGTTGACAGTCTTGGCGACGTCAACCTTGATCGGTATATCGACGTGGCTGACGTGGTTAACATTGTTGCCACGATTATCGGCAGCTTCACCCTGACTGACCGACAGTTTGACGTTGCAGATATCATTGAAAACGGCGAGGTCAACGTCTTTGACCTTGTGGCAGATATCAACATGATTTACGAAATCCAGCCATCACCTTCGCCGGCTCCTCCGGCACCGGGCGTGGAGGCGATTATCGCTCTGGCCTACGATGATGTTTCGCAGGGCGGCTCTGATTTCCTGACGGTTTCTTCCGAGATTCCGCATCCGGTTGCCGGTGTGCAGCTCGAGCTAAACTACGATCCCGCAGCGATTTCACTCGGCGTGCCGAGACTGACTAACGACGATCAGGACTTTGTTCTCCGCTCCAACGACAACGGTGTCGGAAGCATGAAGATCCTGCTGTACAATATGTCGCCGATGAAGGACGACGAATTGATCCAGGCCGGCACTGCCGATCTCGTTGAGATTCCGATTATCGCCCTCACGGATATTGCTGCCGGCGACAAGACGAAACTTCGGTTAACCGAAGCGCTGCTTTCCACCTCGGAAGCCGCCTCGATTTCGGTGCAGGGCATCGACAAGCCTTTGCCGTCGAGTTTCGTCCTCGAGCAGAACTATCCGAATCCGTTCAACCCGACCACCACAATCGAGTATTCGGTTGGTATATCCGGTTCCGGAAACGGCTCGCAACATGTCCGTTTGGATGTGTTCAACATTCTCGGTCAGCATGTGGATAAGCTGATTGATGCCGCTCAGGCACCCGGACAATACAGCGTGGAATGGAACGCAACCGACCGCAATGGAAAGCGTGTCGCGACAGGGATTTATCTCTACCGGCTGTCAGTGGACGATGAAAAGAGCACCAAAAAGATGTTGTTCCTGAAGTAGCTGGGGGGAAGAAGTGACAAGAGTATCAATGAAGTATTTATTCCTTGGCGTCGCGCTGGCTCTTCTCCTTGCAGGGGTTGCAAGTGCCCAGACAGCACCACCGGTATTGGGTTCCATCGGCGCCCAGTCTGTAAATGAAAACGAGTTGCTTACTGTCAACGTTTCGGCGACCGATGTCGACGGCACAATCGCCGCGTTGACGACCTCGACTCTTCCGACCGGCGCCGTATTCAACGATGCCGGCGACAACTCCGGCACGCTCACCTGGACGCCCGACTTCTCGCAGGCGGGGACGTTCAACGTGACGTTTTATGCTGCGGACACGGTGACGACCGATGTCGACTCTGAAGTAGTTGCAATCACCGTGACCAATGTCAATCAGGAACCGGTGCTCGCCGTGATAGGCGCTCAGAGTGTCAACGAGAATGAACTGCTCACGATCAACGTCTCAGCTTCAGATGCTGATGGCACGACGCCGAGCTTTTCGACTTCTACACTTCCGACCGGTGCAGGCTTTGTAGATAATTCGGACGGTACCGGTGCTCTGACCTGGACGCCTGACTTCATTCAGGCTGGCGGTTACAGTGTCACGTTCTATACAACCGATGGCACAGCGACAGACTCTGAAGTCGTCGCGATCACCGTGACGAACGTCAATCAGGAACCGGTGCTCGCCGTGATAGGCGCTCAGAGTGTCAACGAGAACGAACTGCTGACGATCAACGTCTCAGCTTCAGATGCTGATGGCACGACGCCGAGCTTTTCGACCTCTACACTTCCGACCGGTGCAGGCTTTGTAGATAATTCGGACGGTACCGGCGCTCTGACCTGGACGCCTGACTTCACTCAGGCTGGCGGTTACAGTGTCACGTTCTATACAACCGATGGCACAGCGACAGACTCTGAAGTCGTCGCGATCACCGTGACCAATGTCAATCAGGAGCCAGTGCTCGCCGTGATAGGCGCTCAGAGTGTCAACGAGAACGAACTGCTGACGATCAACGTCTCGGCTTCAGATGCTGATGGCACGACGCCGAGCTTTTCGACCTCTACGCTTCCGACCGGTGCAGGCTTTGTAGATAATTCGGACGGTACCGGCGCTCTGACCTGGACGCCTGACTTCACTCAGGCTGGCGGTTACAGTGTCACGTTCTATACAACCGATGGCACAGCGACAGATTCTGAAGTCGTTGCAATCACCGTGACCAATGTCAATCAGGAACCAGTGCTCGCCGTGATAGGTGCGCAGAGTGTCAACGAGAATGAACTGCTCACTATAAATGTAAGTGCTTCAGATGCTGATGGCACGACGCCGAGCTTTTCGACCTCTACACTTCCGACCGGTGCAGGCTTTGTAGATAATTCGGACGGTACCGGCGCTCTGACCTGGACGCCTGACTTCACTCAGGCTGGCGGTTACAGTGTCACGTTCTATACAACCGATGGCACAGCGACAGACTCTGAAGTAGTTGCAATCACCGTGACCAACGTCAATCAGGAACCGGTGCTCGCCGTGATAGGTGCGCAGAGTGTCAACGAGAATGAACTGCTCACTATAAATGTAAGTGCTTCAGATGCTGATGGCACGACGCCGAGCTTTTCGACCTCTACACTTCCGACCGGTGCAGGCTTTGTAGATAATTCGGACGGTACCGGCGCTCTGACCTGGACGCCGGACTTCACGCAAGCTGGCGGTTACAGTGTCACGTTCTATACAACCGATGGCACAGCGACAGACTCTGAAGTCGTCGCGATCACCGTTACCAACGTCAATCAGGAACCAGTGCTCGCCGTGATAGGCGCTCAGAGTGTCAACGAGAATGAACTGCTCACTATAAATGTAAGTGCTTCAGATGCTGATGGCACGACGCCGAGCTTTTCGACCTCTACACTTCCGACCGGTGCAGGCTTTGTAGATAATTCGGACGGTACCGGTGCTCTGACCTGGACACCGGACTTCACGCAAGCTGGCGGTTACAGTGTCACGTTCTATACAACCGATGGCACAGCGACAGACTCTGAAGTCGTTGCAATCACCGTGACCAATGTCAATCAGGAACCAGTGCTCGCCGTGATAGGTGTGCAGTCCGTTACGGAGGGCGACGCCCTCAATCTTGTCATCGCTGCATCCGATGCCGATGGCAACATTCCTACGATTACCAGTTCGGCTCTGCCGACCAACGCCACCTTCTTGGATAACGGTGACGGTACCGCCGACTTTGATTTCAACCCGACCTTCTTGCAGTCGGGCGGTTACAGCGTCACCTTCTATACGACAGACGGAGTTGCGACAGACTCTGAAGTTGTTGCGATCACGGTTGTCGAAGCCGGTAACCAGGATCCCGTTCTTGCTTCGATAGGCGCCCAGGGTGTAAACGAGGGCAACACGCTTGCGTTCACCGTTTCCGCTACGGACATCGAAGGCGCGCTGCCGTCGCTGAGTACCTCGGTGCTTCCGACCAATGCGTCGTTTGTTGATAACGGCGACGGAACCGGTGACTTCAGTTTCACGCCCGCCTTCCAGCAGTCGGGAGCTTATCAGGTGACGTTCACCGCGACCGATGATTCCTCGGCGAGCACGTCGGAAATCGTGACGATTACGGTGAACGACGCCGGCAATCAGGCGCCAGTGCTTGGTGCAATCGGTGCCCGTACGGTCGCCGAAGGTGCCGCGCTGAACTTTGGCGTGGCCGCAACCGACCCTGACGGTACAACTCCGACTCTTTCGACCTCGGCTCTGCCGACCAATGCGACGTTTGTCGACAACGGCAACGGATTCGGCAGCTTCTCTTTCACACCGGACTATACGCAGGAAGGCGCGCATAACGTCACCTTCTATGCAACCGATGGCTCCGCGAGCGACTCTGAAGTAGTCGTCATCACGGTCACGGACGCCGGCAATCAGCCGCCGGTTTTGGCTGAGATCGGCCCGCAGGTGGTTACTGAAGGTGGCAATCTGAATCTCGTCATCACGGCAACCGACGCCGATGCAACGACGCCGACTTTCACGACTTCCGCTCTCCCGACGAATGCGACGTTTGTCGACAACGGCGACGGTTCCGGGACGTTTGATTTCAATCCGGACTTTGTGCAGGCGGGCATTTTGAGCGTGACGTTCCGTGCTACTGACGGCGCAGTGGTTGACTCCGAGGTTGTGTTCATCACTATCAATGATGCCGGCAACCAGGACCCGACCCTGGCCGCAATCGGTGCGCAGTCGGTTACCGAGGGCAACACGCTTGTCTTCGCGACCTCCGCAAGCGATCCCGAAGGAGCCGCTCCGGCACTAAGCACCTCGGCTCTGCCGACCAACGCAACGTACGTTGACAACGGCGACGGTACGGGTGACTTCAGCTTTACGCCTGATTTCACGCAGGCGAACAGTTACGACATTACATTCTCCGCCACGGATGATTCCGGCGCGGTTGTTTCAGAAATGGTTACAGTCACGGTCAACGAGGCCGGCAACCAGGATCCTGTTCTGGCGGCAATCGGTGCACAGGGAGTAGACGAAAACGTCACGCTCGCGTTCACGATCACCTCGACTGACCCTGATGCTACGTTCCCGGCCCTGACGACCTCGGCGCTGCCGACGAACGCGTCGTTTGTCGACAACGGCGATGGCACGGGTGATTTCAGTTTCACGCCGGACTTTTTCCAGGCCGGGACGCATAGTGTGACTTTCGTAGCGTCGGATGGCACGGTCAGCGACTCTGAAGTGGTAGAGATCACGGTGAACAACATCAACCGCGATCCTGAGTTGGCCGCGATTGGTGCACAGGTCGTTGATGAAAACGGATCGCTCGCCTTCACGGTGACGGCCAGCGACCTTGATCTCACCGCCCTGACGCTCAGCACCTCGGTGCTACCGACCAATGCCACGTTTGTCGATAACGGTGACGGTACGGCTGACTTCGCTTTCAATCCAGACTACTATCAGGCTGGCACTTATGACGTCACCTTCTACGTATCGGATGGCGAAGCCTCAGATTCTGAACTGGTCGTGATTACGGTGAATCCCGTCAATCAGCTTCCGATCCTTGATCCGATCGGGGCGCAGTTTGCAGACGAGGGTGGCAACTTGAACCTCTTGATTACTGCAAGCGATGCCGACGGTACTCCGCTGACTCTTACGACCTCAGCGCTTCCGCCGAATGCGACTTTTGTCGATAACGGCGATGGTACTGCCGATTTCGATTTCAATCCTGATTACACGCAGGCTGATATTATTAGCTTGACCTTTTACGTCAGCGATGGTGTCGCGTCCGATTCCGAACTAGTGTTTATTACGATCAACGAAGCCGGAAACCAGATTCCTGTTCTTTCTCCGATAGGCCCCCGCTCGACTTCTGAATCAGTCAACCTGAACTTCGCAATCAGCGCTACTGACGCTGACGGCACCTCGCCGACGTTAACCGCTGAGAATCTCCCGACCGGTGCAAACTTCACCGACAACGGTTCCGGCAACGGCACGTTTGACTGGACGCCGACTTTCGATCAGGAAGGTGCCTACGACGTCACGTTCATTGCCTCCGACGGTGCGGCCGCCGACTCCGAGTTGGTGACTATCACGGTTGGTGGTGCGAACCAGACGCCGATAGCGGACGCTGGGATGGATCAGGCCAATGTACCTGCCGGTATTCTGGTCACGCTCGACGGTTCCGGTTCGTACGATCCTGACGGTGGCGCTCCTACGGGATATGCCTGGTTGCAGGTAGGCGGCACGACGGTCACGCTTTCGAGCGACACCGATGTCATGCCGACCTTTACGCCGACCGTTGTTGACGTGTACGTCTTCGAGTTGACAGTCAACGACGGCGTCGCAACCTCGACTCCGGACACGGTCAGCGTTTCGGTGATAACCGGTGCGCCGCCCGCGGCCATCACGGATCTGGGCATTCAGATTGTCGGCGACGACATTCAGCTTAGCTGGAGTGCTGTGACGCTTGATACGACTGGCACGGCCACGACGCTTGATCGCTATGTGGTCTATCGCGGCACCACGGCCTTCTTCACGCCGACTTCGGTTGACTCGATCGGGTTCGCCGATCCAGGGACTCTAACCTTCACTGACAACAACCTCGGCGCTGCCGATGTCGTCGGTGACGTAAACGAGAACTACTTCTATGTGGTCGCGGCGGTTGACTTCATGGACAATCCCGGAGCGATCTCCAACCGCGTGGGTGAATTCGACTATCAACTCGTGACGACTGCTACCAGCGACTATAATCTGGTTGGCATTCCGTTTGCGAATACCGGTATCACCGATGCCGACGGCCTTATTGCCGCTATCGGGGCGAGCAACGTGCTCACGGTGAACAACTATATAGCCGCCTCGCAGAGTTTTGAATCCCGCTTCGCGGCCGGATTCGGAACCAACTTTGCTGTTACCACTGGTGGTGTGTACCAGGTGAACGCGGCTGCCGGGGCAGTCTTCTCAGTGGCAGGCAGTGTGCCGGATGCGGGCACGGTCAGCTACGGAGTCATCACGACTGCCACTACAAGCTTCTGTTACCTGATGATACCCTTTGATCGTGAGGGTGACTTCGCAGTCGCCCAGGACGTGATTGACAATATCCCGGGTGTGCTGAACACCCTGAACAATTTCATAGCCGGATCGCAGAACTACGAATCGCGGTTCTCGGCCGGTTTTGGCGTCAACTTCACCGTGAGGGCCGGCATGCCGTATCAGGGCAATGTCGCCGCTGCGGGTACGTTCCCGGCGCCCTAAGGGGAGAGGCAGTAGATGTTACGGAAAGAATGTGAGTTTAATATATACGGAGGTACCGCAGTGCGGCTTTCTACGAGTAAACTCAGGAAGATATGTTTACCTGGATTGATAATGCTGCTCGTGCTGATGCTGTCGTCCTCTGCCTTTGCGCAGGGTTCGATCTACGGCACGGTAACCAATTCGGATGTGAGCACTCCGGCTAACGGAGAGATCGCTTTTGTTGGTTTCCTTGATGATGCCGATGAGGAGATCCGAATAGAAACGTCCGATGGCGCCGGTTATGATGCCGGTCACTGGTTCGATGATTTTCAGAATTATCTGACCGAAGCGGCTGGCAATCCTTACGACTACCATATCTATAACACGGCCAACGGTGAAGGCTTCGTGCTATCGGGCACAATCCCGAGCAATTCCTTCCAGGAAGAGAATGTCGTGCTGGCAGCGGTGGCCTGGCCCGCCGTTCCCACCGGATTATCCGGCACGGCGATCTCCGGCTCGACTGTAGTGTTGAGCTGGGATGCAGCTGGTGTTCCGGTCCATGTCTACCGTCGCCTGGCAAGTTCCAACGGTTCGTTTTTCCGCATAGACGATCCGGCCGGTTCGCTGGCCAATTTCGGTGTTGTGGAAAACTTCTTCGTCGATGCGACCGTAGACGGCTCCTCGACCTATGAGTACTTGCTGATAGCCGATGACGGCTCTGGCATCCTGTCACCACATTCGGCTGCTGTTGCTGTCAGTTCGATTGGAGTCAGTGCGCCTATTCTGGCCACTTTCGACCCGGACAACGGCACTGCTACCGGCGGTACGGTGATTGACGTTCAGGGTTCCGGATTCGATCCCGCCGGCGCGCAGGTTATGTTCGGTGCAACGCCGGTTGACGCCGTAGTGGTTTCTCCGTTCCAGTTGACGGTAACTTCGCCGGCCGGCACGGTTGGTGCCTCGGTTGACATTTCAGTTGTCAATACAGCCTCGGCCCTGACCTCGAATGTTCTGACTGGTGGCTTCACCTACGCTGCGAATGCAGCTCCAGAACTGGCCGCGATTGGTGCGCAGTCGACGACCGAAAACGTCCTGCTCGAATTCGCTACCTCAGCCTCTGATATTGACGGCGGCACTCCGGTATTAACAAGCACTGCGCTTCCCGGAACGGCCACCTACGTTGATAACGGCGACGGTACGGGTAACTTCAGTTGGACGCCGTTGTTCACCGATGCCGGTGTTTACGACGTGACGTTCTATGCGACCGATGATATTGACGGGCTTTTGGTTGACTCGGAAGTCGTCCAGATCACCGTCATTGAAGCCGGCAACCAGCCTCCGGTTCTGGCTCTCATAAATGATACTACCGTGGCTGAAGGAGGCTCGCTGGCCCTGACGATCAGCGTGTCCGATCTCGACGGCGAGATTCCGGGACTTTCGGCTGACGGTCTTCCGACAAACGCGACCTTTGTCGACAACGGCGACGGCACGGGTGCTTTCGCTTTTGACCCGGCTCTTGATCAGGCCGGTGTGTACCCGGTTACGTTTATAGCGGTTGACGCGTCATTTGATGCCGACTCGATTACCGTACAGATCACGGTTACCGATGAGAACCAGCTTCCGGTCTTGGCCGCGATTGGCGCACAGACCGGCGATGAAAACATACTCTTGAGCTTTGGTGTATCCGCGAGCGATGGCGACGGCACTACGCCTGCTCTAACTACTTCCGCGCTTCCGGGTACGGCGGTGTTTACAGACAACGGCGACGGTACCGGTTCGTTTGACTGGACTCCGACCTTTGCAGATAGCGGATCATATTCGGTTACGTTTTATGCGACTGACGCTGTGTATTCGGCCGCTATCGACTCAGAGATTGTTGTCATTACGATCAACGACGCCGGTAACCAGGCGCCGGTGATAGCCGAGATCACGACTCCTCAGGCTGTTGCCGAGGGCGGCAACCTGAACTTTGTTGTCACAGCCACCGATGTTGATGCGACCATCCCGGTTCTGACCGCTGAAGGTCTGCCGACCAACGCGACGTTTGTCGACAACACCGACGGCACCGGAACATTCGACTTCAATCCGGACTTCAACCAGGCCGGCGCTTACAGCGTGACGTTCATTGCTGATGACGGCACCGCGGCTGATTCTCAGGTCGTTGAGATCAACGTCACCGATGGCGGCAATGTCCCGCCGGCGATAGACTCGCTCGGCGACTTCGCGGTTGACGAAGGTGCTTCGCTGAACCTGACGATCAACGCTTCCGATCCTGACGGTGGCGGCGCGTTCCCTCTGCTTTCGGTGAACACTTCACTTGCCAACTACACCTTCACTGATAACGGTGACGGAACGGGCACGCTTGCTTACACGCCGGACTTCTACGACGCCGGCGTTGACACGGTGGTGTTTTTTGCTACCGATGGCGGCACGCCGCAGCAGACGGTGAGCAGCAGTTCGGTCATTACCACGACAGATATAAACCAGCAGCCAGTGTTTGTAGCGGCCGGTCCGTATTCGGCAGTTGTCGGTGAGCTTCTCGAGTTCACCGTTACCGCTACCGACTCGACTGATCCGAATACAGAACACAGATTGTACCTCTCGGTTGTTGGTCTTCCGACCAACGCGACCTTCACCGACAACGGTGACGGCACCGGGACGTTCGGTTTCACGCCGGATGTCACTCAGGTAGGTACGATACCTGTCTCGTTCCTGGCCGCTGATCAGGGCGTGCCGCAGGCATCTGCAACCATGGGCGTTGATATTGATGTCGTGGCTGAGAATATTGCCCCGGTTATCGACCCGATCGATCCGCAAATCGTTGCCGAGGGCGTAAGCATGGCACTTGATGTTTCCGCCTCTGATGCTGATGGTACTATTCCCGCGTTGAGCATCAGTGATGAACCTGACGGTGCTACGTTTGTCGACAACGGCGACGGCACTGGCGTATTCAGCTACACACCGATCTATGTGGGCGGGACGCGAATCGAAGGATTTGTGTTGAGAGCATCTGACGGCATAACGATTGTCAGACGAAACGTCCTGATCCAGATCACTGACGCCGGCAACCAGGCACCGGTCTTTGCCGCCCTTCCGGCGCCCATCCCGCCGGTTACGGAAGGCACATCAACAGAACTGCTGGTCGAAGCTTCAGATCCTGACGGTGGGTCGATTATCCTCGCTCTCGATGAAGCTACGGCGCCGGCCAATGTGACCTTTGTCGATTCCGCCAACGGTATCGGTTTGATTACTTTCAGCCCGGATTTCACGCAGGCAGGTACGGTAGATGTTAGCGTCATTGCTTATGACGGACCTATCGACGATGAGAATACGCTGAGTACAATACAGATTGCTTCGTTTACAGTCGAAGAGGCCGGCAACCAGGATCCTGTTCTGGCGGCCATTGGTGCGCGGTCCGTGTCTGAAAACGGCACTCTGGCGTTCAGCGTTTCGGCGACTGACCCCGATGGCACCAGCCCGACCCTGACGACTTCGGCGCTGCCGGCGAACGCTACGTTTACTGATAACGCCGACGGAACGGGTAGTTTCAGCTTCACCCCCGACCTGACTCAGGCTGGCATGTACGACATTACTTTTACTGCCGACGACGGTGTCGTTCAGGTGAGTGAATTGGTGACCATTACGGTGACCGATGTCAATCAGCTTCCGTTCGTGTTCACTTCCGGCGGACGGACGGTAAACGAAGGCGAGTCGCTGGTATACGAGGTTACGTCGTTTGATGCCGATGGTACGACGCCCTATCTATCGGCAGTTATCGTGACTACTGAAGCGCTGGCTGACAACATGAGTTTTGCGGACAACCGCGACGGTACCGGTACACTGACGTTCACCCCCGACTACACGCAGGGTGGGCCAGCCAGCAACCCTCGCGTTTACTCGGTCGTTTTCACCGCCACGGACGAGGATTACGCGAGCGTTTCGCAAACATCCGAGACGGTGGCTTTGGAAGTGGTCGATGTCAACCAGCCGCCGATCCTGTTCTTCGCTTCCGGTGAGGGACCCTTTAGTCTCAATGAAGGCGAGACGCTGGCCTTCCAGGTAGCAGCCACCGACCCGGACGGCAGCCTGCCGCCGAGTCTGACTGCGCTCAATCTACCTGACAGCAATGTCTCGTTCAACGTCAGTGCAGGCACCGGTGATTTCCAGTTCAATCCGGACTTCACACAGGCCGGGAACTACAGTGTCAGTTTCATTGCGGTTGATCAGCATGCTGCCGCCGACACGCAAATTGTAGATATCGAAGTCCTTGACGCCGGTAACCAGCCTCCGGGATTTGACAATGAGATGCTCGATACGTTGCACGTTCCAGTGGGCAAAGAGTTCGAGATTGCTGTCAGCCTGACCGATCCGGATCAGGATTCGGTGGTCATCGAGGCTTTCCCGATACTTCCGGGAGCCACCTGGCAGGACAACGGTAACGGCACGGGTGTTTACACGTTCCGCGCCGAGTCCGAATATCTGGATTCTGTTTTGCAGGTGACTTTTGTGGCGACCGACTATCCGTCTATGGCTAGCGCTACGATGGTGACGCATTCGGTGGTGGTGTCCTACCTCCGCGGCGACCTGGACAACAGTGCCGATTACACCATTAATGACGTTGCATTCCTGATCGGTTACTTGTTCAGGAACGGTCCGGCTCCGGAGATTCCGGATGCGGCCGATGTCGATGGCGATGGTATGGTGAATGTTGGCGACGTATCATATTTGATCTACTACATGTGGTACTACGGACCGCAGCCGCCGCGTTAATGATTGGCTAACAGGCAATTACTGGAAAGGCCGTCCCGGATTGGGGGCGGCCTTTTCTTGTGTGCGATTTCGTACAGTGACGCGAATTCTGCGTTGTTGTACTGTGTGATCCGGACAGGGGGGGCCGTTGCGAGGATAATCCCGCTAATAGCAAGGGGGCGGGTCGATTGCCTCGTGATGCCCGGCGCAATAATCCTTGACAAATGTCGCGCTCCATATTAGTTTATTAGCGCAAAAGGTTCCCTCATTATATACGGGAAACATTACAACAGCGATGCAACACCGCGAGAGGTGCGCAACCGCCTCTCCAATATGAATGACACCGGGATATAACAACGAGATGTTTCTAACCGTAGTTAAACCCCATTATATCACACGCTTGAGTTTTCTCCCATAGTACGGGATGGACTCCACAGGTTTGTATTGCAGCAATGTGAGATGTGTGCGAACACGTCTCCGATAAGAACGACAACGGGACTAAACAACTGAGTGGCTTTTTCGTATTAGCGCCTCCCAGTGGCATACGCGCCGGCAACACGTCTTTCAGTCGGCAGGTGTGTTCCCACATGATGACAAGTCTATAATGTATTGCAACAGTCAAACGAAACGGTTGTCGATGAGGCTTCGGCAAAGGGCGCAGACACCCCTGTGTCTGAACGAACGGGGCGATATGTCGCTGTTTGAGAAGGGAGGTGTATTCACAGCAGAGAGTAACAAGGAGCCGCTTCGGTATCAGTATAAGCATGCCGTACGGTGATTTTATTTGATTCGATTGTTGAAAGCAGGATTTGCCCGTTCTAGAGGGTGAATCGAGAACTCAAAGTGTTCGAAAGGGAAAATTAGCATGACAAAGAAGGTACTAACGATTTTAGTCCTTACTGCGCTGCTGTCCATGGGGCTGACAATGTCAGTATTCTCGAAGTCCCTTGAGGCTTCCGGAAACCGGACTTCCGCCGTTGATCGGATGGCGATGTTCCCGACCATGGAAAAAGTAGCAGTCACTGATCCTGATCAGTTGACCCCGAAGAATCCCGCCGAAGAGAAGCTTCGCTGGATTCCGCTTGGTGCGGCTATGTCCAAAGCCCCTGGCTTCGGTGAAGTCGTTGACCACACCTACGATGATTACCAGTGGCAGGATGAGGTCAATGACCACGTCGCCGTCACTCAGGGCACCGGCATGGCCGATGTCCATTTCGTTTACATGGATGCTCCGGACACTGACTCCGGCACCGTGAGACGCGGTGGATACAACGTCTATGACGCCACCGACGGCTCCTGGCCGCAGACTCAGGATATCGGTTGCTTGTTGCAGGCTTCCGGTGACAACGGCGGCGGCTCCGCGGGCATCGACGTATTCCCCGACGGTCTCGTTGTTATGACCGCTTTTGACTCCGAAGGTGAACCGGTCATCGGCGACCATACCTTCTACTATCAGGAGTTCCCGCACGACTGTAACTGGCTGACCAACTACGTGCCGCAGGCGACCTACACCGCCGTCACCGGCTGGGCCGATCCGGACTCCACCGGTTTTGTGCTTCCGTCGATCGCCACGCAGATGAACGGTACCGACAAGATCACCCACGTATTCGGTTGTGAAAACGGCCGTACCGGTAGCCTCGACGGCCAGGCGTGGGGTGCTGTGCAGCTGTTCTACTTCCGCAAGGTCGGTGATCTTGACGCCGGTTCTTGGACCAATGGCGCCCTGATTGACTCCGTTCTTCTCTGGGCCGGTCACAAAATCGTTGCCAACCAGAATACCGGCGATGTGGCTGTCTTGTACAACCACCTTTCCGCAACTGGTATCTCCATGGGGAACTGGATTGACCACGACCTGTACATCCGCGAGTCCTCCGACTACGGTGTGACCTGGGGTCCCAAGACCAACGTCACTCAATTCGTGCATGACGGTACAGAGACCGCTGTGACTTACTCCTGTTCCTCCGGCGAAGACATCGACGCCATTTACGACTCAAACAATGACCTGCACGTTGTCTTCACGGCTATGCCGATCCCAATTGATCCGTATGACGCGCGCACTCTGTTTGATGAGTGGGGTGACTTCAACTGTGATCTGCTTCACTGGTCCCGTACCGTTGCCGGCCCCAATGCCGGTGGTACGATCGTGAAGGTTGCCGACGGTTCTTACGACCCGACTGCATGGGATGCGTTCGACTGGAACGTTTACGTTTGCGGTTTTGGCCCGAACACGTTCGATGCTCAGTACATCACCAATCCGCAGCTTGCCCAGTGCGATGGTCATTTGTACACGGTTTGGGGCCAGATGAACTCCAAGCTTGGCCATTTCGACCCGCTGGTCGATACGACCTTTGCAGACTCTATTCTCGGTCACGCCATGGATTGCCAGGGTGAGCGTCTGAACGACAACCGCGCTGATGCCAACTGGGAAATCTTCGTCAGTGTTTCTACCGGCCTCAACGGTCTCCTTTGGGACCCGGCACGTAACCTGACCAATACGGCCACTGACACTTGCTGGCCGGATTCCGGTCGCCCGTGTGGTGATGAGTATGCGGTTTCTATGTCCGCCCAGCCGATCCAGCAGACCGGCGGTCTCGTCTTCCCGGCGAACGAAGTTGTCCCGGGCGGCGGCACCTATGCTGGCGACAAGTGGCTGAACCTGACCTACATTGATGATGAATACCCGTCAGCCTGGTGGGTCGGCGACGATGGTGGCCTGGAGTATCCGGCCAGCTTCAACGCTGTCCGCTGGCTGCGTATGGCCTGTGTACCGCAGGTTGGCAAGGCCATCATCGAAGTTGACCAGGGCGATCTCGTATGGCCGTATCATATGCTGTACGCCGATGGTGCTGCTGACTACACGGTCACCGTGACCAACTCCGGCAACCTCGATCTGGATGTCTCCAGCATCGTTGTCAACGAGACCGGCGCCGCCACTGGTTGGCTGAGTACTTCCGTTTCCGACATGACGGTCCCGGCCGGTGTGGGTAACACCTCCACCTTTACGATGACCCTTGATCCGTCCGGTCTTTCCGGCCCGCAGTGGCTGACCGGTACTGTGACGATCAACTCCAACGCTGACAACAACCCGATCTACATCATCAGCATTAACATTCTTGTTGCTGACGAGGTCGAGCAGTTTGCGTTTGATACGGTTGCTACTTCCACCGCCTGGGATTCCAAGGGCGCTCGTGGCCTCGGTGACAATGTCGCTCTGACCGTTAGCAACTTTGGTGAACTCGGCAACGGTGGCGAGGGCGGCGTGAACCTGGACTTCACGGTTGATGGCGGCGACTGCAACGCCGACGCCACGGTCTATCTGTTCTCTTCCTCGCCGTTCATCCTGGAATACGACGGTGCCAACACCGCCATCACGACCTCCCTGTATCGTGACAACCAGGCCGACGCCTGCAGCTTTGATCCGTATCCGGAAATTCCGGCCACCGCTGGCTGCATCGGCACCGACTATTGCTTTGTTTCGACTGGTACTATGGTTTCCCGCGACTCCACACTCGGCATGATGCGCCGTGTGATTGCTCCGGATAACAATCCGGGTAACCCGAGCTTTGTGGTTGTTGAGACCAAGCTGTATGCTCGTGACGGCATGGCCCACACCGGTATCACTGTCGGTGATGCCACCGACTGGGATGTTCCGTCCGACGACGGCTCTGATAACATTTCTGGCGGTACCACCCCGTCCGGCACCGGCGGCATGTTCCTGTATCTGCAGGGCTCCGACACGACCGGCTCGGAATCCTGTCAGCCCAACACCAATCGTTACGCTGCTCAGGCCATGCTCGGCTGGTACACCAATGCCGAGTTCAATGCCGACGAAGAATCCAACAACCTGGCCTTCCATAGTGCCCAGGGCGTTGAAGTCCGTGATTATTTCGATGATCCGGATGGCGAGTACGAGCCGGATGCCGATCTGTGGCGCACTACCGTGGCCACCAGTGGCGTGACCGGTCAGGGTACGCTGGGCGACCAGGGTTCCTACTTCACGTACATATACGACTATACACTCGGTGCCAACGACACGCTGACCTTCTACACGCTGATGGCGACCCTTCGTAACGGTTCGCTGGACGACCTGAAGGCCAATGTTGAAGACGCCAGAGATTGGTATTGGGAGTACGTCCGCGGCTTCGGCAGCAGCACCTGCTGTACAGGCCCGTCTGTGGGTAACGTCGACGGTTCCGCTGACAACTTCGTGACGATGGGTGACCTTACGGTCCTTATCGACCACCTGTTTATCAGCCTCGCTCCGCTGGATTGTGTTGCTGAAGGTAACGTGGATATGTCTACTGACGGGTTTGTGACGATGGGTGACCTTACGGTCCTTATCGACCACCTGTTCATCAGCCTCAATCCGCTCCCGCCGTGTCCGTAATCGACGGTTGGATATGACTTGACACTGGTTGTCAGGTCTTGATTATTCGGGCGGTCACTCTCGCGGGGGTGGCCGCCTTTTCTTAGAGTGTGAGAAATTCGGAGAAGGCTGATACACCCGGATTGCGGCGTTATCAGCGGGTTGACGGGTAGTGTGACGAGATTTCGCGGCGTGCGATCATAATTACCATGTGCTGCACCACTAAGGTGCGAGGCAACTTGGCCTTATGGCGGTTTTTTGGTTGACAAACTTTTCAATTTTCTGTTGACTGAATGGCTTCGAAGCAGTATTCTTTTTTTACGAAAGAATGGCTGAAAAATACAGGTATCGAGTCGTAGTTTGCTCGGCTGTCCGGGTTGGGAGGTGAGACTGGAACAAATTTGTTAATGTTTTTCTTTTATGGATTGATAACACTGATGATGTAATTTCTAGAACGGAGGCTCATTTAGACATGAAAGCCAAATTTATCATAGCCCTAATCGCCGTCGTACTGATGGCCATGCCGGTTTTCTCACAGGATGCCGGTGAAGTTGATTCCATGTTTCTGCAGGCGTCGGTGACTCCTGACTTGGTTGCCGGTGACTCTCTACTTGCGCTGGACCTGTACCTTTGGAACGATGCCAACGATCTGGCTGGCGTTTCTGCCGGATTCACCTGGGACTTTCCCGGTCTGAAGCTTGACTCCGCGGCATTGACCACGACTGGCGCCACTGCGTTTAATTATCCGTTGCAGTTCTACTATTACAAGAACAGTTTGGATTCGTCAAATGCCTACCGGTTGTTCCAGCTTTCCGCCACCAGGCTGTCGGGCGACGGTTTGCCGCAGTCTTCAGTAGCGAAGCACGTGGCCACGTTCTACTTCCATGTCGAGGCCATGACGTATCAGACGGATGCGATCACGTTTGACACTATCCAGTTTGGCGGTACCTACTTCCAGTTTACTCCCCTGCCGGGCAGTGCTTACTTCGTTGCCTACAGGGAGCTGGCCCCCATCATGGATGCTTCGGATGTGGACCCGAGCAACAACAACTTGCCGAAAGAGTTTGCGCTGAATCAGAACTATCCAAACCCGTTCAACCCGGCCACGACTGTTGAGTACGCCGTCCCGATTGCTTCGCATATCGACGTCTCAGTGTTCAACGTTCTGGGTCAGAAGGTAACGACACTTGTCAACGAAGATAAGGCCGCTGGCATCTACGACGTTCAGTGGGATACGCAGAAGAGCAATGCCGCCTCCGGTATCTACTTCTACAGACTCACCGCTGACGACAAGGTTCTTGACACCAAGAAGATGATGCTGCTCAAGTAAGCAGTTTCGATTTCGCAAGACCCCCTGCCTGCGGGCGGGGGGTTTTTCTTATGCCGCCCGCCGACCGGGCCCTCAAGACCGAATCTGACTTTCAACCGATTGAACGTAAACAGGTTAGACGATTTCTGTTGACATGGCAGGGCCAAAATCGTATCGTATAGGTTACTCTAATGTCGGCGATTTTTGTAAGTACTTGAACGACAAGGATTTATATGTTAGGGGTCATCGGTAACAAGTTCTCTATCGGAAAAGAAACCTACCAGCCTTATGCTGCTGAACTCCACTATTTTCGCGTGGAAAAACGGTACTGGTCCATCTGCTTCGAGCGGATCAAGCGGGCCGGTTTTCGAATCATTGCAACGACGGTACCGTGGAACGTTCACCAGGATGCTGCGAAGAATGTTGATTTCTCCGGTTTCGATGATCCCCGCCGGGATCTGATTGTCTTCCTTGAGCTGGCCCGCGAGTTCGGATTCAAGGTTATTCTGCGCCCCGGTCCCTGGGTTGCCGGTCAGGTGGCTTTCGGTGGTTTGCCGAAAAGTCTGTTCAACGACATCAAGGTGTTTGCCCGTGATTCAAAGGGGCAGGAAGTCGCGTTGCCGGATGAGCATGGCGTCAAGGGTGGTTACCTGGCATCTTACATGCACCGCAATTTCCAGTTCCACTTGAGAAACTATTTCAAGGCATTCATCGAGACCACGAAAAACTACATCCACCCGCGTGGCCCGGTTTTCATGATCGAGCTTGACTCAGAGACTTCCTTTGCGCGGATGCTTGATCCTGACAGGGCTGATTACAACCCCGATGTTCTTGCTGACTACTACCCGCCGTTCCTGATGACCCGTTACGAGGACATCAAGAAGCTGAATCAGGCTTACAAGGAAAAGAATGCTGACTTTGATGCGGTGGAGCCGCCGCGTAACTTCAAAGACCTCGATTTGAAGGACTATCCCAAAGTCTTGGACTGGTTTCATTTCCGGGAATACCTGCTGAATGAGTATCTTGCGGTACTTGAAGACATTTTTAAGTCGTATACGGTAGAGCCGTTGTTCTTCAGGTCGTTATATTTCAAATCCGGTGATCTTCTTCCGGCCTTCAATCTTGTGCCCGAAGACCGTGCGCCATTCCTCGGCGCCAACGTGTTTCCGGAGGGTAGTTACTTTGATTTGGCCAACAAGGCCCGCTTCCTGAAGTCCGAATACGGTTTTGCATTTGCCACTTCCTTCTATTCCGGAGTAGCCGCCTCCGATCCTGAGCGCGAAGAGAAAATCGCTCCGGTCACGAACAACCAACGACGTTTCTATCTCACTGCCGGTCTGGCCAACGGTTACAAGGGGCTGAACCACTACATGTTTGTGGACCGGGATCACTGGTATGGTGCACCGCTTCGAGCTGACGGTACCGTTACCCCGGGTTACGAGATTGTTCGCAACTTCAATCAGGCCGTTTCGACTATCGGGTATGAGGACATGGATTTCCAGCCGGAAATTGCAGTGGTTGGCAACCGTCTCTATTACTGGTTGCGGGAGACCTCGGCGACAAAGGAACTTCAATATGTCCAGCGCTTGCTCGACGAAACAACAGTTGGTTTCTGTCGCGATCTGGCTCGTTTGAGGCTCGAATACGGTATTCGGGAGAATCGCGATTATGCCTCCATGACGAAATACAAGCTCGTGTTTGTACCTTCGACAGAGATCATGTCCGAGCGTGATCAAGAGGCGTTAGTTGAGCTGGCCAAGGCCGGTGTGTCGATTATCATGTCCGGCGTGATGCCGAAGTATGATGAAAACCTCAAGGATTGCCAGGTTCTTGCCAACCATTTCAGGATAAAAACGACTGCCGACTATAAGATTGCCTCGATCGAAACCAAGTCGGGCGATTTCCCGTGTTATATGTATGGTTCCATTCGCACCAGTGACGACGCCAAGACCCGCAAGTTGGCCACAGCCGACGGCAACAAGCTGGTAGGTGTTTGCTCGACGCGATTCAAGGGCAGCCTCTATTTCTTTGGTTTCGACTTCACGTCAGGCGGAAATCATCACAAACTCGCCTTTGTCGAGTCTATCGTGCACTCGATTATGGAGCCGTCGCAAATGTACTGCAGCGACCCGTCGGTGTCTGTCTCATTCCAGATGGGTGACAAGAAGGGGCTTCTCTTTGTAGTTGTACCGCCGCCGGGAGAACTGTCAGACGGTTTGGAGGTTTCCAGCAAGCAGGTGATTATCAGGGCAGATCTGAGGTCCTCCGGCTTCAGCGCTGCCAAAATCAGGCTGACGAATATTCTAGAGACCCCGCCGGAACCGCCTGAAGAAGGCGAACCGATTGATGTTTCTATCAAGACGACAGCCAAGGATCTTCGTATCGGTATTCCGCTTGATGTGGATTATCCGGATGGCTGTATCTTCCTGGTTGAAAAGCGCTAAGTCTCAAAAAGGTCTCACAGGGGGACGCATGATTCTCTCACGCCCCATTGAATCGGCTGTGCTTCGGGGACGGCCGTTCGTTTCTATCTTTGTTCTGGCCTCGGTTGTGCTGGCACTGTTTGCTTCGTGCGATAGCATTCACACGACCACCTTCTACAGTCACGGTGTTGTTGCCTCGGCCTCGCCTCTGGCTTCGAAAGTAGGTGAAGAAGTATTCCGCCAGGGCGGCAATGCCTACGATGCGGCTGTTGCAGTCGGCTTTGCCCTTGCGGTCACCTACCCACAGGCGGGCAACATAGGGGGGGGCGGTTTTGCCGTGATGCGTGACGCGGAGAACGGCGAAGTTACCTCACTCGATTTCAGGGAGAAAGCTCCCATTGGCGCCACCGAGACGATGTATCTCGACGATTCCGGCAAAGTCATTCCTGATCGTTCGACCTACGGCGTTCTTGCTGCGGGTGTTCCGGGGACGGTTGCCGGCCTGCACGAGATCTGGGAAAAGTACGGTACGCTGCCCTGGGAGGATCTGGTAGGCTACGCAGCTCGCCTGGCTGACTCCGGTTTTGCCGTCGACAGCAGTCTGGCATCAAAACTTGCGGAATCTCGGAAGAAATTGACCGGATTTGAGTCGACCGCCGCTGTCTTCTATCCTGGAGGACAAACGCTTAGGGTAGGCGACAAGTTGCTGCTCAAAGATCTCGCCGTAACCCTGTACGCCATCGCTGCCGAGGGGCCGGATGTCTTCTATACCGGCCAGGTGGCAGAGAAAATTGTGGCGACCTCGGCTGAGTACGGCGGTCTGATTGCGGCGGAAGATCTGGCAGAGTATCAACCGGTATGGCGAGATCCTGTCCGGTTCACGTTCGACTCCCTCGAAATCTACAGCATGCCTGCTCCGAGTTCGGGCGGTGTCATTCTCGGCCAGATTCTGAAACTGCTGGAGCCTTACGATTTTGCGCATTATTCCCCCGACGCGCCTTCGTACATTCACCTCTTTGCTGAGGCGTCGCGACTGGCTTATGCCGATCGAGCGGTGCATCTTGGAGACCCCGATTACTACGATGTGCCTTCGAGCATGTTGGATTCATCGTATCTGGCGACCCGGCGGGCAACAATCAATCTGGAAAATGCCGGTAACTCCAAAGATGTCGCCGCCGGAAACCCGGCTAAGTACGAATCCGATGAAACGACACATTTCTGTGTTTGTGACCACGAAGGCAACATGGTGTCGATCACGACCACCCTCAACGGCAACTTCGGCTCCAAACTCGTGGTAGGGGGGGCAGGGTTCCTGCTGAACAACGAGATGGATGATTTTTCGATCAAGCCGGGTTATCCGAACCAGTTTGGTCTGGTCGGAGCCGAGGCAAACAAGATTGAGCCCGGCAAGCGGATGTTATCCTCAATGTCTCCGACTGTCGTGCTTCTTCGCGGGAAGCCGTTTATGCTGCTTGGCGCGCCGGGCGGCTCCAAGATAATCACGACCGTGGCGCAGGCGATTCTTAACTTCACACGGTTTGGTATGACGTTGCCGGAGACGGTGGCCTATCCACGGTTCCATCATCAGTGGTTGCCGGACAGAGTTGATTTTGAGAAAGGCGCCTTTGATCCCGAAACCGTCAAGGCAGTCGAGGGCTACGGGCATGCGGTGAAAGACCGCCCCCCATATTCTGATCTTCAGATAGTCTTTATTGGGTCATCGGGGCTGATGGCAGGTGCTTCAGACCCCCGTGGGTGTGGCGCTGTCTGCGGCTACTGAGCAGGCGGGAAGTCAGTCCCTGGGGCTGCACCCGACTCCTTCCGACAATTCTTGATCCCCAGAATAATCGCTCCCGCCCCGGTAATCGCCACCAGCCAGAACAACCAGGCTCCCGCATAAGGGATGGCGTAGACCACCGACAGGATGGCCAGACCGATCAAGAGCGACATCGCTTTCAGACTCCTGACTCCCTTATTGCCCATGCGCATGATCATGTATCCCAGGACAAACCCCACCACAATCTTTCCGGAGTACAGCATCACGCCGCCTGTAACGGAGGCGAAGCTGGAAATCGGGATCATCACCGTCGACAGGATCAGCACGAACGATCCTCCGAATGTGTGGCCTTCGCCGAGCAGAAGAGTGCCGATCAACATAGTTATGAGGCTCACCGCCAGCACTAGTATACACAGAATCAGAACGGCGATGCCGAGAAGGCCGGAGGCAAACGAGACTGAGGCGCGGCTGAAAAGCTGATGGACGGCTTCTTCGGCATAAGGACGGAACAGGCGAACCACTATAATACCGAAAAGAAACGCCGCCAGGACACCGGAGACCTCGACCGCTATCTGGGCCGCGATGTTAGGTTCTTCCTCGGACTGTTCCGGCAGCCTCCAGGTAACGTCCCCGACCACCGTGCCGCCTTCGAGTATCTTCAGGCTGGTGGAGTCTTCTGACACATAGACAAGATTGCCTCTAATGATCGCTGAGGGAGCGACTGTCACTCCTGCCGCCTCGACTGTTACGTCGCCTTCAATGAGTCCGGATATCCTGGCAGTTGCTGCCGCGCAGTCGACGTTTCCTTTGATGATGCCGTCGAAATGCATGTTGTTGCCGACCACGGCAACATCTCGTTCGATCACTGCCCCCTTGTTCATGCTCATCTCGCTGCAGAATCCCAGGAGCGAATGACCGATTGAGCCGTTAATCGTGAGTCTTTCGCAGGCGGCACGAAGAGAACCTTCGATTCGTCCGGAATGATTGAGTACGCGCCCTGCCAGGTTGGCCGAACCGCTGACCACGCCCGTAAGCTCGACATTGTAACAGCCGACGCTCAGGTCGCCGATGATGGTGCCGTCGACCGTGAGATTTTCGCAACCGATATAGATGTCGTCTTCAATTCGGTGCAGGTTGGTGATATGGATATCTTTGCCGCTGCGATAGATAGACCCCTGCACGGAACTTCCGAATACGCAGCCGAGCACGAGGGCCGCTACGGCGATAGACAGTAATCTGTATGTAATCCTGGCTCGGGTATTCATAATCGCAAACCTGCTTTTCTCTCTGTCTCTTTACGAGTTTCCCATCAGGCAAGTTGCCGAACAGGGGGAAAAAAGGCAACCTAAAACACTGCCAGGCATAAGGCTAATCCACTTGCCCGAAACGTACTTTTTGTGCTTTTTGCTACTGTGTGATCGTTATTGTGTTGAACGTACACGGGGAGTTGGTGTATGAACGTTCTTATTCTGCTGTCGGGGGCGATGGTTTGTTTTTTGATGGCCTTTCGTTTCTACGGCCGGTTTGTGGCCCGGGCGATCGGTGAGGACAAGAATCGTCCTACGCCCGCGGTGGAAATTAACGACGGCAAGGACTACGTTCCCACGCGGCCGTCGGTGTTATTCGCGCATCATTACTCGACAATTGCCGGAGCCGGTCCGATAGTGGGTCCGACGCTGGGTATCCTGTACGGTATCGGTCCCGCGTGGCTGTGGGTGGTGATCGGGGCGATCTTTTTCGGGGCGGTGCATGACTTCACGGCACTGTTTGCCTCGGTGCGGGAGCGCGGATGTTCCATGGCGGAGATCGCCAGGAAGGCGCTTGGCCCGACCGGCTTCCTTCTGTTTATTGTGTTCACGATTATCCTGATTATTCTCGTGACATCGGCTTTTCTGTCACTGACGGCGATATCACTGACTTCAACAATGCCGCTGGCGGATTTTGGGCTGGATGAATCCCAGACTCTTCTGCGTACTGAAGTTATCAATGGCCAGACCTATGGCGTGATAGGCGGTATCGCCTCGACCTCGGTCATCGTGATCACGCTCATGGCCCCTCTGCTTGGTTATCTCGTCACGAAACGGAGCATCAAGACCTGGCTGGCGTACGCAATCGCAGCCGTCATCTGTTTTGGTTCGGTGTGGGTTGGATTTGATCTCCCGCTGCAATTGGCTCCCACCTACTGGATGATGGTGATTGCCGTTTACACTCTGTTCTCGTGCCAGGCGCCGGTCTGGCTGATCCTGCAACCACGCGACTTTGTAAACGTGCAGATACTCTATGCCGGTATGGTGATCATGTTCACCGCAGTGGTAATCGGCGGACTCAACGGGCTGTCGATTGACTACCCCATATCCAACGTCGCGGTAGGATCGGCGAAGATGGGGCCGGTCTGGCCGTTTTTGTTCATAACGATAGCCTGCGGGGCGATATCCGGTTTTCACTCACTGGTTGCGGGTGGAACATCGTCGAAGCAACTCAGCAGTGAGAGTCAAGCGCGCACCATTGGTTACGGTGGCATGTTGCTGGAGGGGCTCCTTGCTATCTTGGTGCTGATCGCGATTAGCTCCTCGCTATCGTACTCGGATTACATGTCGATTGCGTGGCCGGAAATCGGCAAAGGCAATCCGATTCTGGCCTTTGCCCTGTCGGTTGGCCACCTGCTTGAGAACACGGTTGGCATTTCGTTGGCGCTCGGTTCGGTGATCGGCATTCTTGTGGTTGAGGGTTTTCTCATCACGACGCTCGATTCAGCGGTGCGCCTAAACCGATACTTGTTCGAGGAACTGTGGCTTACGTTATTTTCGACGCCACCGGCTATTTTCAGGAAATTCTGGTTCAATTCCGGTCTCGCGGTTTTTTTCATGCTGTTACTGGCCTGGAATCAGGGATACAAACTGATCTGGCCTGTCTTCGGAGCAACAAATCAGCTTTTGGCTGCACTGACGTTGATTTCGGTGACGGTTTGGCTGTACAGAGCCGGAAAGCGGAGCTGGTTCACGCTGGTACCAGCTCTTGTGATGCTCGCAACTACAGTTGCTGCATTGACTTACTATCTCATTGTGCGATACTTGCCGTCTGGGAACCTCCTGATGGTGACTACTGATTTGATTCTGCTGGCTCTGGCTGTGGGGGTTATGTTCTTGTCCGCGAAGGCGTTTATGCGATCAAGTGTGAAACGGGGGGCGTCTTTGCGTTCTTAAGTTCCACTCCTGCAATAAATACTGGTGCTTTGCTACCGATAAGAATGCTATAGACTGGTAACAAAATGAAGCTGTTTCTAGACCGTAACAAAACCCTTCTGCCGCGGATCGATGTCATATTCCTGCTGACCAGGATTATGATATTTACGATCATCTGTTGGTTTGGGGTTTTTGGCGAGTACCAGTCAAAAGACACTACTCTGTTCATTATAGTCATCTCGACATACGGCATTCTCGTCGCTCTGTTCTTCGCCAGTATGAAGGGCAGGTTTGATCTGAAGCTGGCCTATTTCGGCTCGGTCTGTTACGATATGGTATTCCTGCCTTTGTTTGTGCTTTATACCGGGGGATTGGATTCATCGTTCTACTTGCTGTTCTATCTAACCGTCTCGGTCGGCGCCTACGTGCTGACCTTCTGGTTTGCGTTTGGCGTTACGATGATCCTGTCACTGGCGTATGTCGGGACGATGTACAATCAACTGACAGTCGACGATCTCTTTAGTTTCTCAATCCGCCTTGGTTTCATGTGGGTTTGTTTTCTGGCGCTGTCATACGTGTCCGATTATATGCGACGCTCAGAGCGTCGGCTGCTGAAACTCTTCGACACGCTGAACCTGCGGACCTCGGAGCTTGAAAAATCTCAGGCCCAGCTTGAGATGACGTACGAGAACACGCGTATTCTGGCAGGTATGCTCGATCCGGACAGTGTGGTCAAGGAGGTCGGGCGCATCATGGCCGAGACATTGCAGCATCGGTGCTATGCAATCGTTCTGCGAGACGGCGAGAAGAACTACTACTACCGGGCCCGTTGTGTCGACGGATCTACCAGTTTTCATCTGAAGGCGCTGCGTGTTACGGGTGACGATTTGATTGCCAAGGTTGCGACCGGCGGCGAAGCGGTCCGTGTGCCTGACACGGCGACACGTGATGACTATCGGGCGTTGAGCGAGGACAGTCACTCTGCCCTGTTGGTGCCGATGACCTCTCACGGGCGTTCTTCGGGACTGCTGATTGTTGAGTCCCCCAAGCCCGGAGCGTTCAGAGAAAGAGATGAACAGCTTCTCGCAGTGGTGGCTCGTTCCGCCGGTATGGCCCTCGAGAACGCCGAGCTTCACAAACGGACCGAGGAGCTTTCCGTTATCGATGAGCTGACCGGCGCATACAACTATCGCTACTTCGTTCAGAAACTCGAAGAAGAGAAGAAACGTGCTGTCCGCTATGATCTTCCGCTTTCGGTTATTATGGTCGATATCGACTGGTTCAAGAAACTGAATGACGGATACGGGCACGAGACGGGCAACGTGGTATTGAAATCACTGACGCGCACGATCAAGGAATGCGTGCGCGATGTTGATATATTCGCTCGCTACGGCGGCGAGGAGTTTGTGGTTATACTGCCACAGACACCCCAAAAGGAGGCATACCTGATCGGCGAGAGAATTCGTAATCAGGTCGAACACAAAGTGATAGAGGCCGGCTCCGCCGGCAAACTGAAGATAACCGTATCGGTGGGAGTCAGTTCTTTCCCGGAGAATGGCAAATCCGAAGAAGAGCTGGTGTCGATTGCCGATCAGGCATTGTACCAGGCCAAGGGGGCGGGCAAGAATTTGGTCTGTGTATCGTGAGGAAGTGTTCTTGGGGACCGCAATTGCGGAGAAGAGTATGGACAAGTTAGTAAGACAAATTGGTCAGCTGTTTGTCATCGGGTATCCAGGTGAACAACCACCTGCCCCATGGCTGAATTTCGTTGACGAGGAGCAGATTGGCGGGTGTATCCTGTTTGCAGACAACTGCGCGACACATCGCACTGCGATGGAGAGTGTGGATACGATCACCTCGCGCTGTCGATCGTCACAACCGCTGGTGGCAATCGATCAGGAGGGTGGACGGGTCTGCCGACTCAAAGGTGCGCCCGTGGAGTTCGGGGCGGCCTCGGTCTATGCCTCCGAAGGTTTGCTGGATCGGTACCGCGAGGACTACTCCCGTGCTGTCGTTCTGATGAAATCTCTGGGGATCAACCTCAATCTTGCGCCGGTAGCCGATCTTTTTCTCGATTCCTCAAACAAGTGTCTTGCCTCGCGCTGTTTCGGAGACGATCCGGAGAAGGCCGCAGAGTTCGTGAGAGCATCCGTGACCGTTTCCAAGCAGCACGGTATGCTGTCCTGTCTCAAACACTTTCCGGGGCTTGGAGCGGCATCGATTGACCCGCATCTGGCCACCACCGAGGCCGACTATGATGAAGTCGTTTGGAAGCAGCGAGAGCGCATTCCGTTTGAGGCGGGTATGCATGCCGGCGCCGACATCATCATGACCACGCACATGCGTGTGCGGAGTGTGGATAGCCGCATAGTTACTGAATCCGATTGCATTATCGCCAACTGGATTCGTAACGGGCTTGAGTTCGATGGCCCGATCATCACCGATGACCTCCTGATGAAGGGGGCGGACGAAATGGGTGATATCGGCGAACGGACGGTTAAGGCGTTCAAGGCCGGTCATGATCTCCTCCTGTTTGGTCAGGATTGGGAGCGTGCGGTCGAGGCATTTGATTATTTCGTGGATGCTGCCCGCCACGGTGATATTTCCCTCGACGCCATCCGATCCTCGCTGGACCGAGTGGCCGGTATCAAGTACAAATTGCGACGATCCGCCGTGCGCTGAGTCTTAGTATGCGATCTCTGATCGATAAACAACAGTTGGTGGTACTCGGCCTAAACTCGGGGACGTCGGCCGACGGTCTCGATTTGGCCGCGGTGAAGATCATGCGTTCAGAGAGCGGAGTCAGAACAAAGTTTCTGGCAGGCAAGACGAAGAACTACCCCGCAAAGATACGTGAGTTGGTGCTTTCGACTATCGACGCGCCGGAAATCGCTGTCGACAAGCTGATCTATCTCGACAATGCTCTCGGGCAATTCTATGGCCGTGCGGCGGCCGGCTTCGTGAAAGAGCTGAAGGCGAAGAGGATCACGGTGCATGCGGTTGCCTCGCACGGTCAGACGATACGTCATCTGCCGGAGAAAGCAAAGCTGGCCGGGTTTTCAGTTCGCGGTACGCTTCAGATTGGTTCTCTTGATCATATGGCTGTCGCGACCGGTCTTCCGGTCATCGGCGATTTCCGTCAGGCCGATATTGCCGTCGGAAACGAAGGGGCGCCCATAACTGTGGCCGCCATGGAACGCCTGATGAGTCACGAGACGGAGTCACGCTTGATAGTGAATATCGGAGGTATGTCGAATTACTTCTACTTTCCCGCAAACAGTAGCGATTACAGGGTACAGGCTGCAGACTGTGGACCGGGCAACGTACTTTGCGACCTGCTTGCCGAGCGGCTGTTTGATAAGAAGTATGACCGTGGCGGAAAACTTGCGAAAGCAGGAACAGTTTCACGTCGTCTCCTCTCGCTTCTTCTTGCTGAACCGTTTTTCGGCAACAAGACGACCTCTACGGGTAGAGAGGTCTTCGGGACAGAGATGGCTGACCGCATGGTTGTGCAGGGGAGCAAGCTGAAGCTTCTCGGGAACGATCTGGTTGCAACGGCCGCCGAACTTACCGTCTCAGCAATAGCCAGATCGATCAGCCGGATCATCGCACGGGACAAACGGGTGAGAAAATTGTATTTGACCGGAGGGGGCGCTCACAACACATTCATCAGGGAGCGTCTGGCCGATTTGCTTGACCTCTCCGAAGTGACGTCTGTATCGGCGATCGGCTTCGATCCCGATCTGGTCGAAGCGTCCGCGTTTGCCGTTATGGGTGAGGGCTGTCTGCGATCTGAGCCGATGCGGACTCGCTTTGACGGGAAGTCCTCGCAGCGGTTGATGCCGGTGCCGGGTAGAATAGTGCAACCACCAAGGAAAGCCTGACTTATGTTCAGTCGCTCGATGACATCAATATCTCTCAAACGCATGAGCAAGCTGTTTGTCCGCATTTCTACTGGTCTGTTGCTGCTGATCCTCATGTGGAGCTGCGCCCGGGTGCCGGGACTTCAGGAAGAAGCGATCTCCGGCTATATCCGCATTCCGTTTGTTCGCGTGCTGCTTGATGAAACGGGCGAGGAAGTCACGGTTTCCTCCGACGGATCATTTGCGATTGAGTGTCTCAGTGCCGGTCAACAGGAAGTGTATTACTCGTCGCAGCCGGTGAAGATTCGCGGCGGAAAGATGCTGGTGTCGGTGTTCAACAAGAATGGCGCGCCGATCAGCGAACGCATGGACGAGATCAATATAATCCCGCGCGGTAACAACAACCGCACCCGTCTCGGTGACAAACGATATCGCGGCATTCTGAGATTCCTGCCCAACGGCACGGCCATTCGCGTGATCAACGTCGTATATATGGAAGATTACCTGCGGGGCGTTGTCCCTCCGGAAATCGGACCGCGCCAGAACGAAGAGATTGAGGCTGTCAAGGCCCAGGCGGTGGCCGCCAGAACTTATGCCATGGCCCACCTCAAGCAGTACTCCGGCGCACCGTACGATATGAAGTCCAGCATTATGGATCAGGTCTACCAGGGAGTTACGGTAGAAAACGATCTGGTGAATAAGGCGATCAACGGCACTGAGGGCGTGGTCATAATGCACCAGGACAAGATGATCAACGCCTATTACCATTCTACCTGTGGCGGACGCACTGATGACATCGAGGCGGTCTGGGATCGTAAGGAAGAACCCTACCTGAAATCGGTCGAGGATAACGCCGCCTGCTCCTGGTCCAAGTATTACAGTTGGCGCGAAGTCTTCACCGAAAAGCAGCTTCGCGGACGGATCGAGCAGTATCTTGCCAGTGACCGTGGACGCGACCTTCGTATCAGTCCCATCACTGATATCATCATACTCGACCGAACTCCGGGAGGTCGCATTCGTACGCTGCAGGTGCGGACAGCCACGGATTTGTATAGTTTCCACAAGGATCGCATCCGCTGGGTGATCGGGCGAACCTCCGATCCCGATCTGATCCTGCCGTCTGATCGGTTCACTGCCGACATCGTGCGCGACGGTTCCGGTGGGGTTGCGTCGGTGACTTTCAACGGTCAAGGATACGGGCACGGAGTAGGGATGTGTCAATGTGGTGCAATCGGGCACTCGCGAGAGGGTTGGACGTATGACCGCATCCTGAAGCACTACTACACCAATGTCGAGCTGAGAAAGTTGTACTGATTTGTGTTATAGGGTTGCTTTCACATCGGGTGTATGCCAAAATAGTGCCATGCGACTTATCACCGTAACAGCGATTCTGTTGATCTGCTCTCTTTCGGTACAGGCCGGGGATTACAAGTACTCCGCGGGCGTCAGCGGTGGTCTGGTTACGCTGAGTGGCGGTAACTTCTTCAGCTATGACAGCGAGCCGACATTTGGGCTTTCGCTGGGGCATCGTTTGGCAGACCGATGGTGGCTGGATATCGATTACTCGATGCACTCCTTCACCAACGACACCACAGTCGACAGCACGAGTTCCCTGAGCGCGTTTTCCAATAACTCCAATTTACAGTTCAAGGCGACGAGAATCGGCGGCACGATTTCGCGCCAACTGTTTTCCTCCTCCAACCTGCTTAATCTGACTCTCGGGGCGGGCGGTGGAGTGATGGTCTGGCGATTCAACGACGAGGTCGCCGACACCACTTTCAAGGTGCTTGGCGACAAGGGCGAGACAAGAGATTTTGCCGCAACCGAGCTGTTCCTGGGCGGTTCGGCCGGTATTCTGCTGAAGCCGACCTCGCGGGTTTCCCTGCATGTGATGGGGCGCGCAGACTATTTCACCGGTGCCGGGGCAGAATTCGAACCCGCGGCCAAGGAAGCGCGGGACAACCTGATGCTCGGCGCGGTGGCGCGGCTGTCAATTATGTTCGGCAGTGTCGGTGAAAAGAGCGAATGGAAATCAGACGAGACTTGGACGATGCAGCCGAGCGATGGACCGGTGCGGCGTTCCTCCGCGCGTGACTCCGACAATGACGGCGTGCCGGATCACAAAGATGAGTGTTTGAACACACCACGGGGTGCGATTGTAGACCGAGATGGCTGTGCAGTGGATACGGACGGCGACGGCATCGCCAACGGGCTCGATGACTGTCCGGGAACCCCGCCTGCGGCCAGGAACATGGTGGATATTCACGGCTGTCCGGTGGATTCCGATTACGACGGTGTCGCGGATTATGAGGACAGGTGTCCGTACAACCCGGTTGGGGCGATTGTTGATGAGACCGGTTGTCCGACCGATGCCGACAACGATGGCGTCCCGGACGGACTTGACGACTGTCCTTATACGCTGGTTGGGATGGCCGTCGACAAGCACGGCTGCATAAACCTGGAAATGTTCGACAGGCCGATGGTGCTGAATATCAAGTACGCTTCGGGATCGTTCGAGATTGATCCGCACAGCCGTGAACGAATCAAGACTCTGGCTGGTTTGTTGACTTTCGTCAAAGATATCAAGATGGAAATTAACGGATATACAGACAACATCGGTACACCGGCGGCCAACAAGACTGTTTCGGAGAAACGGGCCAACCGTGTACGCGACTATCTGGTTTCACTCGGAGTAGAGTCTGACAGGATCAAGACCTACGGACGGGGCGAGACGAACTTCCTGGCATCGAATCAGACTGCGGAAGGGCGTGCGAGGAATCGCCGGATAGAGATAGTGTTTTACAAATAGCCACCCGATTGCGAGCCAGATGAGTTACAGTTACAGTACCGGCAACCTCGAGGATCCCTCGATCAAGCAATATGCGATAGTCATTTTTCTGCCCCCGAGCCTGGAACAGGTTATCGCGCCTGTCAGAGAGCAATTCGATCCGGACTATCACCTGATACCGGCACATGTCACGCTCGTTTTTCCGTTCGAGACTTCGGCTACATTGGAGGAACTGAGCGCGGTCATTCTCGCCGAAACCGAGAACATGGGGCCGCTGAGAATCGAACTTGAGTCAATTGACGATTTCTACCCCGCCTGCCCGATCATTTATTGGAGAGTGAAGGAATGCGACAGACTGCACCGCCTTTACACACGGCTGTATGCCCGGCTCGATATTCCACTGCCGCACAAACAGTTCCTTCCTCACGTTACTTTGGCCAGAGAGATATCGAATCATCGCATTGTGTTGGTGAAGGATCAGATCGCCTCCTGGCTGACCGATGAGGTGTTCGATGCAACCTCGATTGATCTTGTGTCGCCGATTGTTGGTTACAAATGGGTATCGGTCAGGACCTTTCCGGTAGCCGTCGGTTAGGCCGCTCGCCGGGCGGATTAGTCCCCGTAACAACCGATAAAATGAAAAAAGCGGCCCCGAGGGGCCGCTCTTTTCATGAGCTGATCAGCCGATTACTTCTCAGCTTTCTCTTTAAAGGCGTGTACTTTCGGTTTGCTCTTGGCAAAGTCGAATTCCTTGAAATTCGGGTTGCCCTCCTTCTTGTGACAGCCTTTGCAGGTTTCCTCGGTTGGCACGATCAAACCGGCCTCGACAGCCATTTTCATGTGCTTCTCAGGGTCGGCCGGCCAATTCTTCTTGGACATGATCTTGGGGGACTTGTAGGCCGATCCCGCCCCGTGACAGGCTTCGCACTGCACGCCTTCCAGCAGAACGTCCTTGGCTGTGGTTCCTGTGACATGGCATCCCACGCACTCCGGTTTCTTCTTCTCCTCGGCCGAGAGGGCGTCGTAGGCCTTGGCGTGCTTGGTCTCCAGCCAGCTTGAGTGCTGATCCTTGTGGCACATTTTGCACTTCTTGTCACCGACATACTCGAAAGTCGGTTCGTCTGCTTTCTTGGCCTCATCGGCAAGAATAGCTACCGCGGTGAAGGCGGCGACTGCCGTTAGGACCGCCAGGATCCTCGCGAGGTTCTTGTACATTTAGCCTCCTTAAAGCTTGTTCAGTCTTGATACCCCAAAACGACTGAAATATTCCCATGAACCCTGTATTATTCTATGGTAACACGCTGGACCCGATGGTGTCAACTTGTTTCGTAGATGTAGAAAAACAGCATAAATGGCTTGCGAATTCGACGGTCAAACAGTACAATTACGAGGGGAGTTATGAATATACTAATTGTGGCCCAGCATTTTCCACCAGAGCGTGGAGCAGTACGACGGCTGTTTGAATTCGCCCGGCACTTTGTTGCCCAGGGGCACCAGGTTTCGGTTCTTACAGCCATCCCGAACTATCCCGACGGTATTGTCCCTGACAAGTACCGTGGGCATTTTTTCTATGCTGAGGAGATGGAGGGAGTCAAGGTCTACAGAAGTTGGGTACTTCCCGCCTCCAACCGGAACCCCGGCAAGCGGATGATCGGTTTCGTCACATTTCTCATAACAAGCCTGATTAACTCGTTCCGGATCAAAGAGGATTTTGATGTCGTGTTGGCATCGACGCCGCCGGTCAATACGCCGCTGATTGGCTGGATCCTGAGCAAACTGCGCAGGGCGCGATTCGTTATCGAGATTCGGGACCTCCAACCGGAGTCCAGCGAAGATTTCGGCAATCTCAACCGGGGCATCTTCACTCGATTGCTCAAGAAGTACATGCACACCATGTATCGCAAGGCTGAGAAGGTTGTTGCCGTTACCGACGGTATCTCGGATTATCTCAAAGATTTGGGACTTCCGCCTGAGAACGTGATGACCATCAAGTCGGGCTTCAGCAAGGAGTTCGTTTCGGTCGACCGCAACGGTATTCGTAAGAAGTACGGCTGGGAGGACAAGTTCCTTGTGCTTTATTCCGGCACACTTGGCTGGGCGCATTCTCTTGAAACGGTCATCGAGGCCGCGCGTCATTTGTCTGACGAGCCTGATGTCATGTTTGCGTTTGTCGGCGAGGGCGAGAAACGTGGCGCTCTCGAAGGTATGGTGAAGGACTACGGTTTGAAGAATGTTCGGTTCCTCGGTTCGCAGCCGCTTGAGACTATACCCTACTTCCTAAAATCGTCCGATGTCCTCGTTGAGAGCCTTCGCGAAGTTCCGGTTACCAAGGGGACCTTCCCGGCCAAGCTGTTTGAGTACATGGCTTCCGGCAGGCCGATCGTTTTCGGATCACACCGTGGCGAGGCTATCCGCGAGCTCGAAACAGCAGGCGGGGCGCTGGCGTTTTCTTCGGAGGATGCCCCCAAGCTCTGTGAGCACATTATCGGGCTCAAGAATGGCCGTATCGATGGCGAAATGCTGGGGAAGAAATACCACACGCATGCCCGCAAGTTCCATCATCGGGAGCAATGGGCCGACCGCTATCTGACTTTCCTCGCCGACAAGTAATCCTTCTGAAACATCTGCCGCTTCTTGTCTGTTGCTTTAGTAGTCGTCTGAACAACTAAAGTCTCCAGAACGTGAAGGGTATTCCCATGTCGCATCAGGCAGAAACACCGGCCGGGACGGGCTTGGTCTCTATTGATGATCTTCCGGAGCTGCTGGTAGGTGCCGGAACCGTGGTGCCGACTCTGCAGGGGCCCAGAACATATATCAACTTCGATAACGCAGCCTCCACACCCACTTTCCAGCCGACAGTGGACGCGGTCAACTCATTTCTGAAATGGTACTCCAATGTCCACCGTGGAACCGGGTTCAAGTCTCAGCTCTCAAGCTGGGCGTTTGAGCAGTCACGCAACAGGGTGGCGGAATTCGTGGGCGCTGACTTGAACAAGCAGGTGGTGATCTTCACCAAAAACACCACTGAAGCAATCAACAAACTTGCTCGACGTGTCGGTTTGACAAACGATGACGTGGTCCTGACAACGCTCATGGAACACCACTCGAATGAGCTTCCGTGGCGTCGGGTTGCCCGCGTTGAGCATGTCAAACTCAACGATGACGGAACGATTAACAAGGATGACTTCCGTGCCCGGTTGGAGAAGCACGGTTCTAAAGTCAAACTCGTGGCCATTACCGGCGCCTCAAACGTGACCGGCTATATAAACGATCTCGATTTCTTCGCTCGCGAGACACATCGAGCAGGAGCAGAGATCATGGTCGACGGTGCCCAACTGGTGCCGCATCGACAAGTCGAGATGAAACCGGATGACCCCGAACTTCGCTGGGATTATCTTGTCTTCTCGGCTCACAAAGTCTATGCCCCGTTTGGCGTTGGCGTGCTTGTAGGCGACAGGGGGGTGTTTGAGGAGGGCGACCCGAGCGATGTCGGCGGTGGAATGGTCGATATTGTGACGCTGGAAGAGGCATACTGGGCGGAACTTCCGGACAAGGAAGAAGCCGGCACGCCCGATGTCGTTGGCGTGGTTGCGCTTGGCCAGACGATCAACCTGATTGAGCAGATTGGCTGGGATGCGATTATCAAGCACGAGTCTGAGCTGACCGCTCTGGCGTTGATGAGACTCAAGGAGATACCGGGTGTGACTCTGTACGGTGACACCGATCCTGACCGTGCCGACAAACGGCTGGGGGTCATTGCTCTGAACATCGAAGGTCTCCCCCATGCACTGACTGCTGCCGTGCTTAGCTACGAGGGAGGAATCGGTGTTCGGTCCGGCTGTTTCTGTGCCCACACCTACGTGAAGGAATTGCTGAAGGTAGACGAGGCGGAATCGAGGGCATATGAAGAGAGAATTCTGGCTCGCGATCGCTCTGTTGTTCCGGGAGCGGTGCGCGTTTCTTTTGGCATGTACAACACGGCCGCGGAAGTGGAATCGCTCGTTGAGATGGTTGCTCGCATCGCCGCGGGCGAGTATCGGAAGGACTACGTGCTGAACTTTGAGCGCGGGGAGTACAGTCCGCCCCATGTCCAGTTCGATTTCACTAAGTACTTCCAGGTATGACTCTGCGCTGAAGTGCCCCGCTATCGTGGAGTGTAGACATATGTATGTTGACACCGGCGATGCCATTATCCTGGCCTTCCGGTGCTGTCTGTATTCGTTACCGGGTGTCACTATGGTCGGTCAGGGACCTACTTCATGCCGTCCTACACGCGCTTGATTCCGATTGTGTCCTTCACTTCAAGAGCAGCATCTTTCTGGTCTCAACCTTGTCGTCGGTGCGCAAGCGATACAGGTACACACCGCTCGCGTATTTTCTGGCATCCCATTCGATCAAGTGTTCACCTGCTGACATTCGTCCTTCTGCGAGCACCTCAATCGTCTGTCCCGTTATATTGCAGACATCGAGAACGACATCCGAGGCGCGCGGCAATTGCAGCCGTATGGTCGTTGTCGGGTTGAACGGGTTGGGGTAGTTCTGGCCCAGACTGTACTCATCCGGCAGGAGACCATCTTCCTGATCACCTACATCGCTTGGGGCCCTGTCCAGTTCCACGTATTCTTCGTTTATCCGCCACACGGGATTTACCGATACGCATTGGTTGCCAGGACAGCAATCGGAGGGGTTCTTGCACTTGTACGTCAGGGCAACGAATGGGCCTGATTCCGAAAAACCCATTCCTGCTGAAGCTCCCGCATAAAAGCAACTATCCTTGTCTTCAATGCAGTTGCTGGCAAACGTAAAGTTGTCTGCGATTCCTGCACCGAAATCTGAGTAAACGAATTCAAGATCATCCGAATCGTAAGAGAGATGCATCTCGACTCCCATAATCGGCAGGTACCCATAGCTCTCCACTTCGGTGAGCCACAAGTAAACGATCAGTGTGTCGCCGCGCGACTGCTCGAATTCGACGCTGTACCCGATTGCATTGGCAGGTGAACTGAATAACAGCAGGGACAGGACCAGTCCGAGAGAGATCAGAGCGGATTTCTTAATCATGCGTATCTCCTTTAACATGGTGGGCGGCCAGAAGAACCGCCCACCGATGCACAAGCTACTGATGCTACTTGAGGAGCATCATCTTCTTGGTTTCGGGTTTGTCAGTTCCTGTCATCTTGTAGAAATAGACACCCGAGGACACTGTTGTCCCGGACGCGTTCGTGCCGTCCCAGACGACCTCGTACACTCCGGCGTCATGGTAGCCGGAAGCCAGCGTTGCTACATGCTGACCGATCACGTTGAACACCGATATATTGATATCGGCAGCCACAGGGACGCTGTAGCTGATGGTTGTGGTCGGGTTGAACGGGTTGGGATAGTTGTTGCCAAGAGCGAATGCTGAAGGCAGACTTCCCAGCCCCTTGGAGACCAGACGCGTATTCGATCGCTCTTCATTGACAATCAAATCGTCAATAGTGAATTCGACGTTCTGATCGACAACGAACCGTGCGAGCACACCGTCACTGCTGACACTGGTTCCGGCCACGGCAACGAGAACATCGTCGCCGTTGCGCGCGGATTCGAGGAACCAGTCGCTGTTGGCGGCAGTGACCTGGACGTCACCGGACTGTGCGTTGACAGTGAACTGAGCACTGTAGGCATCGCCGCCGTTGCTGATCAGTTCATAGACCTGCTGTGATCCTTCCATGCCGGCCGCTTTCAGGCTCAGCCCTATCGGGCTGGCAACCTTCGGCATTCCGTTTTCATCGGAGAAGTACCAGTTGCCCGAAACATCGCCGAGAATGACGGCGTAGAAATCGGATCCCGGCTTGTTGCTGGTAAGCGGGTTCCAGTCATACATCTCACGCGGGGGCAGACCCTCGTCGTCATCGTAGATCGAGAACACCCAGTTGGTGCCGGCGGAGCGCTTTTTCGGGAAGTAGTCGAAATCGCCGACCAGCCACTGAAGGATCAGCGCTGCGTCATACGCAGACACTTCGCCATTACCGGAAACGTCGGCCGCGACAAAGTGATGGTAGTCGGTGAACTCGAACAGGCCGACCATATGGCGAAGCACCAGGGAGGCGTCGAACGCCGTGATGGCCTGGTCGTAGTCATCTTGCGTATCCTTCCAGGCACCCAGACGATAGTGATATTCGGAAGTGACGTCCGGCAGGAAATAGGAACCGCGACGGTCTTCATCATCTCCGATAAGTTCACATGACGTCTGGACGGTGATATCGTCAATGTTCGGCGGGTTCACCGCGTGCGGATCGGCGATGTAATGGAGTGTCACGTCAGCATCGCAGATCGGATACCCGTTGGCCATGTAGGTGATCCTGCCGCTGGCAAACAGGGTTTCGCAGACGATGAAATCACCGATCGACTGGTTGTCGACATAGGTGAGATCCTGTTCATCATCAATATAGACAAACCACGGATCTACCTCGTTATAGACAAACGAAGTGATATTGAAATCGGCATCATCTCCGGGATCGCCGACGATGAGGAAGCCGATCTTGACCAGTTCCTCGGGGTCGGTCAACCGTGTGAGGTCCTTGCACTCAGCTGCTGCGATCGAAATCTTGATCGTACCGGCAGAGTTGTTGATTTCATAGTATACGTCGCCCCAGTGCCAGTCATCATCAAGCATGTCACTGTTGCTCACCGTCACCGCCTGGAGGACGTTTCGGTCGAAGGAGACCTCCATGTCGAAGGAACACATGTCTTCGTCGGGAGACGATTCCATATTGCAATACGGATAGTAATCGCCGAGCGTGTCGTGATACGGTCGCACCAGATAGTCGGCGTTGCACTGAGTCCTCTGACTCCAGGTGGTCCATTCTATGTTGATCGGAAATGCAATCATGTTGCCCTGGTACCAGCAGGTATCCGGCGTCGAAACGCGAACACCCTCGACCACGGCAAATGAAGAAACGGAAAAGATGAGCACAATCAGAGTTGTCAGTCCAAAAAACACCATGTTTTTCTTAATAACAGTCATCGTAACCTCGTAATTACTTAAGAGTATGCACTTGTCGTTGTCATTTCCGTGAGCACGACAGTGCGGGTTTCGATTTTTGTGTGCTCTGAGTTGTAATCGAAATAGTTAACTAATCAAATTCTGGTTACTATCACCTCCCTCTCAAGCCGGCGCAACTCTTGCCCCAAACAGGAGTCTCCAGAGTCGCAACGTTCAGGTCTCTTCTCCGGCACAACCGACCGACAGTCGGTCCCGCAACGGAAATCTTCAGGTCATTCATTTGGTCTTACAACAACGTGGAATTCAATCAACCACCTCCCTCTGCCGAATCGGCTCCATGTAGTGTGAAGTAGGACTACAGACCGGTAGCTGCGGCCCTCAACAGAGGAACCAGCGCGCTCCGGTACGTAAGGAAGTACCGCCCATAGTGGGCATAGAACTACTGTATATGATTATGAAAGTGTGTTCGCGTGCAAGACCAGTATCTATCTAACACGCTGTGTGGGCAGTGTCAAGGGAAAAACGAACGGACCGGGAGAAATATACACTGTTGGTCTGGTAAACGTTCGACAGAAAACTGGACACGCAATACCAAGAACAACCGGAACCCATTGCCGCAGTGTCTGTTGTCGCTTTTCAAACATACTGCCAGGAAGGTTGCCGGAGAGGGGTGGTAACAATCTATACCCAACGACGCACAGATTGCCTGTACGCACGGTAGCTTTCGCCAAAAATGCGAGCCAGCTTGCACTCTTCGAACGGAATGAAGTATCTGTCCAGTGACACAAGCAATGCGATTGGTAATACGAAAGCACTTACCGACCCCAGTAACACCGATACGCCCAGCAGCGAACCGATCATGCCGACATAAATCGGATTACGACTGTACCGGTACATGCCGGTCATGATTAGCTTCGACGGTTCCCCGAAGGTCTTGATGGTCGTCTCGTGTCGTTTGAATTGCCGATCGCCGACTATTGCCATTGCCCCTCCCCCGACTATCAGGAGGATGCCCGCGAGATTCGCCGGGAAACTCCAGAGCTGCGCGATCGGCGAGACGTAGTGCAGGCCGATTGAACCAACCAGAGCCACACACCACCAGACATCCGGCATGATCCGTTGCTTCGTGCGTTGGTTATCCGCTGTACCCATTGTGGCTTCTTTCATTGTCCATGTCCTCCAATATCTCCGCACAAGATGCTTGACTCATTAGTTTAGCGGCTATACTTTGTACGCCATGGATTCATCAAAGTTGCAGATAGTCGATACGTTGCTGCGTGTTTTTCAGAAGTACGTGAACAACCAGAAGAAAGCCCGACGGTACGGTGTCGATCCGCCGCTATACCCCGCCGAGGTGCACATGATTATGCATGTGGCCAACAATCCGGAGGCCGGAGTAACGGAGTTGGCCGCACTCACCGGGGTGACCAAAGGAGCGGTGTCGCAAATGCTCAACCGGCTGGAGGCGAAGAATCTCATCCGCAAGGAGATCGACTCCGCCAACCAGACGCGCGTGAATCTCACGCTGACTGCCTCGGGCCGCAGGGCTTTTGCGGCGCACGAGAGGATGCACCGTGAGAACGACCGCGAGTGGCTGGAGTATCTCGACAAACTCACGACGTCAAAAGCGGCCGCGATTCAGGATTTCCTGGACTTGTTGGAGACGGGCATTGACCGGCGGAGTTGATAACCTTTGTAGGTCGAAACTCCTGCAGTTTCGACAGGCGATTCCGAATTGCACCCCTCCTCCGGCGGGCAGACGCAAGCAGTACGGCACAGGAGTCGAGAGGGACAACGGAAAACCGGCAGGGATGAGCCCATCGAAATGGGCTCCCTGCCGGTCTGTTACCTTCCCACCACAAATGGTAGGCCACCGAGGCTAAGCTGCATCCCACCCGGGGACGGGCGGGCTACCGATCTGTAGGTCGAAACTCCTGCAGTTTCGACGGTCCCCACATCACCCCATGAACGGGTAGCGGTAGTCCGTCGGCGGAGCAAACGTCTCTTTGATCGAGCGCGGTGAGGTCCAGCGAAGCATGTTCTGGATACCACCCGCCTTGTCGTTTGTACCCGAGGCGCGGCCACCGCCAAACGGCTGTTGACCTACCACTGCGCCGGTCGGTTTGTCATTGATATAGAAGTTACCAGCCGCGTTACGGAGCGTGCGCTCGGCCATTGCCACCACTTTGCGGTCGGTTGCCCAGATCGCGCCGGTCAGGGCGTACGGTGAGGTCTGGTCGCACAGGTGCAGGGTGTTGGCGAAATCAGCGTCCTCGTAGACATAGATCGTTACCACCGGGCCAAAGATTTCCTCAGCCATCAGCTTGAATTTCGGGTCGGTCGTAACGACAACCGTCGGCTCAATAAAGTAGCCCTTAGACTTGTCATAACCGCCGCCTATGATGATCTCAGCGTCTTTGGAGTCCCTGGCGTAGTCAATATAGGCCGTGATAGAATCAAATGCGGAGGCGTCGATAACCGCACTGACAAAATTCTTGCAGTCTTCCGGATCACCCATCTTCAGTTCGCCGGTCTGCTTGAGAACGACATCCTTGACTGCCGGCCAGATTGATTTCGGAATGTAGCAACGTGAGGCCGCCGAACACTTCTGACCCTGGAACTCAAAAGCGCCGCGGACAATAGCCGTTCCGAGCGGACCTGCGGGAGCTGAATTGTGAGCGAAAATGAAGTCCTTACCGCCGGTCTCACCGACAATGCGCGGGTACGACTTGTAGTTGGCGATGTTCTCGCCAACCGTGCGCCACATCGACTGGAACACCGGAGTGGAGCCGGTGAAATGGATGCCGGCCAGGTTTTCATTGCGGAGGACCGTGTCGCCGATAGCCGCTCCACGAGCGAAGATCATGTTAATGACACCTTCCGGAAGGCCGGACTCGCGCAAGATCTTCATCAGCAGATGCGAGGTATAGGCCGCGGTCGAAGCCGGCTTCCAAACCGCCACGTTGCCAAGCATGGCCGGTGCGGTCGGAAGGTTACCGTTGATCGAGACAAAGTTGAACGGCGTCACGGCAAACACAAAACCCTCGAGCGGGCGATGGTCCATGCGGTTCCACATGGTCGGCGCGCTTTCCGGCTGTACTTCGTAAATCTGCTGCATGTAGAAAGCATTGAAACGCCAGAAGTCGACCAGTTCGCAGACAGCATCGATCTCCGCCTGGAAGACGGTCTTGGAATGCGCCAGCATTGTGGCAGCGTTCATGATGTGACGGTACGGTCCCGCGAGCAGATCGGCAGCTTTCAGGAAGATCGCCGCACGGTGTTCCCACGGCATCAATGACCAAGCTGGCTGGGCTTCCATCGCGGAGTCAACAGCCATCTTTACTTCGGCTTCACCACCCTGATGGTAGTGTCCCAGAGTCAGACCAAGGTTGTGGGGTGACTTGATTTCGATTTTAGTGCCGGTTGTGACATCTTTGCCGTTGATGACCAGCGGGATTTCAATCGGGTTGGCCTTAAGGTCGGCCAGGGCCGCCTCGAGCGCCTTTTTATCTGCCGAACCGGGGGCATAATCCCTGACCGGCTCGTTTTTTGGAGCAGGAACGCGGAATACACTCATTATATTTCCTCCACACGCCGGGCGTGTTCGCTGCCGCAGGGGGCAGTCTATAACGTAATTGTTGTTCTATCTGCAAGCATCCGGGGGGCCGAAGACCGGCTCGGAATTGGAGTAGATAATAACCCTTAACGATAACAGGGGCAAGGAGATTGCGCACGAATTCGGATTTGCGACACGGTGGGCACTGTTTCGTATTTTGACGTACTTTGAGGTGTCTGGTTGTGAACATTCTCGAGTGCAAATGTTAATATGTGGACAGGTCTGGTGATAAGTCGTTGTCGATCCATAATATCGCTTGACTGTGTCATAATTGACACGGGAATGACGCCTGTTTTCAGACGCTTTGTGCCAGTCGAGCATGATATGTGTCATTATTGACACGCCGTATTTCCGTGCTTCCCGGTAAGTCGTTGTAAGACAACACGAAGCGCCGCGGCATGCAGTTTGACTACACATTTAGTAGAAACCGAGTTGCTGGAAACCTTTGTTGAGGAGTTGACAGTAAGGCTTAAAGCCAATATCCATTACACAAAGGCTGTTCGCCAAAACCTGTGTTCTTCAGAGGGGAGTTAATCCATGTCCGCGTTTGATCTCAAGCACGCGCCGAAATTCCACGGCAAAAATGCCGCGTCGGTTGTCGCCACTATCATTGCACTGGCGGTGGTACTTCAGATATCAGTTCTCAGCTCGCCGCCGGGTCCGGATCTGAATGTGAAGGTTGTGTCGCTAAAACCGGATGGTTCTGTTGATGTCGGCAGCAACATAACCGTCAAGTTTACGAAGGACATGGTCCCCGAGGACAGCCTTGACAAACCGCTGCTGAATCCGCCGCTGGTGATCGAGCCGCCGGTGCAGGGGATCGCAAGATGGGTCGAACGGGATATTCTCAGATTCTATCCGGACTCCAAACTTGCCCCGGCGACCGATTACAAAGTGCGTGTCGAGTCAGACTCCGTGTTTGCCCACGGAAACCGGATCAACGATGACCGGACCTTTGAATTCCACACGGCGTATTTGCGCGTTACCGATAAATGGTCCTACCTGGCGCCGGAACACGGGTCACCTTTCGCCAACAGAGTTTTCGTACATCTGAACTTCAACAGCGCGGTGGATCTGGAGCAGATCATCGACAAGATCGAGATTGTCGGAGTCGAAGACGCCGACAAGTCCAGCCTTGATTTTGAAATACGGACCGAATTGGGCGTAGTCGGGAACAAGGCGGCGCCATTGACCGGGTTCTCCCGTTCATGCGAAATCTTCACCGAACCGATCAAGACCACCACCGAGCGGCAGGAGTACGAGCTTCGTCTGAAAACCGGCCTGGAGTGCGAGGACTGCGGCAAGTCCTTACAGGATGAATTCCGATATGCCTTCACAGTGGAACCCCGACAGCGGCTTGAGGTCCGCGAGCTAAACGCGCGACAATCCGGCACCACCTTTGGGTTGGAGTTGTACCTTTCGACTTCTGTTGACGTCGTTGACCTTGAGAAGTACGTCTCTGTCGAACCGCAAGTCGATTTCACTCTGCGTGACGGGCGATACAATCTCACGCTTCGCGGCGACTTCAAACCGGGGCAGACCTACGCCGTCACGGTCGCCGAAGGTGCACCGGCAATCAACGGCTCGATTCTCGAACGAGAGTTTTCGTCCCGTGTGACCGTGCCCGACCTCTCCCCCACCGTCAAGTTCACAGCCTCCGGCCAATTCCTGCCAAGAGATGGCAGAGGCAACATAGAAATCAAGACGGTGAACATCGACACGCTCATGCTTGAGGTGCAGCAGGTTTTCGAAAACAACCTCGTGTATGCGCTTACTAACAATGTTAGCTCAAGGTACGGATACAGCACCGGCGATGACAGCTTCGGTCGGCGCATTCACTTCAAGAACTACGGTCTTACCTACAACAAAAACGACGAGTTGCTCTCAACGGTCAACGTTCGCGAGTTGATAGGAGACACTACGCGTGGACTGTTCGTTGTGACCGCCCGACGCAAGAGTCAACGGTGGACCTCGGACAGTCGCCAGATGATGCTTTCGGATATCGGCATTTCCGCCCGCATGGCTGATGACTACCTGATGGTTTGGGCGCATTCGCTCGAGGACACACGCCCGATCAAGAAGGCAACCGTATCGCTCATCAGCAAAAACAACCAGGTGCTTGTCGAGGGCAAAACCGACTCGCGCGGCATTGTCATATTCGACGATCTCTCGGATCATACCGAAGGTTTCGAGCCGTACTTGATTACTGTGCGATACAAGGACGACCTGTCGTATCTCAGGTTTGTCGATTGTCTGCTGCCGACGAACGACTTTGATGTTGCCGGACGGCCGTATCTCACCGATGGCTACGAAGCGTTTGTCTATTTTGACCGTGACATTTTCCGCCCGGGAGAGACCGCGCATATCGTTTCGATTGTTCGTGCTGCGTCCGGGAAAATGCCCGGGGCGTTTCCATATCTGCTGGAGATTCGAGATCCGCAGGGACGGAAGTTCAAAACGCTGAGGCTTACCACAGACGGATCTGCAATGACGGCCACGGACACTGCGATACCTTCGTTCGCTCCCACCGGACGATACACTGTGACCGCACGGATCGGCGAGGAATACGAAATCGGACGCGCAAGCTTCCTTGTCGAGGAGTTCATGCCCGACAGAATCAAGGTCGAGCTGGAAACGGCTAAGCCGGCCTATGTCGCGGGCGAGGTGATCAATATCACAGCCGATGCGAAGTTTCTGTTCGGTCCGCCCGCCGCAGCCCATCGCGTAACGGGCACGGTGACGATCGAGCAAGACCTGTTCAGGCCTGCCGGATACTCTGCTTACCGTTTCTCAACGAGGAATCGACAGTTCGCCAAATCAGAATCGCGTCTGCAGGACGCTGTCCTCGGCCAAGACGGTCGCCACACTTACGTGCATCAACTTCCCGCCCGCATGACGGCACCGTCGTCGTTGAAAGCGCTTTTGGCCGTGTCAGTCTCCGAGGAGGGAGGGCGGACCGTGAGCGCGTATCGTGAGTTGGCGATTCATCCGTATGAGCGCTACCTCGGTTTGAAGACCAACCTTGAGGGCTATGCAAAACCGGGCGAGCAGATTGCGGCCGATATTGTCGGTCTCGACCCCAAAGGAGTGCCGGTGGCGATTGCGGACGCAAAAGCTGAGTTCTATCGTGTGATTTACAATTCGGTGCTGAAAAAAGACCGGCGCGGCTACTACCGCTACGTCTCAGAGCGAACTCGCCAACTTGTCGACACGGCGACGGTGAATATCCCCGTTGAAGGCGCGTCAGTCAGTTTCATCCCCGACGATTACGGCCAATACGAAATCGATGTCACCGACGCTTCCAGCGGTCACCAGAGTACGGTGTCATTTTATGCTTCCGGCTGGGGGTATGCACCGTGGTCGATGGAGGAGCCGGACAAGATTGAGTTGGGGCTTGATCGCGAATCGTACGAACCCGGCGAGACGGCCAGGGTGCAGGTGCGGGCACCGTTTGCCGGCACGCTGTTATTGACGGTCGAGCGCGACCAGGTGCTGGACATTGTCACTGTCGATATGGAAGAGAATACGGCTGAAATCGACCTGCCGGTTTCGAAGGATTTCTTCCCGAACGCCTACGTATCAGCGACATTAGTTCGCCCGGCATCTCAGGTGACAGGTCACACACCTGCCCGCGCGTTTGGTATGGCACCGTTGATACTTACGGTCACCGAGAAGAGCCTCAAGCTAACGATCGACGCCCCCACGATCATCAAACCCGAAACAGATGTAACGGTGAATATTCAAACCGGCTGGCCCGGCCATCCCGGCCAACCGGGCGTAGCCATGCTGACGGTTGCGGCGGTTGATGCCGGCATTCTTCAGTTGACTGATTTTCAAACGCCGGACCCGCTCGACTTCTTTTACGGCAAAAGACGCCCGTTGCTGAAACCGTACGATATGTATTCGCTTGTGTATCCCGAAGTAGAACGCGCCGGAAGCCATCTGTCTCCCGGCGGCGGTGCTATGTTTGCTGAGGCACGCAAGCGACACCTTAACCCGATCACGGCGGTGCGCGTGAAACCGGTTGCTCTCTGGTCAGGTTTGGTCGAGACGGACAAGACCGGCGCAGTATCAATCCCGTTCCATGTCCCGCAATTCAATGGCAAGCTGGTGCTCATGGCGGTCGCGGTGCAGGGGGACAGGTTTGGTTCGGCCTCCGGAGAGATGACCGTGCGTGATCGCATTGTCATTCAGGAAAGCTTCCCGCGCTTCACGGCACCCAACGATGAAATCGACGGCCTCGTGACGCTCTTCAATAACACCGGAGACTCTGCCGCAATAGACGTAACTCTGTCACTCAACGGCCCGGCAGAACTAATGACAAACGCGACGCAGACGATCTTGATCGCCAACGGTGCAGAGGGTGTCGCGCGGTTCAAGATCAAGGCCGGTCTTGTCGTGGGCAAAACCGACTGTGTGATCACAGCCGTTGCCGGCGCCGATACCTCGCGAGTAACATTTGAACTGCCAAACCGGCCGGCCCAGCCATTGAAGACTGAATTCGGGTCGGGTGTTGTCACTGCCGACAGCGCAGTCGCGTTTGATCTTCCGGGCGATTGGGTCGAGGGCACCGACAAGTATATCCTGCGGACTTCATCGCTGGCGGCGGTTTCGTTTGCACGCAATATCCAGAGCCTTCTGCGGTATCCGTACGGGTGTGTGGAGCAGACTACCTCGCGATTGTTCCCGCTGCTGTACTTCAACGATCTCGCAAAGTTTGTTCAGGCTGATCTGGCAGGTGGGGGCGGGCCGGACTATTTCATCCAGGAGGGCATCCTCAGGCTAAGCAGCATGGCACTTGCTGATGGCTCCTTTTCGTACTGGCCCGGAGGAGAGCGCAGGCATCACTGGTCCAGTGTGTACGCGTCGCATTTCCTTGTCGAGGCTCGCAAAGCGGGTTACCTGGTTGACGACGACCTCTACAAGAAGACGCTGGAAAACGTCAAGAAGATCGCCGCCGGAAAGTCCAGTGACAACTACGACGAACCCCAGCGAATCTATGCCGCGTTTGTTCTGGCCAAAGCCGGCAAGCTCGACAACAAGATGGTGAACCGCCTCCGACGGCTTGACCCCGACGCCATCCCTGTCTACTCAAGATTCCAGATGGCGGGCGCGATAGCGATGACCGGCGATGGGGCCTACGCACGCTCACTTATCCCCGAGACAATCCAGCCGGATAACTTTGCACCCGAAACCGGTGGGAACTTCAATTCAGGCGTCAGAGCCAACGCTATCCTGTTAGATGTTTTGCTCGAAATAGACCCGACAAACCCGGCTGCGCCGGTGTTGGCGAAATCACTCATGGATGACGCCCGGGTGGGGCGATGGTACACCACTCAGGAGAACGCCTTTGCGCTCATGGCCCTCGGCAAGTTTTTCAAAGGGCGTGAGACGCCGGACTTCGTGGGGACGGTTATGATCGGCGGTGAGACGTTCGAGATCGACACGGCGTCGTTCAAACTCGATCGCAACGATCTTGGTGGCAAACGGGTAACGATTGCAATCGACGGCGCCGGTCCCTGTTTCTACTACTGGCAGGCCAGCGGGGTTGGCGTGTCGCATGCTGTCGATGAGTTTGATCGGGGCATTGAGGTGCGTCGCGAGTATCTCACGGAGGACGGCGAACCGCTTGATCTGAACAACGTCACACTCGGGAGTCGTGTTATCTGTCGTGTGATGGCAAGGTCGCAGCAGAAGACCTTGCACAACGCGGTGATAAGCGATCTCATCCCGGCGGGGTTGGAAATCGAGAACCCGCGATTGAAAACCTCGCCCGCACTGTCGTGGTTGAACACCACGGGACAGCAACCTGAGTACCAGGATATTCGGGATGACCGCCTGTTGTTGTTTGCGGATCTGCCCACGGGTCACGAGTTGGAATTCTACTACAGCCTGCGGGCAATCTCAGCCGGTGAGTTTGTGATCCCGCCGATTGCAGCTGAGTGCATGTACAACCCGTTGATCGCCGGGGCGGCGTCCTCAGGTAGAATGATCATTGTCCCGGTAGCGGAATAGTCAGAACTGAAGCGGAAGAAATGAAAACGCGACTGCGCAAAACACTCACACGTCTCAGCACGGTGCTGATCGGGTCTATCCTGATCGGCCTCGTGCTGGATTGGTTTGTTTTTCCGTTGCCGTACGATTCTCTCACACGATCTCACGCGCAGTTGGTGTACAACCGCGACGGCCATCTCATGGGCGCGTTTACCTCGCCCGACCGCTATTGGCGCTTGCCGGTGAAGTTCGATCAGATTTCGCCCTTGTTGCAAGAGACCGTGATTGCGTGCGAGGATCAATGGTTCTATTACCATCCCGGTTTCAACCCGGTGTCTCTGATATCGGCGGCGATTTCGAATCTACAAGCGGGCGAGATCGTTCGAGGAGGTTCGACAATCACCATGCAGATTGCCCGCATGATCGAACCCAAACCGCGCACGATCAAAAACAAGCTGATCGAAATCTGTCGTGCGGTGCAGCTTGAGTTACACTTCTCCAAGAACGAATTGCTTGAGACCTATTTCAATCTCGCGCCTTACGGCGGCAACATGGAAGGGGTCGGAGCAGCCGCGCTGTTCTATTTCGACAAGTCCCCCGACGAGCTGTCCCTTTCGGAGTGTGCGATCCTCGCAGCAATCCCCGTGTCTCCCTCGCGCTTCAGGCCCGACAAGGACATGACGAATTGCCGTAACAGGCGGGATCGGGTGTTGGCGTACCTACGGGACAGTGAGAGGATTACGACGGACGACTACGAGCAGGCACTGGCGGAGGAAATCCCGACCGAACGTCTAATGGTGCCAACCATTGCGCCGCATTTCTGCCAGGCGCTCGGCGTGTCTTATCCTGATAGCGTGAGGTTGGTGTCGACCGTTGATTTCGAGATGCAGGCGACTGCCGAACGGCTTGCTGATTTGCATCATTCACGGCTCACTCAGAAAGGGATTCACAATCTTTCGATTGTCGTGCTTGACAATGCCACGGGCGATATCCTTGCCATGGTCGGCTCGCCGGATTGGCACGATCTCAAACATCACGGTCAGATCAACGGTGCTCTGGCCGCCCGTTCGCCGGGGTCGACCCTCAAGCCGTTTGCGTATGCGCTGGCGCTGGACAGCGGTCTGGTTTCGCCGGAATATCGTCTGGCTGACATTCCGGTCAACTACTCGGGTTACTCGCCGGAGAATTACGACGAGCAATATCACGGCGTCGTGTCGGTACGTGAGGCGCTGATCAATTCGTACAATGTTCCGGCGGTGAATGTGACGGCCAAGGTCGGCCTTGAACCGTTCTACAAACTGCTGAAGAGCGGTGGGCTTTCGACTCTCGATAAGAAGTACTACGAATACGGGTTGCCGCTGGTTTTGGGTGGGTGCGAGGTCACACTCGTTGACCTGACGAATCTGTACTCATCGCTCGCACGGGGCGGTCAATATGCTGAGTGCTCATGGTTGCGGGATCACAAAGAGCCTGCGAGGCAGAGCCTGCTCTCAGAAGAAGCGAGCTTCCTGATTTCAGAAATCCTCCTCGACCTCAAACGGCCCGATCTTCCGACAAGCTGGGAGTTCACCGCTGATCTTCCCCGTGTGGCCTGGAAGACGGGCACGTCGTACGGTCGCAAGGATGCCTGGACAATCGGATACAATCCAAAATACACCGTAGGCGTCTGGGCGGGGAACTTCTCCGGCGAGGGATCGATTGACATTGTCGGGGCTGGAATTGCTGCGCCGCTCATGTTTGATATCTTTAACGAGATTTCCTCTGAGACAGATGACGGTTGGTTTGAGATGCCGTCAGGAGTCGAGACTCGTCGTGTGTGTGCGGTCAGCGGAAAACTTCCGGGCGTTCATTGCCACGAGACTGTTCTCGAACATTTCATCGCGGAGAAGTCGCCGACCGAGATGTGTGACATTCACCAGATGATTCTTGTCGACAACGTGACCGGTTACCGCCTGTGCCGATTCTGCGCTCACGGTGCCGACTACTCAGAGGTCACACGCGAGCAATGGCCGGCGAAACTGGCGTCATGGTTGAACGAGTCGGGCAGGTTCGATCCGGTTCCGGCACACAACCCCGACTGCCCGGGTTATCTCATCGCTGACAACCCGGTGATAACGTCACCTGAGAAAGACGCGGTGTTTGTGTTGCGGGAGGGAGTGCCCTCAGAGTACCAGAAGATACTGCTTGAAGCTTCCGCGCCGGGCGGGTGTCGAGAGATGCACTGGTTTGTCGACCGGAAGTTGTACGAGACTTGCGAACCGGGAGCGCGAGTTTTTTATACGCCTTCGAAAGGCAAACACGATCTGATGTGCCTTGATGATCAGGGCCGTTCCCAGACGGTCTCGTTTGAGGTGCGGTGAGTTGTGCCGTGCACCGAGGCTGGGTGGCCCCTTCAAACTTGTCTGGAGGGGGCTTGAATCCGGGCCAAACAAGCTTGACCCGGCCACCCGTCGTTTGAAGTGCGATAGTTCTTCGTAGCGAAGGTCTGTCTTCGGTTATCATTGTAGGTCAGGCCTGTCTTCTGGCCTGACGGTAAGGAGAGTCCGCTGGAGGCGGACGTTGGCAGGTTTGCAGACAAACCTTCCTTACGGATCTGAGGACCTCAGTCAGCCACTGATAACGTTATCCAGATCCACCACTGCCCTCTCAAGCGTTCGGCTGACCACCGTTGTCTGGTCAATCTTGACCACCACATCCGCTACTTCAGCCGTCTCATACTCCACACTCGACATCTTGACCGTGTATACGCCGGGTGGAACCCCCTCAATGGTGTATTGACCGTCAAGATCAGTCATCGCACCTAGCTGCGTCCCCGGAAGCATGACGGTCGCGCCGATTACAGGCTCGCCGGTCTCTTTGTCGGTTATCAGCCCCGCTATCTGTCCGGAGGGTGGTGCTTTGAACGGCGGGCCGCAACCGATCGCACAGATAACAATGGCCATGAAGATGATGAACGTAGTGACGTGTTGTGATCGCATGCCTTACCTCCCAATCTGGATGCTGCGGCGGGTTTCATCAGAGTGAACCGATATAATAAGGGACGAATGGGGCGGCAATCTGTTTGATTGACGAGGTCGCGCAGTCCCGCAGGCTGGGGCAGATTATCATCTGCCGCCCACAGTGGGTTGATGCTGCGTACTTGCGTGGGCGGCACACGATTCTTCCCACCGGACGTTACACTTCGTTCCGCTCCGGGCGGGGTACCGAAGGCGGGGTGATTTTAGCGTTGGAGAGGTACCTTCCTTAGGGCCAGATCAACTGTGATCGTTGCGGTCCGCTCAATCTTCACATCGGCCAGTTCTGCTGTCAGGTATCCTGAAGCTACGAATCGCAATGTATGCACTCCGGAAGGAACTTGGCCAATGACGTAGTTGCCTGTCTGATCGGTCGATCTCCCGATTTCCTCGTCGACTAAGTATGCAATGGCCCCCACAATCGGCTCCCCAGTCTCCACATCTGTAACCGTCCCCTTGATCTGACCGAACAGAGAGTCCGGCTCCAGGATCGGCCACCGGTGCTCCGGTATGCGTATCTCACCCGGTGGATCAATGTACGGATGACCTCTGCGTCTTGGCGGTGGCTTCTTCAATGTCTGATCAATTCTGATTGTCTTGCCTCGCATGACCTTCACGTCCTCCAGTTGGACCGTACGATACTCCACAGCCGACATCCGCACTGCATAGACCCCAGGAGGTACTTCTTCGATTGCGTAGTGACCCTTGAGATCAGACGCCCAACCCTTCTTGGTATCGACAACCATGATGGTTGCCCCGACAATCGGATCACCGGTTTCGTTATCTGTAATCGTTCCTTCAATCTGTCCGTAGGGACTATCGGTCTTCGGCGGGCCGCAACCGATCGCACAGATAACAATGGCCATGAAGATGATGAACGTAGTGACGTGTTCTGATCGCATGCCTTACCTCCCAATCCGGATGCTGCGGCGGGTTTCATCAGAGTGATGCAATATAGCAAAGGACGAATGGCAGGACAATCTGTTTGATCGGGGGAATCTAGTCGGTCTGCCAATCAAGTCAGACTGAGCTTGTCGAAGTCTGCATCACTTGATTGGTCTAAGGATAGGGTCCACACTTCGACAGGCTCAGTGTGACTCACTGGTAGTACTTGTAGGGCGAAACCCTTTAGCGGTTCCGCCGGAAAGAGAGTCCGCCGCAGGCGGACGATGGCAGAACCGCTCTGTGTGTTTGTTCTAACGGGCCAGTGCGTCTATTCGGGTTCTGCCCTACAAAGACTTGAATCCGGGCCAAACAAGTTTGACCCGGCCACCCGTCGAAGAGACCTGAGCCAGGATGTTTGCCCTACAAGTACAAGACTCCAGATCGAGATTGTGTCGTTGTGCGATGGGAGTCGTCAGACGGGGTCGTCTGACGACACAGACAAGGGGAATAAGGTCCACACTTCGACAAGCTCACAGGCTTGCCTGGTTGCGTGACTTTCCGGCAATATAAAAGGCCGGGCATTTCGTGGATGCCCGGCCCCCTTGGAAGGAGTGATTTCGAAGCCGTGACTAGCGGTTCAAAATCCTTTTCGATCATCGCTCAGCAAGTTGCTCGCTGAACCGATCTGCTTTTGTGATCAACCCCATCAGTTCCAAAACGTCCGGATCGCTGGAGTCGATATATATCTGTCTCCACCGCATTCCGGATCTTGCGGTTGTTCTGTCACCGAGGGGAGTACTGTATACAAGACGGATGGTGCGACGATTTGTGCGATAACTTCCCGGTAGTCAGAATGAGCGAGTTCAGGATATCAGGTGTCAATTGTAACGGCTGTATTCAGCTTGCGAAGACTTGCTCTGAAAACTGATCTTCAAGCTCTTCGCGCTCAGCCCGCCAGGCCGCGGCGAATCTGCTAAGCCAATCCTTTACGGCATCGTTGCCGAGGTCCCGGCCGGCTTTCTCGGATTCGATCCATTTATGTCTGAGGATTTCCTGGCGTTGTTGGGCCATCTCTTCTTTGAGTCGTTTGCGACGCCATCTGGTTGCCTGAGTTTGTTCCCAGCTCTCAGCGGCGTGGACGAGCGTAACCTCGATACCTTCGCGTTCCTTGAGAAAGGCGCGGTATGTGCGGATCGCTTTCATTTCTGCTGTCGAATACTTTTTCATCCGTGGATCTTCGTGCAATAGCCTTGTTTCAAAGTTTATCGAGTTCAATGAAACACCGCCCTGTTGCTCTGTGATGAAGATAGTGCAAAAAAGGAAAAAAGCAAAAAATAAACCCTGCGATATCTGAAGACCTGACGTGTTGTCGGTGCGATCATACCGCCGGGTTCTGTTGCCCAGCATCCTGAAGTCGAGCGCGAAGTCTTCCTTGAGCCGGCATCCCCGGCTTTTTGGACCCGGCGGCAGAGGTTGTCATTCACGGCTGTCGGTGCGCTTCTGCCGCCGGTTCTTTTGGCCCAAACTGTTGCCCTGTGATTTGTCGTGTGCTCTGCTTCAGTTTCCGGAGTTCGGCGGCCTCTGCTGTCCCTGCGAGTAGCGAGTGTGACTCGACCGCCGGTCCCGTTGACCAACCCTGTTGTCCTTAACTCCGGTCCCTTGTGTGTGCTCTTGTTGGTTGGACCGCGGCCGCTGCTGTCCCAGCGAGTAGCGAGTGCGACTCGGCCGACGGTCCTTCTGTCCCAACTGTGCGCCCTCTTCACGTCAATTTTCGGAGCCCGGCGACCTCTGCTGTCCCTGCCAGAAGTTTGTGCTTCCGTGTCGCCGGTCTTGCTGTTCCTGCCCTGTGTGCAATGCTCCGTGCCCATCCCTGAGCTTGTTTTAGTAATCCGGCGGCCTCCGCTGTCCCTGCGAGTAGCGTCTGCTAATCCGCCGCCGGACACTCCGTATCGGCCTCTTGATGTCGTGCGTGTTGTCGATCTCAAGCCGAGGCCCCCTTTGCTATTCTGGAGTCTCCGGTGATGCCTAGTGTCGAGACATGGTGTAGGTGTGCTCGCACCACCGGGTGCTCCAAACAGTCTTTCGTGATGTCTTGCTAGTCGCTTTGCCCCTGACTGTAGTGCCAATAATCGGTGTTTATGACGTTTCGTCAATGAGGCTTAATTGCGTAGACAATACGTACCGCTCCTCCTGGCGGTCTCAGCCCCGATGGGCAGTAGTGGGTATGTGTCCGTAAGCAATTCAGGGTAAACGTGTTAGCCGGGGTCGCGAATGAGTATAAGACGGGTGATTATGGGGTAGGTTGCGGTACTATGACGGATACTGTCCCGGATAAAGTGGACCGCGCCGGATCATGCTCACGATTGCAGAAGTCAGACCGTTGAATTTTCTTACGTACCTGCAGTTTTCAACACTTCGGAAAACCCCGAAAAACAGTTTGATTTGCCCCGAAACAGGCTTCTGGCAGGCAGCACAGATTCCGTGGCTTCCGGTGCGGGGCGAGCTGGCCGCTTTTTACAATTCGTTGACAGGAGCAGGAAAATGGGCTATTATGGATTGAGCACACCAGTACACTCGATTAGTGGCCCATTGAGAGGCCGACACGTTGATTCGTTATGCGAACGGCACCGTTGTCACGTTGACTTGTCAAATCATACCTGCCTATGGCAGATCACATATTTCGCGGGAGAAGGTTTTATGAAGAGAGTTGTAATATCAATTGCGATGATGATTGCAGTGAGTCTGCTGTTATCGACGGTGGCGTCTGGCCAGGACATGTTTGCACCCGCGGTCAATTATGCCACCGGAGATCACCCTTACTCTGTCTTTTCGATCGATTTCAACGGCGACGGCAATAATGATCTGGTGACTGCGAACGCGGTTTCTGACGATGTTTCAATCCTGTTGGGCAATGGAGACGGAACTTTCCAGAGCGCGGTTAGCTATGCCGTCGGGGATGAGCCTAGCTCTGTTTTCTCGATTGATCTCGACGGCGATGGGGAGTATGATCTGGCGACTGCAAACTATATCTCTGACAATGTTTCGATCCTATTGGGCAACGGCGACGGAACATTCCAGACGGCGGTTAATTACGCAGCCGGAAATCACCCATGGTCTATTTTCTCGATTGATTTGAACGGCGACGGCAACAATGATCTGGCGACTGCGAACCCTCACACTGACAATGTCTCGATACTGCTGGGCAATGGGGACGGGACATTCCAGAGCGCGGTTTCCCATGCCGCCGGAGATTATGCTTACTCAGTTTTCTCGATTGATCTCAACGGCGACGGCAACAATGATCTGGCAACTGCAAACGATCACTCTAACAATGTTTCGATCCTGCTGGGCAATGGCGACGGAACGCTCCAGAGTGCGGTTAGCTATGCAGCCGGAGATGCTCCACGCTCAGTCCTTGCGATTGATTTCAATGGCGACGGCAACAATGATCTGGCTACTGCGAACGAAGGCTCTGACAATGTTTCGATCCTGCTGGGCAATGGCGACGGGACATTCCAGAGTGCGGTTACCTTTACCACAGGGGACGGGCCACACTCTGTTTTCTCGATTGATCTTGACGGCGATGGGAAGAATGATCTGGCGACTGCAAACTTCGACAGTGTCTCGGTCCTGCTGGGCAACGGCGACGGGACTTTCCAAGGTGCGGTTAACTACGCGGCGGGAGATGGCTCTCTCTCTGTTTTCTCGACTGATTTTAACAGCGATGGGTTCAATGATCTTGTGACTGCCAACGGAAACTCTGAGAATGTCTCGATATTCCTCAACACAACTGTAATGGACACCGACGAGGATGGCATCCCCGACAGCGTCGACAACTGCCCGGACGACTACAACCCGATGCAGGAAGACCGGGATCACGACGGCATTGGCGACGCATGTGACGATTGCGACTGCTGCAACTGTCCTACCCTCGGCAACGTCGACGGCAGTCCCGACTGTCTAGTCACCATGGGCGATCTTACCGTGCTGATCGATTATCTGTTCATAAGCCTTGATCCGTTGCTCTGTAATCAAGATGGAAACGTGGATATGAGCGAGGACTGTCTCGTTACGATGAGTGATCTCACCGTGATAATCGATCACTTGTTCATCGGTCTGAGTCCGCTTCCGGCCTGCCCGGCATACGACTACGGGACACCCTCCCCGGAGTTCAACAGTGTCTCGGAGTGTCTGAATGAGCCGAGGAAAGACGCACCGTTCGAGCTGGGTTGCATCGACTGGTCGTGGAGTGCCGGGACGTTGAGTATTACGCACGTCAACGGCGGTTTCAATTGCTGTGTGGACATTGTGTCGGACGGGATTTACGTCAGCGGCAACACAATCAGGATTTACGAGATTGACTCGACCATTGGTGATCCCTGCCCGTGTATGTGCTGCTATGACGTCAGCTACACGATCGAAAATGTGGCGCCCGAGGCGTACCGAATACTCGTCTACGAGCCGAACCTGTATCCTGCCGATGAGCATCTGGATATTGTGATTGACTTGATGGCTGAGCCCTCGGGACGCGTGTGCGTGGATCGCCACGAGTACCCCTGGGTGCAGTTCAAAGACTGATAGAAACTAGTGTGAATTGTTTGGGCCGGTTCTTCACGGGACCGGCCCATTTTTGTGCCGTTGGACGATCCCGTCCGACGGCATCAGCATACAGTGCCAGGATCTCTAAACCTACACCGGCACGAGTGAGCCACCGAGTCTACTAGGAGTGTCAAAACTACAGGAGTTTTGACCTACCAGAACTACAACCCGGAAGTCCGGCATCCCATCCCGCCCCCAGGTGGGTTTGTCTTGTCTGATCCGGACATAACATGGTCGTCATCGTTGTATCGGGGGGATTCAAACCTGGCCAAAAAAATGGCGACCCCTACGGGACTCGAACCCGTGTTGCCGCCGTGAAAGGGCGGAGTCCTAGACCACTAGACGAAGGGGTCGTTTCTAGTGAAACAGAGAGACCTATTATACGGGTTTTCCTCGACCTGTCAAGAAGATATGACCTTATTGCACGGTAACTTGCGAAAATTGTTGGGGACAACCTTCAACATCATCCGCCTTGTGTCAAGCGAGTCCGGTCGTATTGGTCAATCTATAACTTACTGTCACACAGCATATTAATACTGTTCGTAAATTCAGGTTGACATATCGCCCTGTTATATAGTAACTTAGAAGCACGAGTTCTTCGGTTCCCTGCGAGGTTTCTGACCGGGAGTCCGCTAAGGATGCGAGTCGTTCTGCGGAATGTCGCAAGGATGCGACCCGGCCGGAGCAAGCGCTTCACCGGTCTTCTTCCCCTTCGATAGTCCAGCCACTCGACAGTTCCGACATATTGAACCTGCGAAGAAACGTGGATACTCATGTCTGTGCTGCGAATGTGGTTTCTACGTTAGCGGTAGTGTATTCTCCTCACCACAGACTTGTAGTTGATTCCGGTTTGGTGCCTCCCCATACTTCTCCCGTGTTTACCGGTTCTAAGAAATTCGTCACGGTCGCGCTGTTCACCGCGATGCTTATCGTTCTGGTCAATCTCGCCTGGTGGTTCTACTACGAGAAGACCGAGCAGCTTCTCGACCAGCAACTCAGCCGTCGATTGGCAGCGGTCGCGCAGACAGCAGCCACGGCACTCGACCCTGCCGCGATCGATCAGCTTGCCGAGGGCAGTCTGGACGGTTATCTCGACGTCATTGAGGTACTGCGGTCGGTGCGTGAGTCTGATTCGTTATCGGACGTGTTTATCCTCGATGAAGGCTACAGTTATCTTGCTACCACCATGCTTGAGACGGACTCCGTCTATTTTCTTGCTGAATTGAACTCACCGCAAATAGACTCGCTGTTTTTCGGTGAAGCGATCGGCGCAATCCTGACTCCCACGTACCAGAGCGGCACCCTGTTTCTCAAGACAGCGTTTGCGCCCCTGTACGGCGAGGAAGGATTCGTGGTTGCCGTGCTCGGGGTCGAGGCGAATGTCGACTATTTCGACGCCCTCAACGAACTTCGCCAAAACCTCAGGTATGCCACCGGACTTTCGCTGGTAGGTGGCCTGGTGCTGGGCCTTCTCTTTCTTCTGCTCCAGCGGCGGATCAATCGGGCGGAACAGCAGTTGTTCCTCGGCCAAACACACGCCCACCTGGGGCGGATGGTAGCGGTCGTAGCGCATGAGTTGAAAAACCCGCTGATGATAATCCGCGGCTCGGCGGAGCGTATCACCCGTAAGACAGAAATGCCCGAAGCGGCGTATGTCGTGGAGGAAATCGACCGGCTCGACGGTATCGTCACCGGCTATCTCGATTTCGCTCGTTCAGGCGGCTCGCTCCTCGCCGGTGATAGCCGACAGACCGTAGACCTGGTCGAGCTTTGTGTCAGCGTGCAGAAGCACCTGTTTGAGAAATATGCGGGGGAGGAAATCATCTGGCTGGGAGGCGTCGAGACGCCCTCGATCAGCATCGAAGGGTATCCCAGATCGCTCAGGCAGGTGATCCTGAATCTACTTATCAACGGCGTTGAATCCTGTCGAGAGGCGGGGAAACCGATCGAAGTCGGCCTCAACCTGATTGACAGTGAGAAGTCTATTACGCTAATTGCATTGGATCACGGCGGTGGAATTGAATCCAAAGAGCTCAAGAAGGTGTTCACGCCGTTCTACACGACCCGTCAGAGCGGATCCGGGCTGGGGCTGTATCTCTCCCGGAAAATCGTGATGCAAATGAATGGCAGGATGAATATCAAATCCGAGCCGGATCTCATGACCGAAGTAATAATTTCTCTTCCGAAAGAACCAAAGGCGTAGATATGGCCCGTATTCTCGTTGTTGATGATGAACCGAAAATGACCTCGCTGGTCTGCGGCACTCTTGAGGATGAAGGGCATCGGGTGATGACGACCACCGATTCCAACGAGGCGCTTCGGTTGATTGAAAAGCACGCCTATGATATCGTAATCACCGATCTGTCGATGCCACAGGTGTCTGGGATGCAAATCCTCGAGTCGGCGCTGGCCAAGGGTGGTGCCGAGGTGATCATGATGACTGCCTACGGTACCGCGCAGACAGCAGTCGAAGCGATGAAAAAGGGAGCGGCGGACTATCTGATCAAACCGTTTGCTCTGGATGAATTGGTGATTCTCGTCAAGAAGCTGACTGAAAAGCAGCGCCTGATCTCGCTGGCTGAGCATTTCCAGCAGGAAGCCCGCAGCGCAGGATCGACCGAGTTCATCGGATCTTCGCCAGCCGCTCTCAAGGTTCGAAGGATGATCGAGAAGGTGGCCGGGACCGATGCTACGGTGCTTCTCACCGGACGGTCCGGCACCGGCAAGGAGTTAGCGGCGCGGATGATCCACGACCTCTCCCCTCGTTCCTCGAAGCCGTTTATCGCAGTCAACGCGGCCGCCCTGACCGAGACGCTGCTGGAGTCGGAGTTGTTCGGTCATGAGAAGGGTTCGTTCACAGGAGCAGTAGCGCAAAAGCGGGGTAGATTCGAACTCGCTGAAAAGGGGACTATCTTCCTGGATGAAATCGGCGAGATGCCGCTTTCGATGCAAACCAAGCTACTGAGGGTGCTCGAGGAACGTCAACTGGTAAGAGTTGGCGGAGTTGATACGATTGATATCGATGTCCGAGTGGTGGTGGCGACCAACCGTAACCTGAAAGAAGAAATCAAGACCGGGAAGTTCCGTGAGGATTTGTATTTCCGGCTGAACGTCTTTCCAGTCGAGCTGCCGTCGCTGGCTGAGCGAGGGGATGATGTTCTCTCTCTGGCGGAGTATTTTCTCAAGTCGCAGCAGTTTCCGCATTGGGAGCTTGGCCGGCCGGTACGCGAGCTGTTTCTGGCCTATGACTGGCCGGGGAATGTCCGCGAACTGAAGAACGTCCTTGAGCGCGGAGTGATCCTTTCTGGCGGCGAACCGCTGACAACTGATGATTTTTCTATCGAAGTAGACAACGAGCCGCTTGGTTCGGGTGGGGCTTCAGCCTCTGCCGAAGGGGGACTGGAGACGGCCGAAAAGAGTATGATTCTTTCTGCGCTGGAGAAAGCCGGCGGCAACAAGACCGAGGCGGCCCGTCTGTTGAAAATCACCCGTCGCCGTCTGTACAGCAGAATGAAAGTCCACGGCCTTTGAGCGACAAGGATTTGGCTGTTGTCGTGCTCCCATATCAATCGGGAGCACGCGTGGGAGCACGCGGAGCACGAGTTTTTTGGGCTGTCGTGGGGAGGTTCAACAGTCGGCAAATCGGAACAAATCGGGCGAATTGGGACACCAAAGCGTACCGATGGGTACAGCGGTAAGGCTGTGCGGATGCGGTTGTCTTTGTAAGGCGCGTTGCAGTAATCACTTACACAATCGACCGGGGGCGGCACGAGGTTTGTATATGTTGTCGGGAGTGATGGAGCGAATACGATGAAAACGAACATTCTGAAATATATGGTCCTCGCGTCGCTGATCTTGACGGCCTGTTCGAGTCTGATGGCTCAAGGGCACAATGACGGCCAGCAAGTCCGTCGGGAACTTGAGCGGACAGATGACTATATTGTGAGGGCGCAGGAGGCGGTGCGCGCCTCCAATAATCCGTTGGCAGCCAAAACGCTCTCTCAGGCTCAAACCAAGCAGAAGAATGCCTGGAGCCAGTTTGGGCAGCAACGCCTGGTAATGGCGCTGAAGTTCACTCGTGACGCGCGGTCTCTGGCTGCGAATGCCTACTCACAGAGCCGAAATACTGAGCAAATAGAGGGCGTGGTGCTTCGCAAGCTGGAGCGTGCCCGTGACGTCGTCGATCGGGCGCGAGAAGCGGTATCCGGTCAGCAGCAGGCCGGACACCGGGCAATCATGAGGACTGCCGAGGATAATCTGACGCGTGCCTGGGAGTTTTTTCGAGATCACCGGTACACTGCCGCTCTCAGACTGGCTGACCAGGTGGAGAAAGCGGCTCAGCGAGTTGGGCAACAGGCTGAGACGCAGGGTCGCGAGGATACACTGTACCGGCGTCGGTGGGAAGCCGTTGATCGGCGTGTACAGCAGGCGCGTGAGGCAGTTAGTGACTGCGAACTGGGATCGGCCCGGGAGCACCTGGAGCACGCGGTGGAAGCGATGGGTCTGGCCGAAGATCTCAATAGAGACGGTCGTCCGGCTGCCTCTCTCCAAGCGCTGAAACGCGCCCGGAACAGTGCAACCAGAGCCATAAGTGAGTGTCAGGGGCTGGATCCGCTCTGGTCACGACACCAGAAACTGACAGATCAGGCCGATAGATTGGCCGAAAAGCTCGAGAGTCTGGGCGGCCCCGGGGGCGAGGCCGCGCAGACTCTCATCAATAAGGCCGCCAGGCAGTTGGATCTGGCCGGAAACCGACTGAAAGAGGAAAAACTGGAGCAGGCCATCACCGCCCTTCAGGCAGCACAGCTTGCGCTTCGACAGGCCGAGCGTTACATTACCAGCGGTTCTTAACTTAACCGGGAGCTTCGGTTGCGTCGATTTCCACTCGCCCTGCTGATAATCCTGCCGGTTGTCCTGGGTACGTGCGTGTCCTCGTTTGCCGGCAAGCTAAGCTATTCTGCCGGTGTTGGTTACGAGTATCTCTCCCAGGAGTTCTTTGAGGATTCCCTCGGCCTGTCCGGGGTTGACTCACTGGCTACCATTACCCGGGTCAAAACCACCTATTTAGATGACTTCAGAGGGGAGTTTGCCGTACGATACAGCCCTTTTCAGGACGATCGCGTGGAATTGGGTGCATCGTATGAGCAGACTCCGGATTTCCTGCGGATCAAGGTAACTTCGCGGTATCGCCAGCCCCGGGGGGGCACCACCGTGTTTCAGTGGGATGGTGAACTGGTGGCCAAGGAGGCCTACAGTGGTGATACCGATGCCTCGGACAGCTATGTGGACGGGTACGGCAAGGCAAAACTAGTGCTCCCTCTTGCTGAGAACACGCGTTTGTGGGGGCAGGTCCGGACGGAGTTCATCCGTTTCGACTCTACCACGTCATTCAGTTTCAACCATTACCGCGCCGAGGGCAAAGCCGGTGTCACACAATACCTTGGCGGTCTCTCAGTGCTCGATGTTGACCTGTTTTACCAGCTTCGCGGAGTGCCTGATTCCAGTGATCTGGATTACGATGCCTTTGGTGCCGAACTGGCCTGGTTCGGGCTGTACGAGAGGGGTGATGTTGATCTGTTTACTCGATTGGAATCAAGAGGTTACGAGAAGCAAGGCGGAGTAGATGACTATCTTCGTATGGAGGTCGACCTTCGCCATCGAATCCGGTTTGGACACAGTCTGGTAGCGCGGCAGGAGTTTGATCTGGAGGTGCTGTCGTTTGATAACCCTGACTTGTTGAACAGCAACTACACGCGGGTTGGCCTGGACCTGCTGGGCGGCTGGGAGCGGGATGCTGTCAGCGTGGCTCTCGGGCCGCATATTGAACTCTTGGACGAGAAACTGAGCGAGTCTACGAGCTCAGAGGAGTATGTCGAAACCGGCCTCAAAACGGAGCTGGATTATTACGGGTCGACCAGTCTGTTTCTATCTCTGGAGTCGGTATTCGGATACCGGAATCTTCAGTACGTGGACGACCTGTCGAGCGACTTCGTTTTTGAGCGAATCGACCTGGTGGCGGATTGGGAAATAGTGAACATGCTCCATGCCAATCTATTGTTGTCGGCCCAGTGGGAATGGCATGACGCCGATATCGATGACAACCAAATCCTGCTTTTTTCGAGTGGATTGAGTTACGGATTTTAGTCTGATCGCTTGTTTCTGATCTTCCTCTTCTTGTTACTACAAGTCATAGTATGACGTCAGATCTCAGATCTTCTACACAAATGTCTTGACAAAATCGGGCTAACGGGTTATAATGCAAGCGTCTAGGGAAATAGTTGTGTAGAATGCGCTTCTGTTTTGAGTCCCAAGCACCTTAGTAACCGTAAGTATCGCTTGCAGTTACCTTAGCTCAAACCAAGTTCTTAGGTTGTTTCAAAAGATAGAAAACCTTAGGGTTGAAATATGCCTCACGGGTTTCATCCTTTTCGTTTATTTCCAAAATCCAATTTCAAGTAGCGGTCTGTCGGACTTTGTTTGATGGACATCCTTGCTGCCCGCAGGGACAGTTTATTTGGAGTTGGCGGGAGCCGGTTCCCGACTCAAATGAGTGAAATCTGGTATCACGGGTACTTCGCGATCGATCAACAAATCGACGCAAAGGCCCAGAACCTAACTATTTGTATTGAGTACTACAAGGAGCATTACATGATGCAAAAAAGAACGCTTTATTCTTTGCTTCTGATCTCCTTTATAGTGGTATTTGCGGCATCGATGTCCGTGGCTCAGACAGTCACGATCGAGTCCAAAAGTAATCTTCCCCGCTGTGCCGAGCAGGCGGTAGAGATTAACGCCGATGTTACCACCGATGTGGCTGCTGTTGAATTCGTTTTCGAGATCAGCACTGCCTCGGGTTGTGGTTTCATTGAGAACCTGGAACTGACCTGGGAGCTGGCGGATGGCGTACTGTCCAACCGTACCGCTCTTGATCTGTCCCAGGCTGACGGCGTGGCTCCTGACACGATCCGTTTTGCTGCTATGCGCGTGGATGATGGCGACGGAGTTCTGGCAGCCGGAGCACAGCTCGTGGCTACCCTCGGATTCAAGACGGTTGACTGCTGCGAAGGAACCGCCAGCATTGACAACACGGTGTTTGACTATGTCAACGCCACCTGCGACATCACGACGCAGTTTGTCGACGCCGGTGACTTCTCAGTTATTTACCCGACTGTGGTTGCTTCTACCCTTGGTATGATCAACCAGAACCCGACAATTGAAGCCGTCGACGATGCTACCCTCGCTTGGAGTGAGACTTACACCACTACCCTGGTTGGCGACGATGCCGATCTGGCTAACGGTTGTGAAAGTCTGACATATTCCAAGGTGAGTGGCCCCAGTGCCTTGAGCGTCTTCCCCGATGGTTCTGTCTCCTGGCTGACCACCGGTGCCGACGTAGGCCCCCACGACGTAGAGGTTAAAGTCGCTGACGCTTGTGGTGGAGAGGCTCTGACCTCCTTCAACATTTGCGTGACCAATGAAGCCCCGACCATTGCCTGTCCTGATGATCAGTTGATGTGGTATGGTGAGACTTTGAACGTTCAGGCCGTAGGCACCGATGCGGACGCCGGTCCGCACCCGATGGTTTACTCCCTGAATTCCACGACCTTCCCGGCTGGTGTTGTTACTGTTAACGCCGCCACCGGTGAGATCGAAGTTGCTACCGATCTGATTGCCGAGCACACTGGTTTCTTCCAGATTTGTGTTGGTGTGACTGATAGCGCGAATGTCGACCCCGAGTGCTCCCCGGATAATTCCGACGAGTGCTGCTTCCAGGTCGAAGTCCGCTCGATGGCTGTGACCATTCAGAAGATCCACAAGCAGCTTCAGGGTCATGAAACCACTGTGAGCATTGATATGCTTGGTGCCGATTTCAATAATTGGTCCCTTGGTGGTTACGATCTGCTTATCTCTTATGACCAGACTGCGCTGACTTTCATGGGTGCTATCGAGGGTCAGTTCATGCTCGACTGCGGTTGGGAATACTTCACTTATCGTGAAGGTTACAACGGCAATTGTGGCAACGGCTGCCCGTCTGGCATAGTCCGTTTGGTTGCCATGGCTGAACAGAACGATGGCCCGAACCATCCTGACTGCTTCAACAATGATGGCGATCCGACCGCTGCGACTCAGCTTGCTGAGCTTCGCTTCCTCGTGTCCAACGACCGTACTTTTGAATGCATGTTTGTCCCGGTCAGCTTCTTCTGGGTTGACTGTGGTGACAACTCGTTCTCCGATGTCGGTGGTGACACTCTTATGATCTCCCGCGATGTCTATGCTTACTACGGTGAGTACGATATGGTTGGAGAGGTCGAAGTCGATACGTATGTGCTGGTCGATGAAGCTCCGGCCTTCCCGGGTCACTTCGGTGCCATGGAATGTGCTGACTACACGGCCAAGGGTGTGCCGATTCACGTTGTAGATTTCTACAACGGTGGTGTCGACATCATCTGCTCCGACGAAATCGACGCTCCTGGTGACATCAACCTCAACGGCATTGCTTACGAAATCGCCGATGCGGTCATGTTCACCAACTACTTTATCGAGGGCCTCAGTGCTTTTGAGCACGTTGAAGGTTCCATCGCTGCTTCCGACGTTAACAAAGACGGTGTGACCCTGTCAGTTTCTGACCTGGTTTACATGCTTCGTGTCGTCGTCGGCGATGCCGTTCCGTACGAAGGTAAAGTCAACTCCGTGGTCAGCGCCTATTCCTACCAGGATGACGTGCTGAGCATGGGTACTGAACTTGGTGGTGCCTATCTGGTCTTCGAAGGTAATGTCGATGTCCAGTCGCTCCAGCCTGAAAGTGTTGCAAAAATGCGCATCGGTCAGGTCGACGGCAACACCCACGTTCTGGTTCTCTCCGAAGACGTCACTGTTGGCTTCTCCGGTAATATCGTTGAGGCTCACGGTAACCTCCTGAGCTACGAATTCGCCACCGTCGCCGGTGACCCGATCGTAGCCAAGTATGTTCCGAAGAACTTCAAGGTTAACCAGAACTACCCGAACCCGTTCAACCCGACTACCACTATCGCTTTTGATCTGCCGAAGACCTCTGCGTGGACCGTAGGTGTGTACAACATCGCCGGTCAGCTCGTTGAGACTTTCTCCGGTCAGGACGAAGCTGGTCAGATCAAGGTTGTCTGGGATGCCTCCGACTTGGCTTCTGGTGTCTACTTCTACAAAGTAGTTGCCGGTTCCAGCACCAAGACTATGAAGGCTGTCCTCCTGAAGTAGGTTCGCTTATTTCTAGGTAGATTTCGATACGAAAAAGCCCGCCTTTTTGGCGGGCTTTTTCTATTGGAGTAATCGTCAGTCAGGGGAGAGGAGGCTATCCGCGCATATTGGGAGATGGCCCGACGGTGTCGTCGAGCTGATCAACCAGGTCGGCCAGATTGAACGGTCTTTGCACGAAACCGTCGACATTCAGCGTGTCGCGCAGGTTGTTGAGCTCATCAGGCGAGTAGCTTGAGCTGACAGCCAGCATGGGGAGGCCGGGATGCAACCGGCGAATCCGGTTGGCCGCGACAGCCCCTTTGGAAGTGGATTTCTCCACGCCGGTGATTACTATGTCGAAGCGGCCGTTCTCCAGCTCTTCCAGAGCCTGATCGCTGTCCGCGACGGCGAACGGGAGGTAATGGCTGGCGTTGAGCGTATCGGTCAGTTTTCTCCTCAGCCCCGGCTCATGAATTGTCAGGAGCACTTTGCGGGACTGGAACCGATTAGGGTTTCCGCGGCGTCCTGCTATCGCCTTTTCGATCAGATCTTCCAATCGAGAGATTCGGAACGGTTTGGAAAGGTAGCCGTCGGGTGAAGCCTCCATAATCATGTTTTCGGTGGCGGCCCCGGAAATGAACAGCACCGGCATAGCCGGATAATATCTTCTCACTCGTTTGAGGAGCGTGATACCGTCCATTTTCGGCATCCTGATGTCGGTTATCATCAGGTCGAAACTGTCTCCGGCATCCCCCTGGAGAAGGTCCAGCGCTGCGATGCCATCTTCGGCTGAGACGGACTGGTAGCCCAGGGCCGTCAGGGTGTCGACGAGGATACGCAGCAGGGTGGGGTCATCATCAACGATGAGGATCTTACCCTTGTAGTCGGTCATTCATTACCCCCTTACGATTTTGAGAATCTTTGCCTTTTCTTCCTCCAGTATTTCCCTGTTGTTGGCTTCAATGTTGAGCCGTAAGAGCGGTTCGGTGTTTGAAGGCCGCAGGTTAAACCAGAAGTTGTCGAATCCAATTGTAAGGCCATCGATTTCGTCAACCTGTCCTGTGCTGAAGAACTCTTTGACCTCTGCGATAGTATCTGCAATAGAGTCCACGCGGGAGTTAATCTCGCCGGAGCGGACGTACGGGTCGATTTCTTTAACCATCTCGTGTAGCGGTTTGTTCTCTTCCGAAATCAGTTCAAGGCAGACCAGGAAAGCGATCAATCCGGAATCGGCGAACCAGAAATCCCGGAAATAGAAGTGTCCCGAGTGCTCCCCGCCGAAAACGGCGTTGTACTTTTTCATCAGCGGCTTGATCAGAGCGTGGCCGACCCGAGTACGAATCGGCTTCCCACCGGCTTTTTCGACCAGTTCCGGGACCGCTTTGGAGCAGATCAGGTTGTAGAGGATCGTTTCGCCGGGGTGCTTTTTGAGCAATGATTTTGACACCAGCGCGGTGACCATATCGCCGCCGAGTTGTTTGCCGTCTTTGTCCATGAGGAACATGCGGTCGGCGTCGCCGTCGAACGCTACTCCGAAATCAGCTCCTGTCTCGGCGATTTTCTTCTGCAAGTCGACCAGGTTCTCAAGTTCGATAGGAGAGGCCGGGTGATTCGGGAAGGAGCCGTCGAGTTCAAAAAACAGGGGCGTGACCTCGATCGGGAGCTTTTCAATGACAGGGGGGAGGGTGGCTCCTGCCATGCCGTTGCCAGCGTCGATGACGATCCTGAACGGTTTGACTTTGCTCTTGTCGATGAATGACAGGCAGTGCGTAGCATAGTCCTCGGCGATGTCCTTACGGACCGTGACGCCTTTGTTGGAGGCCTTGCTGAGGTAGCTGCCGTTCTGGATCGAATCGAGGATCGTATTCAGTCCCTGCTGCCCGGAAAGCGGCTCGGCGTTCTTGCGACAGATTTTGAAACCGTTGTATTGTGCCGGATTGTGCGAGGCGGTAATCATCACGCCGCCGTCGTAACCGTGCTTGCCGACCGCATAGTAGAGGCCGTCGGTTGATACCAGACCGAGATCGACAACATCAACTCCGCTGTCGTTTATGCCTTTGATGAGGCCGTCGGCGAGTTCATCGGAGGAGACTCGCATATCGCGACCGACCGCAATTGAGTTTGGTTTGAGGTACTGGACCAGGGCGGCCCCGATTTGGTAGGCGATATCGCTGTTAACCTGCTCGGGAAACGTTCCGCGAACGTCGTAGGCTTTGAAGATTGACGGATCGATTGCCATTATACTGTTTGTTCCTATCTGCCGTATGTTACTCTAGCTCCCCCCTGACCGATTACCCTTTGAACACGTTAACAGACAAGAAGTTCGAAGTCAACAAGAACAGACGGCTGCGGGAGTTATCTGGTGCTACGTTGACGGATTTTGTCGTGTTTGAGTGGTCGGGGAAATTGTTCGGTTTTAGGGCAGGGGGGACTGTCCTCTCTTCGTCTGAAGACTACAATTGGTGTACAATCGCTTTTCCAACAGAATAGCTGAGGATCCTATATCGAAACCGCAGGCAGCTTGCTGCGCTGGGATTTCGACCTGTTATCCATGCTGCAATCCTACGTGTAGAGCTTGTCGAAGTACTCCTTGATCGAGTCGGGCCAGAGGAAACGTTTCGACACGGCCGCCTTGCAGAGTTTTGTCCAGCCGGAGGCGTCATTCGTCTTTAATTTCAAGGCATCCTCGAATACACGCACCATGTCGTCCACTTGCTCAGTGATTGAGGCGCCGTCGAGTCCGCCGTTTTCAGCTGCCATCATCAGAACGTTAAGAGACTTTGTCATCAGTGATACTTCCCGTGGGTGTTCTTGCAGTCGGGCGGTCCCGGATGCAGATATGTAGGAGCGTGTTCGGGATAATGTAATCGCTTTCCACGTTGAGTTAGTATACGTCAAGTTCTCATGCGATGTCAATACTGCTGCGGCGAAGCAAACGAGGCCCTTCAAACCTGCGAAGAAAAAACGGGGGCCGGCGTGAACCGGTCCCCGTGTTGTTTGGTCAACTACCCGTTTAGTAGTTGTTGCGGCGACCGCCGCCGCCACCACCTCTGCCGCCGCCACGGTTTTCAGTGCGGGGGCGCGCCTGGTTGATGTTCAACGTCCGTCCGTCGAGTTCGGTGCCATTCAGCCCGGCGATTGCTGCTTCAGCTTCATCATTGTTCGGCATTTCGACAAAGCCAAAACCCCGCGAATCACCGCTGAATCTGTCTCTGATGACACTTGCACCGGTGACTTCGCCAAAGCCCTCGAAGGCCTTGCGGAGGTCGTCGTCGCTGGTGCCGTACGCCAGGTTACCTACGTAGATATTCATCCTACACTCCAGTTTTGTTTACCCCGCACGAACCTTCCATCATAGAATCCTCGCAACGCCAGATAAACCGATTGATGCGCACCAAGGCGCTTATATAACACTCTTAGCATTCAGCTGAATTGGATATTACCTGAAAAGAAAAGATACAAACTCGATACCATCTACCGGACACACCTCTATACTATACCCAAGTATAGCAAACGGCGTTTTTGCTGTCAATAGTTCTTTCGTCTTTGCGCCAATGAAACAAGCACCTAACCGTCGTGCAGCCAACACCTTCGACTGTCCCCCCCCTTTTTCTCCGGGGCACACCGGCCGCAGGAATCTTCGTGGACCGCGTTTGCGACGAACAGTGCGAGACAGCGCAATGAACATTGGGAGAGGGCACGCGTGTTCCCCGAAAGGCGCAGCGGAGTAATGGAGTAGAATCAGAATATTCAGAGGGTGATTAGAACAGACGAGCAATCAATTCCGGTAGGCCGAGTAGAACAAATGCTGATACCGTGACCACGCCAATCAACAGCCAGCGCACAAAACCGGCTCCCCGTTTCACCGCGGCCTGTGCGCCGACCCACGCGCCGGCCATGTTGCCTATCGCGAGAATCAGGCCGATTGTCCAGTTGACCTGATTGTTATAGACAAATACTCCAAGGGCAAATACGGTGAACAGGAGGATGATCAACACCTTGACGGCGTTGGCGCGGACGAGATCAAAACCGGCACCGAGCACCAGACCTGCCAGAAGGAATATGCCAACCCCGGCTTGGATGAACCCGCCGTGAATACCGATTGCGAAAAACGTCAGCATTTGGATCACACCGGGTCGTTTTCCGAATTCCTCGGGGCGACCCTCGAGCCATCGTTTCGGGCGAATGATAAGCACCACCAGCATGACAGCCATCAGCATGCCAATGACGCGCCGCATGGTTTCCTCGTCCAGATTGACGGCTATCTGTGCTCCAAGAACGGCGCCAAAGATAGCGGGCACGGCGAGCCAGATGCCTCTGCGGAAATCAAGTTTGCCGGCCTTCTGGAAGCGCCAGACGCCGACAGTGTTCTGCAGTGCAATAGCAACACGATTGGTGCCGTTGGCAACGTTGGCAGGGAGGCCGAGGAAGATAAGCAGCGGAAGCGTAATCAACGAGCCGCTGCCTGCGAGCGTATTGATGAAGCCGCAGGCGAACCCGGCCAGGATGACAAGAGGGTACAGGTACCAGTCCAACATTCGTTATCGTTAAGTCCGTGGTTTCATGTCTGTTCCGAAACAGGATAGCCGTTCGCGCAGGAATGTCCAACGGTTTTATCCAAGCGGAGGATGGTGCATCCAGACGTTCGGTTCGATATACAGGCCGGTGTCCGCTTCGCAGTCGATCTTCACCGGCACGAGCGCTCCCGGGACGACATAGTCGCCGGATTCGGGAAACTTCATACCGGTTCGCTTTTCCCACTCGGCTACCGTGCCGGGGATACGCATCGCCGTGACGCACGGCCTGACAATACGAGCACCAAGACGGGCATGAACGCGCATCCAGGGATCAAACGGGAGACCATCGCCGTTGGTCCACCGGACGTAATGGTCGATCGGCGTAATCGGATATTGCGTTTTGAGGCTCGGACGCACGGGAGCAATCAGACCCTGAAGGCCTTTATCGGCGCCGATTCGTTTCATAGCAGAAACCGCCTTGCTGCTGAGCCCCTGTTTCTGGTGATCGGGGGAGACCATGACTTGAATGGCGCAGAGGATGTTTGGTGCGCATCCGGCTTCGTGATCTTTGACGCCCTTTTCGATGGCCCAGTCCCAACCGTCGTCAGGGAGAGCCTCAGGTTTGTTGTCCCAGTACAACGGGATGCAGTTGCCGATGGCCGCGGGGGAGTCGCCTTCGTTTTCGATCAGGGCAAACTGGTATTCAGGGAAGTACTTGAACATCTCGTCGAAATAGGCCGAGGCCGGGTCGTGGAGCATGAGTTCCGGCCAGACGATTCGCGCCATGGTGTTGTTGGCATCCCAGATCTCCGGGTGGTCGGTGGCGGTGATGATGGTGTATTTCGAGTCGGTCATGTTTTCGTCTTTCTGTTGTCGGTCCGGTCGTGTCGAATAATAGTGGTTAGGTACGGGCTTTGTCAGTAGATTGTTTCGCGGGGATCGGGATAGGCGTCAACGTTGCCATGCGGATTAAGGTCAGAGTCGGCAACGAGAGTCTCCGATCCGTCAGTTTTCGTCAAGGCGGGCGTGCGGTTTCGGTTGTCGGTGCCCTGTTCCGGTGCCAATCCCAATGGTATTCAATGAATCAGCTGTGAGACTCCTTTCTCTCTGGGATGGAGCAGAACTAGCCGATTCTACGGTGTTGCGGGGGCAAAAGGGCGTTGCATCGACGGTTCATTTTGTGTAAGTTGTTGCTGCCAAAAGACGCGAGAGTGGCGGAATTGGTAGACGCGCTGGATTTAGGATCCAGTTCCGCAAGGAGTGGGGGTTCGAGTCCCCCCTTTCGCATTTCACCGGTCGGACGACTCGGGAACCATTGGGCGTTATAAACTGTCAGATGGTTTGAAAGGCAGAGTATGTCCCGCCCGGCGTTTTGGTTTGCTGTGAAACATCTAAACTAGAGGTAATAGAGTGAAGGTTGAGATTAAGGAAGGCGAAGGGCTCAAGCGGGAAGTGAAGGTAGAAGTTCCGGTAGAAGCCTTCAATGCGGCGATGGATGGCAAGTTCGCCGAGTTGAGACGCGATGTTCAGGTGAAGGGTTTCCGCAAGGGGAAGACCCCGATGAGCATGATCAAAGATATGTACGGCGATAGTGTCAAGGCAGACGTCGTTGACGAGCTCATCAAGGACACGATGCCGAAAGCGGTTCAGGAGCATGATCTGAAGATCGCCGGGCCGCCCTCGATAACCGATCTCGATCTCAGTGATGAAGGTGTTTTGACATACTCCGCGATGGTCGAAGTGTTTCCTGAAGTCGACAAGGTGGATTTTGATGGCCTCGAGCTGCAGGAGCTTTCGGTTAAGGTTGAAGACAAAGAAGTTGACGAGTTGATCGACCACATGCGTAGGGAGCTTTCGACTCTGAAGCCGCTGGAGAGGGCTGCCACAGACAATGATGTGGTCGTGGTTGACATGGTGAAAGTGTCGGACTCGAAAAACGCTCTGGCCGAGAGTAGTTTCCCGGACTCCCAGATTGATCTTGGCAATCCGATGACGGTCAAGGAATTCAGAGAGCAGATTCCCGGCCTTAAGGCGGGTGAGCAGAAGGAAATAGAAGTCGTTTATGAAGACGACTACGCCGATGCCAGTTTTGCCGGTGCGAAGATCAAGTATCTCTGCAAGGTGAAATCGGTCAATGAGCGGGAAATGCCGGAACTCGACGATGCTTTCGCCAAACGTACCAAGCAGGCTGAAACCGCGCTCGAGCTTAAAATGAAAGTGCGTGAGAATATTCAGCAGCAGAAGGATGACAACGAGAACCGGGTGCATAAGCGTGATGTTATGCGCTTGATGGTCGAGAAGAACCAGATTCCGATCCCTGAGACATTTGTTAACGAGTATCTGGATTCGATGCTGGAGGATATGAAGAAATCCAACCAGAAATTCGACGAGAAAGAGGTGCGCGAGAAATATCGTCCGGTTGGTATTGAGTCGATGCGCTGGGATATGATCTGGCATACGCTGGCTGAGCAACAAAGCATTGAAGTTTTGGAAGAAGATACCGAAAACTGGATCAAAGGGTTTGCCGCCCACAATAATACTACTGTGGAGCAGGCGCGCACGGTGCTCAATCAGTCCGGACGGGTGAATCAGCTTCGTGAGTCAATGCTTGAAGGCAAGGTGTTGGACTTCCTCATTGGCACTGCCAAAAAAGTCCCTGCTAAGGAATAACGAACGGAATTCGGAATATTGAATCGACGCTTTGGCGTTGGGAGAAAAAGGTTTATGGACAACAACACGTTGAGCAATTATCTGGTCCCGATGGTGGTTGAGCAGACCGGTCGGGGAGAGCGGGCGTATGATATTTTTTCACGTCTTCTCAAGGATCGGATTATTTTCATCGGGACGCCTATTGACGACGGTGTGGCGAATCTTGTGGTCGCCCAGATGCTGTTCCTTGAGGCTGAAGATCCGGAAAAAGACATTTTCGTGTATATCAACTCACCGGGCGGTTCGGTGACGGCTATGCTGGCCATGTACGATACTATGCAGTTCATCAAGCCGGATGTTGCCACGACCTGTATGGGGCTGGCCGCCTCGGCCGGGGCTTTTCTGTTGATGGCCGGAACGGCCGGAAAACGCGCTGCGTTGCCGAACAGCCGGATTATGATTCACCAGCCGTTGGGAGGAACCCAGGGTCAGGTTTCTGATATGGTCATTATGACCGAAGAGGCGGTGAATACGAAGAAGAAAATCAATGATCTTCTCGTAGTACATACAGGTCAGCCGCTGGAGAGAATCCAGATTGATACCGACCGTAACAACTTCATGTCGCCCGAAGAGGCTAAAGCGTACGGCCTGATCGACAAGATTTATGATGTGAAGCGAGAAGAGAAGTAGTAAGAGCAATATGTCAAAAGAGACGTTTGATCCAGGCACGCAGCAACGGTGTTCGTTCTGCGGCAAACCGCACGCTCAAGTGAAGCGGTTGTTCTCCGGTCACGAGTCGTACATCTGTAACGAGTGCGTGATGCTCTGCAACGATCTGCTGCAGAGTTCGCCGGATTTTGAACCGAGCGAGGAGATTCGCGATCTGCCGACTCCGGCTCATATCAAGGCATTCCTTGATAAGTACGTGATCGGTCAGGAAAGCGCCAAGCGGATGGTGTCGGTAGCGGTATATAACCACTACAAACGCATCAACTACCGTCTGGATCAGAAGTCCAGGGGACGACTGACGGCTTCGAGTGACGAGGTTGAGCTTGAAAAAGCGAACATCCTCATGCTCGGACCGACCGGCACCGGCAAGACCTTGATCGCGAGATCGCTGGCCAAGTTCCTCAAGGTGCCGTTTACCATTGCCGATGCCACGGTGCTTACCGAGGCGGGGTATGTGGGCGAGGATGTCGAGAACATTCTCGTGCGGCTGTTCCAGGCGTCGAATTTCAACCCGCACAAAACCGAACGGGGGATAATCTATATCGACGAACTCGATAAGATTTCCCGCAAGGACGGTAACCCGTCGATTACCCGCGATGTCTCCGGCGAGGGTGTCCAGCAGGGTTTGTTGAAAATCCTTGAGGGCACCGTGGCCAACATCCCACCGCGCGGCGGACGGAAACATCCGGAACAGGCGTTTGTGCAGATAGACACGACCAACATCCTGTTTATCTGTGGCGGAGCGTTCGACGGTCTCGAAAAGATCATCTCGCGCCGCATGGGCAACAAGGTGGTTGGGTTTGAGGTTGAGAAATCGGCGATAAGCGAGAAATCAATCGACATTCTTGACCGTGTGACGCCGTCGGATTTGATCAGCTACGGATTGATTCCTGAACTCGTCGGACGTCTCCCGGTGGCAGCCTCGTTGCAGCCGCTTGACGAAGCGGCCCTGTTGACGATTCTTACGGAGCCGAAGGACGCGCTTACCAAGCAGTACGCCAAACTTATGGAAATGGAGAACGTCCGGTTGACGTTTGAACCGGAGGCGCTGAAAGCGGCGGTGAAAATCGCGGCCGAACGCAACACCGGGGCAAGGGCTTTGCGGTCCATTTTCGAACGCGCAATGCTGGAGATATTGTACGACGTACCTTCGCATCCGGAGATCGCCGAGGTTGTTGTGACGGCCGAGACGGTTACCGAGGGCAAGCCGCCGAAACTGATCAAGCGGAGCGACAAGAAGGCCGGTTGATCTGGTTGATTGTTGAATGATATGAACCGGAGTCCTGCAAGGGGCTCCGGTTTTTTGTGGGAGGAGTGGAGTCCTCAGAGGAGTCAAGCTTCTCGTCAGTCAGACGCCTTTCCCTCTTATGTGCCGTCAGGTGTCAGCGACACGGTGTGTCCCCACCTGACAGCTTCGGAAGTGTGTTTGGCCGCTTTCGTTCTGCACTGAACCTGATATCGACGTCCGCTGACCCTGACAGCACGTAGCGGGAGAGACTTGCTCGACACCCAGAAGTGATCCTCCTCTTCTCACTTTTCTCCTGTACTTGCGAACCTGAAGCGAAGACTTACGTTTAAGAGAGCATCGGACCACCCCAAACCCAAACGGAGGAATCATGCATCAGTCCATCGCCCAGATCGCCGCCCTGTACAACCTGAACACTCAGCTCCTTACAAAAACGCTCGCCGGTATCAAAGACGAAGACACGTCCACTCGCCCAAATGACAAGGCCAACTCCGCCAATTTCGTCGCCGGACACACCGTCTCCTCACGGTACAGTGTAGCTGCCTGCCTTGGACTCAAAGAGGAATGCCCGTGGGGCGAGCTGTACGGAATGGGAGCGAAGATCAAGGATGCGTCGGAGTATCCGTCGATGGATGAAATCAAAAAAGTATGGGCCGATATTTCGGAAAAGATTGCCGCTCAATTGGAGAAGGTCGACGAGGCTACCCTCAATGCCGAAGGTGCCTGGCAGCCGCCGGGATGCGAAAAGACGAATCTCGGCATCGTGACTTTCTTGCAGTTCCACGAGAGCTATCACATCGGGCAGCTTGCGTACTTAGGTCGATTGCTCGGTGGCGAGCAGTTGTTCGGGTAGGGGGAACTACAATAAGTCACACTGAGCCTGTCGAAGTGTGCCCCGAATGGAGAGAAGAGGCAATCAAGTGACGCAGTCTTCGACAGGCTCAGACTGACTTGATTGACAGATTGACATGACAGCAGTTGTAGGTCAGAACCCCTGCGGTTCTGACAGGGACAATGTCGAAACTACAGGAGTTTCGACCTACGAAAAGAGCACTGAAGACAAACCTGCAACGCCGGAATCGATGACTCGAACGGCAGATCGAAAATCCGGTGCATCTGCTCAGAGTCGTCAAGCGAGGTCGCCTGACGACACATGCAAGGGGTGATTCTCGGCTCGGAAGACTTGTGTGGAAGCGCGACCCGAGTTGTGCGAAAAGTCCCCTCTTGAGAGGGGATTTAGGGGTGTGTTTGGCTTTCGCGGGTTGCCCGCACAGACGAGAAATCTCATATCACAAGGGGAGAATTATGGTTAATCAAACGAAATGGAACGATCGCGAATTCAACTTCGATTTCCCTGTCGGCGTCTATCCGTGTTTGATCGCGAGACTGAAAGGCGCGGCAGTGAGGCTTGAGGAAATCGTCGCGTCGTTGCCGAAAGAAGTGTTGACGAAACCGGTCGAGGGCGGCTGGACGATTCAGGAACATATCGGGCATTTCAAGAATGTCGATGTTCTCCACGTGCGTCGTCTCGACGACTACGACAACTGTGAGGCAGTGCTTCGACCGCCGAAGATGACCGACGAGTACACGCCCAGCGGGAGGTTCAATGAGATGGAGATCGCTGACATCCTGAGCGATTTTCGAGCGGGCCGTGAGGTGTTTGTGAAACGGTTGGAGGCGTTGGACGAAGCGGGCGCGTCACGAAGCGCACATCACCCGAGATTGAACAAACCGATGCGGGTGGTTGATATGGTGTTGTTCGCCGCCGAACACGACGATCATCATTTCGCGAGGATTGCGGAGCTGGCGCGGCGGTAGGCAGGGTCTTCCGGCTTTGTGCGTGCGGTCGCTACTAATAAGTCACACTGAGCCTGTCGAAGTGTGCCCCGAATGGAGAGAAGAGGCAATCAAGTGGCGCAGTCTTCGACAGGCTCAGACTGACTTGATTGGAGGCCTTGCGTGATTCGGGCACCGTCGTTCGATTGGTCTGCGCTCATGACGTCACCACACGCCCGTTGACAGTCGCTTCTGTGTCGTGTATTCTACGGTCGGCGATAGGCATTGCTACTTCAACACCTGATCGGGGGATGAGTGAAAGTTTTCGGGACAAGAGCGGCACGGGGGAGGCGGATAGGGATTTGGCTGCTGTGTCCGCTAGTTCTTGTGGCTTCGCTGTCATTGTCTTGCACCAAATGGAGGTATTCGAGGGCTTTCTTCACGCCTGAGTATATGCCGCCGGAGGACGCCGATCCGGTGAGGCTGGATCGGCACAGCGTTCTCTCGGAGATGTTCGAGGAGTGGGTGGTCTACATAGACTTCAGAGGTATCAGTTGTGCTGAATCGAGTTCGGATGCGCGAGACCGTAATGTGTTTCTTATTGAGCAACCTACATCACCCGAAGAGGATTGGAACGCCTATTGGTTTGGTTTGTACTTCTGGCCTCCTGGTGATACCAGCTTCCTCGGTCGAGGTGGTGGGGAGTGGGCGCCCGGCAAATCCTCTGTCGATTCCAGCAGCAATACCGTGATTGTTGATACTATGTGGATTGAAGCTATTCCTTCGGGGATAATCGACACCCTGGCTCCCTGGACTCACGGTAACACGGCAGGCCGTATTTTCGGATTCCCTGTAGGGTACGTGGAGATTGATTCAACCGCTACTGCTATTGAAGTAAGCTTCACGGCTCGCTTGATTGATCCTGCAGGTGAGGAACTGACTAGCAAGGACTACAGCGTTCGCATGTTTCCATGGCGGGGTAAGTTCAATATGTGGACTCCGTGTGAATGATGTGATTGCATGATGTCGGGTTTCTCGCCGCGCATGGTATGCGCGCCTCGGAACACCGACCTACAAGAGAATTGCCTCTATTCCTTGACTACCCTTAAAGTCGTTTTGACGTTGCGGCCGCGGAAGACAAAAGCGAGCTTCTTCTCCCACCATTCAACACTTTTCAGCCGAATGAGTAGTCGCGGAATCATGCTGAGCATGCTTGCGCCAAACGTCACCTCTGAACTCACGAGAGCGAATCGCGGAATCTGCTCCTGCAAATACGACTCGGTGAAAATCGTGTACCATCCGCTGGCAATGTGCCGCAGATGCGTCGGGTCTTTGTAGGAATCAACCGAGGAAAAGTGGGGCGTGACGATATGCACCTCGGCGTTCGGTTTCGCCACGCGGTGGATTTCGTTCATGAAATCAACTACCGACGAAACATGCTCAATCACGTGATGGGCATAGATCGTCTCAAAGCGATTCGCGGGCAAATCCCACGGCAAATCGTTCATGTCCAGAACCTGATCGACCCCGGCGTACTTGTGGAGGTCCACCCCCCACGCACCTTCGACTTTGGAGGGTCCGCAGCCAAGATCGAGAATTGCGGTGGTCGGTTTGTGGGCAGGTTCAGGATTCGTCACGTTCTTTTGGTTGCCTGTGTGAGTGTTTCGTTGGCTGGTGCCAATATGGGGTAGTGGGAGTCGGGGAGCCAAGTAGAATTTGTGAGACGAGGTAAGTACGTGGGGCGGGTCCGTCTTTGAACCCGCCGGAAGGATCGAACTCCATGGGTTCGACATTGAGATTGTCAGGCCAGGAGACAGGCCTGACCTGCAAGATGATATCTACCACACCAACCGGTACAGCGGTCTGGTCGGAGCCAAGCGCTGAATTTCAACGAAACCTAATCGTTGGAACAGCACCTCCGGGCCGGTGTAGGAAAAGGCCGGTGGCAGTTTATTGCCGTCTTTTGTCAGCGTGACGGGGTAGGCCTCGACGAGTTTGCCTTTGTGTCGTTCGATTGCTTTGACCGCTTCTTCGGCCATCAGGAAACCGAGATTCTTGCCGCGATATCCCTTTGCGAGGAAGAAACAGTTGATGCACCAAACCCCTTCCGTGTCCTCGCGACGGTAGGCCCTGGTGCGGTCCAGTCGGGGGAAGTCGTTTCGTTTGCCGAACGAGCACCATCCGCAAGGCGTGTCGCCGTCGAAAGCCAGAATTCCGAGAGCCTTGCCGGATTCGACCAGCTTTTTGAAGGCATGACGGTTTGGCTCGCCCTTGGCCGCCTCCCAGGTTTTGCCCCCTTTTTCGATCCGCCAGTGCATGCACCAGCAACCGCCACAGGCACCTTTGGAGCCAAAGAGCGTCTCGATATTGGGCCAGTCTTCGGGATTGAGTTCGCGGACGCTGATCATAGGACCTTCCTTGGTTAGATTGAGGGTCGGCACGGGCCATGTGGCCTCATGAACATCTTATGTCAGAGAGGACTTGAAGGCAATACCCGATTATCGCGCAATTCCGTGCTATTAAATCTGTTACATCGCCCGGCAGGTCCAAAAACAGCTTGCTTTTTGGTCCGGGTTCTCTAATCTTTGAAACGATTCACGGTCCTCAACCGTTATGTCCGTACGGTGCCTTTCAGGCGAGTCGCTGGAGAAAGCCTCGTCGGGCGGTCCGTGCTCAGAATTGGGAAGATAAGGCAAATCAGGTATAAAGGTATTTAGACATGAAATTTACCGATGAAGTTAACGATGCAGGTGTCATCACGATTGACATCTCCGGAAAGATCATGGGTGGCGAGGAGACAACGCTGTTCCACGGGAAGCTGCATGAGTATATCCAGTTGAACAAGAAGAACTTCGTGCTGGACCTCAAGAAGGTTGAATGGATGAACTCGGTTGGTCTTGGGATGCTGATCTCGGCTCTTACTACTGTCAAGAATTCCGGTGGCCGCCTAGTGCTGGCCAATATAACCAATATTGAGTCGATTTTGGCGATGACGCGCCTGATCACGGTGTTTGAGCATTTCGATTCCCGTGAGGAAGCGCTCAAGTCTTTTTAGTATTCGAGCTTTGCAGGCGAAGATATCTGAAGAAGCCCCGTAAGAGTACGGGGCTTTATTACTTTCGGAGCGACGAGGACTGTCTCAATGATTGCCCGGGGTCGATTGCACGATGGCTCTTGTTGATTCGTTAGTAGACATTGGTTATAATGTCCGTTGATAGATTCAGCCAGACACGAGCAACATTTGTTCTTGACATCACATGGAGAGCCTGCGCATGTTTCAGTCCGTCGTTCAGGTTGACGCCTTCACCGACAAACCGTTTTCCGGCAATCCGGCCGCCGTTTGCGTTATGGAGGGTCCGGCCGATGAAGGCTGGATGCAGACTGTGGCGCGAGAGATGAACCTCTCGGAGACGGCTTTTCTCTATCCTGACGACCAGGGTTATCATCTTCGCTGGTTCACTCCCAAAGTTGAAGTCAATTTGTGCGGGCATGCTACCCTGGCCAGTGCGCACGTGCTGTTTGAATCCGAGTTGATTCCTGAAGGCAAGTCTATCCATTTCAAAACGAGAAGCGGCTTGCTCACGGCTCGTCGTGACGGCGAGTTTATCGAATTGGATTTCCCTGCCACGCACGTGGAAGAGTCCTCGATCCCCCCGGGACTCACGCAACTACTGGGAGTGCGGCCTAAGTTTGTCGGGCGCTCTGCCTTTGATTACCTGGTTGAGGTGGAATCCGAGGCTATTGTGCGTGCGCTGAAACCGGACTTCTCCGAGTTATCCAAGTTGCCGGTGCGCGGGTTGTGTGTGACGGCGTTTGATTTCTCCAAACAGTATGATTTCGTATCGCGGTTTTTCGCCCCGGCTGCGGGTGTCAATGAGGATCCTGTTACCGGGTCGGCTCATTGTGCGCTGGCTCCGTATTGGGCGAAGTATCTTAAGCGGAACGAGTTTCTTGCCTACCAGGCCTCACCGCGTGGTGGGGAAGTGCGACTTCGTTTGGAAGGCGATAGAGTTATTTTGGGGGGGCGGGCGATTACGGTTATGCGTGGCGAGTTGACCTCGGACCGCGTGCCGGAGATAGAGGCACCGAAGACACCAGAGTCACAGCTATAAGTCCCGTGCGCGGCACACGCAAGTGTGCCCGTTGAAACACCGGGACTCTCATGTGTGGGGCAGGCTGGGGCAGATTGTCATCTGCCGCCCACAGTCAGCGATAGCACTTACAACTTTCACGCCGTTGTACATCACATTCTCAGGTTAATCAATCTCATCGGTTGCTTCCTCGCGTTCTGCGCCTATATTCTCCTACTATCATGAACAGACTTCTTGAAGACCTTAATGACGCCCAGCGCGAGGCCGTCACCACCACCGATGGTCCTTTGCTGGTAATAGCCGGAGCGGGTTCCGGCAAAACGCGCGTATTGACCCGCAGGCTGGCCTATCTTCTTACCGAGCGACTGGCTGATCCGTATCAGATTCTCGCCGTGACGTTTACGAACAAAGCTGCCGGGGAGATGAAAGAACGTGTGGCTGCGCAAATGGGTTGTTCGATGGACCAGATGAGCGTGTCGACCTTCCATTCGTTCTGCGCTCGACTTTTGCGCCGCGAGGCGGAAGCGCTCGGTTACGGAACGAATTTCACGATATTCGATCAATCAGATTCGCTGACTCTGGTCAAGAACGCCATCAAAGAACTCGGTTTTGCGGAGGGGCAGTTCCCTGCCAAAGGGCAGCTTCGCAAGATCTCCGACGCCAAAAACCGCATGGTGAGTGCGGAGGCGTTTGCTTCGAGTGCTTCGGGGTACTTCGAGTCACGGACCGCTCAACTGTACGAGCTGTATCAGCGTCGACTGCGGGCCTGTGATGCGATGGATTTCGATGACCTCCTGTTCAACGCTGTCGTGCTCTTGAAATCCAACGAGCAGATCGGCGAGCGCTACCGCAATCGGTTCCGGTATCTGATGGTCGACGAGTACCAGGACACAAACCACATTCAGTATCTGCTGTTGAAGCATCTGCTGGGTGAACATCAGAATATGTGTGTGGTCGGTGATGAGGATCAGTCGATTTACGGTTGGCGCGGTGCCGACATTCGCAACATTCTCGATTTCGAGAAGGATTTCCCGGGGGCGAAAATCATTCGGCTGGAGCAGAATTATCGCTCGACACAGATCATTCTCGATGCGGCCGGTCACGTAATCCAGAACAACCAGATGCGCAAGGGGAAGAAGCTCTGGACCTCGCAGCAGGGGGGCGAAAAGCTCGATTTGTTTCTGGTAGATTCGGCCGAGGACGAGGCGGTGATGGTGGTGAGTCAGATCAAACAGCGCCTGGAAGAATGCTGCCTGCGGCAGAACGTCGTGCTGTACCGCACCAATGCCCAGTCGAGACCGTTTGAGGAGCAGTTTCGTCGCGAGAATATGCCGTACCAGATAGTGGGAGGGGTGGCGTTTTACCAGCGCAAAGAGATCAAAGATTTGATGGCGTATCTCAAGCTGATTGCAAACGCGGCGGATGATGTCTCGTTCCAGCGGGTGATAAACTACCCGAAACGAGGGCTGGGGAAGATTACGATTCTGCAAATAGCGGATCTGGCCCGCAAGCATAGTGTGCCGATGTACGACATTGCCAAAAACGCGATTCTGTATCCAGAATTGTCGGGCAAGTTCAAGCGGATGGAGCCGTTTGTGGCGTTGATCGAGAAGTACCGTGAGAAGAAAAGCACGGAACCGATAGATTTGCTGACCCAGGATCTGGTGACCGAGCTGGAGTTGATAGATGAACTTCGTGCCGAGGACTTGATTATCGGGCAGACCAAAGTCGACAACGTCGAAGCGTTCATTGAAGGTACGGCTGAGTATTCAAAGACCAATGCTGAAGCGCGACTCGAAAACTACCTGGCCGAGATTTCGCTGTTTACCGATCTGGATCAGTACCGAGAGATCGACGACAAAGTCACGCTTATGACTATCCACGCCGCGAAGGGACTTGAGTACGAGACGGTGTTTCTGGCCGGGTTGGAAGAGGGTCTGTTCCCGCTTCAGCGCGCAACTACCGAGCCGGCGGAGTTGGAAGAGGAGAGACGGTTGTTTTATGTTGGTGCGACGCGTGCCCGCAAGAAACTGTTTTTGACGTCAGCCGGGAGTCGGTTCCGGTTCGGCGAGGTAGAGTCGATTCCTTCGCGGTTCATCAAAGAGATACCGAAGGAGTTGATGGAGATTCGCGACATGCAGCAGCGACGTCGTGCGGTCTACGACAACGGGCAGGTTGCAGCCGGGGCGGCGGCGAGACAGCCGGCATCGACACAGACAGGTATGCACTATGTTTACGAAGAGGACGAGATCATGCAGCCGGGGCGGATTGTGGCGCACCCGACCTTTGGTCGCGGCAAGATAATCAAGACCGAGGGGTTCGGGGAGTCGATGCGGCTTGAGATCATGTTCTCCGGAATCGGGGTCAAAAGGATCATGGCGAAATTCGCTAAACTCAAGGTGGTGGGTTAGTCGATTCGATTCAAGGAATGCGCATTACTTACAGTCTAGGGGCGGTTTTTAGTTTGCGTTGATTCTCCTTGGCGGCGTTTTATTCTGTTTATGGGAGTCCTTTCATGACCAGCCTGCTGCATTTCGACATCACCGAGAAACTCGGCGAGGGCAAAAACGGCGAGGCGTTTCTGGCTCTGGATTCGGGGCTCCAGCGGGTGTTTGTGTTGAAGCTGCTCGATCCGGATCGCGCACAGGATGAGGTCTGGCTGTCGGCTTTTCGTGCGCAGATTGATACTCTTGCAAAGATCGAAGACTCCGTATTGGCCGAGGTCTATTCTGTCGAACAGGATGGCGACAAGCGGTTTGTGGTGCGAGAGTTTGTCGAAGGAGTTTCGATAGGCAAGCTCGTTTCGAAACGGGCACACGATTACCGGAGCATTCTAGTTGTCGCCATCTCGCTGGCAGAGGCGCTGAGGAACCTGCACGACAGGGACATTTTTCACGGCAATCTCACGTCTGAGAACGTTATTATCTCCTCCAAAGGAGGGGTGAAATTGACCGACTGTGGTCTCGCGGTGGCTGGCAAAGACATCGCGTTTGTAGCGCCAGAGATTCTCCAGGGAGAAACGGAGACCGAGCAGAGCGATCTGTATTCGCTCGGCGCGGTCCTCTACCACTCTCTCGTCGGAGTGCCCGTGTTCGCCGATGACGACCCGGCTAAGCTCAGGGAGATGATACTCACCGAGTCAGTCAGTTTTGACGAAGCTCCTGCGAATCTTATCCCCTCTGATGCCCGCCTTCTGATCGGGAAGCTACTATCTAAGACTCCGGCTGACCGGTTCGGAAGTGTCGAGGAACTTCTGATCACGCTCCGTGAGATCAAGGCACTCGGTCTGGCCGCGGCGGAAGTGTCTGAACTGCCGCATTCAAAGTACAGTCCGCGCCAGTATCTACTCATATCGATCCTTGCCGCCCTTCTCGTGATTTTCTGGCTTGTCGTCAGTTCACTTGAACGCTGAAAACGTCTCCGAAGTCGACTTAAGGTCTTTCCCGACATCGCATTACAAACGAGGCTGGAACGGCCCGGTTGAGAGCCAAAAAGTCCTTTCCCTGACAGAGTATTGTCCGTATAGTTTAAGGTTTGCCCGGAGCGATTTCCGGCTTGAAACTACAGATGAATGGGGCAGATAGATGAAGCTCGACTATAATTCGGAAAAGATCGAGGTGCGTCCTCGGCTTTCGGTGATTCCGCTGCGCGACGTGGTGGTTTTTCCGCACATGATATATCCGCTGCTGGTTGGTCGTGAGTTCACCGTCAAGGCGCTTCAGGAAGCGATGATTCATGACAAGCAAGTGCTGCTCGTGGCTCAGAAGTCTTCGACCGTGGACAATCCCGAGGCAGACGATCTGTACGAGTTCGGGATTGTCGCCCGCATTCTTCAGGTCATGAAGATGCCGAACGGCACGCTTAAGGTGCTGGTCGAGGGCATGGTTCGTGCGGAGATCGTGACTCTCTCCGCTTCGGGCGAGTTCATGACCGCCAAGATTGCGATGATCCGTCACGGCGGGGAGAAGTTTGACCAGGAGACAGAAGCGCTTTCCAGGGCCGTCTCTGAGCAGTTCTCCGAGTACGTTCGTCTCAACCGGCGCATTCCTGACGAGGTGCTGGTGTCGATAGCCTCGATCGATGCTTATGAGCAGCAGGCGGATACAATTGCCGCGCACTTGCTGCATAAGATAGAGACCAAACAGCGGTTGCTCGAAACGAGAACGGTCAAGCAGGAGTTTCTCGTGCTCTCCGAGATACTCAAGGAAGAGATCGAGATTCTCAATATCGAGCACAAGATTGATGGCACGGTGCGTGAATCCATGTCCCGCGGGCAGCGTGAAGTATATCTTCAACAGCAGCTTAAGGCGATCAAAGACGAACTGGGCCAGAACGATGATTCCGGGGCCGAGGTTGAAGACCTCTATACCAAGCTTGATACCGGCAGCTACCCCGACAGGGTGGTGGCCAAAGCTGAAGAAGAAATCCGCAAGCTGTCCAAAATGCACCCGTACTCTGCCGAAGCCGGCGTTGTACGGTCGTATGTCGAGTGGCTGCTCGCATTACCGTGGACGGATACTACCGAAGATCGTATGGATTTCGCCGAGGTAAAGTCGATTCTCGACGGTGACCATTTCGGTTTGGAAAAGCCAAAACAGCGTATTCTCGAACACCTGGCCGTGATTCGGCTGGCCAAGAAGGTCAAGGGGCCGATCCTCTGTCTGGTTGGCCCTCCAGGGGTCGGGAAGACCTCTGTTGGCCGGTCAATTGCTCGCTCGATGGGACGCAAGTTTGTGCGCATGTCTCTGGGCGGCATCCATGACGAGGCTGAAATCAGGGGACATCGCCGGACGTACATCGGTGCGATGCCGGGGCGGATCATTCAGTCGCTGAAGAAGGCGGAATCCAGCAACCCGGTCTTCCTCCTTGACGAGGTCGACAAGATCGGACGTGACTTCCGTGGCGATCCGGGTGCGGCGTTGCTTGAGGTGCTTGATCCGGAACAAAATTCGACATTCACTGACAACTACCTTGAAGTCGAGTATGATCTGTCGGATGTGCTGTTCGTGACAACGGCCAACTCAACCGCCAGTATCCCGGTTCCGCTGCGTGACCGTATGGAGATCATCAGGCTGCCGGGGTATCTTGATTTTGAAAAGGCGGCTATCGCCCGTGATTTTCTCCTGCCGAAACTTCGTACGGAAATTGGCCTCGATCGAGTGACAATCGACGCGCGTGAGGAGGCGATATTTGAGATCATTCGCTATTACACCCGCGAGTCCGGCGTGCGTGAGCTGGACCGTCAGATCGGTTCGCTGCTGAGGAAAGTTGCGCTGACCATCGCCGAGGGAAAACGTATTCGCAAACTGGTAGTGAACACGGCAAAAGTCCATAAGTTGCTGGGCAAACGGCAATACATCGACACAAATATCAAATCGACTCCGACTGTCGGTTATGCAATAGCCCTGGCTTGGACTGAAGTCGGCGGAGAAATCCTGCCGGTTGAGGTCATTCCGATGCCGGGGCGGTCGAAACTGACGCTCACCGGATCGCTGGGCGATGTTATGCGCGAGTCGGCAATGGCGGCGATGTCGTATATACGCAATCACGCCACACAGTTCGGTCTGAAGGATGATTTCTTTGAGAAGCAGGAAATTCACGTTCACATACCCGAAGGTGCTGTGCCGAAAGACGGTCCCTCGGCAGGGGTGACGTTGACAACGGCATTGCTGTCGAGTCTGACGGGGATACCCTCGCGGACGGATATTGCCATGACAGGCGAGATCACGTTGACCGGCGACGTATTGCCTATCGGCGGGTTGAACGAGAAGCTTCTGGCAGCAAAACGGATGGGCATTTGCGAGGTCATTTTGCCGGCCCGGAACGAAAAGGATGTAGCTGAGTTGCAGCCGGAATTGTTGGAAGGGTTGACTCTTCATTTTGTCAAGCGTATCTCCGAAGTGGTCAATCTGGCACTTACGAAATCGCCGTACGTGAAAAAGAACAAGAGAACTGTCAATCGTCAGGCGGCCGGACTGCGCTAGGGCGCGGAATCGCGCCTGACGAGTATTGGATACAGGTAGACGGGAGAGAGCACCATAGCCTTCAAAGACCCCGAGGCGAAATTCATCGGCTCGTTTTTCAAGCTGGAGCAGATTCCCTCTGACCGGCGGCCGCAGATTGCTGTAGCCGGACGGTCTAATGTGGGCAAATCCTCGCTGCTTAACAATGCTGTCGGGGTGAGGAAGCTGGCCAAGGTTTCCAAGACGCCCGGTCGGACGCGATCGCTGAATTTCTTCAAGATCGACGACCGGTATTACCTGGTGGACCTGCCCGGTTACGGATACGCCAAGGTGAGCAAGTCGATGCGGGCTGAATGGGGCCGGATGATCGAGGACTATTTGGTTAATGGAGAGCGCCTGATAGGCCTCGTCCTGTTACTGGACAGCCGTCGTGATCCCACTCCCGAAGACTGGGAACTGATACAATGGCTGGCCGGTCGGCAGCTTCCCGTGCTGGTGGTTCTCACAAAAGCAGACAAGCTGAATAAAGACAAACTGAATCGAAAGGTTCAACTGGTTGAATCGGAACTCGGGGTGGCAGTCATCCCGTTTTCAGTGGTCACTCCGATTGGTAAGCATGAACTGATGAGTGCCATTCAGGAATTGGTGAGCGAACATACAGAGCAGAACAAAGGCTAAGCGGAATGGGTAAGAACAGAGTTGTTGTAGGCTGTCAATGGGGCGATGAAGGCAAGGGCAAGATTGTGGATCTTCTCGCGGCGCAGGCAGACATTATCGCGCGCTTCCAGGGAGGTGCAAACGCCGGCCACACGATTGTGGTGGGCGACAAAAAATACGTCCTGCACTTGATACCCTCGGGAATCATCCAGCCGGGCAAGAAGTGTTATGTCGGCAACGGTGTTGTGCTCGATCCGTTCGGGTTCAAAGAGGAACTTGAGTTTCTCGATGAAAAGGGAATCGAATACAAGGGACGGCTATTCATCTCGCCGGCCACCAACATGGTTCTGCCGTATCATAAGCTGATCGACGCCTACCAGGAACAGGCTCGAGGCACGGGCTCCATCGGTACTACCGGGCGCGGCATTGGACCGGCATATGTCGATAAGGTTGCCCGCCACGGCATCCGTGTCGCTGATTTGTTTGCCCCGAGTCGTCTGAAAGCCCGTTTGGACTATCAGCGCAAGATTAAGGCCAAGTATTTTGACGGTTCCACCGATGAGCGTGCCGATCTTGATCGTACCTACGCCGAGTTGCTCGAATTGGCAAAGATGATTCAACCGATGGTGGTCGATGTCTCCTATGAGCTGTTCCAGGCCTACAAGGCTGGCAAGGCTATTCTGTACGAAGGAGCGCAGGGCGTTATGCTCGACGTTGACCTGGGTACGTATCCCTTCGCGACATCTTCCAATACAACAACCGGCGGCGTGCTGACCGGTTTGGGAATCGGTCCCAAGATGATTGACGAAGTCGTGGGCGTGATCAAAGCATACACGACACGTGTGGGTACCGGCCCGTTCCCGACCGAGCTTATTGATGATACCGGCGAGAAGATGCGTGCCACCGGCGATGAATTCGGGGCCACTACCGGCCGTCCGCGTCGTTGCGGTTGGCTTGACCTGGTGGCGCTCAGGCACGCGGTGCGGATCAACGGTGTGGATTCTATCGCCGTTACCAAGCTCGACGTGCTCGATGATATGGACGAGATCAAGGTTTGTGTGGCGTATGAACTCGACGGCAAAAGGCTCGATCAGGTGCCGCTTGATCTGTCGGAGTTGCAGCATGTCAAGCCGGTGTACGAGACGCTGCCGGGTTGGAAGGCCGACGCTACCGGATTGACCGCGTTTGGGGATCTTCCGGAGAAGGCGCAGGAGTACCTGAACTTTATCGCTAACGATTTGGACGTGAAGATTCTCCTCGTGTCGACCGGTGCGAAACGCGAAGAGACGATTATGGTATAAACTGAAACGGGCAAGCTGACTGAAGGAATAGAACAGGAGAAGACTCATGAGAGTGCTTGTAGTATTGCTGATTGCGCTGGCTTTGATGGCGACGGGCGTCATGGCGGGCGAGAAGTCCGAGGTTGTTAAGCCAAAGGCCGAAAAAAGAGTGAAAATCAAAAAGGCCGATGACCCGACTCACGTTGACGAAGGCGAGAACGCTGAGAAGGTCGAAAAGGTCAAAGAGACCAAAGAAGCCAAAGAACTTGAGATGTTTACGACCGAATCCGGTGTTCGCTATCAGGATTTGGTGGTGGGCAAAGGTGTGGTGGCCAAATACGGAATGAAGGCTGAGTGTCATTACACGCTCTGGTTTGCCGACTCGACCGGCCTCGTGAAGGGGAAGCGGTTTCAGAGTTCTAAAGACCGTGGAAAGACATTCACCTGCACGATCGGCCAGGGTTTGATAAAGGGTTGGTCTGACGGCATGGTCGGGATGAAAGAGGGTGGAACACGCCTGTTGTATGTCCCGTGGCAGCTTGGATACGGAGAAAAGGGCCGTCCGCCGCTTCCGGGCAAGCAGAACTTGATATTCGAACTGGATTTCATCCGCCAGGTGAAATAGCGCGAGATTTCGATGTTCCAGAGTACAAAGCCCGCCTTTTGGCGGGCTTTTTTTGTGTCTATCCGGGGAGATGCTCTCGAAATAATAAACGCCCTCTTGGGGAGGAGGGCGTTTCCGGGTTCCTAAGGAGGAGAAATGCATGTGGGGCATGCATAAAGGCCTGTGTTTGACCTTGAGCCCAATTAACCTCAATGGAATGACCGGTTGTCATCGTAATGTCAAACGGAAGGACAAAAGTCTGCCGACTGTCCGCCGATTCAGGCCAAAAGGAGGCCAGTTGTTAATGAACATATTCTGGATCGGAGGGATACCGGCAAGAAAAGGTAGTGGGCCTGCCCCTGAGGTGACGCAATCAAATGCCTGTGACCTTGAGAAATCGTTTGACTTTTTGAGTCAAGGTCATCATATATATACCCCCAAAGGATTTACCCTGTATGAGGGTCTATGGGGGTGTAGCTCAGGGGTAGAGCTCCTGCCTTTTAAGCAGGCTGTCGAAGGTTCAAATCCTTCCACCCTCATAAAAAGTTTTTGAGTATGCGCCATTAGCTCAGTTGGTAGAGCAGCTGACTCTTAATCAGCGGGTCCAAGGTTCGAGTCCTTGATGGCGTATATTTTTTTGTCTGAAAACGAGTTCCCCGACATCAGTGATCTCATTGATGGCCTACCCGTGCCTCGGGTGGGGTGAATGAAGCTCCAGTGACAACTCGTAGGTCAGGTTGCTTGCAACCTGACAGATGCATGATTATCTTCTATCATGATATGATAATCTCTGGGGGAAGGACGATATGTCGAAGCTTAGGCGGTTTGACCCTCTGAACCGGCCGGTCTTTGTAACCTGCGTAACTCTGGATCGACGCCCTATTCTAACTGAACTGATCCGTCCGTTGATTGCGGCCCGCAGACACATTCGTTATCTCGGCGTGAAGGTTCCGGCCTGGGTTGTCTTGCCGGATCATCTGCACGCTATCATTGAGTTAGGCGACAATCCTCTTTCTGGTACATTGCACCGCTTCAAGAGAAAGCTTAGTGCTGTATGCTATAGCCGAAGTCGCCGTGGTCGCATCTGGCAACATCGTTTCTGGGACCATATCGTCAGGGATCAAGAAGATTTCAATCGACACCTGGACTACATACACTACAATCCCGTGAAGCATGGGTTGTCACTTGGACCTCAAGAATGGGCGTGGTCTTCATATCACAGGTGGCTGGATGCAGGCGTGTATCAGCCTGATTGGGGACGACTGAAGCATGAAGGCGGACGAGATTACGGCGAATGAAGTAATGGAAATGTCAGGTTGCAAGCAACCTGACCTACGATATCTTGGACCTCAAGAATGGGCGTGGTCTTCATATCACAGGTGGCTGGATGCAGGCGTGTATCAGCCTGATTGGGGACGACTGAAGCATGAAGGCGGACGAGATTACGGCGAATGAAGTAATGGAAATGTCAGGTTGCAAGCAACCTGACCTACGATATCTATAACCGAATCGTGGCAAACAAGATATTGTGCTGGATTATAGTCGTCGTTGAGTGTAGAATGGTCATGGATTCATCGCCCCATTCGAGGGGCTACAAGGCGTCGACGGCCGGGACAATCGAATTCAGGAGAGGGATGCAATGAAGAAGGAAGAAGTTTTCGATGCTCATGCTCTACCCAAGCTGCGGAAGCTCTCGGGTGGATTCTTCATGAGGAGGATATTCCAGAAAGCAGGACCGCAAGACCGTGTCGCCTACGGGCTTTCAATGAACTTCATACGACTTGTTGACCAAGCAATCAGATCGTACGAGGCGGGCAGGGCTGCTATGGAGGACTTCGCCAATACACATGAACACCTGGCGTGGGGTAGTTTGGAAACTGCTTGTGGACAGTTCGAGCTATGTGTGCAGTCCATTTACAGAGCAGAAGCGATGGCGACCGGGGTGATCAAGTACAAGGATTCGCCTCCGTCCCTGATCAAGTGTTATTCTTCGTCGAAGAACGTCTTGTCAAACCGTCTCTCGAAGGACATCTCGAAGATGAGGAACACGATCCACCACTTAGACAAGGAGTTACGTGGAGGCAACATCGATGATGGTCAGGCTGTATCACTGGTTCCAGGGTGTCATGCGCTGGAACTTGGCAAGGTGAGCGTTAAATATGATATCCTGGTGGAGGCCATCACAACTCTATACCCCATTTCTGAAGCAGTATCCAGGTACAGGGAGAATTGACGCCGATGGGCCACCAGATGAGAAGCCAATATTCGGGCGTGACAAAGAGATATTGCCCTCTTGCCTTAAGGTGTTGCGACGCTGGGAGATAGGGGCGCTCGAAAAATAGTCCAGACCACTGTGTATAGAATGTTATAAATAGCGGGGTGTGACATCGACATCATTGGACTTCTAAGAAGAAATGGACCGCTACTGTCTTCTGCGATAAAAACGGAATTGATGAAGACCGGGATGTCAGATGAAGCCGCCAGAAAGGCCATTTCTAGACAGAAGGGAGTGGTGAAACGACTTGCAGGGAACCTGTTTCCTAACAGGGAACGGTTTCTGTATATTGAAGATCAGTTCGAGACGTCCGTCTACTTCGAGAATCTCCTTGAAGCCCTGAAGGAAACCGAATCGGTTCATTTTGGGGCCATTTCGGCGTTGGCATTGTGGGGAGGCAAAGTATCTCTGGAAAGGTTCCGTGTTCTGTCAGGCGCTCCCGAGAAGCGCAAGAAGCACAAGAACTTCGACAGGCTCTTGGTCGAACTGACCCGATCTAAACTATTGTTTAGGAAAACAGAAGAAGCCGTTGATGTTGTTGAATTGCATAGCCAATTGGAGACCGATGCTCTGTATTCTGATATCAAACCTGGGGTGCTCGAGACATTGCAGAATGTCTTGATTGGCGGAGTGCGTCAGTGGTTGCAGCGAAATAGGTTCGGATCCTTCAATTCTATCAGACAGAACCATGATTTCAATTCCTACTACTGGGATCTAACAGCACCAACCTACTTGTTCCCTTTGATGCAGATTAGGGAAGATGGGGTCACCCCGGCATTCACGGTTGTCGATATATTGCCGCAGTATGACATAGGACCAGATCACATCACGTTTTTCATGAAGAAGTTCAAAGCCTGTCGCAGCCAATACAAGTCAGGAAGATTCTTCCCCATTCTAATCGGGAACAGTTTCACGACAGAGGCCTTTGAAATGGCCATAGGGTCTAACATCCTTGTTACAACTCCGGGAAACCTCTTCGGAGAAGATGTCCAACAACTGATCGATGATCTCAAGGATACGCTAACAAACTTTGGGAGTGCAGTTTCTGCGAAGAGCGATAAAGAGATTGTTAAATTGATTTCAGCGGTCAGCAAGTTTGAAGGAAGAACCCACACCATTCGAGGTGCATTGTTCGAGTTGTTGTGTGGTGCAATTGTTCATTCCAAATACGGTTGCTTTATAGAAATTGGGAAGAAGATCAGGTCCGTTGAAGGTAAACAAGCTGAAATCGATGTCTTTTGTGCAATTGGGAAGAGAGAACTCCGGTTCTATGAGTGCAAGGGGTATAATTCCCATCAGGTAATCGACGAGGCAGCCATTGAGGATTGGAAACGTAAGATAAAAAGAATACGCTCTTGGCTTACCTCCATAAGCGAGTACCGAGATAGAGATATCCACTTCGAGTATTGGGCTACTTGCCCCTACTCTTCGGATGCCACCAGCCTCTTGAACAGAATGAAGAGTACGAAAAAGTATACTGTTGAATATGGAGATATAGGAATGATCAAGGCTGAAGCAAGGTCCCAGAAACTCAGCAGTATCGGGGACATGCTAAGGGCATGTAAGTATTTTTGTGTAAGCGGCCATGATGTATATTGGATTGAAGGAGGATACGCATGGCCAAGAAGCTCGACAATGCAGACAAGCTTATCGATGAAATGATCGCCGGGAAGACGCCCGAGGAGATAGTCGGCGAGGGCGGTCTTCTCGAAGCGCTTACGAAACGCGTCTACGAACGCGCCCTCGAAGGCGAGATGACGCACCATCTGGGCTACCCCCCCAAAGCCCCCGAGGGCCGCAACAGCGGCAACTCCCGCAACGGCAAGACCACCAAGACAGTTAAGACCGGGGCCGAGGATGTGAACTTAGCGATTCCCCGGGACCGCAACGGCCAGTTCGAGCCACAGCTGGTCAAAAAGCATCAGCGTCGCCTGCCGGGTTTCGACGACAAGGTACTGGCGCTGTATGCTCGTGGGCTTTCGACCCGTGATATCCAGGGTCATCTTGAGGAGATGTACGGATCGGCCGTGTCGCCGGCGTTGATATCGGCGGTGACGGACGCAGTTTTGGAGGAGGTGACGGCGTGGCAGAACCGTCCGTTGGAGCCGGTGTATCCGATCGTGTACCTTGATGCCATCCACCTGAAGATGCGTCACAGCGGGCAGATCAAGAACCAGGCAGTGTATCTGGCTCTGGGGATCAACCGTGAGGGCGGCAAGGAGTTACTGGGGTTGTGGGTCGGCGAGCACGAGGGGGCCAAGTTCTGGTTGAACGTGCTGACCCAGTTGAAGAACCGTGGGGTGCAGGACATCCTGATTGCCTGTGTGGACGGTCTGAGCGGTTTCCCCGACGCGATCGAGGCGGCCTATCCGAAGGCGCAGGTGCAGTTGTGCATCGTGCACATGGTGCGCAACTCGCTGAAGTATGTCTCCTGGAAACAGCGCAAGGCGGTGGCCGCCGATCTCAAGAGTGTTTATTCGGCGCCCAACGTGGAGGCCGCCGAGGAGGCCCTGGCCGCGCTTGAGGCCCGGTATGAGGACAGCTTCCCGCAAATCGCGCGCTCGTGGCGATCCTGCTGGGTGAACATCATTCCGTTTTTTGACTATCCGCCGGCGATTCGGAAAGTTATCTATACGACTAATGCGATTGAATCGATGAACGCTCAGCTGCGGAAAGTTACGAGAAATCGCGGCTCGTTTCCGACCGCCGACTCGGTGAGGAAGGTGCTGTATTTGGCGATACAGAGAATCTCGATGAAGTGGAAACGACCGATCAAAGACTGGGTGGCGGCACTCAACCACTTCAGCATCATGTTTGAGGGAAGAATCTGACAACCGTGAAAAGGCTGCTTACACAAAATTCTGTACAGACCCCATGCTAAGGCAATACTTCGGCTCTCCGTAACTGTGGTGTGCGTCGCTCTTTGCTGGTCTCTGTCAGAATAACCTTTCATCCAAACGTTCGGGGGAGGACCGGTAGGATTGACTTGTTCTTCGTCCCCCCCCCCATCTTCATGAAACTCTTTCGCCGTTCCCTTGTTTAGGTTACTATTAGCAACAACCAAGTTTTGTATCTTCGATGAATTGGAAAGGGAATCAACATGGCAACGTACGAATGTCCGAAATGTGGTATGGCAGTCAACGCTACCTGCGCCAAATGCGACGCCCCGCTCGTTAACAATACGCTGAAACTGGACGACGGCACGGAAGTCCAAGTCTCCGAATGTCCCAACGGACACGGCAAAATCAAGTCGCCGATGTGCTGCGGGCAGGATATGAGCTGCTCACTGAAATAGTCTGAGTCAGTTGAGTAGTCCATTCGTTCCCGAATTCAACGGCTTACGCGCCCGCGAGTTGGCCTTGCATCTCATCAACGATATCGACGTCTCGCGCGTCGACAGTCTTCTCCGTGACTACGATGAGTCTGACTATTTCCTCGGCGAGCTTCATCGAAGCTGTGTCCCTCGATTTGACGACGAAGGTCGACGCACCAAGTACGGTTTCCTCGTTGAACTCAAAGGCAAGCCGGCCGGGCTGTGCCTTCTTGGCATCAGTAGTTTCGAACACAAACGAGGCTACACCGGTGCTGACACCCTGCCGCACATGCGGGGGAAGGGGGTCGCTCCGGGATGCAAGCCCGCACTGCTCTATCTTGCGTTTGAATTGCTGGGATTGAATCGCGTAGAGACAGGGTGTGCTGTGTCCAACAACGCATCGCGCCGGTCGATCGAGAAGACGAAGGGCTTTCGGTTTGAAGGGACATTGCGCGGGTACAGTCGCAACGCCGAGGATGAGTTCGAAGACGAGCTGCGGTACGGGATTCTCCGGGAGGACTGGCTCGAACTATATGATGTCGCCGATATAGAGGTGATCGTCTGACGGCGGGCTTCGGACTGGCTCGCCTGTGAGACTCACAAGAAACGGCCCCGTCAGGTGACTGACAGGGCCGCTTGACAGAATCAACAAAGCGAACGAATCGACTTACTTCATAAGAAGCATCTTTTTGGTTTCGCGGAACTCACCGGCGGTTGCTCGATAGAGGTACACACCGGATGCAACTTGCGAACCGTCCCATTGTACTTCGACCGTACCCGGCTCAGAGCTACCTTCGAACCGCTCCACTCGTTGGCCGAGGATGTTGAAAATCTCAATGCTCCAATCCGAGGCCTCAGGCAGTGCCAAACTGATCACGGTTGTCGGATTGAACGGGTTGGGGTAGTTCTGGCTGAGTGCGAATACTGTTGGGAGGCCGTCAGACTCGGGTTTCCAGAAACCACAGTCAAACCTCACAGCCCCCACCGAATAGTCAGTGTACATCTCATGATGTCCGGCAGCAGACTTGGTTCCCTCCATATCGGAGTACGTCAGGTACGCGTAGGCACCCAATAGCATGACCCGTTGGGTGAGCCTAACCTCGGCAAGCTTCACTGAGCCGTCTTTGGCGCATCCCGCGAATCCCATGCCGGTAGACAGTAATACTGCGCGACGTCCCACCGCACTGTCACTCACGCCGGTCTCTGTCGAGACAACACTGAGATAGTTGTTGGTATCGACCGTCACCTTGACCTCAAAAGCACCAGCATCAACGTTGGAGCGAACCCAGATTTCGATAGTCTCAGTCTTGGGTTTGTAAGTTATGTCCGAAGTATTGTAGAACTGGCAGACAGCAGCAATTGCGGTATCAAAGGGACTCCAGGTCAGCATTCCGCTGGCGGAATCGGCCGTTCCGTCGCACTGTGCATCAGTCACTCTGGCGTCTGTGAGCGACGCGGCATTGCTAACAACGAATTCAGGTACATCAAGAATATACGGTGCAGACCAGGTAGGCGTTGTGGAGATGTCTCCGATAAGCTCTACTTCGAGTTGAACCATGTCCTGTGTATCTCCCGGTCCGACGTTGTTGCCAAGCGACGAGTCGGCTATTTGGATCAAAGACACATTGCGGAAATTCAGCATTCGATATGCAAAGGACAAGGAGTCGTTAAGGGAGGAGTAGCCCTCATATTCCGTACTGTCGTGCAGATTGACGTTGACCACCACACCCGTATCACCGTGAGAAGTCGTCGCATCACCAGCGGAGAAGGTGCTTGACAGCAGAATATCCCACGTCATGACATCCAGCTTTCCGACAGGATCACCGCTGAATTCGGCGAGATACTTCGCTGCAGGTTCGTCAGTAATGCTGCCATCGACAAGGGAATCGGCCACGTCAGCCTGCATGCACTTCGTAACGCAGAAAGTAGTGTCCATGAATGACAGCAAAGTGGAGTCGTTCCATAGGTCACATTTTGCCAGGAAATTGACCGTATAGAGCACGTCTTCGTCGAGATGTGCGGGGTAGTAAATGGAATCAATCGAGAAATTCGTCGTGAGGTTCATGACGATGGCGGTGTCGCTTCGAGTGTACGCACCGACTCCCAGCCATCCGTATTCCGCTGCCGGCAGATCACAGGACAGATACTCCAGCTTTGCTGTGTCGTGATCTATCCACACCTCATACCAGTAGGCCCGGAAGTTGCTTTTGAGACTAACCGGAACCCTGACCGTATCACCAGCGGAGACGGTAATCGTATCATGGGGAATAGTCAGACTAGCCACCCAGAGTTCCGAATGAGCGAAAGTACTCTCGAAAGTCCCCGGTGCGAAAGCGGAATCGCCTCCAAAGTCAATCCAGTTGCGATCATAGCCATCGCCGAAATCTACGTACGCTGAATCACCGTTTGCTACACAATTGAGTTTAAAGGTGAGGTTACCAAACGTTTGGTAGGAGCTAGTCAGTAAGATTCCGGAATCCGGGGGGGCATCGAAAGAAAGCACTACAAAGGTAGTGTCCCCCTCGGACACCGTGGTGTCACCAAACGAATACGGCCATACGCTTTCATCAGCTGCCGTACTGACGAGCGTCAGTTTGTCAGAGTCGTAGGCGATATAAGCCTTGGCTGACTCCACTACGCTGCCCGGCCCGGCATTCGTTTTCTTGATTCTGAACGGGATTACAAGGAGAGTATCGTCATCCGGACAGACCACCGGTGGCATTGCCGTGTCGCTCTCAAGAGCAAACGTGAGGTAGTCGTCGGCGGGTGGGGCGAAATCCCCCGAACTGATGGTTCCGTTGTTCCAGGTTACGCTCTTGGGACCGTCACACCTGGGAAAGAAGGGGTGCTGGACGGATTCCACGAAATCCAGCCCGGTGGTGTCACCCCACATATCCGGTTGGAGAACAAACTGGAGAGTGAACAGTGTATCCTCCGTGGTGAATGCTGGCATGCCGGTCATGTTTTGATAATCCGCTCCTAAGGTCGTGTCACCCCAATTGGTGACTCCCGAAATCGGGTAATCTCCATCTATATATCCCACATACTCTAGTTTCGATGATTGGAAGTTAATCTTCATGCAGCCTGAGTAGCTGCGAGCATTACTTTCAAGGTAGACCGGCACATCTACCGTGTCACCTATGCAGCCGGTGAAGATCGCATTATGAATACTGTAAGTTGCCTCGTACAGTGTCTTGGCGGCGACAGTGTTTGCGGTAGAGCCGGGATAGTGGCCGGTTGGCAGCCCTACGTATAGGACTCGGTTGTTTTCACCGGCACCTCCCAAAAAGGTGATCGGCGATGTCCCGGCCTCTCCTCCGCAGTTGACCTTAAACGTAAGAGTCGCGAACGTCTCAGGAGTGTCGCTGGTTCCTACACCGGTGCCAGACGTGTCAGTGAACGTCAATCTCGTGTGAGTGTCATCCCCTTCCGTTATCACGGTGTCCTTGAAGTCGTACGGCCAGACGGCGGTATCGACCTCGACGCCAATCAACGTGACTTCATCAGTGTCATACGCCACCGACCCCTCGATGAATTCCATCATTCGAGTGCTGCCGCCCCTGGCGATGCCGAATTGAACAACGATAAGTGTATCCCCATCGCCTGCTGGTATCGCTTCCGGGGCCATTGCTGTGTCACTTGACGTAAGTTGAAAGACCAGCGAGTCGTCGATAGGGGGCGTCAGCGCCGACGCCGGCGTGTAGCCTATCATCAGAAGGGCTACAGTGAGTACCGCTAGGACAAAGCCCGAGCGTAATAAATTCTTAACAAACATTAGACATCCTCCATGTGACAATTCAGGTTCCGAAAAAACAAGTGCCAAAAGTAATCAGGTGGATGCAATCGTATCTACCCTTCGGTCATTACCTCCTTTCCTGTGCCTGTCTGTGGAGAGAAAACTCCGCAACCCTACTAGGTGTAGTGCCTATCTCCGAAACCGCTAATCCCCGCTGCCATGAGGCGGGAAATGTGTCTCAGAGAACGATAGTGCCTTGGATGATTCTGTATGAGATTCTGTCAGCGACTGCTATGTCGCGTTATGGATAGTGCACGCGGATTTGCCTCCCAGTTGTCAGCCCCACACAAAAAAGATACCCTTGTCGTCAACGCGATGCAACGGAAAAGATTTCCGTTTAGCCTAGGATCGTGTTTCATTTCATGCTTGCGTATTTTCTTCAAACCAGAGAACATGAACCGACACGTTTTTGCTACAATTCATAAGGAACAGATCATGACATTTCTATACTTGAATTCAGATCAGATGGGGGACGGTGACCCGGAACTCGGCCGGAAACTGATGAAAGGATTCCTGATGCATGTCGTCAAATCCGGAGTGAAGATTGACATGGTGGGGTGTGTGAACTCCGGTATCAACCTGACGACCGAGGGCAGCGATGTGCTCGACAGTCTCAAGGCGCTCGAAGAGCAGGGGGCACAGATTGCCTCGTGTGGCACCTGCCTGGATCATTACGGAAAGAAAGAGCAGCTTCGGATAGGCGTGGTCGGCTCAATGGATATGACGGTTGCCGTTATGGCCGAGGCTGATCGGGTAATTCGGCCGAACTGACGGAAGATGCGGGCAATAGAGCAGGGCAGGCTTGAACGGGGAGCTGTGTCGATATACGGCAGGCTGGGGGAGACGACACGCCGATTCGTCGGGTTTCTGCCGCCCACGATGATGCGAATGGCAGGCGGCCCCGGCACGCGGCCCCGGCCTTTTTTTCTTTGAATCTACCGACCGGAATCGCGTTATTCCGGTTACTGTCGGTCTGTGCTCGAAGATCAAGATGCCGGAACCGCGTATGACGGCAAGAGGAGGTCTCGATGGCGAAACGTTCCAGGAGAACGTCCAAGAAGGCAGGACTGATGCCGGGCAGCGTCGTCTATGTCGGCAAGGAGCGGGAGGGTGAAGCACGGCTGGAGGTCCTCGATTATACTGACTCCACGCACAAAGAAATCCATGCTGCGAATCTTGAGGAGTGCTTTCCTTTCAGAGACAGCCCGAGTATGAGTTGGATAAACCTGAGCGGCATTCATGACACGGCCGTGATTGAGAAACTCGGAGCGCATTTCGGGCTGCATCCCCTGGCCCTTGAGGATATCGTCAACGCCGGTCATCGACCAAAAATCGAGGATGTCGGCGAGCACATCATGGTTGTCGTGAAGTCGCTTCAGGCCGATGCTGAAACGGGTTTGCTGAAAGTGCGACAGGTTAGTGTGGTATTCGGCCACAACTGGGTGCTCAGTTTTCAGGAATCAGGTTCGGATGCTTTTGCGGCTGTGCGGCAACGGATTCTTAAGACGATTCCGCGAGTGCGCTTTTTGACGTCCGATTATCTTGCTTATGCACTGATTGATTCTGTTGTCGATCATTACTTCGTCACTCTCGAAGAGATCAGCGACGTTATTGAAGCTGTAGACGACAAATTGTCCGCAGGAGCTGTGCCGGAGAACCTCCATACGATTCGTGACCTGAAGCAGCAAATGATCCTACTGCGCAAGGCGGTTTGGCCGTTACGGGAAATCGTGGCCGGATTGGAAAGGACCGACTCCGATCTCGTCAAGGAATCGACTTCACCCTATCTCAGAGATCTCTATGAGCACGCCATACAGGTAGTGGACACGGCAGAGACGTACAGGGATATGACCAACAATCTTCTCGATCTGTACCACACGCGTGTCAGCAATCGGATGAACGAGATCATGCAGGTGTTGACAATCATAGCGACGATTTTCATCCCCCTCGGATTCCTTGCCGGGGTGTACGGGATGAACTTTGATACGACGGCCAGTTCATTCAACCTTCCGGAATTGGGTCTGCCGTACGGTTATCTTGGATTCTGGGGGATTGTTATCGCGGTAGCAGCCGGGATGCTTGTGTTCTTTCGAAAGAACAAGTGGTTGTAGGGGGTTGTTCCGTTAAGTAGTGAGACAAGGACTATCCGGGAGACAGTTATGGATATGCACGAGATGTGGAGCAAAGCAGTTGACTGGTTTAGCACGAGCGGCTTCCAGGTGTTGGTCATTCTTATTTTCACCTCCGGTATGTTGATTTCGGTGCGGCTGGTCGGTGGCCGGTTGATCGCATCCTACAAGAAACGACAGGAAGACGGGGAATCACAGAAGCGTGCGGAAACGCTCGGTGCCATGTTGCGCTACGTGATCAGTATCGTTGTCCTGTCCCTCGGGTTGATGTTGCTACTGGAGCAATTCGGCATACAGCTTGGCCCACTACTGGCGGCAGCAGGTGTGGCAGGTATCGCTATCGGGTTTGGTGCACAGCATCTTGTGTCCGATGTTATCCGCGGTTTCTTTATTATGATGAACAATGAAATACGTGTTGGCGACGTCGTTGAAGTGGCCGGCAAGTCGGGTGTGGTTGAGAGTATCAATCTGAGAATCACGGTGCTGCGGGACCTCTCAGGCAACGTACACTATGTTCCAAACGGCAAGATCGACATCGTGACGAACATGACCGTGGAGTACTCCCGGTGTACGATAGACATTGGGGTATCTTATCGTGAAAGTGTTGACGAAGTCATTGAGGTAATGCGCGAGGTTGACCAGGATCTGCGTGCGGATGAGATATTCGGCAAGGTCATCCTGGAACCTATCGAGATCCTCGGTCTGGAACGATTCGATGATTCGGCAGTAGTTGTCAGAGCGCGTTATACTACCAAACCGATTAAGCAATGGAACGTGAAACGAGAGTTCAATCGACGATTGAAGATAGCCTTCGATAGTCGCGGTATCGAGATCCCCTTCCCACACCTGACGCTGTATATAGGGCAGGACAAAGATGGCAAGGCTGCGGCGTTGAAAGTGATGAACGAATCTCCCCCGAGAGATGTCTGATGGCCGGGATTGAAATCGCGTTGTTCATACTGGCTCTGCTGATCATGATCACCGGGTTGGCGGGGACGATTCTTCCCGCGGTGCCGGGAGTGCCGTTGGTGTTTGCGACGGCGTTGCTGTTTGCGTGGCTGACCAATTTCAATTATGTCGACGGTCGCACGATTGGCATATTCGCGATTATCACCGGTGTGTCTCTGGTGCTCGACTGGGCTGCGACAACGTTTGGCGTCAAGAAGATGGGCGGCTCCTGGGCGGGGGTGGTCGGCGCATTCATCGGGATGATCGTCGGTCTACTGATTCCGGGCGCGGGGATTGTCGGATTTATCGTAGGGGCGTTTGTGGGTGCGGTCGGGGGAGAGCTGCTTATCGGGAAACCTTCGCACACAGCTTTGAAGGCGGGCACCGGGAGTTTCATCGGGTTCGTTTTGGGCGGAGTCTTGAAGTTTGCCCTGGCGTGTGTGATGATCGGCTGGTTCTTCTGGGAGGTGGTGAGGTAGGCGCTCCAGTTGGGGGGGAACTGAGTAGGTAGAAGGAATATGATGGTGATACCGGAAGATTTCATAAGTGGTCTGGATCTCTGCGAGGAGTTCTATTTTCGATACGTCAAACCGATTCTGCACGAAGACTTCCCTCGCTTGGAGTATAGCTGCGGTCTGCTCGGGCCCGGATCAGACGTCCTTGGGTTCGACGACGTACTCTCGCAAGATCATGATTGGGGACCGCGACTGATTCTGTTTCTAAGAGCTGACGATCACAAGACTCTTTCCCCGTCAATTGACCGATCGCTAAGACAGAAGCTTCCCGCCGATTGTCTCGGATACTCGACCAGTTTTGGCGAACCTGATCCGATCGGCGTGAGACTGATGAAGCCTGCTCCCGCCGGCGAGATCAACCACAGGATCGAGCTTGCCACTATCAGCGGCTTCTTTGATTACAATCTGGGTGTGGATATGTGCAAGGACTTGAGTGCCGTCGACTGGTTGAGCTTTCCTCAGCAAGTGTTACTGTCGATCAAGTCCGGGAGAATCTTCAACGACAATCTGGGATTGTACGACATCAGAGGCAAGCTCAACTATTACCCGCACGATATCTGGCTCTATATGATGGCATCTTCCTGGCAGCGTATAGGGCAGGAGGAACACTTGGCGGGTCGTGCGATGCTGACCGGTCAAGAGGTTGGTTTCTCGATACTCGCTTCGGGCTTGATGAGAGACATCATGCGGTTGGGGTTCCTTCTGGAGAGGAAGTATGCGCCATACTCTAAATGGTTAGAGAGAGCTTTCAAGCAACTCACTTGTAGCGCGACGCTGATGCCGTTTCTGGAGGGGGCTGCGAAATCCGCCGACATCGGAGAGCGACAGGCAAGCCTTTGTCGGGCGTTTGAGGTCCTCGCATCGATGCACAGCGGTCTGCGCATATCCGAACCTGTAGATTCGACGTGTCGGGAATTCTACGGCCGAGGCTTTCAGGTGATTGACGGAGGCCGGATTGCCACCGTGCTCGCAGATACTATAGAGAGCAGCGATATCCGTGCGATTGCTGAAAGAGGTCTCGTCGGAAACATCGATCAGATATCGGACAACACCGACGTTCTTGAGGACCGGTCAATGAGAAGAAAGCTGATCGAGGGACTCGTTCCTACCCCTCAACCTTGATCCGTTTGTCCTCCGGCGTGATCACCTTGCCGATCTTCACGGCGTTGTAAACGCCCTTTTCCAGAAGCGTATTCAGTAAGGCCTCAGCCTTGTTGCCGGGGAGCGAAATCAACAGACCGCCGGAAGTCTGAGCGTCGTTGAGAATCAAACGACGTGTCTTCGATATCGAATCAGCATACTCAACCTGAGCGGCCGTGTGATCGTGGTTGTCCTGCGTACCGCCGGGAATGACACCCGAAGTCGCTAGCTCTGTCACACCGGACAAGAGCGGCACAGCGTTGACGTTGATCACGGCTGTCGTGCCCGAACCGTTCATCATCTCCAGCAAGTGTCCGAGCAGGCCGAATCCGGTTATGTCAGTCGCAGCGTTAACTCCGACCTGTTGCATTGCCTCGGCGGCATCCTTGTTGAGGGCTGCCATCGTTTCGGTGAGCAGTGTTTTCTGCGTGTCATTGAGATGTCCACGTTTGAGTGCCGTCGAGAGAATGCCGGTGCCAATTGGTTTCGTAAGGATGAGGGCGTCGCCGGGTTTGGCGTTTCGATTTGTGACGATCTTGTCGGGCGATGCAATGCCGGAGACGGCCATGCCGAATTTAGGCTCGGTGTCGTCGACTGTGTGGCCGCCGATTATTGAGATGCCCGCTTCTTCGGCTTTGGCCTGTGCGCCGCGAAGGATTTCCTCCAGTACGGTAATCGGCAAACGGTTGCTTGGGAATCCCACGACGTTAAGTGCAAACAATGGCGTGCCGCCCATAGCGTAAATGTCACTCAGCGAGTTGGCGGCGGCAATGGCGCCGAACTGATACGGGTCATCGACTATCGGCGTGAAGAAATCGACCGTGCTGATAACTGCCGTGTCATCGTTGAGGCGATAGACTGCCGCGTCATCGGCTGTGTCGGTTCCCACCATGATATTGGCGTCGGTCGGTGTTGGCAGCTTCTTCAGAACGGATTCGAGAACCTGCGGGCGAAGCTTGCACGCGCAGCCGAGGCCGTGAGTGTATTTCGTTAGCTTGATGTCCCCGGTGTCCTCGATGGCGACTTCGGTTGCCTCCGACGGTTGCATTCTGCTGACCACATCGGTGATCTCTTGGAGTGCGCGGTCGATTTCGTCGACGGTTGTGAAACGTCCTACGGAGAAGCGAAGAGTTCCCATTGCGTATTCCAGGGGCACTTCCATAGCTTCGAGAACCGCAGAAACTTCAACACCGTCGGAGTGACAGGCGGCACCCGCCGAGGCAGCGATGCCAGTCATCTCATCAAGGATGGTGTTTGCTTCGAGTCCGCAGAAGCTGACGCTGGCCGTGTTTGGCAGTCTGTTGTCCGGGTGGCCGTTACGCCTGAGGTCGGGGAAGCGTTTTCTGAGGCCGTCCTCCAATCTGTCGCGCATCTTCTTGAGGTGTGAGAAGTGGGCGTCGGGTCCCTTGCTCACCAGTTCACACGCTTTTCCAAGGCCGACAATTTCCAGAACATTTTCAGTTCCTGCCCGCCAGTTCATTTCGTGGTCGGCACCGTGGACGAGCTTTTCGAGCTTCACGCCGGTGCGCACGTATAGCGCGCCGATGCCTTTCGGGGCGTACAGTTTGTGTCCGGCAACCGAGAGCAGGTCAACTTTCAGATCATCGATATGAACCGGGATCTTGCCAACGGCCTGGGCGCAATCGGTGTGGACGAGGATGTCATGCCTGTGGGCAATATCGGCGATTTCTGCGATTGGTTCGATTGTGCCGACCTCGTTGTTGGCCAGCATGATGGTGATGAGAATCGTTTGCGGTGTGATAGCCGCCTCGACATCGGCGGGCTTTACAAGACCGAATTGATCGACCGGGAGATAAGTGACCTTGCAGCCCTTGCTTTCGAGATAGCGGCAAACCTCGATAACGGCCGGGTGTTCGACCGAGGACGTAATGATGTGGTTGCCTTCCTCCCGATACGCGCGGGCGGTACCCTTGATGGCGTAGTTGTTGGATTCGGTGCCGCCGGAAGTGAAAATCAGTTCGTCCGCCTGACAGTGAAGCATGTCGGCAACCTGGTGGCGTGCGTTTTCGACTGCCTTCCTGGTGGTGACTCCAAGGGCGTGGCCGCTGGACGGATTGCCGAAGTGTTCGTGGATAAACGGCAGCATGGCTTCGCCGACGCGGGGATCGATCGGAGTAGTAGCATTGTAATCGAGATATATAAGGCTCATATCAAGGCTCCCGGGCTGGTTTCTGAATCTCAGGTACCTGCATGATCGTCATTTGCGCGCAAGTCTACAAACGGAAAAAGTGAAAAACAGCTCGCGAAGAAGGTTAGGAACCAATGCTGAACAGTCGAGGTTAATCAATATGGGGTAAGATTACTATGAATTTCTCAGGACGGAGGTGAGACAATGGCTTCCTTCATTATGGCAATGACCATTAATCCGACTGCCAAGAAGACCAGTACGGATCTCTCGGGGCGAATCGATGAATCTCTGAACGTGTTCATCACGCGAGGCGCCAAGGTGCAGAAACTGTATGCCACTATGGGGCGATACGACTGTCTGGCGGCTTTTGACGCTGAGGACCACAAAGCGGCGTTTAAGATCGCTTCGGAGATCACGTCGATGGGGACTCTGGAGACGGAGACCTGGCCGGTGATTCCGTTCGAGGAGTTTTCTGAAATGCTCGGATAAGCGGTGTTGAAGCGTTTGTCGGAGTTAGAAAAATCAACCCCCCGGGATATCTTCCGGGGGGCCTACGCATATTTGATTAATGTTGTCTGCAAAGATACCGTCGATTCGGCCACCTAAGGTGGCGGGCTCGTACATTACGATTACCACCCTCAAGCAGCACCTTTGCTCATAGGTTATAGCGTATTCGGGCGTGTTTTCGGCAACTTTTTTTTTATCGGCAGACAAGGCTCGCCTTGATAGTGCTGTAACCGTCTGTCCTCCAGAACCTTATTCGACAAGTCGAATAGTCGAGCCGCGCACCTCCACCAAGCCCTCACGGGCCAAGTTCTCGGCAGCCTTCTGAACATCTTCCTTCGTACGTTCCATTGATTCGGCTATGGTGTTGACACGCACAGACTTGCGCACAGTCAGGTGGCGGATAATCTCGCCCCGAATCTGGCGTATTGATCCCTGGAATCTGGACTGTTTCGTTGTCGGGGGGATTGCCACGAGCCGTTTCGGTAGGGCCAGCGACGAGTAGTCCATCAGGGCGTAGTGCCAGTTGCGAGAATCACGACGGGGGAGAAGCTGTTCGGCGATGTCTTCGATTTCAGACGCCGAAGTCGAGGGCGGCAGGTCAAGTTCGTGCAGGATCACCCGCCTGATATTGGTGTCTGCCGTCACCAGCGGGCGATTGTAAGCGAAAATCAAGATCGCACGTGAGGTGTACCTGCCGATTCCGGGAAGTCTGATCAACTCTGCCGGATCATCAGGCAGCCTGCCGCTATACTCCTCGACTACCGTTTGAGCGATCTGCCCGAGATACAGCGCCCGCCGGTTGTAGCCAAGTCCGGACCACATTGCCAGAAGCTCCTGTTTTGTGGCACCGGCCAGCGACTGCCAGTCGGGCCATTTTACTACCCAGGCCTCGTATTTGGGTACTACCCGGTCCACCTGGGTCTGCTGAAGCATTATCTCTGAGACGGTGATGCAATAGGGATCGGTAGTTTGGCGAAACGGGAGTACACGGCCGTGTCTCTTGTAGAACCGACGGATCTTGCGCCGGAAAGAAGTTGCTCTCTTTCTGTCGATTGTGCTCATCAGGGGAGAACATACGGAAATGCGAATCGCGGGGCAATGCGGAATGAAACACATGACGGAGCGATCAGAAACAGAGATTGGCGATTGCAGGTTCGCGGGGGCTGCCCTATAAGCAGATCGAAACCCAACGCAGCGAGCGACCTACAATGTCCGTAAGTAGTTGTGAAGTCTGCGTTGCGGCATATGTCCTATTACTCCCCGTGAGCGGCACATGACAATGTGCCCTCGCCTCACGACTTCTGAGCCCCCCCGCACACTTCTATCGACTGACGGCGGGTGATGAGGTCACAACCAGGAAGATGATGCTGCTGAAATAAGATGTGCAGGTTACACTCTGCCGTTTGACTATCGAACGGCAGGGTGGTATCTTCTCACCTGTGAATTCCACGATTACACATACACGCAACGGCTTTGCGTTCAACGGCAGGGTGTTGTCGTTTTATCTGATTGCGGCGGGGCTTTGTGTGGCTGCCGGCATCGTGTTCCTGTTGCTGAACAAACCGATACAGTACGCTGCGATGGCGGTCGGGCTGCCGATAGCGGTCTTCGTCGTGGTGCAGCCGAGGCTGGCATTGTTCCAGTTTGTGTTCTTTCTGTTTATCGAGTACATGGTCTTTGCTATACCGCTGTATCTGATCGATTTCAGTGCCGCTCTGGTTATTATAGCCGCCGTAATCGACATCCTGTCGGGGGGACGGTTCCCTTCGCGAATACCCCGATTCACGTGGAACCTCGCTTACGTGATCATGGCGATTATCGTATGCGGTTTGTTTTCCTACTGGCCGCAATTGGCGGTAATTCGTATACTTACATTTGTATTTCTCACCACCACCTTTCTCTCACTTGTCCGGTTGAGCCGGTGGGTTCCTCTGTCATCCATGATAAACTGGTACTTCGTCCTGGCCGTACTGCACTGCATTTACGTTTTGGCCCCTTTCGTGATGAGCGGCGGGACCATTCGCTCGTTTGGTCTGTCGAACGTGCTTTTCGATGATATCAGTCTCGTTGCTCTGCCGGTGGGACTGTCGCTCTATTTTGGAGCGAAGCGGGGGTACAGCATCTACTACCTGGCAGGAACTGCCATCGTGCTGGGTGGACTGATCGCCACACAGTCTCGCCTTTCGATCATGTTCGGTCTGCTTGCGGCAGCATTCGTGGTATTCGTGGCTTTTCGTAAGGCGAGAAAAGGGAGAGACGCTTTCAGTCGTCTTGTAGTAGTCCGATCCAGGGTGTTCATTGTCGCGGGAATCGGCATGATTGCGGTAGCGTCGGTGGCGGCGGGCAGTCTGTTTACAGATGTGATAGCGCGCTTCGAGCAACTGTTGAACCCGGATCCTCGGTTCAGCAGCGCGCTTTACCGTATCTACCTGTGGAAGAAAGCCATTGTCGCATTTGTCGATCACCCGATCTTCGGTGTTGGACCCGGCGGATATCGCCATCTGTACGATTTGTACCCTGAGCTGCGGATGTCGTTTTTCTACCATATGCTGCGTACGCTCGGAGCGCACAATGCCTTCCTGCAGTATCTGGCCACAATGGGACTGGTTGGTGGAGCGGGAATCATTGCTCTGACGATCAATAAGTACCGAACTGCCGTGCGCATTTGGGAGTGTGTTGATCAGGAGACGTTTGGGCCGGTGCTGGCCCTCTTTTCATGGGCATTTGTTTTTGCGGTGACCATATTCATAGAGGCCGGTTGGCTGTGGGGACAGCTCAGTTTCCTGATGGTCTTCTTCGCCGCCATGATCGCACGGCAATACGCACGGATCGAGTCTCGCGACGAGGCCGCCGACTCCCCTCCCACATCCTCCTAACACACAGAATCATCTTGACTTAGCATAACACTTTTGCTATCTTAAAAGTGCCAAGGGTTGCCTTCACCCTTGTCCCCTCGCATGCTTTTGTAAAAAATCGCCGTACACAAATTAAGGGATATTTACGTCTTCTTTTCAACCCACTTAACCAAGGAGTGTGTCATGAGAAGTGTCTTTACCGTAGTGACCCTGATGCTAGTGCTTGTGCTTGTCACAGGTGGTGGTGTCTCGGGGTTAGATCGTTTTTACATCGAGGATAGTCATGGGTCTGATGCCGGCGGCACAACCGGCGGCTGCACGCCTTCCGGCGACGACCACCCGTGGGGTGGTGAGGAAGGTACTTCCGACCCGGACGGTTTGTCGACGACACCTCAAGTTTCCCCGACCGGTCCAAGTTTGTTTGACTTCCTGATTACGAAGCTGGTGCTCTGGTACCTTCCGGAACCCGCGCCCGCGATCAATGCCCAGGATAATGCTGCCGCTGTTATCAGCGACAGTCGAGTCAACTCAACTTCAAGCCGTTGGGACGGGAGATAATGAGGAAGCAAAAAGATAATGGCAATGCCTTCTGCGAGTCAGTGGCGTCTTTTATGACGTCGCTGATCGAAAAGCGGGATTTTGCCGGGGCTGTCAGCTACTACGAGTCAAATCGTACGCTGGTAGCCAAGGTCGGTGGTCACTGGGCAGGCAAGATCCTGCACCAGACCGCTAAGGCCTATGCTTCCCTCACTAACTACCCGTCGGCGCTCAAGGCAGCGCGTACCGCCCAGGCGGTTGTGTCTGAAGAAGGCGACAGCGTTCTTCTGGCCAACATCTTTGTGACCCTGGGAGGTATCCTTCGTGACAGTGGTGAGTTTGTGGAAGCACAAAAGGCATTCCGCGATGCAGAATCGATTTTCAGGCGCAACGATTGTCCCGAGGGGCAGTCGCGGGCGCTGAACCTTCTGGCAGGCCTGTACTTCAGACGTACAGATTACCGTAACGCCCTGTCAGTGCTAATGGATGCTGTCGAGATCGCAAAGAAACTCGACGACAACCGGAAACTTGCCTACATGATGGGCAACGTCGGCCGCCTTCACACCTTCATGGGTGACTTTCCGCAAGCCGAACGTCATCTGCAGATCAATATCGATCTGTCGGTGAAGCTTAATGACAAGCTGGAGGTTGCTCGCGCGCGTCTGTCGCTCGGTTACGTTTACCTTCAGCAGGGACAGCACGACCGGAGTCGCGACGAGTTCGAGAAGGCTCACGCATTGATCCAGAAGCTTGGCGCCAAGCGCGAAGAGATCATGTACCTGACGTACATCGGCGAGTTGGCCTACCGGACGAACCGTTTCGAGGAATCGAAAGAGGCTCTCGAACAGGCTGTCATGCAGTCAGAGGAATCGTTCAGCGACCGTTCGCTTGCCGGACGCGCGCTACGTCATCTGGCTGAGCTGTACCTGCGGATGGAGAACTATCGTCTGGCCGGCAAGACTGCCTCACGGGCGACCGTGATCATGCAGCAGGCCGGTGACTCAGTGGAACTTGGTGCGCTGCTCAAGATCAAGGCTGTCGTCGCTGATCATGTCGACAAGCCGGAACGCGCCCGCAAACTCTTCAAGAAGGCGATGGATATTCTGGAAGAGTCAGGGGTGCGCTGGGAAAAGGCGGAAGCTCTGGTTGCGGCCGGATCCTCGGAATGCTTCAAGGACCGTCAGCGGATGACGTATTTGTTCCGTGCCGAGGAATTCTACGCGAGGGCCAGACTGACACGTCCCCTGGACGAGGTCAGTCGGATTATCAGCGGTCTGGGACAGTTCCCCGTGACCTCCGCTGCTCATCTTACGCCGGTCAGAGCGAAGAAAGAGCACGATTACATCACTGCCTCTCCAGAGATCAAGAAGATCAAGCATCAACTTCCGCTTCTCGGCCAGAGCGATCTTCCGATCCTGATTACCGGCGAAACCGGAGTCGGCAAGGATCACCTCGCGCGATTCTTCCACGCTCAGGTCTGTCCGGAAGCCCCGTACGTGGCGATCAATTGCGCTTCGGTGCCGGAGACGCTGCTTGAGTCGGAGTTGTTTGGCTACCGCAAAGGTGCCTTCACCGGCGCCGGGCAGGACAAAAAGGGTCTGCTGATTGCGGCTAACGGCGGTGTGCTGTTGCTCGACGAAATCGGCGACATGCCTTTGTCGCTCCAGGCGAAACTGCTCGGCGTTCTCGAAAGCCGCAAGGTTATCCCCCTTGGCGGCACCGAGGAAGTCGACATCGACATTAAGCTGGTAGCCGCCACGAACAGAAACCTTGAAGATATGGTAGAGGAAGGCACGTTCCGCCGTGATCTCTACTACCGCCTCAGTGGCATTACGTTCGAATTGCCACCGCTTCGCGAGCGCAAGGAAGATATCCCGCTGCTCCTGGAGCACTTCATGATCCGTCGCGGATTATTGAAGAAAGGCCGGAAACTGCCGGTGGAGCTCCTGCAGCAGTTTATCGGGTATGACTGGCCGGGCAATGTCCGGGAGCTTGACAACAAGGTCAAGCGACTCGAAGTCATGTCTCAGCTTGTCGCTGAGGGAGACCTTGGTGAGGTGGCGCGCTCAATGTTCGAGAACAACCAGCCGGACAATGATCCCGTCAGTCTGTTCGAGCGGGTGGAGCAGTTTGAGCGTCGGTTGATCACCGAAGCTCTCCTGGCCGCCGGCGGCAACAAAAGCGAGGCTGCGAGAATGCTCGGCGTCCACGAGGCCACCGTACGCACGAAACTCAAGCGGTATCAGATTGCCCTTCCAGAAATGGGGGGTGCTCCGAACTAAGCGCTGTATTTGACATAAGATGTCCTTCGTGACCCTTGTTGATAGAGTATGATATCGCCGGGTTCGGTGAATCGTACGAAAACTCGTCAGGGGACACGAAAGGCAAGATCACTCCTTGGTTACGGTAAGTGTCTGCTCGTCAGGCACTTACCGTTTTTTATGGAATTCGCATTCGTATGAACGTACGAAGTGCCGCAGGCACTTTCTCGTCAACAGGATGCAGTCGCAACCTTAACTCTACGTTTAGCAGCCACTTACGGACGTCAAAGAGGGGTGCCTGAGGCACTGGCACACGTCTTGCTAAGGTATAGTCTGTCATTCTTACTCCCGAGTGCCGTAGGGTGCTTGGTAGGTCCTCTTTTCTTTGGTGTGAGGCCGCCCGTTTTCGAGGGGAGAGCGGGCGGTTCTTATTTTTCCCATGCTCCCGCCGATAACATATAAAAAGCTGTTTTCTGATTTGGTGAAGGTGTATTTTGGGGAGCATGAAACATCCAGCCTTAGGACTTATCGAGACTTGCGGCCTCGACAGCGCTCTTGTCGCTATCAAGGCTGCTACCAAAGCGGGCGATGTCGTGATTGCCTCGGCGGAGCGTTTGGCCTCCGGACATACTACGGTCAAAATCGAGGGGGAATGGACGGTTGTCCAGAAAGCGGTCGAGGCCGGAGCACGGGCGGTTGATCGCGACGGTGAACTCGTATCGATGCACCTGCTCCCGCGCACCGATGAGGGCGTTCGCGAACTGCTCCCGTACCGTAAGTTTGTGGAGAAGTATCTCCCGAGCGAGGCCAACGGTGTAGTACCGACACCCAAACGCAGACCAAAGCCCAAAGCGGCCAAGCCACAGCCACAGGCTGCCCCACCAACACCGAAACCACAGCCAACGGTTGAGACAGTAGCGCCCGTGACACCTGTGGAGCCGGCACCACCTATACCCGTGGTGACACCTGAGCCGACCTATGAGGCTACTCCTCCGGAGACGAAGGCCCCCGAGGTGCGTGACGTGCCTGAGGCACTACCTGTCGTCGACGAACCGACTATCGAGGAGCTTGAGAAGCTATCCGTTGTCAAGTTGCGACAGTACGCGCGCGGTTTGACCAACCTTCCGATTCAGGGTCGACAGATATCGATGGCTAATAAAGGCCAGCTACTCGACGCGATTCGTGCGGCTCGCGGGGCAACGACGGGCTGATTGTCGCGTATAAAGGGTAAGCATACAAGCGCTGGAGGAACGTTTCATGAATCTTCGACCATCATTCGAGATAAAATGGTACCACATCCTGTTTGGACTTCTGGGCATTGGCGTGGTGGTATTTGCCGTTTTGCATTTCTATTTCGGCCCTCGCCGGTTGAGCTACTTCCACGAAGACGAGACTGATATTGTTGATGTAGAGTAGGGGCTGCGGGGGGCTTTTCCTTTCTCTTGTATGGCGGGTCCGTCTTCGGGCTTGACATCTTTGTGTTTGTACCCCATCGCTTGCGGAGGGATCCCGCTAGTCGATCTCGTCGCGCAGCTTGGTGAGTAGATCAACTATCATTCGGAGAGTTATCTCCCTGGACTCATCGTCGCCGGCGACGTACGCGATCAGCAACTCACCACAATCAACCATCATTCGAGGCATCCCAGACTTTGGACTCCATGTCTGGCCGAAGATATCTGGACGAACGTAGAACTCATACATGATGCCATCCAAGCCGACCCAGTCTTTCGCCGCATACGTGGTCTGCAACAGTACGCCATGCCATGTCTCCATCAATCTTTCGGCGCAGCCTGTCGGAAGGCTGGCAGTCTGGCGTGTCACAGCGACATCTTTACGAAGGTCTATGACCTGCGTACCATCGCCAGCTTCCCTCCAGTTCCAGATTTGCTGGTCGGCTTCGGCGTATTCAAGTTCATAGCGAACGCTGTCGCCGCTCTCTTCGGAGACCTTTCTCAGGACAACGGCATATTCTGGCCGAAAGCTTGGTCGAACAATCATCCAGGCGTCAGGCCAATTGTCATCAATCAACGCCTTGAACACTGTTTGCTCGTAGTCAGTTCGGCTGTGGTCATAGGCGGGTACTGGCTCCAGGTGATTGAGTTCGTCCTTGGCGAATACTCCAAGACTCGAGATCGCAAGCCATGTCAAAACTCCGAGTAGAATGCGATAACTGAACACTGTTTCCCTCCAGTCGGTAGTGTGAGTATGAGTTCGTCCTTACGATAGATAGCCGCATTGTCAAAGGTGAACAAGTGTTTTGAGCCCTGTGCCCCGCCCAGAGCGGAGCGCAGTGGAGCGTCGGGTGGGAGAATCTGAATCGCGCCGCAAGCGGGTGCGGCACCAAAACAAGAGAAGACACCCTCAAACGGGTGAATGTGTTTGTGATCGGCTTCTGTCGTGTCGTTTGAGGGTGGCACCCGGAGTTGAGGCTGGATTCTCATCCCACCGCAAGCGGATGGGGCACCAAGGCAGGAAGAGCAATCAAGTGGTGCAGACCTCGACAGGCTCAGGGTGACTTGATTGCCTCCTCCCCAAAGGGATTTCGATTGATTTTTGCGTACCTTTGCGTATAATCAAATCTGTTGTAATCAGCCGTGCGGTAAGACCTTCGACCAAAACCTCACGCCCGATTCGGACTAAATGAACTATAGCAATTGAAAGCCCTCGATATGAAGCAGATTCTCGTCACCGGCTCTGTGGGCCAAATCGGCTCAGAACTCGTCCACGCCCTCCGCAAACGGTACGGGCACGATATGGTCGTCGCGACCGACATCCGTATGCCCTCCGACAAAAACCTCCGCGATGACGGTCCGTTTGAGTTCCTCGACGTTCTCGACCCGCATCATATCACTCGCGTGATGCAGATTCACGATATCGGTACGATCTACCACCTCGCCGCCGTGCTCTCCAGTATTGGTGAGTCGCGCCCGAATGTCGCCTGGCAGGTGAACATGAACGGCCTGTACAACATGCTCGAGGCCGCTCGTCAGTACCAGTGCGCAATGTTTTTCCCGTCGTCGATAGGTGCGTTCGGCCCCACGACGCCGAAAGAGGACACGCCGCAGGACACTCTGCAACGTCCTGATACGATCTACGGCGTCACCAAGGTAGCAGGCGAGTTGATCTGTGATTACTATCACAAGCGTTTTGGGACCGATACGCGCGGCGTCCGTTTCCCAGGGTTGATTTCCTACGAAACCGAGCCCGGTGGCGGTACGACCGATTATGCGGTGTCGATTTTCTCTGAGGCCAAAAAGCACCAGAAATACACCTGTTATCTGCGCGAAGATACATCGCTGGATATGATGTACATGGCCGATGCTATCCGTGCGATGATCGACCTGATGGAAGCCGACCCGGAAAAACTGATCCATCGCAACGCCTTCAATATCGCCGCGATGAATTTCACACCGGCGCAGCTTGCCGATGAGATCCGCAAACATATTCCGGAATTCGAGATTGATTACGATATTGACCCGGTCCGTCAGGCTATCGCCGATTCCTGGCCGGACTATATGAACGACTCGGCCGCCCGTGAGGAATGGGGCTGGGCGCACGAGTATGATTTGGCGGCGACCGTCAAGCTCATGCTGGAGAAAATCGCTTAGGGGATTGCTTCGGCGCGAAACAGATTCATTTTTGATCAGGGGAATAGAACATGCCACTGGATAGATTTGCACAGGATTTGAAAGCCGGAGTCGATGAACTCATCGCCGCCGGAACGGCCAAGGGTGCCGAACATGTTGTCACCGAAGTCATCAGGCCGTCAGGCGAAAAAGGCCCGCGCGTTCTGCTCGAGGGTCACGGCGACAAGCAGTTCGTCCGCATGAACTCCAACTCTTACCTCGGCATGGCGCTGCGTGAGCCGGTGCTCAAAGCCGAGGAAGCTGGCGCGGCCAAGTACGGTGTGGGGCCGGGCGCGGTGCGGTTCATCAGCGGGACGTACGTTCCCCATGTCGAACTCGAAAAGAAACTCGCCAAATTCCACGGTCGCGAAGCCTGCATGATCACCTCGGCCGCGTACACATCAGTAATGGGCGTAATCGCCACGCTGGCGACGCCGGAAACGATCATCATCTCCGACGAGTTGAACCACAATTGCATCATCAACGCCATGAAGCTGTCTCGTCCCAAAGGGAAAAAGGTTTACAAGCATGTAGATATGGCGATGCTTGAGGAACAGATCAAGGCCTCGATAGGCGAATGCGACAACTTGATCGTTGTCACGGACGGTGTGTTCTCGATGCGCGGTGTGTACGCTCCGCTGGAGAAGATTTGCGCCCTGGCGAAAAAGTACAACGATCAGTTTCCGAAGGATATCGTGGTGATGGTCGATGATTCTCACGGAGTTGGCGCGCTCGGCAAGAACGGACGCGGTACCGAAGAACTGTGTGCGGCTGAGGGTGTGGATGTTCTGGTGGCGACGCTCGGTAAAGCGCTGGGTGTGAACGGCGGATATGTGGTATCTAAGAAAGAAGTGATCGACTTCCTTCGGGAAAAAAGCTCGTTCTATATTTACACCAACCCGATTACGCCGTCGGAGGCAACTGCCGCGATTGCCGCACTGGAACTGCTTGATTCCGACGAAGGCAAGAAGTTGCTTGAGCACTTGGCGGCAATGACGCAGAAGTTTGAGAAGGGTCTGGTTGATCTTGGTTACGAGACGCTGTCCAGCCCGCATCCGGTGACGCCGCTGATGATCCGTGACACAGAACGCACGACGAAGTGTGTGAATTTCCTTCGCGAGAACGGCGTCTTGGCGACGGGGTTGAATTTCCCGGTGGTGCCGAAGGGTGACCAGTCGATCCGGTTCCAGGTTTGCGCGGACCACACGCCGTACGATATCGAGTATGTGCTGGACGTTCTGGAGAAGTTCAAGGATCAGTAGGAAGTCGTACATCTTTCGTTTTTCAGGGGCCCACAGTGACTTGCTGTGGGTTTCTTTTTGGCATACCGCCGGGTATCTGTTCTCCAATTCGTTCATTCCGTGTTAATCGTGTAATACCTCCTCTCGGATTTGCCCTTTACGAACTGCCGACCTCCTTTTATATTACAGGGCACATATAGAGACATGGGAGGCAAAATGGCTGAAGGCGGATTGATGTGCTGGAATTGCGGCCGGCCGACCGGTATCACCGCGAAGGTGATGCGGGCTGACCAGTGCGTGCATTGTTTGGCTGACTTACGTAGTTGCAGAGGGTGTCGTTTTTTCGATCCCACTCGCAGGTTCCAGTGCAAAGAGGTTGTTGAGAAACCACAGGCCAACAAGGAAAAGGCGAATTTCTGTGATTTCTTCATGATGCGGGACGTGGTGAAAACGCCGGGTGGTATTTCATCGCAGTCCGATTCAAAGGACGACAAGAAGAAGAAGTTCGACGACCTCTTCAAAGACTGAAAAATCTACAAAGCCAAAGCTCAAACCGCAGGCACTGGAAACGGTCCTGCGGTTCTTTTGTGTGGGGGCAAACGATTGACAAACAGCGCCGCTGCGGCTAGATTAGGGCAATACCAGACCTGAACATTCATCCGCGGGGAGGGACGTCCCATTGAAAACCCGAACAGCCGTATTGATCCTCTTGATAATGTCGCTTTCGCTTTCTGCTTCCGCCTTTGACGGCAAACGTAAGGGATTCGTGATTGGAGGTGGAATAGGAGGATCGCCGGTAACCAGATGGAGTACAGACTACCTTGACATGGAGGAGACGGCTGCAGCACTCGGCTTCAGCGGGTTTCTGGGCTACTCGTGGGACAATTCTAACATGATCGTGCTTGATCGCAGCTTTGCCAGCTACAGCTCCGATGAATTTACCTCTTCGCGTACAATGCCGAATTTGCATTCGATTCGCTGGTATCACTACTTTGGCAAAGAAGGAAGCACAGTGTTTACCTGTCTCGGCGTCGGGAGGATGCATCTATTCAACAATGATCTGGATATCGGGGACCCGAAACTCGGCTACGTTCTTGGGGGAGGTTACGAACCCGTCAGGCACGTGCAACTCGGCGCCTACTTCATCGGCGGCCGGTCACACAGCGACGGTCACAAGTTCAATCATGCCATTTTGCAGTTTCTGGTGACGGTGACAGCCTACTGATTTGCCGGGTCGTCTGGTTCAATAATCGGCCCCTCCAATCTACTTGCTCTCGCGTGTGAATTGTCTATATTCTTTTTCATCATCGGAAGTCCTGAAACCTCTTGAGGAGTGTATCATGAAGTATCGTATAGAAACAGATTCCATGGGCGAGATCCAGGTACCGGCTGAAATGTACTACGGCGCCCAGACCGCCCGTTCTCTCATGAATTTCCGCATCGGTGGCGAAAGAATGCCGCGCGAACTTATCCGCGCTATGGGCATCCTCAAGAAATGCGCCGCCCTGACCAACATGGAGTTGGGCACTCTCGACAAGAAACTCGGCAAGCTGATTACCAAAGCGGCCGACGAAGTAATCTCTGGCGAACTCGACGAGCATTTTCCGCTCGTGGTGTGGCAGACCGGATCGGGGACCCAGTCGAACATGAACTCCAACGAGGTTATCTCCAACCGCGCTATCGAAATGGCCGGCGGTGAGCGCGGCAGCAAAAACCCCGTGCACCCGAACGACCACGTCAACAAAGCGCAGTCCTCGAATGACACCTTCCCGACTGCCATGCATATCGCCGCGGTCGAGGAGATTCATCGCCGCCTGATCCCGATGATCACGCAGCTTCGCGACACCCTCACCAAGAAATCCAAAGAGTTCAACAAGTATATCAAAATCGGGCGCACGCACCTGATGGATGCCACCCCGCTGACGCTCGGTCAGGAATTCTCCGGCTATGCGGCGCAGTTGACCCTGTCTCTGGCCCGGATCAACGACTGCCTCAAACGGCTCTATCCGTTGGCCCTCGGTGGCACGGCGGTCGGAACCGGTTTGAACACGCATCCGAAGTTCGCCAAGATGGTCGCGGCGTCTATCGCCAAAGAGACCGGGTTGAAATTCGTCACCGCCCCGAACAAGTTCGAAGCCCTTGCGGCGCATGACGCTATCGTCGAGGCTTCCGGCGTGATGAAGACTATCGCCTGCTCGTTGATGAAGATTGCAAACGATATCCGCCTTCTCGGCTCCGGCCCGCGCTGCGGTATCGGCGAAATCTCACTGCCGGCCAACGAACCTGGCTCCTCGATTATGCCGGGCAAAGTTAACCCGACTCAGTGCGAGGCGATGACGATGGTTGCCGCGCAGGTGATCGGTAACGACGTATCGGTCAATGTCGGTGGCGCTACGGGACATTTTGAATTGAACGTTTTCAAGCCGGTTATGATTTACAACCTGCTACAGTCGATTCGGTTGATTGCTGACTCGTGCGAGATGTTCAACCAGAACTGTGCGGTAGGTATCACGCCGAACAAGGAGAACATTCACAAGAACCTGACGAACTCGTTGATGCTGGTGACGGCGCTCAATCCGCATATCGGATATGACAACGCGGCGAAGGTGGCCAAGAAGGCGCACGCCGAGGGTTCGACTCTTAGAGAAGCGGTGGTCGCGCTAGGACTGCTGACGGAGAAGGAGTTCGACGAGAAGGTTCGTCCGGAGAAGATGATTGGCCCGAAGAAGTAAGGCTATGGATAAGTCACACTGACAGACTAGTCTGTGGGCTTGTCGAAGTGTGGACCTTGTTTAAGAACCAATCAAGTGGTGCAGTCTTCGACAGGCTCAGACTGACTTGATTGGAGCTGGCGGGTTCGAAGACGGACTCGCCCTACAAGACAGCGAATTGTAGGTCGAAACTCCCGTGGTTTCGACAATAGCGGCAGGGAGATTTCCCTGCCGCTATGTTGTGGTTGTTGGGTAGCTCTAGTGATGCAGTTTCTGCCCACCTGATAGATGCTTCTTGGCTAAGCCCTCCATGTGGCGAATGGGCAATCTTTCCTGAACTCCCATTCTTTGGCCCACCTCCGCAACAATCTCTGCCGCCCGACCCCAGGGCCGCGCCAGTAACTCATTCAAGTGAATTGTGTCTTGAAGAATGATCTTTGCTCCGGCGTACGGGTGTGAGAGCAGATGACGACTCCCTGTCGTTATTCTCGCGTCTGTGAGATTCTTATATTCCAGCAAGACATCAATCGGCTTGTCAGCGGAGAATCCCAAGCCATCGTAGAGTCGCCCCATTGCGATCAATGCTTCAGCTATGAGCTTTGTCTGGCCATAGGCCTCGAGTTCAGAGCCAAGCCCCACGGAGGACTTCTGGGTGATCTTGATAGAGTAGAATAGACTTCTGGTATACTGAAACCGCCAGTAGTCGAAGGTCGGCCGCTCGTAGAAGGGTTCGGTATCAACTGCCCAGATTGAATCCTCGTCGAATTGCGGTGGGCAATTCGCGGTCTCCAAGTAGAAGAGAAACGGCCATCCACGATAGTCAACGCAGGCAGATTTCAGAGACGACTTGCTCCGTTCGATATCTTGTGGTACAGGACTGTCCGAGGGAATCGCCGCAAAAATCAACAAAGGTAAAGCAGCTAGGCCCTCTGGTCTCATGGAAAGCGCATGTTTCTCGATCTCTTCAGTTTCAAGTCCTAGATCAAGACTTGGCACAATCGCTTGCAGGTTCGTTCCTCCTGACGAACTGAGTGCGTCAAACACCAGTTCTTGGATCTCGGCCTTTCTGGCAAGTGTGAGTCGGTGGATCAAGTCGCGCCAGTCATCAAGCCGACCTATCTCGGTGGTCTCTTTGTTTCGGTTGCGATAGTACAGAGCACCTTTCCTCAGGATAGTATCATTGTGATCCCCGCGATCCTTGACGCAGATGTGCGGCATATCTCCGTGTTGGGGAACCCTTATGACGACGAACACTAACTTGGAGTCGCGCGACTGTGGGCGCGCGACTTCGACATCCATGTCTGGTTCGACATGGTTATTGACGTCCCTAGCAACGTTTGTTACGTCCCAAGTCGATAGATGCTCACCGTCAACCCCAACGAAACGAGCGTCCCCTTGTTGTTTTTCGTCGAACCCTACCACCAAGTAGCCTCCGCCAGCGTTGGCGAGCCCCGCAATTATCTTCATCAGCTTGAAGCGTGCAGGCCCCTCCCAGGGAATGGACCGCTTGCACTCGATTTCGAGCGTCTCTAGTCCGCGATATACTATTCTGAGTGCTTCTGCATCGTTGAACATTCATCCCTCCGAGTCTGGCGTGTGATATGGAGTATCAGATAATCGACCTCAATATACATAAGCGGAGAGGGGCAGTCAATGACGATGACGGGGAATCCGGTTCGCACCCCGCCACGGGCGGTCGGCGCAAGCAGTGCGGAACCGAGGCTAACTCCTCTGGTTCTCTGTTTCCTTCTTGGGTCGATAGTACACGAGGTACATTGTGACTGCGGTGAATATCGCCGGGTATATGAACGGTTGCCAGTGATGAGTAGCCTCCACCGTGGCCGGTGAGAAGAATCGGGTCAGGAGGTCGACCCAGATAATCTGTCCGAGAGGGATGCTCGCCGGAGAAATCAGAACGCCCGCCCATTTCCAGAGGCCCTCTTTATGCAGGAGCCACCACGAGCTGCATACGATCAGGAGAAACAAACCTGCTACGCCCCACAACGGGATTCGCTCTAGGAGCCACGGAGCGTAGTCGTCGAAGAAAAGGTACGCTATGGAAGTAGACTGTCCTATGGCCAGGGCGAGGACATACAACATCAGCGTATTCAAGACGGACTCTCCTTGATCTGTTTCGGTAGCCTGCGGTGTCAGATAGTCGACTTCAAGATACGTAAGCGGGGAGGTGCAGTCAATTGGGATGGTGTACAATCTGGTTCGCACCGCAAGCGGTGCCGCACCGGAGTATGGCGTTGTCCGCCCTACAAGCCAAAAAAGAAAACGACAGGGAAGTCATCCCTGCCGCTTTGCTATTTTCGTAGAGGCAATCAGATGCGATTGTCTCCTTACTGTGCGTATCTGTAAATGTGATTGAACGTCCCGCCTGCGTATACCAGCGGCGATGCGCCGGCAACACCGTACACGGCGTGGAAATCAGCCTTGGCGTCGGTGTCCATCACAGTCCAGGTCGTTCCGTCGAAATGCAGCGCCGTCCCGTTATCACCTACCGCGTAAGTATCGGCGTTGGCCGTGCCCCAGACCGCAGTTAGATTCTCCGAGGTCGGGCTGGTCATGGCGGTCCAAGTGGTGCCGTTGTAACGAACAATCGTGCCGCCGTCGCCGACAGCAAACACGTTGGTGAGGGAGAAGCCCCAGACGGAATTCAGGTTGTCGCTGAAGTCTGTAGCGTCTTCGGTCCAAGTGCCGGCCGTGCTGCGGCGGATGATCGTGCCGCCGTCGCCAACTGCTACCAGCACCGAATCAGCGCTGCCCCAGAGATCGTGCAGGTCGGCGCCCACGGGGCTGGTCTCTTCAGTCCAGTCGGTGCCGTTGTAAGACGCTATCGTCCCTCCGCTGCCGACAGTGAACACCGCTTGATCATCGAAACCCCACAGTCCGTAGAGGTCCGCCGACAGGCCGGTTGTCATATCGCTCCAGACTCCGTTGATGCCGCTGGCGGTAACGACAGTGCCGTTTTCACCGGCTGCGAAATAAGTGCCTTCGTCGGAATCACCCCATACTGCTTGCAGACTGATGGTGGTGTCGAGGGCCGCGTCGATCGTCACACCGGACAGGGAGCCGCCGCTCAGTTTGCGTATTACCATGTTCTCGCCTACGGCGAATCCGATGACGTTTGAAGCGGTCCAGATATCGTTGAAGTCCGGAACATCGACGATTTCAAAGAACTCCCACTCGGCGCCGCTGGAGCGCAATGCGGTTTGCCCCACCACGTAGACCTCGGAGGTGACTGTGTCACCCCAGATACTGAGGAAAAGGTACTCGGTCCCGGTCTCGATTTCCGTCCAATCCGAGCCGTCGTAGTGAACGAGTGTTCCGTTTGTGCCGCAGGCATACACATCGTTAGGTGCTAGACCGAAAACGGAATAGAGATCGTTGTCGACTGTGCTGGCCTGACGTGACCAGGTGGTACCGTCGAAATGAATGATCTCACCTCCGGCACCAACTGCAAAAACGGAGCTGTCTGACCAGCCCCAGATATCTCTGAGTGTCTCGCTGGTGGGAGTACGCATGACGCTCAAGTCTCCCGTGGCGGCGTCGAGATATACCACCGCTCCCCCCACACCGCAGGCGTAGATGTCATCATCGGAGCTTCCCCAGAGACCGTACAGGCGGACATCGCCTCGCTGGGTGAGGGTCTCCCAACTAAGGATGCCGGTGATGGAGTCTTTGACAGATCGTGCGAATCTTCCGCCGTCGCCGACAACGAAGATGTTACTGTCGTTGCTTCCCCAAATATCGAATATCGCCGAATCGAAATCCAGAATCTCTGGCACGAACGCAACGCCGTTGCTGTGGGCGAAATAAGGCTCGTCCCATGTCAATATCGACGGTATGGTGTCATCAATGAAAACCGTATCACCGGCCGTATCAAGTTCTACTCCGGAGTTATAATCGGAAATCATGCCGACCGCGTATATGTCTGACGTAGAGGTGCCCCAGACCGAATAGAAAATCGTATCAGCCGTTATGCCGCCTGAAGCTGTCGGATGCCAGGTGGTTCCGTTGCCAAACTGGATATCGCCGTACTCTCCGCCGACGTAGATCTCGGAGCCGGACAGACCCCATATCGTCCACCAGGCAGTTCTCACCGGCAACGATCTCACCTGGCTCCACTCGGCTGTAACGGGAGTAGTCGTTACGGGGTTTTCATCGTCGCCGCAACCGGCAGCGAGAATCAGGGCGAAAAGAACCGCCAGAATAAACCAAATCTTCACATGTTGCTTGCCTGTCGAATTCATAATCATCCTAATTGATAAGAAACTACATCCCTGCGACCCTTCGCGTTGCACCTTATACACGTTTGTAAAAGCGGGGTCGCATTCAAGCCCTAAGTATATGCCGCTTCGGCAGTAGCGACAACAGAAAAGTGCCGGTAAACGGTTGTTGACCGGGACCGCAGGGAAAGGTAGTTTTCCTGTAAGTTACAGAATCCCAACGGAGTGAGTTATGAAGTGCGTTTTTGCGGTAATCGTCATCCTGCTACTGGCACTCCCAATTGTCGGGCAGGACGTGGAAATGACGTCCGGCAGTATGCTTTTCGAGGATTCCTCCGGTCTGGCTGATCCGGTGAAAACGCTCGAAACCGGCGTGTCGATGTATCCGCTTTCGCCTGAGCGGTACGAGAAACTGGTTTCGTACTCGCGATTCAACAATGTTTGGAGATTTGTTAGCTTCGGGCTCAGCCTGCTCACGATGGGGATAATCCTGTTCACCGGGCTTGGGGCCAGATTCCGCGATTGGGCAACGAAGATCAAACCGAGGTTTTTTGCGGTCTGGCTGTTCTTAATCCTCGTGCTGGTGACCGATTACATACTGTCGTTGCCGTTCAGCATCTACCGGAGCTTCATCGTTGAGAGTGATTACGGTTTCATGAACCAGACCTTCATGCAATGGTGGAGAGATGACCTTATCGGGCTTGCGCTGGTTTTGGCGATCGGCGTTGTCCCTATGTGGTTTTTCTACCGATTGATCGAGAAGTACCGTCGTTGGTGGCTGTATTTCTCGATTGGCACGATTCCGTTTCTTGTTCTGACAGTGGTCATTGTACCTGTGGTGGTTTCTCCTATGTTCAACGAGTTTCAACCGCTTCAGGACGAAGGGCTGGAAACCGAAATCCGGGCGATGGCAGCCAAGGGAGGAATAGGCGATGCGGATATATTCCAGGTCGACGGTTCAACGCAGTCGAGCAAGATCAACGCCTATGTCACCGGTCTGTTTGGCTCAAAGCGGATAGTGCTGTATGACACGATGATCAAGAATTTCACCCACGACGAAATCAAGTTCGTCATGGGGCATGAAATGGCGCACTACGTCATGCATCATATCTGGCAGGGATTGGTGTTGACGGTCCTGTTCCTGACCTTTGCGTTGTGGCTAATGAACAAGACGATTCACTCGGTGATACGTCGATTCAAGAGGCGGTTCGGGTTTGACTCTCTTTCAGATATTGCATCGTTGCCGCTGGTGATGATTTTTGCCGGCGTGATCTTTTTCCTGTTCCAGCCGGTGACAAACGGATTCAGTCGACACAACGAGCATCTCGCCGATGAATACGGCATGCAGATCAGCGGCGTATCCGGCGAAACGGCGGCGATTGCCTTTGACAAACTGTCGGTTTACAATCTGTCCGACCCGGATCCCGGCGCGATTGTCGAGTTCTGGTTTTATAGCCATCCGGCACTCAATAAACGGATGGCGTTTGTTCGGAACTGGGAGAAGTAACGCCCGGGCCTTACGGCTTGCGGGCGATGACCATGATTTCCCAGCCGTCGGGGTCTATCTTGCATCGTTTGAAGTTGCCGACCTCGCAACCCCACACTTGCTCGACCTCGAACCCGGCCAGCTTCATCATGAGCGTCAGCTCTGAGGGTACGTACCCGCGCTCGCGGCTGGCGTAGACTTTCTTTCCCTCGGCGGTTTCATACTCAAGATTCTCAATCTCGACCAGCGTAAGGGGATCGAACGTGCCTTTCTCGATTGCCTCTTTGCTGGTCAGTCGGATCTTTCTCAAGGCACTCAAGGCCGTCAGGATGAACTTCCCGCCCGGTTTGAGCGCGGCAAAAACGTTTCTCAAGACGGAGAGATCATGTTCGTGGGGGTCGTCGCCCTCGCCCAGCAATCCGAACGAACCTTCGCAGAGGCACACGGCGGCTTCGAACTGTCTATCAGTAGTGAATTTGGTAGCGTCCGCTTTGATCAACTCAACCTCAACACCGACCTCGTCGGCGGCCTTACGGGCCTGCGCGAGCATGCCGGTAGAGAGGTCGACACCGGTAACGTTGAGACCGTGTTTGGCGAGTTGCACAGAATGACGCCCGGTGCCACAACCCATGTCGAGTATGGCCGCACCTTTTTCGAGTTTTAGCTCATCGAGAAGAAACCCGACCTCCTGATCGGTTCCCTTCGTGAAGATGTTTTCCATGTACTCCGGGGCATGGTGATCGAAAAACTCTTCCCAACTACCCTCTTTGGTCATGACAAATTCCTCTAAAGCGGGCTTGATTTCTTTGCGCGAAGTATAAGTGCCGGACGGTGTGAAGGCAAACAGGATGAAGACTATTTGCCGAGCAGTCCGCGCAGGGCGGTCTCGAGATCGGGATGGGTGAACTGGAAACCGTATTTCTCGAGTTTAGTGGGAGCGACCCGGGTTGAGGACAGCAGTGTCTCTTTGGCCATCTCGCCGAGAGCGGCTTTCAGAGCAAATGCCGGTACAGGTAAGAGTGTCGGTTTACTGAGCACCCGACCCAACGTTTTGCTGAACTCAGCACTGGTGACCGGCCGGGGGGAGACAGCGTTGACGGGGCCGGAGACAGCCTCGTTGTCGATGGCGAATAGGGCAATGTCGACAAGATCCTTGAGTGTCAGCCAACTCATGTATTCGAGGCCGGTGCCCATTTTGCCGCCGAGGCCCATTTTGTATACCGGCAGCATTTTTGCCAACGCGCCCCCTTTGGGAGTGAGGACCACGCCGATCCTGAGCTTCACGACACGAATGCCCTTGTCTACAGCCGGTTGCGCCGCCGCTTCCCATTCACGGCAGACCTCGGCCAGGAACCCCTCGCCGGGGGAGGAGTCTTCGCGAAGTAGCTCATCCCCACGGTTGCCGTAGTAGCCGGCCGCGGAGGCTATCACCATCGTCTTGGGCGGGTTTTCGCAGGCGGTCATGGTTTCTGCGAGAAGGCGAGTGCTCTCCACCCGGCTGTCCCGGATTAGCTGTTTGCGGGCCGGATTCCAACGGCCTCCGGCAATGTTCTCCCCGGCCAGATGTACAACTGTCTCGACATTGTCACAGGACTCGGCATTGATTTCGCCGGTATCCGGTGACCAGAAGATAGTGCTGGAGTTTTCGTGCTCATGGCGACGTACCAGTCGAACGACATCGTGTCCCGCTTTGGTCAGCGCCAGCACCAGTGCCGACCCGACAAGTCCTGTAGATCCACTGACGATTGTCCTCATGGCGATATCCCTCGTCCGCTCTCAGAATTGGTGATGCCCACCGTCTAATGTATGCCAGGCGGCAGTGCCGATCAAGTACATAGCCTCCAAAGGTGATACTACTCCTGGAAACTAGTAACAATCACCGTTTGTTCTACCGATACAGAGAGAAAGAGCGATCTACTATGATGAAAGTATCTCGATACATCTCCCTGTCCGTGACTACTGCCCTGCTGGTGGTTCTATTCATGTCTTTCTCCATGGCCGGCACAATGTGTCGTTATTGCCGCAAGCCCATACAGGGTAAGTATATCACTGCCAACGGCTACGCCTACCACGAAGGCTGCTACCTCAAGCATGTAGCGCCGCACTGCGCTGCTTGCGGCAAACCGCTTGTGGGCGAGTATGTTGTACACGACGGCAAGAATTACCACGAGGCCTGCTACGAACAGAACGTTGCGTCCCGTTGTGCGCTCTGCAACGGGATTATCGAGGGGCAGCATCTGAGGGACTACTGGGGCGATTACTACTGCGCCAGTCATCGGGGGAAAACCCCTGAATGTGACTACTGCGGCAGGTTTCTTGGTGATCACAACAACAAGGGGGGGGTGGCCTACGAGGACGGACGTCACGTTTGCAATCTCTGCCTGAAATCGGTCATCAACGATGAGCCGAAGGGCCGCCTCCTGCTCGAAGAAGTTCGTAAACGGCTGGGGGAGTTTGGGGTAGACATCCCCAACGACCGCATTACGTTCCAACTCGCAGACCGTCGACAGATAGCGAAACAGTTCAAGCGAGGAGTTGCCTCCAAGGCGGGATATGTGGAGCATCGGTTTGAGCGGCTGGGCAATTCGGTCGTCAATCAGGAATTCACGATTTATATTCTTCGCGGAATGCCGAAAATGCACTTTGTTTCTACCGCCGCGCACGAGTTGATGCACGTCTGGCAGTACCTGAACTGTCCGCTGGACAATGACCTTGCCCTGAGCGAGGGAAGCTGCAACTATGCCTCGTTGATAGTGCTCAGGTCTGTCGGAGGCAAGAAAGCGGATTATATCATCGAGTCGATGCGCAAGAGCGCTGATCCGGTCTACGGCGAGGGGTTCCGTCGAGTGGACAAACTTGTCATCAAGCGGGGCCAGCGTGCCTGGCTGGAGCACTTGCGACACAACCGCGATTTCCCGCCGGGGTATTAGGGCGTCAACTAACCAGAAAAAAAAGAAACCGTCAGGGGATTCATCCCGTTGGATGGAACCCTGACGGTCACGTTTCTCAGTGTTGTGGGCGGCAGACGCCCTCGTCTGCCCCAGCCTTACAACTTGATGTTGTAGAAGGCGTCTCTGCCGGGGTAAATCGCGTTTTTGCCAATCGTCTCGCCGATTCGGATCAACTGGTTGTACTTCGCGATTCGATCTGTGCGGCACATCGATCCGGTCTTGATCTGTCCTGCGCCGGTGGCAACCACCACATCGGCAATAGTGGCGTCTTCGGTCTCGCCCGAGCGATGCGATACGACTGCCGTATATCCGGCCTTCTGGGCCATGGCGATCGTGTCCAGCGTTTCGGTCAAAGTGCCGATCTGGTTCAGCTTGATCAGAATCGAGTTGGCCGATTTCTCTTTGATGCCTCGCGCGAGACGTTTCGGATTGGTCACAAACAGGTCATCGCCGACGATCTGGATTTTGTCGCCGAGCCTCTCAGTGAGCATCTGCCAGCCTTTCCAATCGTCCTCGGCCAAGCCGTCTTCAATTGAGATAATCGGGTACTTCTTGCAGAGATCGGCGTAGAAATCAACCATCTGCGCGCTGGAGAGCTTTTTACCTTCGGCGTCGAGATGATACTTTTTCGTTTTCACGTTATAGAACTCTGTGGAGGCCGGATCGAGCGCGATCATGAGGTCTTTGTTCGGTTTGTAACCGGACTTGCCGATTGCTTCCATGATGACTTCGAGCGCTTCCTCGTTCGATTTCAGATCGGGGGCAAACCCGCCTTCATCGCCGACCGCTGTGTTATATCCCTTGGCCTTGAGCACTTTTTTGAGGTGTCCGAAGACTTCTGCGCCCATCTGGAGGGCAGAGGGGAGGTCTTTGGCTCCCACCGGCATGATCATGAATTCCTGAAGGTCGACGTTATTGTCGGCATGCTTGCCGCCGTTGAGGATGTTCATCATCGGGACCGGAAGGATCTTGGCGTTGCAGCCGCCGATGTACTCGTACAGGAACCGACCACGGCTCTCTGCGGCGGCTTTGGCAGTGGCGAGAGAGACGCCCAGGATCGCGTTGGCTCCGAGCTTGCCTTTGTTCTCGGTACCGTCCATGGCAATCATGTAGTTGTCGACCGTTACCTGGTCATAGGGGTCAAGCATATCCCTGATGAGGGCGGGACCGATTTTGCTGTTTACATTTTCAACAGCTTTGGTGACGCCCTTGCCGAAGAACTTCTTGGCGGTGCCGTCGCGAAGTTCGACCGCTTCGTGGGCACCGGTTGAGGCTCCCGAGGGAACAGCGGCGCGACCAAGGGTACCGTCGGAGAGGCAGACATCGACTTCGATCGTGGGAGTACCGCGACTGTCGAGAATCTGGCGGGCGTGAATATACTGGTAATCTGACATATCGAATCCTTTCGATTCAATTACGGTTTTCAGGCACGAACTTACGTTGTCCCAATCGATCAAGCAACATAATACCTACCTATAAGAATCTCCCAACCTGCGGTCTCGCTGAAGGTTCCGTCTGTCGATTGTTGTCCTGTCAGTATTCGTCGGCAATTGTCAAACCTGTAATACGCGGACCACGTAATTTCTTTCGGAGAGGTGAATTCATCGAAGCTATCTGTCGATAACAGTAATAAGAACGGGATCTGACGGATTCTGTTCGGAAGAGACAAGTTTATATCGGGCCAGTCTAGTCAAATATACCTGGTCCTGGGGTCGGAACTACGCCGACCCCTTTCCAATTAATGTCTGCTACGTGCTGTCAGACGTCCCCGTCTGATGGCCATACTAGGAGAGCAAATCTGCTTGCGGGTGTTACTCAAGACAATGACGTCACTCCCATCTGATCCAATGCGAGCCACAGGTGGCCTTGGTGCCGGACGGAAATGACTTCGGCAACAGAGTTGAGTCTTGTTCTACAAAGTCGAGCCCGCCGTTGCTTATGTACCTCAGTGTCCCGTCGTCGGCAAACAGCGACGTTATCGAGATAACTTCTTTGTTTGGAGACCCCTGTTCGTCGTAGACGCTCAGAGAGATATCGTGCAGCTCCCGTACGGGCAGGGGCACGACGGTCAAACATATCTCGAAAGTTTCTCCGGCATAGACCGGACCTTTGATCGGCTCCGGGTAGTCGGAAACCAACATGTGGCCGAAGGAAACCTCCAGGTCCAAACCGTACGCGTGACTTTCGACCATCTCAATATTGAAACACACCGTTGATGGTTCGCCAATCTTGAATGGCGGTTCAATCTTGCAGTAGCCTGCAAATATGTTACTCCCAACCTCGCCCCGTGTACGCTGAAGGATCCTGACTGAGTCCTGGTCGAAGAAGGTAGCGCGTCCAGGCTGGCGTGCCCACCCCCCCTGAGTCAGATTGCTGCCCAAGTACTCCAGATCACCATCTCCGTTTATGCACCACACAACTCGCCCTTCATAACCCCTCATTGTCAGAGGGATGTTCACCCAATACATCGAGAAGTCCACTTGGCCAGACTCCAGAACCGTGAACTCAATAGGCAACGTATGAACATCACCCGCCTCCATTGGGCTTGGGATGTCCACAATCCGTTCACTGAGCCAATCCACATATTTCTCAGAAACGTCGAAGCCCATCTGCTGGAACAACGTGGCGGGCATGCCATCCAAGCTAGAGTCCCTGGTCATGGTAATGGTGCCCCTGGCGGGCTTCAGGGGTTGAGGCAGTTCTTCAAAGTCGACAGCAAAGTGGAATCCGAGCATGGTCCCTTCAATGTGCGGGCTGAGGACACCGTAATACTGTCCGACTGGACTGCCGGTCTCCTCCGCCATCGAACGATATCCGCCCTGGCCGACAGCGGTCCTGACGGGCAAGAGCAGCCAGAGGAACATTAGTGGGGCCAGTGCTGTGCCGAAGTATGCGTGTTTCATCGTAGTTTCCCGTGTAGTTCGGTGACGGCAGAACCGCTGAGCATAGCTCTGCCGACTGTGAGATTCTTTTGTTCGGGTTCTGCCCTTGGCGGCCAAGACTCCCCACACACATTATAAGACAGAACCGTCCATTCTGCAAGAGCGTATGCGGCAGGGGTGGGATCATGGGATGCAAAGCAGGGGCAGACGAGGGCGTCTGCCGCCCACAAACACGGTGTCGCTGTCGTCTTACGACACATACAAGGGGGCAGCGCGTAAATCCCCATCGTCGCACCCTTTCCGTTTTAAGCTTGCCTTCACACGCTGCGTCTTCTTATGATTTTGCATCATGGAATATATCAATAATCTCCTGGATATCGTATCCAACTTCGTGTGGGGATGGCCGATGGCTTTGCTGCTGTTGGGAGCAGGGTTCATCCTTACTTCACGAACACTTTTCGTTCAGATTCGCGGGTTTGCCCACGGTGTGGGAATTGCCACCGGCAAGTATGACGACCCGGCTCACAAAGGACAGCTAACCCATTTCCAAGCCCTGTCCGCCGCTCTTTCGGCGACAATCGGGATCGGTAATATCGCAGGTGTCGCAATTGGTATTTACTGGGGTGGCCCGGGTGCGATCCTCTGGATGTGGGTTACAGCAGCGTTCGGCATGGCGATCAAATACGCCGAGTGCACGCTTGCAATCAAATACCGTAAGATTGATCCCGACGGCAACGTGCGCGGTGGTCCGATGTATTACATCGAGCTGGGTATGGGCAAGTATTTCAAGCCACTGGCATGGATGTTTGCCCTCTGCACGGCCGTGGCAGCGTTCGGTGCGGGGAACATGGTGCAGTCAAACACGATGGCGCATTCGTTGATCGATGCACTCCAAATCTCCGCTGACAATGAAGGTCTGATCCGCTGGATAATTGGTGCGGTGATCGCCGGTGTGGCCGGTTCGGTCATCATCGGTGGTATCAAGCGTATCGGCCACGTGGCATCGTATCTTGTTCCGTTCATGTCAATCATCTACGTGACGAGCGCCCTGATCATACTGTTTTTGAATCTCGATCAGATTATGCCGGCCTTTCAGAAGATTTTCTTTTATGCCTTCAATCCGACGGCGGTTGTCGGCGGGTCCGCTGCCGGGGCAACCGTCTGGCTGACTTTTACGTGGGGACTCAGGCGCGGCCTGTTTTCCAATGAAGCGGGGCAGGGGTCGGCGGCGATGGCACATTCAACGGCCAAGGTCGAGGAGCCCGTGCGCGAGGGATTGGTGGCGATGCTTGGTCCGTTCATAGATACTATCTGCATCTGCACCATGACAGCGCTGGTCATCATTACGACAGGCGTGTGGGATTGCGGACTTAACGGCGCTCCGCTGACGATGCACGCATTCGACAAAGCGTTACCCGGCTACGGGCTGTGGATGGTTGTTATCGGTGTGATGCTGTTCGCCTTCTCGACCGTTATTGCCTGGTCGTATTACGGCGAAAAGGGAGCCGAGTATCTGGGTGGTTCGCGAGTGAAACTGCCTTACAAATGGATATATATCGTATTCACTTTGCTCGGGGCGCGGTTTGATTTGCACGCGGTGTGGGCGTATGCCGATGTTGCCAACGGGTTGATGGCGGTGCCGAATCTGGTGGCTATCGTCGGGCTGTCAGGAGCGGTGGTCGCGATGACAAAGAAATACATGGACGAGAAGAAGCGCGGTATGCACCGGCCATTTAAGTAGGCAGTATGTCCGAGAACACACGATTGGGAATAGCCTTCGCCGCGCCGGTTATAGTGCGTGTCATATTCCACGCTCTCACCGGATTCACCGCCGATGACGCCTTTATTACCTTCCGGTATGCTGAGAATATCGCCGCCGGATTGGGGTACGTTTACAACGAAGGTCAGGCAGTACAGGGGACCACGACCCCGCTGTTTACGTTGATTCTGGCGCTCTGCTCTCTGGCTCGGATTTCATTACAGTCGGCTGCACTGTTTGTATCGATTCTGAGTTCCGGTCTCACAGGTGTCGTGCTGCTCAGGTTTGCGACCTCGCTCCGGTTCACCAGATGGGCTTTGCTTCCGGTTATCTGTTACGCCTTTTGGCCCCGCTCGCTGGCGGCAGATACGGGAGGGATGGAGACCGCTCTATTCACGCTTCTGGTAACCTCGGCCCTGTATTTCCAGCACAAACGACTGGACATGTATGCTCTTGGCATGGCGACTCTCGCGACTGTTACCCGTCCCGAGGGAGTGCTGTTGCTGGGTCTGCTCGGTGTCTGTAATCTGTATCAGCACCGTGAGCGATGGCTTTCTTACCTGACGATTCCGGCTGCGATTTTGGGACCGTGGCTACTGTTTGCCTGGTATTACTTTGGTTCGATCCTGCCACATTCCGGTACCGCTAAACTTGCGCTGTATTCTCGATTCGGGACTTCATCGTACTGGGATACTCTCGTGGGGCTGATAGGTTGGCACAATCCGGCAGGTTGGCTGTTGACCGTGCTAGTGGTAGTTGGTGGACACTGGTTGTTCAAGAAGCAGAACTCGGGACGATTAGAGCTGACCTGGCTGGTTGCTATGCTTGCGTTTTATACGTTCTGCGGTACGCGGGTTTTCTTCTGGTATATTGTGCCGATCTTTCCGGTTTATCTCCTGTTTGCCTCGGCAGTGGCTCCCCGGGCGGCTGACCTGCTCACACTATCGCCTGACCGGGAACGGTTTGCTCGGTCTGCAGTCATATCGTTGGTGGTGCTAATACTTGCAGCCGACTGCTACCGGCCGGTGACTTACCATACGGACTATCAGCAGGACATGACATCAGTTCACCGTGAGATCGGCGAGTATCTTAGAATCCATACCGCACCGAACGCGCTCGTGGCGGCTGAAGATATCGGCTATATCGGTTTCTATTCGCGGCGACAGATATTGGATCGCGACGGTCTTGTGTCTCCGGAAGCAGTTCCGTATAACCGTAGCGGCGATTACCTGGGAGTTATCACCGATCACAGGCCGGATTGGGTTGTGACGGCGAATGACAGTCCTATAAGCGGGTTTACAGCTGATAGCGCGTTCGTCGAAGCTTATGAGAAACGTCAGGATTTCGTTTCAGGCATGTTCAAGTACGCAGTTTTTGCCCGCCGGAGGTAACTTCCGCTGGACAGGACACCCCTGCCAACATACATTGGGCTGTTTCGCAACATGACTGGGGCTATTTTTGTCTGGTTTTTGACAGCTAAGACTATCTCCAAAAGAACCGACAATCTGAGTAGACGATAATTACTGTGAGGACATTGATATGAAGTACCTGGTGACCGGGGGAGCCGGTTTCATCGGCTCAAACATTACTGAAAGGCTGCTGGCAAAAGGGCATAGCGTCCGCATTCTGGACAATTTTTCGTCCGGACGGCGCGAGAATCTTGCCGCTTTTGCCGATGACATCGAGCTGATAGTCGGTGACATTCGAGACTACTGGACCGTTGTTAATGCCGTGAAAGGCATTGACTACATTCTGCATCAGGCCGCGCTGCCTTCGGTGCCACGTTCGGTCGAGAACCCGCTCACAACGAATGAAAACAATATCAACGGTACGCTTCACCTGCTTGAGGCCGGACGTTATGCCGGTGTCAAGAAGATGGTTATGGCGTCATCGTCGTCGATCTACGGTGAGTCTGAGGAGCTTCCGAAGCACGAGGGGATGGTCCCGCATCCGCTGTCGCCGTATGCAATCACGAAACTGACTGATGAGTACTACGCCCGTGTGTACTGGGAGCTGTACAAATTCCCGACCTGTTGCCTGAGGTATTTCAATATCTTTGGTCCCAAGCAAGACCCGAACAGCGAATACGCCGCCGTTATCCCGAAATTCATCGCCCGATTGAAGGCAGGCCAGGCGCCGACCGTATTTGGCGATGGCGAGCAGTCGCGTGATTTCACGTATATCGACAACGCTGTGCAGGCCAATCTGTTGGCCGCCGAATGCGAGGATATGGTCGGCCGGGCGTACAACGTTGCGTGCGGCGGACAGTTTACTCTGAACGACTTGCTGGACAAGCTTCGCGAAATCCTCGGCGTGGATGTGCAGGCCGAATACACGCCGCCGAGAGTCGGTGATATCAAGCATTCGTTTGCGGCTATCGAGGATGCGAAGAAACACGGTTATAATCCGACGGTTGATTTCGACGAGGGCCTTCGTCGTACGGTGGCTTTCTTTGAGAATAAGCAGGCGCTGGAGCGGACCGCGGCCGATAAATAGACTACGGATTTTCAGATTGCCGATAGAGAAACGACCCCGTTTTCGCGGGGTCGTTTTGCTTTAGCTAGATCGAGAATCGCCAGCCGCAGAAATGCTTGTCGCCGGCCTCCGGATCGGGCGGACAGCAAATCACTTCCGTTTTGATCCGCTCGTCGATTGTCGTGGCGAATCCGGTGTATTCCACGATGCCCACAGATTTGCATGGGAACAACGGCATGTTTTTGCGTTTGCGCGCCGACTGCACCCGGCAGTCAACCATATAGAACTCGAAAGAGTTCTCCGTTTCGTTGCGGATTTCCTGTACGTTCAACACCGCGTACAGGCGGAATGCGAGCGCTTTTTTGAGGCCTTCGAGTCCGGAGTTAGGCTCGATACCGTGAAGCGCCATGATGCGTTTGGCCTCGATGACGGTGAACCGTTCCCAGGCCTCGGTGTCGTATTTGATGGCTTCGGCCATGTCGCGGCCTTTTTCGACTGCCTGGAACCAGAGACCGTCGTGGGCAAGCCAGTTCTTGGCGAAATCCTGAAGCATTCCGAGCAGTTTCTCGCGGTCCAGTTGTTCTATTTGTTTGTTCATATTCAGCCTTTCTCTTGTGTCAGCGTTATAGCTGTTAACATAGTGCCTGCGGCACCTTTACAAAAGTATTGTGTTGGTATATCTTGATTGAAGGAGTTTGAATCACGTGGGGGAGTAATCTGTTATCGGAGTGAGTCCGGGGCGTTACTACGTCGGGTCAAGGGTTTCGGCTTTGGACAAAACCGGGCATGCCACGTCTTTAGCTCTGGAGAATCGAATGAGAAGTATGAAGTTTCTATCCATAGTCTTTTGCGTAATTCTGCTAACCGGCTCAGCGGTTTTTGCCGGTCAGTTGGATGCAGACCTTCAGCAAACCCTGCGATCAAAACAAGCCGATGACCTGATTCGTGTCTGGATTGCGGTCGACGATGGTCACGATGCCTACGCCTTCAAGAACACAATCGCGGCTACCTCAGCATCCCGTGCGGAACGCCATCGGATAGCAATCACGGAGCTGAAAGCCAACGCTCAGGCACAATCGGGTCTTCTCGCAGAATTGGAAACGTTGCGCAAATCCGGCAAGGTGACACGGTTCAAAGGCCACTGGATTGCCGGTATCGTCGAAGTTGAGATAGCAGCCGGGGAACTTGAGCGGTTGGCCGCGCGTCCGGATATCGATATCGTCTATCATAAGCCCGAAATAGCACTCATTCCGCCGATAGCAGTATCGCGATTGACACCGCCGTCGACAGACGCTCTCGCGGTCGGATCTGATCTGACACACATCAATGCCCCGACAGCGTGGGCGATGGGGTACACCGGAGCCGGACGAGTGGTCTGTTCGTTTGATACGGGTGTGCATGGTGTGCATCCTGCTCTTTTCAGCAGTTGGAAGGGTCACGACGGTGATTCCGCCGCGGCCTGGTGGGATCAGCAGGATGACAACCCGTTTCCGCACTATTTTTCTGCGGCCAGTCAGCCTGCACACGGTACGCACACAATGGGTACCATGGTTGGCCATGACGGGGCTGATACCGTGGGCGTGGCTCCGGGAGCCAAATGGATTTCCGCCGCGGTGATCGGACTTGACAATACCTCGATTCTCGATGCCTTCGAATGGGCCGCGGATCCCGACGGCAACCCGAACACCCTTGGTGATGTTCCCGACGTTATCAATCACAGTTGGTACTTTGTTAGTTTTCCCTCCTGTCTGAATGCGGTCTATTCGGCTATCGAGAACACAGAAGCGCTTGGGATAGTGAATATCATTTCAGCGGGCAACAGCGGTTCGGGTGCAAGTACCATAGCCAATCCGGCTGACCGGGCTCTGGATAATCTGGATTGTTTTGCCGTAGGTAATCTCAACCACGCCACCGACACGATCTATCAGAGCTCCTCGCGGGGGCCTTCGCCGTGTAACGCCTCAGCGTATAAACCGAACGTTGTAGCCCCGGGTGTCAACATCCGCTCCACCTGGACCGATGGCGGCTACTCTCCTCTGACCGGCACTTCGATGGCGGCGCCGCATGTCTCGGGATTGGTCGCGCTGATGCGGCAGAAGAATCCGAATGCAACGGCGGATGAAATCAAGTCGGCCATCTTGAACAACACGCAGAGCGTCGGCCCGTCGGCCCTTCCCAACAACGACTACGGCTGGGGCGAGATTGATTGTGTGGCGGCGCTGAACGCGATCTCACCGGAAAGCACCCCGGCAGTTCGTCTGTATGATTTCATCCACGATCCTATTAACCCGGGTGACACAGTCAGCGGCTCGCTCGTATTGACCAATCTTGGCGCGACGGTACAGTCCGTTTCGGTGTCAATCACCGGCAGCAACGAGGCGCTGACCGTCCTCGACGGCTCAGCCGCATTCGGCACGATAGCGGCCGGCGCCACTGTCACGGCAAGTGATCCTGTGCAGGTAGTGGTTGCGGACACGGTGACCGAGGGTTCTACGCTTCCGATCCAGATGACGATTGCGGGAACGTCCTATTCGTCGACAACCACGTTGTATTTTAGTGTCGAGCCGGATTTGGAGCGGGATATCGCAACGCACAACGTTGGCCGGATCGAGTTTTCGGTGAGCAACTACGGCGTGTACGGTCTGGGTCCGATTTCGACCTTTGAGTTTGGAGGAGTCGGGTTTACTTTTGACGGCGGCTCTAATGATCTCTGGGAGGGGGGCGTGATGGTGACCACGGGACCGACCCGTGTTTCCAGCGGCGTGCACAGTACGCTGTCTGATCCTGACCGTGATTTTGTCGTAGCGCCCGGCGGCAATTTGGAGTTCATGAATCCCGGTTCGGCCTCGACGCAGCAGACCGTGTGCAAATACGAAGACAGCAATGCTAACAACCCAATCGGTCTGGAAGTCACGCAGGAGTCGTTCGCTCAGGCCTCGCCCAACGATGATTTCATCGTGCTCAATTACGTATTGAACAATATCAGCGGTGGCACGTTGACTGACGTCTATTTTGGACTCTTTTTCGACTGGGACATTACCCAATACAACAGCAATGCCGGCGGTTATGAGGCTGGTGAGTGGTTCGCCTGGATGGCTTACAACAGTGGGGGAACCCTCTCCAGGTATCGTGGTGTGCGCCTCATAAAGGGAACGCTGGCATCGGCCGGTGCAGACCTCGGCTCGAATTACACGGCGGGAGTTGGCGACGGTTTTGCGGTGTACGAGAAGTACGCGATGCTGACCAGCGGCATGACCAATGCTGATACATACAAGACCTCCAGCGAAGAATTGGTGCAGTATATGGCGGCCGGTCCGATCACGCTGGCGGCAGGGGAGCAGGATACCGTGGCGTTTGCTATTCTGGCCGGTGACAGCTTCGCCGACATACAGTCGGCGGCAGCCAGGGCTAACTCAGTGCCATCGCATGCGGATGATCCGGAACCGCCAGGCGAACTGCCGGAAGATTTCACGCTCTACCAGAACTACCCGAATCCGTTTAATCCGAAGACCGTAATACCGTTTGATCTGCCCCGGCGTGGGGAATTTGAACTGACGGTTTATAATGCGCTCGGTCAGAAGGTTCACAACGAAAAGGGGACCGGCGGTCCCGGGCGCAAGACGGTCATTTGGAACGCGAGCCGTTTTGCGTCGGGCGTCTATTTCTATCGGGTGACCTCGGATGCGGGGGAAAGCACGCGTAAAATGTTGCTGTTGAGGTAGGCCACCATCGGTCCCCTTTGTTTCAACCTGGAAGCTCGGTTCTCGTAGGGTGGAACCCTTCAGCGGTTCAGTCGGAAGGCCGAGTCCGCCGACAGCGGACGATGGCAGAACCACTCGGATAATTCGGCTTAGCACGGATACTCGTTCAATCGGGTTCTGCCCTACGAAGGCTGGACGGGGCGCCGAAAACTTCGCAATCGGGGCGAGTCACTCCAGAAACGAGATCACCCGGTACGGAAACATACTGCGGAGAAGCACGGCCTCGTATTTCGTTTTGCAAAAGACGACAATTGCTTCCACCGGGAATTGCGCCAGGTTCAGATTTCCCGGACAACGAAACTCCTGCTCCGCACGCCAATCTGTCTTTGTGCCGACCGACTGTCTGAGCCAGATCGGTGAATCGGTCGAGTTTTCAGATTGTTCGACATAGTCAACCGGGAGAATTCCAGCCGCCTGCGCATACGTTTTATGGATGCCTATTCCGTACGGTTCAAACGACATCTCACCGTATCGCGCCCGCCAGCGCATGAGCGGTATTGCCTCGGTCGGCGTCAGAGAGGAAAAAGAGACCGTCTTCGTTTTGTGCGGCATATGTCTTGCAGATGCTTCCAAGACACGGCTCGTCAGGATGTTTGACAGCGTGTCGAATCCGGTGTGTGGCCAGGTTTCAGATTCGAGAATCGTACGGTAGAAATCGATTGATCTCTCCGACGGCCAGGGGCCGTTGGCGGCTCGGGTCCAATGGGTGACATATCTGTCGGCAACCTGCTCAAGCTCCGGATTGACAGGCTTGTTGTCGAAAGACGTTTTCAGGGGTTCGTTTCTCTCCGAGTACTCGATGCGGAAGTCGCTTACGACTCTCTTGGCTGCCTGTTCAATAGTCGTCAGAACCCTATCCATTGTGCCGCCGCCGCGCAGAGATACGGGAATCAAAATATCTGCATTCTGCACGACTGCCTCGTCGCGTGCCGCCATGAATGCCTTTTTTCTTCCGGCGGAAGCTGGAACGTGAACGGGAATGAACTCGACCAGGTGGGGATCAAGATCGAAGTCGTGAACGGTGATCTCGCATTGCGCCCGGAAATCAGCAGGTGATATCCCGGGCAGGTAAACCCTCAGCGGTAGTCTGTGTATCGAGGCGAGCGCGGTAGGCAACTCCCAGGTTTGCATGCCGATCGAGCTGATCAGGCCACAGTCTTCTGTTTTCAACCATTCTACTGCGGCTGCGGTCCGGCGCACCCAGGCTGTTTGGCTCGATGGGCGACGCGGTTGTCGGGATAGCATAATGACGGCAAACGAGGACAAGGATTCCCCCCCTCTTCAACAGTCAATGTTCTAACTGCTGCCAAGATATGTCAGTCGCTACTGTGCGGCAAGCGTAGAATTCGAGTCAGGTGCTCCACTCTCTGGCGGTTTGTCGTCCAATGTCGCACGGTTGCGGAAGGTTCTCACGGCCATCGCTGCGGCAAACAAGACTCCACCCACCACCGTCATGAAACCGGCGATGGAAGCATCGAAAACCGAGGCACCGTAAAAACCGCCCACTGCGCAGGCTGCGCCAATGGCGACGGACAAACCCAGCATGACGATCAGGCGCGAGGTTAGCAAGTACGCGGTCGCCCCGGGGATAATCAACATGGCCACGACAAGAATCGCGCCCACGGATTCAAAAGCAGATACAACCGTCAGCGATACCATCGTCATCAAGGCATAGTGCCAGAATCGTTCGTTGATGCCGACCGAACTTGCCATTTGTGGATCGAATGAGCAGATTGTGAGCTGTCTTTTAAACAGGGTGACGAACAGGAGATTAGCAAGGAAGATTCCGCCGAGAATCCAGAGCGGGCGAGGTCCGAAGCTGACTCCGTCGATGACCAGCAGGTTCCACGGTGTGTAAGCGATCTCGCCGTAGAGCACGCAGTCTTGATCGAGATCAACGGTATCTGCAAAAACAGCAACGAGAATCACACCGGCCGCGAACAGAAACGTGAAGACAACCCCCAGGGCGGCGTCGCGGTACAATCTGTTAGTACGGCTGAGCGTCTCGGTCAGGTACGCCGTGACAATTCCCATGACTGCCGCGCCGATAAACATCGGCACCACATTTCTGCTGGCAGTGACGAGGAAGGCCAATACGATGCCGGGTAGGACAGCATGAGAGATAGCGTCGCCGAGCATGGAGTTTTGCCTCAATACGAGAAACGAACCTATCAGGGCGCACGAAGCTGCGGCAAAAACGCCGGTCAGAATTACCATCAGATCAGGGCTCATTTGGTAGCCTCCCCCTGTATATAAGGAATCTCCTGGTTGTGTGGATCGAACTGCGGACGGCCCAGGAGTTTCTCGAGTTTGTCCTCGAGCTCCGGTGTCAGTACGTGTTCCATGTCGTGAGCGTCGCGGTGAACATGATCCGGGGGAAGATTGACGACCTGTGTGAGGTAAACTTCCCAGAGGCGGTGGAGACGAACGATTCGTGCGCCTTCAATTACTCCGTTATCTGTCAGGTGAAAACCGCCATCGGCGGACATGACAAACCCCTGGCGGCGCAGCGCGGAGAGAGCACTTTTGAGTTCGCGTCTAGCAAAAGACCACATAGTAGTGATTTGATCAAGACCGAGCGGGTCGGCCCATCTTTTGTCATTGGCTCCGGAGTTGTAGAGCACTTTGAGAACGTGTTCGCGTGTTATTTTATTGCGCTGGTCGACATGGCTGAGCCATCGACTGACCACGCCTCGTCCGGGTGCGAAAAGAAGTGACAGGCCGAAGATAACGGAGATGACGATCACAATCCACGGTCCGGTCGGCAGCTTGGGTGCCAGGAAAGAGACATAGGCGCCCATCAGTCCCGCAAGCATACCAAAGGCCGCAGCCAATACGGTCATGAGGCCAAGCCTGTCGGTCCATTGGCGTGCAGCTGCCGCCGGGGTCATGAGCATTGCCGCCATTAGCACAACACCGACCGCCTGGAGACCGACTACCACTGCCAGTACAAGCATAGTTGTCAGCACGAATTGCAGCCAGCTGACATTGACCCCGATTGCGCGTGCGAATCCGGGGTCAAACGAAAGTAGCTTGAAACGGCTGAAGCCGATCACTACCACCGTCAGCATCACTACCGTCACCCAGAACAGGAGTTTGACATCATCGCCGGAGATCGCGGCTGCCTGGCCAAAGAGGAACTTGTCCAATCCCGACTGTGAGCCCGCTCCTGATTTTTGGATGTGTGTGAGGATGACAATGCCGAGTCCGAAGAGCACAGACAAAACGATCCCCAGCGCGGAGTCCAGTTTGATTTTGGTTTTGCGCACCACCAGGTTCACTGCCAGTGCACCCAGCCACGCGGTTATGGCTGCGCCGATCAGCAGCGACGGAAGGTGCTTATATCCGACAACAAGAAACGCTATGCCAACTCCGGGCAGCGCTGAGTGAGCCAGGGCGTCGCCGAGCAACGATTTCTTCTGCAGGTAGGCAAACGTACTCAGACAACCGGCCACGCAGCCGAGGAGAATCGAACCGGCGACCACGTTTTGTACATTGGCGTCGGAGAGCGAGAAAAAACGAATTGTCAGGTCCCAGAAATCCATGTTGTGCTCCTGACCTTATCTCGTTTCGCCGATTTTCTGTGCGGCCTCTGAGAGGATGACCAGTTTGCCGCCGTAGGCAGACTGAACATTGTCCGAGGTGAAAACTTCTTCGGTTGGTCCGAATTTGACCAGTCTCATATTAAGCAGCATCACATAATCGAAATACTGCTGGACAGTATGGAGATCGTGATGAACGACCAGGACGGTTTTGCCACGGTCTTTGAGGTCTTTCAGCAGGATGATGATCGCCTTTTCGGTGGCAGCATCGACCCCGGCAAACGGTTCATCCATCAGATATATCTTTGCGTCCTGCGTCAACGCTCTGGCGAGAAACACCCGCTGTTGCTGACCGCCGGAGAGCTGGCTGATCTGCCGCCTGGCGAATTCGGTCATGCCTACTTTTTCGAGAGAGGACATAGCTATATCGCGGTCTTCTTTCGACGGACGGCTGAATGTCGAGAGGCGGCCGTACCTGCCCATCAGGACAACGTCGAGCACGTTCACCGGAAAATCCCAGTCTACCGACTCCCGCTGAGGCACATACCCCACCAACAGGCGGTTGGCCTCGAGCGGTTCTCCGTATATCTTGACGTAGCCGGACAGGGTGGGCATCAGCCCCATTATGCCCTTGATGAGTGTTGACTTGCCGGCACCGTTGGGGCCGAGCAGGCCGATCAACTTTCCCTCGGGTAGTGAGAAGTCAACGTCCCACAGGACCGGTTTCTTACCGTAAGCAACCGTCAGGTCGTGTACTTCGATAGGTGTGCTGTTCATTCTATTGCAGTCCTACTTGAGTGCGTTTACTATCGTATTCACATTGTGTCGAACCATGCCGAGATAGGTTCCCTCGGGTGTTCCCCGTTCGCCCATGGCATCGGAGAACAACTCCCCGCCGATGATGACGTTATGTCCGTCTGCTTTGCAACCCTCGACGACCGCCTCAATCGACTTGCGCGGCACCGACGACTCGACAAAAACCGCCTTGATCTTACGCTTGACCAGCAGATCGACCAACTGGGTAACATCGTAAAGGCCCGCCTCGGTAACGGTAGAGATACCCTGGAGGCCGATTACTTCAATGTCGTAAGCTTCGCCAAAGTAGCTGAAGGCGTCGTGGGCAGTCACCAGAACGCGGCGCTCTTTCGGGATTTGCTGAATCTCGATGATGATCTTGTCGTGCAGCGTGATGATTGAATCAACGAACCTGTCACAGTTGGCCTGATAGAACTCTGCATTGGCGGCATCTTTCTCGACCAGCGTGGCAGAAATGGACTTGACCGCATTTGTCCAGAGGGCGAGGTTGAACCAAACATGCGGATCCGGATGGCCCTCGAATTTCTTCGGGTGATGCAGGAGAGAGTCAGGAATGCCATCGGCGACCGGGACCGTGGTCTTGGTCATGCTCATTTTCTCGAACACGTCGGTAAGCTTTGCTTCGAGATGCAGGCCGTTGTAGAACACGATGTCGGCGTTGTGAAACTGTTCAATATCACCTTTGGTTGCTTTGTAGAGATGCGGATCAACGCCCGGTCCCATCATACCATAGATTTCCACCTTGTCTCCGGCGACCATTTTGACTGCATCGGCGATCATACCGGTGGTGGCGATAACTTTGAGTTTTCCGTTATCCGCGGTTTTTTCTTTTGTGCCGCAGCCGAAGATCGAAAGGGTTGCGACGACGGTCGGGATCAAAAGCAAAGCGGTGATGCGTTTCATCGTTTCTCCGTACATAGTTCAAGTGCGCCAGCCGGTGGTTTTATTCGCTGACAGGGTGTTGAAATCTTGTGTTCCTCGGGACGCTTGTTTCACAAATCGTGAAAACAGCTCCTGCTGTTTGCTGTCCAGTTCCTCCACAAACTCAAGGAATTCGTGCAGGCGCTGGGCCGCACGGTTGGTCAGGCCGTGCTCCAACTGGCACGCGTTGACTTGTGCTTCATCACCTCGCAGCCCTAAAATCGTGGTGAAAAACTGCACGAGGTCTTCGTGGCGATGCAGAATTTCGGTTGCCAGTTTCTCTCCAACGGGAGTCAGATCAACCGCGCGGCGTAAACTGTGTTCCAGCAGCCCCATATCCGTCAGTTTCCTCACTGCCCGGCTCACAGTGGGTAAGCGTGTACCCAATTCGGCGGCAATTTCGCTGATTCGCACAGAACCCCTGCCATTTGCCTGTTCCAGCCGATAAATGATCTCCATGTAATCCTGCTGAGCAGGCGTCAGTGTCAGGGCCATTGCAGACCTCTCTAGTTACCTTAGGGTAATTAGCAGAACGCTTAGGCCTCTGTAAGGTTTCAGGAAAATCATGGTCGAGCAAGTTTTGTTATTCGCAAGCAGTCAAAGGCTCCTTTATCTTGACAAACCCCCACCGTGCGTCCATAATATGTCTATAGAGGTAGCGGAATGTTTGAACGGTCTCCCGGGCCGTTGGGCAGAGTGGGGCTTCACATCAGTTTACTGTGATTTCAGCAAACCGAGAGCAAACGCACGCTTTGCGTGCGCAGGGAGGGTCTGCACGATTTGGAATGGATATTAGGTCACGATTGGCCGACAGACAAGAAGGGCGCGTATGCGATACTCAGCGAGCGAGCCAAGCAGGTCGACTGTACCGCCAACATATCTGAACCGACCTCGATAGTGGCTGTTGAGGCCGCTTATGGTCATGGGGGTGCGTCTGTCTATGCGGCGGCGATTGCCCTCACTTTTCCGGACCTGCAGGAGGTCGAGCGCAGCTATTTTCATTTGCCGACCGAGTTTCCGTACATTCCGGGGTTGTTCTATTTTCGGGAAGGGCCGGCATTGGTGAATGCCCTGCTTGCCATGAAAACTGACCCCGATTTGATCATGGTCAGCGGCCACGGAATTGCGCATCCCAAGCAGTGTGGTATAGCGAGTCATATAGGGATGTCCTTCGACAAGCCGACGATTGGAGTAGCCCGGCGACTTCTGACGGGCACGCATCGGCCGGTCAAAGAGACCAAGGGTAGCTCCCAGCCGATCCGTCAGGGGCAGACCGAGCTGGGGGTTGCGTATCGCAGCAAGGACAATGTGAAACCGATCTTCATCTCTCCCGGTCATCAATGTGATCTTGCTTTTGCACGCAATATTGTTGTACGATGTCTTCGCGGGTACCGCTTGCCGGAGCCGCTTCGCTTCGCCCACCTTCTGGCTAACAAGCACAAACGGTATGTTGAAAGGGATAACAGGAATAAGCAACCAGACCCTGCACCGTGAACCGCTCCCAAGCGTACAAATACATATGAACACCACACGTACAGACATTCTTGGCCTCGCCCGGAAGTGGCATAAGAGGCAGGTGAAGTGGCGTCGCCACTTTCATCGATTCCCGGAGATCTCCAACGAGGAAATCAGAACCACGTCTTTCATCCGCGGCGAGCTGAAGAAACTCGGTGTGAAGCTGTTGCCGTTGAAGATGAAAACCGGCGTGCTGGCGCAGATCAACGGCGCCGGGTCGGGCAAGACGGTGGCGATTCGCTCCGATATTGATGCTCTTCCGGTGACCGAGTTGACCGGGTTGCCGTTTGCCTCGAAGCATAACGGTTGCATGCACGCCTGCGGTCACGATATGCACATGGCGACGGTGCTAGGTGTGGCCGGGATTCTTGCGAAGCTGCAGCCGGAGCTGAAGGGGAACGTCCGGTTTCTTTTTCAGCCGGCCGAAGAAATGCCTCCCGGAGGGGCGCGTCCGATGATTGCCTGCGGGGCGCTGGAGGATGTGAGCACGATTTTCGGTATTCACACCGATCCGCATCTGGCGGTCGGTAAGATTGCCCTTCGTGACGGTCCCACGATGGCCTCCGTCTACGATTTTGATATTGTTATCCACGGCAAGGGCGGTCATGCGGCTCGTCCGCAGTCATCGGTTGACGCGATAGTGACAGCATCGGAAGTCGTCTCTTCGCTGCAAACGATTATCTCGCGCGAACTCAACCCGATCGACGCCGCGACCATAACTTTTGGCCAGATCAGGGGAGGTGTGGCGCGCAACGTAATTGCCGATCAGGTCACCCTGGTAGGGACGGCGCGAACACTTTCGCCTCAGGCCCTGAAGGCGCTGCCAGGGTTGATCAAACGGACTGTTGCCGGCGTCTGCAAGGCTCGCGGGGCCTCTTGCGACGTGAACGAGATTGCCAGCTACCCGGTGCTCGTTAATCATGCAGCAACCAATCGGCTTTTTGCCCGGTGTTTTGAAGAACTGTTTGGAAGGAAGAGGGTTGTGGAGGCTGAATCCGTGCTTGGCGGCGAAGATTTTGCCTGCTATCTTGAAAAGGTCCCCGGAGCCTGGATGCGAGTAGGAGTGATGAACAAGAAGATCAAAGCGGATCAACCCTGGCATTCGCCGAGGTTCGTGGTCGACGAGGAATCGATCTACTACGGCACTGCGCTTCTTGTTGCTTCAACTCTGGAATACCTGGGTGGATCAGAAACATGACTCCCCGGAAAACCATCCTGAGCTGCGTACTGCTTCTACTGATGACCATGCCTGTTTCTGCCCAATGGTTGAAAGGTCAGGCAGTCACCTACGGTGATTTTGGCTACGTGCATTCTGTTACCAGCTCTATGAGCCACGTCTATTTCGCCACTTCAAGCGGAATCATCTGCTATGACCGAATCGGTATGGGCTGGGAGCAACCGCTGACCGGCGCTGACGGAATGTTCGATGAAATCGCCACGCGGATATGGGTGGACCGATTTGATGACAAACTGTGTGCCTCGACGGATATGGGGTTCTATGAGTACAACAAGCTTTTTGACCGCTGGTATCCTATTTCGGAACTGCCGCAAATAGACCAGAGCGATCGACATCTGTCCGCACCCGATTTCCTATTGCCGGAGTTCAATGCCAATTATATGGGCGAAGGTCGTTTTGTAGACACCGAAGGCCGTTCGTACACCACCACTGATATTGTCGATGACAATGCCGGCTATCTATGGATAGGGACCTGGGGATTCGGAGCGGCGAAAGCCAGAACGTCCTCGGGGCTGATGAATTTCCTCCCGTACGGATTGCTCCAGAGTCGAGTCAACGTGATCTTCCCTGATGACAGCGTGCTCTGGGTTTCGGGTGCTACCATGAGTGCCTGGCGCACCGGCCTGACCGCTTTCAATCCCGAGAAGAACGTGTTTTTCCATGTGGAGTCCGGTGTGCACCGCGGCTTTCCAGACGAGGATGTCAATTGTCTTGAGGGGGACCAGCAGAATCTGTACGTCGGCACGCCCCGTGGCATGTATGTTCTCGATCGTTCAACTTGGTTTGCAAAGGGGCCGGTTGACCGTCGACGAGGCCTTCTTGATGACAACGTGCTATCTATGTGTCGTCTCGGGGACAGTCTGTTCGTCGGTACGGCGTCCGGTCTGAGTATGATTGGCCTGACTACGGATTCGGTGTATCAAATCCGAACGAACACATTTCTCGATCAGTATATCTACGATCTGGAAGCGGCTGGCGATGATCTCTGGATAGCCGCCAGCACCGGCGCGTATCGACTCTCGCTCAAGACCGGCAAGCTCCACCAGTTCCAGGATCCCGATCTCGTGTTGTTCAGCCGGGTGTTTGACATAGAGTTTTTTGACAATCAGGTGTGGTTCTCCTCCGACGGCGGCGTGGTTAGTCTCGATCTCGAAACCGGCGAGACAGAACCATACCGTGAGGCTTCGAGCCGTATCGACGCCCGCGCGCTGGCGGTAAATCAATGGGCGGTCGCGTTTGCTTCCGACGATGGCATGACGATGGTCTTCTTCGACCGGGAGAAGCCGTACAGCCGGGAATTCACGACCTCGGACGGTCTGCCCTCGGATCAAGTTTTCAGCCTGCTTTTTGACGAGGAGTACATCTGGATTGGCACAGATCGGGGATTGACGCGGTTTCTCTGGGATAATCCCGATCGTGTCGATTGAACTCTCTTCCGTATTACCGTGTCGCACCACAATCAGAATATGCGGTTGATTGCCGACATTCAATGTAGTACCATGACAGGTGTGGAGCTAATCGGGCGTGTCCCGCTAAACGAACAGACTGGCATCGACCGGCATAAATGAAATGGTTGCTGAACAATTTTTGGCTTAAGGTGGTCGCGTTTGCGGCGGGCCTGCTCGTGTGGTTTCATGTTGCTACAGAGAAATCGTACGACTTCGACATCACACTGCCGGTAACCGAGATTGCCCTCAAAGACCAATTGGCGCTCTCCAAGGAACCTCCAGATTCCCTCTTCGTATCGGTCTCCGCGACCGGCAAACAGCTTCTTCGCCACGAGTGGCGTGACCGTGGCGTGCGTATCAATGCCACGCAGTACCAGGCTGGTCGGTACTCATTGTCGCTGTCGAAGTTGAACACGTTTCTCGTTTACACCGAAGATCTGATCTCGCTGGATGAAGTGATCTCGCCGGTTACGGTGCCGCTGGAAATAGATGTTGAGTCGGCGTCCAGCGTCAAGGTGGTGCCTGATCTCGATGTCTCTGCCGATGAGGGTTTTGCGATTGGTCAGGAGTTGGTAGTGGTGCCGCCGACAGTGAGATTGACCGGACCGCGCTCGAAAGTTGGGTTGATTACGTCGTTGCCGACCGAACCCAAGAAGCTCGGCGGCTTGAAGAACCCGGTGACTATGAGGCTCGCGTTGATTCCGCCCAAGGGATTCGGGTTTCACTTGGCTCCGGATTCGGTGACGGTAACCGTGCCGGTGGTGCCGGTGAAAACGCGGGTGTATGAGGATATCCCGGTAGTGGTCTTTAATGCGCCGCCGGATGTGGTCGTGACGACTGATCCCAAAGTTGTGCGGCTTGAGATTATCGGTCCGCCAGATGATATTGACCTTCTCAATCGCAATGCCCTGACCGCGTCAGTGGATTACCGTCGCCAAAACACCGAGAATCGGGCCGGTATCAAAGTTGACTGCCCGCCAAACTTCAGGCTTAAGAGAGCCTCAGACCAATCCGTACATATCCAGGTAGACACCAATGCTGACCTTAGGAATTGAATCCTCCTGTGACGAGACTTCCGCGGCAGTCGTGAAAGACGGCCGTGAGATCCTGTCGAATGTCATCCTCTCTCAAACCGTGCATACCAGATTCGGGGGGGTGATTCCCGAGGTCGCCAGCCGTGAGCATCTCAAGGCGATCGTGCCGATCTATGAGGCCGCGCTGGAAGAAGCCGGTGTGACACTTGATGACATCGACCTTATCGCGGCAACTCAGGGACCGGGATTGGTAGGGCCACTTCTGGTCGGTTTGACTTTTGCCAAGGGACTGGCCTACGCCAAAAAGATACCGTTTGCGCCGGTGAACCACATGGAAGGGCACCTGACCGCGAACATTCTTGAACATCCCGATCTGGACTCTCATCACCTGACTCTGATCGTCTCGGGCGGGCACACGATGCTCGTCGAGGTGAAATCATTCGGTGAATACGAACTGCTGGGGCAGACCCGCGACGATGCTGCCGGGGAGGCGTTTGACAAAGTAGCCAAACTGATGGGGTTGGGATATCCGGGCGGTGCGGCGCTGAATGAACTGGCCTCGAAGGGCAATCCGAAGTTCTTTCGGTTTCCACGGGCGGTGATGAGACAGGATTATCAATTCTCGTATTCTGGCCTTAAGACGGCCGTGGCGCTCTATCTGCAGAAGCAGACGCCGGAGGAATCAGAGGAGCACATGGCGGATATCGCAGCCTCGTTCCAGGAGGCCGTGATTGATGTCCTGGTGAAAAAAACGGTCAAGGCGGCGCGGGCGTCAGGTATTCGGGATGTCACAATATCAGGTGGGGTAGCAGCCAACAGCCGCCTTCGCGAGGTGATGACTTCCGAGCTGCAGAAGCATCGCAAGCGACTGTTTTATCCTTCGACGGAGCTTTGTACGGACAATGCCGCGATGATTGCCGCGGCGGGGTTCTATCGTTATGAGTTACACGGTCCTGGGGAGTTGATTGCGAACGCGATTCCGTACCTGCCGCTGATCTCGTAGTGCCGCCCGCATGTTGATCACTCCTCCGGAAATCCGGTTTCTTTGCGGATGGCGGCGTAGTCGGGAAGCTGATGCCAGTCGTGGAACCAGGCGCTGTTGATCATCTCGTCGATCTGTTCAAAAATCTCGACACTTAGATTCGCGAACTCAAGTCCGGCGCCGAATGAGCCTGACAGCAGCGTACCGGTGCATTCGTTGCACCAGCGACAGACGGCGTCGAATTCGATTTCCTTCCGCTTTTCCAGAAATTTGGCCGGCACGAGTTTCAGGTGATAGGTCTGGTTCTGAACGAACTCACGTTCACCGTGGAGCCGCACGCCCCGATTAGTCATATCGATAACGTTACCCATGAATTTGCCGTTACCTCGGTCGTAAACTTCGAGATAGTTGACCGGGCGTTTTCTGCTTTGTCTTCTGCCGTCGGACATGATTCAAACTCCGTAGCTTGGCTTGATTGTGGAGCAACGGTATATCTGCGCCGCTACAGGAGTTATCGGCATATTCGGGGGAAGTTTAGAGTGGGGAAGTTATCGGGCGAGTGATCCAAAACTTGTTGATTCGCTGCGCCGGCCCCGCTACCCTATTCTGGTATTCCTATCTAACGCAACAGGTCCCTGATCGGGACGAAGGGGAGAGACATGACAGAAGACACAAATCAACCGGTACCCGAGCCGACCGCCACGCCGGTGATCGACCAGATGAAGCTGCAGATGTATATGCAGGAGGTGCGGGATAACCAGAACCTGAGCATGGCACTTCTCGGCGGTGCTGCTGCGGCCGTGATCGGTGCGAGTCTCTGGGCGCTTATTACCAGTGTCACCGGTTGGCAGATCGGGTTTATGGCGGTCGGCGTGGGAATCCTTGTCGGTTACGTCGTTCAGAAGGCGGGGAAGGGGGTCGACATGAGTTTTGGCCTTGTCGGAGCGGTCATGTCGTTGCTCGGGTGCCTGGGCGGAAATCTTCTGGTGGTCTGCGTACAACTGGCCGATCAGGAGGGGATCGGAGTGTTCGAAACGGTCTCGGGACTTGACCTTGATCTCGCGATTGAGTTGATGACGGTCACGTTTAGCCCGATGGATTTGGTGTTCTACGGAATAGCGGTTTACGAAGGCTACAGATTCTCGATCCGCCAGTTGACCGAGGAAGAGTTGGCGAAAGTAACGAGGGTGGGGTAAGGGGTGCCAAAAACACAAGGGCGGGTCCGTCTTGAACCCACCTAATTCAGAATCGAATCCCTTCGGGTTCGATCCTTCCGGCAGGTCTGTCTTCAGACCTGCCCTACAAGAAGACCAGTGTGTTTTTCTAACTACGCTTCCGGGTCCGTTTCCTCGGCAGGAGTTTCGGCAGACTCGGGAGCGTCTGCCAGGCCAAGCTCAATCTGAACCTTGCCCATGATTTCGTCGTAGATTTCTCGGTTTTCCTTAAGGAACCGTCGGGCGTTCTCGCGACCCTGTCCGAGACGGTTACCTCCGTAGGAGAACCATGAACCGGATTTCTCGATGATATTGGCCTCAACTGCCATGTCGATCAGCTCGCCTGTGGCAGAGACACCTTCGCCGTAGATGATGTCGAATTCAGCCTCACGGAACGGCGGTGCGACTTTGTTTTTCACCACGCGTACGCGGGTCCGGTTGCCTATTACTTCCTGGTTGTCCTTAATAGCCGCGATACGACGGATATCAAGCCGGACCGAGGTGTAGAATTTCAGGGCGTTGCCGCCGGTGGTGGTTTCAGGATTGCCGAACATAACGCCGATTTTCATTCTGATCTGGTTGATGAAGATAATCGCTGTGTTCGATTTGGCCGTGATAGCGGTCAGTTTGCGGAGTGCCTGCGACATCAAACGTGCCTGCAGGCCCATGTGGGAGTCACCCATTTCACCTTCGATCTCGGACTTGGGCGTCAGTGCCGCAACCGAGTCCACCACAACGATATCGACCGCACCGGAGCGGACAAGCGTTTCGGTGATCTCAAGCGCCTGTTCGCCGCTGTCGGGCTGAGATATGATCAGGTTCTCGATGTCGACACCCAGCGCTTTGGCGTAGGTGGCGTCGAGGGCGTGCTCGGCATCGATAAAGGCAGCTATTCCGCCCAGTTTCTGAGCCTCTGCGATTATGTGCAGGGTCATGGTGGTTTTGCCGGAAGCCTCAGGGCCGAAAATCTCAGTCACACGGCCGCGCGGGATTCCGCCGACGCCGAGGGCGTGATTCAGCCCGAGCGAGCCGGTGGGAATGGTCTCGACCTCAAGCACCTGACCGTCGCCAAGGCGCATAATCGAGCCTTTACCAAATGACCGTTCTATCTGGGTGATGGCCGCATCGAGCGCTTTGGTGCGGTCGGCGACAGAAGTCGTGGAGGAAGCCATGTTAGACTTGCCTTTCTTTATGCTCATCTTTTTTCGTTCCATCTCACCAAGGTATACAAAGGTTGAACCTCAGTATATCACATTTTGACTGCTCTCAAAATAACAATCTTGACTGACAGGGAGTGTCAGGGAAAAGTGCATCGATGCTCTGTTGAAACTTGACCGGCAAGGCTCCCGGTTAGAATATGCAAGCGACGATAACTGACATCGCTCGAAGAAGTATTTTGCCGGGAGGCCGAAAATGAACCACTTCAAGCTGCGCATCCGATCCTTGCTCACCCTCGCGCTCGTCCTTGTCATCTCTCTGTCCGGTTGTGGCTGGAAGCCCAGGATGCTCCATCCGTATACGTACTCCACCGGCAAAGTTCTCGACAAGGGCAAGACCGAGGTGTCTGTCTACGCGCCGTACGGTGCCGGCGGCAGTGTTGCCCATGGAATAGCCCCCGGTCTGGAAGTACGTCTCGCAGGCGGAGTGGAAGGGGACGATATCTATGGCGGGCAGATTTCATTTATCAAGTCGCTCACACGTCGAGAGACAGTGTTTTCCAGCGCCTCAATCGGATACGACCTCTACAGCGCCGACGAGCACGACTTCTCCGGATACCGATTCATTCTCGGATACACGATGTCATTGTACAGTCGCGGAGGCGGAGTCAGCTTGCATCTGCCGCTCAAGCTGTCTTATGTAGATTATGATTGGCCTGACGGCGCTCCGAATCATCTTACTTCGGGGGCAGGGGTTGTGTTTGTGCCGGGTATTGGAGTAAGCGCGCAGAGCGATCACGTGGCACTACGCATTGCGTTCAATGCACCGACGCGCAGGTATATCGAAGACATGGAATTATATCCGGCGGGCGGTTTTCAGATAGCCTTGAAGTTCTGATCTCAACCTTCGAATCGTTCGGAACCGAGCATTGATTCGTGCAGGCGGTCGTAGATGGCCCCCTGCGGGGTGAGAGTCGATTTGAATAGGACCAGTCGGTCCAGTCTCAGCGGAATAGGATCAAACCTGTAGGATTCAAAGAGAGACGCCAGCCCCTCCACACGGCGGCCTTGCCGCACACGTCCGAGAGTGAGGTGAGGTTTGAACGGACGCTTTTCTCTTTCAAAGCGCAGCTTGTGCATGGCGATATCTACGTCTCCAGCGATCCTTGCGGCTGTATCTAGGGGCCTGTGGCCCCCGGCCCAGATGACACGTGGACGGTTCAGATTCGGGAAGGCACCAATGCTGTCAATTGTCGATGACATTGACTGATACTTGCCCGCTATCTGATCCGTGGCAGCGATGATAGAAGGCACGAGTGCCTCGTCGGTGTCGCCGAGGAACTTGACGGTGAGATGGATGTTCTTTGATGCCACCCATTTGACATCGCGGGTTTGTTTGCTGAGGTCGGCGATGATGTCGCCGAGTTTGGACTCAACCGCATTCGTCAGCGGCAGAGCTATGAAGAGGCGGAGTTTCATCAGATATCCAGAATCTCTCGCCTCAGAATCTCAAGCGCTGCAAACACTGCCCGCTGACGGTTGATATCGCGATCGTTTCCCAGATTGAACTCCCGCGCAAACGTGTTGTGGGCCGAGGCCAGTCCGATATAGGTCAGCCCAACCGGCTTTTCCGGTGTGCCGCCTTCGGGGCCGGCGATGCCGGTTATTGAGAGCGCGTAGTCGGTGCCGAGTCTGTTGCGGCAACCGGTCGCCATGGCGAGTGCCGTTTCTTCTGACACGGCTCCATGTTGCTCGATAGTCTCCGCCGGCACGTCGAGTTGGTTGACCTTGACCTCGTTACTGTACGCCAGTACTCCGCCGACGAAGTACGCCGATGATCCGGATACGCTGGTGAGCGTCATGCCGAGTTGACCGCCGGTGCAGGATTCAGCCACGGAGATTGTCTTGTCATTGTCTTTCAGGAGTCGACCGACAACGCCTTCGAGGGTGTCCTCCTCGCGGCCGTAGATATGTTTGCCCGCAACTTTCTCGAGGTAGTTGACGAGCTTCTGTGCTCGTTCATCAGCCTGATCCTGATCCTCGCCGGTGGCCAGAACTCGAAGTGTCACGCCCTTCGGCGACGGCAGGTAAGCGAGTTTGACTCCCTGCCCAAGGTGCAGGTCGGCCTTGATGATCTCGGCCAGTTTGGATTCCATCACGCCGGTCGTGCGAATCGCCACGACTTTGATCGGCTTGCCTTTGTTGAGACCTTTCAGGTAGGGGAGGACCTCATCGTCGATCATTTGCCGCATCTCAAACGGGACACCGGGCAGCGAGATGAACACGCGTCCGCTTTCTGCTATACAGATTCCCAGAGCCGATCCGCCCTTGTTGGGGAAGAAGCTCGCGCCCTGAGGCAGCAGTGCCTGATTCTGATTGATTGCCGGCATTTCCAGTCCGCGGGCTGCGAATCGTTGTTTCAGGTCTTCGAGAATGTCGTCGTGGAAGACAAGATTGCGTTTAAAGACCTTCACTACGGCGCGTTTGGTCATATCGTCATCGGTGGGGCCGAGGCCGCCGGTGGTGATTATGATTTTTGCCCGCGAGAGGGCGAGTTTGAAGGCTTCTTCCATCGCGTCCAGCGAATCACCCACCGACGAGATGTACCGCACGTTGAACCCGGCAGAGGTCAATCGCTCGGAAATAAAGGCGCTGTTGGTATCTATGTTAAAGCCGGTGAGTATCTCGTCGCCGATCGTGATGATTTCTATATCCATCAGGAATTCCTCGAATGGTACCGCTGCGTCCGTGTCTCTCTGTATTTGCCTGTCAGGGCATATTCAACAGATGATTCTTTGTGCCTAAATTACATGAATTTTGGTGCAAGGTAAATGACAATATGCAAGGCGATATTGGCCTGGATGCCGGCGATAACGTCGTCCATTGTCACCCCCCAGCCGCCGGGCAGGTTCTCCATCTGTCTCGCGGGCGGGATCTTGACAACATCAAACAGTCGGAAGGCAAAAAAGGCCGCGCCGTACCAGACGATATCCGGGGGGATGAACAGCAGGGTAATGAACATGCCGGTCCATTCATCCATGACTATTTTCCGGGCGTCATGGCCAAACAGTTTTTCCGCCTCACCGGCGGACCAGACCGAAAGACCGAAACTGACAGCCGCTGCCACCGAGAGTCCGACAACATCGCCGCGCAGCAGAAACCAGCCTATGAGCCAGGCCGGGATTGTCCCCCAGGTGCCTGCGTAAGGCCGCATATATCCGCTGAAGAGACCTGTGGCAACGAACTTAACGAAGAATTCTCTCAAGCGGTTACCCTATTTCAAGACGCTCTTGATCATGTAGAAGTACTTGGCCACGTAGTCGATTCCGGTCCAGACGGTGACCACAGCAGTTGTCCAGAGCAGGCCGTTGAACCAGGGGCGATAGTCAAACTCGAAAATCCCGAATGCGTCGCTGTGAAAATGAGACAGAGCGCTGATAAGGCAGATGTACCCCATAACGACCCCGACAACAGTCATCTGGAGGAAAGTTTTCAGCTTGGCAAACCAGGTGGGCGGAATTACGACGCCTTTGTAGGCCGACAGGAGTCGAAGCCCGGTTATTGAAAACTCCCGACCGACAATGAACACCACCGGCAGAGGGGAGACATAATTAAGCGCGATAAACGATATGAGGGCTGACGAGACCAGTATCTTGTCGGCGAGGGGGTCCATGAATTTGCCGAACCCGGTGATAATGCCGTACTTACGGGCATAATAGCCGTCGGCAAGGTCGGTCAGAGCCGCCACGATGAACAGGCCCAGAGCGATCAATCTCATGTAGAAATTGTCTATCAGGAAGAAAAACATGAAAACCGGTGCCAGGGCGATCCGCAGCAGGGTCAATGTGTTGGGCATATTCATGGTTAGCAATAATATAGCATCTCAAGGGCCTCGTCAAGCAGTGAGGCAGATGGGGGCAGTTGTCAGCCGGGTGCCCCCCTTTCGCTTGGCGTGGGGATGTTGTGGGGCGGGGATGGACGCCCTTCCTTTGAAATATCAAGGAGGCAAAAAGTTTTATATTGTCTGGATTGGCGTTTGGCTGGTGTCGGAGATTCTGCGCCGAAACGGCGGTTTGGCTGGAAGAGGGGGGCTTGTTGGGCTATCTGGCGCTGGCACCGTCGTCTATTGGAGATCGGGATAAAAGCCCTAAGATGTTTGCTGTCAACGTATTAAAGGGGAATAAAAAACCCAGGCAAGTTGGTCGACCTACCTGGGTGGACGATATTAGGTAATCCACAGAAAGAGTAACACTTTCCGATTGCATTCAGAAGATAGCGGAAGGTGTTGATTTTGTCAAGGGAAAAATGGTCTTCTATGAAGAATCGGTTGGGGGCTTCAGTCAAGTTTTTTTTTCGGGTATTTTGTGTTCTGGGGGTGGTTTGACCGAACGATCGTCCTCGAAGTGCTTATCAGATCGGGCGGCAGGTGTATGCTGGAGTCGTCAGACGGGGTCGTCTAGCTGTACTTAGCGGGAAAACTCAGAATACTTCTCCCCCTGATACGTGTCGTCAGACGACCCCGTCTGACGACTACTTACTTGCACAAAAGAAGACACCGGGATGAAAGGAGGAGAAAGCCTTTCAGTCCCGGTGCCTCTTACACAGGAATGTAGGTCGGGTCGATCAGGAACAGCCTGAAGTAGCGCCGCATGTGTCGCACTTCAAGCATGTACCATTGCGGACCATTGTGAACAGTCCACATTCAGCACACATATCCCCTTCGTACCCTCTCAGTCGCGCGAGTCGGATTTCTTGTTGGAGACGGTACTCTCCCGCTTTGTCTTCTCGGGTTTCGCCTGTCGACACAAACTCAAGCACCGTCTTCGACTGCGCATCTGCTGTTGCAACCGGAGCGTCCATCTGCTCACCATTACCGTTACCTCCGGGTTTCCTGTCGATCAAGACCGTCTTGACTGCGCATCTGCGTTGCAACCGGAGCGTCCATCTGTTTACCGTTCTCCTCCGTTGACCGTTGCCGCCGTTCCCGTTTGTTCCCCCGTTATTTTTGTGACTCTCGCCGGTGGCGTCAAACCGCAGGTGAGAGCTATAAATATCCGTGTTACTGCGTCTTGCATCATTCAACTGTCCGGTGACACTGGCTGTGGCCGGTTCCTCGGCCTCAAACTCAATCGACTCGTCTTTCGGTGTTCCGAGAGTATCCGAGCGAAGATCCTCCGGTTTGATATGAGCCAGATCGGTTCGGTCGAGGTAGGTGATGGCCAACTCACGGAAGATGTAGTCGATGATTGAGGTGGCCATTTTGATGGACTTGTTGCCGTTGACCATGCCGCTTGGTTCAAAGCGACTGAACAGGAAAGCCTCGACAAACTCCTCGAGCGGTACGCCGTGCTGAAGGCCCAGCGATACTGCTATTGCAAAGCTGTTCATCAGCGACCGGAACGCAGCGCCCTCACGATGCATGTCGAGGAAGATTTCGCCGAGCGTACCGTCGGTGTATTCTCCGGTCCGCAGATATACTTTGTGTCCGCCAACCACTGCTTTCTGCGTGTAGCCTGCGCGGCGGTGCGGGAGCTTGCGGCGTTTGGCGATGTAACGATACATGAGCCGTTCGCTCATCTTGCGCGCGGCATGCTGGACCGAGACGTTTTCTTCATCGCCGGAATCGTCGCCGTCGTCAAACAGAGAAGAACTGAGGGGCTGGCTGAGTTTGGAACCGTCGCGGTAAAGCGCCACCGATTTGTTCATCGATTCCCAGGCCAGCATATAGGCTTTTTTGACTTCTTCAATGGTCGCCTCGGCTGGCATGTTAATCGTCTTGGAGATGGCTCCGGATATGAACGGCTGAGCGGCCGCCATCATTCTGATATGAGCTTCGAATTTGATGAAGCGTGTTCCCCGATGACCACACCTGTTGGCGCAGTCAAAAATCGGCAGGTGGGATTCCTTGATTTTCGGTGCGCCCTCGAGGGTCATCGTACCACAGCAGTATTCGTTGGCCGCGTCGATTTGCTCCTTGGTGAATCCGAGTTCGCGAAGCAGGTTGAAATCCCAAGCGTCGACAGTTTTGGCATCGAATCCGAGCGTGTCATGTACAAACTCTTCGCCGAGCACGTGTTTATTAAAGGCGAAACTGATATCAAACACGTTTTCGAGCGCCGTTTCGAGTTTGTCGAGTTCTTCATCGCTGAATCCTTTTGCTTTCAGCGATTCATGGTTCACGTACGGTGACTGTTTGAGTGTCTTGTGACCGGTGGCGTACGTGATGATTGCTCTGACTTCGTCTTCGGAGTAGCCGAGTCTTTTGAGGGCAATCGGAACGGACCTGTTGATGATCTTGAAATAGCCGCCGCCGGCGAGCTTTTTGAATTTCACCAGCGAGAAGTCCGGTTCGATACCGGTTGTGTCGCAGTCCATCAGCAAGCCGATTGTGCCGGTCGGTGCTACGACTGTTGTTTGCGCGTTGCGGTAGCCGTGTACCTCGCCTTGTTCTACCGCTTCATCCCATACCGTTCGGGCAGCCTGTACCAGATTTTCAGGAAGATAATTCGGATTAATTCCCATTGGTTTGATGGTCAGGTTCTCGTATTCGGAGCGGTCAGAATTATAGGCCGCCCGACGGTGATTGCGCATTACCCGCAGCATGTGGTCGCGGTTGCGATAATAGCCGGGGAACGGACCCAGCTCACGGGACATCTCGGCGGAAGTCACGTAAGCCTGTCCGGTCAGGATGGCTGAAATCGCCCCTGCCCACGCGTAGCCGCGAGAGGAATCGTACGGTATGCCAAGACGCATCAGCATCGTGCCAAGATTGGCGAACCCGAGGCCGAGCGTGCGAAACTCGTAGCTTTTTTGTGCGATAGCCTGCGACGGGAACGAGGCCATCAGCACCGATATCTCCAGCACTACTGTCCAGACGCGGGCAGCGTGGCGGAAACCGTCGATATCAAACACGCCGTCGTCGTCAAGAAACTTGGCCAGATTGAGCGAGGCCAGGTTGCAGGCTGTGTCATCGAGGAACATGTATTCCGAACACGGATTGGAGGCGTTGATGCGTCCGTCTTCGGGACAGGTGTGCCATTCATTAATGGTACTGTCGAATTGGACACCCGGATCGGCGCAGGCCCAGGCGGCGTGACAAATCTTCTCCCAGAGGTCATCGGCGGAAACTGTAGAGGCGATGTCTCCGTTGGTGCGGAATCTCAGCGGCCAGTCTTCGTGGGCTTTCAGTTTCCTGAAGAACTCGTTCGGGATGCGGACGGAGTTGTTTGAATTCTGTCCTGCGACCGTAACGTAGGACTCGTTTTCCCAATTGGTATCCATATCGATGAAATCGATTTCCTGGATACCCTGTACGGCAAGTTCCATAACTTTGCGGATGTACGTAGCCGGAACCTGGAACTGGCGTGCAGTGGCGAGTGCCCGTTTGAGGGACTTATTTTTCTTCGGGTCGATTTCACAGCAGGTTTTGCCGTGTTTGTCGGTCATGTTGGTGGCTTCAAAAATCTTCTTGAGTTGAATGCTGATGATTTTCGAGCCGGCAACGAGTGCGGCGACTTTCTGTTCCTCGACTACTTTCCAATTGACGAACTCTTCAATATCGGGGTGATCCAGGTCGAGGGTGACCATTTTGGCTGCGCGACGTGTGGTGCCGCCGGACTTGATAGCGCCTGCCGCACGATCGCCGATCTTGAGGAACGACATGAGACCGGAGGACTTTCCTCCGCCGGAGAGCGGTTCACCGCCGCCGCGGATTTTGGAGAAATTGGAGCCAGTGCCGGAGCCGTACTTGAACAAGCGTGCCTCACGCACCCAGAGATCCATGATGCCGCCCTCGTTGACAAGATCGTCAGAGACGGACTGGATGAAACAGGCGTGTGGCTGCGGGTGTTCGTAGGCGTTTTTTGCCTGCGTCATGGTGTGCGTGTTGGGGTCTACAAAGTAGTGTCCCTGCGCCACGCCGGAAATGCCATAAGATTGATACAGTCCGGTATTGAACCATTGCGGGGAGTTCGGAGCTGAAATCTGTGCAGCGAGCATGTAGAGAAGCTCGTCCTCGAATATCTGAGCGTCGTTCTCGGACTCAAAATACCCGTTTTGCTCGCCCCAGTGTCGCCAGCAACCGGCCAGGCGCCGGAAAATCTGACGGGCGTCAGTCTCGCCACCGGTTTTCTGTCTGCCGTTTTCATCGAGTTCGGGATTGCCCTGCGCATCGACCTGCGGCACTCCCGCTTTGCGGAAGTATTTTTGTGCCAAGATGTCAACGGCCACGGTGGACCAACTGTCCGGTACCTGGATATTGTCCAGTTTGAACACGGTTGATCCGTCCGGGTCTTTGATCTCCGAAGAACGCCCGACAAAATTAAACCGGGCAAAGGGCGATTCACCTTCGCGGGTAAAATATCGCTGAAACTTCAAGAAGTACCTCCTGTACCCTCAATCCCCGACCAAAAAACAGGGACAACCCATCCTCAAGATACCGATTTCATTGGCCGCAATCCTTTTGTCAGCCAGGTGTGAGTGAAAATCCGTATCAGTCCTCGTGTTTTCGTTCCAAAGTCGATCTGGGGGCTAGTTACTCTGCTTCCATCCTCCTGTGTGGCACAATATATTGTGGTTGGAGATTTCAACACCACCAAAAATTGTGGCAAAATCGCAAAAAACCTGTATTCCCTTGATATTCAAGTATCTATCAAAAGAGGACAATAATGGGGATTTGATGTCGAAGCGCACGATCTGCGATTACTCACGTTTCAGGTGTCAGTAATGTGTTGTTTTACAGTGAGTTAGTCGCCCGGAAATTATCTGCGGAGTTTTCCACAATGCCAATTGCAATTCGCGACAGCTTAATCGACTGATTATCAGTAAGTTACGCGACCGAGGAAAAGTCTTCCACATCCTGTCCACATGTTGTTGACAAAATGTGGGGGAAATCTGACTCAATGGGTTGTTTTCGCACGGTCCGTTTTGGGGAGATTTGGGGTAGGACCTGAAAGAAGGCCCGTTCGATTCCTGGCTCCGGACGAGGTGCCGAACACCGATGGGGCGGTTTCCACGGGGCGAAGATGGCAGAACCGCTTTGGGAGCTGTGTCTGGCTCGCGAATGCGTTTGCTCGAGTTCTGCTCTACGGGAGAGCGGCCGAAGCTCCATCCGACGCTTAGCTCTGGACGGGGTACCGAAGACCGATGGGGCGGTTTTCGCAGGGGACTGTCACCGCGGGATTCTCGCTATCAGCGCAATTGCGGGAACAATCAAGTGTCGGGTCGGTTTGCATCGGTAAGGGTGCCGTTTTGGCGTCCGGCACAAATGTGGACCGACATTGCTGCCTTGGGTTATTTCCGGTTTGGATCAACAGTGGCGATGGGTTTGGCGTGTTTTCAGAAAACTACGTGGATAGGTTGCAGCAATTATAAGTTGACAGGTGCAGATCGCTGACGCTATTTTCTTCCCGGTGCGGATGTGGTTTAGTGGAATCATTATATCTACAATATCCGGTTAAGCGTCGCGCAAAGCAAAAGGCAGGTTGGAAGGTTTTCATTGGCACAGATATTTCCCAAATGGACTAATCATCTACCCACTATGGTGGCGCTGGGCGGTTTTATCGCTCTCGTTATCGGGGTGGGGGGAGTCTGGTACTTCTTTTCGCCGAAATATACCGATGTCGGTTATCAGCCGGTGCAGCCGGTGGAATACAGTCACAAGGTCCATGTCGGTGATCTCGGGATGGATTGCCGCTACTGTCACACGGGAGTTGAGACCCAGGCACATGCCAATGTGCCGCCGACACGAACCTGCATGAACTGTCATACAATGGTGAAGGCCGAGAGTGACAGCTTGGCACTGGTGCGAGAGAGTTTCATCTCCGGGCAGCCGATGGAATGGGTGCGGGTGCACAATCTCCCCGACTACGTCTATTTTGATCACTCGGCGCACATAAATGTGGGAGTCGGCTGCAAGAGCTGCCACGGCCCGATCGACAAGATGGAGAGGGTTCGTTTGGCGGAACCGTTGAATATGGGCTGGTGTCTGGATTGCCATCGCAACCCGGATCCGCATCTTCGCCCGCTGGAAGAAGTCACCAATATGAACTGGCAGCCGCCGGTAGATCAGGCGGCGTTTGCTATCACTACCAGACAAGAGAGAAAAATCAACCCGCCGACCGACTGCTCGGCGTGTCATCGATAGAGACTGATATGAAGCTGAACGGCAGACAATACTGGCGCTCGTTGAATCAACTGGCAGATACGGAAGAATTCCGTGAGTTCCTGCATCGCGAGTTTCCCAAAGGGACCGCCGAACTGGCGCAGGATAACAGTTGGTCGCGCAGGAGTTTCCTGACGACTATGGGGGCGTCGCTGGCTCTGGCCGGCTTGACCGGCTGCCGCCGTCCGGTGGAAAAGATTGTGCCGTACGTGACGCGCCCCGAGGAAGTTAACCCCGGCGTTCCCAATCAGTACGCCACGACAATGCCGATGGGGACCGGTGCCTACGGTCTGGTGGTGACGTCGCATGAGGGAAGACCGACCAAAATCGAAGGCAATGCGCTGCATCCGTCATCGCGTGGGTCGGTCAATCCGATAGTGCAGGCCTCGATTCTGAATCTGTACGATCCGGACCGCTCGCAGTCGGTGCTGAAGCAGGGGCGAGGGGTTTCGTATGAGGATTTCCTCACCTTCTGGAGCGAACAGGCCGGGCGTTATGATTCGAGCAGGGGGGCGGGGCTGGCGGTATTGGCGGAGTCTTTTGCATCGCCGACTATGGCCCGCCTGAAAAAGCAGTTTGAATCCGAGTTCCCACAGGCCCAATGGGTGACCTGGGAGCCTGTCAGTGACGAGAACGGGTTTGCCGGTATCGAGGCGGCGACAGGACAGTCGCTGAAGCCGGTACATGATTACAGCAAGGCCAAAGTGATTCTGTCGCTGGATTGCGATTTCCTGGGACATGAATCCAACGCTATTGCTGCCACTCGCGGCTTCTCAGAGGGCCGACGGGTTACGAGTCAGTCCGATGACATGAATCGCCTCTATATTGTAGAGAGTGCTCTTTCGACTACCGGCATGATGGCGGATCACCGTCTGCGAATGAAATCGGCGCTGGTTGGCCGGTTTGTGCAGGCGCTGGCCTCGGAGCTGAATGCTGCGGGCGTGAAAACCGGATTCGGTGGCGACTCCGGCTCGAGTGACTTCGATTCAAAATGGGTGAGAACCCTGGCGAAAGATCTCGCCGGCGCCGGAAGCAAGGCTCTTGTTGTGGCCGGGCGACGTCAACCGGCGGCGGTTCATGCAATGGTGTGCGCGCTCAACGCCGTGCTGGATTCAAAGGCGGTTGAATATCGCGGGATGGCGGGGACTGAGGTTTCCGATAGTCTTGCGTTCGTCGGTCTTGTTGACAAAATGAAGGCGGGGCAGATTGAAACCCTCGTGATGCTTGGCGGCAACCCGGTTTACAACGCGCCGGTTGATCACCAGTTCCCGTTTGCGCTGAGCAAAGTCAAGCAGACGATTCACCTGGCGAGCCATGTCGATGAGACCTCGGCGCGATGCACCTGGCATATTCCGAGAGCGCATTATCTCGAAAGCTGGGGCGATGCGCGTTCGATTGATGACACGCTGAGTGTCGTTCAGCCGCTGCTTGAGCCGCTCTATGATGGTAAGGCCGATGTTGAGTTCCTTTCGGCACTGATTACCGGGATGGCAGCTACGGGATATGAGCTCGTGCGTGAGACATGGAAGTCGGCGCTTGAGGGTGGAGATTTTGAGAAGAAATGGCGTCGCGTATTGCACGATGGTGTCTATGCAGGCGGCACTGCTGCAACCAAACCGAGAGTGAATAGCAAGGCCGTCGAGGCTCTGACGATCCCCGAGTCATCGGGTATTGAGATCGCGTTTTATCCTTCGGTGGTGTTTGACGGTCGTTTTGCTAACAACGGTTGGTTGCAGGAGCTGCCGGACGCCGTGACGAAAATCGCCTGGGACAATGTTGCGCTGTTCTCCCCGAAAACGGCCGAAGCCAGCCATGTTGAAAACGGCGATGTTGTGAAGCTGGAAATCGACGGTCGGGTTCTGGAGATGGCGGCGTTCATCTCACCGGGACAGGCTGATGATTCGATTGCAGTCGCGCTCGGCTACGGGCGTAGTGCTGCCGGGCGTGTCGGCAACGAGGTCGGGTTTGATACGTTCACACTGCGGACCGCTGCGGCGCCATACTTTGCGTCGGGTCTAAAGATATCCAAAACCGAGCGTACGCATGTTCTTGCCAACACACAGGATCACGGCAGTATGGAGGGGCGCGCGATTGTTAGCGAGAATACGCTGGCTGGATACAGGGAGAAGGCTGAGTTCTTCCCTGAAGGTGTTGAGCACCCACCGCTGCTGCCGCTGTGGGACGAGCATCCTTACAAAAAAGGCTACCAGTGGGGGATGTCAATCGATCTGAATTCCTGTGTTGGCTGCAACGCTTGTGTGACGGCCTGCCAGAGTGAAAACAATATACCGGTTATTGGTAAAGAGCAGGTGCGCAAGGGTCGCGAGATGCACTGGATGCGTCTTGATCGATATTATGCCGGTGAGCCGGATGATCCCGAAGTGGTTGTACAGCCGATGACCTGCCAGCAATGCGAAATGGCACCATGCGAAGCGGTCTGCCCGGTGGCGGCCACGGTTCACGATGACGAAGGGCTCAACGTGATGGTGTACAATCGCTGCATCGGGACGCGGTACTGTTCCAACAACTGTCCCTACAAAGTCAGACGCTTCAACTTCTTTAACTACACCAAGGATCTTCCGGAGGTCGTCCAGATGGTGCAGAATCCGGAGGTTACGGTGCGGTCCCGTGGTGTGATGGAGAAGTGTTCGTATTGTATTCAGCGGATTAACATGACTAAGATCACAGCCAAGAACGAGGGACGTGAAGTCAAGGACGGCGAAATCCAGACCGCCTGTCAGCAGGCCTGTCCTGCGAAAGCAATCGTGTTTGGCAATATCAACGACCCGGAGAGCGAGGTTTCGAAGCTGAAGGAGAACGACAGAACATACCGGGTGCTCGAGGAACTGAATCTGAAGCCGCGTACAAGCTATTTGGCGAAACTGCGCAATCCGCATCCGGATCTTGAGAAGACAAAGCATGACAACGACCACCGGTCAGAAGCGGCCGGGTAGAGTATATGGAAGCTGCAGATAAAACAATGCAGGCATCGCACGCGTCGCACGCCGACCCGCCGTTGATTGAGGGGCGACCGACTTTCAAGGCGATAACGGACAAGGTCGCCGGGCTGACGGAACGCAAGACCACAATTACGTGGCTGGCCGCGTTTGGCGCAGCCGGGTCACTGGCCTTGATCCTGCTAGGTTCGATCGGATACCTCGTATATGAGGGCGTAGGCGTCTGGGGGCTGAACGTGCCGGTTGCCTGGGGCTGGGCGATTGTCAATTTTGTCTTCTGGGTCGGTATCGGTCACGCCGGGACGCTGATTTCGGCGATCCTGTTTTTGTTCCGTCAGCATTGGCGGACCTCGATCAATCGGTTCGCCGAAGGCATGACGATCTTTGCGGTAATATGCGCGCTGGTTTTCCCAGGTATTCACGTCGGTCGTGTCTGGGTAGTGCACTGGATTTTCCCGCTGCCGAATCAGATGAGTATGTGGCCGAATTTCCGCAGCCCGCTTTTGTGGGATGTGTTTGCGGTGTCAATCTACTTCGCCTGCTCCCTGTTGTTTTGGTACACGGGACTGATTCCCGACCTGGCCACAATGCGTGACCGTGCCACAACGAAAATCCGACAGTTTGTGCTGGGGATCTTTTCGCTCGGCTGGCGCGGCGGGAATCGCCAGTGGAAGCATTATGAGTTGGCGTATTTGATTTTGGCCGGCGTGTCGACTCCGCTGGTGCTTTCGGTGCATTCGGTGGTGAGTACGGACTTTGCGGTCTCTATTGTGCCGGGTTGGCACACGACGATTTTCCCGCCGTATTTTGTGGCAGGCGCGATTTTCTCCGGATTCGCAATGGTGATGACGCTGGCCGTGATCACCCGCAAGCTGTTCAAACTCGAACATATCATCACGCGACTCCACCTTGAGAAGATGAACAAGATTATGTTGCTGACCGGCATGATGGTTGGTTATGCATACGGGTGTGAGTTTTTCATCGCGTGGTACAGTGGCAATATCACCGAGCAGTTCACGTTTATCAATCGTGCGTTTGGACCGTACGCCTGGGCGTATTGGATTATGGTGTCATGCAATGTTCTGGTGCCACAGATATTCTGGTTTAAGAAGCTTCGGAATGCAATCCCAGTGATGTTTATCGCCTCGATCTTCATTAATATCGGTATGTGGTTTGAGCGGTTCGTGATTGTTATGTCGCTGGCGCGTGACTATCTGCCCTCGAGCTGGGGCTACTACACTCCCTCAATTTGGGACGTGATGACGTTTGTCGGATCGTTTGGACTGTTCTTCACGCTGTTCCTTTTGTTCACGCGGTTTATGCCGATTGTGTCCATGACTGAGGTCAAGGGTGTATTGCCCCAGGCCTCTCCGCATCATGAGGGGGATCACTAATGAGCAATGGTGTGAAAAACAACGTGTACTCTGTGTTGGCGGAGTTTGACGATCCCGGAGCGCTGTTGCACGCGGCTGAGAAAGTTCGTGATGAGGGATACGAGAAGTTTGACTGTCATTCGCCTTTTCCGATCCACGGTATGGATGCCGCGATGGGATTGAAGCGTTCGCCGGTAGGGTATATCGCGGGTATCTGTGGTTTTCTGGGCGGAGCGTTCGGGTTCTGGCTGCAGTGGTGGACAAGTGCGGTTGATTACCCGATGGTCATCTCCGGCAAGCCGTTTTTCAGTTTCCAGGCGTTCATGATCGTGACGTTCGGATTGACGGTACTGGGGGCGGCCTTCGGTGCCGTGATCAGTATGCTGATGATCAATCGTCTGCCGCAGTTTTTTCACGGGAATTTCTATTCGAAGACGTTTGCGAAAGTCACCGACGACGGTTTCGTAGTAAGCATTGAGGCGGATGATCCGAAGTTCGATCAGGACAAAACGCGGAGTTTCCTGGAGTCCATTGGCGGGAAAAACGTGGAGGTAATAACAGGTCCATGACCCGCGAGCGTGTTTCATTGAAAGGGGAAAGGCAGGTGCCTGTCGTGTCAAAGATGACGACCGGCTTGTCGCTGGTGTTGCTTGCTGTGGCCGTGTTGTCAGCCGGTCTGTTGAGCGGGTGCGGGCGAGGAGAGACTTTCGAAGATCCCCCGATTCATCTGGTACCAAACATGGATGAACAGCCCAAATACAAAACGCAGTCCGAGAGCCGGTTCTATGCCGACGGTCTGGCGATGCGTGAGCCGGTCGAGGGTACGGTAGCGCGTGGGTGGCTTCGCGAAGATGTCGCTTTTTTCACCGGCAAGCATGAGAACGGTCGGCTGGTGCAGGAGAATCCGCTGACGGTCAACGCGGAATTGCTCGCACGAGGGAAGGGGCGATTTGGCATCTTCTGTGCGCCCTGCCACGGGTCGATAGGCGACGGCAATAGCAAGGTAGTGGAGAAGGGGATGCTTCGGCCGCCGAATTTCCATTTGCAGCGGTTGCGGGATACGGCTGACGGCCATTTCTTCGACGTGATTACCAACGGTGTGCGCAACATGCCGCCTTACAAATACCAGATTCCGGTGGAAGATCGCTGGGCGATTGTCGGATATCTCCGTGCGCTTCAGCAAGAACACCCGGTGGCACCCGAGCCGAAGCCGGAGACGGCATCAAATCAATAAGTGGTTGAGAGTAGATGAAGTTCGACGCAAAAACATATCGGCTGACCGAAAAGGGCAAGTTTGAGTGGATTGCCGGGGGAATCGGCATGCTTGGGCTGGTGCTCACGTGGGTTGCTGTGCTCACCGATTGGCCGCGGCTGGCTCATGCTCACCTGACAGCGGCCGTGTTCTGGACATCGCTCGGACTTGGCGGACTGTTCTTCACGATGCTTCATCACCTGACCAACGCCAAATGGAGTGTGGCGCTGAGGCGGATATCCGAAAACCTGATGCTGCAGCTTCCGTTGATGGCCCTGGCGTTTCTGCCTATACTCTTCGACTTGCACGATCTGTATCACTGGTCGCACGAGGAGGCAGTGGCTCATGATGCGATTCTCCAGGCGAAGTCCGGCTATCTAAACGCACCGTTTTTCGTGGTCAGGACTGTGGGGTATTTCGTCATTTGGTCTGTGCTGGCTTTTGCGCTGTATCGAGTGTCGCTGAAGCAGGACAAGGGGCATACCGAAGAACACCGTGCGAAGATGCGCAAGCTGTCCGCGATCGGCATGCTGCTGTTTGCCCCCACGATTACCTTTGCGTCTTACGACTGGCTGATGTCGATTGAGCCGCACTGGTTCTCGACCATTTTCGGCGTGTATTTCTTTGGCGGGGTCTTCTTTGGATTCCTGGCGTTGTTGACCGGAATTTGTGTTCTGCTGAGACAGAAGAATGTGCTTCGCGGTATTGTGACGCGGGAGCACTTCCATGATCTGGGCAAGTTCATGCTCGGTTTCGTCATCTTCTGGTCATATATCGGTTTTTCGCAGTATTTCCTCATCTGGTACGGCAACGTGCCTGAGGAGACCTACTGGTATTTGATGCGCTGGGAGGGAAGTTGGAAGACGGTCAGTATGATTCTCATACTTGGCCATTTCGCGCTGCCGTTTGTTGTGCTGCTGTTCCAGCGGATCAAGCGCAGCATGACGGTGATGGCTATTGTGTCGATCTGGTTCCTCGTCGTGCACTGGATTGATTTGTACTGGCTAGTGTATCCGACCTTCATGAAGGAGGGGGCCGGCTTTACGTGGATTGAAGTAGCCCCGATGATGCTGATTGGCGGCGTGTTCATGGTCGGGTTCTGGCGACGGATGACCTCGCAGCCGGTGGTTCCCGTGGGTGATCCGCATCTGAAAACCTCGATCGAGCACACGACTTAGCGGCACGACGAGCCGATTCCAAACACACATGCGACAGGACGACTTCGTCCGACAGCTCTGGAAGCATGTGCCTCTCACATGAACAGTTTTAGTCCGGGTGTGTGTCATACTGCCACGAACTTGTGAGCGAATCTAACGTATAACCCTGCAATCACAACGATTTTCATTTTGGCATCCGGTTTGTATGTTGTATTGTCGTTAACGTATTCAAACACAAGGAGACAGGCAGAGGGACATGAAGAAAGCGCTCACCATACTATCGATACTCGGATTTCTATTCATTTTTGACGCTGACTACGGACATACTTCCGGGAATGACGATGGCGGTCGCATGGTTGTCGAGGGGACAATCTTCGATGCCGAGACCAACGACCCGATACCGTTTGCCACTGTGCGCGTGCTCGGAACCGGCAAGTCTACGCTGGCCAACGACGACGGGCAATATCGGCTGGTGCTTCACGGCGACGGTCACAATCTGAAATTTAGCCATGTTTCTCACTATTCGGAAGAGATGCAGGTTTCTGGTCCGGAGTCGATTTCGGGGCTGGACATTCACCTGCGTTCAAATCTGGTGAATATTGGCGAGTTCAAGGTTTATACCCGTGCGTATGATCCCGGGCAAATGATCATCCTTGAGGCGATCAAACGCAAAGAAGATATCCTTACGAAAATCCATGACTACCGATACGACGCCTATATCAAGCTCAACGTCACCGATGAAAGCAAAGAGGACTCGACCGAGATTCTTCTGCTGACCGAGACTCAGACAACAGCCTATTGGGAGTATCCTGACAAATACAAAGAAGTGATCACGGCTCGGCGACAGTCTTCAAATTTGGACGCGGAGGACAACCTCGTCACGGTCGGCAATATCCTGAATTTCAACCAGAATCGGCTTGAGATCGGACCGTACTCCATGGTCACGCCGACTGCCGACGACGCACTGAATCATTACAACTACTACCTGGTCGACACGGTTCTGTTTAACGACAATCCTGTGTTTGTGCTGGAGATCGAACCCAAGAACCCGAACCTGCCGCTTTTCAAAGGCTCCATCTACATTGCGGATTCAACGTACGATGTGGTGCAGGTGGAGGTTGAGTTTAGTGACGGGGTTGATTTCCCGATGATAGTCGATCCCAAGTACTCCCAGCGGTTTGCGCAGTTCGAGGACGAGTACTGGATGCCGATTGAGATCAAGTTTTCGGCCAAGTTCAAAATCGATGTACCATTGCCTTCGGTGCCGGATCTAATCGGCTTGAGCCACACCGCGTCGTTGTACGATTATGTGTTTGACGTTGGATATGACGATGTATTCGATGAGTACGCTCTGGAAGTTGCGGAGGCGGCGGATGACTATGATTCAACGGCCTGGTTTGCGCGGCAGACGATTCCGCTGACTGCGGACGAAATAGAGGGATATGCACGGATTGATTCTATCGAGAACGTGCCGCCTTCGGTCAAAGATGTTGTTCTCGGAGCTACTTTTGCCTCGCTGATGCTGGCCTCCGGTGAGGCAGGGGACTTTTTCAGATTCAATCGGGTGGAGGGTCCGTATGTAGGAATCGGCCTTACCAGAGATCGTCTGATCAAAGACACGGAAATCAGGTTCAAGACGGGTTATGCCATCGACGCTAAGCGCTGGGAGCACCAGTTTGGTGTTACTCATCGTTTTCACCGGAAGCAGAAGCTCGATCTCGGGTTTGATGTTTTCAGTCGGATCAAGCACCGGCCTGCGCTGTTTGCCGGTGAAGATGACAACTCGACATTCTTTGCGCTCTGGGACCAGACCGACCAATTCGATTATTACCGTACCCGTGGAATTGAGCTATTCGGGTCAGTGAAACTGCTTGATCATACTCGTCTGAAGCTGACTTATCATGACTCGCGCGATTTCTCAATCCACGAAAACACGGACTTCAGCTTCTTCGGTGATGACACTCTCGCAGTGCGACGGAATCCTGGAATTCGAGAGGGCAAGCTCCGGTCGATTTCAGCGGACTTCTCGTTCGATTCCCGCAGCCTGTTTTCCAACAAGGGACGTGATGTCATAATCGATGACGTACAATATTCGCAATTGAAAATCGGGGTCGAGTACGCCTCGCCGGACCTGATTGGCAACGACTTTGATTATACGAGGTACTTTGTCTCGGCGAAGCGACGGCAGCGAACACTTGGTTTGGGAGTGACGACGTTCAATGCTTATGCCGGTGGATCGGAAGGAACTCTGCCTCCACAGCGGTATTTCTCGGTCGATTTCAGCGACCCGGTTCTGGCAACGCTCACTCAGCCGCAGACGCTTGATCAGGAGAGTTTCGGAGGTAGCAGAGTGTTGGCCCTTTCCTTCCGTCACCAGTTCAGGCGACGCCTCTGGGTGCAGAGCGGAATACCGGTGATTAAGGACATACCGTTCTGGCTCGGTGTTCACGGCGGGGTCTTCTGGACGGATTTTGAGAATCACGTTTCTCAACCGGAGGACGACCTCATAAGGAATGCGGGAAAGCCATATCGTGAGCTTGGTTTCTCGATTGGAAACCTCACGCCGTTTATTGCTCCCCTGAACCTTGCTCTCGGTTTCACCTGGCAACTGTCGGACTACGACACGAGCGACTACAGCGTCATGTTCGGGTTCGAGTTCTAACTCGTTGTGAGTCTGTCGAATAACACGGGGAGTGCCGGAAGGCGCTTCCCGTTTCCCATTTACGTGCCTCCCTGTCTCTAAACTATAACTGCGCTGTTCCGATACCTGTACCTATGGGGCCTGCACCATACTTGACGCTAACGGCGGGCATAAACAGACTAACAGGCAGACAGTGACAGCATGCTTTCTAAACGTACTTCGAAGATTACTACGCTGATGATATATCTCGGCACGCTCATGGTGTCGGTGCTTTCGTTTTTCACCACTTATCAGGGTTTGACCATATTTCTTGACCAGAACCTGGCGCTGGTTGGATCGCTCGGATTGCAGATGGCCATGCTCGGGATTGCGTGGAATCTCCTTCGCATGAAACAACATCGGACAGTGTACACGCTGGTGTTTGCTTCGGCGGCGGTGTTTTCGATTTTCTTCTCCTACGCCAATTTCAATACGCGTTTGAAAGAGAACACTCGTGCCGAGGGTGTCCGTGCGGAGTATGCCGCTGATGCTCGCCCGGTTCTGAGACAATACTCGTCGCTAGCCAAGGAAGCCCTTTCGCAGGGACAGTACCAGGTGCAGCGAGTGGCGGATCTTCGCGAGATGGAAGAATCAACCGGCTGGGCGACAGTCGTTGACGAAGGTTCCGAAGATCCGTTTATCCAGTCGATTATCGATGGTGCCCGGAGGACGGTATCCTCGTGGCAGGACAATCAGGGTAGCAGTTACAAGCAGGGATCGGGGCAGGGGATTATCTCCAACTACCTGACAAGCTGGTCGGAGCAGGCAGAACGAAATGTTGCGGCTGTGGAAACTTACGCCTCGATGGTTGACTCGGTATCCATGCTGCTTTCAAGCGATGTCGAGGTGGCGCGTCAGTATGAACTTGTCAACTATGCGTCGGTACATTTTCCGATAGGTGAATACACCGAGATCTTGGCCGAAACGCCGGAGCTTGCCGAGCCGCCGTTTGCGGCCAAGTATGTCGAGAATCCGGCGAACGGTCAGCAGGCGTTGAGAGAGGTAATCGGGGATTTATATCCAATGGATCGCCTGTCGCTGTTTTCGCTTCTGTTTGCCATGGTCATAGATTTCATTGTCATTGCGATGGCTCTGTGTGGATCGTACGCCATGACTGATATGGATTATATCTTTGCTCGCGTGGAACGTGAGGCGACCCGTCGAATCAAGAAGACACGCCTCGATGATCCCCGCGAGTTCAACGAATCTCTACGGGCGAATCTGAACAGTCTCAAGCAGGCCTCGCAATATGGCAAGGCGCTTGATGAAGTGATGCGGGAATTCGAGAACGTGCGGGGGAGAGTTCGACTGACGCGAGGTGCGGAAAGCGTCGATAGTGATTACCGTCAGGACCCGCCGGTTGTAGCTTCGCGGATGAGCGAGGAAGAGGCTCGGGGGTAGGGGCAGTAGCATAGTAGCGCAGGTCTGTCTTCAGACCTGCGAGGACACTTCGACAGGCTCAGTGTGACTTGCTACCATTGTAGGCAAGATGTGTGACCGGCGGGGTTTTATCCCTGCCGGTCTTTTCATTTGAAATCGGAGTGTCTATCGAGCAAACGGTACGACGTCAGTTGTACTGAATAATGATCGTGTCCCTGACCATCGCTGCGCCGCCGATCTTCTCGACCAGCTCCCAGGCAGCATCGTCCGTCAGGTGGCTGGGGTCGCCGCCCCCAGTCGCGTTGTCTTCAATGTACAGGCTGGTGCAGACGTAACCGGTGGCTGGATTCTGCTGCAGTCCCCAGAGACCTTGCACGCTGGTGAGATGCCAGCAGTTGTTGATAATGATGGCGTCCCAGGCATGATCGAGGTTGGAGAGCGGGTCAAGATTTCTCAGCGCCGTCATGTGGTTGAGTCGCAAGGCTCCAGAGATGTGCGTGAGTGCCTCCAGTCCGGCCAGAGACTCCAGCGAGTACAGTTGTCTAAGACCGAGAGGGCCGTCAATGGTTTGCAGCGTCCCCAGGGCTTCGATGTCTTCAAGTTCATCGCAATACTCGATCCACAAACTGTGGCTTAGGGATTGTATCAGGCCGAGGCCGTCGAGGGTAATCAGGCCGTCGTTGTATTTGATGCTGAGCCCCTGGACGTTGGTGAGTGACCCCAACCCCGTCAGGTCTGTCAGCAGCGGGCAGGCTTCTACCTGAAGACTGCGTCCGACCGTGTGAAGTCGGTCAAGTCCGCTCAAGGTCGCCAGGACGTTGTCGTTTCGTACAAAGCAGTAGCCGTTGACTTGAGAGACGGTTAGACCGGCGAGAGTCGTCAACTCTCTGTTGTCGGTGATGTCGAGATCCCCCTCGACCAGCGTAATTCCGGACAGTCCTGCCACGCTCAGCAGGGATCGGTTCTCTGCTATTGTAATCGAGCTCGTTGTTCCGGTGATCCCGGACAGGCCATCGAAATTCAGCAAGCTGTCATTGGCGCGGAAACTGATCCCGCCGTAGTACTGCATGTCTGTCGGGTTGATTGATCTGAGTCCGGAGAGACCGTTGAGATTCCGCAACACGCCGTTGTACTCTACAATGATTGAGCCTGCCGATGCGCACTGAGGCAGATTTACCTCAAGAAGTGAGTCGCAGTTGTAAATCCGCAGTTGGTGAGAGATCGATGTCAGTGCGGGTATGTTGACCGCTTTCAAGTTGTGCGCCGCCTGCGGGGAACCGTACATGTTCAGATCGCCGCCGACTGTGACGAGGTTTGGCAGGACGACTGAGTCCGGTCCCTGCGACGCGATCTCCAACTCGCCGGTTATCGCGACATAATCCTGGAAGTTGGCCAGGGTGGTGCTATCGTAAATCACGTAGTCGCCGGTGTATGTCAGGCCGCTGGCGGCCACGCTGCCCACGACACCGTAGCTGCTAAAACTGCTGATTGGAGCGGTGGCCCAGTTCGAATCCGTATTGACTGCGAATCCGCCCACCGACTGCCAGCTGCCGGAAACGATTTTGCAGAGTTCGAGACTGGCTTCGGTGACCCCTGCGGGGAGGTTTGATTCGTTGTATCTTATCTTGAGCGTTACCGGCGTCAGGAACTGCTGACCGTCGGGGCTGAACTCGTAGCAGGTGCCGGAAACGTAACCCGTGTCAGCCGGGAAGGTAGACTGCGCTGCGACGGCAACCTCAATGTCGGCGGCAACTGCGCTGGCGGGAACGGTGAGGGTTACGGTGCCTCCGGCAAACGCGAAAGTGCCTCCCTGTGCGCCCACGGTTGTGCCGGTAGCGGGCGGGTCGCCTCCGGGTGATACGGGATCATCGCCACCACAACCAAAGAGGTATCCTATTAGTATGAAGGAGAATAGCGTAATCAGTAACGTACGGGAGTTCATGTCAATCCTCTCATATCTGGTCGAATCATCGAATTCTGTCAGTATCCGCAGTCTTTACGGCAGGCGTGAACGGGCTACCATGGGCAGTGCGGGTGTGCAATTAAAGTGAATATAGGCCTCTGTGACGTTTTTTGTCAATGAGTTTTGAGGCAGTTACACCGTCAAAGAGACCTTGAGGGTGGCACCCGGAGCGGGAGTGAACTTCTAAGTTCGGTCAAACCTGCAAATCAGCCAATCCTGTGAATTGGCCCAGTGACTCCGGGTTAGCGAGAGCGTCTTTGTTGGGCACGTCCTGACCGTGGATGATCCGCGTGACCGCCATCTCGACCTTTTTGCCGTTGATCGTGTGGGGGATGTCGAGCACCTGAATTATCTTTGCAGGGACGTGGCGAGGGGTGGCGCGTTCGCGGATTCGCTCGCGGATTTCGTCGCGCAGGTTATCGGTCAGTGTCAGGCCGTCGGCGAGGACAACAAACAGCACCACGCGTGTGTCATCGTTCCACCGCTGGCCGACTACAATGCTGTCGGTGACTTCATCGAGCGCTTCGACCGGGTTGTATATCTCTGCTGTGCCGATTCGCACCCCACCCGGATTGAGCGTGGCATCGGAACGACCGTAGACGACTACGCCGCTGCGGTCTGTGATCTTGATGTAGTCGCCGTGACGCCAGACGCCGGGAAAGCGCTCGAAGTAGGCCGCGCGGTATTTCTCGTCGTTGGGGTCGTTCCAGAACCCGATCGGCATTGACGGGAACGGAGCCGTGCACACCAACTCCCCGACTGAATCGGTGGACTGGCCGCTTTCGTCAAAGGATTCAACCTTCATCCCCAGACCCCGGCATTGGATTTCTTCAGAGAATACCGGGAGGTTAGGGTTGCCGAGCATGAAGCAGGATACGATGTCGGTGCCACCAGAAATAGACGACAGCCGCACGTCACTCGCCACCTCTTCGTACACCCAGTTGCAGTTCGCTGCCGTCAGCGGTGCGCCGGTGGAGAGTATCGCTTTCAGCGAAGACAGGTCATGTTCGTTGCCCGGCTCCAGGCCGGCATTCTGGCAGGTGGACAGGAACTTGGGACTGGTGCCGAAGACAGTGATCTTCTCTGATTCGATCATCTCCCACAAGGCGTCTATTGAGGGCCAGGCCGGGCTGCCGTCGTAGAGGACAATCGTTGCTCCGACCTGCAGGGCGCTGACGAGCCAGTTCCACATCATCCAGCCGCAGGTGGTGTAGTAACTGATGATGTCGTTGCGCGTCAGGTTTGTGTGCAAGACGTGTTCCTTCCAATGCTGGAGAAGGGTGCCGCTGGCTCCGTGAACGATGCACTTTGGCACGCCGGTTGTGCCGGAGGAGTACATGATGTAGACCGGGTGATCAAACGGAAGATCCTCGAAATCGAGTACGTCCGTGTCTTGCGACAGTAATTCTTTCCACGAGAGTATTTTCGATGAAGGAGGGGAGGCACGATCCTCAAGAATCGGGATCACGACGGTGCGTTCGATTTGCGGGATTGCGTCGGCGATGTGTCTGGCGCGTTCGAGTGAGTCGATTGTCGTGCCGTTGTACCGGTAACCATCCGCGGTGATCAGTATCTTCGGCGTGATCTGTTCGAACCGATCCAGCACGCCCCTGTGGCCGAAGTCTGGTGAGCAGGAGGACCAGAGCGCTCCAATACTTGTCGTTGCAAGCATGGCAATCACGGCCTCGGGGACATTGGGTACGAATGCCGCCACACGGTCATCCTTGCGCAGCCCCAGACGTTTCAGTCCGGCAGCACATCGCGCGACTGCCTTGTGAAGCTCCTTGTAGGTGATTCGGATAGGAGCGCCGGGTCCCTCTCGATGGTGCACTATCGCGGGTCTGTTGTCGCGGTAGCGAAGGAGGTTGGCGGCGAAGTTCAGGCGGGCGCCCTTGAACCAGACGGCTCCGGGCATGGAGTGGTCGGAGATAACGTGATCATACTTGCGAGAATGCACGATGTCGGAGGCATCCCAGATAGCAGACCAGAATTGGTCGACATGGTTCACCGACCAATCGTACAAGTCCTCATAGCGAGAGAAATCCCGATTGTATTTCTCACCGACCTGTTGTGCAAACCTGGTGAGATTGGAAGATGCGATCTGCTCGGGCGTTGGTTGCCACAGTGGTTGCGTCGGCATGTTGTACTTTTCGGGCATTGATCAACTCGTGCGGCTATTCTTCCAGCGAGTGTGCGTGGAGAAGTACGTTCCAGGCAAAGCTGACATTGCCGGCACGCAGAGCGTACCTGGCTGCAAGCTGTATCTGACGCAGCGCACCGCTGTTGTCAGATTCGAATGAGGCAATTGCCGCCCGGAACATGCCTTTGTAATCGCCCTGCGATTTGTATTCGTCGAACCTGCGATTGTCATCGGCGAGGATCGTGATACCCTGTACGAAGTGACGGACTTCCTCGGCGTCGGGGGTTGCTTCGCTGTTGGCTAGCTGACCAAGATTGTTCGCCGACAGGATGTTCGAGTTCTTGATGAAATCGGGCAGTTGATCATAGCCGATACCGGTGCGGCCGATGGGTTTTTCTACTTCGAAGATTGCGCTGCCGGAAGCGCGGCAATAGAAGTCGGCGCTCATGCGTGCTACGAGATCGATTCGGTTCGGATGAATGACGCCGTCTTCGAAGATGTCTTCGGATATGTGAAACTTGACTACTTCGCAGATCGCGAGATTACCGGAGCCTTCGGCCTCGCCGAGATGGATCATGTCGGATAACATACATTCCATCTGAAATGGAGATTCTTTGACCCGTGGTGGTATGACGAGATCGGACGCAACCGGGGTCAATCCGCTCTTGACGAACTCATCAATGTCGGCAGCGTATTCGGTTGAAGCCAGCGACACCTGCTGGACCATGTCGTACGTCACGGACTGTATGGTGCACTCGCGGGTTGCGATGAGATTGTTATAGGTGTCCTTGAGCGTGTTGTCGCGAGCACGTCGTGAGGGGGAGAAGGCGACCGTCGGCGGATTCGCCCCAAAAGCGTTAAAGAACGAAAACGGGGAGAGGTTGACATTGCCGTCGGTTGATACGGTTGACACCAGCGCTATCGGGCGAGGTCCCACACCGCCCAGCAGGTAGCCGAATACTTCGCGGACCGACAGGTCTTTTGGCAGGAGATCAATCATCGGGCCGTCTCAACGTTCTTTTTTTTCGCCAGAATAGAGCGCTCGCCCCGAGTTCTGACGATCTCATGTTTCAGTTTTCCGAGTCCGGCGATTTCGAGTTCAATAATATCGCCCTGCTGAAGCCAGACCGGGGTAAACTCCTCGCCCTTCTTTTTGGCTTCAAGCGCGGCTGTTCCGTTGAGTTCAAGGAAACAGCCGGTGCCGACAGTGCCAGAACCGATCACGTCACCGGGGAACAACTGGACGCCGTAGGAGGCGCGTTCGATGATCTCGGCGAATGTCCAGTTCATGTCTCTCATGGTACCATCGGAGACTTGCTTGCCATTATGATACGCTTGCATACGCAGGTCGTATTTGTTGCCGTCCGGAGTCTCTATCAGGTTGTTTTGGAGTTCGTCGACCGTCACCAGCCAGGGGCCGATGGCGGTGGCGAAATCCTTGCCTTTGGCGGGGCCGAGGTTGAGCTTCATTTCCTCCATCTGGAGAACGCGGGCAGAGAAGTCGTTCATGATGGTGTAGCCGGCAATATGGCTGTCCGCTTCTTCGGCCGGGATGTTCTTTCCGCCTTTGCCGATAACGATTGCCGCTTCGAGCTCGAAATCGAGTTTCTGCAGGTGATCCGTCTCAACCTCGAGCACACCCTCGCCTATGGTGGCGTTGTGGTTTGTGAAATAGAAGACCGGGTACTGGTCGAATTCGGGAATCATCGCGACGCCACGATTGCGGCGAGCGGTGGCCACATGCTGGCGAAACGCGTAGGCATCTCGACATGAGGGGGGACGAGGCACCGGGGCGAGCAGGTGGATCTGGTCCGGGTTGACGCGGGAAGTGATTTCGCCGTCGAGCCAGGCCGACTCCACCTCTCTTACACCTTCCATGAGTTTGTCGCCGCCTTCGAGGAGCGGGAGTATTGTGGCAGGGAGTTCGAGGCCCAGCTCTCGGGCGCAAACTCGGAGGTCAACCGTGTGACCGTCGATTACCAGACCGACGCGTTCTTGATCGTTGGCGTTAAGAAAAGAGACCAGTTTCATGTATTGCCATCCTCTGTTTGTGTCTTGTGCATCAAGTCAAAATGTAGCGTGTCGTTGCGGGGGTTAACTCCAGGTGGTAGGTTTGAAGACAGATATTCCCTACGAATCTGAGGGCAGCAGATGGCTACTTCAACCATGACTGTGCATAATCCTTGTCCAACGTTTCTTTCACATTCAAGGTCGGACGGAGCGGCGAGAACGTGTCGACCATTACCGCCCATTCATCTGTAGCTTTCGCGCCGATAGAGGCTTCTGTTCGGCCAGGCTGCGGACCGTGGGGCATTCCGCCCGGATGCAGCGTGATCGAGCCTTCCTTAACACCCTTTCGGGACATGAAATCTCCCTCCACATAGTACAGAACTTCATCGCTGTCGATGTTGGAGTGGAAGTACGGTGCTGGGATGGCGTCGTCGTGGAAGTCATACGGTCTTGGGACAAAATTGCAGATCACGAAATGCTGCGTCGTGAACACAAGGTGCACCGGCGGCGGGAGATGGATGCGTCCGACTTTCGCGTGATAGTTCCTGATGTTAAACGCATACGGGTAGAGATAACCGTCCCAGCCGACGACATCAAAGGGATTATGCGGAGCAATGTGTTCGTAGTATTGTTCGCCTGCCTTCACGATAATCCGGAACTCGCCGGTCTCGTCGTTGGCCGGTTCGTGCTCGGGCAGTTTGAAATCGCGCTCGCTGTACGGTGCGTGCTCTTCCATCTGGCCGTAGGCGTTGTGGAAGTGGTTCGGGATTTCAAAGGCGGTGTCAGATTCCACAATCAGCAGTTTGTTGTTCTCAAACGAGTCGAATTCCATTCGGTAGGTGACGGCGCGCGGTACGATGATCTGGTCGCCTTCTTCGAAAGGCATTCCGCCGAACTCGCTGTAGAACACACCCGTGCCGCGGTGGACAAAGACATACTCGGCGGCGTACGCGTTGCGGTAGAAGTCATCGGAGTCTTCAGTGACGTTGGCCGTGGCAATCACACAATGCGGATTGGTGAGATAAGCATCGCGGGCAGTGATGAAGCTGCCCCCGGATTTCCTGTCGTCCGTGAAGCAATGGTAGTAAGTCAGAGGTGCTTCCGGCCAGACTACTTGTTTGTGTAAATCGATCGCCCCGATGCGCAGCATACTTGTGGGCATGTGAATGTGGTACTTGTTGGAGTAGATACCGGAGAAACCCTTGCTTGAAAACAACTCCTCGCGATAAAGCGACTTGCCGTCGGGCTGATAGAAAGTCGTATGCTTGACCGGTGGCAGTTCACCCAGCTTATGATAATACGGCATGTGGCGTTCCTCCCTGTTCGTCTATCCTGCGGTGCGCGATGGCGTCGTGATAGGAGAGGCTGGGGCAGACGAGGGCGTCTGCCGCCCACGAGCGTTCCTTTCCCTCAGTGACGCTGGCACTCCTCAGCCTAGCACGGTGGTATGACATCGGTTGTTTCCCTCTCAAGATTGCCGCGAAGTTTCTGGTCAAGTTCTATTGATTCGAACAGTGCCTGAAAATTGCCCTTGCCAAAACCCTCGCTGCCGCCGCGGCGCTGGATAAATTCAAAGAAGAAGGTCGGACGGTCTCCGACCGGTTTGGTGAAGAGCTGGAGGAGGTAACCGTTGCCTTCGATGTCGCAGAGGATGCGTTGCTCCTGGAGATCGTCGATGCTCTCTTTCAGTTCAATGTCGTCTCGATTTCGGAGCATGTCATAATATGTGTCCGGTACCCAGAGAAATTCCATGCCGTTGGCGCGGAGAGCGGAGATGGTTTTGATGATGTTCTCCGTGGCAATGGCAATATGCTGCACACCGGAGCCGTGGTACTGTTCGATGTACTCCTCGATCTGGGACTTTTTCATTCCCTCGAACGGCTCGTTGATCGGGTTGCGAATTTTGCTGTCCTTGGTGCGCACGACTTTTGAGAGCAGGGCTGAGAATCTGGTCCCGATATCGCCGGCTTTGAAATCGACAAACGTCTCGAAACCCATCGTCTTGTTGAAGTACTCCGCCCAGAGATTCATCTCGTTTTCGCGGACATTGCCAACTATGTGATCAATGCCGATGATTCCGGTGTCTTCGCAGGCGAGGGTGATCTCCTGTATTGGCCTGCAGAAATCCGGCTTCAGGATGTGCGTGTAACGATCGCGGTTGACGTACACCAGCTCGGTGTCATCGTAAAGTCGGATGGCAGCTTCTTCGACGTAGCCGTAGTCGTTCTCCAGTTTGGTGGGGCGGCTGACCATCACGGCCCCGTGCCCGGTTGCGTAGTCAAAAGCGACAGTGACGTCATCGACTTCAATTGCCCAACGCTTGACGCCGTCGCCGTGGCGGTTGACAAAATTCTGCACTTCAAAACAACCTGGTTGAACCGCCGAAGTGATGACGAATTTCAGGTTGCCCCGGGTCAGGTAGTACGAAACGCGATCGCGTACGCCCGTTTCGGGGCCGCGATAACCCGTGATCGTCAACCCCATAGCTTTTGCATACCAGTAGGCTACCATTTTGGCAGAGCCAACATAGAATTCCACAAAGTCGTAGCCTCGTATGCCAATAATATCTGCCATGTACAATCCTCCTGCTAGTTATGCACTATAACTGAAGAAGAGGAGCCCGGTTCCTGCATATTACAGCCGTTTGACACATCCGGTGCAGTCACGGTAAGATATTGCCGGTAACAAGATTGCAGGAATACCTTGCGGATCGGCAAGAGAGAGGATATATTGGATCAATGTAGTACATGACGCGGGAAGCAGGCCCGCAGAGTCCGACCGTGTCCGATAGGAGAAGCAGTTGTGTCAGGAGTTGAGAACAGCGCGTTGCCCGGCGCCGGACTGCCGGACCATCTGAAGCAGTTTGTGGTTGATCAACAGTACGATCGGTACACACCGATTGATCATGCCGTGTGGCGGTTTATCATGCGGCAAAATGTCCGCTACCTGAAGACTCACGCTCATCGCGTCTATTTTCAGGGACTGTTGGATACGGGCATTGGGGTAGAGCGGATTCCGAGTATTGAGGAAATGAATGCAATCCTCGGCAAAATCGGTTGGGGAGCCGTGGCGGTGGACGGTTTCATACCGCCGGCGGCGTTTATGGAATTTCAGGCGTACCGTGTGCTGGTAATCGCGTGTGACATTCGTCAGATAGACCATATCGAATACACGCCCGCCCCGGACATTGTCCACGAGGCTGCGGGGCATGCGCCAATCATAGTTGATTCCGAATATGCCGAGTATCTTCGCCGGTTTGGCGAGGTCGGCGCAAAAGCGATGTCTTCAAAAAAAGACATCGAATTATACGAGGCGATTCGACGGCTATCGATTCTCAAAGAATACGCGGCCTCCGATCCTGAAGAGATTGAGCAAGCTGAAAGAGACGTGCTACATTGTCAGGAGACGCTTGGGGAGCCGTCGGAAATGGCCCTCCTGTCACGTCTGCACTGGTGGACGGTTGAATACGGGCTTATCGGTACTCTGGAGGAGCCGAAGATATACGGCGCGGGTTTGTTGTCCTCGATTGGGGAATCCGTCTCCTGTCTTACAGACGAAGTGAAGAAGATTCCATACTCGCTCGAAACGAAAGATTCAGCCTTCGATATCACTACCAAACAACCCCAGTTGTTTGTCACGCCGAGTTTCGAGCATCTCTCTAACGTGCTCGAGGAGTTTGTCGGCACGATGGCGTTTACCGTTGGCGGCTGCTCCGGACTTGAAAAGGCGATTGAGTGTGCGAACGTTTCGACCGCTGTCTATTCGTCAGGTTTGCAAGTAACGGGAGTAGTGGTTGAAATGACGACTCTGGACGGCGAGCAACCGTACTATCTCAAACTGTCCGGGCCGACAGCGCTTGCGTACGACAATGTGCAGCTCGACGGACACGACAAGAAGTACCACAAGGACGGGTTCGGATCACCGGTGGGGCGTTTGAAGGGAGAGGATCGACCGTTGGAGGATCTCGAGGAAGGCGATCTCAGATCCGCAGGGATTGAGACAGGCCGCACTTGTCGGTTGGAGTTTGAGTCGGGCGTGATCGTCAGCGGTCTGCTTGAGAGTCAACTCCGTTGCGACGGCAAGCTGTGTTTGCTGACATTCTCGGACTGTAGGGTTAAGCGTGGCGACGATCTATTGTTCAGCCCTGATTGGGGAGCCTACGACATGGCTGTCGGGAGTTCCATTACTTCCGTGTTTTCTGGTGCGGCAGACAAAAACGCCTACGATCAGATATCGCTGGTGCCGAAGCAACGGACGATCAAGGCTGCGAGTGACGAATCAACTCTCCGTCTCCAGAAGTTGTACCAGGGTGTTCGGGACGTACGGGAGTCTGACAAGGGATATGAGCGGTTGCCCGGATTGTGGGCCGCCGTACGTGAGGGTTTCGGAGAAGACTGGTTGCTGCCAATGGAAATCTTCGAGTTGCTGGTCGAGAAAAAGACTGATCCCGGCTTGCAGAGAGAGATCAACGACTATCTCCGGGCCATGTCATGGTCCAACCCGGATTTGGCGAGTGTAATAACGCAGGGATTCAGTTTGGCCGGGGGAGATGTTTGCGAGGAGCAGGTGGCGGAATAGACAGCGGTCGATTGTCGGAACCGCAGGGGGCGGCCCTACACTTCATGGCCGACGGCTGTCGGGCCTCAGGGAGGCCCGACCCGCGGTGGGGTTGCCCGTCCATGGCGTGCTACTTCAGCACGTGTTCCATCATTCCCTTGACGTTGTCCCCCCCTTTGGATCGAACATAGGATAGTATGATCGGGACAAACTTGCCGACCATATCCGATCCCATTCCCAGTTTCGAGAAACTCCCGGCGAGTGAGATCAGGCCCCCCACGTTTCCGCCGACGCCAGAGATTCCGCCGACGATTCCGCCCATGCCTTCCGGCTCCGGCGCGGCACCAATCAGATCGTTCACTTCCGGCACGGAGGAGGAGAGTTGCTTGTAGTCAGCCCTCCTGAGTTTGTCTTTGGCCAGCCGGAAAACGAGTCCGGCACCACCCCTCGCTTGATCTTGGGTTACCCCGAGATTCTGGGTCAGAGTCTCCATCAAGTTCATAATCAGCCCCTTCTTTTTCAAGCAGTTCGCTGTTGTTTTAGCCTGCGAGTTTGTAGCCGCTCGGACCGCGGGACCCCGTGCGAGGTTCGAGTTGCGCCGGGATCCCTGTAACCGATACGGTACAGCGGTTTCGCTCAGTACTTGATAACGCGCGGCAGGTTCTTGGCCTGACTAACCCATTCGTTAATAGTGTGTTCCGTTGGCACCTGGCGGACGAGATGCTTCTCCTCGTTGACCTGTATCATTCGTTCGTGCAGGTTCTCCGGGTTCCTCTGGGCCATTTCCGGCACGGTGTCCACACCGGCTGCTTCGAGCAATTCGGAGTACTCTTCACCGACTCCCTTGATCCGGAACAGGTCGGACATGTTCACGAAGCGCGTTATCACTTTCTCGCTGACACCGGTGGCCTCTGCGAGTTCTCTGCGTCCCTGCGTGGTTGAACCTCTCTCCAGCAGAGCCTCGGTTGTCGTAATGCCTGTTTTTCTCATTTTGGCCGCGAGCGTGTCGCCCACGCCTTCAATGTTGGTAAGTTTCGGCATGTGTGTTCTCCTTGTTCTTGGTTGTACTTGAAGTTCGGTATTCTCCGGTCAGTCGCGTCTCGAACCCTTCACCGGTGGATGCTATCCTCCATGAAACCGGACCGTTCCGCCAATTCCGAAAGCAGTTGCCACGGCGACCGCGATGGCACCGAGGATTGTTCCGAACGCCATGTTTACTGATTCATTGGCCAGCCTGTGTGTCGAATTGGTCACTACCCGGGGGGAGGAGACGTGCGGATTCCCCGGAAACCTGAATCGCAGTGTCAGGCCCACTCGGCTACCCTTTGCCCTATGCACTAAACGCACTGTAGCCGCGGGTTGTTTGCCGGGCAGATGTGAGCATATCGAAGGTTGAGGAATGCATCTTGCGGTTGAACAGAGCGGTCAGAGTATGACTCAGAGATTTCCGGACAACCCGCCGAGTGTGATATTCTCCACGAGGACAGATTTTGGTCGGCTCAAGGCATATGCAACTGCCTCGGCTGTCTCTTGCGGTGGCATCATTTTGTCCTTTGGCCAGTCACCCTCGATTGAGTCCCAGAGATTGGAGGCGGTAGCGGCGGGGTAGATGTTGATTACGCGGATGCCCTTGGGACGGAGTTCCTCCCGAACAGATTGCGTGAATCCTTCGAGTGCGAACTTGCTCATGCAGTAGCTGCTCCAACCGGGGAAGCCGGTCCTGGCGGCCACAGAGAGGATATTCACGACAGACGCGCCTTCCGGCATTGACGGTGCCAACTTTTGGGTGAGGAGAAAGGGGGCGGTGATATTGATGTCGATCGTTTCCTGCCATTCCTCGAGTGTAAGTTCACCAAGCGGCTTGACAACCGCCATGCCGGCGTTATTCGCCAGCACGTGCAACGGCTGGCTCGCCAACTCAGCTGCCAGCGAGAGGACTTCTTTCGGGTCGGCAAGATCACATATGAAAACCGTTGCTTTGGCACCGGCCGTTTCGACGGCTGTGAGAGTCTCGGTCAGCGCTTCTTGATCGCGTCCCAACAGCAGCAGTTCACGATCCGGAGCGGCCAGTGTAGTCGCAATCGCACGGCCGATGCCGCGGCTGGCGCCGGTGATGAGATATCTCTCCATAACTGCTCGCTCCCTTATTCGGTCGTCGACTGGCTGTTTGTCTTGCGCCTGAGAGCGAACCGGTTGTTTGGTGTTTCCCACAGTCTCAGGCGGTGAAGCCGGTAGTCGAGTTTATTGTCCAGTTTTGGCCAGAGACAGGTCACAATGTTTTCACCGGTCGTCGGTTTGCCTGTGAAATCGTCTGTCTCCAGGCCGAGGTGTTTGTAGTTCCATGGTTTAATGGCGCTTTTGATCGCGTCGGTCATCACTACGAAATCGTACAACGTGCCGGTGCGTTCATCGTAGGGACCGCCAACGGTGGCCTCTACCCGATACTGGTGTCCGTGACCGTTTAGATTGTTGCATTTGCCGTAGACTTCGAAGTTTTCCTTGTCGGTCAAGTGAGGGCTGTGCAGGCGATGAGCTGCGTGGAATGAATCCTCAATGCCCAGCAGCGAGCGGCCCTCGCTCAAATACTCCGAGAAGAAATTTCTCAATTCGAACAGTTTGACGCGATCAACCGGCAGGTCAGCCTGTAGCTTTCGACAGATATAGCGAGCCAGCGACTCAGTGGTAATCGGAAGGCCCCTGAGACCGGGAACGTCCGTATTGAGGTTCTTGTGATCCAACTCGGTGCGCACATCTCCGATCGCCCGATGCCAGGTCTCGTACGGTACCAGCACGCCGCTCTCGGGGTCGACATCGCCGGTAAGTGTAACTTTCATCCGGTAGTTGTGGCCGTGCCCGGAGAGTTCTGACGCGATGCCGAATAGCTGGCGGTTCTCCTCGTCGGACAAATGCGGCGAGCAGGTTCTTCTGGCGGCCGAGAACTCGTACCATAACTCGCGTTCCACTCTTCCATCGGCGAAGGCAGTCGTGGAGCTGTCAAGCGAGTCATGGAGATGACAGGCAACCGGATTTGCCCGTTGATCATCAAACAGCGGTTTTACTTCTTCGAGCAGTCTCAGAGCCAGATTCTCGGGAGTCGGTACGATGTCGTTGTACGGCGGCGTATCCATATTGAGGAACTTGTGATCGTAACGTTCTGCCAGCAACGCCATGACACGTTCTTTTATGAACGTGACGTTGAGCATCATACCGGTTCTCTCGTCGACCGGGCCATTGAAGATAAAATGTATGATGTAGTTGTAGCCGTGACCGTACTTGCCCTGACAGGCCGGTCCGTAGACAGTCCGATTGCGAGATTCGTCCCAGGCGGGGCGGAAGAGCCGTGCCGAGGATGAGATTTCAAATCGTTTGCTGATAGTCAGGTACATGGTGCCGCTGCTACTTTATCAGGTCGAGGAACTCTGCGCGGGTGCTGGCATTGTTTCGGAATGCACCCAGCAAGCATGAGGTCTTCATGACAGAATTCTGTTTCTGGACACCGCGCATCATCATGCAGAGATGTTTGGCCTCGATGACGACAGCAACTCCGGCAGCATCCAGACGATCCATAAGCGTGTCTGCAATCTGCTTGGTGAGCCGTTCCTGAACCTGGAGTCGGCGGGCAAAGACATCAACAACTCGTGCGACCTTGGACAGGCCGATGATATGCTTGCGCGGCATGTAAGCGACATGGGCCTTGCCGATGAACGGCAGCAGGTGATGTTCGCACATGGAGTAAAGCTCAATGTCTTTCACAATAATCATCTCATCGGTGTCTGCAGTAAACAGCGCGTTGTTGATGACTTTGTCGACATCTTGTTCATAGCCACGGGTTAGAAAGCGCATGGCTTTGGCAGCCCGGGAAGGAGTGTCGATCAAGCCCTCGCGTTGTGGATCCTCGCCAAGAACCTCGAGCAAATTTCTGTATATCTCGTCCATTGGGTATCCTTTATAACCACTTTGCGGCAAAGTGCCGGTACTATCTTCTCAGACCATAACCGAGGCTTGATCCTGGAAGTTCACAACATATACGATTGTATGGTAAACCGGTCTGCAATCGTTGGCAAGTGCAGAGTTTTTGTGGTCGTTCATTGAGAAACCGCTTGACATCTGACAAGCGAAAGTGGTATGATAGGTAATCATCATCGTAGGACTCTACAAATTGTCGATTCATTCACAGAGCACACAGACAGATATCAGGAGTTACTGTTTGCGCCCCGGTCGGATTATGTCCGTTCACGGGCAGTTCGGAAAACGTTGATTTTTCCTGGGGGTGAGGTACGTCTATTCTGCAGGGCAGAGGGAGGTGATCATAGACAAAATCGTTAGCAAGACCCGAGTGCACAGGGGCTGAGTCACAGAGCCTTAACCAATGCTGTACATTTGGAAATGTGTGTCGGGACGGTTTTGGGTAATGCCGCACATTAGGAGTCTGTCAAGAAATTCCTTTCCATCGGGCAGCGCAGTCGATCAGTCCTGATCGGGTGCAAGCTTTGATTGATCAATAAACCGCCCGCACGGCTGGTGTCATTCAGAAGAGAGATGATTTGGTCCAGTGACGCTTTGCAACGCATCTCGCGAGGCGGCCGCTACGACTGCCTTAGTTCGATATGTCTCCCGTGGAGCATTGCGACCTGGCAGACCATGAGGATCCTGACTCTCCTTCTGTGAAGAGTTGGTTAGGGACCCGGCAGTGGGGTGGTGATATACCGCTGCCGGGTTCTTTATGTCGCGCGAGGCACCTCCCGCGACGCGTGGTGGCGCCGTGAATGGTCGTTTTCGGACCCGCCCGGAATACCGAAATCACCGTGACTTTGACCTGCTTGTGGCCCGGGGGAGCAGTTTTGTCCTCAAATATGCTGTTTTTGACTCCCTTTTCGGGCCGGTATCAGAGGATATCCAAGATAAATTGACATTTGGAAAGATAATTGCATCTTTTTCTAAGAAAAGCTGTTATATAGACAACGAAATTATTGATTTGAGTTCGATCTTTTTGGAAGTTTTGTCCTAACCAACAACACACCTCTAAAGCTTAATCTCGAATTGATCGCGCAATCAAGCGCAAGAAGTCATTTGTCTTGAAGTGTCGATTCCCACGGGAATCAAGAATAACTTCGAGATGAGCAATTACGGAGTGTAGGATGAATATCTACGTAGGAAACATGTCGTTTAACACGTCAGAAGACGAATTGCGCCAAGCCTTTGAGGGTTTTGGTGAAGTATCAAAAGTCGCCGTTATTACCGACAAGTTCACGGGTGACCCGAGAGGTTTCGCGTTTGTCGAAATGCCGGCCAAAGAAGAAGCTATGGCTGCCATCAGCGGTTTGAACGGCCAGGACATGAACGGTCGCGCGCTGAACGTCAACGAAGCAAAGCCCCGCGAAGGCGGCGGCGGTGGTAACCGTGGCGGCGGCGGACGTGGCCGCTACTAGGCTGCCTTCTGCTGCGTCGAGATAAAAGATCTCGATATAAGCTCAAAAGCGACCGGTATTTTACCGGTCGCTTTTTTTGTGCGTCGGAGTACTTTGCCAGCTAGCAAAAGCGCAATCGCTGCCGGATTCAAGGCCGTCAGTTTGCGGTCGTATCGATCGGCGCGTGAGGATAGAGCGGCTGGCGGTTCTGGAACGACAGAATCGCGGGTTTTTGAATCACGCCGGCATCGACATTCACTGCCTGTCGAATGGTTTCATTCTGCTGCCAGCTCTCACGGTCCCCCACTACAGTCGGTAAATGGACAACGAGAGCAGCAGAAATAGACCGCGAGGCACTTTCCCAGAGATAGCTTGGGGTATGATCCACCGCGTAGTAATCTACCGTGCCGACTTTGAACATTGGCTTCTCAAAGGTTGTGGGCTTGGCGAAGGAGAATCCCATACCTTCATCGCAACTGACATCGATGATCAGGCAGCGTGGCTTAAGACCGGATACTTCTTCATCAGTCACGAAGTCGAGGGGGTGGTCAGGATCCTGAAAAGTCCCGTTAACAATGACATCGGATTGACTAATCAGGTCCATCAACGGTCGCTCAGAACCATCGTGCTCCACCAGAAGCATACGTGGCTCCCCCTCCTTGCCTTCCCGAATTCGGACATAGTGGCAATCAAGTACTTCCTCGCGCACTTCGTGGTCGGGACGCTGAATGCAGATGGTGATATCCCTAAACCCACGAGCCTTGAGGGCATAAATGGCCCCACGGCTGACGGCGCCAAAACTGAAAATCGTGGTCTTGCGCTGATCTCCGTAGTGCCCGTCGATACCTTTCAACTGCAAGGCATGTAACACCGCGCAGTAGCCGGCTATCTCGTTGTTCTTATAGAAAGTATGGCGGCCGATTTGTCCGCTGGGGCTCCAGATAAACATATCCTCGAAGGCGATGAGCGTCTGCTTGCGATCGATTGCGGTCTGGGTAATATCCCGCTGTTGTACGCAGTGAGGCCAACCCCAGAGAATGCCGCCCTTGCGAAGTTCCTGCAAGTCAGAAGTTACCGGTTTTGGGATGATAACGTTCCCTATATCGGCCAATAGTTCATGTCGTGAGGCAGTGCCACCCGTCTGTGCGGCAAGCTCGGAATCTCCGATGCCGAAAGGCACTCCGTAGCCCTCTTCGAATACCAGTTGGCGGCGGATTTGTTCTGGAAGGCGTGACAGGTGCTCCGGGTGGATGGGAATACGTCGCTCATCCTCTTTCCTCGAAGTACCAATAACCCCAAATGTCGATTTGCTCATAGCGTTTCCTTTGGTTTTAGACAAATAAGGCTAGTGGCTTTGTGGAAGGATGACCAGTGGTCAGAATTGCACGCCTTCAGACAATTCAGACAGGCAGGGTAGTAATTTACTTAGTTGTATATGTTTTCGCAATCTTTAACTCATTTATCTTTTCTTTGGAGGGAGGGGACTTGGGGGGCAGAGTCAGCCTCTTGTAGGGAAGCCTCATGTAGATACCGTCTTTGAACTTCAGACCTGCCAGGTTTTCGCCTGCCCACTACGTGCTGTCAGGTGTCAACGACGCCGAGCGTCCTCACCTGACAGCTATCAGACGGATATGCTGTGAGGTCAGACGAAACGACGCTGTGCGTCCCCGTTCTGCAGCCATTCAAGAGTCAAGAACCCTACCCACCAGGTGCTGTCAGACGACCCCGTCTGACAGCTACCACCGAGTCAAGAACCTTACCCGCTTCGTGCTGTCGGGTGTCCCCACCTGACAGCTACCAAACATACGAGCTGAATCTGCGGACGAGTATCTCCAGGGACGTATCAGACTGAGGGATGCTGGGAGTATGCAGGGCGCTGTCACGTGGGGACACGCGACAGCACACATAAGGGGGGGAAGCTTCCGGGTTGTGGGCGGCAGATGACAATCTGCCCCGGCCTCACGTACTAGCGGAGACCCCTCCATCCCCGGCGCATAACTATGTCCTCACGTCCATCTTCCCCTTGCAGAATGGATCGTCGTGTCTTATAATGTGTGTGGGGAATCAAGGCACGATACAGCGTGCCGTTTGAGATTCGTTTAGGCACTACATTGAGATAGAAGACAGATCCGAGGGAAGGTCCGACCGCGTTAACGGTCAGACGTCCGCTGGATAGCTATTCGATCGAGGAAGAGGATACGATTATGGCTTCGAAGTTAGTCGAGATGTTGGGTCTTTCGGCCAAGGACCAAGAATCTATCAAGAAGAGTTCTGGCAGGATGAAGTCGGTTGCCGAGTTCATTTCCGATACGATCAAGGCGACTGAGACGGTAGACTTTCTGAAGTCTTTGGCTGAGTCCACTCCGTGGTGGTTGCAGGCGGTGGGTGAATCTGTTGCGGAAGCTGCCCCCCCGATCAAGTTTCTCGCAACACTCATTGGCAAGTTGGGCGAAATCAAGGATCCCGATCGACTGGCGTACTTAGCATTCACGACTGCCTATCAAAGATCACTCGAGAAGGCTCTTCAGACCGTGGGGCCGCCGACGTCATCAAAAAGCCGTCAGTCAAGATGGACTCCCAATCGTGACATTCTGACGCCGGACGAAGGGATGTCCTTCGAGACGTACTCCTTGTCTGATCCTCTGAATCACCCGTTTCTGCGACAGGCCACAGATATCCTCACCAATGGAATGGCGGCAGCAGGCTATAATGATAGCGAAGTACGCAGGATCCAAAACGAAGTGGCGATACGGTTTCCCGGCTGCCTCAAGAGCCTGATCACGCATCCGTCAACCCGAGAGAAGTACGTTGCCTTTGCCGAGTGGATGAGATACGGTAATAAGGAGGCCCGAGTTCATGCTGCGTGGTCGGACCATTGCGAGTACCAACGGTATCTATTTGAAGAACAGTGCGTATTCGGGGAGGAACCATTCTCACTGTCCGAGATTTACGTCGAGACCGAGTGTGGCGTGCTCTCGTGTGAGGAAGTCTGGAAAGAAGCGCAAAAACAGGAATGTGATTGTACGCCGGGTCGCCGACGGCTTTCCACGGAGCACAAGAGGACAGACCCTTTCTGCGAAGAGTGCGGGGGAAGGCACGATTTGCTAGGCAGTGTGATGGAACTGATCGGTGACAAGTCTTTCCGAGATGCCATTGTAGTGCAGGGACCGGCCGGGTCGGGGAAATCCGCTTTTACGGTTCGATTGGCAATGGAACTGCTCAGGAACGGTCTGATACCAATCCGGATTAGATTCAAAGACATACCGCTTAGTTCCATGAATGTCGAGGATGCGCTGCCGGAGGCCGTACGTTTCTGGGATATTGACCAAAGACCGGACGATCTTCCGGCCGCTAAACCAGAAGAGCTTTTCTTGGATAAGACGCTTTTTGATCAGAGGGTCGATTTCAACGGTGTTTCCATATGCCCTTACGTGCTCATTCTGGATGGCTGGGATGAAGTCAGCGTAGCGGCTCAGAAAGGCTTCTCTGTGCGTATAGGGGAGATACTGACTCAAGTCCGCGACCGATTCCTGAATCGCGGACACCGCACTCAGGTGAGAGTCGTATTGACGGGGAGGCCGTCGGCCGCTGTTTCGGACAGTTCCTTCCTCACCAAGCAGACTCGGTTGCTGACGATCCGCCCTCTTGCGCCATCAAAACTCGAAGACTTTGTTGCTTGCTTGGCACCGCGCTTAGTTGACCCTCGGCATCGAGACAATGCCGATTTCAAGCGATTTTCTGCCATCTTGTCGCAGTACGCCGATGATTTCAAGGCGCGGACTACAGAGCAGCCTGATAGTGAACATGATTGTGGGACCATGGAGGTTCTGGGGCTCCCTCTGCTGACTCATCTAGCGGTCCGTCTAATGGTACGCTGGCCAGACTCTGACCTTGCTCCTCTCGTACAGAATCCCACAACGCTTTACCGCCAACTTACGAATCTGACTTGTGAGAAGGGTGGTCGCTACGGGAAAGAGGTGTATGATCCAGGATTCCCAGGTAAGGATCTACGAGAATTGCTTCATGAGACCGCTGTTGCCATGACAGTGTATGGCAGAGACAGTATTCCCTACGATGAGTTGGACTTACGCCTATCTCAGATGGATGAAGATCTGCTCAAGCGGGTACAACAAGTTACTGAAGCAAACCCCGTCACTAGTCTGATGATCAACTTCTTCTTCAAGGGTGGTCGAACGGAACTTGGAGCCGAGTTTCTCCATAAATCCTTTCGGGAGTTTCTATTCGCAGAGGCTATTGTTGAGACACTCAAGCAGTACGGTCGCACCGCGCCAGAGAAGCTCGACGAGCAGTCGAGTACTCGCTATGAGGCAGATTTCGGGGAGGGCGATCCGAGGCGGGACCTCAGCAGGCGACTGGGAAAACTCTTGGGGCCGCAATGGTTGACGAAAGAAGTGTGCCTTTTCGTTGAGGGTTTGCTTCGCTGGGAACTGGCCAGATCACACGGGGCAGAAAAGGAAAGCGCTCTCGGGGCCACTACTGAGTCTTTGCCGATTCCACAGTGGCAGCGCGTTGCAGACGGACTGGCGGATCTTTGGAACTGGTGGGGCGAGGGCGTACATCTGAGAGTACAGCCGAAGTTCTTGGGCAAGAAGATTACGGAATGGACACCTCCTCTTGTCAATGAACTTGTCCACTGGGCGATGCCTCAGGACCAGCCAAAGGGAGAAGTCCCGGTGGCTCCGCGGACGACTACTCTAGATGGCCATCTAGGCGATGGTCTCTGTCGCCTTGCTCTGTTGGTGCATCACTATCTTGCGGTGGCACCTGGGGATGAGTCGAATTGGGAGGACTTCGATGAGGAGGCCAAAGATGTACCCAGTGTGCGACGATATCAGGCGCTCGGCAGGAGGAACGGAAAGTGGGCGGCGCGCTTTGCTCCATCAGGTCCCGATACGAGCTACTTCCGTAACTATGCTGCGCGGATCAATGCGGCTGGTTGGTGTCCCTTGTTGACATTTCCCTCCGGGCTCTTCATGGAGAGTGTTCACTTCGCCGGATGCATGCTGCACTTCTCTGGTTTTTTTCTCTGTCGTCTACGTGGAGCCAATCTGAGAGGTGCGGGACTAGCTGGAGTGTGTTTCTACGAAACCGACCTTTCGGGCGCTGACCTCTCGATGTCGATGATGGTCGGAACAAGCTTCATTCGTTGCCAACTGCACGGCGCTTTTGTTGAGCATCTCGCTTTCCGCGATTGTCTCGTCAGGGATTGTAAGCCCAACGAGGTAGTCAAGTCATTGACCAAGCCAGACCGCCTTCCCTTCTAGTCTGGGGCCGGCCTGTCCGCCGGACGAAACCGCGAGCGGCGGGTGGCCGGGTCAAACTTGTTTGGCCCGGAATCAAGTCCCCCTCCAAGCAAGTTTGAAGGGGCCGCCCGGGGGACAATGAAATGTCCTCTTAGATTGACCCATCAAGTGGTACAGGCTTCGACAGGCTCACAGACTAGTCTGTTCAGCCTGACTTGATTGATCGTTGCCGTTCTGTCTAGCCCCCCCCACTCAAGCTCTGCCCCTTTCCTGACGAAAATATAGAGTAATATCAAATTCTATCGAAGTCAGGAGATGCTATGTCCATAATGATGGAAGTCATTGAATGGGTTGACCCTACCGGCAACGAAATGATCTATCGGATTCCCCAGGAAGGATCGGCCGACTTCAAACTCGGCGCCCAGCTAATCGTCCGGGACAGCCAGATGGCCATGTTCTTCAAGGACGGTCACGCCGCCGATTCCTTCACCACCGGGCGGCATACGCTTTCGACGTTAAACGTCCCGATTTTGACTCGCCTGCTCGCCTTCCCGTTCGGGTTTAACTCCCCCTTCCGGGCCGAGGCGTATTACGTCAACCTCAAGGTTTTCACCGACCTTAAATGGGGCACCAAACATCCCGTGACGTTCAAAGATTCCAAGCTCGGATTGATCCGGCTTCGCGGCCACGGCGCGTTTACAATGCGTATCAAGGAACCGGTGCTGTTCTTGAATTCAATCGTCGGACGTCAGGCCAAATACACCACCGCGCATATTCAGGATTACCTTCGCGATGTCATCATCGCGCGGATGAACGACCTTCTCGGCGAAGACCTCGATACGATCCTCGACCTGCCGGCGATCTACACCGAGTTGGCGGAGAAATTCAAAGTCATCGTCAAAGACGAGTTCGAGAAGTACGGCCTTGAGTTGGTCGATTTCTATATCGCCTCGATCACGCCTCCGGAGGAAGTCTCCAAGATGATCGACCAGCGTTCCGGTATGGAAGCGGTTGGCGATGTCGACAAGTTCATGAAGTTCGAAATGGCCAAGGGCCTCGGGGCTTCGGGCGGCGCGGCATCGACCGGTGCGGGTCTTGGCATGGGGGCCGGCGTCGGCATTATGATGCCGGGCATGCTCAACAAAGTCTTCTCGCCGGAACAGCGGGAATTGAAACGAGAGCCGGTGGAAACCGTCACCTGTCCGAAATGTCATACCGACACGCCGGAGCAGTCACGCTATTGTTACCGTTGCGGCCACCAGATGATTGCGCAGAATTCCTGCCCGTCGTGCAGCCACGCGTTGCCGACCGAGGCGAGTTTCTGCATGCACTGCGGTTTCAAGCTGGACACCAAGTTGACCTGCCCGCATTGCTCGGCGGAATTGATTCCGGGTTCAAAGTTCTGTGGCGAATGCGGCAAGGCGGCAGATGCTGACAGCGACAAGTAAAAAGCCGCGCTCAGGCTTTTTCATCGGGGTCGGCTGTCCCGGGTGCGGGGGAGACCTGGAGCTTGACTCTGATTTCTTTGTTATTGACTGCAAGTACTGCGGGTCGGTGCTTCGGGTATTGAAACCGGACAGCCCGGTAGCGTACATGATCCCGAACCGGCTGACCGAAACCGAGGCGCGGTTTCATCTCGACCGTTATCTGAAAGAGCGGGGTGAACCGCTCACCGGCGGCAGTGTGATGATCAAGAAGCTGTACTATCCGTATTGGAAAGTTGACGGCACCTTGCTCAAGCTGCGCAACAAGACCGAGCGCAAGACGATCTACTCTGAGACCGATTCGACGATTCAGCATACAACCGAAACCAATCGCAGTGACCTCTCGTTGTCGCCGTATTCGATTACGGTGGGAGCGGGGGCGCGGATGCCCTCGGTGCCGGAATCACTGGGAGTCCGCGCCGAGACGGTGACAGTCAAGCCGTTTGCGTCGGAGAATGTCGAGGGCGATTTCGATGCCCTCCCGATTCTCCGCCCGTGGGAGCGGGTCCGGAAACGGCTGGACTTGTCGCTGGCGACAATCGGTGACATCGACCAGGCAGATTTCGGCAAGAACCTGACACGGCTGTTCGATCCGGTCTTCTCGCTCGTCTATTTCCCGTACTTCCTGGTAGAGTCCTACGATCCGTCCTACCGGCGGTTTGCGCTCGAGGGACTTACCGGTCGCGTGGCCGGGACGGTGGGAGCGCAACCCATGCAGCAACCGGCGGATTGGGATGAGATGGACGGCAAGGTGATGAAAGATGCCTCGTATCGACTGGACAAAGCCGAGGTTGATGCCGACGAGGAGATTTTCGAAGAACCGCCGGAAATATCGTTTGGAGAGCTTGAGGTTGATTTCCATCGCTGCACCAACTGTGGTGTGGATTTGCCGCCGTCGCTTTCGTGGGTGTATATCTGTCACAACTGCCATCAGTTGAAAATGCTCGAAAAAGGCGACTATCAGCTTTCGTCAATCGATATCGCCGAGCATGAGGAATCCCCGAACACGACGCTTGTCCCGTTCTGGTGGCTTCGTCTACCGGAAGAACAGGCAGTTAAGTTCCGCACGTTGATGGGCGGACTTGGAACGCCCGACAAGATAGTGATCCCGGCGTTACGCTCTCAAAACTACGAAGCGCTGCACCGTCTGGCAAAACGGATGACCGCCGCAAGTCTCAAGATGCCGGTGACTACCGTCGACGAACTCGACGACAGATTCCTTAATGTACGCGTCAGCTTGACCGAGGCAATCGCGCAGGCGGAAGTTATCATCACGCGGGAGATGATCAATCTTGGTCGACGCGGCGATGAGGCGGTGATGGAACTGACGCCGCTCGAGGTCGGATTGCTGTACGTTCCGTTCAGGGCTGAGAATTACTTCTTTGTCGATACTGTACTCGGTGCGGTGAGCATGGAGAAGACGCTGCTGGAGTAGGGCGGCATCATGTCCCGACGTTCAAGTCAGTCATCAGGGTTGTCGGGAGCGGAAGTAGGCTTGCATTGCCGGCTTGAATCGACTGTCAAAGTCTTGTCTGACTATTTCCTCAGCAATAAACGGGTATTTGTCTCGGACTTGTTCGATAGTGCATCTGTCGCAAGCGTATTGGGCTATGATGGCGATGCGTTGGTTTATGTAATCGTCGTCGTCGTTTAATTGGAGCCGGGCGATTGTCGCATTGATTGGGTTCACAGCCCATACAGGCACAGTATCGCCAGCCCGAACATAAAACGTATAGAAGTCGATCGTGAACCACCCGTTCTGGATGCCAAAGGGATCAACTACATCGAGGGAATCTGATTTTCGTTGATTAAGTCTCGCACGGCAGAGTCTGAAGTTGCTCCATTCGTATGCAGCCTGAGGAGACTTGGATTTAGGAATAAAGTGGTCCACCGAAGAGCGGTCCAATCCTCTGTCGACAGGGCCCCGCGGTGTCCAAGAGGCACTATAAGCACAGATGCCGCCATAGCGAGAATGCAGATCATCGAGTATCTCTCGCCAATACGAGTGTCTCGAGAACTGGTGTGATGTGGGTGTCGGGTGAACGCGGAGATACGCTCTGCCTCTGGCTCTGACTTTGGTTTCGTAGTGAGGAGGAGGTGCAGAAGGAGTAACTCGAATCACAGGTCAACTCCGTGCTTCTGCGCAAAGAACACCCACCGTGCCCAGAATTGGTCTTCAGGAGGCAATGCTACAGTAAGTTCCTCTGTGATTTCTCGTATGTCGTCAGTGCTGGGGCTTTCCATTTTCTGCAATGCAATCGCCCGATCAATGAGTCTCTCTGCCTCAGATGACCTTGCGTGGCCGAGGTCAAAGATGTCGGAAGTTAGCCAAGAGTCTACTCGACCAAAAGGAAGGAATGGGACTTCCGAAAAGGTCACTTTGCCATTCGACGATTTGCTCAGGTGGAATAGCTTGTCCACAGAAGTGTCGAAGATAGTCTCCGCTGATGCGAGCACCAAAGGCGAGTGCGTTGCGATCAGGAGTTGCAGGTCTAGCGTTGTGCTGAGCAAGCGAGCGACATCCAGAAGTGCAGGCAGGATAATCCTCTGCCAACGCGGATGAAGGTGAACTTCCATCTCATCCACCAGAATGACCATGCGGTTCTCGCTTTTGAGACCGAAGTTCTCTGCGGCTATTCGATGCTCATTCCAAGCCCACACCGTCAGATATGCCAGAGTTATGATATGCCGTACGCCTGCGGATTCGTGTATGATTGGAACTTCGCCGTACCCATGCTTTATCGTAGGAATCTCTCGCGTGTCGAATGGCAGTCGGACAGATTCGCCGGGCACAAGCGGTCCCATTTCAGGCGGGGACATCCTGGCCAAGACCTTCAGAAAGGTATCGTAAGGAAACCGATCTGGGTTGTCCTGCCACTTCGTCCAGTCACGGATGAGTCCCTCGATGCGCCGGTTTTCACCATCCCATACCTGTTCTCTGTCGAAGACCAGAATACCTTCTTCTTCTGGTTTCGTCTGGCGTCCGACTGGATCCCAAACGGCGTATGACCCGTCAACCCGTGCGTATACCACTAGTCCCGATAAGGTTGCCCGATTTCGAGGGGGAGGCCACTCGCCTCTCTTGGCGGAGTACGAAACAGACTGTGGCTTGCCAATGGTTGCCCCAGAAACTTGGTACTTGATCTGACCTCGTGGGGCTGATTGCTGCTTTCTGTTCGGATAGGCTGGGTTACCGGCCCACTTCCCGGTGAGTGCCCACCAAGCGATTTCAAGCAGAAACGTCTTCCCCAGACCATTGTCACCCGTGATCAGATTAAGCCTTTGGGCCGGTTCCAGCCTAAGATTGTCAATGGGACCGACGTTGTCCATCTCTAAGTAAGTGAGAATCCCTCCTCGGTCAGGTCCGACATCAGGCGGCGGCGAGAACTCGGCAACGATTTCCTTCCACCCTACAGGGGCATTTTGAAAGGACTCTTCTTCGGTTAGATTCGAGTCGTACGCGTTCGCGAAAAGACTCTTCTTCTCGTCTTCAGAGATGTTGAACAGATTCCAGAATCGATCGATGATCGTCTTGCGCGAATCGTCCTCTTCCCAGTTTTCGCCTCTGAAAAGCCAGACGGCTAGATGGTAGGCAGGTATCCTTGCCCCCATGAGAGTCCCCTTCAGGAACTGGACATATCCTTCCTGCCATCCCCACGTCTTTGACTTGCGGGGGTGAATGAAAGCGTCCCTGAAACTGGTTGTGTTCAGTTTCTGCAGACCCTTGCTGGCGTAGTCCTTTCGCAGCCAGAGCTGCCTCGCATTATTGTACCTGAAAACCCGAAAGAAGGACTCTGATCTTGGATCCAAGGAGTAGTAGTCTCGGAGAAACGACTGATTGATAGCATCCAAGCTCACTTCTTCCGTTGAGCCCACAGGCAAGCGGTGTCGCTTAGCGGCCAGGAATGTCAGGCCGAAGAACTGATTGTATCCTGCCAACTGATTCAGCGACTCAAGTATCTGACGTTTGCTTAGGTACTTCATTCATAACACCCTTCAGATCGTTGCCCGTATGTAATCACAGAAATCCGGATTCAACTCAACACCAATGGCGGGACAACCGCGATCTAACGCGACATGGAGTGTTGTGCCTGAACCGGCAAACGGATCTAGTACAACCCCGCCTTCTGGACATCCTATACTGAGACACCTCTCTACCAGTTCTTCTGGGAACGGTGCAGTGTCCGTCTTACCGTTGTTCTTCGACCTGGGAGGAATCGTCCAGACGTCTTCATCAATGTTCTGAACTAGCAGACCTTTTCTGTCGAAATAGTATCGTCGGTCCTTGGCAAACATGAAAACGAATTCATAGCTTCTGCGGGGTCTATCCATGACCGATTCAGGCAGACACTTGTCGCGGTGCCAGATAATCGGGCTTCGTAGGACCCAGTCCTTTTCACACATCCGGAGCGCCACACGCCATGGAATGCCAATGATCGACTTGCGCTGGAACCCTACGTCCAAGCCTCCACTTTTGTCCACAGCTCGTAGTCCGAACCTCCTCTTTTTGCTTTTCTTGTCCCGTCCGTGTGATCGGCCCTTTCCAGAGTAGTATGTATCGCCTATGTTCAAGAAGAGCGTCCCTCCTGTCTTCAGAACGCGTTGAACTTCGGTCATCACTTCGCAGATACTTGTGACGTACGCTTCCACGGTCTCTTCCAGTCCGATCTGTCCTTCAACTCCATAGTCACGCAACCAGAAGTAGGGGGGAGATGTGACTACGCAGTCAACTGTCTCGCTCTGTAGTCGTTTCAGAGAGGTCGCGGCGTCACCCTGAAACAGCCTCCACCGCGTGCCATGTGAGTCTGTACCCTTGTGCTCTCTTGGTGCTGATTTGTCTGTATTCAATACGCTATCCATCGCTCACTTATATCTAAAGTTGGCTGCTTGACTACGAACGTAGGGTTTATCCCTTGTCTCCCTGATTGTGTGCCGTGCACCCAGCGTTCATTCCGCGTATTCATGGTCGATGCTGTGCGGTCACAGTGGATCCTCCAATCTAGTCGACAACAAGATAGCGTATCTGCGAGCGTTGTCGATTACAAACTTCAGCATCTGCCGATTTTCTGAGGGAGATACTTTGTGGGTTAGGGTTGTATCCGCAGTGCGTTCAATGACTTGCATTTAAGTGCGTTGGACTGGACCCTAGGCTAGGGCATGGTGCCATCAACCTACACGAATACACGGCGCCGCGATACCCCGGAAGACGGGATATACGACGATATTGAAAGGGGCGAAGATATCGCCCCTTTCCTAGTACTCTTCCGGCTGCGCGCCGCTGATCGACAACCAGCGATCATCAAACGACGTGTCCTGGATAAACCGCTCGATCAGATCGGTGTGCTCCGGCGTTACGTTGACCAACTCAATGCCGGTGTCGAAGCTCTTCGGGCGGTCTCCCTCGCGACTCCAGACGACATGACCGTCGAACGATACTTCCTTGGTGTCGGCGACTGTGCGAGGCAGAGTCATTTTGAACTGATGTACCGTGCTCGGCTCGAGCCACTCCGGACCGCGGAGCTTCATACTCATTGTGGTCATGTCCATCACGCGGCCAACCGATGACTCGGTTTCGCGTTCGAAAACTTTGACGAAAGACATAACCCGCATGCGCTTGAGTTTCCTTTCCTCAGTCATACCTGAGCTCCCTTCTATGGTAGAGACAGGACGACCGGTCGGTCAGGCCAAGTCATAGCCAGACAGAAAACTCACCCTGTCTTATGCTTTGCCGGTCAACAGAACTACGTGGCGTGTTCTTGTGCACGCCCAGTCGGCGTTTGCGATACGGACTCGCCTCGTGAAGCGCAATCGGGGGGTGTCACGGACAGTTACCGGAGCAGATAGACCACGTTGTCAAAGGTGCTACGGGCGCAATGTGGGCGGCATTTGACCTGTTACCCGTGATTACGCGATCACCGGGGCCACCATGGAGTACCTAACCCATGGTAAGTCAACGCCTTACGGGGGCGCACGCGCCGTAATCGTAAATGACTACATTCTACGTATCGGCTGTGCCTGAGGGGTCGAAAACTACCGGAATGAAGTGTTTGACAGGATTTGGTCTGATTTCAAGGTTTTGACGAGAAACGTCAGGTTTGGTCCGGCCCAAACAAGTTTGAACCGGCCACCCAACACCGTATTGCGTCTCTTAGCCGAACGTTACGAGGAATAACCCGCCTACTCCAAGCAGGATACCGGCCACTCTAAGCGGCGTGATTTTCTCGCGCAGGAAGATCGCCGCAAAAATGAAGATAAATATGTTGCTCGTCTGGTTGAGAGCAGCCGCGGTCGAGGCCTGTGTGTATTTCATGCCGGCGATCCAGAGGACCATCGCCAGGTACCCCCCGACGAATGATCCGAAAAACGTGTGTACGAACCGTTTCGGATGAGCAATGGATTTGATGATAGCCCGCCTCCGGGGATAAAACGGCAGGGCCAGAAGAAGGCTCAGCCCGCCGCCAATTATCCGCCACTCGGAGGCCCAGATCAAGGGAGAGCGATCCAACAGCGGCTTGACCATCACAATGCCCACCGCCATGGTGGCCATCGCCAACGTTCCCCAGAGGATGCCGAAAAGTATCTGGCGACGGTCGACGGCATGTTTGCCGTTGGTCTCGGAGACGGCGGTCAAGACAGCTGAGACGATCATCGCCGCCCCAACCGCCTGGATAAACGAAAGCGACTCTCCGATCCAGAGGATCGAGAGCCCGATGATAAACGGACTGTACAGGCAGTCGACAATAGCCGAAAGTCCGGCACCGAGGGCGTTGAGGCTCTTGAAAAACAACGTGTCGGCAATGCCAATACCCAGGACGCCGCTCAACAGAAGCAGGAGATAATCTTCGATAGGAGCCGGCCGGAGCAGACTCTCGCCGAAGAGCCAGGCAGTCGGAACAAGCAGCACAGCAGCCAACATCACCTTGAACAAGTTCAGCCCCACCGGGTGGACTTCCTCACCGCTCTTTTTGAACATGATGACGGCCAGTGCCCAGATGATAGCGGTGAGAAGCGCGGTTGCCTCGCCGAGATGTGCGCTAATTGTCTCCATGTCTCCTTATCTGTTCCCAACCCTCGAAATAGTGAAAGCGGAATGTAACCTAAATCCCCAATCTGTCAAGGGCATTGCGGCTGGCAGGCCTTGCAGCCGGATGGCCACATTCCGTGGGCGGCAAGTGATAATCTGCCCCAGGCCAGATGCTGTATATCTACTTTCGGTTATTCACCAGGCACACTATTGTGTGCCGCGCACGGGTGTGCAGTGTGCCTTCCCGTCTTACGGACTCTTCGGCGTGCCGAATACTTGGACTTGAGAAGGAGGAGCTTGCTACTTAGACAAGGCCGCGGCCTGGCCTGCGAGCCAGCCGGTCGAGAAAGCAGCCTGAAGATTGTATCCTCCCGTGTCGGCGTCGATGTCGAGAACCTCACCTGCGAAATACAATCCCCCGATTAGCTTCGACTCAAGCGTTTTCGGGTTGACCTCTTTGGTGCTGACGCCTCCGGCGGTTATGATAGCCTCGTCCCAGTTGCGGTGGCTCGTGATATCGAATCGGAAATCCTTCAGCCACAGACGAAGCTTCTTGCGGTCGTCGGACGTTATCTGGTTACCCGGACGGTCTGCAGGGATGCCGGTCAGATCCATGCAGACCGGGATGAGCTTGCGCGGAAGCAAATCGATCAGCAGATTCTCGAACTGACGTTTTGGATGGGCCGCGAAATCGCGAAGAAGACGCGCGTCGAGCTTCTTGTCATCGAGCGCCGGTTTGAGATCCAGCGAGACTGACACCTTGCGGTCTTCTTCAAGCGCTTCGACAATGCCACGGCTCAGCGTAAGAATAATCGGACCGGACAAACCAAAGTGCGTGAACAGCATTTCACCGGCGGCACGGCCGGTCTTTTTGCTGTCGATCCAAACCGACACGGATACGTTGCGAAGGCTCAGCCCTTGCAGTCTTTGAGCGACATCGCCGGCAGTCTCAAGCGGCACCAGTGCCGGACGGATCGGCGCAATCGTGTGCCCGACCGATTCAGCGAGACGGTACCCGTCGCCGGTGGACCCCGTCCCCGGATACGAAACGCCGCCGGTAGCGATGATCACGGCGTTGGCATCGATTTCATGGTTCCCGGTCTTCACGCCGATTACACGATTGTCCGCAACGCGAAGACCGCTAACCGACACACCCGTTTTCGTCTGTACGCCCAGACGTCTGTTCCATTGGATGAGTGCCTCAACTACTTCGGTTGCTTTTTCGCTTGCCGGGAAGACCCTTCCGCCTCGTTCGGTGACGGTTTCCACCCCGAGTTCACCCAGCAGTTCCAGCAGATCAGCAGAGAAGAAGCGTGAGAACGCCTGCCGAAGGAACCGACCGCCCTTGCCGAAGTGATCTACGAAGTCCCTCAGTTCGGCGATATTGGTCAGATTGCATCGACCCTTGCCAGTGATTCGCAATTTACGACCGGGCTGGTTCATCTTCTCAAGGAGAATGACCCGTGCCCCGTCGGTGGCCGCTTTTCCGGCCGCCAGCAATCCTGCGGCACCGGCTCCGATGACGATTATCGTTGACTTCATATTGATGCAGAAGCTAACCGACACCGCCTGCAAGGGCAAGCGGTTACTTTGGTTGCGCTATCGGTTGAATTCTGCTCGAGAACGCCTATATTCGTAAAAGGAATATGAATCACCAGGACCAACAGACGACCGAACTGCTTGAAACCCTGCATAACTGCACATGGTGTCCGCGGGAGTGCGCCGTAGATCGACGGTTCCCCGGCCACGGTGGGTTCTGCAACTCAGGCACCGGAATCAGCTGCTCGTCGGTCTGCAACCATGCGGGGGAGGAGCCGGTGATCTCCGGTCCTCGCGGGATTTGCAATGTCTTTTTCTCCGGCTGCAATCTTGAATGTGTCTTCTGCCAGAACTACCAGATCAGTCAGGCCACGGGTGACTACGGCGACATTTCTCAGCAGTTGCCGGATGTTGTTGCGCAGATCGAAGCGGTGCTGGCTGGCGGGGCCAAGGGCGTGGGGTTTGTGTCGCCGTCGCACGTTATTCCACAGATGAAGATCATTATGGCAGCGCTGGCCGAACGCGGCATCAGCCCGACCTTCGTATACAACACCAACGGGTACGACAAGCCGGAGACGATCAGGTCGCTTGAAGGGCGCATAGATGTCTGGCTGCCGGATTTGAAATACGTCGACGAGCGTCTCGGGTGTGATTGTTCCGATGCGCCCGGTTATCCCGAGGTCGCCAAAGCGGCAATCAAAGAGATGTTCCGCCAGAAGGGATCGACCGTCCGGCTCGATGACGAAGGGTACATTGAGTCCGGGTTAATCATCCGCCACCTGGTACTGCCGGGAGCGGTCGAGAATTCAATAAACGTCATGCGCTGGATTGCCGGGGAGCTGTCCCCTTCGGTGCATGTCTCGCTTATGTCGCAGTATCATCCGACACGGCGGGTGATAGGGCATCCGACCCTCGGACGAACGGTGCGACCGGAAGAGTACAATCAGGTGCTGGCCGAATTCGAACGCCTCGGATTCTATCGCGGTTGGGTGCAGGAACTTGACAGCGCGTCGAATTATCGTCCGGATTTTGATCGTGACCATCCTTTTGAAGAATAGTCAGTACAAACAAATCTTGGCATGGCACACACGGTGTGCTTTATTGCAGAGTCCGTAGGATACAGAATTTCACGATAGCGAGCACATAATGACCAATAAGAGTCGACGTAGCAGCAACTCCAATCGGAAGCGGCCCGGCACTGGTCGCCAGCCGGTTATCATCCTAGTCAGCACGTTGTTTCTGGCGGCGATTGCGTTCTTCCTGTTCAAGGTTGTCGGCTTGTCAGAACACGGTTCGGAACTTGACCGTTTGACTGCATTTGACGCTGAAGGTGACCTGACTTTTGTCGCGGCGCCAGGTGATACGATTGTGACGGTTGATATCGAAATCGCCGACACCGACGAGGACCGTCAGGTCGGTCTGATGTTCCGCAGGAAGTTTGGCGATGATCAGGGAATGCTTTTCATTTTTCCCGATCAGAACGTGCGATCCTTCTGGATGAAGAACACAAAGCTCTCACTGGATATGCTCTTTGCAGACTCGACCGGTTTGATTGTCACCATTCACGAAAGAACACAACCGCAAACCAGGAAGAATTACTTCAGCAAGCCGGCAGTATATGTCGTTGAGGTCAACGCCGGATTTGTCGAGAAGCACGGCATCGCAGTGGGCGACCGCATCGTCTGGCAGAGGAACTAGTCGCTCCTGCCACTTCTGCTCTTACACATCACGATTTCCAGTTAACCAACTGCATACCGGGAGCGTTATCGGGGCGGGCAGCAAAACCGTGTTTCAGATAGAAGCTGGTCTGCCCTTTGGCGCAGAATAGCTGAATATCGGGGATGCCGTTGTTCTTGCATACGGCTACCAACTCGTTGAGGATGTAACTGCCGATTCCTTTGCCTTTGTAGTCGGGCAGAACAATCATTTCGACAATCAGCGCGTGCAGGATACCGTCGGAAATGATTCGACCAAACCCCACCAGATCGTGTCCGTCGTATGCAGCCATCATGAACCAACTGTGGTGGAGCGCATCGTAGACACGCTCCGGATCGAGTTGATAGGTTTCGTTCCAGCCGGTCGAATCGTACAGGGCGACATACTCCTCCATCTCGGGCACTGAGTGCGTGAAAGTCAGATCGTCGATTGTCGTCATCACGTTGTCACCCCTTTCCGGATCGTGACCGAACCACGGTCAGCATTTCTTTTCGTAATAGACCCACTGCGGCTGAGGCTGGAAACCCAGTCGATTGTTGACGGCCAGCATGGGCGCGTTCTCCACGTCGTTGAGAGTCTCAATCAATGGATGCCCTCTCTTTTTCGCAAGCGCGATAACACGTGCCTTCAGGGCCAAGGCGATGCCGCGACTGCGATATTCGGACCTGACTCCGGTGAGGTACTGCTTGAGCGTATTGTCTGCGGCGTTTAGCCCGACAAAACACATGCCGACATAACGATCCCCGTCGAGTGCGACCGTGAAGAAGTCGTGCAGCAGGTCGGGTCGGCCCAGGCCGTCTTTGACGAATGTATCGAAATCGACGTTGTCAAAGTTGTCCTCTCCGGGAATGTCGCGGCAGACGTCCTTCTCCAGTTCAAACAGCTTCCGATTGCGGTCCGGGTCGGACTCCAGTTCGGGGAAAGCCGTGAACCGGATACCCTCGGAGGTGAGTTTCTTTTCAAGCTCCTCGTACGGTGTGAGGTCGCAGGCGTTCACATCGAGATGGGCGGAACCGAGCCTGAGAGCCTCCGTGAAGCCGCGCTTTTCAGCAAACTTCATCGAGTCCGGTTCTTCCTCGTAAGCGGAACAGCGAAAGAGAATCGGGTCGAAGGCTGTGACTTCGGACACGGTTGTGTCGTAGAGAGTCGAGCCGATGCCGCGTTTGCGGTAGTTACGGGCGACCACGATGGCCAGGTCGAACTTCTGCGGATGGTATATCCACGGATGCTGCCAGTAGCCGCCGTAGCCGACGAGTGAGCCGTCCTGTTCGACCACCCAGCGTTTGAACTTGCACTTCGGCGCGCCCTGCCGGTCGAGGAACGAGAACTCCTCAAGCGTGTACGCAGGCCTGGGATACGAGGCGTTCCTGATCTCCAGTACCGCCGGGTAATCGTCTTCGATGAACGGTCTGATGTTGAATTCGCTCAACTGCATTTCCTTCTTGATTTCGTGTCTCGTCAGGACCAGTCAGCCCGATCGTATTCCTCTCGCAACATGCCGTACCAGATGGCATCAACACTCTCACCGTTGATTATCTGGTCCTGACGATGCACGCCCTCTTGCACACAGCCGAGGCTTTCCTGAAACTTCATCGAACCCTCGTTGCCGCTGTGCGTGGCGGAACGAAGTTTCCGCAGGCCAAGATCCTCGAACGCATGGCAAAGCACGAGCTTTGCCGCCTCGGTGCCATACCCCTGCCGCCAGTATTCCTGCGGAACCACAAGACCCCACTCGGCAGTTCGGTCTTCCTGTCGGATACTAAAAAGCACGATACGTCCCAATTGCTTGCCGGTTTCATTGTGAATCATGCTCAGGGTTTCCGCGTCCTTCGACGTGATCCGTGACTCAAACTGCTTGCGGGTTGACTCGCGCTCCAAGGCCCGGTAAGTCAGACCGCCGAGGTATTGTAGTTCACGGTCCATTTCCCATTTGTAGTAGTTGTCGAAATCATCCATCGATTCCGGCGTGAGGAAGAGGCGTTCTCCCTCGAGAAAACGCACTCTCTTCAAATTCTTCTTGTCGGTGTCGTTCACTTGCCGAGACCTTTCTTTCTCAATTCCTCCCTGCCTTTCTGGACCTGGGATATGTATTTCTGCCACTCGCGTTCCTGTTGGCGTCGTGCTCCTTCGTCTTTACGTCGCTCCAGGTGGGCAAGTTCCTTCTGCAGTTTCAGATAGTTGTTCCAGCGTTTCGGGTCCAGTGTGCCCTCATCGAGTGCGGCCTTGATCGCGCAGCCGGGTTCCGAGTTGTGGCCGCAGTCGGTGAAACGGCATTGAGTCATGATTTCCTCAACATCCTCGAACGTCTTCGAGAGACCGTCCCCCTCGTCCCACATCTTGAGACGGCGCATGCCGGGGGTGTCAATCAGAATACCGCCGCCGGGGAGCATGACCATTTCGCGATGCGTCGTGGTGTGTCGCCCCTTGCTGTCGTCGAGACGAATCCCACCCGTGTCCAGACGTTCCTCGCCGGCCAGGCTGTTAATCAGGGTCGATTTGCCGACACCCGACGAGCCAAGAAACGCCGCGGTCGACCCGGGCACGATATGTCTCCAGAGAGCGTCGAGGCCTTCGCCCGTCACCGCGCTTACGGCGTGGATCGGTACACCGAAGGCTACGCCCTCAACGTCACCAATGTGGCCCTCAACGTCATCGCAGACATCGGCCTTGTTCAGGACAACCACCGGGGTGGCTCCGGAATCCCAGGCCGCCGAAAGAAACCGCTCGATACGACGAAGATTGAAATCCTTGTCGAGTCCCGAGACGAGAAAGACGGTGTCGACATTTGCTGCCAGCACCTGCTCATCGATTTTGCCATCTGTGTCCGGCATGCCGCCGGAAAGCACGGCGCGACGAGAGAAGGCACCCTTGCGGGTAACGAGACCGTGGATGGTCGCAGCTCCTTCGTTGGGACGGGCGCTGATAGCCACCCAGTCACCGACTGTCGGGAAGTCGGCCCGCGAGACGTTTCGGTGCATCATCTTCCCGGAGACTTCGGCGATCAACTCACCGTCCTCCGAGAGGACGTGATACAGGTTTCTGTGTTGCAGGCTCACTCGTGCGGGAGTGAACCCCTGTTCTTTGTAAGAGGCGAACTGCGCCTCAAAAAACTCATTCCAACCGTATTCGGAAAGATTCATTGTTCTAAATCCCAAGCAATTCAACTCGTGGTTGTGGCCGGTCGACGGACTTAGCTTTCGTGCGTCATTGTCGACAGACCTCTATCCTGAGAGTTCCGGCGGTGCTAGTCGCGCGGATCATCCCGGTTTTGGCCGGTGTTGCGATAGCCGTTCGTGGTGTTATGTTCGGACGGCTCGCAGCGGCGCATTGCGCTTGCGGGTTCCGTCTGAAAAGAAAAAACGGTCACCCGCTGGGGGAGACCGTTATGACTTCACACTCTCAGAGTGAGTTCAGCGGCGATTCTCTCCCGGGCGCAATACGACCCTGGCCAGTTTGGCTTCTTTTGTCCTGAGCATTACGCCTCCTTCCGTTGAACTCGTTGCGAGTTTGAATTCTATGATGTTGGGAGAAAGATAGGTGTTCTTGGAAATATGTCAAGGGGGAAATGGGGGGGAGTGGTCTGGAGGGGCGACTTGACAATCGAGTCAGTCTGTCAAACTCGTTCGTGAGCTTGTCGAAGACTGCGTCTCTCGATTGGCTGATGGCCCATCCGCTTGCGCCCGCGAGTTGGGGCGTGGTTGGCTTCTAGAGAACGTGGTACCTGATTGGGCGAGTTTGTGCCCGACCGATGACATACGACACTAAAGCGTTCGTTTTAGTGAATCAAGTCGCCCTAACGAGTCATAAGGCCAATGAAAGCTCGACTCCGTCTCCTCAATCCGCCGAATGGCCGCACGCAATAATGCTTCTGCATCTGGCAGTACGGTAGCCTCGTATACGCCCTTGTAGTATCCATCCATGTAGATTAGTGCCTTGTTGTTCAGTAGCAAAGGATGGTCATGAAAATGTTTGTACTTGCTTCTGTTGGCACGATGTATTGCTATATTAATCTCCTTCTCAGCTAGATCAAACTGCCCGGTTACTTCCTTTAGGTACGTTGAATACCACGCTCTAACAATTGGCTCATCTGGCCACAATCTAAGGCTTGTTTCGAATAACTCCTTTATCAGACTTGTATCTATAGTCTCATCACCTTGGTACCAACTATTGTATAACGACCTGGCATAGTTCGCTTTGTATAACGCATTTAGAAGCTTATCCGATTTGATGTTTGTGCCTTTGATCTGGTCTTCTAGCTCCAGCTCATCTATTGTACGGTTGTCCTGCAATGCTGCTGATAGTCTTCTTCTAATCGCATTAGCGTATTCCTTTGAGTGCAATCCCTTCCTTGCTTTCCAAAAGAAAGGACCTGGTCTAAGATCGCTAACCACGTAGTCTGGAAGAACCTGATCATCTGCCAGACTCAAGTATTCTAGTTGATTCCTTGCCCCGGCGTAGTTATCCATTTTCCTTTGCAGAGCCATATCATGTGGAACCAAAGAGGCTGCCTTTTCATATAATGTGCCAGCTTCTCTAAAAGACTTGATATCGCCAAGTGAAAGTAGATACGCACAGTCTATTAGGTTCTTTGCGTCTTCTGGTGCTGCATCAACGGCTTGTCTTGCATGCAGGCTACATTCCTTGTTTCTCCCTAGGTTTAGATAGGCCCATGACTTTTGACGCAAGCAGAATGCCCAAGTACTATCAACTGTCAACGCTTTATCGAACATCCCGATGCCTGCTAAATCATCTCCAAGCACATCTTTTTTAAGAAGGCCGTAAGCTGCGTAAAGATGCTTCAGGATACTCCTATCGAAGCGTCCATGTTCGACTACACTTATCGTGTGCTCAAAGAAATCCGAGATGAGCTGTTTATCTGCAAGTAGACGATACAGTTGCTTTTCAAAGCCATACCGGGTGAACCAATCGACTAGCAAACCGAATTCTATAGACTGTGTCGGATCAACTCGCTCCACTACCGCATTCAACCCAGAAAGAATATGTGGCGGATCGTTGTATACGTATGAGAACAAGTATCTTGTCAATGCCGAGTGACGAATCTCGTATGTGTAACTGTTGGGGTCGACGTAAACAATACCTTCAAGCGCGTTTCTAATAGCTCTATTGGTTGCCGGCTGATTGTCTCCAGAAGCCTTCAACACAATAGAAACCGGAAGCTTCAAAGAAACAGATCCAAATAGACATACCACTGCATAAGCATTCTTGCCTTCTTCTAACGGAATCTGGTCATATTCATTTTCAACTATAGATGCAATGTGCTTGCCATATCTCAATGTCAGCAATGCGATAATGATCAATCTATCTCGCCTGTTTGAGCAAAGTAGCAGCCTATCTTCCTTTGGCAAAACGCATTTGACATCGACAATCTGTCGGTTTCTCTCAAATGTGATAGTTTTATCGGCCAATTGGGCTAACTCACTATCGTCAAGTTCACTTATAGAATACTCGAAGAACGCACCACCTACCTTTCGCCGTATCTCATTGGCCCTTTCGAGAAAGTTCCATTTGTTCGCCTGTTCAGAGAAAACCAACAATACCTTTTGCCTCGAATCATTGGCTACCTCAAAAACCCTTGATGGCACGATGTCGTGATTGTTCAGGCATTCTGCATCATCAAAAATAATCATGACCGGATCATTGGCTGATTCAAGCAAGTTACTTACTTGCGACGAAATTGTGACAGTTGGTTGCCTAGAATTATTGAACTCGAAGATACTACAGTCACCATATGCTTCTGAAACAAGCCTCTTCAGTAATGTTGTCTTGCCAGCACCGTTTTTTCCTTTGATTGAGCAAAACAGGGCTTCGTTCTTGTCCTGTTCAATAAACCTCTCAACTAGTTGTTTTATCCCGTTTCTCTCTGTGTATGTGGTTCTCTGGATGTCGTACCCATTCTGAATATCCTCATATCGACATGGCATGCCATTGTAGAATGAATCGGCCTTGTGATCCGCGAGTCCACCGGTATCAATGACTATCCTGTCAAACGAAGGAAAGCCATTTGGCGCGTTTGGTTCTGTTTTGGAGGATGATTCCCTCCTTATTATCTTTCTCCGCGTGAAAAGTGGATGCCACGAATAACTAGGCTCGCTTTCACTCTCAACACCTGCCCAAATAATCGGCAATGTGTTGTTAGGAGTGTTGTGGTGGAAAGCAAGAAGAGCTTGCGAATCATCGTATCCCAATGGATGGGTGGGATAGAGTTTTTCGCCGTACTTTTCGCACAGTCGTCTAACAGCCGCCCGCTCTACGTTGTCGAATACTTGTGATTGTTGATGGAAAGCCGAATCAGCGTCTGACAATCGTTCGCCTACAAAAATCTCCTCATACAATTCACTCCCTTTCACTTTTGTTACACCGTCTGTGAAACCAAAGACTGCCGCATAGTATGGTTTTCGCCGTAGACTGCCACATCTGTCCTTTGCGAATGCGATTGCCTGGTTCCCAGAACCAATCATATCATCGAAGAAGACAATAGATTTGTCCGTGTAATTCCGGAAGTCATCGAATGGAAAGTTGTCATCTTTAACAGCCCACCCTAGTTCCTTGGAATAGGTGTACAAATACATGCTGCCACTTGAATTAGAACTGGAGCCGAGGGGGAAGAAAAGTACATCGCTGAAGTCGTTGTCGAACTGTTTTATCAGGTTACCAACAAGAATCTTCACAATATCAGCTATATCATTGTCGTCTTTGAACTGGATAGATTGAGCCACCCTAAGGGCGAGCAACACTTCCTCACTCGTCTCAAAGTTGCCAAGCCATTTTTCAAGTAGGATGCATTTCTCATCTATTCGTTTTGAGGCAACACCCCAATCTCTAACCACTTCCCGCATCTTTGGCTTCAGTTCTCGAATTGTCGAGTTTTTATGCATCGGAGTTTCCTTGATACTGTTGTACACAATTACTCATAGCACCAAACAATGATTCGATGGTTTCTGCATAAGACACCTTCATTTGTCCACAACAGATCATTCACGTGGCTCTTGAGACCCTTGTCGCTTCAGCTGACGTCATGGGCGTCGATCATTTCGCCCTCCCACGTCCTTGTGGCTCAGAAGCTCCTGAACGATTCGGATGTCGCAGCCGCTCTCCAGCCGTTGCGTGGTTAACGAATGTCGAAAGGTGTGGCACGTGGCGAGCTTGGTCGGTTCCGCCTTTCTCACCGTCTTCTGGATGATCGACTCGTGGACGTGATGCCGTCCTCTCTCGTCGGTTCTTTCGTTCTTCCATCCGTTCCCGGATGGGGTTCGGCAACCTCCGAGACATGAGCGATACCACTATACACTATAAGAGCTACTAGGTCAAGTTTGTTGATTGCGAGTCCCCGGGAACGAGAGCCCTCTTTGCATCCCGCCCGTCCTCAGACGGTGGAAATCTGCTGGACAATGCGCGATCTAGAAACCCGGGGCAAGCCCACGGGCCACCCGATCACGGTCGGGTTTCGTAATCCACTGCTGGCCGTAACATGTCTTGGAGCTGGATACCCAGTTCATAGATCGGTTCAGGATAGTTCTTCAGGAGGAAATCCTGGCAAATAGTCCGCTAGCCCATCCGTCCACAGGCGGGATACAAAGGCTACCAGGACACAAACCCTGAAACCCAACTCCTCTAAGTCCCGTATAGAAAACAGGTACAGGGAACTCAACACGTGACAGAAAAAACAAAACCGAACAGAAAGATCATCAACGTTACCGGCAAAGCTGTGCGCGGCGCGGCGGTGTGGACGGTCATGTTTCTCGCTATCGGTGTTCGAAGTGGGGGCGTTGACGGCCCGACAAAAGGACATAACAAATGAAGGTAACCATACTCTACGACAACGAATCCCAATCACCAAACTTGCAGTCCGACTGGGGCTTCTCCTGTCTGGTCAGTCACGGCGGGGTCAACCTCCTGTTCGACACGGGGGCCGATGGCGCCCTGCTGCTGAGAAATATGCGGACACTCGGAGTCGATCCCGGCTCGATTCAGGAGGTGTTTGTCTCCCACGTACACTTCGACCATTCGGGCGGGCTGTCGTCGTTCCTCGGAGAGAACCAGGACGTTCGAGTCTGTGCCCCGGACCCGCTGAGAGGGATCAGGTCCGCACGTGAGGTCGTGTATGTCGACAACAAGCCCGCGGAACTGCGGAGGGATTTCTTCACCACTGGACTGCTGGAGGGGCTTGAGCAATCGCTGGTTGTGCGAACCGAAAGGGGGCCGGTCGTGGTTGTCGGATGCGCCCATCCGGGAGTCGAGGCCATCCTGGAGGCTGCCCGGCCGCTGGGAGAACCCTACGCCCTGATCGGCGGCCTGCATGAATTCGCTGCGCTCGACGCACTGCAGTCGCTGAGTTATATCTGTCCTACTCATTGCACCCAACATATCGCTGAGATTCGGTCTCGATACCCGGACAGGTTCATTCCCGGAGGGGTTGGGGCGGTCTTTGAGGTATAAGCCGCACGGGTAATGCCGGTTCCGGGGGCGGAATATCTACGCAAATCGGTTTCTTCTCTTTAAACCCGGTATCGATTTCGTATCATCCCGTAGAAGCAAAGGGGATGAACAGAGAAAGATAGGTGCAATATGTCGTTGAATTTGTGGGCGGCAGACGCCCCCGTCTGCCCCAGCCTTACCTGTCGATATTGTGCCCCCGTCCGGGGTCCGGACCGAGGACATGGGTAACAGTATATTGACGGTACTGATCGAGGAGGTGGACAGTGCCGCGGGAAGTGGGGGGAGGCAATCCGGGTGCCCGTTGGGCAATCGAGTCAGTCTGACAAACTCGTTTGTGAGCCTGTCGTCTGGTGGCCCACCCGTGCCCGGGTTTGTTGAATAACCCCTGTTCTTCAACTGTGATTGCTTGTGTATGATCCGGACATAGGTTACATGGATGGATCCCATTCCCGGGGTGCCGCTACTTCGTGTCCGATTCCATGGGGCTCCACTCGCCGAAATTCTCGACCTCAACCCTGCACTTGCCCCGCGAGGTCCAGCGTTCATTGGCATTGTAACTCCATTCAAGATACTCCGAACCACCCCCGCCCACGGTGGTGACAAGGAACCGATTGTCGAGAAAACTGAAGTTGTTGGCCTGGTCTGACGGCCATTTACTGTCGCCGCCGGACGGGTCAACCGGCAGCCATCCGTAACCCGGTAGATAGATTTCCACCCAGCGATGATAGACATCATCGTACGACGCATCGTCGTTGCGAACCGTTACCGCACCGGCGTATCGTGCAGGGAGACCGGCGGCCCGGCACAAGGCGATATAAACGAAACTATATTCCGAGCAGGAGCCGTTGCCTCTCTCGAGCACTGCCGGCGCAACGTTCCAACCACCTGCGAGTTCGTAGTCGATATTCTCGATTACGTGACGGAATATCCTGCGTCCGATCCAGTAGGGATTGGTTTCCGTGCTGACAGCCTGCTTCACGGCCTCCTGAATAATCGGATTCTCCAGCGAGAACTTCGTATCATCGGCGAGGTATCGCTCACGGATGTCCGACGGAATGTCATCCAGTGATCCCAGTCTGTCGGGGAACACGAAATAGCGGGTCTTATACAACTTCGCCGACGCATTCATGCGCACCGTGATGAATTCGGACGGAGCCACGCTTTCAAATCGGAAGTGAGCAACTTTCTGTCCCCACTTGTCGGTAAGTATGTCCGTTGGACCGGGGTCGAATTCCACCGGTGCAAGGAGTTCCTGATTGCTCCGAGTTTCTGGAATCGCAAGGTAGATGTCGAGCGTCAGCAGTGTGTCCGGTCCGAAATTTCTTGTCTGGTGAACAAACTCTATCCGCTGTGCCCTTTCCTCAGTGCGCGCGTACGGTGTGTCATCGTCAAATGCCAGTTCGTACACACGATCGGTCTGGTAGTCGACATTCCACAGATGGTCGCCGGCCCATGCCAGCCCACAGCTGTGTGGTCCGGGTGAATCGAAGCAATCAATCACGGTACCGTCATCGGGGCGCACCATGTAGATCATATTCTTGTAGCGGTCGGATACCCACAGGCGGGTACCGTCGAAGGTCAAACCCCAGGAGCGTGAGGTGGGGGCCGGTATGGTGGTGATCGTGGTCCCGTCCTCGCTGCTGATCTTGTGAAGTTCCTCGCTGCCCTCGGCGGCAAGCCAGAGGTGTTGACCATCCCAGGCCAGTCCGGTGGGGCGTGAGACCGGACAGAATATGGTGCGCTCGACGACGCGAGTCGCAGGGTCGATGGCGTAGATCTGCTGTTCTGCAGCGTCGGCACACCACAACCATTTCCCGTCCCAGGCCAACCCGCGTGGTACGTAACCGGGGGCCGAGAGCGAATCGGAGATCGAGCCGTCGCCGGGATCAACCTGATAAATCAGATCGGTGCTTCGGTCAGAAATCCACAGGTGCGCACCGTCAAATGCGAGTCCCTGCGGGCACCGGAACGGCGCGGGAATGGAGGTGACCGTGTCACCCGGAACGGCAAGTGCTGCCGGTGTGAGGGAGACAACTGTAAGGGTTGCAATTATCAAGAGGCAGGTGACCGTGAGGATGCCGGGTTTCCAACGTTCCATATAAAACCTCCGTTTGTAGGCGTAAACAGAAACGGACAACGGGTAACCGTTGTGATGTCATTTCCTAAGTTGACTCTTCGATACGTGATGTCAACAGAAAAGAGTTGTTCGTCGATTGGGCATCGGACAACCGTCCAAGGCTCCGGCGAGCCTCAGAGTCTCTGGAGCTGATACAGGAGCCGACCGGATCGGGAACAGACAATGTGTTCCAGCATGTTGGGAAAGTTCCTGTTGTTATAACACTCACATCCGGTTCAGTCGACGACCGTGATGATACTCCTGAGTCGAATGTCTTTGGACGATGCGCCGATCATGACGCGGAAATCGCCCGGCTCGATCGTTTTCTGAAGATCCTTGTCCAGCATTGACAACAGGTCTGGAGTAATGACAAAACTCAGCTCCTGCGTTTCGCCTGGCTCAAGGTGTATCCGTTGGAAGCCTTTCAGTGCTATCAGTGGGAGTGCGACTGTGCTCAGTTCGTCTCTGATGTACAACTGCACCACCTCGTCTCCCGCACACGCGCCGGTATTGGTAACGGTGAAATGCACGGTGGATGCCTCTCCGGCAGCAATTGATGGTTGCTCCAGTCGAAGTCGGTCGTATTTGAACGTTGTGTAGCTCAAGCCAAAGCCAAAGGGAAAAAGAGGCTGACCTGTGAAATTGAAGTAGTCATCGCCGCGACCGGTCGGTTTGTGATTGTAGACAAGGGGAAGCTGACCTTCGGCAACCGGGAAGGTGATCGGTAAACGCCCGGCCGGATTATAGTCACCAAACAGGACATCGGCAATTGCCCGGCCGCCTTCCTCGCCCGGATACCAGGCGTCGACAACGGCAATTACGCTGTCCGGCCAATGGGACATGGTTACGGCGCTGCCTCCGACCAGGACTACAACGGTTGGTTTACCAAGAGTCGCCAGTCGTCGGATAAGTTCTTCCTGTCGTCCCGGAAGAGCCAGCGAGGCGCGATCACGAAATTCACCCTCCTCCAGCCCGACCGCAACAACAACGGCATCGCATTCCCGTGCGAGGTCAAGCGCCTTACGGATGCCGGCCTCATCGTCGGCTTCCATCCCCACGTTCCACACCAGTTTCATTCTTGCGTTGCCGGTCGGTGCGGAAAACTCCAGGCGCAATCGGTACCCGCGTCCTTTTTCAAACGAGTACTCTTTTACGACTGTCCGGTGAGAGGCCTGAATCCGATTATCGATGATCAGCGAGTCATCAAGGAACAAACGGTACCCGTCGTTTCCTTCGACTCCTATCAGAAATTCGCCTGTTGCGGGGGATGTGAGTTTTCCGGTCCAGCGCACAGAGTAGAAGTCGTACGGGAGTCGCTCCGGATCGGGTGAGAACAGGGTCCATTGGAACTGCACGGTTTGATCGATGCGTGTGAACGCCGGGGGACCGTCAAGAGAAGCGTTTGTGAAGTACTCACCGAGAAGTCCCTGACGGGTCGAGTCGTTGTCGATACAGGACAAGTACTCTGATGAGACGGTCACGTAGTCATTTGTCAGTCGTTGACAGCCCGGTGTGTGAAGCACCTTGGTACCCGATCCGAGCTTTTCCGTGATTCCGCGAAGGATGCTGCAGGATCGAACAGCCGGAGCGGAGTAACCTCCAAACCGCGCCTCGTCAGCGTCGGGACCGACAACAGCGAGTTTGCCGATAGACTTGTCAAGAGGGAGAACCCCGTTTCTGTTTCTGAGAAGTATGATCGATTCTCGGGCGGCGCGCAAAGCCAGTTGCTGACGTTCCGGTACCCCCGGGGTTGTGAACGCAGAGGTATCGGCATACGGATGTTCAAATAGTCCCAGTTGAAACTTGGCCCGGAGGACTCGCGCTACGGCTGAGTCGATTGTCGCGGGGTCGATACGACCGTCGAGAAACGGCGGGATAAACAGCGTGTGATGATCGTACGATGTCTGGAAGATGACGTCCAGACCGGCGTTGATTGCGTTTGCCCCGGCATCGTCATAGTCGGCGGCGGTGAAGTGAAGCACGTTGGCGCCTCCGACCGCACCGGCGTCCGAAATAATGAAGCCGTTGAAGTCGAGATCGTTTTTGAGAAGACCGTTGTTCAACCAGTCACTGGCGGAGCACGGAGCGCCGTCAAGAGAGTTGTACGAGGTCATCACCGACCGGGAACCTCCGCGCTTCAGACAGGCCTCGAAAGGGGGGAGGTGGATTTCACGAATCAATCGTTCGCTGATATGGATCGGGTAGCTGTCACGACCGCCGTCGCCGACATTGGCAAGGAAATGTTTCGGGGTAGTGATCACGCCGCCTCTTTCGAACTCCGACGTAAAGGCGGTTCCCATGGCCGCAGACAGAAACGGGTCCTCGCCGTAGGTTTCTTCGGTTCTTCCCCAGCGAACGTCGGTAGCTATATTGACCACCGGCGACAACACCTGGCGGACACCCCGGTGACGGCACTCACGGGTTGTGGCCGCCGCGATTTCGTGCATCAGGACGGTGTCAAACGTAGCTGCCAGACCGATTGCCTGGGGGTAGATTGTGGCGTCTTTCTGCACCAGCCCGTGCAGGGCTTCGGCGAAGAAAATAACCGGAATGCCGAGTCGGGTGTCCTCGACAAAGTGGCGCTGGATATCGTTGGCTCGAATGATCGGGTCGATATCCTTCGTTGCGGCGGCTACCTGCAGTCCAAAGAGACCATCGCTGTACCGGCTTTCGTCACCGTTGAAATCTCCCGCAATCATGAAGAGCTGCCAGAACTTCTCCTCGGGTGTCATGCGTGACAACAGGTCCTGCACACGGGTGTCGATGGACGACGAGGAATCGCGATACACCTGGGCGTGTACCTGTGTGCCCAGGATTAGCAGCAGGATGAAAAAGACGGTCTTAGAATACCTTGATTTCATCGATGAATATCCATGCCTTTCCGCCGGAACCTTTGTGCCATGAAGGACAGATCTTCAAACCGGTAGCTTTTACTCGGACATACCGCGCCGGTGCTGGTCCACATTCGATATTGAACGAAGTGGTTATCGCGCCGCTTTGTTGTGGAGGAACCGTATTGATTGCTTCGCCGACAGATGTGTATGTGGAGCCATCCAGCGAGACGAAAAACTCGACCTTCTCCGGCATGAAAACCCAGGACAGAATATCCTGTAGGAAATCTGTTTCGATTTTTGTGATCGAGATCGTTTCTCCCAGATCGACTACCGCATCCATATCTTCGCCTTCAAAGCCAAGCCAATGGAAATGGTAGTCTCTCCAGCCCTTGAGGCCGTCGGTGAGTGCGGAGGCATCGCCGTTGTGATATTTCGTACTCGCGGGCGTCTCCAGAGTGATCGGTTTGTTCAGGGCCAGATGGTTTTGGAGCGAGCTTGCGACGAACTGCTGTGTTGATTCCAGGTATTCCTCGGGGGGGATACCGTGTTCCCACAGGCGGGTAATGCCGCCGTCAATACAGCGATCGTAGAACGTTTGTAGTAACGTTTTCATCTCCGGCCGGGCGACCAGGGAGCGGTCGTCGGTAGAAGTGAAGAAACCGCGTTTGGCGAATCCCAGCATTTTGGCCTGCTCCAAAATTGCGTATTGCACCGGCAGGTGCGCCGTTTGGACATGGCGAAGATAGTCAGGCTGACCGATGACGGCGTTTTCAGCCTGTGCGAAAAGCACGTCGTAACGGTTCAGCATTTGTTCCGACAGGTATCCGTTGTCGGAGGGATACGGGTAACCATATATCGAAAGGTCCTCGCCCGAACGTTCAAGGGCGTCCTGCATGATATCAATATACTCCCGTACAAACGGTGCCGCGTCACCGTAATAACCGTCCAGAAAGTCAGTCATCACCGAGTCAACGTTGATATTCGGATTCCACAACAGTTTCGCCAGAAGATAAACTCGCAGTTCCGCAAACTCCCCCTGCATAGTTGCGACACCCTGTTCGAATACCGCCGTAATGCCGTTGTCGACGAAGAACCGGATGTTCGGTTGCAGGATGCTAAGATTCGGGAACGGGCTGACAAGATTTCGGAACTGGATAACGTAGTCCCAGATAAGTATATTGTCTGCGATGCGATTCCAGTCCTTGATGTCTTTTACAAAGGAGGCGTTGGCGGGGTCGTCGGGGATAGGCTTGCAGCGGTTACATTCGATACTGCAGAGCATGATGTTGACGTTCGACTCCGGCCTGACGTGGGCCGGGGCGGAACGCGAATACTGGTAGGCGAGGGTGGATATAACTTTGTCAGGGAATTCTCTTGCCACCCGGTTCACGAAGTGTATGAGCGAGCCGGACGGGGAGCCTTCGGCACTGTCCCGTGCACGGCAGGCATCGCAATTGCAGGGAACGTACGTGTCGTTCTGTGACACCGACCAGTAACGGGCGTCGGGATTTTCCTGCATGCGGTGTCGGAGTTCGTCAAGCACGATTCTGTACACATCCGGATTGCTCAAACAGAGCTGGGCGTCAGCGACCCGCACACCGTTGCACTCCGAGAAATACTCAGGATGATCGGCGAAGTATTTCTCTGCCGGAACGAGGTCCTTGAACGTGTGTACAAACAAACCCCATTCATTCGGCTCGCTGAGTTTATGCCAGGCATTGTACGAAGTGTGGCGAATGTCCTGCATGCGGAACGCCAGCGCCGGTACCTGTCTGTCGTCTACAGGGGACAGGATGATAGTGGGTGTTTCTGGAATCACCTGGAAAGACGTACTGTATCGTCGGCAGCCGAGATATGATTCGAGGAAAGTGTAGACCGCGTTCTGCAGACCGCAATCGGTGCCGGCCGTGAGAAATAGATTGCTGTCAGTTGATCTGATATGAAACCCGTCCCGTCCGAGCGGTTGCGCATTGCTGTCGGTTGAAGCAGAGTCGGTCAGGTCAAACACAATGCACGGACCGGTGGGATGCGACGAACGCACTATCGGCAGATCAGCCCCGGAGATGCAACGCAGGTAGCTCCGAAGCGTGTCGGCTGCGGTTGCGGTGCGTGCGGAAGCAGTTTCCGGAATACAGATACGATGACTGCTGACACCGTTCCGAACCAGAACAAGATCATTCGCTTGTGCAGTCATGGGCAACCAGGCGAGGACTGTCGTGACAACAGCAACCAGCGCTGTCAGCTTTCCGTTTGTCATTGTCTACTCCGGCTGCAGGCGAATCGTCCAGGCATACGAGCAGGGCGGGACGGATCGCACCGACTCCGGTATATGGACAGTACAGCCGTTGCCGTCCGGTTCCCAGACCAGCGGATCATCGACACCCAGCAGGGAGACTGTGGTTCCCTGACGGGGAGCAAATGACGGTATGGAGACCGTAGCGGGTGGCGTTGCGTCTTTGCCGTCGGAAAGGCAAATGGCGTTTATAGTCCCATCCTTTGCCCTGGTGTAGCACACGGTGCCTTCTTTGTAGGGGGCAACTGCACGGGTGGAGTAGATGGCATCCCCGTTCACTTGCATCCATTCGCCGATTTCCTTCAGGCGCAGCAACGCATCGGGGGCTAAATCCCCATTGGGGCCGGGTCCGATATTCAGCAGCAGGTTGCCACCTTTGCAGACGATGTCAACCAGCAGATGGATCAGTCGGGAGGTAGATTTGTATTCATCGTTTCTAACGTAACTCCAGGACGTGGCCATGGTCATGCAGGTTTCCCAGACATAATCGAGGGCTTCTTCCGGGACCTCCTGCTCGGGCGTGCGGTAATTCTGGTAGCGACCTTCAACTGCACGGTCAACGATAATCAATCCCGGCTGGTGGGAGCGAGCCATGGAAGCAATCCCCGGCATGTCGATATCCTGATTGCACGGGTTTTTGCCCCATCGAGGTGAGGTGGGTGTCATCGGCTGAACCCAGCCACCGTCGAGCCAGAGAATGTCGACCGAACCGTATTGCGTCATCAGTTCCTTGATCTGATTGTAAGTGAAGCTTTTGAATGCCTCCCATTTTTCCGGGTAGCGCTCGATATCATAGTTCACGTTTCTATCGAAGGGCGGGAAATAGGGCCACCAGTAGTCGGGGCAGTGCCAGTCGGCCTTGGAGAAATAGGCTCCGATGCCAAAACCTTCGCCGCGGAACGCATCGAAAATCTCTTTCGTGATGTTTGCTTTCGGATTGGCGCTGAACGGGCAGGCAGAATCGGTAACTTTGTAGTCAGTCTCTTTGGTTTCAAACATGCAGAAACCGTCGTGATGTTTGGTCGTGAACACAACGTAGCGCATTCCGGCGGCCCCGGCGGCTTTGGCCCAGGTGGCCGGGTTGAATTTAACCGGATTAAAGACCGTCTTGAGTTTCTCGTACTCTGTTACGTACGTGTTGTAATCCTGTGAGTACGGACCGCGCCGTATGGTCCAGTTTTCATCTTCGGGACAGATACTCCAGCTCTCGACAATGCCCCACTCGCTGTAGATACCCCAATGCATGAGCAGGCCGAATTTCTGGTCCTGGAACCATTCGAGTTTTTTCAAGACAAGCGCGTCAGTCTCGCGTTCTTGAGCGGGTTTATTATCCGACGTGAATGCGGTGTCGGCGAATGCGAAAAACAAGGCTACCATAATTACACCTATGGCTGCCGATCTGTGTTTGTGATTGGGAAAGATCATGCACCATAGATAACTCCGGATAGGTCGCTTTGTCAAATGGTAGTGTTGTCCGCACAGGTGCTTATGACTTCGTGCTGCTGATCAGCAGACGTTCACACACAGCGCAAGTTCGTCCGGTGAACTGACCGTTGCCCTTCTCAGGAATCGGTCATAACAGGGGGTAAACTGCCGTAATACAACGCAAGTATCCATTTGCTGTTGTGTCGTGTGTACGTTTTTCTATCGTGGTGAAGTAGAAGCCTCAGCGCACAAACGGCAGGCGAACCCGACTGTGAAGGGCTTGTTGCAAGAGGTACGGTCGATGACGCCCCCCTAATCGCCAGTGTATTCGAGAGAGCACCAGTGCAAGTAACATGGACAGATTCCACTGCAAGTTGTGGGGCACCGAATATATGCATTTGAACGCCCCGGGTTTATCAACAAGCCCTGAAATGTGGGCTGTCTGTCCGCGCGGCCGTATACTCTGCGCTTGGACTCGTCCCGGCTCCTTGGTATGGCTAACTCTGATGAGCAGTCAACATGACTCAAGAAGGAGTATCATATGGCTGTTTGTCTCCATTGTGAAAAGACTGTGACGATGGAATCTACACGAAAAGATAGTAGCGATGAAGTGCAAAAAGAAGTAGAGGTAATGGTCAAAAAGGAAGTGATGCATTCATGTCCGCAATGTGATGAAGTCCTCGGTTTTGCATTCTCTTTTTGGTGGCATCGCAACGGGCAGACCTCGCTGATCCAGCGCTGGACCAGCGGGTGGAATTGTACAAGCATATCTACAATCCCACGCCGATGAAAGTAGTCCGCTGTCTCGCACGGTACGAGGACGGGCGAGGTTTCTGCAGTCAGTTGTAAGTCATATTCAGAAGTTATAGGCGAATCCCAGCATCAAACGGGGTTCGATTTTTGGCTGAGCAATGGCGTTGTCGGCGTCGTCATACGTATATCCGTCGCGACCGTTGGAGTCGTCCCCGTCCGGCGAGTATCGGGTATCATGCCCGGTGAGGGTAGATTCGAAGTAGTAGTCAATGCCGAGATGAAAGACGAGATCGAACCTGGGACTCATTGCAAAATACGATTCAAACCCGCCGCCGACACCCCATTGGTTGCTGGTGACGTCGAAGTCCTCGTTTCCTCCGACATACTTGAAATTGGCTACGAAGCGCGCGTGGCGTGGTCCGCCAAACAGATATGCACGGGGGAGATTCAGTATTTTCACCGGGTATAGCATGTCGAATCTGAAATCGAGCTGCCTGCCCTTTTTTTCGGGAATGCCGTTGGTCGCATCGTTAATAAACACCTGTCGCGCCTCGGCTGACAGACCCGGCTGGACCGAAGTGTAGCCCATCGCCAGCCGGAGATTCATCGGGAGACCGGCGGCCACGTTGCTGACCATGCCGAATGCCTGGAATCCCGCCCCGCCGTAGTAACCGAGTTCAAGACCGCCCGAAAACGTTGGATTGCCTGAAGCCGAACCGTCCTTTGCGGAAGCTGTCATGCTCAAAATGAGCAACAGACCGAATAATACCATCATAATTCGCAACATGTTCTGTACCCTGTCCTTTCATTGACCGCAGGTCTGGTATTCATCGTGAGATGCCGCCTGGTCGGTAGTGGATAAGATGGACCAACGCAGTACGCAGTTATTCGTCATCAAGAACACGTTTCTTTAGATAAATGATCCCTCTGCTCACAATTGACACATTCCTGGTCGGTTTGTGCAATCAAAGGACAGGGGGTGGCGCGAGGTCCTGCGGTTAAGTGATTGCAGTGGGGGCTGTTTGAGGAAAGGCTCTGCAGGTGTTCTGATCAGGCAATGTCTGGGGGAGAATTGTTTTCGTGATCCGACAAGTGAAGTCCGAAGATGACTTCGTTGCGCCGCCTCTAAACAAGCGTTGACAAAAGCGGTACATTATGTTACGTATTAGTTATCAACTCACGAACCAATGAGGCGCGATATGAAAACTGCATTCGTTCTCCTGCTCGCTCTTGTCCTGATCGGCTCTCCGGCTTTTGCGCAGGAGCGTCTAATCATCGCTTGGAATGACTTGGGCATGCACTGCAGCAATGAAGACTTCTCCAAACTGGTCATACTGCCCCCATACAACAACATTCGGGCTCAGGTGGTACAGGTCGGAGATGCCGAAAACTACCCTACCGTTCTTACTGCCGACCTGCATGTCACCTATGAAATCCCCGGCAACACGTACTCGGTGGGCAAGACCAATTTCTGGGATTACGAGGACCAGTTGTTTGGTGTGAGTCTGGATCCCAACATCGGGCTTACCGGCGTTGGTCTCACCGGCGACATGACAGCCGTTGAGGATTACTTCCACGTCGAGGGTGTCCCGATTACACCTTACGTCGACGCCGATCTGGTTAACGAGGATCCCTTTCAATTGGGGTTGATTAAGCTGTATGACGCTTCAGACAGTCTGCTTGCCAGCACCCGGCCGGTGGTCCCGGTTTCAAATGAAATAGGCTGCGTTTCCTCCGGTTGTCACAGCAGTGAAACGGCGATTCTCAACGCTCACGACGACGAAGGCGGTTTTGATCCCAATGATACTCCGATTCTCTGTGCGAATTGCCATGCCTCCAACGCCCTTGGTATGCCAGGGCAGGGGGGAGTGCCGTCGCTGTCGGAAGCCATCCACAAAAAGCACGGGGAAATCACCAACGATTGCTACAAATGTCACCCGGGTCCCAACACGGAGTGCTTACGGGGCGTCATGGCTACTGAGCACGAGATGGTTTGCCAGGACTGTCACGGGAGTGTTACTGACGTAGGCGAGAGCATAAGCGACGGGCGTGAGCCCTGGCTTGAGGAACCCCGTTGCGGATCGCCGGCCTGCCACGGTCCTTTGTACTCTGAGGAGATCGGCAAGCTGTTCCGCGATTCACGCGCCCATGGAGGTCTGTTCTGCAGCGCCTGTCACGGGGAGCCGCATGCCATAGCGCCCAGCAGAGAAGATCGAGACAACGTGCAAAACGTCGCGCTGCAGGGTTTTGCCGGAACGCTGTACGATTGTCGTGTGTGTCACGGCGTCAACCCGGATCGTCCGGGCCCACACGCTTTGATGCCCAACTATTGCTGCGAGACCCTGGGCAACGTAGATTCCTCCCCCGACGGACTGGTGACAATGGGCGATCTCACCGTCCTTATTGACCACCTGTTCATATCGCTTGCGAGTTTGACTTGTGCGCAGGAAGGAAATGTTGATCTCAGCCCCGATGGTTTGGTTACGATGGGTGACTTGACTGTTCTGATTGACCACCTGTTTATATCTCTCGGCCCATTGCCAGCCTGTCCGTAGGATTGGCGGCGCGGACACCGGCCGAGGTCGGTCATAGTCTGAAAGCCCGGCTTCTGGCGGGCTTTTTTGTTGCCGGTCTGTTTTGTCACGAATATACTGACGGTGCGCGGAGGGAATATCCCGTGTGAACAGGCGGATGGACTTGCAATTGATCCCACTCCAGGCACGGGTGAGCCACCGGCCGAAACTGACAGTGCTTTCAATCACAGACCTGAATAGTGGTGCTGGACAAAGTATGAACAAGGTCTCCTCACAAAAAATACTTCGCCCAATTGAGCTGCTCACCGGTCCACTTATTCGTTTCTTGCACATAGAAGCGGCGAGCGGAGTCGTTCTTCTAGTCGCCACAGGTGTGGCGATCGCAGCGGCCAATTCGCCTCTCAGGGAAGCCTACGCCAAGTTCTGGGATTTGACTCTGAGTGTCGGGATTGGGGACTGGGGATTGTCATATCCACTCTGGTACTGGGTCAATGATGGTCTGATGGCAGTCTTCTTTTTCCTGGTCGGCCTTGAGATTAAGAGGGAGATTGTATTTGGCGAGCTTCGCGAAGTCCGCCGGGTTGTGTCCCCTGCAGTAGCCGCCATCGCCGGAGCTTCTGTACCGGCCGCTATTTATCTGATACTGTTGGGAGATCATCCGGGGCAACAGGGATGGGCGGTCCCGATGGCAACAGACATTGCGTTTGTCGTGGGAGCCCTGGCGCTGCTGGGGAGGCGAGTACCACACGGCTTGAAGGTCTTTCTGCTCACTCTCGCCATAGTGGATGACATCATTGCAGTACTAGTTATCGCCGTGTTTTACTCGAGTCAACTCAGCTTCGTCTGGTTGGCCGCTGCGATCGCGGGGATTGCAGTAGTCGTGATCATGAGAAGACTGGGAGTGCGTACAGTACTTGGATACCTGGTCATTGGAGCTGGTGTCTGGCTGTGCACCCTGAAATCCGGTATTCATCCGACCATTTCCGGTGTGGCTCTCGGGTTGCTCACTCCGGCCCTTCCCCTGGTTTCGCAAGAAAAGCTGGGTAGGGGACTGAAGCAGGCTCTGGACAGAGTAAGTGGTGGAAACCGGGCATCCGAGAGCGTGAAACTCAAGGACACAGTCGAGGAAGTTGCCTTCACAACGCGCGAGTCACTGTCACCCCTGGAGCGGCTTGAAGCCGATATTCACCCCTGGGCGGCTTTCCTGATAATGCCGTTATTTGCTCTGGCAAACGCAGGCGTTCAGTTCTCGGGTGAGGCCATGTCGTCACCTCTTTCTGTAGCCGTATCCCTGGCCCTTCTCATCGGCAAGCCTCTTGGGATTGCCCTAAGTCTGCTGCTGATCGTGAAGACAGGTCTGGGAATCATGCCTGGCGGAACGAATTGGAGAGCAGTGGTAGGAAGCGGCTGTCTGGCGGGTATCGGCTTCACTATGTCTTTGTTCGTGGCGTCGCTCAGTCTGGAGGGTGGGCTCCTCGTGCAGGCAAAAACAGGGATATTGGTAGGCTCGGCTGTCAGCGGAGTTACTGGCTATGTGCTTATGAGGACGGCGTTGAGAAATTCGCCGGGAGATGTGGATGAGTCAACCTGAGACCCGGTTCTGGCAAGCGCATTAGAGGTTGAGCCGCTTGATAGAGTGCCCTCTGTTAGATTGCACGCGCTCCTGCTTTGTTGAGGAAGCGCCTTTGGCATTTTGGACTGTCTGCTACTCATTGTGATCCGATTCACTCTCGTGCCCAAAAAACGGCATCAGCTCGGCCATTGCGGGGCGCGAGTCCCCTCCTGACTTCGCATGCGGTGGCGATATCTGATCTGCCGGCTTCGGACAACAATACCTTGGAAGTGACGTAAGTCGATATATGATTGATACCAGCAGATTGACACTGAGAAGGATGAGAGAGGATGATGCAGAAGCTCTGTTTGACATCTTCTCCGATCCGATTGCGATGCGCTACTTCGGCGTGGTTTTTGATCGACCCGGAATGGAAAAATGGGTTAAGGACAATCTTGAACACGAGCAACAGCACGGTTTCTCACTGCTTTCAGTCATCCTGAAGGATAGTAATCAGGTTATCGGCGATTGTGGTTTGGAAACAGATGAAATCGATGGCAGGCTGATGGTCGGCATTGGCTTCGATTTCAGGCGCTCCTATTGGGGCAGGGGATATGCGACTGAGGCTGCCAGGGCGGTACTGGAATATGGATTTACCAACTTCGAGTTTGAGAGTATCTGGGGCTGGATCGATCCACAGAATACGCCCTCGCGGCGGGTAGCGGAGAGGATAGGGATGCTGCTGGATAGACACGTTGATCGCGGAGGAAAGAAGTACGCGCTGTATAGCATCAAGAGGAGGAACTGGGAAACGATGAGACTGATAGAGTAACGGAAGCTCTCAACAATGAGACTGAGGAATCCCCGGGCATGCCGAAATCATCTGAATCCTGACGCCGGCACCTCAAATCCTGCCTTTCAGAATGCAGAGCCACACCTCAGGCCGGGATCATGGCAATCGGGAGGTGCACACTGAAGGTTGTCCCACTGTCGACCGCACTGTCCACCGTGATATGCCCCCCGTGTTCCTCGATAATGCCTTTCGAGACCGACAGGCCAAGCCCCGTTCCCCGTGATGTCGCTTTGGTGGTGAAGAAGGGATCGAATATGGACGGCAGTATATGTGGAGGTATGCCGCAACCGTTGTCGTGGAACGTGAGCGTCACATAGCCCGGGTCGGCCGGACGATGAGCGGCAATCTGGATTGCTCCTCCCTGTGGCATAGCGTCGAGGGCGTTGAGTATGAGGTTGAGGAATACCTGGCCCAGTAGCTGCCGGTCGCCGTGGATTGGCGGAAGGGTTTCGGGAATCGATACCTCGACTGTCGCCTTCTTCAGTTTCACCTGATTCTGTGTCAATTTCATAGTCTCGGCAATGAGCTGCCTGAGGTCCAGACTTTCAGTGTGTATCTCAGCTTCTCTCGCAAAGTCCAGCAGATTCTTGACAATTCTCTCGGAGCGTTCGGCTTCCTTCACCAGGTCTCTGACCATGTCGAGTTTCTCGTCGTCGTCGAGCGTGTCATAATCCTCTTCCAGCGAGGCGGCGGTCAGCATGATATTGTTCAGCGGGTTGTTCAATTCGTGGGCCACACCGGCAGTGAGCGTGCCAATAGCGCGGAGCTTGTGTGATTCTATCATCTGCTCCTGACGGCTCTTCAACTCGTACATCATGTGGTTGAGGGCCAGGACCACGTTGGTGAATTCATCACGATATTTCCGTGCCGGTCTGATCGGGGTCAGATTGCCTTCGCCGATCTGTTGGGTAAGTTCCATGAGTCGACCCAGGGGGCGATTGATCTGGCGGAAAAGAAGATTGGTTACGTAGATAGCGATTGCCAGCAGCAGTACGAGAAACAGCATAGGGAACAGCCTGGCCCACCAGAACATTGTCCTTACCAGTCGATGTTCTCTCTCTGAAAGCTCAAGGGCAAAGGAAATCATCTGTGAGCCGTGTTCGCGCAACTCGTTTTCGAGAGTGGGCGGGATCTGCGCGAGACTGTCTCCGGTCGCTTTTTCAGCAACCGGAAGCTTTTGTATCAGTGCTTTGTATCTAGCAAGGTGGGCCGCGAGGACAGTGAGATTCTCTTCCCCCAGAACGCCGCTCAATTCGGGTGCAGACTCTGTCATGAGGCTTTCAGCGGCGTTTACATGGTCCAGGACAAACTGCAGATCGCTGTGATAGAGCAGGTAGTTCTTCTCGAACCGCCTGGCCTGCTGTATTTCGCTGGTGTATCTGTCGGCGATCACCAGGAAGCGAGTCTTGCTGTCAAGTCGATCGAGAGTAATGAAGGCGGTTATTTCAGCGGCCGCATACAGAACGAAGAACAACAGGAAGCCCAATAGAAGCCGCGAGCGGATACTGAAGCTGGGCCGTTCCAGAAGGGCCTTTCTGGATTGGCTCTCCACATCCTCCGTGGCGCGGTTTCGACCGTATTCCTGGCTCACGCTTTCATCCTTCAGTTTTCAGGAGGTCGGCCGCTCTCTGTATGACTTCTCTAAGCTCATTTGGTTTGAACGGCTTGGCTATGACATCGAATGCCCCCTTGGCCAGGGCCTCTCGCGTAACCTCAATCGTGGCATAGCCGGTGATGATGATGACCTTGGTGCGCGGTGCGGCGGCCATTACCCGGGTCAAGACCTCAATGCCATCGATATCGTCCATTCGGAAATCGGTCACAACGATATCAAAAGTGATCTCGTCAAGGCGCTTCAGGGCAGCGCCTCCATTGCCGTAGAACTCTACCTCGTAGCCGGATTTCTCCAATGCTGGTGTAAGCCGTTTGCCAACAATCGGCTCGTCATCAATCACGATCACTTTAAGCTTGTTAGTCAAGCCTCCTCCTCTCAGCAATACTATTCGTCGGTCTTCGGGAAATATCTTGTGTTGTCTCGTTCGATTTCGTCATCATTGATGGAATCTCGGCGTGTCGGTTTCCTGCGAGTGATTTTCATGTCTCGATACAGATGTCTGCCGTCAGTATCCGCAACTCCTTCAGTGGTTGATTTCGCCGCCCGGTCAATCCGGAGTCTTCCGATTTAGAATTATGACTTGCTATAACCTAACAAAATATAGCATAATAGTCACGAAAGTCTATAGCCCGTTTTCTCATCAAGTAAGACTTCGAGAACTCACGGGTCGTACGCCAAACAAGCAGGGACATGATTATGTCGGTGACTACGGTATCGAGAGGAACCCTCGTCGGCGGAAAAGAGTTGGCGACCCGTTTGGCCAACAGTTTGGGTTGCGCCTGTGTCAGCCGTGAAGACCTGACAGAAGAGGCTACCAGGCTGGGAGTCCCGACCGGGAAACTCCAGATGGCGATGGTCAAGCCGCCCCGCGTCTACGAAAGGATGGGTCGGGAGCGTGACCAGTATCTGGCCTGCATGACAATGCTGTTGTGCGAGAGGATTCTCAAAGAGGATATTGTGTACTATGGCCACGCCGCACAGATGCTTCTTTGTGGTGTTCCCAACGTCTTGAGAGTGCGGATTCTGGCGCATCCTGAATTCCGCATAGCGTCGGTTATCCATAAACTGGGATTGAGCCGGCGCAAAGCCAAAGAATACATTCAGAAAGTGGATGAGGACCGTGAGAGATGGGTGCGCTTCCTGTATGGGGTTGATTGGAGTGACCCGGCCCATTACGACCTTGTCATACACCTGGACCAGATGGGCGTAAACAACACCGCCACAGCGGTTTTGGCAGTCTCTCAATTGCCGGATTTCAAACTGACTCCTGCTTCGACCCGGGCACTGAAGAATCTTCATCTTGGCAGCAAGGCGCATTTCACTCTATCCCGCGATCCCCGGACCAGCTATGCCAACGTGAGGGTTTCGGCCGATGACGGAATTGTTCAGGTCACTTACCTCCCCCAGCAGGCGGAGGTTGTGCCGTACGTTCAGGATGTGCTTTCACCTATTGAGGGCATCAGGAGTATTAGTACCACCATTGCTCAGAGCAGTGTCCTCTTCCTGCAGGATGAGTTCAATCACCGGGCTGGAGGGTTTGAGGACGTAATAAAGGTTGCTCGGACGTGGGATGCCGCAGTGGAACTGATGCGTTTCACTCAGGTCGGGGACCTGCTTCAGCCGGAGGACCCGGATTTGGGAACCTCCCGGCCCGTTGTTGGCAGGGTCAGTACCGATGAGGCTTACACGGGTGGGATCGAAGATGATATCGACTGTGCAAAACCTGTAGACGAGGAGTTCAGTCGCTGCCTCGATGAGTTGAGACGACACGATTGTTCAGGGGGGAGTTCGACGTTTTGTGGGAGTTCCGAGTCGCTGTTGAACCGAATCGGACGAACCAATTACAGCATGATCGTTCTTGGTGAGATGTTCAAGGACAAGACTGAATCGACACGGGTCAGATTAAGGGATGAACTGAAGAGCTTCCTTGTAGACAACACGGACATTCCGGTTATAGATACGTCTGAGTTGTCGGAGCGTTTCCGGTTTGGGCCGAAACAGTTGTTCCGTTTGGTTGGTGCCCTGGCAGTTTCAGTGGCGCTCTTTATGGCCCTGTTTGCTCATCAGGAACAAGTGACCACTTTTATGGTCGGTGAGGAGTATCGGCACCTTCGCGTCCTGGCGATTGCGCTGACGCTATTCGTTGTGCCGTTGTTCGCCGTTTCTTTCGGCACGTTTACTCGCGAACTTCTGAGATTGTTCAGGTTGGAGTAGTGAGGCAGAGTCCGGTGGAGGCCGGGGAGTCTAAAAGGAGCACAAACGTATGATGGGTGTAGAAGGGTTTCTTTCGCTCGAGTGGTCAAATGCTCTACAGGTGGTAGTGCTGGGTTTCATTGGTGGCGTTCTGAGCGGTTTCATTGGCAGCGGCGGCGCCTTCTTCATGACTCCAGGTATGATGAATCTGGGCGTTCCCGGGGTGATTGCTGTTGGCACCAATATTACTCATAAGTTTGGCAAAGCCCTGGTTGGCTCCAGGCGACACGGTGAAATGGGGCACGTTGATAAAAAACTCGGGCTGTTTATGCTGATTACGGCCTTTGTCGGGGTCAAGATTGCCGTCTGGCTGAATGAGACAATGTTCCGTATGGGCGGGGACGGTCACGGCGGTTCCAGCAGTGCTGCCGGTGACTTGTACATCAGCGCCATCTTCGTGTTTGTGCTGTCGATTGTGTCGATACTGATTCTCCGGGACGCGCTCAGGAGCGGCGTGGAGGGGGAGGGGCCGTCAACCAAGCTGGCCGAGCTTTTCTCAAAAGTGACGATTGGACCGATGATCACTTTCAAAACGGCCGACGTAACGCTCTCATTCTGGATCGTTGCGGTGGCAGGTCTCCTTACCGGATACCTTGCCGGCACGATCGGTGTGGGGGGATTCATCGGTGTCCCCGCGATGATCTATGTTTTCGGTGTTCCAACGGCGGTTGCCGCAGGCACCGAGTTGTTCCTCGCCATGTTTCTGGGGGCCTGGGGCGCGATAAACTATGCGATGGGAGGATTCGTCGACTTGCGTTTGGTGTTCCTGCTATATCTTGGATCACTCTCCGGTATTCACATCGGCGCCTACGGCACCAAAGTCTGCAAAGAAAGAATGATAAGACTTGTCACCTCTGTCATCATTCTCCTTTGTGTCTTCAGCCGGGCTATGAACATCCCCGTATACCTTCACAGTCTTGAAATGATCGACATGTCCGCCGAATCGGACCAGTTGTTTGCCTTCCTGTCGAAGATGCTTCTCTTTTTCGGTGGTATTGCAGGTGTCCTGGTTATCCTGATCTCGGTGTTCAGGGCCTACCTCCGACGACGCAAAGCCCAGGACGTTCTGTCCAAGTTGGACCACCAACCCCTGTGACACCGGCTTGCAATTATCGCCCAACGGACAACGCGCCCGTAATAGAATGATACCGTCCACAAGGCAAAACAGGTCGCTACATGCACTCTGCTCCCCTGGGGTGGGACATTTCGCAGTCATCCGGATACCGAACCCGGGTCGAAGATTTCGGCGATGGGCCACCGGGTGCCGGGACAATTGTCACGATGAAGGAACAAGCGTACAGTCTGTGAGGCCGGTTACGGCGTGAGGAGTGTGACTCATGCGGCAAGGAACCGGTTGTACTGGAAGATGATGAGATGATAGCGATTACGTGGGTTGGTATAAGCATTTGTATCGTGCATTCGGCGATTTTTTCAGGGCTGAATCTGGCTCTCTTCGGGCTTACGCGACTGCGCCTCGAGGTAGAGGCCGAGTCCGGAAATCAGCATGCGATCCGGATACTTGAACTCCGGAAAGACTCCCACTACCTGCTGACGACCATTTTGTGGGGTAACGTCGCCTTCAATACGCTTCTGGCGATATTGTCGAATTCGGCCCTGACGGGAGTCATGGCGTTTGTCTTCTCAACTCTCTTCATCACGTTTTTTGGAGAGATATTGCCGCAGGCGTACTTCTCCAAGCATGCTCTCCGAACGGGGTCGATGTTGGTGCCGGTGATCAGGTTCTATCAGATTGTCCTCTATCCGCTGGCGAAACCCACCGGATTGCTGCTCGACAAATGGTTGGGAGAGGACGGTATCAAGTACTGGCGGGAGCACCAACTCAGGGAGGTTATTCAGAAACACATCGAGGCAGACGAAGCCGATGTGGACAGGCTTGAAGGTTTGGGAGCGCTCAACTTTTTGTCCCTGGATGATCTGCCGGTTGACCACGAAGGAGAGAACCTGTTAGCGGAAAGTCTTGTCAAACTCCCGACGGCTAATGGCGAAGTAGTGTTTCCGACAGTGACGCGATCTTCGGAAGACCCGTTTCTTCAGAGCATCCAGAAATCCGGAGAGAAGTGGGTTGTAATCATCAATGAACTTGAGAAGCCGATGCTGGCCGTTGATGCCGACGGGTTTCTGCGCGAAGCGCTGTTCGGTTCGGGAGATTTCGACCCCCGTCCCTTTTGTCACCGTCCGGTCATAGTCACCGACGAAGACGTTGCGATTGGCGATGTTCTGTGCCGCTTGCAGGTGGAGGCCCAGAACGCCGAAGACGACGTCGTGGATCGCGACATAATACTGCTCTGGACGACGCGACGACGTATCATCACTGGGGCTGATATTCTGGGACGTTTGCTTCGCGGCATAGTGGTGCGGCGGGGTGACCTGGCAATTCGCGAATAGCAGGAAGCGAGACGGGTCTTCCGACCTTTCGGTTGGCGAAACCCGTCCGATGCTCCTCAGTATCCCATACTTTTAAGAATCCTCGAGAGTGCGATCAGGCGCTCACTTATCAACTCATCGTCTTTGCTTTGGGATTGCGCAAAGAGCTGGATGTCTTCATCGAGACATTCGTTGGCTGTGCAAACCTCTATCGACATAGCGTCGCCCTGGAGTGGTATGCGATCAATGCGCGGATTGTCTGGGTCGTAGAGTTTCTCCATACGATATGCCTCGCGGAAGTACTCCTTGGAACGGCAGACCAGTATCGCAAGATCAAGAACCCGATGCAGGGGAAGCTCTTCGGACTGGCGAGACCATTTCTCTCCTGTGTGGCGCCAGATTTTGGCTGACACGTCGACTTTGCCGCGGTCGTTCCACTGAGCCAGGCCAAGCGACATGCCTTTGGCGTCCGTGTCGTTTGCGTACCGTCCGTCTACATTTTCGTAATTCGGTACGGTGATCACGGGTTTGTGCCTCAACGTAGTCGGGATATCCATAAGCCTTTCCAATTCTGTATTCGTAGTAATTTAGTAAATTAGTACACTACTGGCCTAAAATTGTCAAGGATATTCTTCCACAAGGGGGGCTGGCGCCCCCGCCACAATGCCAAAGCCTGCCCGGATGCAGGGACTTCGGCAATGTGGCAATATCCCGCTGATTTGCGTCCCAGGTCCCAAGACGCTAGGCACATCCCTCATAAGTGAGCTTCTCTCATTTAAAATCTGCACTTCGTAGAGGTATGGCCGGAGTGACGGAGTGATCGCCACAACTTGTTATCCCATAGCAAGGTAGCAAATCATGGTACTCCCCGTTTCGCTTGCTTAGACCAATTCAAATCAGTTAGAACTTGCTGACGGCCACTTTGTTCTAGGACTTTGAGGCTATATGACTATCTTGGCCGACCATTCATCGCGTAATTTTCACTCGATTAGATAGGACTTGAACACTAGTGGACCAGGCAACCGTACATAGAATAAGAAACATTGGCATTGTTGCTCACATCGATGCCGGCAAAACCACGACGACCGAACGCATCCTGTTTTTCACCGGCATGATCCACAAGCTGGGCGAAGTACATGACGGACAGGCAGTCATGGATTTCATGAAACAAGAACAGGAACGAGGCATCACCATATCCTCGGCCGCGATTACCGCCGACTGGAATGATCACCAGGTCAACGTAATCGACACCCCCGGGCATATCGACTTCACCCTGGAAGTGGAACGTTCGCTGCGCGTACTCGATGGGATCGTGATGGTCTTCTGTGCCGTCGGCGGTGTGGAACCGCAGAGCGAGACGGTGTGGCATCAGGCTGACCGACACAAGGTGCCGAGAATCGCCTTTGTCAACAAGATGGATCGCACGGGGGCAGATCTGTTCAATACCGTCGAGATGATGAACGAAATGCTTGGTGCCAACGCCGTCCCCTTTCAGATGCCCATTGGCGAAGAGGAGAACTTTGAGGGTATCATTGATCTCGTGACAATGAAGGCGACCTATTACGACGGATTGCAGCGCGTTGAAAAGGAGATTCCCGAGAACTTGCTGCCCAAAGCGCGTGAACTCCACGATCAGATGATCACCACCCTAGCTGATTATGATGACCAGTTGATGGAGAAGTACCTGAACGAGGGAGAGATCACACCGGAAGACATAATGCCCGCCGCCCGCAAGGCCGTACTTGGTATTTGTATCACCCCCGTATTTTGCGGGTCGGCCTTCAAGAACAAGGGCATTCAACTGCTTCTGGACGCGGTAGTCGACTATCTCCCGTCGCCCATTGATCGTGGGATCGTTACAGGGCATGATATCGATAGCCCGGATACCGTTATTTCGCGGCGGCCGTCCTCAAATCGACCGTTCGCCGCCCTGGCTTTCAAGATCATCAATGATCCGTTTGTCGGTCAGCAGACTTTTATTAGAGTCTATTCCGGGGAGGCCAAGGCCGGATCTTATGTTTTTAATTCAACCCGGGGGAGACGCGAACGGATCGGGCGCATCATGCGCATACACGCCGGGGATCGACGGGAACTGACTGAGATAAAAGCCGGCGACATCGCCGCCCTGATAGGGATGAAATCGACAACCACCGGTAATACCCTCTGCTCTGAAAAAGAACCGATCATCCTTGAAAGCATTCACTACCCCGAAACCGTTCTTGATTTGCGGGTAGAACCGGAACAGAAAAGGGACCGTGAGAAACTGGGCATGGCGCTTAATAAAATAGCCCTCGAGGATCCTTCGTTTACGGCCAAGTTCGATGAAGAAACCGAGGAGACGGTCATCTCCGGCATGGGGGAATTACATCTTGAGGTTATCGTTGATCGCCTCAAGACCGAGCACAAAGTTGCCGTCAGAGTCGGTGAGCCCGCGGTTGCTTTCCGCGAGACGATCACCACCGAACAGGGGCACACCTACAGGCACAAGAAGCAGTCCGGCGGTAAGGGGCAGTTTGCCCATATCGAGTTCCGCCTGGAACCGAATCCCGGCGAGGGGATTGAGTTCGTCAACCGTGTCGTGGGCGGTCATATTCCGAAGGAATATATCCCCGGTATCGAAAAAGGTTTCCGGGAGGCTGCCACCAACGGTTTGCTGGCCGGTTTCCCTATGGTCGACGTCAAGTTCACTCTCATCGACGGTTCACATCATGAAGTCGACTCAAGCGAAATGGCTTTCCGCATCTGTACCACGCGGGCGTTGAAGGAGATCATTCACCGCACCGGTCCAAAGCTCCTGGAACCGATCATGAAAATCGAAATCAATACACCGGACGATTATGTCGGTGATGTCATGTCCGATATCGGCCGCCGCAGGGGGAAGATCGACACGCTTCGCAGGTTCCGCAAGGGCGCTCAGAAGTTGGGCGGGAGCGTACCGTTGAAGGAGATGTTCGGGTATGCCTCGACATTGCGTTCTCTTTCAAGCGGACGCGCGAACTTCTCGATGGAGTTTTTGAAGTACGAGGAACTACCCGGAAGCCTGGCCGAAGAGGTCATCGCCGCCCGGAACGAGAAGAAGTAGGGCTGTGACGGAACACTCTGGTAGCCCTTCCGTCCACGGGTGGGCGAATAACCAGTGCTGAAGCCCCCTCGAGTGCGGGGGCTTTTTCGTTGTGGTAATGTAGGTCGGAATATATATTCTAATCAAGCGAGTGGGGCATCGGCGTATACATCTAGAACCCTACCGCTAGTCGAAGATCCGCCGAAAAAGGGCGGATGGGCCACATCCCTAGCAGAGCACAAGCCTTGGTGCTAGAAGCCGTGACAAAGTGAAAGAGTAGTCTACATGAAAGTTAAGTACCTACAGTTCATCATAACTATTGGAGCACTTTCAATTGCTGCGGTACATGTCAAATGGCCGACTCTTACGATTGATGGCATTACTACAACTCTAGTCTTTATTGCGTTGATTCCATGGTTGGCTCCTCTATTCAAATCGCTCGAATTCCCCGGAGGTTGGAAAATCGAATTCAAAGACTTCGAGCAAACTAGCGCTAAAGCTGACAAAGCTGGGCTGTTGGCAGATTCGTCCCATGACGGCTCTGACCAACGGTATTCGTTTCAGCTTGTGGCAGAGGATGACCCTAAGTTGGCTCTAGCCGGTCTTCGAATAGAGATCGAGAAGAGACTGACTGAAATTGCGGAGGCGGGTGGTATACAAGCCAAAAGGGCAAGTGTGAGCGGACTGCTACGGGTGTTGGGAGAGCGAGACCGTTTGACTCAAGAGCAACGCTCAGTACTCGCGGATATGGTGGGATTGCTTAATGCCGCGGTTCACGGCGGCCATATAGACGCCAGAGCTACTGCATGGGCATTGGACGTAGGTCCCCGATTGTTGGATACGTTAGAAGCAAAAGCGCGAGCCTAGTATCTTCTGTGAGAGAGTGAATAGGTGGTCCGTGTGGACAAGACAGGAACTAAGGTGAGAGAATGACCCAAGACAAGACATTAGGAGCTACAACTGTGAATCCACGGCCAAAACCGTATTTTGACAGCAATGACCAACCGTGCTTAGAAGAGTCGGTGATTGTTGTTGCTGATGTTCTGGGGTTCTCGGCTTTGGTTGGAGAGGCCTTTGAGACGAAGAAGGAACTGGAGCAATTGGGGAGAATTCACAGTGCACTTGAGAAGGCAGCAAGAAACGTGTCCGGCCCCTCCGAGGGGGCCAAGTGGTTTACGAAGTTCTTCAGTGATAATGTCGTCATCGGTTACCCCTTTATTGGATTTGGGAATGGCCGTTTTGAGTTCCCTCAGGCGTGTCACAGCATTGGCCGTTTTCAGATAGAATTGGCTCTGATGGGTTTCTTCATTCGAGGTGGAATAGCTGTCGGTCGCATACATATGAGTGACAATCTAATCTACGGACAGATATTGGAGGAATTGAAGCAGGCCGAAAAGAGGGCGTCGTCTCCACGTGTTGTCTTGCTTGACTCGGCGGTGGATCATATGATTTCCCTTTGTCCTGACCGTGGAGGACTGCTGAGAGACATTCTCTGGAATGATACTTGCGATGATTCAGTGTTCGTGAACTACCTGTATCCACTGGGCGCGCGGAACGATGACAATCGTGGGGACGGTATGCTGAAACACAAGGAATACATCGAATCAAACCTGAAGATTCACAGAGGCGATAACCGAGTAGTGCAGAAGTACAACTGGTTGTTGAAGTACCATAATAGATTCTGCTCTAACTCCGTACACTGGAACGATAAGAAATACCTGATTGCGGTATGACAACCATAGCGACCACCCGCCACAATGTGAAAGCCCCCGCTTGTGCCGGGGCTTTTTTGTTCTGGTAACGTAGTGGGTAGCCCATACCGTCCTCGGGTGGGTTCACACATCGACACGTCGCGACCAACGCTATCATGGCTGGGGCAGACGAGGGCGTCTGCCGCCCACAAACAAAGTTTTGCGATAACACAAAACCACCCGCACTTGCGAGGGCTTTCTTGCTTTTCTGAGTATTGGTTCCTACAGCCCCAGGTCCTTGAGCTTGCTCTTGGCGGCGTCTTCAAGTTTCTCAGTCGCCTCTGATTTCAATTCGTCAACCTTGGCATCTACGTCAATGCCCGGGAGGCCCTGGCCGCCGACGGTGGCTTTGGACAGGACTTCGGAGACGACCGTCTTGATAAGGCCGCCGACCGTTGTGCCTTCCGCGCCGCCGACGTTCGTGAGGGTAATATTCTCAACGGTGAACGACTTGTCCGCCTGCTTCTTACCCAGAAGACTCAACGAAAGGTCGACACCGATATCTCGCAGCATCAGCTTGTTGACTTTCAATCGCTGTTCGGATTCCCCAGAACTGGATGTCTCGAATTTCTTGAGATTGTCCAGAATGCTGAGGTAGTTGCCTTTGCGATCGATCTGCTCAAGGCTCAGCCGAAAGCCCTCAAGCACAAGTGAATCAACGACGACTTCATCTTCTAGGATCGAACCGCTGTTGACGTCGAGTAGCCCTTTCCTCAGATACAGGAAGTGCTCTCCCTCGAACCCCTCCGGGTTGCTGATGGAATAGTCGCTAAGACCAAGACTGCCCCCGGTGAGGTTCAGGTTGGCCGATCCGAGATCGGTCGGGACGCCCAGAACATAATCGCCGGATTCTTCAATAGCCGTTTCGATCAGGCTGTTGCGATACAAGTAGCCGACCGTCAGTCCGACCACGACCAGCACAAGCACGGTAAGGATCAGTTTCTTAATCATCTGAGACCTCTCGCAATTGAATCATGTTTGCCCTCAATGTGGACCGGATTGAATCCCGGCGCAAGGATTTGATACGGGCCGGGGAGACTCGGTCGGGTGCCGTGAACCAGTGTTATCAATCCTGTGCGCTAGAGATTCGTCAGCAGCTTGTTGGCCGGGGAAGATCTCAGGGTTTTCCCGAAATCGGCTAACGACTTCCGCAGTGCATCCAACTCGTCACTGTCATCAGCGGGTAATTCATTCGATCCCGCATTCTCCAGCTTTTCGAGTACAAAGGCGATAGTGAACTGCCCTATATCGCTGGCTGGTTGGAAAGCTGGTTCGCCTTCCGTTACGACCTGAGAGAACAACCCGGACTCAAGCAAGTCGGCTACCGCGTCCTGAGTTGTGGCTGTCGGCACCCCGAGTTCCGCAGCGATAGTTGAAACGGTTTTTGGTCCGGCGTCGTCGGCAAAAGATTTAACCACGTTGTGGGCAACGTTAAGCGAGAGCAGCTTTCGTTTGGCAGCGCTCAGTTCATGAAGTCTGGGCGCGTATTCGTAGCTGTCAACGTTTTGAATAGCACACGACAACTCTGCACCAAACAGCGCAATCATCCAACTCAATTGTAACCATACGAGGAACAGCGGGAGTGCCGCAAAACCGCCGTAGATGGCATTGTAGCTGGAGACCCCCACCTGGAACTCGATAAACAGGATTTGCGCCAGTTGAAACGCCACACCGGCAACCAGGCCCGCGATCAATCCTGATCTCCACTTCACGGTCGTATTTGGTACAATGATATAGATGAATCCGAAAACGAGCCACATCAATACCCAGGGGATCAAGGTCAGTATCACGGCAAGAACGGAACTCGCGACTTCGGTCAGTCCCAGACTCTCGCCGAGGTTGGTAATCTGCGAAGCAATGAGTACGGTGGCACTGCCAGACAAGATGAAGTTGAAGGGGGCGATGAGCATGATTGTCAAGTAGTCCGTGAACTTGCGGAGGACGGTGCGCCCCACCCTGATTCCCCAGATGTCGTTAAATGAGGCTTCGATATTTCCCATGACTCTGATCAGCGTCCAGAAGAGCAAGAACACGCCGATTCCGGCGACAAGTCCGCCTTTGGTAGACTTCAGCAGCGAACCGGAGAATTCCAGCACCTGTCTGACGACCGCCTCGTGTTCGGCGAACTTCTCAAGCAACTGGCTTTCCAGTTTGCTCTGGTAGCCAAACCCTTTGGCAATCCCGAACAACATGGCCACCACCGGGACGACCGATAGGAGCGAGTAGAACGTGAGGGCTGAAGCTCGCAGGGCACAGCGGTGTTTGCCGTACCCCCGAATCGCAATCAAGCCGACACGCAGGGTCTTGACGGCAAGAGCTTTCGTGGTGGACAATTCCTTGGTGCGAACTCGCCAGACTCCGGTCGACAAGTATTCCCTGACTTCACTGTACATGGTAAGAACGTTCATCTTCAGCCGTTGACCTTGCCGCAGACGCCACAATTCGATGTGCAGGGTAGCGAGGTCAGTCCTTTTCGAACTTTAGTATTACGTCGAATCCCGCTTCTTCTGCATCACCTTCGGTGAGTTGCAGGAATATCAATCTGGTTAGCTGGTATTCGAGGGTTACCAGTTCCGGTTCGAGGTCGTCATTCGTCGACGCACCAAAACTGCGCTGATAACTCATGAACAGATCGGGCGTGAGATACTTGCCGACTACGATCGCTGCGCTCTCCAGATCCCCACCGGCCTTGATCTCCATCACGTCCATGTTGAGCTTTCTCCCCAGTGCACCGGCCAATTGCCCTGCGAGCATTTTGGCCGCTACGCCTCCTACCATCTTCTTGGTTCCGGACTCCCCTCCCAGCGTAGACTGCTGGCTCTGACTCAGCTCATCCAGGCTGCGTCCAAACACGATGTAAGAAACCGCGTCACCCTCCAATATCGCTACGCCGTCTAAACTGAATGCAATGACAGGCACCTGTGCGGTACCGGTTATGAGTAGCTGCAACTTCTTCTTTTCTCTGGTGGGGGTCCTCAGGACGTACAGTGTCTCGATATCCAGAGACGGATCCAAATACGAGCCTCCGTCAAAGGAGACCACACCTCGCTGCACTTTGAAGCGACGTCCGTACAGGTCGTAATGCCCACGTACTACTCTGATATCTCCAAACAACTCAGGCTCGCGCCCCTCCTGCACGATTTCAAGGTCGCCAGCAAGTTCCAGGCTGAGTTCGGGGCTTTTGATCCACGTGTTTTTCGGTATGGTGATCTTAAGATGCCCCGAAAGACGTCTCATCAGATCTGCCGCGAGCGAATCAGGCGAAGAGGCGCTCCCGGCAATCGCATCGGTGTGGGAGGAATCTGTGGACGGCTCCTCTGTCGCGATCACCAACAACGGCAAGCCGGCATCGTCCAGAGGTGATTCTCCCATGTCACCTATGAGTGCCGGCAGGTAGAAGCGCGATCTATCGACGGCAATCGTTCCGCTGTACGTTGCGGCGCTGTCAGTACCGGAGACACCGACGTTTGACGTCAACTGCACTTCGTAATCTCGGTGCCGTACGACAAAGAACTTCTTTGTCACGAGGTCTATTCGAGAGGATCGAATCCGTCCGGCTATCAGACTGCTATCGTAGTCCAGGCCGCCCGACAGGCGGAACTTGCCCTTGTCTCGTCGCATCGTCACACTGTCAATAGCAATGCGGTTTGGCTGGAATGACAGGCCGACCTGGATGCCATCGTATTTCACTCCGTACTTCGGGGCTACCACGTGACCGTTGTTTACGGACATGGTTCCGACTATTGTAGGATTCTGCAAAGTCTGCGAAACGGTAAGATTGCAGTCGATGAACCCGTCTGCCTCTTCCACAAGTCCGTCTCCGATTTCGAGAACACTTAACGGCAGGCTGTCCAGCATGACATTGATTCGCACGGGACGATTCCCGTCAACAGAGACCTGGCCGCTGTCTAGTAGTACGGGGACGGTTCCGGAAATTCTCATGCTGTCGTTGGCGGTTGTTTTCAGATTAAGGAGGAAACTGCAAAGACTGTCAGCAAACGACAGTTCGCCGGCGACTCTGCGGATATCGTATTGGAACACTCGTGCGTCCGATATGTCAAAATGACCTGCAACGACGGGTTGTTGCAAAGTGCCGGTAAGAGTAGCCCCAATTGACAGAGAACCCTCAATCTCCTGCTCCGCAAGGCTTCCCAGAGGGGTCAGATCAATGTTGTCCGCTGCGACGGTGATGTCCGACTCTTGATGCAAGTCGAGTACACCGTCAATCCGTATCGTCTGCTGTCGATCTTCAGCGGATGACATTTGAAGGTCCTGAACCGCATACCGTGCCGTGTCGACTTCGATTGTTGCGCCGGGCTTGTCAAGCGACCAACGCTGAGCATCATAGGTGAAAGCTAGGTCATCGAGGACCAGCGTAGTGACACTGTCGAATTCAACTACAGTCTTGATTTGTGACTCAAGCAGAGAGTGCCATACCGATGCCTCCACAGCGGCGGAGTCGACGGTGAACTCTCCTGAAACCGACGCACTATCCAGCAATACGTCGCCCGACTTGACCGCCTTGACAAATATCTTGCCCTTGGCGTCAATAGTGCTGTCTGCAAGGTCCACTATCACATTCCCACCGGTCGCCCCGACAGTAATGTCTTCGTACGCGATTTCCTCGAATTCATACGCGGCATCGATATGCTGGCGTTCCATATTGCCGGACAAAACCCCTTCGATCCTGCCTTTCAGCCGCACGTTGTTCACGCCCAGGTACCCGGCCAACATAGAAGTATCGTTCACATTGACGACACAGTTGATCAGACCTTCTTTGCCGTTGTTGAGACTACCGGAAACTACAACTGCGGCCGACGACGTAACAACATTGAGGGTGTCGATATCCACCTCATCGGCGGAAAAACTCGCGAGCACCCTGGCCACATCAATATCTAGCCACATTATCCTGGACGGCGCGAGCGTCAGATCGATTTTGCCTGCCGCCGTTTCCAGAGAGGAACCGACACCAGAGAGTTTCATATGGGCATTGATATCGGACTCCAGGGAGTCGTTGAGTTGTACTTGTCCGAGGTCAATGTTCTTCAGGTCAGCCACCAGATCGTACTTCGGAGAATCCAGTATGTCGCTAATGTCTCCAGTGACTTGTGCGCGACCAAAAACACCGGCGGTTGACAGACTGCCGGTGGCATCTCCTTGCCCGAATGAAACATCAAAGGAGAGTTCGTTCACCGTGTGTCTTTCTACTCGGCTTCCCGACAAATCGGCGACAAGGTTGACTTCTGCCAACTGTGGATCGATGCCCGTCCCTTTGATTGCAAGTGTGCCATTGAGCAGGAAATCGAGTGGTGGGTCGGGCAGCCAGTGCTTGCCAGCTATATTCTGTAAGTTCAGTTCGGCCTTATACTGCAACACCTGCTGAGAGACGCTGTCCAGTATGCTGCTGACCGGACTTGCTGATGCCGTAAGGTCGAGCCTGTCGATTGCCTGTGCCACAGCGCAGCGTACGGTCATTGTGTCGTTTTCAAGCGACGCATTGAACGTCATATCACCCTTGATATCGGGTATGTCCTGGGGGAGGAAAGCTTTGAACTCGTCCAGAGAAATGGGTGAAACGACAATCTGAGCGCTGTTCCGGGTGGCTGCTTTCGGATAGAAGATTCCAGACGCCTCAATGCGATTGCCGACCGTCGCCAGCATCAACTCTCTCAGCATAATCGCAGTCGTGTCGACGCTGGCCCCCAGGCGACAATCTGTAATACGCACTTCGGGCTGTGCGGTGGCCAAATGCAGCTCGTGTATCTCTACACGCTGTCGGTCTTGCTCATAAGTAGCTGTCAGATGCAAGCCCAGGTCCACGAGACGCCGCGGGATGATTTCATTGAATCCCTCTATGTCGGCAGAGACTCTTGTCAGAGCAAAGTCCTGGAGAACGATGTCATAACCGGATGATTGGTTGGCCGTTTCCTCCGAAGGTGTGCCCGTGTCGCCAGGGACCAGGTGCTCAAAGTTCCACGAGGAATCCTCCGCTTGAGACGCAAGGCAGTAGACCGAGTCAACCGTAACGGAATCTATCCGTACGGTGCCACTCCACAGGGCGGTGATATCGTAGCGTGCGTGAACTGTTTTGACAGAAAGGATGGTGTCATTTTCAAGTACCACCGAAATGTCAGACAGCGTGACATTCGTGAAGAGGTTTCCGTCGAGTTCACCAATTGAGACCTCGCCCGTCAGACTCTCGTTGGCAGTACTGACAATCATGCCACACAGCCAGGATCGGAATATGCCGGTCTGAGTAAATAATCCCGCGAGTATCAGGAGAGCAAGAAAGCCAGTGGCGATCCAGAATGCAATCCGCATGAAACTGAAGCGTCGCTTGCGGGCGGAGCCGGATTCCGAGGATGATCGCGCTACCACTTAGAACGCCTCCCCAACGCTAATATGTAACTGCGCGCCGGTGTCAACATCGGCAACCGGCCAGGCGATGTCGAATCGGATGGGGCCGATAGGGGTGCTCACTCGCAGGCCCAGACCCGCAGAGTACCGAAGGTCATCCATATGAAACGAGTATGTCCCAGCCCACACGTTACCCAGATCGTAGAGAAACACACCCGACAGCAGTCCGTAGATAGGGTACCGAAGTTCCAGACTGGATTCGAACAGGGTGTTGCCGCCGATAGGAACGCCGTCATCGTCTGCGGGACCGATCTCGGCTCGTGCCCAACCGCGCACGGAGGAGCTTCCTCCAGAATAGAAACGATCCTCGACAGGTATGAACTCCGGGTCATCTCCTGAATTGATACCACCCGCTTTGACTCGCCCGGCGACTACGACTCCAAGCACTTTCTGGTAGCGACGAACGTCAAGAAGCAGGCGGGTGTAATGAAAATCGCTACCCAGCCCCAGCCCGCTTATGGTAAACGCACCGGCAGCGTACGTGCCCCGGTCGGGAGAGAACATCGGCGCCGAATTGTCGAATGTTAGTCCAAACACCATGCCGGACTTCTGGTACAGGTCCTCAAGTGAGCTTTGGTAGGACTCCAAATCTCCCAGAGAAGTTGTATCCAAATCAATGCGCTCGAACGTATAGGCTACCGAGCCGTGCAGATGTGCCGCAATTTGATGGAGCAGCGTGGCGTGGCCGCCAAAGCGTACTTGATCAAAAGCCGGTTCTCGCTGACGCAGTAAAAATGGGCTTATCTCCAGCGTTGTGTAGCTAGTAAGAAAGGCTGGCTGCCGGAGCTTCAGACTCACATGATACGGTTCAATGTCGGAGTGTTTCAGATAGAGATTCAGTTGCCTTGCCCCGCCGAGAAACCCGAGCAGGCGCGAATCGGAGTAGACACGAAATTTCTCCTCACGGCCATAGCCAACACCTATTCGAGAGGACAGCCGGGGGGCCTCATCAATCCTGACATCAACCGGGACGATGGAGTTCTGTTCAGAGCTGAGAAGCGCCTTCACCGTCACTACATGAAACATGGAAAGCCCGTAGATGCGGCGCTGGGATTTCTCCAGGGCTGTTCTGCTGTAAATGTCACCGGATTTGAAAGTCAGTGGTTTTCTGACCAACCCCTGGGCTGCATGTTGAAGTCCGGAGACAGTGATATCTCCGAATCGACAAATCGGCCCGGGGTCTATGTGCCAGTCGATATCGACCTCTTTTGAACCACGATCAACCGACAAGCCTGGCTCGGCCTTTGCATATGGATACCCCATATCCTCCAGCCTGCGAACGATTGCCTCCTGATCCTGGTAGAGCAACGAGTCACGAAATCTTTCTGACGTTTGCGTTCGCAGTCCGCTCAAAGCCTCAGAGAAGTCTCCGGCGCCGGGTTGAATGGAATCTGCAACCACTCCTTGCAGAGAGAACTGCATTCTGCGAACTCGTATGGGGGTTCCTTCGGTTATCCTGATGAGGATTCGGACACTGCGGCCGTTGTCATTGGTTCCCAGGTTTGCAAGCTCAACGCGTACATCGAGGAAGCCTTCCTTCTGGTATAATCGCTCAATCCGTTTCAGGTCGCTGTGGAGAATATCCTCACTGAATAGAAAGGCATCTTTGCCGAGGATTTTGCGCTTGAAGCCAGAGGTGGCTTTAGTGGACAAGAGGGAATTAAGCTGGGCATCGGAGAGCGTTGTGTTACCGTCAAACTCCAGACTGTGTACCTCATAGCCTGCCTGAGCCAGGAGTCCGGAGGGCGCTGCGACCACAACCAACAGGAAGAGAACTGCGGCAAGGAAGAGGCACTTCCGGGAGAAGCTGCATGTGTCCAGATCAGTCAATTCGTAGATACCTTCCGGGGTCATCGTTCCTGCGTTTATACCATACCGGCGTAGTCGGAAGACAAGGACGCCGCCAGCGATTCACAGCCGCTACTCTCTTACGCGTTTTCGGACAATTCGGATGAGCGAAGTTGAAATCTACGGCACAGCCCGTACTCTGGCAACTGCCATTTGGCAGTTTTGTTCTCTCTGTCTTGAAACCGGTCTACGGATATTTCCTCCGGCGATCCGCCAGCAGAGTCTCGCGCTCTCTTGACTCCTGGAATCTCCCTTGACAGTTGGTGTGGAATCTCATACTCTTTGACGCGTCTTGACCGTCTCTTTTGACCAACAGCTTCAGGAGTATCGTTCCGGAAGGACTTCTATGGCAGGTATGGACAATATAACTTTTCTCGGTTTGGTTGCCGGTGCGCTAACCACAGCGGCGTTTCTGCCTCAACTGGTCAAAGCCTGGAAATCTCGCTCCACAAAAGATATATCTTTGCTGATGTATGTGGTCACTTGTACCGGCATCTCTCTGTGGCTGATCTACGGTTTATGCATAGGTTCCCTGCCTGTCATATTGGCTAACGCAGCCACGCTGCTGATCGCGATGGCGATACTGATTCTGAAAATCAGATTTCGTTGACGCCTCGCCGCCAGATCCTGAATCGAAACGACAGGTCGGCCCGGGCAGAAGAGTGATCCCGCAATTGCGCTCAGGTTTCTGTCGGCACTATACATTTGCGTGAGTGTGTCGACTCATGCTGCCAGGTATGCCCCCGATTGTTCTTGTTGCATAAACGGACATGGCAGACTACCATGATACAGTACTGCAACAAATCTCACACCACTTTATCAAAAAGGAGCTACCATGCAGAGACTTCTTCTTATGCTGCTGACCTGTGCATTGCTGCTGCTCGCCTTCGGTTGCGATCGCACTGCTCCAACTTTGACTGACACCGCGACGGGCGTCGATCATTCAGTAGGACTGGTCGAACGTCCACAGTTCGTTGAGACCCGTCCACCCGAACTCGTTGAAGCTTTTACCATGAAGCTCGACAAACCACTGCCCCCCGTTATCCTTCACAAGAAACCGCCCAAACCGCCGGATACATCCACCAGCGGTGATCCAAACCCTAATCCGGCTCACAAATATGCTTATGTCGTTGGGATTTCAAACTACGAAGGCACTGCCAACGACCTGGACTACTGTGATGATGATGCTCAGGCAATGAAGTCCTGGCTGCAGAGTGAAGGTTTCACCTGCAATATGGATCTCGATCTGCAGGCGACGGCCAACAACATCATGGCAGGGCTCCAGTGGCTCATCGATAATGCGGCTCCAGGCGATGAGGTGGCTTTCTGCTATTCCGGTCATGGCATGAGGTCATCTGAGGGATCGGCCATCATCTCATCCGACCTGTATTACATCCCTCACGGTTACTTGATGTCATATTTCAACATGATTAACTGCACCAAGAAGTTGGTGACTATGGATGCTTGTGTGATCGGCGGATTCCACGGCGATGTCGAGAGTGGCACGTACATGGCCACGGCCTCAAACCGCAAGAACTCGTACGACGCTCCTGACCTCCAACAGGGTGCCTGGACCTACTACTGGCTCAACGGAGTTGAGAATCAGGGTCTGGTGTTTGCCGAGGAAGCAGCTCCTTATGCCGAGAGCGGCATGAAGGCCTGGGCCAGTGCTTACGGTGTCCGAGTCGATCCGAAACACAGCGACGACTACTCGGGAGACATGGATATGTAGCTCGGCTGACTTTGGTCCGCCAGAATCGTCAAGGCCCGCTCAGATGAGCGGGCCTTTCCATTATCGCGCGACAGGCTCTCTCTGTCAAACAGGATGTCCCCTTTTCCATATTTCTGTTGAACAAGTCACTTGCTTTGCCCGTCCAATCTACCGAACGATGGCCGATGGCAAATCGGCAAATGGCCCTGCGATCTCGCCCGGCTTCACACCATCGCCCGGGTATGGTCAACCGGTTCGCACGACACGAACTGTCGGGTGACCTACTTGGAGACAGATAAAGGAAAGAGAAAGAATGACTTAGTGCCTCTTGCGCGACACCTCTCTCATTCCTACTGACAAATAGACGGTTTTCATTTTGACGAGGGGAGAAGGTTCCAGTCTTCAGAACCTGATTCCCTGTGTTCTCAACGATTGTAATGGAGGAATGCAGTGCGTTATCGACTCGCCTTGACAGCTTTGCTTTTCATCTTTGTGGTTGGCGCCGTGTCTGCGGCAGAACCCGTTCTCGTGGACACCAACGGCTATCACCCGATCTGGTCGCCCGACGGCAATCGGATTGCGTTCACTTCCGGTCGGGGCGGTGAAATCGGTGTCTGGATTCACTATCTGGACAGCAATGTCACGCATCAATTGTTGACCGGCAAGTCCGGGGATCACCACATCTCCTGGTCGCCTGACGGCACTCGAATTGCCTTCGATGCCTACGGCCCGTCAGGCCCGCCGGATATCTGGTACATGTCGGCATCGGGAGGAACACCGACGCGAGTGACGACCGAACCGTGGGGGGATGCACAACCACGGTGGTCACCGCTCGGTGATACGCTGCTCTACAATTCGGGGGGGCAGTTCTTCACGATTGCCCTCGACGGTACCGCGAGGCAACAAGTGACGTTTGAGTCTGACGAGGTGGGTTGGGGTGCCTGGTCCAGGGACGGACAGAGAATCGCCTATTGCGGAGTCGTGGATGGAAATTGGGAGCTATTTCTGAAGCCCCGCAACGGGGGGACGGCTACCCGCCTCACTAACAACACCTACCGGGACAAAGAACCTACCTGGCACCCTGACGGGGAATACATCCTGTTCAACTCCGACCGTGCCGGTACGGAGGACATCTGGTTGATGCCTGACACCGGAGGGACTGCTATTCAGTTGACCGACTACCCCGGCAGAGAGAGTTTCCCTGATTGGTCCCCCGATGGCCGGAGTATCGTTTTTACCGCCGAAATAGGGGGCGTGAGCGGTATCTGGAGGCTGGACCTTGACGAGTTCAGTGCCGTACCCGATGTGGCGCCCTCGATGGATTCCGGGGGCTCATGGACCGCATGCTGGACCGATATCGACAGCGACGGGTTCGATGATATCTTTGTCAGCAATCTGTACTCTGATGATTTTCTCTATCGCAATCTCGGCGACGGGACTTTTGCACGGGTTACCGGCACGTCGGTGAACGAATCCGATACGATGGCATTCATATCCGGAGCGGCGGCCTGGGCCGACTACGACAACGATGGCGACGAAGACCTGTATGCCACGACGTTCAAAGAAGGTGCACCTCCAGGTAATCGACTGTTCACTAACGAAGGGGATTGGACGTTCACCAGAGTGGCAGCAGGGCCAGTGGTGGCCGATCCCGGTATGGCGGTATCGTGTTGCTGGGCGGATATCGATGCCGACGGCAGATTGGACCTCTTTGCAGCCGCGCATATGACTGAGAACTTTTTGTATCGCCAGACCGATACGGGTTTTGTCAGGGTGACGACGGGGGCCATCGCAACGGACATTTCGCATTCCAATCACGCAGCCTTCTGTGATTTCGACAACGACGGCGATCAGGACCTGTTTGTGGCGAACGCCTGGAAGAACAAGCAGGACGCCCTGTACAAAAATAACGGCGACGGCAGCTTTGAAAAAGTGTCCTCGGACGCTGTGGTTGATCCAGTATACGACAGCTACGGCGGCAATTGGGCCGACTACGACAACGATGGAGACATGGATCTGTTTGTGACTGCCTCACCGTCGTGCAAACTCTACCAGAATCAGGGGGACGGCTCTTTTTCCGAGATCACTGATCAGCCGATGACGTCCACAGAAAGCTACGCGGCGACCAGTGTCTGGGGTGATTTTGACAACGACGGCGATCTGGATATGGTGCTGGGGAGGGGCACTTACTTCGATTTGGCGGCCAACAGCTACTACGAAAATCAGGGCGACGGAAGCTTCGTTGCGGCCGCAGCCGGAGCGTTCACTGCCGATTTGAACGCTCCTGAAGGTCTTGCAACGGCGGATTACGACCACGACGGTGACCTTGACCTGTTTCTTGCCAACTGCTACAACACTAATTCCCGTAACATGCTCTATCGGAACAACCACATCGGCAACAACTGGCTGCAGATCAGGCTTGTTGGCCGGACGTCCAACAGGTCGGCAATCGGAGCACGAGTGAGAGTTAGAGCCGTCATCGACGGGAGAACAGTCTGGCAAACGAGAGACATAAGTTCACCCAATGACAAGAACAGCGGCAACAGCCTGCGCATGCATTTTGGTCTGGGGGATGCGTCGACGGTTGACTCGTTGGTTGTTGTCTGGCCCAACGGATGGCAGGAAACTCTAGAAAACGTGGCTGCGAATCAGTTCTTGCAGGTCATTGAAGGTGACAATTCGGATACGGACGGTGACGGGCACCTGGGGGCCAACGACAACTGCCCGTCGGTCTACAATCCCTTGCAGGAAGATGCGAATAGCGACGGCGTGGGGGATGCCTGCTGTTGTGCGGGACCGTCGATGGGTAACATCGACGGCTCCGCCGACGAGTTGGTTACGATGGGCGATTTGACTACGCTAATCGATCATCTGTTCATAACGCTGGTACCGCTTGGCTGTCTGAATGAAGGGAATGTAGATTTGAGTTCCGACGGTCTGGTGACGATGGGGGATCTCACCACGTTAATTGATCACCTGTTTATCAGTCTTGTCCCGTTGCCCCCGTGTGTGTAAGTGTAGCAAGGATAGCATAGAGTCTCGAACGATCCCGTTTTCAGGAAGGAGCCACTATTGAGTTCAAGGGAAACTCCCTCCAATCGCGCTTGCGAGATTGTGAGATGTGGATACGATCAGCTTGCCACGGCCTATGCCAGGGAGGGAGAACGGCTCGACAACTAGCGCGAAATCAAGGCGTTCACATCGGAGCTTCTCGAACACGCAAGAGTACTCGACGCCGGGTCCGAGACCGGTCTGCCGGCAGCCGAACATCTTGTCACCGCCGGTTGTGAGGTCGTCGGACTTGATTTTTCGGAAGCAATGCTATCCGTTGCCCGAGAGAACGTACCGGGGGCAGAATTCCTTCGGATGAACATAGTAGATATCGATCTGCCTTCGGTGTCATTTGACGGTGTGATTTCCTGCTATGCGATCATTCATGTTCCGAGGGAGAAGCACGCCGGTATTCTTAAGTCGTTCCACAGGCTTATCAGACCGCGGGGTGTGATGCTCGTCTCGGTGGCCGCCTGGGCTTGCGAGGAGATAGCAGACTATCTTGGGCGGGAGATGTTCTGGAGTCATTTCGATCCCGCACAGACGGAGTCCCTGATAGTAGACGCCGGGTTTGAGATCGAATTTAGTCGTAATGTTGTAGGCGGTGGCGATGAGCACCGCTGGGTTCTTGCCCGGAAACGCTTGATATAGCCTGCCGTTACTTCACCTCATTCGCCCCGAGCCGAAGTCTCATCGGGAGCGCAAGATTTCATTTGAATCAACCGTCATGAGATTGTATGTTATGCTGTATCACAGCCCATTCGGCTATTCGTAGAGGGATATCAAATATGGGGAGCAGGAAGATGGAGACGCACTTTGCGTCTGCGGAACGATCCGTCGATCAAACATTGGAAGCAGAGATAATTCAGGCCAGTACCAATGCGCTGATAAGTTCCCTGATGAATATAGTGAGCGGTCTCCTGCTTGTGCTCAACAAGCGTCGGCAGATCGTGGCCATCAATGAGACTTTTCTGCAGATGCTGGGAATCGATGATCCCGAAAAGGTTCTTGGCGTACGTCCGGGAGAGGCTATTGAGTGTATCCACGCCAACCTGGAGCCGGGAGGCTGCGGAACCTCTGAGTACTGCTCCTCATGCGGGGCGGCGATCGCCATCGTCTCCTGTTTGAGCACGAATGAGCCGGCTGAACGCAAATGCGCGGTTACGGTGGAACTGAGTGATAGGAAGAGGGACCTCTATTTCAATGTGCGTGCAGTCCCGGTCACTCTGACCGACGAGCGTTTCGTTCTACTATTCATGCACGACATATCCAATGAACAGCGGTGGGCATTACTGGAGCGTGTATTCTTTCACGACATCAGCAACGTGTTGCAGGGGTTGGTCGGTAAGAGCGAGTTGCTGGCGATGAAAGAGGAGGAGAGTGGACTTGCGAATGAAATCCTGGACCTGTCAACGCGCCTGGCCAAGGAAATCGGGATTCAGCGAAGTCTTTTTTACTCGGGAATCAGCACCTATTCGCCCGTTCTCCAGTCTCTCCCCGTGTCGCAGATACTGAGTGAGATCAAGCTCCAGTTTTCCGGGGATGCAGCAGCGGCAAAGAGGACACTGGTCTTTTCCGAACCGGTACAGGAAATGACTGTGAAGACGGATATTTCCCTGGTGACCAGGGTGCTTGGCAATATGCTCAGGAATGCGATTGAAGCATCCGATGAGGGGGATGAAGTGAGGCTGAGTGCCGAGCGTGAAGACGGTGTGCTCGCTTTCTGTGTTTGGAACAGACAACCGATCCCTCCGGAAGTATCCAAGAGGATTTTCCAGCGCAATTTCTCGACCAAGGAGGGGACAGGCAGGGGCCTGGGTACGTATTCCATGAAACTGTTTGGTGAGGACATTCTTGGTGGCACAGTCGATTTCTGGTCCTCGGAAGCGAGCGGGACTGTCTTTCGCCTGCGATTAAAGGTCTGATCCCTGGTGATTGCGCACAATCTTTCACCTGGTCTGATATTCGTGTCTTAGATGCGGTAAGTTCCACTTCTCTCTACAAACAACGAAACCATGATAGGGTCGGTGCCGTAGTGACCGCTATGCTGTATGCGTCAACCCAATCTTTCCGAGTTGCCTTGGAACAAATGTACTACTGAGGATCAGTTACTGTGGATACAACAAAGAATCTTGAGCGAGTCAGATTTCTCGAAGGGAATCGGATATTTCTCACTTCTGAGTGTGCTGACGACTTTGACGTTTTCTCTCGCTGGGAGCACGACAAGGAAATGCAGGCTTTGGGCGGTGTGACCCATACGGCGAAAAGCCCCGAGCGATTGCGTAAGGAGTTCGATGAGCGGCGGCAGGAGGACGACGTGATTCTGCTCACGATCATCATGTCCGACACCGGCGCTCAGGCAGGTCTTATCAATCTTTTCAGTATCAACCGGGCAACCGGAGTGGCGGAATGGGGACTGGTGCTGGACAAGGCATATCGCCGACAGGGAATTGGTTTGGAGGCGTCCCGGCTGCTGATTGGATACGCTTTCGATACCCTCGGTTTGCGCCGACTTACTTCGGAGACTCACTCGGGCAACGAGGGATCGCAGGCGCTTCAGATGCGTCTCGGTTGCGTTCACGAAGGGACGTTGCGCCAGGGGGGCTGCATCAACGGAAAGATAGTCGACCGTCTGTTTTACGGGCTACTCCACGAAGAGTACAAACTTGCAGCGGGACAATAGAGGATCAACCACAATGGATATGACAAGGAACCTTGAGCGAGTCCGGTTTCTCCAGGGCGACCGGCTGTTTCTTACTCCTGAATGCATCGACGACTATGACAACTACTATCGCTGGCAGAACGATAGAGAGATTCAGGCGGGTGACGGCAGCACTTATCGTCCCCTGGGACCGGAGAAAGCTCGGAAGAACTTTGAAGCTCAACTCGAAGACAAAGGCTTCATTCGTCTGAGCATCATCATGTCCAACACGGGTGCGCATGCCGGACGGATTTGCATTTACGATATCGATCCGCAAGTTCGGGTTGCGCAGTGGGGATTGTTGCTGGACAAAGCGTTCTGGCGTCAGGGAATCGGCACCGAAGCTGCCCGGTTGCTTCTGGCGTACGCCTTCGGCGATCTCGGCATGCGCAAAATGCACTCGGTTACGAACAGCGGCAACGTGGCGTCGGTGAAGTTTCAGGAAAGCCTTGGTCTGGTGCAGGAAGCGTGTCTTCGGCAACAGGAGATCATCAACAACCAGAAGGTCGATCAGTTGCATTTCGGTATGCTGCGAGCGGAGTACGAGGAGCAGATCGGTAGGGGGTGAGTTGATAGCCAAGCCTGTGATCGGCAAATCCCAAGCGCGTGCCTCTCTAAATCCTATCGAGCGGGAACCTGGTGGCCAACTCCTTAGAATGGCTCTTGCGCTCCATCCGTCTCTGGAATCTCTCCGGGGCTGAATCGTGAAGCGCCTTCTCAAACTCTGATTCCGGGACAACTGGCGGTACTTCCTGTGTGTGGCCCTCCTCATCAATAGCGACAAAGGTCAGGAACGATGACGCGCAGACCCGGCGTGTGCCGGTTTTGAGATCTTCGCTGACAACGCTGACGTAGACCTCCATCGACGTTCTGTGCGACCAGGTTACAAACGATTCCATGCAGATCATCTGACCAACATTGATAGGATACAGGAAATCGACCGAATCGGTCGAGGCTGTGACCACTTGCATGCGCGCATGCCGAAAGGCGGAAATCGACGCAATATCGTCGATATGGCTCATTACCTGACCGCCAAACATGGTACCAAGGGCATTGGAGTCAGGAGGAAGCACCAGCATTGCCTTGACCGTTCTCGATTCAGACATCTTCTTAGCTTCCATACTACCGCGTCTCCTGTTTTCGGAACAGTCTATTTTGTCTCGAAACCATACGATTACCGTGCGAGTAATTCAAGCCCCGAATCGGTGTTCTATCCTAGTCCTCTGATCCGCCCTCTTTTTTTGTCTGAGTCTTTGCGTGTTGCTCTGAGTTGCTGTCCTCGGCAATACCTTTCTTGACATCGGAAGATACCGCCAGACCGCGGAAACGTCGGACCCGGAGAGGGCAGTTGTGGCTCTCGACATTGATGTGGGCCTTCTCCCATATCCCGTCAATGGCGCGACTGATATTTCGGTAGAAATTGTTCTCGCCGATTTTCGCGGCCAGTCCGGTTCTGGTAAGCAAGTCCAAGACGTCGTCGTTACAGCCGCTGAGAGAAAACTCAATCCCCTGCCCGCGCAGGCGATCAATCAGCAGTGAGAGCGCGTCCACGCCGGAAGCATCGATTTCATTGATACCGTTTCCCACGATCAGGATGTGACGCAGCTTGGGGAGGCTGCGCACACAGCCAAGAACTTGATTTTCAAGGTAGTCGACATTTGAGAATATCACCGAGCCTGCGTATCTGATGACCGCGAAATACGGGCATTGTTCGAGATCGAACAACTCGCGGTTTCTGTACGTGTTGTCCACATGCAGGGACAGCATGGCCATCGCCGGTTTCATGTTACGGATCAAGTACAGTAAAAGAGAGAGTATGACGCCTATCAATATCCCCCAGTGAAGATGGGGAGCGAAAACCAGCGTACATACGAACGTGACAATACCGATGACACCGTCGTACCAATGTGCCCGCCAGGCATGCACGAATGATTTCACGTTGAGCAATCCGGCGACCGCCATCATGATGATTGCCGCCAGCACCGCCTGGGGCAAATGATATAACAGCGGTGTGAGAAAGAGCAGTACCACAACCACGACCGCACTGCTCACGACATTGGACAGCCCGGTTACGGCACCGGCCTGAATGTTCACCGCCGATCGTGAGAACGAGCCTGATACGGCGTAGCTCTGAAAGAAAGACCCGACTATGTTGGACAGTCCCTGACCGACCAGCTCTTGATTAGCGTCAAGTTTCTGTCCGGTTCGAGCTGCCATCGCTTTGGCAATTGATATTGCTTCCATGAATCCGAGCAACGAGATGATTATCGCCATCGGAAGCAGTGACAGGGCGGTGGAGAGATCAAACCTGGCCGGACTGAACCGGGGCAGCCCCTCCGGAATAGTACCTACCACGGCGCCGCCGCTGGACAATGCCAGAGACAACGTGTCCAGGCTCCGGCTCGACACCTTGATATGCCAGCTCGGTCCGTCAACCTGTGTTTCCGCCGGCAAGTCCTCTTTGAGGTAGTAGTGCGTCTGCCCGGTCGCGCTTTCGACGCCTGTGAGTTGGAGTCTTCGCAGCCAGAGGCGATGGTTGTGAGTTTGATCCTTGAGCAGGGCCATATCCGCATTGAGGTAGGCGACCTTCTGGTCGATGTCCAGCAATTCGTATTCGTCCGGGTCTTCCAGGCGCGCCAGGCTGTCTCGCTCTGCCAGCAGTGCGACGCGCTGTGCCGACGTGGACTCCATGGAAGCGATATCGGCGTCGAATTGCAGGATCACATTTCGTATTTCTCCGGATTCGATTTGATCGACAGACACGCGTGTCTGGTTTTCAAAGCCCATGGCCCATGAAATGGCCGTCGTGACGAGCACCGCTATCAGGACGTTTGGTAACCGGGGCGCGGTGCGTCTGAGAGCGATCATGATGAGAAACGCGAGAACAGCAAGGGCCAGCGTCGGCCAGTGCGTGCAGATGAACGTTTCCTGCAGTACGCGCCAGATGGTCTCGTAATGATGTTCCGCCTGGTCTACGGTGACACCAAAGAGCTTGGACAACTGTGACGAAGCAATAATCAGCGCGGCCGCGCTCGTGAAGCCGTTTACAACGGGGTGAGACAGGAAATTGACGATCAACCCGAGGCGCAGTAATCCCAGGGCGAGTTGAAAGACACCAACCAGCAGTGCCAACAGGATGGCATACGCGATAAACGATTCGCCGCCGGCCGTCGCAAGAGGTTCCAGAGCGGTGGCAGTCATCAGGGAGACAATGGCCACAGGTCCGGTGGCAAGTTGTCTGGATGAACCGAACAGCGCCGCGATTATGGGTGGCAGGAAGGCTGCGTACAGACCGTAGTACGAAGGCAGACCGGCCAACTGTGCATACGCCATGGACTGCGGGATCAAAACCAGGGCCACGGTGACTCCACCTATCAGGTCGAGTCGGAAGCTTCCTATTGAGTAACCGTGGAACCATTCCAAGAAAGGAATCAATTTGTGGATTGACTTAGATATCTTCATTGTCTCCAGCTGCGAATGAAGTGAGTGTGCGATTCAGTTATTGACTACCAGGCTCTCCGTTTCATGATCTCGTCGATCATGTCGTTCATTCTTGACTCCGACAGGTCTGCGCCGCGCGATTTGGCCTGGCTGACCTTGTCCACCAGCGCATCGAGTTTTACCGGTTTCTCAAGGAACTCAAACGCGCCTTCCTTCACGGCCGCAATGCCCTTGGTGATTGTCGCCTGACCGGTCAGGATAATCACCTGAATATCCTTGTTGATGGACAGCATGATTTTCAGCGTTTCCATCCCGTCAAGGCCGGGCATGCCCAGGTCAAGAACAACCGCATCGTACGATTTCGATTTGATGCGGGCGATTGCGTCGTCACCGTTGAAGACGGCTTCAGCCTCCAATCCGCGAGTCTGCATCCTTTCAGCCAGAGCAGTTGCGAATTCCTGCTCATCATCCACGATCAATACACGGGCTTTCACCATGGTTCTATCCCTTCCAATCTGAACGTCAGACTATCATCGGTCCATTCCGCGTCGCGCGGAAGTCGGCCGGAGTCACAAATTACGCGGGAGTCTCAGCGTGATAGCAAAACGGTCCTCGTCTGAAGTTCCAGTCAATCGAGCGCCGAGTTTTTTGGCCAGCAGTGCGGTTTCGTGATCCGTCAGACCCGGATCGCTGGACACCTCTCGCGGCGACTCCACTGATATTACGGCCCCGTCCGCATCAGGGGCTAGCCGTATCTCTATGGTATCATCCTGTTCTGCGTTCTGAATAGCCAGCTGGATACACCTGAACACGACCTGCGCCGTGGCCAGCCAATCGGTAGTGATCGCCAGCGGTTCACCCAGCCCGTTTGCCGTCAGGTGCACCTTCTTCAGACCGGCAAAACGCTGCGAAAGGGCCGTGATGTTCTCGACGAGGGCCGCCAGATCGCCATCGGACACGGCGGCATCACTGAGATGTGCGAACTTGTTTAGTCGCCTCACCAATTCCGTACCGCGCTGCGTTTGGTTTTCAATCCTGCCAACGACTGACACCAGCCTATCCGTAAGTCCCGCCGCCTGCACCGGCTCGGTCAGCGCCAGGTCATCAATCAGTCCGATGACTTGTTCGATGGTGCCGAGCACATTGCTCAGTTCGTGCGTCACCGAGGCGGTTATTTGACCGGTGAATGCAGAGCTTTTTTGGAACAACTCCCTTTCGTCAGCCATATTACTTCCGCTCTTTTGACTTGGCTTCGATCGCTTCCGTCATTTTAGCCACCAACTCGGAAATGTCCACCGGTTTGAGCAGAAGACCGAACGCCCCCAGCGGTTTAGGCTCTTCGCTCTGAGAACCAGACCCGTGACCGGTCACCATCAGGACTGGCAGATGGGGATAGGCGGCTTGTATCGTGTCCAGCAACTCTTCTCCGGACATGCCGGGCAGTTTCAGATCGACAACTACCACATCGTACGCGGTCTCTCTCAACATTTCGAGGGCGTGCCTGCCGTTGGTGGTGTAGTCTGCCAGAAAGCCGCGGTATTCCAGACGTTCCACGAGGGTCGAGACAAGTTCTTCCTCGTCATCCACAAGAAGCGCTCGATAGTCACTCATAACAAATATCCCTAGCCCACCTTCTCCGTGGGCAGATTTACCGTGAACTTTGTGCCTTTCCCAACCTCGCTGGAGACATTGATCAAACCGCCAAGCTTGATTACAATATCATTTGTAATTGAGAGGCCGAGACCTGTACCGGCCTCACCCTTGGTGGAGAAAAACGGTTCAAAGATGTTCTTCAGATCGTGTTCGGCGATTCCTGATCCGTTGTCAGAAACCGACACTTCAACCTCGTCCATGCTCGGTTGATTGACCTGTATCTCTATCCGACCGCCGTCTTCGACGGCAGCGTAGGCATTACTGACGAGGTTGAGGAACACCTGCTGCAACTGCCCGCGGTCGCTCTCGATCATGGAGACGTTTTCGTCGACCTTAAGGTCGATCTGTATGCTGCGATGCGCCGCCTCTGTCCCCTGAAACTCCAGCACGTCCCTCATGAGTTTGCCGAGATCGATGCGTTCCTTGCTGGCTTCCATGCGGCGGCCAAACCCCAACAATCGTCGTGTGACTCTGCTGCAGCGCTCTACACTGGCGGTTATAGAGTCCAGAATCCCGGAAGTCTTCTCGCGGCCGGGAAAGTCCGGCGTGTGCGTGACAATGTCCTGAAGCAGCCCCGCCTTTTCGTTAATGATTGCGAGCGGGTTGTTGATTTCGTGGGCGACGCTAGCGGCCAGTCTGCCCAGTGTGGCCATCTTGTTGGTGTATTCAACGTTGTGGAACATTCTTGCTTGTTCGGCGTCTCGCTTTCGCAGGCGGTTGACGACATTCCGTGCACGGAGTATGACTACCAGCAGGATGCCGGCTACGGAGAGCAGCAGGAACATGATAACGTCAGACCGGCGATGAAGCCAGAGGTCCAGCACTGACTGAAGCTGTGTGGTGGCGACCAGGATAAAAGGGGTCCCCTGAACATAGGCGTATCCCACGGCCATTATCTCGCCTGAGGCGCCTTCCTGTTCGCTGATGATTTCACGTTCCCGGATGTGTGGGGGAACGGTGAAGACAATCGTGTCCAGAACCTCGCCGTAGAAAGTCGAAACCGTCTGCAAGATACCTTCGCTGTTGACCACGAAAGCGTCGGTCTTGTCGTCAATATCCAGCGAGTATATTTGTCGCTGGAGCAAATCGGTATCGATTGTGGCTCGCAGGACATAGAAGTCGTTGTCTCCGATCTCGCGAGCCACGGCCACCACGAAATGCGGCAGATTTCTGTAGCCCATGAAGACGTCACTGACATAGGTGCCTCGCAATGAAACTTCGTGAAACCACGGTTGCTCACTGTAGTCGGCACCTTCCAACTCGTACGGGCCGGCATAGTAAACCTGCTTACCGTCGCTGTTGACCAACCCGAGATCGACAAAATCACCGAAGGATTCTCGCAGATCTCGCAGCGTTGCCATCAACCGGGCATCACTGCTCATGTCCTGCTGTGATCTTCCACGGGCAATCAGGGAAAGAACGGCACGACGTTCCTCGATAGCAAACTGGAGACTACGCTTCGTTCCCGATAACAACCGGGAGATCATGTAGCGGCTCTCTGCCCGGTACGCTGTTGCATCCTGGCGATAGTTGATGGTGGCCAGAATAGCGAGGGGGATGAGCGCGGCGAGAGTGGGTATAGTAATCAGGTAGCGATACAGATTCCGATACTTGGGTAGAGGTCCCTGCACTGGCGATGGGAGGGAGGAGTTGTTAGCTTCTATTTCTGACATCGTCCGATTGCTTCCGCGGCACCCGAAGTAGTAATCAGCTGCAATTGCTGACTACTGACTGTTCTCGGTTAACGTTTCCTTCACCTGAATCGGCCAATCTCAACGATTGCTCTGGCGTCTGGCGTAAGCCTCTTTCATGACGCCGGCCAGTTGGTTGACGTTGATAGGCTTCCGCAAATACGCGAATACGCCGAGTTCCTCGGCTACTGTTTGCTCACGATCAGACCCGTGTCCGGTCAAGACGATCACCTCTACTTCGGGGTTCGTCTGTTTTACCCGCCGGAGAGTCTCAATGCCGTCGATTCCCGGCATCATGATGTCCAGGACAATCACGTCGGGCGCATCTTCTTTGACCATCTCAAGCGCCTGTTCGCCGTCATAGGCTATCGACGACTCTAGGTTCCGCGTCTTGAGGCGCTCCGAGAGCGTTTGCACAAACTCTCGTTCGTCGTCTACCAGCAGGATCTTCGGGGGAGCGTCTATGCCTTCCCACGGATTCACCGAAGGAGTGTCCAGCCGCGATCCGAGTTTGGTCGTGACTTCTGATACTCCGGAAACGCTCCGGGCAATGCTTTTGACTTTTTCGTGAAGGCGGCCCATCATTAGGGCTTGCTCGTTGATCCCGACCGTGACGTGCCCATTGTCGGAGAATACTTCCACGAGGTGCCCGGATTCGGCCAGAGCCAGTTTTACTCTGGCACTCAGCAGGAAGTCGTGCGCCGTCCGTCGCGACCAATCAGTTGTTTTGATAGCATCTGATTGGGCGTGGTTGACGATAAGCCGGACAGCCTCTTCGGGTGAGGTCCTGTCCATCGGGACAACGATATCGTAGAGACGTTCGTCGTAGGCCTGTTTCGCCACGAGATCCAGTATGCATTCGCCAATCTGTCTATCGTACGCCTGGATGTTTTCAAGCGCGTCCGGTTCAGACAAACCGTCGGATTTGCTGGCCTCGGCTACCCGGTACTTGACGTCGGCGATAACGCAGACTCTCAGAACATGTGCGATACTGTTCGGAATCATGAAGCCGGCGCACCCGCCAAGCATGACGTCATCTGTCTGGATGAGTTCCGCCAGGGTCACCTCGAGACGAGCCAGCATCTTGAACCGATCTTTGGAACGTTTGTCCCGGAACGGATCAACGCCGCACAGAAGAGATTCGAGTTTGTCTCGAGAGACTCCGTACTTTTCCGCTGCGTCTGTAAAGAGGAGGTCGTCCAACTGCCGGTGTCCGAGCTGTTTGGACAATGCCGATACTATCTCGTCGCCGTGGCAGTAAGAGCCGCTGAGAACAGTAATAATCGCCATAGTTTCCTATGCATGTTCCGGTGATTCGTTTACTGGAGCCTAAGATATGCTGAGTTCCTTACAAAGGCAAAGAAATCTTTTTGCAGATGAGTTCCGGTCGCGAATCCCGGGTGTATTTCGGGGGAAGGCGCCAAACACACGCCTCGAATCCGTGCATTCTGCCAGGCCTGATCTTTTGGGTTGTCGAGGCGATTGCATGAGCCTATACTGCGCCAGAAGTATGAGCCAACAGATACTACAACAGACAGCTCTGTCGCTGCGCCGGATCCATGCTGAACTGCGTCGTACAGAGCACATTTACATGGTACTGGTCGCTCTGGTGATCGGCCTGCTCGGAGGGCTTGCTTCCGTTGGATTCCGTGAGCTGATCAGTCTGGGGCAACGGGCATCCTGGTGGCAGACCGAGAACCTGGTAGATCACATTCGGCAGTTGCCCTGGTGGTGGAAAGTCGGAGTGCCAACACTCGGCGGACTGTGTGTGGGGCTTATTACCTTCTATTTTGCTCGTGAAGCCAAAGGGCACGGTGTGCCGGAGGTTATGGAAGCGGTGACCCTGCGCGGCGGACGAATCCGCCCCCGGGTGGTCATAGCTAAGATGATAGCGTCAGGTGTCTGTATTGCTACCGGCGGTTCGGTTGGCCGGGAGGGTCCGATTGTCCAGATCGGCTCGTCGCTTGGATCAACAATTGGTCAATGGCTGAAGATAGATGAACGTCGCCTGCGAACTCTGGTTGGCTGTGGTGCCGCAGCCGGGATTGCAGCTACCTTCAATGCTCCGGTGGCAGGGGCGCTTTTTGCCGTTGAGATCATTCTGAGTGACTTCGGCGTGCCCCAGTTCTCTCCAATAGTGATTTCTTCCGTTGTTGCTACGGTTGTCAGCAGGTATTTCATCGGTGACTTCCCGGCATTCGACGTTCCGTCATACAGTCTTGTCAGTGCCCTCGAGCTTTTTGCCTATACCGGCCTCGGAGTGGTGGCGGGTTTTATATCCGTTGGTTTCGTCAAGACGCTCTACGGGATGGAAGACTTTTTTGACCGCATTTCTCTGTATCCGCCCCTCATTACAACTATTGGCGGTGTCATTATCGGATTGATCGCCATGGTGTTTCCGGAGGTTCTGGGAGTTGGTTATGAAACGATTAATCAGGCGCTCAGCGGGCACCTGGTGTTGTGGATGCTCCTCGTGTTGATTGCTGTAAAAATCTTCGCGGTGGCAATTACTATCGGTTCGGGCGGCTCAGGTGGGGTTTTTGCTCCGTCTTTGTTCATCGGTGCAATGACGGGTGGTGCCGTTGGAGTTCTGGTCAATCATCTTTGGCCTGAATCTGTGGCCAGTCCCGGCGCATATGCGCTCGTGGGCATGGCAGCGGTGGTGGCGGCGGCGACCAGGGCCCCTATCACAGCAATACTGATCGTATTTGAGTTGACCAGCGACTACAAGATCATTCTGCCGCTGATGATTACCTGCATTATCGCCACGCTTATCGCCTCCCGTCTGCAAACCGGCTCGATCTATACGCTCAAACTCCTGCGTCGGGGGTTGGACATTCACAAGGGGCAGTCGATTGATGTTCTGCAGGCCCAGAAGGTTCGTGATATTATGCGCACGGATATGACGACGGTTCCAATCGACGCGCCGTTGATGTCTATCGTTTCGCGATTTATCGACGAGCCGGGCAATTCCGTCTTTGTGATCGATCGCAGCCAGCGCTTGTGTGGCCTTATTACACTGGATGAAATCCGTCCGGTGATTGCCAACACGCAGTCCCTGGAGAGCCTGCTGATTGCCAAAGACTTGATGATTGAAGACGGTTTTGCTGTCTTCAATCCCGACGATAGCCTGGCCGACGTGATGAAGCAGTTGTCCGGTCACGTATATGAAGCTCCTGTCGTATTCAATGGTGAGATTGTGGGAGCGATCTGGCCCGACGATCTGATATCCCGCTATAACGCCGAGTTGTTCAAACGCGATATGGCTTCAGGAATGGTCTCCTCAATGCACCGGGCACCCTCGCAGACTTCTCTTCCCGGAGTCAGCAACCTGAGGCTGGCCGAGGTGAAAGTCCCGATGCGTTACGTTGGGCAGTCGATAGCAGAACTAAACATCCGAAAACGATACGGCGTCACCGTCCTGATGATAAAGCGCAGAGTCGAAGGGCAGGACAGTCTTGTGGACACCGTTCCCACCGCAGATACGATTTTGGAGTCCGGGGATATTGCCCTCCTGATGGGCTCGGATCAGGAGCTTACGAGGTTTGAGCGCGGCTAGAATATCCCCGTTACCTACGGTATGTTGGGAGCTACGCAACGAATTCTCCTGTGTAGTCCCCTGACTCTTCTACAGTTGAACTCACCGTGCAGGCCTACAGCAGCTTCGTCCATGCCTCCAGTCTGCCGTATTCCTCGAAACCGACCGAGGCGTACAAAGCGTGTGCAGGATCGGTGTATGAACCAACGTACGCTATCTTTGCTCCCAGCAGCTTCAAGCGCAGGATCCCCTAAGTGAGGATTGCCTTGCCAAGGCCGTGTCGCTGGTGATCCGGCGATGTGCCGACCGGTTCGAACAACCCCGTGCGGGTGACATCATCAAACCAGATGGTGCAGAATGCAGCCAAATCCGCATTGGGAGCTACCGCGACAAGATCCAAATCGCGTCTGTACAAAGGCCCCCTCTGGATGTTGTGATACCAGCCGTCTTCAAACTTATCTGTCGGGTCGTCTGGATGGAATGCTCGGAATGATACCCAACACCTTGCGGAGTGCTCATCGGTGTTTCCGAGCGCTCGAATCGTGTAGCCCTCGGCAATGGAGAAGGGGACAATCGCCTCTGACAGGGGCCGTCTACGCTGACTCTCTTTGAGCCATTTGTCACAGACGCTGTAGCCGCGATTATTCAGTGCCGTCTGAAGTCTCACGTCCCTGATTTCGGACCAGACGTGCAGCGTCCGTCGGTTGTTGCTGGCCGGAACGGTCAGATGTTGCTCGGCAACTGCAAGCATGTGTGCGTCCAATTCGTTACTGGCATAGCTCGGATGCATTTGCAGAAACACTGATCCTGGGCCTTCCCGGTTGAGTACGGCGACAATATCGTCGTTTTCTGATCCCAGAGGAAGACATCTTCTCCTGGAGTGCCGTGTTTCATATTGAGGACTCCGTGCCATCGCCAATAGTCGAACCGGGCGACATCCCAGCTGGTCTGATTGAGATCGTTGGCAAGGAGGACATTGCGAAGGAACTCGCGAATTCGCCAGTAGTCCTCGTCATTGCGGTATCTGTGCATACTGGTTTTCATAGCATACTCCCAAACCTGAACTCCCGATACAGAATCGGACGTACGGATTCATACTTGTTTGGTCTTGTGATTGATGAACGTATCAGCGGTCGTTATGCCGCTGATACATATCGGAAGGACATGCTTAGAGAATCATTGTCCTACACCTCTGCGGAATGTGTGGCCTGTAGCATATTACGGAGGTTTGGAGTAGAGGTTTCGTGTCTTGTGTAGAGCATCTCTTGGCTCGTTGCGGATTCGAGATTGTCGATATCTACGGAGATTTTGACAAGTCGCCCTACAGTGACGAATCACCGGAGATGATTCTCGCGGCATGAAACAGGGCTGATCGTCGCGTCGCAAATGCGGCACTCCGCGTTCACGGGTCCATCCTGGCCGTATGTCCACGCTTTGGTCCTCTAACTCGTTGCATCAGACCACGCGAGTCGGTATATTATCACGGAGCACACATCGGCGATATTCTCAAAAACGTATGTAACAGAATCGATCGATATTGGAGGTTTCCCATGCTTTCCAGGAACGCGTTTACTTTCTTTGCAGTCATGGCCTTTTCCGTCGGTTTGGGTGCCCTGAGTCTGATGGCCGGAGTTCCCGGGCTCATCAATTACCAGGGGCGGATAACAGACCCATTGGGCACTCCCCGAGATACCGTGGTGGATATTTCGTTTACGATCTTCGAGGATGAAGGCGGCACTTCCGATCTCTGGTCGGAGACTCACTCCGCGGTGCCCGTCGTCGACGGACTATTCCATCTCTATCTGGGGGATGTCGACTCAATCCCGTCGGCTATCTTTAGCGGCGAAACCCGGTTTCTCGGGATGGCTGTCGGCACCGATCCCATCGGAACACCGCTGATCCCCATAGTGAGCGTTCCGTACGCTCTTCTTGCCCAGACGGTTCCCGAAGGCACAATCAACAGTCTGCACCTCGAAGACGGGGGAGTGGGGTTGGAGGACATCGGCCAGAACGGTGCTGCCCAGGGATTTGTCATGAAGTGGATCGACGACCACTGGATTGCGGCTGAAGACGCCAATGACGGTGGTTTCGAACTTCCGTACGGTGGTAGTGTGACGAGTACGGGCGACGCATTTTCTATCGGCAACGACGGGACAGGACCTGGAGTGCGCGGAGCCGCTCAGGCAAACGACGGTGTGATAGGATACACCGGGGCGGTCGACAAAAGCGGTGTCTACGGTTACAGTCCGCTTGGCACCGGTGTCTCCGGTCGGTCGGAAGGAGAGAGTCACGGAGTGTATGGCGAATCCAATGCCTCGACTCTGGAACACGCCGGAGTTTACGGTATGAACCTTGGTTCAGGGCCGGGCGTGTCGGCTCATGGCAATGACCTCGGCCTCCGTGTGACGACGGGGGCATCCGGAACGGCTGCCTTGCTCGAGGGAGACGTCCTGGTCAGCGGCGGGCTTTCTGCGGTAACCAGTTCGACCGCTGCCGGACAGTTTGCTACCGATGACTTTACTGTTGGCAGTGATTCTGCGGTGTTGAGGGCCGAGTATTTCGGCCCCAACTCGGCGTTCAAGACTCTGAGCGCCATTGAGGGAATCTGTGTAACCGAGGATTCGGCCGGCATCGGAGCGTGTTTTCAGGGCGGTTACACCGGGCTCTGGTCGGAGGCGGTTCAATCAACTCGCGATGGGGCCTACTACGGAGTTATGGGATCGGTTTCCGGAGACTTCACGGGCAGTCTTTCAACCCAATTCACCGGTGCCTACTTTCAAGCGGTTGGAAGTGATATCTCCGAGACTATCGGTTGTCAGACATACGTCAAGGGCGGTGCCTACAATGCCGGCTTCACCACATCTATTCTTGTCCCGCATGGACAGAATCCCCTGATCAGTCAGGGGTTATCCGCATACATTGCCGATAGCAAACAGGCGTACGGGGTGAACCTGGAGGTCTACGCCTATCACGGACCGGATAGTGTTCATGCAGGTCTCAAAGCACGGACCTCTGGTGCCGTGACCGACTACGGCAGCTACCTGATTGCGGAGGGTGATTCAACCAACTACGGCATTTACGCCGAGGCCAAAAACGGGGCTAATGCCAACTACGGTATCTGGGCCGAGGCCCCGAACGGCATGGCCGATTGGGCGGGGTATTTTGTGGGCGACGTAATGGTCACCGGAACAATGTACGCGACTAGCAAGTCCTTCCGAATCGATCATCCGCTCGATCCAGAGAACAAGTATCTCGTTCACTCTTGTGTCGAATCGCCGGACCAGAAAACGGTGTACGACGGTACGATCGTGCTGGATTCGGACGGTGCTGCTGTTGTTGAGTTGCCGGACTACTTTGAGGCATTGAATCAGGAGTTCCGATACCAGCTCACTTGCATTGGTGGTTACGCACCGGTCTACGTGTCAGATGAAGTCGACGGCAACCGGTTCGGTATTGCCGGAGGAAGCGCCGGACTGAAAGTCTGCTGGCAGGTAACCGGAGTGCGGAATGATCCGGCAGCTCTGGCGCAACCGATGGAAGTCGAAATGGAGAAGCCGTTCGACAAACGCGGTACTTACCTCAACCCTGCTGCCTACGGACTGGGCGAAGAGTCCGATGAAATGCACCGTGAACGTGCGAAGCGCGACAACGGAGAGCACGAGTTTGGAAAACACATTCCGAAGCCGCCGGAGATGCAGGGCAGATCGCAGAGATAGAAGCCGGTTGTCGGTGATATGGGTGTGAGTAGCTGACAGTGGAGACGACAATGACTGAAATGGGCCGACGGAATCTCTCCGCCGGCCCTTGTTTCATATATCTTCAGCCCTGCCTACCCTTCAATCCCCATCGTCTTGATTTTGCGCCAGAGGGTAGAGCGATGCATGCCGAGTTCTACCGCCGCGCGGCTCTTGTTGCCGCCGTTGCGCGCCAGCGCTTTTCGGATCGTTTCCTTTTCGCTCTCAGCCTCCACGCGTGGAAGATTGCCGGTTGTACTCTGTGAGACCACGTGGCTGGGGAGATGCTCGATCAGGATTTCATCACCGTGGCACATGACAAACGCATGTTCAATCGCGTTTTCCAGCTCGCGCACATTGCCGGGGAGGGAACATTTCCGCAGAACGGCGATAGCGTCCGGTGACACCCGCTTGATTTTCTTGCGGCTCTTTTTCTGGAATCGTTTCAAATAGTGATTCACCAGCAGCGGGATATCCTCCGGTCTGTCGCGGAGCGGAGGGATGGAGATAGCGACAACATTCAGTCGATAGTACAAATCCTCGCGGAATTTTCCCTCGCCGATCAGCTTCTCCGGATCGGCGTTGGTGGCGGCAATGATTCGGGCGTTGGTGTGCAGGGTCTTGGTCGAACCGAGCGGACGGTACTCACCGTTGTTCAACACGCGTAGCAGTTTGACCTGCAGAGACATCGGCATCTCACCGATTTCGTCAAGCAACAGGGTGCCGTCGTTGGCCAGACTGAACTGTCCCGGCTTGTCTCGCTTGGCGTCGGTGAAAGCCCCTTTTGAGTATCCGAACAACTCAGACTCAAGCAGTGTCTCCGGCAGGGCGGCGCAGTTAAGTTTGATATGGGGACCGTACCGTCGCGGACTCAGGTTGTGAATGACCTGGGCGAACAATTCTTTGCCGGAACCGCTGGGGCCGAGGATTAACACGTTGCACTCGGATTCGGCTATATCCGGGAGCATCGATACCATCCCCTGCATGACCGAGCTGACACTCACGATTGCACTGAGCGTCCGTTTTTCTTCGAGTCGATCACGAAGGTGCTCGACCTCGGAGACATCGCGGAAAAACTCCACCGCGCCGACCGGCGTACCGTCTTCATCTTTTAGGAGAGTGGTAGTGACACTGATCGGAATCTCACGACCGTCCTTCGTGATGATCGTTACACGGGCATTCTCAATAGGATCGTGCTTTCGGAGCGTGTCTTTCAGGGCACATTGCTTGTGGCAGATTTCTGTCCGGAAGACATCGAAACAGTGTTTTCCCACCGCCTGTGACATCTTGAATCCGGTGATTCTCTCGGCGGCTTTGTTGAACGAGGTTATCCGGCAGTTTTCATCAACCGTGAAAACGCCGTCGCTGATGCTGTTAAAAATCAGCTCGCTCAGTTTTTCGCACATGGCGCAGGCTCCCAAACAGTGGTTGGCAGGTAATATGGCTGCTGAATCTCAGAATGCAATATACTATCTCAACGGTGCGTGTTGTGTTCTGGCCACATACTCAGGTAACCTGACTATTCACAAGCCATTAGCGCCGCCTATCTCTAAGCGTGGACGATCTGCTCCCAGGGGTGTTCCGCGAGTCCCAGTTCATGGGTTATCATCTCTGCCCGCGTGTTGATGCGAAGTTGGTCAGCCTTGTCCGGTCCCACCAGGACTGTCGGTGACACGAAGGCATGGGCAAACTCGTCAATCGGCTTGCCGGCGAACATGCAGCCCTGCTTGATATCGGCCAGCACGAGAACCTGGAACTCACGCACCAGCAGGCAGCGATGCAGTTCAGTCCATTCGTTGTCTTCGCAGAACCGGAATCCGACCTTGAGATAATCGCCCGCCTTTTCATCGTAGTACAGGCGTAGTTCGCGCTCGCGCTCGACTGCGATTTTCGCCCGCTCTTCCGCCGAAAGATCCTTGCCTGAGTTGTCGGCGGGATCGTAGGGGTCTTCCAGAAAATGGAATACATTTAGCTGGAGACCGCTTCTTTCTGCCAGCCCCAACGCGTATTCAAAGGCCCAGTCACCCTGCTGAGAGTAGTGGGCACAAAAGCCGACAGCGTACAAACCTTGTCTGGTCATGATCTATGTCTCCTGTATATTACACGTTTTCCGGTGCCGGAGTACGTGTAACCTCGTTCAAATAATAATCCGAATACACAGCCCCGATGGGATTGTTCACCAGCGATTTGTCCTTGACGAACAGCGTGGTCACCGGCGCGTCGCTGGCCTTAGTAAACAGGCAATCGACTCCCATGCAAAGGCCGACAATGATATTGATATCTGTGCCCAACTCGTTGAGCACCTCCGCCTGCCCCAGGGGATTGCAGGCCACACAAGTACCGGAAGAACGCACAGTCGTGTCGTCGTTCCCGACAGTGGGGTCGTTTGCCCTGGTACCGCCGACTTTGCAGCAAACAGGGAAGACGTTGAAATATCTCCTCAGCAGCCCCGCGAGTATGCCGGCCGGTTCCATAAGATCGACACAGTACGCCAGCCCGATCCGGCTATATTTCATCCCGAGACAGAAATAGACCAGCTCCGCCACGCGACAGAGTTGCCGATCCTCCTCACTGGACACATCACGGGCGACCTCAAGCATCGTCTGGTAGACCTCGTCAAGCTCATTGAGTGAATGCGAGACACCCGGATAGCAGCCTTCACCGCGCATACACACCCGGTTGGTGCACTTCAGGCAGTCGAATCGTACGAGTTTGTCGTCGCTCGTCTCCCAGGACCGCGCAGCTGCTTTCGTCTCCTGAGACTCGCGATCGCCGGGAGGTGGCAGGACCTGTTGGTCCGTAGTATCCTCGGTGAACCCAAATCCGGGCCGGAGCTTACCCTGCATGATGGCTTCGAGCAACTCGGAGGAGGAACAGGCGACATTATCGATGACCTGTAGTTCGTAGGAGGTCAGTATCTGTTGCGTCTCTCGGTCAATGCCGCCAGCCACAAGAGTATTCACCCGGTTCTCAACCAACAGATGTATGAGATCTGTCCACGTTCCGGTTTCTAGCGGTATCACCTCGTGCTTTTCTGGTGCGCCGTCGGTCTGGTCAACCAGCATGACGGAATCGGCGATAGTGCAACGGGGCGAGACCCGGTTTTTCAGCAACGGTATGCCGTAGCGCATAGTCCTCTCCTACAGTTCTGTGGAGCTATAGGCAACTTGCATGCCAGACGGTCTGGTGCTGTTCTGGATGTCCAGGCAGGAGTTGTTGCCGCAGAGCTGTTTCAGTGTCGGACGACGGTCGAGCTACAGTCTGTAGGTCTGCCAACAGCTTGCAGTGTCAGGCGTGTTGCCGCGACACTGAAGATTGTACCGTTGCAGGCGCGACTGTCCTCCGATGTCACTCTGTGGTTTGTCGCGACACCTGTTGCATCGCATCGAAACGTTGCAACACTTGCGACATCCGGAGACCTCCAGTACAGAGCACATCGTCGGTTGTGTCTCCGGCCATGATAAGAAGCACCAAAATCTCATTATCGGGCAAAATCGCCATATCACATTATAGGCTCGTCGAAAACCGACTTGCTGGAGGCCACCCGGCACTTGGTGGTGCGAACTCACACGAGCGGATTGGTACGGCATTTGCAATCCTCTGTGTGGGAATGAAGCAGAAGTGAAGACAAAACCTTAATGGGTGTGAGAATTGAAATGGCTGATGCGACATCTGTGGAGACGGTTGGAACACAATCCTATCCATATTACATCGAGAACCCGATCACAGAAAAACGGGTCGAGAGATTTCTTGAGGCGTTTGCGGCGGTACTGAGCTACACCGATTACAAGCCGCTGCTGGATTCGTATTGTACTTCCAATGCCAAATGCAACCGGTGCGCGGTGACCTGCCCGGTTTTTCTGGCCACGGGTGATCCTAAGGATATCCCGTGCTATCGCACCAACCTCCTCCTGGATGTTTACAAGCGGTACTTCACAATCGGTGGCTGGCTCAAGGCGAGGTTTTCCGGCGGATTTGAACTCACCGATGCGGTGATTGATGAAATGCTGGATCTGTTCTACCGCTGCACGGCCTGTCGACGCTGCACGATGGAGTGTCCGATGGGTGTCGACCACGGTCTGGTGACTCGATTGGGGAGGTACGTGCTGAGTCTTATCGGCATCGTCCCCAAGGCCCTCCAGGTGAGTGTGCGCGAACAGCTTGAAGGGGAGACACGCAATACGTCGAAAGTCCCGAAAGTCGCTCTGCTTGACACGCTCGGATTCCTTTCCGAAGAGATGAACGATATTCTCGGCATCAAGCCTGAATTCCCGGTCGATAAGGAGAACCGCGACTATGTGTTCTTCTGCGCGGTCAGTGATTACCTGATGGAGCCGGAGACGCTGATGGGTAACGCGGCGGTGTTGTACGCTGCGGGCGATTGGGATAAATGGACAATTGGTACCGGTAACTACGACGGCATCAACTACGGTCTGTTCTACAGCGACTGGCACCTGGAGAAGATCATCAAACGGTTGGTGGCGGAGGTGGACCGTCTCAAAGGCAAGCAATTGCTAATCGGCGAGTGCGGCCATGCATCCCGTTCGGCTCATGATTTCGTGCCGGTATTCGGAGGCAAGAATCCATACAACGTTACTAACTTCATGGAGTACACGCTTGATTGTCTTGAGAAGGGCAAGATCAAGCTCGATCCGACCATCATCACCCAGAAGGTTACCTACCACGACCCGTGCAATATCGCTCGCTCCGGATGGGTGGTCGAGCAGCCGCGAAAGATCCTCAAATCGTTTGTGTCGGACTTCGTCGAAATGGAACCCCATGGGGTGAACAACTACTGTTGCGGCGGTGGTGGCGGTCTCGTGTCGGTGGATGAAATCTACGAGTACCGGATGAATATCGGCGGCAAGGTAAAAGCCGAGCAGCTCAGACGAACCGGTGCCGAAATCTGCATCGCTCCGTGCGCCAACTGCAAGAAGCAGCTCAAAGAACTTGTCGAGTATTACAAGCTGCCGTGCAAGGTGATGGGCCTCCATGACCTCCTGCTCAAGGCGATAATCATAGACGGGGCCAAATCACCCCGGGAAAGACAAGAAGAGGCGGCAATGTTCGAGATGTGAACCGTCTCGAACGCCCGGAGAAAACTCAATAGTCAGGAGAGGCAGGACCCTTGGAACAGTGGATTAGTTTCGCAAAAGGACCGTTATTTGCATTCTCATTTATGGTGATGCTGCTGGGCCTTCTCAGGCTCGTCATCGTCCAGATATACTCCCTTGTACTGAACAAGGGACGGAGACTGCGGAATGTGCCATGGAAGAAGATCGCCGTGGAGGCGACCAGTTGGGCAGTTCCCGTGAAGCACTTGATACCCGGTACGCGGTTCTTCTCGATTACGTCGTACCTGTTTCATATTGGGGTGATTGCGGTGCCGGTCCTGTTAACGGACCACATTGTGTTGTGGGAGAGTCTTGTCGGGTATAATCTGCCGGCGATCGGTCGCGGATTGGGGGATATCCTGACGCTATTTACTCTGGCCTGTGTTGTCGCCCTGTTCGCGTGTCGCCTGTTCATCGGGCGTTTGCGTGCGATGAGCATGTTCATGGATTATGCCCTGTTGATCCTGATCTTCGTCCCCTTTGCGTCCGGATACTTGGCCTCCCACCCGAATGTCAATCTATTCTCATGGGAGTCGATGATGCTGGTTCACCTGCTGAGCTCCAACTTGCTGCTCATTGCGATGCCATTTACAAAGCTGTCGCATGTGGTGCTGTTCTTTTTTGACCGCATTTCTCAGCTCCACTGGCAACTGCGACCCGGCGCCGGTGATCAGGTGGCCGAGGCCCTTTACGGCAAGGAGGCACGAGTCTGATGTACGCTATTCTTGTTGATGTAACAAAATGCACCGGCTGCGAGCGCTGTGTGACGGCCTGTCTGGAAGTCAACGAACTTGACGGCCGGCGTGCCGACAAAGACCGGCTCTCCAGCCGCGATGGTCTTTCAGCGAATCGTTTCATGGCCATTGACGACGTCGGCGATGGGCGGTTTGCCCGCCTGGCCTGTATGCATTGCGAAGATCCCAGTTGCGTGTCGGCCTGTCTCGTCGGCGGACTCACAAAATCCAAAGAGGGGCCGGTGGTGTACGATGACAGCAAGTGCATCGGTTGCCGCTATTGCATGTTGGCCTGCCCCTTCCATGTCCCACGGTACGAGTGGGATAAGACCGTGCCGCTGGTACGGAAGTGCGATATGTGTATCGACCGGCTCCGTGACGGCGAACTGCCGGGTTGTGTCGGCGCCTGCCCTAACGGTGCTCTAAAACTCGGGCAGCGTGGAGACCTTCTCAAGGAGGCACACGCAAGAATCGATGCCAACCCGGACGGATACATGCAACATATCTGGGGGGAACATGAGTTCGGTGGTACTTCGGTGCTCTATGTGTCGGATGTCGACCTGAACGAACTGGGTTGGTCCGAGGCGGTGGAGGCCGGGATTCCGTCGATCACCACCCCGATGATCGAGAAGACACCGCTTATCGGCGGCGGGGTTGCGGTAGGATTGCTGGCGGTGAACTGGGTGATCCGTCGACGAATGAAACTGGCCGGTGAAGGGGCCGATGACCATAAATCAGGAGACGAGCACTGATGACAAGGAACACACGTCACATCAAAGACATATTCTGGATCATAGCCCTCTCCGGGCTGGTGGCAGCCGTGTTTCGTCTCTGGTTCGGTCTGGGCGCCACGACGAACCTCTCCGACGGTATGCCGTGGGGGCTGTGGAAAGTATTCAATATGGTGGCCGGTGTGGCTTTGTCCACGAGTGGCTTCACGGTCGGATTGCTGGTCTATGTGCTCAAACTTGAACGATTCCGACCGTACGTGAAACCGGCGATTCTAATCGCGTTCCTCGGTTACGGATGTTCCTGCACGGCGCTGCTCTTTGACATCGGTTTGCCGCAACGATTCTGGCATCCGATCCTCATGTGGAACCATCACTCTTTCTTGTTTGAAGTCTTCTGGTGTGTGCTGTTGTATTTCACCGTGACGTCAATCGAACTGTTGCCGGTGTTCATTGAACGGTTCCGTGCGGAGAAGATTGTCCGATGGTTGCACCGGATTGCTTTCGGTGTGGTAGTGGTTGGCATCTCGCTTTCGAGCCTGCACCACTCGTCGCTGGGTTCGCTGTTTCTGGTAACACCGACCCGACTTCATGCTCTCTGGTATTCGAACATGCTGCCGTTCTTCTTTATCCTGTCGGCCATGGGAGCCGGCATGATGGTGGTCGTGCTGATGCGCATCCTGTACGCGCGCTGGTATGATCCGGAGCCGGTGTTTGGGCCGGAGGCAGCGAACATCGATGGCCGTGTCTGCGTGATTTCCGATCCGTTGTCGGGCATCAAACCCACCGTTGTTCACGGTACAGAGATGCCCAACCTCAGCAGGCTGGCGGTTATTGCAGCTTCCATCCTCGGCGTGTATCTGGTGCTGAAGATAGTCGATCTGTTCCAACTCGGTCTCTGGGAGACGCTGACCGCCGGAACATGGGAAAGCTGGCTATACGGTATTGAATTAGGTCTCACGGCCGTTCTTCCGATTATGCTGGTGGCGATTCGCAAGACGCGACAAAGCCCCGTTGCGCTCGGCGTCGCGGCATTCTCCGCTGCATTTGGTCTGGCGTTGAACCGTCTCGATGTCGGCATATTCGGTTACTTCCACGATGCCAAAGAACTCTACTTCCCCTCTCTTGCGGAATGGGCGGTCGGGCTTGGCGTAGTTGCGGCAGCCGGACTTGTCTTCCTGTACGTGGTGGAGCACTTTGCAATCTTCGATGATGGCTGGAAAGCCCGCAAGACCTTCCGTGAGTTGTTCCACGCCGATTTTGACTCGCTGTCTCACGTATGGAACACGGCACTTGCCGACAGTTTGCATCGGGTCTCGCTCATAGGCGTATTTGTGATCCCCCTTGCGTTCGTCATGATGTACCCGGCCTTTTCATTACCCGATCTGAGCGCCCTCCCGGTGCAACCATCGGCCGGAATCGACGCTGCCCGTGCGGTGCTGTGTATCGACGGTGACCGGGGAGGATTCTCGTGCAGTTTCCCGCATGCTGAGCACCAGAAGCGGATGGGCGGTGACACCGGGTGTGTGAAGTGTCATCACGTCTCTCTTCCGAAAGACAACGCGACCTCCTGCTCGCGATGTCACAAGCATATGGTCGAACCGAGCTCTATCTTCGACCACACGGGGCACTTCGCGTTCGTGGCGACACAGGAAAAACTGACCGGGTGGCATCCGGAGAATCGAAGCTGTGACGTCTGTCATAAGGCCGGTGAGGCGCGCGTCGCGTCGACCACCAAGTCCTGTCTGGCCTGTCATGAAAAGGACATCTGGCACCAGACGCCGCCGGACGAAGGGGATAATCTCGTCTACGCGTGCAGCTTCAGCGAGGCTATGCACGGAACGTGCATAGAGTGTCACAAGCAGGAATCGGTCAATGCTGGCAAGGAACTTCTGGCGGAATGTTCCACCTGCCACGCAGCCCGCAAGGGGAAGAGCACCCTGGTAGAAACGGCGGACGAACCGCAGATACTCTCTGCCCGATAATGATTTAGCCCCCATGTCGGCTGTCTAAAAGCCCTCACAGGATCCGGAAAGAGACTCCGGGAACTGTGGGGGCTTTCTTTTGGTTGTATATAGGATAATATAGATATTAGTACTCTACGTGAGGTGTATGGAATGAAAACGATGAATACTCAGGAATTGAACAAGCGGCTTCAGACCGGCCCGCTGGCTTTGTTTGATGTCCGCGGTGACATTGCATACGAGATGAACCACATACCGGGAGCCAAGACGGCGCCGCTGGGATCGCTCGTATTTCGTGTGGCGGGGGTGATGAACCCGGATTCTATGGTTGTCGTATATTCTGACGGCGGCGACTGCACGCTGGCGGCGCAGGCGGTGGAGCGTTTGGAAGGCCTTCGGATGAGCAACGTGTTCTGTTACGAAGACGGTCTCAAGGGATGGACCGAGGCGGGCCATGAAGTGATTGAATCGCAAAACGCCAGAGTACACACGAGGGGTCCCGTGATAGATTGCCGACCGATCTTGGTGGATAGAGAGAACTCCTACGGCGGCGCGTTTAAAGGGAAACCCTCGAACGTAGAAGGCGCCGGCGGATGATCTGATGGATTGTTGAAGCCTGAATAATACGGGCTGACAGACGAAGGTCCGGAGACGTACAACTCCGGGCCTTTTTTTGTGCGCGTGCGTGTTATTGACAGATCAGGCTATATTGGCTATCTTTGATGATCGTATGGGGGGGACAGCTCATGCGAGTAGACAGATGATCCCTGAGAGTTCGGAAGTTCCCCCCCTCCAAACAAGTTTGAAGGGGCCACCCGGACTGGTAGTCTCACTAGTTGAGTGGTGCTGGGTGCTGTGTCAAAGTCGCATTAATGAAAGGAGAACCACAAATTGACCGCTAGTAGAGAAACCCAAAAGGATCTGTCTTTTCATCTCAGAAAGATACAGGATTCGCAAGTTCGTGCACTATACCGGGATGCCTACAAATACGCGGAGTCTGCCTTTGATGAGTTGGAGCTGACGTTTAGTAGTGACTATGTATACTTTCGACGTGACGGAAGCTGGTTCGCCCGTTTGTACGCACAGAAGACCAAGATGGCGATCGACGTGAAGGGTGACTATCCCGAGTATCCAACCCTGTCATCACTCAGGAAGGGATCTAAGTTCTCTCAGGGTGACGTCATCAACTTTCATGTCGAAGCAGAGTCATTGAAAGACGATGTGCACAAGCTTGTGGACACAGCTTGGAATCGGGCCGTCAGAAAAGGGTGATAATAGTTGAAAGCGGCATCAGACCTTTCACTCTTCGAGGTTAAATGTTTGGGTGGCCGGTTCAAACTTGTTTGGACCGGATCCAAGATTGGGGATTCGTATGGGAGACCGGCAACAAGTTGATTCCCCGGGCCACGCACATGAGCTGACATTCTCATGTTTTCGAAACCGTGACTTTTTGAGAGGTCGCCGGCACTGCGAGTATCTCTGCTCGGCAATTGAGGCAGCCAAAGCTCGCCACCGATTTCATCTCTGGGCATACGTTTTTATGCCGAATCACGTTCATCTTCTGATCTATCCTACGTGCTCTGATTACAAGATTGGTGTGATCATGCAGAGCATGAAGCAGTCTGTCTCACGCCGGGCTATTAGAGATGCCCGGGAACTAGCAAACGAACGGTTGTTGCAGTTCGCTTCCGGTACGAAGAATCATCCGTATCGATTTTGGCAAAGCGGTGGTGGCTATGATAGGAATATCGTTAGCAAAGTAGCGGTCAGGGGGGCAATTGACTACATGCACAACAATCCTGTGAGGGCCGGACTGGTAGACGCTGCTGAGGAATGGGAATGGTCAAGCTTCAGAGACCACGAGGGGCTGGGGAACGGGCCAATTGGAGTTGAACCAGAATTCTTGTCTTTGACGTAGATACCCCTCCAAACAAGTTTGAAGGGGCCACCCGGAGTAGGAATCAGACTGCATAGAGTTGAAATGAACGGCCCCTACAAGTAATCTTGAAGGGGCCGCTATCTACTCAATCTGAATCTAATGTATCAGACGCCTACTCCGCCAGCGCTGCCTCGAGCGTTCCGGCAAGCTCCTCGCCACGACAGGCTTCGCCCGTCGCATACAGATTCCCGTCGCGACCAATCAAGAACGGAGCCGGGATACCGTTCACGAAATAACGTCCGGCGATCTCCGACTGCCAACCGTTACCTTCGTACACGTGACGCCAGTTCAACCCGTTTTCCTTTGTGAACTTTCTGAGATCGTCAACCGATACCTGCTGTGAATAGTCTAGTGAGACTGAGAGAACTTCAAACCCGTCTTTGTGTCGCGCTTTGTAAGTTGCCGCAAGTCCCGGAAGTTCCTGACGGCACGGGCCGCACCAGGTCGCCCAAAAATCAAGCAAGAGTACCTTGCCAGCAAAGTCCGACAGCTTGACATCCTTACCGTCGACATCCTTGGCGTTCAGCTCAATTGGCCACAGAGCGCCGAGCGCTTCGTCCTGCATGCGGTTGCTCACGATCATTTTCACCCAGCCGTTGTCCGCCGTGCCTTCGAGAGCAGCCTTAATGCGGTCGTCGAAAGTTGAGGCGTCGGCATCGCCTGCCAGCTCAAGGTCGTTGGCGAGAGCCAGGACAGCGCCCGCCTTTCCGAACTCACCCTCGCCGGAGATATTCTTCAGATACGTATTGGCTTTTTTCAGCGATTCGATGCGCAGTGCCGATTCCGGCTCAAAAGTCCGTGCGGTCCAGGCAAACCCGGCCAGGAAGTTGGCGTGATCGGAGTTTTCCTGCGAAGGGGAGGTGGTCAGGTAATGGTCAGCTTCCTTGGTGACGCATTCCGTGGCTGGCCCCCAGGGGGAGTACGGCGATTGCAGTCGCGCCGCCGCCTGCACCCGTTCAAATCCATAGTCAAACGTGCTGTCGCCCTTCTTAAGATCACGGAGGCAGGCCAGGTAGCGCACGGTCTGATCGACATTAGCGGCCATGGTCTCGGATTCGTGCCAGATGTTGCCGTTGTAGCGCGCAACCGTGCCTACCGAGTCGCGCCAATGGCCGAGAGCTTCCTCGGAATCGAACGCCAGATCGGCGGTATCAAGTTCGGGCATACGGAAGGCAAACCCGGCCATTGCGGTCTCGCTGTTAGCGCGTGCCTTATCAACCAGGGCCTCGAATGCTTCGTCATCCTGAAGGATTCCGAGATCGGTGTCACCCTGGAGGGCATCGGTGGACTCCCAGCCGGAATCGACGAGCTTCTTGATTTCCTCGAGCGCTTTGTCTTTGTCGCCGGTACGACCGTAGGCACAGGCCATATGATAATGATTGTATTTGGCACCCGGGATCAGTTCGGCCAGCCCGGCAAACGAGGCGAGCGCACTGTCCAGATTGTCGTCGTCGAGGTATGCATATCCGGTCTGGATTAGCGCCTCATATTGTTGAATAGTCTCGACATCGTAGGCCTGTGGGACATTCAGGGTCATCTGTTGCGGTTCGGACGGGGAGCATCCTCCTATCACTGCTGTGGCGAGGGCGAGGAGCACGAGGGCATAAATCAAGCGCATGTGGGGTTCCTTCCGTGGCATCGATACTGACTCAGTATATCGGTGACGATTGGTAGTGTTTCTGTTTCGTGTATAAACGGGACTACGAGCGGCAGAGTCAAGAGGTTACGGCGTTTGAGCGTTTGTGATTTTCTAGCACGTTAGAGCCGTGATACGCCATCACAACTGCCGCAGGCAGGGTTCGATTTCATCAGGTTTGGTTGTTTAAGCGCTCCGAATCCGCCCGAGCTACAAGAATCCTCCATTTTCCCGCGTTTTTCGAGCCTTTTCGGTCCGGATTGTCTTGACAAATCAGGGAGAAAAAGAGATAGTCGTTTAGTTGTAGAGGATTGCGCTCCTGACAGGCTATTGATGGAACGATGAAAACGTCACGCTGTCCGATCAAAGAAAATTCAAAGGCTACTCCTTAGCCAATACTCTGTATACAATCAGATGATACACTACAGGTTCTTATGACGAAAAATACTATCTGCATTCACGAAGTGGGGCCTCGCGACGGTTTACAGGTCGAGAAGACGCTGGTACCGCTTGAGGACAAGATACGCTGGATTGACGGGGTGATGGAAAGCGGAATTGACATCGTTCAACTCGGGTCTTTTGTCAACCCCAAAGCTGTGCCGCAAATGGCCGACTCCGACAAGCTCTTTGAGCATTTTTCGGCTGCCGGAAACAAGCCGGGGAACGTTGTTCTGTCCGGGTTGGTGCTCAACGAAAAAGGGCTTGAGCGCGGCATGGCCTGCGGTGTGGAGATGTTCTGCATGGGCGTTTCCGCGAGCGAGACGCACAGCCAGAAGAATACCCGCATGACAACCTCCGAAGCCCAGATCCGCATAATAGCGATGGCCAAATCTGTTCTCAAAGCCGGCAAACGGGTGCAGGTGTCTGTTCAATCGGCCTTTGGCTGCGGCTTCGAAGGGCCGATTCCGAAAGAGAGAGTTCTGGGGATAGTCAAAGAGTATCTCTCAGCCGGGATTCGGAACATCAGCTTGGCCGACACGGCCGGTCACGGTCAACCGATGCAGGTCGAAGAGTTGTTCAGCGCTATTCGCGACCTTGAGCCTGAGGTTGAACTTACGTGCCATTTCCATAACACGTACGGTCTTGGCCTTGCCAATTGTTACGCCGCTCTCAAGAGCGGGGTGACCTCGTTTGAATCGGCCTACGGTGGTCTGGGGGGATGTCCCTTCACCAAACTGCCCGCCGGCAATGTCAGCACCGAGGATCTGGTGCATTCGCTACAACGGATGGGCATCCGTGAAGATATTAAACTGGCCAGCCTTCTGAATGTAGCCAAGCAGGTGAGCGACTTCTTCGGTCGTGAACTCCCCGGTGCAGTCCTGAAAGCCGGTTCAATTGTTGATTTCAAGAAAGGTTGAATGAGAGAACCGTCATGAAACTGTTGGAAAACATCCGTGTACTCGACATGACCAACGTGCTGTCCGGGCCGTTCTGCACTCTGCACCTGGCCCTGCTTGGAGCTGAAGTTATCAAGATCGAGGTGCCTGGCAGCGGTGACCTCGCCCGAAGACTGGGCAATGTCCCTGATCTCAACAAGAAGATGATGGGTACGAGCTTTCTCGCCCAGAACTCAAACAAGAAATCACTCACGCTCAACCTTAAGGCCGAAGAAGGCAAGGACATCTTCCGCAAGCTGCTCGAAACGGCCGATGTGGTAGTCGAAAACTTCAGACCCGGCGTTATGGCAAGACTCGGCTTCTCGTGGGAAGAAATGTCAAAGATCAATCCGAAACTGGTGTACTGTGCCATTTCCGGGTTCGGCCAGACCGGTCCCGATGCCAAGAAGCCGGCCTACGACCAGATCATCCAAGGGCTCTCGGGCGCTATGGATGTCAACGGTGACGAACGCCTGCACCCGCTGCGGGCAGGATTTCCGGTCTGCGACACGGTCGGCGGCCTGAACGCCGCGTTTGCCGTCATGGCGGCGCTTTTCTATCGCGAACGGACCGGCGAAGGTCAGCAGATTGACATCGCCCTGCTTGATTCGATCATGCCGCTCATGGGATGGGTGGCAGCCAATCTGTTGATCGGTGGCAAGGCTCCGATCCCGATGGGCAACGACAATTTCACGGCTGCTCCCTCGGGAGCGTTCCGCACACAGGACGGTTTCATCAACATTGCCGCCAATCAGCAGAAGCAGTGGGAAGATCTCTGCGACGTAGTTGGCGTTCCCGAGTTGAAAACCGATGCCCGATTCCAGGAGCGTGATACTCGCAAGGGCAACCGCAAGGAACTGACACCGATCCTGGAGGAGAAGCTCACGCAGAACTCGACCGTGCACTGGGTGGATGCCCTGAATGCCAAAGGCATCCCCTCGGGTGATATTCTCGGTCTTGAGAAAGCTCTGCGGAGTGCTCAGGTAGTGCACCGCGAGACGATAGTGAAGGTGAAGGAAGAGGAGATCGGAGATATCGAGATTTTCAACCTCTCCGCAAAGTTCTCCAAGACACCGGCGAAAGTCGAAACTGCACCGCCGCGTTTGTCGGCCCACACCGAAGAAATCCTCTCAGGACTCGGATACACGGCCGACGATTTGAAAGCACTGAAAGACAAGGCGGTTATCTAATTCATACGACAAATCAACTTTCCATCTAAGGAGCATTCTCAATGGGAATGACATACGTTCAGAAGGTACTGGCTAAAGCCTGCGGGAAACCGTCGGTAGCCGTCGGTGATGTCGTCGAACCGGAAGTAGAACTGGCGATGTCACACGAAAACGGCGCTATGGCCATGAACCAGTTCAGAGAGATATACAAAGACACGGGACTTGAGGCCAGGATATGGGACCCGAGCCGGATCGCGATTATTTTTGACCATCGTGTCCCCGCCGAAAGTGCGAAAACCGCCGGCAACCAGAAGCGACTTCGTGATTTCGTCCGCGAGCAGGGGATTACCAAGTTCCACGATATCCGTGGCGACGAGGGCGGCATCTGCCACCAGATTCTGCCGGAGTCCGGCTATGTCCGTCCGGGCGGTGTGGTTGTCGGTACCGACAGTCACACTACTACTCACGGTGCCCTTGGCGCGTTTGCGTTTGGCATCGGTGCCACCGATATGGCAGCCGTCTGGGCACTGGGCCACGTGCTGAACGTCGAAGTTCCCGCGACGATCAAAGTCGTGGTCAACGGTCAGTTCCAGGAGAACGTCGGGCCGAAAGACTTGATTCTTCATTTGATCGGTAAGATATCATCCGAGGGTGCTAACTACAAGGTGCTCGAATTCCACGGTGAGGCTTTCAAGACCATGCCGACCTCCGGTCGCCTCGTGTGCTCCAACATGTCGGTCGAGGCTGGCGCTACTGCCGGTATCGTTCCGCCGGATGAAGAGACGCTGCGTTATCTGAAAGAAGAAGCGGGCGTGACGGACAAGATAGACATCTTCGGTCCGGACGACGACGCCGAGTACGTGCAGGTAGTCGAAATCGACGCCTCGACGCTGGTGCCGCAGATTGCCTGTCCGCACACGGTCGACAATATCAAGAATATCGATGAGGTTGTTGGTACGAAGATTGACCAGATTGTGATCGGCTCGTGCACCAACGGTCGTCTCGATGATCTGGCTGCTGCCGCGAAGATTCTTAAAGGCAAGAAGGTTGATCGTTTCACGAGAATGCTGGTATTCCCGGCCTCGTGGCGTATCTACCGCAAGGCTCTCGATCTCGGATATCTCTCTGACCTGGCCGATGCCGGTGCTGTTGTCTGCAACCCCGGTTGTGGCCCCTGTCTGGGGGTACACCAGGGAGCGCTGGCCGACACCGAAGTGGCCCTGGCGACGACAAACCGAAACTTCAAAGGCCGCATGGGCAACCCGAAGGCAGAGGTTTACCTCTGTTCGCCGGTTGTGGCTGCCGCAAGTGCCATCACCGGAGTGATAACCGATCCGAGAGAAGGAGGTCGTTAAGATGGGTAAAGTCGTATTCAAAGTTGGCGATGACGTCTCCACGGACATTATCTACCCGGGTCGCTACATGGCGACCGTGTTGCCGACAGAGACGCCGGCATATGCATTTGCCGATGCCGAAGATTTCAACAAGAAGCTGACCGACGGTGCCGTTGAAAAGGGCAGCTTTATTGTTGCAAACGAGAACTTCGGTTGTGGCTCCTCGCGCGAACAGGCCGCGTCCTGTCTTAAGGGCTACGACCTGGTGGTCGTGGCGAAACATTTCGCGCGGATATTCCTTCAGAACGGTATCAACCTCGGCTTGGGAATGGTGATTTGCCCGGACATTGAGGCCGACGAAGGTGACGAGCTTGAAATCAGCGGCACCGTTTTGAAGAACGTGACGAAGGGCAAAGAGTTCGCGATTACGCCGCTTCCCCCGGCTCGCCAGGCGATTATCGACGCCGGCGGTCTGATCGCATTCACGCGCGCCCGGTTGCTTGAGGGAAAAGCTTGATAGGTTGATTAGATTTGATCTGAGGACTTAATAAGTTAGTCAGGCTGAGCAAACTAGAAAGTCAGGCTGAGCTTGTCGAAGTCTCACGCCCGCCTCTGGTTATTCTAGAGGCGGGCTTTTTTTGTTTGGACCCTCACACAGCCTTCGGGTTATTGACTCACGGGTCCATTTGTTGTATGTTGGACTTGAGTTTGGGGAATCTCGGTAGTGACATTGAATTGCCCCCCCAAAGCAAGTTTGAGGGGGCCACCCAGAGGGGAGAGAGTGTCGTCAGATTTGCCTAAGACAGATGTTTGGGGATTGTTGAATCCGAATCCGGGTGGCAGGCTCAAACTTGTTTGGGCCTGAAACGCAGCACATTATCAATATGGGCAAGCGAGTACAATTAAATGCTCCCGGCCACGCTCACGAGCTAACGTTTTCCTGCTTTCAGAATCGCCGGTTTCTAATGCGTCGTCAATACTGTGACTATCTGTGTCAGACCATCTCCGCAATGAGAGACCAGTACTCGGTTCATCTGTGGGCTTATGTGTTCATGCCGAACCACGTTCATCTACTCCTGTACCCCACCAGGCCGGAGTATGACCTTGGCGCGATTCTGCAGAGCATCAAGCAGTCCGTATCCCGCAAGGTCATCAGAGATGCGCGTGAATCGAGTTGTGGCGAATTGGAGCAGTTCCGAACAGGTGTCAAAGACAGACCGTATCGATTCTGGCAGAAGGGTGGCGGGTATGATCGGAATATCGTCAGTAAGACTGTAGTCAGGTCCGCTATTAGCTACATACACAACAATCCTGTCAGGGCGGGCTTGGTCAAAAGCCCCGAGGACTGGGAATGGTCGAGCTTCAGAGATTGGGAGGGTTTAGGGGCCGGACCAATCTTCATCGATCGTGATTATCTGTCAATGACCTAATGCCCCCCCAAAGCAAGTTTGAGGGGGCCACCCAGAGGGGGGAGGCGATATCAGAGTTGATGAAGACAAGTGTTTTGGCGAACAGGGAATCTGAATCCGGGTGGCAGGCTCAAACTTGTTTGGGCCTGACGCTTGGCTGTTTCCGGTCTTCCGGACGCGGGCGGTTTTTATGTTTGATCTCTCACGCAGCTTGTCGGTTGTTGACTCACGGGTCCATTTGTTGTATGTTGAGTTATCGTATGCTGGGGACACTCATGTGGTACTCAACCTGAAGGGACGTCATGAGAGATACACTCGCTTGGTTAGCTGAATTCCGCACCCTAATTACGGAGTTGGAAGACTGGTGGAACATCGATCGCTCACCTTTGGAGGCTCGGACAGCGACGTGCGAATCACCCTACTGGAGACTGATGTAAGTGGCGCGGACTCTGTACTGTACATATAGCCCAGAGCATGACTGGTTTTTGGTAGCATCGACGCAACTGGAAGACGGCGTCTCACTTCGACCAAACGTCGGGAATGGGGCCGGCGAGTATCTGCGCTATGTCCCTGGTCCCGGGGTCTCGTTGGACGAGGTTGACCGATTCCTGACCTCGAATCCTCAAGAGTTGTGCTGCGAAATCACTAACGCATGTGACTCACATTGTCGAGTATGTATTGCCGATGCAAAAGCGAATGGAGTTGCTCACATTGACCCCGAAGTGTTGGCGCGCAGTGCTCACGAGGTTCTCGATCAGGTGGCGAGAGTGACAATCACCGGTGGGGAGCCTACACTGCATCCCAGTCTGAGTGAGATCGTATCTCTTTGTGGGAGTGATCGACGGACCGTTGTGCTTTCAACAAATGGATCCAATCCGGAGGCTGTGCTGAGTGCTCTTGAGATGGCGGAACAGATGGTTCTTGCAGTATCTTTGCACGGCCCAAAGAGAGTACACGATTCCTTTGTCGGGAACATCGGTTCTTATGAGCGCGCACTTGAAACCATAACCGCAGGGGCGAGTATTTGCGCTGGAGTGCACGTGTTGTCAGTGGCAACGCGAGAGACCCTGCCGACATTGGTGACCTTAGTCGATACATTGTCCGAAACCTCGATCACGGAGCACCGTATCAGTTTAGTCAAGCCTGGCGGAAGGTCTAGCGATGGTCGAGTTTCAGCCTATGAAGTATTTGGAGCACTGAGCGAGATACGCTCGAGTCACAGAGTCACCGTTAAGACACAGGACCAGCCGTTTGTATTCCTGAGTCATCAGGGGAAACTAGAGGAACGCTATGGCCGAAACTACTGAACTGAATGCCTACGACATTGAGAAGCAGGTTTATCAAACTCAATGGACGAACATCAGACACCACTGGAACCAGACATTCTCGGGTATAACGCACTTATCTACGCTGATCGCTCTGGCCGTAGTCCCTTTGAAATTCGTGCTGGTCGAGCAGCCAGGCACTGTCCGTGTCGGCATTGATCCTTCAGTTGCCCTGTACTTGAAAGTTTTCGTCGGTGCGATCATCTTGCTGTTGGCGCTAGTCACCTTTCTTAACCAATTGAATCACTACAGACGATCTCAAGAGGCAAGGCGAGTCGTTGTGGCTATTGAGAAAGCTTGGGGACTCTATGACAAAAAAGGAAGGTTTGTCTTTCAAGACAACCCGACAAAATATGACTATGCCAAATTGGGCATGTAAGTATTTTTGTGTAAGCGGCCATGATGTATATTGGATTGAAGGAGGATACGCATGGCCAAGAAGCTCGACAATGCAGACAAGCTTATCGATGAAATGATCGCCGGGAAGACGCCCGAGGAGATAGTCGGCGAGGGCGGTCTTCTCGAAGCGCTTACGAAACGCGTCTACGAACGCGCCCTCGAAGGCGAGATGACGCACCATCTGGGCTACCCCCCCAAAGCCCCCGAGGGCCGCAACAGCGGCAACTCCCGCAACGGCAAGACCACCAAGACAGTTAAGACCGGGGCCGAGGATGTGAACTTAGCGATTCCCCGGGACCGCAACGGCCAGTTCGAGCCACAGCTGGTCAAAAAGCATCAGCGTCGCCTGCCGGGTTTCGACGACAAGGTACTGGCGCTGTATGCTCGTGGGCTTTCGACCCGTGATATCCAGGGTCATCTTGAGGAGATGTACGGATCGGCCGTGTCGCCGGCGTTGATATCGGCGGTGACGGACGCAGTTTTGGAGGAGGTGACGGCGTGGCAGAACCGTCCGTTGGAGCCGGTGTATCCGATCGTGTACCTTGATGCCATCCACCTGAAGATGCGTCACAGCGGGCAGATCAAGAACCAGGCAGTGTATCTGGCTCTGGGGATCAACCGTGAGGGCGGCAAGGAGTTACTGGGGTTGTGGGTCGGCGAGCACGAGGGGGCCAAGTTCTGGTTGAACGTGCTGACCCAGTTGAAGAACCGTGGGGTGCAGGACATCCTGATTGCCTGTGTGGACGGTCTGAGCGGTTTCCCCGACGCGATCGAGGCGGCCTATCCGAAGGCGCAGGTGCAGTTGTGCATCGTGCACATGGTGCGCAACTCGCTGAAGTATGTCTCCTGGAAACAGCGCAAGGCGGTGGCCGCCGATCTCAAGAGTGTTTATTCGGCGCCCAACGTGGAGGCCGCCGAGGAGGCCCTGGCCGCGCTTGAGGCCCGGTATGAGGACAGCTTCCCGCAAATCGCGCGCTCGTGGCGATCCTGCTGGGTGAACATCATTCCGTTTTTTGACTATCCGCCGGCGATTCGGAAAGTTATCTATACGACTAATGCGATTGAATCGATGAACGCTCAGCTGCGGAAAGTTACGAGAAATCGCGGCTCGTTTCCGACCGCCGACTCGGTGAGGAAGGTGCTGTATTTGGCGATACAGAGAATCTCGATGAAGTGGAAACGACCGATCAAAGACTGGGTGGCGGCACTCAACCACTTCAGCATCATGTTTGAGGGAAGAATCTGACAACCGTGAAAAGGCTGCTTACACAAAATTCTGTACAGACCCGCCAAATTTGCCGGAGGAGAGTGTCGACTGACCCACTCGAAAGTGCAGTTCACTTACATCGTAGTAATAACGTTGGCAGCACTCGCTTTCGTGTACTTCGCCTAGCTGATCTGACTTGCTGGCGCGCAGAAGCTAGCTAGCGGCTACCAGCGCCGGGAATCTGAGTTCACTCTATCGTGATTTCTCGACTGTTGAACTGGTCGGCGGTAGTTCTTAGTATTCACTCTCCCACAACCTTGACACCCGTCGTTGAGGCCCGTACATTACCCACGTGAGAACAGTCCCCGGCGGCACTCAAAGTCACGTGTATAAGACGGTAGATATGCGAATCATCCCGCTCATATTCGCTCTGTTGCTCACGCTCATGTTCGGCAGCGTCGCGCATGCGCAGGACTCCACCAAAACACCTGCCCTCCAAGACCTCTGGCGTCTCAGCGACAGCCTCGCACGGACCGGCAGCCAGGGGCAGGACACCCCCGAAGCCTCAACCTACATTTATGTCGAGGATTTCGAGGTCCGTCACGAAATCCTGATGCCGTTCTATGTCCTCGAAGATTGGGCCACGCTCAAATACAACAATGCCGACGCTATCGATACCCTCGAACAACTTGCTATGCGACGCCCCATTAAGGAGCTTTTCACCCGCCGCAATCCGGTCAATATCGACGGCCTCGCGGTGCGGCCGTTGCTCACCCAACTCGATTTCATCGCCCCGCGGTATCTTGATTCCCTTCGAGTTACCCCCCCGAGGGTGCCGGTAGATGCCGTGACTGCCTGGGTGGGTGTGATTCTGACCTACAGCACGAAGGGGACGCCGAACAGCGTCGAGATAACCTGGGACATGTTCAACGACCAAATGACCGCGGTCAAGTCGATTGTCTACGAGTACGAAAAGACCGGCGCGTTCCGCTTCACTCCCGATAGGGCGACCTATCGTTGGCAGAATCCCGGGCGACCGAAGGTTCCGCCCCTCACCGAAGTTGCGCACCACAAAAAATCCTGGTGGAAGTTCGGCTCCGATCTGTCGGACAACGACGCCGAGGCGATTTTCGAAACGTTGCTCAAGAATGTCTATCGCGCGTTTGATTACCGAACCGAAAGCGATGTCTACGACGCCCTCGCGCTTTCCGTTGGCGGTGAACTGCTGAGTGAGGTCTACCTGCAGGTGCACCGGAGTCTGGAGATGGCCGAGCAGGGGGGAGCAGTGTCGAGGATCAAAGATGTGACAATCCTTGAAGGCAACAGGCAAGAGGTCGATAAGCGGTTCGCCGATGCCGACCAAAGTTTCGGCTACAAGGCGAACTGGACGGTAGAAGGAACGGTTGAACATTGGGGACACATTCATGCGCGAACCAACGGCTACGAGGCTCTGTTCTCAATAGTCGTGGAGGACAAAGCATGGAAGATTGTCGACCTCCAGGTGCTGCATCAGGAACGGGTGAAATTCGAATCGACCGTGAGGGAGTAGTCGAACTATAGCATGATTGCACTAACGAACATAGATTTCTGTTACGGTGAGAGCGATTTCCGTTTGCAAGTCGACAAGCTGGAAATCGCAGCCGGGACGAAAACCGCCATTGTCGGCCCCAGCGGCTCGGGCAAAACAACGCTGCTTCGGCTCATCGCCGGCATCAGTACCCCTGATGCAGGTGAGATCAAGGTTGGGGATGCCGTCGTCTCCGGCATGGACGATTCAGCCCGCCGCGATTTCCGCAGTTCTCAGATCGGTTTCGTGTTTCAAGAATTCGAGCTGATCGAATACCTCAACGTGCACGAGAACATTCTCCTCCCGTATTTAATCAATCGCTCCATGTCTCTTGAGCCGGCAGTCCGAAATCGGGCGAATGAGTTGGCCGACTCGATGAGCCTCGGTGACAAATCAAAACGGTTCGTCGGGCAGTTGTCACAGGGGGAAAAACAGCGCGTCGCGATATGCCGGGCGTTGATATCCAATCCGTCGCTGATTCTCGCCGATGAACCAACCGGCAATCTCGATCCGAAAAACAAAACGAAGATTGTCGACAGCCTGTTCAAATGCGCCGCCGATACCAAAGCCACCTTGCTCATGGTCACCCACGATCATAGTCTGCTCGAAGGATTCGATCGCGTGATCGATTTTGAGCAACTGCGGGAAGAAGGTGTCGCATGATGCGGATTCTTCTGCTCGCCTGGCGGTACATCGCTTTCCACAAGGTTGTGACAGCAATCCTCCTGATCAGCATCACGGCCACATTGTACCTGCCGTTCACGGTGAGTATTCTCGTGGACCGTCTCGAAAGCCAACTTCTGGCGAGGGCGGAAACGACACCGCTGATAGTAGGCGCAAAAGGGAGTCGGTTTGATCTTACTCTGAACGCACTCTATTTCGAGGCCAACGCGCCCCACACGATTGCGATGAGGGAGAGCCACAAGATTGCAGAGAGCGGGCTGGCGACACCGATTCCGATGCACGTCCGGTTCAGTGCCCGCGGATTTCCAGTGGTGGGAACAACGCTTGAGTATTTCGACTTCCGGAATCTAACCATCGCCGCTGGCGACCATCTTGGTGTGCTCGGCGACTGTGTGATCGGGGCTGATGTTGCCGAGGCGCTTGATCTCAAACCGGGTGACCGGATCATGTCCGACCCGGAAAACGTTTTCGATATCGGGGGAAGCTACCCGTTGAATATGAAAGTCGTCGGTATTTTGGCGCGTTCACAGTCACCGGATGACAACGTGGTGTTTGTCGATGTTCGCACGGCGTGGATTATCGAGGGGATAGGCCACGGTCACCAGAAACTGACGGCTGCAACCGACAGCTCGGTCGTATTGAAGCAGAGCGATTCGCAGGTTGTTGCCAACGCCGCGTTGCCGCAGTACACTGAAATCAACGCGGACAACCTGGCCTCGTTTCATTTCCACGCCGACCCGGAAGAGTTACCGCTTACGAGCGTTATCGTTCTTCCGAATGACAAGAAATCTCGGACGCTGCTGGAAGGTCGGTACGAGAACGATGACGCCACCGCCCAGATACTCCGACCAATTCGGATTGTCGACGAAATGATGGCGATGGTATTCAAGATTAAGCGGATATTCGATGCCGCAATGGTTGTCATCGCTGTGGCCACCGCGCTTTTCCTGATTCTGGTATTACTTTTGTCATTTCGCTTGCGAGAAAATGAGATGCTTACCATGTTCAAACTTGGTTGCAGCCGTATGACTATTTTTTGGCTGCAGACCGCAGAAGTGGTGGTGATAGTTACGGTGAGCGCTCTGCTTGCCGGGGCGCTGACGATGATCACACTGCCGTTAGCAACAGATATTATCAAGGGGATTGTCACATGAGCAAACAAAAGTCAATCTGGAGCGACTTGTCGCTCGTCGCATTATTGGGACTACTTGCCGTTGCTGCGTTGACGGTCGTGTCGTGTGGAACGAAAGAAACCGACAGTGCCGACAAGCCGCAGGAGCAAACAGCGAAGCTGTCTGTCTATGTGGTCAACTATCCGGTCATGTATTTTGCGGAGCGAATCGGTGGAGACAAGATCGACGTGCATCTTCCTGCTCCCGCCGACGAGGACCCGGCGTTCTGGATGCCTTCTCCCGAGGTCATCAAGGAGTATCAGGATGCGGATGTTATTTTCCTGAACGGAGCAACCTACGCCAAATGGACCGACAAGGTATCTCTGCCGGAATCGAAACTGGTCAACACGTCGGAGTCGTTCAGAGACAGCTACCTGTTGATGCCGTTTACGGTGAAGCACTCGCACGGTCCGGGCGGCGAGCACGCACATACAGGGACCGATTTCAACACCTGGATGAACCCGCTGCATGCGGTCGAGCAGGCCCGCGCGATTAAGACAAAGCTACAGCGCCTGTTGCCTGCCGACAGCGCTCTGTTCGAGACCAACTTTGCCTCTTTGGAGGCCGACCTTATCGCACTGGACCAAGCGTTTACAGCAGTTACTGCCGGCAAGGGAAAGACGCCGTTGTTTGCCTCACACCCGGTTTACGGTTATTTCGCTGAGAAATACGGCCTGAATCTGAAGTGCCGACTGTGGGAACCGGAAGAGATGCCTGGCGTTCAGCAGTGGAAGGACTTCGATCAGGAACTTGGCCACCACGCTGCAAAATGGATGATCTGGGAAGGGGATCCGACTCCCGCTATTGCGGCAAAATTGAAAGAGAGCGGCATTGCCTGCGCAGTGTTCTATCCGTGTGGCAACAGACCAGATACGGGAGATTATCTCTCGGTGATGAAAGAGAACGTGGAACGTTTGCGCCCTGTGTTTAAGTAGGAGCGCAGTATCCACAGGGACGTATAAGAGTTGATGAAGACTCGTAAGATATACAAGCAGATCAGGGAGGCAGTCTTCTGCCTCCTGTTCTGTTTCGGACTGCTGTGTTCTGCGGCGGCTCAATCGGCGTATGCCCATGATACCCGGATGATGGATATTTTCGGCATGGGGCAGGCCCCCAGTGACGAGGACGTTCTTATGTACCGGGGGAATGTCTACGCTCGCACCGGTATGTACGAACGTGCGGTCGAAGAGTATGGGAAAGTCATCGCCCTTGACTCGCTAAACGTGCTGGCGCACATAAATCGCGCTATAACACTCATGGACCTGGCCCGATTCCGGGAAGCCCTGGCCGACATGCACTCCGCCGAGCGCCTGGAGCCGGACAACTACGAGGTGTATATCAATCGCGCTCTGGTTTACGCGGCGCTCGAGAAGTTGGATTCGGCCGTCCTCGACTGCGATCGCGCTCTGGAGATCAACGGTGACGCCGCCGAGGCGTATGCCAATCGCGGGAATTACCTCGCCCGTCTCGGTGAGTTCGACGAGGGGTTAGCCGATTGTGAACATGCCATCGCTATCGATTCCACCTATGCTCAGGCCTGGTTGGGCTCTACTCTGATTTATCTGGAACTTTCGGATTTCGACAGGGCCAAGGCCTCCTTCCGAACGCTGCTCAGATATGAGACGGCTGACATGAAAGGCATCGTCGGGCAGCTTCATCTTCTGATCGACACCTCGCAAGCAGCGAACTAATCTCCGGTGGCACCGATGCCATAGTATTCCACCCTGCCGCGACCCACGTCGGCGGACCACCGTTTTTGGTGGGATAAGACGCCTCTCCGGACAATCTCGTAACGATGGGCGACCTGATGACTCTCATAGACCATCTATTTATCTCACTTGCTCCTCTCTCGGCCTGTCCGTAGTGTCTCTGTCGACCTGTGCTACAGGTGGGTGCGTCGCGCCTGCGGCGCACTCATCTATATCAGAGCTTACCCACGGGTTGATACAGGTCCGTACATACCTGACTCCAGGCAGGTGATCCGGTGGGTGGCAGATATGTCGTTCCTGGTTGACGTTCCGTGATCGACCGTACTGCTCAAATCCTTCGCAGAAGCCCCCAAACTTGACATGCCGACTGCAATTCCCTAGATTGCAGACTCTCCAGTCCCCAAAAAGTGAAAGCAGGTCATCGCATGGCATCTGATAACAGTTCCCGCACCGTTGCGGCGCTGGGCGTATCAGTCGGCATATTCCTGATCGCAGTGGTGATTCCGAAACTTGTCTTCTCGACGGCCGTTCCCGCTATCGGGACCACGCAGGCTCTGGAGCTTCTGCTGTCACTCCTGGCCATTGCCCTGCTCGGTAAGGCGAGGTTTGCCGAGTACGGTTTCTGCCGACCGCAATGGAACCGTGAGTCTCAAGATGGCAGCTCCCGCTGGTTATTGATCTTTCTAACCGCGCCTGTGATGGGAATAGTGGCGACGGTTGCGATCCTTGGATTCGGCGGCAACGGCAATCCTGTAGTCAAACAGCTTTCGTTTCCACAGATCATCCTGTTTGTCTGGGTGTTTTCGAGCACTATTGAAGAAGTATTCACACGCGGGTTTCTCCAGGGACACCTTTCGGGGCTATCCGGCAAGTACGTGAAACTGTTCGGTTTCCGCATTCAAGTGCCGGTTCTTGTCAGCGCTCTGTTTTTCGCCTGCATGCACTTGATTCTGCCGTTTGTCGGGGCCGATGCTACTACCACCGTAATCGTCTTTTTGTTCACCCTGTCAATCGGACTCATGGCAGGGCACTTCCGCGCCAGAACGGGCAGCTTGATCCCGGCGATTGCCGTGCACATGCTGGCGAATGTGGGCGGAATGATCGGCGGCATCATGTATGGTATCATCAATTTCGCAGTTACTGGAAATTTGCCGGGGCAGTGAGACTTCTTAAGCCGATGCGAACCGGGGAACAGAGTCGAGCTTTGTTGTTGCCAGCCGGAACCGAAAAGTGCTGATTCCATATAATAGGAAACATGGTCCTGTCTGGCTCCGAAGGGGAGAGATCGCGGCCAGATAGGAATAGTAGGTCGAAACGCTTGCGATTTCGACAAAGGATCGTCAGAACCGCTGGGGTTCTGACCTACAACCAGGGGATAGTCCGCACATGAGCAAGAAATCTCGGTTTCCGTCGTTTCAGGAACTTCTCGATGGTGCCGGTACCGGTGCCGCACGATTTCCATTTGCGCTATTGAGCGCCCTGCTGGGCACAATTGCGGCGATCAACTCTGTCAATGCGGAGTACGGTGCCGCATCCGACAACTCGGAGAAGCTCATGATGATAGCCGGGCTGGGGTTGCCGCTGTTCATCGCTCTTGTAGTGTTCGCGGAAAAACGGGAATGGAAACTGCCGGTAGCGCTGGGACTTCAGTTGGCCGGCGCGGTCTTGCTGGGAGCCTATTACTTCTCGCTGCCGGACGATCTTTCCGCGCCGCTCATTCATCCCGTGCGATTTCTCCTGCTCGGGGTCGGTCTGCATTTTCTCGTGGCCTTTCTGCCGTGGCTTGGAAAAGGCCAGCAGGAAGGGTTCTGGCAGTACAACAAGAGTCTGTTCCTGCGCTTTCTTCTGTCGGCATTGTATTCGGCGGTGACCTTCCTTGGACTGACCGCCGCCGTAGCTGCCGCAGACTACTTATTTGGGATGGATGTCAATTCCGACACCTACAGTCATCTCTGGTTTGTCTGCGCGATTCTACTGAATACTTGGATTTTCATTTCCGGTATCCCGCGAGACCTCGCGGGGTTGAACAAATCGGTCTCCTATCCGGTCGGGCTGAAATACTTCGCACAGTATCTCCTCCTGCCGTTGTGCGGACTCTATTTCCTGATCCTGATTGCCTACGAGGCCAAGATTCTCGTCACCTGGAACCTGCCGCGCGGCTGGGTCTCGCAATTGGTCCTATGGTTTTCTGTAGTTGGCATCATGTGCCAGTTGCTGCTGCACCCCATGAGGCTCATAGAGGGCAGTCGATGGATTCAGAAATTCACGAAATGGTTCTATCGCCTGTTGATTCCGTTGGTCGGAATGCTATTTCTGGCGATCATTACGCGTATATCTGATTACGGTTTTACGGTCAATCGGTATTTCGTTGTTGTTCTCGCAATCGGCCTGACGGTAGTCATGCTGTATTTCGTTTTTAGCAAAGCCCGAGATATCAGGATCATTCCGATTGTCCTCTGTATCATTGCCTTTGTGTCTTCATTTGGACCGTGGAGTGCATTTTCAGTCTCGCAATCAGTGCAGCAGAATCGCCTCAACGATCTGTTGGTTGCGAATGAAATCCTGCACGAGGGCAAGATCATCGACCCTGAAACCGAGCCGTCGTTTGAATCAAGAAAAGAGATGAGCAACGTGATCGGATACTTGAACGAGTGGTACGGAGTCGATGCGTTTGATCGCTGGTTTGATGACAGTACGCTGGCGGCGTGGGATACGGTAGCCTCTTACACCCGGGCTGGATCGGTTGCGGAGAAATTCGGTTTTGCCTTTGTGACGAAGTGGCAGAAGGAGGACAAGCGCGGCGCGTTTCTGCTGACCATAAACAGTGCGCGATCACTTGATGTCCGGGGTTACGATTTCATGCTCAAGGTCGGCAGTGGGGCGGAAACCGACGTAATGCCGTACTTCCTTACTGACAGGAGTGCTGTCAGAGTAAGACTTGATACAACAACCATCGTGCTCGAAGTGAATCTCGGCGAGGAATACGACCCGGAGACTGCGGCACGGCTTTCGTTGTCCGGCGATCTTGCCGCGTTGTGCGCGTCCTCGGAGCACGACACTCTCGAGCCGGATCAACTGTCGTTCACGTTGTCGAGCAACGAGTTCGACGCGCGGATAGTCTTTGATCGAATCTCTGGCAACTTCGCAGACGATACCGTACATATCGACAACTGGTCCGGCAAGCTGTTGCTGAGACTGAAGTGAGGGGAGAGAGTAGAATGGGAATCGAGATTTCGCTGAAGGAACTCGTCGAGAGTATGGAAATACAGTCGGACGAAGTCACTTCGTACATGAACACGCTGCCTGGTGAAATCGAGGCGGTTACCGACGAAGAGTTGGGGGCTGCGGAACAGGGCACATACGAGGATCTGACTGGAGTTGAAACGCCAGACTTCGTCCTCGCCGTTTTGGAGGGAAGGGACAGTATCGCGCTTCCTACGCGGATGGACATCAACGAATATCAGATAATGGAGAAGTTTGCGGAGTCAGTCAAGGATAGCGCGCTGTCAGACCGCCTGGCCGAGGCACTGGTGGGAAGGGGCGCGTTCCGTCGTTTCAAGGATGCAGTGTTCCACGCCGGTGTGGAAGAAGATTGGTACAAATTCAAGTTTGACAAGTACGCTGAAGTCGCCATCGATTGGTGTGAGACCAACAGCATTAGCTATCGCCGACCGTAGGTGGAAGGAGTGTGACAGAATAATCATTCGCACAACCCTGAAGCTGGCCAAAAAGATTAAAGCCTCGCCCACGGTCTGCGAACCCCTGAACAGCCACTTGCTTCTTGATTGGACTGCCAATGTGTTTCTATTCGACCGGATTCAGCTCACTATTGTCACCTATACAGCGACACTGTTTTCGTTGCTTTTCCGAGGCAATCGCATTACATCGGCAGAGTCCTTCATGGCGATGTTAGGAAATCGTCTCGAAGCGTATCTCCCGTTGGAGCGAATGTCCGACCGGTAAGAAAGGAACAGCCCTATGACCGACCGCAAAAAACTATTCGATGCCGCTCTGGAAATCTTCGCCGAAGTTGGATTGAAAAACGCCAGCCTTCAGATGATCTCCGAAAAGGCAGGTCTCGAGCCGGCTATGGCCCGCGCTCTGTTTGTCGACAAGGAAACGCTTCTCCGTGAGGTTCTCGACGACATCTCTATGCCGGTCATCAGCGCGATCTCTATGGCGGTCGAACGATACGATACTCCCCGTGATATGATCTGCGGGTCACTTCGTTTGTTCGACACGTGGCTCAACGACAATCCTCTCTATGTCCGCGTGCTCCAGAGGGCGTTTCTTGACGATCCGGCAGCGCTCAGAACGATTTTCAAGAAGTCCATGTATTCGTCGGAATTCTATGAACGGATCGAGGGATATATTGCAGAAGGGAAACTCAGCATCGAGGATCCGTTCGATCTCGTAATGCTGCTTGATTCTGCAATCATGTTTGGCCATATCGCGAAAGCTGGTATGGCGTCAATGATACCGGGAACCGACGAGACTGAAATCATCACACGACGGTTCAACGCGCTCTGCGTGCTGCTGGAAAACGGCCTGTTTGTCGAATAGGCTGTAGTCTGTTTTTTTCACCGACTATCAATCAACGCTATGAAAGACCGTGCCTGCGAGCGCCGGAGTTCCATCCTCTTTACTGAGCCGTTGGACAACCCGTGGTCGTCCCAGAAGCAGGTCGAAATCCAACGCAGCCTGCTGCCGGCGGTTTTGACATTCATGGCTTCGGGTGGCCGGGTCAACCTTGTTTGGCCCGGTTTCGTTCACCCGCGACAAGCCTTGAGAATAATGTCCCCCCGTTCCAAACCGAGGTCCTTTGCAATAATACGGCACTTGATTTTCAATATGAAAAAGATCGGCAGATCCTCGCCGGACAGCGCCTCGAAATTCCCCTGCCCCTTGGCGATGATAAGATCGGATTCAGCGACCAGCCGCCGGAACTCCGGGCTGCACGTTTTTAGAATCGTCCCCGGTGCATCGGTCCCCGATGACACTACCGTGGCAACCTTATCTAAACCTGCTTGCACTGCATCCTCGATGACCGCGTCGTTGATGACCGGTACTCCTCGAACGGCATACGTCACCGGCTTGCCCATCTCTTCGATCAGCAGTCGATCAAACACTGTTTCGCCCGCATTATCCCCTATGTAGAGGATCCGGTCGGTTCTGTCGAGAGCTGCTTTGAACGCTCTATAATCGAAGATGGCAAACTCTTTGGTCAACGTCTCTTCAATGGTTTGCTCCACATCGAAGTTCGCACTCGCTCCGAAATCGATTATGTTGCCGGCCACCGCCATTCTGATTGCCGCCAGCAGCCGGTCCCCGGATTGCTGTATTGTTTGTTTCATTGAGGGATACAGCGTCAGTGCCTGTTCCGTGCACCTGTGTTTTATCTCGCGGAATGGGTCGGGATTGCCGGTGATCTCACGGACCATGCGGTGCAGTAACCGTCCGGTTTCCGGCGGAGTGCTGTCGAGTGAAATATCGCTCAGTTTAGCTCCCAGTTCATCCAGGAGTCGCTTGATCTTTGCCTCATCGTCAGTCGAGGCTCGCCCGGCGCGGAGGGCCTGGCCGAAGAAACAGGGGATGCATTCAAGATATGTCTTCATACGTATTCAGTCGCTTTCCAATTCACTGTCGAGTTGAAGCAATCTACGGCGCTACAGACACACGTCAACAGCCAAAGCTCAGGATGATTGAAGCTTGTATCCTGAAGTCGGACTTGATTATCTGACAATGGAAACCTGAGGCCGGTTGTGATCGTAGTCCTGCTAAACGGCACGAGGCGAACCACAGCTTTGAAAAGGACACTCAATGAGAGTATTGATAATCGGCGGTACTCGGTTTATGGGGCCGCATATTGTAAACGAATTGACCGACGGGGGCCACGAAGTCACGGTGTTGCATCGCGGCAACACACCGGCCGTTCTTCCCGAAGGCGCGAAGGAGATTCTCGGTGACCGCAACCGGCTGGTCGATCTCAAACCGCAGATCAAGAAACTTGGTCCAGATGTTGTCCTCGATATGGTGCTCCTTAACGAACGGCAGGCTCGCGAGATGGTGGGTGTGCTCTCAGGTATCGCCGGGCGGCTGGTGGTGGCCTCAAGTTGCGATGTCTATCATGCCTATGGTATGCTGAACGGTCTGGAGACAGGCCCGGCAACGAGCGGCCGCATTACCGAGGACTCACCGCTGCGTCAGAAACTGCACCCGTATCGTGCGATGGCCGAAGATGAAAACCACCCGCTCTACGATTACGACAAGATTCCGGCCGAACAGGCTGTCATGTCCGCTGCCGGTCTTCCGGGCACCGTGCTTCGTCTGCCGGTGGTCTACGGTCCCAACGACTACCAACATCGATTGGCCGAGCACCTTCGGCGAATGATTGACAACCGCCCTGCGATTCTCATGGGCAAAGCCCAGGCTGACTGGACGATAGTGCGCGGCTACTCCGAAAACTGCGCTCACGCCTTCAGTGGTGCCATCACCGATTTCATAGCCGCCGGCCGCATCTACAACGTGGGCGAACCGACCGCCTATTCAGAGAGAGCCTGGGCTGAGGGCGTGGCCGCAGCAGTCGGATGGAAAGGGGAGATCGTCACTCTCGACCGTGATCTACTACCCGAGCATTTGAAAGATGACACGCACTACGAACACAACCTTAGATCGTGCGCTACGAAGAGGTTGCCGTGCGCATTTTGTTTCTGATCTCCTCAAACTCCGTCCACTTTTCTCGGAAGCCTTTGTCAGCAAAAGACTCGCTGAAATACTTTTGGTAGTTGTCTGCAAGTCTTCCTTCAATTCCTTAATAGCCTCCGTTGTTTCCCGTAGTGCCGCAATTCCTTCGTCACGAAGCCACTGGATTGCTTATAAACGATCTCCCCGAGTTCACCAAAGTCAATCAAATAGGCGCTGTTTTCCACAAGTTTGCGAGCGGGTCGATTTCGATGAAGCCCTGTTACGGACCATCGCGTGGGAGCGTGAAAACCTGCCCGAGAGTACTGATATCGAGAAGCACTACGCGGCCGAAGATCAGGCGTTGAAGAAGTAAATTTTGTAGGGCGGGTCTGCCGTCAGACCTGTGATTGCCCGCGCAGCGAGCATCGTTGACACGAATAACAACGAGACAAAAAAAGGAGACTGAAAAATCAGTCTCCTTTTAGATTCTGTCACGAGGACAGACTCAGATCTGGTGGTTTACCAGTTTCTGCGTCCGCCGCCGCCACCGCCACCGCGATTACCACCACGGCCACCACCACCGCCACGGTCAGTGCGCGGCTTGGCTTCGTTGACATTCAACGAGCGTCCACCAAGATCCTGGCCGTTCAGTCCGCTGATAGCGGCTGTGGCTTCGTCCTGGTTCGGCATTTCCACGAAAGCAAACCCTCTCGGGTCACCCGTGAACTTGTCTGTGATAACGTTGACACTTGAAACTTCGCCGAAGTTTTCAAACGCCTGACGCAGCTCGTCTTCCGTCGCCTGGTACGACAGGTTGCCAATGTAGATGTTCATTCTACACTCCGATTTTGTTCATCCCAAAATGAAACCTTAACCCAACGGATTTGTGGTCATCGAGATAAACCCGTTAATGCGCACTATTGCGCTCTTGGCTCCGAGTTTTGCCTTATTCAGAGATTTGTTTGTGATGAACAAAGTCTTGAGAAAAGGGGTGGCCGAAACCTCTATGTCACTAGCTAGCATATCTTTTCAAAAAACGAAAGTCAATAGTATTATTTACGATACGAGGCAATCACCCTGATGTTTGCTTCTGATTATCGACTCTACAACGCTCCAGACCCTGCAAAATGATCCCGCAACCGGACAAAAATGCCATTTTTTGGCCTGGTTGGAGCGATTTTCACTCATCCGACCCCGATTTGCCGGTTTCCACCACTAACTTGAACCCTTTGCCTCGGATATTGAGGATTTCGATGCGGGGGTCATCCTTGAGATATTTCCGCAGTTTTGACACGAATACATCCATACTGCGGCCGCTGAAATACGTGTCATCTCCCCAAATCTTTCGTAGGGCGACACTTCGATCAAGCGTCTGATTTCGGTAAAGACACAGCATCCGAAGCAATTCCGCCTCACGGGCTGTGAGTGTAAGCTCGGTAACCACGCCTCTCAGTGTCTGGGCCGCGCTGTCAAACGCATAATGACCGATCTCAAACGATACCTGTCCGCCGGTGCCCTGGGCGCCTTTGGATCTCTTTAACACTGCCTGTACCCGAAGGATCAACTCCTCGACACTAAACGGTTTGGTGATGTAATCATCGCAGCCGATTTTGAACCCCTCGATCTTGTCTTCCTGCAACGATTTGGCCGTCAGGAAGATCAGCGGCGTATCGCTGTCTTTCAACCTGACCGTGCGCGCGAACGCAAACCCGTCCATCTTGGGCATCATGATATCGACCAGACAGAGATCAAACTCCTCGCTATCGAACTTGTCGACCCCGGCCACACCATCGGTGCAAAGCGCAACCTCGTAGCCGTTCATCTGGAGGTGCTCGCGGACGATTGCCCCCAGGTTGGGATCATCTTCAAGCAACAGTATCCGGTGTTTCATTGCATTTCCAGCCTGCATCAAGCCTCCGCCAACGGCAGGATGACCTCTACTCGCGTTCCTTCACCCGGTTTGCTCCTGAGTGACACCTTGCCGCCGTGCGCCTCGACCATGACCTTAACATAACTCAACCCCAGCCCGAATCCCTTTACGTTGTGCACATTGCCGGTGGAAACGCGGTAGTATTTGTCGAACACGGATTTCATATCCTCGCTGCTGATTCCTACTCCACGGTCTGAAATCTGGATTACCACGGACTTGTCACCGTTTTTGCTCGATACGTCGATGATCGGTTCATCTGGGGAGTACTTCACGGCATTGTCAAGCAGGTTATGAATGATATTCGAGATATGCACCGGATCGCCGACGACCACATGATTGTCAGCGTTGAGATTCTGAGAGACGCGACCGCCCCTGGCCTCGATTTTCAGAGACAGATTCGCGAGCGCATGCTCTATCGCCTCGTGGACGTCGACCGGCTCCTGCGCCAATTCAAAGTCCTTGCCGCCCATCGCCGCCATTTGAAGTATCTTATCGGTCTGGCCTCGCATCCGAAGGTTCTCCTCCCGGATCATCTGTGCGAATCGGGACAGCTTCTCCTTGTCGGCCTGAACATCCGGTCGTGCTATAGCGTCGCAGGCAAGCGCGACTGTCGATATCGGCGTCTTGAATTCGTGAGTCATGTTGTTGACGAAATCCACCATGAGCGAGGCGTGCCGTCTCTGTGCAATGATCGTCCTGATCGTGTAGACAAAGCAATAGACAATGATCAACATGAATGCGACCATCGGAATCAACAGGGGACCGACCTGCTTCCATATCAACGCCCTGCTACCGGGGAAATATACCTTCAGGTCAGACTGCGGTGCGACAAAGTCGTAAGGGAAAAGTCTGGCGCTGAACTCTGACCGGAGAAGTTCTTCACGATATTCTCCGGGCACTGGCCACAACTCATCGCTTCCGGCGCTCGTGGTGGTGAACGCATACTCCATATCTATCTCTCCCTGGGTGAACTTCTCCTTGAGCACGCTGTCGATAGTGGCGGAGTCCAGACGCTCCTGAATTGGGGGAGAATCCGTGGTCCAGATACTGTTCAATACCTGCTTGAGGAATACCATCCTGACACTGTCAGCTTCAATTGTATCCAGGACCGTCAAAGGGTCTGAAGTCCGCATGTAGAAATAGCCGGTGTCAACATTAACCCGAACTCGATGTGAGCCGTCAGTCAGGCTGCTGCCGGTATCCTTGACAAAGTCTCCGTAGGTTCTGAACGTTTCCGAGGTAATGCGCCCCGAACTATCACCGACACTGATTATCACATTCTGCGACGCAGAAAGATCGAACCCGGTTTCGCCCTTGTTGTGTCTCATCGCCGCCATAGTGGAATCGGAGAACAGACGACGCTGGTGCAGCGTTGTGTCACTGCCTCCACTGTCAGCAATAATCTCGGTCATGACAGTGATATTATCCGGTCGAGTTGTCGAGTCGCAGGCGACCGTGATTGCAGTCATCACCGCCTCGCGGGCCTGAAGAGCGTTGACGGCCTCACCCAGCGCGTTGGCGACATTGCGGCGGAACGTCTGTTGTTTCAACTCCATAGCGCTGTTGAGCAGGAATATCTGCAACAGCATGAGACCCGAAAGTGAAACCAGAATCAGCCCCACGATGATACGCACGTTTTTTCGAGAGAGCGCCATGCTACCAATATAGGCAATCCCGATCCCCGCAACACCCCTATTAACACACGTTAACATTTCTTAGCACTGCTTAACTCGGCGAAGAGCAACTCTGGATTTATCAATACAGTACAAGAACCTGTAAACAACACATGACAGGAACCAAGGGAGATTCCAATGACCGCTTTCAACCCTACCTTCAGACAGAAATCAATGCTGTTCATTGTTACGCTTATTTTCCTGATGCCTGCGGCCAACGTCTGCAGTCAGATCTACGGGGGAAAGACGACTGGCCCTAACGAAGTATTCATGCTTCCGGAACTTGGCGCGCTCATAGGCCCCTCTCCGGACGGCCTCACGATTATGATGGTTATGCCCGGGGATCACCGAGCGGAAGCCTACAAGAAAACTGACCTTAAACAAGGTGACCTCATCAAGATGGTCAACGGCAAGGGCGTCAAGACCTGCAAAGACCTGCAAGCTGTCTATGATGCCCTCAAAGTCGGCGACGAGCTCAAGCTTGGGATCAAGCGCGACAAGGGTCTGATGATCGTATCGCTCGACAAAGCCGACGCCGATGACCTTCCTGCACAGATGGTGATGACAACCTCAGAAATCGGCAGCTCCGACGTGGCCGCGACAATGATAGATGCCGGCATTCTGCTGGACGAAAAAGACGGCATAATCACAGTCGGCGATGTTATCGATGCCATCCCGGTCGCATTCGAGGACGAAAAACCGGCCAAGGGTGATGTTCTGCTTGAGATTCAGGGAATGAAGGTCGACGGTTCGGACTCGATTGAGAAGCTCTGGTCCGAGGTTGAGCCGGGCACGAAGGCCGAACTGACGCTTGACCGCGGCGGCAGGGAAGTCATCGTTAGATTTCTGCGCGAAAGCGTTTCGATACAGACTGAAACACAAACGATCGTACAGTGAGGACAAATATGCCCCGCACCTTCGCCAAAGCCGTTTTGGGGGCGCTGCTTCTGATACTAGTAACGGCATCCGTGACGTCGGCTCAATACAATTCGTTCAATCAGCGAGACGATCAGTACCGTTTGCTGGGACTCCGGCGGGCTAAAGAAGCATACGAGGTCGCCCGGGCAGAATACGAGCGGCAGCAGGTGTTGTTCGACAAGCGGCTGATTACCCAGGTGGAATACGATCGGGCGAAAAACGTCTACGCTGACGCCGAAGTCAACTACCAGCAATCGTTGCTGGCGGTAGTGTTCGAAGACCAGTACATCTCGGTAGTATCAGCCGTGAAGTATCATGCCGAGGACGGCACAAAACGCGTCAAGCTCACACTCGCCAATGCCTCGGGCGGCACCGAGGAATTCCAGAACCTGATTGATTTCAACGACGAGCTTTTTCGGTCGCTTCAGCCTGATATGATTCACAACGTGTACGTGTCGCTGCTCAACGACGATAATGCCATCATCAGCCAACCGTACGAATGCAAGATATCTGAGCTTCGCTACGGTTCCCCTCAGACGGTGGAGTTCAAACTGCTGCAGGATGTCGACGCCGTTTCAGTGTTTCTGATCTACGGCAACGGCAGCCAGCGGACGATGAAAATCTTTCTCCAAAAGGACGCCACCGTGAACAAAGTGGCGGTGCAGTCAGAGCAGTTTTCGCAGGAAGTGGAAATCGGCAAGACGGCCAACTACGATCTGAGGTTGGAGTTGTACAGCGGCGTGAACAACACGTTTGCACTCGAAGTCGTGAATCTTCCTAAAGAAATCAGCCGGTTTATCAAGAACCCCACGGGCAACGTGCGCCTCAGACAGGTCAAATTCACCGAAAGCAGTCGCACCAAACGCGCCGTTCTGCAGATTACCCTTCCGGACCGTGCGGCGGGTCCGGTGATTATGGATGAGTCAATTCCGTTTTATGTCCTGGCGCTGCCGACCGAGCGAATGGGGGAGATTCCAGATCTTGCCACTCGTCAGTGGACCGAAGATGAATTGGACAAGCTCGATATCGGCTACGTGCGCCTGGAAATTCTCCCGCGCGGCAAGGGTGAGCTGGCCGTTCGTGCGCCTCAGCTTTTTCATTCGGTCATGGTCGGCGATACCGTCGAGTTCAGTCTCGATCTTACCAACGAAGGGAGCCATCGCCTCGACTACGTGGAAATCAAAGCCGACCCTCCGCTCAACTGGACCAAAGAAATCGTCCCGACCACAGTCTCGAAACTTGACATCGGCGAGGAGTCACGGGTCACGCTTCGGTTTGTCCCGCCGGAGGACGTTTCGGTCGGCAAGTACGAAATCCGTGTTTTTACTTCGGCCCTGTCCAACGGCCAGCCGATCTCGGGCACTGACAAAATCGCTACAATCGAAATCCGCGAATCGACCAATATCGCCGGCACTGCACTGCTCGTCCTGTTTATCGTGGGCGTGATCGGTACGATCGTAGCCTACGGCATACGTCTGACTCGAAAATGATAATCTCGAACCGCATGATAGTGAGGTAAACAAGTGAGCGACCTGACAGCAACCATCAGCCCTGCCCTCGAAGCGGATAACTTGACCAAACGATACGAGGACGGCGTCCTTGCTCTCGACCATGTATCGTTTGCCGTGAACCCGGGGCACATTTATACGATTCTCGGAGCCAATGGCGCGGGCAAAACTACTACCATAAATCTCTTCTTGAATTTCATTGATCCAACTGAGGGGGAGGCGAGAATAAACGGCATCGCCAGCCACCGCGATCCGCTGAAGGCCAAAGAGGGCGTGGCGTTTGTATCGGAGAACGTCATGTTGTACCCCAACTTCACGGCGTTGCAGAATCTGGATTTCTTCACCCGGCTCGGAGGAAGAACAGATTACACGGCCGACCACTACCGCGATGTTCTCCTTCGCGTTGGACTTCCTGAAACTGTACATCAAAAACGCCTGAAAGGCTTCTCAAAAGGGATGCGACAGAAATGCGGAATTGCAATCGCAATCCTCAAAGACTCTCCGGCTATCCTCTTGGACGAGCCGACCTCCGGTCTTGACCCAAAAGCGGGACATGATTTCATTACGCTCTTGAACACGCTCCGAAGCGAGAACAAAGCCATCCTCATGTCGACCCATGACATTTTCCGTGCCAAAGAAATTTCCGACACAGTGGCAATTATGAATCGCGGCCAGATGGTGATGCAGGAGTCCGCCGGGCAAATCGCCGGCAAGGACCTTGAACAGCTTTACATGCAGTACATGGCCGGTGGCGACGGGCTGGCCGCGGAGATGGGAGCAGCACGTGCTTAAGACCATCATCGAAAAGGAGTTTCGTGACCTGCTCGGCTCCACGAAATTCATCGTGACGTTTGCCGTGTGTGCCCTGCTGATTGTGATCGCCTTCTACACCGGTGCAGCCCGACACCGGATGTATCAGTCGCAATACGAGGCAGCCCAGGCTGAACGCGTCCGATCCATCGAAGGTCTCACCGATTGGCATGATCTGGGCGACACGCGAGTGTTTATTCCGCCGCAACCTCTGGCCTCTCTCGTAACCGGTGTCTCTAACGATATCGAACGTACGGCCACCGTCGGCGGTCGAGGAGGGATCGGCACCGAGGACAGCAGATACAACGAAGACCCAGTGTTTGCGATATTCAGGTTCATTGATCTGGAGTTCGTTTTCAAAATCGTGCTGTCGCTGTTTGCAATCCTACTTGGATACAACGCTGTCAGCGGAGAGAAGGAGCGCGGCACGTTACGGTTGTCGTTCGCCAACCCGCTGCCAAGATCGACCTACATCCTCGGCAAACTGATCGGCAACGGTGTGGCCCTTTCGGCGGCGGTGCTTGTTGCGATCGGAGCGGGGACGTTGCTGTATCCGCTGATGGGTATACAATTCTCCGGCCAGGAATGGCTCCGGTTGCTTCTTGTTGTTGGTGTCGGTTTGCTGTATTTCGGGGTGTTTCTCAACCTCTCGATATTCGTGTCGGCATCAACCAAACATACTTCCAGCTCTTTCCTCGTTCTGCTGGTCATCTGGCTGATGTGTATTCATATTGTGCCGGGCGCTTCGGTACTTCTTGCCGCGCGTTCTGTGGATGTTCCGTCGACGGATGAGATCAGTTTTCAAAAGGCGACCCTCTCCGCCCAGCTTGCCGACGAGTTCCACGAGGGCATGGCGGCAATGGATATTGGCAATGTCACCGCGGAGATGGACATTACGACCCTAATCAATTCACACATGGACTCCCTGAGTGAAGATCGCGATCGCAAAATGCAGGCGCTGGCCTCGCGGCTCGGAGAGGAACGCAAGAACGCCCAGCAGGAACAGGAATCACTGGCCTTTTCTCTGGCACGCATATCCCCGGCGACTTCATTGACCCTGGCGGCCTCACACCTGGCAGGAACGTCGACACAACTCAAAAACCAGTTCGCTGCGGAAGCCAAACAGTTTCAGGGAGAGTACGCCGCTTTCATGAAGGAGAAGACCGGCCTTGCGACCGGCGGAGGGCTGGTCATACGAACTACCGAAACGACCATCGATGAGCACGGCAACATCGTTACCACACAGGGTATGGGTGACCGGGAAAAACCAGAGCAACTCGATTTCAAAGAGATCCCGGGATTCAAGTTCACCAACGCCAGCCTGTCCGAGTCGGTGGAACCTGCGATTGTCGATTTCGGACTACTTGCGATTTTCAATCTCTTGTTTTTTGCCTGTGCCTTTGTGGCCTTCAACCGGTATGACCTGAGATAGTATGCTGTTGAATTAGTCACACTGACAGACGAGTCTGTGGGCTTGTCGAAGTGTGGACCGATACTGGAGAGACAAATGTTTGCAACAATGATACATAAAGAACTCCGCGGCATTATCAGCAGCCCGAAGTTCGTCGGGACCTTCCTGGTGTGCACCGTGCTGATTCTCCTGTCCGTGTTCACGGGCATCAGGGAGTACCAGGCGCTATCGGATCAATACAGTGCGGCCTCGCAGTTGGTCGACTCGGAGTTGAGAGAAACGACCTCATGGGGGAGAATGTCGACCTCGGTCTACCGTGCCCCCGAACCAACCCGCATTTTCTCCGCCGGACTTGACTATGACATAGGGCGACTGTCCGACGTCCGCGAAAGGGTCAGCCCCAAACTTGACAACAGTGCCTACTCTGACGATCCCATTTTCGCTGTGTTCAGGTTCGTAGACTTCGCATTTATCACTCAGTTTATACTGACGCTGTTCGCAATTCTATTCACCTTCAATGCCATCAGCGGCGAGAGGGAAGACGGCACGCTGAAACTGATCTTTTCAAATCCCGTCCCGAGAGCGCGATACATTCTCACAAAGTGCCTGGGCGCCTGGCTGGGGCTGGTGGTGCCGATCAGCATACCGGTTCTTCTGGGTGTTCTAATGGTGGTCGTCTCCGGCGTGTCGATGGATGCAACTCAGTGGCTCAGGGTGGCGCTCATGTTAGGTCTGGCGTTGTTGTTGTTCACATTCTTTGTGGTGCTGGGCGTGTTTGTGTCGGCCCTGACGAGGCGATCTTCCGTATCATTCCTTGTGTCACTCGTACTCTGGATTGGCCTTGTCATGATCATTCCGAGAGTCGGCGTGATGGCGGCCGGGACAATGGTAAGCGTACCCCGTATGGCAGAGATCGAACAACAGATCGAGGGCTATTCGAGCGAACAATGGGATAAGCATTACAACAATCTTGATAATAGCTGGACGACCTTCGAGAACGAGGGAGAGGAAGGTACGTGCAATGACGAAGCGCTCTGGAAAGTCATGCAGAGCCAGGACTCTTCTCGCAAAGCAGTCGAGGCGGACATTGAAAAGTACGATGCCCTTCTCCACGAGGACCTTCGCCAACGCAAGAATCGACAAGAGGTGCTGGCACTTACGCTCTCACGGTTCTCGCCTGCCTCAGCGTTTCAACTCGGAGCGATGCGGCTGGCTGGGACCGATCTGGAGGTGAAGAACAGGACAGTGGATGCAATCGGCCAATACCGCGAGGATTTCTACGAATATGTGGAAGAACGCAAAGAAGAGACCGGTGATCACGGTGGACTGATGATTGCCGTTACGGTTGATGAAAACGGTGCCGAGCAGATGTCGTTCGGCGGGAGTCGCGATCAGGGGCCGCTCGATGTAAGCGGCGTGCCGCGTTTCAGTCCCCCGGAGTTGACGCTTGCGGAGGCGGTTGGACCGGCGATTACTGATTTCGGTCTGCTTTCGGTCTACATCCTGATTGTGTTTGCCGGCGCGTTCATCGCCTTCCTGCGATACGACGTGCGGTAGCGGGACAGAAAAGTGAGACGCGAGAGTAGCGAGACTTGAGAATAGAGAGAGTCTCAGGCACTCCAACTCTCTTCTCAAAGACCGGTGGGGAACGCGTTCCGAAAGGACTCGTCCCTGCCGGTTCTTTTGTTTGCGAGGAAATCCGACAATCCCAAGAATTCCTTGACAATTCCGGATACATGAGCCTATTATCCGATATCATGAGACAACGACTAATCCTACTGTTGATCCTGGCAACCGCGCTACTTCAGCGGTCGTCGGCGTCTGCCGCAAGTCTGTTCAATGACACGACACGCGCCTATCTCGGCGAGTTTGAATTCGGCGTCCGCGACGACACGCTTACGATCACGTATGAATTCACTCCTAACGGATTCGACCCGGACTCCACGATTCTCGAGTTAGTAGAATACCGCGATTGGAACAGGGTGGTGTCTGCCGTGATCCATCGCCGAGGGGAGGGGGTACCGTTCGAGAACGGATGGCGTTCAGTCGCCAGAAGGGGAGGACGCACCTATCTTTCAGGAACGGTAACAGTTCCTGCCGATGAGCAGAGCGCGAAACGCATGTACGTAAGTACGGTCGGATTCTACAGAGATGAAAACGACAGCCTCAGAACCGTCGAAACGTGGGGTGACTTAACAGACGATTACACGGTCGCCGGGATGGAGTGCATTCTACCTTCTTACGGATACTTCAGATCTGATCTGACGGAGCCCTTTGATCACCGCGGTGCTTTTCTCGGTATGGGAGTATCCCTGGGGTTTGCTCAGCGACATACCAGATATCTCGTTTCGACCTCGTGGTCGGGCCTCGGACCGGACTTCACCTTCTCCGAACCGTTTCGTGCCGGCGTACGTTGGTATTCAGGTACTCGCAGCAACTTCATGCCACAGATCTTTGGAGCCGCAAAACTGTCCAAGTTGAAGTTCAGAGAGAGCGATGACCTGGAGTTCAATCGGACCCAATGGGGTGGGGAACTTGGATGCGCTCTCGAAGGCAGGTTCGAGAGATTCGGCTACTACTACTCCACTGCTCTCGGCGGCTATCACACCGCTGAGATCTACGTCAAGGGAGGTTCCGGCGCTCGCAACTCCATAGGTACTCGGTATCTGTTCCAGACAAACGGCGATGTCTGGATGGTACGGATTGCTCTGCATATTGAGGACTACGATGCGTATCGCCACTCGGAATACGAGAGGTACAATGATCGTCCCTTACCCCACCGAGTGTTTTCGGTGTTGGGCGGAATACCAACCGCGATTATCGGGTTGCCGTTCTACGTCATCAACAAGGTAGCGGAGAAATTTGAAAAGTGAACTCTGCCCAAATCATCCAAACCCTCCGGCGCGAAATCAAGAAACAGAGCACGCCGGCAAACCTGATGAACTATCAGCAGTTTCACAAAGAGAAACTTGCCGAACCGAAAGGACTTCGAACCCCCGTCCTGCGTAAGATTTCGACCGACGTCTTCAAGACGCTCAAAACGCTTCCGGCCAAGGACATCCTAGACATCGGCGACGCTCTCCACGAATCCGGTATGCGCTACGCGCGGTTCTTCGCCGTCGAGTGGGCAATCAAAGTCAAGAAGCACTACGCGCCCGGCGAGTTCAAACGGTTCGAGTTATGGCTCAAAAAGTACGTCAACAACTGGGGGGCCTGCGATCACCTGTGTTGTGGCCCTATCGGGAACTTGATCCTGCAATTCCCCGAACTGGAAAAGAAACGTGAACCGTGGACCCGCTCCAAAAAGCTCTACGTCAGGCGCGCCTCGGCAGTCAGCCTCATCGTCCCGGTGAGCAATAGAATCTTGTTGAGCGAGGTCTTCCAAACCGCTGACGTCTTGCTCATGGACCGGGAAGACCTGGTGCAGAAGGGGTACGGCTGGATGCTCAAGGAAGCGGCAAATGAATTTCCCGACGAAGTATTCGATTTCGTTCTGAAACACAGGGGCCGGATGCCCCGTACGGCGCTCAGGTACGCTATCGAGAAATATCCCGCCGACATGCGCAAAAGGGCGATGGCGAAGGACTGAGCCAGCCCGAGCCCCTGCTCCGTCAGATCGGTAGCCACAGCTCGCATGCTTGATGCGGTCAGACGAGGACGTCTTACCGCACATACAAGGGGGAGGAGGCGTCGAACTCGAACAACCGGGTCACGCCGGCAAACGTGTTACACTTGCAGCCGAGCCACACAGACAATCGAGTCACGCAGCCAGACGAGTCCTTGTGGGTCGAAACTCCTGAAGTTTCGACAAGTCGCTGTGAGTCCTTGTAGGTCGCAACTCCTGTAGTCTCGACAAGTCGCTGAGCGTGTGTTTCAAGAATAGTGAGCGCCGGGGTTCCGTTCCTGACTCGACGCACCCTCGTTCACACATTTTTCTCTTGCGTCCGTAGAGCAGGCCATCTATATTTTACGCAGAGAGAGCGGAACAGGACACAACTCACAAAACCTCATCTTTAACTGATTGCGTGCAATGCACGGTCTGTTCTCTTGCGTTGGATTAGTACTTGCGTGGAGTTTGCATGATCTTCCGCATTGCATTGACCTTCACCGAACGTGTACCTCACAGCCCGGCCTTCATAGTAAATAGCAACCCGTCCGTACGCGGGCGGCGAACTTATTTGTCGAGTGAAGGCCTGCAACTTCGATCTGAGAAGCACTAACATAGCAGAGAGGGGTATCTCAAATGCTCAAAAAAGTCTCTAATCGTTTTCTCCTCGCAATCTCGCTAATCGCCCTGGTGATCCTTGTGTTGCCGGGAATGTCACACTCTCAGGATTGTGGCAACATCGACGGCTCCCCCGAGGGTGCGATCACTCTGGGCGATCTGACCGTCTTTATCGATGCGCTGTACATCAATCCGGTACACTTCCCGCTGGCCGACGTAGCGGATCTGGACGGAGTTCAAGGCGTCACCAACAACGATCTGGTCTGGTTGTTCGACCATCTTTCGTGCTCAATGGCACCCCTGGAGGAGTGTGGAAACGGACCGGATTCTGCCTTTCCCGTGAATCCCGGCTGTATTCTGGAGTACCGTAATTTCGTGGCGTCGCCCATGGCAACTGAGTGGACGTCGGAGCTCTGGCTGACAGTTGACGGTCCGTTCATGGGCCTCGCAGTGCCGTTTGTCTTTGACTGCCCGACTGCGGCCGAAACTCTCGATTCGATCACCTTCCCGACATCGCCGATGTGGTGGAAGATCGACAATGCAGGCAAGCGCGGACTGATCGGAACAGCCGGTTGTGAAGGCGAACTGCCGGTCGGGGAGTTCCTGCTGGCGGAACTTCACTTCTCCCTCTTGCCATCGGCAATGGAACACGTCATCAGGATCGACACCTCCGGCTACTTGCCGTCAGAACACACAATCGTACTCTCCCGTCCGGGGCCTGACGGACCAACCGGCGAGATTCCAATGCTGGTAGGTTTTGGACTTTCCGAGCCTCCGCCTTGCATGGCTACGGGGGACGTAAACCAGGACACCAACGTTGACATGGCGGATATCAGCCGGCTGATTGAGTACCTGTGTATTAGCCACGATCCGCTCGATGTGCCGTACGTGGCTGACGTCAACGGTGATTGTATTTTGGACACGCTTGATATTCTGGCTCTGGTCTGCTACAATTTCGGAGGCTGTGACAGCCCTCCGGTGTTGCCGGTGGAGACCTGCTGTGACCCCGGAGTACGCTTCTGCGGAGAACCCGACGGTGCGTTGCCTATCCGGGACGCCGAAGTTGTCGAGATTTCGGACGACTCTCTCCGGGTGGCAGTAAACGAGAGCGGTGACGACGGTGTCCGCGTCTACGCGGGCGATCCCGAGGCTACCGACAACATGGTACTCAATCTGGAAAACATCGATATGTCCGTGGAAAACGCCGAGTTGTCCGTTTCAGTCAGCGGCTATACGTTTGATACTAAGAGCGGGGAGAGGTCTGGTGCTCCCGGACGGATTGGTATGTGCGGCATCGCAAATATCGGTCTCGGCGCTATCCAGATCGTCGCCGACTTCAACCCGATCGGTGATCCGGACGTCCTTGTCAAGGTCTTCAACAACGGGTACATCACCGGCCAGAATACCGTCACCGGCGGTGGTCTGATTATCACCGGCCACGAGTATCTTAGCTACGGCCTTCCCGGCGTTACGTCTATGCGGTTGTACTCGCAGACGCCACCGACGTTTCATATCAAGCTCGATCGCATTACGGAACTGGCGGTTGTCGGCGGTTCCACCCTCTACGGCGACGAGCTGTTTCTGAGTGCTGAAAACGCGACAAAAACCGTCACCGGTGTGCTCAGTGCCGATGTTCAGGCCGGGTTTGTCGGATGGTTTGGCCTGGCCTATTCGACCACGAATTGCTGCCGCGGGTTCACCGGCAATGTCGATGTCGACGCTTATGACCTCGTGACAATGGGCGATCTGACGGTACTGATCGACCATCTGTTTATTAGCCTCGATCCGCTGGATTGCGAGGATGAAGCGTTTCTTGACGGTGAGGTCGACGTCACCATGGGTGACCTGACCAAACTGATTGACTTCTTGTTTATCTCGCTGTCGCCACTGCCCTCCTGTCCGTAGAATCAGGTGATTCGATCTGTTTTTCTGGGTGAGCGTCAGGGTTCGATCCCTGACGCTCGCACTCTGCCGAAAGATTGCACTCCGAATCTCCACATGTTGCCGGCTGGCCCCTCTTCGTCCGACGGCTGCTCACCCTCAAAATCCCAATATCACATTCTGCACCAACAGACTTGATCGAACATTCCATCCATCTTATACTTCTTCCTGTCTCCGGTTGAGGGTACCGACGAGACGGGGAACACAATTTGTGCCGAAAACCGTAAATCGGAGGTAGTCATGAGACTCAGACCGCTGATTCTAATCTTCACCGCCGCGGCAATACTCGTAACAGGGAGTACCGTTATGTCGAGCGAAACCGGGATCAAAGCCGAGAAGGAAACTATCGAAAAGACCATCGAAAGCTCCATAGGATGGGCAGCCACCAAAGACACCGCGCTTCTGTTCAGCGTCTGTGCCGATGACCCGGAGTTTTTCATCTATCACCCCGATGCCGCCTCGACGATTACTGGTATCGAACCTTTCAAGAAGATGGTCACCACTCTTTTCATGAACGACTCGTTCAAAGCCACGCGGTACGAGTTCAAGAACATGCGGATTAATCTATCGCGCTCCGGCAACACGGCCTGGTTCTCCTGTCTTCTGGATGACTTCTACGAATGGGACGGTAAACCCGGCGGTTGGGAGAACGTGCGATACACGGGCGTCCTCGAAAAACGGGACGGCAATTGGGTTATCGTCCAGATGCATTACTCATTTGCGACCGACGCCAGGTCCGACGAAAGCAAAGAGTAGTAACTCTCCCTGTGTGCGGCAGGGAACGTCTCCCTGTCGCGTTCGCAGGCACGTCGAATGTACGACCCGGCCATCGTGAATCTGACACATCTTGTCGCTGTTCTCCCCGCACCACTTGAAATAATCTCATTCGTTCGTACCTTGGGGAATCAACAACTCGACATCCAGTCCACGTAACATCCTTGTGGCCACGCGGTTACGAGTTCGAAGTATAGAGGCATCTCATAATCGGGTACCGGGCGCCGGAGAATAGCTCCGTCGCCGAAGAACTGTTTCAAAGGAGGCTTAACCTATGTGTACACACGCACGCAAATGGCATCTCATTCTGCTTGGAGGGGTGATGTTGTTGGTGGCAGGAATCAGCTCACACTCTGCCGCCGATCAGACGGTAGCGATCGGGGGGAAGGTCACTGCCACTATTGTCGATCAACTGACGCTGGAACCGGTGGACGTGCCCGGGCACGTTTGTGTTCTGACGAAAGACGAAGGGGCCAATGCAAGTACCGGAATAAGCACGTTCATGGATGGGGCCGTGGTTTCCAACACCGCATTTGCCGATTTGATCAATGGCAGCGGTGAGATGTACGGATACCTGACGCATACTCTGAACAACGAGTCGGTTTCTATTCGTTGGGAGGCGCAGCAGACCATGACCGGCATGACCGGTGCGACGCCGGGTCTGACGTTTGACGGAACGTTCTCTTTCGTCAGCGGCACCGGCCGCTCTGAAGACATCGAAGGTGGCGGCACTTTTACCGGCGAATACATTTCCAAGACGGTCTGGATCTCGGATTGGGAAGGTGAATACACGGTTACCATGGCCAAATAGCGTCCACCACATACCACCGGGCCGGAGCATGGTTTTCGACCCGGTGACTTCCAACCACATGAATCTCCGCAGCCGCAACTGTCGGCCGAGTCGATCGTATCGTCCTACCAAGGGAAATGATCGCGAAGGCCGCTCCATACACGTGAATCCGGTCGACGCGATCAGGTGCGAGTAGATTGGCTGTTTCCGGTCAGATGTGATTGACGACCGCATTGCGACAGTGCATTCTTCGGGAAATCGCCATGTCTTGAAACAGGGAAGAGCATGAAAGTATCTCCGACGCTGGCCCGCAGAATCGCCTTGCACGCCCAACTACTCGATGGCCGCCACGGGTTTCCTTCCGGCAAGGAAGGTGTTGCCCGGGTGATTGAGACTCTCGGCTATATTCAGATTGATACTATCGCTGTCATCAAGCGCGCACATCATCACACGCTCTGGAGTCGTCGCCGTGACTACGACATAGACATGCTGCACGATCTTCAGACGAGGGATCGTCGCATCTTTGAGTACCTCGGCCACGCGCTGTCGTACCTGCCCATGGTTGACTATCGTTTTTACTTGAAACGTATGCAAGCGTTCCACGACCCCTACGGCAAGTGGGAGAAAGAGCGGCTGACAAAGTACGGACACCTGATGGAACCTGCACTCGAGTGCATAGAAAAGGAAGGTCCGTCAATCTCGCGTGAAATCGCGTCCAGCCTCGGCACGAAAAAGACTTCGCCGGACATGCGGGAGCCGACCAGGTCGGCGATGGAACTGCTCTTCCTGCGCGGTGATCTCATGGTCGCCGAACGTCGCAATTTCGAAAGAGTTTACGATCTCACCGAACGTGTCCTGCCGGAAGAGATTGACACTCGCGTTCCCAAAGACGATGAGCTTGGACGGTTCCTCGTTAAGCGAGCGCTGTCCGCGCACGGCATCGCGCACGTTAACGATATATGTCAGCACATCCATGCCGCCGACAGGGAAGTGGTCGTTGATGCACTGTATGATCTGGTGGAGGCCGGGGAAGTGACGTCCGTTAATCTGGGCGAAGGCAACGGTTACTACGCGTTGACAGGGTCCTTCGCGGCGCTCAAACGTCTAAGAGGAAAAAAGCCCGCAGTGACTCTGCTTTCGCCGTTCGACAATCTGATTATCAATCGAGACCGAGTCAAACGGCTGTTTGGTTTCGACTACTCCCTCGAATGCTATGTGACTCCCGCCAAACGAGTCTACGGCTATTTTGTGCTGCCGATTCTCTGGGATGAACGATTGGTGGGTCGGCTCGATCCAAAAGCGGACCGCAAAACAAAGACATTGATTGTACGCAACTTGTTCCTTGAAGACAGCTTCACTGGTGACGATCAGTTCCTCGAAGCACTGGCGTCGTCTCTCGCAGAGTTTGCTGCATTCAACGACTGCGACACAATCGCCGTGGAGAAAACAACACCGGGCACCATGAAGAAGAAACTGCAGGAAGCGATCAAGAAGCAGACTTGCTGAATTCGATCCAAAACTCCGCCCCGCACTCTTTGGATACAAGATTGAAGCCGAAACCGTGGTTGACCAGAATCTCACGAATCAACGTCAGACCGATCCCCTGTCCGTTTTTTTTTGTGCTGTAAAAAGGCGCGAATAACAACGATCTCTCAGCGGTTGAGATGCCGCTCCCTGAGTCGATGAGGCTAAGCCGAGGGGTGGGGCTGGTCGTAGTTCGAATCACAATTGTCCCGTCCGTCTCAATTGATTCACAGGCGTTTTTCACCACATTGACAATCACCTGCTCCATCTGGTTGACATCGGCCGCCACAGTGATCGGGCTGTCGCTCAAATCCCACTGCCAAACGATGTTTCGCCTTTCGCATTCGGCGCTCATCAGCACGTGAACCGAGCGAAGCAATTCGTGCAGATCACAGATCGAGACCGCCGGTGGGGGGATACGGACGACCTCCGCAAAGTTTGCCATGAATTCGTTCAGCCCGTTGTTGCGATCAATCGCCACCCGGAGTGCCTCTTCAAAATCCTGACGGTCTTCCGGTGTCAACTGGTTGCCGTAATTCAGGGAGGAATGCATGATTGAGTTGATGGCACCGACCGAGTTGTTGATCTCGTGAGACATCATCCGAATCACTTTGTCGTACGCGTGCTTCTGCGTATCGAGAATCTCGCGGGTCAACTCCTCGATCAAGATGAAGTGCCGGTGAAAGCCGCGATCAACAAACCGCGACTTGTGACAGCGATATGTGCGCATTCCGTTAATGCGCACAATGCGGGACCCACCGGCATTCAATCCGGCCAATTCCGATCCCGGCGGCTCGGTGAAGTCACTTACGAGCAGGCCGGTCATGTCCGGAGACTTATTGCCCAGCATCCGTTGCGCTGCGGCGTTCATCATCTCAATCCTTTCATCGAGATCCAGCAGGACAATGCCCGAGGGTGAGGCCGCTATCAAACGCTCCAGAAAACAATGCTGCTCCTGCTGACGGACACGTTCGGAACGAAGCTCGTCAATCATCCGGTTGTACGTGACTATCAGCCGGTCCAGTTCCTCCTGTCCCGTTTCCACGAATCGTGAATTGAAATCCTTGTCGTTGATTGATTCGATTCCAGCCGCGATGAGTCTCAGCGGCCTGAGAAACGACCTGTACAAATACACCGTGACGGCAACGCTGATAAGTATGAAAACCTCCGCCCCGATGAAATAGAACCTGTTGATGTTCAGCAGCAGCAACGATGCCGCAACCAGCAACAGGTGAATCAGAACCGCGAAGGCGATGAAACGGGAGCGAAGACTCACGGGGAGATTCCGTATTTTTCCAGCCTGCGATACAACGACCCGCGACTCAACCCGAGTGACCGTGCCACCCGGCTCATGTTGTTGCCGTGGAATGCGAGGGCCTTGCGAATCATCGTTTCTTCCATCTCGTCGATCGTCACCGTGCCAACAGCCGGCAACTCCATGCTGCCCGAGTGTTTTGTCGCCGGTTGCAGTTGCCTCTGGAAATCTTCGATCTCAAGCACGTCGTGTCCTGTCACGAGCACAGTCCGCTCGACCAGGTTTTTCAACTCCCGCACGTTCCCCGGCCACGAATGGTACTTGAGCCAGTCGAGAGCCGGGTCGCTGACCGTTAGGTCGCTGCGACGATAAATCACTCTCAGATTCTCGACAAACTGGTTCGCCAGCAGGGGAATATCATCCGGCCGCTGTCGGAGTGGAGGCAGACTCAGTGTTACGAGATTGATCCGGTAGTAAAGATCCTCGCGGAAGGTCTTGTTCGTCACCATGTCGCTCAGGTCGCGATTGGTCGCACACACCAGACGGAAATCAACCTGCCTGGTCAGGCTTGTGCCGAGCACCTCAAAACTCCGGTCCTGAAGCACGCGAAGCAGCTTCACCTGCGCGCTTGGATCGACATCGCCGATTTCATCAAGAAAAATCGTCCCGCTGTCTGACAGCTCAAACCGGCCAATCCGGTCATGCTTTGCATCGGTGAAGGCCCCCTTCCTGTGACCGAACATCTCGCTTTCAAACAGCGTGGGGGGGATGCCCCCGAGGTTCACCTTTACAAACGGGCCGTTGCGCCGTGCGCTGTTGGCGTGGATCGCCTCTGCGATCAGTTCTTTGCCGGTGCCGCTTTCTCCCACGATCAACACCGAAGCATCGGTGGCACCTACTCTGCCCGCTGTTCGAAGTACCGAGAGGAGACTCTCGTCGGCGCCAATGATGTTCTCAAAATCGTACTGTTTATTGAGTTCCTCACGGTTGTATGATGCTACGTCAGTCTGGGCAGTCCTGTTTGACAGCGCTAGTGCCGTTGTTACCGATTGCAGAAAATGATCGTTGTTCCACGGCTTGCTGATAAAATCCGCAGCGCCGAGTTTCATCCCCTCGACCGCCAGTTGTATCGAGCCCCAGGCTGTGATGAGAATCACCGGCGCGTCCGGACATTGCCGCTTGATCTCCTTGAGCAGATGCAGGCCTTCCTCGCCGGTTGTGGCCAGCGTGAAATTCATATCCATCACGAACAGATCAGGAGGCTGCTCATTCGTGAGCTTCAGCGCCTCTTCGGGTCCATCGGCCGTCATCGTCCGATAGCCCGCCTGTTTCAACAGCAGACCGAGGGAAGAGCGAACCGCCTTGTCATCATCAATAATCAGTATCATATCCAAACCTGTCCTGCTGCAATATCAGGCATTGATCCGGCGAATCCAACTACTCATTGTGCAGCGCCACTGCCGGATGAATCCGCGCCGCCAGTCGACTGGGATAAAGCGCACAAACAGCTACGATGAGATAGATCACCAAGACTGAGCAGAGGATCGCGATCGCATAAACAGAAGTCTCCACCGCGCCAAAAAGCCCAAGCAGCGGGGCTTGAATAGCGAAGAAGATTCCGAGCGCCAATCCGAAAGTAGTTGCCACCAGTGCTTCACCCAGAATCTGGAGTGAAACCTGCGGTGAATTCGCCCCGATCGCCCGACGAAGACCGATCTCGCCGCGACGCCTGTTTATCGAGTACCACAACACACCGAACAATCCCAGGGCCACGTTGATTATCAAGAACCCTGCCACCACGCCGAAAATGATAATCGGAAGTCTCTTTGTGCTGAAGTAAAACTCGCGCAGATCTTCCATCCGCTCAACCCCCATTGTCCATCCGGGAGCAACCTTGTGAAGTCTGTCAATCAACCTCTCCTCAAAATCAATACCGGTCCCCGGTCGTACCGAAAACAGGAATTGCCTTGGTGCGCGGCCACCGAACTTGTTCAGGTTCTCACGAAAGAACATCGCCGGACCCGGTTCCTCGATTTCGCCGTAGAAACGATAGGTGTCGATTACCCCCACAACGTTCCATTCTCCAAGCATAGTCTCGCCGACAGCAGGGCCGTCGCCAAACATCGCCTCGCGCATCGGTCTGTTTATTACGAGCGGTGCCAGAGTCGACGCGTCGTCCTCAGGACCAAACCAGCGCCCCTCTGACACGGTCAGTCCCAGAACTCTGTCATAGTCGTCTCCGCAATCATACGGAAACATCGTCGGTGTCCTGCCGACTTCGGTGGATAGATTCCCCATGATGTTCGTCAGCGAATAGGGAAAACCCTCGGAAGTAGGTGTAACGCATTCCACTTCGTCAAACGAGAGCATCTCGCGCTCAAGTACCATTAGCGTTTCTCGCAGCAAGCTGTCGCTAGGAGTATCAGCGTCGATATGGCCGCCCATGACGTTATTCCAGTCCATCCGAAGTACATATACGTTCTTGTACGAGAACCCGAGTGGTTTGGTGTAATTATTCGTTGCGTAGAGGATCATGCTGCCGATAGCAAACAGGACGATAAACGAGAGCGTGATCTCGAGCATCATTAGAAAACTGCTGCGCTTCCGATTCCAGATCAGTTTGAACATGTGTTTGATCATAGCTCGGCTCCTCTCAACGCGTCGACCGGGTGAAGCCGGGACATCTTGAACGCCGGATAGACTCCCGAGACAAGTCCGAAAAACAAGCAGATTCCCAGACTGGCGAAGAATACGCGGAGGTTCAGTCCAAAATCGCCGTACGGCATGACTCCGCTGCTGGTGATGATCTGCAGCGCTGCCGTGGCGAGTATCAGCCCGATAGCCCCTCCTATGAGAGTCAGAATCACGTTTTCCACCACGAACTGCCCGACAAGCGTCAGCGAGGACGCCCCGAAAGCCTTCCGTACGCCGATCTCAGAAGCGCGCTCAACAATCCGACTGAGATTGACATTTACCAGATTGACCGTCGGTAGTAACATGAACAAAATGCCCGCAATTGACGCCACTGTGAGAATCACTGCTCCGCCAATCTCAACGTTGTCATAGCCGATAAACTCCCCCGCTATGAAGTCTGCCTGCGTACCCAGGTGGCACTTGATTTCAGTGAACTCGTCCGGACGCGGACTTTCAAACTCCGCGATTGCTTTCGAGAATTCTCTTCGTATAGTCGGGAAGTCTGATTCGTCGTAAGCCATTACAAAGGCGTTGTACCGGCCCGTGAATTCCTGGCGGCTGAAGTCCTGACGAGAAGTTGATATCGGCACGAAGATATCCGAGTAGGCCAGGAACGTCGGAATGTCTTGCCCCGCAATCACACCCACCACTCGATACTTGCTCCCGAACGCATCCACCTGCTTTCCCATTGCCGACTCGTTGCCGAACAACTGACGCTGCGCTGTCTCGCTGATCACCGCCACATACTCGACGTTATCCACTGCCTGCTGATCGAAAGCGCCCCCCTCCAGAAAATCAAACTGGCAGATCTCCCAGAAAGCAGCGTCAGTGTACTTCTGCTGAAGGCTGAGCTTGCCGCCGGCAAACGGATGCGACAGCGAACTCGGCATAGAATGGATTGAAACCAGCTCCGGTGTCTTCAGCGGCCGAAGATACTTGCTCAGGAAGTAGTAGCTGGGAAAGTTGGACGAGCCAAATCCGCCGCCGGTCAATTCGACTCTCATCACATACAGAGTGCGATCAAGATTCGAACCCGGTTTCGCCGGCTCAAACAGGTGATCGACTAACGCCACCGCCACCATCAGAATCATTAGCGTGAAGCTGATCCCGAACAGCGATATGAACGTGAAGAACTTCCTCCTGAGAAGAACCTTCCACGCAATCTTGATATAGTTTCTCAGCATCGAATACTCCTCAATTGACCTGTGCGCCGTCAAAGAATCGAATAATACGCTGAGTCCGGTCGGCCATTTCCTGGTTGTGCGTCACCATGACAACAGTTGTGCTGTCCTGCTCGTTAAGTCTGGTGAGAATATCCAGAATCTCATTGCTCATGCCTGAATCCAGATTCCCCGTCGGCTCATCCGCAAGAATCAATTCCGGCTCGCCAACAATCGCACGGGCGATCGCCACCCGCTGGCACTGACCGCCGGACAACTGGTTCGGGTAGTGCTTGGTACGGGCGCCCAGCCCCACCTTCTCCAGCGCCGACAAAGCCATGTCTCGTCTCTTGCTGGCAGACATCGAGCGATACAGCAGAGGTAGTTCGACATTATCCGCGACCGTTAAGTCGTTGATCAGATGAAAACTCTGGAATACAAAACCGATCGTCTTGTTACGCAACCTGGCCAGCTTGCGATCCCCGAGATTGCTCACCGGGCTGCCGGCTATCTGTATGTCGCCACTGGTCGGGGCATCGAGCAGCCCCATAATATTCAATAGCGTGCTCTTGCCCGATCCCGAAGGCCCCATGATCGACAAAAACTCACCTTTCTCCACATGGATGTTTACATCCTTCAATGCGAGCGTTTCTATCGTGTTGGTTCGGTAGACCTTCTCAATGTCCTGTAGCTTTATCATGTTTTCGTGTACCTCTATCTGTCATTGCATTGTTCTGCTAATCTGTTGAGACCGCCACCTCGTCGAGATGACGGTATTCGCTCATGTCGGATATGATGACGGTGTCGCCGGGTGTGATGTCCCCGCGAAGCTCCACGAAATCATGATTGGAGGCTCCGATGTCGACCGTCTTGCAGTAAGCACGCCCATCGCGCAGGACGAAAACTCTCTGGTCGTTCTTGCCGTTGAAAAACGGGCCATTTTCTACACGGGTTACTTCGCCTGAGAACGCAGTTATCACGAATACGTCCACACGAAGATTCGAACGGAGCAACTTGTTGCTCTTCTCGTCGAGTTCCACAACGAATGTCATGATGCCGTTCTGTACCGCTGGCTGGATATTGCTAATGTGTCCCGGCAGATCGTCTTCATTCACGCGGACAGTGATCGGTCCTCCGACTCGCAGTTTGTCTGCATGGACGTCCGAGATGGTGGCCTCCACGCGGAAGCTGCCGAGATCGGCCACGCGGGCGACGATGTCACCGGGCCGGACAGCGGCGCCGATATCCTCGTTGATCCAGGTGATGACGCCCCCACGGTCTGCTGTGGCATCGGCCAGTCCCAGATTGCGCTCGATTTCGCGAATCCTGTTCTGCTGAATCCGGATCTGAATATCTAACTCACGCAGGTCTGCCTCGAGCGATTCCTGTTGGTTGGACATCTGTGTTGCCACTTGCTCCAGCTCGCGCTGAGCAATCTGGTAGTTCAACTCAGCCTGATCGTATTGCTCTTTGGTTGCCCCGCCGATTTCATACAGATGAGCCACGCGTTCAAACTGTGAACCGACGAACTGTGTCTGCATCTCCTTGATGTCATACCGGGCCTGAATATCTATCTCCTGACGTTTTAGCTGGTTGGTAAACTGCTCCTTCTTGTTGTTCTGCAATTCAAGCTCATCTGTCAGTTGTCTAAGATTCGTCTGGATGGCTTCTTTGTCCAAGCGCAGGATAGACTCGCCTGCCTTGACCGGATCACCGGATTTCAGCAGCACCGCCTTGATCTCCGACTGCACCGGGGATGTGATTACCTGCTCGTATTCCGGCATAACCGTACCGGTGGCCGTCACCGATGCTTCTATCGGTCCCACCTCGGCCACCGCGACGCGTAGGCGCTGTCTATCCACGCTCGGGCTGATGACCGCTGTCAGAACGTACACCGCGGCGATCACCAACACCAACGCACCGCCGATTCGGATCAGTCTTTTCGCGCGTTTTTGTTTTATTTTTCCCGCTGGTATCTCTCTGTCCATTTCAGCACGATCCTGACTATCGTCGTTGTCTGAATACGGCTATATCAACTTGCGTGCCGAAACGGAAGCTGCTGCGGGTAGATGACTTAGCTGTTGAATCTGACGCGATCAGAGTCCACTCACGGACAGTGTGTCCGGAATTGGACAGTAGCAGGCGGAGAGAGAATGGCACACAAGAAACCCGGTCGACCAAAGCCGACCGGGCATCTATTACGATCTGTGCTGTCCTGAAAGTATGTCGAAACTAACGCAATTGTGTTGCCCTGTAGTCTCGATAAACGGCCTATTTCAGGAGTACCATCTTCTTAGTCACCACAAACTCACCGGCTTGCATGCGATAGAAGTAGATACCCGAAGCTACCTGCCTGCCGTTGGAGTCCGTACCCTCCCAGAAGACAGAATGCCTGCCAGCCGGGCGCTCATCATCCACCAGTCGGTCAATCTCCTGACCGAGAACGTTGTACACTGCTACCACGATATGGGAACTCCGCGGTACGGAATACTCAATCAGGGTCGCAGGGTTGAACGGATTCGGATAGTTCTGGTGAAGGGCGAAACTCTGCGGAAGCAGGTCATCATCTTCACCAACGCTCATGGCAGGAGTCACCGTGACAAAGACACTGTCGCGCCCAATCGCCGTATCAGGATCGGTGACAACCAACCTGAGAACTGCCAGACCGGACCAGCCCGCTTCGGCCGAGATGGTAACGATGCCGGTCGACGATTCGTAGCTTTGCAGCAGCGAATCGTTGCTGGTGCTGAAGGCATAATACAGCAGTGTGTCATTATAGCTGTCAGTGACAAGACTCCAAACATCGAGCGTGATTGAAGTATCGGCATCAAACGTCAGACTGTCCGGCAGATTGACTTCCGGCGGCGTCTTCGGGGCACGCGTGACGACAACGGTCACGGTGTCATAACCGAACAGGCCTTCCGGATCCTGCGCCGACGCGTACATGTAGGCGGTGCCGTGATAACCGACCTCGGCCGTGAAAGTCAGGACGCCGGTCGACGGCTCGAATTCCACGAGCAACGAGTCATTGCTCTCGCTGCCATCCAAAATCAGCAGGGAGTCAGGACTCTCAGCGTCGGCGATGTAATCCCAGACGACCAGGGTCACGGCGGAATCAGCACGGAACGTGATTGTATCCGGCAGAGAGAAAACAGGTGCCGTATTCGGCAGCGGCTGGACTATTACCAGTATGGAGTCTATGCCCTGGAGGCTGCCCGGATCGGTCGCAGTCACGTGGAGGTATGACTCTCCGGACCAGACACTGTCGCTGAATATCGTTAGCTCCCCGGTGACCGAGAAATAGGAGCAACCCAATTCCAAACTGTCTCGAGAGAAGCTATAGGTCAACGCGTTATCTGCCGACTCGTCGTCGACGACATAATCCCAGAGCGTCATCACGTGCGTGGAGTCAGTGCGGAAAATCACCGTATCCGGCAGCGTTACTACCGGCGCCGTGTTTGGCAGAGCAGTGACGACCACCTGGACCGTATCGTATCCCATCAATCCTTCCGGATCTTCAACTGACACGTACACCGAAGCGTTTCCGTTCCAATCATCTGTGGCCTCAAGTCTCAGTTCGCCGGTTGAGTCGACGTAAGTGGCCAGCAGACTGTCCTGGTTGTCGGTGATGTCGTATATCAGCAGCGTGTCGTGAGTCTGTGTATCGGTTGTACCTCCCCACAGATCAACATACCGTACGCCACCATAATTGAACGTGACGGTATCGACAAGATCAACTACCGGTGCTGTATTCGGCATCGGAGTTACGACGGCGATTATCGTATCGACGTCCGAAGCGGCCTGCGGGTCGGTGACGGTTACTATCACCATCGCCGTACCAGAAAATCCATCGGTCGCCGAGAGCGTGAAGACGCCCGTGGCCGGCGTGAAGTCGGTCACTACCGAGTCGTTACTCGAGGTTGCGTCATACGTCAACAGCGAGTCGTGTGTCTCCGCGTCAGCGACGTAATCCCAGGCAGTGATGCTCCACGTAGAGTCGGTACGGAAAGTCGCCGTATCGGCCAATCCGGAAATCACCGGCGGTGTATTCGGAATCGGCGTCACTACTGCAATCACCGTGTCAACGTCGGAGGCGGCCTCAGGATCGGTCACGGTCACGATGAGCATGGCGGTGCCGGAGAACTCATCGGTTGCGTAGATTGTCCAGACCCCGGTCGAGTCCTCGTACTCAGTGACTACCGAGTCGTTACTCGAGGTCGCGTCATACGTCAACAGCGTGTCGTGAGTCTCAGCGTCAGCCACGAAGTCCCACACCGTGATGCTCACCGTAGAGTCGGTGCGGAAAGTGACCGTATCGGCCAATCCGGAAATCACCGGCGGAGTATTCGGAATCGCCGTAACGACAGCGATAATCGTGTCAACGTCCGAAGCCGCTTCAGGATCGGTGACAGTCACAATGACCATGGCCGTGCCAGTGAAATCATCCGTCGCCGATATCGTGAACACGCCCGTTGCCGGCGTGAAGCCGGTCACTACCGAGTCGTTACTCGAGGTCGCGTCATACGTCAACAGCGTGTCGTGAGTCTCAGCGTCAGCCACGAAATCCCACACCGTGATGCTCACCAAAGAATCGGTGCGGAAAGTGACCGTATCGGCCAATCCGGAGATCACCGGCGGAGTATTCGGAATCGCCGTAACGACAGCGATAATCGTGTCGACGTCCGAGGCCGCTTCAGGATCGGTGACAGTCACAATGACCATGGCCGTGCCCGTAAAGTCATCTGTTGCAGATATCGTGAACACGCCCGTTGCCGGCGTGAAGCCGGTCACCACCGAGTCGTTACTCGAGGTTGCGTCATACGTCAACAGCGTGTCGTGCGTCTCGGCGTCAGCCACGAAGTCCCACACCGTGATGCTCACCGTAGAGTCGGTGCGGAAAGTGACCGTATCGGCCAATCCGGAAATCACCGGTGGCGTGTTCGGCACTGCCGTTACAACAACTGTTACCGTGTCAACTCCTTCGCCGCCGTCAGGATCGGTGACGCTCGCGTACAGCATAGCCGTGCCGACGAAGTCATTGGTGGTCGACAGCGCCAACGTGCCGGTGGCATCATAGAAGGTGGTTACCAGCGAATCATTGCTGGTGGTAAAGGCATACGTCAGGAGCGTGTCGTGGCTTTCAGCGTCCGCGACTACTGCCCACATGCCGTAGCCGAATGTTACGTCGGTACGGAAGGTCAACGTATCCGGCATACTAACGACAGGTGCCGCGTTGGCCGCGAGCACCGTGACAACGGTTGTATCCGAAGACGACGCGCCGTGCTCATCCGTTACCGTCATGCCGAGAGTGACATCTCCGGCGAAACCTGCATCGGCCGTCAGTTCAAGGAAGCCGGCTGCATTCAGGTTGTAGTTCAACGAATCATTGCTGACCGTAAACACATACGTGTGATTCGAGTCACTGGTGTGGTCATCGGAAACGTAGTTCCAAATGCCCAGTAGGCCAGTCGAATCAGCATTGAATGAATACGTCGCCGGCATTCCGGTTATTACTGGCGCTGTGTTGTCAAGCGCGTCAGTGACGATCCAGAGTCCATCAGATACGAAGTTGGTATCAAACGTGTAGCCATTCTGGGACAGCCCCAGCACGGCGTCGAAATTGCCGCTGCGAGTGGTGTAAGTCAACACCTTGAAGCTGTCGCCGACCGACGGATAGAAGTCGTCAATCAACGTCAGATTGAGCACGCCGCCGAGTCCGGCTGTCTGAGTGCAATAGACCTGATCGTGTTCGGTAACTGCTGTCAGTCCGCCTATCTCTATATTTATCTGAGCGTTTATGCTGCTCATCGGGAACGTATTCGCCTGGAAGTTCAGCTTGCCCGGAGAAGAACCTGGATTGACGTAGCCGTTATTCGTAAATGTTGTAGCGTACGTGTTCAGCGAACCGTTACCCGAGATGATGCCCGTCATTCCGTTGATAAAATCGCCCTGATCAACCGTCAACGTCATCAGGTTGTCGAAATCTATCGTACCTGCGTTGGTGAACGAACCGGTTGTGCCGGTCAGGTTGAAATCCATTGCGGCGGCATCAAGTGAGATTGTGCCGAAGTTCGAGTGGTCCGCACTGGCTTTCTCAAGAACCAACTTGATATTGTTGTTCGCTATCGTTCCCTGGTTACTGATCTCAGCGTATAGATACCGTTCACCACCGGTCGAGCTTCCACCATCGGCCAGAATCGTTCCGGTCGACGCATTCGACAGCGTTCCGGAGCCGACACTGAGCGTCGCCGTGGTTGTACCGTTAGCCTGGTCACTGGTGAGCGAGATGTGACCGGAGTTGGTGAACGTGCTTGCGACATTCATTTCTGCGGATCCATTCGCGTTGCCTAACACAATCACCGTGTCATTCAGACCGTTGCTGAAACTACCGGTGAAGTTGTTGATCCGCGTGACCGTGAGCATGCCGTCATTGGTAAGATCACAGCCCACATCACTGAGATACGAAGTCATCCGGGACTCGTTGACAATTGTCCCTGCGCCCGTGATGTCCGCATTATTCAGCACCAGCGAGTCAGTGTTTGTCAGCGTGCCGCTGTTGACCACGTTGGCGCTGGTAAGATTCATTGTCGCATCATTGGTGCAACTTCCCGTCACGTACACCGAGTCACTGACGAGTGACATGATGCCGTCACCGGCACAGGTACCGCCTGACAGTTTGAGCGGGCCGCCTGACTGTTCGTACATGGCGGAAGCCGCTATATTGATGGTTCCGGAGTTCGTCAGTTCATTCTGTACCAGCAGGTTGCCCGCGTTTACGTTGATTGTGCCACTGTTGATATGAACGACGCCTGACTCGACCAGCGTAGGGGAGCCGGCCTCAGCATTCAACGTGCCGTGGTTGTGCAGCCTGGCGCCGATGCTCCGGGAACCGGTCGTGCCGCCTGCGCCGGCAAGGATGTCAATCGTACCATCGGATGCGTTGATCAGCGTGTCGGTCGTTGTAATCAAGTTGAACGTGGCACCGTTTTGTGCTTCCTGCGTAAGCTCGATGGTCCCGTGGTTGGTCATCGTGCTGTAGAAGTTGATCTGGCAGGCATTCAACGTCGTGCCTTCCGCTATGACCTTGGAGCCGACTCCACTCGTGAAGCCGCTGCGCACGTTGCCGCTGATCTGTGCTTTCACTACGCCGTCGTTGACCAGGTCGGAGTAAACCGAACCGTTGGCGAACAGCAGTGAGTCATTGTTTACGAATACGGAGTTGTGAATGCTGCCGCCCGTCAGAGTGACCGTTCCGTCGTTGAACAACGTGTCTGTCAGCGACAGATAGCTCATACCGAGCGTCATGCGCCCGTTGTTGGTCCATTTCGGCGTGATGTAAATAGTGTCACATTGCATCGATATCGTGCCGTTGTTTGCTACCGTTCCAGAGCTGAAGGTGCAAATTTCGGTGCCGCATCCAAACGACGCCCCTTCATCCACCGTGATCGTGCCGGTGTTGGTGAAGGTCGATGGGTTCGTAGCGCCCGAGACGGTGACGCCGCCGCCCTGTCCATACAGTGTGCCCGTATTGGAGTGGTCAGCGTCATCGTGCCACATGCGAATGGCAGTGCTCAGACCGGTAATCGTTCCCTGGTTTATCATCTCGGCATTGATGTATCGAATCGAGGCCGTGTTGAAGCTCGCTCCGAGGAGCGCGTTGATGTTACCGGTGGGTTCGTTTTCAAGTGAACCGTCGGTTACGGTAATCTGAGAGGTCGTCGTGGTCGGCGGCCAATCGCTGGTCAACTCAATCGTTCCGCGATTGACGAAGCCGGAGTCAACCGTAAGATAGCACGTTCCACTGCTCGTGCCCGTAAGGGTCATCGTGCCGGTCGTATCGTTCAGGAACTCACCGGTGAAAGAACAGGTGCGCTGCAACTCGACCGTGCGGAAGTTGTTGATATTGTGTTGGATCGCACCGTTGGTCAACCGAACCGTTCCGTCGTTCATTAGAACATGACCGCTTGAGGTCAAGAGGTCGCCAGAGATAAGGTCCAACACACCGTTTTCGCCGTTTGAAATCGTCCCATTGACCGTAAGATCGTAACTGGAACCAGTCAGCGTCTGTGTACCGGTTGCCGCCCCAAGCACCAGTGCCGTCAATGTCACGTTCTGGTCCATGGTTATGGTGTAGGTGCCGTCAAGATTGATGTAAGCAATGTCCCCTGATCCGGGAACCGTGCCGGTGCTCCACTTGGTCCCGTCACTCCAGTTACCGTCAACAGAGTCGGCCCACTGAATATTGGCGCCAAACACGGAGCTTGCGGGGAGTGTCATAGTCAGCAAGACGAGTAGTGTAGAAGTAATTTTAGTCAGTGATTTATAGAAATACATCTGACCCTCCTTTTCTGATATCTGCATGTTTACTGTACTACATGATTCTTCATATCGACAAGCCACACAAATACTTGACACGCAAGGACACAATCAGGACAAGCGCGGTATTATTCCCCAACAGTATCGGCCAATCCCCACACTCGTGTCTTTCGTTGATACGAGCCGATTCTCTGCTATCTGACAGAAAAATCTTGACAAAATCAGAATCACAACTTTTTTGAGTACAATCGGGCCAAGACGGAACGCATATTGTAGAAATTGACGAAATGCAAGCAACGACCTGTAACATGACAGATACTGTCACGCGCGCTCTGACTGACGGACGGACGTCCGACAGCATGCGGATGTATATGTCTATGGGTATGCCTGTTTCCATATTTGTGTGGAAAGGACGGTTGCCGATTACGTAGGAGCGCGCAGCGAAAACGTGACGATTACCGGGAGCCTTTCGATGTGGAGAGGCTCCTTTTTTGTTTGTGCGATTCGGGAGAGAGAATGGCTTCGTTTGGCCGATACTAAGAAGAGTATTTGTGATGGGACAGACACAGATGAAAGAACAGTTCGACAACAGGAAACTGCACAGAATCGCCAGGGACCGGATATTGGTCGTCGACGGTGCCATGGGCACGTTGATCCAGAGTCACAATCTGACCGAATCCGATTTCCGCGGCGACTCTTTTGCCTCGCATCCGTGCGATTTGCAGGGGAATAACGATCTGCTGCCGCTCACCCGCCCCGATATCATCGCCGGCATTCACCGCACCTACCTCGAAGCAGGTGCCGATATCATCAAGACCAACACGTTCAACGCTTCTGCCGTTTCCCAATCTGACTACCAGACCGAACACCTTGTCTACGATATGAACCTCACATCCGCGCGGCTGGCCCGCGAATGCGCCGACGAGTTCTCCCGGAAAACGCCTGACCAGCCCCGTTTTGTGGCCGGAGATCTGGGACCTACCAACCGGTCGACATCGCTCTCACCGGACGTCGAGAAGCCGGGCTACCGCGACGTCAGTTTCGACGATCTCAGAATCGCATACTATGAACAGGCTCGCGGTCTGCTCGACGGCGGGATCGATATCTTCCTCGTTGAGACAGTTTTTGACACACTCAATGCCAAAGCTGCCCTGTTTGCAATCAAAACGCTTCAGGAAGAACGACAAACCAATCTCCCCGTCTGGGTCTCCGGCACGATCACCGACTCCAGCGGACGTACGCTCTCCGGCCAGACGATGGAAGCCTTCTGGGTTTCGGTCAGTCACGCAGATTTGTTTTGTGTTGGATTGAACTGCGCCAACGGCGCCGCCGCTCTCAGGTCGTATGTTGCGGAGTTGTCCAACGCGGCAACGACGCTGGTCTCGATGCACCCCAATGCCGGCCTTCCCGACGAACTCGGCAACTACTCCGAAACGCCGGAGATAACGGCCGACACTATTCGCCAATGCGCCGTAAGCGGTCTTGTAAACATCGTAGGCGGATGCTGCGGCACTACACCCGACCATATTCGGGCCATTGCCGCCGCGGTCAACGGCATCACACCGCGTCAGGTTACAGCATCCAATAATCACTGCTATCTCAGCGGTCTGGAGCCTCTCGAGATCAGAACGGACTCGCGCTTCGTCAATATCGGCGAACGCACCAATGTCGCCGGCTCTGCCAAATTCGCCCGCCTCATCCGGGAGAATGACTACGAATCCGCTCTCCGAATCGCCCGCAAACAGATCAAGGGAGGCGCTCAGGTTATCGATGTCAACCTTGATGACCCCATGCTTGACGCGCCTGCCGCCATGACGACGTTTCTCAATCTCCTCGCCGCCGATCCGGATATCAGCCGCGTGCCGGTTATGATCGACTCCTCCGACTGGGAAGTCATCGAGGCCGGTCTGAAGTGCCTGCAGGGGAGAGGTATCGTCAACTCCATCAGCCTGAGAGAAGGCGAAGACGAATTCCTGTCCCAAGCCTGCCTGATCCGCAAGTACGGCGCCGCCGTGGTTGTGATGGCAATCGATGAAGCTGGCCAGGGTGATACTGCCGCCCGCAAAGTTGAGATCTGTACCCGTGCCCATGATCTTCTGACCCGCCGTGCTGGGTTCCGCCCGCCGGAAATCATCTTCGACCCCGGCGTGTTTGCAATCGGCACTGGAATCAACGATCACAACGATTACGCCGTCGCCTTCCTCGACACCTGCCGTACGATCAAGCAATCACTACCCGGCTGTCTTGTCAGCGGCGGAATAAGCAATCTGTCATTCGCCTTCCGGGGCAACAACGCCGTCCGCGAGGCCATGCACTCTGTCTTCTTGTATCACGCCGTCGAGGCAGGTATGGACATGGGTATCGTCAACGCCGGTCAGCTCGCGCCGTACGAAAGCGTACCTCAGGACCTCCGCGAAAGAGCCGAAGACCTCATACTCAATTGCCGACCCGATGCTGCCGAACGCCTGCTAGCTACTGCGTCAACAGTGTCCGGCGATAGCAAGACAAAGGACGCCGGTATCGGGGCAACAGACCTCTCTGTCGGAGAACGACTCGCTCAGGCTATTGTCAGCGGCATCACCGACCATATCGAAGATGACACTCGCGACGCTATTGCCGAGTACGGCGATGCACTGCAGGTTGTCGAGGGACCGCTCATGGACGGCATGAATGCGGTTGGCGATCTCTTCGCCGACGGCAGGATGTTCCTTCCCCACGTCATTCGCAGCGCCCGCGTTATGAAAAAAGCCGTTTCGGTTCTTACTCCCCACTTGAAGGAAACGGATTCATCAGTGGCACACTCACGAGGCAGGATTCTGCTGGCGACCGTCAAGGGGGACGTTCACGACATCGGCAAAAATATCGCCGGAGTCGTCCTTCGCTGCCACGGCTACGACGTCATTGATCTTGGCGTTAAAGTCTCCACCGGGAGCATCCTCGATCAGGCGAAGCAGCACAACGTCGACGCTGTCGGCCTGAGCGGACTGATTTCACCCTCGCTGAAGGAAATGGTTCACATCGCCGAGGAAATGGAACGTCGCGGATTCACGATCCCTCTACTGATAGGCGGAGCTACGACGTCACTGATTCACACCGCCGTCAAGATCGCTCCGGTCTACAGCGGGCCTGTGGTTTACATCCGCGATGCCTCCCGCGCTGTCGGAGCCGTCAACGCCGTTCTTGACGATCGCAAACGCGACGGTTTCCTCGCGGACCTTCGCGAGGAATATCGGGCTATCCGCAAACGCCGCGAGGCAAAGACATCGCAGCAGACAATCCTATCGCTCGATGAAGCCCGCCGGAGGTCCCCTGTTTTCGAGTGGAAACAGTACTCGCCGCACAGACCGCAGAAACTGGGCATCGAGGTCATTCGCGATTATCCGTTGGAAGACATTGTCCCGTTGATCGACTGGGCACCGGCGCTCAGGACGTTCGACTTGGCCAGAACGAATCAATCAGCGCAGCCATCCGACGAGTTGCTGACCGACGCAAAAACGCTTCTCGATAGTCTGCTGCGCAATAGAAGCCTGTCCGGTCGAGCCGTCATCGGTCTGTATCCCGCCAACTCAGTCGGCGATGATGTCGAAATCTACGCCTCCGAGGACCGCTCAACTCCGCTGACAACCGTCCGGTTCCTGCGCCAGCAACAACAGCGCCCCCAGGGCCGTCCGAACCGCTGTCTCGCAGATTTCATTGCGCCACGAGATTCCGGGATCAACGACTACCTTGGTGCCTTTGTCGTATCGGCAGGGTTTGGAGTCGACTCGCTCAGCGAGAAGTTCGCGCGCCAGGACGACGAGTATTCCCAACTCCTGCTCCGCGCCCTGGCCGATCGATTGGCTGAGGCATTCGCCCAACGGATGCACGACAGAGTACGTTTGGAATTCTGGGGACAGGGCACAGCGGACAACGCCGGGAAAGGATCAGCGGTCGGCATCCGCCCCGCTCCCGGATATCCGGCCTGCCCCGACCATACCCAGAAGATGACACTGTTCAATCTTCTGGAGGCTCCTGATCGGATTGGCGTGACACTTACGGAGTCGTACGCCATGGTTCCGGCCGCGTCGATCTGTGGCTGGTACTTCAGCCATCCTGACTCCCGCTACTTCGGCATCGGGCCGATCGGCGAGGATCAAGTGACCGATTACTCGAAGCGAATCGGCCTGCCGGTCAACGAGGTCAGGCAATGGCTTGAGACGAATCTCACTTAACGAAACGGTGATCAAACGATGAAAGTAACCGGGAAAATCAGCAAAGCTACCGGCCCCCTGTGCAGCTATGAAATCATTCCACCAAAACGCGGAAAGAGCGCCCGTGACATCCTCGATATCGTAGAACAACTCCGACCGTTTGATCCGCCGTTTATCGACGTGACCTCCCACTCGCCGGTGACCTACTACCAGGAACTTGGCGACGGAACCATCAAACGCCGCATCCGGAAAAAACGTCCCGGGACAATCGGGATTTGCACCGTAATCCAGAATCGTTACGGCATTGACTCTGTTCCGCACTTGCTTTGTCGAGGTTTCACTCGCGAAGAGACCGAAGATGCCATGATTGAACTCAGCTACCTTGGCATCGAGTCTGTCATGGCGATTCGCGGCGATTCCTCCGATTCAGACTACAAAGGTCCTGCGGACAGTACCGTCAATCTGCACGCCAACCATCTGGTGGCGCAATTGGCCGACCTGAGACGTGGAGTCTACCTGGAGGACATTGCCAACTCCGAGCCAATCGACTGCTGTATCGGTGTTTGCGGCTATCCGGAAAAACATGCTGAAGCACCAAATGCCAAAACTGACCTGACTTATCTCAAGGCCAAGGTTGATGCCGGCGCGGATTATATTGTCACGCAAATGTGTTTCGACAACCTGAAGTTTTTCGATTTCGAAAAGCGCTGCCGTGAGGCCGGAATAGACATCCCGATCATACCGGGGTTGAAGATCATGAACAAAGTCGGCCAGTTATCCACTCTTCCCGGACGGTTTCAGGTATCGCTGCCGGAAACGCTTGTCGACGAAATCACGGAAAACCCGAAACACGTTCGTGAAATCGGCATTCGCTGGGGAGTGAAGCAGTGCGAGGAGTTGTTCAACCACGGCGTCAGGTGCGTGCACTTCTATGTTCTCAACGACGCCCGTTCAGTTACCAAAGTTGTCAGCCAACTCGCCTGAGCAAGTCAGCGGTTCTATTCAATCAAGTCATCTCTGTGCTTTTCGAAGTGTGCACCGAACGGTCACTCGACGGGTGGCCCCTTCAAACTTGTTGGAGGGGATAGTCTGAACAGAACGGTCACCCTGGGCACCACAGCCCGCCTTCGGCGCACCAGAGACTTGCAGCCGGCTCTATGCTACGAGTCTCATAGCACCCGACCTACTCAGCTTTCCGATACTTCATCCCAAGCTGATCCATCAGAAACGCGTACTGATCTGCCTTCTTGTTAACGTTCTCCGTCAAACCTCCACGGTGCCCGTGCCCCGACGCTTCACTGGTCCGCATCAGCAACGGATAATCAGAACTGTTTGCCTCCTGAAGCGCCGCAAGCATCTTGCGCGATTGCCATGGATTCACCCGGCCGTCGAATGTCCCGACCGTGAACAACACAGCCGGATACGCAGTCCCCTCGACTACATGATGGTACGGTGAGTAAGCATACAGCGCGCGGAACTGCTCAGGATCCTTAACGGTTCCGTACTCGGTGATGTTAAACACGCCGTTCGGCTCAAGCTCCGTCCTCAGCATGTCATAGACACCGGCGCGAGAAACAACAACCCGGAACAACTCAGGATGCTGTGTCATCACCGCGCCCATCAACAGCCCTCCGTTGGAGCCGCCCCAGATCGCCAGCTTCTTCGGAGTGGTGTAGGCGGAGTCGATCAAGTAATTCGCGCACGCGATGAAATCATCAAACACATTCTGTTTGTTCGTCAGGTAACCTTCCTTGTGCCAATCTTCCCCGTATTCACCGCCGCCACGTATGTTGGCCACGACGTACACCCCCCCCTGATCAAACCACAACCGACGGGTCACATCAAACTCCGGTGACTTGCAAATGCCGTATCCGCCGTAGCCGTATAGGATCGTTGGATTCTTTCCGTCGAGCTGTGTCCCCTTTTTTTGCATGATGTTCATCGGAATCTTCGTGCCGTCTTTCGACACCGCAAACTCCCGGACAACCTCGATATCGTCGAAAGTTGCCGAACATTTCTTGATCAGCGCCGTTTTGTGCGTTTCGTTCTTGTCAGCCTCGAACCGATACCACGTGGGCGGCGCAACAAAACTGCTGCCGTTAAACAGAATATTGTCATCGCCAAGATCAACCAGACTGCCTGCCGAAGATACCGGTGGCGTACGAATAGGGGAGAGGAGCTTCCCCTGCAGGTCAAACATACGAATATCTCGCGGACCACCGGCCATATCGATGACATACAGGCGGCTATCGGTCGGAAGGTATTCGTAGATCGATACATCGCTCTCAGGCACGACCACCTTAGCCTTCCTGGTATCTGTTTCTCCGGCGACCATCCGAAGAATGCGTCCGTTCGGAGCATCCTGATACGAAAGCATATACAGCGAATTGTCGGGACCGAACCGCACGGCACAAATCCCCTCGTCGAACTGTGTTACCTGGGCCCACTTGCCCGACTTATCGCGAAGGTAATGCGCGTACTCGCCGCCGTCACCGTTGGCCACCGTTGCGAGAAACAGGGTTCCGTCGTGTGAGGCATCCAACCTGATCTCTGCAATCCGCGGGAAATCCTTGCCCACCTCGTACGTGTCCTCTTCGGTCGGTGTGCCCAGCCTGTGGCAATACACTTGCTGATAAAACGCGAGGTCTTCTTCCGGCCGCTCACCCGCGCGCGGGTACCGCGTGTAAAACACGCCCGTACCGTCCTTGAACCAGGCGATACTTCCACCCGCTGTTGGACCGTTCACATACGGGATCCTGTCGCCCAGTCGTTTCCCCGATACGATGTCATAAAAAAACAGATCACCGATCTCGCTGCCTTTCTCAGACAGCGACACGGCCAGGACCTTGCCATCCGGCGAAGGACTGTAGAAATCAATTGTTGTGGTCGCTTCCGGGTTCAACACGTTCAAATCAAGCACCACGCGCTCACTGGAAGGATCATCGGCTGATTCCATTGCTACCAGTATCGACTGCTCGTGCGGTGGTTGTCTCTTAAGCGCAAACAACGTTCCGTTGCGGTGCTTGATACGGTAGTAGCTGGGAGTTTCCTCACCGAGCAGACCCTGCAGCCGCTTCTGTATCGCCGGACGATCTGGCAGCGCATCGAGAATTGACCGTGCATACGCGTGCTGGGCGTCGTTCCACGCACGGACTTTCGGGTCCTTGTGATCCTCCAGCCAGCGGTACTGTTCTGTAACCTCGACACCATGATATGTGTCGGTAACTGCGATTTTGGGTGTATCAGGCAATTTCGATTCCTCCATACCGCCGGAACATCCGGCCAGCAACAACGCCGCGACAGACACTGACAACGCAACCGGCAGTTGAATTGCGCGAATTGACATGCTACCAAAACTTGTCTTGATTGAAATGTAGATGGAACAGGCTACTTGAGACCACATTAGATAATCTCCTCGACAGGGGTAATGAGTCTGCTCCAAGATTATGAACAAACTTGTCCTTCAGCAAGAGTAAACAACGGACAGTCGGTCACGTTTATATCTATGTTGACTTCTGCTTGCAGGAGGCATTTAGTTGTATCTGAAAACACTAACGAGAGCAGAACGGCAAATGGAATCTTGTCGTTTCCGGAGAAGATCGCTCCCGGCAAACGCGTACGGGAAGCAACGATCATCAGAAATCGCTTGAGGAGTACATATCATGAAGAGATTCTGTCTAACAGCTCTGGCTGCCGCGTTATTGCTGGCGGGCATCACCGGATGCGGAGAAAAAGAAAAGGCAGTCAAGGAATCGGAGACCACCGGCCTGCTTGTCGAACAGTTTGAGAAGTCAGATATTGCCAGGTCCTCGGAAGTCCGCCTGTTTGAGGGCGAGGCTCTTTTCGAGCATATCAACGGCGGTGCCGAGGTCTACCACCTGTACGGATTCATCGAGGTTGCCACCGCCTACTACAAGCGCGGTGAAACCGAGGTCCTCGCTGATATATACAGGTTTGACAACGCCGACAACGCCTACGGGCTGTACACGACCCTCCGACCGGAAAACCCGTCGACCCACAGGCTCGGAGTCGAGGGCTTCTCGACTTCGTCAACCATAGTCTTCGTCAAGGGAGAGTACGTTGTCAAAATCACCGGATACGACGAATCCGAAGAAACTGCGGGAGTCATGAACCCGCTGGCAAAGCACTTTGACCGCCTCCTTACCGGCAGCACGGACCGTCCTGAGATGTTCTCGAAATTCCCGACAGAATTCAGTGTCCCGCGCTCGGACAAGATCATCGCCGAATCATTCCTTGGACTCCGCGGTGCCAATCATGTGTACAGCCAGAAGTATGCGATTGATAATGACACGCTGACGCTATTCCTCGCCGCGGACGATGCTCACAAAACATTGGAGACCATCGCCGCGCAGCTTCGCGAAGGGCGCGAAAGGTTCGCCGTTTCCGCTGACCTGCCGTTCTCAGCCGATCAGTCACTGACCAGCGCACACGATCTCAAAACCGGCGTGGTTGACAGCTACTACGGCAAAATTGTCGTGGGGCCAAAAGACGGATTCCTCGCCGGCGTGATCAATATGTCCGACTCTGAGAAATGCAAGAAACACGTTATTGATTGGCTGAACTCCCTGCCGTAGATAGCTGGGGGCTGTCCAAAATGTAGGTCGAAACCCCTGCGGTTTCGACAAGGCTGTGAGCGGCTGACGCCTATCCGCCTGTGGACGTCCCTCCGTCTGCCCCGGACCGAAGACCCTAGCAATACATCGTTTTCAACTCGTCTATCCGACGGTCAATATCCACTGTATTCGCGCACTGCGCAGTGCATTCCGAACACGACGTGCATGCCTGCAAACCGCTCGCCTTCGGGATCTCATCAAGCGTCTGACGCGCCAGATAGAAATCCGAGTACTGTGCGGCATACATGTGCGTTCTCATCAGAGTCGGAATATCCACTCCGCCGGGACAACTTGCCAGACATTGACGGCACTGACGGCAGAATCCAAGGCCCAGCTTGACGGCATTATCCGACAGGAACTTCGCCTCGTTGTCGGTTAACTCAAGATTGCTCGCCACCGCAAAGTCTTCCTTCAGATGCTGATGATTGTTGTATCCAGCGATGATCGTATGTACGTATTCATTTCTGAGCACCCACTTCAGACAGGCCGCAATGATGGTCGCCTGATCGTAGGATTGCCGAGTGTCCGGATTGGGCCAGCGAACTCCGCCCGCAGTGGTTTTCATGGCGACAATCCCGACTCCCGCCTTCGACGCATTGGCAACCGCCTGTACGAGCGCGGTGTCATCGGCCAGAGCGAAATTGAACGAGGTCAGGATAACGTCCCATACTTTCGCCTTGACGGTGTCATCAATCACGGTCGCCATCTGTGAATGAGTTGTAATCCCTATCGCGCGTACCTTGCCAGTGTCTTTGAGATGCTGCATTCCGTCCATGATCGCCTGATCGGAGGCGATTCCAGCCGCGGAAACGTCATGTACGTACAGGATATCGACATAGTCCGTTCTCAGCCTGCGAAGGCTGCCCTCCAGAAGCTTTTCCATTTTTGCGGTAACCGCGGCTCCCTCGACTCCGCGCCTCTGGTCCGGAGTGTAAATCTTGGAGGCGATGAACACCTTGTCGCGCACGCCCATCTTGCTGATCACGCCGCCGACCATTTGCTCGTTGGCACCGGTCTGATAGTTGGCCGCTGTGTCAAAATGCCGTACACCCATCTCGTAAGAGGCCTGCACCACTCCCGGGTTATTGCACGCGCCGACTCCCATGCTCACAATCGGATGCTCCATGCCCGTGCGGCCGAGCTTGCGCGTTATGATCCTGGCAGGGGCCTTCTCCGTTTCCTTTTTCGCTTCCTGGGCCAGCGACAGGGCAGGGGAGAGACCGGTCAACCCGGCCGTCACAAGTCCTGTGGCAGATGCAGCAAGAAATCTCCGCCGCGTTAGATCAGATTGCTTGTCACTCATGGTTTTCTTCCCTTCGCGTATCGAATATACCCTTATTGTCCGTTCTGAAGTCTCTCAAGACTTGTCTGCGCATTATTCAGCAGCGTCTCGCGAAGACCGGCGTTGATCTGCGTATCATTCGGCAGCACTTCGAGCACTTTCTGGTAGCATTCGATTGCTTTCGCCTGATCGTTCACTCCCAGGCACCCGTCAGCGTAGCTGTCCCACACGTTGGCCGAGTTTGGATATGTCTCTGCGTTCATTCGAAAAATCGCGACCGCTTCCTCGCCTCGACCCGCCCCCAGAAGCTGATATCCGGTCATGTTCAACGCAGCCTCCGCAATGACAATACATCCGGGATCCGCCTTTTGAAACCTGTCGTATATCGCCACCGCTTCGATTGCCCCGCGAGCGCGGATGATATCAAAGAACTGATCCTGTGTCGGCGGCTGTTCCTGTCCCGGTTTGTTTGTGACTGTCGTTCCGGGAAGACTTGACCTTACAAACGCCAGACTCGTCTCATTCTTGTTCAGGCGGGCGTTGAAGAAGTTATAAACATACTTGCAGCAATTACAATAGTCCTCAGTCGCCGCTCCGGTACCGCCTGTTGTTGTACTCTGAACCGCCGCGTAACAATCAAACGCGTTTGGCGCCAGTCCGGCGACACTTACATAGTCACGCTCCGTGTATTTCCACGAGTCCACCAGGCTCAAATCACACATCCCTTCGACACCGCTGTGTAGGTACATCGAGGGCACGTTCATCCTTTCCACATTCACAAACGGGCAAACTCTTGCGAATTCAACATGATCGGAAGCAACTTCCCAACCCGACAAACTCGCCACCGCGTCGACATCGAAATTCCGCATCTGAATCACTTCGGAGACAAGCCCGCCGATTCCCGCCCCGAGCAACCCCAGTCTTCCAGAGTCGACATAATCCAATTCCCTGACGCGGGCAACTGCGAACTCACGGTCACGAGCCAGCGTCTCGAGATCAATCTGGGTTTCTCCCGGATTCATACCGGCTGTTCCAACCGAATGTGTTGCCGCCACTACAAACCCATGGCTCGCCAAATACTCGCACATCAGCAAATTGTCACAATATCCGGTGGTGATCTGCGAACCGTACACGATCAACGGGAAATTCCCTTCGGCGTGTGCTGCATCTCTGACTGCCGCCATTTCGATATTCATCACATCGAGCACCGCCCCACGATCCCCACCCAAAACTATTCCCAGGACCTGCAACTCTCGCTGCTGAAGCGTCGTGACGAACGGAAAGAAGTCGACATCCACCGGATTCGGGAACACGTATTCGCCGTACACCATCGATATCGCGTCGTCAGTCACTTCGGCCGGGTACCAGATGCAAATCTGTATTGGACGGGCACGTTCACCCGGAATTGGATTTCCGAAATAGTCGTTTTTCGGACGTGAGGTCCGCGAGTAGTCATACTCTTCAATTGTCTCAAAACCGACCGCGTACGGTCCGGCATCCAGCCCTTCCCACATTGGGGCAGTACTGGCACAGACCGTTGCGGCAGGCGCGGCCAGACACAAAAACAGCGCGACGCCTACCGGGCACAGGATTGCTTTCCAGTTAGTTGGCATGATATGTTTCCACCGATTACGAGTGTTATGGGACCTTCCCATCCAATATATATACTGGCATTCCATTGCGGAAGCCACAAATTCTATGCTTTCTCTCTTGTATTCATGAGGCGCGGATAGACCGGTGTGTGGCCTGCCGAACCTGTCAGGCGTCCTTATGTAGACGAATCAGCGGTGAAAATGTTTGAACGGGATGCCGTTTGCAGGACCAGCCCCTACACGAAGCATGTGTCTTCTTCAAAGCAGAGTGAAAGGTTATCTGGACAGCACAGACAGTCAAGTCGGGCGAGCCAGCAATGAAGTCAGGCAGCCCAGGCAATCAAGTCTGGCTGAGCCTGTCGAAGCCTGCACCACTTGATTGCTAGCAGAGTATCCGCGACCCTGCGTCACCGCCACGAGCAACTATTTCAACAGCACCATCTTCCGCGTCTCGACATGATCGTCAGACTCCAATCGATAGAAATAAATGCCACCCGACACCAACTGCCCCCGCGTGTCCGTGCCATCCCAGGTCGACTGATACCGGCCCGGTCCGGTTTCGCGTGCCACCAGAACCTTGATTTCCTGGCCGAGGATATTGTACACGATCAGCGTCACGTACGATTGAACTGGCACCGTGTACTCAATCATAGTCTCCGGATTAAACGGATTAGGGTAGTTCTGACTGAGCGTGAAATCGGTAGGCAGCTCGGGACCTGATGCTTCCTCTATGCCGATAGGCGCCAGCACGGAGATCACCACGGTATCGGAGGCCATGCCCAGATTGAAATCCTGCACCGTGAATGTGAGATTAGTGTTGCCTGCGAAAGAAGGCAGAGCGCTCAAGGTCAGACTGCCGATCGACCCGTCGTAGTACGCCGTCACGGAGTCGTTGCCGATTCCAAAAGAGTAACTCAGCGCCGAATCCGGCGTCTCAATGTCGGTGACAAAATCCCACACTGAGACTACATCACTTGTTCCGGCAGAGATCACCAGCGTGTCCGGAAATCCCTCTATCTCCGGCGGCTGGTTCGGCGTGGCACGAGTTACCAGCCAGAGACCGTCCTCGGCTATTCTAACGTCGAAATGGAAACCGCCGCCCTCGCTCTCGACATTCAGCTTGTCGAAATGCCCCTCCGAGGAACCGAACGTCAGCACATGGAACGAATCCCCGACCTTTGGCTCGAATCCATCGACCAGCGACACGTTCAACGCGCCGCCCAGAGCGAGATCCGAAGTGACCTGGATCCTGTCGTACTCTTCAGGTCCCCCCAGTTGAATTTCCAGTACCGAGGCTGGGGCAGCCGTCAAGTCTCCCTCGATCTCAAGACCCCCGATATCTTCGCCGGGGAAGAGGCTGCCCGAATTAGTGAACCCGGCCTCAATCAACCTGATCTTCCCCTGTCCGCCAACGACTCCCCCGCGATCGTTCTCAAACAGCCCCGTCGCCATCGACAAAACAGCCTCAGAATCAACCCGGATATGTCCGCTGGTAATGAACGTCCCCCCGGAGGCGGCAACTTCAAGCCGTCGATGCTGTGCAATCGTAATCGTGCCGCTGTTCTTGTGATTAGCATCCTCGGCATTGATCAGCAAGTCGCGAGCATCAACAGTCAGATTGCCGCGATTGTCAAGTGCCGCCCTCAACGTGTGAGCGCCGTCAGCCTCCGATCCACCACTCGTAATCGAACCCAGATTCAATATCTTGCCCGACTCGACAACACAGGTTGCCGTGCCTGCCGAGTTGCCCGCACGCACGCCGACCAGTTCCAGTCGCCCGGCGTTCGTGAACCCGGAGGCACATGTCAGCACGGCGTCATCGGTCTCGCCACCGCCGACAATCTCCAGTGTTCCGTGCGTGCGGTTCTCAAAGTCGCCGTTGATGGCACACTTCCTGCGCACGTCTATCAGTCCAATATTGTTGCGAAGGTCGGCGTTGATTTCGCTCGATACCAGGCTCAGGTGCCCCTCGTTGATTATCGCTCCCGGCCCGTTGAGGACGGCGTTATCCAGAATGAACATCGTCTTATTGGTGTGATCTGCAAACAGGGTAGCGGTCACGCCATGTTCAAACAACACCGTCCCACGGCTTGTTACTTTTCCTTCAAACACCGTGAAACTGCCCCCCGCCACAGAGAGCGTGGCCTGATCGTCTATCTCGATTGTCCCCGAAGTCGAGAAACTCGAAGGCACTTCTGCGCGGTTGTCTATGCGGAGTTCCCGGTTGCCGGCGACAGAAATTGTCCCCGCATTGCTGTGGCTTGACCCTTCGCCCTCAATAGTCAGCCCGCGCAGGCTTACCACCAGATTACCGTTATTCACCAACTCGCCGGCCAGGCGATGATGCGCCGTGCCCCCATTGCCGCTGCTGTTAATCGCGCCATTGTTGACCAGTGATCCGGATGCAACGACGCACGAGGCCGTTCCGGCCAGACCGTCGGAGTCATCTCCCCACAACTGAATAGTCCCGTCGTTTGTGACACTCTGGGAGAAACGGACCGAGGCGTCACCGTACAGCCAGCTGCCGACAATTGTCAGACTCGCGTCGTTGCGATTTTCAAACTGACCGTTGATCCTGTTGGTTGATCGTGCCTCAATGCTGTTTCTGCGATTTATGATATCCGCATTTACGGTCACGTCTTCAAACTCTATCCGCCCCTCGTTGATCAAAACTCCCGGGCCGTCTATCTCCGATCTGTACCACCTGACCGTTGAACCGACAGCAATCTGAAAATCAGCAGCCAGGGTTACCCGTGTGTTATCGCTGAACTCAATCCTGCCAAGATTTGCGACCCGGCCCCCGTTGTACTCAAACCCGCCGCCGACCACTGACAGCACTGCGCCGGAATCTATGTCGATCTTTCCATTCGTGCTGAAGCTGGAGACAGAAGAAGGCATCTCCACCAGCAGGCTCTGACCCGGCGCGACCCGAATCGACCCGCTGTTGACATGATTGGCTCGCACTCCTGCCAATTCCAGGTTGCTGCCCGTTACTTGCAGACGACCCCGATTAATCAACTCCGCCTCGAGACGGTGAGTTAATCGGGGGCTGGTTCCTTCGACACGCAACGTTCCCTCGTTAACGAGCGATCCCGAAGTCACCACAATGCTTGCGGTGCCGGAAGTGTCCCCGGAGTGATCCCCCTTGAGAAGCACTACGCCGCTGTTTGTGAAACCGGAGGAAATCGTCAGCGACGCGTTTCCCGCCGTGTAGTCTCCACTGACTTCTACTATACCTTCGGAGGTGTTCGTAAACGACCCCGTGACAGCGCACCGACGGCGCACGCGCATCCGGTTACCGTCGTTTACGAGTCCCGTCTCGATGCGACTGTTGTCAATGTCCAGCCATCCGCCGTTTACCAGACGCCCTTTGCCGCCGAGCGTGCTGCCTCCTCGAAGCACCATAGTACCCGGACTGTCGATACTGCCGGCCTCTAAGATATCCAGTCGGTGACCATCGATCGAGAGCGTTTGTTTTCCTGATTTACCCCCCAGCGTCAGGTTAGCTACGACAGTATTGATGTCGAGACTGACCGTGTAGAGGCCACTGAGGGTGATAGAAACATTATCGCTATCACCCGGCACCTGAGCGGGTCTCCAGTTGTCCGGATTGCTCCACACGCCTCCGCTTTGGTTGATCCAGGATATGTCGGCGCCGTAGCCGCTTACAGCCAGGGCCGTGAAGAAGAGGAGGAGTGTAAATACTATTCCGTTAGCACGTTTCGCCACAGAGCATCCTCCGTTGCCGGATGTTTGCCTCCAGAATGTTCTACGTTGACGGATACGCAGGCTGTTTGCCTTCTGGATATCCGCCGCGCCAGCGGTCGTCCGAAATTTCTGTTTCGAGCCGTTCACAGACTTACATACAGTCTCGAAACCCGCTCGCAACGTATTACCTTAAAGGAGGGGATACAAGATTGAACATCTCAGACTTCAAGCACACGGAGGCATCGTATGGGGCTGGCCATCAAATGCGTTGAGTATTACTACACGACTGTGGACGACAAGCACGGCAAGGCATACTGGCTGCTGGAACACCTTCGCCAGCAAAGAGTCAACCTGACCGCGTTTACCGTTTTTCCGCTCGGCGGGAATCGCTCACAGATGGATTTCGTCGCCGATAACACCGAAAACCTGCAATCCGCCGCCAGCGCTGCGGGCGTACAGCTCACCGGTCCGAAACGCGCGTTTCTCGTCCAGGGGAAGGACAATGTCGGGGCAATAGTCGAACTGCACCAGAGACTCTCACAATCCGGTATCGGCGTGCACGCGGCCAGCGGGGTCAACGACGGCGAAGGCCGATTCGGCTACGTCTTCTGGGTGAAACCCGGAACATTCGACAAAGCCGCCGCCGCACTCGGCGTTTCCGGTAAGGTTCATGAACCCGTCCCGTAGACTGCGGCGTGCCAACTACGCGTGAACCGGGAGCCCTGGCGGATTGTTCTACTGAATACACAGATTGCCGGTAGAGTAAGCTCTACGGCAGGAGAGATGTCCCCGGGGGCAGAGTCCTTGGCCATTAATACCAGCTTGTGGCAGAGCTCGAAACTGAGCGCTTCCAATGTGATCTTTGCCCCCGCGGCCTTCTGAGATGTTCTTCCCTACCCGCACTACCCTCACCTCTCGCAATATGCTATATTGGCCAGATTCAATCGTACTCGCACAATGAGGACAAAACGGCCAATGCCGGGACCAGCACGACAATCCGATACTCGCTCCAGAATGCGAATTGCCCCAGCCCTTGCTGTTTTCGCTTTCCTGTCGTTCCTCTTCGTGATATCCGCACAGGCTGTCCCGCCCACACCCGATGCCATCGAGCAATGGACCGCCGAAGGAATGCTCGATCAGAAACTCGCCGAGTGGCAGCAGACCGACAATCCTCCGGAGATACCTGCCGGCATCCGCCTTAATTTCCGCTCGCGCCTTTCGCTTAGTCCCGCCGCCGATCCGGTCGACACCGTCCGCGTTCTCACCATCCTGGTCGATTTCACCGACTGGCCCGCATCCGGACAGGATGTGTTCGCACAGCCCTCAGATTTTGAGACCCTCCTTTTCTCTCGCCGGGGAATCGATTCTGCACACAATCCGACCGGCTCCATGACCGAGTTCTTCCTCGAAAACTCCTGTGGACGTATGCTCATTCTCGGCGATGTCTTCGGTTGGTACCGAATGCCGCACACCTACGACTGGTACATCAACGACAACGATGGCTACCCCGGCCAAACGTTTGTACTCGCCGAGGACGCCGTCGATGCTGCCGAGGCGGCCGGAATCGACTTCGGCCAATATGCAAACGGCGATGCCTATGTTGACGGTGTAATCGTAGTCCACTCAGGCCCCGGCGCCGAAACCGGCCAGTACGGCCTCTGGTCGAATACGAGCACGATGCGTCAGCGGCACTACGATGGCGTCCATATCTGGCACTACACGATGAACCCCGAGGAATTCGAGGGACACATATCGACAATAGGTGTTTTCGCCCACGAATGGGGACATATTCTTGGTGCGCCCGACATGTACAATCTCGATTTTGACACCCCCGGCAATGAACTCGGAGCCTGGACCCTCATGTCTTCCGGCACCTGGCAGGGAATCCCGCAGGGATCGCGACCGACTCATCTCGATGCCTGGTCCAAGAATCAGACGGGATTGGCGGACATTGTCTGGATCGACGAAAACTCTCCCAACACAGAAATCCCACAGGCGGAACACAACCCGATCATTTACGGCCTGAAAGACACACCGTCCGATCCTTACTCCGAGTACTGGCTGATTGAGAACCGCCAGCAGGTCGGGTTCGACCAAAGCCTGCCAGGCGGCGGTCTCCTCATCTACCATGTCGTTCCCGCCGGTCGGACACAAGAAGGATACGACTACTGGATCGCACTTGAGCAAGCAGACGGCCTCGATCAGCTTTCATACTCAAAACAAACCAACCCCGGCGATCCCTGGCCGGGCGATACCGACAATCGCAACTTCACCGAGTTTACCGTGCCGGACGCCTTGACTTACCACGGTGCCCCGACCGGGGTTGCCGTAAAAAACATCTCGGATTCCGACTCTCTCATGACTGCAGATCTGGAAATCGAGTATTCCGTGCCGCGTATCCGATTCGCTGACACCAGCGCCCCGGTCAGATTCGTCGATCCCATGCCCGACGGAAACGGCAATGGTCTCCCTGAAGCGGGGGAGAGAGTAGAGGCGTACTTTCAATTCGCCAATCCCTGGCGCACGGTCTATTCGCCGGAGATTTCGCTCTCTGCTGATCTGGCTGAACTGGAGTGGGGCGAGTCAAGCGTGCAACTGCAAAGCGCCAGTCTTGGGCCTTCCGGCCAATCCGGTAATGTCGAGCCGATTGTGTTCACGATACCGCCCGATCTCGACTCGACTCCCGTGGAGTTCACTGCATCACTGATTGCCGACTCACTTCCCCAATCAGATGACAATGCGTTTCATGCCGAACTGACATTCCAGTTGATGATTGGCCCCCAGGCACTTCCACAAACCTACCGGCTTCACCAGAACTACCCCAACCCGTTCAATCCTTCGACAACGATCGCCTTCACAATTGAAGGACTGTGGCGAGTCGATGCTCCAGTCCCCACTGTTTTGACCGTCTTCAACGCGGTCGGTCAGCAAGTTGCCGTGTTGGTGAACGAACCGCGCAGCCCGGGACTCCACGAAGTAAAATGGAACGCCGGTGATCTGGCCAGCGGCGTCTATTTCTACCGCCTCGAAGCAGGCAGCTTCACGCAAACGCGAAAGATGATCCTCGTCAAGTAGCCCCGACGCTACGTTCCGTGGGCGGCAGACGTGTCGTCGGCCCGTGTTGCCCACATGAATCGGCTCTCGTGGCGTGGACCCGCGCTACAAGACTGAGAAACCCGACATCCGGCTACAACTCATCCGTTTGATCACGACGGTCGCGGCGGTACAGCTTGTGGTACAATTCCTGGGCATCGTATTCAGAGGACATTCCGTCAACGATATCCAGAAACGCCTTCTCCAACTCGTCATTTCCACGACAGTAGCGAGCCAGCTTTGCCATGACTTCCTTCTTTTCGTAGTCGGAGTCCATCCGTGCCACTACCTCCAAAACATCCAGCACCAACCGGTCATCGACATCACTGCTGCTGATTAGCTCGGTCAGGACTCGCTTGGTCTCATAGTCGGAGTCCATGCCCTGCAGTGCCTTGAGATAGGCCACACGCGCCTCGGGATGCTTCCCGGCGCACTCGGACAGGTCAACCAGCAGCTCCGCCATTTCGTACGATGAGTTCCGTTGCCCGACACCATCGAGCAACTGTATGACATACTCCTGGTCGGTATCACAATCGTACGGTTGCGATGTCACCACGCGATGATACTCGTAGTCACTGTCGAGCGACCCTGCTGCATCTATGACGAGGTATTTCAATCCTTTGTCGCCGCGGGTCCGATCCGACAAGTCGATTAGCATTTCGGCTTTTTCGTAATCGGAATCCATATCGCCGATCAACAGAATATAGTTCTGCAGGGAGGATTGGCTCATCTTCTGACGGCCGCTCATCCCTTCCATAGCCCGGCGAGTTTCGTAGTCCGAGTCCAAACCGGCGATCGCCTTCAGGTATGCCTGTTGCAACTCGTCGTTGTCGTCGACATACGGCGCCATACCGATCAGCAACTCCGCCTTTTCGTAGTCCGAATCCATCCGACCGGCCATTTCAAGTACAGCGATCATCGTTCTGTCATCAACACCCTTGTCGAGCGACATGTGCGACAACACACGACGCGTTTCGTAATCGGAGTCAAGCGCCCCGACCGCCTCAACAAACTCCGCAAGCAGTTCCTCGTCGGCTTCAGCCCGTTCCGCAACGCCGATCAGCAGTTCAGCCATCTCGTAGTCGGAATCAAGAGCACGCCGCGCGGCTCGGAGTACCCCGATGAAATCTTCGCTGTTCAAGTCATGGTTTCTGATCAGGGTTTGAAAATACAGGTTCTTGACCCAATCGGAGTCAATCTCACGGATCTCCGCCAGAACACCATCGACGCCATCGGCCTTGTAGAATCGTGCCACTCGAGCCTCAACTCCGATTCCAGAGTGTCGAATGATCTCCGGAAGGATCTCGGCCAGCCACTCACGGCCACCATCCTCAAAATCCACAGCCTTGCGATTAACGTAATAGCCGTAGTCTAGTCTGCCGTTATCGAGCGGTTCAACTTCGAGCTTGCGACGCTTGCCGCCAACCTTCTCACTGAGCTTCAGATAGCCGTCTTCGGACAGAGACTTGATGCTTCTGTCATCATCGCTGAATTCCACATCACCGTCAATCGTGATGCTCGTTTTGCGCCGACCTTCATTCCAGGTTGTGGTCGTTGTGCCACCGTCGTTGGTGCTCCGGATGAAACTGCCCTCTGAGACATCGTCAATGATGTTCCCAAACCAACGGATCGGACCGCCGCCGCGTTCGTCGTCATTATCAAAAAACGCCGCCCATTGATCCAGGTCGTCGCTGCTGCTTAGCACCAGCCGATTGAGCGCAGCCGAGGGAACAGACGGTACAGATGGTACATCTGGAACAGCCGGAACCCAGGACACCGAAGGCATAGACGGAACTGCCGGCACATCGGGTACCGCGGGGACTCCCGGCGCATCCGGCAAACGCACCCACGAAGACTCTTCGGCCAGACGCGGGACAGGGGGATCGCTTCTTTTCTGCTCTTCTTCGACCGTGACGAACGCCGACACGACAGTTTGACTCAATTGCGAGTATGTGGTCGGCGAGATCGGCACTGCCACCACCGGAGCAACCTGTATTGCCACCACAAGGGTAACGCCGATCATCACGAGCGCACAGGCCAATCGCGCTCTCGATACTCGTGGGCCGCGTCCGTACCCTTTGCCGAGCAGGCGCTCAAAACGACGGAATATCTGTTTCTTCCCGGTCAATGCTCCCGGCACCAGCGAGGTGCCAGTTCCCGTCGTCAACTGCACCAGCCGCGTGAGGCAGTTGTAATACTCTTTCGGTTTGCCGGTCTGCGCCATTGCCATTTCGTCGCAGGAGAGCTCACGTTCCAGGTCCAGTTGTCTGCCGATCCAGCGTACAGCCGGGTGAAAAAACAGCACCGCCTCGACAATCTTCTGGCAAAGCAGCGCCCAGTCATCGTAACGACGGATATGCGCCAGCTCATGGAGTACCACCGCCTCGATTTCTGCCTCGCTCAACTCATTGATAAGTTCCTCCGGCAGAAGAATAGTCGCCTTGCCGAGTCCGGCCGCCACCGGACGATCGATCTCGGCAGAGGTTGCGATCGTCACGGGACGCTTTAATTTCTCAGATTCAAGCATCTTGCCGACACGACCAAGCTCGTAGAACGCCAGCGGCGACGCGTTGCACTTGATTCTTGCCATAGCTTGGAACGCGAGCCAGAGACGCAACACCAGCCACCCGCTCACAAAAACCCAGAGACACACCAGCGCCAGCGGCACCATACCTACCGCGACCGCTCCGATCGAACGTATCTGGCTCCGCTCGTCCCCGCTTGTCTCCCCCTGTGACCGCCGGGGTTCCACCCCCGACGATGGCGCTGCCGCACTTATCGTCTCCGGGGCCGCACCGCTGGCGGGGCGATTGGTCACCTCGACAGGCTCAATGTGACTCAGCCTTGCTCTCTGCGCCGTGCTTCGCCTCGGGCGGTCGTCGCTTGCAGTTTGATCGTCTCTCAGAAAATCAAACGCAGAACCGCCCATCAAAAAAGGCAGCGCTACCACGACTACCATTGAAGTACACCAGACCGCATACCGGGTCGCCGCATTTGTTCCTCTGGCTATCCTTCCACTCAACCAGACAAGTCCGGTCAACAGTAGTCCCAGCCAAACGCCGTTCAGGGCCAGTCCAACGCCGTCGTAAGAGACATCGTTAACGAAGTTAAAAAGTGATTCCATCTCTACACCTGCTCACTTTCCTTAATCATCTTCTTGAGACGTTCAGCTTCTTCCGGACTCAGATCCTCATTCTCCAGTATGTTGAGCATCAGCAATTCGGGAGAGTCGTTGAAGAAACTCTGAACCATGTGCCGTACTGCTTTGCTTCGCGCCTGCTGACGGGTCACCAGCGGGGAATAGACATGCGCACGGCCGTCTTTGGTGTGTTTCACATATCCCTTCTGCTCTAGAATGCGCATGGTCGTCAACACCGAATTGTAGGCGGGACGGTTCGAGGAGGGGAGACCTTCGACAATCTCGCTAACGGTAGCTTCCCCTTTGTCCCAGACGACATCCATAAGGCGTAGCTCTCCGTCGGTCAGGGTAGGAGCTTTTTTTCTGGCCATAATGCCAAACCTCTCATTAGCTCTTAAACAATTAAGACTAGCAATACTACTGTATACGAGAGATTCTTGAAGAGTTCTACTAATTAATTAGTTTTTTGCGGTTTTTTGTCCTCTTCTCCAGTCCGCGTACGGGGGGGGACCCAAATCCCCCGCAAATTCATGGTGATTCCTGCAACCCGATGTTGTACATTGAGGGTATCAGACGATACCAGAATCAAATAACCGGGGACCAGGTATGACCGAAAAACAGTGGAAAATCTATCTCTCCGGCGAGGTCCATTCCGACTGGCGCGAGAAACTGACTGCCACGACAGAAAAGTCCAACCTTCCGGTCACGTTCTTTTCACCGATTACTGATCACGATGCCTCCGACAACTGCGGCGTCAGGATCCTCGGCGATGAAACAGAGCCGTTCTGGAAAGACCATCAGGGGGCCAGTCTCAACGCCATTCGCACCCGCACCTTGATAGCCGACTCCGACCTCGTGATTGTCCGCTTTGGCGAGAAGTACCAGCAGTGGAATGCCGCTTTCGATGCCGGTTACGCTGCCGCCCTCGGTAAACCGCTGATCATTCAGCACAGTCCGGAGCACATTCACGCCTTAAAAGAGATCGATGCCGCCGCGTTGGCCGTCGTCGAGACAGACGAAGGCGTAGCCAGCATTCTCAGGTATGTAATCGCGGGCGAACTGCCTGCCGCGTCCGAACAATAAACAGCAAAGCCCAAACAAGAGATTACCGCATGGCACCTAAAAAGAAAAACAACAACGACCACAATTGGCTTTCCAAGTCATACAATAATTATGAATTCCTCAACAGCCCGGCCGCACGCACTATTCGCGTGATGTCCGAAATGGTTGAGCCGGCCGACCGCTTCCGCAAGCACAAAGTCTGGGATACGGTCGTTTTTTTCGGCTCGGCCCGTACACTGCCGATGCGCACCGCCCGCAAGAATCTTCGCGAAATCGAGAACCGCCTCAAAAAACAGTCCCGTAACAATCCCAAACTCACTGCCGCCCTTCGAAAGGCCAGTTGCGACGTTACCATGGCCCGCTACTACGAGGATGCCGTCAAGCTTGCCGAAAAACTGACGCGCTGGTTCATCGAACTCGAAGATCAGAACAAGCACTTCATGGTATGCACCGGAGGCGGCCCCGGCATCATGGAAGCCGCCAATCGGGGTGCCAAGAAAGCCGGCGGAAGATCGGTCGGTCTCAATATCGCCCTGCCGTTTGAACAGGACCCCAATCCGTATCAGACCCGCGAGCTGGCAATCGAGTTCCATTACTTCTTCATCCGCAAGTTCTGGTTCTTCTATCTCGCCAAGGCACTCGTCGTATTTCCGGGCGGATTTGGTACTCTTGATGAGTTCTTCGAACTGCTCACCATCATCCAGACCGAGAAATCGAAAAAATATATGCCGGTAGTACTTTTTGGCTCTGAGTACTGGAACGAAGTTATCAACGTTGAAGCCATGGCCAAATGGGGCACGATCTCCACGGATGATCTGAGACTTTTCAAAACTATGGATGACGTCGACGAAGCTTTCGATTACTTGAAAACCGAACTCGACAACCATTATGTCAACGGCTCGGGTGCGATCAAACGAAAAGCGGCCAGGTGAGCGAAAGCGTGTTTCTTCCCACCACGCGAAAAGAGCTTAAACAGCTCGGCTGGAAAAAGCTCGATGTCATCCTCGTTACTGGCGACGCCTATATCGACAGCCCGTACATCGGCACCTCAGTTATCGGGCGTGTGCTCACCGACGCCGGATTCCGCGTGGGAGTGATCGCTCAGCCAAACGTCGACGCAGAGCAGGATATCACCCGTCTTGGCGAACCTACTCTGTTCTGGGGTGTCAGCGGTGGCTCAATCGACTCCATGGTCGCCAACTACACGGCTACCAAGAAGAAGCGCAAATCGGACGACTACACGCCCGGCGGCAAAAACAGCCGGCGACCCGACCGTGCCGCTATCGCCTATTCGAACCTGATCCGCCGACAGTTCAAACAAACCCGACCGATTGTCCTCGGCGGCGTCGAGGCCTCCCTCAGGCGAATAGCCCACTACGACTACTGGTCCGACAGGATTCGCAAGTCAATACTCTTCGATGCCAAAGCCGATTACCTCGTTTACGGTATGGGGGAGAAGACGGTTGTCGAACTGGCTCGGAAACTTCGCGATGAAGACTCGGTCTGTGACGTCAGAGGGCTGTGCTACATCGCCAAAGAAGCTCGATCGGACTACACTGAACTGCCCTCATTCGATGAAGTATCCGGTGACACAAAAGCCTTCACCGCGATGTTCAAAACGTTCTACCAGAACAACGATCCGATCACCGCGGAAGGCCTCTGCCAGAAGCAAGACACTCGCTACCTGATCCAGAACCCGCCATCGACGGCGATGTCACAGAGCGATCTCGACGAACTCCACGCCCTCCCGTTTACCTACGACGTTCACCCGTTTTACAAGAACCAGGGTGAGGTCAAGGCGCTCGACACGATCCGCTTTTCGATCAACACGCATCGCGGCTGTTACGGTGAGTGCAATTTCTGCTCTATCGCCGTTCACCAGGGGCGCACCATTCAATGGCGCAGCGAGGATTCAATTCTGGAGGAAGCCCGCCGTCTCACCAAGCTCCCCGACTTCAAGGGCTACATCCACGATGTCGGCGGACCAACTGCCAACATGTACGGCTTCGAGTGCGCAAAAAAACTCACCGATGGAGCCTGTATAAACAAGCGGTGCCTGTATCCAAAAAAGTGCAAGGACCTCAAAATCGACCACAGTCCACAGACCCGCCTGCTGCAGAACCTTCGCAAAATACCCGGTATCAAGAAAGTGTTCGTGGCCTCCGGCGTTCGGTACGACATGGTTCTCGATGACCGTCAGCACGGGCTGCCATACATGAAAGAGCTGGTGGGGCATCACGTTTCCGGTCAGATGAAAATTGCACCGGAACACATGGCCGATCACGTTCTCAAGAAGATGGGCAAGCCGATGCAACAATCTCTCGGCGACTTCACGGACCTCTTCAACGACCTGACCAAAAAGGCGGGCAAGCAGCAATTCCTGACCTATTATCTGATTGCCGCGCATCCGGGCTGCTCGCTCGAAGACATGCAGTCGCTAAAAACGTACACGCGGGAGAAACTGAAAATCCGCCCCGAGCAGGTACAGGTTTTTACACCGCTTCCCTCGACCTACTCCGCCCTGATGTACTATACCGAAACTGACCCGATCAGCGGTCGATCCCTGTTTGTCGAAAAAGACATAAACCGCAAGCAGAAACAGAAGTCTGCGGTTACCGACAAATCGCCGGTTCAGCCGGTCTCGAAACCACGACGCCGACCCAGGAGGAAAAAACGATGAGCGATATCAAGATGACCGGCGAAATCAGAACCGACTACGATTGCGAAATCAAAGGCATCCCGGCCAAAGCCTACGGGGAAGCAGTGTTCAATATCGACGGCGAGGAACTTGTGATGGAAGTTAGCGTCGAGGACAAAGTTATCGTGGCCCTGATGGCCGGCGAAGAAGCCGTTTGGAAAGGCACCCTTGAGGGCCTCAAACAACTCCTCCGAGGCGAAATCAAAGCACGCTAGAGCTGGCCGCTTCTGAACCGGATTGACGGTAGATAGGAAAAAGCACCAAACGTGACGTGAACATAGACTACCAATGTTTTAGGGGAGAACGAATTATGAATCGCGATGGATTCTGGAAGATTATTGACCAGGCTCGGGAATCAGCAGACAGTATAGACGATCTTGCACCCAAGGTGCTGACTAAACTGAAGGAATTGAACGCGGAGGAAATCGTCTGTTTTGCACAGATAATGTCCGAACTGGTAGTTGAGTCTTATCGATGGGACCTGTGGGCAGTGGCCTATATCATCAATGGCGGTTGTGGAGATGACGGATTCGAATACTTTCGAGGATGGCTTCTGGCCCAGGGGCGGAAGCGTTTCGAGTCTGCACTCAACAATCCTGAGGATATTGGAGGGTGGGCGAAGCCAGGCGAATGTGAGTGCGAGGACATCTTGTACGTGGGATATGATGCCTATTCCGAAAAGACCGGCGAGGACCTGCCAGCCGAGCGAATCAAGGTGCAGTATCCATCAGAGCCTTCAGGTGAACCTTGGGAGGAAGATCAATTGGAGCGGCTGTTTCCGAGGCTGCATGCTAAGTTCTCCTGATTTTTAGCAACAGGTCGGGTCGGAATGTGGCCCGACCTCTCGTACTTGAGCCCCGGAGTAAAACACAATGCAAACCTACACAGTCCCCAAACCACTCGTAGCCGATCCGGGCTTCTCCGTCAAACGCATCAAAGCCCTGAACGGCCTCGACCTCAGCATGATCGACACCCCCATTGTCGACATCATCGAGTCCTTCACCAAAATCACGCACTGCTACACGCTACAATGTTGCTGGGGGCATTTCGTCCACGACGGCCAACCCGAACGTGAAGGCCTCGAGCCGCTCGCCCACTACAACGACAACACCGAGGTCGAGTACCGCATTGCCTACATAGCTTTTCACATTGAAAACAGCAAGAACGGAGAAGACCTGATAGAAGACCTGAGTGCACTCCAGAATCTCGACCCGCAAAACATCCAATTCTGTTGCGCCGACTGGTTCTGGAACCAACAGGTGAACACGTACGCGATTCAGGTCGAACCCGACCGCTTCAAAAAGCAAGACACCGCGATGCTTTGCATTGCCGAAGCTCTATACATCGAAAAACTGCGCAAGCAGTTCTTTGATCGCCTGAGGGATATCCTTCCACGGCACCAGCTCTTGTAGGGCAGAACCCGGTCATGCGCAAACGCCCATTGACTATATATGACGAAGCGGTTCTGCCACATCTGTTCCGGCGGTTTTTCAACGGGCACACGAGGGCGCGTGCCGCGCACGCAGATTCAGAACACAACCTGGAACTGCGAGCGGACAATGACGTCCGCGTGAGAGTCCCGGTGGAATGTCCGCCGGATTACCCCGACATCGTTTTGCCACTGCACTGATGATCCGTGCAACTGAGAGTTCACTCCCAGTGTGAACTCCATCTCCGTCTCGGCCTGACCGGAGGGAAGTCGGGCTACCAGTTCATCCTCGAAATGCACAATTGCATACCGCGCCGCAATACTGCGCGAATCCGAAACCGGCCATGACGCCTGCAACAGCCCTCCCAGAGCGGCAAGTCTGGTGTCCAACAGCCGTGCGAACCCGGCGTATCCGATCGCCCGAATCGCCAGTCCGCTACTCTCAATCTGCAGTTCCGGCGCGATACGGGCTACAAAATCCTTCTGATTCTCCGCATCACAATCGTACGTTCCTGAAAGGTTTAGCAGATAGCTGAGATTACCGTTCGAAGCGTCGCTGTCGGGACCGTTTTTCTCACCCGAGGAGCCAAAACCAATACTTGCCACCAGCTCCGGGTGAAATTCCCCGCGCGGCCCCGGATTGGACAGGGCCGAGGGATTCAGGATACGTGCACCGTAGGCACGTGCCAGGCCGACCCCGTGCGAGGCTCGTGCGTTGGTCCCTGAGAACACGCCGAAGGCATACGTCAGCCCCGAGGAGCGTCGCCAGCCGTTGTGTACGGTCACGCCCATCTGACGCTCCGCCCCGAAACAGGTTGACACAATCGACCAGTCGGCGAATCCGAGTTGCGAAAACGACTGCTGCCGGTAGCGCGTGAACGGAATCTTGTACTGACCGACACGGAACTGTACGCGTGAGTTCAAATGATAATCGAAATAGAAATCGATCAGTTCCGACGATCCCGGGGCCGCGCTCAATTGCGTCTTAAACGTTAGGTCGGGACCGAACAGGTCTCCGCTCAAAATGAAGCGAATCCGTCGAGCCTCCATCTCCAGAGACTCATCGCTGTTGCCGGCCCCGCCTGCATCGGTCGCGGTGAACTGGGTTCGCAACTGCCCGGCAAACCCGAATCGAATGTAGCTGGAGCTGTCGGCGCTGTAGACTACGATTGGGGGCAGCGACTGTTCTCTGTCGTCGGCATACGCCGAGATCGACAGGCCGCACAAACACAAACAGACAGCCGATACGAATGCAATGACACTGTTGAACGACGCAGATGCGCACGTGCCGTGAACCACTATGTTTACCTCCAGAAAGTGGCGAATGACCTGCCGGTCGTGAGACGGGCAACGACACGGTCGACAATCCCGTCCGCTTTTCACGGCGTAAGATAAACGAATACGGTGCAAAAGAAAGGGCAAAGGAAGCGGGAGGTAAGATTGTGGCCCCACCTTTCAAGGCGCAAACAAGAGCCTCAACCCCATGCTTCCCGCACTTGACGAAGATCAGAGGTTGTCTCGACAACGATTTCGCGCGGCATGCCAAACTGCGTCACGATTGCATCAACCAACTCGCGCTGATTTGTCAACCGACGCGCATGTGACTCAGTGGCTTGAGACTCAATCAGGGACAAACCCCTGATCGAAACCGTTCGCCCCGGATAAAACCGCACCATGAGCAATTCATTCATGAATGTCGACCGGTCCGTCAGCGAGTCGGCAATCGCTTCCTCGAAAAACTCAATCGATCTCGGCGTGGGTTTCGCACGGTAACCGTGGACCTGCTTGCCATATCGGTGAAGTTCCATCGGTGAATGACCGTCTTCGTTCTGCCGTCGCAAGACATACCGATCCTGACCGAACACTACTTCGACATCCTCGTCCAGATCACGAGGAAGGGGCTGCGTGAAAGGTGCTGCGTAGCCGACATCTACGAGATACTCCCGTCCCTCAAGCTCCACTCTTATCCATGTGTGCACGTCGGGATCCTCCATGTCCGCGCCACAGAAAAACGCCTCATATCCGAGATGCATCAACAGCAGGTACAAGTAGTAGTTGTTCGCGTAGCAAGTTCCCCCGAAATGAAACCGCTCAATGCCATCGAGGTACGACTCGATATGTATGAGACTTTGCAGACCCGGTTGCTTGCGGTAGTGGAGTTTTGAAACGGTCTCAAAGGGAATTCGCATCAAATGGCAAGATACGACTTCGGACAACGCCTCAAGACTCGGTGCCTTGGGAACGATGCCGAGCAGGTGAATGTACTTCCGGGCAAGTTTCGGATCCAGGAATCGGATTGCCATGAAAACTGTTCACTCCGCGGCTGAGTTTGTTGCGCCCTATTCCTATGATACTCACAGTTCCCCTCGCAGGCAAGTCTTCACAGGTCGGGTTCCGAGGTGACCGTGCTACGGGCGGCGAGAAAACCCGACATCCTTGTGAGAACTCCCACTTCAATCCAACACCAACTCGCCCGTCAACTGGTCCAACTCCAATCTGGATATCCGCGCCTGAAACCTTGCCGCAATTAACGCCGACCGCGCTTGCATCAAACTCACCTGTGCATCCCGAAATTCAAGCGAACTCGTCGCGCCCAGGCGATACCGATCTTGCTGCAATTCGAGATTCTGCCTCGCCGCCTGCACGTTCTGTTCCTCCAGTGCCAGCAGTTCCATCTGTTTGCTATACGTGTCGTAAGTCTGCTTGACATTACCCGCCAGTCGATTGCGTGCGTCGCGAAACGCCAGCTTCTGATTGTTGGCTTCAATCCGCGCATTCCGGTACGCGATATTGTCCCGGTTGCCGTTGAAGATATTGAACGTCAACGCCAGGCCAATCGTCGCATCCGTTGTTTCAGTCGTCTGGTCGCTGTACTGGCTGAGGTCGGGGGAGACTGTCCGATCCGTGTACCCGTAGTCGGCCGTCAGTGCGAGCTTCGGCATAAACGTCGAACGCGCAGACTTAACCGACTGATCTGCTACTGCAGCGCTCTGTTCAGACACTTTCAGCGAGGCGTTGTGATCGTGCGCCCGTTTCATCAGGTCGTTGTACGCAAGAGTCATGTCGGGAATCACGATGACCTCGCTCACCTGCAGCGGCGTCGCCGGATCCTGCCCCAGGGCCAGGTTCAACTCTTCCTGGGCGATCGCCACCGCCAACTGCTGATTGAGCAGGTTCGATTGATCACGGTTAAACGCAACCTGGGCGTTCAACAGATCGGTCGACGAAGCGCCGCCAAGTTCGTTGCGTACGCGTTCCTTGCTCAATCGAGCATCCGAGACATCCCGGGAGTCTTGGGCCACGTCCAGCAGTTGCTCCTGCTTCACCAGATTGAAATACGCCCGCGAAATGCCCACCACGCTGCTCTCTATTGCGTTTCGTGCCTGGTACTCACCCAGTTTTGCCAGAGCATCATACCGGCTCTTGTTGGCGAACATCTGGAACCCGTCGAACAACATCCAGTTTAGCGAAACCTTTGCACTCTTAACTTCGGTTTCCGTATCACCCATACTCGTTGCCGAGTTGGATTCCACGTCGGAATCAGTCAGCGAATAACTGCCGTTTGCATTGAGCGCCGGAAGGAACCCGGCCGTGCCGAGTCCCTTGTTGTTGTCAGAAATCCTCGCGTTGTTGCGCGCGATCTGTATGTCAAAGTTGTTCTTCAGCCCGAGCGCAATTGCATCCTCGAGCGTCATATCCTGCGCGGCTGCAGTCGATGCCAGGAGTAGGAGGGCCAGCAGAAATCTTATCATCGGTTTCATCCTCAGTGTGTGCATAGTTTACGCTACCACCTGCGTCTCAAGTTCTTTCACCGCCGGTTCCAGGGCCTCCGCGCCGCTTTTCTTACCGGTCGTGAGCCGGTTCCACAGTACTCGTATCTCGCTGAAAGCCACCACCAGAGCCGGCAATACCAACAACAGAATCAAAGTACCGAACATGAGGCCGTAGGCCACTGATACCGCCATCGGAATAAGGAACTGTGCCTGGCGGCTGGTCTCCATAATCAGCGGCGCCAACCCCAGCGAGGTCGTCAGCGTAGTCAGCAGAATCGGTCTGAACCTTGCGACCCCCGAGTTGAAAGCAGCATCCTTTATCGACTGCCCCTCACGCAGGAATCGGTTCACTTGATCGACAAACACAATACTGTCGTTGATGATAATGCCCGACAGCGCGATTATGCCAATCAGCGAAAGCATGTTCAACTGCATGCCGTGAATGCCGTGGCCCCAGACGGCCCCGAGTATGCCCAGAGGAATTAACGAAAAAATCATCAGGGCCTGTCCGTAAGAGCGGAACACCAGGATCACCAGCACCAACATCCCCAACAAGGCGACCGGGAACGCTAGCTTGATTGAATCGGTCATCTTCTTCTGCTGACGAGACTGCCCCTCGAACGAGGCCTTTACCCCCTGCACCTGTCCCATCACACGTGGAAGCACCTCGGTTTCGATTGCGTCCAGAATCGGAGGGAGATCCTCATCAGCGTCGGTCTGGTTGGCCTCCACTTTGATCTCTCTCTTGCGATCAAGGTGGCTGATTTTGGTTACACCACGCTTGATATTATACGACGCGATTTCGCTGAACGGGTACTCGTCCCCGGAGGCGGTACGAATACGCATTTCATCGAGCGAACCCAGGGCCGCGCGATCTTCATCGGCATACCTGACCCACACCCGTATCTCGTCACGGCCACGTTGAATACGCTGGATCTCCTGACCGTAGAATCCCTGTCGCACCTGACCCGCAACTTCCTGCAGCGTGAGGCCCAGAGCGTACGCTCTGGGTTTGAGCGTGATGTTTACTTCGCGGCGTCCTTCCCGGTCAGAATCGGTAACGTCCTTCAGCGAGCTGAAATTCTCAAGCTCCGCCTTGAGCAGGTTCCGCGCCTTGTCCATTTGCTCAAAATCGTTTCCGAGCAGACTGACCGACACCGGTTTTCCCCAGTGACCGCCGCTGCTGAAACTGATGTTCTGTGCTTCAGGAACCTCGCCTACCTTCGCCCGGATTCGATTACCGATGGCATAGCTCTCCATGTTGCGAATCTCACCCTCAAGCAATTCGACCGTCAAGGCACCCGAGTGACTTCCCGATTCGCCGAAACTGTTGCTGCCGATATTGCGACGAATACCAGTAATGACATCGCGGCCATCGGCACGTTCTTCTTTCAACTCCTCATTCACCTGCCAGCAGGCCTGCTCGATTCTGGCCAGCAACGAATCGGTTTCTGCCTCCTGGCTGCCGGAAGTGAGCGTGAGGTTGATCGGCACCGTGTCACCGTCCACATCCGGGAAGAACGTCACACCGATCAAACCGCCCCCGATCAAACCGTAAGTCAGAAGCAACAGGGCCGCCGGAATAACCATAGTGATCCACTTGTGACGTATAGTCGACCTCAACAGAGGTGCGTACACTCGGTGCGTCATGTACTTGATGATCTTCTCACATTGTTGACGCATGAGCGAAATCTTCTGGTCTTTCCTCAATCCTTTTGAGTGCGCCAGATGCGATGGCAAAATCAGGAATGCTTCGATTAAGGAAAACACCAGCGAAGCAATCACCACCAGGGCCATCTGCCATATCATAATTCCCAGCCGACCGTCGAGGAAGAAAAACGCCGTGAAAATGATCACCGTGGTCATCACCGAGGTCATCACCGGGGTTGCCACCTCGCGAGTACCGTCGATAGCTGCCTGAAGCGCCGGTTTGCCCCGTTCGTAGTGGGAGAAAATGTTCTCCCCGACCACAATGCCGTCATCGACCAGAATACCGATCACGAGAATCATACCAAAAAGGGACATGACATTGATAGTGATGCCAACAAACGAGGCGATTACAAACATGCCGGCAAACGCAAACGGAATGCTCAATGCAACCCAGAAAGACAGCCGCAGGTTCAGGAAGAACCCCAGCGCCAGCACAACCAGAACCAGACCTATCAGCCCGTTTTTGATGAGGAGTTCCATGCGCTCTTTGAGCGGTACGGTGGCGTCACTCGTGACCGTTCCCTGTACCGTAGTGTTCTGCTCGTTGAATTCCGCCAGTTTTTCTTTGGCGACCTTGGCGATTGCCAGAAGATCCTCTTCCTCGGTTTGCACTAACTCCAGGGCGAGAGAAACCTCGCCGTTGTAGTACTGTTTGTTGGGCGTGTCCTCCCACTGCTCTTTGACCGTGGCCACATCCTTCAGATAGATCACCGTGCCATCGGCGTTGCCGCGAATCGGAACGTCCAGCAGATCTCTTGCAAAATAGTCACGCCCCCAGGCGCGAATAAGCAGCTCTTCCTCAGCAGTCTCAAACTTGCCGCCTGAGATGTTGACGTTTGCTCTCTGGACCGCAGCCGCGATTTCGTCGAAAGACAGCGAGTACCGTCGAAGATCCGACTCGGAGACCTCAATTGAGAACTCCAGGTCTGGCAATCCAAGTATGTTCACCTGCGAGATTTCCGGCGAAGTCAGCAGCTCGTCGCGAAGGTTCTCGGCAATATATTTGAGATTGTACAGGTCGGTGCTGCCGTGGAGCATGATGATGAGCGTCCGGGCGCGGAACTTCTCCTCGTAGACAACCGGCTTCTCGGCGCCCACCGGGAACGAGTTGATGCGATCTATGGCGTTCTTGACATCAGTCAGCACCTTGTCAATGTCCGAACCCTGAGTCGTTTCTATCGTGACGCTGGCGGAGTTCTCCGAGGACACGGAAGTGACGCGCTCCACTCCCTGCAGGCCGTCCAGATTTTCCTCTATCTTCAGCGTCACGCCTTCCGCAATTTCATCCGGCGAGGCACCCGGGTAGGCAACCTGGACCGTGATTGTATCCGGCTCGGCTTCAGGGAAGAAGGAATACCGCAGCTGCCCCACGGAAATCATGCCGTATATAAACGTGCTGAACAGGAGCACGCTGACCCAGACCGGGTACCTTATCAGAAATGCGATTATCTTATTCATCAGTTGCTCTGCCCTCCGACCTGTGCAAGTCTGGCAATTGCCGGCATCCCCGGGCCAACCCCCTGTAGCGGCTCCATCACCAACGTGTCACCCTCGGCAATACCGCCGTCAACAATCACCGTCTCCGTCTCGAAACGTGCGATCGACACTTCGCGGTACTCCAACTTGCCGTTCACGATCAGATAGACGAAGTTGTCTTCATAAAGCGCCCGCCGAGGTACCGCGATGCCGGTCTCGACTGATTGACCGGGAATGTGCGCCTCAAGGAACACGCCGTTAAGCAGAGCGATCTGACCAACGTTATCGACATCCATGAAGACTTTCACCGTCTGCGTGCGGCTGTCAATATCACTGCCGATCCGCTTCACCTCGCCTGACCACGCGCCGGTCAACTCCGCCGAAGTGAATGTCACCCGGGTGCCGCGACGGATCCAGTCGACATCGCCGATCTGCACCGGTACGGAAACCTCGAGTTCTTCCAGATTGATAATCTGCCCAAGGTGCGTGCCCGCTCGCGCGGTCGACCCGGCCCGCAACGAGGCCGTAACAATTGAACCATCAAAAGGCGCGTAGAAATAATGCTTCTCAAGACGGATCTCCAGATCCTGTACCGCAAAATACAACTTGTAAACATTGAACCGGGAAAGGAACAGCTTGATCTTCGGATTGTCGGTCTCCGGAAGGTCGGTTAACTTGCGCCCGAACCCACAGGAATCGAAATACTCCTGCCACACCGGAAACTCGTCCGGAAAGTCCAACTTGATCTCCGGAAGAACTGTCGCCAGCGCCGTCAATAGATCGCTCTTGGTGCTGTTCAGATCAAGTATCGCCTGCCGGTCATCGACACGAAGCAGCAGATCGCCCCTCTTGAACGACTGCGCCGGCTTAAACGGGATGTCGCCTTCCAGAATCGTCCCCTCGACTTCGCTGTAAAGCTCCACCGGCTGGGCACTCGTCACTCGACCGTAGGCAACAATGCTGGCTGGCACGGTCGACAGGTGGACAACTTCCGCTTCAACGCTCTTGGCACTTACCTCCGGTGCCTTTCGTGGAGGAGCGCTCTTCATGCTAAGCAAGCCGATCATCGCAAATGTGCCGACAGCCAGAACTCCGACTGAAATGATTATCGTGGTGGAACGTTTCATCAAGTAACCTTTCTTATCTCAATACCGCACACCTGCGGGAGTCGAATATCCTTCTGAGTAATACAATACTTCTCACTGGACTGTTCTCTGCCATCTACAATTCCCGCGACTCTTATGAGGCCTGTAACACTCGTGCCTGCAAGACAGTTGTGCCTTTGACAGTTGTTAGCGCAACTATATTCCCGGATAATTCGGATTCGGCCTACTCGCCCATGTTTTCTCTCACTCTGCGGAGAACATCCTGACATATCGCAACCTCTTCCGAGTCGATCCCGTTCAGGGCCGTATCGTGTATCTTCTGAAATACGACCAACAACGATTCGCAGAGCTGTTTGCCCTCGTTGGTAGCATAGATCATGTTCTGGCGACGGTCTTCCTTTGAGGTCACCCGGAGCACCAGATTACGCTTCTCAAGAACATCTAACCACCTGGTAGTACTTGTCTTATCTCTCCCCAGAAAATCGGAGATCATCTGTTGGTTGCTGCCGTCATGATGCCATAGATTGACCAGGACAATCGCCTGCTCAGCGCTCAGCTTGTGGCCGGCCCTGCCCAGTTCATGCCGAAGACGATCCCGGATGCATTTGGCTGTGAAACCCACATGTTTGCCGAAAAATTCCTGATAGTCGCTTCTCTGTTCACCCATTACTGAACTCCGAAAATCCTAGCATCGTTGCAATTATCAACGGTTGCAAATGTAACTATAGCTCGGTTTTTGTCAAGCGTCATTTAGACATCAGGGAGTATCATTTTGTTCCGCCGGGGTGATTGAGCCGAGTGGAATGATAAGGGCAGGACCGGCTAACCGGTCCTGCCCTAAGAGCTTGCTGGAGTTTTTGTGCAATTCGAAAAGAGCGGCTTATTCCTTCACGTAGTCCAGGAATTCGTCCCGAAGATACTTGTGCATCAGATAATCCCGCGACGACGTATCCGCTGGCTGCAAATACTCAAACGGCGTTTCGCTGTCAGACGCCAGAATCGAATGACACAACGAGCAATCACTCGATATCGCCGTCCCACCTTCATCGACAAGATTCTGATTGTGACAGCGGAAACAGCCCTGATTCCCCACATGCCCGATATGACTCCGATACGTTCCCCAGGTGATGTTCATCTCCGGATGGACATTCCGGTTGTACACATTCTGCACAACAGCAACGGCCGAATCAATTGCGCTTTGTTTCCCCAGGCTCACTTCTGCGAAGTGCTGTCGATAGAACTCGCCAAGGTGATAGGCGATTCCTTCCATCGCGGCATCACGGGTCGGGTAGTCCGCCATGACCGCAGCCAACGCCTCACGCTTGATAAACGGCAACGACCGATCTATCAACCCCTGCCTGATCCGCGTGTCAATTGCCACCTGCGGATTTTCGTAGACGTGCGTTGCGCGGTTGTGACAATCAACACAGTCCATTGTACGAGAGCTTGCTTCGGCCGCGGCCACGGAGGTCGCACGGCGATTCGTGAATCGCTTGAAGCTGCCGTCTGGCAGAAGTGCCTCGACCCAGATCATCTCGCGGCGTTCGTCGTTGACCGACACATACCGAACTTGATTCTCTTTGGCGATATGCCAGTGAATACCCCCCGCGGGTCCCTCCTCACCGCTCCACTCGCCAGCATCAACTTTCAGATTCAGATTGGTGTAGCGCGGGGTCGAGGCCGAGTCCTTTTCATAATGCACGATTGTCTTCAGCCGACTGCCATAGAACTTCTCCGGCCAGTGACACTTCTCGCAGGTTTCTCGCGCCGGTCGGAGCTGACGCACCGGCGTAGGGATCGGTCGCTCCAACAGGTCAAACGTCACGGACACCATTTGCCAGATGCCGTTTAACTTACTGTCAAGAAGCGCTCCGGCACCTTCGCCGACATGACACTCGACACATTTCACGCGGGCATGCGAGGACTGTTGATACGTCACCCACTCGGGATTCATCACCGAATGACAGGCCGTGCCGCAGAATTCTGCCTCGTCCATGAAGCTCAACATCCGCGAACTCGCAGCACTCAGGAATAGTACGTTAAGCAGAGTGAGGGCCAGGATCGACATAGCGAATTTCGATCCCAGAAAACCGCCCTTTGTCTGCTCCTCGCCGAACCGGCTGTCGATAAGCTCACGCGTACTCTTGCCGGTCTGTTTTTTGAGCCGCCGCCAGCCGATCGGGATGAGAATCAACCCGAGCATAAACAACGAGGGAAACAGAAGGTACGTTATCAGTCCGACATAAGCGTTCTCAAGAATCCCCGTCAATCGAGCCAGCTCGAAAAACACAAATGTGACAAACGAGGAGGTCACCAGCGCGACCCCCAGTTTTCCTATCGGATCAGCCGAGGCTCCGCGTACGAAATCGAAGTACTTCTTCAGCACGGGGCACTCCTATTCCGTTTTGAACAGTCTCTCGTACACCTTTTGCATATCACCGCTGCGGATACCCTCTTTGAGCTTGCCCGTCTCTTTGTGGAGCCAGGTATGCATCGGGTCATTCTGCAGCAGGTCATCGATATACGCGTCAAGCTCTGCATTGTGGAACTCCCGCGCTTCTGGAATCATCTTGAAATAGAAATGCTGAGCAACCTCATAAATGCCATGCCACCAGGTGTAGTCCGGTCCCATCATGGCTGCGCCGTGACGGGCACGACGTCCCTCATGATGCCACAGTTCCCAGTACGTCCACTCGATCTTGTTGGAGAAGGAGGCCGGGTTTTCCAGCAGTTTGTTGTCGCGGATGATCTTCATCATCGCCGTGGCCGGCTTGGCAAACTTTTCGCCATACAGCCCCACCATTGCGTCCAGCTGGTAATAATGCCCGTCGGCAAACGACTGACCGTGGCAGTTCACACAAACCTTTACCATGTTTGCCCGTTTGACTTCCCAGTTGTCTTTCTTCTTTGAAACCGGCGGACGAAGTGTCCAGCTAATACGCTGACCGACATCGTGCGTGTTAGCCATCTCACTGGTAGCGGACATGTGACAGGTCGCGCAGGTAGGGGCAGCGAAATAGTCTACACCCGCTATCCAGAGATCAGACTCCAGATTCATCTTCTCTTTGTTCGTGTAATAGGCGTTACCGTGTTTGGATTCCTCGTACACTTCTCTCTGCGGATGATCCGGTCCCAGGTGACACTTTGAGCAGGCCTCCGGCTGACGAGCCTGGCTCTTGGAGAACGCGTGCCGCGTGTGACAGGCGTTGCAGGAGCCTTTCGAGCCGTCGGGGTTCAGCCGTCCGATCCCGGAGTTCGGCCAGCTCTTCTTCGACAGCATGTTCGGAGAGTTCGGGTCTATCTGCACTTTGCCGCCGTGACAGCTTTCGCATCCCATAATCGCCACTGGTTCGCCACCGGCAACGTGCGCGAGGTACGCATCCTGGGAGTCCAGAATCTCACCCGCGTGCGCATGGTACGAAGCCTGGACTTCAGTCGCTTCCTTCTCGTGGCACCGACCGCAATCCTTGGGTGTCACCAGCGTGGCGATCAAGCCCCCCTCGTGCATGAATGCATCGGCGTCACCCTTGTCAGCCTTGTGACAATCATAACACGTCACCTTGTGTGCAGCGTGACCAGACTGGTACCACTGACGGTACAGCCCCGGAGATTTCTCTTTGTGGCAGGTCATGCACTTGCCTGCGACTTCAGGACTGTCTGTTGCGAAGGCCATGCTCCCCATAAGCATCGCGCTCGCGATTACGACCAAAAGGACTGTCTTCATAACAATACCCCACATATGATGGGCTTCCACCCTTAACTTGATATTCTGTCTTGCACCGTAGGTCGCAACTCAGCGCGGCGAACCGCCTGCAGTTTCGACATCAGTGGAATTCAAAAAACCCGCAATCAACATCGAGTAAACTCGTTGGTCGAAACTGATGCAACCGTGTTGCCACGCAGTTTCGACAGGAATCCTGTCAAAACCACAGGGGTTTTGACCTACTAGAAATCTGCAATAAACATCGAGTAGGCCCAGAACCCGGCCTCCTTGTCATCCGTCCCCGCATAGGCCTCAGAGGGCAGGAACATAGACGCGCCGTATGCCATCTTCACGCCCTTGACCGAGGTTGTCGTAACTCCAAGGTCAAACTCAAGCCCCAATCCCTTGTCACCCTCGGCGTTTATTTCCTGCGCCGCTGAGAAACGATGCATGTCCAGATTGACCAGCCAATCGGTGAACGGGCTGTATCTGAAACGAGCCATCAGATCCATCAAACCGTTGTCGTCGGAGTCGATGAAGTAATCCATGTACCCGCGGAACTTGTGCCCGGTATAATACAGATTGTCATAAGCTTTGTACTTGTCGTCGTTCGGATCACTGTCACCGGAGGCAAAGTCGATTCCGGCAGCAATACGTCCCTTCTTATCAGGATTGAACATGTAGCCGATTTCGGCCGTAGCAAGGAATGCCGCAATGTCCAGTTCGTCCGCAGTGGCGCCAACTCGCTGCTTGCCGGTCTGGAACACGCCGTTGAATTCCACGTCCGCCTGCCCGCTGACTCTCTTACCGTGGACACCGAAGCTGAGTCGTTTGAGTGCATCTATATTGGTGTAGACCAGCGACGGAGTGTCGGTGCTGGAGGTGTCCGCGACTTCGTCAGCATTGTGTTCAAAGAATCCGAAAACCTCGAATCCAAGCTCCCTCAGCGATAGCTGCGCGCCCCAGACATTGAAATCCCGGTTGCCATTCGCGTCGTTCAATTCAATACGTTTGAGCGAAAACATGTCGATCCTGAACGACGGCTGATCGATCCAACTCATACCGCCTTCCCACGACCGCCCGACGTTGTGCCAGCCGACCGCACCGAAAACACGCTGGCTGCCGAGATTCAATTCAAACCGGCCGGCTTTCGCCCCCAGTCCGCTAATCCAGATACGATCCAACTGCACATAGGCCTGATGAAGATCAACATTTTTGCCATCATTCAGCCCCGCCGAGGCCGGGTCGCCGTCGTACGTGGTGCCTCCGATCATGCGGCTGTCCTGAAGTTGCACGAACGCATGCATGTTGTCGTCTTTGACGGCTTCAAAGCCTACGCGGGTACGAAGGTAGCTCGCTTCCAGGAACTTGGCCTCCGGACCAAAACTCTTCTTGCTGAACTCGCCGCGATAACGGACCTGTCCGTTTATTTTGACTTCCGTGTCGGCCCATGCCGAGAGAGCGAATAGAAAAATCAATGCAATTGTCATTTTTGTCGTGAATGATCTCATTGTGAGTCCTTTCCCGTATCCGATTGCCGTAGAGTAGAGGCTGTTGTTCATTCGAAGGTATCCTTCCCTTACCGAATATTCTCACCCGAGTCCGGGATATCAACTGTTAAAACCAACTCCGCGATGACAAATATCGGCATACGGCAGGAGACAAGAATTGACCCAGGTCAAAAACGCGGATGTTTGTCCTTTCCAGAAATCGTAAGGTACGCGATTTTCTTGTCATCCGGATGACTTCTCTGTATCTTCAGTGACTTGCCGTTGAAATACAGAAAGGGTGCTATGAATTCGGCCAAGTCCATCCCAACTCTACCCGAAACGGGTAAAAACCTGACCCTTGAGCTGCTTATTATACTGGCTCTGGCGGTCATCGCATTCGTGGCGGCAGGTCAGCTTGACCTGTTCGAGCGACTACACGGTTTTATGGAAGACCATGAGGATTGGGAACTCGACGAGTTGTTGATTCTCTCGCTGTATTTCGTCGTTGCCGGGCTGGTGTTCTCGCTCAGGCGCTGGCGCGAGTCACAGCGCTTGTCTGTCGGACTTCGGAAAGAGACCGAGCGTCTTCAGGCCGCGCTCAATGAAGTAAAACTGCTCAGGGGTATCGTTCCTATCTGCGCCTGGTGCAAGAAAATCCGCGATGATCAGGGCTTCTGGCAGCAGGTTGATCAGTACGTTTCCGAACACAGCGAGGTGGAATTCACCCACGGTATGTGTCCCGAATGTGCTGCCCGCAAGATGGCCGAGCTGGATCGGGATCTGTAATTCCAGACATTCTCAGATCGAAACTGCCATTGTTTCGACGTCATCACTAAAGTCCTTTCCCTGTCTATCCGACTTCTAGAAGTACATGGACAATGCACTGGCTTCGACCATTCTTGACAATAGCCGCGGACTGTCAACTCTCCCTCAGACGTTGTCGGAGGTGCTCCGCGTGGCCCGAAGCGAGGGTTCATCGTCGGATGATCTGGCTCAGGTGTTGATGAAAGACTCAGCTCTGACGGCCGGCGTTCTTCGGACTGTGAACTCGGCGTTCTACGGTGCCGGTCGCTCCGTCAGCTCTGTCAAGCAGGCAGTTGTCACCATTGGTATGCAGCAGGTTATCGCGCTTGCCCTTTCTACTTCAGTCTACAGAATGACCACCGACTGGAACTCCACCATGGACCGCAAGCGCTTCTGGCGGCATTCTCTTGAGGTGGCTCTCGCAGCGAAAATGATTGCCGGCAAAGTCGGTTACCGGGGGGTAGAGGATGCCTTTGTCGCCGGGCTGCTTCACGATATCGGCTTGCTCGTTCTTGAACAGACGTTTCCGGAGCAGTTTGAATCAATCTGGAACCGATCGAAAGTGCAGGGTGATCTTTCCACGCTGGAAATCCAGACCTGGGGCACCGATCATGCCCGGGTTGGCCAGTTCCTGATGGAACACTGGCAGCTTCCCGATCCCATTTGCGAGGCCGTCGGCAACCACCATTCGCTTCGAGTCGAGGAGGGCACCACCGCGTTCAGTCTTCTGAGCCGGATTATGTGCCTGGCTCAACTGATCTCCAAATTCGCCATTGCCTGGGACGAACCGGTCAATCCCGCGCAGCTTGTCGGCAAGGAATCTTTTCGGCTCAGTCTGGAAATCGCCCCCGACCAACTCCTGTCTATCGAAAAGGCGCTCCTTCACCAGACCAAAGAAGGTGCTGCCTACCTCGAAATGGACATAGGCTCTTCCGAAGATCTGATACATGAGGCCAACCGCATTCTCTTCCAGCAGTATCAGACGGTCGAAAACCTCATGAATGAACTCCGTAAGCTGAATCCGCAGCTTGATCCTGAAGACCTTCTGGCCAATCTCCGCGCCTGAACGGTTGCCCCCTTCGACTATTGACAACTCCAACATAAACCTTGCCAGCGTGACCGGTGACCTCTATCATGCCGGCAGAGCAATGTCCGTGATCTGCCTCATACGGTAAACGAAGCTCGGACACAGCGGGGATCGGCACACTGACTCCTCGGGGCAGATTCACACGGTCTACAGGGGGCTGTCATGCATTGAGGGAGTTCGATACGGTGAAGATCAAGCACAAGATTCTTCTCGCCATGGTGCTTATCACGTTGGTGTCATCGGTTTTCTTCACGACGCTGCACTATTATGAACAGAGGAATGCCCTGATTGCCGGCCTCGACGACCGCCTTTTGACCGCCGCACACATGGCCCGGGCTACCCTTCCGGATGACTTTCATGATGCCATTACTGACAGTGAATCGGTCAGTCGGGAAGAATACCGGCAAATCGTATCCCGCTACAACCGGCTCTGCAAAGATCTGGAGATGGAATATCTCTGGAGCCTGATGGAGGTCGACGGCCGAATTGTATTCACCACCGGAACAGCCACAAGCAAAAACGTAGAGCAGGGTGATTTTGCTGCCTTCTTCGAGACGCACAGCAACCCAGAGGCGTACGAAGAGGTTTTTCGTACCATGGTCCCTCAGTATCAGGAGATTGACGACAAGTGGGGGGACCTGCGGGTCGTCCTCGTCCCGTTCGTCGATGCGCACGGCCGCAAGTATCTATTCGGTGCCAGCGTCAGTATGGAGGCCGCCCAGCACACTACTCAGCAAGTCCTTCTCCAGTGCCTGCTGATACTCGCAGTGCTCGTGCTTGCAACCCTCCTGTTCAGTCTGACTCTGGCCAAATCACTGTCCCGTCCGATCGAGAAGATTTCTGACGCAGCTCAGAAGATTGCGGCGGGTGATTACGGACAGAAGGTAGATGCCGGCGGATCCGCCGAGCTGGCCCTGCTCTCTGACAGTGTGAACCACATGTCCCGTGCCATCCAAGAGCAAATGTCGGAACTGCGCGAGCGCGAGGAACGCCTCAGCATTACGCTCGATTCGATAGGCGACGCCGTTATCGCCACAGACAGTCAGGGCGTTGTCAACCGCATAAACCGGGTGGCCGAAAGACTGACTGGATGGCCACAGGAGAGTGCTCTCGGTCAGCCTCTGCAGGTGGTCTTCAAGATTCACAACGCGCGCACCGGCGAAGTATGCGAAGACCCCGTCCAGAAGGTTCTGTCAACCGGGGACATCGTCGGATTGGCCAATCATACTGTCCTGGTGGCCAGAGACGGTGTCGAGCGTCAAATCGCCGACTCGGGAGCACCGATCAGGTCCGCCGACAACGAGATTATCGGCGTGGTGCTGGTCTTCCGCGACGTTACCGGGGAATACGCCCTGCAGGAGCAGCTTCGACACAGCCAGAAAATGGACGCGGTCGGACGGCTCGCCGGAGGGGTGGCTCACGATTTCAACAACATGCTCGCCGGTGTCCTCGGAGGTGCCGATTTTCTGGCGGATGAGGTACGGTCAGATATCGGACGCGAATCCCTCCGCATGATAATCGAATCTGCCGAGCGAGCTGCGGATCTCACGGCCAAGCTCCTCGCCTTTGGTCGCAAGAATGTGATAGAGATTTCTCCGGTCGACGTTCATCGTGCGGTCGATTCGGTCGCCGATGTCCTTGCACGGACCCTCGATCGCAAGATCAGTATTCGCAAGGAACTCACCGCCGGGTCCTCTGTCGTCATGGGTGATATGACGGAGCTGCAGAACGCCTTCCTGAATCTGGGCATTAACGCTTCGCACGCCATGCCGGAAGGAGGGGAGTTGTTTTTTGAGTCTTCGGTCGTTGATTTGGATGCAGATTACTGCGAAGCCAGCCCTTTTGATCTGACTCCCGGCCATCACCTCGAAGTCAACGTGCGCGATACCGGTGTAGGGATTCCGCTCGAAGACCTGCAGAAGATATTCGAGCCGTTCTATACTACCAGACCGTCCGCCTCCGGCACGGGGCTGGGGCTGGCCGCCGTCTACGGAACCGTCCTGCAGCACAACGGAGCCGTATCCGTCTACAGTGAGACCGGCAGCGGCACTGTCTTCCGCATTTACCTGCCACTGAGCGAGGGATGTGTACACGAATTTCCTCACGATGAATCGCCCGTGCCGGGAACCGGAAGAATCCTGGTTGTCGACGACGAACCGGTTATACGTATTACTGCCAGCGCCATTCTCGGACGGCTCGGCTACGACGTAGTCGTGGCAGAAAACGGCTATGAAGGGCTGGAGATTTTCAAACAGGAGTGCGATTCTATTGATCTTGTTCTGCTCGATATGATTATGCCGGAGATGGACGGCAACCGGTGCTTCGCCGCCATGAAGGTGATTCAGCCGGACGTCAAGGTCATTCTGTCGTCCGGGTTTACGCGCGATGCGAACGTGAAGGAGCTTATGGACCAGGGGCTGTGCGGGTTTATTCGTAAGCCGTACCGTACCGCGGAACTCAGCCGCCTGATTGGTGAGGTGCTGGCCACCGTGCTGGAGTAACCGCCTTAAATCCTCCGTTCGTTTCGTACCTGTCCCGAGCTAAACACAGTATTGCCCGCCGTCTCTGAAATGGCTATGTTTGTCCATAGAAGCAAAGCAGTGTTAGGGTACCAGGAATACGAGGACAGGGAGGACCACATGTCCAGAGGAATTCAGTTCAGAGCGATCGCAATTGCGATTACGCTGGTCGTCATGCTTGGCAGCATGGTGGCAGCGGGAGAGATCGAAGACAATCTGACCTATCAGGGCGGCAAGGCCCGTATCTCGGTAGGGAACATCAAAGCCAAGGCGGATCACTGCTCCCACGATATGGCAGCCGCAATTGGCGAAATGATGTCAACGGCACTGGTCAACACCGGCAAATTCATCGTGTTGGCCTCTCAGGAGGAAACCGCCGAGTTGGCCGAAGAGATCGACTTTGCCCAATCCGGCTATGTTGAGGAAGGTCGCGGAGCGGAGAAAGGCCTGATGGAAGGTGCCGACCTGCTCATCACCGGCGCCGTGACGACGTTTGAACCGGATGCCGGCGGGGGAGGCGGCATGCTCGGAGGAATTAGTAAGAAGGCGTTCGGCAAGGTCGGCGTATCCTCCAAAAAGGCCAAGATGGCGGTGGAAGTCAAATTGATCGACATCCGCACCCGTCGGGTGCTCAAAGCCAAGACGGTTACGGCCGAGTCCAAGAAGTGGAAGACCTCAATGACCGGCGGCGGCTGGGTCGAGGATGTGGCGCTGGTCGGCGGTCTCTCGCAGTACTCCAACGAGCCGATGGAAGACGCTATTCGCGCCACGCTCGCCAAGTCTATCGAGATGATCTCCAAAGAAGTCCCGAAAGAGTACTACCGATACCAGGGGCAGGGTCAGTACACGCAGGAATACGGCAAGTCCGGCGGTCAGGCTCAGAGCCAGGCTTCTGCCACCGCAGGCAATGCTGCAACCAGTGGTGCCGCGACCGCTTCGGCAGCCGTTACGACCGCTCCTGCTGCCGAAGACATGACCCTCTACACCAAATATGATTTCATTCCCGGCGACCGGGTCATCTTCTACGATGATATGAAAAACGACGAGGAGGGTGAATTCCCGTACCGTTGGAAACTTGAACAAGGAGTCTACGAGGTCGCACGGCTCGGCAAAGAGTTCTGGATCCTGGCCACCGATGACGGAAACATCCGCCCCAATATGCCCGACGCTCCGTTACCGGAAAAGTACACTGTCGAGTATGAGTATTATGACAAGGGCCAGGGTACCGACGGCAACTACCATTACATCTTTTGGGTTGACGCCGAAGGCAAGAACATCGCCTGCTTTGGCGTGTATGGAGACAAGAGCACCTGGATGGAAATCGGTGGCAAGACCATTTCGGACAAGCCGCTTGATGCCCGCCCGCCCACGGGCATACAGACGATGCGCATCATGGCCACCAGCCGATCAATTAAGTGCTATGTCAACGAAACCCGTGTAGCGAATATCCCCAAAGTGGACGGGTTCGCGCCGGTTGGATTCCGCCTGCATCACCGTCCGTACGCCAATACAGATAATCCCGTTCTGTTCCGCGGCTTCCGGTTTGCCGAGGGCGGAAAGAGTATGCGGGCGCAGTTGGAGGAGAACGGAAAGATTGTCACTCACGGTATCCTGTTCGATTCCGACAGTCACAAGATCAAAGCGGAGAGTTTCAAGACACTGAAGGAAATCGGACGGCTCTTTGAGGACGATCCCGAGCTTCGCCTGTCAATCGAGGGGCACACCGACACCGACGGAAGCGACACGCACAACGCTGAGTTGTCGAAGAGTCGTGCTGACGCTGTGCGCAACTACTTGATCGCGACCTACGGTGTCAACCCGGCCAACCTGGAAGCCAAAGGCTGGGGTGAATCAAAACCAATCGACTCAAACGATTCTGCCGAAGGCAAAGCGAACAATCGACGTGTCGAACTTGTACAGTTATAGTTCATTGATATAACGGACTTTGCCGGGCGGGATTACTCCTGCCCGGCAATCAATAGTGCCTGGGCCCTGGTGCCGCACCGTCCGGTGGCCCAACCCGTGCCTCGGGTGGGGAATAGCCGCGTTCTCGCTCTGTGACCGCCATAGTCCTGTGACCGCCAGGGGTGGAACCCTGGCGGATTCGATTCCGATTGACAATGATCCGCAATTGTGTATCGTGAAGGCGACCTTAGTTCAATCAGACTCACTCGATGATTCTTGAAAGAAGTGTGGCAGTCGAAGGATTACGCACTCATGGACCTGTAAACCCACTCTGGCACGGGCGGGCTACCGGTTTGCTCATATCGTCGGGGTGGCCAATTGACTACCTCTTGTGTAGCTCGGTAATTGCATCAGGACTACGGTCTGTCAGGCGCGAATGAACATGTAACGCGACCAGACTGTGCCCCGATTCCCCGCCTACTCCGAGTCCTTCTCTGAATCCTTCAGCTTCTTCGCCATCGACGTTGCGTACAGAAACAGCACGATTGACGACAGCAGGACTACGCCGGCCAGCACTATCATCGTGATCGGCGAAACATGGTCAGCCGTCAGGACAGCCGCCGTAACTGCCACCACAGCCACTGCCACTACAATCAGAAGTATCTTTCTCAAATCGAGCTTAGTTGATGCCATTGCTCCGCTATCTCCTGCTAGACTCCCGACCTCAATGAGCCGGATTTATGTCATTGACAACAGTGCATTATAGTGCCCGGGGATTCAATATGAAAGAAATGATGCAGCAGGAATCCGTGATCGCAACCGACCTGATCCAATGGAACAGGGCCGGCCGACTCAGGTCGGCCAACCCTGATTGCCCCCTCGTGGTATCGGACCGTCCGGAAGGAAACCGCTTGATCCAGGATAGGCCGCCAGCCCGTACAAGTCTTTGACCTGAGTCAAATCTCCGTGAGATTTGCCGTTATTCTCTGTGATCCCGATCTCTGTTGTGTCGCCAGTTTTTTTGTAAGAATCCTCCGTCCCCTTATGTATAATACACCAATGATGGAAACCGTCTCTGATAAACAACTCAAGCAGGCGACCGCCCTCGTGGGCGACCTGTTTGCGGTCGATGCCTGGTACGAACAGACGCACCGGCTTGTCTTGTCGTTGCGGTTTCGTTTCGAGCCAGTGAAATCAAAGCGGCTGCTGGAGGACCGTCTGAAACTTGCCGGATACACCTACAGCCTGTCGGAGATAGATCAAAATCTCGTGCTCACGCTTGACCCCAATCCCAGACTCCGTATCCCCCGACTGAACATCATCCTGTTCCTGGCAACACTCATCAGCGTCTATGTCCTGCCGGTGTTTTCGTTCAATCTTCATCGTGCGCATTCGTTTTCAGACGGCGTGTCAATGGCTCTCGACGATCTGGGTCGCGGAGTGGGAATCGAATTCACTCTGGCCCTGATGTCGATTCTTCTCGTTCACGAGATGGGGCACTTTGTGGCCAGTCGACGTCGCGGGATCATCACATCGTGGCCGTACTTCATTCCGGCACCGAATGTCATCGGTACCTTTGGTGCGGTAATAAGGTCGAAGTCGCCGTTCTGGAACCGGCGTGATCTTATCGAGGTCGGTGCCGCCGGTCCGATTGCCGGGTGGATTGTTGCGCTTTTCTGGCTGATATACGGTTTGTCTCAATCGGCTATAGCGACTCCGTACAATGTTACTTCCACTACGATGCCGATGATTCTCGACGGCGAGTCTCTGCTCATTAAGTTCCTCACGCCGTTGCTGGCCGGGGTTGGCGTTCCGGGGACGTTTTACGCGTTCACCGAGGCGGCCTTTGCTGGTTGGGTGGGGATGCTTGTGACGGCTATCAACATGCTGCCGATAGGTCAACTCGACGGCGGCCATGTCCTTTACGGGCTTACCCGTGAGAGACAGCACGTTCTTGGGTGGATCGCGATGGTTGTCCTGATCGGTTTGGGATTTCAGTCAATGATGTGGTGGGTGTTTGCCGCTCTGGGACTGATCTTCGGGGTGCCGCATCCGCCGACACTTGATGATCGCAGAGAGCTTCCGATGTCCGCCAGAGTAATGGGCTGGGCATCTATCGTGATCTTCGTGATTTCGTTTACGCCAATTCCATTTCGGAATTGAGAATCTCGTCGAGACAGCTTACATCAAAATCCCGTCCGTACAGATCGGTGAAATCGATCTTGCCCGATTTCAGTACGGTGTAGAACGCCCGGACAATTGCCGGGTCAAACTGCGTGCCGGAGTGTTCCGTCAGCTCGCGGATAGCAACCTCGATTTCAGCTCCCTTACGATACGGGCGATCGGACATGATGGCGTCGAACGTATCCGCCACCGCCAGCAGACGACCTTCCTCAGGAATTTCGTTTCCCTTGAGACCTTCCGGATATCCCTGGCCGTCGTACCGCTCGTGGTGACCGATGATATACGGCACCGAGGGTTTGAAGAGGTCAATCCCGCGAATAATCTGAAGGCCCAGTTGCGGATGTTCCTGCATGCGGGCGCGTTCCTCGTCGGTGAGAATCCCGGCCTTGTTAAGAATAGCATCCGGGACGCCGATTTTGCCTATGTCGTGCAGCGTACAACCCATCCTGAGATCGTTTATCCGGCTTTTCCTCCAGCCGAGTTCGCGGGCGATTTGCTCCGCTATTTTCATCACACGGTCGGTATGACCCGCTGTGTATTGGTCGCGGGCTTCAATTGAGTTCGCCAGCGCCGTAATAGCCTGCAGGTAGGAGTTCTGGAGGTCATGGTACAGCTTCTGGTTGGCGATTGCCGAGGCCGCCGAAGAGGCGAGAATCGACAGGGCGTCCAACTGACCGTGGGGGACCATCTCAGAGCGTGAGACCAGTCTGACATTGATGACACCGTGGAGAGTCTTTCGAATATACACCGGATTGGTGATGAGAATCCGATGCATCTGGGTGGTGTCTTTCAGGAAAGGCTCCACCTTCATTGAGGGGGACGTATTAAGCTCTTCAAGGAATGGGGCGAGCAGGGATTCATCAAGCACCGCAGCGGCATCTTCCTCAGAGGATCTGCTGAGCCGCCTGATAGTCTCTCGTGAGTCTGGGTCAATCTGGATGATTGCCGAGGCATCTGCTGCCAACTCAGTATTGCACGAGTTGAGCACCAACTCCAGGTATGGATCGAGATCCTGACCGGTCCCAAAAAACGTATTGGCGACCTTGAGGAACTCTACCTGACCCTTGAGAGAAATGTTGTCCCGCAATATCTTCTGGTGCTCCAGGCCACGTTTGATGGTGGCGTTGAGCATTTCCAGTTTGAACGGTTTGACGAGGAAATCAAAGCCGCCGTGCTTGAGTACGGAAATTGCCGTCTGCACGGTCGGGTGTGCGGTCATGAGAATTACGATAGCGTCCGGGTGGTTTTCGAGGGCGGCCTCCAGAACCTGGATTCCAGAATACTCGCCCATGACCAGGTCTGAGAGCACCAGGTCTATAGGGTTGGCGGCAAGGTAGTCGAGCGCTTCACGAGGATCGCTGAACGCCGCAATATCAAAGTTGTCTTCCCCAAGGGACTCAATGATGATTCGGCAGATGTACTGCTCGTCATCTACGACAAGAATCCGTTTTTTCGGTTCGTGACGCATCGGTTTCCTTTCCACGTTGTCGTCAGTAGCTTGTATCGGTCAATCTCAAGCGGTCACGACACGGCCTGAGTCCTTTGTCTAATAATTGCGCTTGGGGTTTTCGGGACTGGGGAGAGCGCCCCAGAGAATGATCAATTTTTGCGTCGAAATCCGCCTGTAGTGCAGGTTCGCGGCGCTCACGTGCGGGGAGAGATTTACCGGGTTCTGTTTCTTGTCGACGTCAAGTATCTGGCGGATCGCTCGATAATCACTAATAAGGAGGATACGCCAAACATGAGAGTATACCCGAGTTCCGTCCGCCTCTTTCTGGTCACCGCAACACTATTGACACTGTTCGTGCCGCAGGTATGGTCGGGGGACAAGCCGGCCGCACGTCTCGAGCCGATCGACAGGGTTGACTTCGTCAATCTTATGTCATCCCCTTCGCTTGTGACTGCAGGGCCGTGCACGCTGAGTGTTCACCAGGAGATTACACACTATATTCCCGGCTGGATTATCGGACAGGAGTGGTACAAGGGGTATGTCGATCCCTCAATGGGTTGTCCCGATGCGTATCCGTTCACCGTGACGGAAATCAACATGCCGGTGAAGTTCGACGCCGGCTCGCCGCTGAATGTGTCAGTTGACGTGGAAACGGTTGACTATACGACCATTCCCGGTTGCACCGTTCCCGGTGAGATGATTGTATTCTCGACAGAATATCCCCTGCAGGTTCCGGCCGAGGGGGGATCGTTTAATGTCTGGATTCCGCTTGATTCACCTATCGTGGTGAACGGACCGTTTTTTGCCGGCTTCTATATATCCAACCAGGTCTCGGAGGCGGCCAACGGGTCGGTCTATTGCGATTCTCTTCCGGTGGCCTGTGTTTCCTGGGACGCCTGGGCTGAGGATATCGGCTGGATTGACCTTACCGGCACCGATGCCGGTTTCCCCGGCGTGCTGGCAATGCAGGTTGCCGGAATCGCGGGAGGCGGCAGTAGTGACCCCGACAGTGACGGTGACGGTGTGCCTGACGCAACAGACAACTGCCCGACTGTCGCCAATGCGGGGCAAGAAGATGCTGACGGTGACGGTATCGGCGACGCCTGTGATACCGGTGCTCCCGATGACGACGGCGACGGGATTCCAAACAGCGCCGACAACTGTCCGGCGATAGCTAATCCGGGGCAGGAAGATGCTGACGGTGACGGTATCGGCGACGCCTGCGATTCGGGCGGCTCCGACAGCACGCGTTCGCAGATTGTTCTCGTCAACCCCCAACAGGGCGACACGCTTTTTGGTGCGGTCGAGGTTCTGGCCTGGGATAGCGCGTTCTCAGGAGTTATCGATCATGTCTCGTTTTCATTCTCTGACGGTGGCTCACCCGTAGAATTCGGACGCTTGAACCGCCAGGCGGCAACGCTTCGTGATGGCGTCAATCCTACCCTGAGCGGCAGCGGCTATTCGGTTGACTGGGATTTCTCATATCTGCCGGAGGGTATCTACACAGTTCTAGTCAGCTCGGTTGACAACTCCGGTGACAGCTCAGTCGCTACGGCTGTGGTCATACTCGAACCGACTCCGCCGACTCCGGTGATCGTTACCCCTTCCGACGGCGCGCCGTACTGTGCGCCCTTGAATCTTCAAATGGCTACGACAGACGAGAACATGTCGTACATACAGATTTACGAGAACGAGATTGAGGACATTTATTCCGCAGGGGTGACGCCGATAAGCCAGTTCTCGGTCGGTGATGCCGACGGCGACCCCTCCGATGGTAACCTCGCCTCCCAGGGTGAGTTCGGTGACTACTACTCGGCGCCGACCGCGGCGGCTATGGCCGCCCGAGTCTGGTATGATCGCGGCTACACAAATATCATGAAAGAAGGCGTCGGGTTCTTGACGCTGGGTGATCTTGCCGAGGCGTTGGCGAGGGTGTTCAAGACGCGCCAGAACCGTGGGACTTATGACGATGCTTTGTACGGAGGGCTTGAGTCTTACTTCGCCAATCATGGCAGCGATCTTGAGTGCGGTCACCTTCGCCACCCGTCCTACTATCAGTTGCGGTCGGCAGTCGAGGATGACCAGCAGACGGTGATACTCGGACTCGGCGGCAATCCCGGATTCTGGGTGGCGGTTGATGGGTTCCTTGGCTGGACCCAGACCGATGGCACCTACCGGGTCACGGTTGCCAACCCGTTGGCCGGTGGGATACAGGTCACCGCCTGGCGTCATCAGATGGGCTACGATGAGATCTCGATCAACGATGTCTGGCACCCGGTTGAGATAATGATTTCGATGAAGGCCCGGACGTGGGAAGTCAACCGCGCTCTCATCGGAGTCGACTTCAACCCGGCCGATGGCTGGAGCTACCTTTGGAACGAGCCAGGGCTTGTCGAGGGCAGCGTACTTTTCATTCGGGCTGTCGGTCGCGACGCAACCGCGTACACTTCCGAGTCGGTGATCATGACTGAGTTCAATTGTGCGGCGGTGTTCAAAGCCGGTGACTACAACGAGGATCAGGCGGCTGACATCGCAGATCTGTTCCTGCTCATCGACGCCATCGCGATGGGTGGCGAACCGCCGAGCGGGGGAATCGAACGAGCGGATTGCAACTGTGATCAGGCGGTCACGACGGCGGATATCGTGTATTATATGAATTACCTGTTCGGGACATCCAGTCCGCCGTGCCGTTAGACGAATTGAATAAGAAAAGAGCCGCCTGATCGGGCGGCTCTTTTTCTTGAGGTGGCAGTGGCTTGGGGTTACCAGGCAAACTGCCAGCTCGTGCTTGAGGGTATCGAGACACGCCTTCGGAGAATCGAACCGTCGGTGCGCGTAATCGTGAACTCGTATTCAGTGCTGTTTCCACTCAGCGAGGTGGACGGAATCAGGTCGAGATAGAAATACCCCGTTTCGTTGCTCTTAGTTGACACGGGGAAGGGAGAGACAATCACCCCGCTGATCTGCGAGGCGCCACGGGGGAGATGCGCGGTGATAGTTGCACCTGCCTCCGGTTGGCCATCGACTGTAAACAGGTAGCCGTACACCCGGCAAAGCGAAGGTGATGAGGGCGTACCCGGATCAAAGCGCGCGGCGAAAACCGTGTCCATGCCTTCTCCCAAAACCGTGATTGTATCGTAGGTGGCAAAGAGATATCCGGGCGCGGTGGCTATTGCGATGTAGTCCCCGGCATTCAGATTGAATGCTGATTCCCCCGAGGCGTCAGTGACAGAGGCGGCGATCAGGCTGGACTGGTCGACATTTCTGATGGTTATGCTTGCTCCGGGCACTGTCTGCGATGATGAGGTGTCGAAGGCTACGATTGTGGTGGCGAAGGCACCGTCGCCCATGCCGGGGCAATCGACATCGGTTAGAACGGTGTCTTCTGTGAAGTCGAAGGCCGATACCCAGTTGTCCTGCGACTGCAGCGTATCCAACACCGCTTTCAACGAGTCGATTACGAGGTGCAGACTGTCGAGGGCCAGCCGCGAGTTGCGAGCCGCGATTCCGGTCGAGTCGCCGATATCATCCAGTTCCCAACCGGTCACCTGAAAGCTGCCGGTGTTGGGGGTCGGTAATCCGAGCGACAGCGACTTTGCTATTACGGATATCGAATACGTGCCACTTGAACCGGGGCCGTCGATATCGCTCACTGCCGCACGGTAAGCGTAGACCGGGAATCCGCCAATGGATGAGCTGAGCAGCCGTGACGAGGAGTTGTTGATCTCCTCGAAGAAGACAGCGGTTCCTCCCGGACCGATCACGGTGACAAAAAAACTGTCGGCAGCCACCGGGCATCCGAGAGAGTCCAGAGAGTGGAGAGCGAAGCAGACTGAATCCTCGCTCGAATTGCCGGAGTTGTTCACTATGCCAAAGGCGGACGCGGAAACGGGGGCGGTCAACCAGAGGAGTAAGGTTATCAATCGAATCATCATTGAGGAATTCCTTCCGTGAGAAGCCGTCGACGGTTGGTCGTTCGCGTCGACAGTTCGTTGGTCGAGTAAACAGCGTAGGCGGAGTAGCGATAGGAGCGGAGATTGATCAGAAACCACGGATCGCAGAACGATGAGCCGCTGCATCGCGGACAACTATTTGCAAACGTATCATAGGCGACACGGGTGGCATCCGACATATTTTCAGCCTCGACAATGGCATAGGTTGTTCCTGTCGTGAGGGTGATGTTCACTGCGGCCGCTACCCATTGTGCGGCCGACGTTGATCCGATTCTGGGTGAACGGGCGGTCGGACTGCCCGCAGGGCGACCGTCAACACCGCAGGCGTAGATTGCCAGCGCCGCCGAATCATCCGCGTACACGAAATACATGAACAGTGAGTCAATGACGGCGTTCTCGGGTGCCGTGAACAGATCATCGACGTAGGCCTGGGCGTAATTGTAGCTGTTTGAGAAATTGACGGTCGAGCCGCCTACCGTCTCACTTCCGAAGTGCGGATCAACTACGACCGGATACTTTGCTCGTGCCAGAAACCAGTCAGGAATGGTCAGGGTGAGATGGGTGCCGTCTATAAGCAGGTCGCACCAGACAGTGTCACCGGATGAGTCCCAGGCTTTCGGGCGGTACAAGTGAAAGGCTTTCCCTGTTCCGCGCGTGCCGGTTACGGTCGGGCAGGATTGGTAAACGGCGTAGGATCCTATCACCGAGTCAGGGCGACGGGCGCCATCGGCTTTCTCCAGATCGGTCAAGGTGTCCTGATAGTGGAAACTGAGTCCGTGGTGTTCGACTCTATACGTGAAGACGTTTGTGTCGGGCATAGAAGACACGAGTGTTTCCCACTCAAAGCCGCCGTCGGGAGTTGCATACAGACTGTGGCTGGCTCGGCTACCGGTCTCTGACGATAAGTTGTCGGCGAGATTCACCGAGAAACTACAGCGATCACCCCAGGCTGACAGAGTAAATCCGGGTGTTTCCGCCGGACCAATGGAGGCTGTCAGTTGTCGGTCCGCTGTGCTACGAGAGTTGGCCGCGTCATCCAGTCGGTAGGTGCGGCTGATTGGAGTTGACTGGCCGAGTGCACCACCACAGAGCACAAACAACACGCTGATGATGGCGATTGGTCTATTCGGCATCGGCTTGTTTCCGGTGTGAGTTAGGTTGCTTGTCGGGAGGGGCGGTATCTTTCGGCGGCGGCGTCCCGAGGACGTCCTGACGCACTCTGGAAATCATGTCCCAGGCTTTCTGCTGAGAGGCATTGTCGGCGGTTAGTTCTTTGCACTGCTGTATCATTTTCCACAAGTCTCCTATTTTGGCGTGTTGGGCTATCTGTTCGGCAAACGTGATAAATGTCAGCCGGACGGCATCGTTTAGCCGCGGGACGATATTGCTTGTCGCATCTTTCTCTTTGGTGGCGGCCATGGATCTAATCGCCCATTTCAACGATCAAGAGATCGACGGTTACGGTTGATCCCGACGAGCTGTCTCGGGCGATCTTGAAACTGTGCGAGGTCTCCTGTCCGACAATGAAGGCCGGTTGGCTGTTGTGCGGACGAAGAATCACGCGGGGGGATTTGATTTCCTCGGGAAGACGATTCCCCCGGTGGTCGATGAGGCCTGTAAACGCTACCTCCTGATCCGCCTCGCCCAAATGACAGCGGTCAAAGTAGATAGACAGGGCACCGTCGATCATCTCGACTGCCAGATAGTCGTGCTCACCCGAGGGGGGCAGACCCCAGACCTCAAGGTCGGGTACGAACCAGACTCTTTTGGCGGTCACTCTTTCTAATCCTGATATCATGTTGTTCTCCTTCAGGTTCGCTTCGGCGGTCTGAGACTGGTTTTGGGTGGATGGAAAGCACGGAGGATTTGCTCGTATTGCGAGCGATAGCTGTCGGCCAGTTTCAACCAGGCGAGAGCAGGCCGATCCTCGCCGCGCAGTCTGCCAAGTTCTCTACCGGCAGCGGCGCTGCAGACGATCTCCAGGGCCCGGAAGGTGGCAGCGGTTTCGAGGGCGGATTCGGATTCGTAGCGACGTTGTGGGTCGACCTCGTTTTCGATCATCCCGTTGGCCAGCGTCACGGCGTTGTCCACGAGGTCATCTTCGAGACTCAGAAATGCGGGATCGTAATCGAGGTACACGGTTTCGTGTTCGGTGATGTTGCCGCCGGACAGCCGTCGTATCTCGCCGCGCTGGGGACGGAGTTGGTAATCCTCGCCAGGTACGTAGATGGTGTACGGAATGAACCAGGCGGTTACAATTGATCTCTCAGTCATGGCGCTTTCGGTTTTTAGCGTGAGCGTTCCTTCGGCATAGTCTATCACGTAATCACGTGACTCGGTGTAGATAGTGCCGAGTGAACTGTCGGAGGCGACCACCACGGATCCGGGGACGAGCGGTGATGATGGGAGGGCGGTCACCCCCGAACCGGTAGAGATTTCGATCCGAGACGGGTTTGTCGCTTGAATCGATTTCACGCGCACGGAGGATTCGTCAATCGCACCACCGTAGAAGCGGGCGAAATCTCCGGATGTCAGGGCTATTCGCTGGTCGCAGACTCTGTCCTGAATCGGGAGAGGTGACGCGAGGAATCTTCGAATCTGATCTGCATTTGTGTAGGACACGGGTTACCTCCTGAAAGTGATTGGGCTGATTCTGGAGGCAGCGACAGTCTGGGTGCCCACCGGTCCGGTGGCGAAGGTCGAGTCTACGGCGACGCGAATCCACAAGCGTGACTGTCCTTCGATAGTTGTGCGCTGCCAATCATCGGGGATGGAGCCGTAATCCTGCCAGAAAAGCATGTCGGCCGAAGCGAGACTGAAGTCGTAGCTGCCGTTGGCCGGGGTGAATGCTTTCCAGTTGGCTCCGTCCCAGTAGCTGAAGGAGACCGTGCCGCCTGAACCGGGCGTGGACAGTTCCATCCGGGCGTACCTGAATCGCGCGTCCAATCCGAGGAAGAGCGCGTCTCCGGGATTCTGGAACAGACAGCCGGAGACTGAGTGGTAGAAGTCGGCCGCCTCTGCGGTTTCTGCCTGAGCGGTTAGGTCTTCGGTCGTGCCCGAGGAGGCGTCGTGTAGCAGGACCGAGTCGAACACGGCAGAGCGAATGTCTATCACCTGCGGAGTGGAGAAGCTGCCGGACTTGCGGTCGGTGTACATCCGGCACAAGCGATTACCGGCTTCGGGAGCGAGATAGACGATGGTAGGAACGTTTCCGGAGTAGCTTAGTTGGGGGGACATCGTCTGTCTGCTGTCGAGTGTCATCGCGTTATCCCAACTGTTGTTGGATAATTCGCGGAAGTGCAGGCCGTTCTGTGCGAAGGCAACTCCGATGACGCCGGTTCCGGTGACGGCACAGTCGAAATCGGCTGTGAACCCTGTGCCTGCAGCTACTGCGCAGGCAGTAGACCAACTGCCACCGGACAGGAGACGGGAGCGGAAGAACAGTCCGGAATCCTGACTTGAATAGAAAACATGAATCGAGTCACTATCTGCGACCAGCCGTGACCAGACGAACATGGCGCCCGAGTACACTTGGTCTCCGTCATCGGACGGTCCCGCGCCCCAGGTGAGGCCGTCGTCGGCGGAGGACTTGACGTGGATTCGTCGGAGGGGGGCTTCGTATCGTGACCAACTGATCCAGAGGGTGCCGGTGTCGTCGATCGCCAGGGATGGATCAAAGCAGGATGTCTGGTTGTTGATTACCACAGCGTCGCCGACCGTCCAGACGCCGGCAGCGTATGAGAGCTTGCGGCAGAGAAGATAGTGGGTGGATAGCTGGCTGTAGACAATGTAGAGATCGCCTCCGGCATTTATCCGACAGTCGAAGCTGTAATCGGCGGCATCAGACACGACTGTCACCGGCTCCGACCAGCAGGACCGGGGGGCGTCGGAATGCAGGAGCTGGATTTCGGTCGGCGATGTCTGGACCAGCGCTACGAGTCTTCCGGAGTATGATCCCGAGGACAGTTCAAACAGCTTCTTTTGAACGGGATTACCCAGCGGCAAAGAAGCCGAGCTGTCAGCGATTTTCTTGTGCATATTTCCTCACAAAAGGAGACGGACCCGCGATCGAAGGTCGCGAGTCCGCGTGTGAATTACGAGTGTACGGTGTCGAGAATGACTGCGGCGTCTTTGATCACTTTGGCGTACGTGACCGATTAGGAGATGACCGCTTCCTCAAACCGCTGTTCGATGATCTTGTCATATTCGATCATCAGCGGCTGGGTGATGACTTCCTCGACTGCAAACCGCGTATCAAGGCCGATGACGTAGTCGGTCGGTACCGAGTCGGAACGGACGAGAGTCGCGCCGAGCGGACTGAACAACTCGCCCGATTTCTGGAACCGGTACCCGGCCAGGGGATCCTTGAACTCGTCGAGAGTGAGAATAGTCTTGAGCGTGTTGATGTGGCAGATGATACTGTTCATCTCGAAGGGGGCGAAGGAGGCCCAGAGGGTGATGAGATCGTCGTAGTCAAGAGTGCCCGAGGCAGCGCTGTTGATGACGGTGGCGCCGTTTGAGTTGCCGTCGCCGTTGATGATCGTATCAACGAGCATGCCGATCTTGTCGGTCTGCATCATGAATCCGATGTACCACAGGACCACGCGGAACTGCGAGGTGCTCCGGTAGCGAAGGGCTTTGTAGGAGGTCTTGAGCGCGAGGCCGTAGTCCTTGACGTTGACTGCGTGATTTTGCTCGTTGACGAGCAATTGCGGTATTTCGGCTCCGTCGCCGATGGGGCGCATCGAGAAGCGGCTTTCATCCGAGGTGTCGATAAAAAACGGTGTGTACCGATTGCTCGAAACTGCGGTAGTGTTTGCGATCAATTTCGACAGTTCGGGGCGCATCTGCTGGCCCTTTTTGATCTCTCGCAGCATGAACTCCGGCATCAGCGATGAGGCTTTCTGGAAAAACTGTTCTACGGTGGTCGGGTTCTTGCCGCCAAGTTGGACGCCGGCCATGACAAGCTGGCGCTCGAAGGCGTCCAGGGGAGAACCCTGCATGCTGGGATCAAACTCATCGCATTCCAGGAGCTCCGAGAGTGAGAGGCCACGGGCGTCGGCCTCGAGGTACAGTTCGCGATTGACCGTAACATCGGCGGTTCGACTGAGGTTGATTTTGCCGAGACCGGACTGTCGGTCGTTTTCGGCGCTTATCGCAGAGGCACCGGCCGTATTGAGGAAGTTGTTGAAATCCATTTGTCGTTCCTTTCTAGTTGAGAAGAAGCACACAGTCAGTGGTTCCGTTGACTGCCAGTACGGTGCCACGGGCAATGTTGCCGCCGACCGGGTCATCGCCGGTCAGGACCGGGGCTTGACGGATCGTGCCGGCACTGCCGCCGACCACGCGATTGCCGACCGAGGGGATAGTGGCCGAGACGGCGAGCCGGCAGATGCCGCCGACTTGCACCGTGGCGAGGCGGTCACCGTTGTCATTGTCGGACAGGGTGAGGCTGATCAGTTTCCCGAGCAGTTGATCGCCGCTCCCGATCGGGCCGATTTCGTTGTCGTCGGTGAGGGTGACCGGTTCTCCGAGATTGGCGTCCTTGAGGTCGTCAACGCCGGTTGTCTGGTGAATGCCGAAAGTGGCCAACACCGGGGCAATCGTATCGAGTTTCTGTTCTCTTATGGACATAGCGTTTTCCTTTGTTCTGAGTCTGGTGAATCTTCGTCAGGGGAACGTGCCCCACTTCCTGCTAAAGAGGGAGTCTGACTCCCACGGGTCATTTGCTGTTGACGTGGGTGGTGAGCGGAAAGGTGTCCCGGAACCGTGCCGCAACACGGCGGTACTCATGGAGCAAAGCAGTCGCGTCGAGTTCCGGTAGCGTTTCGACGAACGCCAGGGCGTCCTTCCAGTGGTGGCGATTGCGTGTGATCGCGGCCATTGCCTTGACCATGCCGCCGATGCGCAACTGGTAGTCCTGTCGGAGCATCGCGAGGTCGGTTTTGATCCGGGAGTGAGACTGCAGTTGGGAAGTGGTCTGTTTGAGGCATGTCTTGATCTGATCGAAATCGACCAGTGAGAGCGAGCTTTCGTTCAGATGCAAGAGGGCGTCGTGCAGCGTGTCGATGTGCGTGTTACTGTTTTCCAACCTGTTCTCCTGATTTTTCGATTAGGTATTCTTCTATGCGGATCAGCCGGGCCTCGACATCGGAGGAAAACCGGTAAAACTGTTCTTTGCCGATCACGCCTTCTTTGAGGAAGACCTCGAAACTGGCCAGTTTCTTGTCGAGCGCGTCGACTACGCCGCTCTCCGCCTTGGCGGCCAGTTCGATTTTGAGCGATTGGATCGTCATGAAGTAGGCTGCGGCGACGCCCATGATGACTACGATGAAATGGAGCAGTTGGGCGTTGAGATGAATCGGGAGACTTTTTCTGTTCTCAGACACGGGTTACCTCCCCTGGAAGTTTGCGCAAGACGAACACGGATTCTCCTTTCAATCGCGCCGGACGAATACTGCACTCGTGCGGTTTGCAGAGGTTACTGGCCGACACGTTGGCTGATTGGGACTCAGCAATTTCGCGAGCGATGAATAGTCTATTTTCCTCCCAGCGGCTTTGATCGAACGCCGTGACACGCAAGCGTCTGGTCAGGGCGTCGGTTGTAACCGACAGGAAAGCGTCGGTCGAGCCGTCGATTGTGGAGAGCCCCACGCCGTCCTGTGGACACCCATCGATCAGGTCAGGATGACAGTAGTAGGTGTCCGTGCGGCCGGGGACGTCGACATCGGACCGGATATTCACTCCGAGGCGGGTCGTGATCTCAGACGCCTTCCGTGGAATGTCAGGGAGTGAGGCACGGCGGTACGGGATGGTGCGGATATCGAATCGTGATCGTTCGCGCGGTTGGGTGATGTCGGCGTGGTCGGGGTGCGGGTGCAGGTGCAGCACCAGGCGGGTTACATTGCTTGATTCGCCATTGACGTACTGTGTGACCTGCTTTCGACTGCAACGTTCCTTGCCGCGACATCCGACCAAAACGGCTAGCTCCGATTCGTTCGCGCCGAGCGTTTCCGGAAGTAACGAAGGCGTGTGGGGAAGTGCCAACGGTCGCCCGGATGAATCATGCAAAATCAGCTTGCCGCTTTCAGCGCGGGCCGTGACGGGGATGCCTTCGTAGCGAGGGGTAATGATGTATTGTGCGTGAGGGTCAAGCTGGCCGAGATCGGTCAGTTTCTTTGTCCTGATACCCGGAGAGCCGACCGGGGCATCATGTTGTTTGGACATGGTAGTACCGGGGTTGGCGCCGCGATACACCAGCGAAGTTTCCAGCACACGCTCGATACGTCGGTAGTTGAAATGGCACGTGTCCTCGGCACCGTCGCGGTCGTACGTGCCGAACGGTTCATGTTCACAGAGACGGATGTCTTGGCCGCAGATGGAGCATTCCGGCAGCGAAAACGTGAATGCGATCGAGCACTCTTTGTATATCCCGCCATCGATGTTTTTCAGCAGGTCTTCGGCGTTGTCTGCGGACCGGAGCCAGTAGAAGTAGCTTTTGACCCAGTGTTGCTCGTGGCGTCTGACGGTTTCTGCGTGGAAGGTGCGGGCAATCGGCAGTTTGTCTTTGCGATGGCCGACGAGGACCGGCGAATCGACCAACAGTTCGACGAGGTGCTGGTGTTCACCGGCAGGGAATCGTCCGCCGAAAGAGTTGACCCGGTCCGATACGATGAACATTGCGCGAACATAGACATCATCGAGTGTCAGGTCCTCCGGCGGTTGGACTTGACTGTTGATTCGGTCGATCAGGCCCGATTCGGGGATCTCGGTGGGTTCGGCGAGACTGGCGACAATTCGTCCCAGGCTTTTGGTCATGTTTTCCTCCTGAGTATGTAATAATCTGCGCGAATTCGGGATTACCGGCAGTTTCGAGGTGATTTTGCGCAAAAGAGTTCGCTTTTTCGTGGGCCGGGGAGTGTGGGGAATGCCCCACAACCAAAATCGCATCTCATCCAAGCACAGGCGATTAGGGGAGAATCAAAACTACGGAGGAATAGAGGGCATGGACTTTGCTTTGACTCTGCCTGAACGATGACCGGGAAGGTCAACAAAGGAGAGAACTGATGACTTACTATAGACGCGAAGCAAGAGGAACAGCAAAGTGGCTGGTGGCCATGATCCTTTTTATCCTCGTTATGAGCGTCACCTGGACTGATGTGTACGGTGTCGGTCACGCAGATGGCACTGCCAGGAGCACTGCGACTTTCGACAACGCAACCGCCGACAATGGCACCGATGCGGGTACGCAGCCTCCCCGGGCCGTTCCTGAACCCGCCACTCTGATTCTGCTCGGCAGCGGCCTCAGTGCCCTGTATATCGCGCGACGCAGGCGCAACTCGCAGAAGTAGAACATACTATAGAGAATCCTCCCTCTCTACGGGCGCTGTTTGAGACCCTCCCCTCAGGCGGCGCCCACTATTTTTTCAGCCTCACACATACTCCACTCTGGCGCCGATTATGGGGGCGCTTCGTTTGCGCAAGGGCCATAGCGCCAATGCAAGAGCCATCAGGGCGTCGCAGCGATTGTTGTCGTCCCAGCGGGCCTGCCTCAGTTCATCTTCGAGGGACCAGATGCGCCCCGGTCCGTCAGGCAACTCCCACCGTCCGTAAGCGATTCGTCCTCTGGCGTGAAACAGTTCGACATTTGACAACAACCCGGCTTTGGTCGATTCGGTAAACACGACTTCCTCCGGGTTGTAGTCTCGCAACTGCTCGACCACGACATCTCCAAGCCCGGTGGCATCAACTACCAGCCGTCCGGGGTACTGACGCTGCCGTTCCCTGATCTTCTCGATCACCACAACCCAGTCGAATCGTTTGAAGCGCTCAAGCGCGATGACCCGCGCTGTGCCGTTGACTACTTCGATTGTGACGCCCACGGTGGCAGTTTGTTTGCGTGCCAGGTCCCATCCGGACACCAGGCATCTGTCGTGGACCCCGGACGGTTCCGGAATCTGCGCGTTACGGGCAAGGGCCGCATCGACGTACGCCCCCGGAATGACTTCACCACCGGAGTCGACGAACTCCCCCATAATGTTTTGCTTCAGGCGACTTTCAGTGAAGTACTTGACGCGCTCGTCAAGGTAATCGCGGGAGATGTTTGGATTCTCACGCGAATCGCCTGACTGGAAGTAGCCGATTCGTCTCTGGTCGGCGATCTCTCTGGCGCGTCGGAAAAACCAGTTTTTTCCGTTCGGAGTTGAGACCAGATCGAGGCGTCCCTCGCGATCGGCCAGTCGCATGAGGATTACCTCTTCGACCACGTACTCCGGGGCCGGTTCGAACGCGACCTCGTCGAATATAAAGAGATCGTAGTCGTTGCCAAGCAGGTGTTCGCCGCGGTTCTGGGTGGTGCGGGCTTCGATTGTGGAATCGTTGCCGAAAGCCAGTTTGGGGTGGGGTGTCCAGGTGAGGGTGTCGATTAGCTCGGACAGCACGTCGGACTCGCGAACCAGACGAACCACTTGATGAAATACGAGGTTGGCCTGATCCTGAGTGATTGATGCGACCACAGCGCGATACCGTCCGCACCGGTCATATTGCAGGTCGCGCGGCTGATAGACTGCGTGATAGAGCAGCTTGACGGCCGTGACAAACGACTTGCCCCAGCGGTTGCCGGTGACAAGGACGTTTTCCCTGGCGGTTGATACGGCGAGCCATCGTTTCTGACCGGGATGGAGTTCGACACCCAGAAAATCGCGGGCAAAAGCGGCCGGGTCTTGAAGACCTCTCCTCCAGTTGTCGTATGTTGGCTGTTTAATCACAGGATTGCAGATACTTTCTCCTGTGCTGTCTCGCGGTCTATGAGACCGGCTTCGTACAGTTTCAGCACGTTGTCGACAAGTCCTGTTTCGATTTCCACATTGTCCCTTGCCTGATATGCGAAAGTGTTGTCGAATACGTATTTGCAGCGGCAGTCAAGTCCGGCCAGAGCCAGGTCGACATTACCCATCATCTCCAGCAGATTGCCGACCTCAGTTTGGACTGACCGTACCTGACGCATGACGACATCGAATTTGAACTGCGACCAGGTGGTTGTGGCGCCGTACGAGTAGCCGAGCAGGTAAGGAGCCAGATGGGTGCCGGCGCAGATGTCCTCGATCATGGCCCGATGCGTCATAAACCAACTGGCGGCAACATCGCGCGATTTTTCGGGTCCGGTGTGGCTGATTTCGACGTTGTCCCAGGTAACGGGATTCTCGTCGATTTCGAGTGATTTCACCATGCGAACGGTTGCGTCGAAGTACTCGTTGACGCGATCCGTGTAAGCATTGTCCGACTCGCCTCCGATTCGCTCCGGCGGGGTGATTTTTATGTGCAGGCGGTGATAGCCTGAGTTGTGGCTGGCCCGTTTCATGTCCTCGACCATTTGCTGTTCGATGTATGCGACAAACGGGACGGCCTGGAGCACCGATCCGCCGAACGGTTGCGAGGCGCTGGCATTGAACGGGACGTAGAAGAAATCCGGTCGTTCGAGACCTATGCGGCGGTCTTCCTGTTGCAGGGACAGTCGCTGTCCTTTGTTGCCGTTGTTGCTGCGGAGCTGTACCGGGTCGATGGGGATGAAGCGGTCGACGCCGGAGGCGTCGGGGGAGACGGTGAGGAAGCCGCCGAAGATGCCGTCGCGGAAAAGCGAGGTGAACAACTCCGGGAGCAAGGCGTCAAGCCCGGTGCGATTTCCGAGAGGGTTGGCGTAGATTGTCCTTGAGAGTTCTTCAAGACGACTTTCAGCCGCTGTTCTTGCCGGGTCGTTTCGAGCGTCGATTATTCGGTACCGGCCGGGTGCTGCGGATAAGCGTACCCAGGTCCAGATGCAGGAGTGGATGAGGGGAATATTGTCGGAGAGAAACCGGTAGAGGAGTTTTCGGTATGCGCCGGTCTCAAAGTCCTGACGATTCCATGAGAGGACTCTTTCGATTTTGTCAGCGGTTGAGTAGTTGTCGGCTGTGCCGGATCGGATGGCGGCAGGGTTGCTTGTCTGTGGTTTGCGGAGTCTGCTCATCTGGAGGCCTTTCTTTTTCTGAGGTTTCGCGACGGCGATTTCCACCGATTCCGTGTTGTTTTTGGTCGATTGCAGCGTCAGGGAGAGGGCAGATTAGGTCTTGAAAGGGCGTTTGGATGTATCTATATTGGGGCATAGTTTCGCAAACTCAATATGAGGCTGATAGTTATAGCATGAGAATACGCCGTTTGGTACTGATGCTGATATGCGCCTGCATGGCGCTGGTGGGGTTGTCCTGTTCTGACAATCCGGCGGTCCGAGTTCGTTATCAGGCTGAGAAACTGTTTTTTGAGGCGGAAAAGGCATCCCAGCAGGCGGGCATTCGCCCGGATCTCAATACCCCGGATCTGCTTTCGAGTTTGCGCACCAAGTATAGTGACTGCCTCGATTTCTGCTATGAGGCCACAGAGTCTGTCTCCGCCAGCGAGCATCCCCGTGAACATCATGAGTTGTCCGAGCTGGCTTTCCGCTCCGCGAGCCGACTGTCGCAGTTGTATTACATGGGGGCGCACTTCGATAAGAGCGTCGAGGTCTTCAACGAACTCCTGGCAAAAGCTCCCCCCGAGGGTTCCTCGCTGGTGAATACGTACCTGAATCTCGGGCGGGCATTGCAATCGTCCGGTGAATGGGACTCGGCTCTGGTTGTGTACAATTATGCGGTCGACAATTTCTACCCTCCGTTGGCTGAGGACGGAGCTGTCATCCCGGCACTCTTCAACTTGCCCTCCCACATTTTCATGATCTACGCCCGGGCCGGGGATACCGCGGCAGCCGCAGTGCAGGCGGACCTTGCCGAGATATACTACGAGGGCTTAGTTGCAGATTACTCACAGGATCCGGTTGCCAAGGCAGCACGTTCAAGTCTTGTCCGTCTGTATGAGAGTACCGGGAGATGGAATCAGGCGATTGCGCATCTGAGTCTATTCACGGATTCCTCCGGTGCGGTGTCGATTCAGGCCCGAGAGCATATCGCCGATATTCATGCTCGCCGCCAGGGTGATTTCGATGATGCTCTGGCTGAATATAACGCATTGCTGGGTGATCTGACCGAAGCTGACTCTCTGCAGCGTCCTATGATTCTATACAAGAAGGGGCTGGTGTTGCTCGAAAAGAAGCGAGTTGCCGAGGGGCGGCGCGTGCTTCTTGATGTCAAGAATGCCTACGAGAGATTTTATAACGGCAGCCCGGCGGTGCAGACGGCCATCGCCCGTTCGTTTGAACTTGAGGACAATTGGGAACGGGCCGAGACCGAGTACAAGTACCTGATGGAGAAATTCGCCGGCACGCCGGAGGCAATGTCCGCATATTTGCATCTGGCGGACTGGTATTCGCGCAACGGACGTCGTCTTGAAGCCGAGCATATGGAGGAACGCGCTGAGACGGAGTACGATCGGATTGCGGCGACAAAGGCGGGCAGCTATCTCGAGGCAAGTGCTCTGGGTCACAAGGCAGAGCTGTTCCGTCGCCAGAAAAACTGGCCCAAAACGGCGGAGGTACTCTGCCGGATTTTTGACCGTTTTCCGACTAGCGAGGTAGGTTACGAGTCCCTGTTAAGTGCATCGGTCATTTATCGCGACAAACTAAACGACCCGAGTGCTGCCGATTCGCTGATCGAGGAGATGAAAAAACGCCTGACTGAAGTTGACGATTCTGGCGAAAATTAGGATCTTTTGACGATAGGTAATGTAAAAACGGGTGAAATAACCCGTGTCCACACCAGGAGGAAGAATGAAATTGAAAGTTAACGTTCTCATGCTGTTCGCGTGCCTGCTCTTACTGCCGGTGCTGACGGCAGCTCAGGAAAACCCTGATACGGTGCTTGCCGAGGTCGCCAAGATCGACAACTCGACCTGGTCGGTTACGGTCTCATGCACCAACAGCGAAGACATCGTCGGTCTTACGGTGCCGTTCAAGATGTCTGCCGGAATGAACAAGATTGTGGCCGACTCCGCCGTTTACACCGGCGGTCGGGTTATGCACTTCAACTACCGTGGATTCCGCGCCGATACCGCCATTCAGTGTGTCACGCTCGGTATGGTGGCCAATCTTGGCCCGTCCGACAACAAGCTGACTCCCGGTACAGGGCGTCTCGTGACGGTGTTTGTCTCGTCGCTTGAGGACAAGCCGATCGAGAATTTGACTGTCGACACCACCACCACCGAACCGACCAACAGTCTGCTGTTGTTCGCGCATAAGTCCTATGCCGATGGTATGGTGGATGCCACGACGACCGAGAAGGCTGCGAAGCGTTCTCTGGTTCCGGCCTGGGTCGTGCGCAAAGCCGAATAGACTGCGTACAGACATGTATTGAAAAAGCCCGCCAAACGGCGGGCTTTTTTGTGATGTGTGATGTTTGGGGGGTGTCGGAGCGAGCGGTGGTTCACGGGCACACTATCGTGTGCCGCGCACGGAACTTCGTTGAGGCACTCGTTCGTGTCACGTCGAAGAAGCAACAACGTTGGGGCAAAGCATGGTTAGTCATGATTCACTCTTTAACAGTGCAATGTGTTTTATTAGGCCTGTTGTTTGAGTAAGTATGTCGAATGCCATGTCTTCGCTGTAGGATGCTCGCGCATGACCAAGATCATTTCTCCATGCATCCTTAACAGCACGCATATAGCTGATCATCTCAGATAGGCGCTTCACCCTATGTTGGTCACGTTTCGACCTAGGCGTATCGTACATCTTCTCCATTTGAACGTCAAGAGTGTTCAATACTCTGCCCCAATCATGCCATTTATGTAGTTTGGGATCGCAATCGGCACCTAATTCGTTCAAGGCTATCGCAAGATGGGGGAACATGTGTTCTATGGCACGCATACAATGATAGGCGGAGGCTGTGAATCTATCGAAAACAAAGCATTTATTAGCCTCACCTAGTTCTTGATGACTGTCGGTGGACAATTCTGCGATCTCAGAGGGGATTGTCTTTCCTTGCCATTGCCCCTCTTCAGATCTATCGGGCATGTAAGTATTTTTGTGTAAGCGGCCATGATGTATATTGGATTGAAGGAGGATACGCATGGCCAAGAAGCTCGACAATGCAGACAAGCTTATCGATGAAATGATCGCCGGGAAGACGCCCGAGGAGATAGTCGGCGAGGGCGGTCTTCTCGAAGCGCTTACGAAACGCGTCTACGAACGCGCCCTCGAAGGCGAGATGACGCACCATCTGGGCTACCCCCCCAAAGCCCCCGAGGGCCGCAACAGCGGCAACTCCCGCAACGGCAAGACCACCAAGACAGTTAAGACCGGGGCCGAGGATGTGAACTTAGCGATTCCCCGGGACCGCAACGGCCAGTTCGAGCCACAGCTGGTCAAAAAGCATCAGCGTCGCCTGCCGGGTTTCGACGACAAGGTACTGGCGCTGTATGCTCGTGGGCTTTCGACCCGTGATATCCAGGGTCATCTTGAGGAGATGTACGGATCGGCCGTGTCGCCGGCGTTGATATCGGCGGTGACGGACGCAGTTTTGGAGGAGGTGACGGCGTGGCAGAACCGTCCGTTGGAGCCGGTGTATCCGATCGTGTACCTTGATGCCATCCACCTGAAGATGCGTCACAGCGGGCAGATCAAGAACCAGGCAGTGTATCTGGCTCTGGGGATCAACCGTGAGGGCGGCAAGGAGTTACTGGGGTTGTGGGTCGGCGAGCACGAGGGGGCCAAGTTCTGGTTGAACGTGCTGACCCAGTTGAAGAACCGTGGGGTGCAGGACATCCTGATTGCCTGTGTGGACGGTCTGAGCGGTTTCCCCGACGCGATCGAGGCGGCCTATCCGAAGGCGCAGGTGCAGTTGTGCATCGTGCACATGGTGCGCAACTCGCTGAAGTATGTCTCCTGGAAACAGCGCAAGGCGGTGGCCGCCGATCTCAAGAGTGTTTATTCGGCGCCCAACGTGGAGGCCGCCGAGGAGGCCCTGGCCGCGCTTGAGGCCCGGTATGAGGACAGCTTCCCGCAAATCGCGCGCTCGTGGCGATCCTGCTGGGTGAACATCATTCCGTTTTTTGACTATCCGCCGGCGATTCGGAAAGTTATCTATACGACTAATGCGATTGAATCGATGAACGCTCAGCTGCGGAAAGTTACGAGAAATCGCGGCTCGTTTCCGACCGCCGACTCGGTGAGGAAGGTGCTGTATTTGGCGATACAGAGAATCTCGATGAAGTGGAAACGACCGATCAAAGACTGGGTGGCGGCACTCAACCACTTCAGCATCATGTTTGAGGGAAGAATCTGACAACCGTGAAAAGGCTGCTTACACAAAATTCTGTACAGACCCGATCTATCTAACACAAAACATGCCCTGCAACGAAATTCATGTAGGACGACATCTACCGCCTTGCTCAATAGAGATATCACGGTTTCGGTGGTAGCCCCTCTCATGCCCAAGGCCTGGATGACACTGTCAAACACATAATCAATTTCACCTCCCAATATGGTATTGACCGAGCCTTTCAAATTGTCCATTTGCTCCGTTACGTATTCCACATCGCTTAGCGACAACTCTCCATTGTTGTGCTCAGCAAGAGATTGGATCAGATTCCGCAGGCAATACGGCGCAAGCGCTGCATGAGAGATGATTGACGTTCTCATAATGTCATATAGGTTTGTCAGGGTCCCGCTTCAGGGCCATTGTGTGTCGTGCTCCCCACATCTATAGTCTGCGTTCATATTATCTCACTTTTTGTGGTTCGTCAAGTACATAGACGCCTTTTCGAGGGGCGGTCAGTGTTTGGTAGGCGTCGGGGGAGCGGTGTTTCACGGGCACACGATCGTGTGCCGCGCCCGAAACAAAGACGACAGCGAGACTGGCTGAGACCATCGAGGATGAGTGACCTAGGCCGCTCCGCGCTGTGCTAATTGCGCCAATTCTTCACCTTCGCCCATTCCTGTATAAACACTTCTCTCGCTGCATTCTCTGCGTTTAGGACTGCCGTCGCAAACTCCTCCAGATTTACTGCTCTCTCCGGTCTTAATAGGTCGGACAGGCACAGGACTGATTTGATGAGCTTGGCGTGGGAGTCCACATCAGGGTTGACCATTAGACGGATTTTCGCGACAGATAGGTTGGAGCGCTTCTGGCACTCTAGGACATCTCTGATGTCCGAGCCTTCGATCATCCTCATTGAGATGAAATAGTTGGCTTCCGATATCAAGCCAGCCGTCTCTCGTCGCAGATCCTCTATCCACTCGCGCCTCAACGGTAGAACCGTCTGTTTCCTGGCGATCCGCATCGAAACCCATGGTCCTACAAAGACTGCGGCCAGAGCCACAACCAGAGAGCCCACCGGAATAATGTACGTGGTCAGAACTTGAGTATCCATTGAACCTCCTATGATTGTGTTTCCTGTTTCACCATCCGCGCCAACCCCACGCCCATTTCGGGGTCTCCCGGCGTGTGCTGTTGGACGACCCCGTCCGACAACCGTTTGACCAGACGAAAAGATTGTTGGGTTTACGCTCCGCCCACAGGACGAATGGTGCGGCTTCCAGATGTGTGGCGGTCAGGCGAGGTCGCCTTACCGCACCTACAAGGGGCAGACGGCAAGCGCCGATTCATCGGGTCTCTGCCACCCACAGGAAGTCGAAACTGCAGGAGTTTCGACCTGCGAGGACCGCCGTCCGCTAGGACTTCTTCTTCACTATACGCACAGACTGTCTTTCGGATTGCATCATGTACTCCTGAAGCTGCGACACCTGTTCCGGCGACAGACGTCCCTTCTTGTATATTTCCTTCATAAAGATCGGCGAGTTAAGCGTGAAGCACTCCTCGAATCCCCATTCACGAATCATAAACGAGAGATTGCCAAAACTGGCTTCATCGGCGGTCTTCGTGATGAGCTTCTCGTCCGGCGACACCCTGGCGGTGACGTCGAACTCCGTCCCGGCGAGTTTTACGATATCCAGATCCTGCGCGGTGCGGATAATGTCTGCCTTCGCTGCTTCGTGACGGGCTTTGACGTCCTTCAGCTCTGCGTCGAGCGCAACGTACCTGTCGGCCAATTCGCGCGCAGTTTCATACGTCGCCTTTTCGTATTTGTCATCGCCGGTTTCAGCTTCGAGAATCAGCCGGTGCCTTTTGGCCGGGCAGAGATGTTCGTACTCGCAGAAGCTGCAGAGGCCCGTTTCTTTTGTCGGAAAGTCATCAAGCCGTTCGGCGTTGATGGAAGCGACGACGTCGACCCGGAGTTGTTCGGCTAATTCGTCAAGTTCGTCCTCGCGGAACTGGTATGTGATGACTTCGCCGTGCTTCAGGAAATACTGGGCGACGACAATGCTGTCGAAATTCGGGAAATTCGCCTGCACGGCCAGTTGGTAGATGCCCATCTGGTGCCGGAAATCGGGATCGGTGATGCCGTGTGTGGGGAATCTGCCGGTCTTGTAGTCGGCGATCTCTATGATGCCGTCGGGCAGTCTCATCAGCCGATCTACTTTCGCCACGAACTTGAACGGGGTGCCGGGGAGTGCAAAACGGATATCCATCTCCGCGCCAAGCAGTCGGCCCTGATCAAACGGCTGGTATTTCTCGTAATGCTCGGTGAGCATTTTGCGACCATCGGCTATGTAGTCGTCGACAGTCTTATGTTCCGAGGTAACTTCGATTTGCTGAACCTCCGGTTTTTGCCACTCGGCATCGTAGGCGGCCAGGAGATCATCCAGAGGCAAAACGAACCCGTCAGTGGCCTTCTCATACAACGGCTGAAGTACCTGGTGTACGGTTGTCCCCAGATAGAGGTGAGCGGCTCTGCTCCTGGGGACGGGAGTCTTATCGATGTACTTGAACTTGAACTTGCGTGGGCACTGATTAAACGTGCCGAGCGAACTATGGCTGTATTTTGTAAGCATGGAGTGAATATACAACGTTCAGGCGCGTGTGCGCAATCACATTGTTGGGGGGAGGTGTATTCGCTGGATCCATGCACTTCCCCATTATATCGGGTGCCACCCTCAAACGATCTGAAATGCTCTCGTGTGGGAAACGCTGTGCGGAGTTTGAGGGTGTCTGGATCCCACCCGACGCTTCACTGCGTGTCGCTCTGGGCGGGGTACCGAAGGCGGTAGTCCGCGAGGCTGGGGCAGACGAGGGCGTCTGCCGCCCACAAGTGGAACTACGTCTCGCGGGAGAGTCTGGTGTAGACGTTGACCCAGTCCTGACGCAGGCGCGGCCAGGTGTAAGCACGGGCCTCGTCACGACCGGCGCGCGAAAGACGCTCGGTTAATTCCGGCGTTTCGATCAATTCGAATATCCGATTGGTCAGTCCGACCGCATCACCCACCGGCACTACCAGCGCATTGACCCGGTCACGCACCATGTGCAGGAGACCGTCGGCGTCGGTTGCCACCACCGGAAGACCGGCGGCGAAAGCCAGGGCTATCGACGAGGGAGACTCATCAATCGAGGATGAGTTCAGGAACAGGTCCGCATCGGCGTAGAGGGCATTAAGCTGTGAATCGCCGACTGTTCCTACGAATTCCACGCCGCGTGTATTGGTGGCGCTCACCGTTTCCTGCAGGGCATATCCACGCGGCCCTTCGCCGGCAATGACCATTTCCGCCCTCGGGTATTTCTCTTTCACCATCCGAAAGGCTTTTAACGCGCAGGAGACATTGCTCTCGATGTTCAGCGGGCAATTGAGGAGGATGCGGGGTTGGAGTCTGGTGATCGTGCGATGCGTGATGTCCTTGAAAGCAACCGGCGCTGTGACACGGACAGCTTCGAGCTGCGCCCGTTCGATCACCTTCTGCAAGTATCGTGAGCCGACAACAATACGATCGGCGGTTCTGAGAATCGGGTGGAACCAGACGGCCTGTTTTTCGAAGAACTGCTCCGACCGGGCGGAATAGAGGTGCAGGACGACCTTTTTCCCGTAGAATTTCGCCAGGACTAAAGCCGGCAGAGCGATTCGTGCGATCGCGTTCGGAGTACCTCCGGCGACGTGTACTATATCGCAGTTCGGCACCATCTTGACCACTCGTTTCAGGAAGTCGAACTTGGCCACGAACCGTCCGATGATCTTCCCCGGCAGACCCTTGGAGGAGAACCGATCCGAGACCGTCGGCAACGGGCACTCCTCTATCGGCCAGTCCTCGCCGGCCAGCGACTCCACCAGGCTCCAGCGTACGGCTGTCTGCTCTTCGGCTTCGTCTCGTCGGCAGCGAATGAACAGCACTCGAGGCATCGAGCTTTCGGCCGATTTCGCGAGATCTTCCGATGAGAGTGCGGATGTTCTTCCGGGTCCGTCCATTTCTGTCCTTCTTACCTGTCAACCCTGTGTCGTTGCCTTATACCGATGATCGACTTTTTCGGTCTAAAAACAAACAAGAATCTGGGGGGACGTGCTGTCCGACGGCATGAAATGAAAACGACCCGCCGTTGCTGACGAGCCGTTTTCACACTAATGATGCATCCCACCAAGCCGAATCCCTTTGACTCGGTAAGCCCCCTGCGCGCAGCTCCCTGTCCGTTCGAAAGCTTCTGTTGTCCGCCCCCCTGATTCAGAGCCCCCTTTTTAGCCCCTAACATAAATCAGCAGGAAGATGCCGCCTGTTGTCCAGCCCTGATGTGGGCATCGTTCCTGACCTGCCCATAGCAGTAGTAAGAACCGTGCCAAACTGTTAGAAACAAGTTAAGGCTTGACAATCAGTCCCAAGGCGCCATTTGGCAACGACTTGCATGGAATGATCCGAGCGTGGGCGAGAAGATGGATTCGGCGACCAGCGTAAACGTTTCAGGAGAGGACAGGGGGTGTTTCATGCCGACCCCGGAATGAAACGATTGAAACTATTGCCGACGCGCGCGGGCGTGGACGTTTGTGGGGCTAGAGGCCGACTCCAACCTGTAATTGCACTGAATACTGCTTGCTGCGAATGTCATGGCGAAGTCCCGGGATCATCAATCCGGTAGTTGGGACGGAGGCGCTGGGATCGTCGCCGTACCAGCTCATCGTCTTGAGAAGGTCCGCTTTGAGAGAAGAGAACTCGCCGGTCAGTTTCATGAATACCTTGCGGTTGGCATTGTTCGCCGGAGGCTCGTACACTATCGAGGCTCGACCAAAAAGCCCCCAGCCACGGCCGTCGGCCTCAGTTGTGAGAGACCGCAGCAGGTGTTCGTCCTTGTCGTTGACATACAGGAATGGCGTACCGGCTGCTTTCATTTCCAGCGACAAAAACGGCGAGAAGATGACTCGCGGTGCCAGACCAACCTGCGGGCGAATGTACCGTATGTCGTACTCCAGCCCGAGCCCCTCGTAGCCGACGAGTATTGCTTCGGCCTCCGCGTCGTCGATAGGGAATTGCTGGGCGCCTTTGAAATTCAACGCGTCCTGGGATATCTTTTGGTATCCGAATCCGGCCAGAACGGCCAGTTCAAGATGTTCATTGGCGGCGATTGTTTTGGTCGCTTCAACGTAAAGGTCAACCATTTTGGCATCGACGTCGGATTCCGTGTAGCTGAAATCCTGTTCCAGATAGCCCAGCAGGGTTACCCAGTCACGGTCGGTGAACGGGTCGCCCGGGTTTGAGATGCTGATTCTTGCTGTGGCCGAGAGAGTCCAGTCGAGCTGACGATCCACGAACGACTCGTATCGTGCCTCGACCCCTGCATACATGAAATCGAGCGGAAAAATCAACTCACTACCGATTGCCGTATCGGGAGCGGCTTGTTGCGTGAAGAAGTACGACGTTTCTCCGTAGTGCATTCCCACACCGGGCGCAATCGACACGCGGCCAGTGCGCTGGGCGTAAGCAGAGGAGGCAAGGACGAGGATGAGGGCGAAGAATACGAGGATTCGGAGTTTCATGATTTCTTCCTGAGTGGCGATTCTTCTATTGTAGCAATTTTCCTGTGTAGGTCAGGCCAGCGCCACGAGTGGCTGTCTTCAGGCCTGACATTCAGGTGTCGAAACCGCAGTTTCGACCTACAAAGTTGCAAAGCACAAAACGGACGAGGATAGCCTCGTCCGTCATGTTCGTCAATGCGATAGGACTACTTCGGCCTACATGCCACCGGGCATCATGCCTTCGGTTTTTGTGTAGCCTGTAGGCAGGTCGTACGTTCCGGCCGGAGCATCCTTCTCGCCAGCTTCGAGAACCTTGGTCGTGGTTTTCATGGTCTGTCCCATGACTGCCATTTCTAGCGTACTTTCAACCGGTATGCCCTCGATCTTCTTCATCTCTTCAAGGACGCCCTCGAATCCAGGCATCTGCCCCATAGCAGCATTCATTGAGGCCTGGAACAGAACCGGATCAACGTCGATATCCTCGGTGGCCCAGATTTCCTGAGTGCCCTTCATCATCATCATAGACATTTCCACGTCGTACTTCTTGGAATCCCAGTCTCCGATTTCCTTGGTCTCATCCGTAGGCGTAACCGTGACTTTCATCGATCCCATCACACTCTCGGCCATAGCCTTGACCTGTTCGCCAGCTTCCGAATCGTCTGCTTCGGCGGCATCAACTAACATGCCCATGAGGTCAACCGGCATCTCAACGTAGCTTTTCTCTTCATTGTTGATCATGTACATCACGCCTTTGTCAGCTCTGACGAGAAACGTCATCTTCGGCGTCTGGTAGCATGATTTGTCTTCGGTCAGCCACATGATGGTCGTGTCGTTTGTTTCGGGCTGCTTTTGGCCCATCATCTCAAACGCATCCGAGTGCGTGGCCTGCTTGAGGTACATGTCGGCCTGTACTTGCACGGCGAATACGGTCAGCATGAGACCGCACAGCAATACGACTATTCTTTTTGTTCTCATGTAGATACTCCTGTCCTGTTTAGCTTTCGATAGTTCCCATTGTTTCAATTATACTGGAATAGCGAATATAGGGCGGAGTTATTCAACAAAAAAACGATAAATGTGGAGCGACCGGCGTTTCGCCTACTCCTGCAAGTGTGTTTCTCCGGCCCGGACAATCGCCAGACGCGTCAAAAACGGCCCGATTCCCTCATATACTATGACCGAAGACAGGACCACCGTGCCGATGATCGTCCCCAACTCCGGGTGCGACTCGGAAACCGTGATCACCATACCAATCGCTACCCCGGCCTGGGGGAGAAGGGTCATGCCGAGATTATTAGTCACCTGTGGACTGATATTGTATTGCTTGCAGGTGAAGTGAGCCCCGATCCATTTGCCCACCGGTCTTGCGATCAAGTAGGCCGCTCCGAGTGCCCCGAGGCTCGATAGCTCCGACAGATGCAGCGAGGCCCCCGACAGAACAAAAAACGCGATATAAAACGGCATCTCTGTTTGTCTGAGTTCGGCATACACGAGACGGTGCATCATCGAAAGGTTGTTTGTGACCGCGCCGATAATCAGGCAAACCATCAGGTGTGAGATACTCATCTGGCGAGCGATACCGATTCCTACGAGCAACCCGCCGATGATGACCAGCAGCAACTCGGAGAGATCGTCGATCTTCTGCTCCCAGTACGTAATGATCGCCGCGATGACGCCGCCGATCAGGACCGACGCGATCAGTTCCTTGCCGAGAGCGAGGGCGGCATCAAGCCAGGGCTCTCCCTGAGACATGGAGTAGAGCGAGAAAAACACGCGGAACACGATCAGGCAGAGGATATTGTTCATCGCCACCACAGCCAGCAGCGTGTCAGTCAACGGTCCCCGACTTCGGTACTCACGGATCACCAGCAGCGTCACGCCCGGCGCGGTAGCGATACTGATCGAGCCGAGGAGGATGGCAAGTCCCCAGTCGGACGAAATCAGGAACGTGATCGCAAAGACAAGAAAGAAGGCGCCGAAACTCTCCGCGAGCGCTACAAAGATCACTTTGCGTCCCATTGCCTTGAGGTGTCGCCATTCGATCTCGCCGCCGATTGCAAACAGGATCAGGCCGAGCGCGATATCGTTGACCAGCGAAACGTCATGGAGCGTCGTGTCAGAGATGAGGCCGAGAATTGAGGGGCCGAACAGGAGTCCGGTGAGCATATATCCTGTGACGCGGGGGATTTTGATCCGATGTGATAGCTTGCCGCCCAGAATACCCAGGAGGATGATAATACCGACGCCCAGAAGTTCCGTGATCTGCATTCAACTGCCCCGTAAGGTTTGCGCGCGAAATCATCGGAATTATAGAGTGCGGTTTTGCCCGTGTCAACTTCAACAGGGGGGAGGTCTTCGCAGGGAAGGTTGGGCGGCACACGCCCTCGTGTGCCCCTTCAGACCTGCGAGGACGTTGGCGGGTTCGCGGACGGACCCGCCCTACAAGATCGCACATGCGGCGATGCCCCTACACCAACCCCATCAAAAACCCGAGGAGCATATCCAGCACCGCTTCTTCCGGCTCGACGGGCTGGAGGTCGCCGGTTGACTTGCTCGGATCAATCCAAGGCCAATCGTCGCCGCTCGGTTTGTCGTTTTCGTTCCAGCCGGAATCATCCGCGTCTCGCGCGTCCGTCGTACCGATTCCAGAACGTTGGGAGGCGTCGAGGTCCATCGACATGACCGCCGGTGCCGCCCAGAGCATGCACATCGCCAGCATCAGACATAGTGTTAGTTGTTTCATGATTCTGTATCCTTTCGGTATATGTATGTTTCTCCGGGCAGAGTTTTTGTTCGATCAATCACGCGTTCTCTTCGTAGCGCAGGTCTGTCTTCAGACCTGCGAGGACATTGGCAGGTTTGAAGACAGCCACTCGTGGCGCCAATCCGCCCACAAGATTGTCGGGTTTCTCGCCCCGCCATCGGCGGGCCTCGGAACGCCGACCCACTGTCATTCTTCGAAGCCAAGGTCTGAAGACAGACCGTGGCCTACAAGACTATAGCCCTACAAGACTGCACGCAATTCAAGACGCGCGCACGTATACCGATGTCGATGTCTTGGATGTGCTCCCCACCGTTACCCACCCCGAGGGGGACCCTGGTGTCGTGCCAGATCCTATCCAATAATGGTTAATGTTGACGTCATTGTCAAGTGTTCGAAGGTGTGTTTTTGGCGAATGGGTGAGGGGTTTGCGTCATCTTGTAGGGTGGAACCCTTTAGCGGTTCCGCCGGAAAGAGAGTCCGCCGCAGGCGGACGGTGGCAGAACCGCTCCGAGCGCGTTCAGTAGTGGGGGAGAGCGTCTATTCGGGTTCTGCCCTACAGCAGCCTACAAGTCGAAGATGGCAGGTCTGAAGACAGAGCATGCCCTTCATGATATCCCCAACTACCCCTTTGACATTCAACCGCGTACCCCTATATTCCCTCCATGTTACTCGCTATTGATATCGGCAATACAAATACCGTCGTGGGCGTCTTCAAAGGCACCACGCTCAAAGACAGTTTTCGCGTCGCCTCCCAGCGTACCATGACCGCCGACGAGGCCGGGTTTTTCATCACCGGGCTGCTCCAGCGGATGCGGATTCCAAACGAGGATGTCGACGAGGTCGTGATTGCGTCGGTCGTCCCGCCGCTGACGCCCGTGTTCGAGCAGACCGCCAAGAAGTACTTCGGCTGTTTTCCGGTGATCGTCTCGGCACATATCCACCTTCCGATCAAAATCGACATTGACCAGCCGGACGAGGTCGGTGCGGATCGTATTGCCAACTCGGTCGCGGCGTTCCAGAAATTCGGCGGCCCGTGTATCGTAATCGATTTCGGTACTGCCACCACATTCGATGTGGTCAACGCCGAAGGTGCGTATATCGGTGGCATCATTATACCGGGACCGAAAACTTCCATGGGCGAACTGGCCCGCAAGGCGTCCCGTTTGTTCGAGGTACGGATCGAAAAGCCGGACACGGTTGTCGGACGCTCCACCGCGGGCGCGCTCAAATCCGGATTGTTTTACGGCACGGTTGGACAGATCGATTTTCTGGTCGAGAAGATCCTCGAAGAGACCGGATTCGAGAATGTTCGTATTGTCGCCACGGGCGGTTTGGCCAACGGTATCGAAAAGGCCTCGCGGCATATCAAACTGGTTGAACCGTCGTTGACGCTCGAGGGCCTTCGGTTGATCGCCGAAGGGAATTGAACGAATAAGGTCTTTGTAGAGCGGGTCTCTGCCACGAGTGGCCGTCTTTGAATCCCCCAAAGGATTTTTTAGTATCTGCAGACCGAAACTCCTCTAGTTTCGACATTCACTTGTCATAACCGCAGGGCAACGCGGTTGAGTTGGTCTTGACCTACAGAAACCAAACATTCGGTGCCTCCGTTCTTTACTACCCAAACTCGCCAAACCACACCAACTTCCACCAAAATCGCAAAATCTGCCAACAAACGTGTCAATGTGGCAGCCAATTTGTCACTTTTTTGCCAAAATCACTACTTTTTCCGTGGAACCTCTTGACTTCTAACCCGTTTAATGTATCATGTCACGCGCTTAGCACTCAATGGATGAGAGTGCTAACAACGTAATATGGTAACGAATCTAAGAGATTGTTTTAGTCCTAATTATTGGAGGCAAAGAAAATGCAAGTAAAACCGCTGTCAGATCGCGTAGTGGTCAAGCCTCTCGAAGAGGTAGAGACGAAAAAAGGCGGAATCATTATTCCGGATACCGCAAAAGAAAAGCCGATGCAGGGTCAGGTCCAGGAAGTTGGTCCGGGTCGTGTAACCGATGACGGCAAAAATGTAGGCATGCAGCTCAAAAAGGGCGACACGGTCCTTTACGGCAAGTACACCGGCACCGAGGTTTCCATCGATGGTGACGAGTACCTGATTATGCGCGAGTCCGATATTTTCGCGATAGTCGTCAACAGCTAATCAAACAGAACTTTATCAGGAGATAAACGCAATGGCGAAGCAGATAGAATTTGATGTCGACGCTCGCAATAAGTTGAAAGTCGGCGTGGACAAACTGGCGGACGTGGTAAAAGTCACCCTCGGCCCGCGTGGTCGCAATGTGGCCATCGACAAAAAGTTTGGCTCCCCGACCGTGACCAAAGACGGTGTGACGGTAGCCAAGGAAATCGAACTTGAAGACGCCTTCCAGAACATGGGCGCCCAGATGGTCAAGGAAGTTGCCTCGAAGACTTCCGACGATGCCGGTGACGGTACTACCACCGCTACCCTGATGGCCCAGGCGATTTATCGCGAAGGTCTCAAGGCGGTGACCGGCGGTCACAACCCGATGTCCATCAAGCGCGGCATCGACAAGGCTGTCATAGCCGTGACGGAAGAGATCAAGAAATTGTCCCAGCCGGTTGCCGGCGACCTGGACAAGATTTTGCAGGTTGGCACCATCTCGGCTAACAACGATAAAGAAATCGGTCAGAAGATCGCGGAAGCGATGGAGAAAGTCGGCAAGGACGGCGTCATCACGGTTGAAGAAGCCAAGACCGCCGAGACTACTCTCGACGTTGTCGAAGGTATGCAGTTCGACCGCGGCTATGTTTCTCCGTATTTCGTAACCGATCCGGATGCGATGGAAGCCGTTCTCGAAGATCCGATGATTCTCATCCACGACAAGAAGATCTCCAACATGAAAGACCTTCTCCCGGTGCTGGAAAAAGTTGCCCAGTCCGGTCGTCCGCTGATGATCATCTCCGAGGATATCGAGGGTGAAGCTCTCGCCACGCTGGTCGTCAATAAGCTTCGCGGCACGATCAAAGTTGCCGCCGTCAAGGCTCCGGGCTTTGGTGATCGCCGCAAGGCTATGCTCGACGACATCGCCGTTCTTACCGGTGGTAAGGTCATCAGCGAGGAACTCGGCTTCAAGCTCGAGAACGCTGTCCTGACCGACCTTGGTACCGCCAAGAAGATCACGATCGACAAAGACAACACGACTATCGTTGAAGGTGCCGGCGAAAAAGAGGGCATCAAGGGCCGTATCGGCCAGATCCGTCGTCAGATCGAAGACACCACTTCGGACTACGATCGCGAGAAGCTGCAGGAACGTCTGGCCAAGCTGGCCGGCGGTGTTGCCCGTATCAATGTCGGTGCTGCCACCGAGACCGAGATGAAAGAAAAGAAAGCCCGCGTTGAAGACGCCCTCCATGCCACCCGCGCTGCGGTGGAAGAAGGTATCGTCCCGGGCGGTGGCGTGGCTCTGCTGCGCTGCGTGAAGACGCTCAAGGATTTCAAGGCTACTGAAGAAGAGATGGTCGGTGTGAAGATCGTCCTTCGCGCTCTCGAAGAGCCGATTCGTCAGATCGCTACGAACTCCGGTGTCGAGGCCTCGATTGTGGTCAACAAGGTTGCCAATGAAACCGGCGCCTACGGCTACAACGCGCTGACCGACACCTACGAAGACATGCTCAAGGCCGGCGTGATTGACCCGACCAAGGTCACGCGCTCCGCTCTTGAAAACGCTGCTTCGATTGCCGGTCTGCTGCTGACGACGGAAGCCGTTGTCTGCGACAAGCCCGAAGCGAAGGGTGATGCCGGCGGAATGCCTCCGGGCATGGGCGGCATGGGCGGCATGGGCGGTGGCATGGGTGGAATGTACTAATTCCCCCTGCGGCGCCTACGTCTGCAAATCAAAAAGACCCGGTCACTACGACCGGGTCTTTTTTTGTGCTTGATCAAATCGTCTCTATTGTCCATATTGTGACAGCAGTAATCTAATCAATGACGGGGGATTCTTATGGGCGAAGTTCTTTACAACGGCAAGTTGATATACGGGAAGAATGTCTATTCGGTCACTCTGGAAGACACGACCCTAGCCGGAACCGACGGCGTGAGATACCAAATCGATTTGCTGGATGCTGACGGGGATCGCATTGCTAGCGAGCAGAAAGTAGTCGGAATATCGCGCACTTGGTTGGCGATGCAGCCATACCTCGAAGCCGATCTGATCGCGCTTCTAATTCAGTTCAGGAGGCGGTTGCCTCGTGTGATTACGAGTAAAGAAGATGCCCTGTTCAAGTTTCCTGACTGGAAGTGGGATGTTAAGCTGTACAAGATCGGTCAGCTTCTGCGTACTTACTTCGGGTTGGACCGATCTGCACACTTGCCACCCGAATGCCTGCGTAATTCTGTCACGATAGAGTATTTCGAGATACTGTCGGTGTTGGGATATCTGCATGATCAGGGTGTCATCAGGCACGACAGAAGCAGTGATGAAGATGTCGTTGTGGGAGAAGACTGGCCAACGCCACTTGGCAGGATTCTCGACGACCTAAAACCTTTGTCCTGGGAACCAATCGGCGGAGGGGTAGTGGTTGTCCCGGAACCAGTTGTCGTCAAGATCGGGGTGAGCGATCCCGTCGTCACCATCTCTCCCACCAGGTGTCCCGTACCGATGCCCAACGGTGATCTCTGTGGTCGTCCTGCTGAGGACTCTGGTGGACGCTGCATTTGTCATTGCGAGGAGCCCAAAGAGCTGGGGCCCTTCGAGATCGCGGTAGCAGAGGTGCTGTCGGATGACAACGCTGTACACGATTTCACTGGCTTTGTCTTTCCCGAGGACTTCCGATTTCCAGATGCACGGCGTTTTGCTGGTAGTGTTGTATTCTTTGATTGTCAGTTTCGGTGTCTCGTTAGTCTAAGGGAGAGTGTGTTCACCAACCAGCTACTCATCGCCAACAGTCGTTTTGAAAGAGGGGCGAGTTTAGCCAATTCCCAGTTTCAAGGCTCTTTCGAAATCCGCGAATGCGAGTTGAGTCTGTTGAATCTGAGTTATTCGGTGTTTCAAGACGGGTTCGTGTTCATGCGCAATGTCATTCGCCCCGGATTGGTTGTCAATGCGGAAGAGAACGGCAATCAGAGACTAGTGGACATGCGGGGAACGGTCTTTGAGAATGGGCAGCAGGTATTTCTGAAGGACATCAAGGCATCTGAGATAGCACTTGGCGGCTGCAATCTCGCCACAGCAGGGCATCTCCAGTTCGAGGGACTCAGCCGAAATGACAACACCACTTACTGGTTGGCTGATGAGGGGCCAGTCCTAGCCCACGAGGGACTCAGAGAAAGACCTTATCGCCAGAGGAATTATGCACTTGCGGATTCCTATCAACAGATTCAGCGGCACATGATTTCGATTCGGAACTACACCGCCGCCGGAGGGTTCCATGAGCGCGAGATGGATGTGCGTAGGAAACACCTCGCCGGTTCCGTGGTTGACCGGTTGCTCTTCGAGCTATACAGCCTACTATCGCGATACGGGGAGAGCCTGAAACTGCCCGTCTTCTGGCTGGCACTGCTATTGGCCTCGTTTCCGATAGCAACCTCTCTTTGGATGGGAAACCATAATCTCGACTGGATAGGTTATGCAGAATGGAGCATTGGAGACGTTTCGATTTGTGTTAAGGAGTGGCTTTGTGATGTGGTTCGCAACGTAGAGAGTCTTTTCTTTGTCAGGGGCGAGCCGTTCTGGCCCAGGTACAGTACTGATCCGACCGAAGTAACGATCGTTTCGGAAGGCTGGCGTCTCTTGATTATCGTTGAGCGAGTCTTTGCAGCTATCTTGGTGTCCTTCATAGTTATCAATGTCCGTCGTCGATTCCGCCGCTACTAGATGCAACGCTTAAGCTCGCAAATCAAAAAGACCCGGTCACTACGACCGGGTCTTTTTTTGCTTCCCGCTAACTTGTCACAACCCCCTCCGGCTATGGCACCAGCTGTCCCTCCCGTCGAGAAGCAATGTCTACCAGAAAACGTCGAAACGGCGCGTGAATGCATTCCTTCGAACAGGCCGTCAGGTCATCGATATACATACAGTGCATTTCGCAATCGGACGTGCCGGTCAAATCCAGACACGGAATTTGCTCGTCGAGGACCGGCAGGAAATCTTTCACCGGAATAAGAAAAGTTGTCCCGCAACCCTCTACCTGGTGGTTGAAATAGAACACGTTGAGATCGAACGCCTTGCTCTCAAAACTCATACCCACCGGCTCAACATGTTCGCAATCGATTATGTTTTTGAGACTGAACCACTTGCCGCAGCCCGGACATTGTTTGAATCGTCGCTGGTTCACTGATAGCCCTCTTTTCCTGGGCAATCCCTGCCCATGACTTTTGTTGTCGACCCAAAACCATATAGGAGTTAGGCCTCCACAAACCTTTGCTAAGTCACTGGTTGACAGCCGGTGTGAAAGGACTATCTTGCCGCTATGAGTAGACCAGATGAACTTATCTCAATTATCAGGGCGGAATTCCCCGATGACCGGCTGACCTTCCAGAAGACGGTTGCGACGTTTCATCCGGAGTCAACCGAGGAGGCCGCGAAGCTTATCTCGTTGGCCGGCAAGCACAAACAGAAGCTCTACATCACCGGATTCGGCAACAATATCGACCCGATCGATGAGCCGTTTACCTCTATGGTAACTATCCGGACCGACCGCCTCAACGACATTCTGGACGTCTCCGCACCCGATCTGTATGTCAAACTGGGAGCAGGATTTCCGATCCGGGAGGTCAACAAACATATCGAATCCGAAGGCCTTTTCATGGCCCATTCGGCTCTTCCGTATGTGGGATCGGTGGGCGGTTCGATAGCGGTAAATCTGTCAGCCGAGCTTAGCGGTCATCACCTGCCGATTAAGAAATATCTCGTCCGGGCGGAAATCGTCACCGGCGGCGGGGATGTCATCACACCGGGGTCGGCCTGTTTTAAGTCGGTGTCGGGGTACGATATCGTGAAGATATTCGCGCAGTCCTGGGGGCTGCTGGGGCTGGTGGTCAGCGCGACCTTCCGTGTGGTGCCGCTGGCGGCTGCCGACGAGTTCGCCACGATGAAAATGAACGCAATCGACCGCGAGCATTTCCTCGACGGCCTCCGTGAGACCAACGAAGGCCCGGATGCAATATATTCGCGCAAGATCAAGGAGAAGTTCGATCCCCACGGGATTCTCCCGATTGTCTGAGCAAGGAACGTATTCGTTGGAGAGATCAATCAAGGAGGCAGCTATGGAAAGAGCAGCAGAGCATTCCCGGGTCGCCGTGCTGGGCGCCTCAACAAACGAAGAGCGGTACTCGTTTCAGGCCGTGAAAATGCTGGGCGAGTACGGCCACATCCCCATTCCGGTGCATCCGAAAGGACACACGGTCAACGGCATTTCCGGTTTGAAGTCACTTGGCGATATCACCGGGCCGATTGATACTCTGACAGTGTATGTCAACGCAAAGATATCCAGCGCCGAGTTGGATCATATTCTGGAGTTGAAGCCGCGACGGGTTGTGTTCAATCCGGGGGCAGAGAACGCCGAATTGGGCAAGACACTCAGAGAGAATGGGATCGAAGTGGTAGAGGCGTGTACGCTGGTAATGCTCCGTACGGAGCAGTTCTAGAACCGATATATCCTACTTCGGGTCATTACCCAAGTGGGTGAGTTTGTCCATTTTGGCTTTGATTGCCACCACGGCCACATCAGTCAACTCTTCGATATCCATGTAGGCGGTATTGACCACCAGGTCGTATAGCCGGGGGTTGTCTATGTCCTCGTCACACAGAGTGGCGATAAACTCTCGTCGGTCTCGATCTGACATCTCGATAATCCTTTTTGCCTCGTCAGCATCGATTTGCTTGTATTTCACGAGGTTTTCGATCCGCTTTTTCTTCGGACAGATCACGCGAATATGAAAGCCCCTTCTGGGGCCGAGGATCACATTGCCGCCCCTTCCCATCAGCACGATACCGCCCAACTCCGACATAGAAAGAACCACCCGGCAAAGCTGTTTGGCATAGTCGGAATGGTCCACTGCCTGGCCCGTGAGAAAGGCTTCCATCGTCAGTTCCAACTGGCTTCGGGAGTGCTCGTCGAGGGACTCAATGACCCGTCTCAGATAACCGGAAGTGCGGCAGATGACGTCGATTGCCTCCCGATGCAGCCTCTGGTAGCCGAGCCGACCGGCCAGACGTGAGCCGAAATACGATCCGCGGCTTCCGGATTCGCGACTGATCGTGACAATTGGAGCAGGCGTGCGCTTGACGTCGGATTTGGTCTCGACCTCTCGCTTTTCCAGTTCCCATTTGAGCAGCTGCCGATTGACTATGGATTCGATAGAAGTCACCGTATCACCTCCTACTACAAGGATATACGGGGGACGATGTTCTCTCAGCAATAATAAAACGGCCTCTGATGTCTTGGTTCGCCCCGTAGGCCAGCGGCTTGGCCGCAATTGGGTTCACTGACGTAACACTTTCTGAGTGCTATCGGTTCTGGGCAAAAGATGATCAACCTCCGGCTATCAGAAAGAGACAGAACGCGATATCGGAGGTCAATGCTGCGAGGAATGCGGGATTGGCCGTTCCCAATCGAACGTCCAAAAAGTGGTTGCATAAGTGGATGACAATGGTTATGTTTTGATCGTCCGGGGAATGGCAAAAAACATCTATTGATCTGTTCTTGCACGTTCGTCTGAGAACCCAACTGCTACGGGATGCACATTTCCCGCGTGATGTTCGTATACCATACATGCGAAAGGGATCTGCTATGTTGTATGTCGCTTCGACCCCGAAACGGCGCGTTTTCTTGCCGTATCTTCTTGCCGCGCTGGTCTTTGTGTGTACCGTACCGTTTACGGCGTTTGCTCAGGCACCTGCGGTTGTCTCCACCGGTCCGGTGGCCAGCTCGACTACTGCGCCGGTGACATCTGACATTCTGGTCACGTTTGACGAGGCAATGAATGTCGCGACATTCGACGCCTCGACCTTCGCCGTATGGGGAGAGAAATCCGGTCCGCATTCCGGGACGTTTTCGTCCGGTTCCGGGGGGACAGTGATTACTTTTGTTCCCGATCTTGATTTCGCGCACGGTGAGTTGGTAACCGTGACGGTGAGCACCGGGCTGGAATCGGCCGCCGGTTTCAGTCCCGATCAGGGATTTACGTGGACCTTCTACGCCGCCGCAGCAGGCACCGGAGTCGGGGCCTTCACCGATGCTACAATCTACGATATTGACCCGAACTCCTATGCCCTGACCTCGGCCGACCTCGACGGAGATCAGGATATCGATTTGGTTGTGGTTCACAGAGGCGGGCGCAATGTTGCTGCTGTTCACCTCAACGATGGTAGCGGCGGCTTTGCCCTGGATAGTACCTACGGCGTGGGATCCGAGCCCCACCATATCATGGCCGCAGATCTGAATAGTGACGGGTACAGTGACCTGACAACGGCCAACTTCGGCGATGGGAGCATCTCGGTGCTGCTCAATGCGGGCGACGGTACGTTTGAGCCTAAGATTGACTACGTTGTTGGCGAGACCCCCATATTCGTGTGCGCCTCTGATCTGGATGGCGACGGAGATTTGGACATGGTCACTGTTGACCGTGCCCTGGACAGCTTGCATCTCCTGTGGAATAACGGCAATGGTACTTTCGGGGGACAGGTCTCTTGCGAAGTGGGCAACGGCCCTCGTGCAGTGTCAGCCTGTGACGTGAACGGTGACGGTGCTCCGGATCTCATTACAGCTGACGGATATGGCGGCGGTTTCACTACGTTGCTCAATTCGGGAGACGGATCATTGAGCCTGTATCAGCAGACGATAACCGGCCATGACCCGTATTCCGTCGTCACTGGCGACTTCGATGCCGATGGCGATCCTGACCTCGCTCTCTGTCAGTTGAACAGCAGAAACGTTGTGGTGCGGGCCAACGATGGGACGGGTGCTTTTGTGTTTGACGAGTCTCAAATGGTTGTGGGGGGACCGCAGTCTATGATTGGAGCCGATCTGGACGCCGACGGTGACCTTGATATTGCAGCGGGCTGCGCCTACTACGATGCCTATGTGGCGGTGCTCAAGAACAACGGTGCTGCAGATTTGGACACCGTCAGTTTCTTTCAACCCGATTACCAGCATAGCTGGATAACGGCGGCTGATTTCGACGGCGACGGCGACGTTGACCTGGCGACCGTGACGTACCTTGCCGGCTTATTGTACGTGATGGAGAACCAATCATGTTATGATCCCGACGGTGACGGTTACGGCGATGTCGGATCCCCTGAATCGGAGTGCATGCTTGACAACTGTCCTGGTATTTACAATCCCGATCAGGCCGATAACAATGACGACGGCATAGGCAATGCCTGTGACCCTGACTTCAGGTAGGTCATTCATGTGCCGGGCGATGCTCCCAGCATACAGATGGCCATCGAGTGGGCATCGGACGGCGACACCGTCCTGGTCGGTGGCGTATCCATGACGGAGAACATCGATTTCCTTGGCAAGCGCATTGTCGTGAAGGGAAGCCAGGCCAGCCTTGAACCGGCCAACCCCAACTTGCCGGTTGTGACTATGTCTTCGGGAGAACCGAGGGGTGCCGAACTCAGTAATTTCTACATTCACTCAGGGGCGGCTGCCGGTGTCGTATGTAATGGAACATCGCCGATAATCCGTGACTGCTATTTTACCAGTAGACTGGGCCAGGGTGATATTGAGGCGATGATTGACCTGACCAATGCCAGCGGCGCAGTCATTGAGAACAATGAGTTCTCGGGCGAGTTTGCTCCGTACGATGTCGGGGCGGTCATTCGGCTAAATGACGGCTGCAGCAATGACACCATCGCCTACAATCTGGTATACCCCTTTGATAACGGCGCGGTGATTGCGTGTCGGGACAACGTTGAAGGACTTCTCATTCACAACAACAACCTGTGGGCCGCAACGTCGCACGGTGTTCTCGTTGAAGGTTCCGGTTCCGTAGATATCCGCAACAACATCATCATGCATGCGCCGGAGTACGCCGTCTATTGTGGCGTCGGCTGTACGTCGGCAATTACCGCCGAGTACAACTGTGTCTACGATAACGGCGGCACGTTCAATTTCACCGCGGGCGTCGGAAACTTCACAGATGACCCGGAGTTCCGCCACTCGGACGGCTACGATTTTCGCCTGAGGACCGGTTCTCCCTGCATAGACGCCGGAGATCCTGATCCCTTCTACAACGACGCCGACGGTTCTCGAAACGACGTCGGGTTTCTGGAGTACACCGAGGCGTGTTGCCGGTCGTTGGGGAACGTAGATCGTTCGTTGGATCAGTTGGTTACTATGGGAGATCTTACGGTGTTGATCGACCATCTCTTCATCAGCCTCACCCCGCTTGTATGTGTGGAGGAGGGGAACGTTGATCTTAGCGCTGATAAGCTCGTGACAATGGGTGATCTGACAGTAATGATCGATTACCTGTTCATTTGCTTGGGATGTGTGTTCAATTGTGCTGACCTGCCGTATTAGGTAGCGAGAACTATAACGTTTCAGGACGAGAGGGGTCTTGTGACATGATTAGAATAGCGTTTACTCTTGTAGTGTTTCTGATTGGCACTTCTTCTGCGTTGGGCGACGCACCTCCGTGGTGCGAGATCGGTTCAGAGGAGCAGTTCTGCGAGCATATAGTCCGGGTCACGGTTGGCGACATTGACAATGAGAGTGCCCACTCGCCCGGCGGTTATGCCGACTATACTCTGGAGCTTGCGACGGAGATGGCACAGGGCAGACAGTACCAGATCACCGTTGTCGGTGCGGAGATTTTTCCGGGAGACTGTGTGGGTGCCTGGGTCGACTGGAATCAGGACTATATGTTTGACGATTCACCAGGCTCGGCTGAGAAAGTGTTCTTCGACGTCAGCTCCGGCCCCGGACCCTACACCGGCACCGTTGTTGTGCCGCAGGATGCACCGCTTGGAACGCCCTGGCTGCGTGTTCGCCTCGCCTTTGAGACGGTAGCGCCGTGCGGAGTCACGCGATACGGCGAGACGGAAGACTACACGATCGTTGTGGTCCCTGGTACCTGTTGTACGGGACCTTCCAGAGGGAATGTCGACGGGTCGCCGGACAACCTCGTGACAATGAGTGATTTGACCGAGATGATCTCGCACCTGTTTATTCTCATGCATCCGGCGAGATGCAATGACGAGGGCAACGTCGATCTGTCGGTGGACGGAATGGTGACTATGTCCGATTTGACAGTCTTGATCGATCACTTATTCATATCGCTCGATCCGCTCCCGCCTTGCCCGTAACAGTGGCAACTGAGCCACAAGTCCGCACCGGCCGCTTCCTTCAGGAGGCGGCCGGTGCTCGTTGTGTCTTTCTGAGGTCACCGGTTCAGGCTCAAGCCGGTTGACAAATGGCCGGTTACGCCTATATTACGATTGTAATACGCGGACCTCACGCCGCCTGTACATGTCAAACAATGTCTGCGGATGCATCGAATGGGTGCGTTCGCTGCCTTTACCGCCCAGGGATGACCCGCATTGCAGAATAAACGTTGCGAACTCTTTTTCGTCCTTACAGCAGAGACATTGAGTGCAGGTGTTGGTTTTTCTCTGGTTCGGAGAGTGCAGTCTAATCTGAAAGAAACAAACGTATTTTCTATACGGAAGGGGTGTAGATGATGTCTAGAACGATATTGATAACCTTGTTTGCAGCGCTGATGCTGTGCAGCGGAGCGGTTGGCGCTGACTTGTACCGCGTCGCGGTTCAGTCCGGAACGGACGCTGCTCTGTTGGCCAAAGCCGAGGTTGAGGCACTGGTCCGGATTCAAGACGGGTACCTGGTGCTCGCGGATGGGGAAGGTCTCGAGAGACTGGACAAGTACGGTCTGACCGCCCAGTTCCTTGCTTCCGATCTGACCGCCGAAGAGATAGCCGTCGACGGTCGTCTTGATCGCGCCAACGTAGGCAGCTTGCCACTCCTGTTTGAGGAAGACAATCTTCGCGTCTATCGTGTTGACGTGCATGAATTGGAAACCATGCCCTCTCCGCCGCAGGTCTTTCCAGTGACCCCGCTCAAGCCGACGATCGACTTCGCCAAACCCGAGCCGGTTGATGTGGCTGCCATGCGGACCAAAGCGATGGCCGATTTGGATTCGCTGATAGCACAGGTCAACAAAGATTCACTTACGTCATATGTCGAGACGATGCAGGCGTTTGGCGTCCGTCTTTGCGGCAGTGCCGTCTATAATCAGGCCCGCGACTGGTACGCCGATCAGCTCACCTCGTTCGGATACGACTCGGTCGTCATTGACCAGTTCACCTCCGGCAACACGTATCACAACGTTTATGCCGTCAAGGTTGGCAGCCGTTTCCCCGACCACCAGATCGTCATTGGCTCGCACCTTGACGCCGTGTCTTCGTCGCCGGGCGCGGATGACAACGGCTCCGGTTCTGCCGCTGTACTCGAAATAGCGCGAATACTCAAGGACGTCGAAACCGATATGACGTTTGTGTTTGCTACTTTCGATGCGGAGGAAATCGGACTCGTCGGTTCCAACAACTACGCCGACAGGGCGCTGGCTAACGGTGACAACATCGTATTGATGTTCAACATGGATATGATCGCGCACTACGAAAACACCAACCAGGCGAAATTGTACCACGGTACTGATGTCCAGTATGCCAACATCTGGCAGGACCTCGCCGACTCGCTGGTGGGAATCACCGGTAATCTGATGGGGAGTACTTCCGGTTCCGATCACTACCCGTTCCAGCAGAACGGCTATTCGGTCGTGTTCCTGCACGAGCAGATTTTCTCGACCGTGTATCACTCGTATCAGGACAGCACGACCTATATGGATTTCGACTACATGACTGAAATGGTCAAAGCCTCGCTTGCGACCGTGTATTATGTCAACTCCACCCAGGGGCCGCGCCCATCGCTTGAGTTTGAGTATCCCGGCGGGCTGCCGACCGCTCTCACGCCCGACGTACCGAATACGTTTGAGGTTGTGGTGAGTGCGTTGTACGAGGGGACTCCCGTATCCGGTTCAGGTGAGTTGCACTATGCTATCGACGGCGGTGCATACACTTCGGTTGCCATGACCGAGACTTCGGCGAATCATTACGATGCCACGCTGCCGGCCCTCTCGTGCGGGCAGTACCTGCACTACTACGTGACTGCTGAAGAACTCGACGAGGGTGAGTTCCGGGATCCGGTCGATGCTCAACTCGCTTTCCCGGCTACCGATGTTGTGACCGTGTTTGAAGACGATTTCGACACTGATAAAGGCTGGACGCCCGAGGGTTCATGGGCACGCGGCACACCGACCGGCGGCGGCGGTGACCACGGCAGCCCCGACCCTACCTCGGGTCATTCCGGTACGTCAGTCTTCGGGTACAACCTGAGCGGCGACTACGGGGCAAACATGGACGAAACTCACTTGACCTCACCGTCGCTGAATTGCACCGGACTTTTCAATGTCACGTTGGATTTCTGGCGCTGGCTCGGAGTTGAGCAGCCGTCGTATGACCATGCTTACATTCGCATCAGCAATGACGGTACCTCGTGGAATACGATCTGGGAGAACACCGAGGAAGTTGCCGATGGTGCCTGGAGCGAGCACACGTTTGACATCTCTGAGTACGCCGACAATCAGGCGAACGTGTACGTTCGCTACACGATGGGCGAGACAGACGGTTCCTGGTTCTATTGCGGTTGGAACATTGACGACGTCGCCATCACCGGATACGGTTGTGATTTGAGCCCCGACTCAGACTCAGACGGTTTCCCGGATGCTACGGACAACTGTCCCTACTTCTTCAACCCGCTTCAGGAAGATACTGATGAAGATGGTGTCGGCGACGCTTGTTGTTGCGCCGGACCTTCGGTGGGTAACGTCGATGGTTCCGCGGACAATCTGGTGACAATGGGTGATCTGACGGTTATGATCGACGCCCTGTTTATCTCGCTGGTTCCGATTGGATGTCCTTCGGAGGGCAACATTGACCAGAGTGTCGACGGCCTGATCACGATGGGTGATCTGACGGTATTGATCGACGCCTTGTTCATCAGCCTCGATCCGCTCCCCGGCTGCCCGTAGGCCTGGAGCAATGCAGCTAGTCGATGAAACCCGCCCGGGCACGGGCGGGCTACCGGATTAGGATAGAGCAGCGTAGGTCAAAACCAGCGCAACAATGTTGCCCTGCGGTTTTGACATTGAAGTCGAAACTGCAGGAGTTTCGACCTACAGCGTTTCCAACTTGTGGGCGGCAGACACCCTTGTCTGCCCCAGCCATGATTTCCAACGGCCGCTTTCTGACAGGAGGCGGCCGTTGTTGTTGTGTACCGCGGGCCGCATTCGTTATATTCCTGCCAGCACTATGTCTACGCGCAAGGAAACAAATCTCGATTTCGCACAGAACCTGGATTTCTCCGAAATCCTCACCAACCCGATTCTGGACATTGCCGCCCGATTCTGGGAGGAAGATCGGTACGAGGCCTTCCAGGTCTGCTACCGCTCTATGCGTAAGATCGATGACCTCGTGGATGACCGTAAAGAGGCCGGCACCAAAATCACCCCCGAAGAAATGGCCGAGATGCGTGATCTCATGCTCGGTTGGCTCGAGGCTGCCCGGTGCGGTGACCGATCCAACCCGTTCCTTCAAGACTTTCTGAAGACGCTCGATCGTTTCGCCCTGCCGCTGTGGCCGTGGGAACGGCTCTGCGTGGCCATGTCTTATGATCTCGACCATAACGGTTTCGCCAACTTCCGCGCCTTTCTGCGCTACGCAGAGGGGGCCGCAATTGCTCCCGCCTCGGTATTCATGCACCTGTGCGGGGTCACAAAAACTAAGCGCGGATACACTCCGCCCGCTTATAACATTCGTGAGGCAGCCCGACCGTTGGCTGTCTTTTCGTATCTTGTGCATATCATGCGGGATTTCCAGAAAGACCACGTGCGTGGCCTCAACTACTTCGCCGAAGACCAACTAGTTGGTTTCGATCTGACTGTCGAAGGTTTGGGGGAAATGGCCAGAAGAGGAGAAGTCACACCTCAATTCCGCAGGTTGATCGCTCGCTACGTGGATTTTGCCGAGTATTACCGGGCCAAAGCCCGCCGCACAATTGATGCAATTCTGCCGTGTCTGGAGCCTCGTTATCAATTGTCGTTTGAGATGATTTACAGCCTGTATATGCAGATATTCGAACGAATCGACCCGAATGTCGGCAATTTTACTACCGCAGAAACCAACCCGTCCTCCTCGCAAGTCAATGCCCGTATTAAAGATACGGTGAATGGTCTTCGCGCTATTTCCGTTCGCTAATCAATTTCCGTGGAAGAAAAGGCTGCCTGCGGTAGTATCAGGATCAGAAGGTCGCCGTTATTTTGGTTGATCGTGTCCCCGTGACACCACAGAATTCGGCGTGTACCGTGTATAAAGATTTATATAGCACGAGGTTATGAACAATGAAGATCAGCAACGTTTTTCTTACCGTATTGATAATCGCCCTCGCCGGGTCGGTGGCTGCCGAGGACATAGCAGTTACCGTGTACAACGGTGATCTCGGCGTGGTCAACGAGACCCGCGAACTCGAATTTGACAAGGGCGTTGGCAAACTTGCGTTCCGCGACGTTCCGGCCAGGATTGATGCCAGCTCGGTCAGATTCCAAGTTGCCAACGGGAGCGATATTGCCATTCTCGAACAGAACTATGCGTTTGATCTGGTATCGCCCGACCAGATGTACGCGAAATATCTCGATCAGACGATTGAACTTATCGACAAGGAAGGCCGTCTTTACGGTGGACAGTTGCTGGCGTACTCCGGCAACATGGTGACGCTGCTTGAGAGTTCAGGAAGGGTTAAGATCGTTTCGCTTTCCAACATCACCGAGGTCAACTTTCCCGTCCTGCCGGATGGTCTCATTACCCGCCCGACGCTCTTCTGGCTCTACCAGTCCAATGTCTCCGGCAAAGAGAAGTGTGAAGTAAGCTACCAGACATCGGGTATGAACTGGACCGCGGAATACGTGGGGCTGCTTAACGAGAAGGAGACTCATCTCGATTTGTCCGGCTGGGCATCGATTAATAACGTCTCCGGCAAAACCTACGCCGACGCCAGGTTGAAACTGATTGCGGGGGATATTAACCGGGCGCGTCCGACCGGTTTTGACAAACGCGGCGGAATGGAACTCATGACGATGGCTCCCCGTGCGGATGCCGCCGGTTTTGAGGAGAAGGAATTCTTTGAATATCACATGTACACCCTGCCGCGCAAGGCGACTCTTGCCAACAAAGAGGTCAAGCAGGTTTCGCTGTTTGAACCGGCCTCGACCTCGGTCGACAAGAAGTATCTTTACAAGCCGGACAGTGACCCTGAAGCTGTGTCTGTGAATGTCGAGTTCACCAACTCGAAGGAGAGCGGTCTCGGGATGCCGTTGCCGGCCGGACGGGTGCGGATGTTCAAAGCTGACTCCGACGGTTCCCTGATCCTGCTCGGTGAAGATCAGATCGAACACACGCCCAAAGACGAAGAAGTGATGCTGACCATCGGGACGGCGTTTGATATCAAGGGTGAGCAGACGCTCGTATCGAAAGAGCGGATTTCCAAGCAAGTCGAAGACAGAGTGTTTGAAATAGAGCTGCGAAATCACAAGTCTGAGGATGTTGTGATTACGATAGAGAAACGGGTGTGGGGATTCTGGGAAGTCGTTGAATCGAACTTCGCGACCAAAAAGAAAGACGCCAATACGTTGACAGTGGATGTTCCGGTCAAGGCGGACAGCACTGCCAAATTGACGCTCAAAGTCAGGATAACAAGCCGCTAAGTATAGCTCATGGTTGACAAGTTGCCGAGTACGAGTTACATTCGGTCCGAATTGCGCAGGCAACATTGTTTGAGGAGGTTGAGGTGAAACTAGTCCATAGATATTTAATACTGGCCCTGGCGTTGTTAATCGTCGGCGGGGCAATAACTTCACAGGCTAAGACGCGTAAGCTGCCGATCAGCACGTACATCAAGTCGGCAAAGATTGAAATCCTGTCCGGTGACGAAGATCGCATTCCCGGCGCTGTCGCCTTGCTTGACTCTCTGTTTATGAACTACGGTCCGCATGCCGAGGGTCTCTACTGGATGACACAGATTCAGGTCGACTACATCGAGCGCAAGGCTAACCTGGACGAGAAGAAGCCGTATGTCGAGAAGATGGTCGCCTATGCTGATTCTCTTCGCGCGTGCTGCGGCAACAAGGATATCAAAAAGAAATACCGCAAGAACTGTGACGAGTATGTCGCTGAGATTGACTCCACGCGCGTTCTCTACTGGAGAACCTACTACAATGCCGCCGTCGAGCAAATCACCGAGGTGGAGGAAATCACCGAGACCTTGAAAGAAGTCACGACCGCTGAGGACAAAGAGTTCTACGAGACTCGCCGTGCGGCCCTGATTGATTCCACCAAGGATCGGATGTATCTGGCGATACTGATCGACTCGACCGATGCCCGCACGTATATCGGTCTCGGGTCCGCTTACGAGAAGTCGGAGGATTATCCGACAGCGATCGAATGGCTGGAACGCGGACTTGCCAAGGCCGGGGATCGCGCTCCGGTCGCTATACGGATCGCATACGATTATATCCAGATGGGCGAATTCTGCAAGACGATTCCGTACTTCCGGGAGTATATCGACGCCAATCTGGCCGACACGGCTGTGATGGCCGATGAACACAACAGGAGTATCGTAATCAGCACGATGCACAACCTGGCGATTTGTTACAACAACTGCCAGCGGTACGACGAGGCATTCGGTGTGTTCGAGGAGATCATGGCACTAGATCCGGATGATGTCGAGGCAGTTACCGGAGCGGGGCGGTACTTCACGCACATTGCCCAGGAAGCGTTGGACTCAGCCAATGTCTACCGGGATCAAGAGAACCAAGCCAAAGCAAAAGAGTGGCAGGACGTTCGGATGGAACGTTTTGAGAGAGCCCGTGGATTCCTGAAGCATGCCTTTGAGTTGAAGCAGGACGATATCGACGCCGCCGAAGAATACGCGATTGTGGCCGTAGTCCTTCAGAACAACGAAGAAGCGGCTGTTGCTTTCGCTCGCGCCTGCGAACTGGACCCCACTCGCGCCGACAACTGGCGGAGTCTTGGGGATCGGTACCTCAAGATGGAAAGCTGGCCCGAATGCGCGGCCGCCTATGAGAAAGTCGTGGAGCTTCAGCCAGATAATGTCGAAATCTGGAAGTCGCTCAAGGCCCTGTATATCGAGCTTGGTAAGAAGCAGGCCAGAATCAATGCCGAGGCTAAGATCAAGAAACTCAGCGGCAACTAGCCTCGCAAAGAACATCAAGCCATAAAAAGGGCTGGCCTCGGGCCAGCCCTTTTCTATATTCCTTTATGAATTCATGCCCACGGCTCGTCTCGGTGGCCGTAACCGGACCATTTCACAAGGCTTTTACTTACCACCTCCCAGACCGGCAGGCGGAAATCGCGCCGGGTACGCGGGTGTTGGTTGAGTTTGGACGGAGTCGGGCAGTCGGATTCTGTCTCGGTGCATCACGCGTCAAGCCGGACTTCACGACCAAACCGATTATTCGCGTGCTCGATACAGACAGCTATTTCCCGCCGGACTTGTTTGATCTGTGCCTCTGGATGGCGGACTACTATTATGCCAATCCGGCCGATTGCCTGGCCGCGGCGTTGCCCTCGGTGCTCAAGACCCGTCGATCAGTCGACCTCGTGTGGGCTGAGCAGGACAATGCAGATATACCGGATGCTATCGTCAGCATCTACAAACCGGGTAGGCGATTGGCCGATGTCGTCAAAGAGCATCTTCGACAGAACGACCCCGCCCTGCTCAAGCGTTTGATAGACGACGGTCAGCTAGCCGAAAACTGGCCCGTGGTCGAGGAAACAGGCCGAGCGGTAATCTCCGGCTATCGGGCTGTTCGGGTCGATGACTGGCAAAGGTTCTTCGCAAAACGACGTTTCAGGCCGGAACCGTTCGTCGGCCAACAGGACCGAAGCGAACTGTTCGCGAACGGTTGGACCGAACACTATGTTAGAGCAGCTTCCTCCGCCGGGTTGCTCAGGCCGGTGGTGACGTCCAAGCCCGACAGCATTCTGGATTTCGTCCCGCCGAAAGAAGGCGTTACCGATCTCACTCTCCTTGACGGTCAGCGGGCGGTGTTTGACTCGGTAATCGGGCTGCTCGATAGCGGGTTTTCCAGTTCGCTGCTTCACGGTATTACGGGTTCAGGAAAGACGCTGGTGTATTGCCATATTGCTCGCGAAGTGCTGAACCGTGGCCGGACTGTTCTCATTCTGACACCGGAGATTGCGCTATCAGGAACGACTTTGGCGTACTTTAGAGGATTTTTCGGCGACAAAGTTACGGTCTTTCATTCGGCCATGACCCAGCGCGAGAGACTCGAGAGCTGGAATGGCGTGCGGCGCGGGAGATATCGCATCGTTATCGGTCCGCGCTCGGCTGTGTTTGCGCCGCTCAAGGATCTGGGATTGATTGTGGTCGACGAAGAGCACGACGGTTCCTACAAGCAGGATGATCCGTCGCCCAGGTTCCACGGTCGCGATTCTGCCGTCATGCGGGCGAAAATCGCCGACATCCCTGTTCTGCTGGGGTCGGCCTCGCCGTCTCTTGAGTCGTACCACAATGCTCGCCTGGGGCGCTATCGCTTGCTGGAGTTGAAGGAACGTCCCGGTGATGCCAGACTTCCGGTAGTGCGCATCATCAATATGAAAAAGGAACGGCTCCATGGTGACCTTCCGAATCTCTCCTTCCCGTTGAAGAAAGAAATAGATCAGCGACTGGAGCGCGAGGAACAGGTCATCCTGTTTCTGAACCGCAGGGGATACTCTCCGCAATTGAAGTGTTCCGGCTGCGGTCATGTGCCGGGCTGTCCGCACTGCGACGTCAAACTCACATACCACAAAGCGGGTGCCAAGCTGTCCTGTCATTATTGCGGGTACTTGCGAACGGCATATGAGTGCTGCGAGAAATGCGGCGGAAGCCGTTTCCAGTATCCCGGCACGGGGACGCAGAAAGTCGAGGAACAGATTGCACGCTTGTTCGAGAATGCGGGCGTACTGAGATTCGACTCCGACACGGCTTCGGGACGAAAGGACGGGCACCGGATGCTGCGCGATTTCGCAGACCGGAAGCACAAACTCCTGCTCGGCACGCAGATGGTAACCAAAGGACTGGACTTGCCGGGAGTGTCGTTGGTCGGGGTGCTGTCGGCTGATCTGGGTTTGGACTTGCCGGACTTTCGATCCTCGGAGAAAACCTTCGCGCGTTTGCTGCAAGTAGCAGGACGGTCGGGGAGAGGATCAAGCCCGGGGGAGGTGCTGGTGCAGACGTACTATCCGTCGAACGAGGTCATTCAGGACGCTGCCCGACAAGACTACCTGAGTTTCTTCGACCGTGAGCTGGAGTCACGACGACTGCTTTCGTTTCCGCCGTTTTCGCGAATGGTGAAGTTTGTCCTGTCGACTGCCGACGGCGACAAACTTCAGTCTCAGACTGCATCGTTTGCCGAACGACTCAGAGGGCGGCTTGAGCGCGCTGGTCTGGAATCAGACATCCTCGGTCCGGCACCCTGCCCGATGCCGTTCCTGCGGGGCAAAGCAAGGAGACAACTGTTCATCCGCACGAAACGGGTGCAGGCCTTTCACGGGTATGCTTCGGAGCTGGGAGGAGGAGCAGACGCGTTTTGGATTGCCCTCGATAGTGAAGCTGGTGATTGACGTTGATCCTGATGACATGATGTAAAGGGGTGCCATAATCAATCTTGGTGGCCCACTCGTGCTCCCGGTGGAATGTACTGTAACTTGCCCACGACGGCATTCAACTCTTGTCCTGGCTCGCGCGTCTGTGTAGTATGAGTCGAACCTGACATTGGGGGAATCTGTGAGTAGAGTCTTGGTAGCCCCAGAGCCATCCGGCTAGAGCGGGAATACGTCTCGCTTATTAAAGGAAACGCTGTTTTCTTTTAATGATTTTGGCTGGATTAAAATACATTTGATCAGTCGGTGGTTGGCGCAGGAGTAGAGCAAGAGGTTGACGAGGACACGCAGTGTCGCCGGCGTCTGCCGCCCACGGAAGAACCTTGGCACGTATCCTCGGTGACCCGCCCAGAGTGCGGTGGAGCGAAACGACGGGTGGGATATACGGCCGGGATGGAACCCGGCCGATCACAGGTTTGCGTCTGGCACCCATCCAACTGACTTCCCACAAAAAAAACCGCCCCAAACGGGGCGGTTTCTCTAATCGAGTTTGAGAACACTCTATTCGGACTTCTCCTCGGCGGCGGAAGCCTCTTCGCCTTCAGCGGCAGCTTCGCCTTCTTCAGCTTCCTCAACACCTTCTTCGCCTTCAACACCACCGGCAGTGACCTCGCTCTTAATAACGGTCGGAGCGGAGATAACTACCACCGTGCGACGCTCGGCGGTCATGATGTCGACATTCGGGATATCAAGATCACGCACGTGAATTGAGTCGCCGATGTTCAACTCGGAGACATCAATTTCGAACTTGTCCGGAATATCCTTTGGCAGGCAGGAGATTTCGAGTTCTCTGATTGTTGCCTGCATAATGCCGCCGTCGACCTTCACGCCTATCGGCGTGCCGGTGAAGTTAATCGGCAAGGCGACGTTAATCGGTCGGCTCATGGAGATGGCATGGAAATCCACATGGATAACCTTGTTGGTGATTTCGTCGCGTTGCAGTTCACGTACGACTGCTTTGTGCTCTTTGCCATCAACCTGGATGCTCAGAATGGAGCTGCTGTCCGCGGTCTTCATAGCCGTCCGGAACTCGTGCTCCACAACTGCCACGGCCATCGGCTCAGTTTCCGGACCGTAGATGACTCCGGGGATCTGACCGGCCATACGCGCCCGGCGGGCAAAACCCTTGCCGACCTCTTCGCGCATCACGGCAGTCATTGGTATCTCTCTCATTGTCCTGTATTCTCCTGTAAAGTATTGACTACTGTCTTATTCTAAATCATCAACCGGCTCATCGAATAGCTTTGAAACCGATTCTTCGTCGAAAATTCTCTTAATAGCTTCGCCAATCAGTTCCGAGCAAGTGACAACTTCGAATTCGTCGGTCAGGCTTCGCTGGGATTGGTCGATTGAGTCCGATATCAACATCTTTTTGATAGGCGATTTGGCCACACGGGCGATCGCGTTACCTGACAGCACGCCGTGGGTGCAGGCTGCGTAAACATCTCTTGCGCCGTTTTCCTTGAGGCATTCGGCCGCCTGGCAGAGAGAACCGCCGGTATCAATCATGTCATCGCGGATCAGCACGTTTTTGCCTTTGACCTCACCGATCAGGTTCATCACTTTGGAGACGTTTGGTTTCGGACGGCGTTTGTCAATAATCGCCAGGGAGGCGTTTAGCGACGAGGCCGTGGCGCGGGCCATCTTCAGCGAGCCGACATCAGGTGAGGCCACTACGAGGTTCCCGACATTCAACTCACGGAAATACTCGTTGAACAGCTTGGAAGAATACAGGTGGTCATGGGGCAGATCAAAAAAACCCTGGATCTGGCTTGCGTGCAGATCCATGGTCATGATCCTGTCCGCTCCGGCGGTCGTAATCATGTTGGCCAGAAGCTTGGCGGTGATCGCCACACGGGGGCGGTCTTTGCGGTCCTGGCGGGCATACCCGTAGTACGGGATCACGGCCGTGATCCGCATAGCCGAGGCTCTTCGTGAGGCCTCGATGAGCATAAGCAGCTCCATCAGGCTCTCCGCGGGCGGATTGGTCGGCTGGATGATAAACAGGTCAGCTCCGCGAATGTTTTCGTTTATCTGAACGAAAACCTCACCGTCGGAGAACCGCGTCACCGTACAGTCGGTCAACTCCACACCGAGGTATGCAGCGATCTTTGTCGCCAGAGCACGATTGGAGTTGCCCGTCACCAGTTTGATGTCATTCCGAACGATCATGTCTCAGGCCTTCTTTACCCGGAAATTAAAACCTGATCTGTGTCAGGCAAGGCCTGCCACAAAGCAGGTTCCGGAAAAAGTCTGTTGTCTATCTGGGGCGCCAGGATTCGAACCTGGGAATGCCAGCTCCAAAGGCTGGTGTCTTACCACTTGACGACGCCCCAAGAATTCTGCCGGCTGTCTACGCTGAAGTCTGTGTTTTCAACTCCAGCTCGTAGGCCTCCAGCACGCTTTTCTCGATCAGGGTGCGCATATCCTTGTTGACCGGATGTGCAATATCCTGATGTGTCCCGTCTGGTCTTTTCCTGCTGGGCATGGACACAAAGTACCCGCTAGTTCCCTGGATGATCTTCATCCCGCGAACGACGAAGGCGTTGTCAAAAGTCACGTTGGCAAAACCCCGGAGTTTTTCTTCGTCGCGAAGGGTAACTCGAATTTCTGTAATCTCCACGCAGCCTCCCCTCTTATGGAAGTCGTACAGGCAGGGTAACCGGTCGTACTACCATCACTCTTCCGGTCTCCTTTCCAAATAACCTCTTGCTCTTTGTTTCCGGCACACTATCAAATAAACCAAAAACTGTTGGACCTGAGCCACTCATCCGGACTATCAATGCTCCAATATCCAAAAGCTCATCCTTTATCCTTCCCAGCCCGGGGAAGGACCCAAGATGAACCTTCTCAAAGTCATTGCCGGTATGCTCCAGGGTGTCGACAAACTGACGCAAGCCCTTGCAGCGTCGAAAACTAAACGGAATCTTCGATTTTGTCAAGTCTATTCTAAGAGCCGCATAGCTCTCTGCCGTAGAGATATGCAGGTCCGGAGTGGCCAGAACAAGCCAATAATCCGTTGGGAAGTCGGTTTCGGTGATCTTTTCGCCCCTGCCGCCGACCATCGCCTGGCCGTGCGTGAAGAAAAACGGCAGATCCGATCCTATTTCCAGCCCCAACTCCGCCATCTGAGAGAAGTCAAGCCCCAGGTCCCACAATCCACATACCGCCAGAATGGTTGCTGCGCCGTCGGCCGATCCCCCGGCCAACCCGGCAGCGATAGGAATATTTTTCTCAAGCTGCACTTGCAAGCCGTCGGTCAATCCAAACCTGTCCTGCATTAGCCGAAACGCTCTCACAATGAGGTTGCGCCCGTCGACCGGCACATCGGCGTCATTGGTCAATTCGATAGAGATATCGGAGCCGTACCTGATCCGGGTGAACGTGATCCGGTCGAACAGCGACACTGCCTGGAACAGGGAGTTGATGTCGTGGTAACCGTCGTCCCTCTTCCCGAGAACTTCAAGGAACAGATTGACCTTGGCAGGGGTGCCGATTATGACTGAATCTTGTGAAATACGCTTGGCAAACACGCCACAAACCGCTTCCAAATCGTGGGAGCCGGTTGTAGACCACAGGCTCCGGTTAAGGCGTTAGAATGTAACATATTGACAAAAATGCACAAGTGCAATCTGCGACCGTGTTATTTGCTGTTCAAACTCTTGAAATCGACTGTGCGGTTGCCTATACTAGATCAATACACTCTCCGGGTCGTGCCCGGTTTCTTCAGAAGGAGATCACGATGGACCCATTTAGCGCCAAAGCCGTACTGAAAACCAAATCACAGAGCTACGATATATTCAGGCTCGACAGTCTGGCCAAGTTCGGACAACTCGATAGTCTTCCGTATTCAATCAAAGTGCTGTTGGAAAACCTGTTGCGCAACGTCGACGGCCGCGTAGTCACCGAGGACCATATCAAGACTGCCGCCGCATACAATCCCGGCAATGTCGGAGAGATAACGATCCCGTTCAAGCCCGCCCGCGTGCTGCTACAGGATTTCACTGGCGTACCGGCTGTTGTTGATCTGGCCGCACTTCGCTCGGCGATGAAAGCGATGAACGGCGACCCGAAGAAAATCAATCCGTTGGTACCCGTCGATCTCGTAATCGACCACTCGGTGCAGGTTGATTCCTACGCAAGCGATGACTCGCTGCAGATAAACATTGATAAGGAGTTCGAGCGTAACCGCGAGCGGTATGAGTTCCTTCACTGGGGACAGGGTGCGTTTGACAATTTCCGCGTTGTTCCTCCCGCCACCGGCATTTGCCACCAGGTGAACCTTGAGTATCTGGCCAAAGTCGTGCAGGGGCGCGATGGTGTGGCATATCCGGATACGCTCGTCGGAACTGACAGCCACACCGTGATGATCAACGGACTCGGCGTACTCGGCTGGGGAGTCGGCGGTATTGAGGCCGAGGCGGCTATGCTCGGACAGCCGATCTACATGCTTATGCCGGAAGTGGTCGGATTCAAACTGACCGGCGAGATTCCGCAGGGTGTCACCGGCACGGATGTCGTCCTGACGGTTACGCAGATGCTTCGTGAGGTCGGCGTTGTCGGCAAGTTTGTGGAGTTCTTCGGACCGGCGCTTGACAATATGGCCCTGCCGTCGAAAGCCATGATCGCCAATATGGCACCCGAGTACGGCGCCACGATGGGATATTTCCCGGTTGATGCCTCCACGCTTGACTATCTGCGCATGTCCGGTCGCACCGAGGAAGAGATTGACCTCGTTGAGAGTTACTGCAAAGAGCAGGGGTTGTTCCGCGAGCCGGGTTCGGCGGAGAAGCAGTACAAGAAAGTTGTGGAGTTGAATCTTGGCGATGTTGTGTCGTCGCTGGCCGGACCAAAACGCCCGCAGGACCGAATTGCCCTGGCGAAAATGAAATCCGAATTCAAAGCCGACCTCACTAAGCCGATCAAAGCCCGTGGATTTGAATTGCCTGAGAGCGACTTAAACAATACCGGCAAGATGAACGGTGTCGAAGTTGGCCACGGCGCGGTTGTCATTGCAGCGATAACCTCCTGCACAAACACTTCTGACCCGTATGTTCTCCTGGCCGCCGGATTGATGGCGAAAAAGGCGGTTGCAAAGGGACTGAAAACCAAGCCGTACGTGAAGACCTCGTTGGCCCCAGGCTCTAAAGTAGTAACCCGCTATCTGGAAAAAGCCGGTCTGATTGATTCGTTTAAAGCGCTCGGATTCCATAACGTCGGATACGGTTGCACTAGCTGCATCGGCAACTCGGGACCGCTCTCAGACGAAGTCGTCAAGGCGATTCAGGACGGTAACCTCGTTACCTCGGCGGTTCTTTCCGGCAACCGCAATTTTGAAGGCCGTGTCAGCCCGCACACTCGCGCGAACTATCTCGCTTCGCCGCCGCTGGTGGTAGCCTACGCGCTGGCCGGATCGGTCGATATTGATCTGACCACCGAGCCGATTGGAAAAGGCGCCGACGGGGGAGAGGTCTTCCTAAAAGACATCTGGCCGTCGCAAAAAGAAATCGATGAGGCCATGCAGAAGTTTGTCACTTCCGATCTGTTCCGCGAAGAATACTCCAACGTCGCCAAAGGCAGCCCCAAATGGAATGCTATCGACGGGTTCGAGGGAGACATCTTCCCGTGGGATGACAAATCGACCTATATCCAGCTTCCGCCGTTTTTTATCGACATGAAACCGGAGCCGGAGGATATCAAGCCAATCGAAAACGCCAAGGTCCTCGTGATGGTTGGTGACTCGATCACGACCGATCACATTTCTCCGGCGGGCGCAATCAAGTCCGATTCACCGGCAGCAAAGTACCTGAAGGACAACGGCGTTAAATTCGAGGATTTCAACTCTTACGGATCCCGCCGGGGCAACGACCGCGTGATGACTCGCGGAACGTTTGCCAACATACGATTGCGCAACCAACTGGTGCCGGGCACCGAGGGCGGTATCACCAAATATCATCCGAACGGCGAGATAATGGACATCTACGACGCCTCCGTGAAGTACAAAGAGAGCGGCACACCGCTTGTAGTCCTCGCCGGCAACGATTACGGCATGGGGTCATCACGTGACTGGGCCGCCAAGGGGACGAATCTTCTCGGCGTGAAAGCGGTGCTGGCGCAGAGCTACGAACGGATTCACCGTTCCAACCTCGTGGGCATGGGCGTGCTGCCGCTTCAGTTTGCCGAGGGTAACTCGCGTGAGTCGCTTGGATTGACCGGCGACGAAATATATACGATTGAAGGCCTCTCCAACGATATGGAACCGGGCGAGGAAGTCACGGTCAAGGCCGTCTCTGATTCCGGGGAGAAGACGTTCAAGATGAAAGCGCGAATCGACACACCGATTGAAGTTGACTATTATCGCCATGGCGGCATTCTTTCGATGGTGCTCCGTCAGTTGGCGAAATGAAACTGAATACATGCCCCCTCGCGGGGGTATGATACAATATGATCGCACACTTTTTGTGGAGACTGAGTAATGCCAGTAGCTACGCCTGAAATCTATAACAAGATGCTCGATGCCGCCCAGGCCGGGAACTATGCCTATCCCGCTATCAACGTCACCTCGACCGAGACGGCCAACGCGGCCCTCAAGGGGTTTGCTGACGCCGGTTCCGACGGCATCATCCAGGCCTCGACCGGGGCCGGAACGTTTGCTTCGGGGTTGAACGTCAAAGACATGGTGCTCGGGTCGATTACAATTGCCGAGCATGTCCACCGTATGGCCGAGCGGTACAACATCTATGTGGCGCTGCACACCGATCATTGCCAACCGGGCAAAGTTGACAGTTACATAAGGCCGTTGATCGAAGAAACCGTACGTCGTCGCGGGTGCCGTCAGCCGAATCTGTTCCAGTCGCACATGTTCGATGGTTCAGAGCTATCGACTACCGAAAACATGAAAATCGCCGCAGAGTTGCTTGAGTTGTGCCGCGAGAACGAGCTTATTCTTGAAGTGGAAATCGGCGTGGTCGGCGGCGAGGAAGACGGCATGGATCATTCCGACGCTCCCGCCGAAAAGCTCTACACTACTCCGGAAGACATGATTGAGGTCTACCGGGTACTGAATCCGCTCGGAGGACGGTACATGGTCGCTGCGACTTTCGGCAACGTGCACGGCATCTACAAGCCGGGCAACGTGGTGTTGAAGCCGAAAATCCTCAAAGCCGGTCAGGACGCGTTAATGAAGGAGTTTGGTCCTAAAGCGCGATTTGATCTGGTATTCCACGGCGGGTCAGGCTCGGAGCTTTCGGATATTCACGAAACGCTGGACTACGGCGTGGTGAAGATGAATGTTGACACAGATACCCAGTATCATTTCACGCAGGGTTTGCTGGCGCATGTCGATGAGTTCCGTGCGGAGATGACGCATTCCAAGACCGACGTGGCGAACAAGAAGAAATTCGATCCTCGTGTGTATCTGAAGAAGGCCGAGGAAAGCATGGCAGCGCGTGTCGGCCAGGCGTGCAAGGATTTGAAATCCGACGGCCGGTCTCTGTTCAGGCAGTAGGGGTTGTAGTTCGAAACCGTCGGTGTTATGTGGGCGGCAGACGCCCTCGTCTGCCCCAGCTTGAATCGTGGCGGGTTCGAAGACGGACTCGCCCTACAAGACTGCGGTTTCGAAGACGATACGTGATCGGCAGGGAACGCATCTCGATGCTTCCATCCCTGCCGATTTCTCTTTGGAGTCTTTAGACGCTCAACGTCCGGTGGGGATCTGTGCATAAGAACCAAAACGACGGGTGGCCGGGTCAAACTTGTTTGGCCCGGATTCAAGTTCCCCCCAAACAAGTTTGCAGGGGCCACCCAGATGGAGCAGCTGTCGGGTATCTCGCCCACTTGACAAGTGGCCTCGGAACCGCGACCTACGTCTGTCGAAACCACACCTATGAAAGGGCCTCCGCCTACAAGAAAGAGAGGCCGACCTATCGGTCAACCTCTCGTCTAGCGCTCAGAGATTGCGCGTCTTGATGAATCTATCGAACTAAGCCGATTCCTCAATCTTGAACCGGGCCACCATTTGTTGCATCCCCTCAGCCTGGCGATTCAGTTCCTCCGCAGCGGTTGAAGACTGCTCGGCACCAGTGGCGGTTTCCTTGGTGATAGCGGCAACACTCTCAACGTTCTTTGAAATCTGGTCCACAGCCACAGCCTGCTCTTCGCTTGCCGTAGCGATCTGCCGAATCATATCCATAACGCGTGCAGACATGTTCACCACTTCGGTCAAACTGCTTCCAGCTTTGTCGGCCAATTCACGGCCGGAGTCGACTTCCTGAACTCCTGCCTCCATCGATTTCACGGCGTCTGCCGTCTCCTGTTGGACGCCCTTGATCATATCCGTGATTTCGCCGGTGGCTGTACCCGTACGTTCAGCCAGTTTGCGAACCTCGTCGGCAACTACGGCGAATCCGCGACCCTGCTCCCCTGCCCGCGCCGCCTCAATCGCGGCATTCAGGGCTAGCAGGTTAGTTTGGTCGGCGATATCATCAATGACGCTGACTATCTCACCGATCTGATCGGCAGACGCGGCAAGCTTGCCTATCGATTCGGCTGATTCGCGGACAGTGTTGTTGATCTTCTGCATACCTTGAATTGTCTGACTGACGATCTGGCCGCCGGCTGTCGCCGTGTCCGAGGCACTGCGAGAAACGTCCGTTGCTTCGCCCGCGTTTTTGGATGACTCCAGTATCGTCGCACTCATTTCCTCCACCGCGGCGGAAATCTGGCCCATCTGCTGAGACTGATCACCTGCGCCTCGTGACATCTGCTCTGAAGATGAAGCGATCTCTGTGGCGGCGGTGACGAGTTGTGTGGAGTTGTCCTTAAGTTGACGCACCATGGTCGTGAGATTCGTTACCATCGTTTTGAAGGAGCTACCCAAGACATCCCTCTCGGATTTTGGGCTAACGGTGACCGTAAGGTCATTGCCGGCTATGCCCTCGGCCGCTACTGCCAGACTCTTCATGTAGTCTATCAGACCGCGGAACGCACTGGCCAGCGCACCGATTTCGTCGCTGGACGTGACATCGATTGTTTGGTCGATGTCTCCGACAGCAATGCCTTCCGCCACCCCGGCCATGCTCACGAGGGGTTTGGAGATCGACTTCGCGAGGAACCAACCGGCACAGACGACCAGTAGCGCCATTATCAGACCTATTATGCAGATAGCAATTTGGAGGTCACCGACGGCAGCAAACGCCTCGCCCTCGTCAATCTCAGCCATGAGTGCCCAGTCCAGTCCGGGTATGTCCAAGGGTGCGTAGGCGGACAGCACGGAGACACCGCGATAGTCGGAGGTTATTCGTGCATCGCTCTGGCCGTTTAGAGCACTCTGGCAAGCCTCGGTCCGCACAGCTTGCAGGCCGATTGATGTCCCCTTGGCTTTGATTTGCGCTATCGTCTGTTGGGAAACGCCGCTCGATTCGAGAGCGTCGTAGTAGCCGTCAGGATCATCTATCAGGAACCTGCTCGGCGAGCGCATCAGGTAATCCTTGCCAACCAGGTACGTCTCACCTGAAGATTTAAGACCGGCAGACTCCCATTCTCCGTCAAAGGTCATTGCTGCATTGATTCTGTCGATCGGCATCTGGAAGATCAATACGCCAATCTTCTCGGCTCCGTCGAAAATTGGTGATGCGATGAAGCCGGCTTGATCCTCGTACGAAGGGGTGTACGGGTTGAAATCATCAATCGCTACGAAATCTGGCGAGGTGGCCTGATTGGCCTCCTGAAAGGCACGCCCCAGACCGGATGAAGCGTACGGTCCGTCGATCAATGAGGTCGTGAAGTCAAGTTCCTTGAACACGGTGTACACGACGTCGCCGGTCTCGGGATCACACAAGAAGATGTCGTAGTATCCGAATTCCTCAAGGAATGCACGGATGTGATTGTGATATCTGTCATGCAGAGCGCTCCATTGGGATCCGTCACCGGCGTTGTTCAAGAGGTGTTTGCTCCCCAGGGGATTGGGGTTTGCCTGAATGTACAGGTACTGCAATACCACCGATTCATCATCTAAGGCTTGATAATTTTTGGCCGCCGACGGCGATGTACCCTGATTTCGATTGCGGTACTCCGCAGAGAAATCGTCGCTGTAGTATTCTGACAGATTCCGACGCATCACCTCGACTTGTTGTTTTGAAGTCACGCTTTCGCCGCCTGTCTCGGCGACGACATTCCGGAAGGTCTGTTTGAAATCACGCATGGCGTCGATGACCATCCTGTCGTTCGACAGCGTCAGGACTTGCCCTCTCAGGGTGCCGAAGTACGACTCTATCTGGCGCTTCTGGGTGTCTCTGAGCGAGATGAGTTGGCTGAAGCCCTGTTCCTCCAGAGCCTTTGCGGATTTGTTCACGGTTATGTATGCGACCGTGGCCAACGGGACAAGTCCGACCAGCAGGAAGATCGCAATGAGCTTGGTGTTGATCTTCAAATTCCTGAACATTCTCTCGTTTCCTTTCTGTGCCAAACGTTAGAATTCGTATGTGAATTCCACAGCAAACGAAAACGGGTAGTCCCTATGAAGACCGTCGCGTTCTGTGAAGATATTGGTTGTTTTCCGGCGCCGCAAAACGCTGTCTGGAGTAGTCGTGGGACATGGCGGCGCCTCTGCCTATACACAAGATGTCGACCGCAAATCGTTCTTCTTGAGTACTCATAACGTGACATGAGGCGACCTCTGGCCGTGTCCTCGACGCCTACAGATTGTGAGTCTGTGTGGAAAACTCCCGAGCGAGTTGGAGATCCGACCTCCGAAAGCTCTGCATGACTTGATCGAAAGAAGGGAGATTACATCACGGGCCTATTCACCCGTGACGGTTTCTACACCTGTCGCCAGCACGGTCTTGAACCAAATCTCCTGCTTCTCGGGCATATCAGGACGTTGACCGCCCATCCCGCCACCTCCACGACCGCCACCGCCACCGCCCATACCACCCCCGCGACCGCCACCGCCGGGCATACCGCCGCCCATGCCGCCGGAGGGACGCATCCATTCGCGCATCTTGCCCTTGTCGAAATCACCCCAGATCGCGCCGATGCCAATCGTCTGGCCGGGTTCAACGCCCAGACCGTAGTTGCGGACCTCGGATTCGGCCAGGGGGATCGAAAACTCGTAGGTGAAGAAACTCATCGAAGTATCAAAACTCACTGCCGGTCCTCGGGAACCGTCGGTCGGCAGGTCGACATCGAGAAGGTTCTCCTTGTCGGCAAAAACAAACTCGCGATGGTCGCCCATGCCCGTTTTCATCCGTTTTTCGATATCTTCGCCGCGTTCCATGCCGCCCCGGCCTCGTCCCATCTCGTCCCGCTGCAAGGCCGCGAGATCAGGGCCACCGATATACTGGATGCAAAGGTCAGTACTTTTGCCCCCCTTTGCATCGACATAGATTTTCAGCCCGGACATCTTGATAGCACGCGCCCATTTCTGATCGCGGAATCGCATTAGGAGATAGAGGTTGTCGGAGTCGTTGGCTATACCCAGGACCGCCTGCTGGTCTTCGAAGAATATCGTCGGGATATCCCCCCAATCGACATTGGAGCCGTCGGCTGTGATCGGAGTTTCCAAGGCAGACTCTCCGGCCCAGTGAGATTCGACTTCCATGGACTTGCAGCCGCAGAGCAGCAACACCGCAACAAGCAACAGACCGACTGTTAGTTTCTGTGAGATCGGCATGTACTCTCCGTGAGTTTTCCCATTCTGTTCTTCATATCTTAGACATGCGAAGTGTCTGGTGCATTCCACCGATTTTCAAAGAAGTTCTGGATAGTCGGGATGAAACTGGCCGTGCAGGTTGTCAAAGCCGTGTAAGTCAAAACCAACGCGGCAAGTCGCCCTGCGGTTTTGACATCAGAGTCGAAACTGCGTTAGTTTCGACCTACAAGAAATAGCCAGGGAGACTCGTAAGATATGAAAACGAAACTGACCATATTCACTACACTGGTGTGCCTCTTGGTAGCCGCATCGGTGACCGCCGGTGATACGGACAGGATCGACAAGCAGGTAACAGAACTGACCGAGCAACTGAAGCTTACTGAAAATCAAGCGTCTCGGGTGAAGGAAATACTGATCGGTTCATCGGAACTCGCTGCGATTGACCAGGAACGGTATCGCGGCGGCAACTAAACCGTTTCACAAATTACGGAAAATCCTCCCCCTCCTTCCTCGTTAAGGGCGGTTGTTGTCAGGCGAGTCTCGCAGCTTGCCGGCGGCAACGCCCTTTCTTCTTGTGTAAGAGGAATTAGAATTGTCCTTTTTTTGTTGAATAGGTTGGAATGTCTTGAACATTGGGACTGTCAAATATGCAGAGACAGGAGAGTTTGAGATAAGAAGCGACGAGCAATTGATAGCGGCAACCCGTGAAGGCGACCAGATTGCGTTTCGGGAGCTGGTCCAGCGGTACGAACCCCGCGTGGCGGCCACCGTTATCGGTATGCTTGGCAACTGCCCTGAGGCCGACGATGTCGGTCAGGAGACGTTTATCGGATTCCACCGGGGCTTGAACAACTTTCGTGGAGAAAGCAGCGTGGCAACTTATCTTACGCGTATAGCGATCAATCTCTCGCTCAACGAGTTGAAGCGGCGCAAGCGGCGTTTCTCTATCTTCTCACGACCGGCCAGCGATGAGTCGATGGATATTCCGGACGAGAAAGCCTCAAAGATGTCTTTTGAGGACAAAGACCTGATCCGCTGGGCACTCACGAAACTCAAGCCGGAATTCCGATCGGTAATTGTGTTGCGATTGCTCGACGGGTATTCCACGGCTGAAACCGCCGAAGTATTGAAGGTTCCGATTGGAACCGTACAGTCTCGCCTGGCCAGGGCGCAGGGCAAATTGAAAGAGATACTGGCCCCGCATTTTGGAGAAAAGTCATGAAAGAAGAAATCCTGGAATTGCTTGGGCGTTCATTTGACAGTTCACTGTCAGATGTCGAACAGCGTCAACTTGAAGAGGCGCTGGCGGAATCACCGGAACTCCGGGCCGAGAAAGCACGCGTTGAGGCGTTGCGGAAGGCTGTATCTTCCAGCGTGGCGACTTCTTTCGATCCGTTCTTTGCCGACCGCGTAATGCAGCGAATTCGTGAAGAACAGACGGAGGGGCGCGAGGAGTCACTTATTGCTGATTCGCTGATCGTGCTGTTCCGTCGTGTTGCGGCCGTGGCGGCCGTGCTGACTCTGTCTGTTATGTCATACAACCTATTTTCGAGCGAAAGTAAGTCCTTTGCTGCCGCGATAGGTTTTCCTCAGGAGACGATATCCGATGTCCTTGAGTCGCCCTATGCGTCTTTGCTGGAGGAGTCTTGATCATGAAACCGAAAGCTAAATCAACCCTTATTTTGGCAGCGACTCTATTTATTGGTATGATTCTGGGCGGTCTTGTTGCCGGGACGATTATGCGTGCTCGTTTTGCAGCGATTCCATCGCCGGATGATTTCGAGCCCCGCTTTGAGCGCGTATTTATGCGAGCCATAGATCCCGAGCCGGAACAGGAAGCGGCTGTTCGTGAGATCCTCACCCGGCACTCTGCCCGGATGGCCGGGATGTTCCAGGAGCACATGCAGGCAGCCAAGAACCAAACAGACTCTCTCAAAGCGGAACTCTCGACCGTGCTGACCGAGGAGCAGATGGTCCGTCTGGATAAGAAGATGAAGCGCATGGAGCGTATGATGCACGGCAAACCGCCCGGAGGGCGAGGTAGAGGGCAGCAGAGGCGCGGCGAAGGTCACCGTGGCGGCCCGCCACCGCCGGATTCAAACGACGTGATCTAGCGGAAACATGTGTTCGACAGGCCAGATACGAGAAAGCCCGCCCGCGGCGGGCTTTCCTGCGTCCTGTGCGATCCGTCGCGCGGACCGTTCCTCCTCACCTGATCAGGAGATCCATTCCTGACTGTCGGTGTCATCCCCCATGAGCATCGGGATATCTTCGGCCGTAAGTCCTTTCGGAAGCCCGGCGGTGAGCAGGTGGTGAATCACCACCATACGCCTATTAGCGTGTGCCCGCTCACGATCCAGATCGACAAGCGATTGGTCAAACTCAGCTTTGCGCACGGCTGCCTTGTGTCGCACGTACATGCCGCCGCAGACGAAAGCTGCCCCAAAACCAAGCGCCGCGACGGCAAAAGCCGGAGCCATACCTATCAGTTGAAGACCGAACGAACCTGCTATTACGATTAACCCTACCGAGCACAAATGCAGGGAATAATCATTGTTTTGGTTGTGGCTTTCGTTTCGCAGAATATCATCGATCTGTCTGCTTTGCCTCTCAAGCTGCTCTCCGGCCGCCCTGAGAGAATACTCCAGTGTCGATCCAAACTGAGCCATTTTATTTGCTGGTATGTCCTAAGGTTCCCGTTGTTGTTTTTGGTACGAAACCCGCCGCGACTGTGATTGACGCCCACATTCAGATTCTGCCAAAGGTTGCATTGTTGTGCAGAAAGTGACCACCATCTGTCATGGCAGCCGCAGGCGCTGTCCAGTATCAAGTGCGTTTTGACCCTCTTGTTTGGGATCCCGCGGTTGGAGGCGACCAAACATGGATAATAGCAAGCCAGTACACCATATTCTCTGAAGCAACCTTATCTCTGCGAGGGGCTTGACCTTCAATGTCTGAAACCATACCTTCATGCTACGCGTTACGCGATGAAACAGAGTGTATAGGATTGCTTCAGGAGATAAAGTTATGCTGAAAAAAGACAATGCGACACTGGTCATAGTTGACGTTCAGGGAAAACTGGCGACGCTCATGCACGGCAGAGAGGATTTCTACGCGAATGTTGTACGCATGATCAAGGGTGCCCAGGTGCTGGAAATGCCGGTCCTCTGGAACGAGCAGCTACCGGACAAACTCGGTGCGACTATCGACGAGATCAAAGATGCCCTGCCCGGAATGGCCCCGCTGGTCAAGAAATCGTTCAGCTGCTGCGGCAACGGCGAGTTTTCCTCCAAGCTCAAAGAAACGGGTCGCAACCAGGTGGTTCTGGTTGGGATGGAAACCCATGTCTGCGTCTACCAGACTGCGATGGACCTGCTCGAACAGGGGTTTGAGGTGTATGTTATAGCCGACGCTGTTTCCTCTCGTTCGGCTGATAACAAGCACATCGGACTCGAAGCTATGCGGGATGCCGGCGCGAATATCAGTTGTGTAGAGATGGCCCTGTTTGAGATGCTCGAAGTCGCCGAGGGTGACCAGTTCAAGCAGGCGATTAAGATTGTGAAATAAACGCTGATGCCGCTGCGGTGGCATCAGAGTATTTGACTCGCAACTTGCTGTCAGGTGTCTCACCTGACAGCAAGTTGCGATCTGCCTCTTCGCGAAGCTGTTCTACGTCGCGCGTGCTCGTTGGATGTCCCAACAACTCGATGTTCTTCTGCTGCTCGATGTATGTATCAGTCGACACATCATTCTGCCAGTTTCCCGTCAGCATTCCGATTCCGGTTGCCGCTACGAACAGTCCTACGACACAAACTGCTATCCAGCGCTTGTTGATCGGTCTGCGTGATACCGGCGCGTAGACGTCGAGCGTGTCCGCCACCGGGCAGGCGTCGAGGCACTCAAGACAAGACGTACACTCGTCTGAGAAGACGGTTTTCACTTTATCGACTTTGATATGTGAAGGGCAGACTTTCGCACACTTCCCGCAATCGATACAACTGACTGCATTCCGCTTGATCTTCTGAGGGCTAAGCAGCGATGTAATCCCCAGCAACGCACCGTAAGGACAAAGGAATCGGCACCAGAAATTGCGGACAAAGATCGAGGCTGCGAACAGCACGGCCAATACAATCAGCGAAAAGCGCGTTATATTCGCAAAGAAGTAGTACATCTTGACGTCGGAAACCAGATTGTACGGGCTGTCAAGAAACTGCTTCAGCGAGGCCTCGTTCATCAAGAAGAAGATCGAATAAACGAAGAATCCCAGCAGAAGATACTTGGGTGACCTGAGCGGCCAATCGAGCCAGTTCGGGAATTTCCCGCGCCATCCGGTGAGCCTCTTTCCGAAATCCCCCAACAATTCCGACAGCAGTCCCACCGGGCACATCCACGAGCAGAACGACTTGCCGAAGACAAGCGACATCAGAAACACCGCGCCGAGAATGAACAGTCCCGCCGGATGATAGGTATGGATACTCCCGGACAGCAGCAGGTAGTAGAGGCTCATCAACGAACTGATCGGCAGGAATCCGTCGACACCGGGCGGCCGCTCAATCACGGCCAACTCCCCTCCGGACTCAAGATAGCCCACAAAGAAGTGGAACTCGAGGCCTATCCAGACGCACAACGCCGCGAACAGCACTTGCACGGCCAAGCGCCAGTTGGCGATGGGTGCAGACTTGTTGGGCGTGAATCCCTCTCGGGGTTTCTTTTTTACGGCGTCAATGGTCATTATGATTATAGTCGCTCATCGAATCCCCTCCAAACGAGTTTGAAGGGGCCACCCGGAAGCCAGTAATCGTAGGTCGAAATCCGTGCGGTTTCGACATTGTGATGTCAAACCCGAATACGGATCTGACCCACCTTCATCTGAGTGAGCTTCCTATTCTCCTGCTGCGCGTTTTCCCTGAAAGGCGGGGATATGTTCAATCTCAATTTCACTGCCGGGTTCGATGCCGATGGTGTGAACCTCGAGCGGAATGTCCGGGGTTATCTGATTCCTTGCTGCGATTGCTGCCTGCGCGATTCCGGTACAGCAGGGAACGGTCATTTTCAGCACGGTGATTCGTTTCGGCTGAGCCTGAGCAAACGTCTGCTGCAACTTTTCGAAGTAGTGCTGCAAGTCGTCCAACTTCGGACACCCGACCAGTAATGACCGGCCCGCCACATACCGTTCATGGAAATCACCAACCGCAAACGGCACGCAGTCGGCGCAGATCACCAGATCGGAATCTTTCAGGAACGGTGCGTGCGGCGGTACGAGCATCAACTGGACCGGCCACTGTCCCAGTAGTGACGGGGCACCTGATAATGGAGCGGAGCCTGCCGCACCCTGTTGTCTCATGCTGCGCATCGCGGAACCGGGGCAGCCGCCAAGGTTAGGCATCTGAGTCGGAGCAGCCATCGGCAAAGGAGCGGCTGAGGGGTTTTGGCTGGCAAGATGTTTCTCGACCGCGGCTTCGTCGAATGCAGCAGCTTCGCGCTTTTCGACCGTCAACGCACCCTGCGGGCAATCGCCGAGACAGGCCCCGAGGCCGTCGCAGTATATGTCTTTGACGAGTTTTGCCTTGCCGTCGACAAGTTGAAGCGCCCCCTCGGCGCAGGCGGTGATACACAGGCCGCAGCCGTCGCATTTGTCTTCGTCGATTATGATAATATCTCGCAGGGCCATTCAAGACTCCTTATGCCTTCGGCGTTCGTGACTTCTGGCATTAGAATCGTCAGCGGACGAGATTTGTGCCTTGATCTAAGTCAACCGGATCAGATTTTCTCACCGTCGGCAATTGATTGGAGCCTGCCGATGTCGAGCACGGTGATCTGTTTGCCGTTGACCTCGATAGCACCTATCTCTTTGAATTTCTTGAAATTGCGCGAAAGCGTCTCGATTACCGTCCCAAGCCGCGCGGCCAGTTCAGTCTTACTTGATTCAAGCTGGAATGTGTTGCCGGGGTCGGATGAGGACCGGCTGAGGATATATGCTGCCAGACGGGCGGGGATTTCTTTGAGCGAAAGGTCTTCGACCTGTTGTGTAAAATCGCGCAGCCAGGCGGAGAGGGAGCCGATCATCTTCATGGCGATATTCGGCGAGTCGGCCAGAAGGGCTAGGAAGTCGGCTTTGGGAATGAAAGCAATCTCGGAGTCTTCGGTAGCCTGACAATTGGCGGGGAATCCTTTGCCCCGGAATATGGCGGCCTCGGCGAACATCTGTCCGGGTTGGACGAGATGCAACGTGTACTCACGGCCCTCGGGAGAGGATTTGTATATGCGGACCGCGCCGGAGATCAGGACAAAAAAGCCGGTGGCGGGGTCGCCCTCAAAAAACAGCACGCTTGGATAAGAACTGCACAAAGTTTTTGGCGACTGACCGAACGCTGACGATTTTCGTGAGCGCGGACATCTCCTCGTCGTTGAGTTCCGCGAACAGTTTGGAGCGGTGCAGGCGTTGGGCGTTTTCCATGCGGGTTTGATACGAAATTGGACTGGATCAGGCAAGGTTTGTTTGCGTGGGGGAGCTCTCGCTACGGTGTATAGAGACTCGTTGGGTGCCACCGTCAAAGCTTCTTTGAGGGTGTTTTCGGCAGATTTGAAGACAGCCACTCCTGGCGTTGACCTGCGCTAGCCGTCAGACGGGGTCGTCTGACGGCACGTTGAACCGAGATCACCCCACCCGCATCGGCTGCTTTTTCATGTACGTCAGCGTCCGCCAGAGCCATTCAACGGGGCCAAACCGGAATCGGTTCAACCACCAGGGACTCAACAACAACTGTACGATCCAAATGCTCACCACAATTCCCTGCAACGGGAAGCGCTCAAGATACCCGAAAAGCCCGAATCCGAAGCCGTAGAAGATCGTCGTGCAGATAATACTCTGCATCAGGTAGTTCGTGAGCGCCATTCGGCCAACCGAAGCCAGACGTTTCGTCAGCCACGAAAGCAATCCGTGTTTGCAGATCAGCATAATCAGGCAGGCGTGGCCGATAGCAACCAACACGCTGCCGACATAATCAAACTGGTTGCCCAGCAAGAACCCCTGGATGATGTCGAAGTCGTGCGCGATTCTGTACTCCGTGCCGTAGATCGACAAGGGCAATCCGATTGCGTAACAGATTGCTCCCAGCGTTATATAGAACCGGGTCGACCTCAAGGCCGAGAACACCTCCAGTTTCATTAGCCCCATGCCTATCAACATCAATCCGAGCACGCGCCAGAGGACCATGAAAGGCAGCGCCTGCGCCTGCATCATCAGCGTTATCTCGGCCCGGGCCTTCAGATTATCAAGATATCCGCCGCGGAAAGCCTCGTACTCCTCGTTCATCTTTTCTTCGCTCGGGTGAGCCATCGTCTGAACTTCATCCCAGGCAATGAGCATCTCCTCCTGCTGCTGGGTGAGCGTCTTGCCTTCGTCCTGCGCCTTCTGAGCGCCGTTGGCCGCGCCTTCGAGAAACACGAAAGTGCCGCCCGCCCCGACCATGAGCAACGCACCTACAAGCAGGGACAAAGACCCAACAATGATCAAAGTCCGGGCTTTCTTGCGACGGAACAGGAATATGAGCAGTCCTACTATACCGTAAGAGAACAGGATATCTCCGTGCCAGATCAGGTACGAGTGCACCAACGCGATAGCAATCAGCCACATCATGCGTCGATAGTAAAAGCCGCCAACTTTGCGGCCCGCCGCCTCGAATCGCTGGAACATGAGGATCAGGCCTGCACCGAACAGCATCGAAAAGATCGCCATCATTTTCTGGCAGAAGATCGCTGAGGTGAACCGGTATATCAGCAGGTTCATGCCGTCGAATCCGCCCGCCAATGTCGGATTGTGATAGGTCGAGTTGAGCAGGCCAAAGAAATCGATATTGATCACAAGTATGCCCAGGAGGGCCACACCCCTGAGGACATCGACTGCGGCAATACGTTCCCCGGCAGATACGGGGGCGGTGTCAACAGCGGGTGTGTCGGCTACGGCGGTTTCGCTTGGATCTGACATTTGGTCGTCCTCTCAAGACAGGATTCGGCTCGCATCAGGCGCGAGGAGAGTCGTTTCCCTATGGTAGTGCGCAACTCGTTCAGTTACAAGCAGAAATGCCCCCACTACAGTCGCGTTGGGATAGATATTGACTTTTACAGGGGGCGCCGTTTATTACTCCCACTAACGAACTTAATGCAATGAGATTACTATATGACAGACTCTAACGCCTCTCCGAAAAAGACTCCCTTCTACCAGTACCATGTTGATGCCGGAGCCAAGATCGTAGATTTTGCCGGATACCTGATGCCGGTGCAGTACGAGGGTATCACCGCCGAGCATCTCGCAGTACGTGAAAACCTCGGAATATTCGACCTCTCCCACATGGGCGAGTTTGTCGTCACCGGCAACGATGCCCTCGCGTTTTTGCAGAAAACGACCACGAATAACGTCGCAAAGCTGGGAATCGGCGACATTCAGTACAGTTGTATGCCGTATCCCGAAGGCGGCATTGTTGACGATCTCCTGGTCTATCGGACGGGTGAACAGGAGTATTTCCTGGTCGTAAACGCGTCCAACCTGCATAAAGATCTTGATTGGCTCAGCTCTCATCTGGAAGGTGACGTCAAGCTGGACAACCAATCGGACGACTTTGGTCTGATCGCGATTCAGGGGCCGAACGCCCAGAAGATGATGGCCGAGCTGACTGATATCGATCTGGAAGCTATCCGTTTTTACACTTGTGTCACCGCGAAAGTGGCCGGAGTTGAAGTTCTGTTCTCCCGGACCGGTTACACCGGCGAAGACGGTTTCGAGATATACATACCGCCTGTTCATTGCGATCAGCTCTGGATGGCCGTCAAATCAGCCGGCGACAAGCACGGGGCCAAACTGATCGGCCTTGGTGCCCGCGATACCCTTCGCCTTGAGATGAAGATGGCCCTGTACGGCAACGACATCGACCAGACCACAACCCCGGTAGAAGCCGGCTTGAGCTGGATTGTCGATTTCGACAAAGATTTCATCGGCAAGGAAGTTATAGCCAAACAGAAGGCTGAAAAACCGACTCGTCGGTTGGTTTGTTTGGAGTTGCAGGAGAAATCGTTCCCTCGTCACGGTTACGATATTGTCGACGGTGAGGAAAAGATTGGCTACGTAACCTCGGGTACAGTGTCGCCGTCGTTGCAGAAACCGATTGCGATGGGTTATGTGCCACGTCAGAAATCAAAATCGGGTTCGACCGTTGAGATTGCCATACGTAATAAGAAAGTACCGGCCGTGGTAGTGAAACCGCCGTTCTACAAGAACGCCTCGCATAAGTGAGCACTCACGAATGAACGTACAGCTATTTCTCACGCCCGCCCCGATGGGCAACGTCACTTATGAAAGTAAGACCGTGGTAGTGATCGACGTCCTTCGGTCTTCTACGTCCATAAGTGCGATCCTCAGTGCCGGGGCGCGGGGAGTGATTCCTACCGCCGAACCGGGCGAGGCCGGGGATATGTGGGCCAAGGTTGGGTCGGAGAACGCGGTCTTGGCCGGGGAGAGGAACGGAGTGAAGATCGAGAATTTCCAGTTTGGCAATTCGCCGCGTGAGTTTACTCCGGCAAGTGTCGGTGGCAAGCTGGTTATCATCTGCACTACCAACGGTACCGCGCCGTTCGGGGCTGCCCTTCGGGCGAAAACGATCTTCTCAGGAGCTTTCACCAATATCTCCAGCGTGGCGGAGGCGGTGGCACGTCAGAATCGTGACCTGATTGTAATCTGCTCCGGTCATGAGGGTGGTTTTTCGACCGAGGATACACTCTGCGGCGGTATGCTGCTCGACCTTTTGAAGAAGAAGCATGATTGTACACTGGAGCTTAACGATGCCGCCGCGCTGTCGTTGCTGTTCTTTGACACGCACAAAGCATCTGTTCGGGAGACTGTCGCGCAGGGTGAGCACGGAAGGTTTTTGACCTCGATTGGTTTTGGTGATGATGTTGTCATGGCGACGGAAGTGGATTCGATGCCGGTTGTTGCGATCCTGCAGGATGGCCGGTTGGTCCTTGCCGAGGGGCAAGTTGGTGACCGTGCTGAATAGAGCAAAACGTATCACGTCTTATCTGGTATAATAGCATATGTCCAAACTCTTGATTCTGTGTCTGTGTCTGTGTCTGTGTCTTGTGGCCGGTTTGGCCAATACTGTGTCGGCTGCCAATGGAGTGCGCTGCGAGTTGTCCGTTTCCCAGAAGGATGCTGCCGGGCAGAACGTTCTGCTCGTGAGGGACACGGCGGACCTCGTCGAAAACGTAAGTGCCCTCGGTTGTCTGGCAGCGGTCTCGTTTGATTTGAAGGTGACGCGTGTAGATACGTCGGGGATCATGTTTCTTGCCCATGTCAACGTGCATGCGCCCCAGCCCCACCAGTTTTCTCAGCGATATAGTGTCGAGTACGGTCTGCCGGCCCGGATTTCCGGATTGAAAGGGAAAGCGGACGCGGAGTACACGCTGACGATTCTCCCTCTTGAGCGCGTTGACATTGACACGGCCGGTTGCGGCTGGCGACACAACAGCCCCGAAGATTTCAAGTTCGACCCGACTGCCTATACCGACTTGTATTATGTCCCCCAGACCGTCGGTGATTACTACTGGAGTACCGCGAAGGGGGTCATTGACGAGGAGTACAAACTGCTCAGGTCAAAGGTCAGCTTCACCATGCCCGGCAAGTACAATGTCTACCTGTGTCCCTGCCAGATTCATTCTGTAATCTGGGATGATCGTTTTGGCATGATGATTGATCCAACTCGCCGGGTGGCATTTGCAGTTTACTCCGCCAATTATAACTCGGTCTACCCGTTCCTTGTCAATTATGCGGCGGTATTGCACAACTACGGTTATTCGCCGGCGTTTCTTTCCGAGGGGTTGGCCGGGTATTACTCGTTTGCCGCCTATGAAATGAAGAAGATAGTGACTGATGGGCGCCTGGTGCCGCTTGATGAACTCCTGGATACTCACGCCTACTTCCGGGCTGATCCTGTTGTGGCTGATCGCATCGCCGCGACTTTTGTCGGTTACCTGATCGACAAGTACGAACTCGGAACCTTTAAGGAACTCTACCGCAAGGCAGACGATCTCAACCTTCGCGAGTCAATCCAAAGCGTGTATGGAAAGTCCGTCGCCGACCTGGAGCAAGAATGGCTGGACTACGTGGATACGGTGTCGCTGGCGTACGCCGATGCGTCCCGTCAAGGGGCGATTGCGGTGGCGATGTGGGACTATAATGCGAGTGCCGAGTATTCACGCGAATCGTTGCGCCTCGCCGAATCACATGTCGATTCGCTCAGGGCGCTAATGCGCCTGACTCAGGATCAGTTCTTCCGAGGAGATTATTACGCTGCAGTTGAGTGCCAGCAGCAGTTGCTTGCGATGGACTCTACCGATGCTCGGCACTGGATGACACTGGCCTCGTATCACCTCATGGTTGGTGAGAACGACAAAGCCCAGGCCGAGTTGGCCCGTGGAAGGGAGTTGGATTCAACTAACCAGTTCATCCGATTCGGACAGGCCTTTGCCACTTATTGCAGCGGTGATTTGGAAGATGCCGAACGTATGTTCGAAGAAGTATGTGCGGAGACATCGCAGTCCGCGGGGTATGTCGAGGCACGGTGTCTGCTCGGTTTTTTGATGCTCCATAAGGGACTTGGGCAGACGGACGAAAAAGTGCTCACGCTTTTCACTGAGGTGGTGCAGCGACTTCAGGCGAAAATGCAGAGCAGCGAACCGTCACCGTATATTGCAATTTGGCTCGGGGTAGGATACGTGGGCCTCGGCGATCCGCTGGTGGCGGAGGATTATTTCAGACTCGCATCCGTATTGGAGACCCGTCCTTTCTACCAGGCAATGCTGAGTCTCTGGCGAGGCAAGGCTGCTGACTTGAACGGAGATCGCGCTGAGGCAGTTGATTTTTACAATAGGGTGCTGGCGTTGCCGTCGGCGTCGTATCACCAGCAGGAAGCGCGGCGATTACTGGAGTCGCCCTACAAACACTAGCAGATGTTCAGTTTTCTCAATTCCACTGTCCTGTTTGCGGCAGCAGCGGCCCTGATTCCGCTGATCATACACCTGTTTTCTCGCCGCCGGGTAAAGGTAATTGAGTTCTCGTCTCTGCGTCACCTCAAAGAGATGCAGAAACGGCAGTTGCGCCGCCTCAAGATTCGACAACTCCTGTTGCTGGCGCTTCGGATGCTCATCATTCTTGCGGTCGTTCTGGCGTTTGCCCGTCCGACCTCCCGCAACGGTGCCGTCGGGTCCCACGCGGCAGTATCGGCGGTCATCCTTCTGGACAATTCGGCTTCAATGAGCCGGTACGTTGCCGACGGTGATCTGTTCGAGATAGCTCGCAAACGGACAAGCGAATTGCTTGGAACATTCTCCCAGTCCGACGAGGTCTGCCTGCTGCCGTTGGATCGCGCTTCTCGACATGGCACCGAGGGATTCGTTTCCGCCGCGGTCGCTCAGGAGGAGTTGGCGCGGCTCGGTGCCGGTGCCTCGCGGGCCGATCTACAGGACGGACTAGTTACGGCGGTTGAATTGCTCAGTGATGCCGTCAATATGAATCGCGAAGTGTATCTTGTCACCGACCGTCAGCGCAATTCACTGCCGGAAACTGCTGCTCTCGCCGGCACGGGCATGAATCTGTACCTGGTGGACGTTCCGATCGAGGAGATTGAGAACGCCGGTGTTATATCGCTTGATTTCGGCGGGCAGTTGATTCAGCCCGGACACGACTTTGATCTCGTGGCAACGATCCGCAACTATGGCACTCAACCAACTGACCGACGAATCGCCTCGCTTTTTCTCGACGGGAAACGAGTCGCACAGCACGAGTTTATGGCCGAAGGTGACAGTGAGACAGCCGTGCGTTTTACGCGGTCGATTTCCGGTACGGGATTTCACTCCGGGTACGTTGAGATATCAGATGACAAGTTCCCGGGCGATAACCGGTACTTCTTCAGTCTCCGGATTCCGGATCGATTCAATCTGTTGCTGATCAACGGTGACCCCTCGGCGAAGTTCATCTCCCTGGCGCTTGTGCCACCCACGTCCGGTGGGCAGTACTGGTCGGTCAAGGAGGCGGTCCCGGGCGAGCTGTCCGGAATCGACTTTAATCAGTACGACGTCGTCGTGCTTGTTGGCGCACCCACGCTGGCAGAGGCATATGTTACGCGTCTGCAATCCTTCGTCAAACGGGGGAAATCGCTGCTCATTACGTACGGCGGCCGTACGGATATTGACTGGTTCAACGAGATCTGGTCAGGCGCCGCCGGTGTTACTTTCGATACTCCCGTCAAAGCGAGTTTTAGTCGGGCCGGGTACTACACATTTCTTTCGGCAGATATGGATCATCCGATCTTTTCCGTGTTTGGGTTCGAGGACGGGAAGCCGCCGGAGGCCAAGTTCTATACTTTGCCCACCATGCACCTGAGAGGTGGAGCACGTTCTCTGGCTATGTTTACCGGCGATCGTCCGGCCCTGGTCGAGGCAGAATACGGCAACGGCAAACTGATGACTTTCACCGGTCCGATTTCGCCGGAGTACTCAGATCTGGTCAGCCACGGATTTTTCGTGCCATTCGTGTCGCGAATGGCGGAGTACCTGGCGCTGGATCTCTCGAACTTCGATATTCGTATGCGCACCGGTGAGACCGCCACTCGTGCCCTGTTGGTCGAGGGAGCGGTTGATCACGCGGTTGATCTCATCCGACCTGACAGCACCACAGTGAGTCTCCCGCCGGAAGAAGAGAAGGGTGCGCTCGTGGTCAGGACAGGTCCGCTTGGGATGTCAGGCGTGTACCGGATCAATTACAACGGACGCGAAATCGACAGGTTCGCGGTGAATATCGATCGGATCGAGTGTGATCTGGCCACAACTGATATTGACCAGTTCGCGGTGGCGCTTGGCGCAAACGAGTATCGCCGCTTGAAATCGGATGATCAATTGGGTGAAGTGATTTCCGGGTTCCGGATTGGCCGTGAACTCTGGCAAGTGTTTCTGTGGATTGCGGTGGCGCTCCTGGCTGTCGAAATGTTGCTTGCTCGAAGGTCGGCGGAGGAATAGCGAATGACCCTGCTGTCGGCTGACAAGATATCCAAGAAATACAAAGATCAGGTTATTGTCGAACGAGTGTCCTTCACGCTGCAGACTTCGGAGCGCGTCGCCCTGGTGGGCAAGAACGGCATCGGTAAGACAACGCTGCTGGAGATGCTGGCGGGGAAAACCTCGCCGGACTCGGGCACGATTACCCGCTCCAAGGCGTGCGTCATCGATTATATCGAACAGGAAAAGACTGAGTATCTGGAAATGTCCCTGTTCGACTTTGTCGCCGATGCTCGTTCTGATCTGCTGGATATGCGGCGACGGATTCAGGAAATCGAGCATCATCTCGAAAACGACCCCAATGCCGGCCAGCACCTTGAGCGATTGGGAACGCTTCAGCAGGACTTTGAGCGCGAGGGGGGATTCAATCTCGAAAACGAGGTGTCGCTGATTCTCTCCGGCCTCGGATTCTCACGGGATCGGTACGATGATCGTTTGAGCAATTTCTCCGGTGGTGAAAAGAACCGTGCCGGACTTGCTCGATTGTTGGCTGGACGCGGCAACATGCTGTTACTCGACGAACCGACCAACCATCTGGATATCGAGTCCACTAAATGGCTTGAAGAGTACCTCGCCAAACTTGACAAGGCCTGCATTATTGTCTCTCACGACCGCGCGTTTCTCTCCGCTGTTGCCGGCAAAATATGGGAATTGGCTTACGGTGATCTGGAAACGTACCACGGCGGCTTCGACAAGTATCTTGAGGAACGCCTGCACCGTCGTGTGCTGGCCGAGCACCATTATAAGCATCAGCAGGAAGAGATCAAACGAATCGAGGATTTCATCCAGCGCAATATGGCCGGTCAGAAAACCAAGCAGGCCCAATCAAAACTGAAATATCTCAATCGCATAAAACGTCTGCCGCCTCCGAAGACCGATGGCAGGGGGCCGGCCATGAAACTGGAGTCGTCCGGCCGCTCGTTTGCCCATGTGCTTTCGCTTGAGGATGTCGCCCTGGGGTATGGCAGTGCCATGGTACTCCATGACGTCAATCTCGACTTGTACCGTGGAGACAAGATCGGGCTGATCGGGCGGAACGGATCCGGCAAATCGACTTTGCTCAAGGCGCTGATCGGTGAGATTGAACCTGCAGGCGGGAATATCAAACTTGGCAACAATGTCGATGTGGCGTATTTCGATCAGGAGCTTTCCGACTTGAATGCGAACCTGACTATTCTGGATAATCTCTGGGAGATCGATCCTTCGGCAGAGCCGGGGCCGCTACGATCGTTTCTTGGACGGTTCGGATTTACCGGCGAAGATGTCCTCAAGAAAGTTGTGACCCTTTCGGGTGGCGAGAAGACAAAGCTCTGTCTCGCGAAACTGCTGTACCATCCGGCGAATCTCGTGATTCTCGATGAGCCTACCAACCACCTTGACATTTATGCTCGTGAGGCTTTGGAAAAAGCGCTGCGGGAGTACGACGGCTCGTACTTGATAGTCAGCCACGACCGGTATTTCCTTGATCAAGTGGCGGACAAAATCGTTTATCTGGACCACAATCGGGCGCGTGTTTTTGAGGGCAACTACTCGTACGCACAGGAGAAACTTCAGGCCGAACAGCCGGTAGCCGAGAAAAAAAACGACAAGCAAAAACAGGATTTCCTTGAATTCAAAGAACAGTCGAAACGTCGCTCTCGACTGAAAAAAAACATCGAATCCACTCGCGTCGACATCGCGCGATTGGAGAAAGAGTTGACCGAGCTGATCGACCACATTAACCATTCCGTTCCCGCCGATGACTGGGAGCAGTTGCAGGCCCTGACCAACAAGAAGGATTCCATTGAGGACGAAATCTTTCAGATGTACGAAAGGCTTGAAGAGTTGGAGGCAATCAAGCTTGACTAAGTTGCTGTCAATCTGCGGTTCGCCCACTGAAAACTCCTCTACTGAGATTCTTCTCCGTACAGTCGCCGATTCGATCAGTCAAGAACTTGGAAAGACCAACGTCCGACACGACCTGATTCGGCTGAATGATCTGGACTTCATTCCCTGCCAGGCCTGCGGTGAGGCACCCACTCCGAAGTTTTGCTTTTTCGACGACGACCTTGCAACCGTGTACCGCAAGCTTGCCGGGGCAGACAGTGTGCTTTTTGGCTCACCGATTTTCTTTGATACCGTGTCGGCGCAGGCGAAAACGCTTATCGACAGGTGCAACTGCGTCAGGCCGCCAGCTTACGATAACGTCAACCCCGACCACGATTTCATCAAGCTGCTGACCCGCAAGCGTCCCGGTGCAATTATACTCGTCGGAGGGGAACAGGCCTGGTTTGAGGGAGCACGGCGCTGTATTGCGGGGTTTTTCAAATGGGTAGAGATAGTCAACGAGGGTGTGCTGTCTTTTGGCTCGTCCGATTTTACCAGGATCGGCCAGGTGGCTCAGTGCGCGGATACAATGGAAGAGGCCCGCAAGCTGGGCGTTCACCTCGCCAAACGATTGAAGACGACTTATGCACGATGAAAACATGGAGCAGTACTACCGGGAACGTGCCCCGGAGTACGAGCAGATTTACTACCGGGATAATCCGGAGCGACGGCAGGAAATCGACGATCAAGCCGGACAGCTCCGAGAGTTGGTGACCGGCAAGAAGGTGCTGGAACTCGCGTGCGGAACCGGTTACTGGACCCGTGTGATGAGCGAGACGGCCAAGTCCATTCTGGCATCGGACCTCTCCGCCGAAATGCTCAAAGAAGCCCAGGCAAAGAAGTACCACTGTCCGGTATCGATGATCGCTGCTGATATGTTCGCGTACGAGTTTGACGAGAGTGCCTTCGATGTTGTCGTGCTCGGGTTTTGGTTTTCGCATCAGCCCAGGCAGGATTACCAGAGACTGTTCGATGTTTTGTGTAGGCCCCTGAGGGGCACAGGCTGTATCTGGATGATCGACAACAACCCGCCTGCCGAGGGACCGGTGATGCATTCGGTGGGGGAGGATGCCCACGGCAACAATTTCAAGAAACGGTATCTCGATGACGGCACAGAGTATGTCATCCTCAAGAATTACTTTGAACGGTCCGAGTTGGAGTCCGCTTTCGGCGACCGTTTTCGAGTCGAGTCGCTTGTGCACAAGACGTACTACTGGTCGGCGGTGCTGACGCCTGCGGGTTGAGAAGCGTCGGTTGATCCGGCTCCGGAGTGGCGATTTGCGGCCTAAGTTGTTATGGTGCAACGCTGTAAATATCTAGCGATAATGTCATTCCGGGTCTTGCCTTTTTGACGCCATTGTGTATATTAACAGGCTACGGGTTTGTTGGCTTCTGGCCCGAACCCTGTTCTATAGAATAGGATAGTGACGAAACGATAGAGGTAGAGTAAAGTGAAACCAGGAATTCATCCGAAATATCACGAGATCACGGTGACCTGTGCCTGCGGAGCGAAGTTCCCGACACGTTCGACCCGCAAAGAGATCGCGGTAGAAATCTGCTCCAACTGTCATCCGTATTTCACCGGCAAGCAGAAGCTTATTGATACGGCCGGTCGCGTTGAGCGATTCCTCAAGAAATACGGTATGGACCAGAAGAAATAGTCTGGACGGTTTTCCAAGCTTAAATCGCGGGCCGGTGCACTTTTCGGGCACAGCTCGCGATTTTGCGCGTTATATGATAACAATGCGCGAGACGTTTTTTCCAGAAACACCGATAAGGGGATTCTCATGCCGGACATGAATGTTGGCGGACAAGCAGTAATCGAGGGCGTCATGATGCGCTCGAAGGATAAAATCGCTACTGCTGTGCGTATCCCCAACGGTGAGATTCTTGTCAAGACTCAGCCGTACATGTCGGTGACTGCCCGGAACAAGTTGCTGGGCCTGCCGCTCGTGCGCGGTGCGGTTGTGTTTGTCGAAATGCTGTTGATAGGCATCAAGACGCTCAACTTCTCCGCAGAGGTTGCTGTCGACGAGGCCGAGAGGGCCGAAGCCGAGAAGAACGGCGAAGTGCACACACCCCGTGAGAAAAAGAAAAACGGACTGTATCTTGGTCTGACTGCGGCTTTTGCGATGGCCGCCGGAGTTGTGATTTTCTTCTACCTGCCGCTCTGGACCGCAGATTTCTTCCATATCGAAAAAGACGCCGTGACTTTTAATCTGATCGCCGGTGCAATTCGGATGAGTATGTTTATACTGTACGTCTGGGGCATATCGCATCTGGATGAACTCAACCGGGTTTTTCAGTACCACGGCGCCGAGCATAAATCGATTTACGCCTACGAATCCGGCGGCGACCTGACGCCAGAGATTGCGGCCGGTCACACGCGTTTTCACCCGCGATGTGGCACCTCGTTTATCTTCATCGTGGCACTGCTGGCGATCTTCATCTATGCGCTTTCAGACTCGGTTTTCGCCCTGGCCGCAGGACGCGCCCCGGAATTGCTCGAAAGATTTGCCGTACATTTCAGCCTGCTGCCGATCGTAGCGGGTACTTCGTATGAACTGCTCAAGCTTTCCGGCCGGACACGCGACAACTCGGTGACTCGCATTCTCATCAAGCCGGGGCTGTGGCTTCAACGGATAACCACCCAGGAACCTTCGGCTGACCAACTCGAGGTGGCAATCGCCGCTCTCGAGGCTGCACTCGGGGTTACCGTCACAGATTCCAAGCTTACTGCCAAACGTACCGCCGTCTCTTAGCTACGGCTCGGTTTGATCTTGCCCCCGAGGGGCGTATTCCGTAATCTTCAATCACAAAAGCACAGGCACGATATGTTAGATATAGTGAAGAAAATAGAAGACCGTTTGCAGCAGTTGGATGCTGAACTGGTTGACCCGGAGAATCTCTCCGATCGTCAGAAGTTGATCGAACTCAACCGCGAGCGACGGCACATTGAGGACATACTGGAAGTCGGTCTCAGATACCGTGAAGTCAGAACCGGCATTCAGGATTCCGAGGAGATTATCGCCGAGGGCGAAGACGACGAGCTGGTCGAAATGGCCCGTGAAGAGCTTGAGACGTTTCAGGGGCAGATAGACGGTCTCGAAAAAGAGTTCAGACTCAAGCTGTTGCCGCGCGACCCTGACGACGACAAACCGGCCATGGTCGAAATGCGGGCCGGTACGGGCGGCGATGAAGCCGGATTGTTTGTCGGCGACATTTTCAAAATGTACCAGCGGTTCGCCGATACTCTCAGATGGAAGATCGAGATACTCTCCTCCAACGAGTCTCAGATGGGCGGATTCAAGGAAATCGTGTTCTCCGTTGAGGGGGAAGGCGCTTACGGCACCATGAAATACGAGTCCGGCGTGCACCGGGTGCAGCGAGTCCCCTCGACTGAAACCCAGGGGCGGATTCACACCTCGGCAATAACGGTGGCCGTTTTTCCGCAGGTCGAAGAAGTCGACATTGCTATCCAGGAAAACGAATTGCGAATCGATGTCTACCGGTCGTCAGGCCCCGGCGGCCAGTCGGTCAACACCACCGACTCGGCGGTACGTATCACGCATATCCCGACCGGACTGGTAGTGTCCTGCCAGGACGAAAAATCGCAGATTAAGAATCGCGCCAAAGCGATGAAAGTTCTTCGCGCTCGCCTTTACGACAAGATCATGTCCGAAAAGAACGAGAAAATAGCAGCGGAACGTCGGTCGATGGTGTCCAGCGGTGACCGCTCGGCCAAGATTCGCACGTACAATTTCCCGCAGTCGCGTGTGACCGATCATCGTATCGGATTAACCCTGTATAAGCTGGATGACATTCTGGCCGGCGACGTGTATTGTCTGGTTGAGCCGCTCAAACAACACGATCAGGAAGAGCGATTGAAGCTGGTGGGCGATCAACAGAAGGAAGCTGTTTGATGAAGCTGATGCGTATCGGGCTGGCCGTCTTGCTGACGGTAGCCATGTTGTATGTTGCACGCACGAACTCCAAAGGTCAACCGGAGTTGTACACTCACACAGACAGTGGCATCACGTTTGAAATGGTCTCGGTGCCCAAAGCGCTTGAGCATACCGACGCGGCGGTCACGATTGCGGTCTCCGGTTTGCCGGATATGTCCTGCGGCATGGTTTTTCGATACACCGAGCAAAACCCGCATCCCGGTGACTTCAAGTCGATGGCTATGCGCCGTGACAGTATTTCCGGAGAAACGACGTTCTTTTCGACCGTAATCTCTGCCGGGACCAAGGGTGGCAAGCTCTGGTACTATTTCGAGGCCGTTGACTCCACAGGATCTGTGCTGGCTTCTTTTGCGGATTTTGCGGAGACAGATATCCAGGCCAAGGACGCGCCGTTTTTGTTCAAGTACATCGGCGAGGTGCCGCTGGTTGTTTTGATTCTTCATCTCATCTTCATTTTTGCGACGGTGTTTTTTCTTTCACTTGCCACCGTGCATGCGCTACGGCTTGTCAGCACGGGAGCGAATGTTCGACCGATGGCCGTGTTTCTGTTCTGGGCGACGGTTATGTGCTTCCTCGGCGGGTATCCGTTTGGTATTCCCATGAACTGGTACGCTTTCGGCGTTACCTGGGAGGGTGTGCCGTTCGGCCACGATGCCACCGACAACAAAACACAATTGCTGTTTGTCTATCTTCTGTTTGCCACGCTGACTGCCCTTGGCAGCCTTACGCACGGCAGAATCGGTCGTGACATTCTGGCGCCGCAAGCACTCGGCTGGGTGGGAATCAGCACGTTTGCGGTAATGCTGTTCATCTACCTGGTCCCGCATTCAATTCAATTCACCCCGACGTTCACCTATGCGTTCTGCTACACGTGGATCGGCGTTGTGGGGCTGTTGTATGTTGTCGGCTTGCTCAGGTCACGCGCACGATAAGGCCCAATCAACATGACCGACAAGCAATACCTGCCGCATTACATAGCGGAAAAAGCAAAGACTCTCGAAGCAGCCGGGATCGAAAGCGCCAAAGCCGAGCTGGAGTGGATTCTCTGCCACATCCTTGATGTCGATCGGCTTAATTTATACCTCCACGGTTCGGAACTTCTCACCGACGATGCCTGTGAACATGTTGATCGCATTCTGGTTCGTCGGGCAACACGCGAACCGCTTCAGTTTATCCTCGAGGAATCCTGGTTCTACGGCCGCAAGTTTTTCGTGACGCCTTCGGTGATGGCGCCCACGCCAGAGACCGAAGGCCTCTGTGAGGCAGCGATCAAGTTTGCAGCCACGCACGGAATCGACTCGCCACGGGTTCTGGACATAGGCACAGGATCAGGCGTGATCGCGATAACGATGGCGTCCGAAGTCAAAACGTCTTCAGTGCTGGCGGTCGACGTATCCGAAGATGCCCTCGAGGTTGCTCAAGAGAACGGTCGGGCGCTTGAAGTGCAGGACCGGGTCTCGTTCCGTCAATCCGATTTCCTCAGCGAGGTTTCAGATGATGAACAGTTCGACTTGATTCTCTCCAATCCTCCGTACATTCGCGAGATCGATTACGCTGACCTGCCGCCGGAAGTGAAGGCTGACCCCAAGATTGCAATGACTTCCGGCGACGACGGTCTCAATGCCGTCCAGGTGATCCTTCGCGACGCTCCCGGTCATCTGGCAAGTGGCGGGCGGATTATGTTTGAAATCGGTATGGGACAGTCGGAGCCGATTGCCGAGCTTGTGATGGCTGATGGACGCTTCAACTCGTTTACCTGTCTCAAAGACCTGAACGATATCGACCGCATAATCATTCTGGGCTGCGAGGGGTAGACGGTGCCGAGGGAGTCGCTGGCCAGCAAAATAGCACGTGCGGAAATCGTGGTTGAATTGCTCAAGCGCCACTATCCCGAGGCAAAGTGCTCACTCGATTTTGGTTCTGTTCACCAACTTATGGTTGCGACGATTCTCTCCGCCCAATGTACCGACGAACGAGTGAATACGGTCACGCCAGCGCTGTTCGAGAAGTATCCGGATGTTCAGGCGTTCGCGGATGCCAACATTAAAGAACTCGAAGAAGCCGTTTACACTACCGGGTTCTATTCCAACAAAGCCAAATCAATCAAGCTGTCAGCTCAACAACTCCTGGAACGCCATAAAGGGGAGATTCCTAAGACTCTGGCCGAATTGACCAAGCTGGCCGGCGTTGGGCGTAAGACAGGTTCTGTCATTCTGGGCGTCGGATTCGGACTGGCCGAGGGGATTGTGGTCGATACGCATGTCGGTCGGATCAGCCGATTGTTGAAATTCACTTCGCAGAAGGACGCCGTCAAGGTCGAGCGAGACTTGATGAAGATCATTCCCGAGAACGACTGGATCGCCTACTCTCACCTGATGATTGACCACGGTCGAGCCTTGTGTATTGCAAGACGCCCCGACTGCGGGAACTGCTTCCTCAGCAAGATGTGTCCATCCGCAGTCGCCTGATCCTGTAGGGCAGGACCCCTGCGATCCTGCCAGGGAGGCTGCAGGGAGGGGCCGGCTCCCCACCCGCCACGATCAAGCCCGAATCCTTTGGATTCGATCCTTCCGGCAAGTCTGAAGACAGACCTGCCCTACTGCGAGGAGCTGGATGTCTTCGGTATCCTGCCCAGAGCGACACGAAGTGAGCGTCGGGTGGATTGAATCTGTCTCAACGGTCATCCTCCAACGTAATCTACATACGGAATTAAGTAACTAACCAGACCTCCGATCAGTATAATTATAGTGGATATGCTGTATGCTTTTTTAATCGTCACGGTTCTCGTGGTGGCGGTGCTCATGTTGCGCCTCCGCCTGCGGTTCGAGTTCTCGTCGGACAAACGACTGCTTTTTGTCGGTGTCGGGCGATCCGGACCGGAGATGGATTATGCGGCGGGTGTCGGGCGACTGAAGCTATTCGGTCGGCAAATACACAGTTGGCCGATCTCCAGAGAAAAGCCGCTCGACGTTGTCAAGGATCGGGTTTCGGCCGCCAAATCGAAGGTGATCGGGAAGGGGCCGATGAAGGAGAAGCCGAAAAGAGCGTTTGACATACGCGGCATACTACGAATGATTCCCGGAATCGGCAAAGCGCTCTGGCGGTATTTTCTCGATTTGTTGAAATCAACGATTGTAGAACAGGCCGAGGGAGAAATCGAGGCCGGGTTCGAGGAACCTGATCTGACCGGGCAGGCGTTTGGCTTTTATCAGGCAGCGCTGGCGGTGGCACCATCGGTGGTGGGGAGAGTGAACTATATCCCCGATTGGACCGGAGCCTCATTTTCCGGGACCGTACGTGCCTCGGTAGCGTTGCCGTTGTATCGATTGGTTTGGCTGACGCTGGTATTGCTGTGGCGTTTGCCGATTGTAAGGATTATAAGACTGGCCAGAGGAGATAGAAAAGGAGTCCAGGATGGCTAACAATGTTGTGGACATTCTCAGGGGGGTAGTGGGAGAGCTCAAGGAAATGGCGCGCTCCGAAGTGATTGTCAGCGAACCGATAACAATCGGGGACAAGACGGTCATTCCGGTGGTGAAGATTTCGGTCGGGTTCGGTGCCGGCGGCGGCCAAGGGGAAAGCGCAAAGACCGGAGCCGGATTCGGTGGTGGTGGCGGCGGTGGTGTCCGGATTGAGCCGGCGGCGTTTATCATTATCGATGCCGACGGGGTCAAGTTGCTTCCGGCCAAGAAGGGTTCTATCGAGGGACTTATCGATGCCATCCCCGGTTTTGCGAAGAAATTTTCGAAGCTGAAAGACAAGCTCAAATCGGATGAAAAGGGCAAAGGCAAGGCTAACAGCGACGACGGCGAAGAAGATGCAGCCGATTCAGATGGCGATGAGGCCGACGAATCCGAAAAATAGTCGCTGTCGATATTCGAATCATAACTGCCGGGTATTCACGCCCGGCAGTTGCTTGTTTCTCTGTCTCATTTCCTCCTGAACAAACCATCGACCGCTGCTGTTTCCTTTTGTAGGCACTCGTTTTTCCAGTCTTCAGAAAGGGAATTGTATTATGCAGGTTCTTACGCGAATCACTGTTGCGTCACTGGCGGCCGTGCTGGTCCTGGCCCCAATATCTTCATTTGCCCATTGTCAGATCCCGTGCGGGATATACGATGATCACGCCCGCTATAATCAGCTCGCCGAGCATATTAACACTATCGAAAAGTCGATGAAGCAGATCACACTGCTATCCGGTGCCGATGAGATTGACTACAACCAGTTGGTACGCTGGATTAACAACAAGGAAGCTCACGCTGACAAGTACATGGAGATCGTTACACAGTATTTCATGACTCAGCGGATCAAGCCGGCGGACTCGTCGGACAGCGAGGCTTACAACAAGTATGTCACTCAGATTACGTTGTTGCATCGAATGCTGGTTTCGGCGATGAAATGCAAGCAGACCACCGATTTGCAGCATTCCAATGAACTGCGTGAACTGCTGGAGGAATTCCACAACAGCTATCATCCCGGCAGCAGGTGATGGGCCGAAAGTTTGTCGCGGCACCTCAGGGCATGATAGTACTCTTTACATGATCTGAGTCTTTTCCCACACGCGTGGACACCTATGGTGATTTGCCGCAAGCCGGACATTCTTGAAGGCGGATCAATGCAAAAGTGGTCGTGGGCGTGAGGATACTGGTCTTTTCTTGGTGCCAGTCAGTAAACTGATTCGTTCGATATTGACTGGACCCCGAGCCTTCCCCTCCCCCCCATCACCATAATATCGGTGAAGTGACTGTCAGAAACTGGCAGTGGACCGTGTTTTATTTTGGAGAAAATCGCCAGGGAACGTGCCGATGGGTGCGTGGATGTATTGTGCTGTGTAATAGCGACTTAGCTGTTTGGGGTAAGCGTACAACATGGTCTAAGATGGTCTTGTTTTTATAGTCGGTCGGGTCTTTTGCTGTTTTCGGGTGTTGTGGTAGATTTTTGCCGCTGATACCTTCTTTGTAGTGCCTGAGGATCGGGACTGCAAAGGCGACTGGTGTCGTCGGCTTTCCTCTTGTTTGGCAAGCGGTTAACCCGGGAACCCGGCAGGTCGGCAATTGTTCTGGCTATTGAAGAATTTGTTTGAAAACCTTCCAGCGGTGCATATATTGGATATCCTGAACAGGTATATGTGCTGTTCAGTTTTTGAACTATTGACCGATATAGACCTAAGGAGTCATTTTGGATTTCAACTGGCTTATTCTGATGGGCGGCGCTCAGGCCGGAGAGAGCCCCATTCCGACGCTGGGGTTCATGGCGCTGATCTTCATAGCAATGTACTTGCTGTTGATCCGCCCGCAGAGAAAAAAGCAGAAAGAACATGACAAGCTCCTCGGGGAGCTAAAAAAAGGTGACAAGGTTATCACTACCGGCGGAATGTTTGGAACGATCTTTGCGATCAATGAGGACAAGGGAAGTATTGTCATCAAAATCGGCGATCAAACCAAACTTGAGTTTTTGAAAAGCTCAGTTGCTGCGCGTGTCGATAACTAGATTGTTACAACTGTAGGAGTTACCGTGGCTGAGCGACCGATCGTCATATACGGCGACCCGGTATTGCGGGAAGAAGCGCAACCGGTTGATGAGATCAACCAGGAGACAAAAGATTTAGTGTCCCAATTGACGGACACGCTTAAGAAGGCTCGAGGTCTGGGGTTGGCTGCTAACCAGATAGGTGTGGCCAAACGTGTGTTTGTAATCGATCTGTCAGCGATCGATATCAATGAATCCCTTAGAGTTTTGATCAATCCGGAGATAGTCGAGACGAGTGCCGAAGAAGTAGAACTTGAAGAAGGCTGCCTCTCGTTTCCGGACCTGTATCTCAAAGTGACCCGCCCGGAGCGGGTGAAAGTTCGCGCAATCGACCTGGAAGGCAACCAGTTCGAAATGACCGTCGATGGTATGGCAGCGCGAGCGGTATTACATGAGTTTGATCATTTGCAGGGGAAACTGTTCATTGACCGCGTCTCACCCCTGACCCGAACGATGATAAGAGGACGGCTGAAGAAACTGGCCGTCGCCTCTTAAGCCCGATTACATCGCTCTCGCAATCAGTCCGCGTTTGCACGTATGCCGTTCGGCATGCCACGGTCCACACAGATGAAAATAGTTTTCATGGGTACGCCGGAGTTTGCCCGGGTGGCCCTGTCGCATTTATGCGATAGCGGGCACGAAGTGCTGGCGGTTGTTACCGGCCGTGATAAGCGGGTAGGCCGCAAGCGCAAGCTTATGCCTACGCTCGTGCGTCAGGAAGCCGAACGTCGCGGATTGCCGGTGTTAACGCCAAAATCGCTGAAGAGCCAAAAGCTGAGCGACGAGCTGAGTGCACTGCAAGCCGACCTGTTCGTGGTGGCGGCGTTTCGCATTCTGCCGCCGAGCCTGTACGGATTGCCAAGATTGGGTGCGATCAACATCCATACTTCTCTATTGCCGAAATACCGTGGTGCCGCCCCGATTCATTGGGCGATTATCAACGGTGAGGAAGAAACCGGGTTGACCAGCTTTTTCCTAAACGAACAAGTAGATACCGGTGACATGATTCTCCAGGAGAGAACAACTATCACCGAAAACGATACATATGATACACTTCACGACCGGTTGGCTGATATGGCCGGTCCATTCCTTCTCAAGACCCTGGGGATGATCGACAAAGGGGAGAGCACGCCGATTCGGCAGAGTAATGCCGAGGCTACGCGAGCGCCCAAGATTACCCCGTTCGATGCTCTCATCGATTTCGGCATGCCGGCGGCCAAAGTCTGCCAATTTGTAAGAGGCATGGCCACGAAACCTGGAGCGTACACCTATTTCCGGGGTGCCAAGATCAAGATCCACGCCTGCCTTGTCAGTGACAGGATTGCTGATTCAAACATTCGAATCGGCGGAATACTCCCTGACAGGAAGAAACTGCTGGTAGTCTGTGGTCGGACTGAAGACGGTCCCACCGTGGTGGAACTTACCCGCGTCGTGCCGGCCGGCAAGAAGGAAATGGACGGAATATCATTCAAAAACGGGTTCAGGCCGGAACCGGGTGAAGTGCTTGGACAAATTTCAGAGGGGGTTCAGGAGAAACCGTGAAGAAAGAGATTGTTATTAACTCTACCGAGTATGAGACCCGGATGGCCATCCTTGAGGATGACGAACTGGTCGAACTACAGGTGGAGCGAGCCGATTCCGACCGCATGGTCGGAGACATCTACAAGGGGAAGATCAAAACGGTCCTTCCCGGAATGCAGGCCGCATTTGTAGATATCGGCATGGAACGCGCCGCGTATTTGCACTCGTCAGATATCGGCAAGGTCAGTCGGCATCAGTACGATTCGGAGGATGTCGACGAGGAAGAGGCCCCTGCGGAGATTATCCGCAAGACACGACGGGCCGGGATTGAGACGGTACTCAAGAAAAACCAGGAAATCCTGGTTCAGGTCATCAAGGAGCCGATTTCCACCAAAGGTCCGAGGATTGCCTCAGAGATTTCCCTGCCGGGTCGGTACCTGGTGATGGTCCCTGATGACGATCACGTCCGGGTGTCCAAGAAGATCACCAACTGGGGCGAAAAGAAGCGTCTCAAGAAACTGATATCACCGCTGCGGCCGGAAGGATTCGGGCTGATTGTCCGCACCGAGGCTGAGGGCAAGTCAGAAGCGGATATCCGCAGCGACATCAAACGGTTGCTCAAACTATGGAGCAAGTTGAAGCGCAAAGCTGACAAAGTGGCGGCCCCGAATCTGGTTCACAAAGAAGCCGAGATGCTGATTTCGATGATCCGCGATGTGTTCACCGACGATGTCGATAAAGTTGTCGTGGACGACCGGTCGGATTACAAAAAAGTCATGAGCTATGCCCGCCAGGTCTCCCCGCACTTGAAAGATCGGGTTCAGCTCTATAAAGGCGAGATACCGCTGTTCGATCAGTATAAACTGGAACCGGAAATCGATAAAATGTTGGCCCGTAAGGTTTGGATCAAAAAGGGTGCGTACCTGATTATTGACCAGACTGAGGCTATGGTTACAATCGATGTCAACACCGGTCGGTTTGTCGGTCGGCGCGACCAGGAAGACACGATTTTCCAGACGAACATCATTTCTGCCCGTGAGATTGCCCGCCAGGTCAGACTCCGCGATATCGGCGGACTCATTGTCTGCGATTTTATTGACATGTACAATCGCGACAACCGACGCAAGCTCTACGAGGAATTCCAGTCCGCCTTCAAAAACGATCGTGCCAAGCACGGAATCAACCCTGTGACGGAGTTCGGCCTGGTTGAGATGACTCGTGAACGGGTTCGGCCGTCGCATATGCACACGCTTTCTGAGGTCTGTCCGTATTGCGGCGGTGTTGGACGGATTATGTCCAAAGAGAACATCGCGACCAAAATCGAGCGTTGGTTCGCCCGGGCGCGGGCGGACCGCAAGTACACCGATTACCATCTGGTGCTATCGCCCGACATCGCTGATGTCATGACCGAAAACGGCACTGATCGAATTCAGCGGATCATGAAAGCCTACAAGTGTCGGGTGAATGTGATCCGTGATACGACCGCTATGCAGACTGAGTACCACGTGTACAATGCCGGTGACAACACCGACATCACCGAAGCGTACAGCGTCTAGAGGCGACGCAGACAAGTCTTTGACAAGCGCAGTCTCGATTATTGAGCCTGCGCTTTTCCTTGCCCAGATCGTACTGGTGTTAAGGCATATTACTTGCGATATTAGATATTATGACACAGTCAGAGAAGTTGGAAATCGAAATCAAGCTCCAGTTGGAATCCTTTCCGGATTATCTGAAGTTGCTTGGTTATCTCGGGTCGGTCGACGGCGAGAATCATCACGTCAACGGTTTTTTTGATTCCGAGGACAGCCGACTCAACGATGGCGGTTGGGTGTTGCGCGTGCGCGCAGAAAACGACCGCGGGCTGGTGACGGCGAAGAGTCTCGGTGCACACTCCGGTCTGGCGGTGATCCGCCAGGAGATAGAGGCGGAGATCAACCGCGGTCTGGCTCTGGAAATTCTCGGGGGGTTCTCCGACGTCATGGATCTCGAGGTCGAGCCGGTGGAGTACATCAAGAACGAGTTTCCCGATCTGTCGGTGGCCAAACAGGTGTCGTTTGAAAATGATCGTCAGTACAAGAAGTACGCTGTAGACGGTGCCGAGTATATGCTCGAGATCGACAAAACAGAATTCGCCGACGGTTCAGTGGACTACGAGCTTGAGGTCGAAGTCGCAGACCGTGAGGCGGTTGACAGCGTCGAGCGACAACTGCGCAAGGTTTTCGAGTTGCTCGACGTCAATTTCGAGAAGCAAACCCTGAGCAAGTACGAGCGTGCCCTGAGACGGGGGTAGAGGGCGGCGGCACATCACGAGTCTTGCAGGGGGCGGGTCAACGCCACGAGTGGCCGTCTTTGAACTTGCCAATACAGCACCTTCCCCGGGTGCATTCCGCACACCATACAATATCGCAAGAAACTCTCCAGCGCGCGATTTGCGGGAAGCTGTCAAGCGCGGCCGGCGTATCGCGTCGGGGAAACCGCTCAGACCGTCCACACAGGGGGGAAGCCTTCAGCGGTTCTGTTGCAAGGCAGAGTTGCCTGCGGCGACTGGTTCAAGTTTGAAGCGCTCCAATTCTTGAGCTTGGCGATTATTAATCCAAATAGCGATCAAATCAAACTGATCTGAGTCGCTGATGCGCACGCATACCAGATAGCCTGCTGATGACTTGTTAACACGAAGTAAATTACGTCTCCCACCGATAGATGCCTTGCTTACGTCGGGCACAGGCAAACATGGATAGTAGCCCGCGGCAATCTGAATCATCTTGATAGCGTCACCATGTGTTCTTTTGACAAGGTGGACAAACTTACGAACGTCCTCCTGTGTTGTTCCGCAGAAGAATTGCAGAGCCAAGACGTCAGCATCAAGCTCCAAAACAGGTTCCAGGACGAGCAGTTCAGAAGATCGTTTGCACTCAACAAACAGATGATCAGCCGTATGATCGATTGCATATTGTGCCGTGTCTTCGCCTAAGATAACTCGTAAGGTAAATGCCTGTTGAGGGATAGAAAATGGAGCGTCTCTCTCCCGGTCATTCCTTGTTCTGAGCCTTAGTGTTAATGTGCTGTCAGTTTTCGTCGGAACGAAGCCGATCGACGGATACACTGTTGACAACTGAATGGATAGCTTACCTGTGTGACTGATTGCTCCAGTGCCATCTGGCTCGCATTGCTCAAAAACCACTAGTCGTAACGGCTCGATTCTCAGATGTGGAATCGCTAACGACTTTCTGCGGGGAACTGGTGGTGCACCGCTGCTGACGTCCCACGTCTGTGTCTGAGCAGTGAGTAATGGGACCAAGAGCACGAGCACTATCGACATTAACACTCTGGGAAATGTCATGAAATGCCTCCCTGTGGCGACATGTTCGGAATTGCGAGACTGAACGTCAGAGCGGCAATCCGGTAGCCCGTGCCCGGGTGGGTTTTTCCTCTGCCTGCGAGCTACGCTAGCATCAAACACGCCGGAGAGGACAAGCCTGTACCCCTCCGGGTGCTGTGCAGTTAGCGAGGAGGACGCTTACCTGGCGTCGGCGCTACCCGGATTCTTGTTCTTGCGACCGATCAGCCAGACACCGGTGAGGGCGCAAACTCCACCCAAACAGAACGTAATGAGACTGTACGCCCACTCCGGAGCAAGACCGCTCCCCACGCCTGAAGGGTTGAGAACATACCCCGTTGCAAGGCCGATGGCCAAACCAAACCCCATCGGCCAACCGATGTATCGGCCCGTCTTGCGTTGTTCTCTGAGTCGTTCTCTTGTGTTCATGCCTCCTCCGATTTCTTTGTCCGGTTTCTCCAGTAGCAATCCGCCGGTCTCAGTTCAGTGCACCAGATCCCATACGAGGCGAAGCGCGATCCCGCCCAAAAAGAGTGTCCAGCCCGTGATGTGGTATCGATACCCCTTCGGCGTGAACCAGGGCCGCATTCTTCCAGATCGGTTTCCAGTTCCGCGGATGGTACGATGCGACTTGGTTCATCGGCGGGTGTTCGGCTGTTCGATGCCGCAGCGCAATCAGCGACAGTACTAAACCCGCGGAGACAAGTGAAACCGCTCCTAAATGAATTCCTGTTTCAAGCATGACTGTGGCCTTTCCTTCCTTCGATTTATCTACTCCGTCGTGACAGACTGGTACGAGAGGACCGTCATTTCCTTCCCGGCATCTCTTGAGCAGAGCCGGGAAGGCAACAGTACTCTCGAACCCCATCACAGGTCAGCTTTAAGCACTTCAGTGCTTAAAGCTAGATGATCATATCTATGATCCAAGACAACGCGCATGCCGCGTATATGCCGACCGATGCTACACAGAGGAAGTTCATTGGTCCACCGAGAAAGCACTTGAAGAGACCGATCTCAGCGAGTCTCCAGAGATCCATAACCTCGGGGGATAGCTCCTTGGAATCACTTTGCGTTCCAACCCAATCTTGAAACTCTTCCGACTCCAGTAGCTCAAGCATCAAGAAACTGTCGTCATTGTCAAACAGCGAACAGTTTGGCGGGAAAAGGTTCTCCAACCCCTTGAACATTAGCGTTTCGTCGGCCAGTTGCTGCGGCATGTCGCCGATCGGCGGTTCGCCTAACGCGTAGCCGGTCTCACCCTCGGCGGGAATCGGTCGCTTCACCGTGTAAGAATCGCCGTTGTACGTGTATCTTTCCGTTACGTAGCCGTCATCAACATGCACTCGAATCAGCAACGTGTCGCGGTACGTCATCTCGAGCACCTCGTATCGTGTAGTGTCCTGACTGTTCATCGTCACACTGGTGTACCACATGAGTGTGCCCGACGGGTCTTCGACCCGCGATTCCCATTTATACACGTCGCCGCTCACGGTTTTGTCGGCGATCATTTTGCGATTGTGCAACTCGTTTTCTGCTGATGTCCAGTCGTATCTGACCGTCAAGGAGCCGTCGTTCTGATTCCGCTCGAAGGTCTTGAGAATGACCGCGCCGGTAGGCAAAGCAACCGTGCGTGGTTCGATAGGCGCTGCATCGGACACAGCAGTAGACGCAACCGTCTCCGTCTCAACCGGCGAGTTCGTAGTGCCTGGCTGTTCGCTGCTGCACGCAGCAAAAAGGTTCAGCATCGCCATCATCAATATCGTTGCAATAACTCGTTTGAAATTCCCCGTTATCATAGTGTAATCTCCTTATCCATGAATATCAAGTAAATAATCCCGCAGGGTCCACCAAATCTCTCGTGCGGCCCCGTATCCCCTCAGCTTTCAATTCATTGGCTCTCCCGTCTCGGGCAGAACACACCCCGCCGGGTCCGACTATGGCGGTCTTTGCCCGGATACTCCGCCGCGCCAAACCCGGAAGGGGGCTATCGGTTGTTTTTGTACGAAAAGGACAACTTTGCGTACGCTCTGCCCCCCCCGTAATACAAACTGTGTGCCGAAATCGACACGACAGTCCGGGTTTGGCGTAACGTGTTGCTTTACAGTGTATTATAGGATCGTCGGTGTGAGCTTCAGAGCGGTTCCGGCCTGACCGGGAGAGAGGAAATACGCGATTGTGCGACGCGGATAAACGCGGTGAAACGTAAGTCGTTGTAGTGAAGGTGATTGACGTTCTGATTGGCGACGCAGACGGGCGACGCACTGACGCAAACTGTCAGGGGGGCCGTGCGCGGCACACGGGCGTGTGCCCGTCAAAAACCGAGACCAACGACAAAGTGTGAGGCTGGGGCAGACGACGCGTCTGCCGCCCACAAAAACGCTGACGCGGTATCCACATGGGAGATCTCGTAAGGGAAGAACATGCCTAAAAGAATGTCAAGGACAGGTCGGTATGTCGGGACACGTAGCTCGCCCTCCCCAACACTCCTGTCATCCGTCCAAGGATGTTCATCCATCTTCTCCGGTATCTTGCTGCCAATCTGGTTTTTGACCCAGCCGTCACGATCCATGGACATTGCCGGGGGAGAGAGCCACGCAAAAAAGACCGCCACCAGCAGGCACAACAACACGGTTCGTGTCGTCCCGCGAGTCTTGAATGAACTTGCGCTTTTCATATCTCTGTATCCTTCTCTCAGTCGTCAGAGCCGTAGTGCAGACTGTGCGGACGACTGAAAATCGGTCCACACTTCGACAAGCTCAGTGTGACTTATTCATAGTCTGTGTGTGGCCTGTCCGCAGTGTTGTCGAAACTTCAGGGCAACTCAGTTGCGTCAGTTTCAACCCACAACGGCAAGCTGCAGGAACCACACGTTCACACGCCAAATCTGCGAGTCTACTCCGGGCATCGGCTCAGACGCACGTTTGAAGATTTATGTTGTCGATTTCAATGCTGTTCTCCCCGCCACATATCCCATCCCTATGAGCGGACGGTACCAACGTACCCATCCTACATATATAATCGCTTGTCGTGTCGATCTTGTCAAGTGGAAAAACATATCCCGTCGTCGCTTTTCCACCCGCGATCAACCAGAATAGCCCCCCTTGCGAGTTTCCTTTGCTCCGAATCCCCTGCAAAGCTATATTGTAAGAGCAATTCAAGAGAGGGTACATGTCCGACAACGCCGACGCTTTCGACAAAGAACGCAATGAACTCAACGAGTTGATTCTCTCCGGAGACAATCTCGATATCAAGCGGTTTTTTGCGCTCGACAATTCCGTCTATCGCGACGGCGCTCTCGACGCACGTACCAAGGAATTGCTGGGGCTGGTCGCTTCGCTCGTACTCCGGTGCGATGACTGCATCAAGTACCATACGATTCAGGCCGGCAAACTCAACGTTACGGGCAAAGAGTTCGACGAGGTCATGGCGGTCGGGTTGGTTGTGGGAGGCTCGATTACGATTCCCCACATTCGCCGCGCTCGCAAACTCTGGGCCGAATTGAATGACGACGAGGGGGCTGACTAGAACCTCGAGTCGGGGCAATTCGTTTTACAACTCTGGCATTATGCGTCTTATCATAGCGGTATTGATTATTGCCGCGTTTTCATTCATCGCCGTCTCCACCGGAGCGGTCACATTCACGGTTGAGCGCGGCACCGACCTGCAGGCGGTAATCGACCATGCTGCCGACGGCGACACGTTGTTGCTGGGAGCCAGGGAATTCACGGCTGTTCCGCGTTCCTATCAGGATCCACTGTGCGGCAACTGCGAAAATCCGCAAACGGAGGTCTCGGCCTCCGTAGGCTTCAGGATTATCGGCAAGGGACTGACGATTCTCGGCAAAGGACGGGATAGTACTGTTCTCATCACGAATGCCGGCTACGGTATCTATCTCGAAAACGCTAACGGTACGATCATTCGGGATCTGGCGATTACGGGGGGGAAGCGCGACAGCAACGGCAGCGCTACCGATGCAGCAGTAGTCATTCGACGTAGCCGGGTACTCATTGAACAGGTAGATATTCGGGATAATAAGAATCGCTCGTCGGATACTTCGCTGGTTGTCGGAATCGGAGGTGTGTTCGGCCGGGAAGGGTCTGAGATCATCGTCCGAGCATGCCACATACTCAATAACGGTTGGGACGGTATCGCGCTCTATCGTGGCGCCACCGCGACCGTGTCCGATTGTCTCATACGGAACGGACGTGGCGTCGGAATCGGCGTTACCTGGGATGCTACCTGCCTGGCCTATCGGAACGAGGTGTCGGGCTACTGGAAAGGGATCGGATCGTTCGGCAACTCGATTCTTATCGCTCGCAACAATATCGTCCACGATAACCTTGGTTGGGGTGTGGCCGCGGCGGGGCAGTCGTGCCTTGAGGCGATTAACAACGTCATCCATCGCAACGGCAACTGCGGTATTGCTCCCTGGTCGACCGACTGCCGGGGGAGAATCATCAACAATATCATCACCGGAAACGGCTGGCGCGACCAGTGGATTTGCCCCTGTGTAGGAGTCTGGAATTACGGCGATTGGGCCAAATGGGATTTCCGCAACAACATCGTTTGGAACAACGCCGAGGGTGACTACCGGGATATCTGGGAGCAGAGCGACATCAACGGCAACCTGTCGGTCGACCCGCTGTTGTCCGATGACGGTCGGTATGAGCCTGGCGAGGACTCTCCCGTTTGGCATGCCGGGGCGGTACAGATTTTCAATGTTGACGGGTCCACGTCGCATATCGGCCATCGGGGCGGTCCTCAGGCGATCCCCAGGTAATCCGATCTCAGCCGATTACATCTTGTTGACAGTCGGTTGAGAAACAACTAAGCTGCAATCTGTTTCGTACTGAAAACGTACAATATCAATAGCAAATACTACGTTCGAGGAGGATGTATTGTGAAAAGGCTTTTCCCGATTTTGATCTTATTGTCTGGAGTGATGGCGCTGACGATGATTGGTTGCAGCGACGATGACGAAGTAACCACACCCACCGAAAAAGAGGTCGGCAGTCTCAATGACCCACAGTTTCAGCAGGTAGTGAGCGCTATTGAAATCGCTGAGGGTTTCACCGGCGAGATGATCGACGATCTGCTTGACCAGATCGGACGCATTGATATTGCCAGTCGCAGCCCGAAACTGGCAGGAAGCGCGCTTGCTTCCGTGGATACTCCTGCTGATGTGTTTGAATTGGACTACGATACTCTGACACAATACTGGCACATCCATCTCATCGTTACGGACACTACCGACTCGGTGACTTTTACTTACACCGACTCTCTGCAGCTTCGCAACGACGACGGTCCGATGCACTGGCCGGATACTACCATCAACGAAGTTCGCTCCGGCATGTCTGTTGTTGCCCAGGGCATTGGCAACAGCGACCAGATAGCCGCCAGCCAGAACTGGGTAATTTCCGGTGATTTGCACAACCAAGGTGTTGTCACGGTCGACGGCGGTGGTACACTGAGCGTAGATATCACCGAGACCGAAGATGCCAGGACTTGCGAGATCGACCTCGCCTTCACTGCAACCTATGACAGCGTTGTGGTCGATTTGAGTGACGATGATGCGTGCCCGACAGCCGGAACGGTCCGCCACGACGGTTCGGTCAGTCTGTCCTGTACCGATGGTACGAATACAGTCACATTGGCCGATACTTGGATGGCGCGTGTGACGTTCATCGGAACGAATGTCTCCGCGATCTGGGAGAATTCCCGTTATCGCTGGACCTATGCAGGTCCCTGCGACGAGCTTCCGTAACGATTCTGCCTGTTTTGAATGAAGATAGCGAGCGGCATCTCTTGACGGGGTGCCGCTTTTTCTTGACACCGGGGCGGAAAGTGCTACTTTAGAGGCCGGTCATTGTATCCTTTGTGGTGACCTGCGATCATGATTGCGGAGGAGTGGCTGAGTGGTCGAAAGCGGCGGTCTTGAAAACCGTTGTGCCGCAAGGTACCGTGGGTTCGAATCCTACCTCCTCCGCCATATCTCGTTTTTGGGCAAATCCACAAGGCAATTGGCCCGAGGCTTGGAGGCTGTCCCATAAGTAGGTCGAAACCCCTGTGGTTTCGACAACCGTGGCCGGGTCGCCCGAGGCTTGCCCCGGGTTTCTAGAGGTCGTACCCGTCGATCTCCAACTCCACATCTTCAACTCCTTGATACCAGCCAAAACTCGACCATCGCCATTCTTCCGGACTTGTGGCGAGGACTATGCGTCGGATTCCCTGGCATGTGGATAATCTAGTATGGACAAGGCAGTACATCAACGATTAAACGCACTAGAGACCCGGGGCAAGCCCACGGGCCACCCAGAACGAGAGTTGCCAGCTACCTTGGGCCACCCGGCCCGTTACTCGCGGGGAACCGAGATCGCAGAATCCGCCATACCTACAGGCGACAACAGCGAATCCAGAAACAACCCAAACACCGTGTCATTGAAGGCGCTGCAGTGCTGGACGACAACTTTCTGCTTCCCCTTGTGCGTGACAGAGAAATAGCTGCAACAACAGTGATTTGGCTCAGCATCTCCCGACAAAACCTGAACAGAGTCGGCCTCAATCCGACGGATAGCTGCAGCAGCAATGTTAATGGCCGTGACACTATCTACGCTGACCTGTGCAGAAACTGCCAACGTATCCTTCGCTCTGACACTTGATTCGACAAGAAGATACCCCGCTTCTGTTAGTGCAAGGATATTCAGGTGATATGCCGGTAGATAGGGTGAATCGGGGGAGCCACGCTCCCAGACACACAGGATGTGTTCCAGGTTATGCTCCTTCTCCACTTCTGACCACGCCATGTCAACGAGCCCTGTCTCAGACCACGTATCAAAACACTTCTTGCAGTCTTCTGCTTCTCCCGGCTCTCCGGAAACGTCGACTAGCTGTCCCAATATCTGGTTTCGATCTCCAATGCACTGGTCCCTGGGGCTGACACCTGCGCACGAAGTAGTCACGAGAATAAGCATCAGACCTAGAACGGCAGTTTTCATCATAAGTTCTCACCTGTATCTTACTTGTTGCGGCTGGGATGTCCGAGTTCTGGTCTCACCAGTTCCTCGACATTCTGAGTTTCTGTCTCCGTCTGTGTCGTGGTTGTCCGTTTGCCCATGTTGTCGATAAGGACATGGATTATCTCGTGCACCAATTGCACCTCAAGTGGAACAGTACGTGTCCCGCCAGAGGGAGTTTGCTCCGACACTACCACATTCGGATCTGTGAACACATCAGCTTCTGACCCCTGACCAGGAGTGCTGGCCTTCTTCGCGTCGACGGGCACAGCGACTGGCGCATTTGGTGACTGAGGATGTGCTCCAACTCTGATCACGTTCGGAAAGTCATTCGATTTGACAATCCCGATTATCATTGAACCGATAGGCCCTGCATTCTCGATTGTCTTTATGGCTGTCTCAACCACAGCCTTATCCTGCGCAGTTCCCGTGAACACCTCGACCGAAAGCGAGTCGCCATTAATATCGATAATCACGATAGGACAGTTCGCTCCGTATTGATAAGGCGCCAGCGCTGGATACTTCTTCCGGAATCTGTCGATCTGCGTGAAACGACCCAACTCCGCGTCGTAGTACCGAGCACCGTAGTAATAAAGGTCCAGGCCGTGCTCAACGTCAAGCGGTTTACCCGTGTACTTGTACGCCTGCCCGGTTCCCACTGTCTCTCCGGCGTTGCCACCAAAACAGTAGTATTGGTGTGTATCCCGACGGTTCCCAACCGAGTCAATCACCAACCGGAGGTGATCGTTGAGGTAGAAGTACAGCCGGTCCTCACCTTCCCGGTCGTCACGCGTAGCGATGCGCTGTGAGCCGGCGTAGATGTACTTGTTCAGGTACTGCTCGTTTACCGGGTCATACTCGGCGAGCACTTTGCCGTCCTTGCGAAGAAACTACGAAGCTGCCGAGGGGCAGACGAGGGCGTCTGCCGCCCACGGAAAACTACCATGCTGTTTGGTCAATGACCGAAGGGCAGACGAGGACACACGGTGTCACTGGCGTCTGCCGCCCACCACCCACAAAAATACTGATATCCGACTGTCGTCGTCGTACTTGGCGTACGTGTACTCAGACTCGGAGTTCTGGGGGGCGAATCTTACTATGGCCCGCCATATTTGACTGAGTTCCCCTACTGGTATACTCAGCCAGCCTTTCGGCTTGTTATGCGATTCAGCTAGACAGAGAGCAACCCACTTCCCGCCAACGAGTTGGACAACGCGAAGACATTAACTGTCAGCAATACTCCGATTTTCATAAGCGGCTGTCATCCTGCCCACTTTGGTGAACATTAGGCCATGAGACGACTATCTTTGCGGAAAAATCCCATCAAACGAGTGAAAAAAGACTTGTCAAGTCGATGTAGTCTCATTAACCTGAGTACGTAATGTCATGGGAGTGTCATGTTACACTCAGGGGCAGACTCTTAAAAACAGATCGAACTCGATGACAATAGGAAAAAGGAGGCTGTATATGACAGATCGTGACAGGGCTGGCCTCGCCCGAAACCGGTTCGGAATTCTGGATTGGGTGAAATTGGGATTGATTGTTGGAGTTTGTTGCCTGGGGGGCGAGGTGGCGACAGCGGAAGACTGCCTGGACTGTCACGAAGAGATGGCCGCTTCGTTAGAGGGCACCACCCACGATCATAATGCTGTCATGTGCGGAGATTGTCATCGTGGCGGCGAACAGCACTCGGAAGATCCCTCAGTAGATAATATATCCGTCCCGGCGCGCGACGATGCCGCCGGCATCATAGCCACCTGCACCAATTGCCATCAACCGCATCTTGAATTGGATAAGGTCGGATTCGATCCACACCAGACCGAGGGTATGTCGTGTATCAGTTGCCACAGTGTTCACAGCCAAACGACCCGTTTGCTGCTTGACAACGGCGGCGACTTCTGCGGCAAGTGTCACACCGGCATTGACCGACAATTCGCCCGGCGCTCGTCCCATCCGTTAGCAGAAGAAATCCTGACCTGCTGGTCGTGTCACGACTTCACCGGCGCCAGCCCCGATTTGGGGCACGGCCGGAGCGAAACCTGTCTAAAATGCCACCCCGATCAGGCAGGCCCGTTCCTTCACGAGCATGAGGCGACCAGTTCCTTCAGCGCCGACGGGGAAGGGTGTGTTGCCTGTCACTCGCCGCACGGAAGTTCCACCGAACAGCTGCTTAAACAACCGGGGAACGGCCTCTGTCGCCAGTGTCATGGGGTCCCGGTCAGACACGCGGTGGCCCACAACGGTCGCTGGGCAGATGTCGATTGCATGGTTTGTCATACACAGGTCCACGGTTCCTACGACGGCCCGAACCTTCTGGATCCGATGTTGGGCACCAAAATGGGCGATGGTCCCGGCGGTTGTTTCTGCCATAACGTAGAGAATTGAGGAGAGAAGCGATGAACAAGAAAATCCCGTTATGCTTGCTGGCGGTTTCTGTCCTCTGTCTCTGCTCCTTTGTGAACGCTACTGATTTCAGCGGCACTACCAGAGTGGGACTTGTGGTCCTGGACGAAGAGGGCAGCCACGCTGTCAATCAGCCCAGCTACAACACGTACCCCGGCCTGTCGTTATCATTGGAACGATTCAGTGTCCGTTTTGACGACGGCACCAGGCTGTACGGCGACCTGAGAGACATCACGCTCAACAATCGCAATCTGCGAGTCGGTCTTACCAGGTCCGGCAAATACGGGCTTACGCTCAGACACAATCAGTATCGGCGAAACTACTCAACCGACGGCAGCGATTTCACCCGACGCCGGTTGGCCGGAGGCCAGGCGTGGGTTCAGCCGATCCCGTCAGTTCGATTGTTTGGCGGGTTGGATCGAATCCTGAGACACGGCACCAGCCACGATCTGTTTTTGTCAGGCGGTGCCTCGCGCAAAATTGATTACGCTCAGACCACCGGCAATTTCGGTGTACGATATGCCCGTGACCGTCGCACTGCCACGTTTGAGTATCGGTCATCGAAGTTTACCGATGAAACCGAAGATCGGTCAGACCGACTGACCAGCAGGATTCGTCTGGTCGCGGCCGCCCCGGTTCCGACCCGCGACGATTTGCTGATCAATGCCGGCTTTCAGCATTACAAAGCCGAAGTTCGTACGCAAGAGGATACGTTGACGACCAATGCCTTCTGGGGCGGTGTCACTTATTTTCTTGCGGATTACACTTTCAAGTACAGCGGTCTATTCGACAGATCGCGCCGCACAGGCGATGTCGTAGCTACTGACAATATCTTGAATGCTCTGTACGTCAGCCGTAACTGGCATCAGAGGTCTGGTGCTACGGTTGGCTATCGTTATCGCACTACCGATGACGCCTTCCTGGACAAGGCAGTCAGCGGTTACTTCCTCTCCGGGTGGTGCAAACCGGTTACAGGGCTGACAGTCAAATTGGGATACGGCAACGAGCAAACCACTATAAACGACGGTCCCAGTTTGACCGGAGAGAAGAGCTACACGCGTCTCTGGACCGCGGTCAAGTACCGCAGGGAGAATAGTGGCGTCAATCTGAAGATCAAAAACCGCAAGACAGAGAACGATGGCTATCGCGGCTACGATGAGAGCACCGACGGTAATCTGAGCAGAGGCATCGCCTACAGCGCTGACTTTGTCGAGGTTGCGACCGATCTCTTCTATTCATCCGGTAAATGGGGTACGTTCTCTGTTGCCTATAGCTACTCGGATGGCGACTTCACCAACGACAGCGGCATGTTTGCTTATCGAGAACATGTCTTGAGCGGCGACTATGAATCGATATCGCTTCTGGGACAGTTCGACATCAAACTGGGTGCCACCTATCTGCGCGCCAAACAGGACCTTGATTACGAGAGGTCCAACCTGAGGGGAGCCATTGCGTGGGAGTTCCGCCCCAGACATCGGCTGGAGGTCAAACTCTCGATTCAGAACTTCGACAATTACATCGACCCCTCGGCGCTGTACACAGAGTATTATACGGCCAACATAGTGACCATCAACTTGATCAAGGAGATGTAGCCGTGTTACCAGGAAATACAATCAGGAAACATAGAGTCCGTATGGAGGACAGTATGGGCAAGATCAAACTACTGCTGCTCGCTCTGGGAATTCTCGGCGTGTTCATTGCCGGCTGTGATCGAGAGATTACCGGAGATGTTGTGGTGCAAACCAATGCGTCGGAAAACTGCTTCGCCTGCCATGACGGCGCGAATGCTCTCGGAGCCGACGTTGTGCTGGCCGTTCGTCAGTGGGAAGTCTCACGGCACGCATCCGGCCAGACCATCGACCGAAACTCCGGATCATGCCGGGCCTGTCACATCAGTGAGGGGTTTATTGAGGTCGTCACCGGCGAGGATATCGGCACAACTGCCGCGAATGCCATCGGCTGCTTCACCTGCCACGATCCACACGAGAATGGCGATTTCGAGTTGAGAACCACTGCTGCCGTGACTCTCGGGAATGGCGCCGTGTTCAACCGCAACGAAGGAAACCTCTGTGCAAGTTGCCATAAGAGCCGTCGTGATGTCGACACTTATGTGGAAGACGATACCGAATTGAGCGGCCATTTTGGCCCGCACCACGGTCCCCAGTCAGACATGCTGATCGGTGAGAATGCCTATGAGTACGCCGGCTACAGCTACGCCAACTCATGGCACACTGAGGGTGTAACTGACGGCTGTGTCAAGTGTCACTTCGATGTGGGGATTACTTATCAGCTCGGCGGCCACACGTTCTGGATGGCGTCCGAAGCAGAGGGTGAGAACACCGACGCGTGTAACGTCGACGGCTGCCATGTCAACGATACGGAAATCGATGATTTCGATCGCGTGACCGCCTATGACTTTGACGACGACGGCGACGATACCGAAGGCGTTGCGACAGAGATTGAAGACCTGATGGACGAGTTGCAGACGGCCTTGATCGCGGCTGGACTCCTTGAGTACATCGCCGACGACGACGCCTGGGAGCCTACCGACGGTCTGGTCGTCACAGATGCTGACTCTGTTGGCGCTGTCTTCAACTGGGTTTTTGTCCACGAAGATCGTTCAAACGGCATTCACAACACACGCTACGCAATGGGTTTGTTGCGGTCGTCGATCAATTACATCACTACAGGCGACCCGAACGGACTCCCCGGCCATCCCGGTGACTCTCACCCGGTTGCCATGAGGAATGGAACTCTTAGTGCGCACTAGTTGACGCAAGCAACTCGCATACTGGTTGACGCGGCCTCTGGAGATAGCTCCGGAGGCCGTTTTTTGTTCACTACTTCTACCGTGCGCCAGCCCTGACTCCCGCTTATCTGCCTTGGCAGCAGCATCTTACGGAATTGCTGTCGCTGCTGATCAAATCCAAACGCCCATCCACGGGAACTGCCCGATTTCGGGGAAATCCTGCAACATTGTGATTCCATAGGCTGTCCGATAGACCAATGACGGGAGTGTTGATATCTTTCAATAGTAGACTCCGTTTGCAACCCTCGTCAATATGCGACGTACACCTAAGCTAGTAAGATTGGCAGGCAGGTCCTTCGTTCTGGAGTAAGATCAATGGTTAAGAAAGTAATCGTATTCGGGTTCGTGATTGTCGTTGTGGCGGCAGCAATCTTCTTTCTTGTTTCGGATGGATCCGCAAACAAAGAGGAAGGCCCCCGCACAATCCCGGTTGCCCGGGGCGACATAATCGCCAAAGCGCTTGCTGTGGGGCAGATTGAACCCCGCAAGCAGATCGCAGTCAAGTCAAAGATTGGCGGATTGGTGCGCAAGACTTTTGTCGAAATCGGTGACCCGGTCAAAGTCGGCGACCCGCTGTTTGATATCGCGCCCGATCCGACTCCGCTTGAGTTTGCCGAAGCCTCCCGACAGGTGGAGCTTTCTCAGGTCACGTTTGCAAATGTGAAGCGTGAGTATGATCGCGCTGTAACCCTGGAGGAAAAGGGCCTCATCTCCGGCCAGGAATACGAGTCCAAACTCGCGGCCTACGAAGAAGCTGAGCTCCGGTTCAAGCTCGCCGAGGAGAGACTTGCCCTTATCGAGTCCGGGCGCACGCAGGTCGCCGACCGCGAGGTTGACAACATTATCAAGTCAACCATCAACGGTACCGTCCTGTCGCTTTCGGTTGAAGAAGGTGATCCCGTGGTGCCGCTTACGTCCTACCAGTCCGGCACCGAGCTAATGACTCTTGCCTACATGGAAGACCTTGTCTTCAAAGGAAATGTCGATGAAATCGATGTCGGCAAGCTCCGCACCGGCATGGAAGTCGAACTTGAGATCGGTGCCCTGCCGAATGCCAAAGTTATGGGCAAACTCAGGACGATTTCGCCGAAAGCGCACCGTGAGGACGGCGCCACCATGTTCGAGGTAGAGGTTGAGATAGCCGACGCCGGAGACAACTTCCTTCGCGCCGGATACAGCGCCAACGCCGACGTTATGATTACCAAGAAAGTCGACATCCTGTTAGTGCCGGAACGCCTGATCAAAATCGAAGATTCCGCAGCCACCTGTGAAGTCAAAGACACCACCGGCACGATCACGACAAGGGATATCGAAGTAGGGCTTTCCGACGGAATCAATATCGAGATTCTCGACGGTCTCGAAGAAGGTGAACTGCTTGTTGAGCGTCCCCCGAAAGAGATAACCGGCGAGTAAGCGGGATTCATTGAGTAAGATATGAACGTCTTTGTTTCCATTAAGCAATTTCTGAACGATCTGCGTCGCCAGAAGCTTCGTTCGGCCCTGACCATGTTTGGCATCTTCTGGGGGACCTGCTCAATCGTACTACTGTTTGCATTCGGCAAGGGGATCGGCGAGGCTCAGATGAAATCCCAGAAGGGGATGGGCGAGAATATCGCCATCTTCTGGCCCGGTATTACCGCCAAGGAATTCAAGGGCCTGCCCAAGGGACGGCGTATTCGACCGACCGACGACGATGTTGCATTTGTCAGATCAAAGGCCGTGACGATCCAGGCCATATCCCCTGAGAACGGTCGCGGTATGTATCTCAAGTACGGCACGCAGAACACTCGCCGGGATGTCGTCGGCGTCTGGCCCGCCTACGGACCGATGCGAAATCTCATCCCGCAGTTTGGTTCACGCTTCATCAACGAGATGGATCTTGATCTGCGTCGCCGCGTCATTTTTCTCGGTGACAAGCTCAAAGAAGACCTGTTCGGTGATGAAGATGCTGTCGGTCAGCAGCTACTCGCCAACGGTATGCCGTTCACCGTGGTTGGCGTTATGAAGACGAAGGACCAGGACAGTTCGTACCGCGGACGCGACAATCGCTGTGCGTTCATACCCAACAGCACGTATCAGGCGATGTTCTCCGAACGTTACTCCGACGATTTCGTCGTGCAGTGCAAACCGGAGTTCAGCGGTGAGATCAGTCGACAAGAGGTCTTCAGGATTCTCGGTGCCAAGTACAAATTCGATCCCACTGATGACGGCGCTCTGGCAGTATGGGATACGACCGAGGGGTTTGCCTTCCTCAAGAACTTCTTCCTGGCCTTTCAGTGGTTTCTCGTAGGAATCGGCGTGGCCACATTGATCACCGGTGCCATCGGTGTAACGAACATCATGAACGTAGTGCTGGAAGAGCGGACCAAGGAAATCGGTATCAAAATGGCCCTCGGCGCGCGCAAGAGCTCGATCCTCGCCCAGTTCGTATTTGAGACGCTCCTCATCACGGCTGTGGGCGGCACGCTCGGATTCCTCTTCGCCTGCGTTCTCATCAAGGCGGTCCCCATGTTCCAGCTCGAGGAATACATCGGCGTACCCAGTGTTGATTTCTGGGGCGGCATAATCGTAACCGTGCTTCTTGGTATCATCGGTTTGATGGCAGGCATTTTTCCGGCCCGACGAGCCGCTAACCTTCAGCCGGTTCAGGCCCTGAAACTCTTCTGAGAGAAACCATGCACGTTACCACGCTGTACAACCTGTTCATTCGCGACTTCCGCAAGCAGAAGAAACGGATCACCCTCACACTTGTGGCTCTCGGCTGGGGTACTATCTCGATCATGTTGCTGTTGGGGTTTGGCGAAGGCCTCCAGCGCCAGATGACCATCCAGAAGCGGGGACTTGGCGAAGGTATCGCGATCCTCTGGGGCGGGCAGACCACGATTCCGTTCAAGGGTCTTGGGAAAGGTCGCCCGATTCGTTTCACGCCAGATGACGTTGACTATATAGAATCCCGCATTCCGGCGATTTCGCGCATAGGCGAGGAGTACTCCCGCTGGGGCGTGAAAGTGAAGTACGGCGACGTCATCCTCAGCGAACACGTAACGGGCATCACGCCTGAATTCGAACAGATGCGCAACCATCTTCCCGAGATGGGTGGCCGCATGATCAACGAACTCGACATGGCGAATAAACGGCGTGTCGCGTTCCTCGGCGATGAGCTGAAAGAGCGTTTGTTCGGCGATAAGGAAGCTGTGGGGGAGACGATCTTCGTCCATGGTACCCCGTTCACCGTGGTTGGCGTGATGGTGAAGAAATACCAAATGGGCAGTTATGGTGGACCGGATGCCGACAAGATATCTATTCCGGCAACGGCCTTCAAAGCTATCTTCGGTCATAGGTATCTAAACAACATTGTCTATCAGGCACACAATCTGGATGACATGAAAGCGATCGAAGGCCAGCTCTTTGAGGTCCTCGGAGCCAAATTCAAGTTTGATCCCGCCGATGACCGTGCACTGAGCATCTGGGACGTGGTCGAGGGGGCCAAACAAATGACCAACATCCTGTTCGGAATAAAGATTTTCCTGGGCATCATCGGAGCACTGACGTTATTGATTGCCGGTGTTGGTGTTGCCAATATTATGTACGTTTCGATCAAAGAACGCACGCGCGAAATCGGCATCAAGATGGCAGTCGGTGCACGCAAGTCTGTTATCCTGTGGCAGTTCCTGATAGAAGCGCTGATAATCACGTTTGTCGGCGGCGGCGGCGGGATTACTGTAAGCTACATCCTGACCGAAGGATTCAAGCGCATGCCTATCGAATCAGAAGTCCTGGAGATGATGGGACGGCCAACAATCTCAATCGAAATAGGTATAGTGGTTGTGGTCATCCTCGGGATCATGGGACTGCTCTCAGGTATCTTCCCGGCGATGAAAGCCGCTTCGACCAGCCCCGTAGAGTCACTCCGGTACGAGTAGAGAGAATAGAGAGGCACGATATGAGTTCAGTCATAAGCATGAAACAGGTCCGGAAGACATACCAGACCGGTACCGTCACATTCGATGCCCTCAAAGGAATCGACCTTGAGATCGCCAGCGGCGAGATGATCGCCGTGATCGGTCCTTCCGGTTCAGGCAAGTCGACTCTGATGAATCTCATGGGGTGCCTCGATGTTCCCAGCGACGGTGAGTACAGTCTTGACGGTCGTAAGGTCAACACGCTTAGCTCAAACGAATTGGCCGACATCCGCAACCAGAAGATCGGCTTTGTCTTCCAGGCGTTCAATCTCCTGCCTTACGCAACCGCGGCGGAAAACGTTGAGGTTCCGTTGTTGTTTGCCAAAGTCAAAGCGCGTGAACGTCGCAAGCGCGTAGCCGAGCTACTGGCGCGCGTGGGACTGGCGGACAAGATGAACAACAAACCGACCGAGATGTCCGGCGGTGAAATGCAGCGCGTGGCAATCGCCCGTGCTCTGGCCAACGAACCGGATATTATCCTTGCCGACGAACCGACGGGCAATCTCGACAGCAAGTCGGGCGGTGAAATCGTCAAGATGTTCAACGAGCTTTGGAAAAGCGGCAAGACGGTTATTATGATTACGCACGATATGTCCATTGCCGGTCAGGTGGATCGTGTCGTGCGCCTCAAGGACGGTTTGGTCGAAAACAACGGCTATGCTGTCGACACCAAACAAGCAGTATAGTTGCTGCAGCCTCAAACTCCGTGACTGCCAGGGGGTTCCAGGGGCTGTCCCAAAAACAGAAACGGTATACGGATTCGAGGGCTGGCGATAGAGCCGTTTCCTGGCGGGGGACGAGTCGGCGCCCTCGGCCTAGTGCAGTCTCTTGGGTTCACCCGCCAACCAACTCACAATCACCACCGCCACAAAGGCCAGAATAAACGCCGGTATCAGTTCATACATCTGTGTTTTCAGCATCGGCACGTTGCGCCAGACAACCGTTACAACCAGACCTGTGAGCATACCGGCAATCGCACCCGATTTGTTCGCCCCCTTCCAAAGCAAGCCAAGCAACACTACCGGTCCGAACGACGCCCCCAGCGCCGACCAGGCATACAGCACGAACTCGAAAATCACGCGGCTCTCAAAAGCGGCCAGACCAACCGCTACAAGCCCGAGGATGATCAACACCATGCGGTCAGCGAACTGCGTTTCCAGGAAACTCGCAGTCGAGTTGCAGGCGCTCCGCCCACGGAAAAGAGGCCAGATGTCACGCGAAAGTACCGTTGAGACCACGATCAGTTGTGAGTCGGCGGTGGAGCAGATCGCAGACACAATCGCGGCAACCACGAACCCGCCGAGTATCGGAGGCAGGAACTCGCTCACAGCCAACGGAAGCGCCTGCTCCGGGTCGGCTATGACACCAAAATGCACCTTGGCGAACAGACCGAAAAACACCGCACCCAGATACGAAAGCACCATCCAACCGAGCGCAATGTGGCGTCCCTTTTTCACGGTTTCAGTGTTCTTGGCCGCCATAAACCGAGAAAGGATATGCGGTTGTCCCGGGTATCCCAGGCCGATTCCGAGCAATCCTATGACAAAGCCGAACAGAGCGAACCCGGCCTTCCCCGAGGTGAAGCTGAGCATGTCGGGCGAGGACTCTCTTGCCATCGTCAGAAAACTCTCGAAACCGCCAAGTTCCACAAGTACGATTATTGGCATGCCGATCAGCGCCAGCACCATGAATACCGCCTGGACGACATCGGTCCAGCACACCGCCCGGAATCCGCCGATAACCGTGTAGGTCAGAATAATGACCGCGCCTATCAGTACTCCCCAGATGTAATCGACCGAGAACGTCGCCTCGAATGCCTTTCCCGCTGCATTCATCTGTGCGGCCACGTAAGTGAGCATGGCGACGGCGACTATCAGCACCGATATGAACCGCAAAGCGCCGGATTTCGGATCAAAACGCTGCAAGATATACTGCGGCAGAGTGACTGCCCCGCTTCCGGCAGTGCTCTTTCGCAGCCGCTCGGCTATTACGTACCAGTTGAACAGGTAACCGGCAGCTATTCCCGGCACTATCCAGAAGGCCGACATGCCAAAAAGATATGCCTCGCCAACCAGACCTAGCATAACCCAACCCGACTCCGCCGAGGCAGATGCCGACAATGCCGAGACCCAGGGGCCTAGTTCACGGTTGGCCAAAACAAACTCTTCAGTCGTCTTTTTGCGAACGCGGGACGAGTACAGACCGACGCCGACAATCACGCAAGTATATGCGAGAAAAGAGATTGCCAGCCAAAAACTATTACTGTCCAATGTGCCTCCCCGAAGATGCGTTTTCTCTTTGCGCCAGAGGATAAAAAGACCAAGTTGTCGGCGAATGTCAACCAAAACCGGTTCCTGAAATCGCGCGAGAACGTCGCAAAAACCCATGCCTGCTGGCGGTGAAAGTGGACATCTAACTTGTTGATAGGCAACCTGCTAGGGCGTCTTCGGCCAGGCGTTATCCACCGAAAATTGTATTCGAAACGTATAGAATTGCGAATTTATTTGCAACTTTATGATTAATAGGTGCCGGTTTTCTTTAGGTTGTATCTCTAAGTTGTTGCAGGACAATGGGTATTTTTATGGGCACGGAAATTGTTATGTATCTAGCAATATATTGTGCTCAAGAACCGAATCGAAAGGGAATAAAGGTGCGGAAAATTACACTCCTATTGGCTGTTGCGTTCATCTTCATTGCTATGTCGGCGCAGACGTATGCCTTGCCGATGATGAGCGAGACTACCCACCGGAATTTCCGTTATTGGGAAGACGGTCAGACTTCTACCTACATGTACGCATCTGTGGTAGACTTCTGGGCGGGTGACCAGCCCGATGGCCATACTGACGGCTATTGGATCGGGTCCGACTTTCAGGAAGATCACCTTGCCTGGTCGCACAAACTGCCGAAAAACCTTCAGGTTCCGCCGGATGAAATCCTTCGTGCGAAGCTGAAAATCGATGGCGAGTTCATCGACGAAGCCGGTAACCAGATCGCCATCCAGGGTACTTGGGATTGGGATCCGCTCAACTACCGTTGGTCTGACAATACTACTTATGTCCTGACTAACGTTCAGGAAGAGGGCTTCTGGAACGGCGGAACGCTTGGTGCCGAAGTTTTTGCCAGCGAAAGTGCAATCAGACTGGATCGTGCAGTCCTGATGATGGACTACTCTTACGCGGTCCCGGAACCGGCCACTATGTTGCTTTTCGGCCTCGGCATGGTTGGAGTAGCAGTTCGTCGCCGGATGAAGAAATAGACGATCTGTCTTGGAAAATCTGACGGCCGGAGCACTCTCCGGCCGTTTTTTTGTGCCGTTTTTTGTCGGACGCCGATTGATTGCACCCGGATGAGTCTCCTGCAGGTCAGAACCCCTGCGGTTCTGACGATTCAATGTCGAAACTCCAGGGCAACGCAGTCGCGTTGGTTTCGATCTACTCAATACCTACTCTGGCTTCGAATCCGGCGCTTCCCCAAACACCCCTGCACAAACCGTCCCGCACTCCCTACAGCAACCTTCGGCTGTCAGGTTCCACTTCAGTAACCGGTGCCAGTCGCGGCCGATCAATAACTCACCGCAACCATGACAGAAGGTGCTGGAGCCGTGCACGTCGCGAACATTCCCCGTATATGCGTACCTGACACCGTTTTGGATCGCAATCTCTCTTGCCCTCATCAGCGTCTTGGACGGAGTGGGCGGGTGATTCATCATCTTCCAGGACGGATGGAAAGCGGTGAAATGCATCGGAACGTCCGGTCCCAATCGATCGACAACCCAGCTGGTCATCTCGTCCAGTTCGGCGTCCGAATCGTTTTCTCCGGGAATCAGCAACGTGGTCAACTCCAGCCAGACTGATATCTCGTTCTTGAGATAGATCAGGGTATCCAGCACCGGCTCAAGATGTCCTCCACAGAGTTGACGGTAGAAGCGGTCGGTGAACGCCTTCAGATCGACATTGGCGGCATCGATATGGGCGAAAAAGTCCTGACGCGGACGTTCGCAGATGTCGCCGGCAGTCACCGCCACCGTCTTGACACCGATATCATGACAGGCAATGGCCGTGTCCACCGCATACTCCAGGAAGATTATTGGCTCATTGTAGGTGAAGGCGACAGATTTGCAGCCCCTTGCTTTCGCCGCCTCAGCGATCCGCGTTGGAGACGCCTCGACTGAAAGAGTGTCGGCCTCGCGAGATCTGCTGATATCCCAGTTTTGACAGAACTTGCACGTCAGATTACAGCCGGCGGTGCCGAACGAAAACACGGTCGATCCCGGGTAGAAATGGCTCAGCGGCTTCTTCTCAATCGGATCAACTGCCAACCCGCTGGATCGACCGTACGTGGTCAACACAATCTCGCTGCCTTGAGCCATCCTGACATAGCAGACTCCGCGCTGGCCCTCCTTGAGACTGCAGCCACGATGGCACAGGTCACAACGAACCTTGCCGTCGTCAAGAAGCGTCCAGTACTTCGTGGGCGTGTGGGAGTTTTCGGTATTTGACGCCATATTGTCCTACTCTGTGGTTGCGGCTTATGCATTGCCCCTTGAATGATACGGACCACGAGGCGGATACACAATCGCCTTTCGTCCCTGAACGGGGAGAGAAATAAGTAGGAGAAAGACGACATCATAGGTATTATATGTGAGGCGAGGTCGTATTCGGTTGTGGAACCACGCCGGCCAGAAGTTGTTAAGAGGAAGATGAGGAATCAGGCGCACATATTCGAGTTCGACCGGACCGACTGGCTCAGGGCCGCCGTGGTCCTTACGATCATATCCGCCATTTTGTGCGCGCCCCTGACTGCCTTTCCCTCGGCCAGATCGACCGGTTGCGGTTGCTCGATCGATGGAGCCTCCTGTTGCTGCTGCCCTGAAGCATCGGAACCCTCTGCCGATTCCGGGCTTGAAAACCGTTGTGGCTGCCGCGTGGAGTCCGATCCGTATCCCGTTCCTCTGCCGATTCCGACCGGCATCCAGCCCGACCTCACCCAGGACCTCTCCGCCAGCCAGGAGATAGAATCATCTCCGTTCCCGGGCGAGCCGGTGGTGGTAGGGAGAATCATCTGCTCGATTCAATCACCGAGTGTCAACGGTCCACCTGCGTATATCGCTAACTCCGCTCTATTAATCTAGACAGGCTTCTCTGATGTATCCGTGGAAAGCCGCACCTTTGCCGTAACAGGCGGGGAGCGATGTTCTTCTGGCTATTAATCTTCAGAACAGGTCTGTCTTTATATGTGTAAGTTCACTATCTGTGTCAGCCTGTGGCTGGCCGCATGTGCAGTCATCTCGCAGAGTCCCTCGCGGGTTCTGGCGTCGACGGAATCGGGTACGCCCGTACTGGATTCTCTGATCTCCGTCGCTTTGGAAAAGAATCCCTCGGTGGTATCGGCGGGTCATCGTCACGAATCGGTCCGGTACGCTGCCCGTGCCTCGGGAAGTCTCCCCGATCCGCAGTTGTCGGTCGCTCTCTCGAACCTGCCGAAGGGATCCCTGAGTCTCAGCGAGACCCCCATGTCCGGCATCGCGATCGGGCTTTCTCAGCAGATTCCCTGGCCCGGAAAACTGGGTGCGAAGAGCAGACTGGCGGAGCTTGAGGCGGATATCTCCAGGCTCGAAACGAAGAGTATCCGTGACGACGTCGTAGCGGCGATCACGACCGCATACTATCAGTATGTCTATCGGGTCGAGGAGGAGCGTATCCTTGTGCAGAATGTCGGCCTGGTTGAGGCTATGGCGGAGGTTGCCCGCACCAATTATGAAAACGGAACGGGGACCGCCCAGGATCTTCTCCGCGCCCGGACAACCATTGCCAAGCTGGAAAACCGAATCGCCGAAGCTCAACAGATACAGACCTCCTCGCTGGTTCTAATCGGCGGACTGACCGACAACATGTCGACCGTACCAACGGATCTGACGGTTGTCCTGCCCGATATGATTCCTCTCAGTTCGGTCGACACGTATCTCGCGGCGGCTTCCTCGGACAACCCGCAGCTCGCCCGGGCTGAAGTTCGCACCGACCAAGCCTCGGCTCGAAAATCGCTGGTGAAAGCAGCGTACTGGCCGGACATTATGCTCGGTTTGGAGTATCGAATAAGGGACAACGGCCTGTTGATGGATCCGGTCGAAGGCCGGGATTTCTTGTCGGCCAAAGTTTCACTGTCGCTTCCGCTCTGGTTCTCCCGCAAACAGAAGAACAATAGTCGAGCTGCCGAGGCGGCGCTCCAGGCCTCCAGATCACAACGCCTCGCGACTGAGCGTCGTCTGGAATACGAAATACGCGACAGCTACCAAACGCTCTCTCGCCTCGTTGAAAACTTCCGTCGATACGACCGGGAGATCATTCCCCTTGCGGAGACCGCGGTGGAATCGGCCGACATCAGCTACCGGGTCGGCCAACTCGATTTCGTGCATCTGCTTTCTGCGCAGCTTGAACTGCTGGATGCCAGATTGCAGCGGGTACATATTCTTGCCACCTGGCATCAGCAACTCGCCGTTTTGGAAGAACTGTCGGGCCTGTCACACAGAGAGGTGATCCAATGAAAACCATCGTCGTCATCATAATCGCTTTAGCTGCCGGCCTCGGATCCGGCTACGTTCTCTTTCAGGGGCATGACTCCCTGGAAGCTGCTGCAGGGCCTCTGAAACAACTCTATAGCTGCGGTATGCACCCGGAAATCATCTCCGAGGATCCGGGCTACTGTCCTATCTGCGGGATGAAACTTACGCCAAGGAGAGACGAAGGAGGGGACGGTCACGGCAGCCTGGTTATCGATCCGTCTACCCGCCAGAACATGGGCGTCAGGACTGCGGAGGCAACCTACCGCCCACTTTCGCGACGAATCCGTGTCTTCGGCAAGATCGACATCGCGGAGCCGATGATTCAATCAGTGAATCTGAAGTTCCCCGGATGGGTGGAGCGGTTGTTTGTCGACCACGAGGGAGAAGAGGCCGTTGAGGGACAGCCTCTTCTGGAGATATACTCCCCTGAACTGGTGGCGGCTCAGAAGGAGTTTCTGGTCGCACTGCGAAGCGCCCCGGACTCCGGAGCGGGCGACTCCCACATGGCTGAACTGTCGGAGGCTTCGAGCCATCGCCTCGAAAACTGGGACATTTCTGCCGATCAAATAGAGCGCCTTCGCGAATCCGGTGAGATCCAACGAACGATGATCGTACAGTCCCCCGCGACCGGGGTTGTTGTTTCCAAATCTGTTGTCCACGGTGACCTCCTCAAACCCGGCACGATACTTTATCAGATAGCAGATATTTCGCGGGTCTGGGCGGTGGGCCATGCCTATGAACAGGATCTGCCGTATATCAGCGTGGGGAGCAGGGCTGCAGTTGTGCTGCCTCACCTGTCTCAAAGGCAGGTAGAAGGATTCGTTAGCTACGTCTCTCCGTATCTCGACGTGCACGGGCAGGCAGAGATCAGAATCGACCTGGACAACGCCGACCTGTCGCTCAAACCTGAAATGTACGCAGAGATTACCCTTGAGTCTGAAGCAGGCGACAAGTCGCTGACTATTCCACGTCTGGCCATTATCAACTCCGGCGACCGCGAGATAGTCTATGTCTGTTTCGACGACGGTTCGTTTGAACCCCGCACCGTCAAGACAGGTGCCGTGGGAGACGGCGATCTTATCGAAGTTGTTTCGGGACTCCAGGCGGGTGAGCTCGTAGTAACGTCCGGCCAGTTCTTGCTGGACTCAGAATCCCGACTCAGCGAAGCAATTGATCTTCCGCGTCAGCATGACCACGGGTCGTCTCCTGCCGGTGGTAACGAGACGTCAAAAGGTCACTCCGGGCACGACCCGGCCGGGTTGAGCGGTATCTACACTTGTCCGATGCCGTCGCACTTCGATGTCCTTCAGTACGGCGAGGGAGACTGCGCCAGATGCGGCATGGCTCTGGTGCCGGTCGAGGAGACCGAGAACACCGAGGTATATCGATGTCCCATGCGAGAGTGCGCCTACGTGCGCAGCACTGACGATCCATGCTCCGTCTGCGGAATGCCGACCAAAAAACTGGACCGAACCGACACAGGGAACAGAGTGAACCATGATTAACAGAATCATTGAATACTCCGTCAATAACCGTTGGCTGGTGCTTGCGATCACTGCGTTCGTCCTCCTGGCTGGCGTGTACGCCGCAAATGAGATTGCGGTTGATGCTATCCCGGACCTCTCCGACGTGCAGGTCATCGTCCAGACCAACTACACCGGGCAACCGCCACAGGTTGTCGAGGACCAGGTCACATATCCCCTGTCGACTGCCATGTTGGCCGTTCCCGGAGCAGAATCAGTCCGCGGATACTCGTATTTCGGCCTTTCCTTCGTTTACATCATATTCGAGGACGGAACCGATATCTACTGGGCCCGAAGCCGCGTGCTGGAGTACCTCAACAGCCTGGCCGGTCGACTTCCGGAAGGAGTGACGCCGCAATTGGGTCCCGATGCCACCGGCGTCGGCTGGGTGTATCAGTACACGCTGGTGGACAGTTCCGGCGCTCACGATCTGGCCGATCTTCGCTCAATCCAGGATTGGTTCCTCAAGTACGAATTGTCCACGGTTCCCGGCGTATCCGAGGTTGCATCAGTGGGCGGATTCGTACGCCAGTACCAGATTGAGGTTGACCCACAGAAGCTCGAATTTTACGGCATTCCGATCAATCACGTGATCAACGCCGTGAAACGGTCAAGCAGTGCGGTCGGCGGCAAACTGATCGAGCTGGGAGAAACCGAGTTTATGGTGCGAAGTCAGGCGTACATAGGCGACCTGGACGATCTGCGCGGCATTCCCGTCCATATCTCCTCCAGCGGCGCCCCTGTGTTGCTCTCCTCTGTGGCCAACGTTACGTTCGGTCCCGATATCCGCAGAGGGCTGGTCGAACTCGACGGGGAGGGGGAGACCGTCGGTGGCATTGTCGTTATGCGCTGGGGAGAGAATGCGCGAAAGGTTATCGACGCCGTCAAGAAGAAATTGGACGAACTACGATCCGGATTGCCTCCCGGCCTGGAGATTGTCCCCGTCTATGATCGCTCGGACCTGATTGACCGCGCGACCGAGACTCTATGGACGACTCTCGTCAAAGAGATGATTGTGGTTATCATAATCACGCTGCTGTTCCTGCTCCACGTCCGTTCGACCTTCGTGGCTGTTTTTACTCTTCCTGCAGGTGTCCTCCTGTCCGTGCTCGCGATGCATCTCCTGGGGATAAACGCCAATATCATGTCACTGGGAGGAATTGCGATTGCCATCGGCGTAATGGTCGATGCGGCCGTGGTCATGGTCGAAAACGCCCACAAGCACCTGGAGCAGCCGGGTGGAGAAAAGGACCGTCTCGCGGCGATCATCCGGGCCGCGCGCGAGGTAGGTCCGGCGCTGTTCTTTTCACTGCTCATAATCACCATATCGTTTTTGCCGGTACTGGCGCTGGAGGGGCAGTCAGGACGCTTGTTCAGACCGCTGGCATATACCAAGACGTTCGCAATGGCGGCCTCGGCATTGCTGTCAATCACGGTCATTCCCGCCATGATTGCCCTGTTCATCAAAGGACATATGGTTCCCGAATCACGCAACCCGATATCCAGGATTTCAATCGCGGTCTACCGCCCGATAATGAACTGGGTTCTGCGCTTCAAAACGCTCGTAATCATCCTCGCTCTGGTCGGCATGGGGCTGACCGTCATTCCTCTGCGGCAGATTGGCAGCGAGTTCATGCCGCCCCTTTACGAGGGCGATCTGCTGTATATGCCGACCACGTTGCCCGGAATATCAATAAGCAAGGCGCGCGAACTCCTCCAACTGACCGACCGGATCATCGCCTCGTTTCCTGAGGTAAAACGGGTTCTCGGAAAGGTCGGCCGAGCGGAAACCGCAACTGATCCGGCCCCGCTGACCATGCTTGAGACGACTATCATGCTGAAACCGGAAGAGGAATGGCGCCCCGGCATGACACCGGAGAAACTGATCGACTCACTCGATCGGGCTATCCAGTTCCCCGGGCTGACCAACGCCTGGACAATGCCTATCCGCACGCGTATCGACATGCTGGCGACCGGCATCAAAACGCCTGTCGGCATCAAGATCATGGGGGCCGATCTTGATAGCCTCAACGCAATCGGCAAACGGATTGAATCGATCATCAAGAAGGTCCCCGGTACGAGATCCGTTTATGCCGAGCGAGTGACCGGAGGCAACTATCTCGATATCGATATTGACCGTAACCTTGCCGCCTCGTACGGTCTTCGCGTTGCCGACGTCCATGACGTCGTCAAATCTGCCATCGGCGGTATGAACGTGGCCAGAACAGTCGAAGGTCTCGAACGGTATCCCATAAGCGTGAGATATCCTCGTGAACTCCGCGACAGTCCTGAGAGCCTGGCACGAACCGTTCTTTTCACTCCTGAGGGCCGCCGCGTGCAGCTTGGCGAGATTGCCGAGATCGGGTTCAACAAGGGAGCGGTGATGATCAAGTCGGAAAACGCCCGGCCCACCGTCTGGGTGTACGTTGATCTTGACCACGGCGATGTAGGCGGCTACGTGCAGGAAGCGAGACAGGTGATTGAGCAGCAACTTATTCTGCCAGGCGGCTACTCGATTGTCTGGTCCGGCCAGTTCGAGAATATGCAGGAAGTAGAGGAGCGTCTGCGGGTGATTGTGCCGTTGACCGTCTTTGTTATTTTCCTGCTGCTCTACCTGCACTTCCGAAGTCTGACCAGTTGTCTGATTGTGATGCTGTCCCTGCCGTTCGCCCTCGTTGGCGGCGTTTGGCTGTTCTACCTCTGCGGCTTCAATTCATCGGTGGCCGTCATGGTCGGTTTCATCGCGCTGGCAGGATTGGCGGCCGAAACGGGCATCGTAATGCTGGTCTATCTCGACGAAGCTCTTGGCCGTTATCGGAAGGAAGGGAGACTCAACTCGGTCGTGGATCTGAGGGCTGCCGTGATTGAAGGGGCAGTAGGGCGGGTTCGTCCGAAACTTATGACGGTCGCAACTACCGTGATTGCCCTCTTACCCATCATGTTCGGCCACGGCACCGGATCGGAGGTCATGCAACGCATTGCCGCCCCCATGATTGGCGGATTAGCGACGTCCACGCTGCTGACCCTCATTATTGTTCCGGTTCTCTTCTACTTGGTTCATGCAAAATCCGTCGCCTCAAGATGAAAGGCGACGGATAAGCGTGCCCAAAGATGGCAATTGTCTGTCTTTTTTTGTCTGTGAGTGAGGAATCACTAACAATGTGATGCTATTCACTTGCATTGATTTTTCAATCCTGCTATGTTGACAACATAGAAGCTAGCGTGGATTGATACTCTCTACGCTGTGGGGTTTCCGGGTCGGTAGTGTGTTGTGTCGGCCCGGTGGACGTTTCCGGGTTTTCTAAGGGGCCTGCGTATGACATTGGGGACTTTTTGGCGCTGCCTCGTTGCGGGAATCACTGCATCACTTGTCTGCATCAGTCCGGCTCTCTCTCAAGACGGTGACCCGCCGGAGACTGAGGCGTGTTTCGATTGCCATGATACCTATGAGGTGGACGGGAAGGACGTCGATTTGGCTGAGGCTCTCGGCCTTTCCACCCACGACGGCATGGACTGTATTGACTGCCATACGGATATTGAGGAACTCCCGCACAGCGAGGACGGACTTGAGCCGGTAGATTGTGGCCTTTGCCACGACGACGTCGCGGAGATATACGCCGCAAGCCTGCACGGCCTTCTCGTTCAACAAGGTGAAATGCTGGCGCCCCGGTGTTGGGACTGTCACGGTTCCCATGACATTCGCTACACAACCGATCCTCTTGCCCGAACCGCTAAATTCAACATTCCATTCATGTGCGGAAGCTGTCACAAAGAGGGTACTCAAGTCACGCGGAAATACGATATCCCTGAAGACAGCGTTCTGTTCCATTACTCGCAGAGTATTCACGGTGTGGGGCTGTTCAAGCAGGGCTTGATTGTCACGGCAGTCTGCGTTGACTGTCATACTGCACACAACGTGCGCAACCATGCCGACCCGACCTCGAGCATCCACAAGAACAACGTCGCCCTGACATGCCAGAAATGCCACGGCCAGATTCAGAAGGTCCACCGCAAAGTAATCCGCGGGGAGTTGTGGGAGAAGGAACCCCACAAGGTGCCGGTTTGCGTTGATTGCCATTCGCCTCACCGGATTCGCAGTGTACTGTACGAAGAAGGTATGGCTGATCGGCAGTGTCTGGCATGTCATGATAGTCCTGACCTGTCCATGACTCGCGATGGCGAGATTGTCTCTCTGTACGTCGACACCGTCGAAACACAACACTCGATTCACAAGGGCGTTAGTTGTGCGCAGTGTCACACCGGAGCATCGACCGGACATGATCGTCCGTGCGCCACTATTGCGCCGAAGGTTGATTGCTCAATCTGTCACACCGACGTTGTCGAACAGTTTGTGACCGGTATCCACGGTTCGCTGGAGGGACGTGGTGATCCTGACGCGCCCGACTGCGTTGACTGCCACGGTGTCCACAGCGTTCGCGGACACAAGGACCAGCTATCAAGAACATACCCGACCAATATCCCCGCCCTCTGTGCCGAATGTCACGCTGAGGGGGGAAGGGCATCGGTACGCCTGCCCGACGGACCGCGAGACGTGGTAGCAGAGTATTCCAAGGGAATCCACGGCAAAGGGCTTCTCGAAAGCGGTTTGGTCGTTACTGCCATGTGTACCGATTGCCACACTGCGCACCACATGCTGCCGGCCAACGACACGGAATCAAGCGTGCACACGAGCAATATCCCGGAGACCTGCGCCAAGTGTCACAGCGGCATATACGAAAAGTTCGCCACGTCTATTCACTCACCGGTAATGAACGATACCGAAGACCGTCTTCCCACATGCAGCGATTGTCACGAGTCTCACAGCATTGTCAGAGCAGACGAGACCGGCTTCCGGATGACGATCATGTCCCAGTGTGGCGGGTGTCACGAGGATGTTGCCGAATCGTACTTCGAGACTTTCCACGGCAAGGTCTCGAAACTGGGGTACGAGGCGGCCGCCCAGTGCTACGATTGTCACGGTTCACACGAAATACTGCCGCCTGACAACCCGAACTCCACGCTGTCGCGTCAGAATATCGTGAAAACCTGCGGGGCGTGCCATGAAGGGTCCCACCGTCAGTTTGCCGGTTACCTGACGCACGCCACCCATCATGACCGGACCAAGTACCCGATTCTGTTTTATACCTTCTGGTTTATGACAGTCCTGTTGCTCGGTACTCTCACCGTAGCCGGGACCCACACGCTTATGTGGCTTCCGAGATCCTGGCAGGCGATGAAATCCCACAGAAAGGTGCGCCACGAATCACGCTCGCAGCTTCAGTATCAGCGCTTCAAGCCCTATCAGAGGCGCATGCATATTCTGGTCGTGATCAGTTTCCTTGGACTGGCACTGACCGGTATGACTCTGAAATTCTCGTACCTTGCGTGGGCGCAATGGATGTCAGGTGTCATGGGCGGCTTCGAGACTGCGGGATATATCCACCGCATTTGCGCTGTCATAACATTCTTCTACTTCTTCATGCATCTGTTCTATGTGGTCAAGGAGAAGCGTGAGGAGCGGAAGACGTGGAGACAGTACTTGTTCAACAAGGATTCAATGCTGCCGAACAGGAATGACCTTCGGGAGGCGGTCGGCACGCTCAAATGGTTTGTGGGTCTTGGCACGCGTCCGAAGTACGGTCGATGGACCTACTGGGAGAAGTTTGACTATTTCGCCGTCTTCTGGGGTGTGGCGATCATCGGGTCAACCGGTTTAATGCTCTGGTTCCCGGAGTTCTTTACACTGTTCCTGCCGGGGTGGATTATCAATGTCGCAACCATAATCCACTCCGATGAAGCTCTGTTGGCCGTGGCCTTCATATTCACGGTCCACTTCTTCAACACGCATTTCCGTCCGGACAAGTTCCCTATGGATACGGTGATTTTCACCGGTCGCGTCCCGGTGGAGGAATTCAAAGAGGATCGCCCGCGAGAGTATGCGGCGCTGATGGAGAATCGGAAACTGAAAAAGCACCTCGTGCCGCCGCTGCCTGACCCAATAGTCAAAGGGCTGCGTGTATTCGGGACGGTTGCTCTATTAATAGGACTGTCGCTCATTTTGCTGATACTATACGCGGAGATTTTCGGATATCGGTAGGTGGTTGTGGTGGAGCATACAATGTCGATTTCCGGTGCAAGGCTGATATTGGAGTTGAACTTATGAAATTCGGGAAATTACCGTTTACAGGTATGTGTGTGAGTGGTTTTGTTGTTCTTGCCTTTGTCCTCGGTTTGGCCGCTGTTGCCCGGGCGCAGCATCCTCCGATCATGCTTCTTGACAAAGACGGGGAGGAGATCAATCCGATCCTCGGCGAAAACAATAAAGCTCCGTTTTCCACCGAACAGACCTGCGGCATGTGCCATGACTACGAGGAGATAACCTCCGGCTATCACTTCCAGATGGGCTGGGATGTTATCGATGACGAGTTTGGCATTGAGAAGGGTGAACCGTGGAGTCTCTCCGACGGTTTCCTCGGACGCTGGTACCCGTACGCCTTTCGTCAGCTTGCAAAAAAATCCAATGAGAGTGCCGACGAAATCGACCTTACGATGTATGACTTCATCGGATTTTCATCTACCGGACCGGGACAGCTGCCGTGCGGTGCCTGTCATCCGGGCGGAGGCGGGCTCCAATATGATCGCGAGGGCAATCGGTATGACGAAGCACTTGCCGACAATCCCGAACTGGCGGAGGAACTTGACGGCGACTACTATCAGAGCAAATGGATCGAGAGCGGCGTGGTCGAGGCCGACTGTTTTGTCTGTCATCTTGAAGGATACAATTTTGACGATCGCACGGCGAACCTTGAGCAGGGCAACTATCAGTGGGCAATTGTGGCCGGTTCCCGCATCGGTATTGTCGACGGCTCGGTGAAGCGGGGCAGAACACCCGAAATAACGTACAATCGACGCCTGTTTAACGAGGACGGCACCATTACACTTGCGATGTCCTGGCCGCCGCCGGACGACAACTGCGTCTACTGTCACGGCAACGCGGATGTGAGAAAGCGCGGATTCTCCTGGAACGACATTCACAATCCTGACATCCACAACCAGCAGGGGGTTAGCTGCACTGCCTGTCACTCGTCCGGGTTGGATCACCAGATCGGCAAAGGAAATGTCAACATCTCGACTGTCGCCGATCATCTCGACAATACCATGAAGGGTTGCGCTGAGTGTCACATGTCCGGCTATCTTGGCGCGTCTGTCCCCGACCACGGCAAGATTCGTCCCTCGCACCTGGCCTCCATTGCCTGTGAATCCTGCCATATTCCAAAACTGCAACGTTCCGCTGCGAGCGGACTCGAGCCGTTGACCGGAACGCTTCGGTTCACGAGCAATCCTCTTGAAGCTGGCGGTTTCGGCGAAATCGCCGAGTGGGAGCCAGTGTACGAGCGTCGGATGGAGAACCGCATATACCCGTTGAACGGTGTGCTCGTTGTCTGGTGGGGCAATCGTGACAGCGATGGCCTGGTTTACCCGCTCTTTCTGCGCGAGCATGAAGCCGGGTGGGAGTTGTTCTCAGAGCAGGTGGTAGATGACAACGATGATGGCCGCCCGGAAGTAAATACGCGCGAGGAAATCATCGCCGGCCTGAAGGCGTTTTCGGAGACACTCGAGGGCAATGAACGGTTTGACCAGATCCGGCCCGTGCTCGTCAAGGCGAATCTCGCGTACGAATTGGATACCGCGGGGACGCTGGTTACCACACCGCACGACGGTCTGTCTTCGGTGGATTTCTCGATCAGTCACAATGTTGCCCCGGCACGAATGGCTCTCGGTGCCAACGGCTGCAACGACTGCCACTCACCGGAGGCCCACTTCTTCAAAGGCCAGCGCATACTGGATATGTACGGTGAGGACGGCAAACCGATTACGAAATCAATCGGCCGATACTTTGGCTGTAAACCCTGGTCCTTTGCTATAAATTCTTTCCACCAACGGATTATCAGTCCGTATGTTGGCGGCGGCATCATTTTGATCATCTTCCTGATCGTGGTACACTATCACAGCTACGGGCCAAAGCGGATTACTTTTGATCCATACTCACAAGAGATCCAACGGTTCACGCTCTTTGAACGCGCCGTGCACTTGTTCAGGTTGATCTCTTTCATCATGCTCTCTGTCACGGGCGTCATTCTCGCATTCAATCTGCATCTGTGGCAGGAACTGCTTTTTGGCAGCGCAAAGACTCTGCTCAACTTCCACATCTGGTGCGGAATCATCTTCATTCTGACCACGGTGGCAGGTGTCTTCCTCTGGTTCCGCGACGCCCTGTTTGCGTCGTACGACAAGGAGTGGGTGAGGAGAATCGGCGGGTATCTGGGATACAAAGGAGAGGTACCGTCGGGCCGCTTCAACGCCGGACAGAAGATGTTCTACTGGTACACAACGATATTCGGCATTCTCATGAGCGTCAGCGGGCTCATACTTGTATTCAAGGATATCTTCCTGCTCTCAACTATCTGTGTCACCTCGACTATCCACAACCTGTTCGGTTTTGCGTTGATTGCCGGCGTGCTCGCCCACGCTTACCTCGGCACAATCGCCAACCCCGGCACCTGGCGCGTGCTTGTCGATGGTTCCGTGACTCGCGAATGGGCGCACCATCATCACCCGAACTGGTTCCGCACTTTGTCCCCTGACGAAAAGGGTGAGTTGGAAGAGGACGAGGAAAAGGAAGAAGAAGAGGAATAGAGGAGCGCAAGGTGGGTCCGCTTCCACCACCATGTGTTGTTGACTTCACAGGTACGTCGTTTTGGCGCTCTGAGTTGAAGTGGCTGCAAACGTGCGATCAGACTGGAGGTTGATCTTCTTTAGACTCCCCATCTATTGTTACAACTGGGTGAGCATATTGGGGGCGTACGTTGCCGGGCTGGCGTTGGTTCTGATTCTTCTGTTCTTTGGCGTCAGCGTGTTTTTCGAGTTCGCCACCAATCCTTATCTTGGTATCGTTCAGTTCCTGGTACTGCCCGCCGTATTCGTCTCTGGACTCATCCTGATTCCCATCGGAATGTTTCTAACGCGACGGAGGGTTGTGAGGCAAAGATCCGGGGACGAGTACCCCTGGCCGAGGGTCGATCTAAACAAGCGCAGTCATCGCAACGCCGCCACGATTTTCGCCTTCGGTTCGGTGATCGTCATTTTCGTCTCAGCGGTTGGAGGCTACCAGACTTTCCACTACTCCGAATCGGTGGAATTCTGTGGAACGACTTGCCACGACGTTATGAAACCCGAATACGTTGCCTACCAGAACTCGGCCCACGCGCGCGTGCCTTGTGCCGAGTGTCACATTGGGGCTGGCGCTGATTGGTTCGTCAAATCCAAGCTGTCCGGTGCATACCAGGTGTACGCAGTACTTGCAGATGTGTACTCGCGTCCAATTCCAACACCGATTGAGAACCTTCGACCGGCGCAGGAAACGTGCGAACAATGTCACTGGCCAGCGAAATTCTACGGCTCGCAACTCAAAACCTTCAATCACTTCATGTACGATGAAGGCAACAAGCCGTGGAATATCGAGCTTCTGCTTCAGACCGGAGGCGGAGACGACCGCTACGGAACGGCCCATGGAATTCATTGGCACATGAATATCGGCTTTGAAATTCAATACGTCGCGCGGGATCACGAGAGACAAGTCATACCCTGGGTCCGGGTGCGAAGTCGCGAGACCGGCGAAGTGTCAATCTACCAGAGCGAGGCGGCTCCGTTGACGGCCGAGGAGCTTGCTGGAGCCACCAGAAGAACGATGGACTGCGTGGACTGTCACAACCGACCGAGCCACATCTACCGTTCGCCCGACTACGCCATTGATCGAGGTCTTCTAAACGGGACGATTGACCGGTCCCTGCCACAGATCAAGGAAGTCGCGGTTGAAGCGATGGATCGGGAATACGCAACCGAAGGCGATGCGCTGAAGGCTATTGCCAAAAGTCTCACCGAGTTCTATCAGCAGAACTACCCCGATGTTTATAGTTCGAATGGAGAGAGTATCGACGCTGCCATTGCTGCCGTTCAATCCGCGTTTTCGCAGAATATCTTCCCCGAAATGAGAGTGCGCTGGAGTGTATATCCCGGCAATCTCGGGCATTTTGGCTCCCCGGGCTGCATGCGTTGTCACAACAGCGATCTCGTCAATGAGAAGGGAGTCTCCGTAACGAATCAATGCACTGCCTGTCACACCATCCTGTCCCAGGGCACTACGGAAACGATCAAACGCGCTTCCGACGTCGACGGACTGGAGTTCCTTCACCCCGAAGGTATAGACGAGGCATGGCGGGAGATGGGCTGTTTTGAATGTCACTCGGGCATTCAACCATAGTAGAGTACGATTTCATCGGGCAGGAACAGGGCCCTTCGTGCTTTGTCTCCGGACGGAAGAGGTGAGTCGGGCGAAGACGAGGACGAGGAGGAGTGGAGGACTGCGCTAAAAAGTAAGGCTCTTGACCAGAGTGACTTCAACGATATTGGAAGTGAAGTCCCTGTTGGAGGCGATGTAGTCGTCAAACTCACGGGTGTTGTACGTTATTTCAAGTAAGTGCGTTTCCATGATGCGGCAGCTGCCGCTGAGACGCACGGTGAAACTCTCGACATCGAGATCGCGCCGACTCCGGTAGTAGGTGCCGCCGAATCCAACAGATATCCCGTAGAAATCCTGCACCGTGATGTCGCCGTAGAATAGATGATCACGGAACTCGAACGCTCCCGCATCGTCGACATTGACATAGTCGCCCCTGGAATAGGCATAGCCAATCGACAGAGTTCCAACCTGATCGTGCCGCAAGAAGCCGTCCACAAGCGTACGGACAAAATCCACGCTGGTGCCGATCTGCGAGTTCTCCCGCCGTTTGTCTTCGTATTTGACTGATGCCCAGCCGAGTTTCGGTTGTTGGTATTTCACGGAGGCGCGGAATCTTGATCGTTCCTCATCGCCGACCAGCCGCACGCCTTCCTTGACTCCCTCGTTACGATTGCCGTAATTGGCTCGCAGCGTCAGTCCGCCAACCGGCGTCAGCCAGCCGGATACATAAGCAGAGTTGGCGTCGATCCGATCATTCGCGTCATCTTTTTTGTCAAGCTGGTAGCCGACTGTCGCGCCGCCCGTTTTCAAACGACTGTAGCCTGCATATGCGGCATGAGAGACATTGTCCGTTTTCACCGCGTCGCTGTCCGATCCCGCGGAGTTGAATATCAAGCTGTATCGCAACGTTACTCCTACAGGGTGATTGAAACTCAGTCCGGCCCAGGCGATGTTCGATTCTATCCGGAACTCGATGTCCTCGAATTCAGACGTAAACCGCTGGTATCCGCCATGGACAGCGAACATCTCGCAACCCGGCACCGGAGAAACCGCACTTAGTCTGATGTTGTGCCGGCTCTGGTTGCGGTCGGAATCGATATTATCCGAATACTTGTTGGTTCTGTACTCGACCTGGAACTGGCCGCCGCGATGGCTCAGCCTCACACCGCCGTGATAGAACAACTGCGTGTAATCGTGCGAAACCCGTGTGTTTTCTGTCGGCCTGACCGACGGGCCGAACTGGAACAACTCCACCGACTCACCTTTGCGCTTCACGCTGGTAGCCCCACCGTATATGCGAATCGATTCATGCGGATAGAACCATGCCGACCCACCGGAACGGTTGCGGGACACCTGACTGCCGCCATCTCCGCTGTAGACTTGACGATGACGGTTGTTGAAGAGGTTTACGCCGAAGTTGCCGGGGCGGTCGACGCCCAGTCGCAGATTGCGGTTGTTAAGAGTCAGGTTTCTCAAATCAGCAGCCAGTCGTACGCCGTTATTCAAACGATATCGCATGTCTTCGAGTGAAAGGCTTACGCCTTCATAGTCATTAAATGAACGATAGTAGGCCGACTGATCACCCTCCGCATCGACCGCCACATAGCCCAAACTTACAGAACCGCTGCCGTCGCCGGCCGAGACGGCCCCAACACCAACCAGTAGTAACAACAGGAACACGCCCACGGCCTGAGAGGTCGTCATCTTGAGCCTCCTCAATTCCCTGTCGTGTGACAACCGGACTGGTAACAATCCGGGTAGAGTTTGGAGCCGAGAAGCGGATCAAGCAGGGACTTGCTTTCCTGCGACCCGTGAATCTCGCTGTGACAGTCCATACAGTCGTAGCGCCTCCCAATACCGCCGTGCGTCACGCGATGTCCTGTCGGGACACCGTGGCATTGGTTGCAGAGTCGATTGCCCGGTTGCACCAGAAGTCGGTCGTTTGGTGAACCGTGAGGATTGTGACACTCCGTGCAGCCGCCACCGTCGATGCCGTGTGCATTGACCACCTCGTGCTCGAACAGGAACGGCCCGGAAACCTCAGAGTGACATTGCTGGCAACGCCAGTCAAACCCGGTCGTTCCCAGAGGATCGTGAGCCTCGCCGAGGCAGTGACAATCAACGCACCGGATGTAGCCGGCTTCAAGCGGGTGTGAGGACCGTCGCTTGAACTCCGCCATCACGTTTGAATGACACGCCTGACAGTAGTTCTCCCGGTCGTCATTCACGAGCCTCGAGTTTGCGTTGTTGTGAATGCTGTGACAGTCGAGACAGGTGATGCCCGAAAGAGCGTGAGGATCGGTGGTGGCCATGGCAGCCTGGTGCGGTGTCATATGACACTGACCGCATAGAGCAGCCAGATCGGCTGTTTCAAGTCGTTCCGGATTCGTGATATTGTCGGAATCGGGTTCCTCGATATGGACCTCCCAGCCCGAGTGGCAATCAATGCACGTCACATGCGGGCTGCTCTCAGATCCAGGCGCAGGCGCCACCGCATGGGCGGAGCCGGCAAGAGTGAGATCGTGCCCCTCATGGCAATCCAGGCAGGTCTCCGACCGCTCGACTCGCTCAGGGGCCTGTGCTTTGGCTGTATCGGCCATAGCATGGGGACAGACACTCACGACGGCTGCACTGAGAGCTACGTGGAAGACAAACACGGCGACAGTTGCCATTCTCATAACCACCAATAGGTTACACAACTAGACGAGTCTGTGAACTGGTCGAAGTGTGCACCTTTTCAACCGGATCCCAAGCATGCACTAATAATGCTCGCGCGGACGGCATACGCAACCGGATTTATCCACAAAGTCCAATATTGCGCAAATCGAAACGGCCCCCCCGACGAGTCGGGGGGGCCGTAGAGTAGACTAGCTAAAGTCTATGTTGCGTCATCCAGTTACGGAGTGCACGGGAGGCAGATAGGTGCCGCGGCAGTTCCAGGATCAGCAACGTATTCAGCCAGCATCACGATATCAGCGATGTTCACGCAGCAGTCGCCGTTGACATCACCGTTAGCCGTGATCGGCAGAAGGACGATCGCACCGGTCGGATCGTTGAAGTAGTAGTCAATCAGGATGTTGACATCGACCATGTCGATAGCAGCATCAACGTTGACATCACCACAAGGCAGATCCATAATGTCTATGCGGTAGTCCTCGACTTCACCCCAAGACGTGGTACCGCACGGGTCAGCCGGTGCACCGTCGTTAAGACGGACACGCAGGCAAGACGCGCCGGCAACAGCCGTGATCGGGCAATCAACAACACCGGTAAACGGACCGTAGCCCGGGTTACCGACGATAGCAATCGACTCGGTCAGCGGATCAAAGACATAGTCAATGTTCCAGTCGATGAATGCCGATACCTGGTCGGACGAGTAACCATTGGTGGACTCAACCGTCAGGTCGTAGCCGTCGACACCCTTGTACAGGGTGGTGGCGAGCTGGTTCGGGCCGTCTTCATAGTAATCAAAGTAATCGTCTGCACCAGAACTGTTGTTAATAGTGTTGAACTCAACACGAGAGATATACTCGTAGGCTGAGCTAGCACTAGCGCCACAGTACGGCGGGCAGATTTCACCGATTACGTTGATGTTGTACGGGCCGTTGGCGGCGGCAGCATCGTAGATTACCGGGTAGTAGTACGTACCAGCCGGGACTTCAACGAAGGTCACTGTCGGGTTATCGTCACCACAGTCTGTCCAACTTGTGGTCTCATACCACACGAGCGTGGACTGATCGCCGTTACACGGGCATGCAGATTCCATTACGATGTAGAACGTTCCGTTGGACGGTACGGTACCACAGTAATTGATCTCGATATTCATGCACGTGTCGATCGTGAAGGCTTCCCAGACGTTCGGGCCCAGCATGGCACAATCGCCGGCGGTCGCGCCAGCAACCGTACCGGTGAAGTTCAGCGGGGAACCTTCGGTCAGAGTCGGGATCGGACCACCGTACCAGGTCTCAAGATCGGCACAGTTGTCGTTGCCCGGAACCGGGATAACGTCGCAGGATACGTTGATCACGAAGTCACCTTCGCCACCACCGTAGGCACCAACACGGACGATGAATTCAGCGCCCGGCCAGACGCCGGAGATGGAGATAGCCGACTGGTAACCACTGACGCCACAGGCGTCGTCGTTACAGGCCAGAATTGACATCGTCGAGCAATCGAAGCCAGGAGCATAGTAAACCGCGAACTTTGTATCCAGCGGGCTGTCACAAAGATCAAAGAGTACCGTGCCGTCCGGGCCACAAGTCGCAGTGTACTTGAACCAGACATCGGTCTGGACATCGAGGTCACCATAGGAGTCACAAAGGACATCCGGGTCACCGTCGGTGTCAGCACCGGCGTTGGAGAACACACCGTTGTACCCATCGAAGATTTCGATAGGAGCATCACAATGGTCGTTGGCCGGACCAACCGGACAAGTAACCTCGGTGATGGTCAGATCGAAGGACGGAATACAGTCCGGAGACGGCCAGGTATCAAGCATTACGTAGTACGTACCCGCAGCAAGGAACACACCGTCAAGGCCGTACACGGCACTGCCGCTGTTGGAGATACCGTCAACCAGGAAGCCAGTGCCTGTCGGGCAGGCGCTGAAGATACCGATAGCAGTATATGTCGTTCCAAGCGGATCGAGGACTACGTCTACACACATGTCGGTCGGGATGACGAGTTCATAAATGATATCCTCGCCACCGTCGTAGTCACCGAACTCAGTAGCATTATAGTCATCATCGAAACCGCAAGTCGTATTCACGTCGTTGAAAGTACCCGTGAAGTTGATTACCAGCGGATTTGCACAGTTGGTACCCGGATCAACCGGACCAACCGTGTTGGACGTGGTAACAAGTTCAATGTTGCCAACGCCAGCACTGTAACCACCTACCTGTACGAGGTAGGTATTGCCGCTGACGATCGGAACCGTAACGGATGACTGGAGAGCTTTGTAGCAATCGTCATCGTTGTAGGCCAGTTCGGTAGTCGGCGGGCAGCCACAGCCATCCCACACAGCAATCTTGGTGTCAAAATCAGATCCACAAAGGGAGAAGGTAGCTTCACCGGTCAGAGGAGCGGTGTAGCAATACCACACATCCTGGCCAATGGAGTGAGTACCAATACCGGATGTGGTGGCTTCCGTCGTGTTGATGTTGATGGTCTCATCGCCGATAGCGATGGCACCAGCACATTCATCATTCGGCGGGCCAACCGGCGGGGTGTACGGAACACCGGCGAGTTCACACCAGTGATTGTACGGACCGTCGGCGCAAGGAGCGTCGTAGAAATCGCCACCAGCCATCACAAAGATGTAATCGCCGGCGAGGAGATCTGCGGTCACAGAACCCATGGTGCAGGCCGTAAATGCTACTGCATCTACGATCGCAACCGCGGAGCAGTCTCCACCCGGGTTCTCAAGAATAAACAGAACAAAATCAATGTCGGCTGAACCGGTGAAGGTAGCCGTAGTATCGGCATCAAAAGTATGCCAGTACCAGTCCATATCGCGGGTGCCGCCATCCATCCACAGCGTACCGGAAAGGATGTCGCCACAGTTGATATAGCCGAAGGCCGGCGTAACGTTGTTACAGCCACCGTTCGGATCAGGATCGGTGCCACAGGCATCGCCATCGTCCACAGCGCCGGCCGGAATGGTCACGCCGCACGGGTCGATTGTCGAGTACTCGGTAACATCCAGAGTGTACGTACCGAAATCACCACCGTAACCGTCTACTACGATGTAGTAGGTGTTGCCGGCAGTCATCGATACGATGAGCGAAGACTTGTAGTCGTCATCGCCACAGGCGTCATCGTTACAGGCGACCGGAGTGTATTCGTCATTCTCGTACACGAAAACTTTCGTGTCATACAACGAAGCGCAGAGATCGACGACAACCGTCATGTCTGCGCCAGCTGCATAAGAATAGACGACGTCCGGGCTTGTGCTCGTGTAGTCACAGGCCTCGTCGTAATCATCGACGAAACCGTCAGTAGCTGCTGTTACGTTGTACGGAAGAGCCGTAATCACAAAAGGATCGGCAATTGCGTCACCTTGGACACGAGCAAAACGTACCACGTTCACGCGGCCACTCACCGGCTCTTTGACGTAGTCCGGCAGCTTGTTGGTGAGCATCATCTCAAGCTTGCTCAGCTGCGGACGACGATTACCGGCAAAAGGATCATTCGCGCTGGGCGCAATAACCGCTTTTCCCGTAACGATGAGTTCTGGCGACCTTGAGGTCATACTGCCATCATCACCGGGAGCCGTTTGTACTTTAGCTTCTTTTGCCATCACCACTCCGGAGAGCGCAAGGCAGCAGAAAGCGAGAGCCAAAACCAGAGCAACTGACAGACGCAGGCTCATTCTAAAATTGGTCATAGCTTTACCTCATTATTGTTTGGACAACTAAATCTATCCACCCCCGGAAACCCGATACTCCCGTTTGAACAGGTGTCAGGCCGTTCGATACCGTTACAAGCATACCGATCTGTTAGGTCAGTAGACCGTGACTGAAGACCGTGTAATTTGCAGGATTCACCGCCAATGACAGGACTCCTACCGCAGTCGATGCTGGTTCCGCCGGTAGCTGTGGCTCCGGCAGGGAGGTTAGCGAGAGCAAAGGCCTCTCGTTGGATTACCATTTCCGTCCACCCAGCGCGTTCAACTTGATGCAACATGGTGCTCCCGAAACAATCACTCACGCTCAGACCGGGAGCATCATTGCTCGATACCCCTGATACACCACCATGAGGCGGAGCACAGGGAGCATCAATGCCGCAGGCAGTATCATAAGAAAACCGCCCGACTCGCGCTCCCGAAAACGAATAGAGAGTTAGTCGTTTCAACATTCAATTCCTCCTAATCCGGAAATACCTGTCGTACTGAAAATCTGATACCGAACGATTACCGGACCAAAGGTCATGAGGCAATCACCCGCTGTCCCCAGGTGTCTAGGGAGTTTGGAGACAGAATATTCTTCAGATCGTTTCAGCATTAGCTATTCCCGATTGTTGGAGTGGCAGCAAGCCTCACATTGAGTCTTGCCCCGTGAAAAATCGTGTGTAAAAATGTCTTCCGAACCCAGTTCATAAGATCGTTTTGGTTCTGCTACCTCCATGAGGGGCATTGCAAGAAAAACTCACAATGTTTAATTAACAGTAAGGGCCAAAAGAAAGAATGGTGGAAAATAGGGACTGAAGAAAATCTGAAGTTGCAGAGTCCGACTTATCAAGATCACTCGGCGGAAGTCTTCGGTTTTACCCAAAGCATAACCACAAAGAGAAGCGGGGTATGTCTTACTCTAAAGCTTGCGGGTGTCGTGCGAGTTGAGAAGTCCCAGAAGATGATAAACAGCGAGTTACGAGCGAATCACTTGTTGGCTCTCGGATTCTGCCGTAACCAAACACGCTCAAATCCGAATATAACTGGAATCCGGTTTTTGTCAAGGCAAAATATAGGAAAAACTTTCCGGTTGAATCGTTTTCCCGTATCACCAGTACCTCAACCGGCCCTCCCAACATCGACACGCGTGCCCGTGCAGGGGGACTGGTTGATTGTGCCCGGATAGTCTTGGAAGGTCGGAAGAGATTCTCCCCCTGTGCTCCGCCACGTGCTCCCCCCAAACGAAACGGCCCCCCCGACGAGTCGGGGAGGCCGTAGAGTAGACTAGCTAAAGCCTATGTTGCATCATCCAGTTACATGGTGCACGGCAGACAAATCGGAGCCGCAGCAGTACCAGGATCAGCAATGTATTCGGCCAGCATCACGATATCAGCGATGTTCACGCAGCAGTCGCCGTTGACATCACCGTTAGCCGTGATCGGCAGAAGGACGATCGCACCGGTCGGATCGTTGAAGTAGTAGTCAATCAGGATGTTGACATCGACCATGTCGATAGCAGCATCAACGTTGACATCACCACAAGGCAGATCCATAATGTCTATGCGGTAGTCTTCAACTTCACCCCAATCGGTGACACCGCACGGGTCAGCCGGTGCACCGTCGTTAAGACGGACACGCAGGCAAGACGCGCCGGCAACAGCCGTGATCGGGCAATCAACAACACCGGTAAACGGACCGTAGCCCGGGTTACCGACGATAGCAATCGACTCGGTCAGCGGATCAAAGACATAGTCAATGTTCCAGTCGATGAATGCCGATACCTGGTCGGACGAGTAACCATCGGTGGACTCAACCGTCAGGTCGTAGCCGTTGACACCCTTGTACAGGGTGGTGGCGAGCTGGTTCGGACCATCTTCATAGTAATCAGCGTAATCGTCACCGGCAGAGCTGTTGTTGATGGTGTTGAACTCAACACGAGAGATATACTCGTAGGCTGAGCTAGCACTAGCACCACAGTACGGCGGGCAGATTTCACCAATTACGTTGATGAGGTATTCACCATTAGCAGTCGAATAGTCATAATTGACCGGGAAGTAATAAGTACCGGCAGGTACTTCAACCCAGGTACCGGTCCAGTTCTCACCGTCCGGGCAATCATCCCAGGAGGAGGATTCGTACCAAACGAGAGTGGACTGGTCGGTATTGCACGGACATTCAGCTTCCATAACGATGTAGACCGAACCGAACGGCGGCGTGGTACCACAGTAATTGATCTCAATGTTCATGCAGGTATCGATAGTGAAGGCTTCCCAGACGTTCGGTCCGAGCATGGAGCAATCGTCAGCAGTACAGCCTTCGTTGGTACCGGTCCAGACGATCGGGGAACCCTCGGTCAAGACCGGGAGGGCGCCACCGTAGTAGTCCAGAAGGTCGGCACAGTTGTCGTTGGCAGGGGCTTCCGGCGGGTCTTCGCAAGAAATGTTAATCACGAAGTCGCCTTCGCTACCGTTGTAACCACCTACACGGAGCAGGAACTCGGTGCCGGTCGGAACGCCGGTAATGATCGCCTGTGAACGCCAGCCGTCTACGCCGCATTCGTCGTCAACGAGAGCCAGAAGCATCATTGAGGAGCAATCAAAGCCAGGGGCGTAGTACACACCCATTTTGGTATCCAGATCACTGTCGCAGAGATCGAAGATCACTGTGCCGGTGGCGGTACCATTACAGGTAGAGGTGTACTTGTACCAGACATCGGCCATAACCGAGTCGTTGGCATGGGTAGCACCAGTGTTGTTAAAGACACCGTTGTAGCCGTCAAAGACTTCAATAGCGTCGGCACAATCATCGTTCGCCAGCGGATCCGGACAGGTTACTTCGTTGATGGTCAGGTCGAAACCGTAACATTCCGGCGTGGGCCAGATGTCGACCATCAAGTAGTAGGTGCCGGCAGTCAGATTGGCGTTGAACGTGTAGGCAGTAGTCGCGGAGCTGTTGCCAACACCGGCAATCAGGCTGCCAGCAACGTTCGGGCAATCAGAGAAGATGCCAGCGCCGGACCAGGCCGTACCGAGCGGATCAACAGTAATGTCGACACACATATCGGTCGGGATGACCAGTTCGTAGACGAAATCGTCGCCACCATCATAGTAACCCATGTCGGTGTCTTCGTAATCGTCGCCGAAGCCGCAAGTGGTCTGAGCCAGGTCCTCATAGGTACCGGTGAAGTTGACCACGAGCGGGTAGTCACAATTGGTTCCCGGATCAGCCGGGCCAACCGTGTTGGAAGTGACAACCAGTTCACCGGAGCCGAAGTTGGCGCTGTAGGCACCACACTGGACCAGGTAGGTGTTGCCATTGACAACCGGGATCGTCAGCAGAGAACGGGTCGTCTTTCCGGGACAACCATCGTCATCATAGCCGAGTTCGGTGACGGGATCGCAGGTGCAACCGTCCCAAACGGCAATCTTGGTGTCAAAGTCGGATCCACACATATCAAACGTAGCTTCACCGTCCAAAGTGGCAGTGTAGCAGTAGAATACGTCCTTATTGATCGTGTGGGTGCCAATACCGGTTGTAGTGGCGGACTCGTTCTGGAAAGTATAGGTGCCGTCGCCAATGGCAATAGCATCTGCACAAAGGTCATTGGCCGGGACCGGCGGAGCAGGAGCTACATCACCCTCGAGGGTCATGTAGTAGTTCCACGGGCCGGTGCCGCACGGATAACCTTCGTACGCAGTGCCGCCGATGAAGAAAATGTAATCGCCGGCCGGCAGGAGAATTTCAATAGACTGCGGGACGCAGGGTTCCAGAACCACGTAGGTTACGAGGTCCGGACCGTCTACGGCATCACAGTCATTGACTGTCATGTCCCAGATCACCAGGTTAGCCGGGAGATCGGCTTCACCGGTGAAGGTAACCAGCGTATCGTCATCAAACGTATGCAGGTACCAGTCCAGGTCACGTGTTCCACCATCCATAAACAGCGTACCGGTAACGGTCTCGCCGCAGTTGATATCGCCGAAAGCATAGGGGTCTTCGTTGCAACCGCCGTTGAGATCGACGACGTCGCCACAATTGCCACCCTCAGCAATGGCACCGACCGGGATTACCACGCCACAAGGCGTAGCCGGAATGACTTCCGTCACGGTCAGATCATACACACCGTAGTCACCGTCGTAACCGTCAACCACGATGAAGTACGTGGTACCGGCGGTCAAGACAACGGACGTCAGGTGCGACTGGTAGCCCGGCGATCCACAAGCATCGTCATCACAGGCGATAGCCGTAGTCTCATCAGTCTCAAACACGAACACTTTCGTGTCGTAGCCGGAGGCACAGAGATCGATATCGACGGTCATATCCGCCCCGGGGACGAACGAGTAGACAACGTCAGGGCTCGTGCTCGAGTAGGTACAAGCAACATCGTAATCGTCAACGAAACCATCGGTGCTGCCAGTCGTGTTGTACGGCAGGCCAGCGATCACAAACGGATCGGCAATGGCATCGCCTTGGACACGGCTGTAGCGTACGACGTTCGGTCGACCGCTGTACGAGTCTTTGTCGTATCCCGGCATTGCGTTAAGAAACAACTGTTCCTTCTTATTCAGCTGAATGCGCTGGACATCGGCGAAGGGATTCACCGAGCTCGGCGCTTCAGGGGCCTTGGCAGTTGGTGCCAGGGTCGGAGAAGTAGCAGTCATGACGCCATCAGCACCAGGAACTGTTTGTACCTTGTTTTCTTTTGCCATAATCATTCCGGAGAATGCAAGGCAGCAGAAAGCGAGAGCCAAAACCAGAGCAACTGACAAACGCAGGCTCATTCTAAAATTGGTCATAGCTTTACCTCATTATTGTTTGGACAACTAAATCTACCCGCTGGCGGAAACCCGAAACTCCCGCTTGTACAGGCGTCAGGCCGTTCAATACCACCGCAAACACTCCGATTTGTATCAAAAGCAATCTGTAACCGAAGACCGTGCATACCGCAGGATTCACCGCCAATAACAGGACTCCTACCGCAGTCGATGCTGGTTCCGCCAGTAGCGATAGCCCTGGCGGGGAGGCTAGCGAGAGCAAGGGCCTCTCGTTGGATTACCATTTCCGTCCACCCAGCGCGTTCAACTTGACGCAGCATGGTGCTCCCGGAATAGTTGCTTGAGACAAAATCGGGAGCATGATCGCTCAACACCCCTGATACACCACCATAAGGTGGAGCACAGGGAGCATCAGTCTTGAAGGCAGTATCATAAGAAAACCGCCCGACTCGCGCTCCCGAAAACGAATAGAGAGTTAGTCGTTTCAACATCTATTTCCTCCGAAGCCGGAAATACCTGTCGTGCTGATGATCTGAAACCGAACGATTACCGGACCAGAGGTCATGAGGCAATCACCCGCTGTTCCCAATTGTCTAGGGAAGATGGAAACAGAAATATCTTCAAATCGATTCAGCATTAGTTATTCCCGATTGTTGGAGTGGCAGCAAGCCTCACAGCGAGTCTTGCTCCGAATAGTCTTGTGTAGTAAATGTCTTCTGAACCCAGTTCATTAGAGAGTTTGGTTCTGCAACCTCCATGAGGATCAACGCAAGAGAAACTCGCGATGACTTAATTAACAGTGTGGGCCAAAAGAGAGAATTGATTGGGGGACTTAAGAGAAGACAGCGCCCGCTTGAATAACCCTGTGTCCTGATCTTCAACTGTTCGCCGGGGCTGCCCGGAAAACTACATTGAAACCACGACCAAGGCATTCGTCATGGCAAAATAACGGTTGTCCGTCCTAGTTGTCTTAACCCTAAAAAAGGAAATACACCAGTCGCAACGTCAATCAAGTAGGCTCTCAGATGCAGTTGCGACTGTTACGCTCAAGGCCATAATAACATATTCCTGTCTTTTGTCAAGAACCAAATAGGAAAATATTTCCACGCGCATCTATATTGCCGACATTATCACATTTCTGCCCTCCGGGCCTGTTTACGCCAAATCGTACTTGCGGATTGCACTTGTCGCCAGTTACTTACCCGGATATGCGTCTGGGCACCCTGGAAATAACCAACTTCAGAGTCATTCGTCATGCGACCATCGAGTTCGATGACAAGGTGACGGGGATCATCGGCCCCAATGGATCGGGGAAGTCCTCGATAATAGAAGCGATTGCCTGGGCACTCTACGGCAATCCGGTGGCCAGATCAGGCAAGGACGAGATCAAATCGACACTCGCCCGACCTTCGGAAGACTGTGGGGTTTCCCTGGAATTCGAGATTCGGGGCGAGCAGTACCGCATATCCAGACGCCTTATCGGCAAATCTGAGCGCCCCGAAGTCAACCTGTTTCGAAACGGCAGACCCGAATCGGTCGGGGCCAGTGAAACCGGCAGACACATAGTCCGCCTGCTGGGGCTGGATTGGCGGGGTTTTCTGACCTCGTTCTTGGCTCGCCAACAGGAATTAAACGCCCTGGCCACTTTGCGACCGGCGGAACGACGCGACCACCTTGTCGGTATGCTGGGCATTCAGCGGCTCGACAAGGCCCTCCAAAAGGTGAAGGAAGACACTCGTCTTCTGGGCCAGGAGGCGGACATGATCGAAAGACAGGTCGCGCAGACAGAGATTCTCGCCAGGCGCATCGCCGAGTTGAAAACACAGTCAGAACAGCTCATTGAGCAATGCGAAAACCTTGCGGGAGCACTGGCAATGGCAAAAGATCAGTTTGCCGGTGTCGAAACAACTTTTCGGGAGCATCAAGAGAAGCAAGCACAGTGCTCCCAACTTCAGGCCCGCATAGAAACAGCCGAGAAAACCCGACTTCACATTTCAAACCAGATTGATGCCCTGCGAAGAACCGAGGATGAACTGGTCGAGGCCGAAGGTGAGTGTGCAAACCTGTCCGAAGATTTGGTCGACTACGATAGTCTGAAGTCGGCCTTTGAAACGATGAAATCGGCAAGGCGGCAAAAGGAGCACCGTGAGAGTCTGGAATCACAGGTGAAAGCGGCTCAGATCGAAGGCGAGCAGATTGTCCGGAAGATCGAATCGATTAGGTCGGATATGAGCTCAAACCGCAAGGCCCTCGCGGATTTGCCGCCCGATGCTGCCGTACAATACGCTACCGTCCAGCAGGCTCTCGAAAAAGCCCGCACGGATTGGTCCGACCGCAAGTCAGAGGTCAGCCTCGCGGAGCGGGAATGTAAGAGGTTGCAGGACCAGTTGAAGTCCATCGATCAGATCGGTCCGGACACGGTCTGTGATCGCTGCCACCGGCCATTCGGTGATGATCTCCCCGGCATCCGAGAGCATCTGGCGACGGAGCTGGCGGCATCGTCATCTGTCCTGGAAGCGCACCAGAAGAAGCTTGAGGAACATCGCCTCCAGGGGGAGACGCTCCGGAAGAAATCCGACGAGTACCAGAAACAATCCCGACAGATTCAAGAACTGGGCATCCGACACGAGGCTCTGGATACAGCGCTCAAAGAAGCCAAGGGCCGGCTTCAGGCTGTCACCGACCGGATCGAGCAGCTTGAGGGTCAGTTGGAGCGCATGAACGAGGTGTCTTTTGATTCCGCTCAGTTTGAGCAGTTGCAGGCGAAACTTGAGAGACTCGACGAGACGAATCGACGGATGCTGCAGCTCAAAGGCAAACTGACCGGATTGCCGACGGTCAGAACTGACCTCGACAAAGCACGCGGCCAGCTGACAGTTACGGAATCCGAGATGGCGGACTACGTCCGTCAGCGGGACGGTTTGGGGTTTGACTCGCAGAAATTCGAGGCAATCAAGGCTGAGTTTGCTGAAAAACAGCAGGCCTTTGACAAAGCCAGGGATTCGCACCTGTCGGTTCGCCGCGATTTCGAGCTGGCGGAGAAGGAACGTCAGATCAAGTCCGAGGAGTTGGAACGGCTGGGCGAGGCCGCCCGAGCGCTGGAGGAATGCCGTACCAGCCGGTTCTATTCGGAGAAACTGGGGCTGCTGTTTGCGGACTTTCGAAAGCATGTCATCAGTCGCATCCGCCCCAGACTGGCCGAGTTGTCCTCGGAGATCATCGTCGAGATGAGCGGAGGCAAGTACAGTCTGGTTGAGCTTGATGAGGATTATAACCTTCGCGTGATGGATTTTGGCCAGTATTTCGGGGTGGATCGTTTCTCCGGCGGCGAAAAAGACCTCGCCTCGCTCTGCCTGAGATTGTCGATATCATTGGCCCTGACCGAGTCGGCCGGGCTGGATCGGTCGTTTGTCATCCTCGATGAAGTGTTTGGCTCACAGGACACCAACCGTCGGGATCTTATCTTCGAGGCCTTGAGCCGACTCAAGAGCCGTTTCCCGCAGATGCTGCTCATTACCCACCTGGAAGAACTTAAGCATAAAGTGGAAACCCTGATTGAAATGATTCCCACGGCGTCCGGTTGGTCGGAAGTGAAGGTCAACGGTGAATCGGCGTAGGGGGACAGCAAAACAACGACGGTGGGTGCTCTCCGCCACATTAATAGTAGTGGTTGCCTTGTTGATTGTTGTCGTCCGACTGGTCGAAGATATTGGCCCGGAACGTCATCCCGGTGATCGGTTTTTGGTGGCAAAGATTCTCGACGGTGACACGGTTGAACTCGCCGGCGGCGACCGGTTGAGGCTTTTGGCTATCGACACGCCGGAAGAGGGAGAGCGCTACCATGACGAGGCGGCCGAATTGCTCAAACGGCTGGTCCTCGGTCGCACGGCTACCATTGAGTTTGCCGACAAACGTCGAGATCGCTACGGCCGGTTGCTCGGCTATCTGTACATTGATTCTGCCTTCATTAATAGGACGCTTATAGATTCCGGCCTGGCGTATGTTTATCTTTTCAAGGACAACGATTTAGACAGCCCCCAAATCGCCGCCCTCTTGGATGCGCAGAAAGGGGCGATTGATCGCGATGTTGGACTCTGGTCGATTGAGCGCGAGCCGGAGGATTACTATCTTTCGCCGCCGGGATCATTCCGCTTGCACCGTCCCGGGTGCCGCTCGGTGGAGAACTGCGACAACGGTCGATGCCGGGAGTTTTTGACTCGTGAGGAAGGTCTGGCAACCGGCCTCTCACCCTGCCGCAACTGCAAACCGTAGGGTTATCATACAAAAAGCCACTTCGCTATACGGCAAAGTGGCTTAAAGTACGTTGCGTGACAATTACCCTGTCGCGTCGTGGGTGCTATTTCAGCATCATCATCTTTTTCGTCTGCACCTGATCACCTGCCTTTACGCGGTAGAAATACACGCCCGATGATACCGGCTTGCCGGCGTCGTTTGTGCCGTTCCAAACCGCTGTGTGATCGCCTGCCGGTTTGGTGCCCTCAAATACGGTCGTTATCTTTTGCCCGAGGACGTTGAAGACCTCGACAGACACGTCCGCCCGACTCGGCAGTGAGTAGCTAAACGAAGTGCTCGGATTGAACGGGTTCGGATAGTTCTGGGAGACTGCAAACCCGGCGGGGACCACAGGTGATTGGGTTTCGCCTACATCGGTCGGTATCATCGAAGAGGCATTCAATATAGCTCGCAGGGCGGTCAGTGAAGTAAGCCGGTCTGTGTCCTGACCAACGGCCATCTTGATCACTATCTGCTGCGAGTCACCGGGATTGAAGTCGAGCGGACCGAAGGATACAAGCATCTTCTTTTCGGATGGCATTGTGTCAATATCTCCGGTGCCGGTGACCGGATCTCCGGGGTAGTGGAAATGCGTCCCGTTGGCGGGCAGTGAGCTGTCCATTTCCATCCCCATCATGATGTTGTAGGTTTGCCAGGCGCTGTCCGGGTCGCGCGGGAACCCGCCGCCGCCGTAGATCTGGAACCCGGTCATGTTGAGATTTTCGTAGTCAGGCAATTCGTATCCGCAGAACGATGCTGTGTCGCCCATTGAGGGTTCCACCGGCCCGGCCAACACTTTGGCGCCGATAGCGGGAGGGGTCACTCCGTAATTAGCAGTGCTGCCCGAGGAATCATTGTTGTCACCGTTATAGCAGAAAATTACGTTGTCGAGCGTGTCGCAGCCGAAAACGTCATCTTCGGCGTTCCCGAGGTCGGTGTCCATCCAGAAGCTGACGTAGAAGTCGTCGATGTCATTGCCCCCCTTGTTGTACATCTTGTACATGACATAGACCACGGCTTCCTCACCCACGGCATCCGAGGACCACACGGTCTGATGAACCTCGACACCAAGCGGCGCCGTACTCCCGCCCGTGTTCACCACATGTTGGGCCGGGTTGGCGTCGTTGAACACGGACCACAGGGTTTGATCTCCCATTGAGAGCGGAAGGCCGTCGCGGTCAACCGGAGCGCCGTCGGCAACGGGCCAATCGGTGTAGTCCTGATTGGGGTTGCCGGCCAGACTGTCGGCGTACAGCTTATAGACGCGGTAAGACGACACCGTGTCGGCATCGGCGATGAAGGTTCCTCCGGCCATCGGACCCGGCCAGAATTCCTGTGCGAACTCGGCCATGGCCACCCGGATTTCTCCACTGACCTTGCCCCCCATCCAAAGACCTGCGGCGTAGAGCGGCGAGTGAGCATTGGTGCCGTCGATTATGGCATCGGTGGTTGTGAACGGATAAAACGTGCCAACGTCATATCCGAAAACATCCGACAAATCGCGTCCGAGTGCTCCTGTGTTTGTCACGAACATGAGAATCGAGTTTGCGTCGACATAAGTCGCTTGGTCAACCGAGAGGGGTGCAGTCTCCCCGCCAACCCCCTTCTGGCCTGCCAGGACCGGCACTAAAGCCGCCAGCACCAACGTTACGAGAACGATCGTTAGCTCTTTGTACTTCATACGCTGATCTCCTCTTCCTGAGTTCTGAACAGAGATAGTCAATGTTTAATATAGACGCACGGTGGTGATTCCTGTCAACTAATAAGCGGTACGGGAGAATCGGCCCAGAGGTTCATTTTGTCGCGGCCATCTTTCAGCTTGTCTCGACGGCTGTTTCGGGCGTTTATTGTCACATGATGACCCGTGCCTTATTTGGAATCCTAAACCTGTGTCTGACAGTTGCTTTCACGCTTGTTCCGGCGATTGCCTACGGCGGGCAGACCTGGGATGAGATGATCATCGTTCCGGAGGACGCCGCCCGGGCACAGAATGTTCGCGTCTGGTTGGCCCAGGAACAGGCTCAAAGCTGTACGCTGAAGGTCGAGATCGTCGATTCCACCGGCACGCCAATCCGTTTGTTGCTGGATAGGGAGATACGCCCCGGTTATTTCAACCTGTATTGGGACCGTCGCGATGACGCCGGTAACTTTGTGCCCACCGGACAATACGGCTATCGAGTCAACGACTGCGGTGGCAACCGAACCGGCATCCTCACGGTAGAGTACAAGAAATATGAGTTGACCAGCGTTCTGTATGTGGACAAACTCGCCGATTCCAGCCTGATCGAAATCGCATTGGGCGAGGATTCGGTGACGGTGAGCCTTGAAATCCGGGATCGCCGTAACGATCGGTTGCTCACTGTTGTCACGGATACGGTCATGGCCGCCGGAATGCACCGTATGCCGGTTAGACCGATCAAGGCCCCGGCCCGAAGCTCGGTCAAATATGTCGTTCTCTATGTTGGTGAGTCGGCCATTCTCAAGGAGGTCACACTCGAATGACGGCACGTCACTCTTCATTGTTGCTTCTACTTGCCCTGGTTGCTGTTCTTACGGGTTGCGGCCGGTACTCAGGATCGGCAGTAGAGCAGTCGGACCAGCCACCGGCGGCAGTTGAAACCGTCTGGGTTGATCCGGAGATTGTCTTTTCGGATTCTCTGGTGACGCTGATTCGTTCGGATCGGGTCGATTCCATAGCCGCTGATCCTTCCGCGACGGCAAACCACCGATCCCCATCGGTCGAAGTATTCGTGTATGAGCCTGCCTGCAACGTCGCGGTGAGTATTCTCGACGCTGAACTTCGGCTCGTTCATCCGCTCATGATCCGAACCCTCAAGACCGGATTCTACAAGTTGACGGTGACCCCGCGAAGTTTCCGGCCGCTGCCGCTTCGTCCGGGCGAGTATTTCCTCCATGCCGATTACTGTGGCAGGACGAAATCAGTCCTTTTTCGGGTCGACTGATCCGGGTTAGTCTTCCTCATGCTCTCTCCTTCGGAGAGTTGTCTAATCTTTGCACAAGCTAATGCCTTATCCACAGCCGCGATCCGCCGATAATTAAGGGTAGTTCCCCATACGTAGATTCGGGGGAGTGGAAGGTGAATTTCGGCTCCGAGGAGTAAAAATGCCCAATATTCTGGTTGTCGACGATAAAGACTCCATGCGCAACATGCTGTTCGAGACGCTCTCAGAGGAGGGCTATCGTGTTGACTCTGCCAACCACGGCCAGCAGGCACTCGATCTTGTCAAAAACAAATCGTACGACCTCGTTCTGACAGATCTTCGGATGCCTGATGTCGACGGACTCCAGGTGTTGGAGCAAGTGAAGGAAGTCGATGCTGATACTTCTGTGATCATTATGACCGCCTACGGTACTATCGAGGATGCGGTTGCGGCGATGAAACACGGGGCGTATGACTTTATCACCAAGCCGTTTGACACCGAGCACCTCTGTGTGCTGGTCGGACGGGCGCTGGAAAATCGACGGCTCCGCGCCGAAACGGATCTGCTTCGTTCGGAAATACTTGCCAATCACGCGATTGAAAATATCATTGGTGTAGACCCAAAAATGAAAGAGCTGGGGCAAATGGTCCATAAGGTGGCCGGATCGGATGCCTCGGTGCTGCTTCAGGGAGAGTCCGGGACCGGTAAGGAACTGTTTGCCCGGGCGATTCACAACCTGTCGCCGCGTAAGGACGGACCCTATATCACCATCAACTGCGCCGCGATCCCCGGTGAACTCCTGGAAAACGAACTGTTTGGTTCGGAGAAGGGTGCCTACACCGGGGCGCACGCGCGTAAAATGGGGAAATTCGAAATCGCGAACAGCGGGACGATCTTTCTAGACGAAATCGGTGATATGGAAATCCAGCTCCAGGCCAAATTACTCCGCGTACTTCAGCAGAAAACGTTCGAGCGGTTGGGCGGAACAAAGACGGTCGATGTTGACGTCCGAGTAATCGCTGCTACTAATATGGATTTGCCGGAGTTGATTCGCCAGAAGAATTTCCGTGAGGATTTGTACTATCGACTGTCAGTTTTTCCGCTGGTCATCCCGCCGCTGAGGGAGAGGCCGGGCGATGTTCATCTGTTAGTGGACTGTTTCCTCGACAAGTATTGCCGCGAGATGAAAAAGCCGGCCAAGTCGCTCACCAAGGACGCCCAGGGGATTATGGAAAAATACCATTGGCCGGGCAACGTGCGCGAACTTGAGAACACAATCGAACGCGCCGTAATTCTCGCCGAGGGCAAGAAAGTGACGCCGGAACATCTGGCGATACGCCTCAGACGCACCAACGAAATCCGACTTCGCGACGGTGCGGGATTGAAGGAGATCGGCGCTCATGCTCAGGCGCAGGCGGAGCGTGGGACGATCATACGGATTTTGAAAGAGGTCCGTGGGAACAAGCGGAAGTGTGCGAAGATATTGAAGATCGACTACACGACGTTGTTCGACAAGATCAAGAAGTACAGTATCGACAAGGACATTGCCTGATCTGAATAGCTAACGATTCGATCGAGAGTCGACGAAACGATAACAGCTCGCTATGACCCAATAGCGCTGTATGCTGAAAACCCGCCTGAGAGGGCGGGTTTTTTTTGTGGGTGGCTGCCTACTAGATCAATTGTCCAAGTTAGCGATGACAGACCCTGAGATTTCCTTGCCCTCTGGTTTAGCATGAAAAGTGACTTTGCGATAATGCCTGCAGGAGTAGCGGAGAAACTCATCTATCTGGTCAAGATCGATATCGCCCTTTTCCAGGTCTTCGGGGTGTATACTGATTATCAGCCTTTCGGCCACATCCAAGGGCATGTAAGTATTTTTGTGTAAGCGGCCATGATGTATATTGGATTGAAGGAGGATACGCATGGCCAAGAAGCTCGACAATGCAGACAAGCTTATCGATGAAATGATCGCCGGGAAGACGCCCGAGGAGATAGTCGGCGAGGGCGGTCTTCTCGAAGCGCTTACGAAACGCGTCTACGAACGCGCCCTCGAAGGCGAGATGACGCACCATCTGGGCTACCCCCCCAAAGCCCCCGAGGGCCGCAACAGCGGCAACTCCCGCAACGGCAAGACCACCAAGACAGTTAAGACCGGGGCCGAGGATGTGAACTTAGCGATTCCCCGGGACCGCAACGGCCAGTTCGAGCCACAGCTGGTCAAAAAGCATCAGCGTCGCCTGCCGGGTTTCGACGACAAGGTACTGGCGCTGTATGCTCGTGGGCTTTCGACCCGTGATATCCAGGGTCATCTTGAGGAGATGTACGGATCGGCCGTGTCGCCGGCGTTGATATCGGCGGTGACGGACGCAGTTTTGGAGGAGGTGACGGCGTGGCAGAACCGTCCGTTGGAGCCGGTGTATCCGATCGTGTACCTTGATGCCATCCACCTGAAGATGCGTCACAGCGGGCAGATCAAGAACCAGGCAGTGTATCTGGCTCTGGGGATCAACCGTGAGGGCGGCAAGGAGTTACTGGGGTTGTGGGTCGGCGAGCACGAGGGGGCCAAGTTCTGGTTGAACGTGCTGACCCAGTTGAAGAACCGTGGGGTGCAGGACATCCTGATTGCCTGTGTGGACGGTCTGAGCGGTTTCCCCGACGCGATCGAGGCGGCCTATCCGAAGGCGCAGGTGCAGTTGTGCATCGTGCACATGGTGCGCAACTCGCTGAAGTATGTCTCCTGGAAACAGCGCAAGGCGGTGGCCGCCGATCTCAAGAGTGTTTATTCGGCGCCCAACGTGGAGGCCGCCGAGGAGGCCCTGGCCGCGCTTGAGGCCCGGTATGAGGACAGCTTCCCGCAAATCGCGCGCTCGTGGCGATCCTGCTGGGTGAACATCATTCCGTTTTTTGACTATCCGCCGGCGATTCGGAAAGTTATCTATACGACTAATGCGATTGAATCGATGAACGCTCAGCTGCGGAAAGTTACGAGAAATCGCGGCTCGTTTCCGACCGCCGACTCGGTGAGGAAGGTGCTGTATTTGGCGATACAGAGAATCTCGATGAAGTGGAAACGACCGATCAAAGACTGGGTGGCGGCACTCAACCACTTCAGCATCATGTTTGAGGGAAGAATCTGACAACCGTGAAAAGGCTGCTTACACAAAATTCTGTACAGACCCACATCCAACGTCTTGGAGGCTTCGATGTAGCTGTGGATGATTTCTCTTACTATCTTCGACCTGGTTAGATCGCTTATCCGGCCGTGCCCCGTTCCAATGAGAGGAACCGTGACCGCAGAGTTACGTCCCGATTCTTCTGCGATGTATACCCAGAGTTTCATTATGCTAAGCAAGACATCGTTAACCGCTGACTCTACTCTATTGTTATCCTTCTTCTTCGAGTTGACCAGCAGGTAGAACAACTTATCTCTCTGTTCGATTTCGACGGTTGTGCCCATATCGTGCGCACCTGAGCAGTCTATCTTTCGAGATATGTCTCCTGCCAAGTGTTCGTCCTTGCCTGCGTAATACTGTGAGATCATTCTACTTAACAGGCTTCTTGACTTTTTGACATTACCCCCCATGGAAACATCAAATCGGTCATTGACAGGAATCACCAGAGCACCATTGTTGTCAAATGCGTCCCCAACTCTTATTTCTACAAAACTGTCTTTGTCCCTCAGTTTATAGGAGAAGGCGGTCTTTGGCTTGTTCCTAAGAATTGCGATTAGGAAGATAATGCAAAGAGCAACGAGGAAGAATGCAATACTTTTGGTCAGCGAGTCTGTTTCGCCGTCAGTTGAATGGCTAGCTATCTCCACAAACAACCAGAACAGTCCCACTAGCGTGACGGTGTCACTCAAGATCGACTTGTAGTTACGCGCCCATCTCTTTAGCAGTGATTTCATAGACCCAAGCTCTTGTAAACAGTGTCTTTGTAATAGAATGGTCCCGTCTTGTACTCCTTTCTATAGCTAGCGTCCGATGCTACCCAGTTATTGATAGCATATTCCATGATCCTCTGGTTGAAGCTAATGTGCACGGCAAGTTCATCGGCTACTATTGGGGGACACAGGTTTGAATCCATGCTCCGCTTACCATTCAGATTCACGACGACAATAGGTCTCTGCCTTGCTATTGCCTGTTCGATCTCCCAACGAACGAACTTGTAGAGGAACCTTGTGTTACTGCCTACGAGTAGCACAAAGACTTTCGTGCCTCTTAGTCTCTCTGATAGTTTGGCTTTAATCGTGTGCTCCGATGACCATGACATTAGATTGTTCAGGTCGTGTGCATCATAAAAGTTGAACGACGTGTTATCGTTCTTCTTCCACGCCTGCATGAGACGATAGTAATGAATGTCATTGTCTGCGTCGAAAGCCACATAGGTCTTGTTTGCATACACCATTGTGCTCTGCTCTCTTCATATGATAGTCAGGTAAGCCCTTGGCCGTACGCAGGAACCCGTCGGCTTGCCGCGGGTTTCTACATGACGCTATCTTGCTAAGTAACGTTCCCCGTAACACCACAAAGAAGACTCAACTATCAACGACTGTCAAGTGTTTTTTGCGATGTGTGAGAAGCGAATCCGCAGCGCACCCTTCGACAGGCTCAGGGTGACGGATTCGTTCTGTCCCCAATCCCACCCTCCCCGGTGGCCCAGCCCGTGCCTCGGGTGGGGCCACCCGTCCAACAACGCACTACCGCGTCAATCCATCAATCTCCAGCACAATCCTTCCCTCGCCCCGATACCAGTTGTAGCTCGACCACGGCCAGTCCGAAGGATGTGCAGCCAATCCTCGTCGGGCCGGATTCTTGTGACAATACGCAATCTTCTGCAGCACATCTTCAGTCGTGCGGCAATTGTGATCGTAGCACCGTCTCTGCCACAGGGCACGGCGGCCGTTGGTCCCACGGGTCTATGTCCCCTGCGATCACCGATGCGTCGTGCGGGTCGGTGCAACTCAGTCCCTATCGAGGACCTCGCGGACTTTGGCGGTCAGAGCGAGCACGGTAAAGGGTTTCTGAAGGAAGGCAATTCCTTTCTCCAGTACGCCGCTTCGAGCTATCACGTCGTCGGTGTATCCCGACATATACAGCACTTTCGTGCCGGGGCGCTCCTTAATCACTCTTTCAAACAACTCTTTGCCGTTCATTTCGGGCATGATTACGTCGGTTAGCAGCAGCTGTATCGGCGTGTCATTAGACGCCAGAATCGACATCGCCTTGACACCGTTCTCAGCTACGAGGATATTGTAGCCACTGCGCTTCAGGATACCCCGGGCAAGGTGACGCACCTGTTCATTGTCTTCCACCAACAGGATGGTTTCGGAGCCGCGCAGATCAGCGGATATCGAAGAGGGCGCGGGCATTTCGTCAACCTGTGACTCCTGGGAGGCGGGCAGGTAGATTTTGAATGTCGTTCCCTTGTCCGCCTCGCTGTACACCCAGATGTTTCCGCCGTGCTGTTTGACGATGCCGTAGACCGTCGCCAGTCCGAGGCCGGTGCCGTGTTCTCCCTTGGTGGAGAAGAACGGTTCAAACAGATGGTCTCGGGTTTCCTCATCCATGCCGAATCCGGTGTCGCTGACAGCGAGCATCACGTAGCGTCCGGATTGCACACCGGCGTGCGCCGCCGCATAGCCGTCGTCGAGATTGATCGGTGAGGTCTCGATTGTCAACCGACCGCCGCCGGGCATGGCGTCGGCGGCATTGACGGCCAGGTTCATGATAACCTGTTCGACCTGGCCGATGTCAGCCATAACCATAGGGATGCCGGGCGAGGTGACGATTTTGATCTCAATGTCTTCACGGATCGTTCGCCGCAGCAGTTTGTCAAACCCGGTCACTGCGTCGTTCATGTCCACCGGTCGATACTCCAGCATTTGTTTGCGACTGAAGGCCAGCAACTGACGTACCAGATCACGCGCCCGGAGTGCCGCACTCAGGATTTCGTCGACGGACTCCCGGCGATTGTCGTTGGAATCCAGGTCTTCAAGTAGTAGCTCGCCGTAGCCGAGAATGGGGGAGAGAAGATTGTTGAGGTCGTGCGCCACACCGCCGGCCAGACGACCGATCGACTCGACTTTCTGTGCCTGATGGTATTGTTCCTCAATACGGGCTTTCTCTTCTTCCGCCCGCTTGAGATCGGTGATCTCCAGGAACGTGCCCTCGATTCTCAGAGGCTCGCCGCGCTCGTCCCGGATCATGCGGGCGTTAACCTGCACGACGATTTCCTCGCCGTTGACTCTGTGCGCATTGATCACGTAATGGCGAATTACTCCATGTTTGAGGAATTCCTCGAAATAGGAGTGCCTGTCCGCTACATTCTGCCAGAAATCCGGCAGACTGATTCCAGTATGATCCTTGCCCGCATCCAGTCCCAGTATCCGTATGAATTCGTCATTATAGTCAAGCAGAGTACCTTCCGGAGTGACGGAGTAGACTCCCTCAATGAGGTTCCTGATCATGCCGTGGTATTTTTCTTCGCTCGCGCGCAATGCTTCCTCGGCCTTACGACGCTCACCAATCTCCTTATTCAAATCGGACGTACGAGCTTCAATCTGGTCCAGCATGTTGTTGAAGCTGTCGTAGAGTATCCCGATTTCGTCCGAACCCGTTCTTCTGGTGCGAATGGAGTAGTCAGCCTCTTTTGAAATCCTCTCAGTTGTAGCTGCCAGCTTCAATATTGGTCGCGAGACGACCCGTTGCATTCCTACTGCGAGGAAGTAGGCAAGAATCATGACGCCGATACCAACGAGCATCAGCGCGAATAGCTGGTTGTTCAGGCTGGCAGAGAGTTCGCCTGCCGATACTCTGAGGTAAACCGTGCCTTTCTTTTCGTCGTTGAACTCTATAGTCCAAAAAACGTGAAGCCAATCACCTTCAAACATGGCAAACATATCGTCATCAGGAATCGGAGGGGCCGAAGCCTCCCCGATTCTGTTGTAGGCTGCAAACAAGTTTCCATCGGCATCGTAGACATAGCCATTGAACACAGTAGGGATTGCGGCGAGTTTGGACAAATTGGCAGTAACCTCATCTGTGTATCCGAAGTCCAGCGGACTGATGCAATACTCGCCGATTAGTCTGGCTGTCATAATCGAGTCTGCGGCCAGGTGCTCTTTCAGCGAAGTATACTCGCGAATGGAATTCAGCGTAAAGCCAATGATGATAGACAACAGCACCACTGAGAGAATGATGAAAGTGAGTTTATTTCTGATTGAGATGTTGCGAAGGATGTTCATCATCCGTCACCTCGCTCACGCCCGACAATCCTCGCGATATTTCGCAGGCGAAAATCAACGTGGAATCCCGCCACCTCGGCCGACATCTCATTCAGCTCAAACCTGATCTTCCCCTTTGCCAGGTAGAAATTGATATGCACACCGCTCTCACCGAAGCCCTCGGTGTCCCCTATTGTGAGCAGGGGTTGCCCTTCTGTGTGCGATAGAATGTCGTCGAGCCTGTCCTTCTCCGAACAAGATATGAACAGAATGTGGCACCCGTCGATATCATCGATGTCCTCAAGATAACGAATTTCCACTCTCCTGTTCTTGATCTTCTGTTCTCGAGACAGGTAAGCATCTTCGAGGGCCGATCCAAACGGATTTTGTCCCAGAACAGAAATGACAAAGGTGCCGGAATCATCGCCTTGATCTGCCTGTTCCGGCCACTCTATGTATTGCGCGATTCTCGATAGAGCTACCGCTTTTACGTCGTACTCGCCGGTTTGAGCCGGAGCCGGCGCTGGTGACAGGGCAACCAGCAGCCAGATCATGCAGACCAGGATCGCCGAGCAGTTGTGCCGTGTCGTTGTCTTGTTGCCGGAAACGGATGGACGCAGTTCCCCAAACGACCGGATTTCATTCGTGCCCTCTATCAAGCTAGAACTCCCGTCCAACAGTAAACCATACCTGTCTGCCGAATCCTATTGTCCCTTTGTCAGCCCATGCATTGTCAGTGTAGGTCGGGTACCGGATTTCGGAGTCAAAAAGGTTCGAGACTCTTGCCTGTAGGTAGAGACCCTGCAGGACGAGATTCTCGTAACGAACATTGAGACCGAGCAAGCCGTATCCGTCGACCTTGTCTCCTATGCGTCCCATCGGGGGATGAGAAGGCCGCGTTTCGTCGGGAGTATCGTCCCAGAACGTCTCCATACTGCCGACATACTGACCGTTTATGGCCGCGGACAGATCATTCGTCAGGTTATATCTGACTTTGAGGTAGCCAAGAGTCTCTGGCGAATAGGCTACCTTCCTATCCTCATAGCCAGCCCTCTTGTCCCGCGTCTTCTGGTAAGTGCCACTGACTTCCACGAAGAGTTTGTGTACAGGCTTTACGGAGAGCGTGAACTCCATGCCGTTGGTTATCATTCGACCGGCGTTTGCCTCGTACGAATAGTCGTAGTTGCCAATGTCATCCAAAACAATCACGCGAGTAATCAGATTGTCCAGAACGTTGTGGAAGAGGCTGACGCTGGCCAGAAAATCCGGACTCAGGATCGATCGGAAGTTCAGTTCGACTGTTTCGATCTCTTCCGACAACAAATCTCCCCTCTTTGATTGTGTCTGCAGATAGTCCTGGAAAAAGGATGGCCTCTTAATCGCTTTGCCGTAGAGCAGCTTGACAGTGTTGGTCTGGTTCCACTCGTAAATTCCAGCCAATCGGGGAATGACCTCCAAGTCACCTCTGTCAATCGTCGTCTCGTCCATGGTGAATATATCTGTCTCGTAGCTGAAACCGCTGACGATTTTGTAACTCAGCGCCTTTTCCAGTCTGAGTCCGGCGACAAGGTGCAAATGCTTCGTCGGTATGTAGTCAACCTGACAGTACGCTGCCAGGGAGGTGATAGCGTCATCATCATCGACGCTGATGTAGTTGTTGTCGAAGAAGGGATTGCCGAAGGACGGCACATCGTACATATTATAAACGTCAAGAATACTCTTGTAGAGAAGACCGGCCTGCAGGCTCAGGTTTGGCCCGGGGCGGTAGAAAACATCGGTAGTCAATTCAATCGCATTGCTTTCGAGTTGCTGTATGCCATAGAAGTTCTCGCCCAGATAACTTAGTTTGAACCACACGCGATCCTTGTAGTAAGCCATTCTGGTGTCGAGAGTCAGTTTACCGGAGAGACTCTTGCGATGACCCACGGCGACATTGTAGTCAGACCAGACATTCCGATGTCCGTCCCCGTACGAGGGGAAGTTGAACTGCGATGCATCTCTCGCCTCCACAATTACCAGCCGTGCATAGAATTCCTTCAACGAAACGGAGCAATCGAAGTACTTATGATCGATGATCATTCGGCCGCCCGTTCTGTAATCGGCTGTCAGGCCGAGACTTTCCAGCGCCGACGGGTCAGACATGAGCTTGCTCGCAGGCTGATCGATTCCATCGCTGACATAGATCGAGGTGTTGGCCGAGAAGCTTATTTCGTCAGTAGTCTTAGACACCCTCACGAAGGCTTCCCGGGTGGCTGCTGATCCGAGAGATGCGGCCACGATGTTATCTTCAGACGTTGCATTCAGATCATCGGTGATGATGTTAATAGCGCCAAAAAAAGCACCGCTTCCGTATATTATTGACATTGGACCTCGTACTATCTCTATTCTGTCAATTGCGGCAACAGGAACCGGTATTTCTGTAAGCGGGTAATTGGAGAATATGTTCTTCGTCTGGGGGATACCGTTCAGAAGAATAACCGTGTTTTCGCTGGGCACGCCTGACCAGAACCCCCTTACACCTAATAGCATCCCGCCTTCTCCGTAATCGTCTATGCCATACAATCCCGGAGTGTTCTGCAGTATGTCTGCAAGTGTCTGATATCCGTGCTTTTTGATCTCGTCTCGGGTGATGATTACTGTACTCGCCGGGATATCGCTTATCTTCTGCGATGTTTTCCCGGCGGTAACGACGTCAACATCCAGCAATTCTTCGAGGGTTAAGTCCATGAGTTCATCGAAACGGGCCGACTTGTTCTGTTGAGAATGCGCCAGATCGGGCTCCAGACAGAGTAGGGATGCGACCAGAATCGCCTGTGCGAGTACGAACCGGGACAGACCCGGCAGGATGCGTTGGTTTCCGTTCATCTTCTCCTCCTGAGTGTGGCAGAGTAGTACGGAGTCAATCCAAGATGTCCTTGTCACAAGCTAATTGTTACCCCTCAGGTTTGCTACAAAAACTGGGTTACGTTTTGGACAAGAGGGCGGAGTTCTGGCCGAATGACGCCCTTTGATCTGCCGGACATTTCCAGACCGCCGGTCGGGATGGCGACACGGACCATGAAGAGGTTCTCGGTTATGGGGGCGTGATCGAGAAGACCGGTGACTTTCTGCAAGGAAGAGTAAGACCGGGTATGATACCGTCTCCTGTAGAATGTATCTCGGTGGTTCATGCAACCGGAGTATTTGGATGAGTCCTGATACTGCGTCGGCAGGCAAACTCTTACTGGCAGCTCTCGCCCGAACCCACAAAACCTGTTGACATCAGCGGGTTCATCCGTGATCTTTTAAGCTCATACGGAGTATAAACTCCTGATATGAACGGCAACGTCGGGCGACGTTCCTGCTCCTGCTTTTCCGGCACCACGCGTCGAAACCTGACGTTGCGAGAGATCGTTTCAAAGGTAGAACGATGTCAAAACGCAATGGCTCAATCATCAATCGGCACGTTCTGATGCTAAACCAGAACTACGAACCGCTCTCGGTCTGTTCGGCCAGGCGGGCTATTGTGCTGTTGTTTCAGGGCAAGGCGGAAATGATCGAGACAGCAGACGGCCTCAAAATCCACACCGTCCGCAAGGACTTCAGCCTGCCTTCGGTAGTGAGGCTGGGGCAGTACAAACGGGTGCCGTTCAAACGGATCATGCTCACCCGTAAGAACGTTATCATCCGCGATAACCACAGATGCCAGTACTGCGGGCTTGCGCGCGGGGCGATGACAGTCGACCACATCATTCCTAAGAAGCTCAAGGGCAAAGACTCCTGGGAAAACATGGTCTGTGCCTGTGTCCGGTGTAACAACAAGAAGGGGGATCGCACCCCAGCTCAGGCGAACATGCCCCTTCTTCGCAAGCCAAAGCGACCGTCACACATAGCATTTATCCAAAGACACGTCAGCGGCGGAGAGCACCGATGGCGTCCTTACCTGTTCATGGACTGATCTGCGACTGACGTCGCACGGCAGCTTTCACCTTAAATTATTACCGTATAATGCGTTACTATGTCGCATCTTTTCATATGCAGAAACCGCTTGCCATATATAGGCTTATGGCCGTACATTTGTCGGCGAGCGGAGAGGACTGCCTTTTTTGTTGATAAGGCTGTCCCGCAGTGATTAACGTGCGGGTTGAATCCGCTTCGGTAGACAGAGGCAGACATGAGCGAGAAAACTAAGAAAGAAACCATCCTCTCCGGCATGCAGCCGACAGGGGCACTTCACATCGGCAATCTTGAAGGCGCACTCAAGAATTGGGTGAGGCTTCAGGACGACTACTGGATGTTCTGTTGTCTGGTGGATTGGCATGCCCTCACGGGCACGTATGAGGATACGAAGGTTCTCAAGTCCAACATCTTTGAGATGTCGCTTGATTGGCTCGCCGCCGGGCTGGATCCCGAGAAGTGCGCCATATTCATTCAGTCGGACGTGAAAGAACACGCCGAACTGCATCTGCTGTTTTCGATGCTCATTACGGTTCCGACGCTGACCCGCCTGCCTACCTACCAGGAGAAGAAGGACAAGCTGGACTCTTACGGTTTCCTCGGCTACCCGGTACTTCAGGCCGCCGATATCTGCCTCTACAACGCCGACAAGGTGCCGGTGGGGAAGGATCAGGAGAAGCACATCTGGCTGGCCGCCGATCTTGCCAAGCGATTCAACCACCTGTATAAAAAGACGTTTGTTGAACCGCAGGCGATGTTTCCCAAGATTCCGCTGATACTCGGAAGTGACAACCGGAAGATGTCCAAATCTTACGGCAACCACATCCCGATTGAGTTCACCGAGAAGCAGACCGAAAAGCGGCTCAAGGGGTATTTCACCGATCCGGACAAGCTCCGCCAGGGAGACCCCGGCACGCCGGAGAAGTGCCCGGTCTATCTGTTGCACCAGGTGTACAGCGAGAAGCCGGAAGAAGAGATCGCACCGGACTGTCGCACCGGGGCACTGGGTTGTGTCGACTGCAAGATGAAACTGGCCGGGCGACTCAACGCGAACCTTCAGCCGATCCGTGATCGCCGGGTCGAGTTTGCGAAACAACCGGATGTGGTGTGGGATATTCTTGCGACCGGTGCCGACCGGGCGCGATCGCGAGCGCAGAATGTTATGAACAAGGTCCGTTCCGCGATGAAGACGAATTATCGCAAGACAAAGAAGACAAAATGACCGAATCGATAGTAGACGCCCAGACTGATTGCTACCGCGTTGATCTTGAGTGCTTCAACGGGCCGCTGGATCTCCTGCTCTATCTCATCAAACAGGAAGAGGTGGATATCTGGGAGATACCCATCGCCCGGATAACCCGGCAGTATCTCAAGTATATTGAGATGATGAAAACGCTCGATCTGGAGGTTGCAGGTGAGTTTATCCTGATGGCCGCCACGCTGATAAGAATCAAGACCCGGTTGCTGCTTCCTCAGGACGACACTGAGTCCGATGAGCCTGATCCTCGCGAAGAGCTGATTATGGCCCTCGTCGAGTACAAGAAGTACAAAGAGGCCGGTGAGATTCTCCGGCAGCGGTCGAAGCTCGAAGAGCAGTTCTACGTACCGCCGTCACCGGTACAGAAGATTGACGGCAAGATTGACTTCGAGCCGGCCACCAGTTTATACGACCTCGTAGTTGCCTTCAAGCAGGTGATCTCCACCAAACATCCGGAGATCATCCACGAGGTCAATCCCGAGGAAGTGGCCATCGAGGATCGAATGCTGGTGGTCCTGAACTTCATGAAAGAACATGACTGGGCGACCTTCACAGAGCTTTTTGCGGATGTTCCCCGCAAGATGGTGGCCATTGTCACCTTCATTGCGTTGCTTGAACTGACCCGCTCCCGTCGCGTGCGATTGCACCAGGCGGTGCCCTTTTCGGAGATGCGAATCTCGCGGGGAGATCAGGCAGATGCCCCACACAGAGAGATTGATCTGGTCGAAGCACCGGTTACCGAGGAATAGGATAAAACGTTATGATGAACCAGGAATACAGAGATTCTGCAGTCGAGGCCTTGATACTTGCCTCGCCGGACCCGCTTCCGGGGCGCAGAATCGCCCGTTTGATAGACGAGATTACTCCTTCCCAGGTGGCAAAGACGGTGGCGTCACTGAACTCCGGCTATGCCGATAACGGGTCGAGTTTCCGTATTCGAGAAATCGCCGGCGGGTATCAGATATACATTATGGCCGAATATGTCGGATTTGTGGAAGACATGTTCAGCACGCGGCGCAAGTTACGCCTCTCCAAGGCGGCACTGGAAACGCTTGCTGTTATTGCGTACCGCCAGCCTGCGACCAAGGTTGAGGTCGAGCATATACGCGGGGTGGCCTCCGACGGTGTCGTGCGGACACTGCTGGAAAAGGGGTTGATCACGGTTACCGGGCGGGCCGATACGGTCGGTAAACCGCTACAGTACGGGACAACCGACGAATTTCTGAAGTTTTTCGGACTGGCCTCAATGGATGACCTCCCCAAAATGGGCGAGATCGAAGAGATGATCTCCACCGCCGAGAAGGAAAACGACGACCAATTGCAACTGGCAGTGGACGCACACAACCAGGAATTGAAGCTCAATATCGCCGATGGCTCCTTCGATCCAGCGAAGCGCAACTGCGAGGATCTGGACGATTCCGAGACCGATCACACCGCTACCGCAGAGGCCGACATCACCGACGAAGCGCCCTCCGGGCCTGCCCCGGAACAGCAATCGGTTGATGTGCCTGCCAATCGCCTGACGACGGAGATTGTCGATACTCCCGAGGACAAGCCTTCTGACCCGAGCGGGGACGACTCTGATTCAGATGTTGAAGTGCGAAAGTTGGTCTTGAAGAAGACCGCCGAAGACACTATATTGTCGTCGGAAACTGACAACGCTGAAGAAGAGTTGAGAGTGGAAGTCGATAGCGATGCTGTCGGCAACTAGCTCCGAGTTGTTGAGCACGCACCGGGTGGGGTAAGGGCTTTCTGGCCGTATGACCCAGACGCGCATTAACAAATTCCTGTCTTTGTGTGGGGTTACCTCTCGTCGTGGCGCCGAAGTCATGATCTCTGAGGAACGAGTCACGGTAAATGACAAGACTGTCTCCGAGTTGGGGACGCTTATTGACCCGGATAAGGACTGCGTGAAGGTTGATGGCGTTGTTGCCTCACCGGCCAGGCGGAAAGTCTATGTACTCCTGAACAAGCCCAAGATGACCATGACTACTCTGCACGATCCATTCAAACGAAAAACGATCCTGCACTATCTCAAGAAAGTGGAGCATCGTATCTATCCGGTGGGGCGGCTCGATTATGATGCCGAAGGCTTGCTCATTCTGACTAACGACGGTGATTTGGCCTTTCGGCTGGCGCATCCGAGCTTCCAGGTGGCAAAGATATACGAAGTGCAGGTGGAGGGCCGGTTTGAGCGAGAGGCGGCGCAGAAAATAGAAGCCGGCATCACGCTCGATGACGGTGCTACGGGGCGCGCAGACGTTTCTGTTCTGGGGTTTGTCGGTTCTTTCACTCGTGTGCGTCTAACCCTCACCGAGGGCCGCAAGCGAGAAGTTAAGCAGTTGTGCAAGAAGGTCGGGCACCCGGTGAAGAGTCTGCGTCGAGTAGAATTCGCCGGCCTTCAGTTGAAGAACCTCAAACCGGGGCAATGGCGGTATCTGACCTCGGTCGAGATATCCCGTCTCCAGCAGTTGGTGGGGATAGAAGTAGCGTGATTTGCTGACTAAGAGTATGAAAAAGGCCCGGATATCCGGGCCTTTTTTCTTGGTTTTGGCGAGTGTGCGTCGTTGCACGGCGAGACCAGCGCGGTCGCGCCGATCTACGATTTCGACAGCAGTCTACTCTTTGAGATTGCCCCATTCCGCATCCTCAAGCCACTGCTTCGGGCCCTCAAGGAATCTGATAACCTGCTCCATTGTCACCCAGTGGCGGTGCTCTTCGTCAGCAATCTTGTTCAGGATGGCTTTCTGATCATCGTTGTCAAGCTCGTTGGCTTTCTCGCGATAAAACTCCTCGGCTTTCTTCTCAACCTCGCGAGCATGTTCCCAAATCTGCTTGGCGTCGGCCGCAAAGCTGTGCTCTTCACCCTTGGATTTCATCTCCTCGAAAACATTCTTGACGGTGGCGAGAATCTCTGTCTTTTCTGCTTCGTTGTACTTGGCAGCTCCACCTTCTTTCATCGCCTTGAATATCCTGTAGTGCTTCAACTCATCGTTGGCCAGATCCTCGAGAATTCTCTTGAACGCAGGGACAGTGGCTTTTTCCGCGTGTTCAAGGTAGAAATCTCTACCGTCGTTTTCCATTTTCATGGCATACTCGAATACGTTCATGACTTCTCCATCTGAAACTATATCAATGTGATTCTTCTTGTAATCTCTGAGTGAACCGACCTGCCGCCGGGCGCAATCAAAAAAGTATCGCCCGACAGCCGTCTCCGTTATATTGTAACTATGTTGTTTGTTCTGCGAAAGTCACTTTTTCCTGTCTCAATAGTCTGCTTTGCCCTTGTTCTGCTGAGTGGCTCCGTTCAACCCTCCGATTCGATTGCTGCCGTGACGCGAGGAGCGTTCACTTATCGTCTTGACAATCCTGCATACATCGATCAAGTGGACTCCATACTGGTCCGGACCAGATCGCAGTTGCAGCTCATGTTGCGTGACAGTCTGTCGTTTTCATCCAATGTCTACCTGGTAGAGTCGCTCTCTCGGTTTAACAGGATTGTGGGCGGTAAGTTCCCGGAATGGGGTGCGGCAGTAGCCATTCCGCCACGCCACCTGATAGCGATCAAGTCACCTGATCGGTTCAATTCAAACAAGTCCCTCAGAGAGCTGGTGGCCCATGAATATACGCATCTTGCCCTCGGTCATCGCCTGCGGGGCGTAAATCCTCCCCGATGGTTAAACGAAGGGATGGCTGTGCTCGTCTCAATGGAATGGACCTGGGGTGACAATCTCACCATGAATTTTGCAAGCGTCACCGGTGATTTCGTCCCTTTGAGTGAGATAGAGCGGGTCAATCAGTTCGCCGGCAGGCGGGCACGACTGGCATACGCGGAGTCGTACCTGTCGGTCAAATATCTCTTCGACGAGTATGGTGTCGAGGCGGTGAACACGCTGCTTGATCGGCTGGCACAGCGGCAGTCGGTAGATTCGGCCCTTATGGCGTCCACCGGCTCGAATTATAGTGACTTTGAAGAGGAATTTCGCGTATACTTACACCAAAGATATAACCTGATAAGCCTGGTTTTCGACACTATGTATTTCTGGCTTGGCCTCGCGATAATCCTCGTCATCGGCGGAGTGTTGTCTATTCGCAGACGACGCAAGCAGTATGAGCAGTGGGACGAAGACGAAAAGCTCGCCTCGACGGATTTTGATTACGGTGATCCGGACCACCCGGAGCAGATCGATGACGACGAGTCCTGGCGCGAGTAGGCCGGGCGGCACGGAATCGCACTCAATGTGCTGAGAAATCAGGCAACCATCCCAACAAATCGGCGTAGAAACAGATAGCTGAAACGGTCGAACGTGAAGTCGAAGGCCCTACCCTCGCACACCGGGGTATCGATAGATTCTACGCCAAACCGGGGGAGCGCTTAACACCGAATCCGGAGAGAGGTATTCCTGTGAAGAGACTGATAATCATTGGCGTCATAATCGTTGTTGTGCTCGGCGGTTGGCTGGGGGTGAACGCCGTTTTCACCAAAACGTATGACATTCCGACCACAGACTCACGCCACGGTGAATTGCTGATCTCCCAGAACGTGAAGGGAGTTGTCGATGCTGCCCGAGCGTACACCATTTCCGCTCCCAGGATCAGAGGACTGCAGGTTACGTGGATGGCTCCCGAGGGATCCCAGGCTGCCAAAGGTTCGCCCGTTTTGAAATTCGATCCGACCCAGCAGATGACCGACCTGCACGACCAGCAATCGAGCTTGAAGATCAATCAGGCGACTTTGGCCCGCGCCAACCAGGAATATACGATTCAGGATAAGAACCTGGCACTCGAACTCCAGAAGGCCCGCCGCAAATACGACGAGCAGAAACACGAGGCGCCCAAACTGGCCGAAGAGGCCAAGATGGAGCTTGATCTGGCGGAACTGAATTACGAGGCCAAACTGGACCAGCTTCGTTCCGACGTCCAGAAGGCCGAACTCGAGGTGCAACGTGCCCAGGATCAGGTGGATCGCGCCCAGCGTGAACTTGACCAGTTGACGGTCATGGCTCCGATACCGGGCATGGTGGTGTATCTTGAAATCTGGAAAGGGGGCCAGATGGGCAAGGTGCAGGAGGGCGACTCACCGTGGCCGGGCCAGGGACTTATCAACCTTCCGGACCTGAGCGAGATGATAGTGAAGGCCACCGTCTCCGAAGTTGACGCCGCCGTGGTTGATTCCGGGCAGGAGGTCATTATCAGTCTCGATGCACTTCCTGACACCACCTTCCGTGGTACCGTCACCAAGAAGGGTACGCTGGCTCATCGCAAAGATATGAATTCCAAGATTAACGTTTTCGATGTTGAAATCGCTATTTTGGACAAGAACGCAAACCTCAAGCCCGGTATGTCTGCCTCCTGCAAGATTGTGGTTGATCGCCTTGCCGATGTGGTCAGCGTTCCGCTTGAGGCCGTGTTCGAGAGAGACGGCGAGACTATCGTGTACCTTGAGAACAAACACGAGGTGGAAGTAGAGGTCGGTCGCCGAAGTGATATGGAGATCGAAATCCTCTCCGGGCTTGAGGGGGGCGAATCGATTTGCCTCGTCGATCCCAATCTGGAGGAGGCGGGACTGCCCGGCGACCGTGCCACTGAACCGGAGCTTAACCGCGGACGCACTCAGCCCGGCGGGACCTCGCGATGACGCAGTGGGGAATAGACCAGGCTCGCACTCTGGCAATTTCGTTTGACTCTCTGGGTGCGCACAAACTCAGAACCCTGCTCACCATGCTTGGTGTTATCATGGGCGTTGCGGCGGTGGTAGCCATGCTCTCGATCGGCGAGGGAGCCAAGCAGGAAGCAATGGAGCAGATATCGATCCTCGGTATCAATAACATCATTGTCAAAGCCAAGATTCCGGAGGTAACCCCCGGCAGCAATGAGTCGCTGGCCCGCTCTCCCGGGCTTACGCTCCAGGACGGCAAGAACATTGCCGGTTTTTCTGACCTGGTAGTGAATGTCGTGCCTCAGCGGTACGAACCGGTTTCGACGATTCTTCACGGATCGGCCGAGGCGTCGGTGCGGGTTGTCGCGACCATGCCGTCGTTTGTGTATTCGTCGTCTATCGAAGTTGAGTACGGTCGATTTATTACCAAGCGCGACAACGATGACTTCTCTGAGGTCTGTGTACTGGGGGCGAAAGCCAAGCGGCAGTTGTTTGCGTTTGAGAATCCGATCGGAGAGACCGTCCGCATAGGCGACTACGATTTCACCGTAGTCGGCGTCATGTCGGACAAGTATATCGGTCGTGGCAAGGTGGAAGGGAAGGTCTGGAACTGAAGAACTTCAACGAGGACGTTTACATACCGTTCCGTACGGCTGAGAAAAAGTTTGATCGCGTGGCCGAGGACGAAGGGCACATGAGCGGTTTTATTGTCATCAGCGGTGAGTCTTCGGGTGGTCAGGAGTACAATACTCCGGAGATTGACCAGTTGACCGTCACGGTTGCCGACATCAACCTTGTACCGGCGGTCTCAAAACTGATCGAACGGGTTTTGGAACGTCGCCACGCAAGAATCAGAGACTACGAAATCGTGGTCCCCGAATCGCTGCTCCGGCAGTCACAGAAAACACAGCAGATCTTCAATATCGTTATGGGGGCAATAGCCGGGCTTTCGTTGCTGGTGGGTGGTATCGGCATCATGAACATCATGCTTGCCACCGTGCTGGAACGCACCCGCGAGATAGGGGTTCGCCGCGCGGTCGGTGCCACACGGGATGATATTCTTCGCCAGTTCCTTGCCGAGGCGGTGGTGATTTGTCTTCTCGGGTGCATAATCGGTTTGGCCCTGGGGTTGGTTATATCGCGCGTCATTTCGTACTATGCTGAATGGCCGACGATCGTGTCTGTGTTCTCGATCATTCTGTCGGTTGGCGTGTCGACTGCGGTCGGCGTGATCTTCGGCATCTATCCGGCGCACAAGGCGGCCAAACTCGACGTTATTGAGTCATTGAGGTACGAATAAACTCCATTGATATAGAGGTTCCCATGAGACGATCGGTCTCACACAAGTTCAGTCGACTGGTTGCACTAATCCTGATGCTTGCCGTGTGTTTGATTTCGTCGGGCAATGCCCGCGAACTGACATTGAATCAGGCTCTGGACCAGGCCCTGGGACATACTGCCCGAGGTGGGATGATCAAGGGTAATCTGGAAGTCGCCGAACAACAGTACAAGGCGCGGCGGATCAATATGTTCCTGCCGGAGATTTCCATCAACGGTTCCCTGCCGACTTACAGCCGTGATAACAGCTACCGTGCGTTTAATAATGCCTTCGACCGTCGGTTGTTCGAAACCACCAATCTCGATTTCAATTCCTTCATTGAGTTGAAGCAGTCACTCATAACGGGAGGAACGCTGACGGCCACGGCCGACCTGACCAAGAATGACTACGAGTATCCGTTTAATGAGATTGACATGAGAATCGATGAATTCGGTGACACCTCCTACGTTACGACCCGGCGATTCGTCACAGAGGACACGCGTCAGGGATCGTTCCGATTCTCGCTTGATCAGCCGCTGTTCAGACCGTCGCAGGTGAAGTATGACCTGCATAATCGCAGAGACGACTATGAAATCGCCAAAATGACCCACATTGAGGAGCGCGCCACGCTGAAAAAAGAGATGACCGAGGCGTACATGAGCGTGCTGCAATCGACTATCAGCCTCGAGATGACCGCCGACAAGCTCGAAAAGGCGAAGCTCAGAACCGCCATTGACTCGGCGAAACTGGCCGATGGTGTGCTCTCCGAGGAAGACTACTTGCTGTCGGCGTCCGACCGGCTCGATGCCGAACTGGAGCATTTTGAAAAACGCACCGAAACAGAGGAGCTTCGTCGCGAGCTGGCAACCCTGCTGGATATGGACATCGACATTGATCTTGAGCTTTCCGAGCCGGTGCTGACTCCCCCGCCGGATCAGGACGCCCGGGATCGTCTCGCCGAGGCCTGGGAACAAACGGTGCCGATCAATAAGGCCCGCCACCAGTTTGACAAGGCTGAACGTCAGGCAGGTTTCTCTGCCTCGGGTCACCGTATCACGGGCGACTTGAAAGCGAGTTATCAGTTTGGTCGAGGCGATGTCTACAAGGACTACGCCGACGATGAGAAGATCGAAACTTCAGGTCTTTCGATTTCGCTGCAGTTCCGTGTCCCTCTCTGGGACGGTGGTGCCGGCAGCGCTGCTACCAAGGCCGCCAGGTACGAGGCGGAGCAGGCCAGGTACGAGTATATGCGGGCAGAGCGGTCGGCTCAGGCCCAGATTATCAACCTCTGCAACCAGTTGGATGTCAGCTACCAGCGTCTTGACATCAAGCGGCAGCAGATTGATTTGGCCGGGAATCGGCTCGATATCGCCAAAACCCGTCATGAAGATGGGCAGATTTCTATGTTGACCCTGCTGGAAAGCCGGATATTTTACCTTGAGAGTAAAAACAGCTACCTTGATGAGTTGAAATCGTATCTGGTGAACCAGATAGAGCTTGAAGGCAAATTCATAAACTAAATGGGTCAGAAAATTCTCATCCGCACGCCCAATCATCTCGGTGATTGCGTTATGGCGCTGCCCATGATCAACGAGGCGAGAGAAGCTTACCCCGGTGCCTCGATTACGATTCTCACCCCGGAGCACCTGCAGGAGTTATTCCATCGCAATCCCGGTGTTGATAAGATTCTGACTATTCCGTCCAGTCACGTCCACGGCGTGATGGCGATTTTCAAGATCAAAGAGATTATCGCTCCGCACAATTTCGAGATTGGTTTCATCCTGCCCCCTTCGTTTGGCGCCGCCAGCGGGTTCAAACTGGCCGGGATAAAGGAACGGATCGGATACATCGCCGACGGCCGTCGTTTGCTCCTCTCAAAGCCGCTGCCGCTGCCGACTCCGTTGAATTCCGAGCATCGTTCGACCATCTATTTTGATCTTCTCCGGCGCGGTTCCGGCAAAGAGCTGGAATATGTGAAGCCGAAACTATTCCTCGATGAGGAAGACGGCCGTCAGGGGATGGAGCTGCTCTCGGGCTACGGAATCAAGGAAGACGACAATTACGCTGTCGTGGCGTTTCGCGCAGTGGGAGAGTCGCGACGATGGGGCATCGACAATTACACCGAGTTGTCGCGGCGGTTGATCGACCAATTTGAGATGAAAGTAGTTCTCGTTGGTTCCAGCGCCGATCGCGAAAACGGCGAGGAGATCATCGTCGGTGCTGGTAACGGGCGTATCGCCAACCTGGCGGGGAAGACCTCGCTGCGGGAGCTGGCCGCTATCTGTGCCAACGCCGAGGTGTTTGTCGGCAACGATTCAGGACCCGCTCATCTGGCGGCCTCGGTCGGCATCCCGATTGTTGTGTTGTCAGGAGCCGATGATCCCAAGGAAACCTCGCCGATATCGAGCCAGAAGCGATTGATCTATCGCGATACCCTCGAGTGCATTAGCTGCGTCAAGAATAAGTGTCCGATGAAGGGAGACGATGCTATGCGATGCATGAAAGAAATCGCGGTCGACGATGTCGTTCTGCAGATTCACGAACTCCTGGGCATTGCTTAACGCCGCGCCCGATTCCCCACCTCACAATCCCGATAGTTGAATTCTCCTTCGTGGCGAAAACTTGGATTTCTTTCGTAGGGCAGGTTTGTCCTCAGTGTATAGTATCATGAGATAGGTAACAAGTTGTGTCAGGACATAGGTTACACTTTTGGTGTATCTTGAGTCTTGTAGGTCAGAACCCCTGCGGCTCTGACAGGAAGATGTCGAGACTACAGGAGTCTCGACCTACGACAACCCGTCGATGCTTGCACCATCTCTATTTCGTTGCGAAAAACTGGAAGTAAATCAGGACTGACAGGACGAGTGTGAAAAGGATCCCCGAAAGGAAGCCGGTGCGAAACGTGTCCAGCTTCTTGAGCGGGTTCTTCTGTTTTCTCGATGACCCGCCAAGCTCCGCATGGCAATGCTTGCATCGGGTGGCGCCGACCGCGATTTTCTCGCGACAGAAAGGGCATCGGGCTGTTTCTACGGCGACAGACATGGGGGGAATTATCTGCGGTTCAGAGCGTTTGATCAACAAAAATCCGGCGGAGGCGTTTCGCCATCTCTTCGTGACTCAGGTTAAACGAATGCCGCAAGGTTGCTTCGCAGGTCTGTCTTCAGACCTGCGCTACCGAAGCGTGAATGCTCTACTTCTCCGACTTCTCCATGCCTGTTGTTTCGGTTGAATTCTCGAAACCGATCGGTTTGGTCACCTGGTGCGGAGTGCCGTGGACTTTGATTTCGCCGAATTGTCCCTCGAATTTCTTCAAGTTTTCTTCGAGTGCCCTGTGCATCAGCTTGGCGTGCATCGGGGTCATGATGATGCGCGACAGCACCCTCGCTTTGGGTGAGCGCGGCATTACGCGGGCGAAATCGATTATCATCTCCGTAGCCGAATGAGTTATCATCGCCAGATTGGCGTAAATCCCTTCAGCTTCTTTGTCGCCGAGTTCGATATTGATCTGGTGTTGCGATTGGGGGTTCATGGGCTATATCCTCTTGAACGTCAATAGGGTGCTTCTTCGCTTGTATCGGGAACCGAAGTTTAATATATTTGGCCCTTGTGTCAATTGAATTGTGGGAACGGAGGCAGAGATACTGCCATCTCGCTGAATTGGAGAAACATGTCTCTCGGGCGTGAGCGTATTGAGCATATTACCGACTCGATCGGTAAGGCTAAAGTCCTGATTCTTGGCGACACCATGCTGGATGAGTATCTCTTCGGCAAGGTCGAACGAATATCCCCGGAAGCCCCTGTTCCGGTGGTGGACATAGAATCCAACCGACAACTGCTCGGCGGTGCGGCCAACGTGGCAGCCAACATCCGGGCACTCGGCGACGAACCCATCCTGGTGGGAACGGTCGGTGAGGACGATGCCGCCTCGAATCTCAGGCGTCTTCTCGCGGACAAAGACATAGCCTCCGAATACCTCGTGGTCGACCAATCACGCCAGACTACTATCAAAACCCGCATCATGGCCCATAACCAGCAGGTTGTTCGCGCGGATCGAGAGACTCGTCACGAACTCTCAGAGGATATCGAAAACGAAGTTTTTGATCGTATCATAAGAGTCGCGGACTCGATTGCCGCAATTATCATCTCTGACTACGGTAAAGGTGTCATCACGCTGTCGCTTCTTAGGCGAGTGATAGAGCTTTGCCAGGAGAAAAAGATATTCATCGCGGTCGATCCCAAAGAAACCCGCTTTCACAATTATGAACGCGTATCGCTCATCACGCCCAACCACCTCGAGGCCGGGTTTGCCTGGGGACGGCGGATCAACACCGAGGAAGACCTGCTTGAGGTTGGCAACGGTTTGCTTGAAAAGCTCCAGGCGGAAAACATTTTGATCACGCGTGGTGCCCAGGGGATGTCGCTGTTCCGTTCCGGCCAAGAGCCGACACATATTCCGACTTTTGCACGTCGAGTGTACGATGTCACCGGTGCCGGTGATACCGTCATCGCGACTTTTGTCTCGGCTATCGCTGCCGGGGCCGATCCGGTCGAGGCAGCGATAGTCGCCAACGCCGGGGCCGGATTCACGGTTGCCGAGGTGGGGACGGCCTCAATCACGTTGGCCGATCTCAAGAGAGAACTCGAGCACCACATCAAAAACGGCAACCTGGACACCGACAGTCTTCAGGCCTGATGACGGCATCGACCAGCCACTCCGTGAGACGACACAAACTGCATCGGAGATCGAAAGGAAAACAATGAAACGACTGCTTATCGCGCTGGCCCTGCTGGCTCTCTTCGGATGTTCATCCGAAGGCCCCAAAGACTCAACTCCCCTTGAGTTCACTTTCAGCCCTCCCGATTCAGTCACCTACACGGAAGTGTCTGTCTCTGAGCGCATTCAGAAGTTTGGCGACGCCGACCCGATGATCGACAGCACTCGAGCCTATGCCGTTCATACGCTGGTTGCGACCGATAGCGGCTATGAGTTGCAGAGCCGGACAGATTCGATGTACACCACACGCAACGGTGAATTGCTCGATGATCCGACTCGCGAGATTCTGCCCCGGGTTACTTTCGTGCGAGTGATGGACACCGGTGGTACCGCTCTCGACATTCTTGGGTACGACAGGTTTTATGCTCTAATCGACTCCTCTCTCGATCCTCAGTTTGCGGCTCGCATGAAGCAGAATATGCCGCCACGAATGATGGTGGAACGCGAACTCCTGACCTGGAACACCAAGCACGGGCAACTGGCTTCGCTCAACGCTGGACTCAACGAACGAGTGTATGAGTCATCCCCGATGCCGCTTCCTAACGGCGATTCGCTTGCCAGTTTCCAATCAGCGGAGATCATTGACACTTTCAGGACTGACGGCGTTCTATTGGCCCGCGTGAAAACGCACTCGCACACCGATCTCCGTGCCCTCGCAGCTTTGTTGCCGCCGACTTTCGACGAACTCAAGGAAATGTATAAGATCGACGATAGTGTTGTTGCCGCCAACGCCGAAAAACATATCGTTATCAGCGAGACCGTGGAAACGGTCGTCGAAGTTGAAACGATGCTGATACACTCTGAATCGCGACGGCAGGAGATCGACATCGATCAGACCGGCTCCGGCGGACAGGTAATGAAGATTAACGTGGTCGAAACCAATCATGCGGAATTCACCTACTGATCTATGCTGACAGCGAGGAAAGACGCCGGCAATCTCGGCGAGAATCTCCGACGGCAGGGCATGAAAATCGTCTTCACCAACGGTGTGTTTGACGTTCTTCATCGCGGCCATGTTGACTATCTCGCGAAAGCGAAGTCATTCGGCGACATTCTGATAGTCGGACTGAACTCCGACAAATCCGTCCGGTCGATCAAAGGGCCGTCGCGACCGCTCCAGAATCAGCGGGACCGGGCGGCGATTCTGTTGGCCCTGAAAGCGGTCGACTTCGTGATCGTGTTTGGCGAGGACACGCCCGACAAGCTCATCAGGCAGTTGAGGCCGCACGTCCTGGTGAAAGGCGCGGACTACAAGATCTCAGAAATCGTCGGCGCCCACTTTGTGAAGTCGATCGGGGGAGAGGTGAAACGAGTCCGACTATCCAAGGGGCGATCCTCGACCGGTTTGATCGAGAAGATGTCGTAGGGTGGACCGTTGCCGTGTGAGCGGCAATCGATGCTTCCTTGCATTTTCATCGGCCAGTTGTTATCTACAAAACTATGAACGTCGACATTGACAGCGGAAAAATGTCTCTTCAGGAACAACTTGTATCTGAGGGTTACTGGGTGGCCTGCGCGGCGAAATCTCTCGATGAGGGCAGGTTCTCTGTCGCGGTGCGGTTATGCAAAGAGCATCTGCCCGATCAGCCGGACTTGATTTCCGGGCATCTGGTCTACGGTCGTGCACTCTTTCAGGCCGGGCAGGCCGAATCAGCGGCGGATCAGTTTCACCGCGTACTCGCCTTTGATCCGGAGAATCTCGTAGCGCTGAAATATCTTGGTGACGTCAAATTCGCTTCCGGTGATGAACTGGCCGCCATGGCCAACTACCGTCGCATTCTCGAAATCGACCCTCTCTGTTGCGGCTTGAAGTCAAGTGTGCGGAAACCCTCGTCGGAGAAGACTCGCTCCATCACGCTCAATCGTCCGGCCGCGCAGGAAACAGGCAAACGCTCCTCGCGGGAGATCCCTTTCTTTACCGAGACGATGGGTGATCTGTACCTCGCACAGGGGTACAATCGGTTGGCGTCGAGAGTCTTCAACCATCTTATCGAACACAACGAAAACCCCCGTCTGGCCGAGAAACTGGCCCGCGCACAGGGGAAGATAAAGGACAAGGAGAGTTAACCATGTCAGTCAAGCGCATTGCTGAATTGCGGAAACAGTACAAAGCCGAAAACCTCGATGGCATGATAATGACCGACCTCAACCAGGTCCGCTACTTGACCGGATTCACCGGCAGCGCCGGACTGCTTGCAATTACCGACAAGAGATCGGAGTTCTTCACCGACTCTCGCTACACTGTCCAGGCCAAAAAACAGGTCAAGGGTGCCAGAGTCTACACGGTCAAGAGTCAGCCGATAGCTGCACTGAAGGATTTCCCGTACTTCAATACCAAAAACGCCCGATACGGCTTCTCCGGCGAAACACTAAGTGTCAGCTCACTCAAATCTCTCCAGGGCGTGTTGTCCGACTGTCTTCTGATTCCGGCCGATAGCATGTTGACTGAGCTGGGCTGGGTCAAAGATCGTGATGAAATCGCTCTGATCAAACAGGCCTGCGAGATTTCCGATACCGCTTTCGAGCGCATTCTCCAGTTGGTCGCACCGGGTATTCGGGAACGTGAATTGACTGCCGAGCTTGAGTATCAGATGATGATGCTGGGATCGGAGAAACCGGCCTTTGAGACTATTTGCGCCTCCGGTTACCGCTCGGCAATGCCGCACGGAATAGCATCGGACAAGAAGGTCAGAAAGGGTGATTTTGTGACATTTGATTTTGGAGCCACGGTTGGTGGGTACGTTTCCGACATGACCCGCACGGTTGTTGTTGGCAGGGCCGATGCAAAGCAGAAGAAAATCTACGGCACGGTGTTGAAAGCCCAAATGGCGGGTGTTCGCAAGGTCAAAGCAGGTGTTTCCGGCAAGGTCGTTGATGACGCCTGTCGTAAGATTATCACCAGAGCCGGATATGGCAAGAATTTCGGTCACGGCACTGGCCACGGCATCGGGTTTGTCGTCCACACGGGGCCGCGAGTGTCTCCGCTGTCCGACGATAAATTGAAGCCCAACAACATAGTAACGGTAGAGCCGGGGATTTATCTCGACGGCTGGGGCGGGGTGCGAATCGAGGACGATGTCCTGGTCACCCGGACCGGCGGTACGGTGCTGAACAAAGCGGAAAAAAAGTTGTTGGAACTGTAAGGCCCAAACGATATCATCGATTATTAAACGGTGAATTGTCTTGTACCCAGGGCATCGGTGTGCCTATGTGCTGATGCCTGCAGGTGAGGAACTGAAATGAACGAGAATTATATTAAGAAACTTATAAAGCTGGTTGAAGATTCCGAAATAGAGTGCCTTGAGGTGTCGAACTGGGGACGCAAAATACGTATCACTCATCGTCTCAGTGCCACTTCAAACGGTCACAGCGCCACAAATGTGGTCATTCCTCAGCCAGTCACTGCCGCTCCCGCTCCGGCTCCGCAGCCGATTACGGCCCCCCCAGCAGTGGAAGCACAGCCCCAACCTGCCGACAATAAGAGTAACTTGGTTGAGATCAAGTCACCCATGGTCGGCACCTTCTATTCGGCGCCCGCGCCTGATGCCGACCCGTATGTGTCCGTCAACGAGAAGGTTACCTCCGGACAGGTAGTCTGTATCGTTGAGGCCATGAAACTGATGAACGAGATCGAGTCGGAAGTCAGCGGTCGGATAGTCGAAATTCTCGGCGAAAACGGCAAGCCGGTAGAATTCGGCCAGATCCTTTTCAGGATCGATCCCAAAGGCTGATCCCCGAGCTCGGGAAAGGGAATTCCATGACGCTCAAGCAGATGCTGGTTGAAATGCTCAACCGCAAGGCATCCGATCTGCACATTAGAGTCGGTATTCGACCCAACCTCAGGGTGAACGGCACCCTTGAGCAGATTGCCACCGAACCGATCACGATCGACGATATGGATCAGATTGTCACGCAGATTCTCAACGAGAAACAGCGTGAGCGATTCTACCGCAAAAACGAAATGGACCTCGCTCTTTCCGTGGCCAAACTCGGCCGCTTCCGTATCAACCTGTTCCGTCAGCGCGGTACCGGCGGTATCGCCATTCGTGCCGTCAACACGAAAGTCCCGTCGTTTGAAGAACTTAATCTGCCGCCGCTGATCAAAGACCTGTCAAAAGAACGTCGCGGACTGATCGTTCTTACCGGCACCACCGGTTCCGGCAAATCAACTTCTCTGGCCGCCGTGCTTGAAGAAATGAACGCCACTGCGCCGCTTAATATCCTCACGGTCGAGGACCCGATCGAGTATATCTATCGCGACAAAAAAGCGATCATCTCGCAACGTGAAGTTGGCGGTGACACCGAGTCGTTCTCGTCGGCGCTGCGCCATGCCTTCCGTCAGGATCCCGACGTTATCCTCATCGGTGAGGTACGTGACCTGGAAACGATGTCCATTGCGCTGACCGCGGCCGATACCGGCCACCTCGTATTGACCTCGCTTCACACGCTGAACGTGGTCGAGACGATTACGCGTATTATTTCTTTCTTCCCGCCGCACCAGCATCAGCAGATTCGTCTGCTGCTCGGCGGTACACTCAAGGCTATTGTGTGTCAGCGACTGCTCGCACGCGCCGATATGCCCGGACGAGTCCCTGCGCTTGAGATCATGGTAAACTCCGGCGCCGTACGCGAGTGTATCATGGACCCGACCAAGACTGTTGACATCCCGGAGCTCATGGAAGGCGGCAACACGCAGTACGGCATGCAGACGTTTGATCAGTCGATCATGAAGCTGCACAAAGCGGGGATGATTTCGTTTGAGGAGGCGATGGCTAACGCGTCGAATCCCGACGATCTCGATCTTCGTCTCAAGGGCATAACCGGTGCCGCCGACCGTTGGGCCGATGGCAGTGGTGGAGGTGATTCCGGCGGCTCGGAACCGGAAGGTTTCGCCGGTCTGTCGGACGCCAACAACCGCTCCAACAAAGAGCTTCCCGGCGGGTTTAACAAGTATTAGGCTGGCAGTGACCAGTCGTTAGCGAATGTGCCGTCAGGTGATTATCCCATCTGACGGCCTTTTTTCTTTTGTTTACGTGGGCGGCAGACGCCAGCGACGCTGTGTGACCCCGTCTGACCGGACTCACCCCTTATGTGTGCGGTAAGGCGACCCCGCCTGACCGCGCCGGGCATACATGCTCTCACACTCGATCTGGCGTGTCGAGTTGCCGCCGGGCGGGGACGTCCTACGAGTCTTTTCCTTTGGCGCTCTCGGTATTTCCGTCGGCCTTCCACTCCTGCGGCGGGCCGGCGTTCACGGCAGGTTGAACGTTTGACTTTCGGCTCGCGTCATATATCTTGAAGAGAGTCTTCGACTGCACTGATTTTCGTGTGGATTAGGGAGGGATATATGTCAATCAAACAGCGACCAAGAACCTGCGATGCCGTGTCGCACGGACGCAAGCGGATGAGGCACTCAAGCGAGGGGACTAATATGCACATCTTATTGAAATACACGGTTATCTTGCTCCTCTTAGTCACAGCTACATTCCCTGTCTGCCTTCATGCGAGTGAGAATGATTGGGGGCTTGAAATCCAATTGTCAAAGCAAACGTACATCTTGCATGAGCGAATCGTGCTTGATGCTATTCTCTCGAACACATGCTCGGACACTGTGAGAACTCAGCTCCTTACATCTCCCAATCATCGTCAATTCAGAATCGATTTGAGAAACAGCAAGGGGGACTTGCTTGAGTATACCGGTATGAGATTCGACTTCGTAGGTGGCCCGGGTCGACTACTGTTAGAAGCCGGAGGACAGGAATTCGGAAGCTTTGACTTGGCAGAACTGTTCAGTCCCTACGACAACAGATCTGGCCATTCAGTGAGCAACCTGGTCTTCCCTTACATCCCCACGGGCTCATACACTGTGCGGGCTTACTTCGAAGAAGCTGTCTCTGAGGAACTGTCTTTCGAGATTGTCGAACCCTCGGGCGACGAAGGAATGATTCTGCGTCTGATTGAAGAGGCCTGTAAGGCCTGGGATCGTGAAAACAGGTTGGGAGAACCCTGCCATACAGCGGTATGAGGAGATCGTCGACAGACATCCGAAAAGCGTCTTTGCTGAACGATGCTACTACTTCTCGAAAGCTTATTCGCAAGAAGCAAGTGATCAGAAGAAACATGGCACGTACGACGAGATTTCCTTCACAACCGATATGTTGCTGAAGTATCCCAATTCGAGTGACTCGAGAGGCTGGTTAGTGTTGGTCACCGATCACTTGGAGGAAGAGGATAAGATGGACTTCCTCAACAGCCTGATACAGGACAAGCCAAGTACAAGGGCTTCTCGGTTTGCCTCGCAATTGCGCGACAAGATACTGCAGAAGCAACGACTCGAGAAGGGGGGGCAGTGATGCGGAATGCCGCCTGCGATAACACGAGTGGTCAAGGTTTTCTACGAAGGATGTCGGGTTTCTCGCCCCGCCTGGCGGCGAGCCTCGGAATCGCGACCTAGAAGCATCTCAGTGAATCCTCAGATCGTGACCTTGTCGCTCGGATCGCAGGGTCGTCAGACGAGGTCGTCTTACGACACAGACAAGGGGTGAGTTTGTATCGCGAAATGGGATCCGGGCGATATAACCGGATCCTACCACAAGTCGCCGGGCACCGAGCGCGAGTCGCAACGCCTAAAGTGTTGTGCTGCAAGAAATTGGCGCAGTGTCCCCCTGTTGGCGTTCCCGCCCGGTCATTTCCGCCGCCAAAACCCCCATTCCACAGAGTTTTCTTGCCATTTTCACGCAATTGACTATGTTATTATCTTGCGGTTGTTGGCTGGTATAATGAAATACACGCCACCCCCTTAACCGGAGGATAACAGATTGTTCGATAAAGTACTGATTGCCAATCGCGGCGAAATCGCCCTGCGTATCATTCGGGCCTGCAAAGAACTGGGTCTTCAGACGGTCGCCGTCTATTCCGAGGCTGACCGCGATGCCCTTCACGTTCGATTTGCCGACGAAGACGTCTGCATAGGCAATTCACCCGCCAACGAGTCGTATCTCGATTTCCAGCGCATTATAGCCGCGGCGGAAATCACCAACGCCGGTGCGATTCATCCCGGCTACGGTTTCCTCGCGGAGAACGCGGATTTCGCCGAAGTGTGTGAATCGTGCCACATTACGTTCATCGGCCCGACCCCGCAGCAGATTCGCCAGATGGGTGACAAAGCTTCCGGAAAGGCGCTGATGAAGGCGAACGGTGTGCCGGTGATTCCGGGTTCCGAGGGTATTGTTAACTCCTACGAGGAAGCCCGTGTAGTTGCCCACAAGGTTGGCTATCCCGTGATTCTCAAAGCTGTCGCCGGTGGCGGCGGTAAGGGTATGCGGATATGTAATGACGATGCCGGACTCGAACGCGGGTTCAGTATCGCCTCGACCGAGGCTGCCAATGCGTTTTCGAACCCGGATCTGTACCTCGAAAAAGTGATCGTCAATCCGCATCATGTCGAAATCCAGTTGATCGGCGACTCGCACGGCAACTACTATCATTTCGGCGAGCGTGACTGCTCGATCCAGCGTCGCCACCAGAAACTCGTGGAAGAGACGCCATCGCCGCTCATGACCGACGAACTCCGCGCCCGCATGGGTGAAGCAGCTATTCTTGGTGCACAAGGTGTCGATTACCGTGGCGTGGGCACGATCGAATTCCTGGTCGACAACGATCACAATTTCTACTTCATGGAAATGAACACGCGTATCCAGGTCGAACATCCAATCACCGAGGAAGCCTACGAGGTGGATTTGGTGCAGGATCAACTTCGGGTAGCGCTGGGAGAAGAGATCAAGTACAACCAGGCAGAGATTGTTCCGAAATGGCATTCAATTGAGTGTAGGGTCAACGCTGAAGACGTGGAGAAAGATTTCCGTCCGACCCCTGGCAAGATCGAGGCTATCCACGTACCGGGCGGACCGGGCGTGCGCGTAGACAAAGCCGTTTACGCCGGTTACACGATCCCGCCGTACTACGATTCAATGATCGCCAAACTGATAGTGCGCGCGCGGACCCGCAAACAGGCGATTATCAAAATGCGTATGGCGCTTGACCAGTTCATTGTGCAGGGGGTTCCCACGACGATTCCGTTCCATCGCGAGATCTTCGACAATGAGAATTTCGTCGCAGGCAACTACGACACCTCGTTTATCGAGACCGAGTTCAAGGGCGGAGGCAAAGACGCAAAAAAAAAGTCTATGACACTGAAACGCTCGGGTGAGTCCGAGGGGACAGAGCCGGAAACCAAACAAGAAAACCAGGAGGCTGCCGAACAGGAATTGGTGGCCACGTCTGATAAGAACGCTGAATAATTCGGAGGCATAAAGTGAACGTTCCTGCAGATCTGAAATATACCAGGGAACATGAATGGGTGAAGATTGACGGTAACGTCGCCACTGTCGGTATTACCGATTGGGCGCAGTCGGAACTTGGAGACATCGTGTTTGTCGAACTCCCCGAGGTGGGAGCTGATGTCGCGCAAATGGACGCTTTTGGTACTATCGAGGCGGTCAAGGCCGTGTCCGAGATGTTTTCTCCGGTAACAGGCAAGATTGCCGAAATCAACGGTGCCCTCGATGACGACCCGATGGTTGTCAACCGCGACCCGTACGGAGAAGGCTGGATGATCAAAGTTGAGCTTACCGATGCCTCCGAGGTTGAACAATTGTTGGACGCCGACGGTTACAAGGCACTGATAGCCGACTAGCAGGCCGGTAGATTTTGACTTACTGAAAAGAACACAAAGAACATGGCATACATTTCTAATACCGATGCCGACCGCAAGATCATGCTCGAAAAGATCGGTGCGGCCAGTATCGAAGACATCATCAGCACGATCCCCGAGAAACTTCGGCTGAAACGTCCTCTCGAGATTCCCGCTCTTTCCGAGATGGAACTCATGGCCGACCTTGAGCAGATGGCGGCTACCAACAAGCAGGCTACTGCCTGTTTTGCCGGTGGCGGTGTGTACGATCACTTCATTCCGACTGCGGTTGGTGCAGTTACGAGCCGTCCGGAATTTATGACGGCATACACGCCGTATCAGGCCGAAGTCTCTCAGGGAACGCTGCAGGTTATCTACGAGTATCAGACGCATATCTGCCGGCTGACCGGCATGGATGTCGCCAACGCGTCTATGTATGACGGTGCCTCGGCGGTTGCCGAAGCAATCCTGATCTGTTGTGCCGCCACCAAGCGGAGCAAGATCGTTTTGTCTGAAGCGGTCAACCCGCTTCATCGCGAAGTCGTTCAGGCTTACCTGTCCGGACGCGATTTGGAAGTAGTTGAGGTCCCGATGAAAGACGGCGTCACCGATATGACCCGTCTTGAAGACGCGCTTGATGAGCAGACCGCCTGTGTGGTTTTCGGCCAGCCGAACTTCTTCGGTCTGCTTGAGGAGATTGACGTCGCGGCGGAGTTGATCCATAAGGTCGGCGGCAACATGATTGTCGATGCCGACCCGATCGTTATGGCGCTGCTCAAGACTCCTGCCGACATGGGTGCTGATATTGTCGTTGGCGAAGGCCAGCCGCTTGGTATTCCCGTGTCGTTTGGCGGACCGTTGCTGGGGTTTTTTGCCGCGAAGAAAGCGTTGATTCGAAGCATGCCCGGCAGAATCGCCGCTCGAACGAAAGATGCCGACGGCAACCCTGGATTCGTGTTGACGTTACAGACGCGTGAGCAGCATATCCGTCGCCAGAAGGCGACCTCCAATATCTGCACCAACCAGGCGTTGTGTGCCACGACCGCCGCCGTCTATCTCAGCCTCATGGGCAAGACAGGACTCAAGCAGGTGGCATTGCTTTCAGCCGAGAAGGCGCAGAAGTCGGCGAAAGAGATTTCAACCATCGACGGTTTTGAGCTCGCATACACCGGACCTTTTGTCCGTGAGTTTGCCATCAAGACCCCCATCCCGGCCAAAGAGGTTATCCTCGCCCTGGCCGAGAAGAACGTCCTGCCAGGTGTTGATGCCGGCCGATGGTATAAAGGACTCGACAACTGCTTGATCGTGGCGCTTACCGAAAAACGCACCGACGTTGATATAGCGGCTCTGATCGACGGCTTGAAACAACTGGAGACCTCAAATGTACTGTCCGGAATGTAAGACTGAATGGCAGCAGTCAATGACCAACTGTCCGGTCTGTTCCCACGAACTCAGCGGTGCCACCGGCTCAGAGTGGACTCTGCTTGGTTCGGTATCGGACAAGATGTCGGCCGATTTTGCCAGGGAGACTCTACTCTCGTATGAGATACCAGCAGTGGTTATTTCGAAATCCGGCTTTTTTGGGCAGGCGGGGCTGACGTTCAACAACTTCTACCAGCCCGGCTCGGGCCTGTTTGAGATTTCGATTCCTTCGGAGCATGTTCCTGAAGCAACCGAGGTCATGAACATGGTCCTCGGCGACAGGTGGCAGAAGGGGACGGACTAAATGGGGTTCTGCCCAAGCTGCAAATACGAGTACAATCTCCACGTGACAGTCTGTCCCGACTGCAACGAGGCGCTGGTAGACAGGCTTCCTGAGAAAGCACCCTCGGCCGTAATAGCTCCCGATGACAGTTGGGTAGGAGTCTGTAGGGTGTCTGGTGGCATTCGGACCGAGCTGGCCAAGGGCGCCCTCGACTCGAACAACATCCCCTCGATTGTAACGTCCGGCGCGTTTCGTTCGTTTGGACAGCAGTCCGGATTGCAGTCCATGCTGCCGTCTCTAACAGGATCTGCCGACGTGTTGATGGTCCCGAGAGAATTCCGCCAGGAGGCGGAGATCATTCTCGAGGCCGTACTTGGTGAGGATTACCGGAAATTGGACATTCGTCAATAAGGCGATCTGTCCGTACGCAAGGAGTAGCGATGTATAAGCTTACGGTTCTGACACTGGCCCTGATGATGGTGGTTCTGGCTTCCTGTGGAGAGCAGAAACCTCAACCGATAGTAGAGGATGGCAAAGCTCCCTATTACGCCAATCTTGACAGTGCCCGGGTCGCCGCCAACGAAGATCAGTTGATTGCAATCGATTTCTGGACTGATTGGTGCTACTGGTGCAAAGTTCTGGATACAGCCGTTTTTGCGGACCCGAAAGGGATTGAGTTCTTTTCCAAAGACATGGTTCTTGCTCGCATAAACGCTGAGGTCGACACGGTTCTGGCGAAGAAATATCATGTCACAGGATATCCGACGATTCTCTTGATCGACAAGAACGGCGAAGAGATAGATCGTCTGGTTGGCTTTGCTCCCACCGACGAGTTCATACAGACACTGCTGGATTTCTCCAATGGCATCGGGACGCTGGCTGACCTGATCAATCAGGCGGAAACCAACGATGATCGCGGGCTGGCATACAAAATCGCTGACAAGTGTAAGTACAGCGGTCGCGCAGAGCAGGCTATAGAATGGTACGGTAAGGTCGTTGCCGCCGGAGATCCCAAGGATTCTCTTTCGAGTGAATCTCGTATCTCGCTGGCGGATATGTACCGTCGTGCAAAAGAATACGACCGTGCTCTCGACGCTTTCCGGGGCATTCAGAGTGAGTTCAAAGCAGGTCCCGTGGCTCAGACTGCGGGGATATATATCGGACTGACCTACCGCGAAATGGCCGATACGGCCAAGGCAATAGAGGCCTTTGAGGACTGGCTCCAGAAATACCCGGATGCCGATGACGGAGAAACCGACTACGTGAAAGAGAAGATCGAAGGATTGAAGAATCCTCCGGTGGAAGAAGAATAGATTAGCAACAACTGCCGACGGTCACCGTCGGCCGGATACAGGTTACAGAGTAGATACAGTGGATAAGAAAGTATTGATATACGACAAGTCTGTTCCGGGACGTACCGGATACACCCTGCCGAAGACCAAGAAGTCCGAATCGGACATCCTTGCGGCAATACCTGAAAGGTATCGACGTACGGAAGACGCTGCCCTGCCCGAAGTCGCCGAGCCTGAAGTGATGCGGCATTTCGTTGAACTCTCAATGAAAAACCATCACATCGAAAAAGGGTTCTACCCGCTCGGCTCGTGCACGATGAAATACAACCCGAAACACAACGATGCGGCAGCTTCGATGAAGGGTTTCAAGGATCAGCACCCGATGACTCCGTGTAGCGCCTCAACCGGCAGTCTGCAACTGATGTGGAATCTGACCGAAGACCTCAAGGAGATTTCGGGCTTCGCCGGGATGACTCTCCAGCCTGTTGCAGGCGCTCAGGGTGAGTTTTGCGGCTTGTTGTTAATTCGCGCCTACCATGAGGCAAAAGGCAACAAGCGCAACAAGATTATCATTCCGGATTCTGCCCACGGCACCAATCCGGCATCGGTGACCTCGGTCGGTTACACTACCGTCCAGTTCAAGTCCGGTGATGACGGTATCATTCATCCTGAGGCCGTTGCCGAGGTGATGGATGACGACGTTGCCGGTTTGATGCTCACCAACCCGAACACGCTCGGTTTGTTCGAAAGCAACATTGCCGAAATCTGCAAGATTGTTCACGACGGCGGCGGTCTGGTGTACATGGACGGTGCCAACCTGAACGCCCACATGGGGCTGTTCCGTCCCGGTGATATCGGGTTTGACATGATGCACTTCAACCTGCACAAGACGCTTTCCACCCCGCACGGCGGCGGTGGACCGGGCGCAGGCGCGGTTGGTGTAACGGCTGAACTCGAGAAGTTCCTGCCGTACCCGGTGCTTGAGAAGGATGTCGACGGCAGGTTGTTCTTCAACTACAATCGCCCGGACTCCATCGGACGTCTGCATGCGTTCTACGGCAATTTCGCCAACATGGTCCGCGCCTACACGTATATTCGTACGCTCGGGGGCGCGGGTCTTCGCGAGGCTTCGGAGAATGCCGTTCTGAACGCTAATTACCTCAAGGAACTGGTGCGGACAGACTATGACCTTCCGTATGGTCGTCACTGCATGCACGAGTTTGTGATTTCCGGTAATCGCCAGAAGAAACTGGGCGTCAAGACATCCGACATTTCCAAGCGTTTGCTTGATTTTGGAGTCCATGCCCCGACGAACTACTTCCCGCTGATCGTCCCTGAAGCCATGATGATTGAGCCGACCGAGACCGAGTCCCGCGAGACGCTCGAGCAGTTTGCGGCCATTATGGAACAGATAGCTCGTGAGGCGGAAACCTGTCCGGAGCAAGTCACTTCGGCGCCGCACTGCACGCCGGTGAAGCGGTTGGATGAAAGTCATGCGGCCAGAACCCTGGACGTCAATTTCATCGGGTAGCATTTGTCGCTTGTCAATTTCAGCCGGTGCCCCTTACTTGGGCATCGGCTTTCTTTTTGAACTATGATTAAACTTTCGCACGTTACATACCGGTACCGCGATGATGCCCGGGCGGCGCTCCGCGACTTTTCGACGGAGATCTCTCCCGGGGAAGCGGTCTGCGTGATGGGCCGCAACGGGTCCGGCAAATCGACGCTTGTTCGCCTGATCGCCGGACTCATCAAACCGGAGCGCGGCGATATCAAGGTAGGGGGAGAGGTTTCGGGCGACGATGACGTCTGCCAGAATGTGGGCATTCTCTTCCAAAACACTGACAACCAGATGGTCGCGACGCTGGTCGAGAAAGAAATCGCCTTCGCGCTCGAAAACCGCGCCGTGCCACAGGAATCGATGGAACGGGAAATCGACCGGGTGGCGGAACGTTTCGGTATCAGTCATCTTCGTCGAAGGCTCACCAGCGAACTCTCCGGCGGCGAAAAACAGCGTGTTGCCCTCGCATCTGTCATGATTCAGAGACCGCCGGTGTTACTCCTTGATGAGCCGGACACTTTCCTGGATGAAGACGGCCGTCGTCTGTTACAGAGAGAGCTTGAGCGGATTCACCGCGACTATCCCGAACTGGTCGAGATTCGCATCACACAAAGCCCTGCTATTGCAGGGCATTACGCGCGTTTGATAATCCTTAACGATGGCGCGGTCGCAGCCGACGGTACGCCTGGCGACGTTTTCTCCAACACCGCACTCATGCGCGAGGTTGGACTCACCAGCAGACTCAACGAAGACCGTCGACTGGTAGTACCCGACTCACTTCTATCGACATCTGCCCCGAGTACCAACCGTCTGCGGTCGGTTAAGCTCGACAGCGTGGATTTTGCCTATCTGCCCGATCATCCCATAGCGGCGAATATCAGCCTGAGCGTCAGCAACGGTGAGATTGTCGGGTTGGTCGGCCCCACGGGAATCGGCAAAAGCAGTCTCGGTCTTCTGGCCTGCGGACTCCTGGAACCGAATGAAGGAACGGTCACTCTTCTGAACGGCTCGGGCGGTGCAATGTCACCGGAAGGTTTCCGTGGTCAGATCGTGGCGATTTTGCAGCAGCCGGAACGTCAGTTCTTCCTTGATTCCTGCGCCGCCGAGATCAAGTTTGGTCCGGCCAATCTCGGACGTGAACTCTCCGATGGCGAAGTGAATTGCTTTTTCGAGATGGTCGGTCTTGATCCGCGCGAGTTCGCCGACCGTGACCCCTTTTCGCTCTCTGGCGGGGAGAAACGACGCCTCGCCTTTGCCGCCGTCCTGGCCATGGCCCCCTCGCTGGCGGTATTCGATGAACCGACCGCTGGCCTCGATCCGCAGGGCATCGGCAGGTTCATCGTGATCGCTCGCGCGCTCAAGGAACAGGGGATAGGCCAATTGATCGTCAGTCATGAGGGTGAGATTATTAAGCACTTGGCCGATCGTATTCTGTACTTCAAATCATCCGACGAGTTGCTTGAGCTTGATCCTGAAGTGTTTTTTGGCGACGACAAGTACGCCGACGTGGTCTCAAGACCCGGTTCGCTCCTGCGTTCCTCCTGATTCGTCTCTATCGAGGCTCTTTTTCGCCCCGACAACTTGACAGCCGTCGAAATTCCCTTATACTCAGCAGAACTTTAGCTGACCGACGGCAGCAATGCCGTTGAACCTTTTAAGGTGATCCCGCGAGGTCGCCAAGGGTTTGCCCGAATGGACGCTCTTACACATTCGTTATTTTCCGCTCAAGCGCAGACCATCACGCAGCCTAATAATTGTGTCTACATATACTCCACGGAGGTACCGTCTTGCCGGTGAAAAAGGACGTAATCCTGAATGAAAAGCAGATCAAGCGCGCCCTGGCCCGTATCGCGCACGAGATCCTTGAACGCAACAGAGGGCCGGAATCGATATGCCTCGTTGGAATCCTGACTCGCGGGGCTGATCTCGCCCGACGTATTGCTGACGCCATCGAGGACCTTGAGGGCGTGAAAGTGCCGGTCGGACTGATGGATATCAGTCTGTACCGCGACGACGTACACTCCAAACTGGACCAGCCGATTGTCCAGCGCACGGACATTCTGTTCTCGGTCAAGGACAAGAACATCATCCTCATTGATGACGTCTTGTTTACCGGCAGAACCATCCGTGCGGCGCTCAACCATATCACTGATTTCGGTCGTCCGCGCACAATCCAGCTGGCCGTGCTGGTCGACCGCGGACACCGTGAGCTGCCGATCAAAGCCGACTATGTGGGGGCCAACGTCCCGACCCGGCACTCCGACCAGGTCCAGCTCGAAGTCGCCGAAAAAGAGGGGGTCGATCAGGTCTACGTTGTCAAGGAAGGTGTCAAACCAAAGGTCAAAGCCAAAACCACAGCGAGGAAAAAAACTGCCTCCAAAGCAGGTTCCACCCGTAAGAAAGGAGGCAGGAAATGAGCGGTCTCTCCTCACGCCACCTGCTCGGTTTGGAAGGAGTATCCCGGGAAGACATCTCCCTGATTCTGGATACCACCGATACCTTCCGTGAAGTACTTGATCGCAGGATAAAAAAGCTGCCGACCCTGCGCGGTATTACCGTGCTGAATCTCTTCTACGAACCGTCCACACGGACCAAAATCTCGTTTGAACTGGCGGAAAAACGGCTCTCGGCCGACACGGTCAGCTTCTCCAAGGCAACTTCGTCAGTGAAGAAGGGGGAGTCGCTTCGTGACACGGTCCAGAATATCGAGGCTATGAAAATCGATATGGCCGTTGTTCGCCACGGTTCCACCGGTGTTCCATACTACCTGACGCAGTGCATGGACGCCAACATTATCAACGCCGGCGACGGCGCCCATGAGCACCCGACTCAGGCGCTGCTGGACATGTACACTATCCGCAAGAAGTACGGCAAACTCGACGGTCTCCGCGTCGTCCTGATCGGTGATGCCGCTCACAGCCGCGTAATCCGCTCCAACATCTGGGGACTCAAGACGATGGGGGCCTCGGTCGCCGTCTGCGGTCCGACCACTTTGTTGCCCTATGAGGTTGAGCAGTTTGGCGTCGACGTTTACAGCAATCTTGACGAGGCTCTCGACGGTGCTGACGTGGTCAACGTGATGCGCATTCAGCTGGAGCGTCAGCAGTCTGGAATGTTCCCCTCACGGCGCGAGTACAACAAGCTGTTCGGCGTCAATATGGATCGGCTGAAACGGCTCAATCGCAACTACACGATCATGCACCCGGGACCGATGAACCGCGGGCTGGAAATCTCCAGCGAAGTCGCCGATGGCGACAAGTCGGTCATTCTCAGTCAGGTGACCAACGGACAAGCGGTTCGAATGGCAGTGTTGTACCTGCTTTCCGGACGGAAAGAGGAAGGGGAATAAGATGGCCAGCAAGAAATACGATTTAGTAATAAAGAACGGGCGAGTCATTGACCCTGCACTGGGATTCGGCAAAGACGCTCACCTGTTTATCAAGGACGGTAAGATTGCCGGGATTGAAACCGATTCTCCGGCCGTCGAGCGCACACTTGGCAGTTTTGACGAAGATCAGATTGTCGACGCCAAGGGTAAACTGGTTGTGCCGGGACTGATTGATGTCCACGTGCATCTTCGCGAACCCGGGCAGGAAAACGCCGAAACAGTTAAGTCCGGCTGTCAGGCCGCGGCCGCAGGCGGTTTTACAGCCGTGTGCTGTATGCCCAACACCGAACCGCGCATTGACAACCAGGAAACGGTGAAGTTCGTGCAGGATCGAGCCAAGAACGCCGATGCCCGCGTATATGTGGTCGGCGCGATCACCAAGAACACAGAGGGCAACGAACTCGCCGAAATCGGCGATCTGGTCGAAATGGGCGCGGTGGCCATTTCCGATGACGGCAACTACGTGCAGAATCCCCAGATCATGCGTCGCGCGCTCGAATACTCAAAGATGTTCAACATCCCGGTGGCACAACATGCCGAGGACAATTTCCTTTGCGCCGGTGGCATTATGAATGAGTCCTTCCAGTCCAGCCGCCTGGGCATTAAGGGGCGCCCGCCTGTTGCCGAGGAAATCGCGGTGCTCAGGGATATCGCCCTCTGCCGTGTGACCGGTGCCCGCCTGCATATTCAGCACATCTCCACACGCCGAGCAGTCGAGGCGGTTCGTCAGGCCAAACGAGATGGCATAAACGTAACCACCGAGGCCACTCCCCAGCATTTTGTGCTCACCGATGATTTGATCGGTAAGGAGTTTGACACCAACCTTCGTGTCAATCCGCCGATTCGAAGCGCCGATGACCGCGATGCCGTTATCGAGGGGCTGGTGGATGGAACAATCGACTGTATTGCCTCCGATCACGCTCCGCATCCGACCGAGGACAAAGACGGTGAGTTCGATCTCGCTCCGTCGGGTATGATCGGCCTGGAGACCACGCTCGGTCTGGTCAAGACTTACTTGATCGACAAGGGGTACATGCAATGGGCGGATGCAATCCGCAAGATGACTCAGAACCCGGCCCGCATTTTCAACCTGCAGGGTGGGACGCTAGCCGTCGGAACAGTGGCGGATATTGCCATCATCGATCCGGACAAGAAATGGACGGTGAATGCCAACAAGTTCCTGTCTCGTTCAAAGAATTCACCGTTCATCGGCTACCGTCTGTCAGGTAAGGCTGTCAAGACTCTGGTTGGTGGTCGGATCGTGTTTGGAGGTTGATGCCGGATGAAGATTCACCTCGTACAGAAACGGATCGACAACACCAACCTGACGCCCTTCCTTGAGGGTGCCAAAGCTGCCGGCGCGGACTTGATCTGTTTCGGTGAGATGGCAACCACCGGTTGTATCTATGAACCGAGAGAGGTTGAGAGCCTCGATGTAGTACTCGATCAGTTGAAACCTTACGACTTCGCAGTCATGGTCGGGATGCCGTATATCACCGAACAGGGTGCGTACAACAGCTATCTGTACTGTCACAACGGGGAACACAAGTTGTATCATAAGATCAACTTGTTCCCACCGTTTGGTGAGCCGCAGTTGTTCCTGCCGGGAACCGAACCCGGAATCTGGGAGACGGACCTCGGCAAGATTGGTGTGGCGATATGCTACGACATTCGATTCGGGCAGGTGTTTGAGGATCTGAAACGGCTGGGAGCCGAGAAGATTTTCATTCCTGCGGCGTTTCCCCGCGAGAGGATCGGCGAATGGCGTGACATGCTGATCGCTCGCGCGAAGGAAGTCAAGCTTCCCGTGGTGGGGATCAATTCGGTCGGCAACGACGGTCACCACGAGTTTGGCGGCTGTTCGATGGTTGTTGCGCCCGATGGTTCCATTTTGGCCGAGGCGGACGAGACTTCAGAGAAAGTGCTTGAACTTATACCATAGCTGTACACTGGAAGTGCTGACGCCGGACCCCCAGCGGGTTCGGCGTCTTTTGTTGATAGCGGCAACATCCGATTGAATGCGTGGAGAGTATAAAAGAGGTTGAGATTTTGTCTGATAGGTATATCCTGTAGAGATGACCACGCCCTGTAACTCGAACGTTCCTCCGATGCGCCGATGAAAAAGCTGCTATCCTATAGCCTGAAAATCGGACTGACTCTGATCGTCCTGTATTTCGTCGGCCGACAGGTCGTGCAGCACTGGGAACAGGTTGAACAGGCTGATTGGCAATTCGACTGGTTGTATCTCATCCTGTCGCTCGTTTGTGCGCACATAGGCCTCTTCATTTTTGCCGCCAGTTGGGGGGTAGTCGCCAGAGCGTTCGGTCATGCAATAGCGGCACCAATGTCCTACAAGATATTCAACCTGTCGAATCTCGGGCGCTATGTCCCGGGCAAGGTCTGGCAGGTGTTTGGTATGATCTACCTCGCTAAGAAGGCGGGCATGCCGGGGGAAAGGGCGGCAGCGTCGTTTGTGATCGTGCAGCCGTTTGCAATTGCTGCAAGTCTGTTGGTGTACTTCCTGACCGTACAGGTGGAGTCGAGTCTGTTGATTGACAACTTCTCATTTGCCGGTCAGGGGACGGCCTATTTGCTGGGTGGATTGTGCGCGCTCGGGTGTGCCGTGCTGGTGCTGTTCCCGGAGCCGTTTCTGCGGCTAATGAACTACGTTCTCAAGCGTATGGGGCGCGAAACCGCAAGCTTCGATCTCAAGAAATCGGTTGCCCTGCTTGTGTTTATGGGTTATTTTTGCGGTTGGATTTTCTCCGGACTGGCCTACTGGTTGCTGCTCAAATCGGTTCTGGGGAGCGGTGCACCTTCGGCGATTGCGTCGATTGGCTTGTACAATATCGCGTACCAGATCGGCTATCTGGCCGTGTTTGCGCCGGGTGGTTTCGGCCCCCGCGAATTGGTCATGGGTGAGTTGCTCAAGCCGTTTGTCGGCCCCATAGGACCGGCAGTCGCCGTTCTTGCAAGGCTCTGGTCGGTGCTGGTAGATGCCACAGCGGCGACAATTGCGCTGTGTATTAAGAAATAGTCCGAAACCTTCTGGAGTCATTTTGGCCAAGAATAGCCGACCTGCCACAGCTCGCAAGAGTTCACGTTTTGATATCGAATCCAACCGCTGGCTGGTGCCGATCGTCTTCCTCTTCATGTTTTTGGCCCTTGTTGTCCTGTTCAGCGATTTCATCTTCTCCGACCAGATGCTGCGAGGATCGGACACGCTTCAGACTGGCTACATGTTTCGGCAGTTCTACGTTGACTATTTCAACGCACACGGTGCGGTCCCACAATGGATTCCATACTATTTCGGAGGTATGCCGTACGTCGAAGCATTCCACGGCGACATATTCTATCCGCTGACATTCCTCAAATTCTTTGGTTCGCTCGAACGGATGCTTGGTTGGTTCCTGTTCTTCCATATCTTCCTGGCCGGCATCTGCATGTATTTCTGTGCCCGCCAGTTCAAGATGTCGAAAATCCCCGCTCTGGTCGCCGGGGCGGGATACATGTTCGCAGCCTATCTCGTCTCCATGGCAGCCCCCGGCCACGACGGCAAGATGTACGTCACGGCGCTTTTCCCGCTCATGATGCTCTTCCTCGACAGGGGCTTCGAGAGGAAACCGTTCCTCAATTTCTCGATCCTCGGCGGCGTGATCGGTCTCATCCTGCTGACTCCACACCCGCAAATGTCGTATTTCTCGCTATGGGCACTTTCACTCTATTCCGCGTTCAAGCTCATTGTGTTGCTGAGAGAGAAGAAGTCGATTGTCCCGCTGATTCTTCCGGCTTCACTGACAACCTACGCGGTTGTGATCGGTCTGCTGATTTCAGCGATTCAGTTCTACCCCGGTTACATGTACACGACCAACGACGGCCCCCGATCTGAATCCAAACGCGGCTGGGAGTGGGCAACCTCATGGTCATTGCACGAGGAAGAGGTCGCCAGCCTGATTATCCCCGAGTTCGCCGGGACAACCTCGCATACGGCCGAGACCTACTATTGGGGCAAAAACGTTTTCAAGGACAACGCTGAGACGGTTGCGCCAGTAGTCTTTTTTGCGGCTCTGCTGGGATTCTTGTTCTACCGTCGTAAGGAATCATACTTTTTTGCCGGTCTGGCGTTGCTGGCGCTCATATACGGACTGGGGGCGACCACGCCCATATTCAAGCTGTTCTTTCTTCTGATACCCAACGTGGCGTCGATGCGGGCGCCCTCGATGATTATGTTCTTGTTCTCCTTCTCAGCCGCGATGCTGGCTGCGATGGGACTTCAGTGGGTGATCAATCAACGCAAGGCACAGCCGACGACTATCGACAAGAAATTTACGTACGTGCTGTTTGGCTGGCCGGCGCTTATGCTCTTGTTGGCAGTTCTGTTTTCTGTGGCCGGTAAGGGCATGCTTGACGCCTGGTGTTCGATCTTCTACAGCGACGCTCCGACTACCATGATCCAGCAGAACTTCAGCAAACTCGATCTGGCGTACATGAACCTTCCGGCGATCAAAGCCGGTGCCTGGCTGACCTTCTTGTTTACTGCTGTTGCTGCAGCTTGTATTTGGCTGTATCGAACCGGCAAGGCCGGCGTGACCGTTTTGCTGGCTATCGTAGTCATAGTCGCCGTCAACGGTGTCAGATTCGATGGTCGTTTCCTCAGTCTCGTAGACAGCCGGGAATTCCAGAGCCGTTTCGGCGACAGTCCGGTGGCGGACTATTTCCTCGAACGCGGCGAGAAGTTTCGGGTGTTGGACCTGACTGCGGTCAACGACAACTCTCTGGCACACCGGGGGGTCGACGTTGTCGTCGGATACCACGGTAACCAGCTCAAGACCTACGATGTCCTTCTCGGCGGCAAGGAACTGACCAACGTCTATCGTATGAATCCCCGCATGCTGAACCTGGTCGGCGCGAAGTACATCCTGTTCCCGGCGGGACGCGGTATGCCACCGGACTATTTCGGTGAGAAACCGTTTACGGCAGTCGCGAATATCGGACAGAAGTCTTTGTTCAGGAACGACAACGCTCTGCCACGCGTGTTCCTCGTCGATCAGTGCCGCAAGTTCGATTCGGACTCCGCAGTGGTGAACGAAATCCTTAACGGCAGTTCGGACATGCGACATATCGCTTACCTGACTGAGAATCCCACGATGGAGCTTCAGCCCGACTCCGCAATGTCCGACACTGCCTGGATCGCCAACTACGATATTGATTCCGTCCGTGTCGGCGTGAACGTGACCGGCAACAAGATTCTTGTCCTGACCGACAATTACTACCAGGCCTGGCAAGTGAAGGTTGATGGCGTTCCGGCGAAATTGCTTCGCGTGTACAACACGTTCCGCGGAGTCGAAGTCCCCGCCGGCACGCGAGAGGTGACATTTGAATATCACTCGCAGCGGTACACCACTGCCCGGACCGTGACTTGGGTGACCGTCCTCTATTTGCTGGGCATTCTCGGTTACCAGTTCATGGGAGATCGCCGAAGGAAACGAAACGACGAACAGACCAAAGAGAAAGAGACCCAGGAGTGACCCAGGCCCAACGAGCACTTATCATATTTCCGACGTACAACGAGAAGGACAACATCCAGAAAATCGTACACGCTGTCCTCCCGCTCGATTTGCGCATTAACGTGTTGATCGTCGATGACAATTCTCCCGACGGAACCGGCGATCTTGCCGACCGGTTGTCCTCCGGACACGACCGGGTACACGTGATGCATCGAGAGAAGAAGGAGGGCCTGGGCAAAGCATACCTGGCCGGATTTCGATGGGCTATCGAGCACAAGTACGATTTTATCATGGAAATGGATGCCGACTTTTCCCACGGTCCCGAGTATATCAAGGACTTTCTTCGAGAGATACAAAACAATGATCTGGTGATCGGCTCACGGTATATTTCAGGCGTGAATGTAATCAACTGGCCGATGTCCCGTCTGCTGCTCTCATACTATGCCAATGTCTACACACGGGTTGTCACCGGCCTCCCGCTTAGAGATGGCACCGGCGGATTCAAGTGTTTTCGCCGCGAGGTGCTCGAAGCGATCAATCTCGATGATGTCCAGTCGTCCGGCTACTCCTTTCAGATTGAGATGTCCATGCGGGTGTGGAAAAAGGGCTTCAGAATCAAGGAGATTCCGATCATTTTCGTCGACCGTGTTGCCGGATCATCCAAGATGTCAAAGAAGATCATGCGGGAAGCGATCTGGATGGTCTGGGCGCTGAGACTCAAAGCAATGTTCGGTAGGCTGAGTTAGGTCAGGTCTGACGGGTGACTTCACCTGAACCACAAGTATCGATAGTAGTCGTTACGCATAATTCGCTGCCGGCCCTGACATTGTGTCTGGATTCGCTGGTGGAAGAAATGCTCTCAATCCCCTGCGAATTGATCGTTGTCGACAACGCCTCAGAGGATGCCTCGCGTGAAGAGGTTGCCAAACGATTTCCCCGGGCAAACATAATAGCCAACGATTCCAATCTTGGCTTCGCCGCTGCCTGCAATCTGGGGGCGAAAGAAGCTAACACCGAATATCTGCTGTTTCTCAATCCCGATGTCCAGATTGATCCGGGTGCAGTTGGGAAGCTAAGAAAAGTGTTCGATTCCCGGCGCGATGTCGGACTGGTCGCCGGGCGGATGCGGCATCCGGACGGACGGTTTCAGGCTACCTGTCGACGGTTCCCTACCGCCGGTAACATGCTGTTCTCGCGAGGTTCGGTGTTGTCACGTCTGTTTGACAGGGAAGGGACATACACGCTGGCGGATCATGCCGAGACGACCGAGGTCCCGGCCGTGGCGGCCACAATGCTGCTGATGAAGCGCAAGTTGTTCGAAGACGCAGGTGGCTTCGACACACGGTTTTTCATGTATATGGAAGATACGGATCTCTCGCTGAGAGTGACTCAGACAGGCTACGTGAACTTCTTTGTCCCGTCGGCGGGGGGAATCCATGTGTGGGGGCAGGGGAGCAAGGCGGGTAAAGCCGCGCGACGCTGGCAGCATCATTGGTCGGTCTGGAAGTATTTTCTGAAGCACTCACCAAACGGATTTTCTTTGTTGGTTCTGCCGGCATTGCTTCTGGTGAACCTTCTGCTATCAACACTCTTTCAGCGCTCAGGGGAGGAGTAGCCGGTATGTTTGCCGAGTTTGCTCTTGTCCCTCTTCTGGCCAGTGTGCTGCTGACCCTCATTATCGTCAGGCCGGCGCTCCGTCTTGCCGGGCGACTGGATCTGATTGACAAACCTGGTTTGCATAAACGCCACAAACATCCGGTACCTGTTGTCGGAGGTCTGGTTCTGTTTGCGGCTGTGTGGGGAGCAGTAGGACTTACCTGGCTCATATTCCCCTCACTTGTCAGCGACATGGCGGAATCGCTTCGGTACATCTTCGCCGGAGCGCTTATCATATTCCTTGTCGGGCTGTCAGACGACTTGTCGGCGCTTTCAGCTGCCGTGAAGCTCGTAGCTCAAGTGGCAGCCGGGCTGGTGCTCTTTCTCGGCGGGCTGGAGATCAACCCTGTTTCGATACCCTTTATGGGGGCGTATGACATCGGCTGGGCGTCAGCGCTGATAACAATCGTTTGGGTTGTCGGCTTAACCAACGCAATCAACCTGATCGACGGTCTCGACGGCCTTGCCGCCGGAGTCTCACTGATAGCTGCAATAACGATGGTATTGATCGGCAACTTGTACGCGGCGGGCGACGTGATGTTGTTTGCGTACATCCTGATCGGCTTTCTGGCGGTGTTCTTGTTCTACAATCACTATCCGGCGAAGGCGTTCTTAGGGGACTCCGGATCACTTCAGATCGGCTTCTACTTCGCGGTAATATCGCTGCTTGTGCCGCTCAAGTCCTTCACCACAGCGGCGTTGTATCTGCCGTTACTGGCTCTGGGCGTGCCGCTTCTGGAGACGACAATCTCAATAACGCGTCGTTTTATGGCCGGAAAACCGATCATGAAGGCCGACCGTCGACACCTCTTCCATTACCTGGCCCTCGCCGGTCTGTCGCCCCGGACAATCGTGACAATTTTCTACATTCTGTCAGTTTTCTTCGGTCTTTTCGCGCTCGCCATGTATTACTGGGACCGTCTGTTGGTGTTCGGCCTGCTGATCCTTTTTATGGTTGTTATTTTCACGTTATTCTTTATCTTTATGGCCGGTTTGAATCGGCCGGGCAGACGCCCACATGGGTACGACGGTAAATAGCTGATTGAGAATGGATTGCCTTTCGTATGAGCGATGGACAGCACCATCTGGATTTTGAGCGACCGATAGTCGAGTTGCAGAAGAAAATCTCCGATATGAAGGACTTCTCTATCGGGGAAAACATCGAACTCGATGACGAAATCGTCTCAATGCAGGAGAAACTGCAGAACCTGCGGGAAGAAGTCTATTCCAAGCTGACCCGTTGGCAGCGTGTGCAAATCTCACGCCACCCGAAACGCCCCCACACGCTTGACTATATCAATATGATGACCACGGAGTTTATTGAACTCCACGGTGATCGGTACTTTGCCGACGACAAGGCGCTGGTGGCCGGGCTTGCACGGTTCGATGGCGATCCGGTGATGGTCATGGGGCAGCAGAAGGGGCGCGATACCAAGACCAAGCTGTACCGCAATTTCGGTATGGCCAACCCCGAAGGGTACCGCAAAGCGCGCCGGATGTTCTATCTCGCCGAGAAATTCAACATTCCCATTCTCATTTTTATCGATACTCCGGGAGCATTCCCGGGGATCGGCGCCGAAGAGCGAGGTCAGGCCGAGGCTATCGCTAAGAATATTCAGGTCATGTTCCAGATCAAAGTGCCTATCGTCGTGGTGATTATCGGCGAGGGTGCCTCCGGCGGTGCGCTGGGGATTGGAGTCGGTGACCGTGTGTATATGCTTGAATACTCCTGGTACTCAGTGATATCACCCGAAGGCTGTGCGGCCATTCTCTGGCGCGATGCGGCCAAGGCACCCGAAGCAGCCGAAGCGTTGAAAGTGGTCTCGGACGACTTGTTGAATATGAAGATTATCGACGCGATTATTCCGGAGCCGCCGAGCGGCGCGCACAATAATCCGGCAGAGGCGGTTGGGCTTGTCAAAGAACAGGTCAAAGAGGCTTTCGAGGAGCTTAAGGGCAAGTCAGTAGATGAACTGCTGGCTGAACGACTTCGGAAATACCGGGTCATGGGAGAGTACAAGGAGTCATGATGTCTTTACCAGAGCTGCTAGTCGCCAAACTGGCCTGTCCCAATTGTTATCAACCGCTCGATTATCATGGCAAGGACGACCGGCTGGAGTGTCTCAAGTGCGAAATTGCATACCGTGTTGTCGAAGACATCCCGGTGTTGCAGCTTAAAGAAGCCGAAAAACTGTAACGTAGGTATTTATGATGAAACTGTCGAAGTTCTGCGACGAGAATCTTGTCATCTTTGATATGAAGGCCACGAACAAAGAAGAGGCCATCTCTGAACTGGTGATGTTGGCTGCTAGTTCCAACATGATCAAAGATGGTGATCAACTGCTTGGCGATGTCATGGAGCGCGAAGAACTCGTCACTACCGGGGTCGGCTATGGAGTGGCCTTTCCGCACGCCAAGACTCGATCGGCCAAGGGTATTGTCATCGCGTTCGGTCGGTCCGAAAAAGGGATTGAGTTTGATGCCATGGACCACAAGCCGGTACGCCTGTTCTTCCTCATCGCCGCACCCGAGGACGCGATTGGCGCACACTTAAACGTAATGGCCAGGCTTTCGTATCTGATGAAGTCCGAGGATAATCGCGAAGTGCTCAAAAAGGCCACCTCGCAGGGCGAAGTTTTGGAACTGATAGACAAGCTGGACTGATTCTCCCCTCGCGGGGAGGCTGCCTGACGTATGAAATGGATTTCCAACCTCTTTGGCAAGTACTGGCGAAACGTCCACCTCTCAGCGATACTGGTGCTGTCCCTCGTCCTGATCTTCGGGGGAAGCCGGGTCACCGGTCTGGTCAACGGCGTCATCGTAACTACGTTTCATTATCCCTTCTTCAAGATTAAAACTACCGTAGAGGATCTGCTGACGGTCAATCAGGAAAACGAGCGTTTGCAGCTCGCTCTGGTGGAGGCCTCACGCAAACTCTCTCTGCTCGGAGAGATTGAGCGCGAGAACCTCAGGCTTCGCACGGTACTCGGTTTTGAACCGCCGGCCGGATACACGCTTGTTCCCGCCAAAGTCATCGCTACCATAGGCGAAGGTCTTCCGATCGCGGCCATTATCAATCGCGGTACGACCGACTCCATTCTGGTCGACCAGCCGCTGATAAACGAGCAGGGCCTGATCGGTCGAATCATCTCAGTTTCTCCGCACACGGCTACTGTTCAGCTTCTCACCGATCCGGCGCATCGAGCTGCCGTCAGAGTCGCCGACAGTCGCGAGATGGGCATAGTCAAATACCGCGTTTCCGATGGGCTGATCCTCGACAATTTCCCGGTACAGGGAAGTATCGTCGTGGGCAATCTCCTCATGTCCTCCGGACTGGGCGGCATATATCCACCCGGGCTTGTGGTCGGGACGATTACTTCAGTTGTCCGACCCGAGGATGAGCCTTTCTGCGAGATACGCGTTGAATCCGCCGCCAACTTCAATTCTCTGGAAGAGCTTTTCGTTCTGAAGGCGAGCAGCCTATGAGAGCTATCCCTTACGTCGTATATCTTCTGTTGATTGCCCTGCACGTGGTCATTCTCCATGATGTGATGGCTGTCTATGGGGCGGTTATCAGCCTCCCGGCATTTCTCGTGTTGACCGTGGCCTTATATAGAGATGAGATACCGGCTACCTGGTTCGGTTTTGCCGCCGGGCTTGTTGCGGCAGCCGGAATGCCCTCGGTTGGCTGGCAGGCACTACTGATGGCGGCGCTTGCTCTTGTTGCCAGTCGCATCAAGGTGCGGCTGAACCTGGATGCGCTCAAGGCCCGTATGCTGCTGGTAGCGGCTGGAGTGCTGGTGCATAATTGCATTACGCTGCTAATCAACCAGCCTGAAGGGTTCTTGACGATGTTATGGACGACCGCTCTGACAAGTACTGCCTACACGATGGTTCTCGCCTGGCTGTTTTTCCTGAACCGTCAGGGCACGCTGACCTGGCAGAAGGTGAAATCAATCTTCTAAGGCAAACCATGGAGCGATACCAACTCTCACTCAGCAGCCGGGAGCGAATCAGTGTACTGATTGTCATCCTCGCGGTTGTTTTCCTTTCCGGAGGATTACTGAAGCTCCAGGTTCTTGACCACGCCGAACTCGCCGAACAATCCGAGAACAACCGCATTCGAGTGGTGCCGATTGAACCCCGCCGCGGACGCGTTTACGATCGTAACGGCCGGGTGATTATCGACAACCGCCCCTCCTACACGGTTTCTGTTGTCCGCGCCGAAGAAGTCGATGGTGTCACGCTCCAGAATCTGTCCCGCCTGATCGGCATAGACACACTCCAGATTCGCAAGCGTATTCGCAAGAACATGGTTAGCCCGTATCAGCCGGCACCGGTCAAGAAGGATATTCCCTTTGAAGTCGTCGCGCAACTGGAGGAACAGTACGAGAAGTTCCCCGGCGTGTCCTACCAGATGGAGCGCGTCCGTCAGTACGGGGACAGCCTCGGAGCGGAATCATATTCCGGCTATGTCGGCGAGGTCTCCCGCGATCAGCTCAAAGAAGGTGCCCAAACCGACCTTAGGCTTGGCAGCATGATTGGCAAGAAAGGTCTGGAGAAGCAATACGATCAGCTTTTGAGAGGGAGAGAAGGAACCGAATACCTGGAAGTGTTTGCCTCCGGCCAGATTCGCGGTTCGTACGAAGGCCGTGAGAAAATCGGGGCCGCACCCGGGTCAGACATCACCCTCTCGATTGATTTCGACCTGCAGAAGGCTTGCACCGAAGTGCTCGATACGTTCTGTTGCGGCGCGATTGTGGCCATGGACCCCCGCACCGGCGAACTGTTGGCAATGACCTCGTATCCTAGCTACGATGCGAATATCTTCTCATCGGTCATTCCTGAAAGCACGTGGCAGGCTATAGCAAGTGACACCAACCATCCGTTGCTGAACCGTCCGCTGACCGGTCAGTACCCGCCCGGATCGACAGTCAAGTTTATTACCGTTGGTGCCGGGCTTGAGGAAAAACTTATCACCCCGAACAGCACCTTCAGGCCTTGTCTCGGTGGCTTCAAATTCGGCAACCGTGTTTTTCACTGCTGGGATCTGGGCGGTCACGGTGCACTAAATGCCGTTCACGCGCTGGAGCGATCCTGCGACATCTACATGTATCAGCTCGGGCTGAAACTGGGAGTTAATACGCTCAGCGAGTACTTCGGCAAGTGCGGTTTCGGTCGCAAGACCGGGATTGATTTGCCCACCGAAGTCGCCGGGCTTAACCCCAACAGCGCCTATTATGACGAGCGTTACGGCAAGAACAAATGGACAAAGGCGCTCGTTCTGAACAACTCTATCGGACAGGGGGAGCTTCTTACGACGCCGCTCCAGCTTGCGCAGTTCTATTGCGGTATGGCCAACCACGGCGTGGTGTACCGTCCGCATGTGGTGACACGAATCGAGCACCACAATGGTCACGTTGTTACCATCCTGCCGGAGAAGTCCTTTGATCTTCCTTTTTCGCAGGCAACGCTCGCCCTCCTCAACGAGGGCCTCCGGCTGGTTGTCGAGGGCGAACACGGCACGGCTCGCCGGCTCAAGAACAGCCTGTATTCCGTTGGCGGCAAAACCGGTACCGCGCAGAACCCGCACGGCCTGGAGCACTCATGGTTCGTTGGCGTGGCGCCGCTTGAGAACCCGGAAATCGTGGTCGCTTGCATAATTGAAAACGCCGGCCACGGATCAGAAGTCGCCGCGCCGGTGGTGGGACACGTTATCCGGAGCTATATGACAAAACGCCTGGCGCAGGACTCGGTGGTGATGGCGGAAAAAGAGGAAGGTCAGTAATGCTGGACTACAAAGACCTCGACTGGAAACTGATTGCCGCCGCATTGCTTCTTTCACTCATAGGCGTGGTGTTGATTATGTCCGCCCAGTATCATGCCGAGTCGGAGTTTCGCCAGACGTTCTATTTGAGACAGTTACTCTGGCTGGTCTTTGCCCTGGTTGCCTTTGCTATTGTCATACATCTGCCGCTCCGATTGTTCGACCTCGGTGCCTATTTGCTGTATTTTGTGGCGTTGGCATTGCTGGTACTTGTGCTGGTTGTGGGATCATCGAAGCTTGGCGATGCCCGTCGCTTTTTCAATTTCGGCCCCATCAATCTCGCCCCTTCGGATATCGCCAAGATAGCCGTGCTGCTGGCGATGAGTCGATTTCTGGCATATACCAAACTGGCGGTAAGTTCTAAACGACGGCTGGCGATAACGGGTCTGATGGTTGCTGTACCGGCAACGCTCATTCTCAAGCAGCCGGATCTGGGCACCTCGCTCGTCTTCTTCGTACTGCTGTTCGTGCTCTGGTTCTGGGCCGGACTTTCACCGGGCTACCTCTTTTTGATTGTGTCGCCGCTGGTCTCTCTTGTGGCCGCGTCCCACTGGTTATCCTGGGCGATTTACTTCGCGGTGTTGATAACGATCATCGGGTTAGTCCGACCCGGCATGCTTATGGGGATCATCACCGTTGCCATGAATCTCGCCTCGGGGATTATTACGCCGTTCTTCTGGAATCGCCTTCAGGATTATCAGAAACTGAGAATACTGACATTCCTTGATCCCGGACGTGACCCGCGCGGAGCCGGTTACCAGATCATTCAATCAAAAATCTCAATCGGGTCAGGAGGGATATTCGGCAAAGGCTTCCTCGGAGGGTCGCAAACGCGGCTTGAGTTCCTGCCTGAACGGCACACGGATTTTGTCTTTTCAGTGCTGGGCGAGGAGTTCGGATTGTGGGGGGCCATGCTGGTAATATTGTTGTTTGGATTCATTTTTTATCGAGCAATCCGCATTGCCGTCCAGTGTCGCTCACGATTCGCTTCCAATGTAGTGATGGGGGCAGCGTCAATCCTGTTGTTCCAGTTTGTTATCAACATAGGTATGACACTCGGTTTTATGCCGGTTACGGGACTTGCGCTGCCGCTGCTCAGCTATGGAGGCACTGCCCTTGTGCTGGCGTGGACACTTCTCGGTCTGATAGTCTCGGCCGGGTATCGCTGGCAGGAATACTAACGAAGGGATTTCGAACTTTGCGAATTCAGTCTGTTCTCTTAATCGTGTCGCTAGTGCTTCTGTTTGCCGTTGATCCCGTCTGCGGGTTCAATCTTGATTCTCTTCTGGTGAAATCCGTCGGGGGGGAGGCAGGTGTTGAGCGAATCAAAACGCTCTCGACCATGCACGCAAAATGCGACGCCGTACTCAACGGTATGGCCGGCACCGCCGATGTTTATCTGGCCATGCCGGACAAGATGTATCTCGAACTGCAGCTCGGCCCTTACCGATTGTGGCAGGCATTCGATGGGGAGACCGCGTGGGCACGCGATCACAATGGAGCCATCAGCGAGATCACCGGTTACCAGAAACAGGAACTGCTTACCCAGGTATGGTTCCAATCGTTTTCGTTCCTCTTTGATGATCGTCTTCCGGGCGGCAGCGAGTATCTGGGAGAGGAGGAACGCGACGGCATGCGCTGCCACAAGGTCGCCTTCTATCCGTTCGATGCAGACACGGTATACGGCTATTTCGATTGTGAAACCGGCCTGCAGATGCTTAGCGTCAGTTATATGGACAACCTGGAGACCGTCACTACCAGCGAGGATTATCGCACGGTAGAGGGAATTGCCATGTCTTACTACTCGGCCTCCACCGCTGCCGGAGCGCCGATCAGCACTGAGTTTACGATCAAGGAACTGACCCTCGACGCCGAGTTTGACCATACAATGTTCTCTCGCCCCTCGACAGAGGTGGACGACTTTCACTTTCCCGGGGGGTATGATTCGGTTACGGTCTCATTTGACTATTCAAACGGTCATATTTACGTACCTGTTACGGTAAACGGCAAAACGAAACTGCGACTGATTCTCGATTCGGGCGCGTCGGCAAATATCTTTCACGCTCCGGTTGTCGAGTCGCTGCAATTGCCGGTCGTGGCCAAGTTGCCGGCCAAAGGTATAGGCGGTTACCAGGAAATCGACTTCGTGCAGACCGATTCGCTGACAATCGGCGACCTTAAGCTGTACTCCCAGGTTGCTGGCGTGATGAACATGCCGCCGATTGGGGTTTCGCCGGTGGCGGACGAACCTTTTGGCGGGGTGTTGGGATACGACTTCCTGTCACGTTTCCCGATCTTGATTGACTACCAGGAGAAAACGCTCACGGTGTACAATCCTGAGAGCTTTGTCCTTCCCACAGGGGGGCACTCGATTGATTTCAGACTGACCATGCAAGTGCCTACCATCGTTGCGCAACTGGCCGGAATTAAGGGAGATTTCATAGTCGATCTTGGCAATGCTTTCTGCCTCATAGTGCACAGCGATTTTAGCAAGACCAACGAATTGGAGTCCAGACTTGAGGATGTTCGGGATGTATCTGGTGCGGTTGGTGGAATCGGGGGAGGAGTGAAGACCCTCTCGGCGGTGGCCGGGAGTTTTGTGTTTGGAGATATTTCCCTGGCCGGTGTCGAAGTTGTACTGCCCGATGCTTCGGCGGGTCTGTCCGGGTCCTCGGCCCTGGCCGGCAACATCGGCAACAGGCTCATGGAGCGGTTTCGTGTGTTGTTCGACTATCGGGCGAGCAGCGTGACCTTTTTTGAGGTCGGTAATTAGCCTTGACCCGGTTTGTTAAGAAACGGTATATTGACTCGCATAATCGAGGGCACAATAGGCGTTGAGACCGGTTTCAGGGAGTAGTAGATCAACCGAGTTTCGGAACGGACAGTCCTTATGAAGAAGCGTCAGCAGGATACAGGCCACGCAATCGCAGGCCGCGCATTCGTCGCGGCCTTGATCACTCTCACCATCTGTCTAACTTCCGCTCTCACGGCGTCGGCTCAGGGGCGGAGCGACGACTTGACGACAGTCGAACATTACTACAACAAACATCAGCTTGGTGTCCGTCTTGGCGGTTGGGCCAATCTTGGCGACAGTCCCATCGACAGTGTCGGGGTTGACGAAAACGCGTTCTATATCGCGGATATCGCCGATGCCAATTTCTATCTCGAGGCATACGCAGGCTACCGGTTCGGTCGTGCCTTGATCGGCGAATTCTCGGTGGGAATCGTTAGTCGCGGTGACCTGACGTTTCGCGATACGTTCAGTCGTGAAACATTTTTCGGCAGCCTGCTGGTCTACCCGATTCTCGCAAAAGCGAAGATCTTTCCTATGGGCGGGATCTCGGGGAAACTCCATCCCTACCTGATGGTCGGTGGTGGCGCGTATTATGCCCGACATGATGTCCAGATTGTCACTAGCAGCGGGTATGTCTATAGAGACTTCCAGGAGGCATCAAAGACCAAGTTCAGCTATGTGGTCGGGGGCGGGTTCGACTGGCCACTTGCCTCGATGTTGGCGCTGGATTTCAATGCACAGTACATGCCGATAGATTTCTCTGAGCAGTTTATCTCCATTCAGGACTACAGTTCCGTGACGATAACTGCAGGTATAAAGTACTTGTTTGCGACGAAAACACAGAAACGATAATAGCTAGCGGGAGGCGATGATGAAAGTTGGCATTAATGGATTTGGAAGGATTGGGCGTCTGGTACTGAAGGCCAGTTGGGACACGGATATGGAAATCGTTGGCGTCAATGATATCACCGATGCCAAGACGCTTGCTCACCTGCTCAAGTATGACTCGGTGCACGGTAAGTTTCCCGGTGAAGTCGGTGTCGACGGCGACACATTGATAATAGACGGCAAAAAGATCCCGGTTTGCTCCGAGCGCGACCCCGGCAAACTGCCGTGGAAGAAACTGGGCGCGGAAGTTGTCCTCGAGTGCACCGGCCTCTTCCGGACAAGAGAGACCGCCGGCAAGCATATCGACGCCGGGGCGAAAAAGGTCCTCGTGTCTGCGCCGGCCAAGGGAGGTGATGGCACGTACATCCTCGGTGTCAACTCGCACCTGTATGACAAGTCCAAGCATGACATCGTTTCTATTGGGTCCTGCACTACCAATTGCCTGGCTCCGGTTATCAAAGTGTTGATGGATAACTTTGGAATACAACAGGGTTTCATGACGACCATCCATGCCTACACTGCCGATCAGCGTTTGCAGGACGCTCCGCACAAAGACCTTCGTCGCGCCCGTGCTGCTGCGCTTTCGATGGTGCCGACAACCACGGGTGCCGCCAAAGCGATTTCGCAGGTGATTCCGGAGATGGAAGGCAAGCTCGACGGTTGTGCCATTCGAGTACCAACTCCGGACGGTTCCATGGTTGATCTTGCCGCGATTCTTGAGAAGGAAGCAACGGTCGATCAAATCAACGCCGCAATGAAGAAAGCTGCCGAGTCCGGCCCGCTTTCCAGGACGCTTGATTATTGTGAGGACCCTATCGTATCTATCGATGTCGTGGGCAACCCGCACGGTTCCGTGTTTGACTCGGCGATGACGATGGCGCAGGGCAAGATGATCAAAGTGTTTTCCTGGTATGACAATGAATGGGGATTCTCAAGCCGCATGGTAGACATGATGCAAATGATGCTCTAGTAGTGACGAGGGATCATAGAGATGAACAAGGTTACAGTTTCCGATATCAACTTCCGGGGCCGCAAAGCTCTGCTGCGCGTTGATTTCAACGTGCCCCAGGATGCCGATCAACGGATAACCGACGATCGGCGGATTCGCGGTGCTCTTCATACGATCCGGAAGATCCTCAACGATGGTGGTATGGTAATTGCCTGCTCGCATCTTGGGAGACCGGGGGGAGTTCCCGACCCGAAACTATCCCTTCGCCCCGTAGCCAATCGACTAGCTGCTTTGCTCGGGCAGGAGGTGCAGTTCGCAGAGGATTGTGTGGGACCGGAAGCATCCAACATCGTTATGAGAATGAAGCCGGGCGATGTTCTGCTGTTGGAGAATTTGCGTTTTCATCCGGAAGAGAAAGCGAATGACGATCATTTCGCCAAGCGACTCGCTTTTCTCGGCGATATTTACGTCAACGACGCCTTCGGTACCGCCCATCGCGCCCACGCCTCTACTCAGGGGGTGACGAAGTACTTCAACCAGTCGGTGGCCGGATTCCTGATGGAAAAGGAGTTGGCCTACCTTGGGCGCGCCGTGGACAATCCCGAACGACCGTTTGCGGCTATCATCGGCGGAGCAAAAATATCCGGTAAGATTGCCGTTGTGCGGAAACTGATGGACAAACTGGATATCCTTGTCATCGGTGGCGGTATGGCGTTCACTTTCGCGAAGGCGATGGGGTATGCCATCGGCGACTCATTGCTTGAGGAAGACCGAATAGAACTCGCCAGGGAGATTATCGATATTTCCGAACGCAAGAAGCTCAGGCTGGTTTTCCCGACCGATGCTGTCGTCGCGACCGAGATTTCTGATGACGCAGTGACCCAAATCGTGCCGATTCAGTCCATTCCGGACGGCATGATGGGGCTGGACATCGGTCCCGATTCCATCAAGCTGTTCTCAGAGGAACTCTCCAGGGCGCGGACTATTGTCTGGAACGGCCCGATGGGCGTGTTTGAATCCAATCCGTTTGCCGCGGGTACCCTGGCTATAGCAAAACTGATGGCCGATCTAACCAGTGCCGGCACGACCACAATTGTTGGCGGCGGCGATTCTGCGGCAGCGGTGGCTCAGGCCGGTGTTGAAGATCAGATGAGTCATGTCTCCACAGGTGGAGGAGCCTCGCTTCAACTGCTCGAAGGCAAAAGCCTGCCCGGAATAGAAGCACTGACAGACTCCATTCCGGTCAAGGCTAAATAGCTGTGGACGGTGTCGGAGGCACTGTCTGGTTTGAGCGATAACGTGCACGTGCGGACCTTCAGGTTCGCACGTGTTTGCTATGACAGGTACAATCAGATCGTGAGGAAAACCGCTTATGCGCAAGATTCTGATAGCCGGTAACTGGAAACTAAACGGTACGATTGCCGAGACCGAAACGCTGATAAAAGCACTTCTGGCCGGGAGTTGGGATACAAAGAAAGCGTCAATGTTGGTGTGTCCGCCCTTCGTTTCGCTCCATTCTGCGTCTAAGCTACTGAGAGGCAGCAGTATAGCGCTCGGCGCTCAGGAAATGTCTGAGCACGATAAAGGTGCGTATACAGGTGAGATCTCCGCAGAGATGCTCTTGACAGTTGGGGCCTCCTTTGTTATCTTGGGCCACTCTGAGCGAAGGCAATACCATGCCGAAAGTGACGAGCAGGTAAACGCCAAAGCGAAGAAAGCCCTCTCTTCAGGTCTCACCCCAATCATTTGTGTCGGGGAAACGTTGGAAGAGCGGGAGGCCGATCGAACCGAGGATGTTATAGGCACTCAAGTGACCGGTACGCTTGCGGGATTGTCGGCCGATGAACTTAAGAAGATCGTGATTGCTTATGAGCCTGTGTGGGCCATAGGCACCGGCAGAACCGCGACGCCGGAAATGGCTGAGGCGGTTCATAGTTTTATCAGGCAGCAGCTTGTTGAAAAAGACAAGGAGGCTGCCGAGACGGTCCTGATCCTCTACGGTGGATCGGTGAAACCGGACAACGCCGCCGGGTTATTGTCTAAGCCGAATATCGATGGTGCTCTCGTTGGAGGGGCCTCGCTGAAGGCGGATGATTTCCTGGGGATCATTAAAGCAGTTTGACGGAGGTTAGCCAGTTGTTTATTCCGTGGGTGATTTTTCACATACTCGTCTGTGTTGGTCTGATTCTTGTCGTTCTGATGCAATCGGCCAAGGGCGAAGGACTGGCGGGCGGCACCGCTTTTGGCGGCGGCATGTCCGGAGCGGTCTTCGGCGGACGAGGAGCCGCGACTTTCCTTTCCAAGGCGACCACCGTCCTGGCTGTCCTCTTCATGATCAACTGTGTTGGTCTGGCATATCTGTCCGCCGAGCGGAGTGGTATCAGCATGGGTGAGGCTCCGTCCGATTCGGCCATCACGCGACAGGCGACTGCCGAACGTGAACAGGCCCTCCAGCGTCAGGCCGAGCAGGCCGAGGCCGCCGGTGTGGATACGACCGGTGTGCAGGGTGGCAACGCGCCGGTTCAGGTCGTGCCGATTGAGCAGACCGAAACTCCGGCTGGGGAACCTTCGGGTAACTAGCGGCTCTGCCGTTCACAAAGATAACCTTGCGGAAGTGGTGGAACAGGTAGACACGCTATCTTGAGGGGGTAGTGGAGCGATCCGTGCGGGTTCAAGTCCCGCCTTCCGCATAAGTTCAGCCCTCCGGACCTTACAGTCCGGAGGGCTTTTCTGTGCGGGCAATTCGATTCAAGTATGTTCTCCTATCCAGTCGCGCACGGCCCAACCAAGAAAAGTCTTGCATGGGAGACATTCGGAGCTATGTTATAATCGTAGAGGAGCCGGAGCGCGCGTATCGGCATGGCACCCGTGTAGCGTGTCAAGATACTGTTCGGTCGTGTCTCTTGTGAAAGCATGGAACTCAAAATCGATGGGAGTGTAAGGTGTCATGGTCTGTTCTGATTATCCTGCGAACCGTTTTTGCCTCGCGATAGTCCTGAGTGTCGTCTCTATTCTGGTTCTTGGCCTGCCGTCGGCAGCCCTGGCCCAACTGACGGCCGATGACATCGATTCTCTCAGGCAAGTGGCCAAGGAAAACGGATGGACGTTCACCATAGGAGAAAACCCTGCAACACAGTACTCGCTGGACCAACTGTGCGGGCTTGAAATGCCCGACAACTGGCGAGATAATGCCCGATTCGTTACGATAACTCCGAGGAAGGACCTTCCCGAATCGTTCGACTGGCGAGCGCTTGGCGGCTGTACACCGATCAAAGGCCAGGGGTACTGCGGTAGCTGCTGGGCCTTTGCCACCGTCGGCGTGCTGGAGAGCGCGATTAAGATATACGACGGTGTCGAAGTTGATCTTTCCGAGCAGTACCTTGTCAGTTGCGCCGTTGGATCGTGTGACGGCGGTCCGATCGCCCACGACTACCATCAATGGAGGACAGATGACTGTGGCGACTCCGGTGCCGTCCTTGAGGAGGACTTCCCGTACGTGGCCTACGATGTCCCGTGCGATTGTCCTTACCCTCATCCATATCACATTCTCGACTGGGGATACATTTCCGACGGCAAGTCTGATAAGGAGATTGCGTCGGTAGAGTCGATAAAGCAGGCGATTATGGACTATGGCCCGGTCTCGGTTTCGGTTAGAGCATCGCCGTGGATGGCGGCCTATCGTGGTGGTATCTACGAAGCCTGCGAAGATCAACCCACGAATCACGCCGTCATACTGGTCGGCTGGGACGACAGTCAAGGTGACGAGGGCGTTTGGATTATGCGCAACTCCTGGACGGCAGGTTGGGGTGAAGATGGGTATATGCGGATACCATACGGCTGCTCCAGCATAGGCTACGCTGCCGCCTTCATAGTATATAACGAGGATCGGGACAGCGACGGTCAGCCGAATGATGAGGACAACTGCTCGTGGGTATACAACCCCGGCCAGGAGGACGGTGACGGCGACGGACTCGGGGATGTCTGTGACAACTGCGAAACGGAGTACAATCCGGATCAGGTAGATACCGATGATGACGGCGTGGGGGATGCCTGTGATGACTGTACCGACACTGACGGCGACGGGTTCGGTGACCCCGGTTTCGCTGCCTCGACCTGTCCCCTCGACAATTGTCCCTCCCGCTACAATCCGCTTCAGGAAGACCTGGACGGCGACGGAACCGGGGATTCGTGCACTTTCGTGACGGTCCTGGAGGCTCTGCCGGCACCGAGTTCCTCAAGCGTTCCGCAGGGGACCGACATTGCTTTGGTTTTCGACCGGCCTCTGGACGTCCTGACCGTGAGCGGCGCAACAGTCAGAGTCAGCGGCTCACAGTCGGGATTGCACGCTGTGGGACTGTCCTTTTCGGACATGAATCAGCGCCTCACGATCACTCCTTACGGCAGTTTCCTGCCCGGAGAGGTTGTGACCGCATCGCTTTCCCGCGAGGTTCGTTCGGACGATGGCTACCGACTGGACAACGGATACTGTCTTGATTTCGTTGTCGAAAGCGGAGACGAGGGGGGTGGCGTGTTTGACGAAGTCTTGGCCATCGAAACCGCAGCCGGTCCCTATGCGGTGAACGCGGCTGATTTGGACGGCGACGGTGACGTTGATTTGGTCACGGCCAATCGGGAAGGTGATGCTATCACCGTGCTGCTCAACGACGGTCTCGGCACGTTCAGCCAGCGGACCGATCTGTTTGGGATTATGGAACTGACCCACTATGTATGCACCGGAGACCTCAACGGCGACGGTGTCGCGGATCTGATCATCTGTACGTCCGGGGATATCCAGGTGGCCATGAACGACGGCAGCGGTGGGTTTGGCGCAACGACCTCTTACACTTGCGGAGAGCTGGTGCTCTATGCTGACTGCGCGGATTTCGACGCGGACGGCGATCTGGACGTGGTCGTTGTCGAGAGCGAGGAACCAAGAGCGATTATCTGGGAGAACGACGGCTCCGGCGCCCTTCTGAGTCGGTTCAATTGCGGAGTTGGGACAGGCCCGCGAGTAGTGCTCGCTCGTGACTTCGACGGCGATGGTACTATGGACTTCGCTACGGCCAACGGCCACGGCAACGGTGCGTCTGTTTACCGGAATCTGGGCAACTGGCAGTTTGAGCGCGTTGATCAGTACTCGACCGGCGAGGACCCGTACGCGCTTGCCGCCGCAGACTACGATCTGGATGGTGATCTTGACCTCGCTGTTGCCTCGCTAAACGGTCGGGACATCATAATGCTTTCCAACTCAGGCTCCGGTGAATTCACACGGACCGCCAGGTACTCGGTGGACGGTGGTCCGCGCTCGCTGGTGGCGGCGGACCTCGACGGCGACGGCGACCTTGACCTTGTGGCCGCCTGCCACACTTACCGCAAGTTCCTCTGCGTTTTGATAAACGATGGCACCGGGTATTTCGATGAACGTTCCGATATTCGGCCGGATGAGGAACACTGCTGGCTGGCATCGGCGGACTTCGACGGCGACGGGGATATTGATCTGGCATCGGTTGCGTTGTTCGACAATCTGAACCTGCTGTTCAATGTCGAAGGCGATGAACCGGATACCTGCGAAATCCACGTGCCGCTGGACTATCCGACAATCCAGGAAGCGATACTCGAAGCACGAGACGGCTGTCGGATACTTGTCTCGCCGGGCGTCTACGAAGAGAATATCGATTTCCAGTTCAAACAGCTCAGGCTCCTGAGCATCGACAATGCGACGGTAACCCGTATTTATGGGGTTGAGGCCGAGACACCCGTTGTCACCATGACTGCCTACGACCACCGACAAGTCGAGGTCAGCGGATTCACGATTACGGGTGGCGACGGTCCCGGCATCTTCTGCGAGGGTGTATCTCCGGTCATCAGGGATAACATCCTGACCGGCAATCATAACATGGACGCGGACGGTGGTGGAATATCCTTGAAAAACACTCGCTATTCTCTCATAGAGAATAACCTCATCACCGGAAACTCAGCCAACGATTTCGGTGCAGCCATACATCTCGAAGAGGGCAGCCGGTCGGATACGATCCGATACAACACAATGTACGGCAACGATGGCTATGGTGAGATACGGTGTTTGGATGACGTCTCCGGCCTGCAGATCATCAACAACACCATCATACCGTCTACTTACAGTGCTGTTACACACCAGGCAACGGGAGTCATGCACGTGTGCAACAACGTCATGGCCTTTGCACCGGCTGTTGCAATACGCGACGACGAAAGATTCTCCGGTACCGTGCTTGCGGAGTACAACTGCACTTTCGGCAATGCGGGGGGATCGTACGATTTCATTCCCGGCGAAGGCAATATTGAGCAGGATCCCCGTTTCGTAGACACTGCGTCATCGGATTACTGTTTGCAGCCCCAGTCGCCTTGCGTTGACGCGGGCAATCCCGATCCGTTCTACAACGATGACGATGGCACACGCAATGACATGGGGCATTGTGCGGATGAAACAGCCTGTTGCGTCACTGTCGGAAACATCGATCGGTCCTCCGATCAGGCGGTGACAATGGCCGACCTGACTTTGCTGATAGACCATTTGTTCATCAGTCTGACCCCACTTCTGTGTTTGGAGGAGGGCAATATAGATTCCAGTACCGATGATCTGGTGACGATGGCGGACCTGACCGTTCTGATAGATCACCTGTTCATTTCACTGGCTCCTCTGCCGCCGTGTCCGTAGCGAGCGGGCTGAGGCTAATCGTACGGCTACCGACGGGTCCCCTTGACCGAAGCCCGGTCAAGGGGACCCTCCTGCGTTATTTTTCCTTTCGTTACGCTCCGCAACCTTGTATATATCACTTGGACGGGGCACGGATGAATGTATCTATCATCCTGCGGGCACACCACATCCTGAGATTTCGCATGAGCAGTAGGTAGGAAGACGCAACGTCGTCGGGGCAAAGAGCAAAACTCTCCTACCCAAAGAACTTATGTCTGTTACCTGGATTCTCCCGGTCGATGCCGATCGGACGGGTACGGAGGTGTGATGAAAACCGAGAAATCGTCTGTCGGTTCACGGCAGCATTTGACAATCCGGAAGAGAGCGGAACGGGTGCTTGCCGGTGGGGGAGCGACGGATAGCACGACCGCGCCGGACGAGGTGCTGGAACTGATTCGTGACCTGTGCAGGCACCACGACGATCTGATGGCCGTCGCCGGGCAGCTTGACGACGATCCGGCTCCGTCCGACAGTGAAGCGACGCCCCTGAACAAGACCGTATTGCTGCAGGTGCTGGATAGAGTCCCCGTCATGGCTGCGGCAATCTCCAGCGGGGGCATTGTTTCCTGTTGGAATAGAGAATGCGAACGAGTCTCCGGATACTCCCGCGAGGAAATAGTCGGCGTACCGGATGCCCTGGAGATGCTGTATCCCGATCCGGCGGTAAGTAGCGAAATACGATCAAAACTTCTCGCCGGAGACGTCAGTTTCTCCGATTGGGAGATGGAACTGGCCTGTCGAGACGGGAGCCGCAGGATCATCTCCTGGGCAGGGGTTGCTCACGAGTTTGAGCCTGCCGAGTGGGACTACTGGGCTGTTGGTGCAGACATCACTGAGAGTCGTGACACAGAGCAGAAACTGCGGCTGGAGATTGAAAGGGCAAGGACTTATTTCGATGCCGCCCGGACCCTGTTTGTCGTGATAAACGCAGATCACTCGATAGTGGCTATCAACAAGGCTGGCCGTGAGGCACTGGGCTGCGAGCAAAGCGCTATCATCGGCCGCAATTGGTTTGAGCGATTCGTCCCTCATGCGGATCGAGTCGATGACGTTGCCGTATTCAACGGTCTTCTGTCCGGCAAGACAGAATCCGACGGCCGCTTCGAGAGCCGGATAATCACAGACCGTGGCGAAGAGCGGGATATTGCCTGGCAGCACAGTGTACTCTGGGCGGACGACGGGGAGATAACCGGTATTCTGAGTTCCGGTGAAGACATCACCGACCGGAAAAAAACCAGACAGGACCTTCTCAGCTCCGAGGAACGATATCGCTCGCTTCAGGACAACCTTCCGTTGGGGATATTTCGTTCTACTCCCGAAGGCAAGATAGTTACAGCTAATCCCGCAATGCTGGAGATGTTCGGATTTGAATCTGAAAAGGAAATACTGGCAGCCAGAGCTTCAGACTACTACTGCGATCCGACAGCTCGCGATCGCATGCTTGAACGACTCTCGAAAGAGGGGGCTGTCACTAACTTTGAGTGTGAATGTCGCCGGAAGGACGGTAGCACTTTCTGGCTGTCGTCAAGTCTGCGAGCGACTTTTGACGCGAATGGTGAGGTGCTGTTTTTCGACGGGATCGACAAGGACATTACGGAACGCAAACGGGCCGAGGAAGCCCTCCGTCGCAGCCAGGAGTACCTTCGCCGTCAATTCCAGGCGATTCCCGTCCCAACCTATACCTGGACAAGAAACGGAGAGGATTTCGTACTCAGCGATTTCAATATCGCAGCCGATCAGTTCACCGGGGGCGTAGTCCGGCAATACCTGAAATCCCCGCTGAGCAAGGCCTTCTCCAGTGCGCCTTGGCTCATTGATGATGTATGGAACTGCTTGAACGGTCAGGAAAGCCCGCACCGTGAAGTCATCTGCGATCTCATGTCAGCCGGGGAGAGACACCTTGAGGTCACCTACGCCTTGATTCCGCCCGAGACGGTGATGGTGCACACCAGAGATATCACCGAGCGGGCGGAAGCTGCGGACGCTCTGACTTCAAAGAATATCGCTCTTCGCGAAGTGCTCAGCCAGGTCGAGGCCGAAAGTGAGAAGATACAGAAGGCAATCAAGACTAACATGGAAAAGGCGGTGGCACCTAAACTCCGAGCCTTGATGCAAGTCGTTCAGCCTCCCGAATCCTGTCTGCTGGAGCAACTGGACAAGGATCTCAAAGACCTGGTGTCGCCGTTGATGTCGAGACTGGAAACTGAGTTCGCCTCCCTGACGCCGCGTGAGATGGAAACCGCCGGCATGATTCGAAACGGGATGTCATCGAAGGAAATCGCCGGGGCGCTTCATCTTTCGGTGGAGACTGTCCACAAGTTCCGCCATCACATTCGAAAGAAACTTGGGCTGACCAACGAGGAGGTCAACTTGGCCAGCTATCTTCGCTTTCTGGACCAGAGACGCATCTCCGGTTAACGCCCCCAACTGCCACTTCGCGCGTGGAGTTGAATTGCACAATGCCTTACTGTCTCCAATGGGTACGAAATATACCCGATACCTACTCAAATATCCCTTATTGTACTAAATGCATATTATTGCAATACTGAAAGCGTTACGAGAGGTATTCTCATCTCCCCTCTCTCGTGTCGTGCGAGTAGTTGCCTGACGCCACGAGCGTTCGGTGGACTAAAAATGTCCGGGGGCAGATTTTGGACATTGATTGTCGAATTTCGCGCGAGTACGCTATCTGATTGCGCCTGTACAGCGATATTGACTGTCAGGGCAGGGGCGTTGCCCTCTCCGCCAGCTGAGCACACAAGCAGGAATGACGGTGCCTGACCGGCACCGGATCAGGAATGTCAGCGGTGAACATAGAGCGCAAGAGAGGTAGGAGATCATGAAGTCACGTGCCGGACGTCTGGTGGCGCTGATTAAGCTGATGGAGCAGGGGGAGCGATTCACTGCTGCCGCCATAGCGCAAGTATTCGGTGTGACCGAACGTACACTTTATCGAGATATGAAATTCCTTCGTCAGATGGACGTTCCCGTGTATCATCGCCGGGGCCAGTATCACCTCGATCGCGAACTCTGGGCCGTGTGGGGCAGACGAGAACTCGAACAGGCTGTGTCGAGTTCGTTTCGGTCCTAAGCGCAGACCGGGCGGAGGGGGGCTTCGTCTGGGTAGATGTGCCTTCGAAGTAGCTGGAAACGTTCTTGCTGTCGGGCCTCGCGGGATGATTGCTGTTCCGTGAGGCCTTTTATGTTGCCGTCATCGCCGTCTTTTGTCCGTTGTCGCCAGCTACTCTTTGGTCTTGTCAAGCGACAGGCTCAGGCCTATCTTCCTCGTTCATACACCAATCATTGGAGTGCCCATGCCACGGTTCCTCAGGGACCACCCTCTGCTTTCTGTTCTGCTCGTTGCCGGTCTGTTGCGGCTGATTGCGGTCCTGTTCTCCAGGGGATATATGGCCTCTGACGACCACTATGAGACGATTATGGTGGCCTACAACTGGCTGGTGTACGGCTTTTTCTCCGACGACGGCCAACTGCTCTGGCGCGATCAGGTAATCCGTGAGATCACCCGGTTTCCCCTCTACACGATGGGACTTCACGCCGTCATGCGATGCTACTATCTGTGTGGAGTCGACTCGCTGGACACAATGATGTACGGCGTCCGGGCAGCTCACGCATTGCTGTCGCTCATCTCGGTATGGGCAGTGTACAGAATAGTGGAATTAGTCACGAAGTCTGCGAAATGGGCTGTGGCAGCCGGACTGATTATTGCCGCCCAGGGATTGATGCCGTTTTTGTCCGTGCGGGCGCTGATCGAGGTGGTCGGCGGGCACTTTCTGATTCTGGCTGTGTACCTGATTTACCGATATCGTTACTTCGACAAGGATACTCGACTTCTCTTCTGGGCGGGAGTTCTCACCGGACTGGCCTGGATGATCCGTTTCCAGATCGCGCTGGCCGTCTTGCCGGTGCCATTGATCCTCTGGTGGGACGGTCGTCGGTTGAAACCTCCGCTTCAGTATTGTGCGGGTATTGCGGTCATGATCCTGGCTTCCGGATTGGCCGAGTACTTCTTTCTCGGGGAACCGTTTGTCTCGACCGTCAATCTGCTGAGCGGATTCTTCCAGAAGGGAGAGGCGATGTACCACACGTCGGACTTCATATACGCTGGCGTGCTGGTCGGTTTCTTCATCCCGCCGTTTTCACTGATCGCGTTTGGTTTGTGTGCCGTACGAGGCTTTTGGCGAGAACACAAATTGCTGATCGTCATGACGCTCTCGTTTGTGCTGCTGCACACGGTTCTGACCAATCGTCAGGAACGGTTCATGATTCCGATCATTCCGGTGGTGACCGTCATGCTGATGCTGGCGCTGCATCAGCACTACAAGGCAGGCGGTTGGTTTTTCAGGTGGAAGGCGCTCTATATTCCCGTGATAGGATTGTCGTTGATCGTGAACCTGTTCTTGCTGGGCGTGTTTACGGCCAATTACGGTCACAAAGGACTGGTCGAACCACTGGTGCGTATGGAACGCGTTAATCCCCGTCCACGAGCGGTTTTTGTCTCACCTGAGAGAGGACAGATATACCCGTACTATTATGCCGGTGCTCAGCCAATCAGGAGACTCTGGATCAAGAAATGGCCGGATCTGGCCGCCTACGAACCGGATCCGGCAAGGCAGGACTACTTTTGCCTGTACGCTCCTCACGAAGCCGATCTTTCCCGATATGTCGACAGCCTGGAGCTGCACGTTGGCTCGGTGAGGGAGGAGTTCCACGTGGGACCATCGACGGTGGACTGGCTGCTAAACAAGATCAATCCGAAATACAACCCAACTCACGAGGTCTGGGTGTACCGGCTGGTGGAGTGAGTCTTTGTAGCGAAGGTCACCGCCATGAGTGGCTGTTATCAGACCTGCGATTGCCCGCGCAGCGGCTCATCAGAAGATAGTAAGTCGAAACTCCTGTAGTTTCGACGATAGCGATTACTCGTCCGCTTTGTACAGCCAATCCTTCGTCATGAACTCCCCTTGGTGACCGTCGGGGTCAAAGAAATACAGACTGCGGTGACCGTCGGGCCACTTGTGTTCGTCTGGCTGGAGCCCCAGATCGGTCAGCTTCTGGCGATACTCGTCGTACTCTTCAGGCTTTATCTGGAAAGCGAAATGCAGATGCCGTGCGCCACGGCCGTCGAATAATCCCTCTGTTCCCTGTTTCCAGAGACCGAACGCGGTGCCGTCTTCGAGGACAAGGGCAACTACATCACCGTCATTCCACGCGGCAACTCGCGCAATGGGCAGCAGTTGTTTGTAGAACGCGACGCTTCTCTCGACGTCTTCCACTTCGATGTGTAATTCCAGGATTCTCATATCAACCCCGGTTTGGGACACGACTTGAAACGGACGCATACGTAATGCGACGATTGGTGTACTAGCAGGATTGCTACGATTCTGCGATCGCTGAGTCTGGCTGAAATCAGGTGTACATTGGCCGAGTGCATGGCCCTTGCACCGGGTCGGGTGTTTTGGACCCCAATACCCTTACATGCCAAAGATCAATTGTCGACGTACTTGCCGAGCACACCTTTCATCCGCGACGTCATCTTGTTGTTGGTCAGCACCTCGGTGGCACCGGCCTTAACCGCGGCCGTCATTTGATCGGCCATGACATGCGGTGAATAACAGACAATAGGAATACCCATCGTCGCCTTGTAAGAACGGAGCTTGTTAATCAGCGAGGGTGCCTCGATGCCATTCAGATTCAGATCAATAATGATCAAATCCGGATTTAGCTCCTGAGCCTTGGTGAAGATGTCGTCTGAGCGAATCGCCTTGATCCCTTCAGCCTCGTAGTTGTCCAGAACGGACATTATCTTCGAGGTGAAGATCATGTTGTTGACGGCCAGTATAACTTTCTTATTCATAAAAACTAAAAACCCTCCCGCACAAATCCCTTGCTCAGAAAATCCATTCCATGCGGACGTACAATATACAAAATTCTGGATCAAAAGTGAAGCGATTACCGAAATTAAACGCTGGACAGTCCGCAATTGTGTCTAACCCGTTGTCGTACAACACTAACACCATGTGTGTCATCTCGTCCCTTATACACACTTGGGCACCATAAGTCCGTTTTTTGTTGATTTGCGCCATTTTGGCAGATACCAACAGTCCATGAAAAGGACCAAGATTCTCGCCACCTACGGACCCGCTGTGAATTCTCCCGAGACACTCCGGAAACTGATCTTTGCCGGCGCCGATGCCTTTCGAGTCAACTGTTCTCACGGTGACGGACCGGAACTCGAAGCCGCCGCCAGAGTAATCAAAAAAGCTCGATTGAAAGCCCCCTACCCGGTCGGTATGCTGTTCGATATTTCCGGCCCGAAACTGCGCCTCGACCGGTTTGACGGCAGCCTGTCGATCAAGAAGGATCAGGAACTGACTCTCACTACCGGCAAAACCGATCTCACGAGGATGAAAATCGGCGTCAATCATCCGGCCATCATCAAGTCCGTCAAGAAAAACGAACGGCTGTTTATCGACGACGGCAACCTGTTATTCGATATTGTCCGCGTCGGACGCACCAGCATTACCGCCCGCGCCATCAACGGCGGAACGCTGCTGCCGGGCAAAGGGATCAACCTGCCGGATACGGATATCAAGATTCCGACCATTACGGAGAAGGACCGTCGCGATATCAAAACCGCCGTCAAAGCGGAGGCGGATTATATCGCGCTTTCGTTTGTGCGCTCGGGAGACGATATCATCGAGGCTCGCAAGCTGATCAAGCGCGACGGCGGGCGACAGCAGGTGATCGCCAAACTGGAGAAACGTGAGGCGATTGAGAATATCGAAGAAATCATGATGCTCTCCGACGGCGTCATGATTGCCCGGGGGGATCTGGGCGTGGAACTTCCGCCGGAAGAACTGCCGAAGCTCCAGAAGCGTATAATCCGTATGGCGAACCGTCATCACAAACCGGTCATTGTGGCCACGCAGATGCTTGAGTCGATGCGCTACTTCCCCACGTGCCACGAGGGCCGAGGTCAACGACGTCGCCTCGGCCGTGTTCGACTATGCCGATGCCGTCATGCTTTCGGCTGAAACCGCTACCGGCATGTATCCGGTCAAGGCTGTTACTACTATGCGGGAAGTGATCGAATCGACCGAAGAAGAAACCGTGCAACAGCATCCGGAACTTGACTCTGATCTGATCGGCATGCCGATCCCGTACGCCATCGCCCAGGCGGTCAGCCGAACCGATCAGTATTGTCAGACTGATTTGATTTTTGCGTTTACGACGTCCGGTTTCACCGCGGCGTTGATCTCGAATCTGTTCCCGCCGCAACCGGTGGTGGTGATGACTCACGATGACACGGTGATGCATCAGCTAACCCTGCTCCGGTCCGTGTACCCGATCAAGGTCAACCAACCGACCTCGTTCGACGACATGCTGGCTACGGTCAACAGAATCTGTCGGACAAACAAGCTCGCCAGAAAGGGCCGACGCGTTATCATCACGGGCGGTGCCCCGTTCGGCTCGACTGTACCCACCAACGTTATGCTAATCCACGAGGTAGTCTGATATGAAGTCCTCTCTTTCCAGAATGCTCGTCGTACTCTTTGCGCTACTGGTCGGCGTTGCCACCGTCGTTGCGCAAGGCACAAAGAAAAGCGATCAGAAAGCGACCAAGAAGATCGCGATTACGTTCGACGAGGTTCCCGCCGCGCGTACGTTCGGCGATGTCGACCGCGAGGCTCTGGCCTATCTCATTCTGGGCGCCCTCAAGAAACACGAGGTCAAGGCGACCGGGTTTGTAGTAGGCAACCAGATAGAGGACAGCTTTGATATTCTTGGGCAATGGCTAAACGAGGGCCACACGCTCGGCAACATGACCTTCACGGGTCAGGATTACAACGGCCTTACTCCGGAGCAGTTCGTTCGCGATATCCGCAAGGGGGCAGAGGAATTGGAGCCGATGCTGGCCGGGTTTGGCCAGAAGAAAAGATATTTTCGCTATCCGTACCTGCATTACGGCAATACCGAGGAACGTCGCGATGCGGTCGAACGCATTCTCGAAGACAAGGGGTATGTGATTTCACCGGCGACGGTTATTCCCGAAGACTACCTGTACAATCTTTCGCTGGGGAAACTCGGCAAACGGCCGGACTCGGCCAAATTCGAGCAGCTACTCAACGATTATGTCAATCATGTCCTCGACGAACTCGAACGTCAGGAGCAGCTTGCCAAGCAGGTGGTGGGGCGTTCGATCAGGCATATTCTGTTACTTCGCACGAACCGATTGAACGCGGTGTACCTCGACGAACTTCTCACGGCATTGGAGGCTGAGGGGTACACGTTTGTGACGCTTGACTACGCGTTGAAGGACAAAGTGTACCGCGAGGCCGAGGCGTATTTGGACTTGAAGGGCGTGAGTTATCTTGAGATGATCATCAACTCCGACCCCGATCATATTCCCGCGGAGTAGGGTGGGGCAGTTGTAGGTGGAGACTCTTGCAGTTTCGACAAACTGACGCGCTCCGGAGACCTATCGGTGGAGTCTCAAATGAACTCGCTTGACAACGCAACAAAATCGAGCTATTGTTCGTCAGATAAGTGTATCTCTTGGTCTTCAACTATTACTTTGTCTTTGAGTGAATCACGCATTAATGGGAGGTGTAATGCATCGTTTGAGATTGTTCCTAACAACCGGAATCTTGGTCGCTGTTATCGTCTTGGCGGCGATTCCGATTCAGGCAGACTTTGGCCGACCGATGTGGGCCTATTATTCCAAACCTGTGTCTCACGAGGCCAAAGGGGGACGCGTCACGCTGGATTTCACCGTGAGGGTGGGGCCTCCCCAGTGCACTGAGATAGAAGCCACTGTGTTGCCGCATGACGGCGTCGAGAACCCCGGCGTCGCCTCATGGACGGAAACGATAGAATTCCCGGATCATGATCCGCGTTTCGGCCTTGAACGCGCCAAATGGCCAACCTTCACAAAGCCGGTAGCCCATCCGTCCTCGGGTGGGGAACGTATTACATTGCTGCAGACCGTATTTCGCAGTACTCCAATGCCAGCTATTTCCCCGGAAACGTCCCCTCAAGCCTCTTGAATTCACTGATTACCTGAGCTACGAAGTTCTTCTCTTTCTGCCCTTCGGGTCTGATTGTTACGACGACATCTGTTGTGGAAGCCCCGTCGGTGTGATAATAGCGCCCGCATCTCTCGATAACACTGGTTCCTCGGTCTGGTCTGCTCAAGATACACAAACTCTCGAGTTGCTCCAGACACCAATTACCTGTGACGAACAGAGCACGCTTAGGTTTGTACACTTCTAGTTCGGAGCGTAGCAACTTCATGCAGCTCTCGCGTTGAATGTCCCTGATGTTCTTGTCCGGGTTTCCTCTCCGAACGGGGGATACTTTGTACAGGTTGCTCCAGATCAAGTATGAAGACCAGCATTTCTCTATGTTCTCAGCATTGGGGATATTCAAGCCCAGAGTGATTCCCCTAATCGTGCGCCAGAAGGGTGATTTGGCCGTGTTGTAGTCGACATCTCTATTGCGCCAATTGTACGTTACCCAATTGAGGCGATCTCCACTATTGGTGGCTCTGTTCTCTGTGGCTGCCTTGAGTTCATCGTCGAGGGTCAACTTGCCACTTGCGAAATCCTCCGGTGTCCAACCCACCCTGTCTCCGCTTCCGTTGACCGCCCGTCCGACAACCATCAACGGATTGCCGCAATTTCTGGACTTTGTCCCCTGCTGTGGGGCGAAAAGGGTGAGCGGCTTGGAATTGAGACGTTTCTCATTTGAATCCACTACTCCTCGCAGAACTTCCCGCAACCCGTCAACTATTCTCTTGTCCATATGAGTCCTCCCACGACATCCCAAACATTTATGATGGTGATAATCGTCTGTGATATACACAATATATGCCGTTTGGTGATGCCTGTCAATCGCAGACCCCGGACTGGACCGGGCTACCGGCTAACTCTTTTCTCAGATGCACAACTAATGCGTGGTTGATCGGTAAGTCAATCGTCAGAGAATCGACAAGAGGACTAGTCTTCTCTTTGATTGTTATCGGAAATGTCGAGCATCTGAGTGCCCTCGACGTACTCAACCGAGTCGGGCCTGGCGATGAGCAGGAGTCGGCGAGTGACGGTCAATATCCGGTCAGCCGACATCTCAATGACCTTGAGCCTCTCGATTAACGATTTGTCAAGTTTCTCAGGATCGCGCAACAAGAGTCGGATGTTGCCGAGGATCGCCGCGAGAGGCGTATTGATTTCATGGTTGACGGTCACCGCCGTTTCAACGATGCCGGCCATTTTCTCGCGGTTCAGAGGTCTATTGATGGTCCTTGAACCAATCGACGGGACCTCCACAGCGATATCCACGATTCGTTTTCTGTGGGCCACAATAACCACCTTTTGCCTTTGTGCGAGTGTTATTTCCACGGGACTCTGTTCTGTTGCCCCACAATCTGAACACGTACAATCGTCGTTTTGAAACAACTGCTGCCGTCGCAAGTAGTTGTGACATCACACAGTATATCATAACATATCTAAAACGGCCGGTCAATCGGCCTTAGGATTGAAAAAGAGGTCTAGTCCCTAAGATTGAGACTTCGCGGTTCGTTGGCGATTTCCCTGTTGCTCATTCCTCTGGAGATCAGGTCGATCATACCGAAAGAGAGTCTGAGCTTGGTAGTCATCTCCAGCTCTGGATGGCAACGGCTCCGCCTTCATTCTCCCATCTCTCGGCGGCGGCATTTATCGGATACTCTCGATTCCATATGGACGGCAGTCCTAGAGAGATGTTCTCGCGATCCAGCTCGAACTCGCAGCTGTTTGTCCCAACCACTGGCTGGCCGTCAGATGTTTTTTGAGAGCGATCGGCGGTCTCAAGGACATATCCTGGGATCAACCTTCGAAGTTTCGTGAGTATCACCTTCATGGAGTCTTCAGCAAGATCATTTATATAGGCGATTTCTGCGTAAGAGAATTGCTCACGATACAGTAGTGTCAGCATCAGGCGAGAGTGCGGTTTGAGACGTGCGACGGCTTCCTTGACGGCTACATCCGAGATTCCGGCGAGCAGCGGCAGCTGTGAGTGTTTAATCGCTGTCGTCGTGTTCTGCGGATTCTCTCCATCATAATCTGCAGATGCCCCTGCGTTTTCTGAATGAATTGGCGTGGATTGATACAACTGCTGTTTACGATTCCCTGAGCCAAGAAGCTCTCTCGTGAGTATTCTGAACAGCCATGCTTTGCGATTGACTGAACTATCAGAATCAGGCCACTCCCGATAGCCTCGTGCCATGGTCTTCAGTACGAGTTCTTCAGCAAGACTGCTACGCAAGGTAAACCACAATGCGCTTTGCCAAAGCGAATCGAGGTGAGGGAAGGTGTCTTTCACAAACTGCTTCCGACGATCTGCTATTCCAGTGGTCATCTTGCATCTCCCGATTTCAAATGGCGCGGCATCAAGTAGTGTGGGCCTTCTTGGGATGCGACTCGTACCGTTTGGCGGCCTGCGGCTCTTTGTTCTTGATAGCGCCAATTACGCACTTCCGAACTTCCGAGGTGTCAATGCCCTCGTGATGTCTGATATCAGCCGCTACCAGCCGGGCAATTTCCTGGGTGACACCGGCGCCCCGCATGGAGTTGAGGATTTTGTCCGTCTGGAAGCTCTCTTCTTTTCCGGACCGTTTGACTACGGTGTTCATAATTGACGCTCTCTTTCCTGGCTGACGCCATGCTGTTTGATTTCGTAACCAGCCCGCAGGGTTTCTCGAAACCCGGCTTCTGGCATACCCTGCTATTCCTTGCCTTGACACACTTACCAGCACGCAAGCTCGACAATATGAACCTGATGCCTCAGGGTAGTGTGGACTGGCAAGGTTGATTACTTGCTGTCGATGCAGGTCACTCCTACTGTCCCTTTACCACAACCAAATATACCTGAGTCGAACCGGCTATCAATCGGTCAAACGATTGAAAAAGGGACTAGATCGTAGGATTTAGAGAATAGGGAGATTAATCGGCATCGCTGTCCGGTGATTTTCTCACCATGCCTTCGGTGAGGGCGAAGGAGGCCAGTTCCAGCCGGGTGTGAAGAGCCAGTTTCTCCAGCGTGTTGTGGACGTGGCTCTTGACCGTATGAACGGCGATATGAAGTTCTTTGGAGATTTCCTTATTGCTCATCCCCCTCGAGATTAGATCGACCACCTCGTGTTCCCTCCTGGTCAACGCGACCGCCTTCATGAATCGGTCTGCTTTTCCACTCTTGACGGCGTACTCGACTATATGAGAGAAGAGAGAATCGGTCAGGGGTGAAGGCAGGACTTTCTTGCCCTCGGCGACCGACCGGATGGTGTGCAGAAAATCGTCGATGGTGGCATCCTTGAGGATGAAACCGGCGACACCCGCCTTAATGAATTCGGCGACTTCGGCCTGCGACGGGATTAGATCCATCACCACAATCTCGGTCTTGGGGAATTCCTTCTTAATAGTCCCTGCAATTCGCAGGCTGTTCTGGCTGGCCAGACCAAGATCGAGGAGAACAACCTGGGGATTGATTTTCCTGGCTTTCGCAAGGGCATCACCATTGCCGGTCGACGACACAGCCTTGATATCCGGCTGATCGTTGATCATGGCGGTTATCCCCTCGCGCAGGAGCCGGTTATCTTCTATTAAGAGAACTCGTATTTTCGACATATATTAATACTATGAAACTCCGTTGGCAATGATATCAACTCAAAATAGAAATTCGGCGAAAGTCTGTCAAGTTTAATCCAAACTCCGTCCCCAGCACCCTGTTCCCCCGTTAAAACCTTGACGAAAGTCGATTTTCCATTATAATGTAAGTACAACGTCTGCTTGTGAAAGGTGCGCATGACCAGACTGCTAATCGTACTTGCCCTCATACTCCTATGTGTCGGAACAGCTTTTTCACAAACGGCGATCAGGATCGATCATACTCCCAACGGGACGATCGGCGAACTTACGCAGGTTGAAATCCTGATCGACAACGCGGACCCCGCTCTCCCGCTTGGCGGGTTCGATCTGCTCCTCCGACACCACCACGCTCTTGAGCTTCAGTCTGCCCAGATGGGATCGTTGCTTTTAGGCTGTCAGTGGGAGTATTTCAACTGGTCGACGCCCCATTTCAATACCGTCCGTCTTGTGGCGCTTGCCGAGACCAACAACGGACCGATTCATCCGCTCTGCCATGCCACAGGGTCCGGCGTGTTGGCGAACCTCACGTTTTCGATATGTAATGACGGTATCCAGGAGGGGGACTATCTCCAAATCCAATGGATATGGTACGAATGCGGCGACAACGCGGCTTCCTCACTTGACGGCACCGATTTGTACGTTTCAGATCAAGTTTACGATTTTGCCGGCGGCTACCATTTCGAGATCACTGAGGATTCCCTTATGCCGTCGCCGTTCGGCGCCCCCGATGAATGTCTGCCCGAGGATTCGACCATTGTTCGCAGAATAGATTTCTATAACGGCGGCGTTTATCTCGGCGAACGCGATATTGAACCGCCGGTGCTGACTTGCCCCGAAGATATGACTGTGAACACCGATCCCGGCCAATGCGGCGCCGTGGTTGACTACGTGGTTACGCTTACAGACAATTGTCCGGGAGCGGTGATGTCCTGTATTCCCTTCTCTGGTTCGTTTATGCCGCTTGGAACAACTACTATTGATTGCGCCGCGGTCGACACTGCCGGCAACTACGTGGAGTGCGAGTTCACGATTACCGTAGAAGACCACCAGTCGCCGGAGCTGTCGTGTCCGGATTCTATTGTCGTATCCGCCACGCCGGGAGAGTGTACCGGAGCAATAGATTACGTGCCGGAAGTCACGGACAACTGCTACGGCGTGAACGTGTCTGCTTTCCCGTCGCTTGATACGGAGTTCGAGGTAGGAGTTACCGAACTACTTCTGATTGCTACCGATCCGGCCGGCAATTACGACGGCTGCTACATAGATGTCGTTGTCCTGGACGAAGAATCGCCGGTTCTCACGTGTCCTGCCGATATCGTTGTCGACAACACGCCCGGCGAATGCGGGGCAGAGGTAGACTTCGACTTGTTGGCAACTGATAACTGCGAAGTGGCCGTTGTGACCTCCAATCCGCCCTCGGGATCGTTTTTCGAGATTGGTGCTCACGTCGTACAGGCGGTAGCAGTCGACAACGCCGGAAATGCCGATACCTGTGAGTTTTCCGTGACTGTCAAGGATACCGAGCCGCCGATGGCCGTCTGTCCCGGGGATATTACCGTGTTCAACGACTCAGGTTCCTACGGGGCGGTAGTTGTTTTCAATGTCGACGCAACGGATAACTGTGTCGGCGTGTCTGTGGCTGCTGCTCCGCCGTCAGGCACGTTTTTTGAGTCCGGTCAGCATTCAGTAGAGACGGTGGCGCGTGACGCTTCCGGGAATGCTGATACCTGCGAGTTTACTGTCATCGTTAAGCTAAACGATCCGGACGGCGACGGTCGTCCGAGTTGGGATGACAATTGCCCGGATTTCGCCAATTCCGACCAACTCGACGCTGATGCTGACGGTCTCGGCGATGTCTGCGACGAATGTACCGATACCGACGGCGACGGCTATGGCGATGCCGGTTTCGCCGCCAATACCTGCATGCCGGACAATTGCCCGGCAACGCCCAACCCGGACCAACTCGACGCAGATACTGACGGCCTCGGGGACATCTGCGATGAGTGCACGGATACCGATGGTGATGGCTACGGCGACCCCGGTTTTGCCGCCAATGCCTGTATCCTCGACAATTGCCCGTCGGTGCCCAATCTGGATCAACGCGATGCCGATGCTGACGGGATTGGTGACGTTTGTGACGAGTGTACAGACACCGATGACGACGGTTACGGTGACCCCGGTTTTGCGGCTAACACGTGTGTGCCGGATAACTGCCCGTCTCTACCCAATCCGGATCAGTCCGATGCCGATGCCGATGGCTCTGGCGACGAGTGCGATGAATGTACGGATACGGATGGTGACGGCTACGGTGACCCCGGTTTCGCCGCCAACACCTGCGGCGAAGACAATTGCCCGTCGAAGGCTAATCCGGACCAGTCTGATGCAGATTCCAATGGTCTTGGCGACGCCTGTTGCTGCACAGGATTGACGATCGGTAATGTCGACGGTTCACCGGACGATCTGGTGACGATGAGCGATTTGACGGCACTGATCGACCAGCTATTCGTTAGTCTTGGCAGCGCCGGCTGTGTGTCCGAGGCGAATGTCGATCTCAGCTCTGACAAGCAGATCACCATGGGGGACCTCACAATCCTCATAGATCACCTATTCATTAACTTGACGCCGCTGCCTGCATGCCCGCAATAGTCCCCCAGACGGGGAAACCGCCGCTCGCAGCGTTCGACATTTCACAACAGCACTGAGGTTTTTCGCAATCCCGTTCGCCGAGAGCGTGCGAGCGGCATGAGGATGCTGCTTTGCCGATTGCCGGTATGCCAAAGGAATATACCTGTTGGTATGCAGACTCTTTCTGTTCTTGGATCGCACAGTTGATCATCTCCGGCGCGGCTCCGGCTATAATTGTCTATGAAATAGACGATAAATCATTTGCGTTGCAGTTAATAATTGTGTATCTCCAGAAAAGCGGGTTGGAAGACAGGAAGCAGATCAGCCCGATTGTCGCTTCCTTGAACGAAAACTCGGCGCTCTTCCATCCTCGATAATTGGTAGCAGTTGCGCCGAAAATCCCCGGGGGAGGGGAAGAACCAAATTCCATACACTTTTGGTAGTGAGGCTAGGCTCAGGACATGAAATACCGCACCAGACTATCGCGCAAGGCAGATTATGCGCTCAGAGCTATCAGGCACTGTACACGTCTCCCCAAGGACCAGTTCGGTTCAATCAGTGAAATCGCAGCGGCGGAGATGGTTCCACGCCAGTTTCTCGCCAGGATCCTCAGCGACTTGACTCAGGGCGGCATCCTGATCTCGCATCGAGGTGTCAAAGGCGGGTACAGACTCGCCCGTAAACCACGGGAGATCAGTTTCCTTGACGTTATCGAGACTATTGACGGCTCGATTCAGCTCAATCTCGGACGTCACCGGAAGAACTGCGAAATCAGCAAATTCTGGGGCACCCAGGAAGACATGATGATCAAAGCGCTGCGCAAGCAGCATTTCGGAATGTATGTGAAGAAGACCACGAAGAAAAAATAACAGCTCACGCAGACTGTTGTTTTGAATCGGATTTGAAGCCGGCTGGGATTTTCAGCCGGCTTTTTTGTGGCTGATTCGACCCCGCAGGAATCGAGGCGGGTCGATTCTCGTATGTTCCTGTCGCACAGTAAGATGAAAAGAGACTGCTTTATCCTTGACGCAACGGGGCCGAAACGGTATATTTAAGCAATTCAACTCGCGCGTATCATATCATATACAGGTAGACGCAAATCATGCTCGATCAGGGAGGCAGATTATGCAATCAATCGGGATTCTGAGAGTATCGGGGAGAGTCTCTATGATGGTCCGATCAAAAGAGACGTGGCTGCTGCTCTCGATGATTTTGGTGTTCTCCGCCGCCAGTGTGTATTCGCAGTGCTCGGCGGCGAGTGCCGGTGTTAAGAATGCTTGGTCAGACGGGCCAACAACGTATCCCGAGCCGGGGTGCGTGCATCGGGCGAACCTGCTGCCCAAGAACGATTGCGATGCGCCGGGACCGTCCTACAACGAACCCTTGGTGTCGCATACGATCTATACCGAAGCGCCTGACGGTCTGGAGTCCGACCAACAATGGGCTACGTTTATTGTCACTGACGGCTCGTGTTGCGCCGGAGGTTCGGTGGGAAATGTCGATGCCTCCGCAGATCTCCTGGTAACCATGGGCGACCTGACGGCACTGATTGATCATCTCTTCATCAGCATGGTACCGCTTGCCTGTCCGGACGAAGGCAATGTGGACATGAGCTCCGATGGTCTCATAACGATGGGCGATTTAACCGTGTTGATAAATCATCTGTTCATCAGCCTCGCACCACTCCCTCCCTGCCCCGAACATGGCGCAGCGCCTGTCGGTATACTTACCGGCCACGGGTCGTGCAAGACAGGCAAGGGGACACTGGACGATCCTACCAGCAGTGAGGACTGTGTGGACTGGAGTTTCGAGGACGGCACGCTGAGTATCAATCACATCAACGCCGGGTTCAACTGCTGTCCGATCATTCTGGCCGACATCACAATCGAGGGCAACCTGATCACGATTTCCGAGATCGATTCGCTCGATGGTGGCGGCTGTGATTGCAATTGCCTGTTCGATGTGAACTACGAGATCACCGGCCTTCAGGCAGGTGTCTACCATCTGGTTGTCGACGAGCCGTATCGACAGAACCCTGACGAGCCGATTGACTTCATGCTGGATCTGTCCGCGACGCCTTCCGGGCGACATTGTGAGGACAGAACCGTCTATCCGTGGGGTGAATTGTAAGAAGCCGCCGTTGAGACTGCATATCGAGCCGGTTGCGTTTTTGCAGCCGGCTCGTTTTTTTGTACCGGTAAATGCCCTATTGGGCCGCGTAATGTCTAATACAACCTAATGTATACCTTAATACGCAAGATTTGCGCTTGCTAAGACAGACGACAGAGACTATCTTTCTATCAGATGGGGGTGATTCCGATGCGTGCGACTGACAAACCATATTCAGGGAGGTATCGTATGTTCAAGCGTCATGTGCTGCTTGCAGCAATCTCAGTCCTCACACTCACAGCAGTATCCTTCGCTGCGACAATTGACGTTCCGGCCGATCAACCCACCATCCAGGCCGGAATCAATGCCGCCATAGACGGAGACACGGTCCTGATTGCCGACGGGACCTACACCGGCGACGGCAACCGGGAGGTAGTTGTGACCGGCAAACAGATTGTCATCAAGGGAGCTAACGGACCAGACGCGGTGATTGTCTTCTGCGCAGATACCGTGGCTCAGCAGAGGTACCGGGGGCTGAGTTTCCTGGGAGCGGCTGCATCCGGATCAATCATTGAGGGCATTACGATCACTGACGCCTTTGCGGACACCGGTTCGGCCGTCTACGCCGAGGATGCGTCGTTGTCGTTCAACAACTGCAAGTTTGCCAACAGCGGGCTTTCCGACGACTATTCCTACACGCCTTATGCAGGCGGTGGCGGTTTTTTCCGTCGTTGCCCGGAAGTGTCTTTCGATGCCTGTAGTTTCGAGAAGTGCGAAGGGGACGGAGGCGGAGGTTTCTTCGCTGACAGTTGTGGGATCGTGACAGTGGCCGAATGCGAGTTTATCGAGAATTACTCTGACGGTGTCATGGGTTTTGATGCCAAGACCGGCGGCTGTGCGATGTTGCGAGCGTGTGACTCGGTGTATTTCCATGATTGTCTCTTTCAGGGAAACTGGGGCGACGGTGCCAGCTATGTGAGTCATTTTGGTACGCCCGGAGTGGCCTCGCTAGGATCGAATCTCTGGATTCACTCCAGTTTGTTCGATCACAATCATTCCTACGCCTGGGACAACTCCGGCACAAGTGTCTGGGCTATGAACGGGTCGCTGGAACTGGCCGGATGCACGTTCTACAACAACGAGAGCTACGGGTTTGCGTACTCCGGCGTGGTATACGTCCGGACTGATGATGCACTGATCCGCAACTGCATCTTTGCTTTCAACGACGTTCCCGATCCGGTGATCGGCTACTATGACTGTCTTCCTCCTGTTCTGGAGTGCAGCAACGTATACGGCAACACGGTCGGCAAATGGCACCCGGATATGACCGACTACTTCATCCAGACCGACAACATCTCCAACGATCCGCTCTTCTGTGATGCCGAGAACGGTGATTTCACGGTCGGCGATGCCTCGTACTGTCTTCCGGCCAACAATGAATGCGGAGAACTGATGGGCGCGTTTGGGCAAGGTTGCACGGGCTGCTTCGATGTGGACAACGACGGTCACTGCTTTGCGGAAGACAACTGCCCCGACTGGCCGAATTCAGGTCAGGCGGACGCGGACGGCATGGGGCTCGGCGACGCCTGCTGTGCCTGCGAATGTCCGACCCTGGGCAATATCGACGGCAGCGATGACTGTCTGGTGACCATGTCCGATCTCACCGCGATCATTTCGCACCTGTTTATTCTTATTGAGCCGTATGACTGCCCGGCGGCGGCCAATGTCGACGAGAGTATCGACGGTTTTGTGACGATGGGTGACCTGACTATTCTGATAGATCATCTGTTTATTAGTCTAGACCCGTTGCCTCCCTGTACGATGCGGTAGGGTTGAGTAACATCGGAAAAGCATCGCTATAGAAAGGAGTCTGAAAATGAGACACATTCTTCTGTATGTGGTAACAGTCCTGGTTCTCGCATCGACTGCCCTGGCTGCTACAATCAACGTTCCGGCTGACCAGCCCACCATTCAGGCCGGAATCGATGCCGCCACACAGGGAGACACAGTTCTCATCGCCGACGGAACCTATACCGGCGACGGCAACCGTGACATTAACTTCGGCGGCAAAGAGATCGTTGTAAGATCTGCCAGTGGGGCGGATGCGGTTACTATTGACTGCGAGGCCGACTGGCACACGGAGCGGCACAGGGGATTTATTTTTGACTCTGGCGAAACGGCGCTAACGGTGCTTGACGGAGTGACCGTCACAGATGCCGCAGCAGACACCGGTGCCTGCGTGCTTGTGAGAGGAACTTCGCCGACGGTCAAGGGGTGCCGTTTTGTGAACAGCGGGTACGGCGACGCCTACTCCGGGCACGAAATGGCTGGTGGCGGTGTAGCTTGTCTGGACAACGCGGGAGCAAGCTTCACAAGCTGTTACTTTGGGTCAAACCAGGCGCAATCGGGGGGAGGAATCTACGTAGAGAACAGTTCAAACGTGACCGTTGATTCCTGCTTGTTTGAGGCCAACTGGACCGGCGGTTGGCTGTTGGTGAACGACGGGATTCGAAACGGGGGTGCGGCCTGTTTGTACCAGTCCGACGTTTCTTTTACGGCTTGTCGATTCATTCGTAACTGGGGCGATAGTCACCTGGGAGGTCTTGGCAGTGCCGGCGCGGTGTCATACGAATCTTCACCATCCTTCTCTTTCTGCGAGTTTGCGCGCGATTCTCTCTGGGGCGACTACGCATCCTCCGGCCTAGCGCTTTGGTTTGCTGAAGGTGCGCCGGTTATTGAGAATTGCACGTTCTTCGCGAACAAGGGGCACAGGTGGGTGTCGGTCGTCTACGGTGTTCATGCCTTCATGACGATCCGAAACTGCCTGTTTGTCGGTAACAATCTTGAGGATCCGGTCATTCGCTGGGACTCTCCCACTACTATCGAATGCACCAATATCTACGGCAACTCCGGGGGAGACTGGGTCGGTGATCTGGCCCCGTTCTTTCAGCAGGACGGCAACTTTTCTGCCGATCCGCTCTTCTGCGATCCTGAGAACGGGGACTTCACTCTCGGCGATGTCTCGCCGTGTCTTCCTGCCAACAACGAATGCGGCGTACAGATCGGTGCTTACGGTCAAGGTTGCACGGGGTGCTTTGACATCGATGAGGACAGCCATTGCTACGTTGACGACAACTGCCCCGACGTGTATAACCCCGGACAGGAAGATGCCGATGGCGTTGGTCTTGGAGATGCCTGTTGCTGTGTATGCCCGACTGTGGGCAATATCGACGGTAGCGCGGACTGCCTGGTCACGATGGCCGATCTTACCTCGATCATTTCGCACCTGTTTATTCTTATTGAGCCGTACGACTGCCCACCGTCTGCCAACGTTGACGGGAGTCCTGACGGACTGGTGACGATGGGTGACTTGACCGTACTGATCGATCATCTGTTCATCAGCCTTCAGCCGCTGGGGCCGTGCAACCCGGTGGGTGCGTCTTCTTCTGCGTTGCTTACGGGGCATTCGGCATGTAAGGGGGAGGATCAACAGGCGGGAGCCGCAGCGAGTTTCTCCCTGGAGAGCTGTATCGATTGGAGCTATTCAGGCTCGACGTTGAATTTCACGCACCGCGATGCCGGGTTCAACTGCTGTCCCGTTATTCTGGCCGACATCACGGTCGACAACAATGTCATTACAGTCACCGAGATTGACTCGCTTTTCGAGGGCGGGTGCTGGTGTGAGTGTCTTTACGACGTTGACTACCAGATTACCGGTTTGGCGGCGGGAGAATACCAGATAGTCATAGAGTCCCCGTACAGACCTGCCGGAGACGAAGTACTGGATGTCACGATTGATCTCATCACGGAGCCAACCGGATCGCACTGTGTTCCCCGGAGTCAGTATCCGTGGAGTGATCTGTAGGGTCAGATCCGAAAGCAATGTTCTAAGCCGGTCCTGCTCAGAGGGACCGGCTTTTTTGTGCCGTCGAATGTGATTTGACTCGTTTGCGAAACACCTATCTTATGAGGAACGTGATGCCACATGTCTTTGTTAATAAGTACAGGAGAGACATATTGTATGTGGGCAAAAGACGATATCCAACTGACAGATAACGCGCTCACGGTGCTCGAACGACGCTACCTCGTCAAGGATCATGAGGGGCGCGCAATCGAGACACCGCGCGAGCTTTTCATACGGGTAGCCCGGTTCATTGCCGAGGCTGACCGCAACTACGGAGCCGATGACACGCAGATCGACAAAACCGCAGCCGGATTCTATAACTTGATGTCATCCCTGTCGTTTCTGCCGAATTCGCCGACCCTCATGAACGCCGGGCGGCCTCTCGGGCAGCTCTCGGCCTGTTTTGTGCTTCCGATAGGCGACTCGATGGAAGAGATATTCGAGGCCAACAAAAACGCCGCACTCATTCACAAGTCAGGCGGCGGCACGGGGTTTTCTTTCTCTCGCCTGCGCCCGAAGAACTCAATTGTCGCTTCGACAAAGGGTGTCGCATCCGGTCCTATCTCGTTCATGAAAGTGATTGACTCCTCGACCGATGCCGTCAAGCAGGGGGGAGCGCGTCGCGGGGCCAACATGGGGGTTCTTCGTGTTGACCATCCGGATATTATGGAATTCATTGCCTGCAAGGAAGACACCTCCCAGGTAACCAATTTCAATATCTCAGTGGGTGTCACAGACGCTTTCATGGAGGCAGTGGATAAGGGAGAGGAGTACCCGCTTCACAACCCGCAAACAAACGCCACGCATCAGGAAGACGGCAAGGACGTCTCTCTTAACGCCCGCGAGGTTTTCGACCGCATTGTCGATCACGCCTGGGCGACCGGCGAACCGGGAGTCATCTTTCTCGATCGGATGAACCGACGCAACCCGACCTATCCGCATGAGACCATCGAGGCCACTAATCCGTGTGGCGAGCAGCCGTTGCCACCGTACGATTCCTGCAATCTCGGCTCGCTCAATCTCGACAAGTTCATCCGATCACCGCTGCCAGACAACTACGTTATCAGCTCCGCAGCCGACGGCGTCGATTGGGACCGGCTCGCAGCCGCCGTTCGCACCGCCGTACATTTCCTCGACAACGTGATCGACCAGAATGTGTATCCGATGCCCGAGATCGAAGAACAGACGCACAAGAATCGGCGCATCGGGCTTGGCGTTATGGGATTCGCCGACATGCTCGTCAGGCTCAGACTGCCGTACGGCTCGCCTGAGTCGCTTGGTCTGGCCGAGAGGCTTCAGGAGTTCATCTCTACCGAGGCCCGCAAGCATTCTTCCGAACTGGCCAAACATCGGGGCAAGTTCCCGAACTGGGAGCACTCGGTTTATGCGTCAGAATCGGTCTCGATGCGTAACGCCACCGTTACGACTATCGCGCCCACCGGGACGATTTCAATTATCGCGGGTTGTTCCTCAGGCATCGAACCGTATTACTCACTGGCGTATGAACGCAACGTGCTCGACGGCACCCGTCTTGTCGAAGTGAATCCGTATTTTGAGCAGGCTGCGCACGAGGGCGGATTCTACTCCGACGAGCTTGTCGCAACTGTCGCATCGCGGCGATCGATCAACGATCTCGAACAGGTACCGGATAATATCAAGGCGCTCTTTCTGACCGCAGCTGACGTCTCACCGCAGAGCCATGTGGAGATGCAGGCGAGATTCCAGAAGCACTGCGATTCCTCGGTGTCGAAAACGGTCAACCTTCCCGAATCTGCCACTCCCGCCGATGTTCGCAACATCTATCTCAGCGCGTACAGGCTCGGCTGCAAGGGTGTGACCATCTACCGGGACAACTCTCGTCCCGATCAGGTGCTGTCACCGATAAAGGCCGGGAGCGCAGAGGAGGCCGGGAGCCGTGCGCCGATAGTCGCCGAACGCCCGACCGTCTTGCAGGGTTTTACGGAGAAGATCCGCACCGGCTACGGCAACCTGTACGTGACGGTGAACCTGCGAGACGGCCGCCCGTTCGAGGTCTTTGCACAGATCGGGAAATCCGGCTACACGACCATGGCCGACACGGAGGCTATTTGTCGGATGATCTCTCTGGCCTTCAGATCAGGCATTCCGGCGGGGCCGGTCGTGCGGCAGCTTCGGGGGATCGGCGGGTCGAGTCAGGTGTATGTCAAGGGAGGACGAGTCTCCTCGATCCCGGATGCGATCGCACAGGTCCTGGAAAAACGGCTCTGCGAAGGGGGATGTGTCGAGGGGGCAGGGCCCCACACTGTGTCGAAGGAGATTTGCCCGTCCTGCGGCGACGCCATGCTGTTTGATTCCGGTTGCTATTGTTGCCATTCCTGCGGTTATTCCACCTGTTAGTTCTGCCGATATAGACAGGATAGGGGTGGACTGTGTCCGCCTCGGAATAATATTATGGCTAGCGCAGATTACATCCCGACCGGGCGGACATCCCTTGTCAAAAAGGGCAGTATTGCCTTGCAGGTACAGACGGAGTACGCAAACCGTCCCAGCCCTCGCCTGACAACCACTGTTCTAAATTCGGGTCAGGTCGTGCATAAGATCGAACGACAACTTGATCAGCCGATTAGTTCCATAGAAGAGAAGAACCTGATGGAGACGACCATTCGGAAACAGCACTCCGAGGTCATCAAGATCATTCAGGCCAGCAAACAGCAGACATCCGTTGTTCCCGATCCGCCGAAGCCTGAGCCTGAAATCAAGTCCGTGTCGGAGCCGCCGGTTGTGGAAACTCCGTCCATGCATCTCACGACTGCCGAACGGCTCGAAAACCTGCCGGGGAGACCGCGAGTGTTCTACCTGGACAACAAGGGGAATTTCCGGGGGGCGGATGTCTCGAAGGAATTCAGAAAGACCTTCTCTTTTGTTTTCAAGAACCTTGCGGAGCTTATCAACATTTTCGCCGAAGTCCCGGGCGTTGGTTTGAGTCGAGAGCAGGGAGTCTACGAAGTCGAGCGCAACGTTCTGTATCTGGTATCGAGCGGCACGGAAATGTATTTCGTTTACATTGAACGTCCGAACGTCTCGGTCAACTACGAGCAGGTAATCAAGGCGGCGCTGAAAGGGTAGGTTTAGGGTTGCGGTCCATTCTCTGGTGCGGCACGGATTGTGCTCACTCTCCTGTTTCCCTGAAGTGTCGTAACTTTTTGTTGTACAGTGGCTTAGCGTGGCCCCTCTCTTTGTTTCACTATTCGCGAGTGTTTTTTATTTAGAAAAAGAGTAAAAAAGTGTTGACTTTTACCGATATGCTACGTATAAGGTAGTAACGGCTGGGGGATAGCACTTTATACATACGGTGTTTCTGTTGTCTTGCTCGCGGAGGACTCATGTGCGAAGATTTTGGGTTCACTGGTTTCGGAGAAACAAATGACGGCGAGGCTGTCGAGGAGCAGAAGCCTGAGGAAATCAGAGCCTTTTTCATGTTTGAGCAGTCCAAGGCTGCTGCTCACAAGAGAAAGGAAGAAGAGCGTACGGCGAGTCACTTGCGGAGGGTTGCGTCATGGTTGCTAGGCGGCTCTCTTGCCACATATGTGGTGCTGATCATTTTGGGAGTAAGCATTGAGAAAGGTGCGCCAGCCGATACATGGTGGACGGCGGCTGGCCCGATCGTAGGCTATCTCGTCCGTACTTTGTTCGACGGCGGGAACTCAAAGAACGAAAACAAGGAATAGCTCTGGATACAAGGAGGGCTCAACAGATGGCTAAGAAACAAAGACTACAGTTCGATCTTACGCCGGAAGCTATCGAGCAATTGGATCAGTTGAAAGATCTTGCGGATGCATCCACTCGTGCAGATGTCATTCGGAAAGCGCTGCGCTTGTACAGTTGGTTTATAAGCGAACGCAATAGCGGAAGTGAGTTTGTTGTCCGGAAAGGTGATGATGAAAGCGAAGTGAAGATCTTGCTATAACCGTATTTCCATTCTGAATCTGGGAAGAAAGTGGGGAGTCTGTGGGAAACAAGCTGGAGATAGATAGAAAGGGAGCAGAGGAAACAGAGCCTAAGAGTGGTCCGGCACGAGTAAACATCGCAAACGAACGACCTGATGCCTCAATTGACACTGGTGTTGCGAGATACATCGTTAAGATGTTCGGGGCGGAAGGAAGGCACATTCAGCACGAACTAGTTGTACAGCTCAGGAAACTACTTGAAGCTGAACTCGATACCAGCATCGAGAAGACCGAAATCGATTTGTGGCTGGACAGTGACGGAGGTAACCTTCAGGCAACATACAAACTCGTCTTGTTGCTTCAATCGAAGTGTCGGACACTGAGGATTGTAGTACCAGAATGGGCGAAGAGTGCAGCCACATTGTTGGCTATCGCAGGGGATGAGCTATACATGGGGGCGGATGCTGAGTTGGGCCCGCTTGACCCTCAGATACGGCATCCAGATCGGGACGACTGCAAGGTCTCTGCGAAGGACGTCAGCCAAGCAGCGGAGTATCTTCTCAAGATATCTCTGGAGACAGCCATTCGTTGCGCTACCTGGCTCTATGATCTGGAGGCCTATTCCAAGGACGATGCTTTTCGTGTTGCCAGTGAGTTCACATCCAAACTCACTGCACCCATGCTGTCCAAACTGGACCCGGTGCTCATGAATAGAGCGCGCTCAGAATTATTGGCCGTGGAGGACTACTGCAATCAGATTATGGATAAGAAGATAGGCAAGTTAGGCGACAAGTATCCTCCTGAGAAGAAGAAACTGCTACGCAAACTGCCCAAGAGGTTGCTCGCGTTCAACACTCACAGTTTTGTTATAGGGAGAGAGTTGACTGAAAAGATGGGCTTGGAAATAAGGCGGTTGCGGGATTACAAGTATCGAACGGAGCTTGTGAAGTTTGCCGATTGTGCGAATTCGAATGGCAAAGCCGTCTTGGAGGTAAAGAAGTGCGCGGGTGTATTGAATTGATTCTCACGGGAGGTACGTCAGATAATGTGCAATGCGATTGATGTCGAAACACACTCAGATGCCGAAACAAGTGCCGAAGGCACAAGGTGCCTGGAAAATAGCGATGAGGTCGATCCCGCGGATTACCGTCGGACAACGACTATTCATCTGTTTCAAGGACTTGTGGTATATCATGCAGCTGAATCAAATGATCCTGTAAGCCAGAAGATTCGCGAGATTTGGGCTTCCTCGAACTAGCCGACGATCTCGAAGAGTGTTCATGTCCAAGAGAAAAACCCGCCAGAGGCGGGCTTTTTCATTTGCTGGAGAGAGAGTCGAAATTTGAAAGAACCTCCACGCTACCATAAGGTAAAGGGTTTTTACAGCCACTCCGCGCGTTTAGTTTTCGCTATCAACCTCACGGCCGGGTCACGGCGTTAACGCAGCACAAAAGAAACGACCTTCATACGTGAATTGTTAGAAGTTTTCAAATGACGGTACTCTCTCCAAATCTTGTGATCGTAACTGTTACTAATATACGGCAAGCCCCCCCTGTCGTACAAGGTTTAACTTGAGTTCTTGCCAAACCTTCTCCCATTTAATATGTTCTTGCAAGCTTTTTGACTTGCAGCGAACACCATGACTGAATCCATTGGTATCGACATAGTAGAGACTGACAGAATCCGCCGGGCGTTGGATCGTTTCGGCGACCGCTTCCGTAATCGGATTCTCGGTGACAGAGAACTGTCCCAATATGAACGCCGCTCCGATCGCGCTGTATTTCTTGCCGGGCGATTTGCCTGCAAGGAGGCAGTGGTGAAAGCGCTGGGGAAATACATCAAGGATCGTCCCACGCTATCGAGTATTCAGATTGTCAACGATGATACCGGGCAGCCCGAAGTGTCATTTCCTGACGAGCTTGCCGAGCAACTCAAGCACGTGCGGTTTCTTGTCTCGATCAGTCACGAAAAACATTATGCGGTAGCAATGGCCGTAACTTCGGAGACCAAATGAACCAGGAAGAAATCCTCAAGCTTTTCACGGACTCAGGCGCGCTCCTTGAGGGGCATTTCAAACTGACATCCGGACGCCACTCAGACATCTATTACGAGAAGTTCACCCTGCTGAAGAACCCCACGCTTGCGACAAAACTGTGCGAAGCCATGGCCAACGACCTGAAAGACTCCGGGGCCGAGACGATTGTCGGTCCGACCACTGGCGGTCTGATCATCGCATACGATATCGCGCGTTACCTGGGATTGGAATCAATCTATGCGGAACCGGGGGAGACCGGACGCGTCTTCAAGCGCGGGTTCTCGCTTCGTCCCGGCCAGAAGGTGGCGATTGTTGACGACGTCCTGACCACAGGGCGCTCGATGTTTGAAGTGATTGACCTGGTGAAGTCATACGACGCGGAAATCGTCGGTTTGGGCATGCTTCTGGATCGATCCGGCGGCAGCATCAAGTTCGACTACCCGTTCTATCCTCTGGCAACCGTCAATGCCAATAGCTGGGAGCCGGCTGAATGTCCGCTCTGTGCCAAAGGCATGGAAATCACGCAACGGGGCAGTCGCAAGTTTTAGACTGTTCGAATTACAGGAATGTTGCGGGCTGATAATGCTCGCAGCTCTAGACGGCTGCCGGTACGCGTTTTTCAACGACGGTATCGACGGCCATAGGGAATGTCACGCTGATTCGGGCGCCCTCGCCCGGTGCCGACTCGACTTCCAGCTTACCGCCGTGATTGTCGATAATCCGTTTGCACACTACCAGACCAAAGCCGTGGCCGGTCGCCTTGGTAGTGAACTTCTCCTGGAACGCACGCGTGACATTCTCAGAATCAAATCCGCAACCGGTATCCTTGATCGAGAAGCGGAATGATTCGACTTCCGGTTGTGATTCCATCGACACATGTATCTCTCGCACATCCGAAGACTCGGTAGCATCGGCGGCGTTGTTGAACAGATTGTATAGCAATTGCTGGATCTGGGTTGAATCGGCCTGAAAAGGCGTACTCTCGAACGTCTCCGGCATGTGAATCGAGACGCCGCGGAATCGTTTCTGGGGTCTCAGGTAATCCACAACCTCGGCGATCATCTTGTCAAAATCGAATTTTTCCATTTTCGATGAAATCGACCTGAGGTCCATCAGATTGGCGGTGAATATCTTGATCTTTTCGATGGTCGAGTTGACATTCGTCAGATACCGGTCGAGCTGGTCGTAATTCTGTTTCTTGAGATGAACGTCCAACAACGCGACATTGCCGGCGACCACACCCAGGAAGTTGTTGAGTTCGTGACCGATCTCTGCCGACATCTCACCCCTGGCGGCCATCTTCTCAAGCTCGATAGTCTCATCCTGGAGCTCCTTGAGACGTGCGTACGCCTGTCGGGTTTCCTCGAGCAATCCCACATTCTCGAGTGAAATGGCGAGTTGACTGGCGGTGATCGACAGGAACTTCACGTCGTTCTGTTTCAGGCGGAATGTATCTTCCTCGGACTCAAGCATGATCAGTCCATAGAACGCGTTCGAGCGCATGACCGGCAAGGTCAGAATATACATCTCGTCTGTTTTCCATTGCGGCACCAGGAAACGTCGGAGCTCCTGATTCGGGTGATATTTGTACAGCGGGTGCTCGTCGAGATCGTTCAGCAGGCACGGTTCCTGCAGTAGTGTCGTATCCGCCTCGAGCAGAATGCTTTCGAGCGGTTCGTTGCCGAGCGATTCTTCGGTTGCTTTGTCGTCGCAAATCGAGAGCAGGACATACTCTTCGCGTTCGTTGTCACGGTACAATATTGAGCCGCACTCGCTGTGCTGGTGCATCATCGCAAATTTCAGCGACGACGTAACCAGTGACTTACGATCACCGGCGGCGAACAGCATGTGACTCAAGTCAGTGAGACTGTCGAGCTGTTCCTGAGAACTGGATTCAGTTGCCTCGCTCAGTTTTTCTATCGCGTTGTTGACCGCCTGGCGAATCTCCGAAAGCTCGAAAGGTTTCAGAACATAATCCAGCGCGCCCTTTTTGATTGCGTCCTTGGCAGAGTTCAGACTCGCATATCCGGTGATGAAGATCACGCCGATAGAAGGCTGTATTTCACGGGCAAGATCAACCAATTCGATGCCGGTCATCTTTGGCATCCGGATATCGGTGATTAGAAGATCAATCGTTTGGTTCTTGATAATCTCCAGCGCAGTGGCTCCGTTCGAGGCTGTCTGGACGGAGTGACCTTCGTCCTCAAGCGTATCTCGAACCAGCGACTGGACAATATCCTCGTCGTCTACCACCAGGATGTTGCGTGAGTATGCCGGAGCGTCCGTCATGCAGTCTTCACTCGATCAAGAGTCCCTTGCAAAACCGTGCGGAACTGTTCGAGATGAAACGGTTTTCTCAAACAGGGACAGTCTGTCTTCTCCGCAATCTGTTCGTGTATGTGATCCGGCAGTGAGTCGGTGAAAATGAAAGGTAGGGAGTCCTTCTTTGGTCCCAGACCGGACATTACTTCGAATCCGTTTCTTTTCGGGAGGTGGAGATCGCAGATCACCAGATCCCATTCTCCCTCCAGTGCCATTTGCAAGCCTTCTTCGCCATCGACCGCTGTTTTCACTTCGTGTCCCATGTCAGTCAAGTAGTCAGTCAGCAGCGCCCTGATCACCTCTGAATCGTCGATGACAAGAATCTTGCTCATGTCTACGCAGTGCCCTCCAGCGCTGAGTCTACCGACTGCATCAATTCGTTGATGCTGAACGGCTTCGACAAAAACGCACACGCCCCGTTGTTGACTGATTGGCTGACCGTGTAAAGGCTCGAATAGCCGGAAATTACGATAACCCTGGTGTCCTCGCTCTGCTCCCTCGCGGCTTTGACAACCTCTTCCCCCGGTACTTTCGGCATTCGGAGATCGGTAATCACCAGGTCGAAGTGCTTATTCTTGATCTTCTCTATAGCTTCGTCGCCGTCACAGGCGACGGTAATATCATAGTCCTCAAGAACTTCCGAGAGAAACTCCCGAATGATCTCTTCATCGTCTACGATGAGTATGGCCTTGTTGTCCGTCGATCCCATAACTGCTACTTATCCTAAGTCGATCGCTATTGCGCCTGCTTCGTCTCACCTAATACATCGGCTGTTGGCGCCGTTTTCTGTACTGGTAGAACGATGGTGAAGGTGGTGCCCTTCCCGACTTGCGATTTCACGGAAATCTCGCCCCCGTGTTCTTTGATGATTCCGTAACTCACCGAAAGACCCAATCCGGTCCCCTTGCCAATCTCTTTCGTCGTGAAGAAGGGCTCGAATATCTTGCCCAGGTTCTCCTCGGCGATACCGTGACCGCTGTCTGCGAACATCAGTTCCACAGCGCCGCCGAACTCGCCGAGGGCGGGACTGTACCGGGATACGATGCTTATTGTGGAACCCTGTTCCGATGCGTGCATACCGTTGATTATCAGATTCGTGAATACTTGCTGAAGCTGACCGGTGTTACCGAAAATGATCGGCAGATCCTGCGTCAGACTCACTTCTAACTCTACCTGCGATATCCGCAATTGGTGTTCCACAAACGAGATCGTCTCCTCGATTGCTTTGTTGACATCGACCTGCTCAAACTCGATTGTCCGCGAGGAACGCGAGAATCTCAGCAGATTCTGAACGATGGTCTTGCATCGACGGGCCTGAACCTCGATGTCCGTAACATACCGGATGTACGATTTAATGTCCTTCGGATTCGGCTTCTCCGGATTGTTCTTGCGCAGTTTCTCAAGCGTAAACTGGGCATATCCGAGGATGCCGCCAAGCGGATTATTCAGTTCATGAGCCACACCTGCGGCCAACTGGCCGATGGCGCTCATCTTTTCTGACTGAAGCAATTGTGCCTGCGCGTCTTCCAATTGCTGGGTCCGTTCGATGATCTTCTCTTCCAGCGTGCGATTGTACTGCTCGATTTCGTCCCGGGACTGTTTGAGCGAATCCATCATCTGGTTGAACGTGCGGGCTAGATGGCCGATCTCGTCCTGCTGATCGGTGTCAACCTTGGCGCTAAAATCGCCTCGACGGATCTGGTCGGTCGCGTCCACAAGTTCTGTCACTGGCCGGGTGATGGCGCGGACGGTCAGTATCACCACGAGGATCGTAATGATCGCCACCAGCGCGGCCAACAGAATCGCCGCCAAACCGGCATTGGAGATGTCCTTGTTGACCGTCTCGACCGACATACCCAGTTCGATTTTGCCTATTCTCTCATAGTAGGTCGAGGTCGCCACTGAGCTATCCACTCCGGCGCTCATACCCAGTTTCTCGCGGCTGAGAACTTTCTTCTCAGTCGTAATCGGCGCTCTCAGGATGAAGACTTCTTGGCCCGCGCCAGTATTGAAGTAACCCGATACCAGAGAATCAGAGTGACCGTTGAGCCGTTCCAGTTGCAGGGAGTCGACGTTGTTTTCGCCAAACTCGGAAAGGACGACTCCGTCCAGGTTAGCGATTCGGCAGAATTCAACCTCCCCGAACTCGTCAAGGACGGCGAGCAGGTTGTCAAGCTCCCATCGTGATTCAAAAAGCACGCCACTTTCAGCGTTGATTGCAAGCATGGTGATCATGGTCTCGCCGCCGTGCTCGAGTTCGCGACGGAACCCGTCGGACTGACGATCAATCAGGTACGTGGATATGATCAGCATGCCCATGACCAGGATTACTGAGATCGGCAGCACAAACTTCATCCGGAGGCTGAGGCCGGCCGTGAGTTTCAGGCCCTTCATCTGTACACCTCCTTGGCGATTGCCACCAGTTCAGGAGGTATCTGCACATTGACGTGTCCGGCCGTCTTCTCGTTATAATGGAACCAGATGATATCCGGAGTTGAAACCGGAATGTGGCCCGGATCAGCACCGTCGAGAACGGCGTTGACCGTGTAGCCGGCCTGACGACCTATCGCTTTGTAGTCGAAATCCAGGGCAAACAACGCGCCTGACTCCACCACGTGCCTGGAGAAGCCCATGAAGGGGAGGCCGCGACGCAGAACATTAAGCAGAATGAATTTCGTTGACTGCGGATCAAAGAGATTCGGGTCGGCGACCGACCAGAGTCCGTCTACCTGGCGGCAAAGTGAGTCCAGGGCCTGCGGCAGATCTTTGTGCGTCCGTATCTCCACAGCCACCAGTTCAATACCCATTTCAGAGGCCACCACGCGAGAGTGCGGGATCAGCGGTGCCGTGTTCGAGGTGTACAGGACACCCAGCTTTTTCAGGTCCGGGACAATCTGTCGGAACTTGTCGAATTGCGTCTGTACTGGAATGTCCAGAGAGGCACCGGTCATGTTCTGTCCCGGTCTGCTGGCCGACTCAACGAAGCCGGAGATTACCGGATACATCACCGAAGAAAACACGATCGGAATGTCCGTGAACTGCTCCTTGGCGATCTGGGTGGCAGCGCTGCCGACGGTGAGAATGATGTTCGGTTTTGAAGCCCGAATCGACTCAATCTGCTCTGCTATTGTGGCGGGGTCTGTGGATAGAAGGAAGTCTACGAAATCTACCGATTCCTGACCACCGTTGATCACCGAGTGAGCGCCGCGGATTGTCCGCTGAGTCGATGTCAGACTGTCGCTGCATACTACCGCAACTGTCGCACCGACACCACTTCTGGCAAGTCCTGCGGTTAGCAGGAGCAACAAGAACGCGCTGCAGAGTTTACGAACGGCTTGTTTCACGGAATCAGACTGTCCTCGCGGTCATGTAACTCTATATAAGGGAGGTCGGCAGGTTTCTAAATGCCAATAGTTGGCCGTAGCGCACTTGTCCGTCCTTAACAAAATGTATCGGGTGAACTTGCCAAAACTTGACTTAGACGTTGCCGGATTCAATTTGGCCGTTCAAAAACACTGACATGACGTGTCAAGATTTCCACGGGGGGGCCGATACTTCAAAGGAAGAAGTGTTGATCGGACTCCTTGGACCTTGAGAAACTTCGAATGATCAAAATCGAACAAAACGCTGTATCATAATGGAGACAAAGCCTTGAATACTCGGCTGTCAATCCTCACCGCCATACTCCTCCTGTTTTGCCTGACTCTGTCACCCGGGCTGGTTTCTGCGAAGGTGTCGGGGAAGATATCGGGTATGGTTTCTGACTCAAAAACCGGGGAACCCATTACGGGGGCCTCTGTCAGAGTGGTCGGTACCAGTCTGGCCACGATGACTGATGAAGACGGTGAGTACTTCATTATTAACGTTCCGGCCGGTCAATATGACATTGCGGCCACGCACGTTGGTTTTGAAACGCTCACCAAAAAGGATGTCCGTGTGCTTCTCGACCTGACTACTCCGGTTGATTTCACCGTGGCGGAAGTCGCGGTTGAATTGGGCAACGAGGTTGTGGTGTACGCTGCCGCCCCTCCGGTTCAGAAAGACCTTACCTCCTCACGTGTAATTTTCACCGAAGAACGACTGAAGAATCTTCCGAACATTGTATCTGTGCAGTCTATCCTGGCCAACTATCCGGGTGTTGTTACAGATCGAAACAACGCTTTGCACGTTCGCGGTGGTCGTTCCGGACAGGTTACATACTATTATGATGGCTTCTCGATTCAGGACCCGTTCAGCGCGTCTGCGGGTATCCGAATTATGCCGTCGGCACTGGAAGAGCTGTCCCTGACCTCAGGTGGATTCACTTCTGAATACGGCGATGCCCTTTCGGGCGTGGTGAACGCCGTCACTCGTGAAGGAAACTCGCGCTTTCAGGGCAAGGCCCGGATTTACCAGGGTGCTACCCACGAGTACGATGTGAATACCGGCGACTGGGGCAAGCTATCGACGATCAAGAACCGTTCGGCCTCGTTCGACCTGTCAGGGCCAATACCGGGTCTTGCCGGCGAGAAGTATGCCTTCTTCACAGCCGGAGAGTATCTGCGCGACGATGGTTACCTGCCGCACAACTGGCAGACCGACTACACCGGCATCGCAAAGTTCACGGCACGGCCGATCTCAAATCTGAAGCTGACGACTAACCTGACCGTCAACAAGTCTGACGGTGCCATATACTATCACCGTGACGTCAATGATGTCTCCTACGACTTCAACCTCGACGGTCTTCCGGTTTGGGAGCGTGATGCCTACGTGGCCGGGGTGGCAGGAAACTACTTCCTGTCCGAGCGATCTATCGTATTGCTGTCGTTCAATCGCTTTTATACCCGGACCAAATCCGGCCCCGCACATCTGCTCGACAGGCATTGGAGCGAATGGCCCGGCTACTCTGAGGATGCCGACGGCGTGTACAACGGTGATATTCAGGTGGCGAACTACGGTAACATCATAGACGGCGAAGATCCCGCCCAGGTGGTAGGCTTCACCGCCGGTGACGACTTTGACCCCACTTACGGTTACAAGAAGTCGACCTACAACGCGTTCAACGGGACACTCGTGAACCAGTTGAGCAAGACCAACCAGTTGAAGACAGGATTCGAGTACCGCAAGTACGACGTCAACTGGGACTTCAAGCAGTTCTACAACGAGCAGCCGTACGGTGAGCAGTACACTAGCAGCCCGACTTATGCTTCGATCTTTGTCGAGGACAAACTCGAATACGATGCGTTTGTGGTCAACGTCGGTATGCGTCTCGACTATCGCAACGCTGACATTGCTTACAACTACACTCCGGAAGACACGATGGCGCACTATCGGGACGCGGAGTCCTCGACTCGCATATCTCCTCGATTGGGATTGTCATTCCCGATTTCCGAGAGGTCAGTGATGCACTTCAACTACGGCGTCTATTACCAGGTGCCGAAATACACGTACCTGTACACCAACCTCAAGGGAGAGACAGAATCCGGACTGCCGCTGTTCGGTAACCCGGATCTGGAGCCAGAAGAGACGATTTCGTACGAGTTCGGCCTGGATCACATGATTGGCAGTAACATCAGACTTGATGTCACGGCCTACTACAAGGATATCAACGATCTGGTCACGACGAGAGAATTCGGCCGTATCAGTGGCAGCCCGATGACCAAGTACACTAATGATGACTATGGCTCTGTCAACGGTATCGATGTCGGTATCGAGCACTTGCCGGTCAACAGCAACCTCAGTGGATCAATCTCCTACGGGTACATGGTTGCCAAGGGCAGCGGCTCTTACGCGGACGAACCGTACTACACGATCATCGCGTCGGCGACTGACTCGCTCTATCCGGTATCCGACTACAGTCTCGATTTCGATCAGCGCCATACGGTAACGGCTACGCTTGACTATCGTGCCCCGGCTGACTGGTCTGCAAACCTGTTCGGATTGAAAGTGCCGGGCGCCTGGGGAATGTCTCTGGTCGGATACTACGGATCAGGGTTGCCGTACACGAAAACCGACAGCGACGGTCGACGGCTGGGAGATCGCAACGAGGCGAGACTGCCCGCTACATACTCGGTCGATATGCGATTCAACAAGGATTTCTCTTTTGTCGGCAACAATCGCCAGTTGACCGTATTCCTCGAAGTACAGAACCTCTTCGATCGCAGAAACGTGCTTGACGTGTACACGCGGACCGGCTCGCCGGATGATGACGCCGAGTTGGCCGGACAGGGACTCGAACTCAGTACCAGCGATCTCGGAAGATACAACAAACTCTTTGATCACGACCCCCTGAACTTCTCCGCCCCTCGCACTATTAGAACGGGTCTGGAGTTCAGCTTTTAATCTGGAGCACGTGACATGAAAAAGACCTTGAGAATTATTCTACCGATTTTGAGCGTCCTTGCTGTTGCGCTCTGCCTGATTTCGACTTCTGAGGCACGACTCCAGTCAGAATCAACACCGTACGCACTCCCCGGCACCGCAGCGACCGGTGGCACGGAGGGGGGCGATGGCCCGCTGAGGACTCCTGCGCTCAACATTCAGGACGTAATCCTGCACAGCCAGGGCAACCTCATTACCACTATTCATAACTTTGGACTGGTTGGCGGTCTCAGCGACATCGGCGCACCTTCGGGTAGATGGCCAGCCAATAGCGGCCATGACTACGTCGCAGAGATCAAGTACTGGATGGGTGCTGTAACAGCCGCCGGCGACACGCTGGTTGCCAATACCGATCAAGACTTCAGAGGCATGGCGATTCCGGAATTAAGTCCGTCGGGTCTCGAAGGTCCGAGCATTCTCCTGTCTACTGATTCCTCTCGCTACTGGGACTGGAATCCGAGTGACACTACCGGGCAGTCAGGCGGCAATCCGGCCGGCGGCTGGAGAGTCTGGGATCCGGACCGGCAGGAAATGGTCTACCAGGAAAATTACAACCCGTTTGATTCCTCCTATTTCCAGGGCGGTCCGATTGGCGTGCAGCAATCACACTATCTCTTTAACGACGCTAATCTCGGTCGTCCTCTGCTGGGTCTCGAGATGACCCACACAGTGTTGCAGTGGAACTACTGCTATAATGAGGACTTCCTTTTCTTCATCATAGAAATCACAAACAATTCCGACGAGGACTACAATGATTTCGCCTTCGGTCTGTACGTGGACCTTGATGTAGGTGGCCCGGCCGCAGGTGGGGAAGGCAACGGCCGACTCGGTGATCTTGTCGCCTGCGACGTTGACCAGAATCTTGCCTGGACTTACGACGCCGACGGATATGATCCGGGCTGGGGACCAGAGGTCGAGACCGGCATCATGGGCACCAAATACTTAGAGACCCCCGACGACATCGGCATGACCGCTTTCCGATCTGGCGAGTGGGATTTGCTGCCGGCGTTTGACCCGGGCCGTTACGAATTGATTGCCAGTGAGCAGTTCGACGAGTCCGACGAACCGTTAGACCAATACTATATTCAGTGTACACGCGGCATCAATCTCGAAGCCGGCAAGACAGTGCGCGTTGTGTACGCGCTGATCGCCGGAGCAGACGAGGCTGATTTCCGAGCTAACGCTGACCTGGCTCAAGATCTGTACGACAGCCATTTCATCGGTCCGGAACCGCCTCCCGCTCCGACACTGCGAGTCGAGGCCGGTGATGAAAAAGCGTACGTCTATTGGGATGATGTTGCCCAGGACGAGTCACTGGATCCGTTCTCCGGACAAAATGACTTTGGCGGATACAAGTTGTACCGAAGCAATGATCGTGGATTGACATGGGGGACGCCGATTTACTGGACCGGCAATACCTGTCATTCAGAAGACTATAAGCCGATCTCACAGTGGACCGCCGTCACTTCCAGCGATCTGATGCCAAGTTCCTATATTGATTCCGGACTCATCAACGGCGTAGAGTATTGGTACTCTCTGGTTGCCTTTGATACCGGATCGATTGACCTGGGAGTCGATGCTCTCCAGTGTGGGTACGGGACTCCCGGAGTCTCCACCAACGCGGTGAGTATCACGCCCCGGACCGACCCGGCCGGATCGTACGAGTCCGCGGGCACGGTTAGCCGCAGTTATGACGGCATCTACGAGCAGTCTGCCGGTGAGTGCTATCCAACGGTCTTCCGCGATGCTGATCTGGTTGGTGCGGATTACCGAGTGGTCTTTGAGGATACGCCTCAAAGAACCTACTGGCACCTGATCAACGAGACTACCGGTGACACGGTGCTTGCGAATCAAACGGAGTATCCGTCTGACCCCAATCAGTTTGAGGTGGTCGAGGGCCTTCGTGTTGTCATGCGTAATGCCGACCACACACCGTCGGCCGCAGGTCAATCCGTTCTGACCGGAGACAATCCTACGCTTACGCTCGGCGCGTATTACGGTCTTTCAATACCCGCCTTGACTGACGATCAATCGCAGATATACGGCGACGAACATTGTCGAACCGATTACGAACTGCGATACACCGGTGATTCTACTCTGGCTCCGTCGGCCTACGAAGGTTTCGGATGGGCTGACCCGGTTTGCTGGATTCCGTTCGAGGTCTGGAACATGCGGACCAACGAACGCGTTTCGCTTGCGGTTGCGGAGCCCAACTTCTCTTATGACGGTGTCTGGCAACCCTGGGAACCAATGGCCATCGTCAATTATCCGTATGACCCGTCTCAGAATCTTACGGCGGAGGCGTTCCCGTATTACTTCTCGTGGTTGTTCTCATTTGATTGGGAAACGTATGCCCCGGCCGTTGGCGACGTATTCACTTTTATAGGTCCGTTGCTCAACAGTCCTAACGATGAGTTTACGTTCAGTGTCGACGGCATCAACCCTGCTAAGGCAAAGGAAGCCCTCAGCGAGGTTCGGGTCGTGCCCGATCCGTATTACGCTACTTCTGCAGGTACATACAATACATGGGAGGATCAGGAAGGGGAGAACGTTCTGCAGTTCCAGAACGTGCCCGATAAGTGTACGATACGTATTTACACTCTCGCGGGCGATCTGATTCGCACTCTTGAAAATACTGATGGTTCCGGGACAATTGTCTGGGATATGCTCACCGACGGACAACGATTGATTGCTTCGGGAATATACATCTATCACCTTGAATCTGAGTACGGTAATCGGCTGGGCCGGTTTGCCGTAGTTAAGTGATGGAGGCCACCATGAGAAGACTCATAATACTGATGGTTATCATGGCGTTGGCCGGAACGGCTTTGGCCGATGAGCGGCAGGTTGGCTCCGCCGGCGCGCAGTTTCTTAAGATTGGCGTTGGCTCCAAGTACCAGGGAATGGCCGAAGCCTCGGTTGCTTCCGTCAACGACGTCTATTCGCTGTATTGGAATCCGGCCGGTATGGTCGAGGTCGAGAACTGGGCGGTCGGTTTCACCAACGTGAACTGGCTGCTGGATATTGACCTGAACTACGTTGGCATTGCTCGCAAGTTTGAAGATGTCGGTACGTTTGGTGTCTCGGTCACTGTGCTCTCGACAGGAGAGCAGGAGATCACCACCGTGGATCAGCAGGACGGCACCGGCCAGACGTATTCTGCGTCATCATACGCAATCGGGCTTTCGTATGCCCGACAGCTCACGAACCGCTTCGCGTTTGGCGTCACCGGCAAACTCCTGGGGGAGAAGATCGGCAAAGTTGATGCCCGGGGTATGGCGTTTGACTTCGGTACCCTGTTGTACACGGGATTCGAGAGTCTGAGACTCGGCATGTCTATCAGCAATATGGGACCGGATATGAAATTCACCGGCACGGGTCTCCAGGTGCCCTACGATCCCAATGATGGTAACGACAACAACACGGCCGTCGATGCCCAGTTGGCGACCAATGATTATAACCTGCCCATGACCTTCCGGGTCGGGCTGGCCTATGACGTTCCGGTTGGTCCGAGATCTATTCTGACGCTCTCCAGTGAGTTCAAGCACCCCAACGACAACGTCCAGCAGGGCTCGTTCGGCGGACAGTTTGCCTACAACGAGCAGTTCTTCCTTCGTGGCGGATACAAGATCAACTACGATGAAGAAACCTTGGCTCTCGGCGGCGGTTTGGACACGAAAGTCACCGGAGACACGCGCTTGATGATTGATTACTCGTGGCAGGATTTTGGACGCCTGGAATCAACACAGAGATTTTCGGTGGGATTTACGTTCTAAATCCGCCTTCACCATATGAAAGCCCGCCTTTGGCGGGCTTTTTTTTCGTCCGATCTGGACACGCAGGGTAAAACTGGTTATACTGACGTAGGTCCATTCACAGCAGGGAAACTAATAATGAGTCTAGTGAGAAGTCGTGTCTATGTTCTGGGGTTGACAATCCTTTTGTTAGCCTCGAGTCTGAGTGCTCAATCCCACAGCAGTAACCGCCAGGATCAGAATTCAGGTGGTCTGCCTACTCTTACGCAATATTTCGAGCTTCTTGAGTTCGACAATCTCGATATCGCCAGGGATTTGTGGACACCGGAAGCTCTCGAACGGTCTGGACGGTTCGGGATCACCTTCGCCGATATTCCGCTGAAAGTCGACTGTGGTTCGCCGATCATTCGCAATCTGGATGTCATGCGTTACAACCTCCAGCCGCCCGTCAGGAGACATACGCCAATCAATGGTGGTGCGTGGAGTCGACTCGATTTCTCGCGTGTAGTCGGGAGTTCCAGTGTGAAGTACTCCTATTTTGCCGAAAAACGGGGCGATTGGTACTGGCTGGGTTATCCGCAGGATTGCTGGGGCGGTGCCTGGGATGTAGTCGAGAGCAAATACTTCCGCGTGCACGTGCATCCGGATGTTGCCGAATACGTCAATCAACCGACTCTTGATGAAGCGGACCTGTTTATCGAGGCAATGATTGATACGCTCGACATCTCCAAGGAAATGCGCAAACAGATCGAAGAAAAAAAGATCGAGTATTTCTACTGCGCCTCCGACACGGTGGTCGAGGAGATCACCGGTCATCGGGTCAAAGGCACCATGGATATGGCCTCCAACGATGTTATCTCCGCGGTCTTTCCTCATTTCCACGAAATCATGCATTTGCTGATCAACATTAAGCTGCAGGAACTGCCGCTGTACACGCTGCCGATCATGCGCGAGGGTATCGCGGTGCGCTACGGTGGTCGCTGGGGAAAGAAGAGCACTGCCCTGATGGAACTCGGCGTGTTTCTGTATCGCGAGAAACTGGTAGAGCTTGATTCCGTTCTCACCATGTCAGGCTTTGATACTGAAACCGGCGCGGATATCGTTTATCCGGTGGCCGGTGTTTTCAACGCATATCTTCTAGAGGAACTCGGACTGGAAAAGACGCTCAACCTGTATCTCCAGATGTCCGGTCGTTTCGATGATCTGGCGCAGTTGACCTCGTCTGACATTAAGAACATCATCATCGGTGTTACCGGTCATGATGATTGGGCAGCACTGATTGCCGACTTCGACAAGTATGTCGAGGAGCAAATATCGAAGCACTCCTTCGCCCTTCCGGGTGAGTTGGAAAAAGGCAAGACCATCCTCACTGCTGAAAGTCTGGTGGTGAAGGAAGACAAGCACTGGCTTGGCTTTGAATTCACGCCTCCGAAGATTGACGGTCTGAATGGATCGAACTTCCTGTTTGACAGAAACGATGCGCTCGTTGGGCAGCAGTCATCGCTTTTTGAGGAACACTACGGGGATGCTCAGGAATTCAGCGGCTATCGTTACAGTGTCCGAGTGGACCAGAACGAGGCCGGCCTGTACGACTACGTGACCAACCAACTCATCGCCAAGTACATCTGGGGCATCACACCTTCGGATGAGTATTACGATGCTGAGAGCAATCGAATTACGGTGCGATTCAGAAAAGAACTGCTCGGGAAGGAGAAACCCAGGCAGGACGACTTCATCCTGTTGCCTATGTAGGGGGGGCGAGTCGGCGCCGCGACCGGACAGCGGTCTTGCATAAATGGACACTTACACGACTCTGACGCTCGGATTACTTGCGATTGTATGCGCTTTGCTGGTTTGGCTGGGGGTGCAGCTGCAAAAGTTGCGTGCCACCGGCGATGCGGAACGATTGAGAACGACTGTCGAGTTGATGGGCGCCGAACTCATGGGCCGTCAGTCCGAATCCCTGCTCTCACTGCGCGATTCTCTGGACAACGCCAACAAGGTGCTCAATGACAGGCTGGCCGAGGGCACCAGCAGCCTGGATCGCCGCATGACCGTTCTGGGGGAGATAGAGAACCGCCTCGGGCAACTTGCCATTCAGACAGAGCACATTGAAGACGTTGGCAAGAACATCCAGTCACTGTCCGAGTTGCTGAGACCGCCCAATCTTCGCGGCAACGTCGGCGAGCAGCTCCTCGAAAACCTTCTGGCCCAGATACTGCCTCGCTCAATGTACCACACGCAATATCGTTTCACCAACGGCGTGCGGGTCGATGCTGCTATCGCACTGGCCGACCGGCTGCTCCCGGTCGATGCCAAGTTCCCTCTGGATGCATTTGAACGTCTGCGCGTGAGTCCGGACGACAGCGCTCTCCAGAAGGATTTCGCTCGTGCATTCAAGATTCATGTCGATGCTATCGCAAACAAATACATCCAGCCGCACGAGAAGACAACCGATTTTGCCGTCATGTATATCCCTGCCGAGGCGGTGTACTATCAGTTGATCTCGCAGGATAACCAGGGTGGCCTCGACTACGCTCTTTCGCGTCGTGTCATCCCCAGTTCTCCCGGTCACCTTTACGCTTTCCTGGCTTCGGTTGCCACGCTGTATGCCGAGTTGTCTCTGGCGGGAGCTGGATTGACCGATCAATCACGACAACTAATCGCAGGTCTTAACAAGTTGGTTGAAACCACAGACCGTCTGGCCCGGTTTCATGAGAAGATGGACGGGTCACTGCGCGGACTTGGTGCCGGGTTTGACAGGGCCAAGAAAGAGCTGGGGGAAGCTCGTCTGCAACTTGAGAAGCTGCGGGAACCGTTTAACGGCAACGAGGACGGCACGACGCCAGCAGACGGCGAACTGAAAGCGGCTGAGACGAAAGAGACAGAAGCGTAAGCTCCAAACGAGGGGAAACAGAAATTGCCCGCAAAAGACTATGACCTCATCGTTATCGGTTCCGGCCCGGCGGGGGAGAAGGCCGCAATTGAAGCTTCTAAGCTCCGCAAGTCTGTAGCTATCATCGAACGCAAGTCGGTCCAGGGCGGTGTTTGCCTTCATACCGGAACAATCCCCTCAAAAACGCTTCGCGAGACTGTTCTCTACATGTCGGGACTTCGCCAGCGCTCCGTCTATGGTCTCGTGGGACCCGGACGGCGGAGTCTAACGATCAGTGAACTGATGTACCGAAAAAGTCAAGTCATCCAACAGGAGCTTGATGTCATCCAGCAGAACATGGCCCGCCACCGTATTGAAGTCATTTCCGGCGCCGGCACAATTTCCGCACCGGACACGGTGGTTGTCTCGCGCAGCAATGCTGACCAACGAGTGATCAAGTCCGAATGCATTATCATTGCCACCGGCACCCGGTCACATCGTCCTGAGAACATCGATTTCGACAGCAAATTTATCTACGATTCTGAGACTATCCTTGACCTGGATGTCATCCCTCGTACCATGACCATCGTCGGCGGTGGCGTGATCGGTTGTGAATACGCCTCTATCTTCTCCCACCTCGGCATCCGGGTCACCATCGTTGATTCTCGTGACTCGCTGTTGAGCTTCCTCGATGATGAGATCGCTGAGGCGCTGACCTATCTCATGCGCAAGTATGGTGTCACACTTGTCCTCGGCGACACCCCGCAGGATGTGTACGTCGAGGATGGCCAGGTAGTGACTGTTGCCAAATCGGGTCGAAAGATCGTATCGGAGAGGCTGCTCTATGCCGCCGGACGCTGCGGTAACACGGAGAACCTCGGCCTGCAGAACCTTGGCATCGAATGCAACTCCCGCGGACTGATCAAAGTCAACGAGCGGTATCGTACAAGCGTACCGTCGATATACGCAGTAGGTGACGTCATAGGGTTCCCCTCGCTTGCCTCGGTTTCTATGGACCAGGGCCGCCTGGCGGCTATCCATGCCTTCAACAAGAGCGACATCTCGTGCCTCAATACGCTGCTACCGTTCGGGATTTACACTATCCCCGAAGTCTCGCTCATAGGTGAAACGGAAAGAGGGCTGGCTGCCGCCGGCCATGACTACGAGATTGGCGTCGCACGGTATTTCGAACTTGCCCGGGGTCAGATCATCAACGACCACGACGGTCTTCTCAAGCTCATTTTTGACCGCAAATCAAAACGTCTTCTCGGGGTTCACATAATAGGCGAGCGAGCCACCGAGCTTATCCATGTCGGACAGGCGGTGATGACTCACGGCGGCACACTGGATTATTTCGTCGATACCGTGTTCAACTATCCGACTCTGGCCGAGGCATACAAAGTTGCAGCCATGGACGGTTTTGCGCGTCTCGAACACCGGATGTAGCCTCCGGCGTCCAATTACCCTATTTCCCTTGAGAGATCAGAGCGAGACTCAGATTCGGCTGCGGCCATCGAGGGCGCGGGAGAGCGTCACCGAGTCGGCGTACTCAAGGTCAGATCCCACCGGCAGACCGCGCGCGATCCGGGTGACTTTCGGCCCCAGCGGCGTCAGCAGCTTGGAAAGATAATGCGCCGTGGCCTCGCCCTCGACATTCGGATTGGTGGCAATGATAATCTCCGCGACCTCGTCGGATATCCGGTCCATCAGTTCCCTGATCCTGAGATCATCCGGGCCGATTCCATCCAGCGGCGACAGCCGTCCCCCCAGTACGTGGAACAAGACATTGAACTCTTCCACCCGGTCCAGTGCCGCCGCGTCCATCGCTTCTTCCACCACACATATGATGTCGCGTTTTCTTCTCGGATCGGTGCAGATGGCACAGGGATCGGATTCGGAGATATTGAAGCAGACCGAACAGAACCTGACCTTGTCCTTGACCTCGTGAATCAGGTCGGCGAGTTCAAGGGCTTCCTCGCGCGTAAGTTTGAGGATATGAAAGGCCAGACGCGCGGCGGACTTGCGTCCGATTCCGGGCAGTCTGGCCAGCCAGTTTACGAGTCGATCTACGGAGTCAGCGGAGCTAAACATCAAAGTGTACTACTTGTCTAGAAGGGTAGGTTCAGTCCGGGGATGTTGAGTCCGCCGGTCAAACCGGACATATGTTCCTGCTGCAACTCGTTGGACTTCTCTTTGGCCTGAGTCATAGCGGCTTTGACGAGGTCCTGGAGCATTTCGACATCTTCAGGGTCAACCACTTCCTTGTCGATCACCACGTCCTGAATGTCGCCCTTACCGTTGACCACGACCTTGACCATACCACCACCGGCCGTTCCCTCAACAGTCATATTCTCAAGCTCAGCCTGCATCTGTTCCATTTTGGCCTGCATCTGCTGAACCTGTTTCATCATGTTACCAAGTCCACCTTTACCCATTGCAAGGCTCCTCCAATATGCTAACGTTCTCTACTGTTCCGTTTTCTGTACGCCGATGATCTCGCCTTCGACGCGGGCAACCAACTTCTTTAACCGTGGAGACTTCTCCATCAGTTCCTTTGGATCAACCTTCTCTGTCTTCTGCTGACCGTTTCCACCCTTGTTGTCTGTTTTGCAGCGGTCAATAGCCAGCTTCACTTTAAGCGCGGTCCGATAGAATTCACCGAGACATTTCTCGATTGCCGCTATTTTTTCTGGTTTGTCAATCAGTCCCAGGGCTGCCTCGCCGGAGGTGCCGAACTCCAATACCAGCAATCCTTCGGTCAGTGATTTTACGTCCGCCAGACCCAATTGGGGAGCGATCATCGGACGGGACTGCTTGAGATGCTTCAGGAACTCCTTCCAGTCTTTTTTCACTTCTGCCAATTCAACCCGGCGAGTATCTACCGGTTGTGGCTGTGAGGAAGGAGCCGCGCTGCTGCGGGCTATCGGTGCTGTCGGAGCCGACGGGGACGCCGCACGATTGGTGCGGCGATTATTGCTCTGTGCGGGGATCGGCCCGGTCGGAGCTTGACCGTCGAGACGCGCGAGGATTTCCTCAAACCTGACAGTCGATTCAAGCTCGGCCAACCTGACGGCTGTCGTTTCAAGCAGCAGCCGTTCATCCAGTCCGGCTTTGATGTCTTTGAACAGGTCGCCGACCAGCCGCATCATGCGGAGGATGTCACCGACCGTGAAATACTCCAGTTGCTTGGCAAAATCGGTTACGTCCGACCGGCTCAGATCAAGAAGCTCTCCTGCTTCAGGAGTAGACTTCAGAATCATCAGGCTCCGCAGGTGATCAAGCAGTTCGACAATGAAGTCTGATATTTCAACGCCGCCGTCGAACAAGCCCTTGATCAGCACCAGCACTTTGCGACGGTCTCCCGCCGCGATGGCATCAACAAAATCAAACAGGAACTGGCGATCAACCAAACCGAGTGCATTGACGACATCCTGTTCGGTAATCGTATTTCCCGCGAATGCCGTTATCTGGTCAAACAGCGAGAGCGAATCCCGCACCGATCCGTCCGCCTTGCGAGCCAGCAGCTTCACCGCCGCCTTGTCGATGTCAATCGACTCACGACCGGCGATATCCAGAATGTGCGCCGCCAGATCATCGGCTGAGACGCGACGGAAATCAAACCGCTGCGTGCGAGAGAGAATCGTATCCGGCACTTTGAGCGGCTCCGTAGTCGCCAGTACAAAGATCACGTGTTCCGGCGGCTCTTCGAGCGTCTTCAGCAATGCATCAAAGGCAGACCCGGACAGCCGGTGGACCTCGTCGATGATGTAGATGCGCTTCTTACCACTGGTAGGCAGATACCGCACATTCTCGCGAAGAGTGCGCATGTCATCAACGCCAGTATTCGAGGCAGCATCGATTTCGAGGACATCAAGTGATGTGCCAGCCGAGATCTCGACGCATGCAGGGCACTTGCCGCACGGTTTTTCTGTGGGGCCGTTTACGCAGTTGACGCATTTCGCCAGCAACCTCGCACAGGTTGTCTTACCCGTTCCGCGCGGTCCCGTGAGCAGGTACGCAGAGGCTATCCTGTTGTTCTTCAACGCATTACGGAGCGTGCGCGTAACGTGCTCCTGCGCCACAACCTGATCAAAGTCCTGTGGACGGTGCTTTCTGGCAAATACGAGATAGCTCATAAGAAACCAATATAAGCAAAACAGTCAGTCGGGGGAATCAGATTCTTGATTAGCCACTACCTTGGCGGAGTGATACACGTCGAATGTGACAGCGCGATTACGCTTGACATGCAACCGCCGGATAACGTCTTATACTGGTAAGCACTACACCTTACTGCGAGGCGGAATCCATTGAAGCGAAATACCTGCGTATCGTTGATTTTCGTAATCATTCTGAGTTGTCTGGTGATTCCGCCAACAATGGCAGAAAACCTGGTGAATCGGCGGCCTACGAGGGGCGTTTTTGGAGTCAAGGTGGGGATTCTCAGCGAGGGAGCTTTTAAAGCTGATTACCGCCGCGAGACAGATCTGGCAGCTTCCGGTGAGGTCTTTGCCGATCTGCCGTTGTTCCGCAGGACCTACTTTGCGATTGCATTCGATTTTCACAAGATCGAAGTTGGTCAACACGAGCAGTTTATGCTCGATGCTGCCGCCGGTTTCAAGACAGTCATTGTGCATCGACGCCTCGATATGGAATTCAAACCGTGGGCTACGGTGGGCATGGGCCATCTGAACAAGATCAATTACTACGGTGAGACCAATTACTTGTCGATTAAGCTCGGTTTTGAGACGCATTTTGCGATTTCCCGCAAGACCTCCTGGCTGGTGGAACTGACAACGCTGTACTGTCCCGTTGGGGGGAACAGAGAATACAATGTGATCTACGGCCCGGTGTATATGATTAGGTTTGGATTGGCCCTCAGGTAGCAGGCAGATCGCACCTCACACATTCATCGCATTTCGGTTGTCAAATCGTCCTCAGTGTGTTACATATAGGATCAGAGAAAACGGACAAGCCGGTTGATGAATTATCTGAATGAAGACAACACCGACAAATAGAACAATTGCACTCTTTGCGCTGATGGCGTTGTTGTTTGTCGTGACAGGACTTCATGCCGATGATACACCGGACCTCGAGCGATTCACCGGAGTCAAGGTGGGGCTGAACACCGCGGGCGACGTCAAGATCGAGAGTGTTACCGGCGAGCAGAATTCCGGTTACAATCTCTGTCTTTTTGCTGATTTTCCTGCCGGTGGCCGCCTCTACTATGGTAGCGCCATTCAGGTTCTCCGGATGAGATGGAGCGTCCATAGCGACAGCCTCAGTTATGAAGAATCTGAAACGCTCCTGGACATCGGCATCACGATGAAGGCGTATATCGGGAAGCCTGACCGGGGCTTGGTCCTGAGACCGGGATTCAAGATCGGTTATGGAACGATGCGCCGTCGGGGGACACTCAACGGGACTAATTACTTGACCCTTCAGGCGATGCTGGAACTGATGTATTTGCGCCCGAATGCCACCGGTTTTCTGATTGATGCCGGGGTATGGTCGGCGCCTTCGGGGGGAGATTCCGAGGTTGATATCAACGTCGGCCCGCTCGCTTTTATCCGCATTGGTATGACTTTTTAGACACACACAATTGATTCCGGGGAGGATTCATTGAATAGGACACGATTACTCGCACTTGCTACGACACTTCTTCTGCTGCTCTGTCTGGCTGGTATGGTGGCGGCTGAGAGACCCAAGTTGGGATTCAAAGTAGGCACAGCCTTGGCCGAAAGAGACCCCGATTGGGACCGTAGCTCTCAACTCGGCCTGACCTTCAGCCTGTGCTCGAGGGCCTCAATCACTTCTGTGCTTTCAGTTCGCCTTGAGGCGCAATTTGTGCAGAAGGGCTGTCATACGGACATTTACCGCTGGGATATTGATTTCAACAACGGTCCGACTGAATATCACGATGACCATCGGGAACGTGTGGACTATCTGTCAGTACCGATTCTGTTTGAGTTATCTCTGCCGGGCAGGCAGCATTCCAGCACTCCTTACGTGTTTGTCGGCCCACATGTCGATATTCGGTTGAGTAAGTTTGCACTCGATCGGCCCAGGATGGTTCGCGACTACAAGGGAACCGTTTTGGGGGGCACAGCCGGTCTTGGAATGCGGTTGTCGCTTGGCAATGGCAGAGTGTTGATCGGTGAGTTCGGCTACCAATGGGACGTTTCAGATGCAGTGGAGTCCGTGTGGTCGTACTATCCGGGTGAGGAACATCGGTCGACGCAAAAGAACAGAGCCTTCGTGTTTACGCTTGGCTATGAGTTTTGACAACCGTTGGGCAACAGGGGTGGTGAATCCATGAATCGAAGAACGCAGCTAATCGTAATCCTCAATTTGTGTCTGGTGACATGTCTGGCTTCATCCTCAATGGGAGGGACCACGCGGTTCGGATTCAAGATGGGAATTACATCAACCAATCTGGTAACTGTGGAATATCCGGTGTCAATCTACCTGAAAGACCGCGATCTGGCAGGAACTGAATTCGCGCTTTTCCTAGAAGCACCCATCCTCTCGGATGTATCCTTGAGGTGGGAACTGGCGTACGTGCAGAAGGGTTGGTCCGTGGAGTTGGCTAGCGGTCATCCCCGATATGGTGTCGAGGTTGGCGAGATCGTATATCGGAGTCGCGTCACCTATATCTCTGTGCCTCTTCTCGTGAGGGCTACAGTCCCCTTCGTCTGGGAAGGAATGTACTTGTTGGCTGGTCCTAGAGTGGATATTTGGATTGGTCACTTTTCAGACAAGGCCGCAGGATATCCGACGGCGGAGTACTGCGTCGATATTCTCCACGGAGCTACGCTTGGAGTTGGTCAAGAGTTCCCTTTGGGGGGGCTCGGCACAGGACTCTTTGAGCTGAACTATCACCACGATTTCTCTGTGGCCTATGAAACGCGCATGTTGGAGGCGAAAAACAAAGCCTTCGCCCTGATGCTCGGATTCAAATTCTAGACAGTTTCGCAGGAGGTTCGATAGATGACCAAACGTTTTGACAGGTTCACGGCAGTCGCGTTTACACTCGCGCTGCTCTTCTGTCTGGCGGCCAGTGTAAGCGCCGGACCAAAGCAATTCGGCGTCAAAGCGGGTATTACACTCGCCGATCAAGACTACGAATACCTGGCTCTCGATTGGGAGGACGAACGGGATTATAAAGTTGGACTTACTATCGGTATGTTTGTGGACGTTCCGCTAACCTCGTTCCTATCTTTGCGTCCCGGAATGGAGTACGTACAAAAGGGCAGTGACCTGTCGCAGGTGATTCAGTGGACCAATGAGTCCAGCCCTGAGATTGTCGGCGACAGTACGATTGAGTTCTCGGATCGCATCGACTATCTATCCATCCCGATCCTTGCCGAACTCACTCTGCCGACCAATACGTATCTCGTGCTTGGTCCGAGGCTGGATGTCAAGATCGGCTCATCGTCTGAAACCGCTTCGATATTCGCCGATGAGTTCAAGTCAGTTGTGTTTGGCGGTACGGTCGGTATCGGGCAGGAATTCATGCTCGGGTCGCTTGGACCGATGCTACTGGAGTTCGACTACCATCACGACTTCAGCAAAGCCCTCGACAACAGTAACCTTGAAGTGAAGAACAAGACCCTCGCGTTTGCGCTGGGGTATCGATTCTAGAAAACAGAAACCGATCTCTGCCGGGGGAATAATTACCGATGTTAACGAAAACTCTCAGACTATCACTCGTGCCAGCTTTGTCGCTAGCTACTCTGGCCGTGAGCGCATTGGCGGGCGACATGCCTCAGCGCAGCGGCGCGTTTGGCATCAAAGGCGGGCTGTTCGGTGACGGTACGATCGATATTGCTTCCAAGCACATCGGCGGCTACGTAGGAGACTTTGAGACCGACGGAAGCTATAGCTTTGGAGTGTTCTTCGAGCGGAATATCTACTCTCCGGTGCGAGCGGTTCTCTCGGTCGACATTCACGATGTCAAAACCATCACTGAGAATCAGAGCCTTCTGGATATTGCGGTTGGGTTGAAAGGACATATCGGACTCCCCGAATCTCCGTTCGTAATCAGACCGGGAGTCTCGGTCGGGTACGGCTACCTTCAGAAGTTCGGGTGGCTTGAGAACAGTCACTACACGACGCTCAAGGCTGCCGCTGAGTTTGCCCTGTGTGGGCACAAGGGCACGGGTGTGTTGTGTGGAGTCGGGCTACTATGGGCACTTTCGGGTGGGAATGATACCTACGATATAACCGGCGGACCGATGCTTCTGACTCGAATAGGTCTTCTGATGTGAACTTACCGCATTATGAAAGATGAACAACAATGACGCGATTCTTCAAGAACACAACAACTCTGTTTCTGCTGTCTTTCCTGATCTCCGGCAACTTGATTGCCGGAGATAGCCTCGAACGCAAACCGCTTCTGTCCTTCAGGGCAGGAGGAGTCCTCGGCTCCGAGATCGAGTACCGGGGTGTTGCCTCCGACTACGATCCTTTTTGCCTGAATCCCGATACGCCCGGCGAACCCAGGATTTTTGCCTGCGACCCCAGCTTCTCGCTTGGCGGAGCGCTTGATTTCCCGGTTGCCCGGTTTCTGTCTCTGGGAGTGGCGATAGATCTCAATCATATGTCGTTTGGCCCCAGTGACAAAACCTGGGCTGTGATATGGTCTGCTCACGGTCTGTTTGGGCCTCCGAGGAACCTCGAAAAAGTGGCTATTCGCCCCGGAATCGGTGTCGGATACAGTGCCTTCCAAGATTCGCCGGCAGGAAGGGACAGCGATCATCTTGTGTTAAAGGGTTTGGTTCAGATAGGTTGGGAATCGAGGGAGAAGATAGGCTGGCTGGTGGAGGGAGCCGTTTTTGCCTTCGGATATCGTGATATGGACCCCGATCCACCCACGGTGAACGTGCGCCCCAAACCACAGATTGTTTTCAGAGCAGGAGTGGTTTTCTAGCCCACCGGGAGCCCTCCATTTGTGGTAGAGCGACGGATGCCTTCAGAGGTGCAAAAAATCCTTGGCTTGCCGAGCTTATTTTATTATCGTATGGCCCCCTTCTGAGAAGGGGGAAAGACAAGACCTAGACTCCGCCTGAGGCGGATTTTCGATATTGGGGCCATAGCTCAGTTGGGAGAGCGTCGCGTTCGCAATGCGAAGGTCGCCGGTTCGATCCCGGCTGGCTCCATTAAGTTTTGTTGGAATTTGTGTTCTCGCCGTGGGGTGAGAAATCGAAGCTGAAGTGCTAGACGGGGAGCCAGCGGTGCCCTGTAACCCGGAATCCGCTATACCGGGGTTGAATTCCCACCCGAGGGCTTAGCGAATCTGGTGTATTGACGGATAAGCGGCGTTGACGGCTGGGTCCTGTACAACATCAGCCTTTCGAACTCGGTCAGGACCGGAAGGTAGCAGCCGTAGAAAATTCCTGGTGTGTGTTGCGGGAGCGCCCGGCCTGAGTTGGCTGTTTGAATATCTCCTGAGGAGCGGTTCGGAGGTGGGTGCACGTTAAACTCGAAAGCCCTCCGGTCTTAAATGACCGGAGGGCTTTTTTGTGCTGGACGGTTTGCACTCCTTGGCCTTGGTACCGTACCTCGCTATTTCAATAGCATCATCTTGCGAACTTGCGAGTACTCTCCCGTCTGCAAACGATACAGGTACATCCCGGATGCAACAGCGTTTCCGCTGCGATCGGTCCCGTCCCAGACAACCTCGTGGGTTCCGGCCGGTACCGTCGCATCCTTCAGTGTTTTCACTAGTTGTCCCGTGACATTGACGACCGTGATTCTCACTTCGGAACGTCGGGGGACCGTATAATTGATAGTCGTGGAAGGATTGAACGGGTTGGGGTAATTGGCCGCAAGCGCGAACCCGTCGGGAAGATTGCCCTCTGCGATATCTCCGACATCCATAGCCGCGTCGCCGATTTTCATCAGGTAGAACTCCTGGTAGCTCGATTCGCCGTCCCTCACCCCTGTCATCACAAAATCGCCGTCGTAAGTCTGGACGGTACAGTGGGCTTGCTCGTGTCTGAGGGTACCAAAAGATGCTGTCCAGAGCGTATCACCCGCTTCGCTGAGCATCACGCCAAGAAAGTCGCGGCCGAAACCGTAATTGGTCAACCAACCGGCGCAGAAGTAGCCGCCCTCGTTGCATTCCAGAACAGAACGGATATCCATCGACTCCAGGGTTTGGGTCCAGAGCGTGTCGCCGAGAGAGTCCGTTTTGACAATCCATGCGCCGTTGGGAGAGACTGAACTGCTGTAGCCGGCCAGTACAAAACCACCGTCGCTAGTCGCCGCTGCTGAATAGCAAGGGTCAACAGAGTTCCCACCGTACCTCTGGTTCCAGAGTTCCGTCCCTGCATTGTCGGTCTTGACAAGCCAATAATCCCGTAGGAAGGGCTGATAGTTGTCATAGTACGAACCGGCCAGTGCCAGGGTACCGTCGGCCAGTTCCATGACGCTCCATCCTTCGTTAGACTCCGCACCGCCGTAACTCCTGCCCCACACCGTGTTGCCGTCAGAGTCCAGCTTGGCCAGAATCAGGTTGCGACTCAACCCTGATTCGTAGCGGTAGCCGACAGCCAGGATACTGCTGTCGGCCGTTTCGGTTACACCGTAGAACATACCGTTTGCGGCCCCGACGGTTCTGGTCCAAAGCGTGTCGCCGGAGGCGTCGGTCTTGACAACAAATGGATAGTATTCAACACCCCACCGGCCGTGGTAACCTGCCATGACAAAAGAGCCGTCATGGGTTTCTACCATTTCGTTGGCCGACTGTCCGAGAGAGTCACCGATTGTTCTGGTCCAGAGCGTGTCCCCGTACGCGTCTGTGCGGACCAGCCAGATGTCCGAGTAGACTGCCCCGGGGCCCATGGTCATGCCGCAGATAGCCAAACCGCTGTCGGCCGTTTCGACCACACAGATAGACGAATCATGTCCTTCAGGACCGGGTATCATTCTCGTCCAGAGTGTATCGATGGTCTGTGCCGTCAGGCAAGACGGCAGTATCAGGATGCCTAGCAGCACGACTGCGGCGAGTGATTTGGTGGCTTTCATAGTACCTCCCGAGCGAGAATCAGGGTAATGATTACAAATTCAGTTCCATCGCGATGTGTCAAGTTCTGGTAGTGCTCACGGGAAACTAGCAATAGGCAACACGCCTGTCAATCTAACAATTGACCGGTCGGTATGTTATGCCTCCTCACGAATTCATTGCTAAAATAGTCCAGACTCGCTATATTTCAGGCAGACGACAAATATCACACCAAAACGGGAGGGAAGATCATGCGGATTCCGCCCCGATGCCGCATCCGTTTGCGCCTGCCCGTCGAAGGAGGGGTGCGAACCAGATTACTCCCACCCGACGCCTCGCTACGATCGCTCTGGGCGGGGTATCGAAGAGCTTGTCCCAGAATCGTCTCCTTGACAATCCATCAAACAGCCGGTATATTATTCTCGTCTATAAAGAAAACGCACGGAGGGGATGCTATGCGCAAGCTGTCGTCAGTATTAGTTTTCGGATTGACCGCTATCCTTTGCCTTCAGTGCTCGTCACTCACAGAGCCTGAAGACCCTCAACCCGAACCTCGTCGGACAATCGCCCAACTGACTCCCGCTGAGTCACAACTTCTGTTCTCGTTTGATGCCTTCGGCACCAGACTGTTTCGGGAGATTGCTGATAGAGCTGAGCCGGGCGACAATCTGTTTGTCTCGCCGCTATCGGTTTCGTACGCCTTTGGCATGCTGCTCAACGGTGCAGTGGGGGACACTCGCGATTCACTCGCGGCAACTCTCGGCGTACTGAGCGTGCCCGAGAACGGGGTCAACGAATCGTATCAGAACCTGATGTCCACGCTGACGCAGCTCGACCCGGACGTGACCATGGATATCGCTAATTCCATCTGGTATCGGCAGGGCATTCCGGTTGAGCAACCGTTTATCGAGACCAACCAGACGTATTTTGATGCTCTGGTGCAGGGGCTGGATTTCTCCGACGAATCGGCCGCCCTCACCATCAACAACTGGGTCAACGACAAGACCAGGGGAAAGATCACCAGTATCATCGATCCGCCGATCTCAAGTGAGGTCATCATGTACCTGATCAATGCGGTGTATTTCAAGGCCGACTGGACTCTGCCGTTCAATCCTGAGTATACGGAGACTGCGGACTTTCATCGCGCCGACGGTTCCACAGTTGACTGCGACATGATGTTAAACTTGAACACGTTTGCGTATCTCCAGAACGATCTGCTTACTTCCGTTGGGCTTCCGTACGGGGAGGAGGGCTTCCGGATGACGATCCTGCTTCCCAACGAGGGCAACTCAGTGGCGGATGTTCTCGATGAGATGTCGGACGAAGCCTGGGCCGGTTGGCTGGAAAGCACCGTGGAGACCGAGGTGATGGTTGGCCTTCCGAAATTCCGGTTTGCGTACAACATTTCACTCGCGAACGTACTGCAGGACATGGGCATGACCATTGCCTTCAACTCGTCGACCGCCGATTTTACCGCAATGACGCTGCTCGACGACGTTTACATAAGTGATGTACTCCACAAGTCGTTCGTGCAGGTTGATGAAGAAGGTACCGAGGCTGCCGCGGTTACTGCGATTGAGGTGTCTGTTGGAAGCGCTCCTTCTCCGTCGATCTTCTGCGACCGACCGTTCCTCTTCGTGATCCATGAGGACGTTTCCGGGGCAATTTTGTTCATGGGCAAGGTCGCCGAACCGGTCTGGGGGGAGTAGGGGAGAAGGAATCCATCGAGTGATGCAGTCTTCGACTGGAGGCTGTGTCGTAATAGGTGAAGCTGGGGCAGACGACACGTCTGCCGCCCACAGTAACAAATGGAATCCCGCCAGTTCCAGTGGGTTTTGGCTCACGAACTGGCGCACGTGAGCCGCCGAGACTATCTCGCGAGATGGATCGAATGGTCGGCCTGTGTCTGTTTCTGGTGGAATCCGGTTGTGTACTGGGCGCGACACCATTTGCGCCGAAACGAAGAGCTCTGCTGTGATGCCCTCGTAGTGTCCAGTCTGAGACCCAATCCGCATACATACGCAGACTCTCTCTTGAGCGCGTTCGAGAGTTTTGCTTTTCCCGCGATTCGTCCACCGGCAATGGCGAGCGAAATAAGCGGCGGCGATTTCCTTGAAAGGAGATTCAAGATGATAGTATCAGGGACGCTAACGAGAAAAACCTCGAAACGGACATTCGCGGGCATTCTGGTGTGTGCTCTGGCGGTGCTCTCGCTGGGGATTGGCTGTCACGAAGAGGAGACTGCGATCGACTCCCCGCCGGTCAACGGCCAGTCACTCGCGACCGAGGAACCTGTGCAGAGTCCGGATCGCGAGGTTATGGACGCTGACAGTGATGAAGAAATCGAGGGCTATGTTTCAGACGGAATTAACAGTGACGATTTGCCTGCAATAGACGATTTCGTTCCGGTGGAGCAATTTGCCGAGATGATTCACTACGTGAACCCTGTGTACCCGGCCAAGGAACTAAAGGCCGGGGTCCAGGGCATTGTGTGGGTAAAGGTTCTGGTTGGCAGAAAAGGCGACGTGCTTGACGCGGTCGTATACAAGACCTCGGGGACTAAGTCCCTGGACAAGTCCGCTCTGAAGGCTGCATTGGAAAACAAGTTTAAGCCTGCGATTCAGGACGGCAAGCCGGTGGCTATGTGGGTGACGTACAAAGTGACGTTTGCGATATAGATATGCAATGCCCGACATGATCGACAGGGTTCCGTCCCTGTCGATTCTCCCTCGTGACGCTCGCTCGCGCCGTCCGATCCAAACAAGTCTGAATCGGCTACCCGTCGGGTATCCTGCTCCACACAAGATGTCGGGTTTCTCGCTCCCCATGGTATGCGGACCTCGGAACACCGACCTACTCGGATGGAACTGACTGGATGGACACGGACTGACACGTTGCTTAACCGGCTACCTAATCGTTAGCAACCGGCTTTCTCGGTCAATCCGGATATCTATCAGCGTCGTGGTGTTCGTGAAGAACGGCTTCACTTTTTCGCCTTTCACCCTCTTCGGGTGGAGCAGTACGATATTTTCCAGTTTGCCGGTCTGATAGGTGATGTCGCGGTCGCCCGATTCCGCGTCGACTCTCATTGTCAGAACGTGGTTGTCGCCGACGATTTCATGCACCTGGTCCGGCCTAACCAGGTACCGTTTGTAGCTCGAATCCTGCGAGTGTGTGTGCAGGTTCTCTTCCAACAATCGATCCAACTCTCCTGAGCGGCGGCTCTCCTCGCGTGACATTTTTGTGCCCGCCGGGACGTGTTGCACGCCGTTTCCGGCCGGGGACAATCGAGACAATTCCCACACGTTGAATTCCAGATGATAGTCCGGCACTGGCATCCCACGGTCATCGCGGATACGGAATATGAATTGCTGATAATTCAGATTTTTGTCAGCACCTACCTGCTTGCCGGTAAACTCATAAAAGTCTTTGGTCAGCATGTCATAGTCGGTTTCGGTTGCAGACAGGCAGCGGATGATCTGCTCCAGGAGAAGGTCGTTCTCTTTCAGCTTGAGAATCGAGGCATGGTTGAGATTGTTGTGTATTGCGAACGGTATGTTGACTGGAATGAACCCACGCTTTTTGTGCTGCTCCTCAGTGAAACCGTGCCACGATGTTGAGTTGTCTTCACGATTGCCGACAAAGTCGAGGTCCAGCCGGCGCGAGTTGAGACTGGCACCGGCAACGACGATTGTGCCGTCAGTTCCCGGCTTGTTGACGAATTGCCTCAAACCGCCGTATCCCTTGCATCCGGTAATGACACTTGCTCTGATGCCCGACTTGTGGTAGAGCGAGCCGTTTTTGCCGAACAAATCAGAATCGGATAGTTCCCACGCGAACGGTGAGGCGAGTTCGAGACCGTCGAGGATTTTCTGGCCGACCTCAAAGTGATCTCCGCTTCCGTGCTGGCCCTTGAAGACCTTCCCGATCAGCGACTTTCCTTTCGTCGCCAGGGGAGAGCCGAAATTGGCCGGGGCGAGGAAAACAACATTGCCCACGAGGTCGTGTCGTTCGGGATACTGTCGGAACCATTGTCGTAAGACGAGTGCGCCGGTGGAGTGGGTGACAAAGTGTATGCGACCGTCGGTGCCGGTCAGTTTACCCTGTTTGGCGAATCGCGCCAGCTCTTTGTCAAGGCCTTCGGCAAAATCTTCGTACACTGCCTTGTCTTCGCGGGAGTCATAATTGGCGTACCTGACACCGGCACCTTCGGCCTGGAGAGGCGAGCCAACTTTTTTCATCGACTTCCAGTTGTCGCTCCAGCCGTGGACGATTACCAGCTGTTTGCCGCTGAGTTTTCCCATACTGCGACCTCCGATTTTTTGTGCTCGATTTCGGTTTGTTTGTGTCGTTCGATTGATGCGAGAAGAGAGGGCTTGCGACTGCAAGCCCTCAACAGTAAATACGATAGTTTGTGTCTATACGGACACTGGTTGTCTGGGGCCAACCTTGCCGACCTGGATATCTGCCTTCATGTATGGCTCGACCTTGATCGGCGAACCAAAGAGGCGGCGCAGTGTCCCCAGCTTTCCAACATGAGTCATGGCGTCACACCACGGCCCCTGGAACATCTGCAGGAATAGTCGCTCGTCGACGTCGCACTCGTCGACAGTCCGGTCGAGTTTGGCCAGGTTACCATGGAAGACCTCGATAGCTTCTATCCAGGGCACTTCCTCCACGGCAGTCGGAGTCTCGCCGCGATACCATTCTTCCGTTATGGAGAGCATGCCGTTGATATGATTCAGTATCTGGGTTGGCGTACGAGTGTCCATTCCGGCCTCGAAATCCGCAAAGCCTTCGGGGGCATCGTTCACGACGGTTCTGACACGAAAGGCCATGGTGGCCAGCATGTGTCTCAGCAAGTACTTATGATCCATAATCGTCTCCTTTGTATAGAAGTCGGATGGGTGGCTCAGCCACTTTACCGCAGAATGGAACAAACTGCTTTCTGGTGTCCGATTCCCTGTCTGTATATCAGCTCAGTATGGCGTGGCTTGTAACAATGGGAGTAGAGGAGCGATCACCACTCATTCGGTAGTATTGCCGTGGGATTTGACACACTTGACCGGCTAAGCTCTGTGGTGACGTCGGTCGGGATATCAGATATACGGGCAATCTGTTTGCATGCGTGTTGACCGGACTGCCGGCAAGATGAATATCCCAAAACAAGTGAGCCACCCGGATGGGAAGCCGGGTGGCTCGGGCAGGCATTAGGGTACCTATGGGACAGGGATTTTTAGGTCTTGTCTAAAGCCCAGCGGCAAAAGCAATTGTGTCCTCAATCGCTTCGGCCAAGAAGAAGACAACAGTTGTTAGGTCGGTTGTTGCGTGTTCCGTGTCTCCGTCTAGCTCATAAGACGAAAAACCGGCTCGAATGTTCGGTTAATTTTTTGGGAAATGGCAGAAAATCGGTGCACTGAGCGGGGGAAAGGGTGCCGGTACGGCAACCTACTCCATACTCCGAAATGCCCGGATCAACTCACCTGGCGATTGGATGTTCATCAGTTCGTCGCGGAAAGACTCGTATTGGAGCGCCTCGGCCAGAGCTTTGAACACCTTCAAATAGAGTTGGTCCTCGTAGGGGGGAGCGGCCATGACAAAAAACAGGTGCGAGAGTTTGCCGTCGAGAGAATCAAACTCGTAGCCTTCGGTCGAGCGCGCGAATCCAATCATGAATTCCTTTGCCTGCAACGAACGAATGTGCGGAATGGCGATACCGTTGCCGATTGCCGTGGTGGCCTTCTTCTCACGATTCACAAAGTCCAGCATCAGCTTGGTCCGGTTGCCGATTCTGGCATCCTGCTCAAGCAACGTGACCAATTCCTCGAGTATCTCAGCTTTGGCGTCGACGATCCATTTCTCTCTGGATTTTTCCTCGTCGAACGGCTCAATGACGGTTTCCATCTCGAGCTTGATTGAATTCTCTGTAAAGTAGCGCGAAAGGTTCATACTTAGTATTAGTCGGTTTCCTCGGTGACTGTTTGAGGCATAATAGGTATAATCCCGGCGTTTTGTCAAGGTGATCACGGCCTGTCGATATGCGACCAGGCTCCCGTTTCTGATCTCGCCACATGGTTAATATGTTGTCTTACACTCGCTTGTGCCGTTCTTGGGATTGCCGATAGCTGATTGATCTCGTCGACATACAATATTCCGGGCTGGATCGTGCCGGGGTCTCCTGCCTCCGAAACCGCCAAACTGTGGTTTTGACCACCGGGAATGCACAAAAAGGCCGATATGGTCGTCCATTTGTTGAAGAACTCTACATTTTCCTGTTGTGCGACAGGCCAATGGCGAATATATTGGTGGCTGGTTGATGATAGGTACTTTAGGGAGAAATCCTGCAATGAGAAAATTTGCACGTTTTTGGGTAGTTGCGTTGGTCTTTACAATCGGTATCGCCTGTTTCATCGGTTGCCGTGGTGATATTACGGTTCCTGAGCCGCCGACACTGAACGGCCGGTATGTTGGGTTGTACACCTATACGGAGGTTACCAACGGCACCGATACTCTGTATGATACCACACAGGCGGTTTCGTTCAAGTTCACTTCAACTTCATTCAGTATGAGGGTTGAAGAGGACGAGAGCGATCGTGTTTTCTGTGATGTTGATGGCAAGTATGAACTGGGAAGTGCCGGGGCCGAGTTGACCTACACCGATCCGAGTGTGGGAGTCAAGATTTGTACTGAGAGCTATGGCCCCGAAGGTGCGTATAGTCTCGATCAGACCTCGGATACGACGCGTTTACTTCACATTCACAGTGATGAAGACGGTGTGGTGGTCAATAAGCGGTTGCGTCTGGTAAACACGGACCTGTAGCCTCGCTTTGAAAGACTTGAAAGCCCGCCTCTGGCGGGCTTTTTTTTGCTTATCTTCGAAACTTCGATGCTCTTCCGATTTTGACTGACGCAACCTGTCAGTCGCTCCACTTTGATTGAGGGCGTGGAACTTGAGTTCGAAACCGAGTCTGAATGCGGAGGTGAGGGAAGATGCTCTCAAAAATAGTCTCATCGGCGACGCTGGGTGTCGATGCCTACACGGTGGAGGTGGAAGCGGATATACAGCAACAGCTTCCGGCGTTTATCACAGTGGGGCTTCCCGATGGTGCCGTGCGGGAATCCAAGGAACGGGTCACGGCGGCCATCAAGAACTCCGACTTCGTGTTCCCATCAAAGAAGGTCACCATCAATCTTGCCCCGGCGGATATTAAGAAGGAAGGCTCTGCGTTTGATTTGCCGATCGCGATTGGCATTCTGGCTGCTACCGGGCAGATCATGCGTGACCAGTTCGATCAATTCGTGCTGTTGGGCGAGCTATCGCTTGATGGCGCTCTGCGGCCGGTGCCGGGCGTGTTGCCGATGACCATGAACTTTGTGTCGGGCAATCACATCAAGGGCATCTTGGTGCCGCAGGAGAATGCCCGCGAAGCGGCCATGGCGGGGACGGTGCCCGTCTACCCGGTCAAATCTCTTAAGGATGCAGTGCACTTCCTGGAAGACGAGTCAACCGTCAAGGCGCACGAGATCGACATACAGTCTGTTTTCGATGAAGCTCGCAAGTATTCGGTAGACTTCTCCGATGTCAAGGGGCAGGAGTCGGCCAAGCGTGCGCTCGAAGTCGCTGCCGCCGGAGGGCACAATCTGATCATGATTGGTCCTCCCGGATCGGGTAAGACCATGCTGGCCCGTCGAGTACCAACAATTCTTCCGGACATGACGGTCAGGGAGGCACTTGAGACGACAAAGATTCACTCGGTAGCGGGGAGGCTTCCGGCAGACTCCGCTTTGGTGGCGACACGCCCCTCGCGTTCTCCGCATCACTCCATTTCGTATGCCGGTCTGGTCGGCGGCGGGGCGATTCCGAAACCGGGAGAAGTGTCGCTGGCTCACAACGGAGTGCTTTTTCTCGACGAGCTGCCGGAGTTCAAGAAAGACATTCTGGAGATGCTTCGACAGCCTATGGAGGACAACCAGGTGACGATATCAAGAGCTTCGACTACATTAACTTACCCGGCCAGATTCATGCTTATTGCGGCGATGAACCCCTGTCCGTGCGGGTATCACGGGGATGCCTCGCATGAGTGCAACTGTACCTCGGCTGAGATTCAGCGCTATATGTCTCGTATTTCCGGCCCGCTCATGGACAGGATCGATATTCATGTGTCGGTGCCGTCGGTGAAGTACAAGGAGCTGTCGTCAGAAACGAGGGGCGAAAGCTCCGAGGTGATTCGCAAGCGGATTAATGCCGCGCGACAACGGCAACTTGAGCGGTTCAAAAACGAAGATTCGATATATTCCAACGCCCAGATGGAATCACGAGATACGAGGAAATTCTGCAAACTCGACGAGAAGTCACAGTCATTGCTGGGTTTAGCGATAAAGCGGCAAGGTCTCTCGGCAAGGGCCTATGACCGAATCCTTAAGGTGGCACGGACCATTGCCGACCTGGAAGGGGCGGAGGAAATCCAGATGGGGCATATTGCCGAGGCAATACACTACCGGAGTCTGGACCGGCACCTCTGGTTGTGAGTGAGATCGGATTCGGCCGACTTACGGGTTGCTTCTGCCGATCATTGTCTTTGATTGACAATTGACACAAATACCGTACCTTGGCCGGAGTTATGGCAGAGAAGACACAAAGAACACGTACTGAAAAGCTCCTTCTTCAGGCAGGAAGAACGTTCAATTCGACACTGGAGTACGAAGAGCTTATCCAATTGATCCTGAATCTGGTGATGACGGCTGTCGATGCCGAAGCCGCTCTGGTGTATCGATTCGACGATACCCGTCGTGATATGCAGATCCGATTCACGAAGAAGCCGGAGTGTGAACTGCTGTCTGTTCAAAGTCAGGATCGGTCCGGGTTCATCGGCTGGGTGGCCGAGCAGCAGGAACCGGTGATTATCAACGATGCTGCCGAGGATCCTCGATTGGACGATGATCTGCAGCAGTCGCTTGGGATAGATATCCGGTCCGTGCTGTCGTTGCCTCTGATCGGTCGCGGCCAGGTGGTGGGCGTGGTTGAGGCCATAAACAAGTGCGGGGGAGAGTTCAGCCAGGAGGATCTGGATATTTTAACCGGGTTGAACAATCAGATCGCGGTAGCAATTGACAACGCCCACCTGTATCGAGAGATGAAACGGGAGGCGCTTGAACGGGCGTTGCTCTACGATACGGGGAAGATCCTATCTGAGAAGCTTAAGCTGGACGAAGTCTTAAGGGCGATTCTGGAGACGCTAAAGAAAGCAGTGAACTATGATGCTGGCGGCGTATTCCTCTGTGACGATGCCGAGGTCGATATCCAGTCGATCTGTTCGGTCGGCTACGACCCGGGGACAGATGCCAGCCTGCAGCTCAAGTGCGGTCAGGGGATCATCGGCACGGTGGCAGCTTCCGGCGAACCGGTCATAGTGCCGGACGTCAAGAAGGACTCGCGGTATGTTGAAGCCAGTCCCTCCACACGAAGTGAGATTGTTGTGCCGATTCTTATCGATGATCGGGTGATCGGTGTCATCAATCTTGAGTCGGATGAGATCAACGCGTACAACGGCAGAGACATTTCACTCATGTCCGCGTTTGCGTCACAGGCGGCTATCTCGCTTGAGCGGGCCAAACTCCACGAGAGCCTCCTCGCGGCGAAGAAGCTTGAGGAGCAGGTTAATATCGCTCGCGAAATTCAGCGCATGTTCCTTCCGGATGAAAATCCTGCAGTCGAGGGGTACCAGATCGCCGGACGCAATGTTCCTTCAGGGCAGGTAGGCGGTGATTACTACGACTTCATCAAGATTGTTGATCAGCGGTTGGGGATTCCTGTCGCCGATGTTTCGGGTAAAGGGATGCCGGCGGCGTTGATTATGGCCTCGCTGCGAGCGTCGCTCATTGCCGAAATACGGAACAATTATACGATCCGGACAATCGCTGAGAAAGTTAACTCGCTGCTGTGTGAATCGTTGGAGCCGGGGAATTTCGTTACCGGTATCTACTGTGTACTCGACAGCAAACACCACATGATGACGTATTCCAATTTCGGACATAACCCGCCGTTGCTACTGCAGGAAGACGGTGTTTTTCAACAATTGACAGAGGGCGGCCCGGTGCTTGGCGTGTCAAAGGGCGTGACGTTCGACGAGGGCGCAATTGCGTTCCGTCGCGGTGAAGTGCTGGTGATGTACACAGACGGTGTTACCGAGGTGTTCAATAATGAGGGGGTCGAATTCGGCGCGAAGGGGTTAATGGAAGTAATTCGCAAGAATAGAGACAAGTCTGCTGTTGAGATTGCGGACGCTATCTATGCCGCTACCAAGAGTTTTGCTCCGCAAACGCACGTATACGATGATATCACTATGGTTGTGGTGAAACGCCTGCGCGACTAATTCTGCTTTCCTGTCATCATATTCTTTGTTATATTGGGTTAGTGACTCAAGAATAACGTTCAGGGAGAGAAATTCCTCATGAAGAAGCTTCTCATTTTCAGTCTTCTGTTTACATCCTTATTCCTTTTCGGTTGTGGTGGTGACGACGACGGTGACGGCCCGGTCGATCCACCGGCGACGTTGCAGATAACGGCCGCGACGGCTGCCACGGCACCGACCACGGTTGACGATGCCGTGTGGGGAACTATTGCGGCAAAAGCTGTTCCGACGACCTCAATCAACTTCAGCAAACTTACGCCGACCTCGCCTGCAGCGGTGGCCAACAGTGTTTCTGTGAAGGCTGCGGTGCACTCGGATCGTCTGTATATGCGGTTTGAATGGGCGGATGCGACTCAGAGTGTGTGGCGTGAATCTTATCGAGTTACCGGCCGTGACGCTGTGCAAGACTGGATTGAGCTTCTGCACAACAGCACGCTTACCCATGACGAAGACCGTCTGATGGTCATGTTTCAGAATGCCGCTCAGGGCAGTTGGGATACATGGCAATGGCGTGCTCTGACCACCGACGGCGCAGGTCTGGCTGAAGGTGCGAAGATAACCGGCTCTACCTACACTGAGGATGCTACCGGTCTTGCCGGGGGAACCGATGTTGCGACTCCGAACGAGAACGGCTCGCAGCCGATGTACATTCACAACACTCTTGACCAGTTCACCGGCCATCTGCTGCTCGAAGATGAGACGGTCGTTTTTGTGGCGGCGACGCATTCGCCACTTTCCGGATGGGAAGTTGACCAGCAGATTCCCGGTTACGTTATTGATGCAAGCGTTGCCCAGAATTCGCAGCGCGGCAGCAAGTGGGATATCACGGCCGCTTCGGACTATACGGGTGGAGTATGGTCGGTGGTTCTGAGCTGTGACTTGAACACCACCTCGACTGATGATCTGGATTTGAGCAGTCTCAGTCAGGTCAATATACGTGTGGCTGTCACCAACAACGAAGCATTCAGCTACTCGACCGGCAGCACGAACCAGGGTTTCTCTGCCTCGGTACCGCTGATTCTTCCGTAGGGAAGGCCATCATATCGGTTGAAAAAGCCCGCCGAGAAGGCGGGCTTTTTGTTTTGGTCATTAGTCAAAGTATCGTGTTTCATTTGTTGTCGGTCCAAAGAGTTCGTATACTGTGTTTTCACAAACAGTCACCCTTCTGGAGGTGCCCGATGGCAATCAAATCATACCAGGAATATCTGGATTCGCTCAAAGCGATGCGTCCGAATATCCACAAATTCGACGAACTCATTGAAGATGTTACTACTCACCCGGCGACTAAACGTACTGTCGAGGGACACGGTTGGACCTACAAGGCTGCTGCCGACGAGGAGCTTCGCGAGAAGGTTACCACAACCTCGCACCTGACCGGAAAGCCGATCAGTCGGTATCTTAGTATCATTCGGGAACCGGAAGACATGTATGCCAACTCGGACATGAAGCGCCTGATGTTCCACCTCACCGGTACCTGCACCGGCGGACGCTGCGCCGGCTGGACAGCGCTCAACGCCATGTTCTCTACTACCTGGGAGATGGACAGGGACCTCGGTACGGACTATCACGCCCGGCTGTTGACGTGGCTCGAAGATGCCCAGGCACGCGATATTTGTATCTCCGGTGCGCTCACAGATCCGAAAGGTGACCGTACGTTGCCGCCCTCAAAGCAGGAAGACCCGGACATGTTCCTGCACGTGGTCGAGAAGCGTGACGACGGCATTATCGTTCGCGGCGCCAAGGTGATGATCTGCGGTGTGGCGGCCGCCAACGAAATATTCGTTCTTCCGGGATCAGCCTACAAAGAGGCGGACGCCGACTACGCACTGTCATTTGTTATTCCCAAGGATATCGAGGGGCTGACGATTGTCGAGACCCGTCATCCGAGTGATGGCCGCGATCTGGAGGAAGGCTACGATAACCCGGTCATGGAGGGCGGTATCACGCAGGCCTTCCTGTTCTTTGAGGATGTTTTTGTGCCGAAGGAACGGGTGTTCATGCTTGGCGAGACCAAGTACACGCTCAAGGCCGTATCGAACTTCATCATGCCTTACCGTTCGGCAATTGGCGGTTGTGTGGCCGGTCAGGGGGATATTAAGATAGGATCTGCCATTCTGACGGCTCGTACCAACGGTTTGGCCGACAAAGTCTTCCGCGACAAAGTCACCAAGATGCACATCAACAACGAGACTACGTATGCCGTTGGTATTGCGGCCGCAGCCCGGGGGAAGAAACACCCGTCAGGTGCCTGGGTTTGTGATCCGCTTCTCGCGAACGTAAACAAAGTCCATGTGGCGACTCTGCCGTACGATACGTCGGTGCTGGCTCAGGATATTGCCGGTGGTATCGCTGAAACGGGCTGTATGCCGTCGTACAAGGATTTTAAGTCCAAGAAATACGGACACTTGATCGAGAAGTACATGAAAGCCCGTCATTCGGCTGATTCTCGTTCGCGTGCGGCTCGACTGGTGGAATGGGTGACAATTGGGGGTGGTGTCCCCGGCTGCATGCACGGAGGCGGATCGCCTGACGGTGCCAAGCTGGTTATTTCGGCGATGGGTGGTCTTGAGGGCAAGGTTCAGATAGCGAAACGTTTGTCCGGCGTTGCAGAAGAGATACCGGATCCGGGCAAGAAATAGGTTGAGTCTCAATCGTTTGTCTTGAATTGTCAATATGCGGGATTGGCCGTGAGACCAATCCCGCACTTTCGTATCAATTACACCCCAGAAACGGCCGATAATTGGTAATAAGCTAGGAAACGATTAACGGGGCTCAATCGATGAATTCGGTCTTGACGCTGCGATGGTTTTTGCATACCATACAGGTTCTACTTTTTTTGGGCCCTTAGCTCAGTTGGTTAGAGCAGCTGACTCATAATCAGCGGGTCGTAGGTTCGAGTCCTACAGGGCCCATGGAAATGAAGTTTTGGTTATGGGCAATTAGCTCAGTTGGTTAGAGCGTTCGGTTCACATCCGAGAGGTCACTGGTTCAAATCCAGTATTGCCCATATAGTAAGGACATGATTGTTACGAACAGAAAAGTACTCAATTCGGCGGTCGTTTTTCCTCGAACAAATGCGAAAAACGACAGCACCAAAGACGCTATCAAAGCGCGTGTCCCCGAATACCAAGGGAACCGCGCTTTTTTTGTCATGAGTTTTCAGGCTAAGGAGGCAGGACAGTGAACAACAGTCTCGAGTTGCTGCTAAGACTACAGGTGATTGACTATGATCTTGGCGAATTAGAGCGGTCCAAAGATTATCTGCCGGACATGATGGAGAACCTCAATCGGGAGATTGAGGAAACAAAGGCCAAGCGGGCTGACGCCGCAGAGCGTCTTGAGAAGGCAAATATCGAACACAAGAGTCTGGAACTGGATCTGAAGTCCAAAGAAGCGGAGCTTCAGAAATATCAGCAACAGATGATGTCGATCAAGACGAACAAAGAGTACGACGCTCTGGTGGCCGAGATTGACCAGCTGAAAGGGCAGATCAGCGATCACGAGAATCAACTTCTGGCAACAATGGAATTGATCGAGACACTCGAAAAGGACATCGTCGCCTATCAGGAGAAAGAGGAGCAGGTCCTTGGCAACAACGAAAAGCAGTTGCAGGTCTTGCAGGAAAAGATCGATTCAATCGGTGCCAAAGTCGGCGACAAACAGGCCAATCGCGAGGAAGTGATTTCTTCGATTCCCAAGCCCACTCTCTCGGTCTACGAGCGCATTCGCCGCGGGCGTGGTGGTCGCGCGATTGTGGTAGTCAAGAAGCGGGCTTGCAGTTCGTGCTTCAAGGCCTTGACGCCGAAGAAGGTGCAGGAAATCCGCCGTGGCGAAAAAGTAAACACCTGCGACTACTGCGGTTGTCTGCTCTATTGGGACGAGGATATTTCAAAGTAGCGCCGCGAACGGCCCGGCCCGTTCGGGCGATTGAGGGGGTAGGATTATCCTGCTCCGGGTGAACTGAAGACATAAACTGGATGACGGAACGAAATGGCTAAGATTCTTGAGCAACAAGGGCTGACTTTTGATGATATCCTCCTGGTGCCCGCCTATTCTAACGTGTTGCCCCGCGATGTGGATATCACAACCACAATAGCTCCCGGTATCGAATTACAGATTCCGCTGCTTTCGGCGGCGATGGATACGGTCACTGAGGCTGCGTTGGCGATTGCGCTTGCCAGGCAGGGTGGAATCGGCGTTGTGCATAAGAATCTCTCGGTTCGCCGTCAGGCCGCCGAGGTTGACAAGGTCAAACGTTCTGAGTCGGGGATGATTGTCGACCCGATCACTCTTCCGCCGGACAGGACCATCGGTGATGCCCTCACGGTGATGCAGCGTTTCTCCATTTCGGGCATTCCGATCACCAACGGCGAGAAGCTTGTGGGTATTCTCACCAATCGTGATCTACGCTTCCATAAAGATACCAGTCTCCCGATCTCCGAAGCAATGACCTGTCGGAATCTGGTGACTGTGCCGGAAGGGACCGGTCCGGACGACTGCAAGGAGATCCTGCACAAGCACCGCATTGAGAAGGTGCTGGTGGTCGACGATGATTTCCACTTGAAGGGAATGATCACGGTCAAAGACATCATGAAGAAAATCCAGTATCCGCATTCGGCAAAAGACAGCCGTGGACGGCTGAGATGTGCTGCCGCGGTTGGTGTCGGAGCCGATCTGGAGGCCCGTGTTGAGGCTCTTGTTGATGCCGGAGTTGACCTGTTGGTCGTGGATAGTTCTCACGGTCACAGTGAGGGTATTCTGAGTGCGGTGAGAAAAATCAAGAGCAAGTATTCGGTGCCGGTTCTGGCCGGAAACGTGGCCACAGCCGCGGGCACCAGGGCACTTATCGATGCCGGAGCGGACAGCGTGAAAATCGGCATCGGCCCGGGATCGATTTGTACGACCCGTATAGTCACCGGTGCCGGTATGCCGCAGGTGACGGCAATCGTGAATGCAGTCGAGGCGGCACAGAAGACCGGGACGCCGATTATCGCTGATGGCGGCATTCGATACTCAGGTGACATAGTAAAATCTTTGGCCTGTGGTTCGCAGGCCGTTATGATCGGCTCACTGTTGGCCGGTGTTGAGGAATCCCCCGGGGAGACTCTTCTCATGGAGGGGCGTTCCTTTAAGGTGTACCGTGGTATGGGTTCAGTGAGCGCCATGAAAGAAGGTGCGGCCGATCGGTACTTCCAGGAACAGAATGTTGAGGCTTCCAAGTTCGTTCCTGAAGGGGTTGAGGGGCGGGTGCCCTTCAAGGGGAAGCTTGAGGATTTGGTGTATCAGTTGGTTGGCGGCATCAGGGCCGGTATGGGGCTGTGCGGCGCATCGAATCTCAAGGCCTTGTATGAAGACTCGGAGTTTGTGCGAATCAGTCCGGCGGGGCTGAACGAATCGCATCCGCATTCGGTGCCGATCAGCAAAGAACCTCCGAATTACCGTCGCTTGATGTAGGCGTCGGTGCCCTAATACTGTAGACGATAGTTGTTTTATAGATTAACGCGAGTCAGCGAAAGCAGGAGGAACAGTCGCGCTTTAAATCTGATTTAAAGTGAGGAAAGTCCGAGCTCCACAGAATCGAGGCGCCCGGTAACGCCGGGGCGGAGTGATCCGACGGAAAGTGCCGCAGAAACTATACCGCCTTCGGGGAAGGAAACTTAACCGGGGGTAAGGGTGAAAACGTGGTGTAAGAGACCACGGTCACGCCCAGCAATGGGTGTGGCGGGTAAACCCCGCCTGGAGCAAGGCCAAATAGAGGAAGAGGGATTGGTTCGTCCCGTTATCATTCCTGGGTAGGCTGCTTGAGCGGTCGGGTAACCGGCCGCCCAGATAAATGACTGTTGGTTTGCCTCGGCGAATTTACAGAACTCGGCTTATGGCCTGCTTTCTCTGACTCATAAATGCTGGAGGCATTATGAGCTTGGCTCAACGGAGTTCCACTCCGCAGTGGGTTTTGGCGCCGGATCCGGAAAAGGAGCTGGTACAGAACCTTGCAGAGGCGGCCTCTCTGCCTACCAATGTGATCAAGATCCTGGTCAATCGGGGTCTGGACACTTCTGAAGCCATTCAAGGATTTCTCAATCCCGAGCTTGAGAATCTCAAGGATCCGTTCTCCATGACTGGCATGGAAGCGGCGGTCGAGCGCGTCCAAAGCGCCCTCTACGCCAACGAGAGGGTCATGATCTACGGTGACTATGACGTGGACGGCATTACTGCCACCACTCTCCTCTACATGGTGCTCAACAAACTGGGCGCTCAGACAGAATATTATTTGCCGAACAGGCTCACACAGGGGTACGGTCTGTCCACTGACGGTATCGACAAAGCGCGTGATCTCGGGGTAACGCTCATCATCACAGTTGATACCGGTATCACTGCGGTTGAAGAGATCGAGTATGCTCGCTCGCAGGGAATTGAAGTGGTTGTGACCGATCACCATGAGCCGGGTGAGTCTCTTCCCAATGCTCTGGCGATAATCAACCCGAAACAGCCGGACTGTGAGTACGGCGGCGAGCTTTCCGGAGTTGGCGTAGCCTACAAGTTTGCTCAGGGTCTGTATCTTCGATTCGGACAGGACGAGGAGGAACTCCACGAGCATCTCGATCTGGTCGCCATGGGCACCTCGGCCGATATCGTACCGCTGGTCGGCGAGAATCGTATTCTCACTAAATTCGGTATTCAGCAGATAGCCCGCACGACCAAGCCGGGTATCAAGTCTCTGGCTTTTGTCGCGGGACTGATGGGCAAGGAGATCGGAACCGGACAGGTTGTGTTTATTCTGGCTCCTCGCATCAATGCGCTTGGCCGTCTTGGCGATTGCAGCGAAGCGATCCGTTTGCTGTCGACTCGTGACGAGCGTTTGGCTGCGGAAATAGCACGCAAGTTGGATTCAGAGAACAAGCGTCGCAAGGAAATCGACGAAAAGACGTTGCATGAAGCCCTTGACCAGATGCACGAGGTTGTCGATCTCGAGAACGATAACGCTATCGTGCTTGCCGCCGAGGGGTGGCACCAGGGTGTAATCGGTATTGTCGCTAGCCGACTGGTGGAGAAATACCACTTGCCCACCGTGATGATTGCCATTAGCGACGGTGAGGGGAAAGGTTCGGCGCGCTCGATTCCGGGCTTCCATCTTTGCGAGGCGCTGAAGGAGTGCGAGCATCTGCTTATCAGGTACGGCGGACACAAGTACGCGGCGGGTCTGTCTATTTTGCCGGAGAACATCGAGGCTTTCCGTGAGAAGTTCCGCGAAGTGTCGGCGAAGAATCTGACGGTGGAAGACACTCAGGCCAAGTTGCATATTGATCTTGAGATCGAGCTTCGCGAGATTTCTGATGCTTTTGTGGGCAGTGTTGAGCGGTTTGCGCCGTTCGGCCCCCAGAATATGCGCCCGGTGTTTCTCACGCGCAACTGCGAGGTGGTTGGTTCGCCCTATGTGGTCGGCAACAACCATCTGAAGATGAAAGTGCGCAAAGGTGACGCGGTGGTTGATGTGATCGGATTCGGATTCGGCGACATGGCCAGAGTCATTTCGGATAAGGGTTGCCTGGTGGATGTTGTGTACGCTCTCGAGTTCAATACGTACAACGGCGTTACTCGGATTCAGATGCGGGTACGTGATATCAAGCCGACGGTAGGTGAGTTGTCGACGGGGTATCGATAGGCAATGACCGTTCTCGAGCGTTTTGAGCAGGGGGATGTTCGTGCTCTCTCGCGGCTTGTGTCGTTTGTCGAAAACCGCGATGACGGGTATCGCGCTGTGCTCGGCCGTCTGTATGCAATGGCCGGGAAGTCACTCAGGATCGGATTGACCGGCCCTCCGGGGGCCGGCAAATCTACGTTGGTCAATGCCCTTACCAAACAACTCGTGGCAGCAGGGAAAAAGGTTGGGATCATCGCTGTTGATCCCACCTCTCCGTTCTCCGGCGGCGCTTTGCTGGGGGACCGTGTTCGTATGAACGAATTCGCTCCCGATTCGGGTGTGTATTTTCGTTCTATGGCCACTCGTGGTGCGACCGGCGGGTTGGCCGCCGCCACGGATAACGTTGCGCTTGTTTATGACGCTTTCGGGTTTGATGTTACTCTCATTGAAACTGTCGGAGTGGGGCAGGTGGAGTTGGAAATTGTCAACTCCTGTGATTCTGTGGTGGTGATTCTGGTACCGGAGTCCGGAGATGCCGTTCAGACGATGAAGGCTGGGCTTATGGAAATTGCTGATGTCTTTTGCATCAACAAGTCCGACCGGCCAGGGGCCGAACGGATGGTTGCCGATCTCAGGCACACTCTTGAAACGCGGAAGACGGTGGAGGGTCAATGGATGATCCCGATTCTCTCCACGGTGGCAATGAAGGGCACCAATGTTGACAAGCTGTATGCGACGATTTTTGAGCACGTTGAATACCAGAAGAGTAGTGGCCGCTTTGATGAGCACCGACGAGGTCAGCTAAAGAAGAAGGTACTGAACATTCTCCAGAATCGCTTCCAGCGTGAGTTCATTGACGAGTTGACCGAGAAGCTCGAGTTTGACCAACTGGCCGAGGAGATCAGGTCCGGGAAGACCAATCCTTACGAAGTCAGCGACCGTTTGTACCGCCAGTTCTCGGGTCGATAGCACTTCCAGATCGAAGTGAGTCTTTCGGTCGTCGCGAAATGCCCGAGATGTGTTTCTGCAGAGTGAATATGATCCATCCCTGAAGAATTACCCACGCAGCCCCTACGTGTACGCCGGCGATCTGGCGACGAAGCAGAGCGTTTCTCCTGAAGTCCCACTCAGGAAACAACTCCTCTCCACAAGCAACTCCCACTACAATGCAAACGGCAACCGCCGTGGGGATGAGCATCAGTGTAAAGGGACTACAACGTGATGAAACGCTCTCCCAGACCTTTCTTAGCGCAACAATCGACAACGGGATTACGAACACAAACGGCGGGAAGAACATGCGAGTTTCGCGAGCCAGCGTGAAGAGTAATGTGGCGGCCGTCATGAGCGGTACCGTGATCACCGTCCCCCAGAAGATCATTCGTTCAGGGAAGAGCATAGGTCGCCGCCGAAGTATCATCAGTCCCACCGTGCACAGGAGCCACAACAGGCCGAACGCGACGATCATTGAGACGATTGTGTCCGTCGATCGTCCGATATCGCCGAAATTGAAGAGAAGCAATTTCCATCGTTTCGGGTCCTCCGCCTGAGATACCAGTACACGGTACGGCAGGTACAATGCAGCCGGCAGTACTAGGGATGCCAGCAGGCGTTTAGCTGAGCACTGTCCTCTCAGCCACCACAAGCTGAGTCCCAGGATCGGCATGAAGAGGAGCATCTGGTCTCGCGCGAAGCATCCGAGAGTGAAGTATATGCCTGCCTTTATGGGTTCTCGTCGCGCGAGAGCCGTAAAACAAAGGACTCCAAAAACATACATCCAGATGTCGTCCCAAGTGTATGTCGGGGCAAAATGAGCCCCCAGGATTGGATATGCGGTCATCAGCAAGAACAATCCAACGTGCGACCACATCTTGCTGAGTCTCAGCAATCTCAGATACCTGTAGAACAGAGGTCCCAGAATCATTGTGAGAACCCCTTGTACGACCATGAATGACTCTCGTATTGGCAGCGACAGATACTGATGTACGAGCAAGGTAGCGTAGTTCTGCATGCATCGAGTGCAATAAGGATAGCGATGGAGGTGAAACTCGAGCTTTTTGACCCAGATGTCCTCCGAGAGCTGCAATGGGGAGTAGTACCACAGTAAATGCATCAACCCTGAGGTTGCCAATACAACGGCAGTCAAAAGAACTGGTCCGTAGTACTCCCCTACGAATTCTTTTGTGCGCTGTCTGGTGAAGGGTCCGAAGACCAAGTTCGCAACCTCGTTTCTTATCGGAATCTTTGTCATGAGAGTCTTCTGAGAGGGCTCTTCCCACACGTCAATATGAGGCGTTCTTCTCCGACCGGCAACCCTTTAGTGCAAGAATTCGATTGTCATCCGTTTTCTATGATTGCAGCGAGGTCTCTCGATCTCGCAAGTCCCGGTGCAGCAGGCTTTTACAAACAAGCCCGTGCATTGGCGGGAATCCCTTGTCACTTGCTTTTGGGAATTGCATTTATTATGCTTCAGGCTGTACTTCACACGGCGGGTTTGTACCGTAAAAGGAGATTTACTGCATGCTCGATAAAAAGCATCTGGAACGTCTGAGAGAGAGACTGACCGAGTGGGACAAAGTTGCCGCGAAAACCAGGGCGCGGAAGTCATTGCCGCGTTTTTTTACGGTCTCCGGAGTTGATATCGACGAGCTGTACACCGCCGATTCAGTGAAGGGTGGAAGCGACGAGGAGTATTACTGGGATCATATCGGATTGCCGGGTGAATTCCCGTACACTCGCGGCGTGCATCACACGATGTACCGCAGTCGTCTCTGGACCATGCGCCAGTTCGCCGGCATGGGAACTCCGAGACAGACGAACGAACGTTTTCACTATATCCTGAAGCAGGGGGGCACCGGGCTTTCGACCGCCTTTGATCTTCCCACGCTCATGGGCTACGATTCCGATCACTCCCGTTCGCTGGGCGAGGTTGGCAAGTGTGGCGTGGCGGTTGACACGCTGGCGGATATGGAGATCATTTTCGACGGCATCGATCTGGCCAAGGTTTCCACTTCGATGACTATCAACTCGCCGGCCTCGATGCTTCTTGCGATGTATCTCGCGGTGGCCGAGAAACAGGGTGTGCCGTTTGAGAAAGTACGTGGAACGCTCCAGAACGATATCCTGAAGGAGTATATCGCGCAGAAAGAATACATCTATCCGCCGGAACCATCAATTCGGCTGATAACGGATATGATGGCGTACTGTACGAAAAACGTTCCGCAATGGAATACGATTTCGATCTCCGGTTATCACATCCGCGAGGCCGGAGCTACTGCGGTGGAGGAGTTGGCGTTTACGCTTGCCGATGGTTTCCAGTATATCGAGAGTGCTATTGCCGACGGCCAGGATGTAGATGAGTTTGCCCCGAGGCTGTCGTACTTCTTCAATGCGCATTCGGACTTCTTTGAGGAGATCGCCAAGTATCGTGCGGCGCGAAGAATCTTTGCTAAGCGGATGAAGAACAAGTACGGTGCGAAGAACCCCAAAAGCTGGCTGCTGAGGTTTCATACACAGACTGCCGGTTGTTCGCTGACTGCCCAGCAGCCGGAGAATAACATTGTGCGTACGGCCATCCAGGCGCTCTCGGGCGTGCTCGGCGGAACGCAGTCACTGCATACGAATTCGATGGATGAGACGCTGGCGCTGCCGAGCGAGAAGGCGGCGTTGATTGCCCTTCGCACCCAACAGGTGATTGCTTACGAGACCGGAGTAGTGAATACGCCTGATCCGCTGGGCGGGTCGTTTTTTGTCGAGTCTCTTACGGACAAGATGGAAGAAGAGGCCGAGAAGATCTTTGCCGAGATTGAAGAACGTGGCGGTGTTGTAGCTGCTATTGAGGACGGTTATTTCCAGCGTGCGCTGGCCCGCTCGGCTTACAGTCACCAGAAGGAGTTGGAGAAGAACGAGCGTGTTATCGTCGGAGTCAACGAATTCGTGATGGACGATGAAGAGATAGAGATTCCGGTTCTCAAGATAGACAAAGAGACGGAGCAGGAGCAGGTGGCATTCGTCAAGAAGATCCGCGCCGAACGGGACGCCGACAAGGTGAAGGCCACGCTGGACAGACTGCGCGAGGTTGCCAGGGGAGAAGGCAACACGTTTGAAGCGATTCTGGACTGCGCGCGTGAGTATGTCTCGGTCGGTGAAATGTGTGATGTGCTTCGGGAAGAGTGGGGCGAGTGGTCTGAATCGACTGCTGCAATGCAGGTCTCATAACACTGGAATGAATCGCGGGGCTGTTGTTCTCGCGCTACGTGATACGATACACAGGAAACAAAGACGAACGAACATGTCAAAAAAAATCAGAGTATTGTTGGCCAAGCCGGGTCTTGACGGTCACGATCGTGGCATCAAAGTCATAGCGGCCGCCTTTCGCGATGCCGGCTTCGAAGTGATCTACACCGGTCTTCGCCAGACCCCGGAAAAGATTGTGGAAGCGGCCATACAGGAAGATGTTGATGCCATTGGCATTTCTATCCTCTCAGGTGCACACATGACCCTGTTTCCGGCTATTCTCGACGAGATGAAGAATCGCGGCACGGACAAGATGATCCTGTTTGGCGGCGGTATCATACCCGAGGACGACAAGGCCGAACTGGAGAAACTGGGGGTAGCAAAAGTGTTTACTCCGGGTGCGCCGACGGAAGATGCCATTTCGTTTTTGCGCGGCGCTGTTGAGGGCGCACAGTCGGACGAGAAGATTATGTAGCAATTCGACCAGAATTGGAAATTTCAGTATATTGGATATAAGGTACAGGAGGTTTCATGCCGTTTAATGTTGACCCGAAACAACAAGCAGTACGCGACGAAGTAAAGGCGTTTGCCGAAAAGGAAATCTACCCGATCTCAGAAGAATGGGATCGGATGCCCGAACCCCGCAAGTTCCCCATCGATATGTATCATCGTCTCGGCGAAGTTGGCTTTATCGGCTACAACTCGCCGACCGAGTACGGTGGACAGGGCAAATCCAACTTGGAGTACATCACTCTCATCGAGTCCCTCTGCTATCACGATGCCGGTTTCGGCCTCCTGTGTGCGGTTGGTGAACTCGCTACTTACCCGATTCTGCACTTCGCCAGCGATGAGCAGAAGAAGAAGTATTTGCCGGACTGTGTGACCGGCAAACGTGTTCCGGCTTTTGTGCTTACCGAACCGAATGCCGGTTCGGATGCTGCGAACGTTTCGACCACGGCGGTTGAGAACGGCAGTGAGTTCGTCATTAACGGCGAGAAGATATTCATCATGCACGGTGATGTGGCCGATCTCGCTGTTTTGTTCTGTAAGATCGAAGGCAAGCCGAAAATGTCGGCCATCCTCGTGGAAACCGACCAGGCCGGTTGGGATGCCCGCACGCTCAAGAACAAGATGGGTATGCGTGCAGCCACCACCGGCGGTATTCACCTCACCGATGTCAAGGCCCCGGTTGAAAACCTGATGGGCGATGTTGGCAAGGGTTTCCGCTACGCCATGATGACTCTTGACGGCGCCCGGATCGGTGTGGCAGCTCAGGGTGTTGGTATTGCGCAGAGGGCGCTCGATGAATCTGTTGCTTATTCCAAGAAGCGCATTGCGTTTGGTGCCCCGATTGCCAAGCTGCAGGCGATTCAATGGATGATTGCTGACATGTCCACCCGTCTGGAGGCTGCCCGCATGCTGACGTACAAAGCTGCCATGCTGCAGGATCAGGGTGAGCGTTTCTCCCTTGAAGCTGCCCAGGCAAAACTGTACTCTGCCGAAGTGGCCAACTTCTGCGTCGACAAAGCGATGCAGATTCACGGCGGCTACGGATACATCGGTGAGTTCTCGCCGATCGAAAAGCTGTACCGTGACCAGCGCGTCCTGGAAATCTACGAGGGCACCTCGGAGGTCCAGCGCCTGGTGATTGCCGGTAATGTCATAGGCCGTTAATGCAATTCGGTTCGTTTGAAATTCTGACCTTCGTCGAGCAGGAGTTCCGGCTCGACGGAGGCAGTATGTACGGGATCATTCCCAAGTCGATGTGGAACAAGATAACGCCTGCCGATGATAACAACCTCATCGCAATGGTCACCAATCTTTTCGTTCTCAAAGCCCACGGCAAAACGTTCATGTTCGATTCCGGTCTCGGCGATACGCTCAGTGATCGGGAGCAGAAAATATACGGTACCGACGGTCAGTCCAGGATGAATGCCGGGCTTGAGTCGCTGGGGCTTGCCGCTGGTGACATCGACTACGTGATCCTCACTCATCTCCACACCGATCATGCCGGCGGCGCGGTGAGGCTCGAAAACGATACGTATGTGCCGCGCTTTGAAAACGCGAAGTACATCGTGTCAGAAGACGAGTGGGCCGATGCCGGTAATCCGAACGAGCGCACCGGTGCCGTTTACGTCCCCGAACGGACACAGGCTCTCGAAAACGCAGGGCAGGTGGAGTTCGTCGACGGCAACACCGAGCTAGTCCCGGGAGTGAATATCGTTCACACCGGCGGCCATACGCGGGGGCATTTTGGATTGGAGATGGAATCGGAGGGGGAGCGCGTCTTCTATTATTCGGACATCCTTCCGATGGCAGGCCACCTGCGCGTGCCGGTCATCGCGGCCGCTGATACCATGCCGCTTGACAGCATGAACGTCAAACGCCGGATGCTTGAGTCTATTGTCGATACCGGCGTCGTGATGGCTTTCGACCACGATGTCACTATGCCGTTTGCTCGAGTCATTTCCGACGGCAAGCGGTTGGTTGCTCAGCCCGTAGCCTGAGCTTTCGATCTTTCACATATTGGAGTCTTACTTTGTCACTTGAGGAAAAGCTCGACCGTCTTGAGGCAATGCGATCCGAGGCCAAACTTGGCGGCGGCAAGAAGCGCATTGAAGCCCAGCACAAAAAAGGGAAGCTGACTGCACGCGAGAGAGTTGATCTCCTCGTTGACCCTAATTCATTTGAGGAATTCGATCCGTTCGTGACGCATCGTTCCTCAGACTTCGGTCTGGCCGAAAAGCGCATACTCGGCGACGGCGTTATCACCGGGTGCGGTAAGGTCCACGGCCGGATAGTGTATATTTTCTCACAGGATTTCACCGTCTTTGGCGGTTCGCTTTCTGAAGCGCACGCCGAGAAGATTTGCAAGATCATGGAAATGGCGATGAAAGTCGGTGCGCCGGTTATCGGGCTGAACGACTCCGGCGGTGCTCGCATCCAGGAAGGGGTCGTGTCGCTTGGCGGCTATGCGGATATCTTCCTTCTCAATACGCTGGCGTCCGGTGTTGTGCCGCAGATTTCTGCCGTCCTTGGCCCGTGTGCCGGGGGAGCGGTGTACTCGCCTGCCATTACCGACTTCGTGCTGATGACCAAAGGGACGTCGTACATGTTCGTCACCGGGCCGAACGTGGTCAAGACCGTGACGCATGAAGAGATCGATTCCGAAGGTCTCGGCGGTGCGGATGTCCATGCCTCAAGATCCGGCGTGGCTCATTTTGCCTGTGAGAATGAGGCGGACGTGATTTCTAAACTCAAGCGGCTGCTGGAGTACATACCGCAGAACAACTGCGAGGATGCTCCGTTTATCGAAAACTCCGATCCGCTCAACCGCGAAGATGAAACGCTGAATACGATTGTGCCGGAGAACCCGAACCAGCCGTACGATATCAAAGACGTGATTCACCGGGTCGTGGACGTGGGATCGTTTTTTGAAGTCCACGCGGATTTTGCGATGAACATTGTTGTCGGTTTTGCGCGCCTCGGCGGACGCTCGATTGGTGTGATTGCCAACCAACCGGCGATCATGGCCGGTGTGCTGGATATTACATCGTCGCAGAAGGGGGCCCGGTTCATTCGATTCTGTGACTGTTTCAATATCCCGTTGCTGACCTTTGAGGACGTCCCCGGATTCATGCCCGGTGTTGATCAGGAGCACGGTGGGATCATCAAGAACGGCGCAAAACTCCTGTACGCCTATTGCGAGGCTACCGTGCCGAAAGTGACCGTCATTACCCGCAAGGCGTACGGGGGAGCATACGACGTTATGAACTCCAAGCACGTGCGCGGTGACATGAACTATGCGTGGCCGACTGCTGAAATCGCGGTGATGGGTCCGCAGGGTGCGGCGGAGATAATCTTCAAGAAGGATATCGCTGAGGCGGATGACCCGGCGGCGGAGCTTCAGCAGAAGACCGATGATTACCGCGAGAAGTTTGCCAATCCGTTTGTGGCGGCGGCGCGTGGATATGTGGATGATATCATCGAGCCGAAAACGACACGTCCGAGATTGATCCGTGCGTTTGAGATGCTTGAGACGAAGAAAGACTCCAACCCTGCGAAGAAACACGGGAATATACCGCTGTAGGCTCCGAGCCGGGCGTTTGCTTCAGGATACAACCTATGCCGAAACGAATTAAGAAAATACTGATTGCCAATCGGGGCGAGATCGCGATTCGGATTATTCGCGCCTGTCAGGATATGGGGATAGAGTCGGTTGCTGTCTACTCGGATTGCGATAAGGCTGCCTACCATGTCCGGTTGGCTGACTTTGCCTATCATATAGGACCGTCGCCGTCATCGGAGAGTTATCTTGTCCATGACAACGTGATAGCTGCGGTGAAAAAATCCGGCGCGGATGCAGTTCATCCCGGTTACGGTTTCCTTGCTGAGAATGCCGAGTTTGCTCACCGATGTGTGGGGGAGGGAATTACGTTCATTGGACCGAGACCTGAAACGATTGCGTCACTCGGCGACAAACTTGTAGCGCGAGAACTAGCTATCAAGGCCGGTCTTCCGGTAGTACCCGGAACGGAGCTTGGGGCCGACGACAGTGAAGCCGCTCTCGATTTTGCCAAAGAGATTGGCTTCCCCGTGTTAGTGAAGGCTGCTGCCGGCGGTGGCGGCAAAGGAATGCGGGTAGTGCACAACGAGGAGTCATTTGCCGAATCGCTGGTGTCGGCGAGCCATGAGGCCAAGTCTGCCTTTGGTGACGGTCGCGTGTTTATCGAGAAATATCTCGGTCGTCCACGACACATCGAGATCCAGATTCTGTGCGATCAGCACGGCAACTGCATTCATCTGGGAGAGCGTGAGTGCTCGATCCAGCGTCGTCACCAAAAAGTGATCGAGGAGTCACCATCGCCGATCATGACCGAGGAACTTCGCGAACGCATGGGGACGGCGGCGGTGAATATCGCCCGGTCATCCGGGTATGTGGGAGCAGGAACGGTTGAATTCCTGGTTGATGAAGACAGGTCGTTCTATTTCCTTGAAGTGAACACGCGTCTCCAGGTTGAGCACCCCGTCACGGAACTGGTCACCGGCATTGACCTGGTGAAGGAGCAGGTGCTGGTCGCCGAGGGACATAAGCTGACGTTGAAGCAGGAGGATGTCGTGATGAGGGGGCACGCGGTCGAGTGTCGTATATACGCCGAGGATCCCGAGTCAGGTTTCATGCCCTCGACGGGGACTCTTCATCACTATCGGCTGCCCGCCGGGCCGGGCGTTCGAGTTGACAGCGGCGTGGTGCTCTGGTCAGAGATACCGATCTACTATGACCCGATGATTGCCAAGCTGGCTGTCTGGGGGAAGGATCGACCTGAGGCGATAGCGCGGACACGCCGGGCGCTTCGCGAGTATCGGCTGTCAGGAGTCGAGAGTACCATCGGTTTCCACCGCGTGGTGCTTCAGAACGAGAAGTTTGTTGCCGGGGACATTTCAACGCACTTCCTGGAAGAGGAGTATCCCGATAACGATTACCATCGTTTCCCTGCGGATATGCTTGAACGTGCGGCTATCGCCGCTGCGGCCGACAAGTTGTATAACGAACGTAAGATTTCGCTGGTCCGGACAACACAAGCGCCGGGGGAGAGATCGGGTTGGGTGAGACATCATCGCAATGATAGACTGCGCAAGTTTGGAGGGAGCCGCTGATGCCAAGATACACAGTTACCGTCAACGGCACGGAATTCGATATTGAGCTTGAATATCATGCCGATCGACTGGAGACAAAAGTAAACGGAAAGACCCGCAACGTGCAGGTACACAGTCTGCACGATACCAGGGCGCTGTTGCTGGTCGATGGTGAGTCGCACGAGGTGGATATCCACGCGGCCAACGGGGAGACGATGGTTTTTATGCAGGGGATGGAGATTCCTGTCCGAGTGGAGGATTATAATCTTGCGCAGATGCGCAAGACGGCCGGCATCTCTACCGATGTCAAGGCCGAACAGTTTTTTAAAGCGCCGATGCCCGGATTGGTTGTTGATATCCGCGTTGAGCCGGGGCAGGAAGTCAGGCAGGGTGAACCGATGGTCGTGGTAGAGGCCATGAAAATGGAGAACATCCTGAAGGCCAAAACTGACGGCCGAGTGGCCGCAGTGAATATCAAGGTTGGCCAGTCAGTCGAAAAGGGAGACAAGCTGGTTGAATTCGAGTAGTGCTGTGCTGAACGATTTGACCCGTTTTGGAATTGCGGAGTGACAGAGATGATGAGATCAGTATTGTGGACGTTTGTTGTGATATTGGCCTTCGGACTGGTGATTGGCTGTTCCTCGGAAGAGCCGAAGGAGGACACTGCCGGGGCAGTCGACCGAACCGGTACGACCGGCTCAGGGGCCGGTGTGGAGGCTATCCAGGAGTCATTGAACGAAGTTGTCGCCCGCTGGCACAGCGGTGATAAAGCCGTTCTCTATGACAACGAGTTTCCGTACCTGCGCGACGATCTTACTTTTGAGGATTATCTCGAAAACGAGCAGGTCCAGAGACTTGAGGCTGACTCCCTTGCGGCCATGAAAGTCAAGGACGTGCAGTTTTTTGGCGAGGACTCTGCGGCAGTCGATATCGACGTGATTTTTGTGGGACCGCTGGGGGATACTTCTCGTCTGGACAACAAGTATACGATGTACTATTATGGGGGACGCTGGCTGAGGCCTACCCTGAGCGAGTTTGTCAAGCAGGAAGAGCGTGAGGTTGATAGACGTATCGCAGATTCGGCCGCTGCGGCCGAGTCCGACGATGAGGAGTGGTAAGCGTATGAGTTCGGCACTCATTTCACATGTTGGCATTGCCGTGAGTGATCTCGATGCGGCCATGAAGCAGTATGCGGTTTTGACAGGTAACGAGGCCGCAATGGTGACCGAAGTCGCAGAACAGAAGGTAAAGGTGGCGATGTTTGCCGCGGGGGATTCGCATGGATCCGGTGGCAGGGTAGAATTGCTGATGCCGACCTCAGAGGACAGCCCGATCAGCGCCTTTCTCTCTCGCAAGGGTGACGGCCTACATCACCTGTGTATCTACTGCGATGACATTGAGTCCAAGTTGGCTGAATTGAAAGCTGCCGGTGTGCGGTTGATCGACGAAACGCCCAGGATTGGCGCCGAGGGCAACCGCATTGCATTCGTCCATCCCAAAGGGGCCAACGGTGTGTTGATTGAGTTGGAGGAGCGTTCGAAGTAGCTTCGATCCGACAGCGAGCAACTATCAGACCTGTAGCCGACCGCAACGGCGACAGGTCTTTTTGCTTTCGTGATTGAGGCGGCCGCATTCGCATTGCCAGAAATGTATGTCGTGGTGCGTGTCGCCCTCGAATCTTTTCGAGGTTCTCCGTCTGGCAATGATCAGAAAGCCGATAGCGACCATTCCTGCCAGAAGCAGCCACCAGCCGAGCGGTTGTCCCTGACGCGGACCGTAGACGTCGGCCTCGTAGGCCCCGTCGTATTGTAAGTCACGCTGCACCTGCTTGATAGCGTCTTCTACAAGCGGGTACTTGGCCGAAGCGCTCTTGCCCCAGACAGTGAAGAGAATTTGGTGTCCCTCGGGGTGTCGGTAGATGATACCCTTGAGCCGATGTGTGAGAGGGGCGTCGCTGAGCGAGTCGGTGGAGGTGAACTCGACAACGAAGCCGGTCCGATAGCCGTCGTTGAATCCGGTCGAGGTCAGCAGTTTGCCGTCCGGCAGCATGAGGATGACCTCGTTGATGACGCCGTCGACCGATTTTCGCAACGCCGCAGGATCATCGACGATTTCGCCCCCCGTGATGTTAGTGCGGAAGAGCAGTATTTCGGCGCCGTCTTCACCAAAAACCAATTGGAAGGGGAAAGTCAGGCTCTCGGATCCGAGCAGCCATCCTTCCGGCAGGGGGACGAGAACGTCGCCGTCGAGCCTTACATGACCGGCCGCGAGAACCGTCGAACAGGCTGTCAGACATACGAATATGATGATCATCGTTCTCATGATTAGGTGATCGACAACAGATCGCAGTCAGATAACCCCTCTTGTGATAATGACAAACCAGCGTACTTGATTGGCTAAATCCCCGGAAAATGTCTGTTCAGGCAATGACGGACTTTCTGAACGTGCTCGCGTATGAACGTCTCACGATCGATCTCCGGCCGATAAACGTAGCTTCTTCCGTCTTTGACCCGGGAGAGAAAGCCTTTCCCGGAGAGTCTGGAAAGGACAGTCATGACGGTCGTATAGGCCTTCTGGCTGTCGCTGCCCAGAAAAAGCAGGGCGCGTTTAACCGTCAGCGATTCATGCTTCCAGGCCAGTTCCATGAGCCGGGCCTCGGTTGGTCCCAGAAATACCTCGATGCCGGCCGCGGAGGGATCGAAATAGAACGAGCCGGCACTCATATCACCGGCGTTTGCGACGGGCGCTGAATACCAGATCGACACCCAGCGCTATTATGGCCAGAGGCCAGAGATAGTCCCAGATGCCTCCGTGGATAACGCCAAGCCGTTCAAGGATCATCAGGCCTCCGACCAACAGCAACAGTACACCAACAAACAAGACGACCTCCTTGGGGATGTAAGTTGCAGACAGTATACGTACAGGATCATTACGATGGCAAGCACAAGAAGTATGGGGGATATCGAAAAACCCCCGCCTTTGAGGAGGCGGGGGAGTGACCGACCTTGTGTGATTTGCCTTTTGGGCAAATGCTATTTCGCGTGTTCGTACTTGTACTCGACCTTCTCCTTTGCTAGCGTTTTCATCTCTTCGTTGCTGCGTGTCGCCCATTGTTGGACCTCGTCGATGACATCGGGATCGCTTGAAGTCATCAGCGTGACGCTACCGTGCTTGGTCGGTACTATCTCGTATTTGAGACCTTGAGTGAACATGGAATTGAGGCTGCTGCACATTTTGCAGAGATGCACTTTTTCTCCTTTTTCCAGCCTGGCGCCTACAGCTTCCATGTCCTTGCTGGCCTCTTTGTACGCTTTCATGTACGGTTCCCTGACCGTACACACGGTCACGACGCCATTTTCGATGTTGTGGCGCTCAACGGTCATGTTGTCCATCAGCCCCTTGTGTGCCGCCAGCGTTTTGCACATCTCGCATGATGACATGTCGATCCACTTCTCATCTCCGGCACCGACGGACGAGGCTATTGCAGTCAGCCCGAATACGAGTATCAAGGCGACTCTCGCTGCATTGTTCATCTGTACACTCCCTTGTTTCAGTCTACTGACCGGGTTAGAATAAATACGGATTCTATTGCACTATCGGGTGACTAAAAGACTGCCCGTCGGTATCGGAGGGCGACGCTGGTGCGGTGCGGTAACTGCATGTGAAAGAGACGCTTACGCGCATTATGCGACCGACTGCCGGCCGTTGAGTTGCGACCGGCCTTGACAGAATGGGCTTGTTGGAGTTGATTCAACTGATATGCACGAGGGAACATGAGAGTACTTGCATTAGAACCGTACCACGGCGGCAGCCATCGGGCGTTTCTCGATGGCTGGTCGTCGGTCAGTCGCCACAGTTGGTCTGTGATCGGTTTGCCGCCCCATCAGTGGAAATGGCGTATGCGCCACGCACCGCTTACGCTTTCCGATATCGTGAACGAACGTGCTGCCGGGGGAGAAAGTTGGGACGTCCTGTTTTGCTCGGATATGCTCAGTCTGGCCGAATTCAAGGGCCTGGTCGACCCCGAGGTGGCCAAGCTTCCGGCCGTAGCCTACTTCCACGAGAACCAACTAACGTATCCCGTGCGTCGCGAGTCGGAACGAGATATACACTTTGCATTTACGAACTTTACAACCGCACGGGCGGCCGACGAAGTCTGGTTCAATAGCGAGTTTCATCGGCAGGAGTTCCTGCAGGCACTTCAAAGTCTTTTGGCGCGCATGCCTGACTTCACGTGGAGTGAGACGCTCAGCGAGATCAAAGACAAGTCAGTCGTGCGTTCTCAGGGCATCAGCCCGGTTGCGTCTAACGCCGGCGTCCGCGCGAAGCCGCCGCTCATTCTCTGGGCGGCTCGCTGGGAGCACGACAAAAATCCGGAAATGTTCTTCAAGGCGATATCTTTGCTGAGTTCGGAAGCGAAGGTGTTTCGGGTCAGTGTGATAGGCGAATCATTTCGCGAGGTGCCGCCGGTTTTTCAGACTGCCAGGAAGCTACTGGGTGAACGTGTTGTCAGGTGGGGTTATCAGGAGAATCGACAGGACTACGAGACCGCACTGGCTGAGGCGGACATCATAGTGTCGACTGCCGACCACGAATTCTTTGGTGTCAGTGCCGTTGAGGCGATATCCGCGGGTGCGTATCCGTTACTCCCGCATCGGCTGGCATATCCGGAAGTTCTTGGCACCAAAGGCGGAAGGGCCAACGGTCAGTTCTTCTATGACGGCAGCCTTGAGCAGCTTGTACGCAGGTTGGATGGATTGCTGACCCTTGCGGAGCACGACAATCTCTGGGAGGGCAGTCCTGATCGGGCATGCTCTTTAGTCGAGAGGTATTATTGGGAAAACCTTGTACCGGAACTGGATGACGGTCTTGACCGGCTTGCCGGGGGGGACGATAGCGCCAGATGAAGATGACTCCCGGCGTCAAGTACATCATCCTATCTACGATCTTCTTTGCGTTTATGAACATCGGGGTCAAGTACCTTGAGAATATCCCTGCCCATGAAGTCGTATTCTTTCGAGCGCTGGTGTCGTTGATCGTATGCTACGGTATGGTGCGGGCAAAAGGATTGAATCCGTGGGGGAACAACAGGCCGATACTCATTGCCAGGGGACTCGCCGGTACTGCTGCATTGACGATGTATTTCTACACCTTGCAGCACATGCCGCTGGCCAGCGCGGTGACTATCCAGTATCTCAACCCGATTTTCACTATCATCATTGCCGGTGTGATGCTCAAAGAGACCACCAGATGGGTTCAATGGGTGTTCTTTCTCGTGTCGTTTACCGGGATACTGCTTATAAAGGGATTCGATCCGAGAGTGTCGCCGTTTTATCTCTTACTCGGAGTGGCGGCGGCTGTCTGTTCCGGATTCGCCTACAATTTCATTCGGAAGCTCAAAGATGAGGACCACCCGTTGGTGGTCGTGTTTTACTTTCCGCTGGTGACGGTGCCGATTATCGGTTACTACACGCTTACGCACTGGGTGCAGCCCAACCTGAGCGAGTGGCTGATCCTGATCGGGATTGGTCTCGCGGTGACGGTCGCACAGGTCTATATGACCAAGGCGTACCAGCTTGAGCGGGCTGCCAATGTCAGTAATTTCAACTACCTGGGGACTGTGTACGCAATTCTCCTCGGTTTCTTTTTGTTTGGCGAGACGGTCAGCCTATTGGCTTTCGGTGGGATGGCGCTCATCGTTTTTGGTGTTATGATGGGATCACGTTTCCGTCAGCCGTCATAATGATTGCGTTTTGGGCTCAGGTAGTTCTGAATCTTCCCCGCCATTCAGCCGATAACAAGAGAAAGAATCAGATTTGTAGGGGCTGAGCTGTGGGTATATTTTCTAAAAAAGACGACAAAAAGGCGGTTGATCCGGTAACACTTGATAAATCGGTGTACGTCTCCGATGCGAGGATTGACCGGGCCGGTAACGGCTGGAAGCGCAAGAGCCTTTGGATCAGGCAGGAGCATCTGGGCAAGCTCAAAGCATTGGGACATTTCGAGGGGAAGACCGTTCCCGAACTGCTCGACCGTGCGTTGAGTGAGTTTCTGGCCAAGGAGTGGGATGATTCTAGAGCCATGAAGCTGGTTGTGGGCAAGTCAATCAAGAAAAAGACGGTAAATATCTAGCGTGATTTTCTAGCGGAACTCCATCTAACGTGTCCTTTCTTCTGAAGATCTCCCGGTGGGGCTAGGATGCACTGTTTTTGTGCGCGACAGTCTGGGGTTCGCACAGTTACTGTGCGCTAACGTAGCTCGCGATATCTATAAACGCTGCTTATTGCGTTGTTAAGCAACGAGTTGCGATCTGCGGCATGTCGTTTGCTGTGTGATGGTCAATTAAACAGCCGGTAGCATGTCCGGCGCATCACAACTTTAGATAAATATCCTGTGTGAATGCAGGGGAGGCCACAATGGACTTTCGAATTTCTGCGCTGGCTCGCGTGTTTGCCATTGCCGCTGGTGCGATTTTGCTATTTGCGGGTTTGTGTACCGGTACAGACACGAACTCTTTGAAAAAGGGATCATGGGCGATGCAATTCCAGATCACCGACGACTTCAATCTCGACTCTTTTCAGGGTAGCACCCTGTCACTCAAGAAGCACACTTCCGATGGCAAAGCTTGGCGGATGGGGATGACGCTGGATTTCAGCACCAATGACCGTGAAGACGAGATATTCTATGACGACACCCTGAGCAACTCCCAGGATCAGGAGGCTAACGGCCAGTATGTTCAACTGTCGATTCAACGAGTTTTCTACTCACGTCCCGGTAACAGGGCGAGCTTGTTCTACGGGCTGGGTCCCATGGCGAGCTATCGTCACACCGAGACGACCAGGACTACTGACACGTACGGGGGGCAGACGGACGAGAACGATTCCAAGGACTGGTCGGCAGGATTGGCCGGTTTCGTTGGAGTAGAGTGGTTCGCGACCGAAAGCATCAGCATTCTGGCCGAGTACGGTGCTGCGTTCACCTACCACCACTCGGATAGAACCACAATGTCGCGGAGGGCCGACCCCGATCAGAGCAGAAGGAACGAGAGTGAGACACACGGCTACGATTTTGATCCCGCTGCAATAAAACTCGGTTTGTCAGTGTATTTCTAACGTTGGGCGCGCGAGTTTTTTTCGAACCTTATCTCGGACTGTGCGTTTAATGAGGTACACAAGAAAGGAGGTGGTCTTATTAGATATACAAAAACATGTGAGGTGACTGATACTTAGTCGCCACCTCGACAAACTTATGTTGGGGAAGCGCTAAGTAAATCCCAACAGTTTACCGGCCTGACGGTTTCATAGAGACCGTCAGGTTTTTTTGTGGGCGAAACAAGTATCCCTGGGTCAAGCGGGAGCTGTGAGGCCGGGGCAGACGAGGGCGTCTGCCGCCCACAACAGAAGTTGTGAGGCCGGGGCAGATTATCATCTGCCGCCCACAGAATTCTAAGGTCAAGCAGTAGCTATGACCGGCACGGTTCCATCCCTGCCGCATATCACGGGACGCCGTCAGGGGTGGAACCCCGACGATCACAGGGCGGGATGTTGCGTTTCTCTACCCGATTGCTTTCAACCGCTCGACCACAATCTCCGACACCTGTTCAAGCATTTTGCGGTCCATGTCCGAGAAATTGTGCGGGTTGTCCGAATCGATGTCGATCTCTCCGATGCAAGTCTCGCCGTCCATGAGCGGCACGACGATTTCCGACCGGGTACTAATTGAGCACGCAAGAAAACGCGGGTCGGACCGAACATCGTCAACGATAATACTCTCTTTTTTGAAAGCTGCCGCGCCACAGATACCGGCATCCAGTTCGATTTTGACGTGATCTGTTTTTGGACCGATATACGGACCGACTTCGAGAATACCATCCCGCATCATATAGAATCCGGTCCAATTGAAGTCTTCGGAGTAACCGTCGATCAACTCGGCCGCAGCCTGTAGTATTTCCGTTTCCGTATCGTAGGAGGCGATAGCGATTCTTATGTTGTCAACCAGCTGGCGTCGGTCGTTTTCCATTACAGTCTCTTTCTAATAGCGTGCAGGTTGTTTTTGGATACTTCCGGCGGAACCACGCAGCCCGGCCCGATAACGAGCCGCGAACGCTCGAACCGGTCTTTGAGTTCATCAATCTTCCTGGCGATCTCGTCAGGATTGGCGTGCAACAGCCAGCCGTTGTGGTCGACCCCGCCCACCAGTGCCGGTTTGTCTATCGTCTCCATAGCCTTGTCCATCGGCAGATTGGTCGGATCACCGTCGTCCCAGTTCCACAGGTCCGCCTCAAGTTCCGGTACCGCTGTCAGTTCCTTGAGATGGTTGTTGCTTCCGCAGACATGGAAAAGATTAATGGCATCGGACTCGGCAGCCTGCAGGATTTCCAGATCATAAGGGAGCACAAACCGTTTATACTCGTCCCAGGTCAGCCAGTCGGCGGAGCCCCATTGGAGCGTGGCGTAGAAAAGGCCGTCGGCCCCGGCATTGCGAAGCTCCGATGCGAACGGCACGAATGTATCGGTAATGGCTCTAATTGCCGACTCGACTATTTCCGGCTCAGTCCGCAGATGTTCCACAAACGCCTTTTTGTCTTCGATCATGCGGCCTGCTATTCCCAGCGGAGTGAACAGGGTCATCAGCAGAGGAAGCTCACGGTCTGAGCGGTGCTTGATTTTCGCTACTGCTTTAAGATGTTCAGCCAGAGCCGGGGCAGCGAGGTCTTTCGGTTTTATTTTGGTCCAGTCATCGATTGTTTTCACCGGGAAGGCAAGTTTCTCGTGCTTTCTGAATTCGTCGTGGGACCAGGAGGACTTGAGGCCCCAATCCTCAATATGAAAGTCTGCACGGGGATTGATCTTCATGAAGTCCCAGTCGAACTCCTTTTGCCACGCGAGCATGGATTCGACCAGGCCGTCGCAATGGTGTTCCATGTGGAAGAAGTGTCGCCAGAATGACGCGGCAAAGCGATCCGGCGTTTCACCGGCAATGATCATCTGCAATCGTTCGCGATGGGAGAATTTATCCATACCCTGACCTGTTGTGCTCCGACATCTCCGGTAACCGGCTTCAGCCTGTAACTCCCGATAGGTGCCAGAAGTTTACGCCAAATATACGCGGGTTGCAGGCGGCGGTCAATCGTCTGTTAAAAGAATGAGCAGAACGTTGTCAACCCGTTCAGCCTGCGATTGTTATGCCGAAAAAGCTCTGTATACGGGTGAAACAGCGACAACCGGGTTATCGGGAGAATCTATGCCTGCTCGAATTCTTGTGATTGATGACGAAGACTCGATGTGCAGCTTCATGGAAATCATGCTGCTCAAGGAGGGGTATGAAGTCGCTTCCACTACTTCGCCCCGGGAAGGTGTCGACCGTCTCAGAAACGAGAACTACGACCTGGTGATAGCGGACTTGAGTATGCCGGAGATGACCGGTATTGACGTGCTCAAAGAAGTCAAGTCGTTTAAGAATGAGCAGGAGTTCATCGTGATGACCGCCTTCGCTTCGGTCGACACGGCCATTGAGGCGATGAAACAGGGCGCGGCAGACTACGTGACAAAGCCGTTCAAGGTCGATGAGATCAAGATAGTTATCGAGAAGTCATTGAACCGTCGCAAGTTAATCGGCGAAAACACGACTCTCAAAAAACAACTCCAGGAAGATTTTTCAGTCAAGAATTTCATTGGCAACTGCGAGTCAGTGGTGAAGATGAAGAAGCTCGTCAAGCGGGTGGCCGGTTCTGATTCGACCGTGCTGATTCGTGGAGAGTCAGGCGTCGGCAAAGACCTGATCGCCCGGGCGATTCACAGTCTGTCGCCTCGTTGCAGTGGGCCGTTTGTCACCATAAACTGCGCGGCGCTGCCGGAATCGCTGCTTGAGTCCGAGCTGTTCGGCCACAAGAAAGGCTCGTTTACCGGTGCCGTGAGAGACAAAGAGGGTCTATTCAAGGTAGCGAGCGGCGGGACGTTCTTCCTTGATGAGGTTGGCAATACTTCGCTGTCCATTCAGGTCAAGCTGCTTCGGGTACTCGAAGACAAGAAAATCACGCCGGTCGGGGAGACCACGCCTATAGATGTTGATGTTCGCTTGATTGCTGCCACGAACGCTGAGTTGGAGGAGGATGTCCGGGCGGGACGGTTTCGCAACGATCTATTCTATCGCCTGAACGTGATTCCGGTCACAATTCCACCGCTTCGTGATCGCAAGGAAGATTTGCCGCTCCTGGTGGATGCCTTTGTGTCGAAGTTTTGTTCCAGCACCAACGTGCCCGTTAAGGCTGTGTCCGAAAAGGCGATGGAAGTGCTGCTTCGATATGGCTGGCCCGGCAACGTGCGTGAACTCGAGAACATTATAGAGCGGGCGGTACTGCTGAATCGTTCGAGTCAGTTGGAGCCGGTTGATTTTCCCGAGAAGCTCTCTGAACCGGCATCCGTGCAGGTTGTCTCGGAGGAAACGCCCAAGAACCCGACGCTCGAGTCGATAGAAAAAGCCTATATACATTTTGTCATGAGCCAGACCGACGGCAAAAAGACCGAGGCGGCAAAAATACTTGGTATTGATACCTCGACATTGTACAGGAAAATCCAGCGATACAACCTGAAAAACGACACGGCAGAGACCGGGACCAAGGAAAAGGCCACCTCTGGTGCAGTATAGCACTGAATTTGCGCAGGCGATTGGAACGGGAATTGCGGTTGTTAGCGCAGAATTGTTTCGCAAGCTGATACTGGGAAGGTGAATTATGATCCGGAAACGCTCTAATGACCATGGCTTTACCCTCATCGAATTGATGATCGTTGTAGTGATCATAGGCATTCTCGCCGCGCTGGCCATTCCGAGGTTCTGGCAGTCGACTATTAAGACTCGTCAGTCCGAGGCCAAACTTGTCCTCAAGCAGGTATGTACCAGCCAGATGTTGTACCGGGCCGCCTCACCGGCGAACAGCTATTTCATCACTGGTGCGGCCGCCAGCAGCACCAACCGTAACGCCTTCTCAGCGCTGGATATGCAGATTGCTGCCAATGCCGAATATAGCTACACTATCACTGGTGACGCAAACAACTATGTCGCCACGGCGACGGCCAATCTCGACGGCGATGCGACCGTCGATACCTGGACCATTGGTCCGTCGGGGGTCCTTGCCTGTACTTCAGATGACGCCTCAAGTTGATGCCGCCAAAACGATCTCTGCAAGCTTCAAGGCGCCCTGTATCGGGGCGCCTTTTTCATTTTCCCAGGGTTGTCTGAACCTCAAACCGGCAGTACCTGCCGGCGGATCAAGCGGCCGCGTTTCTCCACTCCAATCCATTGCGTTTTGCAATGCCCTTGGCATTTTGCCTCATGCAAGTCCTGGAAATTTCGGAGATTATTATGGGGTTCTGTCTATACCTTTTGGATGCCTGGTTTAGTTGCTGTCTGACAACGGGTTGTGGCCGTCGCAGCCTGTTCAAAAAAAGTTGACGGCAAAGGCACAGGCTTTGCGATAGCCAAGTGCAGAAGAAAAGACAATAACGGAAGAAACCGTAAGTTACCTATTAGGAGGAACCATGTTCCAGAAGTATCACAACCGTCAAAAAGGCTTCACGCTGATCGAGCTCATGATCGTGGTCGTCATTATTGGTATTCTGGCCGCCCTGGCCATCCCGCGTTTCATGCAGGCTACCGTGAGAGCCAAAGAATCAGAAGCAAAGACGATCCTGAAGCAGATTTACACTCTCGAGCGTACCTATCGTCAGCAGGCTGGCCAGTACACGACCGTATTGGCCGACATCGGCTTCCTGGCCCCGACCCAGTCAAAGTATGTGTATTCGGTGACGGCTGCGGCCGCGAACACGTTCACTGCCCAGGGTGCCCCGGATGGTAACGACGCTGACCTTATCACCACGTTTACGATTGATCAGGACGGCCAGATTCTTCCGTAACCAGCCTGACAGAGTTACCAGATTCTGAACGCAAAAGCGTCCGCCTCAGGCGGGCGCTTTTTTTTGTGCTCCCGGCCACCCGACGGTGTCCGCATACTCTTCCCCCACGAGTCATTTAAGTTGACCGGCTTGCAAGGCATCGCCTATATACTCCCTATGAGAAGTATTTTTGTTTCACTGACTATGCTCATTCTGACTGCTCTTTCGATCTCTGCCCAGGATTCCGCGCAACCTCCAGAGCAGTTTGGGCTTGAGCACCTGACCGAGTATCTCGGTCTCAAACCGAACGATATATCGTATCGTTCCGATTACACCGATCCCGATTCTCTTCGTCTCAAGGTCGTCGCAGACCTGATGAATCGGCCGCTCGGCATGATAGAGTACTCTGCCTCGCTGAAGAACGCTCATGTCAAGGGGCAGCCGGAGATCCTGGCGGGCATTCTATTCTCAGACCTGAGAGGAGAGCACCAGCGGCAACGGGGTACTGCGTATGATCCGACAATCGAAGAAATGCAGCGTCACTACAATCTCTTCTATATCGAGGCGACGCTCAACCAGCTCCTCAGCAGGGTGGCGACTTACCTTGATGTCATCATTCCCCGGTCCACAGAGAAGAGCCTGGCCCGACTGAGCCGCGACCAGCGTCGATTTCTTACCAACGAGTTCAAGGAAATCGTGGTGATGAGCGAAGACGACGAGTTCCTCCCGCTGGATGCAATCGACTCGCTCGAAAAGGTGGAGGAAGAGTATACGGACAGATTCGTCGAATTCGCTTCGCTGATTGACAAGGACCCTATCACCGCTGCTGGAATCGACTGCCTTCGGAATCTGCTCCTTGATATCAACGCGCTTCGTTCTGTCCTTTCTTCGGGACAGGTGAAAGCGTCGCGGATGCTTGAGGGGACAGGATATCTTCCTGACAACGCCAATCTCGACAGCTATCTCGGGAAGCAATCAGGATGGAAGATCGGTGGCCCCGGCAATGACTATTACTCCGGTGACTACAAGTTCATTCTGGATTTTGGTGGTGATGACGTTTACGATTTTGAGTACGACCCCGCCAACCCCCACGGGGTGATCGTTATTGATCTGGGTGGTAATGATCATTATCGGGCCAAAACGGACTTCGCGCTTGCCTCCGGTTGTTTGTCGGTCGGCCTCCTACTGGATTTTGCCGGCGATGACCGTTACGACGCCAAATCGTTTGGGCTCGGTTCCGGATACTTCGGTTTTGGTCTGCTGTACGATGCTTCCGGCGATGATCGTTACGACGGCGACACTCACGTGCAGGGGGCGGGGACGTTTGGTATTGGTCTGCTGGTTGATGAGGGTGGACGCGACATCTACAACGCTGCGGTGTACTCCCAGGCGTTTGGTTTTGTACAGGGAGCGGGCGTTATCTACGAAATGGACGGTTCCGACACGTACTACGCCGGTGGCAAATACAAAGATATTCTTCGCTACGAGGACCATTATCTGTCACTCTCCCAGGGGTTCGGCTACGGCCTCAGGCCCTGGATGTCCGGCGGTATCGGCGGACTGATTGACCTGAAAGGCAACGACAACTACTACGCCGACATTTTTGCGCAGGCGTGCAGCTACTGGTGGTCGCTCGGCGTGATTTATGACTCTGCCGGGAACGACAACTATCAGTGCTTTCAATACGGGCAGGGTGCCGCCACCCACATGACCCTCGGCTGTCTGATCGACGACTATGGCAACGACGTCTATTTCGGCAAGGGGCTCATGCAGGGTTGTGGTCATGACTACTCGTGCGGACTCATACTCGACCGCCACGGCAACGACACCTACACCTGCTATGATCTCTCGCAGGGAGCAGGATCGGCTAACGGGGCCGGGGTGCAGATCGACAACGAAGGTGATGACCGGTATTTCAGCAAGAATGCTGCAAATACTCAGGGATATGGCAACCCGCGACGGGATTTCGGATCGATAGGATTGTTTATTGATCTGTCCGGGGATGATCAGTATGCCGGTAACGGTCGGAACGATTACTACTGGAAGACGGAATCCAAATGGGGCGGCGGTATGGATGTCTCACCTGCCCCGATCGACAGCACGGGAGGCGACCATGAATAACCCGCGAAAAGTGACGTCCGTGTTTCTTATAGCTGGTATACTGCTGGCGATAGGTGCAGGCTCAGTTTTGGCTGCCAGTCCAGTAGTTGAGAAGAAAGTTGATTCGCTGTTCATGATAGCGTCGTCCGGTTCGGTCAAGTTCCGTGACCAGGTTGCTCCTGCAATGGATGCGCTGGCCGGGATGGGTGTCGACGCAGTTGTGCCGTTGATCGGCAAGCTGGATACGAAGTCTGCCCGGGAACGATTGACCGCTGTTCAGGCGCTTAAGAAGATAGGTTCTCCAGCGGTTCCGGATCTGCTGGCGGCTTTGCAGCAAAACGATGATTTGATTGTCCAGCGAGTCTGTTCGGCGCTTGGCGAGATCAAGGATACCGCCGCGATAGAGGGGCTGATGGCAGTTGCCGATCATGCAAAATGGCAGGTTCGTGAACAGGCAATCGGTGCTCTTGGCAGGATTGGAGATGCACATTCGAGCAATGTGGTGATGAATGCGATGATCGATACTATCGGACAGGTGCGGAAGGCGGCTGCCGTTTCAGCCGGTCGACTTACAATCAACGAAGCCGCTTCCGGTCTGGTGCATCTTCTGGGAGATGAGTTTTATGGTGCCCGCATGTCGGCCAGGGAAGCTCTGATGAAACTGGACACTACTGTAGTGATGGGTGCATTGATCGATTCGATTGAGTCAGTCAACAGTTTCGTCGGCGATCTTGCCTGTGCCATGCTCGGTGATTACGGCACCGACGCTGCCGTTGATTTGCTGCTCAGGCAGACCAAGTCCTCTTCGGCCGACCGCCGTGCCCATGCCGCGATGGCTCTGGTGAAGGCGGACCCTCTTGACAACTGTGGATACCAGAAACAGTTCGTGCCTTCTGAAACAGATCGATATGTACTACTGAAGATACAATCCGCTTTGCATGACGCGCAAAACCAACCCTGACAAACTGGGCGATCAACTTGATCGCCTCAGGACTCACATCGTTGCGGAGAAGAAACCGGGCAAAAGTCCGGCCTTGCCCTCGCGCTATGGACGTCTCGCTGAGGCACTGGGCGGGGAGTTGGTGCGGGGATCTGGGGGCGTGTTCTGTCTGGTGACACGCCTGTACGGATTCGGCCACTCCTACGGCAATGCCAGCCTTGCCCCCGCGAAGCAGTCCGATGCCGCCGCGGCCGCTTCCTTTTCCGCGGGAGCATGCGAGGGAGAGGTGGCGCTCGGCGATTTAGTATTTTTCGACACTGAAACGACGGGCCTCGGTGGCGCGGGGACGGTTGCGTTTCTGATCGGATGTGGATCCCTCACTGAGCAGGGGTTTGAGGTCCGCCAGTATGTCCTTCCAGACTACGCCGACGAGGCCGGAATGCTTGAGTGTCTGCAGGATGAACTGAACGACGGTCGAACGATTGTTAGCTACAACGGCCTGGCCTTCGACGCTCCGCTGGTGCGTGACCGGATGATTGTCAACCGGGTAGCCCGCGAGTTGCCCTGTCAGGGGCACATTGATCTGTTGCATGCCACTCGGCGGTTGTTTCGACGACGTCTTCGCGATTGTTCACTGACCAATATCGAGCGGGAGATATTCGGTTACTACCGCGAGGGGGACGTTCCGGGCTATCTGATTCCTTCGGTCTATTTCGATTGGCTGGGCACCGAGGACCCTTCTCAAATGGGGACAGTTCTTGAACACAATCGGCTGGACATCTTGTCGCTGTATTTTCTGTTGCTGCACGTAGCGGATATCTTCTCATCTGAGGGGGAGACTCTTGAGAGCGCCGATGACATGCACTCTCTGGCCCGTGTATACGGCCGTCGCCGACAGCACGAAAAGGTGGCTGATCTGTATGATCGTATGGAGATGGCGTCGGAGGGTGAGATTGGCCTCGATGCAGTGCTGTATCACTCGTATTCGTTCAAGAAGACGGGTGATTGGGAGCAGGCGGTGGCGCTCTGGCAGCAATTGTCTGAAGGAATAGGCCGGGAGGCCTTTGAGTCGAATATCGAGTTGGCCAAGTACTTCGAGCATCGTATCAAGGACGTTGCTGCGGCTCTTTCTTACGCCCGCAAAGCTGCGCAAGCATGCCCCTTTGAAGGTCCCCGCCTGGCGCAGATCAGGCATCGTTTGGATCGGCTTCAGAAGAAGGCAAAAGACCTGCGGTAATACCGTCTCTCAAGGCTCAGGAATACCCGAATCTCGCCGACATACGGAGTAAGGAGATTTCTCGATGAATACTGAGCTTATTAACAAAGTAATCAACGACGGCGCAAAGCTGTATTCGCTGCCGCAGACGCTTGCGGAAGTAATGCGCGTGTCACGGGACGAAAACTCATCGGCGGATGACCTCGCGAAAATCCTGACAAAGGATCCGGCACTGGTAACCAAAGTGTTGAGAATCGTCAACTCACCCTTCTACGGTGTTGGACGGAAGATCGGTTCTATGACACAGGCGGTCGTGACTCTGGGAACGCGTCAGGTCATGGCGCTGGCTCTGTCGACTTCCATTTATAGCATGACCGACAAATGGCATTCAGGAATGGATCGGGTAAGATTCTGGCGTCACTCTCTTGAGGTGGCCATAGCGTCGCGGACAATTGCCGAGAAGATCGGATATCGTAATCTCGAAGAGGTTTTTGTTGCCGGGCTTCTTCATGATATTGGTCTCCTGATTCTCGAGAATTCGTTTCCTGAGCAGTTCGCGACAGTGTGGAAGAACACGGCTGGCGGGCACTCCTCTGTTGATCTTGAAGAAGAGCAATGGGGAACCAATCATGCTCGCATCGGGCAGTTCCTGCTTGAACAGTGGAGTCTGCCGGAGACCATCTGCGAGAGTGTCGGTCGTCACCACAACGTGTTTACGCCCGGAGCGGACGATCCCGAGCTCGTACCCGGCCAGATTGTGAACCTCGCGAATATCGTCTCGCAGTTCCCGATCGCGAATTATCAGCCGACAGAGGCTCGTCTCGATACTGAGAACCGCAGGATCATCCGCGACAATCTCGGGCTTACCCCTGAAAACCTGTTGGTAGTAGAGAAGCATCTTTTCCAGCAAACCGTCAGTGAATCCAAATATCTCGAGATGGACATCGGTTCCACCGACGATATCCTGATTGAGGCCAACCGGATGCTCTTTGAGCAGTATGCGGCGGTGGAGTCTCTTCTCGAAGAGAACCGACTTATGCAACGTCAGTCAATGGGTGAAGAAGTCAAGCGGGGGTTCCTCGAGACTCTCAAGAGTACTACTTCAACTTACGCCGAGTATGTCAGGAGAAGCTCAGCCAGCATGCTCCAGAAGGCGGACGAAGTGAAACACGGCATCGAATCCGGAGCCATCGTCGATCCGGGAGGTCTGGTGGCTTCAACAATCGAAAGTACGATGGATAACCTTCGCTCGGTAGAGTTCCTCACCAGCAAGTTGGAGAGTCTGACTCACACCGAGTCCGCGCTTTACTATGATCAGGACTCCGTTACGGCTCTGGACGAAGACATTCGTCACGAGATGGAGCGTATTGAGGAGCCGATTACGGCGTAGCCGGTTCAGGCACAGCCATAAATGACAAAACCGCCGATCGGCTTGGTCCGGTCGGCGGTTCTGTTTATATCTGTTCTGTGCAGCATTATTCTTCGCGAACCACCACACTGACTCCCTTGCCTGACAGTGAGAGAAGTCCACTGCCGTCGCCGAGAACCCATTTGGCGGTCTTGAAACGGCCTTCATCGGAGGAATCATAGGCGAGCGAGCTTTTGATGTGTCCTCCGTCGGTGCGTGATTCGATTCGCAGGTCAGGCAGATCGGCGAAAGTGAGTATTATTCGCGCGCTCTGGGTTTCGACTGTCGATGTCTCGCCGGCGAATCTATCGTCGAGCGTCAGATTCACGTCACCGTTGTTGTTTGTCAAGTATACAGGTCCCTGCAGCCGTTCGCCTTGAATCGCTCCACTGTTGTTAGTGACTGTCAACTCACCGTTGAGACCGAATGCATACACATGGGAATACATGTTCGTCAGATGCGCGTCGCCGTCGATATCTCGAAGAATCAGAGGCTGGTAGGCGTTGTTTGCCACGATATCGCCAACGCTCTCTGCAATCTCTACCTGGCCGTACTGGTTGTCGATGGTCATGTTGCCGTGGTGATCGTCGATACGAATCTGGCCGGAGTTCTTGATCCTGACGTCACCCTCGCAATCAGCCAGTTGCACCTGGGCGTACAGGTTGTTGACTATCAACGCCCCCTGACATTCACTGATGCTGATAGCCCCATACTGGTTTGAGGCGGAGATATCTCCCGTGACCTCCGAGAGAAAGATACTCGCGTAGGAATTCGATACCTCAACCGATCCTTCGACATTGTCTATATTGACGTTGGAATATGCGCTCCGGACGGTGAGACCGCCCTCCAGATCGTTGATGCCGACTGTGCCGTAGGAACCTTCTGCCATTACATGATTGGCCATCGGTACGTTGACGTACAGGACGCTTCGCAGAATCTTGGTGTCGGTATCCGAAATCTCAGGCAACTGTGCGAGTATGCTGTAGCCGTTCCCGGCCTTTGTGACTTTGAGATCGGTGTCAGCAACGAATTGCTTTTCTCTGGCTCTGGTCTTTGAGCTGACTTCAATTGCGAGACGAGCAACAATCATGTCATCATCCCACCCGACAATCTTGAGGTCCCCCACGGGGAGCGTGATTTCGATAGGTGCACTCCCTGAACTGACCGCCAAGCTGTCCTGGTACTTCCTCACAAGACCGATTTCACTGTGGTCGCTATCCTCAAACCAGTTTGGCACGCGGCCCGGATCTGGCGGTGCCCCGACTCGCGGCGGCTGCGGCGCCCGGGGAATGAAGATTACTTCCTCTCCGGGAATGTGTAAGTTCTCAAGTCCCTTGGCATACTCTTCCACTGCCTTTTCCAGCTTCTCCGTGTCGACCTCGGTGCCATCGAGAATGACGGTCCACTTCTTGGCCGCCTGTTCCAGGTATTCCTGAATCCCCTTGTTCTGGAGGAGATGGTCAAGCTGCTGGTCGTCGTAGTCTTCAATCAGATCAACCACGATAACCAGTTCTTTGCGGAGGTTGCGCACAACTCGACAGCAACGGGGACTGTTGGTGTTGTACTTGGCCTTGTGCGATGCCTCGATGTCCTTGAGGGTGTCGACCAGGGCGTGGATGTCATGGATCAACTGGTCAGGGTCCCTTTCGTAGGTGCCGTCCTTGAGACCAGCTTTCAGAACATCGGTAGATATTTCGTGCTCTTGTCGTGATTTGGCATCCATATCCGCAAGTAGATCGGAGTAGTCTTCGATGGCGTTTTGTACGCGAGTCAAGATATCCAGATACTCATCGGCCAACTCCTGTGACAACTCATCGATTGTCACGTCGAATAGTCCATAGCGCGACCCTAGGTCGTCTTCTTGTTCAGTAGGTGTCTGGGCAAGAAGTTGACCGCAACCGATCAGGGCGAACAGGGTCGCCGCAATGAATATCCTCAGAATCAGTTTCATAGTCTGTCGCTCAGCAGCGTGGTTGATTCAACCTGCGCTATCCTTCATCATCACCACCCCATGGATGCTTAATCATACCGTCGCTCGCCTCCTGCAACTAAAACATGCATCTTTGGCTCCCCAAAGGGCCCGGTATTTCGCCGGTGGAGAGCGTTATTGCTCTAATTCTACCTACGGACCGCACACGGTTAAGTTCCATTCGGACGTCCGGCGCCAAGGTCTTCAGAGAAAAATGATCAACTTCAACGCAGACGTTGGGCAAGTGTTAGGATAACAAAATGTGCACGCAATTGCAAACAACCATAACGAAAATGGCTTTCGATCCCTCGTGTTGTGCAACCAATTGTGGTCACGCGCGTAAAACCATAGGATGCAATGTGTTGGTGCGTCCGTACTCGCGCTGGTTCGCCAGACCGGAATCATCGAAAAACCGTTTCAAAGGGCACCGGATTTGTTGTATTGTGGGTCGACACGATCACGCAAAATACCTTGCCGGTGGATATGACTATGAAATCTTCTGTGATAGCCATTCTCTCTTTCTGCCTCTTGATGCCTGTTGCAGTCTTCGGGTTCAATTCCGACTGTGTTCGCGGCGGACGTCTGGACGGCCTCGATCTGTCATTCAGGGCGCTTGATGAGCATCCCTGGGACGATTCCCGGTCGCTGGCCAGCGATGTTTCTGACTTGCTCATCTCAGAGTCGGCGATGCCGGCGCAGTTTGCGCAAGGCGAGGCCCGGGTGGTAGCACTCGAAGATGGCGGCTGGCTGGTCGTCTGGCAGGACGAGCGGATGGGCAGTTACAAGATATTCTGGCAGAGGTTTGATGAATCCGGGAATCCCGTCGGTGATAACGTGCTTGTGGCGGGATCGACCGTTGGTGCCGATTTTGTGGACCCTGTTTTCGCAGTTGATACGCTTTCGAGAATATGTTTGTTCTACCGCGATCGGACGAGAGGTCTCGTCTTTGGCTCACGGTACACCAGCGATCTGTCGATTGACCTCGCGCCTTTCCTCGTCAATGACACCAGCTTAAGTTCATTTGCCGGACCGTTCGATGTCGATGTCTTTCCGGACGGCCAGATGGTCGTTGCCTGGGAAAACCACACGTCGATCGGGTCAACCGTCGAGATGCGTTTGTATTCCGGTTCGGGCAATTCGATTCTCGGACCGACTCAGATCAATTCCGACGGTGGCTCCGCCGAACGCAGTGTGCCGTCGCTGGCCGTTGCTCCCGGCTCCGGCTATGTCGTGGCGTGGGAGGACTATCGAAACAGTCGAGCAGACATTTATGCCCGGCAGTTTACTGGTGCCGGCGCTGCGATAGGCGCCGACTTTGCTTTGATCGCACCGCCCAACGATCTTGCCGCTCAACGCAATCCCGAAGTAGTTTATTCTTCTCAGGACAAATACGTGATCGGTTGGGAAGACGACCGAACCGGCCGTGAAATATACCTTCAGAGATACGATCAGACGACAGGTCTGGTCGGATCAAATCAACTCATTTCCAGCGGCGATCCCGCGGTGACCAACAGTGATCTGCATCTGGGGACGACTTCTGTCTCCGACGTCGTTGCCACCTGGGCTGATTTTGGCGCCGCCAATAGCATTCTGCAGTTGGCCTTCGATAGCGGGCTGGTTGCATCCGCGGCCCCGGACACCATGAATCTGAACGGTGTTGGGCAGCGATGGAATCCGGCCATGACGATGGACGCTTCGGACCGTCAGGCATTGGTGTGGACAGAGTTCGATTCCGAAGACGCAGATATCAGTCTGATGCTGTTCGATGCTTCCGGTAATGGCTTGTTACCATCGGAGACGGCGGTCAACGATGACGTTCTCGGGTCACCATCCGGCAGTCCCTTTGTTCTATCGACCAACAACTGGCGCAATATTGTGTGCTATAGTGATCGACGGTACGACGCCGGTGACGTGTTTGTAAGACCGCTCACCGTTGCCGGTGATTACTTCGGTGCCTCACGCCGAGTCAATCAGGATGTTGGTATGTCTTTGCAGTCGGAGCCTTCAGCGGCAGTCAGCGACACGAGATCACTGATTGTCTGGGTGGACAGTCGCCCGGTTTCAGGCATTCCGGGGCAGCGAATTTACGGTCGGTTCTGTACGCACACAGCCGATTTTTCAGAAAACGAGTTTATGCTTTCCGATACAAACGCCAACGCCATAAAGTCTTCACCACGAATTGCTCTCGCTGCCGACGGGCAGGGGTTTGTCGCCTGGATCGACAAGCGGGACGGTTCCGAGCAGGTGTGGGGACGATGGCTGGCAACAGATGGATCCCTCGATGGTGACGAGTTCCTGATTTCGACAGGCGTCACCGACAGTTCGGCTACCAGCCTCTACGTGGGTCGAGATTCTGCCAACCTCTTTTATGTCGTCTGGCTTGACATAGGCTTGGCCAATCCGACCGTTAAGGCAAAATGGTACAATCCGAACCAAACCCCCGGGGGAGCATTTGAATACCCGTCGTCGGTTTCGGGCGTGGCTATCGATGAGATGGCCGCCGACATCGCCCCGAGCAACGGTGTTGCCCTGTTGTGGACCGGTACCGACGACGGCGCGCGGAAAGCGTATCTCACCTGGGTGGACCCGTTTGAGAAACTCGCACCGGTGGCGGTGCAGGTTTCCGATGACACGCTCTCCAATGCTTCGCAGCCGACCGTCTCGGTCTCCAACAACGGAGCGATAAGCGCCGCCTGGATTGATCAGCGTGAGGGCAAGCGACTGGTGTACTATCAGCTTTTCGATGCGTCTCAGACGCCTTCGGGAGTCAACCAAGCTCTGTCAGGCGCGTCACCCGAGTTCATGGCTGCGCCGCACACCGATGCCTATCGAGGGCGGGCATGGTTCACCTGGGTTGACCCGAGAGAAAACGGCATGAACATCTATGCGTCGTCGGTTCAATACGATCCGTCCGACGTAACCGACCCGGACAACCCGGCCCTGCCTGACGGGTTCGTTCTATCGCAGAACTATCCCAACCCTTTCAATCCGTCGACAGAGATTTCGTTTACCCTGCCGACAAAGAGTGATGTGACGCTCAGCGTTTACAATACGTTGGGGCAGAGGGTGAAGACGATTGTCGACGGCGAATGTCCTGCGGGCGATTACACGGTTACCTGGGACGGTAAGGACAACGGCGGCAACGCGGTCTCGACCGGAGTGTACTTCTACCGTCTGACTGCCGACGGCGTGACGGAATCGAAGAAGATGATGTTGCTGAAATAGGGTTCTGCCAATCCCACCATAAACTGTTTGCTGAAAAAGGTACGGTTTTTGAACCCGCCGAGGTCCGAACCGGGTTTCTGGTAGCCAACCCGGCCACGGGTTGGCTACCGACGGTTTCACCTCAAAAACGCGAGTTTCGATTTCAAACGGGCACACAGGCGTGTGCCGCGCACGACAAGACCTGCGCTACAAGAGAGACGTCGGCCTACAAACACTGCTCCGTTCTGTGAATGATCTCGTTCTGGAGGTCGATTCCCAGATCAACGAAGTAATCACTATAACCGGCTACCCGGACGATCAAGTCACGATACCTCTCCGGGTGCTCCTGTGCCTTGCGGAGAGTCGCGACATCAACCACATTGAACTGAATATGATGACCGTCCATCTTGAAGTATGACCGCACCAAATGGAGCAGCTTGGTCATGCCCTCGGAGCTCTCCAAGATTTGCGGTGTGAACTTCTGGTTCAGGAGCGTTCCGCCGGTTCGGAGATGATCGATCTTAGCTGCAGACTTGAGCACGGCCGTCGGCCCGTTTCGGTCGGCGCCCTGAACGGGGGAGATGCCTTCGGACAGAGGCTCGCGAGCGAGTCGACCGTCGGGCATAGCACCCACCACGCTGCCGAAATAAACGTGGCAAGTCGTCGGCAGCAGATTCACGCGGAAGTGTCCGCCCTTGGTGTTCGGGCGACCATCGACACAGGCGAAGTAGCTCTCGAATACGCGGCGAAGGATGTCGTCGGCGTAATCATCGTCGTTGCCGTATTTCGGCGTGTCATTCAACAGCTTGTCGCGAAGCGCATCAGCGCTCTCAAAGTTGCTACTGAGGGCTGTCAGCATATCAGAAAAAGACAGAGTCTTGTCGTCGTACACTTGCTTCTGGATAGCCGTCAGGCAGTCGGTCACCGACCCCATGCCGACGCCCTGCACGTATGACGAGTTGTATCGAGCGCCGCCGTTGTTGTAGTCTTTGCCGGTGGCAATGCAGTCATCAATCAGGATCGACATAAACGGTGCCGGGAGATATTGCGCCCAGAGCCGTTCTATAATCAGATTGCCCTTGATTTTGATGTCAATGAAGTGTCGAAGTTGTTTGTCGAATGCCGCGTAGAATTCGTCGAACGACTCGAACGTATTAGGATCGCCCGTCTCGATGCCGATCTGCTTGCCGGTGCGAGGATCGGTCCCGTTGTGCATCGTGATTTCGAGCACTTTGACGAGGTTGAAGTAGCCCGTCAGAATGTAGCTTTCCTTGCCAAACGCACCGGTCTCGACACAACCGCTGCAACCACCGTTGCGGGCATCCTCGATTGACTTGCCCTGGCGGATCATTTCCTGCACGAGCGAATCGGTGTTAAACAGGGAGGGCTGCCCGTATCCGGTCTTGATGATCTTGAGTGCCCGTTCAAGTAGTCGGTTCGGGTTTTTCTTGCTGATCTGAACCATGGAGCTTGGCTGGAGCAGCCGCATTTCCTCGATAACGTCGAGGATCATGTAGCTCAATTCATTTGACGCATCCTCGCCGGTTTCCTTGACTCCTCCAACATTGATCAGACAGAAGTCGGTGTAGGTATTGCTCTCCTGGGCGGTGACGCCAACTTTCGGCGGAGCGGGCTGGTTATTGAACTTCACCCAGAACGATCGCAGCAGCTCGCGCGCGGATTCATCGGTCAGAGTCCCGGCTGCGATCTCTTTCTCGTAGAAGGGGAGGAGGTGCTGATCCAGCCGTCCGGGGTTGAACGAATCCCACGTGTTCAGTTCCGTAATGACGCCGAGATGTACGAACCAGTAGTACTGCAGCGCCTCTTGGAAGGTCTCCGGGGCATTGGCGGGCACGCGGCGGCAAATGGCGGCCATCTGTTCCAATTCGGCTTTTCGATCGGAGTCAGATTCAGATTCTGCCAGCTCGGCTAGCCGATCTGCGTATCTGTTCGCGAACAGGATCAAGGCATTAGCGGCGATGCCCATTGCTTTGAGTTCTTCACGCTTTGCAAACGCTTCCGGGTCGGAGTAGAAGTCAAGATTCTCGATACTTTCTTGAATGTCAGTTTTGAACTCCAGGAAACCTTTGCGATAGATTTTGCCGTCGAGCACGGTGTGCCCCGGGGCGCGTTGTTCCTGGAATTCAGTGAATACACCCGCCTCGTAGGCTGCCTTCCAGGCATCATCGACTTCTTCGAATATGCGATCTCGCAATGACCGTCCCGACCAAGCGGGAATAATCTTTTCCTGTTGGACACGTCGTGTTTTCTCGTCAACTCTGAACGAGACTTTCTCGCGATCGTTCAGGATATCAAAATCGCCGAGTGTATGGGTACATATTTCCGGATAGGTCGGAGTTGCTTTGGGAGCTGGACCGCGTTCGCCGACAATCAGTTCACCGTCGTTGATGCAGAGCTTTTTGTGTTGGAGTAGATGCTCAAACGCCAGTGCTCGGGCGACCGGAATCGAGACGCGTTCTGCCTTGCCGGACTGATAGAACTCAGTGAGCAATTCGGCGCGTTCGAGTGAGATGAACGGCTCAGCGTCGAGTGTTTGTTGTCGGAGTTTTGTGATCCTGTCGTTCATGTCTGTTTAACCCCCAATGTGTACGGTGAAGCCACATTGCGTGAAACGGTTTCCCTTGTCAGTGAGTTCAACATCGGTTTGCGGGCGAATGTGCCCCAGTTTGTTGGTCATCCCGAACCGGTGGAGTTTGTCTTCGCCAAACAGGTTGTACGGGAGCAGGCTGACTTCGCAGAAGTAGTCCAGGTCCGCCAGGTAGCGCGCGATGGCATCGAGGTTTGTGTCTGTGTCGGTGATGCCGGGGATCATCGGGATGCGTATCTGCACGTTCTTCTGCTCTTTCGCCAGCCAGGCGAGGTTTTCCAGTACAAGATCGTTCGGCACGCCGGTGAATTTCTGGTGTGCCTCGTTGTCCATTAGTTTGAGGTCATACAAATAGAGATCGACCAGGTCCGCGATGCTCTCCATATCTTCGCGTGGGGCATAGCCGGTAGTATCCAGTGCAGTGTGTATGCCAAGTTCGCGGCAGGCGCGGAGGGAGGCCTCAAGGAAGTCGATTTGCATCAACGGTTCGCCGCCGGAGAACGTCACCCCGCCGCCGGACTCGTCGAAAAACAACTCGTCTTTCCGTACTTCATTCGCCAGTTCACTCACGGTGATCTCGCGGCCAACGGTCTCACATCGAGAACCGTCGCCGGTTGCAATCTGAACGAGTTCCGGTTCCGGCTGACGGCTTTCCGGGTTGTGACACCACCAGCAGTCGAGCGGGCAGCCTTTCATGAAGACGGTAGTCCGGATGCCGGGGCCGTCATGAAGGGCGTACCGCTTGAGGTCGAAAATCGTCCCGGTAGTCTGTAGGTATTCGTTGCTCACGAAGGCAAGATATTGCCAAGGCGAGAACACGCAAGGCAAAACCGCTGTCGCTAGGTGCCTTACTGGAGGAGCCTTGAATTGACGTGTCTGTTCAAACTGCTATCGACCGAAGGTCAGAAAGGCAAACAACAATCCGCCGAGAATCATGACGCAAACACCAATGATGATGGCAATAGTGGTGCCGCTTCCGTCGCCACTCATTCGTGTGCGGTAGGGGTCGATTGTCACCAGATGGTCGTTGCTGCGTCGTTCCACGCGTCTCTTGAACCTTATCCGGCTGTTATCGAACTTCTCGACCATTTCCCAGCCTGCCTGGGCTTCCTCCTGGCAGAGTTGTTGAAGGACCTCACGGTTCTTGAACTTCTGCATTGCCGAGCGGACTATCTTGAATTCCCAGCCGTCGAGATCCTCTTTGTTATATCCGGTCATGTTTTCTTCCTCCTGCCGCATTTGTTCTGCTGCCGCCGCTGCGGCTGCAGTCGTCGCAACGGTAGTTGCGGCAAAAATCGCTGGATTGGACATAGCGCCTCCTTCTTTTCCAATATACTCGGTTCGGCACCGATTGATTCAAAGAAATCGTACAGTTGTGGGTGTCTTGCGGCAGGTATTGAGAACTGAATTGATGAAGAAATCAGGACGAAAAGCCGATCATTTATAGTAGGCAAGGGCACGGAACACGTTAGGGAGCTGGCACATGATTCTCGAAAATCTTGTCCTGGAATACGACCACGATACTAACATTCTCACGATCACGGGTCTCGACAAGGTCCATATTGTCACGAGCGATCAGCTTGAGGCTCTCTATGATATGATAGAGTACTGTCTGGAGACTCAGTGTGCCGAGAAGCGCGGTTATGCCCTGGTCGACATGTCAAAGCTTACGATCGACTATGAGCTGGTGGAAGACTATGCGATTCACCACCAGAGCTCATTCTATCGCTGGGTGTATCCGGAGGGGATCGCGCGCTATGGATACGCTATCACGCGTCTGACTATCGCCGATGGCTATCGTCGAGTGGGAGAGGAAACGCCTCACTTCTTTCCGACCCGGGATGAAGCCGTCGCATACCTGCGGGATCTTCGCCAACGCCAACGCTCCGAGAGCGTGCAAGTCTGAAGCGTTCTCCGGCTCTCTCACTTCAGAGACCAAGGTCAGTCCGGCGTCAATAGGCCCCCCGATTGGGGACGATGCAGATGAACTCGAACGGTTCGTCGTACGGGTTCGTGAACTGATGCAGTGTATTCGGCGGAACGTATGCGAAGTCACCGGCCTGAATCGCAAAGGTTTCGTCGCCAATCATCAGCCTGCCCTTGCCCTTGATTATGTGATTGACGTGTTCCCAGTCATGTTGGTGTTTCGGCGTGTTGCCGCCCGGTCCCATACGAAAAACGCGCAGCGTGTTATCGTCCCAGCCTTCGGTCGGACCTATTACATTGGCACGGGTGACGTCCTTGACGCCGTCCATGGCAACGGTTTCCATTTTCATGTCAGAGTGTTTCACTACCGGCATTGTAACCTCCGTTGGTTGAACCGGCAATATACGCAGAATCGCGTCAGGGTGAAATGTCAAAGCGCGGAAGAATGTCAGGATTCTAAGATCGATCGGTCAGGCAGTCTTCGCCGGATTGCCACCGGCCTGGAGCTGTCCCATGATTTCGTCGAGACTTGGCAGACCACTGAAACACGTTGTGGCGGCATCAAACACCGGCTCCAATTGGTATTCCCGTTCGCGGATGTTAACCACCACGTAGGGGAGAGATGCCGCCTGACACAGATCAGCGAGCTTCAGCAGTTCGATTTTGCCGACAAACTTGGCATCGCAGAGCACAAGGTCTGTCTTCTTCAGAGTATTGGTGGTTACCCTCGCGACGCTGTCGATACAGTCTACGGCTGCCGCAAATCCTGCTTGCCCGAGGAAGTGATTTCGCACTGAGTCATTACCTGAGAATACGAGGATTTTCAACGATAACCCGTCGCTGAGTTCAATCGAGGATTCCCGTCTGGCGGCATCGACGAGTGGAAGCGTCAGTGTGAAAGTAGATCCCTGCCCCCTAATGGATTCGACCGTGAGGTCGCCTTTGTGCTCGCGAGCGATATTACGGCAGATGGCCAGGCCCATGCCGGTCCCTGCCACGTCTTCCTTGCCCCACACTCCCTTGGTGGAGAAGAACGGATCGAATATCCGCGTGAGAATCTTTTCCGGAATTCCTGCGCCGGTATCGCCGATTCTCAGTTTGGCAAAACCGTTTTCGTGCGTGAGAACGACAACGATCACTCCGTTTCCGGTGACGGCGTGTATGGCGTTTTCCAGCAGATTTATCAGTAACTGCTGGATGGCACTGGCAGAGGCCTGTACCAATGGTATTTCATCGATATTGGTGACAACCTGAATCTGTCTATCCTGCAGTTCTTTGCCAACCAGAGTGAGCGTCTTCCTCAGAATCTGAGCTAGACTTTCCATGTTGGCTGATTTGGAGCTCGGTTGGGAATAGGTCAGCAGCGACATTGCCACTTCGTTGGCCTGTTCGGAAAGCTCGACTACCTGTTCGAGGGCGATTCTGGCCGATTCTACTCCGGAAGGTCCGTCGATGTCTTCCAGGGCCAGCGAGGCGTTCCCCATTATGCCGGCGAGGTAGTTCTTGAACTCGTGTGCCACACCGGCCGCCAGCGTGCCCACTGCCGCCATCTTGTCCGACTCGGCCAGCTTTCTCTGCACGAGGTGTTCTTTCGTGATGTCTTCGCTGATGATGATGAAGTTATCCACTTCATTCTCGTCATTCTTCACCGGGGAAATAACGCATCGTTCCCAGATTGTCTCGTCATTGGCCTGTTTGTGCCGAACCTGCTCGCTCCAGGTTTGTCCTGCCGTGATGGTCTGCCACACGTCGTGGTGGAAGCATTCCTCATGCACGGAAGGATCAAGGACATGCGGCACTCTGCCAAGGGCCTCTTCGACAGATATATCGTTCACCTGACACCATTTCGGATTGACGTACTCAATAGCGCCATCTCTGTCAGTGATGCAGATCATTGATGCAGACTGCTCGGCAGACAGCATCAGCTTCTTCAATTCTCGTTCGGCAGCCTTGCGTTCGGCAACCTCGTTCTCAAGGCTTTTCTTTTGCCGGAAGAATCGTGAGATCAGACGGGAGAGGCGACCGAATTCGGTTCGCTGCTCTTCAAGCTCTATCAGATGATCGACATTGCCGGTTGTAAGGGCTTTCGATATTCTGGCAAGGGGACGGCTAATCCAGAGATACAACGCCAGAAACAGCAGTATTAGCAGAGTCGCCGCAAAAGCGTGCGCTCGTTTCTTACCCAGACTCAGGATACGCGTGGTTTCGTTGAGAGCGTGTGCTTCGCCGTCGCCGTGAATTATGGCCACAGGTGTTCCATCCCAGGCCGGGAGTGTGTCCACTAGACGGATCGTTTTCGGGCTGTCGTCAGCCGTCGCCGTCGCAGACTGATAAGGGAGGGTTGACAGCGACAGATCCGCGTCGAGAACGCGGCCGAATTCTTTCAGCGTCTCGTCGGTCCAGAGACGAGCCACAAAGAGGAAACCATGCTCCGGCGAGGTGCGCTCGTCTCCTCCAAGGGACTGAATAGGAGCGCCATAGATTTCGAGAAGTCCCATATCGGTTTTCGCGAAGAAATTCGGGAAGAAGCCGTTACGGAATAGCGTCGTCTTGTCCGCCGAAGAGAACGGCAGTTCGAGCACGGGATGTCCTTCGAGATTGTGCGCGGTATGCACGAGGGACAGATCGGTGCGGCAGACCCATGCCGCAGAAGCGTCGAATGTGCGGAGACCCGTCTCGATATTGTCTTTGGCCCATACCGAATCACCATTGGACACGAAAGTGACCATCTCGTCCCACCACGAGTAGTCGTCAGCGAGGACCTTCAGCGAACTGCCCCGTACTTCTATGAGCTCTTGAAGCTTTTTGGATCCATCGTGGGAGAGTTTAGTGATGACTTCGCCGACTTGCGCGGATTCATTCTGTCCCCAGAAGTAGAGCCCCCCGAGAAAGCCTACAGCTACGGTCAGAATCAAGATGACAAGCCTGGTGTGGACAGTAAACATGCAATTATTTCTTTGTGCAGCCGTAATACGGCCGCGGGCCCCTCTTTATCGTACTTCATCTGGTGCTTTCCTTGGAAGGTTCAGCGCGGGGAAGTACGGCTTCTTCCTATTTTCGTCAAATCGCGAGCTTTCTTGATGGGATTCCGCCAGGAATGGTCAGACTGTTCATATTTCGGATCGTGTTGCTCAGAGCGGGAAGAGGGCGATTTTGGACAAAGAAAAATACGCCCAGGAGGAGTCGAACCCCCAACCTTCTGATCCGTAGTCAGACGCTCCATGCAATTGAGCTATGGGCGTATTGACAATATGTTACAGGCCCCGATAGTGCGACAGCAACCGCAAAATTGTCAATAGTTTTGATGTGACCTTGATTTGATCGGAATAGAACTTCAACGCTCAACAAGAGGACCGCAGTGCTTCAGTCCGTCTGACACCAGATAATCAACACCGCCACAATAATAAAGATGGCAAAAATGCCTATGAGAAGCATAGTATTGCCACCTTTTTCTGGTTTGTCTGCGGACTCGGATTCCACGGCTGCATCATACTCAGCCAGTTTCTTGAGCCAGCCGTCCTCGGCTTTGAGTGTCCGTTCCGATTCGGCTGCCTGCGTAAAAACTTCTATCTCGGGAAGGGGAGTTTCATCGACTTCAACAATCGCTATTGCGAGGACTGTCACGTTGTCGGCGCCTCCTCGGTCGTTGGCCATTTGTACGAGGTCGGTCGTCATCTGCTTGAGATTATTGCGAGATTTCGAGGCGACATTGAATATCTCGTCGTCATCGGCAAACCCGCAGAGGCCGTCCGAGCAGAGAATGAAAACATCGCCGGGGACCGCATTTACCACTCTGCAATCAACCTCGACAGTTTCTCTGACGCCCAGCGCTCTCGTTATGACGTTTTTGCCGACCACCGAACTGGCTTCTTCCGCCGACAGATTCTGGCTCTCCTGAATCTCCGCCACCCAGGAATGGTCTTTGGTGAGTGGTGTGAGTTCTTTTTCTCCGAGTCTGTAGGCCCGGCTGTCACCGACATGCGCGACTGACATGATGTCCGCCTCAATCGCTATCGAGACAATTGTCGTGCCCATACCGGACAGTTCGGGGTCCAACAAAGCGGCGTTGAAAATGGCTCTGTTGGCCAGTCTGATAGACTTGACCAGCAACTCGCCGTTGGGGGGGAGGGTCTTCCCCAGGCCAAGTTCAGGGTCGTCCAGCAACGGTTTTCTGAAATGCGTGAAGGCGTTGAGGATAGTCTCTGAGGCGGTCATTGAGGCTACCTCGCCCGCTTGATGTCCACCCATGCCGTCGCAGACCGCATAGACGTGATTATTCTCATCAAGGTGGAGATAGTCTTCGTTGCCCGCCCTTACGAGTCCCTTGTCAGTCTTCCCGACGGCTTTAACTACAAGTGGCACAATTGCTAACCGAGTTTGAGGTGTGCTGCCGACATTCAGGGACGTTTTCTGTCCTACAATCCCTATGCCATTTGTCAATATCGGTCTGCTTCAAAGACAGCACAACAAAAAAAGACCCCGACGAATGCCGAGGTCTTTTTTGGTGGTGATAAAGAGAAATGAGACTATTTCAAAAGAATCATCTTTTTGCTTTGCGACTGCATGTCTGTCGACAGGCGGTAGAAGTACACACCTGAAGTCAGCCGTGTCCCGTCGAATTCAAACGACTGCGGTCCAGCCGACAGCGATCCGAGATTCATGTGGTCCACCCGCTGGCCGAGTACGTTGAAAATATCAACTTCGACCGCCGAACGAGACGATAGCTCGAATGCGATAACCGTGGTCGGGTTGAACGGGTTCGGGTAGTTCTGGTAGAGGGCAAATGCGCCCGGAAGCAGACTGAACGGATCGTCAACATCGGTGATAGTCTTGATAACCTGAACGTCGCCGGTAACCGTCACCGTCGTATCTAGGTGAGAGAAGACGGCAAACGTGACCGTGTTCACTGTGTCAGCACCCCAGAGAGAGGAGCGGACCGAGAAGTTGACAGAGACCGTTTCACCCGGCGCAGCATACACTGCGGTATCCGGTTCGAGGGCCTCCCACTGATTCAGCGTATCTGAACCGCCCGGGAGGGTCATACTCAGGTTGACGCCGTAGAAATCAAGGCCGTCGCCGTCGTTGCGGACCTGAACGGTAATTTCCACCGTGTCACCCGGAGCTACCGCCTGTGCGTTCGGCAGCGCCATCGCCGTCATGGCGATCGTCTGGGTCACGGTGAGCTGGATGTTTCTGTCGGTAACTTGATTCACCCACAGCGGGTCTCCGGTCACGATGGTGGCGTCGACACCGTTGATCTTGAAAGAGACTGAGTCGCCCGACACCGCCCCTTCATCGAGTCCATCCGTTTCAGGGTCATCGCCATACACAAACATGTCACCGTATGCACCCGGCCCGGGCGATGTCGCTACAGTATCAATGCCGCAAAGTATTCCCTGGGGATCGTACGCGGTCACAATCGTACCGACAGGCAGTAGCTCACCGTTCACTGTGCTCGAAAAAGTCGCGTCACGCACAACCATGAATTGCGGGTTGGGATGTATCACCTGTGCGGCACTGGTGCCCGCCAGAATCATCGTCAGGGCCAGAGCAAGTATCAGTTTCAAAATCGTTGCTTTCACTAAGTCACCACCTTGCAAGGTGACCGACCAATTACGGTCGGCCACCAGCTTATTTCAAGTCTGAAGTCGTCTCTACTATTTAAGGAGCATCATCTTCTTTGTCTCAGTGTAGGTATCGGCACTGAGGCGGTAGAAGTACACTCCCGAGGCTGCCTGATCGCCGGAATTATCGCGGCCATCCCAGACAACCTGCGTCTCGCCAGCTTCAGCCTGACCGTTGAACGGCGTGGCAATCAAGCGACCGAGGACGTTGAACACCTCGACTTTCGCGTGGCCGGCCTGCGGCATAGCGAAACTGATCGTGGTGGTCGGGTTGAACGGGTTCGGATAGTTCTGGACCAGCGAGTATTCGGTAGGCAGGTTTGCACCCTTGCCGGCGGTCAGCGGACCAACTTCGATCCGGCTGCCGTTGTCAGCCATTGTGAACGTCTCGTTGGAGCGAACATCGTCGATCATCAGGTAGAACTCATCACCGGATACCACACCGTTGACTTCCTCTGAACCGTCGGCATAAACCGGCATGAAGCCGAACTTGCCGTCGGTGGAGAGTGTGAAGCTGCCGATCAGCTTATCGTTGTCAGCGGCATGGGCCGTGATTGTGGCGCCGGATGCAACCGTCTTGCCGTCGAGCGTGAGGGCCGAAGAGTACAGGTTGATCCAGTTTGTTGTCGTAACAACACCGGCATCACGAGAGTTGACCTTGCTGGTCTGCGAGGCCACGGAAGTCGCGAAGACCTCTCCGCCGCCGACCATGCCCGGATACATCAGGGTGCCGTTGTCAGTTACCTTGACCCAGTAGCCGTTGCACGGATACAGGTCCGCAAGCGTATTGAAACCGCCGCCATCCGGACGGTAAAGCTGAATACCGAGGTCGGTGTCGAAACCGTAGGCAACGGTGAGCATGTCGTGTATGGAGGCCAGACCGAGGTCGGCTGTCATGTCGATTTCTGGCAAGTAGGAAACGAGGTTCCAGCCGGCAGTAACCGGGATCGGTGTCGTTTCCGGCACCGGCAGACCAACCGTGGTCAGTGTTACTTCGGCAACCTCGTCCTTCACGCGAATCCAGTAGCCACTCAGGTGGTCCACACGGTGAAGAGTCGAGAATTCCGGAAGTTCCGGATCGTAGGTCAGACCGCCCTGTTCGAAGCCAAGGACCACATCGATATCAGCCATGATCGGGCCGAGGACGTCGAGGATGGCATCGGTGTCGGTATTGACATTCCAGCTGACAAGGTTCCAGCCGGATACGAGCGAGCATTCTTTTTCGGTCGTGCCGCGAACTTCGAGACATACCGCCATGTACTCGTCGTTGGTCGCAGGATACTCGGTGTTGCCCATGGCAACAGCCGGGAGTCCGTTGATAGTGAAGCTGATGATATCGCCGGTCATGGCACCGTTGTCGTCGAGGTCGCTGTTGCCGCGATAGACCGGCATGAAGCCGTACTTACCGCGTTCGATGACGGTTTTCTGACCAACCAGCAGGCCGTCCTGCGTGTGGGCTTCGACTACCGCTCCGATCGGCAGCAAACCGCCGAAATACATGTTTTCGCCGCTTGGGCAGTAGTAGTCTACCCACTCGCTAGGCGTGACATACGGGTAATCCGGAATCGGATTGAGGACAATCATGATGCCCTTCTCGCCGAAGTTAATGTCTTCGACAACACCCGGATAGTAACCATCCATGTAGGCGTACACATCGAACGGAACATTCATGATGCCGTCGAAGGCAAATGAACCGATGCCGGAGGAAGTGGTGCTCATAGTGACATCGTCAATCGGGAAGTTGTCCCAGAGTTCGACGGTAGCGCCGACGATTTCGTTCATGTCAGGATCGACCACGTAACCGCAGACGAAGTTTGAGGCCGAACCAACAATGATGTTGCCCGGGATGTATTCAGGGATATCCGTCTCCGAGCCTTCACCGCAGTTGCGGGTGAAGGAGACGTCGGTGTCGGCATTGCAGGTGATGGCGTAAGTGCCGTCCTCGATTTCACACTCGAGCGTGAAGTAGAGGTTGGCCCAGAGCTGCTGCGAACCGATCGGGACGAGCGATTGCGTGCCCACGTTGGCCGTGATGCTTACCGCGTTCATGCCCCCGTCAATCGTGGCGACCTTGTCGTCGACATACTCGATAGCCGAACCGACGAAAGACACAGAGTCGAGCAGCACGCCCGGTCCCTGCCACTGGAGGCTTACTGAGAGTCCTTCAAGCTGACAGCTATTGGAGAAGACCACCGGCACGGCAACATTGTGCTGACCCGGTACGGCCGGAGTGTTGACCACGATAACCGTATCGGCACTCGGCGGACGGTAGACGGTCACGTTGGCGACCAGCATGATCTGCGATGTGCAGTCGACGCCTTCTTCAAGAGACGCACCGAGGATGACAGTCGTATCTGCATACGTGCCTTCGGTGTCAAACATGTGCGCGTAGGCAAATCCGACGGTGGCCGGGGTTTCGCCGGAGCCGGTGCCGAAAGCGAAGTAGTCAGTGGCGATCGTCGTGAACCCGAGTTCCTCGGGACGACTTGAAGTCAGAGCCAGGTTGCCATTCAGCTCGGCGGTTTCACCGGCGAATATCTGAATGTCAAATGCAGTGGCGTCTTCAGTCATGAGAACCGGGCATTCGTTGACGGTCAAATGGATTCTAACCCACATATTCGGGTTCTCCGCGTCAGGAGCCTCGACCTTGATCGAGTCAAGATAGGTTCCCGGAGCGAGACCGGAGTACAAGGCGTTAACGGTGGCTGTACCCGGCGTCATGCCGGTAGTATCAGCAACGGAAATCCAGCCGGCACCCGGCGCGAGGAAGTACTCGATCGCCGTTCCGCCGACTTCGGTAATGTTAAAGGTCTGACCGTCGAGCGACGCGGCGCCCTGGTAGACCTCAAAATACAACTCGGCGGGGTCCACAGCCAGAATCTTGGCCGGTTCGACTACATCGAGATTGACGACAACAAACACCGGCTCAAGCTCTTCCGGTGCCAGAGTCTTCAGATTGGTCAGCGTACCTATGTTCGGCGCGATAGTGATCGTGTCCGTGTACGAACCGACCAGAAGACCCGCGATATCCACTTCGACAGTCACATCAGTCGGAGTAGTACCGGAGGTCGGGGTAGCGGAGAACCAGGTCGCATCTTCAGTGACTGTGAAGCCGACGAGGCTGCCATCACTGACGGATACGTTAAAGGCCTTGGATGGCGGATTCGTCGTATTGACGATAGCCGTGAAGTCCAGCACGCCCGGTGTGACACGGAAGCCGTCGATGTCAGTCACTACTATAGTGATTGCCTCGTCAGCAGAAGCGTCGCCGTCGGTGACGGTGAACGTTACCGGGTAGTTGCCGGATTCCGTGTTGGTCGGAGTCCAGTCAAAGGTACCGGTGCCGTCTCCGTTGTCGACGAAGGTCGCGGTGCCCGGAAGAGTGCTGGTGGTCAGCGTCAAAGCGTCGTCGTCAAGATCGGACGCCGTAACGGTGAAATTCAGGTTGGCTTCTTCGTCAACCATCTGATCGCCAATCGCGGTAAGTTCCGGAGCGCGGTTGACGTTGAACACTGTAATGGTAATCGCTTCGTCGTCCGTCAGATCACCGTCAGAAGCCGTGAAAGTGATCGGGTAGGCTCCGGCCTGAGTGAAATCAGGGGTCCAGCTGAAGTCAGCGGTTCCGTTACCGTTGTCGACAAAGGTCGCTCCGGTCGGGAGAGTGCTTGACAGAATGTCCGGGACGGTAGCGTCAGGATCGCTGGCGGTCACGGTGAACGCGATCAGCGTATTTTCGTCACCGCTCTTGTCGCCAATGGGATCCAGAACCGGTTCCTGGTTACCCTGGGTGACAATCAGGTTTACGTTGACCGTGGCTACATTGCCGGCACCGTCGGAGGTCACATTGATCTGGGCCGGGTGAGTACCGACCCCAAGGCCTGTGGTACTGATGTCGACAGTTACTGTGCCGGGAGTCGAGTTCTCGGCATTGCCGAGAACAACCCAGTCTTCGGAGGCGGTGGCGCTATAGGCGATGGCGTCGTCGCTCGCTTCAGAGACCAGGAATGACTGCTGCGGAGCAGTGCCACCGATCTCAGCTTCGAAATTCAATACCGTAGGGTCAACCGCCAGTGTGCCGAGTTGCGGTGCATCAGGATCGCCCACGCAGTGGAGGCCGGCAAAGTACGGTTTGTATTCCACATTGGTGGCGTTATCCACGAAGCTGGTTATGGTGCTGCCACTGAAGACGATACTGTCAATGCAGATCGAATCAAGCACAGACCAGTCGGAGAGGGTGAACTCATACGTTGCCAAATGCGTCCGACCCTCACCCGCAGCAATGCCGGGGCCGAACATGCGTGATGCACCGAACTGAAAGTATCGATAAGCATTGGAGCTATCAATATCGTTTTTGTAATAGAGGAATTTGAGGAAGTTAAATGCCGAGATGGCTTCGGGCGTCATTTCAGCATTGACCAACTGCAGATTGGGGTTATCCCACACAAATCCAATGCCTACAGAGGCAACATCGTTGGAATCGTTGAAGATGAACATATCCATGGTGAAAGTGGAATCATCGCCGTTGACTGACGGCTGTGTTAACTCCACCAGAATGGAGTCACGTGCGCCCAGATCGGCCTCACTTTGTTGAGCAAACGCAGGTACACTCAACAGGGCGAACAGAAACGCAATGCAAAGGGTCGTTTTGAGATTCATTCCGAAACAGACCTCCTGAACAGGTTTATAATCACTAATCTAAACTGTTTATCTTTTGCTTGTCATCGGCCCCAGACCGACTTCCCCCGGTAGGACAAACCAACCGGGTGTTATTATGGCCCGCCAATCCCTACAGCAGGACGGGACTCAAGCGCCGTATGTGCAAACCGGGCAGACATTAACTGCCACAGAAGTACTGATCTGCGGAGTAACCACTCCCCGATAGATCAAGACCCGGAGGTCCAGCGCCTCAATTAACCCACAATTCGTTAGACCAAATGAAGTAACTGTGAATTTTCGCGGAAAAGATGTAACCCAGCTTTCCCTTTATCAACCGCTCCAAATATACGACAAACCGGTTGATTGTCAAGGTATTAAGGGTTTTTGGGCTTGTAGAAAAGCTGCACACCCTTAGTCGCTGGATGGCCTTATTCCGTTGTACCACAGTCTGATAGCCCCAAGAACCATGATGCCGCTCAAGATGTCCGTCAGAATATCGAAAATATCCCAGTGCCTTCCAGGCGTGTAGTATTGTACTAACTCATCCAGAAAGGAAAACATGAGCATACAAATCAGCGTCGCGATGTAGGCGCCCCAACCGTTCCTGCGGGGAGGCAGATTGGAAAGAGAGCGAAAAGCAAGAAATGCGAACAGGGCGTATTCGACGAAATGGGCGACCTTGTCGAAAGCCAGAAAGCGTATCTCCGGAGTCCTGAGATTAGGAATGGAGGATACCGTCAGGATCAGCGATCCGTAGAGAATGACCGGCAGATGATACAGTAAGAATTTTTTCATTTTGCACAAAGTCTGTCAGTTGTCTTGGCATGTGTACCGGATTGCCCTTCGGGTGTCAAGGAGTATTACGTTTTCTCATCGAAGAGAACCCTGTTCTGTTTTTTTGTAGATTTCTGACGTGCAGTCTCCGTATATAGTGTCCAACATTATGCCAGATATCCCAAATACAGCCGGTTTTGGTATGAACGCCAAGTTGCGCCGGGTAATCCTGACTTCTTTCGTCGGTGTCTCGGCGGGGGTGATTGGATTCATGTTCCTCGAGGACATGGACCCGCTCTCGGCGCTTTATATGACGATCATAACGCTCTCGACCGTGGGGTTCGGCGAGGTCACCCCCTTGAGCACGGGCGGGCGAGTGTTTGTCATATTCTTGATCGTATTCGGCGTAGCGATAGCTGGTACGGTTGTTTCTTACATAAGTGAACAGGTGCTCGGGGGGGAGTTTAAGCACTTGGTGACGAGGAGAAAAATGCAAGCCAAGCTCAAGAAGATGTCCAACCACTACATAATCGCCGGCTTTGGCCGTGTGGGCCATGAGGTTGCGCGACAGTTTGTGGGAAAGAACGTGCCGTTCATCGTTGTCGAGAGAGACATTGCCTTGATCGATCTGGTCGTTGGCGAAGGTATGGTCCCCCTGGCCGGCGATGCAACCGACGACGACGTCCTGCTTGAGGCGGGAATCAAGCGTGCCCATACGCTGATTTCGACCCTTCCGGAAGAGGCCCAGAATGTCTATCTGACCCTCACGGCTCGTCACATGAACCCGGATTTGAACATCATTGCGCGTGCCGATTTCATCGAGGGCGAGAAGAAGTTGCTTCGGGCTGGCGCAAATCATGTTGTTATCCCGCACGTACTTGGCGGTGTTCGGATGGCCAAGGCGGCACTTCAGCCACACGTTGTTGATTTCATGGAAATGGCTACGGTCGGCGGGGAAGGCCTGATTGTCGAGGAGTTTTCAGTTCCCGAGGGATCCCCGCTGGCCAACCAGACATTGGCGGAGTCCAATCTGAAGCAGAGGTACGGGATAACGATTATCGGCATCAAGGAGCCGGGGGAGCGGATGGATATCAATCCGTCGGCCACAACATCGCTTAACCCACGGGATGTTCTGGTGCTAATCGGCCGGAGCGAGGACCTTGAGCAGCTGGGCAGGGATATGGAGGGTTAACCTGCAGGCGACGCTCTCCGTGGATTTTGTCAACAACGTGGCAATCCGATCTATAATACCTTGCAAAACAGGGCGCAATTCTCTATCCTGTTAGACTATTGCATTTTTCGGCAGCGGGTCCTCAAGGAGGACGCCGGAACATTGTGATAGTAGTATAAGCGGGCGGCAAAGATCGCCCTGAATAACACGATTGAGCGACCATCACGACAGGCGTTTGGAAACAGCCGATGAACATATGCCGGCGGGCGCAAGGAACACCGGTAGCCAGTATCATTGACCGGTAGAGAGGTCGCCAACCAAAGGAGAGACTACGGACTGGTATCGTAGAACTCACATGACGGTTAAAACCACAAACGTGATTCCGGTCGGGATGCTGTTGGGTGTCATCATCGGCGCGGGACTCGGGTACTACAAACCCGAATGGATGCTTGCCATGGGTTTCATCGGCGAGCTGTTCGTGAACGCCCTTCGTATTATTGTTCTTCCGTTGATTGTCTCGACTATCATTGTCGGGATGGCGTCGCTCGGCGACCTTCGCAAACTCGGCCGCACCGGACTTCAGGTGCTCTACTACTTTCTGGCCACTTCGGTGGCGGCGGTTGTCATCGGATTGATTCTGGCCGTGGTTATCGGTCCCGGCCGTGGGCTTGAATTGACGGCGTCTCCGGTCGGGGCGCCGAACATCGGGACAATCGGGGGTATGCTGGGCAACTTGATCCCGGCCGATTTCATCAGATCCATTGCCACGGGGAGTTTCATTGGCCTGATAGTTTTCTCTCTAGTTTTCGGCTCTCTGGTGTCCACTCTCGGGCCTCGGGCCAGAGCGGTGGTGTCGTTCTTCAAGGAAGTGCGGGATGTTGTCCTGAAAATCACCTGGTTGCTGTTGTACGCAGCGCCGTTTGGTGTGCTCTTCCTGGTGGCAACCTCAGTAGCCTCGGGCCGCGGGAGTCTTCAGGAAATCGCTCCAGGAATGGGCCTGTTTGTCCTGACTCTTGTAATCGGGCTTCTGCTTCACGGTCTTCTGTTGGTGGTTTTAGGGGTGCGATATTTCGGAAATCAACCGGTTTTCGAGTTCATTCGCAATTTGGCTCCGGCTCTTTTCACTGCTATGGGGACTGCGTCTTCATCGGCTACGCTGCCGGTGACCTACGATTGCGTGGTGGATCAGAACCAGATCGGGCATCGGGCAGGTTCGTATGTGTTGCCGCTCGGTTCGGTAATAAATCTGAATGGCAGCGCATTGTACATCATTGTGGCCTCAGTCTTCATCGCCCAGGCCTACGGAGTTGATCTTGCCTGGTATCAGTTACTCGGGCTGGCGCTGGGCGCTTCCGTCATATCCATTGGGGCTGCCGGAACCCCGAACGGTGCGGCCTTCATGCTCCTTATGGTTATGGGGGTGATCGGATTTCCGAACGAAGCCATGGTGGCCGGGTTTAGTTTGATATTTGTGCTTGATTGGCTGCTGGATCGTATGCGGACACCTATCAACGTTCTCGGTGACGCGGTGGGCGCCTCGGTTTTGAGTGAGAGTTTTGAATTGAAGACTGTCCGCCGGACCGGCTCAGACAGAAAGCCTGACCGGGGCCGTTCGTCTGACCGCGGCAGGAGACAGGACCGTGGGCGCTCGGCCGATCGTGGCCGAGGAGGCCGTCCGGATTCCCGCGACAGCCGCGGCGGTAGACCGGACCGTCGGGGAAGCGACCGTCGACCATCGGACCGGCGCGACACAGGCCGCAGGACCGAGTCACCGTCTTCGGGAGGACAGCGCGGCAGAACTGCCCGTCCGACCGACTCACCGTTTGCGATAAGGGCTGCCGGTGACCCGTTGCTGGTGGAGGCGGCGCCTTCGGTCAAACCAGCCGAAGAGAATCAGCGCGGAGTTGACCGTCGCGGTCCGAAACGGGACGACAGTCAGCGCGGTGACTCAGACTCCTCCCAGAGGCGGGATGGTGCTCCCCAGGGCAGAGAACGTCGACAATCACGTCGCAAGCCCGATGAGAATTCTCCTCGCCGACGGTCCTCAGACCGTGCACATACGGATGAGCCGGTCGAGGCAGCTCCCGAAAAGAGAGAGCGCACGGCCGAGAGGTCAACGGGACGTGGTCGTGACAGCCGCGGTCGTAGTGGTGACAGCCGTCGTCAGCCACCTCGGAAGGCGCCGATCGTAGCAGAAGAGCACGCCGAGATTGTCGAGGAACAGGTTGAAACGCAACCTCGTGCCGCTGAGCGATCCAGTCGTGGCCGTCTTAATCCGGCAACCGTCGCCCGGGAACTGGCAAAGGTCACGGCGCAACTGAAGAGCGATGACTCCCCCGGGGAAACCGGACAGGCTGAGGAGACTCCGCGGCCGGAGCCGAGAAAGCCTGAGAGACAAGAGCGTGAACCGAAACAGGCAATCGAGCCTGAGGTTTCGGAGACGAAAGAAACCACCCCCGCGGCTGAAGAGAGTACGTCGGGATCGGATGCTCCAAGAGAGCCGCAACGACGCACCATGCGTCACCGACGCGTCACGCGCAGACCGGCCGCAACTGCCAATAGAGAATCCAAAGAGGAGCCGGCAACGAGCGCTCCAGTGGCTGAGAAGCCTGTCGCTGAGAAGAAAGCGGCGGTCGAAGAAAAGCCGATCGTTGCGGAGAAATCGACAGAGAAATCGGTTGAGGAGCAGAAACCGAAAGCCGAATCAGAGGCGACGTCCGATACCCGGTTCGGCAGGAGCCGATCCAAGCGTCGTGGCGGATCAAAACCGGCCGCGCAAGCGCCGGTCGGACCGGCGAACGAGAAACCGGCAGTTGATGTCAGCTACTCGACCGAGCAGGCCTCGTTCGGACGTAGCAAAAAGAAGCGAGTGCGATAAGGCACGGTAGAATTCTGGCAGAGGGTCGGGCAGGTTGCCCGGCCCGTTCTGTCTGGGGTAACGAGTAGGAAGCTACCCGTTTTTTCGGAACTTTGCCGCGTGTGAATCGATATACTCAGTGAGGAAAGTTGTTGATTTTCCTTCGAGTTGAAACAATGATTTGCACAGGCGAAAAGCTCTATGAATAGTCTGAAAGTCTTTATGTTAATGCTGGTCCTCATGGCTGTGTTCGTGGGGGTAGGCTATCTTGCCGGTGGCCAGGGCGGAATGGTGATAGCGTTCGTGCTCGCGACTGCCATGAATTTCTTTTCCTACTGGTACTCAGACAAACTCGTTTTGAAAATGTACAAGGCACGTGAAGTGTCCGAGAGCGATCATCCTCGTCTGTACGGAGTCGTCAGGCGCATAACAACAGCGGCCATGATGCCGATGCCGAAAGTATATGTGGTACCGTCGCGGGCACCTAATGCATTTGCCACGGGTCGTGATGCCGACCATGCGGCGGTTGCTGCTACCGAAGGATTGCTGGAGATTCTCACCGAGGACGAACTTGAAGGTGTCATGGGACACGAGATCGCCCATGTCCAGAATAAGGATATGCTGATTGGAACCATCGCGGCAACTTTTGCCGGCGCCATTGGTATTTTGTCTATGGTGGCCCGCTGGGGTGCTATCTTCGGCGGCTATGGACGGAGCAATGACCGTGGCGGGGGAATCGGATTGCTGGTTGCCGCTCTTGTGGCGCCTCTGGTTGCGCTGCTCATACAGACGGCGATTTCCAGACAGCGCGAATACAAAGCCGATGCCCGCGGCGGTGAATTGACCGGCAAACACGAGTCGCTGGCCACGGCGCTTGAAAAGCTGCACCGTTCACCCGTGCAGCTTCGGCTGGACGAAAGACCGGGAACCGCGAATCTGATGATCATAAATCCGCTTTCCGGCAAGGGGCTTTCCTCAATGTTTTCGACTCATCCTCCGGTCGCGGAACGAGTCGAACGCCTCCGAAAACTTGCAAAGGATACTCGCTATTCAGGTCATGTCAGATAAAGAACCCGAAGGCAGTAGTCATCAACGCGTCGCCCTCCAGATTGCGGCAGGTCTGAATGGATAGTCACCTGATAGTGGAATTGGTGGCCATATTCCTGCTGGTGCTTGCCAACAGCTTCTTCGCTCTGGCCGAATTCTCTATTATTGCGAGCCGTTCCAGCCGATTGAAGCAGCGACGGGTCGCGGGGAAAATGGGTGCGGCCGCGGCAGAGAAACTCAGCCGTAATCCTGAGAGGTTTTTGGCGTCGATTCAGGTCGGCATTACGCTCGTTGCGGCCATGCTGGGTGTTTTTTCCGGTGCCACGATGGTGGAAGAGCTTGGTGCTTTTTTCAGCCAAGCGCAAATACCGTTTATTGTCGAGTCGGCCAAGTCGATTTCGGTTGTTGTTGTCGTGCTGGCTATTACCGTGTTGTCTGTGGTGCTCGGTGAATTGGTGCCGAAATACATGGCCCTTGCCGCACCAGAACGGTTTGCTCGATACATCGCCGGTCCTATCAGCATCTTTGTCGCTCTGTCCAGTCCGTTCTCTCGAGGGTTGAGTGCCATTGCCGGTCTCATAGTGCGGATGTTCGGGCTGGGGCGCGACACGAACCGCGAGGCGGTTACAGAAGACGAGATCAATCAGATGATTGTCGAAGGGCGCAAGACCGGCGTTTTTGAGCTGGCCGAGCAGCACTTCATTCGATCTGTGTTTGAGTTCACCGACTCGCCGTGCAGTCGGGCCATGACACCAAGGCCCGACGTTGTCGGGATCGAGCGTTCTGCCCGCACCGAGGAGATTATCCGCGCCATTATCGATGACGGGTACAGTCGATATCCGATTTATGAGGCGACTATCGACCATGTTGTGGGGATCATTTATACCAAGGATCTCATAGCCAGGAAACTTGATTTCGACAAGATTGATCTCGACTCGATCGTTCGAGAGCCTGTTTTTGTCCCTGATTCCATGCCGCTTCCGAAATTGCTGCGCGACTTCCAGAGAGGCAAGAATCACATGGCCATCGTGCTTGACGAGTTCGGCGGCACTGCCGGAGTGATTACGCTTGAGGATGTGCTCGAGGAACTCGTTGGTGAGATACAGGATGAATATGATGCCGAGGCGGCGCCAATAATCAAGCATTCCGACTCTGTCGTATTCGCCAACGGCGAGGTCTGGCCCGGGGAAATAAACGAAGTGCTTGATTCGCATCTTCCCGAAGATGATGTCGATACGCTGGCCGGTCTGTATATGGATACCACCGGAACCCTTCCTGACAAGTATGATTCGACCCGGATTGCCGATGTGCGTTTGACGATTCTGGCCAAGAGCGAAAACCGGATACTCCGCCTGAAACTGGAAAAACTGCCCTCTGTAGATGCCCGCCGGAGATAAGATGAGCCGAAATGAATCCGCTGCCATGTCCCTGCTGACTGCTCCCCTGAGATGGACCAGACGCCTCTACGATTGGATGCTGAGCTGGGGAAACTCGAAACATGGTCTGCGAGCGCTGTTTCTCCTCTCTCTGGCTGAGGCTTCTTTTTTCCCGGTTCCGCCCGACGCGCTGCTAATCGCGCTGTGCATGGGGGCGCATAAGAAGTGGAAGCGGTTTGCCCTGATATGCTCTATAGGATCGGTGATTGGCGGTGCTGTTGGTTATGCTATCGGGTATGGAGCCTTCGATCTCATCGGCAGCAAAATACTTGAATGGATTGCGGCTATCTCCGGAACGGAATCCGGACAGATGCTTGACACGGCCCGGTACTGGTTCAACGAGAAAGAGGTTTACGGCATGAGAGTCGGGGCATGGGCGGTCGGGATCGCCGGATTTACGCCGATTCCTTACAAGGTTTTTACTATTGCCGCCGGTTTTTTCAAGATGTCGTTTCCGGTGTTCATGCTCGCCTCGGCGATTTCGCGTTCATTGCGCTTTTTTGCCGTGGCCGGGTGCATAGGGCTGCTGTTTGAGAAGTACGGACCAAGGATCGAGAAGGCAATCGACAAGTATTTTAACCTCCTGGCGGTCGGGTTTGTGGTTCTGCTGGTGTTGGGTTTTGCCTCTCTGAAACTGCTCGGAGGCGACTAGCGGACCTCCTCAAGTTGTGGTAGGCATTCTGCTGGTTTCTTACTACCTTCCTTCCCATAGATATGGACCACATAAAGACACTTGGAGAGAGAGTGCTGTGCCGGGGAAACCTATTGCAGCCTCACCACTGGAACTAACCTTGAGTAATAAAATAGTAGAACTGGAAATCGAAGATCTGGCGTTTGACGGCAAGTCGGTCGCACATCTGGACGGTAAAGTAGTTTTCCTCAACGGCGGACTGCCGGGGGAAATGGTAGTGGCGGAAATCACTCGCTCCAAACCGCGATATAACCAGGCAATCGTTAGAGAGATCACCAGAAAGTGTGATGCCCGCATACCGGCAATCTGTTCGCATGACGATCACTGCGGCGGGTGCACCTGGCAGGACTTGAACTACGAAGACCAACTTGCTTTCAAGAAGAAGCAGGTAGTGGAATCAATATCCCGTATCGGCGGGTTGGAAGATGTGACGGTCACCGACGTCATCCCTTCGAAGGAAGTCTTTCGCTATCGTAACAAGATGGAATTCTCGTTTCATACGACCCCGGACGGCGCGTTCACGCTCGGTTTGCACCGTCGCGGTTGTTTCGACGATATTTTTGATTTGCAGGCCTGTTTTCTCCAGTCGGAGACGGCCAACCAGATCGTCCACCGGGTGCGGAATTTTGTTACGGAAGAAGAGATTCCTGTCTACGACGTGTTCAAGCATACCGGTTATATGCGCTTTCTGGTGATTCGAGAGGCCAAACAGACGGGCCAGTTGATGGTGAATGTGGTTACCAATTTTGGCGAGATGCCGGCGGTTGAGAAGCTGGTTGCCGGGTTGACGGCTGAATTCCCGTCGCTTACCACGATCGTGCATTGCGAAAACGGCAAGAAATCCAACATAGCGGTGGCAGAAAAAGAGGAGGTTCTGTACGGCCCGGGGTATATCGAGGAGAAGCTGTTTGACCGGGTGTTCCGGATCAGTGCCAATTCGTTTTTCCAGACCAACTCGCTTCAAACCGAAGTTCTGTACCAGACCGGATTCGATCTGCTCAGACCTGAAGGCACAGAGCGGCTTCTAGATTTGTACTGTGGGACCGGATCAATCGGTTTGTTGTTGGCGTCACGGGTGCGTGAGGTGATCGGTGTGGAGTTGGTTGGCGACGCTATTCTTCGGGCACGTGAGAACGCGGAGATAAACGACATTCAAAACGCAGAATTCTTTGAGGCCAACACGAAGGATTTCCTCAAGGCACTTGACCCGGATGAACGGGATTTCGATATCGTAGTTATTGATCCGCCGCGTGCCGGGCTGCATCCGAAAGCGCTGAAGCGCACGATAGGGCTTGCACCCCGGAAACTGCTGTACATTTCGTGCAACCCGGCCACATTTGCGCGTGATGCCGGCGATTTGTGTGCGGCGGGATACCGCATATCGGAGGTGAAACCTGTGGACATGTTTCCGCATACAAAGCACATAGAAGTAGTTGCGCTTTTTAGTCGATAGCGGGGACTTGCGCCGGTGATTGTTTTGACATTACTTGCCGATTCTACTTTCAAGGAGGACAGATGAGTCGCAGGACAGTATTCGCGCTGATGGTTTGGTCGCTGGCCCTTCTGCTTGCTGGCAGTGCCAATGCGGGCAGCAAGAAGCAAAATCTCGACGAGCTTTCAGCGGAGATTCTTGAGTCGCTTCAATCCTTTTATCCGGTGAATGCTACCGGTATGGGGATTCACGCCTACGATCACCGTCTGGCCGATTTTTCTTCCAAGTCCGTCAATAATATGCGCAAGAAGCTTGATGATTACTCTCGCAAGCTCTACAAATATCGTAATACGACGCTCTCGACCGAGGATCGGATCAATTACCAGTTGATCAATTCCAACGTCAATATCGCTCTGCTCGATCTCAAGCAGATCAAATGGCATACGAAATCGCCGCAGTTGTATATCGACGAAGCCGTCAATGGGATATACTTCCTGATGCTCTCGAAACACGCGCCGATGTCCGAGAAACTCTACTCGATATTAGCTCGCATGAAAGCGGTTCCGGCACTAGTCGCCACCGCCCGGAAAAACATCCAGAAGCCGCCGGAAGTGTATCTTGATCTGGCCGGAGAATCACTGGAATCAGCTATCCGGTTCTACCATGAAGTGGCCGGTGAGTTGATGAATCAATTCCCGGACCGAGCCGATGAAATCCTTCGCGTGTCAACCGCCGCCCGCGAGGCGATGAGTGATTTTGCGATTTATCTGTCGAGTATCGAACCAGGCGACCCAACCTCGTTTGCAATCGGCAAGAAGAACTATGATTATATGCTGGAACAGCAGTTTTTCCTCGATATAGACTCCGATTCGCTGCTCAAGATAGGTGAGAGCCTTCTGGCCGCCGCGGACGAAGAGTACAGGCAATATGAGGAGTATGTTGAGGAGAATTACCAGAACGGCAAGGATTCGGTCTTCGTGCCGGCCAGTTTCTGTCGCCAGGACATTCTGGACTACTACCAGTGGGAAACCGATCAGGTACGAGTGTTTATAGAAGAGAACGATCTGATAACGATTCCGGAAGATATCGCTCCCGTGACGGTAGTAGAGACGCCTGCGTTCCTTCGCTCAATGATTGGCGGCATTGCCTACCAGCCGGCCGGACCGTTCGATGAAAACCAGAACGGCTATTTCTATATCCGTCCAGTGCCAGAGGATCTCGATGCCAGCCAGTTGGCCGCCAGATATCGTTACGTGCACCGTCGCGGCTTCAAAGGCTCTGTGGTCCACGAAGCATATCCGGGGCACCACCTGCAGATGCAGTTGGCCGGACGGCACGAACACCCTGTGCGCAGATGGCAAATGAACAATATGTTCTGCGAAGGCTGGGCACTCTATTGCGAAGAGATGATGTACGCCGCCGGACTATACGGAGACGAAGATCCCTCGCAGTGGCTGGCGATCCTGGGCGGAATTCGATTCCGCGCCGCGCGTATAGTGGCTGATGTCAAACTGCACACAGGTCAGTTTACGTTTGAAGAATGCGTGGACTGGATGATCGACGTGCTTGATGCTGACACTGAATCAGCGAAAGAGTATCACCGGACAATGGTGCGCAAGTACACTCTCACCCCGACAGTCTGGATGTCTTACCTGATGGGCAAGCAGGAGATCGAACGGCTGCACGATGCCGCAATGGCTCGTCCGGATATGTACGGCTCAGAGCGGGAATTCCACGACGCTTTGTTGTCTGAGGGCACAATTCCGCCGGCGCTTCTCTGGGATGCGCTCGGGCTGAAGTAGACCGATTCGGCAAAACGACTATCAAAGGGCACCTCGGGTGCCCTTTCTTGTTTTCTCTAATTCGTTGTCCCGTAATATCATTGCCCGTTGCGTGGAAAAGTACGGCTGGAGCGGCTTTACGGCCTCTCGCGGCTGTTTTTCAACTCTCTCTCCGGCAACCGGATAGGAGTGCAGTCTACGATTTTTCCTTTTTCTCGACCGGAAGTTGTTGTATATTATTGACCTATGGCTGATAAACTCATGTGGGCGCCTTGGCGGTCTGCCTTCATCCTGGGCAAAAAAGAAAAAGGATGCATCTTCTGCAACCGGATCAAGATGACAGATTCTGTGAAGAATCTCATCGTGTATCGGGGCGAAAAAGCATTTGTCATTCTCAACAAGTTCCCGTACAACACCGGTCATGCGATGATTGTGCCGTACCGTCATATCGGTGCGCTCGAGAAGCTGACTCCGGCCGAAGCGCAGGAGATCATGGCGTTGACACAAAAGACGGTCGTGGCGATCAAACGGACCATGAAACCGCAGTCTCTGAATGTGGGTATGAATCTGGGTCGACAGGCTGGAGCCGGAGTGCCGGGGCATCTTCATCAACATGTAGTCCCGCGCTGGAACGGCGACACGAATTTCATGCCAGTGCTCGGCAAAACGCACGTCGTATCGATTCCGCTCGAACCGATTTATGATCTGCTCCGGAAAGAGCTGAACAAGGGATGAAGAAGCGCCAGAAAATCCCGACCAAGACCGAATTGCTGCAGCTTCAGAAACTGTACAAGACCGATGAGCGTATCGGTGAGCGGCTTGGCGGAGTTCCCGCGTACCTCGTGGCGTATTGGCGTCGCAAGAAAAACATCCCGAAATACTCGCTGCCCAAGTTCTCCGAGAAAGAAGTTCGTGACTTGTGGGAACGGTACGGCGACGACGAAAAGAGTGGACTCGAACTTGGCATCAGCAAAGCGGCCTTTTATAACTGGCGTCGGCGCTACGGCATCAAAGAGAAGCCGGCGTTTCTGAAGCTTGAACAACTCGAGCTGAATTTCCCCGGCAGCAAGCTTCCGGTGCAGGCCAGTTCTCTGTACGGTCAGCGCTGCATGGTGCAGAAGATTCTCGCTCGGGTGGCCGATGTCGAAAAGGTTGAGATAGGCGAGGAAATCGAGTTCGAGCCAGATCTGGTCACCTGTTCCGGTGAGTCTGCCAGAGTCATTGATCTCTTCAAAGAGCGCGGCACGGAATACGTCTGGAATCCCAACAAAATAGTCTTGACGCTCAATAATGGTTGCGTCCACGACGGTCACTCCGGTGCCGCCGGCAATCGCGTTGTGCGGGAGTTTGCACGCCGTCAGGGAATAAAGATGTTCTACGACGTGGGAGAGGGGTTCTGCCACCAGCTCATAGTGGAAAAGGGGCATGTTCGTCCCGGTCAGTTTGCACTCGGCACGTCAGAGCAGATGTCTTCATTTGGCTGTGTGTCCGCGATGGCCGCACCGATTGATGACACCGTTATGGCGGGGCTGTGGGCGACCGGAAAACACGCCATAACAGTACCGGAGACGATTCGTATAACGGTGAGCGGACGGCGATATCGCGGGGCCTATGCTACCGACATTGCGCTTTCGATTATACAGCAGTTGGGAGAAGATGCGGCGACCGGGAAGGTCATAGAATACGCGGGATCGACGATTTCGCAGATGAGTATCGGTGAGCGTCTGGCACTCAGCAGTCTTTCTTGTGCTACCGGTGCTCTTGCCGCGATCTGCACCTACGATGCCACTACGAGGCGGTTCCTGACCGGGCGCACAATAACCCGTTACCAGCCGATTCTCCCGGACAAAGATGCCGAATACAAAGATCTTTACCAGACGAACATCGAGCAGTTGGTGCCACAGATTGCCAGTTGGGGCAACGGGCGGAAAATTCGACCGGTGGCGGAACTCGAAGAAACCGCGGTGCAGCAGGTCATTCTTGGTTCGGCGACCGCCGGACGGTTTGAGGACCTTCGGGTGGCCGCGGAGATCCTCAAATCCAAACAGGTGCACGAGGACTGTCGTCTGATCATCCTGCCCGGTTCGCGTCGCGTTTATCTTGAAGCGCTCAAGAAGGGGCTGATTCGAGTATTCCTCGAAGCCGGGGCTATTGTCATGCACCCGGGCGCCTGTTTGCAGCAACTGGCCGGGGACAGATTCGTGGCCAAGGATGAACGCTGCCTGACAACCGTTGGACTCCCCGCTCCGACCAGTGCGACCGGTACGACCGGTGCGACCGGTGCGAATCAAGCGGACGGTCCCGAAATCTTCACGGTGTCGCCGGCAACCGCGGCCGCCTCGGCACTCAACGGTGTTATTACCGATCCTACTCGTTTCGTGCGCTAAAACAGTTGGCCGTCTTTCTTCGCCCGAGCCATTCCCCGACTTCTGTATTCCGTTTTTTTTGTTGAGCCTTCGCCCCTGTCTTCTTAGCCTGAAAACATGTCTGAGTCTCCGTCACAACGTCTTGATCTCAGCGACGAAGCCTTTCGTGGCCTACTCCTGCCGTATTGCCGTCTGCAGTCGGGCGAGGTCTGGTATGATCCGATCTCGGGTCATGTTGTCGCCTGCGGTGACTGCGCGGACACCGTGTTGATCGACTCCCTGGGGCTTCAGGACAAAGGCTCACTTGCGATCCAGGATCCGCCCTATAATCTGGTGGCATTCGAGGAACGGTCGGTCGAGGAATACATCGAATTCAGCAGACAGTGGATAGCCAACACGCGTCGTGTGTTGGCTGACGAAAGTGCGCTGTATGTTTGGTTAGGGGCCGACCAGAAGAAACACTTCCAGCCGTTGCCGCAGTTCATGAATATGATGGCTGAAACAGATTTCGAATCGCGGTCGTTTATCACCATGCGCAACCAGCGCGGCTATGGTACTCGCAGGAACTGGATGGCCGTCCGTCAGGAGTTGCTGTACTACACTCTGGGGCAGCCCGAGTTTGATGTCCAGGTGACGGATATCCCGAAAATCCTTCGCGGTTACTATAAGGAAGTTGGGGGAGAGGTGGTCGAGAATCAGGCTCGATCACACTCGGAGTGCATTCGTGCGAGTAACGTTTGGGTGGATGTTCAGCAGGTGTTTTATCGATTGGAAGAGAACGTCAACGGCTGCTACGCACAGAAACCTCTCAAGGCCATCGAGCGTATCGTGCGTGCCTCGTCCAAACCCGGAGACACGGTGCTTGATTTCTTCGCTCATGCAGGTACTACTCTGCTCGCCTGCGAAGGGCTGGGTCGGAAGTGTGCCACGCTTGATATTGATCCGTTGTTTGCGGAGATAACGATTCGTCGTCTGGAGCGTTTTCGCGAGACCGGCAAGACAGGCTGGCAGTTCGGTCATCCGTTTGAGCGGGAGTTGGGGGGACATCTCGATCTTGTGCCGCGAGTGTCTTCGCAGGTCTGAAGACAGACCTGCGCTGCGGGAGCCTGAACTACTCCAGATACTCCAGGGTCAATCCCGATTCATCCAATCGTGCATAACTGAAGTGTGTGATGAAATCTCCCGTGTTGACGTACATGCCCTTGTTGAATTTCTTCAATACCGGAATGTGAAGATGCCCGATGGCGACCACATCGTATCCGTCGTTGACTCTTGCCCGTGCGTAGTCCTCGTAGTCGGCAGCGAAGCCGTAGTCCCTCTTTGATGTATGGTCCCGTGAGGTACCGGACACCTTTTTTGCAAACGGTATTGCCCAGTCCGGCGGCAGTTTGCGGTATAGCCAGATATAGAACGGATTTCGCAGCACTTTCTTGAGCACGCGGTATCCACGGTCGGCGGCGGCCAGACCGTCGCCGTGAATCAGATGTAGTCTACGTCCGGCGTATTCGCAGTCGAGGCTGTCGCGATGCACCCGCAGACCGATCTGTTTCTCGAAGTAATCCCCCATCCAGAAGTCATGATTGCCGCTGATATAGTCGATTTCAATACCGGCCTTGATCAGGTCGCGCAGCATAAAGAGGATTTCGTGGTGATCCTTCGGGACGGCGTGTTTGTACTCGAACCAGAAATCAAACAGGTCTCCGAGGATTACCAGACGGTCGCCATCGTTTCTGACCCTCTCAAACAGCTCACCGATACGCTTGACCTTGAGTTTCTCAAGATCGCCCGGACCGGAACCGAGATGAGCATCGGAAAAAATGTATAAAGCCATTCCTGACTCGGGAGACTTGCTCTGGCAGGTGCTCCATGATCAGAGCACCTGCCGGCGTTGGATTTATCTGAGGCCTATCGCCGACTGCGACAACCCTCTACGATTTTCTAGCCCACCTCTTCCATCTTACGAGGGAGCGTCGCGCAATAGGCAGTCGAGAGATCAGACAGTGCGCTGTCAATCAGGTCGTTAATCTTCAGGTGGTCACCGCCCACCGCGCCGATTTGTTCAACCGGAATGCCTCCGCTTTCAAAGTGCTGTTTGAGTCTGTCGGCATCGGCCGGGGCACAACTTACCAAAATGCGAGACTGCGACTCTCCAAACAACAGGCAGTCAGGCCGTATATCCGTTCTGAGAGTTACCGCAGCCCCAATCTGATTCTCCGCATTGCTGATGCAGCCCTCGGTCAGAGCCACGGCAAGTCCGCCATCGCTGAGGTCGTGAGCCGACTTGACGCAGCCAGTCTTGATGGCATCGAGTACGGAATCCTGCAGTTTCTTCTCAAACGTCAAATCGAGTGCGGGTACGGGTCCACGAGTTTGGTTTTGCACAGTGTGGAGATACTCGGAGGCGCCAAGTTCTTCTTTCGTTTCGCCGAGTAGCAGGATGACGTCGCCGCTGTCCTTGAACCATTGTGTTGTGATGTGGTCGGTGTGTTCGACCAGGCCGACCATGCCGATTGTCGGAGTCGGGAACACGGCCCGGCTGGGGTCTTCATTGTAGAACGAGACATTGCCGCCCGTCACCGGCGTGTTGAACACATTGCAGGCTTCGCCCATTCCGGCAACCGCCTCCGCGAAGCAGTAATAAATCTCCGGTTTATACGGGTTGCCGAAATTGAGACAGTTGGTGATTGCCAGCGGTCTGCCGCCTGAGCAGACGACGTTGCGGGCGGATTCGGCCACAGCGCTTTGCGCTCCAAGTCTCGGATTGAGGTAGCAGAAGCGACCGTTGCAATCAGTGGCCATTGCCAGTGCGCGGTCGGTCTTGCGAATCCTGAGCACTGCCGCATCGGACCCCGGACCGACCGCTGTGTTGGTGCGTACCATCGAGTCGTACTGATCGAATACCCAGCCCTTGTAGCAGAGGTTCGGTGAGCCGATCATCGTGACCAGCGTTTCATTCCAGTCGCGCTCGGTAGAATAGTCGTCCAGGTTGATTTTGTTTAGTTCATCGAGGTTGGCCGGACGTTTCGTCTCTCGGTGGTATACAGGGGCGCCTCCTCCGAGCACGAGATCATTAGAGGGAATCTGCGACATGACCTCGCCGTTGAGGCGTACCGTCATCATCTTGTCGGAGGTAACCTCACCGATGATAGTCGAATCCAGACCCCACTTGTCGAACACCTTTGTCACCTTGCTCTCATTGCCCTTCTTGACACAGACAAGCATACGTTCCTGTGATTCGGAAAGGAGGATCTCATACGGTGTCATGCCGCTCTCGCGAACGGGCACCTTGTCGATATCTATCAGCATCCCCGATTCACCCTTGGCCGACATCTCGGCCGAGGAGCAGGTGAGGCCCGCCGCACCCATGTCCTGGATGCCTACGATTAAATCCTGGCGAATGATCTCGAGCGTTGCCTCAAGCAGCAGCTTCTCAGTAAACGGGTCGCCGATTTGCACCGACGGGCGCTTCTCCTGCGAGGCTGCCGTCAGTTCTTCCGAGGCAAAGGTGGCGCCGTGGATGCCGTCGCGGCCGGTTTTCGACCCAACGATCATGATCGGGTTGCCTTCGCCCTCGGCTATTGCCGACGCGATACCGTCATCGGCCACTATGCCCACCGCCATGGCATTGATTAACGGATTGATCGTATAGGAGTCGTCGAATATGACTTCACCGGCCACGGTTGGCACGCCAAAGGAATTGCCATAGTCGCCGATTCCGCGCACGACACCGTCGACCAGATACCGTACCCGTGGATTGTCCGGTGAACCGAAATGCAGAGAATTGAGCGATGCAATCGGCCTCGCGCCCATGGTGAAGATGTCACGGAGGATGCCTCCGACGCCTGTCGCCGCGCCCTGATAGGGTTCAATGGCCGACGGGTGGTTGTGGGACTCGATTTTGAACACAACAGCTAGTCCGTCGCCGATATCGACAGCACCCGCGTTTTCCTCGCCGGCTTTGGCAAGCAACGCCTCACCGTCGCGCGGCAAGGTCTTGAGCAGGGCAATGGAGTTCTTATAGCTGCAATGCTCCGACCACATTACTGAGAAAACGCCGAGTTCGGTGAAACTGGGATCACGGCCAAGGATTTCCTTGATCCGTGCGTACTCATCTTCCGTAAGCCCGTGATGTTTGACCATCTTCGGCGTGACTTCGGGCTGAATGTACTTGTCTGCCATGACATTCCTTTTCTGTTTGGCAGGTGCGGCCTGCAAAGAAAAGAATATAGATCGCCCGGGCATTCAGGTCAAGCAGGCATTCGGTTTGTCCGATTGGAGAGGGGAGGGCCTCTCTGTAGATAGGACAAAAAAAGAGGCCACCCGCGACATGCGAAAAGGTTTTGCAGGTCGGGGTGGCCGTCTATGCCTAGAACTATTTCAGTCTAGCAATATGCCGTCGGACTTATTCCGGACACGGCGGGAGCGGATTGAGGCTGATGAACAGGTGGTCGATAAGGACCGTAAGGTCACCCATCGTCACAAACCCGTCAGTAGACAGATCCACGTTACCTTCAGCAACACAATCCAGCGGAGCGAGGCTGATAAACAGGTGGTCGATAAGGACCGTAAGGTCACCCATCGTCACGAAGTTGTCAGCGGAACCGTCGACGTTACCCACAGACGGGCCTGTACAGCAGGTGCTGCCGCCGCCGAAGCCGCGAACGTACTCCCAATACCAATCTCTGGCATCTGCAACGTTGGCCTTCAGGTCGTCCAGCGTACCGTTACGAAGGGTCGCATAGAGCGTGTAGAAGGTAAGCGTGTCAGTCGGGGCCAGCGTGTAGTCATACACGTAGGTGAAGAAGGAACCCTGGTCAGCCAGCGTACCCTGGCCGGTGATGCCACTGGTGGCCACGGTAGTGCGCCACAGATCGGCATCCGGCTCGTACTCGCCATCCGGATCATCGAAATAATCACGGACCGCAACGCCCTGGGCACTGTGGAAGGCCAGGTTGTTGGCGGAGTCATTGGCATTGAACTCGGCGTTGGTGTACCAGCCGAGCATAGCCTGAGCGGCATAACGATTGGTGTTGGACTGGCAGCCATCATGGCCGGTCGTGTCGGAGCCCTGCAGATACAGGAACATGCCGCCGGTGCCGGACGGGGTAGTACCGCCAGAAATGTTCTCGGAACCGTCATCGGCCGGGACATCCCAGTCGATGGCATCACCGAAGGTGACACCGGTGTGAGTTCCGCCGTCACGAACGTACAGCTTGGACTCAACAACGACGAAGCTCGGATTGCCTACGCTGGAGTTGTGATGAGTAATCACGCGACGGATAACGCCGAACGCGGTGTCACGGCTGACCATGGTGCCGGTCGAAACGAAACAATACTCATCATTGATGCAGCCGCCCGCCATCGGGATTTCCGGATAAGGATCGAAGCTGCAAACGTCAGCCTGGTTGTCACGATACAAGGAGGTCGTGATGGCGGTGTTGGTACCGTCGTACTCCAGGATGAACGGGGAACCGGAGAACATGTAGACCGTAGCGGTGCTGTCGCAGTCGCCGCCGTCAACCGTGAAGTCCATGTTCACGCCGCCTTCGCCACCCATGCCGAGTTCACCAAAGTTACTGACGGCGAGAGCGATATTGTCGCCAAGTCCGAGAGCGCCCTTGGAATCCCAGGCAGTGGAGGTAGCGACGGTGTCAAAGCCCCACTCTTCAACTTCATCAGCGGCCACCATGTGGATGTTAATGATGTAGATCGGGGTATTGTCAGCGTTAGAGTTGATAGTGACAGTTCCGTCGAGCCAGTTGTCTCCCGTGAGGGAGGTCGGGTCGATTTCCATGTCAAAAGTCAGGGTGTTGCCCACGCCAGCCGGAACGGTGGCATCTGAGATAGACGTGCTCAGCCAGCCGGTGGCGGTTCCGGTTTCGTTGGCAACGATGCTGGAGATTTCCAGATCCAGGTTGCCGTCGTTGGTGACGGTGACCGGATAGACTACTGCAGCGGAGTTGAGAACATAATTCGGCCAGACGAGATCGCCCTGGGAGACATCAATGATGGCCTTACCAACCTGTGGTACACAGGCCATACGCAGCCAGCGGACAGCGTTGAAGCTGGCCGGATACACCAGACCATCGTGGTCATTGGTCCACCAGGCTGACGGGTATTCATCGTCAATGTAGGTCAGGTTCAGCCACTTGTCGCCAGCATAGGTGCCGCCGCCCGGGACAACTTCGTTCGTCGGGAAGACGAGACCGCCGGTCTGCTGGATCGGCTGGGCGGACATAGAAACCGCATACTCATCGCCACACGCGCGACCGGAATCCGGCCAGCAGGTGTCAGTGATGGTGTTGGTCAGGTTGCGTGCCGGATCCCAAAGGAGACCGTTGAGGCCGGTAGAAACACTGACGAAGATTTCCCAGTTGCCGTCGCAACGGTTGTCGTTCAGACGCTCACCCTGACAATCCAGAGCGTGACCGAGAATCGAGTCCGCAAAGGTCGTGTCAACCAGCGGATCCATTTGGTTCAGCTTGGAGTGAATCTGACCCCAAACCGTATACAGATGGTTATCGCACTGGGCGAGTTGACAGTTGGTGATGTACTGGGCATCAAACAGGTTCGGTCCGAAGCCGCACTGGTAGACGTTCCAGTCCATCTCAGCATTCCAGAGAGTCTGGTCGTAGGAACCGTCGGCAACCTTCACGATCGTACCACCGGCATTGGGGCCGGCAACGGTACGGGACCAATGAAGAATGTCACAGTTGAAGTCACCCCACTCATCAAACAGAGTGCGCGCGTCATACGGATCGATCGGGATCGGCATAGCCGTGAAGACAACGTGCAGGTCATTGTTTGAGTCGTAGATGGCGTCCATGTCTTCACCCCAGGACAGAGAGTAGCTGTTGGCCGTCTCTGTGCCGTCATGGACGAAGCTCGTGACGTTGGTCTTGGGACCCCAACTAACACCGTAGTCGGAGGACTCACGGAGGTACAGGTCACCGTCAAGCCAAGACTGCTCGGAGATGCCAGTAGCAGAAAGGTGACGATACAGAAGGGCCACGTCGCCGGAGTTCTGGTTGGCAACAACTTTGCGGCCAGAGAACAGGATGGTGGAATCGATGAGTACACCGTTGGTCCAGGTTCCTGCGTCAAGATCACCGACCTTGCGGAAATAGAACAACTGGATAGCACCCCACGGACCACCGTCGAGGCTACCGGTACGACCGTTTTCCATACCAAAGACGTGGGTGATCTTGTCGGTACCGTTCATCTGTGTGGCGATCGACGGAAGCGCAAAGCCGGTGGAATCCGGATCTGCCCATCCTGACACGGCCGTATAAGTGGTCTGCGGCACGTAAGCCGTAAGCCAGTTACAGTCGTGCGGGAATTCCTGATAATAGAACGTGTGATTCGGGACGACGTCGCCGCTCTCACTGTCAAAGCCGTCCATTACCACGAGGCCATCCGGGAATACTGCGATACCCGGTGTGCTGCCGCCGTTTTCGGAAGCCTGCAACAAGCAGCCGATGTCCTGGGTCTGTGGCCAGGAGCCGTCGGTGGCGTCGTAGACGTTGTATCCACCGCGTCTCACCGTGCCGGAATCAGTATCCGGAGCATCGGTGTAGACAAAGTGAATGTCAGCCATGCCGGTGCCCTGAGTGACAGCGACGTGGTCGTCAACTTCATCAGTCCACTGGTAATCATCATAAGTGTGATCAACGACTTCACCGAAGCCAGGGGCTTTGGTCATAGCAGCGCCAAGCGGAATCCAACGAGGTTTTTCCTCGGCATTCCGGTTCGGAGCGAGCTGATCAAGATTAGTAACCGCGACTTTTTCCATAGTCGGGAACTGGGCAAACGAATCCATACTCTTGGCGCGTTTGCTCTCAGTAAGCGATGTGGAGAAGACGGACGCGGTCAGCACCATGGATAGCAGTAGCGCGAAAGCTACAGTAGCAAGTGCCTTTTTCGTCATGTTAATATCCCTTTCGAAACACTAAGAGTTCTTGACTCTCCCTCTCTAGAGGGTAAATCAATGAAAACAACCGACCTAAGTCATCCTGCGGACGCTAGATGCACCGCAGAAATGTCAACGTTACTCTCTACTACGAATTCACCTCCCTTCACTAACAGCGACATATCGTCCCGTTTTTGTGTAATGCTCCGTTGGACATTACGGCGCATTACCGCGTGGTCAATAAAGTACACTTATGTGGTCTGTTCGACGCTTTTTGGCCGCAGTCACATGTCTACTCAAAGGTGTCAGTCCGCTTTGCTGTTTACCGGATGGGTTACCGGGTGGGAACTAGTCTCACAGGCTCCGCCGGACGCAAGCCAACTCTACAAATTGTACTAGGTGTCGGTGCAAAGATGTCGTGTCAAAGTAGTAGTATATTAAGCTCGCGATGTGACGCAATACGCCACACACACCCCCAATGATAACATATCATACTGCCTGCTGTCAAGGGTTTTCCTGCTTTTGAGGGGCTTTCGGTGGGCGGTTTTGTGGCACCAAACTGCGGTAGATAGCGGGCGCAGAGCAACGGCGGTCTATCTCTCCTTGAGTAGTGCCGGTTGAGCACTATTTTAGGTTTTCTTTGCTCTATTCCTGTGTATTATGTCGCTATGGATATTCCTGAGACTGTGCGCCGCAATATCGCAGATTCTGCGATGCTGTCTGGCGGTGAGGCTGTGTTGGTGGCTCTTTCCGGAGGCCCAGATTCGGTGGCGTTGTTGCATGTTCTATGTCGGCTCAAAAAGAAGCTGAAATTAGATATCACGGCAATGTATATCAATCATCAGATGCGCCTCAGGGCAGCCCGGGCGGAGGAAGAGTTCTGCCGGCAACTGTGTGAAGGACTGAAAGTTAAGCTGATTATTGAGCGACACGATGTCCCCTCGGTTGCAAAGCAGTCCGGGAAGGGGTTGGAGGAAGCTGCACGCGACATTCGATACCAGGTATTCGAGCGCATGATCGGAGAGTATGCTTTTGATCGAGTGGCTCTTGGGCATCACGCCGACGACCAGGTAGAAACGGTCCTGTTTCGGCTATTCCGCGGTACCGGGCGCTCCGGGTTGACCGGCATTCCCGCTGTGCGAGGGAATTACATCCGCCCACTTCTGTCGCTTCGGAAAGCGGAAATCCTTGACTATCTTAATGTGAACGGCCTTGAATACTGCGAAGATCGCTCCAATGCCTCCCTGAAGTATCGTCGGAACTATATACGACACAAGCTCATCCCGGCGGTCCGCAAGAACCTCAACCTGCGGGCTGGCGAGGCAGTGTTGGCGATGGTTGACACTGTCTCAGCCGAGGAGCAGTATCTTGAGGGGGTGGTGGCGCGACATTGGCGAAAAATCGTCGTAACCACGCCGGGTGAGAAATTAAACCTTGATTTGCAGGCTCTTTGCGGTTATGATATATGGTTACGCAGGAGACTCTTAAGGCGTTGTCTTGTAGAGACTTGTCGGAGCGGGAAGGCCCCGGCAAGAGAGGTCGTTGAACGGCTTGATCGTTTTGCCCGTTCGCCAAAGGGTGCAATCTCGTTGCCGCAATCGGTGCGGGCCTCGGTTGTTGACGGCAGATTGCTCATATTCAGGGTCGAACCCAGATCGTTGAATATACCCCTCGTGCCGGGAAAGAGGTTGGTGTTTGACTGGCCACATCTGTTCTTCAAGTCGCGGGTTGTTTCGCGCGGTGATGCGCCTATAGAGAAGCATGCCCGGGCGCGGCGTGTCACGCTGGATTGGGACAAGCTCGAAGCACCTTTCACCGTGCGTTTGATCCGGCCCGGCGATAGATTCGTACCGTTGGGAATGTGCGGACACAAGAAGGTAGGCAACTATCTTACGGATCGTAAGGTATGCAGGGAATACCGGGACGAGATTCCGGTCGTTTGTGACAACAGGGGAATCGTCTGGCTGACCGGTTTTGAGATTGCCGAGCGGGCCAGGGTGGATTCCAAAACCAGGAAGGTGCTGACGATTGAGTACGGTGTCAGAAAAGGATACGGTCGCTCGACCTTTTGAGTTGCTTCTGGATCAGAAGCGGATCGAAAAACGGATCAAGCAGCTAGGCGAGAAGATCACCTCGGATTATCAGAACCAGTCGGTGGTGTTGGTGGGCATTTTGAAGGGTTGTGTGGTGTTTCTCTCAGACTTGATGCGCCACATCAAGCTGCCGATTGAGCTTGAGTTCATTTCGGCTGCCTCTTATCGCAAAGGTTTGAAGCAAGAAGATGACATTATTATCGGTGGTGGTGTTGCGGTCCCTTTGAAGGATCGACACGTGTTGATCGTTGACGGCGTGGTTGATTCGGCTCGCACCGTGTCCACAATTATCAGTCGGCTTCAGAAAGAGGAACCGGCGTCGCTTGAAGTTGTTACTCTTCTTGACAAGCCCGGCAGTCACCGTTGCAAGGTTGACCTCAAGTATAAGGGGTTCACGATCGGCAACGAGTTTGTGATCGGTTTTGGTCTGGACAACACGCAGCGCTATCGTAATCTGCCTTTTGTCGGACGCCTGGTCGACCGATGAGTACTAAGATAAGGGTGATAGGCTGAATTAACTCACCCTGAAGGCGTATAAGAGTAAACGGAAACTCGAATACTTGCTGGAGAATAAGTGAGCAATTTTGATATGAACCGAAATCGCCGTTCCGGCGGTCCCGGAGGCAACGGGGACAAAAAAGAGCCCCCGCGCTGGCGCAACTCGAGCCGGTCGCTCCTGATATGGATGGCCGTGTTTCTGTCGATGTTCGTCATCTGGCAGTTCTTTGCGGATTTTGACCAGGACTCGGTGGAGATTGTCTATACTGAGTTTAAGCAGGAAGTCGTCGACGGCAACGTTGCGGAAGTGACTTTCACTGACAGGGAGGTCGAAGGACTTCTGCGCGAGGCGAAAACCTTTCCCTCATCTCGTGGCTCCCAATCGACCAAGCGATTTCGTACGCGAATCCTCTCGTTCACAGACACAAACAGTGATTTGGTCAAGCTGCTGGAAGAAAACAACGTTCGGATAGCGGCCCAGATCAAGGGCGTGGATTTCTTCTCCGTTCTGATTTCTATAGCTCCCTGGCTCATTCTTATTCTGATTTGGCTGTTTTTCCTTCGTCAGATGCAGGGTGGAGGCGGTCCGAAGGGCTTGTTCTCATTTGGCAAAAGCAAGGCGAAACTGCTGACCGATGAACGCCCGCGGGTGACTTTCAACGATGTTGCCGGCGCCGATGAGGCCAAGGAAGAACTCGGAGAAATCATCGAATTTCTCAAGGAGCCGGGTAAGTTCCAGAAACTGGGCGGCAAGATTCCCAAGGGCGCCCTGCTGTTGGGGCCTCCGGGAACGGGCAAGACTCTGCTGGCTCGTGCAATTGCGGGTGAGGCGGGTGTGCCGTTTTTCTCGATGTCCGGTTCGGATTTCGTTGAGATGTTCGTTGGTGTTGGTGCCAGTCGCGTGCGCGACCTGTTTGAACAGGGGAAGAAAAACGCCCCGTGCATTATCTTTATCGACGAGATCGACGCGGTAGGACGCCATCGCGGTGCGGGGATGGGCGGTGGTCATGATGAACGCGAACAGACATTAAACCAGTTGCTGGTTGAGATGGACGGTTTTGAGTCCAACGAGGGTGTGATTCTGATTGCGGCTACGAACCGCCCGGATGTACTCGACCCCGCGTTGATGCGGCCCGGTCGATTCGATCGCCAGATTGTTGTTGGCTCGCCCGATGTCAAGGGACGCGAGGGAATTCTGATCGTGCACACGCGCAAGATCAAGATGGGCGACGACGTCGATCTCGATGTTCTGGCCCGGGGAACACCGGGAATGTCCGGTGCTGACTTGGCCAATCTTGTCAACGAAGCGGCCTTGCTGGCTTCCCGGAGAGACCGTGAATCCGTCATGATGGAAGACTTTGAGGAAGCCAAGGACAAAGTCATGATGGGTGCCGAACGCAAGTCGCTGGTAATCAGCGAAGAAGAGAAGAAGGTGACCGCTTATCATGAGGCCGGTCACACACTTGTGGCTCGTTTCCTGCCCAAGGCCGATCCCATTCACAAGGTGACCATCATTCCGCGCGGCATGGCCCTCGGGTTGACACAGTCGCTGCCGGTTGACGAACGCCACACGCATTCAAGAGATTATCTGGTTGCCAATCTGGCGGTGTTCATGGGAGGTCGTGTTGCCGAGAAACTGGTTTTTGATCAACTCACAACCGGTGCCGGAAACGATCTGGAACGAGCGACCAAACTGGCGCGGAAGATGGTCTGTAACTGGGGAATGTCCGACAAGCTCGGGCCAGCCACATTCGGAAAGACCGAGACACATCCGTTCCTTGGAAGAGAATTTCACCAGAGCGGGCGGGAGTACTCGGAATCGACTGCGGTGCTAATCGATCAGGAAGTTCGCAAGTTCATCGAGGAGGCCGAGGACACGGCCGAGAGGATTCTCACGCACAATCTGGACAAACTCCAGGCCCTGTCAGAGCTGCTTCTCGAAAAGGAAGTGATGGATAGCCGTGAGGTGGATGAGGTCCTTGGTTTTCCGGCCAAAAAAGAGCGGCAGGTGGTCAAACCGGCCTTGCCGGCAAACCTGAAACCGGTACAGACCATGGAAAAGCCGGAGATCAAACCGAAGCCGGGGTCGGAACTGGGACTGCAATCTTGACCTACTGACGGCTCCCGATAGTCGTAGAATCAGCCGCCGGACTTTGACAGTCCGGCGGTTTCTTTTGGCCGATTGCGTAGAGGTCTTGATCTTTACGGGTTGATTCCGGACTCGATATTCAGTACCATGGATTAGACCTATGAAGCACAGGCAGACATTTACCAAAACCGAAGAGATTAAACCGGTTATCCCGTTTGCCGACGGCAAACAACTGCCGTTGTCACGCCCTCTTATAATGGGGATTCTCAACGTGACACCGGACTCGTTTTCCGACGGCGGCAAGTATGTTATACGCGATCGGGCGATTGAATACGGTCTGGCGATGGTCAACGAGGGTGCAGACATCATAGATGTTGGCGGCGAATCGACCCGGCCGGGAGCAGAGCCTATAGAGTCTGAAGAAGAGATCGTGAGAGTCATCCCGGTGGTTGAAGCGATACGTTCAACCAGCCCGGTGAGGATTTCTGTCGACACATACCATGCTGCCACCGCTCGTGCGGCAATTGAGGCCGGGGCCGATATTGTCAACGATATTTCGGCGCTTCGGTACGACCCGGAAATGGTAGCGGTTGTAGCCGAGAAGAAAGTGCCGGTGGTCCTGATGCACATGCGGGGGACGCCGCGTGATATGCAAAAAGACCCGTCGTACGTTGACTGTGTGGTCGAAGTTATGGCCTTTCTTCAGCAGCGTGTTGACTATTGTCTGGAGCATGGGATTTCCAAGACCAAGGTGATTGTTGATCCCGGAATCGGGTTCGGCAAGAGGCTCTCTGACAATCTCCAGTTGCTGTCTTGTCTGCCGCAGTTCAAGGAGTTCAACGTGCCGCTGCTCATAGGAGCTTCACGGAAATCGTTCATCGGGATGCTTCACCAGAGGTCGGATTCTGATCCGGCCCGTCGTCTGGGCGGATCGATAGCCGCCGCGGTGGCGGCAGTGACCGCAGGCGCCGATATACTACGTGTACACGATGTCGGCCCGACGGTGGAGGCACTCAAAGTCATACAGGCGATAAGGAACGTACGGTAAACCATGCTGAGCTACGATTTTCTCAATTTCAGCATCAAGGATCTGATCGATGTCCTTCTGGTGTCGTTTATTATTTACCAGGTGTTGAAACTGACCCGAGGCACCCGCTCGGCCCAGATTATCATCGGACTCAGCCTGCTGGCCGGAATCGCCTTCATTTCCTACTGGTTCCAATTCGAGGGCCTCACGTGGCTGTTTTCCACGCTGGCGACGTTTGGCATCATCGTTTTTGTAGTGGTATTCCAACCGGAGCTTCGCAGCGCACTGGCTCATATCGGACAGAACCGGTTGATCCGGACGTTCGTGACCCTGGAGCAGACCAAGACTCTTGAGGAGGTTGTCCGTGCAACACTTCGTCTGGCTGAACTTGGTTATGGCGGCTTGATCGTGATTGAGCGTCGGACGGGGCTGCGCAATTTTGCCGAGACCGGCAAGGAGATGAACGCCGCTCTTTCCTGGGAGCTGCTTGTTACGCTGTTTACGCCGTACACGCCGCTCCACGATGGGGCCGTGCTGGTGTCCGGTGACTACATAACCGCCTCGGCAGCCTCGCTGCCGATAACGAGCAACGAGCGATATCGCAAATTGTACGGCATGCGTCACAAAGCGGCCATAGGTGTCAGCGAGGTGTCGGACGCGGTGGTGGTAGTGGTGTCCGAGGAAAACAGCGGTATTTCGGTGGCTTGCAACGGGATTCTGGAGTCGAATATACCCCGCACGGAATTCCGGGATCGGCTGGCCGATTATCTCAAAAAGTAGGCTGCCTTAAGGAAAGCACGTGCAGCGCTTTCTCCGGTTTGACTTTTCCCGTCAAAAGACATACCTTCGCCAGTCCTGATAACCCTTTGGCCGGATAGACCCAGTAGCGAGTATGAACGAACTTGACCACATACGCAACTTCTCGATTATCGCGCACATAGACCACGGCAAGTCTACGCTCGCTGATCGGATGCTCGAATTGACCCGGACGCTGTCTTCGCGACAGATGAAGGCCCAGGTGCTGGATTCCATGGATCTCGAGCAGGAGCGCGGCATCACTATCAAGGCTCATGCTATCCGGCTGGATTACCTGGCACAGAGCGGCAAGTGGTACAAGTTCAATCTGATTGATACCCCCGGCCATGTAGATTTCACGTACGAAGTCAGCCGGTCGCTGGCCGCCTGCGAAGGCGCGATACTGGTGGTCGACGCCACCCAGGGCATCGAGGCGCAGACGCTGTCGAACCTGTATCTTGCGATGGAACACGATCTGGAGATTCTTCCGGTAATCAACAAAATCGACCTGCCCAACGCCGATCCTGCGAGAGTCCGGGCGGAAGTGGTCGATCTGATCGGTTGCAGACCCGAGGAAGTGCTTGAGGTTTCCGCCAAAAAGGGCGAGGGAGTACCTGCTCTGCTTGAGGCGATTATAGATGCCTTCCCGCCCCCGACAGGGAACTCCGAGGCGCCCTTGCAGGCGATGGTTTTCGACTCGGATTTTGACGCCTATCGTGGTGCCTGTTCGTTTGTGAAAGTGGTCAACGGAAGTCTCCGCAAAGGGGATCGGATCAAGTTCTTCTCCAACAACAAATCTCACGAAGTGGACGAGGTCGGGTATCTGCGCCTTGCGTCGATTCCCCAGGAGGAACTTGGGACCGGCGATGTAGGCTATTTCTTCGCCTCGATCAAGGAAGTTTCTGACACTCGAATAGGCGACACGGTTACGACCGTGGTGGCGCCCGCCAAAGAGCCGTTGCCGGGGTTCGTGAATATCAAGCCGATGGTGTTTTCCGGCATTTATCCGGCGGTGGCTGAGGATTTCACACAGCTTCGCGAGGCAATCGAAAAACTCAAGCTCAACGATTCCTCGTTGACTTTTGTGCCCGAGTCATCCTCCGCGCTGGGGTTTGGATTCCGCGTGGGATTTCTTGGTCTGTTGCATATGGAGATCATCACTGAACGGCTGTCACGGGAGTACGGTCAGACCATCATCAATACGGTACCGAGTGTTGAGTATCAGGTACACCGAACCGACGGGTCTGTTCTTCTGGTCGACAACCCTGCCCAGATGCCGCCGGCGGGCGAGATTGACAGCATCGATGAGCCGTATGTCGATTCCCAGATCATAGTCCCCAGCGAGTATGTCGGGACAATTATGCGACTCGGCACAGAACGTCGCGGCGAATACAAAAACACAGAGTACTTGTCACCGACGCGTGCGAATGTGAGCTACTCTTTCCCTCTGGCCGAGATTATCTTTGATTTCTACGACAAGCTGAAATCTACGACCCGCGGGTATGCCTCTTTTGACTATGGTCTGCCTTACTATCGACGGTCCGATCTGGTTAAGCTCGAAATGATGGTGAACAATGATCCGGTCGATGCTCTCTCCGTGATTATCCACCGGGACAAGGCGTATCGCTGGGGATTGAGTTTGAATGAAAAGCTCAGGAAACTGATTCCTCGTCAGATGTTCGAAGTTGTTCTTCAGGCCGCTATCGGCAGCCGGATCGTGAGTCGTGCGACTATCCACCCACTCCGCAAAAACGTAACCGCGAAGTGTTACGGCGGCGATATCAGTCGTAAGAGGAAGCTGCTCGAGAAGCAGAAAGAGGGCAAGAAGCGGATGAAGCAGATCGGTTCAGTGGAAATTCCGCAGGAGGCGTTTCTGGCTGCCCTACAGATCGAGCGATAGGAATTTTCCCCTCGCGCCAATCATATATTTTCATATATTGGGCGGACGAAAAGAGTCTTGTCCCGGGGGATGCGAAAACGTAAGGAAGTCTGTTCGGATATGAAGATTGTCAAGAAAGTTGAAGAGGCGATAAACGCCAATACGCTCAAGCCGGGATCCGTCATCTATTGTGCCGGCAATGCAGCCACGCCGCAGGTCCTTCTCGGACAGCTTGCCAGAGATATGTCAATCAAGAGAGTGGCCATGTACAGTGTGCTGCTGCTGGGTGATCAGATAGACGGTCTCTTCACCGAAGAGCGGTGCCAGTCGCTTACGCACCGTGTGATTTTCAACAGCCACCTGACCCGTGGTGCGGTAAACAAGGGTTGGGCCAAGTACCACCCGATGCATCTGTCGGAGATACCGGTCTATGCCGAGCGCGAAGGTGGTCCGGATGTTGTGCTGCTTTCCGTGTCCGGTCCGGACAACGGCGGCAATTTCAGTCTTGGAACCACCGTCGAGGCTGTCCTGGCTGCGATACACTCGGCCAAAAAGCGCGGCGGACTTGTCATTGCCGAGCGAAACGTGAAGATGCCGTTTGTGTTGGGTACGACGATTCCGGGTGAGTGGATCGATTACCTCATCGACACCGATTGCCCGCTTCCCTCCAGCCCGGTGCGTGAGCCTGATGAGCGGGCGCGACGGATCGCGAACATTATAGCTTCGCTGTATATTTCCGACGGCACCCGCGACAAACCGGGATCGACCCTCCAATACGGAATCGGCGAGGTTCCGGAAGCGGTGACGGATGCCATAATCAATCGAAATATCGGAGGTCTGGGTATTCACACCGAGCTATTTGCCGGCGCTATGCGAAAGCTCGTCGAGAAGGGGTTGGTCACCAATTGGTGGAAGAAGGATATTGATTTCTCGATCGCTTCGATATTTCTGGCAGAAGATCAGAAGGGCTACGAGTGGTTGGACTACAACAGCAGCGTGCAGAGTCGCGGATGCGACTACACTAACCGGATCGACCAGATAGCGCAGCAGCCGAGAATGGTAACGATCAACAGTGCGATCGGCGTTGATCTCGCCGGTAATATCTGGGCCGACTCGCTCGATGCTCGCCGCATCTACAGTGGTGTAGGGGGGCAGGCCGATTTTATCCGTGGCGCCCAGTATTCGGAGGGCGGAGTGGCCGTCATCGCCCTCAAAGCCACGACTTCAAAAGGTCAGTCCAAGATCGTCGACCGCTGCCCGGCCGGCATTACCACTACCGCTATTCCGGCGGATAACGTCATCCTTGTCACCGAGCACGGAGCGTTTGATCCTCGCCGTCTGAGCCTTGGTGAGCGGGCAATTGGCATCGCCCATCTGGCCGAACCCGAGGAGCGCGAGAATCTGCTGAAGATCATTCGTGACAACCCGGCCTTCCACAGACCGGATGTGACGATTCATCGCGGCAAGCCCGGCTTTGTCACCTACGACGAAGCGATGAGCATGTAGGTTCATACTTCGTATTGAATGCGAAATGTGTGCGGCGGAGCCTGCTGAGGTTCCGCCAGCCACTCGTGGCTTTGCAGGGGCGTTTTGCGCCGGTCCTTTTCTCTTGTCGCGGGATTCCTGACACAAATTCCGGTTCGCATTCTGAGTGTGGCTGGCCGATCGCGTCGATTACCTTTTATTGTCAGAATCTAGCAAAACACCGCGATCAACGCGCCTGGTCTGGAAACATTTGATCGACAAAAAGCCTACTGATCTTCAGAGACCGACAACTACCGCACGTTCACGAATCGAAAAAAGAGAAACAAACAGGGATGTTGTTGCGTTTAATACGCATAACGAGGGAGCGATTTCAAAAGGGCCAAAACGAAGGGCCTGCCGCCCAGGACCCGGTCAATCGCGGCGGCTGAGTCGACATCAGAGATTCTTACACCGGCGCGTCAGACTCCGTATCAAACTGATGAACCAAAGCGTGACATAAGAGCCATACACGAATCACAAAAGGAGTGAGCTATGAAACGGCACACGTGGGCTACACCGCTATTGGCGGTGGTGTTGAGTTGTTTGTTGGCGGTGGGGACCTGTCTGGCGGGATCGGGCGATGAGATTCCGATCACGACCAAGTCGGAGAAGGCAAAAGAGCTGTACATCAAGGGCAGGGATTTGAACGAGAAGCTACGCTTCACCGATGCCCGCCCGTACTTCCAAAAGGCGGTCGCCGAGGATCCTAATTTTGCCCTGGCGCACTTCGGCCTCGCTCAGGTCGCTACCAGTGCCAAGGCGTTTTTTGAGGATATGGGCCGTGCGGTGGAACTGGCAGGTACCGCTTCCGAGGGAGAACGCCTCCTGATTATGGGGGCTAATGCAGGTCTGGTGGGCGGCGACCCGATCAAGCAGCAGGAGCTATGGACCCAGTTGGTGAAGAAGTATCCCAAGGATAAGCGCGCTCACACTATGTTGGGCAACGCTTTTTTTGGCCAGCAGGACTGGGAGACCGCAATTACGCACTACGAAAAGGCCATTGAGATTGACTCAAAGTTCTCACCACCCTACAACCAGATGGGGTATGCGCAGAGTTCTCTGGGCAATTTCTCCAAGGCTGAATATGCGTTCAAAACTTACATTAACCTGATTCCGGACGATCCGAATCCGTACGATTCATATGCTGAACTGCTGATGAAAGCGGGTCGGTACGAGGAGTCGATCACCAATTATCGCAAGGCGCTGGCGGTCGATCCCAAGTTCATCGCGTCGTATCTTGGTATCGCCACCGACCTGAACCTGTTGGGACGTCACGAGGAAGCCCGCAAGGAGCTTCGTAACTGCTACTCCATCGCCGAAAACGACGGTCAGCGTCGAACGGTGTACCAGGCGATGGCGGTTTCGTATGCCGACGAGGGGAACCTGGAGCAGGCTCTGGCACAGGTTAACAAACAGTATGCTCTGGCCGAGAGGATCGGCGATAAATCAGCGATGTCGGCCGATTTGATTACGGAGGGCAATATCCAACTCGAATTAGGGCAGGTCAATAAGGCTAACAGCAATTTCGAGACGGCGCTTGAACTGATTCTAGGATCGAATCTCGGGACCGACGTCAAGGAGCAGGCGAATATCCAGCACACGTTCAATATGGCGAGGGTGGCGCTTGAACGCGGCAATATCGCGACCGCGACAAACCTGACCAACAAGTTCCAGCGGACGGTGGAGCCAATCGGCAATCCGAACCAGATCAAGCAGATGCACCAGCTGCGTGGTATGATTGCTCTGGAGACGAACGATTACACCACGGCGGTGACGGAGCTTCGCATGTCGAACCTCCAGAATCCGTACAATCTCTTCCGACTGTCGATCGCGCTGGAATCGCGCGGTGATCGCAGTGTGGGGAGGGGCGAGCTGAAGAAGGCTGCCGAGTTCAATCAAGTGAACAGCCTGAACTACGCCCTGATTCGTGACCGTGCCAATCAGGCACTGACCCAGGACGTAATGGCGAAGTAAGACTTGTTTCTGAACGTGCTGTCGGGTATCACACCCGACAGCACGCACATCCAGCACGCTCACACAGTATCAGTACCAGATTCCGTGACAGGCAGTGTTCCACCCCCGCCTATCCGACGTTTTCGCGTCCCCTCCGCAGCCTTTGCGCCGGTGCAACATTCTGCTACATTGACTCGTATTAAATCGAAGCTGCTATAACAGTGTGTGTTTTCTCTATACTAAACGACAGGAGGCTGTTTTTGAAAACGAGATCGATAGCCCTGGCCGTCGCATTGCTGACTCTGGCATTGGCGATACCGGCCTCGGCGGAATTCAAACTCGATGTCCAGCAGCATCAACTGGACAACGGACTGACTATTTTGATGCTCGAAGATCACACCGCTCCGGTGATGACCTATTACACGTTTTTTAGAGTCGGAACGCGAAACGAACGGGTCGACAACAGCGGGCTGAGCCATTTCTTTGAACACATGATGTTCAACGGCGCCAAGAAATACGGCCCCAAGATATTCGATCAGGCGCTGGAAAATAACGGCGGGTACTCAAACGCCTACACCAGCAAGGACATGACGGCATACTATGAGGATTTCTCCTCCGATAAGCTGGAACTGGTTCTCGATCTGGAATCGGACCGCATGGCCAACCTCGCGCTGGATTCGGCGATGATCGTTTCTGAGCGCGGTGTCGTTTCGGAGGAACGGCTGGTAAGCACCGACAACGATGATTTCGGCCAGGTCTACGAGGAGCTTTTTGCGACGGCCTATATGTCGCATCCGTATGGCGGTCCGGTGCTCGGCTGGATGGAATCAATCAAGAACTATAACCGTGAGAAATGCCTCGAGTATTTCCATACCTACTATGCGCCCAACAACGCGACCGTAATCATGGTCGGGGACTTTGATTCAAAAAAGGCCCTTGCCCTGATGCAGCAGTATTTCGGCGACATTCCCAGCGGCCCGCCGCCGCCGAAGGTCTGCCGGTTTGAGCCTGAGCAGCGCGGCGCGCGCAGAGTGATGATCGAGAAGCCGGCGCAGTACAGTCACATTATGCGCGGCTACCATGTCGGTGATGCTCTGAGCCCCGATCTTCCCGCCCTGGAGATTCTCCAGTTCGTGCTGACCTCCGGTCAGTCCTGTCGGATGCACCAGGCGCTGGTCGACGAGCTTGCGATTTCCCTCGGTCAGTTTGGCGGTTTCAGTTGGGGATTCGATCCGCACCTCTTTTATTTCTATCAAGCCTGTGTGCCGGGTACAGATTATCAGGTAGTCGAGCAGGCGTTTGATTCGGTGCTGGCGGATTTCATAACCAACGGCCCTACGGAGCAGGAACTGGCCCGGGCCAAGAACAGTCTCACGGCCAACTTCTACAAGGACTTCAAGACCAACAACGGCACCGCTGAAAACATCGGCCGATATCACACGCTCATGGGTGATTTCAACGCCATGTATGACTTTGTGCCGAGAGTCAACGCGGTGACGGCCGAGCAGGTCAAGGATGTTGCTGCGAAGTATTTCAATCGCAAGAATTCAACGACGGTCGTCCTGGTCCCCGAAGGAGGTGCCCTGTGAAGAAACTCTTACTGGCTTGTATGATAGGCATTCTTCTCGTTGGAGCGGTCGAAGCAAAAATTACGCTTCCGAAAGCCAAAGAGACGAAGCTGGACAACGGCATTACCGTGCAGGTCGTTGAACGTCCGAAGCTGCCGCTGTTTTCTGTCCAGATGATTTTCCGGGCAGGCTCAATCTGTGATCCGGCCGGCAAGGAAGGACTTGCCAGTCTGACTAGCGCCATGCTTAAGCGCGGGACCGCAACGCGCAGCGCCAAGGAGATTGTTGAAGAGGTTGCTTTCGGTGGTGGTACGCTCGGAAGCTACTGCGGTCGCGAGAGCGCCGGATTCACCGGGGAATTTCTCAGTGCGGATGCCGAAAAAGCGATGTCTATGCTGGCTGATCTGTTGATGAACTCGACCTTTACGCAGGAAGAAATCGACAAGATCAAGACGCGCACGCTGGCCGGACTCGAAAGCGAGCGCGATGATCCCTCGGCGGTCGCCAATCTGTCCCTGTTCGAGAACATTCTCGGAGGAAGTGCTTACGCGCACCAACCGAGCGGCACTGTTGAGTCCGTACAGAATTTGATGAGGGAAGACATCCTCGATTTTATGAACAAGTACTACACGCCCGACAACTGCATCTTGATCATCTGCGGTGATATCAGTGCCAATGATGCCGCGACTTGGGCCAAAACCTACTTCAAGGATTGGCACGGAAGAGCGGACGCGGTTCCTTTGCCGGATGCTTTTGCGACTGTCAATGGCAAGGACGTGTTGCTGCTGGACAAAGTCGACGCCTCCCAGACACAGATCCGAATCGGCATCGAAGGCCTCCCGATAGGTCACCCTGATTTCTTCGCGCTTGAAGTTGCACGGACGATTTACGCGGGCACGTTTACGTCACGATTGATGGATGAGATTCGTGTCAATAGGGGCTTGTCATACGGTGTGAGTTGCGTTTGCAGTCGTTATCGTCCGGGAGGACTGGTGTACGTAACGACTTTCACCAAGAACGAATCGGTCGGCGAAGTGGTCGATATCATTCTGAGCGAGGCCGACCGTATGCAGACTGAGCCGTTGACCGACGATGAATTGGCCGGTACGATCAACTACAAGACCGGGCTGTACCCGCTTGGTTTCGAGACCAACGATGATATTGCCGACGTCTATGCGGCGATGTGGTTGAACGGAACAGACAGGTCGTACTACGAGGATTATCAGGAGACGATCCGGAAGATCACCAAGGACGACGTTTTGGCTGCCGCAAAGAAGTATTTCCCGAAAGACCGCTACCGTCTGGTGCTGGTGGGTAAAGCCGACGAAGTTCAGGCTCAGGCCGAGAAGTTTGGTCCTGTGACAGTCAGATCGGTGACTGAATTATAGTCGAAAGCCACTGAATGCCCGCCCCGGGCGGGAAAACTCTCAAACCTGCCTCGATACACCTCGGGGCAGGTTTTTTCTTGCCGCAGAACCGCGGATTCTCCCTGCTTGCCTATCCTGCTGACTACCGTATATTCCGGGCAAATAAGCACCCCTCGCAGTTAAGAAAGTGTGGGGCAAAACCGATAACTATTTATGTATGGATCAAGACTTCTTAATACAAGAGCACAAGCAGGCTGAGACTCAAAAAGAGGCTCGCAAGGTCCTGCAGCGGAAAGAGCGCAAGCCGCTCTGGCGTGAGTATGTCGAAACGGCCGTGATCGCCCTCGTGGCAGCGGTGCTGCTTCGCGTATTCGTGGTGTCAGCCTATCGGGTGAATTCCTCCTCAATGGAAGATACGCTCTTCAACGGCGATTACATTTTCGTCAATAAGCTGGCATATGAATACGGTACTGACCCGAAGATCGGGGATATCATTGTTTTCAAGTATCCCAACAACCCCGAAAAGGACTTCATCAAGCGGGTTGTGGCCGGACCGGGTCAGACGGTGCAGGTGGCAGACAAGGTGCTCTACGTGGATGGCGACGTTGCCGAAATTCCGACTCTGTCGAAACACATCGACAAGCGGATTATCCCCGGAGATTTGTCTTTCCGGGACAATTTTGCGACGTACACCGTGCCGGAAGGACAGTATTTCGTGGTTGGGGACAACCGCGATGACAGCCGCGACAGCCGTTTTTGGGGGGGCGTACCCCGCGAGAACATCAAAGGCAAGGCGGTATTTGTGTACTGGTCCTGGGAGCCGGACGCCGATCCGCCGGGATGGGAGTTTCCATACGTGATCAATGCGGTGCAGTGGCTGGGCCACGGGTTGATAAATTTCCCGACCCATGTTCGCTGGAGCCGGATTGCCACCCCTATCTAAGATCAATGTCATTCGGCTTATATCTTCATTTTCCCTTCTGTCGTAACAAGTGCGCCTACTGCGATTTCTATAAGGAAGTCTATGACGTCGATCTCGAAGTGCGCTTCTACGAAGCCCTTGAAGTCGAGACCCGTCTCGCCGCAGAGGCGCTCGAAACCGATGATCGCGATATCTCGACGCTTTACGTGGGGGGCGGGACGCCCTCGCTGGCCAATCTCCGTTTGTTCGGCGACTGGTTGGAGCAATTGCAGTGGGTATTTTCGATCCCGAGTCGGATTGAATTCTCGTTTGAGTGTAATCCGGAGTCGGTCGACAGGGAGATGCTGGAAGAACTCCGTCGATTGGGAGTGAACCGCCCCATATTCGGCATGCAGTCATTCAATCAGAAGCTGCTGAAAACGCTGGGGCGAAAGCACCGGGTGCGGGATTCACATCGTGCGGTGTACCTCGCGAATGCATTGGGATTCGACAATTTCGGCACCGATCTGATATTCGGGCTGCCGAGGCAAACCGGGAAGCTACTATCGGCTGATCTTGACCATCTGATCGCTCTGGACCCGCCGCACATTTCATTCTATCAGCTCACGGTCGAGCCGGGAACGGTGTTGGCGGAGAAGGTCGAGTCGGGCAAACTGAAGATACCGGATGATGAATTATCGTATGCCATGTACCGTGGTGGGGTCGAGTATCTGGCCGAATGCGGCTACGAACGATACGAGGTGTCTTCGTTTGCCAAGCCCGGGTTTGAGTGTCGTCACAATCAAGGGTACTGGGAGGGGAAAGACTATCTTGGTCTTGGCCCCTCGGCACATTCGTTCATGGGCGGAAGACGATTTGCGAACTCGCCTGATTTCAGAGAGTACGTGACTTCGCTGGACAAGGGGGAGAGGCCGGTTGTGGTCGACGAGTCGGGAGTCAAAGAGCGCATAGTCGAGACGATTATGCTGGGACTGCGAACGTCGAGAGGGATCGACCGTCGGGCGTTCAAGCGGAAGTTCGGGCACAGAATCGACAAGTATATCAAGCGGGACAATCTCGACATATTGCTGACGTCGGGGCACCTGATGTCTGACGACAACGGACTTCGCCTGACCGACGAGGGGTTTTTCCTCGCCGATGAAATCATTCAGCGTCTGGTGAAGTGCCCCGTTAAATCTGGAAACGATCCACCATTTGTTGCAGACTGCTGGCCTGACGGCTAAGCTGTTCGGCGGCTGAGGCTGTCTGCTCTGAGCTGACACTGGTCTCGCGGCTCACCGCGGTCGCCTGTTCGATGCTTCGGGCGATTTCCTCGATGGCGGTTGTCTGCTCTGTCGAGGCACTTGCTATTTGCTGAATCATGTCCATGACGCGAGCAGACAGATCGACAATTTCCGAAAGGCTGTGGCCGGCTTTGTCAGACAGCTCTCGCCCGTGGTCAACCTCCGTCATGCCGTTTTCCATGGCACTTACGGCGGCATCGGTCTCCGATTGAATGCCCTTGACGATATCAATGATGCCGCCGGTGGCTTTGGCGGTGCGATCTGCCAGTTTGCGGACTTCATCAGCTACGACCGCAAACCCGCGGCCAGCCTCGCCAGCCCGCGCGGCTTCAATTGCCGCGTTGAGGGCCAACAAGTTAGTCTGATCGGCTATATCATCGATGACCTCAACTACTTCGCCGATTCTTCCCACCGAATCGGCCAGCCTGCCGGCCGACTCTGCCGAGCCGCGGACAACCTCTGCTATTCGCGACATGCCCTCGATAGACTCGCTGACGACCTGTCCGCCCTGCGCGGCCGTCTCGGACGATTGCCTGGATGCATTTGACGCTTCCCCGGAGTTTTCAGCCGACTGGGCGATGTTACTGGTCATTTCCTCTATGGCCGTAGACACTGTGCGCATCTGGTCTTCCTGATTACGTGCCCCACGGCTCATGGTCTCCGAGGAAGCAGATATCTGGGTTGAGGCTGATACCAATTCACGCGCGTTGTCATCAAGCTGACGAATCATTCCGGTAAGGTTGGCGGTCATGGTGGCAAAAGACTGACCGAGAACGTCTTTGTCGCTTCGGGGCGCCACGGAAATCCTCAGGTCGCCCTCAGCAATCTTTTTCGAGGCTCCGGCGAAATCACGCAGGTAGTCCATAAAGCGCTGCACCGACTGCAGCAGTCGGCCTATCTCGTTTTTTGCACTCAGATCCAGCTTCTGCCCCACGTCTCCGTCGGCGGCTCGATCCAGAACCTTCTGGACGCCGTGGAGAGGCCTGAAGATAGAGCGGGAGAGGATTATCCAGATCCCGGCGATGAGCAGCAAACTGCCAAATGTAACAAGCAGGATTGTGCTCGAGGCGTTGGAACTCATCTCGTCCACAATCGCCTGGCGCGACTTCATGACCTTCATTCCGCCAAGGATGATTTCCTCGTCCGCATCGTGACAATCGGTGCAGCCGTCCTCGTTGTGGAAGACCCGGTAGCAGACTGCCATTTCTTCACCGTCGGTCGAGCAGTCAAAGGAAGTGTCCCTCCCCGATGCAAAAACTACGTCCCACATAGGGTCCTTCGATTCGGTGCCGATCAGATCAGTCTTCGAAGATCTGGCAACGAGTTTTTCTCCGTCGATGATGGAAACCTCGTGGGCGATGCCCATCTGAGTCATTTCTTCAACAAGTGGCTGGATCTCCTCGTTTACTCCGTTGAGCATAATGAATTCAATGTTTTTGGAAACCGCCCAGCGAAGATTGCCGGTGCTGCTGTCGAAGAGTTCTGCGATAGAGTCTTCGGTCTGGAGGGTATTCCAGTACAGTGTACTGCCCATGACGATGAGCAGTGCTAAACCCAGAAACCCAACGGTTCGGACCTTGATTGATAAGTGTTTCACGTAAAAGATAGCCCCATGTAAATGTGCATGTCCCTAGCCCTAATAATGCTATTCGGCAGTAGTGTGGAATGGTTTAGTCGTGTATCGGACAGCTTTTTGCCGGAGCTGTCAGATCCCCAATTATGTGATTGCCCGGACGGACTAAGTCCCTATATTCCATAGCTATGGACTTCTTTGAGCAGTCGGACCCGCTAAAGCCGAAGGTCGATGACGCTGCAATTACGCCACTGGCTGACAAAATGCGCCCTCGTTCGTTCGATGAGTTTGTCGGACAGCCGAAGGTTGTAGGCAAAAACACGCCTCTTCGCAAGGCCATTGAGGCCGACCGAGTTACCTCGATTATTCTCTGGGGCCCTCCGGGTACCGGAAAGACAACCCTTGCGCAGTTGATCGCCTACAGCACCAGCGGCCAGTTTGTACCGTTTTCAGCTGTGACATCAGGTATCAAAGAGATCAAACTGCTGATATCCAAGGCGCGCGATTACTACCGGATGTCCGGGCGACGGACGTATGTGTTTGTCGATGAAATCCATCGGTTCAACAAAGCCCAGCAGGATGCTTTTCTGCCGTGGGTGGAGCGTGGTGATATCGTCTTGATCGGCGCCACGACCGAGAACCCTTCGTTTGAGGTTAATTCGGCACTGCTCTCAAGAATGCGGGTCTATGTGCTTGAACGGCTTGCGCCTTCCGATGTGCTCGCGGTGCTCAAGCGCGCGCTTGGCGACGAAGAACGCGGCATTGCCGGGATGCACCATCAGTTCGAGGAAGACACACTGGAATTCATAGCGGCTGCGGCGGATGGTGACGCACGGCGGGGGCTGTCATTGCTTGAGTCAATCGCGGCGTATGTTGATGTGGGCACGCCGATTACGGTTGAGTTGGCGTGCGACGTTCACCAGAAAGGCGTGCTGCACTACGACAAGGCGGGCGAGGAGCATTACAACCTCATCTCGGCGTTGCACAAAACAATTCGCGGAGGCGACCCGGATGCGGCATTGTACTGGCTGGCCCGGATGCTCGATTCGGGCGAGGAGCCTCTGTATATTGTCAGGCGTCTGGTGCGGTTCGCTTCTGAAGATATAGGTTTGGCCGACCCGTTTGCGCTGACGATGGCGATCAGCGCGCGCGATGCGTTCCATTTCCTCGGTTCGCCGGAGGGTGAACTGGCTATCGCTCAGCTTGTGCTTTATCTCGCCTGTGCACCGAAATCAAATGCCGCTTACATCGCCTTTGACAAGGCCAAAGCGGATGCCTCGCGTCTCGGCTCTCTGCCGGTGCCGTTGTGGTTGCGCAACGCCCCGACTGACTTGATGAAAGACCTCGATTACGGTAAAGGCTACCAGTATGCGCACGATCATGAAGATGCCCTTACCGACCAACAGCATATGCCGGACGAACTGGTGAACCGTCAGTATTACGAGCCGAAAAACGCGGGGCGTGAAGCACGACACCTGGAATACCTCGCGAAGTTTCGGGAGTATCGACGGAAGGATTTGTCAGGAAGTGTTGAGTCATCCCGGGAGACGCCCGACAAGACAGACTAGTGGCGACTGTGAGATAGTATCGAACCTGTGTTCCTGTTGTCGGTTTAAGAAAGTACTTATGACCAGATTTCTGATAATTGCGATTTTTGTTCTGTTGCCGATGCAGCTTTTTGCGGCGGGTCTGCTCATCCCCATGGATGAATCCCAGACCGATCACCTCAAAGCGTACGGTCTTGTTTATAAGGCGCTTGAGCAGGGCAAGCAGGCTGAATGGTTGCTGAACTACCGGGCAGGTTCATTCCTGATCGAGCAGTCTCCGGAGATGGTGAATCTTGCGCTGGTCATGGGGGTCACCTGCGAGCAGGTGTCATCGGGGCAAATTGCAGACATCTACCGGATTATTGAAGTTGAGAACATGGAGAGGGTGGAGCTTGAAAAAGCGCCCCACATTGCTGTGTACTCCCCCCCTTCCGCGCAGCCCTGGGACGACGCCGTGACGCTGGTTCTGAGCTATGCCGAGATTCCTTACGAGGTTGTCTGGGACGAGGAGGTCCTCACCGGTGATCTGGAAGAATTTGACTGGCTGCATTGCCACCACGAAGATTTCACCGGGCAGTACGGCAAGTTCTACGCTGCGTTCAGGCATGAGCTTTGGTATCAGGCTGATGTCCGCACCAACGAGGAAATGGCGCAGAAACTCGGGTACGCCAAAGTCTCGGAGATGAAGCGGGACGTGGCGATGACGATCTACGATTATGTCCGAAGGGGCGGTTTTTTCTTCACCATGTGTTCGGCACCTGAGACGATAGATATTGCGCTGGCCGCGCAGAATGTTGACATCGTGCCGCGTGAGTTCGACGGTGACCCGGTTGATCCGGGAGCGTTGAGCAAGCTTGACTATACGAAGACTTTTGCTTTTGAGAATTTCGAGCCGTCGCTTGATCCGTTCCTCTACCGACGTTCAAACATTGACACCTATCCCGACCGTCTGGCTCGTTTTGCCGGTCAGGAGCAGGACTACTTCTATTTGTTTGAGTTTTCCGCCAAGCTTGATCCCATACCGACTATGCTCGTGCAGGATCACACCAGCACGGTCAACGGATTCATGGGGCAGGTTACGGGATTCCGCAAGTCAATGCTCAAGAAACACGTCACGGTACTCGGTCAGCCGGACAACTACGATGAAGTCCGGTATATCCACGGCAATCTCGGTCGAGGGACATTCACGTTTCTTGCCGGACACGATCCTGAAGATTATCGCCACATGGTTCACGACCCGCCGACAGACCTGAGCCTCCACAAGCACTCGCCCGGATACCGTTTGCTTCTGAACAACGTGCTTTTCCCGGCCGCCAAGAAAAAAGAACGCAAGACCTGAGTCTGGAGGTCAGTCGGCCCTGCTGATCTTCAGAGACCTACATCATCGTATGCTCGACCAGAATCTTCGCCCCGATGAAGATCAACACCGCTGCGCCGACAAACCCCATTTTCTTGCCGAACTTGATTCCAAGCCGTCGACCGAATACCATTCCCACGATAGTCATCCCCGAGGCTACTACACCTATGATCACGCTCGCCCAGAGTATGTCGACATTGAGCAGCGCCATGCTGAGCCCGACTGCGAGAGCGTCGATACTGGTTGCAATCGACAGCAGGATGAGCGTCCACTTGCGCGTGGGGTCTTTTAGAGGTGCACTATCATCGTCTTTCGACAATGACTCGCGGATCATGTTGATGCCAATGAACAGCAACAGCCCAAATGCAATCCAATGGTCGTAGTCTCTAATCAGGTGCTCGATCCGTGAGCCGCCATACCAACCGATAATCGGCATCAGGAACTGAAACAGACCGAAATGGAATGAGAGCCGGAAAGTCGGACGAAAGGTTAGCCGTTCAAGACGCGATCCGGTGGCTATTGCCACTGCGAAAGCGTCCATTCCAAGTCCCACGGCGATTCCAAGAAGGGTGAGAAGGCCCATATCTTGAATATACGATTGTTTTCGAAGACTGCAATCGGCAGGTTCATCGCACACCTGATTCTTTTTGACTTCACAGGTACACACGCGTACCATAGCCTCATGAACGCCCTGCCGGACAAGACAATTCTTGCAATAGACTACGGCCGTCGACGGATCGGTCTGGCCAAGACCGACCCGATGGGCATTATCGCCTCCGCGCTGGAAACTCTGGAGGTGAAGTCCGTGGATGACGGCATCGACAAACTGAAGGCCGTTCTGGAAGAGTACGAACCGTCAACTGTGGTAGTCGGATATCCTCTTCACTCGTCGGGTGACAAGAGCGAGATGTGTGAGGAAGTCGATTCCTTTCTCGAAAAGCTGAAACCGTTTTACGACGGTCCGGTACACAAGATAGACGAGCACGGTTCTTCGATGGAAGCCAAAGGCCTGATACACGCTCACGGGAAAAAGGTGGGCAAAAAGAAAAAGCGTGTGGACCGTCTGGCGGCGGTAGTGATCCTCCAGAGGTATCTGGATGAAATCGGGTGATGGCAGGATGCGGCCCGGTTTATGGGAACACGTCTGGTACGCGGCTGCCACATTGCCGCTGTTACTGGTGGGGCTTGTCTTCAAAGTGGTCGATATAGTATGCGGAGTGTTTAGACGAGGAGAAAGTAGCACGGATTGATGAAGAATATTCTGATCATACTGGCCCTGGTGATATTCGTATTTCTCGGATTCTTTGGCGTCTCATATATCAAGTCGGTCAATCTTGGTGACCGCACGGTTTCCGTTATCATCGAACCGGGTGAGGGATTCAGCAGCGTTGCTGATCAGCTTATTGAATCCGGCGTAGTCAACTCTCGTGTGATGTTGAAATACCCGGCTCGCTGGCGCGGTGTGGATCGTAAACTGGTACCGGGCCGTTACGATTTTACCGGCACGAATTCGTGTCGCTCCGTGCTCGATAAGCTCGAGAACGGTGATTTTCTCGTCATCAAAGTCACTATCTACGAGGGGGCGCCGATCTGGAAAGTCGCTTCGACTTTGGCTGCCCGTATGGAGATTGACTCAGCGGAAGTCATCGCGCGCAACACCGACTCTGCATATTTGGCTCAGTTCGATCTGCCGTGTCTCGAAGGATATCTTTATCCCGAGACTTACTTCTGGCCCTGGGGGACCGATCTGGACATCATCCTCAAAGACATGATAAAGATGCATCAGAAGCAGACGGCGGACATTTGGTCTGAGCATGTTGTGAACGGCCTGTCCAAGGAAGAGATCGTCGTCATGGCCTCGATTATTGAAGCCGAGGCGCTGCTCGACGACGAGAAGCCTCGGATATCCTCGGTGTATCAGAATCGGATTCGCAAAGGGATGAAACTGGATGCTGACCCGACGGTGATTTACGGTTTGGGCGGATTGGACCGTCCGTTGAACAGACAGGACCTGCGCAAGATGACGCCGTACAATACATATCGAAAGAAAGGACTGCCGCCGACGGCAATCAACTCGCCCGGCCTTGCGGCAATCAAGGCGGCGCTGAATCCTGAGGCTACTGAATATCTGTATTTTGTTGCAGACGGTACCGGTCGTCACCGGTTTTCGAAATCGAATGCCGAGCACAATCGTGCCCGCCGGGCTATCAAACAGGAGATGAAAGCGCGCGGTCAGTGAAAGAGCTCATTGCCGGACTTCCACTTTCCGGCACTGATACTTCGCTATGGCCTCACCGAACCGGTCAATGGCCGGATCGAGCAAGCCTTCATCAAATGTCGCAAAAGCGTCAGGGTTCTCAGAACTGTATCCCAGCATCGCGACCACTCTGCCTTCGAATTTCAGCGGCCTGAGCATGAACGCCTCGGTGTCGTCGTCGAGCAACAGGCGCTTTTCGATCAGGTTGCCGTCGTACAGTTCCGCGAAATTATCCGCGTACATCTGTCCGTGCTCTGCCACTTTGTGAAAGAGCGAGGTGTTCAACGGCAGGCGCAGCGAGAGGTTCTTGCGAACATTGCCCCGGCTGAACGTTGCCACGGCCAGAAATCGGGCCTGGTCCCCTTCCATGAGAGCCAGCATGCCCTTGTTGATGTCGTAGACCTGTTCGAGTGATTTGGTGAACTCGGAAAATATGTCTCTCGGGTCAGAGTGACTACTGAGAATCAAGTCGAGTTCTTCCACCAATCGATTGACTCGTCTGGCGGCTTCCATTCCGTAACTGCTTTGTCCCTCGTCCCAGTTCATGGGTGCCCCGCTTGTTGATCTACTCCAGGACCATTTCCTGTTTGAGATCGTATTTTTTTATTTTCCGCCATAGGGTTGTTCTTCCGATCCCCAACTCCGCCGCTGTTTTGGTGTAGTTCCATTTGTTGTCATTTAGAGCCGTCACAATCAGCGACCGCTGATTATCATCGAGCAGATGACCCTTGAGTTGCAGACTCATCTTCACTCTCGGCTCGGTCGGTTTGACAGCCCGGTCGTCTTTAGCGATGAATATGATATCATCCGGCCCCAATCGATCGGTCATGCATAACGCCGCACCGCGCTTGAGAGTATTTTCCAATTCGCGAACATTGCCCGGCCAGGAATGCCCCAGCAGCATATCAACCGCCCGGCGACTGATAGTCAGGGTTTCACGTTTCAATTCCATCGAGATTTTCCGGAGGAAGTACTCGGTCAGTATTTCTATGTCCTCAATCCGGTCAGTCAGCGACGGAAGGTCCAGCGGGATTACGTTCAAACGGTAGTAGACGTCTTCACGGAAATCACCCTTGCGAACCATCTCGCCCAGATCACGGTTGGTAGCCGCTACGATTCTGACGTTGACCTTCTTCGAAATCGAAGAGCCGACCTGACGGATGACCGAATCCTGAAGGAAACGCAGGAGTTTGACCTGAATCGAGGCCGGAATATTGCTGACTTCATCGAGGAAGATCGTACCGCCATCTGCCTCTTCCAGTAGACCAAGCTTATTGCTTGAGGCCGACGTGAATGAGCCTTTGGTATGGCCGAACAGTTCAGATTCGAGGAGGGCTTCCGGGATCGCCGAGCAGTCGATGGCGACGAACGGTCCGCCCCTCCTGTTGGAGTGGTGATGGATCGCCCGTGCAAACAGTTCTTTGCCGGTACCGGAGTTGCCGGTAATCAGCACGGTGATATCGGTCGGCGAAATCCTTCTTGCCGTTTCTTTGACGGTGGATATCGCTTTGGATATGCCAACGATATTATCAAAGCCGTAGGACATAGCGACATGCTGACGGAGCGCAAAAATCTCCTTCTTCATTGTGCGCCGTTCCAGGGCTTTTCTTACTCTCAGCAGTATCTCGTTGTTGGAGAAGGGCTTGGTGATGTAATCACACGCTCCTGCCTGCATGGCCTCGACAGAGCTTTCGATTGACCCGTAGGCGGTCAGCAGGATGGACTCAGTGTCGGGATGCTGTTGTTCGACACGTTTGATCAGATCAATGCCGTTCTCGTTGCCTATCCTCAGATCGACTATGGCCAGGTCAATACTCTTCTCCGAGAGAATTTTGGAGGCCAACTGTGTGCTGTCGCACTCGTGGACGGTATATCCGGCGTTGCTCAGCAGCAATCCCAGCGTCTTGCGGATGGCAGCTTCGTCGTCGACTATTACTATTGACGCGGAGGTGTCTGGCGACTTACTCGTCATGTCTAGTTTTCCCGTTTCGTGTCTTGATGCCCGTTGACCGGGATCCTGATTGTCGTTCTGAGGCTTTTGACCATTGGGGGGGCCTCCTGGTGCATTGATACACCAAGCTGTCCGGCAAGATTTCTGGCATACTTACGCCAGTTCTCATCGAACTCCTCTCTTTCATCGGCGCGCCCGGAACGGGTGGCGATTTGAATAATCGTGGCGGCAGAATCCTCGTCCAGCGTGACCATGGTCTGGCTAACCGTGTGCTGGTGACCGAGATGTGCCCTGAAGATAGCTTCCAGGAATAGTACCAGGCCAGACGGCATGGTTTCCAGCGAGCGTTGTGAGGAGGTCATTTCCACGTCTATTCTGGCCGTGTCGTGGAAGTGCTCGCGGGTCAATTCAATCGCCCGTTCGAGGTTTCTGGCAATGTGGGCCGGCCCTTTCGGGCGGGTTTCGTAGTTCAGCAGACAGTTGAGTCTCTCGAGATGGCGGTCAAGCTCTTCTGCCTCGGAGAGGATTAAGCCCGGCATACCGTTATCGGGCTGGTCGCCGGTTGCTTTTTGTTGAACACTGTCAAGGAAACTCGAAGCGGTCGTTATTGCGGCAATCTTGTTTCTCATGGCGTGAACCAGGAACTCTGTGGAACGGCACTGCTCGTCGTTTATTTTGTTGCTTCCGGTGGGAGGAATCAGCGTGGCGAGGCAGAGATGTAGTTCTCTTATGGCAAGATTCTTGAGCGTCCAGCCGTAGCCTGTCACCGCCCTGGCGATTTTGTCCGAGACCGCAGAGTACTCTGAATCAACCAACTCCTGTTGGTCGATACGGCACAGATCGGAGAAACCGTCGCTTGCAGCAACTATTCTTCCAGAGGCCCTGTTGATAACCAGTGTTGGATTACTGGCATCCAATTGCGACAGGACGTTTACCGCCGCTTCCTCGGTATCGCTCCAGGCCTGCCGGAACTGACCGGCGATTTGGCCAAAATCATCTGTTTCTCCAGATCCGGCAAACCGATCCGGTCCAAGTATTCCGAGAATCAACTCCGGCTGGCCAGCCTTGCTGATACGGGCCGTGCTGACCTTGAAGTACTCGCCTCCGTTGCCGGCGGTCGGACGGTATCGCTGGGTGAAGATGGCATCGCCGCCTTCATTAAGAGAGGATTCAATCAACCCCATCGGAAACAGCTCGATACTCTCCGGATGGAGGTATTCGCGATCATGCACGAGGAATGCGATCGAATGCTCCGGAGTGAGCAAATCCATGAGGCCTTTTTCACTGTCGGTCAGTCGTGTACGGAAACGCAGCGCGAAGAGAAGGGATTCGATGGCGGCCTGAGCTTGGTTGGCTTCGAACCAGTTTCTGATGCGGGGCGGTGCTGTCGTGACGTGATCCGTGGTCAGTGGTGATTCAGTGTGAAACTCTGTTACCTGCACCTGACTCTCCTGTTTCAATTTGAGACATCTATCAGTTCTATCGGTTTCGACTTAAAACACTTTAGCGTTTCACGCGCGATTTCGGCTAAGTTGACATGCCATGACAGCCGTTTTCAAGCTTGACTGCCGTCACTGGCTGCGGTATCTTGGCCCATGCCGCTAAGAAACTCACAGGTTGCCCATATCAGCCGACTGGCCAGGCTCAAGCTCACGCCCGAAGAGATAGACAGATTGTCCTCAGAGTTGGCGGTTATCGTTGGTTATTTCAATCAGATAAAGGCCGTTTCGACGGGCTCGCCCGGTCTCGATGAGACCCGCTTGAATGTGCTTCGTGACGATACGGTGGAACATTCGCTTCCGACAGAGAAGGCGCTCGGGAATGTTCCCCGGCATGACGGTATGTTTGTTCTGGTTCCCAGGGTGCTCCCAGGATGAAAGGGACTGTGGTTGCCGTTATTCCGGCTCGAATGGGTTCAACCCGCTTCTCAGGCAAGGTGCTCTTTCCGTATCAAGGCAAACCGCTGATCTATCATGTCTGGAACCAGGTGAGAAAAGCCGGGCAGATTGATCGCGTGATCGTAGCGACCGACAGCCCCGAGGTTGTGGAGGCCTCAGAGGCGTTTGGTGCTGAGGTTGTGGTGACTTCAGACAAGCACCGAACCGGGACAGATCGCGCCGCAGAGGCGGTTGGCGGTATCAAAGCAGACATTGTCCTGAATGTCCAGGCGGATAACTTCGGGCTTAAGCCGGCCCTGTTGAGCAGGGTCGTCAAGCAGATGAAGTCAGATCCCGGAATCGAGTTCGCTACGTTGGCCCGGCGGATAGACAACGATGCTGATCTGTTTGATTCTGGTGTGGTCAAAGTGATTAAGGCATCCGACGGACGGGCACTCTGGTTTTCGAGGTTCCCACTGCCGTATCTTCAGAAAGCGACCGGCGGAACCCGTTGTCGTCAATACAAGTTCCTGTCTCATATAGGCGTGTATTTCTTCAGGCAGCGGGGGCTGAAGGCCTTTGCCGGGTGGAAACGAGGTCCCCTGGAACAGGCGGAATCGCTTGAGCAGCTCAGAATACTGGAGAACGGCGGTTCAATGCAAGTAATAGAAACGAATCTTCGCACGGTGTCGATAGACCGACCGGAGGACGTCAAAAAGATAGCGAGTCTACACACATGAGGACATATCATGGCTGAGAACAAGAGAACGAAATATGTATTTGTCACCGGCGGTGTGGTATCGGCCCTCGGCAAGGGTATAGCCTCATCCTCACTGGGTTTTCTTCTGAAGCGGAGAGGGCTGAAAGTCAGGAATATGAAGCTGGATCCGTATCTTAATGTAGACCCCGGTACGATGAACCCGTTCCAGCACGGCGAGGTGTTTGTCCTTGACGATGGCTCCGAGACTGATCTGGACCTCGGTCACTACGAGCGTTTCTTGAACATGTCGCTTGATCAAGGCAACAACGTCACCACCGGGCAGATTTACAACACGGTGATCACGCGCGAAAGACGGGGTGACTATCTCGGCGCCACGGTACAGGTAATTCCGCACATCACCGAAGAGATCAAGTCCCGCATCCGCAGCGCAGCTCTGGGTGAAGACCCGCCGGACGTGATCCTGGCTGAGATTGGTGGTACGGTTGGTGATATTGAATCCCTGCCGTTTTTGGAGGCGCTGCGCCAGATGGGCCTTGAAGAAGGTCCTGAGAATGTGCTGTACTTTCACCTGACACTCGTGCCGTACATTGCGGCGGCCGGTGAGTACAAAACCAAGCCCACGCAGCATTCGGTCAAGGAGCTGCGATCAATCGGTATTCAGCCGCAAATCCTGTGCTGTCGTTCCACCAGTCCGCTTTCGGATTCGATTCGTCAGAAGATCGGTTTGTTCTGTTCGGTGCCCACGAAGTGTGTCATCGTCTCTGAAGACGTTCCGACTATCTACGAGGTTCCGCTCAAGTTCCACGAGCAAAACCTCGATCAGATCGTTTGCGATCACTTTGGCCTTGACGTGCCCGAGCCGGACCTTTCGGCGTGGGAGGCGCTGGTCGAAAAGGTGAAACACCCTCGCAAGCGCGTGAAAATCGGCATCTGCGGCAAGTACGTGATGCTCAAGGATGCCTACAAATCGATTATCGAAGCCTTCGTCCATTCCGGCGTTGCCAATGATGCTCAGGTTGATCTGCTGTGGGTCAGTTCCGAAGACATCAAGCACGGCGGTGCGGAGAAATTTCTGCACGATGTTGACGGGCTGTTGATCCCCGGCGGGTTCGGAGAGCGTGGGGTTGAGGGGAAGATCGAGGCTATCCGCTTCTCGCGTGAAAACGATATTCCGTTCCTTGGCATTTGCCTGGGCATGCACTGCGCCGTTATTGAGTTTGCTCGCAATGTCTGTGGCCTCAAGGATGCGCACAGCTACGAATTCTATCGCGATCTGAAACACCCGGTGATCCACCTGATGGCTGATCAGGAGGGAGTGACAGAACTTGGCGGCACCATGCGTTTGGGCGCCTGTCCGTGCATTCTCAAGGAAGGCACGAAGACTGCGGAGGCATACGGCGAGGGTCGTATTTCAGAACGTCACCGTCACCGCTATGAACTCAACAATGCCTATCGGGAGATGCTGGTCAGTAACGGTTTGGTCCTTGCCGGTACTTCTCCTGACAATCGCCTGGTGGAGGTCGTCGAGGTGCCGGATCACCCGTGGTTTGTGTCGGTTCAGTTCCACCCGGAGCTGAAGTCCCGCATGGAGAACCCGCATCCGCTCTTCCGCGACTTCGTAAAGGCCGCTGTTGCGTGTCATGATTCGAGAGACAAGCGCAGCGACCGGACATCCCGGGAAGACGACGTTACTGCTGTTGAGAAATAAGCCTTTCCCGGGTACAGTGTCTCTGCTTGCGCAGCAGTTGACAATTGTACGGGTATAGACTATCGTGGCCTTTCGTGTGCCATTTAGTGAGGAACAGTTGACTTGAACAAACTATTTGCGATTACTCTTGGGGCGGTGGTGACGGTGATGCTTTTTGTCGCTGGCGACGGAGCGTCACAGACAGTCATCAATGCTGATTCGCTGGCGTGCGGCTGGAACAACCAGTCGTTTGCCCGGCCCATAGATCCAGAGACCTATATCATTCGGCCGGGGGAAATCCTCCAGGTCATTCTTGTAAATACGAAATTGTCTCCGCTCAGACTCACCGTTGATGCTGAGGGAATGATCGTTCATCAGAGCATAGGAGTGATTGACCTGAGCAACCATACTCTGAGCCAGGCGCGCAAGTTGCTCCGTGAATCGCTGTCGAAAATATACAATGCGGACGAGATCGTCGTGTCGATTTCCGGTACATACCCGGTCTCCATACAGGTTACGGGCGCAGTGAACCATCCTGGACGCTACACAGGTTTCACCTCGCAGTCGGTCAGCGAGATGATTGATTCGGCCGGTGGCATCGCGCCAGGGGGTTCTTCGAGGCGAATTTTATTTTCCGGTGGGCCGAGGCCGCTTCCAGCAGATATTGACCGTTTGGTTTTTTTGGGTGACGACACATTTGATCCGCAGCTCTGCGCCGGGCGTACGATTTACGTGCCGTTGGCCACAGATTCCTCGGTAGAGGTTCTTGGTGAAGTGAGTGATCCCCGAGTGATCGAACTTGTGGAAGGTGACGACGTCGACCTGTTGGTGAAACTTGCCGGCGGTGCCTTCAAGTCGGCCGACGTCAACGCGACGTATGCTGTCAACGATTCGACGCGTGATTTGCGACAGCCAAACGGCATAAAGTCGGGAGATATCCTGATTGTTCCCCGGTCAACGACCGCCAGCTCGATTTCGGATCTGGGAGTGTACGGGGCTGTGGTGCATCCGGGAAGATACCCGTACACGGCCGGTATGACCGTCAGTGATCTGATCATGGCTGGCGGTGGACAATTGCGGACCGCCAATGTGCAGAGGACGACTGTTTTTCGCCAGACTGAAAGCGATGCGAAAGATCGACGTTTGGTGGGGCGGTATCCGATTCTTGTTGGCGGTGCCAATCAGGCTGATCGGGTGGAAGTTGGTCCTGGTGACTCCGTCTACGTGCCGGTTCAACTTGGCTATGTGCGTGTGGCCGGACAAGTGACGCGTCCGGGATTGTATCCGTATACGGCATCAAAGGACGCTGCTTATTATGTGAATCTGGCCGGCGGATTCGGTCGGGATGCAGATGAGTCGGTAGTAGGGATTCTGGACCGCGTGTCTGGTGCTACTCGCGCCGGAACAGTGGGTGAAATTGTTTTCGACGGCGATGAGATAACCGCGCTGCGTCGGGAGAAAGAGTGATGAACGATACCCCTGCCTCAAACATATGGATTTTTCTGGAGGCCCTGGCACGTCGCCGTGGACTGATCATTGGCCTTGTTCTTGTCGGTACTATAGCAGCAATTGTCATTTCGTCATTGATGCCGAAATGGTATGCCGCGACCGCAACGTTGTTGCCTCCTCCTGATGATTCCGGAAGCGGCCTGTCACAGTTGGCTCCCACTCAGCCGATTTCGGGGGCCTCGCGGGCACCGGGCATGATCACCCAGAACGATATTTACGCGCGGATACTGCGAAGCCGACGCATCTCTGACAGGATCATGGATAAGTTCGGGCTGAAGGAGTTGTGGGGGATGGGGACTTCAGCCGCCGTCTACAAAGAACTATCCTCGCGGGTAAACGTATCTGTGGCCGACGAAGGATTGCTGGAGATTTCTGTCGAGGACAAAGACCCGCAGAAAGCGGCCGATCTCGCCACGGCTTACGTCAAGGAGCTGATCTTGTTGAATCGGGAGCTGCTCTCTACCTCGGCTACAGAGAAACGTGAGTTCATTGAGGATCGTCTCTCGGAGGTATCGGCACAGCTTGATTCTTCCCGAGAGGATCTCATGAAGTTTCAGCTTGAGAATAGGGCGGTGAATTTCGATCAGCAGACGCGTCTGGCGATTGAACAGGCGTCGAGCCTGAAGGTGTCGCAGGCACAGCTGCAATTGGACATTAGCATGTCCAAACGAGAGCTTGGGGAAGAGAATCCTGTGTTGCAGGACAAGATTCGTCGCCTCCAATTCGTCGAAAACCAACTGGATGAACTGGAATGGGGAGGGGACGACAGCTCATTCTTCTCGCTGCCTGTGGCAGCTGTTCCGAGTCTCAAGGGCAAGTTTGAATTGTTGTCAACGCGTGTCAGGGTGAGCGAGTCACTGTATCACAGCCTCTTGGACTTGCTGGAAAGAGCCCGAATCTCCGAGAAGGAGCACGGTCCCACGATTTCAGTGCTCGACTGGCCGACTGTCCCGGAGATCAAGAGTCGGCCCAAAAGGAGCATCATTGTTATTGGCACTTTTGTGCTGACGCTTGTATTTGCCGTGTTTCTTGCCCTTGTTCTCGAGTACTTAAGGCGTATGCGGGAAGATCAGAACGGTGACTACCATCGACTCCTCCTCTTCACCAACGCCTTTCTCGGATGGTTGCCGGGAGTCAAGAAACATTAGGCCGGTGGCTGGATCTGCCGGCCACAAATCTTAGGAGTTCTGTAGAAGCTGTCAGGAAGATGAGTACGGCCCGAGGATCAGAACGTTCGAGAGGAATCACCAGATGTCTACGTCTATCGTAGCTGATTCGGCTGCAATCGGAAATGGAACCCGATGCGGCGAATTCTGCCGCATTGCCTCCAATGTCACGATTGGTGCCGGTTGCGAAATCGGCCATCATGTGATCATCCACGAGGGAACCAGAATCGGCGACAAGGTGCGTATCGACGACGGAGCGGTTGTCGGCAAACGTCCGATGCGGGCCGCCAATAGCGCTGTTACGAAGGATCAGGAGTTGCCTCCCGCTCGTATAGGCGCCAACTGTATTATTGGCACACACGTGATTATCTACCGTGGTTGCGAGATTGGCAACAGAGTAATGGTGGCTGACCTCTCGACTATCCGCGAGAATGTCACCGTGGGTGACTTCACGATTGTCGGGCGCGGGGTGGCCATTGAAAACTATTGCCGCATAGGCCGTTACGTCAAACTTGAGACCAATGTCTATGTCACTGCCTATTCCGAGATTGAGGACCGCGTGTTCATCGCCCCGTGCGTTGCTACCTCGAATGACAATTTCGTCGGACGCACCGAGGAACGATTCAAGCACTTCAAGGGTGTGATTGCGAAAAAGGGCGCGCGAATCGGTGTCAATGCGACGGTCCTTCCGGGCGTAATCATCGGTGAAGACGCCTTGGTAGCAGCAGGTGCCCTCTTGACTAAAGACGCTCCTGCGCGTACTATCGTAGCCGGCGTACCGGCGAAGCCTTTTGGCGGCGTGCCGGTTGAACAGTTGCTTGAGAGTCAGGATTGGAAAGAGTAAGGAGTATCTATGGCCGTCGCTCTGCTGGATTTACATCGTCAGTACGAACAACTCAAGCCGGAGATGGACGCGGCAGTGCTCAAGGTTCTCGGACATTGTTGGTTTGTTCTCGGACCGGAAGTGAAAGCACTCGAATGCGAATTGGCGGCTCTCAGTCAGGTGCCGCACGGCATCGGCGTTGCCTCGGGTACCGACGCCCTTCTGATTGCACTCCGAGCCTGCGGCGTTGAACCGGGCGACGAAGTCATCACCACGGACTATTCGTTTTTTGCGACCGCCGGTGTGATCGCACGTCTCGGTGCCCGCCCGGTGTTTGTCGACATCGACCCGGAAACGTACAATATCGATCCCAAGCTGATCGAGGCGGCCATAACCGGGAAGACGAAAGCCATAGTGCCGGTGCATCTTTACGGTCAGGTAGCCGACATGGACGCGATCATGGAGATCGCTCGTTCCCATAAACTCAAGGTTGTCGAGGATGCCGCTCAGGCGATTGGTGCTGAGTACAAAGGTAAGCCGGCAGGATCGTTCGGCGATTTGGGCTGCTTTTCGTTTTATCCGTCGAAGAATCTTGGCGGCGGCGGCGATGGCGGCATGATTGTGACAGCCGATGACGATCTGGCGGCCTCGTGCCGTTCGCTTCGCGTTCACGGCGAAAGCCCGAGATATTACCACCACACGGTTGGGTATAACTCCCGGTTGGACACGCTCCAGGCTGCGATGCTCCTCGTGAAACTGCCGTATCTTCGCAGTTGGTCCGAAAAGCGCATTGAGCACGCCCGCATCTACGACAAGGCGTTTGCTGACATACCGGATGTGGTGACGCCGAGGGTCGCGGCGGACTCGACTTTCCACATCTATAATCAGTACACCATTGCGTCGCCGAAGCGCGACAAGATTGTCGAGGGATTGCAGGAAGCAAAAATCGGTCACTGCATCTACTACCCGCTGCCGTTCCACAAACAGGTCTGCTTTGAATCGCTCGGTTACAAGCCGGACGAGTTTCCGGTCAGTAATAGGGCCGCGGCGGAGGTGGTCTCTATTCCGGTTGCCCCTGAGATGACGGAGACCGAGCAGCAGGAAGTGATCGATACGATCCGGCGGTTGGCTGATTAGGCGCGCCGGACTCGGACGAGGCAAAGCGGGAGGAATTCTCTGAAGTCACGACGGGTTGTCATATTCGGCTGGGCTGACTCTGTACACGTACGGCGCTGGGCCAGAGGAATGCAGGGGAGGGGCTTTGATGTTCGGCTGGTCTCTCCCAACGGCAGACCGCTGCCGGATGTCGATACCGTGATAATTCCCGCCTCCGGAGGGCTTGACTATTTCATGTCTGCCGCAGAAGCTGCTGCTGTGGCCGGAGAGTTCAATCCGGCGCTCATACATTCACACTATGCCAGTGCGTTCGGTTTTTGGTCGCTTCGGGTGAAAGCTCCCTGTTCATTAGTCTCGGTGTGGGGGTCCGACGTTGTGGATTTCCCCTCGAACTGGCTGAAACGTAAATACGTGGGACGGGTGCTGGAAAAGGCGAATCATGTCATAGCCACCAGCCGATTCCTCGCGGACACTGTTCAGACAAAATGGTCCCTGAGTGCTGACAGGACAAGTGTGATTCCTTTCGGGGTAGATATTCTCCATGGTCCTCCGACCGTACCGGTCGATGGCCCCCTCAGACTCTGTTATATCAAGTCACACAAACGGCTCTATGGCCCGGACGTTTTGCTCCGCGCTCTGGTGATCGTGAGGGAGACAATCCCAGACGTTCGACTTGTTTTCGCAGGCGAAGGGCCTTCCACCGGGGAGATCAAGGAACTAGCTTCTCAACTCGGCCTGAATGACCTGATCGAGTTTCCCGGGCTATTGGACCAAACCGGTGTGTATCGACTCCTGACAGAATGCCACATCATGGTCATGCCGTCGCGGCGCGATGCCTTTGGTGTGGCCGCACTGGAAGCGTCACTGCACGGCCGTCCCGTCATTGCCACGACGGTCGGCGGGGTGCCGGAGGTTGTAGTCGACGGTGAGACCGGTTTGCTCGTGCCGCCGGACGATGTGGAAGCGCTGGCAGGGGCTATAATGAAGCTGGCCAATGATTCAGATCTTCGGAGGAAGATGGGGGTGGCAGGCCGTCTTTTTGTTGAGCGTAACTACACTTGGGAGCGATCTTTGGATCAGATGTCAGCTCTCTACGAACGGATTATCGATGAAAACACGTAAGATTCCTCTCTACGATCTGAAACTGCCGATGAGCACTATCAAGGAAGTCAACGATGTCCTTGAATCCGGCTGGCTCACCACCGGACCCAAAGTCCAACAGTTCGAGAAGGCCGTCGCCGAGACGCTGAAAGTCCGCTACGTGGCTGCCGTCAGTTCTGCCACGGTCGGGTTGCAGGTAGCTCTCGAAGCGCTCGGTGCGGGACAGGGTGGAAGGGTCGTCACGACGCCGTTTACGTTTGTGGCCACAGTCGAAGCTATCCTTCGGGCCGGCGGAATTCCCGTATTCGCCGATATTGACCCGATGACGCTGAACGTTGATCCAGACGAGGTGCTCCGCAAGCTGGAGCCGAAAACCAACTGTGTGGTGCCGGTGGATATCGCCGGTCAACCGGCCGACTACCCGCGTCTCGTGGAAATCTGCGACAAACACAAACTTCCGCTGATTGCCGATGCCTCCCATTCTTTCGGTGCCACACTCAAGCGGAAATCGACTGCCCAATGGGCCGACGCAGCAATCTACTCCTGCCATGCCACCAAGAATCTCACCAGCGGCGAGGGCGGACTGGTAGTCAGCCGTCACAAGATCCTTCAGGAAAGCATCAAGCTTGCCTCTATGCATTGCATGACCTCAAGCGCGTATCAGCGTCGCCAGACAAACACCTGGGAGTATGATGTGGTAGACCTTGGAGCAAAGGCGAATATGTCCGACGTTCACGCAGCCATAGGCCTGGGGCAATTGGGTGTGTTTGAGAAGAATCAAGAGAAACGTGCTGAGATCGCCGCTCGATATCAGAAGAACCTGGCCGGTCTGGCCGAACATCTTGAGACGCCGCCCGTTCCCAAAGGCCACAAACATGCCTGGCATCTGTACATCATTCGCCTGCACCTCAGCGGACTGAAGATCGACCGTGCGGAGTTCATCAACCTGATGGCCGAAGCTGGCATCGGGTGTGGCGTACACTACAAGCCGTTGACCGAGATGAGCTACTATCGCCAACTCGGGTTCGAGCCGAAGCACTTCCCGAACACGACTTATGTCGGTCGACGGGTAGTATCTCTGCCGATGTATCCGGAGTTGAAGCTCGCCGATGTTGACTACGTTTGCGAACGGGTGACCGAGATCATCACGGGAAATGTCCGTTAACAGCTCTCGCCACACCCACAGCAAGCGGCAAAACAAACTTGCGACGGGACCGCTGATTTTGTTATTATTCCTTTGTTATGCCGGCTAATCTGCCCCCACAATACTACGAACTTGAGCGGGAGTACAAATCCGAACGCGACCCGCGCGAGAAACTTCGCCTTGCCGAAGAGTTGCTCCGCATGATGCCTAAACACAAGGGCACGGACAAACTTCAGGCCGACATGAAGGCAAAGATATCGAGGCATCGCAAAGCTATCGATGGCGGCGGCGACAAAAAAGGCGGCGGAGCGGCGCTTGCCTCGACTCATGATTTCATTGAGAAAGAGGGAGCGGGGCAGATCATTTTGATCGGTCCCCCGAACAGCGGCAAATCCTCGCTTGTCGACTCTCTGACCGGGGCCAAACCGCTTGTGGCCGACTACCCGTTCACCACTCGTGAGCCGCTGGCCGGGATGATGACGTTTGAGACCGTCCAACTGCAGCTCATTGACACGCCGCCGATTTCGCCGGAATCGTACGAAAACTACCTGAGTAACCTGATCCGTAACGCTGATATTGTCGCCCTTGTGGTTGACCTCGCCGATGAGGACATGACCGGCAAACTTGATTTTGTGATGCAAAAACTCGACGAAAAACGGATCATCCTGCGTCCCGGCGCCGACGAACAGCACGAGGACCCGCGGTTCAGGATTAAGAAAACGATCATCTGCGCCCACAAAGTCTACGACGACGAGACAGGCGAACGCCAGGCGGCACTCACCAAGCGTTTCGAGGGCTTCCCGATTGTGTCGACTTCTATTATCGACGACGAGAGCATGGAGAAACTGAGACGCGCGTTTTTCGACATCATGTCGATCATTCGCATTTACACGAAGCATGTTGGTAAGGAAGTCGAGAAGGTCGATCCGGTGATCCTTCCGATCGGGGGGACGGTTGAGGACGCAGCGATTTCGATCCACAAGGATTTTGCGCACAAGCTGAAGTACGCGAAAATCTGGGGGGAGGGAAAGTTCGACGGCCAACGGGTCAACCGCGAGTACGTCCTCCACGACGAGGACATCATCGAGTTCCATATCTAACTGTGATTGCCCCGCAGTTTGCCCGCAACTCCACACACATGCGTCCGTACTCTAGCAATAGGCGTGTGTGTGGACTCGTATGCCCGGACTTTCGGCAGGCGACTCAAGAGGATGTTTTCGACTGTTCAAGAGACTGTTACGATATCGCTTTTACATGGGAGACTGTGAATGAATAACCAAACAAGGATTTTTGGATTCCTGATTTCGGCGGTCCTGCTTATTGCCGCGCTCGGCTGTGGTACCGGCCACGACGAGCAGAGCACTACCAACGTGCACGGGATCGACCCCGCCAACTTTGACACTACCTGCCAGCGCTGCCAGGATTTCTATCAATATGCCAACGGCACCTGGCTTGCCAACAACCCCGTGCCGGACGAATACGGCAGTTGGGGAACCACCCACGAAGTGTATGAGCGGAACAACTTGCTCCTGAAGGAAATCCTCGAAGAAGTATCCGCGAGCAATCCCGAAAAGGGAACCGTTGCTCAGAAGATAGGCGACTTCTATGCCAGTGGTATGGACCTTGATGAAATCAATAAACACGGAGTCGAGCCTCTCAAAGCAGACTTCGATCGTATCGCCGCGATCTCCTCTGTCGACGAATTGTGCACTGTCGTCTCCGAGTACCACGCCGAGGGTATCAATCTCATATTCGACGCACAGGCGATGGAAGACCTGATGAACTCCAGCATGGTCAACCTGTACGTCACCCAGGGGGGGCTGGGACTGCCGGAACGCGGATACTACATCCGCGAGGACGACGAGACGACGGACCTGCGGAGACAGTACGTCGAGCATATCGCCAACATGTTCGTGTTGCTGGGCGACGATTCGACATCGGCGAAATCGCACGCCGAAGCCGTTATGGCCCTGGAGACGAAACTTGCGGAGGCGTCCTGGTCGGCCACCGATATGCGCAATTTCCCGGCCTGGTACCGGGTGAAGAGTGTCGACGAAATGGCGGCGCTTGCTCCGAACTTCCCGTGGAAGAAATACCTCGGGACCATCGGCCTGTCCCGCGTCGACAGGATGTCGATGGGGCCGGAAGGCTACTTCGAGGGGATGAACAAGGCCTTGACCGAGGTGCCGCTTGACGATTGGAAGCAGTACTGTCGGTGGCAGCTAATCGACATCAACGCGTTCTATGTCGGAGAGGATTTCGATAGGGAGCATTTCCGTTTCTTCAGCACCGTGCTGAACGGTACCAAAGAACGCTCGGATCGCTGGAAACGCGTCCTCGGTCCGGTCAACGGATTCCTAGGTGAAGGTCTGGGACAGCTCTACGTCGAGAAGGCGTTCCCGCCAGCCTCGAAAAAGCTGGCTCTGGAGATGGTCGGCAACCTCAAGACTGCGCTCCGCGAGCGCCTGGCGAATCTCGATTGGATGTCGGCGGAGACCCGGGAGAAAGCGTTGATCAAACTTGATGCGTTCAGCCAGAAAATCGGCTACCCGGACAAATGGCAGGACTACTCCGCGCTTGAGATCGATGACGTGCCGTTTGTAGTGAATGCTCGCGCCGGACGCAGGTTCGCCAAGGAAGACGAGCTGTCGCAAGTCGGCAAAGCGCCGGACCCGACCGAATGGGCGATGAACCCGCAGACCGTGAATGCGTATTACAACCCGCTTAAGAACGAAATTGTGTTTCCGGCCGGGATGCTCCAGCCGCCGTATTTCGATGGTGAGATCGACAACGCGGTCAACTACGGTGCAATGGGCGCGATCATCGGTCACGAGATGTTGCACGGGTTCGACGACGGTGGCAGCCGGTTCGACAAGGACGGCAACATGGCCGAGTGGTGGACCGAGGAAGACCGCGCGAAGTTCGAGGAACGGACCGATAAGCTGGTCGCGCAGTTCGCGAACTACGTGGCGATTGACAGCCTGCACGTCAACGGCGAGCTGACGCTGGGCGAGAACATCGCCGACCTCGGCGGCCTTCGGATGGCCTACCGGGCGTTGCAGATCGCCAACGAGGGTAAGGAAGACCCGATGATCGACGGCTTCACACAGGAGCAGCGGTTCTTCCTGTCGTACGCCCAGGCCTGGCGTCAGAACATCACCGACGAGTCATTGAAACTCCAGGTGCAGACCGACCCGCACACGCCGAACCGGTTCCGTCTTCTGGGCACGACGTCGAACCTGGATGAATTCCAGGAGGCATTCGGCTGCAGTGACGACGATCCGGTAATGCGTGCCCGCGCCGACCGCATCAAAATCTGGTAATCACCACACGACCACGATTCAACTCCCTCTCGCCAAACGCGGGAGGGGGTTTTGTCTTGGGGATTACTGGACGTTGGCTGATCTTCTCCCCTTGTATGTGTTGTCAGGTGTCCCCACCTGACAACTCCCTTCGTAGATGCAATCAGTATCGACGGGTGGCCCCCTCAAACTTGTTTTGGGGGGGACCAGAACCTAGGCCAATGAAGTCTGAGCCACTTGTGCCAGTTCCGGCCACCCGACCGCTGCGCGGGCAGTCGCAGGTCTGAAGACAGCCCTTCGCTACGAATCTGAAGACTCTCTTTCCGGCAGGTTCGAAGACGAGCGTGGCTTCTTTCGCGCTTCCGTACCTTCCCTACTGTGAAGATGGCTGGTCAGAAGAAGGGGCGGTTCAAGAAATTCAACAAAGTACAGAACGTTAGCTCTATTGGCGAACTTCGGGAAGTTTTTGACTCCGTGGTTCTTGTGGGCGGCAGACGCTTGCCGTCTGCCCCAGCCTTACGCGGTAGCCCTACACCCCCACCATCACATCCGGCTTATTCGTGATAATCCCGGCGACGCCTTTTGCGATCAGGCTCTTCGCAATACGGGGCTGGTTCACTGTCCACACAATTACCGGGATGTCGCGATCCTGAAGCCTCTTCAAGTATCCCGGTACCAGCCATCGACGCTGCGGCAATAAAACATCGGCGCCGCACTTCTTGAGCCGCTCGCGCGGGCGGAATCGTTCTAGCACAGAGCGTGAGTCAGGGGAAGATCCGTGGAACCCCACCAGCAATCCGGTCACGATCCTCGCGTCGGCCCGCTTCAACGCCTTTAGACTGTTGTCAATGAACGACGTGAACAGCACGTTGGCAGCATCGTATTCCCGCAGGACGATGTCGAGAACCTCGCTTTCATACCCAGCCTCTTTCAATTCGACATCAAGCGTGATCCGCCCGGCACAAAACTCAACCGTCTCGCGGAGCGTTGGAATACGATAGCCCTTGCGACCAGATGCCGCGATCACTTCCTCGTACGTGAGCCGCGAAAGCGGTTGCCGCATGCCTTTGACGTTCTTGTTGTGATGAACCACAAGGACACCGTCGGCAGTGCGACGCACGTCGAACTCGATAGCGTCGGCCCCGGCCTCAATAGCAAGCTCGAACGCCTCCAGCGTGTTTTCGCGCGCCCGGTCGGAGTCGCCGCGATGGGCGATAATGAGGGGACGGTCAGTGTTTGTGAGGTTGGTGAAGGTTTGCATAGCGTTTATGTGGAATCCTGTAGGTCACAACCCCTGCGGTTTTGACATGTTATTGTCGAAAGCACCAGGCAACATAGTCGCGCTGGTTTCGACCTATTTGGCCCGGCGGGTTCGAAGACAGACCCGCCCAACGAAGACAACTCCAAGTCAATCTCCGATGCAATGTCGAAACTGCAAGAGTTTCGACCTACAAGAATTTAGATACGTGGGGCGCTAAATGACTGTTTCTGCGGAGTGTTGGTGGTCGATCGGGTCGGTCAATTCGCGGCTGTTGGCGTTGATGTCGGCGATCTGTTTCATCAGCCGATTAGTGCAAATCTGCATTTCGGTCAACAGGTGATAGGTCGTCTGGTCGACCTCGAAATCGTCAGATATTTTGCGAATCAAATCCGCCTCGACATCGTTAAGCCGTTCGGCGCTGCGATTCAGTATCAGGATTCGATGCGAATGGTCGCTTTCGTCGAGAAGTTGCCGTATGCGATCGTTCAGATCGGCCTCGGTTGCAGTCTGGACTGCCTTCGTTTCCGTCTTCACTCGGGACTGAAGGCGGGTGTCGATGAACATGATCAGGCCGCCGAGAGCGATTGTCACGGCGGTAGCGACTGCCACCAGGGGCAGCAGAAAGTCGCCGCTCAACATGCCGTGAATGCTGACCTGTCCGTTTGTGATGTTGTATGCGAGGAAATATCCGCCTGCCAGAGTGCCTGTCATCACGGTAGTGAAGAGGGCCAGAAGATGAGCCGCAAGAGTGACGAGGCTCTTTCCGCCCGTAAGCCGCATGGCGCATCGCGCGCCGCTTGATTGCAAAGCCTTCGACTTCATAATCATACCTGTTAGTATCGGAATCTTGCCGGACAATATTTAACCTCATCTGTCCTGTTATTGCGAATGTATAAAGAACCGCCCCGCAACCTGACACTTGCTGCCGGTCAAAAGGCCCGGTGAGGCGCGGGAGTTTCAACTTGACTTTGGGCGTAGAGGAGATGCACCTTAACAATATGGAATCGGCACCACATTTTAATTTCAAGGATGTCCTCTGGGCACCTGCCCGGGCGTTGTCGGCCAAACAGATTCTGGTTATGACGCTATTCCTGCTCATGGGGTTGGGCGTGTACGACTTGTTTACTTATCTGGCGTACGCCGTCAATGGGGAGAGCGTGAGTCGGGCGTTTTCGGTCTATGGGTTTTTCCCGTTTGAACGGTTTGTTTTTGACTCCTGGTCAGCGCAGGGCGTATATGCGACCGGTATGGCGCTGTCGGTTCTATCGGTGATGTTGGGATTTCTCGGTGTTGGAGCGATCAATATCGAGGCGGTTCGCGGCAACCGGTTCTTCAGCGCCAAACAGGCGATCAAGTTTGCGTTCGGACGATTCACTCAGGTCTTTTTTGCTGAGATATCAATTGTCATGTTTGTGGGATTCATCATCCTGCTCTTTTTCCTGCTGGGGCTGGTCAGTCGGATTCCGGTGGTCGGTGAGTGGATATTCATCCTGTTGTTTGCCGTTCCGAATTTCATTATCGCTATTATTTCGATTTTCATCATTTTCGTCTTTTCGTTGACCGTCCTGCTATTGCCGGCTGTGGCTGCGGCAGAGCGACGGGGGGAGACGTTTACGGCCATTCTGGAGACGTTTTCCACCATTATCCTCCAGCCGTTCAGGTGGGCGGGGTATACCGTGTATGCGATTGTGGCTGCTAAGGCGTGCAGTTTCGTGTACGCCTATTTCGCTTATCGAGCCGTGCAGTTGCTGACCTGGTCTGCGGCGCTGGGTGGAGGAGTGAAGATACGACGGCTGGTGGAATCCGGGTTGGCGAATCTGCCGGTGAAATCGGACGTCTGTCGAGAGACCTGCAATCTACTTCCGGAAGTGAAGTTCGGGTTTGATCTCTACGCTGTGGCCGGGGTGCCCTCAGACAGCATGGCGGCGTACGCGATGGCGTTTATGATTTTCCTCGTGTTCGCCTCTGTCATAGGATACATGTTTGCGATAATCGCCGCCGGCCAGGCGCGGGGGTATGTGGCGCTTCGGTATATCAAGGACGGCTACAGTGTCGCCGACGAGGATTCGCTGTTCTTCACGCCGGAGCCTGTCAATGAGGAAGTAGGTGTCAAGGAGCGTAGACCCGTTCCCGATAACGAGAACGATTGAGCCAGGGGCTGGTTCTACACTGTAGTTGAGTACACGCTGCCACGGGGACTGATTTGGAGGAGCACACATGCCGAAACCGTTTGAACACAACATAAAGCAAACTACATTCATTGCCGTCCCGCCGGAGAAGGTGTTTGATACGATAACCTCCGCCGAAAGCTGGAATGCCTTTTTTACGACCGGCATGGAGTTGGATCCTCAACCGGGGGGGAGGTTCGTCTGGCGATGGAAAGACTGGGGGCCGGATTTCTACTCGCTGGAGGTTGTGGGCAAAGTGCACGAGGTTGAGCGTCCTGAACGGTTTGTCTTCGAATGGGGGTCGAAACGTCCCACCCTGGTCTCCCTTGATCTTACCGGGGAACTCGGAGGTACGGTCGTGCGGCTCACCGAGACCGGGTATCTCGACACCCCTCGCGACAGAGACATGATCCTCGAATGCGCCTGCGGTTGGGGAGAAGCCCTTACGCTGCTTAAATTCTATCTCGAACACGGAGTTGTGTACACTCCGGCGAAAAAACCGGAGTGATCCTACTCCCATGAAGATCATCCGTTCGCTCAAGTCAATGCAGGCGCATTCCCGTCAGGCTGTAGCCGCGGGCCACCGGATCGGCCTGGTGCCGACTATGGGCTACCTGCACGAGGGGCATCTCTCCTTGATTCGAAGAGCCGCGAAAGCTGCCGATGTCATAGTCACCACGATATTCGTCAATCCGACTCAGTTTGCTCCCGGCGAAGACCTGGAGAAGTACCCGCGAGATGAAAAGAGGGACGTTCGTCGTATCAAGGCCGCATTGCAATCAGTCTCAGATGAAACCGAATCACTCGGCGTTGTGTACATAGCACGAGCCGAGGAGATGTACCCGGATGGTTTTCAGACTTGGGTGGAGGTTACAGGACTAACCCAATCGCTTGAAGGTTCCAAACGTCCGACCCATTTTCGCGGCGTTACCACAATCGTCACCAAGCTGTTTAACATTATCCGACCGGATGTGGCCGTGTTCGGCCAGAAAGATTACCAGCAGGCGGCGGTGTTAAAGCAGATGACTCGCGACCTCGGGTTTCCAATCAAGTTGGTTGTAGCACCAACCGTTCGTGAGCGCGACGGCCTTGCCATGTCCTCTCGCAACGCCTACCTCGACGAGCAGGGGCGGCGAGAGGCGCTGTGTCTCTTTCGTGCCCTGACCACCGCGAGAGAGCTGGTGAGATCAGGTGTGCTTGCTTCCAACGACATTCAAAGAGAAATGCGAGCGGTCATAAAGGCTACCTGTCCGACAGCGGTCATCGACTACATTGCATTCACCGATTTCGACAGCCTGAATCCGGTGAAAGAGATCGCCGGGAATACCGTATGCTCGTTGGCGGTTCATATTCACCGCGTACGATTGATCGACAACATGAAGTTGCGCTGATACCGGCCAAAAGCGACCTGATTCCGGTCTGTTTGACTGATTCCCACAAAACAGAAATACCCCTTGACCCGCGGGAACAATTGCATAGATTGTCCGGCAAATTTCGACTTGTGGAGAAGGTGATGAAAGACCACACAACAATCCAGATCGAATCTCCGGGTGTGAATGTTGCAGTCGTGAAAGAAGATGATGACGGCTGGAAATTCCTCCTGTTGCAGCGGGCCGAGAGAGAATCCTATTCGGGCACCTGGGGCTTTGTGACCGGCGGAAAGACGGGTGATGAGACCGTTGCTCAGGTTGTGAAGCGTGAGGTTACGGAAGAAACTGGTCTTACGCCGGAGCGGATGTTTGCCACCGAGTATCTGGTGCAATTCTATGAGCCGGAATACGATAAGATTTGGGTTCTGCCGCTTATCGTGGCTGTTGTTTCCTCCGACGCTGAGGTGGAGCTCTCCGAAGAGAACAGTGATTTTCGCTGGTTGCAGGCCAGTCGAGCCAAGAGGCTGGTCAATTGGAAGAACCTCGTCAAGGCAATTGACGACGTTACAGAAGAGCTGGAGCTGTATCCTGCCCACAACTGGGTAGAAATCAGCGCCTGATCCTGTTTGGCGAGATGTTTTGCCTGCAAGCCCCTTTGGAACTGTCACACGGGCTGTCGGGTTTAAGATTTTGTTGCCGAAGACTGGGATTGGCCGTATTTTGCAACTCCTTGCGCATCCGTAGGAATGTGCTATATTGGAAGTCGCTTGCAACGGGAGAGCGTAACAGGTAGTAGGCTATGTTGATATCTGTATGTAAGTCAAAAATTCATCGCGCCACAATCACCGACGCCGACTTGAACTATGTCGGTTCGCTGACTATTGACGAAGATCTGATGAATGCGGCCGATCTCATCGAGTACGAAAAGATCGCTGTCGCCAATATCAATAACGGTCAGCGTTTTGAGACTTACGTTATTAAAGGCGAAGCCGGAAGCGGAGTGATTGCCCTGAACGGAGCCGCCGCTCGACGGGGCGAGGTCGGTGACCTGATCATTATTATTGCCTATGGTCAGATCGAAAAGGAAGAGGCGGCCGAATTCGAACCCGCTATTGTATTTGTCGACGAATATAACAAGCCCGTATCCAAATAGTCTTCAAAGACCTTCCCGTTAGCCCGCGGTCATGGGCACCGCGATTTGTCACACCGGAATTCTAGAGGGATAGTGTGTTGTCTGCCAAACGATCTGTAGTTGTCCTTGCCGCCGGCAAAGGCAAGCGAATGAAATCTGACCTGCCCAAGGTCCTTCACGAAATCAGCGGTCGCCCGATGATAGCAATCCTCCTTGACCGGTTGAAGAAGATGCGTTTCGACCGAATCATCGTGGTGATCGGACACAAAGGCGAGCAGGTCCAGGAGGCACTGGCCGATTACGATGTCGATTTCGTCTGGCAGCGCGAACAACTTGGGACCGGACACGCCGTCAAAATGGCCCGTGAAAAACTGGCCGGGTTTGAGGGGATAACGCTGGTGGCGGCGGGTGACGTTCCGTATCTGTCAGAGAAATCGATCGAGAAGCTGCTGAGCCTGCACGACAGGACTGGCGCTGTGGCGACCTGTCTCTCGGCGGTTTTCGATGATCCCACCGGCTACGGCCGGATTATTCGCGAAGACGGGACTGATATTCTGAAGGACATTGTCGAGCATAAGGACGCCTCTGAGGAGATCAGGCAGATCAGGGAAATAAATTCCGGGACGTTCTGCTTTGACACCCGAACGCTTTTCAATACGATTGAAGAGATTGGCAAAGAGAACGCTCAGGGGGAATACTACCTGACGGATGCAGTCAAGATATTGCATCAGAAGGGCTTGCGTGTTTCGGTGACACCGGCTGACAACCCGGAGGAAGTACTGGGAGTCAATTCGATTGATCAGCTTGAAGAACTGGCTGCCAAATTCGCCGACCCCGGCCGCTGAGAATTGTTTCAACCAAACCTTGCCTGAAGCGTTATAACAATATGCTGTGCAGACCGGTCCATGCCGGCCGATAACTGAATACGGGGCACCGATTTTGGTTGACGGTGCGGTAATTGGGCGGTAAATTCAAGCAGGAGTTTGAGATAGATCTATGTTAAAGAATCTACTGACAGTATTGATAGTGATCGTATGCGCAGCCCCGCTGTTGGCCCAGCAGGCCGGGATTCCCGGTCCGGCGAATACAACCCCGGCTCCGTCTGGTATTGGGGTGAAACCAGCGCTGACACCGTGGTCACTGTTGTCGAGCGACAAGATTACGTGGTCGCACAGCTACTCAGTCTCCTATTTCTCGGGCGGGAACACGTCCAGCTCCGTTGGTTTTCTGCACACGACCATGAATTATGAGATCTCGTCGAAACTCTCGCTGTCGATCAATCTCGGCATGCGGCACAACGCCGGTGCCTTGTTTGGCAGCGGTGATTATGACGCGTCGATTCTACCCGGATTCCGGCTCGATTATCGCCCGAGTGACAACGTATTTATGTCGGTAAGTGTTCAGACGTATGAAGGATATGTGTATCCATACTATGGACGGAACTATTATCGGCGTGTCAGTCCTTACTTGATTGACTGATGCGTCTAACCTGCACGTCAGACAGTTGTTGAAAATCCTCCTACCCGAATGAATGTTTAAATCCAAACGATCTCGAGGGTCCAGACCCTCATCATCAGAAAAATCAGGATCACGCAAAATCCGCCCGGTTCTGCGCCGATCAGTCGATCTGCTGATCGTTCTCGGTGTGGCGGCGGCGGTAGTGTATCTTCTTCCGCTGGTCATCAAGATCAGTCGTGGGTATTCGCGTACCCAGGAGACCCCGGACCGGGTGGTGTATCTGCAGGTTGTCGACGGTCAGTCCGATGCCGGTCTGGCGCGCAAGGTGAAGGCGGGACTCAAGGATATTGCCAAAGGAGAAATGCAGATCGAGATCGTGGATTCCGACAGATTTGAGTTGCGCAATGTGTTACGATCATTCATTATAGCGCGGGAGGAGGATCCGACAACGGCCCGCATGTTAGCCGAACGTCTGGGGTTAAACCCGGACGAGGTGAGTTATAAACCACTTCTGAACAACAACCAACATGCAACAGCAACGCTGGTGCTGGGCAACGATGCTGCAAAGCTCCTGCCTCAGGACAGCGTTACAATGGAGAATTGATTAGAGGTTTGAATACAGAATTGTCCGCACTGGAGCTTGCCCGACTGGCCGGACGAATGGCCCTCGACAAGAAGGGATTCGACATTCGAATCCTGAAGCTGACCGACATCTCTTCCATTTGCGATTACTTCGTAATCGTTTCGGGAGAGGCCGACGTTCAGGTGAAGGCGATTGCGAAGGCTATTCGGGGCGGATTGCGAGATGCCGGGTATCGGACCTCTTTTCGCGAGGGACTGGACGACGGTAACTGGGTGTTGTTGGATTACGGATCTGTGGTGGTCCACGTGTTCCGTGAGCCGACTCGCCAGTTCTACGCGCTCGAGAAGCTATGGGGCGATGCCCCGGTTGAAGAGCTGGCAGACAACTGATCCGCGAATTGCACAACCGCAGACAACGACAATAACAATACAGGTAGCGTATGGAACTCGCAGAACTGAAACAAAAAACGATTGCTGATCTGCTGCAAATAGCAGAAAAGCTGGACATTCCGGGCGTGTCCGGTCTCCGTAAGTCGGAACTGATTTACAAGATCATGGAAAGCCAGTCCGGGGGCGACGGCGCGATTTTCGCCGAAGGCGTACTCGAAATCATGGATGAGGGGTACGGTTTCCTGCGGTCTCCCGATTACAACTATTTGCCCGGCCAGGACGATATCTATGTCTCACCATCCCAGATCAAACGGTTTGACCTGCGGACCGGTGACACGGTTTCCGGCCAGGTGCGTTCACCCAAGGATAACGAACGGTATTTTGCATTGCTGAAGATCGAGGCGGTCAATTTCGATGATCCCGAGGTCGCCAAGCACAAGACGCTGTTCGACAATCTGACCCCGTTGTATCCGAATGATCCGTTCATCCTGGAGACGAATCCCGAGGAGTTGACAACTCGCGTAATCGACCTCATGTGCCCCATTGGCAAGGGACAGCGGGCGCTCATTACGTCGCCTCCCAAGGCCGGTAAGACGATTGTGCTGCAGAAGATCGCCCAGTCGATCACGGCCAATCATCCCAACGTGAGATTGATGGTGTTGCTTATCGACGAGCGTCCTGAGGAAGTCACGGATATGCGCCGCTCCGTTACGGGCGAGGTGATTTCGTCCACGTTTGACGAGCCGGCCGAGCGTCATGTGCAGGTAGCTAAAATGGTTCTGGAGAAATCCAAACGGTTGGTGGAACACAAACAGGATGTTGTTATCCTGCTCGATTCAATCACTCGCTTGGCTCGTGCGCATAACGCCGTGGTCCCGCACTCGGGGAAAATCCTTTCCGGTGGTGTTGACTCAAACGCGCTTCATATGCCGAAGCGGTTCTTTGGTGCCGCGAGAAATATCGAGGAGGGAGGATCACTGACAATCGTTGGTACGGCCCTCATCGAAACCGGTTCTCGTATGGACGAAGTGATTTTTGAGGAGTTCAAGGGTACCGGTAACATGGAGCTGGTTCTGGATCGTCGTCTCTCAGACCGTCGTATTTTCCCGGCCATGGACATCAACCGATCCTCGACTCGTAAGGAAGAGTTGCTGATTCCGGAGGATAACCTCACCAAGATGTGGGTGCTTCGTAAGTTCCTCGCCGAGATGAATCCGATTGAAGCGATGGAATTCCTTCGCGACCGGATGAGAAAGACGAAGAACAACAAGAAGTTCCTTGCGTCGATGAAAGACTGATCGGTCTTTAGCATAAGACATACGGCTGTTGTGGTTGAGAAACCACCGCAGCCGTTTTTTTGTGCTGATGTCTCCGTCTTTCGCTGCGATCGGCAGGTCTCCGGGGGTTGTCCCGGAAGGTGCAAGGTGTGGATAGACAAGGGCGTCTGCCGTCCACAGGAATCTCCCCTTGTATGGGCGGTAAGGCGACCTCGCCTGACCGCTTCTGACGTGGTTGCGGCGGCTTGCGATCTGTCTGCTTTTGTAGCCTGGATTGGAAGCGCAGGTCCGAAGAAAGATCTGCGATACGAAGTCTGAAGACAGCCGTTTGTGGCGTTGATCTGCGCTACGAAGCCATGCTCCTGAGACTGTTTTTATTTGATGTTACCATGCCCCGGCTTGTACACTGTACAGAGGTGTGTCTTCTTCGAGAGATGCTCCGGGTACGAGCAACTGTTGTACACGAAAGCCCGCACACAGGTTATGTCGATGAAAGAGCCCGTAGTAGAGTTAGACCAGGTGCAATTGAAGGCCGATCGCGGGGGCTATGTCTTCCGTGATCTGAACCTGACTATCGAGAGCGGTGAATCGGTGATCATTTCAGGTCCTTCTGGTTCGGGGAAGACCATGCTGGCTCAAATGCTGGTCGGGTTGAGGTTCGCCAGTGCCGGGACAGTCAAGTTGTTCGGCCATGAGATCAGGCCTCGCAGGAAACGGCTGATTCGTAAGACACGCCGGATGATTGGCGGAGTCGGTGGATCGTTTGGTTTGCTGCCGCTGTACACGGTTGCAGACAACATCACGTTGCCGCTGGTGATCGGTGCGGAACGGAAGAAATTACAGAAGGAACGACTGGTACGCGTCCTCTCTGAGTTCTCGCTGCTTAAACTGGCCAATAAGTATCCCCGTCATCTGACGCGAGTGGAAGACTACCTGGCGCAGTTTGCCCGGGCAGCGGTCGCCAACCAGCCACTCATACTGATTGACGAGCCTCTCGCGGGTTTGGACAAGAAGAACTACGAGAGGATATCCAACTTTCTCGTCAAAGTGGCGTTGTCCGGTAGATCGATGCTTATTCTGGTCTCCGAACCGCCTAACAGGACTATTCCTAACAGCCGATTGCTCAGGTTCACGAACGGGGGGGTGGAGTGACTCGCATCGCCCATATTCTTCGCGAACTGGGACGCAATATCTACCGCAATCCCGGTACGGCTGTAGCCTCTATACTGTCGCTTACATTGCTGTTTCTGCTGTTTGATCTTTTCTGGATTGCGGCCGGGACCTCGGATCGGTTCTATCAGGACCTGTTGTCTGATCTTCGGGTAGAGGTGTTTCTGGAGGAATCGGTTGCGGATTCGAACATTGTACCGATCACGGGCGAGCTCTCTGCCATTGAGGGAGTGCTGGAAGCTACTTACATCTCGCGTGACAAGGCTCGCGAACGGCTGACAAGTCTGGTCGGCACGGATCTACTGGTTGGCTACGATGAGAGCAACCCGTTGCCGAGATCGTTCGTGCTGCGGATTGATACTGACTATCTTAACAGTGAGAAGCTGGATGCTATCGAGTCTGAGTTGCGGTCAATCGGCGTGGCCTCTGAGATATCTTACAGCCGCCGATGGCTGACCAAGGCTGAAGGGGCGCGCTCGCTGATTCTTGAGATTGGGCTGATATTGGGGGCGCTTATTCTTGCGACGGCACTGGTGAGTTCAGCCAATAACATTCGTCTGATGACCAAGGCCCGGGCGACCGGGTTTCGGCAGATGCTGCTACTCGGCGCGGGACGTCTGTTCATTTCGTTTCCGTTTGCCGCTGAAGGGTTTCTGATAAGTGGGTTGTCGGCGGCCTTCGGTTGGCTGATAATCATGTACGGGCGGGAACGGATTCAATTCAGCCAGTTTGATATCGTGTATCCGACATTGGAAGAGATCGTCGTGTTCTGTGGAATTGCCGCCGTGCTCGGCGCAACAAGTGGGTTCTTTGGTGTCAGTCGCCAACTGAAGGATTGATATGCGGTATTGCGCGATCACAATCCTGGTAATGCTATTGGTTGGGCTGGTTTCCCAGACTCAGGCGGAAGACAAGGACAAGATACTCAATCAGAAGAGTGAGCTGGAGCGCCTTCAGCAGGACGTTGCCGAGGGCCAACGCCGTCTCGACTCACTGCAATCCGCTCAGCGCGATGTGCAGGGCAAGATCAGCGAGTACGATCAGAAGATAAGCTCTGATCGACAGGTGATACGACGTCTGAATAGTCAGTTGGACAAAGTGAAAAGAGACATTGCCGTGGGCGACTCGGTCCTGACCCACCGTCGACACTTGTACGACCGTCGACATCGCCGCTATCTGGGAAATATCCGCCACTTCTATATGGCCGCGCAAAGCCCGGACAGGGCAATCGCTGCTGATCCGAACGACGAACTCGACCTTCAGCGCCAGGTCGTTTATCTCACTGCCCTCTCCGGCTACGAGTCTGCCGGCATCGCCGATGCCTCAGAGCTTTTGGATGAGTCGCTGACCGAACTCGACGAAATGAGCGGCCGTCGCAAGATGATAAGGGGACTCAAAAAAGAACGCGAGACGAGTTTCTCGCTCGACAAGTCCCAGAAGGAACGTCAGGAAAAGAGCCTCGAGCAGTTGCGTCGCAAGAGCATGGTCGAGGCGGATCGCGTTTTGATGCTCAAACAGGCGGCGGAGGAAATGGCTGCTATTATCGCCCGCCTGGAGGAACAGAGAACGAGGGATGACCTGGAAGGCACGCCGATCATCGGAGAGTCAGTCTTTGCGGGCATGAAAGGGCACCTGACCTCGCCCTACCGGGGAAAAGTGATCGAAGGATTTGGTCATCACGTAGATGACGTGACCAATTTGAAATCGTTTGCGCCGGGTATTACGATCCAGGGGAAGGCCGGTCGGTCGGTGTACGCCGTGGCTTCGGGCAAAGTTGCCTACGCGGGGAGTTTGCGCGGCTACGGGAATTTCGTTATTATCAATCATGATCGACAATACTACACGACCTATGCCGGTTTCGGAGAAATCCTTGTATCGGAGAATCAGTTTTTGCAGGCGAGAGACAAGCTGGGAACCTCAGCAGCCGACGGTATTATCAAGTTCGAAATTCGCAAGGGACGCGAGCCGCTTGACCCGGTGACGTGGATTGCCATTGAATCACTTTGATGTAACCAGAGCACAGCGCAAGGCCTGGTCGGTTTTGGCCCGGTCGCACTCATCGCGGCGGGTGGCCTCGACATATCTGTTCTATGGTCGCGAGGGCGTAGGGTCCTGGGCGCTGGCAATTGAATTCGCGGCCCTCCTGAATTGCCAGAACCCGCTTGTTGACTCAGAAGATGAAGCTGTGTGCTATCCGTGCGGGGACTGTCAGCCGTGTCGCTCGATACGGGCGTTGAATTACGAGGGGTTGCAGTTTGTGGTCCCGATTGCGACGCACAAGAACTCCGGCGAGGCAATTGATCTCACGAACGAAGTACTCGACATAAAACGAAACGAGCCGTTTGCGTTCCACGAAAGCAGCAAGCAGACCCAGATTCCAATCGCCCGCGCTCGCGAGATCAAGAAGAGCCTGGCGACCAAAGCGATCCCCGGCATGACGCGAATTGTTTTGTTCTACCAGATGGAGAAGATGCGGGCTTCCTCGGCCGATGCCCTCCTGAAGCTGATCGAGGAACCGCCGCCGAATACGGTCATTATCCTGACTTCGAAACGCCCCGAGGGCCTGTTGCCGACCATTCAGTCTCGGGCACAGAAGATTCGGTTGGAACGCCTCCCGGAGGCGGCGGTCGTGGACTATCTGCAGAGTCGTTACGAGATGTCGGAAGACCGGGCGAAGCTCGTTTGTCGAATCAGCGACGGTGTTCTCGGCAAGGCTCTTCGGCTGGATGCCTCCAACGATTCTGACGATGCCGAGCGTCGAGCAGGCGGATTGGCTCTGTTTAGTGCCTTGTTCCATGAATCCGGACCGGATATGGTGGCGCAAATGAATGAACTCATTAACTACCGGAACCGTGCTGAGGTGGAGGAATTACTTCGGCTCTGGCAGGCCCTGATACGGGATTGTGCCCGGTATGCTATTACCTCAGAAGAAGATGACTTGATCAATATCGACTTCGGGAATGAGATAAGACAAATGGCTGGGGCGTTTTCGTCGACCGGGCTGGCCGGGCGAATGGTCTCCCATATCAAGAATACGCTTGCCGATTTCCCCCGCAATGTGCATATTCAGCCTGCTTTAGTGGCTCTGGCACTTAAACTTAAGACGGAGATTTCGTCAGCCGGGGCGACCTCAGGAGGTTATTAGTGGCCGAGCTATATACGGTTGAGTTCAAAGGCTCCCGCAGGGAGTTTTTCTATAATACGTACTACCATTCCCTAGAACCGGGCGTACAGGTTATCGTGCAGGTTGACCAGGGGGAAGATATCGGCCTGCTTAAGAATCTGGTCGAGGCGGAGATGGAGTTTGCCGACAGCGCGCGTCCGAAGTCGATTCTCAGACTGGCCAACGACGAGGATATCGAGCGATACCAAACGCTCACAGCCAACGAGACTGAGTACAAGTCGGAAGTAGTCGGGCTGGTACGTAAGCACGGGTTGACGATGAAGATTGTCGATGTCGAGTGTCAGTTCGACGGCGGCAAAATCACGTTCTATTTTACGGCTGACCATCGGGTCGATTTCCGTGCTCTTGTCAGGGACCTGGCGTCTCGCTACCGGACCCGGATCGAGTTGCGCCAAATTGGGGTGCGTGATGAAGCGCGACGGATCGACGGCTACGGGATCTGCGGTTTCCGTCAGTGCTGCAACGGACCGATCCGGGATTTTGCTCCAATTTCGACTCATCACGCACGGGAGCAGGAGCTCTCGTTGAACCCCTCGAAGATATCCGGCAATTGCGGACGATTGCTCTGCTGTCTTCGCTACGAAGTTGATCTCTATCGCGAGGTGAAAAAGAAATTCCCCTCGGTCGGGACCAGAGTCAAGACGACTCAAGGTGTGGGCACTATCAGTAGGATCGATGTTTTCCGCGAGGAAGCCCTTCTATTCAACGAGGAAGACGTCCTTTGCCGTGTGAAGTCAGAGGAAATAGAAGAGCGCCTCAATGATGACCGCGGACGGCGGAAATATCCCAGAAACGAGCCCCGGCCCAGCCGTGAAGAGCAGGAAGAACTCAAGAAACTAGATAACGGCAACGGTGACTCGAAGTAAGAGCGCCGTCCCCGGAGAAGACTCATGGCTAAACCGATCTATATAACCACGCCTATATACTACGTCAACGATGTCCCCCATATCGGACATGCCTACACGACTATTGCTGCCGACTATCTGGCCCGATTCTACAAGCTTGCCGGACGTGAGGCGTACTTCCTGACCGGGACAGACGAGCACGGTACGAAGGTTGCCCAGACCGCCGAATCAAAGGGCATCTCGCCGCAGGAGTTCTGCGATGGCGTGGTAGCCCAGTACAAGACCGCGTGGAAGAATCTCAACGTCAAGAATGATGACTTTATTCGTACGACCTCGGACCGGCACACCAGGGGAGTGATCAAAATCCTTGAAGAACTGCGCAGGGCTAAGACCGACGACGGTCAGGATGTGGTGTACTCGGACTATTACGAGGGGCTGTACTGTGTCGGCTGCGAGAAGTACATCGCTGAAAAGGAGTTGGTCGACGGGCTTTGTCCCGACCACAAGACCGAGCCGCAGAAGGTTCAGGAGAGGAATTACTTCTTCCGCCTGACGTCGTACATAGACAAGATCAGGGAGAAGATCGAATCGGATGAGTTGCAGATTCGCCCGGATGAACGCCGCCGCGAAGTACTCGGCCTGATCGAACAGGGACTGCCTGACTTCTCGCTGTCACGTGAGCGCGTTGAGTGGGGGATTGATCTGCCGTTCGATGAAACCCAGGTTGCCTATGTTTGGGTGGATGCACTGTCGAACTACATCACGGCCATCGGGTACGCGGATGATACGAAAGACTTCACTAAGTGGTGGAAGCAATCCGAGATAGTTCACCTGATGGCCAAGGACATCCTGAAATTCCATTGCCTGTGGTGGCCGGCTATGCTGATGGCCGCCGGATTGCCGCTGCCGAAGACTCTCTATCTGCACGGCTTTTTCACGGTTGACGGGGTGAAAATGTCTAAGTCGCTGGGCAACCAGATTTTCCCGAACGACATGGTAGAAGAGTTCGGCCCGTGCGGGACACGGTATCTGCTGTTGACCCAGTACCCGTTCGGAACCGATGGGAACATTCAGGCCAAGCGATTTGTGCAGCAGTACAATTCGGATCTCGCTAATGATCTCGGTAATCTGGTCTCTCGCGTGGGCAAGATGGTCACGGTCAACTGCGACGGGAAAATCCCGCAACCGTATGCCGATATCGAAGGTTTGTCGGAGTTGGTGGAACGAACCGAGAAGCTCGTCGATGTGGTTAGCGATCATGTCAAGAACCTTCGTTTGACCCATGCCATTAACGAGACGATGGCGCTGGTCAAGGCGACCAATAAGTTCTTTGCCGATACGGAACCGTGGGTCCGGGCCAAACAGGGCGAGACTGAAAAACTCGACGGCATTCTTAACGCCTGCTGCGAGGTTATCAGAGTTGTCTCGGTTCTACTGTACCCGATCATGCCGCAGAAGATGGAAGAAATCCGCGGTCTGTTTGGTTTGAATGCTGACAGTCTTAATCTCGAGGCGGCCCGGAGTTTTGCCGGACTGAAACCGGGCAGCGAGTTCAAAGTGGAGGATGCCGTCTTTCCGCGTCTCGATACAAAGAAAAAGGCCAAGAAGACGGAACCTGCCAAAGCCGATGAAGACAATCTGATCGACATAGCCGATTTCGGCAGAGTTCAGTTGCGGGTCGCCCAGGTGCTTGAGGCGGAACGTGTCGAGGGGGCTGACAAACTGCTTAAGCTCCAGATCGATCTCGGCACCGAGAAACGGCAGATAGTAGCCGGTATTGCCCAGCACTATGCGCCAGAAGAGATCACCGGCAAAAAAGTAGTCGTGGTGGCCAACCTGAAACCGGCGGTGATTCGCGGCGTGGAATCGCGTGGAATGCTTCTGGCGGCCAAGAAGAAGAAAAAGCTCTTCGTGGTGACACCGGACGGTGACCTTCCGCCAGGTTCAACTATCAGCTAATGATCGACTCTCACTGCCATCTCGATTTTGATGCTTTTGATGACTGTCGCGAGGCGGCCATCGAGGACGCCCGTCGTGTCGGCGTCCATACGCTGATCAATATCGGCGCCGACCTGGTATCCTCGGAGCGTTCGGTCAAATTGGCCGAATCCTATGACATGGTTTATGCTACGGTGGGTGTGCATCCTCATGATGCTCAGACGCTTGATGAGGCAACCTATCAACACATCAGAGAACTGGCCGGACATAAGAGAGTCGTCGGAATCGGCGAGATCGGCCTCGACTACTACCGCGATCTATCTCCTCGACCGATTCAGAAAAAGGCCTTTGCAAGACAATTGGAGTTGGCGGTTGAACTCAACCTGCCGATCGTGATTCACACCCGCGACTCATTCGAGGATACGTTTGGCATCGTTCGCGATTTTGCGGCAGACTTGCCCGGCGGCGTTTTCCATTGTTTCCCCGGTACGGCCGATGAGGCCTACCGCGTGATTGATATCGGATTCGTAGTTGCTTTCGGAGGTGTCATCACCTACAAAAACGCTTCTATGGCACGTACTGCCGCCGAAGTTCCGCTCGACAAGATACTGATCGAGACCGACGCTCCCTACTTGACGCCGGTTCCTCATCGCGGCAAGACAAATCGCCCGGCCTATGTCGCTTTCGTACGCGATAAACTGGCCGAACTGCACTCGGTCTCTCCTGCGGAAATCGAGAAAATAACCGATCGCAACTGCCGAAAACTCTTCCGTCTCGTGGAGACGTTCGGAGGCTAATCCGATGGCCGGCTATCACGCCAAAAAGCGGCTCGGTCAGAACTTCCTCAAATCGCCCGAAGTCATCCAACGCATAGTCGATGAAGTGGACCCTTCGCCGGGCAGGCTCGTTATCGAGATCGGTCCCGGCCGCGGCGCGCTGACTCATCCACTCGCCGAGAGCGGAGTTGAATTGCTGGCGGTTGAGTTCGATCGGGACCTCGTCGGCTATCTTGAAAAGCTCGTCCGCAAGTTCGACAATGCGACAATCCTTCATGCTGACTTCCTGACGTTTGAACCGGATGCAGTGCGCTACCCCGTATTTACGTTGTTGGGCAACCTCCCGTACAATATCACTTCGCCAGTGATGGACTGGTGCGACCGCTACCATGGGCGAATCGAAAGTGCCGTATTCATGGTGCAGGAGGAGCTGGCCCTTCGTCTGGCAGGCTCGCCCGGCAGCAAAAACTGGTCTCCGTTGTCGGTGATGACGCAGATGCTATTCGATGTCGACTTCCGGTTCCGCGTCTCCGGCAAGGCCTTCAGGCCCCCTCCCAAAGTCACCTCTGCCGTCGTAAGACTCACCCCGCGAGCGACGATACTCGACACGGCCACCGATGCCGTACGTCAGGTTGTCAAAGTATCGTTTAAGCAGCGGCGAAAACTTCTCATCAATAATCTGGTACCGGAGGTTATCCCGACGGTTGCTCAGGCATGCGAGATTCTCAACGATCTTGGTCTTGACCGTAGCTGCCGGGCAGAGCAGGTGACAATAGAGCAGTTTTTAGCTTTGACTAACGGGTTGCTCCGGCTTAAGCTTGTATAAGGGCCAGAGACAGTGCCTTTTCATTGACGAAGACGACCGAAACACAGGGGAATTGATATAATGGCGCAATTATCAGTTAATCTCGACGGAGTCGCGGTACTTCGCGAAGCACGCACGTTTGGTGAGCCGGACCCGGCGCAGGCGGCGGTGTTGGCTGAGATGGGTGGAGTCGATGGCTTGGCGATCCAGCTTCGTCGCGACCGCAAACACATCCGTGATCGTGATTTGTACATCCTCCGCGAAGTGGTGAAGACCAGGCTGACTATTGAGATTCCCCCCACGGATGATCTGATCGAGCGCGTGCTTGAAGTCAAGCCGGCAATGGTGACGTTTGTTGCCGATCATGCCGACAGCGACATGCCCGTCTCCGGGATCGACTTTGCGGTGCCGGGCATTGATTTTTCCGATACCGCTACGCGGTTCAAAGGGGTTGGAACCGGTGTCTGTTTCCTGATCGAGCCGGAGACCCAGGCAGTCAAGGGAGCCTCGAAAGCGGGTGCCGATGCCGTGCTTATCAATTGCAGCGGGTTCAACGAGGCACGGACGCTCGATGAAGCACAGCGGGAGTTGGATCGTATAGATTCCTGTGCTCAGGCAGCCTCAAAAGCCGGCCTGGGCGTTTACGCCGGCGGTGGAGTCAACTACAAGAATGTCCCGGCCCTCCACGAGTTGGGGTTAATCGACGAGTTCTTTGTGGGGCATGCTGTCGTCTCACGTGCACTGCTCCGCGGCTTTGAGACCGCAGTCGCAGATATGGTGGCACTAATCAAAACCGACCGGACTCAGGGTTAGCACGCGAATGACACCTGAGAACAACGCCGGCAGCGAGACCGTGACTATCACTGTCCCTGACGACTGTGCCCGCGAACGGCTGGATAAGTTTCTCGGTAACCTCGACAATCTCAAGCTATCTCGTACCAAAGTAGTCAAGCTGCTTTCCGAGGGGCTGGTCCTGGTGAACGGTGCGGTTGTTGCAGGCAAGTTTGTACTCACCGGTGGCGAGACAATTGAGATCACCGTCCCCCCCCGGACTGTCACCGAGATTATTGGCGAAGACATCCCGATTGACATCATCTACGAGGATGAGCATTTGGCGGTTGTCAACAAGCAGGCAGGGTTGGTGACGCATCCGGCGGTGGGCAATCGATCCGGGACCCTGGTCAATGCGCTGGTTCATCATTTCGGGAAGCTCTCTGAACAGGCGGGATCTGACCGTCCGGGGATCGTCCATCGCCTCGACAAAAATACTTCCGGACTGCTGGTGATTGCGCGCGACGATGAGACTTACGTAGCCTTACAGCAGGCGATTCAATCCCGCGAGTTGAAGCGCACCTACCACGCACTTATATGTGGTCACGTTCAAGAAGAACACGGGTTGATCGATTTGCCGATTGGACGCTCCACTCGCAATCGAACACGGATGGCGATTACTTCTGTTAAGGGCCGCGAATCAGTGACTGAATACCAGTTGTTGAAACGATATCGCTCCTATGATTTGCTGGAAGTCTCGTTGCATACGGGACGGACACACCAGATCAGAGTGCACTTCTCTCATCTCGGACACCCCGTTTTTGGCGACCCGGATTACGGTGGCCGCGAGAAATGGCACAAGGGGATGTTTGCCCCGGAACGTCCGCTGGCGAGGAAGCTGTTTGGTGTTTTTGACCGTCAGGCGTTACATGCGAAAAAGCTCGAGTTTGTCCACCCGGCGACGGGGGAGGCGATGAGTTTCGAGAGCGACCTGCCGGAAGATTTCCATAACCTTCTCGCTATGCTTGACGAAGAGGGCGCGTAAGAGCGCTCCGACTCCAAAAAACAAGTCCGCTCAATGCCCTTTTTTATTGCTCCAAGCCGCTCAATGGGGTAAACTTATCTGGATTTGTTTCGATAGTAAGGATATCGAATGCGGCTGTCCACACGGCCGTTATTTCTCAGGGATGACTGACTAAAGGGATGTACTTTGGGTTTCTTTGACCTACTTTCCAACGATATTGGAATCGACCTCGGCACTGCCAACACTCTGGTTTATGTTCGCAATCAGGGTATCGTGCTCAACGAGCCGTCGGTAGTCGCAATCGAGAAAAGCACCGAGAAAATCTTGGCCATCGGTTCCGCGGCCAAAGAGATGACCGGACGTACCCCCGGCGGCATAGAAGCTATCCGCCCGCTCAAGGATGGCGTCATCGCTGATTTCGAAATGTCGGAGCGGATGATCGCCGATTTCATCCGTCGCGTAGTCAAACACAAGTACCTGATGAAACCACGTATTGTCATTTCGGTGCCTTCGGGAATTACCGAGGTGGAGAAACGTGCCGTGCGTGACTCGGCCGAAAACGCCGGTGCCCGCGAGGTCTACCTGCTCCAGGAGCCTATGGCGGCGGCAATCGGTGTCGGGCTGGCTGTTGATCAGCCGACCGGTATCATGATTATTGATATTGGTGGCGGAACCTCGGAAATCGCTGTTATCGCGCTGAATGGTATTGTCAACGATACTTCCATCCGCGTGGCTGGCGACGAGTTCAACGACGCTATCATTAATTATCTTAAGAAAAACTACAATCTGCTGATCGGTGAACTTACCGCCGAGGATATCAAGATCAAGATCGGATCGGCCTTTGCGTTGGACAAAGAGCTTTCGATGGAAATCAAGGGCCGCGACCTCGTGGCCGGTGTCCCGAAAAATCTCAAAGTCTCCTCCGTGCAGATTCGCGAGGCACTTTCTGAAACGCTCGATATCGTTGTGGAGGCGGTTCGGCAGGCTCTGGAGCTTACCCCGCCGGAGTTGGCCTCTGATATTCTGGAACGTGGAATTGTCCTCACCGGCGGTGGCGCACTGCTGAGAGGGTTGGACAAACGACTTCGGCAGGAAACCAACCTTCCGGTTAACGTAGCCGAGGATCCTCTGAGCTGTGTGGTTCGTGGTACCGGCAAGGTGCTCGAGGATTTTGCTAAATTCACTAAGGTGCTGGAGAAGAGCCGCCGGGATCGGTAGCCTCTCTTTCAATTCAGCCGAGCTTTTAGCCAATTATGTGCCGTTGGACGACCCCGTCCGACGGCATTTTTCGTTGAGCATGGGAGAGTCTCGTCCATTGAGTCTGTTTTTTTCTCCTTCCGGGATGATTTTCCTCCTCCGGGTTTACTAAGGGGCAGAGAGAACAAAGAAGACGAACTCAAAAAGGAGAGCTAAAATGAAAAAGACTCTGATGATTTTGGTAGCTGCCGCGCTTCTGACTGCGCCGGCACTCATGGCCCAGCAGGGCAATTGCGATGGAAACGGACCCGGTCGTGGATTTGGCGACGGCTATGGAAGGCATATGGGCCTCGGCGGTGATTTCGACGGCAGAGGCGGTCGTGGAATGGGCATGCTTCTGGCACACGCCGAGGAGCTTGGCCTGACTGACCAGCAGGTGAGCGCGCTTGAGGATATGCGGAGTGAATTCCAGCTGGCGCAGGTCGACCGAAAGGCCGAGCTGAAGAAGGCCGAGATCAAACTGAAGGACCTTATGCGCGACGAGGCGCCGCAATCGCAGATTCTCAGCCAGATGGACAAAATCGGTGTCATGAAGACCGAGATGAAGAAGGTTCAGTACCAGCATCGCGAGGCGGTCAAGAATGTGCTTACCGCGGAACAGCAGGAAAAGATGAAGGATTTCCGCAAGGACTTCGGCAAGAGATCTAGAGGTAACGGCTCAGGGCCGGGCAATCGTGGCCAGGGCCGCCGTGGCCAGGGCATGGGACGCGGTCTCTGATTCTGACACTTTCTCACTGACACTCCTGTCAGGCAAAGCCCACCGTAAGGTGGGCTTTGTTGTTCTGGGGAGCTTATCGGTGGACATCAAAGGAGATTGCGATGTAGGTCGAGACTCCCGCAGTTTCGACAACACTGGTTACGTGCGAGCCTGTCGAAGTGTCCCCCGCAGGTCTGAAGACAGACCTGCGCTACAAAGTCGCCGCCAGATACTCTTCAATCAACAGGTAGTTCATACGGGCTTCAAAGTTCAGCGATGCTAAGTTTTCCGTACTGAGCCGGCAGCCGTTTTCAAGCGGGAGCCACTCGTAGTTGTCGAATTCACGGTGATCTGGCTCGAGTGTTGTCAGGCGGTCCTCGATTTCAGTGAGAGTCAGAGAAGTCGTGATCAGGCAGAATGACTGCGGACGTTCTCCCCGGAAAACCTCGATAGCCCATGCGAGTGGAACAATTGCGAAGTCGCTGTCGACAAGATTCAACTCTTCTCGCACTTCACTGCGGAGAGCAGTCTCCGTCAAATCCGCCAGATTGGGACAAGTTGTTGTCCAATCGACCCCACCAGCCGCCGAGGGGCCGTAGCTGGATTCCATCGAGGCGAGATTCTCAGACCGCTTGACCTGGAGAAGATACCGGCGACCGTCTTCTTCGGCCATCAGGTAGCCACATACTCCGAGGCTAATCGCGAGGGGATTCGTCTCGATGGTATGGTTTCGGTGATTGGTCAGATAGTATTCGCGCAACGTTCCGCCGTGAGTCGCGAATAGCTCGTGTTTCAGGTCGAGCGCGTAGCAGGTGCCGGCCTGAAGACCGTAGTCAACGGGTTGCACGGTGATGGATGGCTTTGGCGACGTGAGGTCACACGCGGCAAGTTTCATGGCCGGAAAACCATCGTAAAGTCGGCCTTCGTCTCGCATGCTCCGTTCAACTCCGACAGCAAACTGTGCGATCAGCGGATCATCGACTTCAAAAGGCTCGTCCAGAAACTTCATCTGAATGCCTGCGGGATCAACAGCGTGCGGGCCGAAAAACCGCACGATATCGTAGTAAGCCGAGTCGCCTCTGTGACCAACGCCGACCATCCGCTCGTGTGCGGAAGCACGAAAATGCATCGCGAGAACGTCAGCGAGTTTAGAATCGTCCAAGTATCTCATCGGCCATAAACAGAAGTGTGACGCCGCCGACTGCCAGCAGGGCGCCGAAGATTGCTCGTATGGTCACTTTCTCTTTGTAGTATAGAATAACGTTTGGAATAATCCAAATAGGGGTTGTGGCATTGAGTGTCGCGGCGATTCCGGCTGCTATGTAGGTTACAGCTATCAACGAGGTCCAGACCCCGAGGAACGGTCCGAAAATCGCCCCCCCGAGAGCAAACAACATGGCGGGGGCATGCTTGAATCCGCGAAGGGTGTCTACAAGTTTACCCCGGATGATGGCGAAGGCCCAGATAATGATCATGGAAGAGAGCATACGAATGAACGACGCAGGGAGTGCCTCCAGCGGCTCACCGGCATCGAGCATGGCATACTTGGACAGCACAAGCCCGGTCGCCTGTCCGAATGCGGCAAGCAATCCCAACATAATGCCTTTGAATAGCGAACCCTCGTCCGGGTGCCCGCTCTGAAGGTTGAAGTGATTGCCGTTTTTGAACTGCCGTTCCGTGACAACCCAGGACACACCGCCGATGGTCACCGCGATTCCCAGCAAATGTACGACATGCAGCTTCTCACCGAGAAACACCCAGGCGATGATAGTCGCTATGATCGGAGCCGTGCCCCACATGAGCGTGGTCAACCGGGGACCGATCATCACGAGGGCTTTGAATCCGCAGCCGTCGCCGATCACCAGACCGATCAAGCCGGACATCGCCAGCCAGACGATCTGGGCGGTATTGATATTTTCGGGGAAGAGGCGTCCGGTGGTAGACAGAAGGATGATGCAGTAGATGGCGACAGCGAGAACCAGCCGGATACAATTGACTCTGAACGAGCCGACCCGCCGTCCGGCCTCGGAAAAGAAAATGGCCGTAAACGACCAGCACAGTGCAGTAGTCAGAGCAGCAAGTTCACCGGCGTATGGCATGTTTCTCCTGTGGGGAACCTATCACACGATAAGTCGCGTGTGATGCCCGTTGCATACTTATCCCTCCGCTTTTCACAGTATCAATTGCGGACAGTCACGTCCGGCATATTGGCGTCCAACAGGATAAGGCAATTCATGACTATGCGCAAACTCGGCATGATAGTTGTGCTGTAATCAATCGGTGTTTGTGCAATGAAAAGACAGCTACGATATTACATCTGCAACAGTCCTCTCGCTCTGTCGGTTATCGGTACAAGAGATCCCGGGGCAACAAAAGAGGATATTAATCTGGATCCTGATCGGGGTCTGGTTTGCATACACCCGTATTCGATACAGACACGCCCAACGTCTTTGAGTTCTGAGACGGGGGCGTTCACTTTCAACCTGTCCGACAACGTCATTCAACACGCACCGCCTGTTGAACCCGATTTCGTCCCCTGCCATCCCACGTCCTACGCACTCGACAACTCATTCATCGCTATCCGCTCCGAAGGGAAACTGCCCCTCAGAGGCTTCTCGGGTGCGATGACCGCCAACGACAGCTTCCATCCGACCATTGTTCATCTTTTTGCTCGCTTACTGTTACGCTATGAAAACAGATATCGAATTGACTGTCCCCACAGCTTGAACGCCCCCGGCGATATGACTACAATGCTTCAGGAACGACATCCGATGCCGGAATTGTGTGAATGATTGGTGTGAAGATGAGAATCTGAAATCATCTATTCACGGAGAAAGGGCGGAGGAGATGCTGATCTCTTCCGCCCTTTCGTTTGTCCGATCTCAGATCGTCAGCGGTTACTCGTCATCCTCCGGCACTACTCTGGCGACATCGGTTACCAGATCGCCTTCGTCGAGGCTGATCAGCCTCACGCCCTGCGTGGCCCTACCGATCACTTTGATCTGTTTGACCGCCTGGCGATTGGCGATGCCGTTCTTGGTGATCAGGATCAGCTCATCGGAGTCGAGTACTTCCTTTATCGCAACAACCTCGCCGTTGCGCTCGGATGTCCTGACATTGATGACCCCTTTGCCGCCACGGTTGGTCATGCGGTAGTCCTCAATGGAGGTCCGCTTACCGTAGCCGTTTTCGGTAGCGACCAGAAGCGTGCTGTCACGTCCTACTGCGACCATGCCAACCACGTAGTCATCCTTGGCGAGATTGATGCCCTTGACTCCGTAGGCCGCGCGGCCCATCGTTCGCACCTTGTTTTCGGGGAACCTGATCGCCATGCCCTTGCGTGTACCCAGCACGATTTCATAGCTGCCGTCGGTGATGGCGGCTTCGATCAACTCGTCGTCGCGGTCGCCGATTCCCATGGCGTTCACGCCCATCTTGCGCGGGTTGGAAAACGCGTCCAGGCTCGTCTTTTTGACAATGCCGTTGCGGGTGGCGAGAACAATGAACTTGTCCGGGGCGAAGTCCCTCACCTTAACGAATCCGGTTACCTGTTCATCCTTCTGCATCTGGCAAAGATTGACGATAGGCTTCCCTTTGGCCAGCTTGCCGCCGGTCGGGATTGTGTGAACCTTCACCCAGTAGCAGCGCCCCTGGTTAGAGAAGAACAGGATGTAATCATGAGTCGAGCCGATGAAAATATGCTCGGCGAAGTCTTCAGTTTTGGTCTCGATACCGATCACACCACGTCCGCCCCGATGCTGCCGACGATACTGCGAAACCGAGAGGCGCTTGACGTAGCCGAGATGCGAAATGGTAAGCACCATATCTTCCTCGGCGATTAGGTCTTCGACCGTCAGTTCATCGGCGGCTTCCTGGATTTCCGTCCGGCGATCATCGCCGTATTTCTTGGCCAGTGCAGTTGTTTCGTCCTTGATGATCTTCATCCGAAGATCGCGTGACTCGAGAATGCCTTTCAGTTCGGCAATCTTCTTGATGAGTTCGAGATATTCCTCTTCAATCTTCTGGCGCTCAAGTCCGGTCAGGCGCTGCAGGCGCATCTCCAGAATGGCTGTTGCCTGAATCTCGGAGAGCTTGAATTTCTTCATCAAGCCCGTTTTGGCGGTCGGCGTATCCTTGGACTTCTTGATTAACTCTATAACTTCATCGATATTGTCCAGCGCGATCCGGTAGCCTTCAAGAATGTGTGCCCGCTCTTCGGCTTTCCGGAGATCATACTGGGTCCGACGAACAACAACCTCGTGCCGATGATCAATGAACGCCTGTATCAGCTCTTTCAGAGATAGCTGTTTCGGGACACCGTGGTCGAGGCCGAGCATTGTCACAGAGAAAGTCGTCTGCATGGTGGTGTGCGTATAGAGCTGATTTAAGACGACATCGAGAATAGCATCCCGCTTGAGTTCGACGACGATACGCATGCCGTCGCGGTCGGACTCGTCGCGAAGATCAGAAATGCCTTCAATCCGCTTATCCCGGACCAGATCCGCAATCTTCTCGAGCAGGTTAGACTTGTTCACCTGGTAGGGGATCTCGTTTATGACAATGGCTTCTTTTCCGTTGCGCATGTGTTCGGCCACAGCGCGCGCTCTTACTGATATGTGCCCCTTGCCGGTCATGTAGGCCTGGCGGATGCCCTCGCGACCGTTGATGATGCCCGCAGTCGGGAAATCCGGTCCGGGGACAATCTCGATGAGGTCCTGGTTGGTGCAATCGGGATCTTCAATGACTGCCACGATTGCCGCCGCTATTTCTCTCAGGTTATGCGGCGGAAGACTTGTGGCCATACCCACGGCAATACCGGTTGTACCGTTGCAGAGCAGGCACGGAAACTTGCCTGGCAGAACGGTCGGCTCTTTGCGCGTGGTATCGTAGTTGTCCATGAGGTCGACCGTCTCTTTTTCCAGATCGGCCAGCATTTCCATGGCGATCGGTGTCAGACGTGCCTCAGTGTAACGCATAGCAGCCGCGCCGTCGCCGTCGACAGAGCCGAAGTTGCCCTGTCCGTTGACGAGCGGGTAGCGCATGTTGAAATCCTGCGCCATACGCACCAGTGTCGGATAGACAACCTGCTCACCGTGAGGGTGATAGTTACCGGAAGTATCACCGCATATTTTCGCACATTTGCGGGGCGGTTTGCCGGGGTTCAAGCTGAGGTCGTTCATGGCAACGAGGATTCTTCGGTTCGACGGTTTCATGCCGTCGCGGATATCCGGCAATGCACGGTTGGTGATAACCGACATTGAGTAGTCGAGATACGAAGACTTCATTTCCTCTTCGAGGAAGATAGTCTCGATACGTTGACGCTCTATGGCCATCGGGTCGCTTTCCTTTGCGATAAGCCGTTACAATACAAAGATTTTGTTACTTGTAGAAGGTAGGTTCAATAGGCTGAAAATGCAACTAAAAACGGGCCGAAAGACGCGTTTTATCTTGTTTGATGACAATGGGTTAGCGGGAACTACCTGACTGCTTCCCGAATGCGATGGGGAACGACTGAAAAACCCGTTTGGAAGACCGTTGCCAGCGGCAGATAATCATGCTGGCTGTAGGGCGGATCCGTCTTCGAATCCGCCGTTGCTGTGGGCGGCAGACGTATCGTCTGCCCGTTGGGATGATGGGGAAGGAGAGGATTGAAGAAAGACAACGAATCAAAGAACGAACATTGAGACAGAGAAGACGCGGCCAGAAAAAGGCAATTGCCAGAGCGAGAACTATGTCTTAGTTTCCCGCTATACTTATCCGAATTGTCTGAAGATGAATTGGCTGGAGATAGCATGAAAATCTTGAAACTTGACGTTCAGGGCTTCCGATCGCTTCGGAATGTCTCGTGGGAACCCGGCAAACTGAATATCCTCATTGGTCCGAACGCCTCCGGTAAATCTAATCTCTTGCGACTAATAGAGTTAGTTGCGGTTTCCGCACAGGGCAGGCTCGGCAAGCACATCCAGAAGGACGGAGGGATGGAGCCGCTAGTATGGGATGGCAGCACTGGCGGAATCTCAATCAAGATAAAGAACTCACCGCTAGATGACTTCCGCGACTCTGATCGAGAGTGTCTGACTTATGAACTGGAACTCGGTCGTATCGGAATATCCAGCGGATATAGAATTGACCACGAGTTATTGGGCAACTATCACAAGCTTGAAACTGGAGAGAGTGATCAGCCTTTCAAGTTCCTGGAACGTCATCAGTCAAGGGCGCACATATTCGATGAGAGTGAGAAAACGCTCACAGCTCCGGAGGATCAGGTGCCCGAGCAAGAGACTCTTCTATCGCTTGCTGCCGGACCGTTCTCATTGAATTCCGTCATATCGAAGTTCCAATCTCAGCTAGCGGCATGGTCTGTGTATCATGACCTGCATGTAAACCATGATGCCCCGATCCGTCAGCCGTCCGTTGCGCGATCAGAAAAGAGGGTCGAGCCTGATGGCCAGAATCTGATATCAGTTCTGCATACGCTTTACACAGGTGACCGCGCCTTCAAGAACGAGATTAATACGGCGATGAAGTCGGCCTTTGGAGATGACTTCGACGAGTTGGTCTTCCCGCCAGCTTCCGACCAGCGCATTCAGCTTCGTGTTAGGTGGAAGAGTCTGAAACACGAGCAATCGGCAGCCGACCTTTCTGACGGCACTTTGCGGTTTCTCTTTCTCCTGAGTGTGCTGGCATCGCCAACTCCGCCTCCGGTGATAGCAATCGATGAACCGGAAACAGGCCTCCATCCGTCCATGATGCGAGTAGTTGCCGAGTATGCCATTGATGCGGCTGATCGTACTCAGGTCATCTTGACCACGCATTCTCCACAGTTTCTTGACGCCTTCAGCGATGCTCAGCCCACAACAACGGTAGTCAGGTGGCTTGATGGAGAAACAAGCCTCACGAACTTCGACAGTGACAAACTCAAGGCGTGGCTTAAGGAATACTCACTTGGCTCCTACTTCCTATCGGGAGAACTGGAGTCGGAAGCATGAAATTCCTGCTCTTCTGTGAAGGTGAAACTGAAGAAAGAGGCTTGCCAGCATTTTTGAAACGTTATCTCGATACTCACTTGGAGCAACGAGTGGGAATGAAAGCCGTGAAGTTCCGCGGTTGGTCAGACCTATACAAAAATGCCAAGAGGAAGGCGCACTTAAGACTTAAGGAAGATGACGTGATTGCCGTTATTTCATTGTTGGACCTATACGGGCCGACTTTCTTCCCGGGCGACGTTACTTCAGCAGGGGATCGATGTTCCTGGGCTAAGAACCATATTGAGAAACTTGTAGATCATGCCCAGTTCTATCAGTTCTTCGCTGTTCACGAAGTTGAGGCGTGGCTGCTCAGCAATCCCAATCTGTTCCCCCCCGATGTGCGCAAAGGATTCCCTGGCAGTATCAGCAATCCAGAGACAGTGAACTTCGATGAGCCGCCGGCGAAGCTTCTTGACAGGCTTTACAAGGAGAAAACCAGACGAGGATACAAGAAGGTCACCTATGGAAAGCAGCTCTTCAGCAAGTTGGACGTGGATGTTGCGAAGGGCAAGTGCCCTCGTTTGGCGGAGATGCTCGATCGTATGGTTGAGCTGGCCAAAGGGGCAAGTCATTGACGTCCTTGTGAACTCCTTGCGCGACACACGCCCCCGTGCGGCCGTGAGAAAACGCCCCTCTCAAATCCCGGAAACCATTTTCGTTGTGCGCTGTTGAACTCTGTATTATGCTGTCACGTCCGCAATGAAAGGCAAACGAAATGGCAAGAGATAAAGAAATTTCGAAAGTCCTGTCCAAGCTTGAGTACGGGATTTATATCGTCACGATGGGTGAAGGCACCAAAGGCAACGCCTTTACCGCGTCGTGGGTGACACAGGTGTCCAACGAACCGCCGACAGTCGTTGTCTCCATCAACAACAAGCACCAGTCGGCTCGCCTGCTGAAAGACCTGGATTCCTTCGCGGTCAACGTCCTTCCCGAAGGAGCCGAGGGAGTCGCACAGACCTATTTCGGTCCGGCGGAGTCCGGCTACGACAAGCTCGACGCTACTGTGTTGAAAGACGCTCCTCAGACCGGAAGTCCGATCATTCCGGGATCGGTGGGGTTTCTCGATTGTAAGATCGTCAACCGGGTGGAGTCGGGTAATCATACGGTGTACTTTGGCGAAGTTCTCGCCGCTGAACTTGAAAACGATGTCAACATCCTGACTTCTACGTCGGGGAAAATGAGGTATAGTGGCTGAGTCCGATTCCTACCGCAACATGACAGCAACAGCTTCCCTTAAGCGTGAATCTGACTTCATGGTGACCTGTTTTTCAAGTTTCCTGATGATCCTGTCGGTCATCCTTCTGGCCGGTTGCACGGTCGTCGCCGACGACTGCGAGGAGACGATCACAATTGATTCCGTCGTTTATCCGGTCGGTGAGTCCTGGTGCGGGCGGCTGATCGACAGCGCCGAGATCGCCGAGCCGGCCTCGCTGGTCCAGCTTCCGGACGAACTGACGTTTGAGGACTCCCGGATTTACGTCTTACCGGAGACGAAAGAGGCTTTCGTAGCCATGGCTGAGGCGGCCAAAGAGGATTCGATCCTGCTGATTGCCGATTCGGGGTGGCGGTCGTTTTCGTTCCAGCGACGGATTATTAGGAGAAGGCTGGAGCGCGGCGATAAGATTGAAGAGATTTTGCAGTCGGTGGCTCCTCCCGGCTATTCTGAGCATCATACCGGTCGGGCGCTGGACCTTTGCCCCAGTGAGGCCAGATTCGCGCACACCGATATCTACAAGTGGCTCAAGGAGAACGCCGGACGATTCGGGTTTATTGAGTCGCTTCCCAAGAGCGACAGTAACCTCATACTCTGGGAATCGTGGCATATCTACTATATCGGGATGAATTAGCACCGGGAATCATCGACAATAAACCAATTCTCGCTCCTGCCGATACCTCTGTACAACGATTATGTTGTACAAAGTAAACTACACTGACGGTGTTCTGGAATTCGTAAAGAACAAAGGGCGGGTATTTCTTGAGGCCCCCGATCCGCAAGCGGCCTTGAAATACGCCCGCGAACTCTTTGAGTACACCCGGAATGAACGCGTCCAGTGCCTCGGCGAGGATCAGTACCTTGTTTCATTCAAGGTAGCACTGGATTACCGCTTGCCGCTCGTGCATCAGGCGGAAAGGGCCATACCTTTGCTCCGGACGCGGGAGAAGTACGACAAGGGCCGGTATGTTGACAGATATATCGTGGCCAGCGTCTTTCGCGAAACCGGGAAACCGGAATACCTGACCGGGATCGACGTGAAGGCCGAACTGCGCGATCTGCGCAAAGCTGCCGTCGTCTCCCGCGAAGTGCCCAATATCGTCAGCTTCATTGACATCGATATCAGTATCTACAATTACATCGAGCTAAACGGCAAGGAAGGTTTCCACAGCAAAGTGGTCCGCAAGAGCCGGTAGCTGCAACCAATCGTCGTGATCCGCCGCAATGAATTGTCCGTGATCGTCAGGGATCCGGGGACTGTCTCAAGAGTAGGTCGAAACCCTTGCCGTTTCGACAATTAGATGTTAGTCCCGAAGACGGAGCTGACCTGCAATGTTCTTAAGTGGTTGCGACGCCTGCGTTGCGGCATTGGTCATGTTGATACTTGTAAGCAGCCCGTGACAAGACGTCATGGACTTATGGCTTTTGGACAGCCCCTCCACCCCTGACGATATCGAAAGAGAAAGCGGCAGGGGTGGAACCCCGCCGCTTGCTTATCACTTCAACGTGTGCTGTCGACTATTTCGAACAACCCGGTGTGGACAACGGGCTGAGCGAGATGAACAAATGATCAATCAGTATTGTCAGGTCGCCCATCGTACAATCACAGCTACCGTCGAGGTCCCCCGCAAAATCTGGATTTAACGGATCGAGACTGATGAACAAGTGATCAATCATCAACGTTAAGTCGCCCATCGTGACATCACCGCTCTGGTCAAGATCACCGATGGTCCAGGTTACGAAGTCGCCTACGTCTGACAGGCTGGTCAACTCTGTGCGGTCGAATGCGGTCACCCGCCACCAGTAGTGGGCAGAAAACGCCAGCGAGTCGGTCATTTGATAGGACGTCTCCGAAATCGAGTCGATCACCATCGGTGAAGTGAACCCGACATCGGTTGAAATTTCCAGCGTGTACCGTAGCGTATCATTGGCATCCGGGTCGGTAGATTCGGTCCATTCAAACATCGGCAGCATATCGTACTGCGGCCATCCGGCTGAGTCGACAGGGGCAAGGACAGCCGGGGCCGAGGGGGCGTGCGGTCCTCCGACTTCAAAGGAGTGCGCCCAGGGTGCACCGATGTACGGATGTGTAGTCACTCGTCCGGATTTATCGGCAGCCTGGATATAATATCGGACTGCCGATCCCGTGGCCTGCGCAGGAATGTATCCTTCGTACATGTCGGTTCCGGCTGCGGGCGAGAGCATTGCGGAGGCCCAGGCGCCGCCATCTACACTGTAGATAACCTTCAGCGAGTCGTCGATCAACGCGCTGTCGGAGCAGGCCTCGATTTTGACGGAGATATAGTAATCATTGAGGGGGTCACCCGTTTCGCCCGCCAGAGGAACATGGTGCATGTTCAACATACCGGCGTCGGGGACACCCATCGTCCGGCAATGGATAGCATCGTCATCTAAGAACGATCCGGTGTAACCGTACACTTCGTAGCCCGGCATGGCCTCTTCATACGTCTGCAGGGCGACGGCGTCATAGCTGTCACTGAAGAGCGGGACAAACACCTTGTTGTTCAGAATGAGTGAGTTGGTGTACGCGGTCCCGTACGGGCAGTAGACCCTGACAATCGTGTACGGCTGCCCCCAAGGGGAGATTTGCTGTGACAGGAAGTCGGCGCGGGCGTCAAGTAACGCATGACTGGAACTGCTCGTCGGTACATCCTTGACAAGAATCGTGGTCGGGTTCAGGAATTTGGCCCAGCAGTCGATGTGGTGGATGCCACCCGATTCGATATAACCCATTACTGTGTAGTCATTGCCAAGATATTCCAGCATGATCGAATCAACTTCGGCTTCGGTCTTGCCCGGGTTCTCGTTATAGACCAGAACAGTGGACATCGAAGTGCCCAGGCCGTTAGACATGTGGTTGCCACCGGTGGTGATCAGATCCATGCCGTAAACATCGAGTCCCCATGCTGCGCCGATTGCCGCCGGAATGACATCGTCGTCCGGCCGCGGACGGTTGTAGATATGGTCAACGATTGCAAGTTGATCGTCCTCAAAGATAAACCACGGTCCGTAGTCGCGAGTCCATATGGTATTGGTCGGCTCGTGAATAAACTGGATGCTGTCCATGTTAACGCCGCCTGAGGAGTAAGAACTGCGGGCGCTGGATTCCTCAGAGCTGTTGGCGCAGATGGTCGTGACCATCAGCCCCTGAGACATCTCTGCCACGAGCGACACGGGGATACCAAGCGGCCATCTGATAATCACGCCCTGCGAGGGTTCCCATTCGGCGGGATTCCGGATTTCGCCGGAGGGGGCACGGGTTACCTTGTGATTGATGCCGATTTCATCAAGGCGTGTCAGTTCCTCGGCAGTGAAACCGATTGGCAGGAGCTCTTCTTGCGGTTGATCCGAAGCGAGAATCATGACCGAAAGCGGCACAAACAGGAACAGGAGCACTAGCGTTTTCTTCATCATACCACCGTTGAAGGAGAAGATGCAGGTTTAGCCGAAAATTCGTTTCGAAGTATCCGGAGATGTAGAGCAGGTCTCAATTAGCCGAGACGAGCCGTCAACTATAATGTATCAGAAATCTCGATTTTGGCAAGGGAAAGCTGGCCTCGGGCGGTTTCGGGCGTTTGCATCGCGACGTATGGGGGACAGGTGTGACTACCGGGCGCCACCATCAATCGATTCCAAGGACAATCGACCTTCAGTTTCGTGTTGAGTTTGAGGGTGTCTTTCTCCTACCGGACGCTTCACTTCGTTTCGCTCTGGGCGGGGTATCGAAAGTTTGTAGGGAGGGTCCGCGGTCTTCGAACCCGCCCCATTTCATGTCGAACCCAGAAGTAGGGCAGGTTTGTCTTCAAACCTGCCGGAAAGATCGAACCCGAAGGATTCGATTCGGATCATCCTGTTGGAACATGTCCTCGCAAGTCTGAAGACAGCCACTCCCGGCGTAGACCTTCGCTGCGATAGCTACTCCGTCAGCCCCTTGATCCGTTCGATATCTTCCTGCGCCTGGGCGTAGTCGGCGGGACGGCCGATGTCCAGCCAGTAACCCTCGTAAGGGTGGCTAACCACTTTTCTATTCTGGCGAAGTAATTCCAGCACCAGTTCGTCGAAACCGTATGGTTGGTCTTCAGGGACAACGTCGAGGACCGACCGTGAGAAGACATAAATACCCATCGAAACGACGAAATGATACGACGGTTTCTCAGAAAACCCGGTGACGACGTCGTGTTCGTTGGTTTCCAGAACACCGTAGTCGATTTTTTCTTCACGCTTGTAGGTTGCTACCGTCAGCTCGGCGCCGCTTTCGACATGGGAGTCGTAGAGCTTGCGAATGTCGATGTCGCTCAAGATATCGCCGTTGGCGACAATGAAATGCTCCGGCAGGTCGTTCAGCAGTTTGATGGGGCCGACGGTAGAGAGAGGTTTGTCCTCGATGGAATACACAATCTCCAGGCCGTGATTGCCGCCGTTGCCGAGATTGGCACGAATCAGATGCGCAAGATGATTGACGGCCAGATGGACTTTGGTCACGCCGGCTTTTCGCAACTGGCCGAGAAGAATCTCGATAATCGGTTTTTCGCCTACTGGTACCAGCGGCTTGGGGATTTCGGCGGTATGAGGAAGCAACCTGCTTCCTTTTCCACCGGCTAGAATGACAGCTTCCATATCAGGTTCAGACGTTGTAGATATCGGTTTTGTAGCCAGCGAGGTTGTCAGGCTCGGCGAACCAGTCGATCGTTTTCTGCAAGCCTTCTTTGAGCGTCAGAGTCGGCTCCCAGCCGAGCAGCTTCTGTGCTTTGGAGGCATCGCAGAGAAGACGGTCGACCTCGCTTGCCTCGGGGCGAATTCGCTGCTGATCAGTGACAATCGAAACGGACTTGTTCATCAGCTTCGCAATTGTATCCACAAGTTCGCCGATGGCGATTTCTCTGCCCGATCCAAGATTGATCGTTTCGCCGATAACGTTGTCGGCCGTTGCGGCAGCAATGAATCCGGCCGCCGTATCAGTGACATAGGTGAAGTCGCGGGTTGGTGTCAGCGCCCCCAGTTGAATCTCTTCTTTGCCTGCCAGCAATTGCGTGATGACAGTCGGTATGATCGCCCTTGCTGACTGTCGCGGACCGAATGCATTGAAAGGCCTAACCGTAACCACCGGCAAATCAAACGACCGCTTGAAAGACATCGCCAGTTGATCGGCAGCTATCTTTGTCGCCGCGTAGGGAGACTGGGCCGATTCGGGGTGCTTTTCGTCGATAGGTACGTATTGCGCAGTCCCATATGTTTCGGAAGTTGAGGTATGCACGAATCGGTCTACACCCGCCTTCCGGGCCGCTTGGAGGACGTTGAGCGCGCCGCGGACATTGGTGTCGACATAGCTGTCGGGGGAGCGATACGAAAACGGAATCGCGATCAGCGAAGCCAGATGAAACACGACCTGCTGGCTTTCAAGAAAGCTCTCCATGAAATGCGGGTCACGAATGTCACCGGTCACGATTTCGAGACGGGGATTTGAGCGTAACGATTTGTCATCGAGCCAGCCGAAATGCCCGAGCGAGTTGTAGAGAGCCAGCGTCCGTACCTGGCAGCCCTCAGCGAGCAACGCATCACAGAGATGCGAACCGATGAACCCCTCGGCGCCGGTGACGGCTATCTTTTTGTTTTTCAGTGACATATTGGTCTTTCCGTTACTCATAAATACAACAGGTTCGGCGACTTGGCAACAGATAAGGGAGCGCGGTCGCAATGGGCAAACAGGCACTCGAGGCGGCTACAGCAAAAAAGATGCTCAAACGCAAAGATTGTTGTGGAAATCTTCATAAGTACAAGTGTATATTAGTTATATGACTGTACTGCAATCACAGGGTTTGATCAAATATTACCGCAAACGGCCGGTCGTCAACGATGTTTCTATTCGCGTAGAACCGGGCGAAGTCGTTGGGTTGCTTGGACCTAACGGGGCAGGGAAGACCACGACATTCTACATGATCATCGGCTTCGTTCGGCCTGACAAAGGCAAAGTTTTCCTCGGTGAGCGCGACATCTCGAAACACCCGATGTATCGTCGCGCCGGTCTCGGAATCGGTTATTTGGCCCAGGAAGCGTCAGTTTTTAGGAAGATGACAGTCGAGGATAATATCGTTGCCGTGTTGCAGTTTCGCAAGATGAGCCGCAAACAGCGCAAGGCCCGACTGGAGCAACTGCTCGAGGAACTCGATATTCAGCATCTCCGCAAGAACAAGGCTTACACGCTTTCCGGCGGCGAACGTCGGCGCGTAGAAATCACGCGGGCGCTCGTCAATGAGCCGAAATTCATCCTGCTCGACGAGCCGTTTGCAGGTATCGATCCTATTGCGGTGGAGGACATTCAGAGGATTATCTCCCGGCTCGTGGAAAGCGGCCTGGGCGTGTTGATAACCGACCATAACGTACGCGAGACGCTGTCGATTTGTAATCGAGCGTACATCATGTGCGACGGTCGAATACTGAAGTCCGGAACCTCTGAGTTTCTGGCAAATGATCCGGAAGCGCGCAAGATCTATCTCGGGGAGAAGTTCCGGCTGAATTGAAATCGACACGAGGTGTATTGTTTAATATATGAACTTAGTTAGCGCGTTTGGTAAACCTGTGTTTTCCCGGTCCGATAACCGGATTATAGGCCCCCCTCGGGCAAAAACGTAAGGCAGATAACCATCGGGCGACAGGCGACAATATGAAACTTGGTCTTCAACTTCGACAGAAACAAATCCTGGCTCCGCAGCTGATTCAATCTCTCAGAATGGTGCAGGCGCCCCTCCTGAAGCTTGAGATGATGTTGCGTCATGAACTGGCGATAAATCCGCTTCTGGAGGAAATCGAGGAGCTCGAAGAACCTGAAGTCGAAGAAAAAGAGGACGAACAGGAAGACGTCGATTGGGATGACTACCTGTTTGACGATGATGACGGTTACAAAGTCAGCGAACCGCGTGACCGCGAGGAGACTACTTTCGAGGGGAGCGCCGCTCAGGCCGAAAGTCTATACGACTACCTCACCGAACAGCTCAGATTCCTCAAGCTCACCGAGGCAGACCATCTCATCGGCGAGTACATAATCGGCAACATTGATCCCCACGGGTATCTTGTTATCAGCGTCGGGGAAATGGCCGCCGAGTTGAATATAGATGAAGCCCCCATCGCCCAGGTCCTGGAGATGATCCAGACGTTTGATCCGTCTGGAGTCGGCGCGAGGGATCTTCGTGAGTCGCTGATGATTCAGCTCCGTGAGAAGAAGCTGGAGAATACACTGGCGTTCAGGATTGTCGACGAGCATATTCACGATCTCGAGAAGAAGTCAACGCTGCAGATATCCAAGATGATGGGGGTGCCGTTCGAGCGTACCCAGAAGGCGATGGAAGTCATCAAGGGGCTTTCGCCGACACCTGCTCACGGCCGGTTTGATTCGGCAGCCATGCCGGTTGCTCCGGATCTGACGGTGGAAAAGGTCGGTGATGAGTACGAGGTTTTCCTCAATGACAAGAATGTCCCGCGTCTGCGTATTAACGCCAACTACAAAGAATTGATTCGCCGCGGAAGTTCCACGCCCAAAGACACCAAACAGTATGTCCGGCAGAAACTTGAGCAGGCCCGATGGTTGCTCAATGCGCTGAACCAGCGACGGACCACCATGATTCGCGTCATGGAATCGATTGTCGAGCAGCAGAAGGAGTTTTTCGACAAAGGGACCGCCTTTTTGAAACCGCTGATTATGGAAGATATCGCGCAGATCGTCGGGATGAACGTTGCCACGATCAGTCGTGTCGCCAGCGGTAAGTACGTCCAGACACCCCTGGGCGTGTACGAAATCAAGCATTTCTTCAATACGGGCATTTCAAAAGCCGACGGCGGCGATATGTCCAAGCGAGCAGTCAAACAGAGAATCCTGGAGATCGTAAAATCTGAGGACCCTTCAAAGCCCTTCTCCGATCAGGAGATTTACAAGAAGCTCAACGAGGAGGGGATCAAACTGGCTCGTCGCACGGTTACGAAGTATCGTGAGGAGATACAGATAAAGGCAGCACGCTTCAGAAAAAGCGTGGTATGAGGATAGGTTCAGGAAGAACACGGTCGATTGCAACGACGACCGACAACCTGCTGTCGGACCCAACCGGCACCATCACTGCGACTGTCATGGGACGATGATATAAGTGGATCGCAATCTGGCTCTGGAAATGGTACGAGTCACTGAGGCCTCCGCGCTCGCGGCCGCCCGGTGGATGGGAAAAGGGGACCCGGTATCGGCCGATCAGGCAGCCGTAGACGCTATGCACCTGACGCTCAACTCACAATCTATCGACGGCAGAATAGCACTCGGTATGGGTGAGAGCGGCGCGGTACCCAAGCTGTACACGGGGGAGGAAATCGGAGCGGGCGGCCCCAATCATATCGAGCTGGCTATTGACCCCCTCGAATGCACCAAATCTGTCGCCTACGGGCGGTCCAACGCTATGGCCGTCGTTGCAATGGCCCCTCCGGGGGAATTCTTTTCGCCGCCCTCGCAGTACATGGAAAAGCTTGCAGTTGGACCGCAGGCGGCCGGAGTGATTGATCTCAGCCTTTCAATCGAAGAGAATCTCAGTCGGATAGCGAAGGCCAAAGGCTACGCAATAGCCGATTTGACCGTGGTTATTCTTGATCGCGAGAGACATGCGGATATGATAGCCCGGATCCGAAAACTTGGTGCGAGGATTCATTTGATCCCGGACGGCGACGTTGCCGCGGCTATTGCTGCTGCCACGCCCGGTACGGGAATCGACGTGCTCGTCGGCACCGGAGGGTCCTCAGAAGGCGTACTCGCCGCCGCCGCGCTCAGGTGTATAGGGGGAGAGATACAGACGCGTCTGGCTCCGAGCGACCGACAGGAGACAGACGAACTCAGGCGGACCGGCTACGGCAACCTTTCGCGGGTCTACCGTGCCGCCGATCTTGTCAGGGGGGACAACGTGATGTTTGTCGCCACAGGGGTTACCGACGGCGACCTGTTAAACGGCGTGAATTATCGCGCCGACGGCGCCACGACACATTCGCTGGTGTTGCGCTCTAAAACGAAGACAAAAAGATTCATTGTGACCGAACATTACTTTGAGGATAACCCACTGTACTAGGAGGTCATGGAAAGGAGAGATGCGATTATGAAGACAAAAGTCACCGCTCGTCATTTCGACCTCACTCCGGAGATGAAGGAGAAGGCCGAGGCGGAAATGGATGGTCTGACACGGTACTACGATCGAATCGTCTCGGCGGAGTTCATTCTTGATGCCGAACGGCATCGCCGCATGGCGGAGCTTCGCGTGAAAGTCTACAATCAAACGTTGACCGGTTCCGGTGAAACCGACGAGATATACAGCGCCATGGGCGTTGCGGTTGACAAAATGAAGGGTCAGTTGAAGAAATACAAAGGCAAGCTCAAAGAAAAGAAACCGGAAGAGATTGCCGACGTGACCGAAAGTCTGACACAGCCGCACACGGATGTCGACGAGGTCGAGCAGTAACGGACAACTGACTCACAGACATAATCGAACAAACGTACCGGCGGGTTCACAGAAGCCCGCCGGTTTTTTGTGGCGCGGCGTCGGGTGGGAGTCCAATCGCACCGCGAGCGGTGGGATACCAAGGCAAGAAATACATCGCGAGAAATCCTGGGCAAACGCCGGGCCACCGGACTAGAGTTTGCCCCCCTATACCTCCAGCCCGAGCTTCTTGATCTTTTTGTAGAGATGGGAGCGTTCGAGGCCGAGAAGACGTGCTGCCTCGGTCATGTTGCCTTCGGTGCGGCGGATTGTCGCCTGGATATACTCGCGCTCGAAATCATCAACCGCGTCGCGAAGAGAACCGTGTGACGCCTCGGCTGAACGCGGAAGAAACTGGGAGAGTTGGTCAGCAGTGATGATCGGGTCATCGCAATAGATATTCACCCGCTCGACGAGATTCTTCAACTCCCGGACATTGCCTTTGAACTCACAGCGTTTGAGAGCCGGGAAAGTATCTGCGGTCAACTGCTTGACTTCTGTCCCCGACTCAGAGGCAAACCGATTCAAGAAATACTCAGCGAGCAAGGGGATATCCGATTGTCTTTCTCTTAGAGGCGGCAGGGAATACGTTACAACGTTCAATCTGTAATACAAGTCCTGACGGAACTTGCCCTCAGCGACGAATGCCTCAAGCTCGCGGTTCGAGGCTGCGATGATATTGCAGTCGACCGTGATCGTTTTGTCCGAGCCGACGGGTGTCACCTGTCGGGTTTCTATCACTCGAAGGATTTTCGCCTGAGCTTCGAGCGGCATTTCGCTGATCTCGTCCAGAAAGATCGACCCGCCGTTGGCCTCAATGAATTTTCCCGTCCGGTCTTTTGTTGCCCCGGTAAACGATCCTTTAACGTGCCCGAACAATTCCGACTCCACCAGTTCCGACGGTAGCGCAGCGCAATTCACCGCGATAAAAGGGCCGTCGCCGTTTTTACTGTGACGGTGAATCATGTGCGCGGCCAGTTCCTTGCCGGTGCCGTTTTCGCCCAGCACTAAGAATCGCGTCGCACGAGAGGCGGAGCGGATGATGTCCGTGCGAAGCTTCTGGATCGGCTCCGATTCTCCTATCAGGTCACCGTAGACAATCCCCGCAAGACGGTTCCTCTCTGTCAGCAGGCGGGTGGCTTTCGAGGCGTTGTCAACCGTGATCAAAATCCGGTCGAGTGAGAGCGGTTTTTCGATGAAGTCGTACGCCCCGATATGAATCGCCTTTACGGCGGTATCGATATCGGCATGACCGGAGATCATCACGACACATCGTTCGGGGTGGCGCGTGAGGATTTCCTTCAGGAGGTCGATTCCGGAACCATCGCCGAGCATGACATCGAGGAAGATCACGTCGAACGCAGCGCTCGCATACTGCTGACCTTTGGCGAAGCTCTCAGCCGTGACGCATTCATGTCCGCGTTTGTCGAGGGCAGACTTCAGGGAGGTGCGGATGTTCGCTTCGTCGTCGACTATAAGTATCTTGGCCATTCATCTTTGCGGGAGGGAAATTGTCACCTCCGCGCCTCCTTGTTTGCGATTGGAAAGCGTGATCGTGCCGCCGTGGTCGAGGACGATCCGCTGGCAGATCACCAGCCCAAGTCCGCTGCCGCCTTGTTTGGTCGAAACGTACGGTTCAAACTTCTGTTCGAGGGTGTCGTCGCTGAACCCCGGTCCGTGGTCGCTGACGGTAATCATGATACCGTTGTTGGTGTCCGAAAGCACGACTTCGACCTGTGCGTCATCTCCGGACTCGAAACCGTTTTTCACGAGATTCACGAGCACCTGTCGCATCTGGTCAGCATCAACATTGATTGTTTTTCGTTCCGTGCGATAGGTGACTTTCAACGCCTCGGAACGAATCTTGTCGGCGTACAGCGTCTCGAACGAGCGTAAGAGTTCCACCGGTGGCGTCGGCGTCATCGAGGGTGGACTCATGCGGGCGAATCCAACAAACTGATCGAGGAGTTTTGCCAGACGTGTTGTCTCCTCCTTGATCATTCTGGTGTTGTCGCTCAGCGTTTGATCGAAGCCGGGTAGTTTTTCCTGGAATGAACGACGAAGGTCGTCGGCGCTGATCGCTATTGGCGTGAGCGGGTTCTTGATTTCATGGGCGATTTTGCGGGCCATCGTCTGCCACGCAGCGATCTTTTCGGTGGTAGCGAGTTGCTTCTGGGAAATCTCTAGTTTGCGCATCATCTCGGAGAAAGAGTCAGCTAGCTGGGCGAACTCACCTTCCTCAAATGCCATCACCGGCGTGTTGAGATCGCCGCCCGCCACGCGTCCGAATGCATCCACGAGGTTGTCAATCTCCCGCTTGGCCCGTCCGGAGATATAGACGCCGACCGCAATTGCCACCAGCACCGAAGCCAGCGCCACGAGCGAGATGACGTTGATGAACGAGGCAAAGACCGACACGATCTCAGTCGGTTCAAAGTCGGCGATGACAAAGAATCCTGCCTGCTCTTTTCCGGCCACTCGCGCCCGGAGACGGTTGTCAACGCCGTACAGAGTGCCGGGTTCCATGGCCGAGATAGATTGAATCTCGCCTTCATCTTCGACAAAAACGACTTCCGTCTGTCCGCGGATTATTCGATTGGTGGTAGGAAGCATGCGCTGCTCGAGATACCAGCCGCCGTACAACTGCACCGGTCCCGGAACGCTGGTCAGTCCTGACAGTGATGCATGACGTCCGGTGATGTCGTACTCGACAGACTCTGCGAGGCTCACTCGTCCGTATCCAGAATCAGGGACGCCGGGAATCAGCCTCTCGCCAATCAAACCGGGCCGATGCGAACTGGCCAGCACGAGACCTGTCGAATCAACTACTTCGAGAAAGTCAAGATCGAACTGTCTGGCGTCGCAAGTTATCTGACCGGGATTGCCGGAGAGCACGGCATGACGTGCACGCGAAAACCAGTCCGAGTCCACGGCAGACCGAAGCTGCGCCTTGAATCGTTCCGCAAACTGACGGTCATACTGGTTAAGCTGTTCGAGGTCATCTGCGGCATTCTGCCGATAGGCCATTTCCTCCTGGCGGTAGGAATAGAAATAGACCACGGCCATCATCAACGCCGGAGGCAGCAACGCGATGATCACAAGATACATTCGAATGCGACCGGTCAGACTCATGGAGTGGCCTCCGCGGGAGGATCGGGCAGGATGAGCTTCATCATCATCGAAGTGTCGAGACGGCCATCGCTATCGAACTCCAGTCCTTGAAGGTTCTGGTGTGTACTCAAATGAGCCACGGGACGAAACAGCGGAAAGACGCCGAGATCTTCGATCATAATCCGCTCGGCGGCGTCGAGATTGCGATAGTAATCGCTCTGCATTGAAGGCGATTCGACAAACCGAAACGCCGTGGCTATGCGACGGATGTACTCGTTGGCTCGCATGTCGGCCATACTGTCCTGCACGAGTCGGTGGTACAGAGTGTACATGGTGACTGAGGGCAACTCGCTGCTCACGGGGACGAATTCGAGGTACACGTCGGCCTCGCGCCTGCTTTGAGTCAGCTTCACCGGGCAGCGGTCGCGCGATATTATGTCCGCAAAATAGAACGTCAACTGGTCCAGCGCCGGTGATCCTGAAAACAATGCCAGCGAATCCGGGACAATCGACATCGATTGAAACAATACTCTGCCACGTGCGGGATCATAGCTGTATTGGCGATGTGCCGGCGTACCGTTAGAGGCCGGCTCGTAGATGTGGAAGCGATGGGTTGACCCGGCGACGTCTCCCTCGAAACAGAAGTCCAGTTTCGTTTCGTCGTAACGATAGTACAGCGAGGTCGTCAACTGTCCGCCCTGATTGAAACGACGACCTATGTTCGGCACAAGTGCCGCTACCCAGGGAGCGGGGTGGCTAATCACGGTCGTTTTTGCCGTTGCCTGCAAATCTCCAAAGGACAGGCAGGCGTCGAGAAGTCCATCCTGGAAATCGTGCAGCATGGTTTGGTGATGATCGTACTCCCTGAAGATCAGGCGTACGCTATCATTGCCGCGTGAAATAAGCGGCAGGCCTACAATATCGGAGCCGACCGTGATTGCGGAAACAGTGTCTAAATCCGCCGTCTGGATGATCGCAAACAACGCGCCGAGGTCAGTCAGGTCGAACGAAACCGAATCGGCCATACCCAACGGTTCGCTGATCGCAACTCCTTGCCATGAGTGCTCGATAGAACCCACATGTATGGTGTCTTCACCTTGAAGCAGCGAGTAACGTGCGTGCGGGTAAACAAAAGCTTCCTCTCCAACAGCGAAATACAGTCGGTCGAGGCGGTACTGAAGCGCATCGCAGGTGACTTGCCCGGCATAGACATCGGAGCCAATCGACAACGCCAGAAGCACGGATATGATGATGTTGACTTTTCGCATATCTCCCATTCCAACCTGATCTGCAAAACGCAATCAGCTCGGACTGCACTACTTATACAAGGTTAAAAACGCATCGTTCCCTGCTCTGTGTCTGTTTTGCCACAGGCAACTTGTTGTTTTTCAGGTGGATAGGTCAGCCTTTGCTATGTTTGTGTCTTAGCTGACACACTCAGGTCGTGGTCTCCGGGACTAGGGAGGTCATAACCCGTTGCAAGCCAACGGCCTGTGTCCGTGGCACGGGGGTTGTATTGCCTCAATCCAAACACAACCACTTACTCATAGGAGGCAATGATGAAAACAACTACCACACTCATAGCAGCCCTGGGCATTGCAGCTCTGGCAGGCATCTCGTTTGTGGGATGCGACTCAGAACCGGAAACGGGAAACAACGGCTTCGTTGGACAACTTGTCGACTCTGTCGCACTGGCAGTGGCGGACAATCTTCATGAGGCCGCCCGGACGCCGGAAAGCGCAAATGTCGTTGACGGGGATCTGCATCCGGCCACAGATCTGGCGGTCGAGATTTACGATCCCGAGTTCGAGCCGGCAGTCAGAGATCTGCTCGCCAACGGTGACACGGTGTATGCCATCTACGACGGTGCGCTGCTCGTGTACGATCTCACCACAAATGACTATTCCCTCGCGGTGGGGGACGATGCTCTGACGACCCTGGTAAGGCATGCCGGAAGCATTTTCGCGGCGGGGGAGAGGCTTTACCGGGTCGACGGAGCAGAATTGATCCCGGACGAAACCGAGTTCAGCGGCCGAGTGAAAAGCCTGTGCAGTTTCGATGCCAGCCTGATGATCGGCACTGATTGTGGTCTGTACGCCCGCAATCTGCTTGGCACGACGCTTCTTCTTGAGGACATGAACATCTCCGCAATGGTGGCCGACCGGGACGGTCTCTGGATAGGTACGCACGGCGATGGGCTGTATCGCTGGGATGGCGACAAGTACCGTCAGCGATATCTCTCGCGAGACAAGAGCCTTTTCGATCACGTGACGGCGCTGGCCTACAACCACGATCACGTCTATCTCGGTACGGTCAACGGCATGTTCGTTTTTGACGGTGGCAATTGGAAGACACTGACAACCGAAGACGGACTCCCGGGCAATGTTGTCACCTCGATCGATGCCGCCGGCTGGGTAGTCTATGTCGGCACCAATGTCGGTATGGTGAGCTACTTCGAGGACGAGTTCTCGCCGGTGAAGAATCTTGAGACGCAGATGATTACCTCGATTGATCGCGTTGAAAACAACCTGTTTGCCGGTACTGTGGAGGACGGGATTGTGCTCAAGTCCGGATCGGTAGTCAAGACTCTGGTGGAGCCGCAATTGCAGTCGGAACAGGGGTTGGCGGCTGTCATTCACTGATTTTCTGATCCCTCTCTTCCGTCAGTCTGCGCCCGCAGACCGGGGCCTCCCGGCTAGAAACGCCCGGAGGCCCTTTCCTTCTGTCTCCGGAAGTCCATTCGGTCTTTGCTCAGGTTAAACTTGACTCAGTTTTTGAAACCCGGTATGAGTCTCACAGTAAAAGACTCCTGAAAGGAGTACCGAAGTAGTGGATATCCGTTTGACAATTGGAATAGTATAGATAGACAAAGCAAGGAGCTTCAAAATGAAAAGTCTGATTCTGCTTTTCGTACTGAGTTTGTTTGTGATCGGATGTGGCGGCGGTGGTCAGCAGGTCACACGCATGAATTCCGAGACCGTGACTGATCTTTCCGGCCGCTGGAACGATACTGACTCCCGGTTGGTTGCCGAAGAGATGGTTCGGGACTGTATCTCCCGCCCGTGGTTGACCTCGTTTGCCGCCGCTCAGGGTGCGAAGCCGGTGGTGACGGTGGGCCTTATTCGTAACAACTCCAGCGAGCACATTGACACCGAAGTATTCACCAAGGATTTTGAACGTGAGCTGATCAACTCAGCCCAGGTGCGATTTGTTGCGGCCAAGGATTACCGGGCTGAAATCCGTGAGGAACGTTCGGAGCAGCAGGAATTCGCCTCGCGTGATACTATGAAGAGAATGCGTGAGGAACTGGGAGCAGATTTCATTCTGCAGGGTTCAATCAAATCCGTGGTCGACCAGGTCGAGGGCAAACGGGCCGTGTTCTACCAGACCGACTTGGAATTGGTGAATATCGAGTCGATGGAAAAAGTCTGGATCGGCAGCAAGGAAATCAAGAAGGGGATATCTCAGGGCAAGACCAAGTGGTAGTTGATGAGAAGTAACCCCGCGAGACTTCCCAGATTCATGTGCCAGGGGATTTGGCTCTGCCTCCTCCTCTGGCTCCTGACAGTTTTTTCCGGGTGTGGTTCTATGGCCACACGGAAAGACTTCTATGATCCTATCACCGCCGAACTTCGTGTTGCCAATTACGACTCTGCGGCCGCCGGACTCGAAGCGGCAAAAAACGACGGCAAGTTCGGCAGCAAGGATCGCGTGGTGTATTACGTTGATGCCGGACTGGCGTACCATTATGCCGGAGCGTATGATTCCAGCAACTCCCGTCTTCACGAAGCGGAAACGGCGGCCGAAGAGTTGTTCACCAAGAGTATTTCGAAAGCCGCGCTTTCGCTTCTGCTGAATGACAACGCTCTCGAGTACGCCGGAGAGGACTACGAAGTCCTTTATACCAATCTGTTCAGTGCCTTAAACTATGTCCAACTCGGGAAATTCGACGACGCGTTTGTTGAGATCAAGCGGGCGAATCTCAAACTCGAGTTGCTCGAGAACAAGTACGCCGATGCTGTCATGACCCTTCAGCGCGGAGCCGAAGAAGACACCAGCGCGGTGCAGATAGACTACGATATCAAACCGGTCCGATTCCACAACAGTGCCTTTGCCCGTTATCTGAGTATGCACATGTACGCCGCCGACGGTCAGTATGATGACGCCCGGATTGATCTGGGATACCTGCGCGAGGCGTTCCGTGCTCAGCCGTTCATTTACGGGTTTGAGACGCCCGACGTGAAGTTCGCCGATGACAACGGAGTTGTGCTGTCGGTGGTGGCTCTCGCAGGCCTGGCTCCGGTGAAGGAAGCTGTCAATCTTCGACTCCGGACGGACAAGGATCTCGATCTGGTGCAGATCCTCTATACTGACTCCGAGTATCACGAGAATCCGGAGTACGGCCATATCCCTATGGACGTATCTGAGGATTACTATTTCAAGTTTGCGATTCCGAAACTGGCCGGCCGGCATTCGGAGATCAGTCAGATCAATGTTTATGCCTCCGGTGAGTCACTCGGCAGCCTTCAGTTGCTTGAGGACGTCGGCGCGGTGGCAAGAGAGACATTCGAGAGTAAGAGTTCGCTAATCTATATCCGTTCCGTGGCCCGGGCAGTTGTCAAGGGACTGGCGGCCCATAAGGCCAAGAAGAAGGCCGATACAGGCGGCCTGGGCGGCTGGCTCAAAAAAGCGGCCATCGACGTGGTTTCCGATGTGTCGGAAAACGCCGATCTTCGCTGCGCACGGCTTCTTCCGGGAAGGATTCTCGTTGGGGATTTTGTACTCCCACCGGGCGTCTACGACCTTACGGTCGAATTTATTGACAGTTCCGGTCAGGTAGTCGGGGGCCAGTCCTGGCCGAGCTACGAGGTCAAAGGACGCGGCCTCAATATGATTGAGGCTGTTTCCTTGAATTGACCCTTTCCGGGGGAGTTCGTCAGGCGGTCGAGCGGGCTAAGGTTCTTAACGGTCATACCGACAGATTTCATAGAGGGGGTGAAGGCTGATACGGTCAATCACCCCAGGCACTTCAATGGGCAGCCGTCGTAAAACAGGGGCCGATCCATCTAGCGAGCGCGACGGTTATGAGACAGGGAGGCTAGTGTGGTCAGCGAATTCCCCACGTTGCGCACGCGGACAAAGATCAAGGCGGACGACTTTGATCTGTCTAGGGAAATCAAGTTTGATCCCCGGCGGGGTCTGACAACCTTTCGAGGGAACCGACTAGTCATATTCGAAGCTGATGCTATCGGGTTGTTGCGTCGGAACCTCATTGATGATTTGGGCTGGGAAACCGCTCGAGGATTCCTGCTCAGGTTTGGATTCGAGCACGGCTATTCAGAATTCTGCCACATGGATCAAAGCCACGATTTCGAGACCGAAATGGACCTTCTGGCTTCCGGCCCGGTAATTCATACCTACGAGGGATTGGTCTAGGCTACGCCCACAAAAATCAGATTCGACCGTGACAGCGGCGACTTCTATTTCTCAGGCATCTGGACGAACTCCTACGAGGCGGAGCAGCACCTGTCGTTTCATGAGAAGTCTGAGCATCCGGTTTGCTGGACCCTGATGGGGTATGCCTCGGGATGGTGTACGGCCTTTTTGGGACGCCCGCTGCTGGCGATCGAGCCTCTTTGTGTGGGCAAAGGAGACGATCACTGCGAATGGCTGATTCAGCCGCCCGACGTCTGGGGCGATGCAGCGGGACCGTACATCAAGGCACTCGGCGATCTCTTGAAGAAGATCCGCGACTAGAGTGACAGCAGACAGGGCGGAGATAGCTGCGGGACCCGCTAGGACGAGCCTGCAGCGACATCCGTGCCTTGCCGGTCTAATGACCTGCTCTTCCCGCCGCTACTGCTCGTAGCGGAAAGGCTCACCCATATCACCAAATGAGAAGTTGTAGAAGACGTTGTGCCCGTTGTAGTCGAGCACGCGAAGGTCATCTTCTTGCTTCACGTCGTTGGTTATGACATCAAACTGAGCGCCGTACTTCGCCTTGACCAGATCCAGCGAGACCTCACGGGCGATGAACTTCCTGATTCCCTTGGCCTTGAGTTTTTCTATGAACCCCGGTTCCTTTACCGACGGGTATGTGGTGAGGATCAAGATCGGTCCGGTGCCGGTGAATATTACGGCTGCCTTCATCGCTGACATCACGTCTTCGCGGGCGGCGGTTCGGCCGTGAGCGCCAGCCTCCATGAGGGCGAACCGAGCCACTTTGGGATTCACCAGACGCTCAAAATCCTGGTAGGACATCTTGAGCAACTCCGTGTGGGAACCGGCGTTGAACGCGATTTCCTTGTCTCCTACCATGCTTGCGGCCACATAAACCGGTATGTTGTAGAGACTTCCGAATGGCGGCATGGCCCCGATGTCGCTCTCCGGGAAGACGTCCTTGAACTCCTGCTCCCGGGCAAGTTCCACATTTGTCGCCCCGGTTGATTCTTTGAGCATATCGAAGTCAACCTGGTATGAAGCCGGGAGTACGGCCATGGCCATCTCACCATTGATCTTGACCATCACCGTTTTCGCCAGAACCTTACCGGAGATATGCGCCGAGGCGGCGATTTGCTGGGCCGTGAAGGCGGGTGAGTGCGAGATTTTGACGTATCGAACGTCGTTGGCGTTGAGAAAGTCCATGAGCTTTTTGACAGGCATTGGAACCTCCTGACTTGTTTTGTTCCGCACCGGCAAACTGGCTACGGCTATACATGTTACGTCGAATTCGGCAGAGATGTTGAGGGCAGAATATGGAGCGGGAGTCATGCGTGGTATTCAGGGCCGCCGAGAAACGGGGGACGGCCAACTCATACGATGCTCCGTTTTCGACGTGAACTCTGCGCCCCCCATGCTCGGAACGTGTCTGGTGTCCATTCGTGGACCTATGAAGTACGAGAAATGCGGACTCCCGTAGGAACAAAGGGTAGAGGGACGCTGTTGGACAAATAAGCGGTGTGTGATGAGATCGCCTCGCGATCATTGATGGTCCTTTGACAGTGCATGCGCCGTGCTTTCCCGGATGTTCAACAGAATAGGAGTCCTGAACATGCGCACCCCACAGATTCTGACTATTGCTTTTGTTCTGGTGCTTGGGGCGGGGGCCGCGTCTGCCCAACAGAGCCCCTGGCCGACGTTCCGCCATGACGCACAGCACACCGGTCGTACCGTTTACACCGGGGCGTCAAGGCCTGAGGTGTACTGGACTTTTGTGGCCAACGACGGTATAACTTCCTCGCCGAGCATAGGACACAACGGTACCATTTACGTGGGCGCCGGCGGTTACTACAACGGTGGAGGCGACTCCAGCCTGTATGCGATCAATCCGGACGGCAGTCTCAAATGGCAGTTCAAAACGGACCGTGGTACGGCACACAACTCCGCGGGGATATTTTCCTCGCCTGCGATTGCCGACGACGGCACGGTTTTTGTTGGCTCACTTGACAGCTACCTGTACGCTATCGAGGACTCTGTCACCTACGGCAAGCTGCGCTGGCGCAACAAGCTCGGTAACTGGCCGGTCTACTCGTCCCCCGTGATCAGTCCCAACGGCAACGTATACGTCGGCGGTCTGAGCTTCTATGTGTATGGTTTTGAACAAGATGGGACACAGATATGGGACTATATGACTGGCTGGTGTGTCTTCTCCTCTCCGGCACTGGCTGCTGACAACACGGTTTATTGCGGTTCCAAGGACCATCACCTTTATGCCCTCACCGATGCACCGACCGACCCGATTCTTGAGTGGCGTTACGCTGCCGGAGCGTTCTACGACGGTCACCTCATGGACTCCTCACCTTCAGTGGCAGACGACGGTACCATATTCATTGGCACTGATCCGTATGGAGCCGATGGCATCCCGCCAGTACCGGCCGACACTAATTTCTTTGCCGTCAATCCTGACGGTTCGCTCAAGTGGAAGCTGGGTATTCCGAGAGGCATTGAATCCTCACCCGCATTCGGACATGACGGTACGATCTATATAGGTTCCCACGATTCCACTCTCTGGGCTATCGAGGACATGGGGACGCATCCGGTGGTCAAGTGGACTTTCCCGACAGGCGGCGTTGTTGATGCCCCTCCCACTGTCGATGGCGACGGTACTATTTATGTCGGGTCGCGGGACTCAACTTTGTACGCGATCAATCCGGATGGCACGTTGAAATGGTCGTTCGTCACGCAGGGTGGCATCGAGGGCTCGGTGACGATCAACGACAACGGGTATATGTATTTTGGTTCGTTTGACGGCAACGTGTACTGTTTGGGGACGGGCGCGCCGGATGTTGGTGCCGTGTCGGTGGTACTGCCGGATTCGGTGAAGCCTGAGTCGGAGCATGTCCCTATGGCGACATTCGCTAATTATCGTGGTGCTCCAAACAGCTTCGAGGCGGTTTGCCTCATTGCAGACGACAGTGTCACTCAGTACGTTGACACCATTCAGGTTGCCAATCTTGCAGGGGGGCAGAGCACCATCCGGTCGTTTGCGCCTTGGACGGTCGGTGCCGGCATAGGCGTGGACTATGAGGTGACGATCACTACCGTGCTTGCGGGTGATGACAACTATCCCAACGACACGGTCATTGTGCACGCGATTTCGTCGGAGACTGCCGGTTGCTGCAGCGGTCCCTCGGTGGGCAATGTGGATGGCTCTGCTGACCAGTTGGTAACAATGGGTGATCTCACCGTATTGATCAGCCATTTGTTCATTTCCCTTGACCCGCTTGATTGTGATGAGGAAGGCAATGTCGATATGAGTCCCGACGGTCTCGTGACCATGGGAGATCTGACGGTGATGATCAGTTCACTGTTTATTGATCTGGAACCTCTGCCTGCCTGTCCTTAGGATTCGCCGATATCGAGACAATAATTGACTTGTATGGTGAGGTGGGCATGGTGTCCGTCCCCTGTTTTCCCGCTCTGTGAAGGCATTTGTGCTCTTTCGTCACAAATGAGCATGCTGTTCTTGATTGCGCCACGTTCCTGCCGACACTAATATAGAGAGTGAATGTCGGCCCAGGACCGGCACCTCTGGCTTTGATAATGGTAAAAGGGGTATTCCTCGTTGCGGCGATGTCGTGACAGGGCAACATTCGACTGGCGGTACGTGACCGGAATGCATGTCACAGATCACTGTCATCGAACATCTTCCGGGAATTTGACAACCTGAATTCTGGACCTATGACTTCGAATCCACCAGAACGGAAACAGACCAGATGGTTCACTGTCGGTGAGCAAATCGTATTGCTGGCCGTCGGTGCACTCATCTTTGTCCTATCCCTCACTCTTGATCTCGCTAAGTACGTTCTGGCTTGGACACAGCATTTCGAGTGGCTCAAACCCGATGAATTGTTTGTTACGATTGTTTTTCTGTCTATTCCCCTGTTAATAATCATCATTCGCAGATACCGGCATCTCAAAGCCCAGCGTGACAGGTCGGAAGCGAAACTGCGGCCGTTTATGGACTCTGCGGCGATGTACCGGGGCCTCGTTGAATACTCACCGGTTCCGATCATCGTGCATCGCGGCGGCCGTTCTGTATTTGCGAATCCCGCGACAGCCAATCTTCTCGGTGCGTCATCGCCGGAGGATATCGTAGGCAGATCGTTGGCGGACTTCATTCACCCGGACGATGCCGTTCGAGTTGACGAGATCATGAGTCAGATGGACGAGCCCAAGGATCAGGCTCGCCGGCTGGCATTCAGGCTGAAGCGTCTTGACGGCGAGATCGCTCACGTCGAGACGACAGCGTTGTATATCACCTTTGGCGGGGAGTCGGCCGAACTGGTCTTCGCTCGTGATGTGACCGAGCGCAAGCGGGCGGAAAAGGCCCTGTTGGAATCCGAGAGGCAGTATCGCGACGTGTTTGAGAACTCCCAGATAGGCTTCTACCGATCAACTCCAGGCGGATTTGTCTCTATGGCCAACCCGGCTCTAATCAACATGCTCGGATACAACACGCTGGAGGAACTGCAGCAGATCGACATTGGCCACGAGATGGCGCGAGTCGGTTATGTCAGGGAAGAGTTTCAGCAACAGATTGAACGCGACGGGTTTGTCAGATCTCTCGAAATGCCGTGGCCGACCAGAGACGGGCGACCGCTGACCGTCGTGGAAAACGCGCGCGTGGTTCGAGATGAGGACGGCAGCGTGCTCTACTATGAGGGATCGGTCGAGAACATAACTGATCGCAAGCTTGCCGAAGATCAGTTGAGGCAGGAGAAAAACCGCTATCGACGCATCTTCGAGAGCATTCAGGACGTCTATTTTGAAACCGATCTCGAGGGCACGCTGCTCGAAATCAGCCCCTCTGTCGAGATTCTATCAAGACACAAACGCGACAATGTACTTGGTAAGTCGGTCTACGACGTCTATGCCGACTCGACCGCGAGGGTTGTCCTGTTTGAAGCGATGAAACAAACCGGCCGAGTGGAGGATCACGAAATATCTCTGTTGGATGCAGACGGCAGCATTCTGAAGTGCTCCCTCATTGCAGAGTATCTCACGGACGGGGCCGGAATGCCGATTGGACTTGTAGGCTCTCTCCGCGATATTACCGCGCAAGAGGCTGCGGCCGACGCTTTGCGGGCCAGCGAGCAGCGGTTCCGCAACGTCTTCAGAACCTGCCCGGATTCGATCATGGTCAGCAGGATGAGCGACGGCAAAATCGTTGATGTCAACGACGCCTTCATCACGGATTTCCGGTATGCCCGGGAAGAAGTAGTCGGTTTCACGACCAAAGAACGGAACATCTGGGCGGACTACTCTGACCGTGACGGCTTCGTCAAACGGCTGATCACCGACAAGTCAGTCGACAACTTCGAGACCAGCTTCTGCCTCGAAGACGGAACGGCGGTGAGGCACCTCGTTTCTGCCACATTGATCGACCTGGACGGCGTTCCCCATATCCTGTCGGTAGCCAGAGATGTTGAAGAGCGGTTGGCTGCCGAGCAGAAGTTGCAGCAGCAGCATGAGTTGCTGACGGCCACTATCGATTCGCTCACGCATCCTTTCTACTTGATTGATGCCAACGACTACTCCATCAAGTTGGCCAACACGGCAGCGGGTTTCGGAGTGATAGACGGGCAGCAGAGATGTCATGTCCTAACTCACGGGAACAAAAGACCGTGCGGAGAGGCGGGAATAGTATGCCCGGTTGAGATTGTGAAGAAAACCGGTCGGGCCATGACGGTCGAGCACCTGCATACGGACGCAAACGGTGGGCTGCGCAGCTACGAGGTACACGCTTATCCGATTATGAACGGTGATGGCAGCGTCGCCAGCGTCATCGAATATTCCATGGACATAACCGACCGCAAGAAGATGGAAGAGGAACTGCTTAAGATCCAGAAACTTGAGTCGGTCGGAGTACTTGCCGGTGGCATCGCGCACGATTTCAATAATACGCTTACCGGTATTCTCGGCAACATATCTCTGGCCAAACTGGACATTCCCGAATCGACTGAGTGCTTCACTGCATTGGATGAGGCAGAAAAGGCTGCCGTGCGTGCGAAAGATCTTACTCAACAGCTGCTCACTTTCTCCAAGGGCGGGCAGCCGGTGAAGAAGGCCGCATCGATTGTTGAAATGATACGCGAGTCGGCATCGTTCATTCTGCGCGGCTCCCAAGTTGCCTACGAATTGGAAGTCGCTCCCGATTTGCGCTCCGTGGAAATCGATTCCGGGCAAATCAGTCAGGTCTTCCAGAATCTTACGATGAATGCAATGCAGGCCATGCCGACCGGCGGCACGGTTTCGATACGCGTTGAGAATCGGACCGTTTCGGCGCATAGTCTCTTGCCGTTGGCCCAGGGTGACTTCGTCAAAATCACTTTTGCCGATGATGGCCACGGGATTCCGGCCGACCAGTTGCAGCGCGTGTTTGATCCCTATTTCACGACCAAGCAGACCGGCAGCGGGCTTGGCCTGACTACTACGTTTTCCGTAATTAAGAACCACGGCGGTCACGTCGCGGTTGACTCGCAGGTGGGGGTTGGGACAACATTCCGGATATATCTGCCTTCGTCCGGCGGACCGCAATCGGAGTCAATACCGGCAGCAGAGCAGGCCCTCAACGGCAGCGGCAAAGTGCTCGTGATGGACGACGAGGACTTCATCAGGGAATTGGTGGCCCGAGTCCTCAGTCGTTACGGCTATCAGACTGTAGGGGCCTCCGACGGCGTTGAGGCTCTCCGCCTCTACGACAGCGCGCTGCAGTCCGGCGAGCCGTTTGATCTGGTGATCCTCGATCTCACTATTCCCGGAGGAATGGGGGGACGTGAGACGATGGCCTCGCTGCTGAAGATCGATCCTCACACGGTAGGTATTGTCGCTTCAGGGTACTCCAATGACCCGGTCATGGCTGATCCGGAGACCTACGGATTCCGCAGCGTTGTAGCTAAGCCTTTCCGGCCCGCCGAACTCGGCGAAGTAGTCTTCAGTCTGATGGCTGCCGGGGAAATCCAGGGCGACTAATCTGTCGGGGGCTGGTCTCTGTCTAGCTCAATCCGCGAATATCTTGTTGCTTCTCCTGATTTGATCAATGTACCATCGTACTGATGGGGGATACAGGTCGGGCAACTCACAAGCTCGGCCTTGTCCCCGTATCCCCGTTTTTATCGACCGAGTCTCGACCCGTATTGCCCATTCATTTGTTGACCTCCGAATCTCAAGTCCGATATATTGTCAATAGTACCGCAAGTTCCAGATTGCAGGGAGGATTCCTGATGGGCAAACCGGCCGCCCGATGTACCGACATGGTAAAGACATGTAATGACCCGACCGACCTTCCAACGTGTCAGATCGTTGCCGTGGGAACTGTATTGATTAATAACCTTCCCGCTGCCAAACAAGGGGATCAGGTCGTTGGGATGGATACCCACATCGTTCTGATACCGTCTCCCGGGGGACCGATACCAACCCCATTGCCGCATCCCTACATGGGGCAGTTGATGGACGGGTTGTCCTCGAGCGTTTTCATTGAGGGCAAGCCGGCCGCTATCCAGGGGTCCAAATCGATGAACATGCCGCCGCACATTCCACAGGGAGGACCGTTTCAGACACCTCCCTCCAATCAGGGGGAGGTCATGATGGGGAGCCCCACTGTGTTCTTCGGAAACGGCGGCAGTGGCGGTGGCAGTGGTGGTGGCAGCGGTGATTCCGCTCAGGGGCGCAAGCTTGAGGCATCGACCGCGGAAGGACATTCGCTTGATGTCAAGTTCGTCGACAAGGGAGGCAAGCCCATAACAGGAGCCAAATACTCCGTGAAAGGACCGGATGGAAAAACCTCCGAGGGTTCCCTCACCGGTAGTATTCAGCAATCCAGTTCCACCGATGGTGATCACGAAATCACAATTACAGCAATCACCAAAGCCGAATGGTCGGCCAAGTCGGCCCGTGACGGCGAGACAGTCAAGATGAAGATGGAGGGTGCAGGGTTTGCCGACGGTGCGAAGGCTTCGTTTGAAGTCTGGGAGAAGGACATGAACCGCGCTGACAAACAGATTACTGTCGTCAGTGATGTTGACGTGTCGAGCGACAAAGCGGAGGCGGAATGGCAGTACGTGTACGAAAACGAGGATGAAGCACCCAATCAGCCTCAGGAAGGCCACAAATACTCTGAGCCTTCGTACTATTTCATCGTCAAAGCAGGGGGGCTTCAGGCCCGATCATCGATATTGGAATACAAAGACTTCATTGAGATTCGTCTGAAGGATCACAACGGCGAGGTTGCGGCAAACGCTGCCTATCGGGTTTTTCTGCCAAATGGCGAAGTCAAACGCGGCAATCTCGATCCTGACGGGTACAAAAGGATAGAAAACGTGCCACCCGGGCGTTGGAGAGTAGAATTCCCCGATCATGGCATCGCAGAGGAAGGGCAGTCCGGCGGGGAACAGCAAGGTCAGTGACATGGCAGATATTGACATCATCAGATCAGAACGTGTCATGCGACAGAGCCGGGAGTTTTTCGCGCCACCGCCTTGCCATATCTCCGTGCAGCTTCGCAGCAACTCAGGACAGGTCCCCCTAGCAGAAATCCAATTCTATCTCAGAGTAAGCGAACTGAGAAGCGAGGAAGGAACCACCGACAGCGAGGGGTGTCTGACGGTAGGCAACGTTCCTCCGGGCGACTACGTCCTCGAACTGCCGGACAAGGGATTCGAATTGTTGGTTTCAGCGATCCCGGCCACGGTAGATCGCACTGTGGTGCGAGTGGCAGGCTACATGTTTGACGAACGCAACGATGACCGGGGAGACGCCTGATGCCCAATTTTCGGCTGGCTCTCTCTCCCGGAGTGATTTACGATCTTAGTGAGACGATACTCGTTTCGCTTACGTCGCCAAGAGCCGCGACAGCGGTTACGCTTCGCCTTGTCGAGATGGACAGTTGGCAGTATTTGAGTGACACGATGTCCGAGCGAGGCTCTACCGGCAGGGACAGTTTTGCCGAGTTCACCGGGGCCGTAACGGATGGCCATTTCGTCCCCGCCACAACGCCCACCGCACCTGCCGATGACACTGTGCCGGCGATTCATATTCAGTTCGAAGGTGACGACACGGTGCACGATATCCCCCTGCCGAATGTCGGTCTGGAAGGGGAGGGGGGCGAACTGGAGGTCGGCATTCATATCGCAGGGACGGTTGGCACTGCCGCCCGGGAGTACGTGACGCCGAACCCCGTTTTTGTACGTCATCCTCGTGTCACCGGTCAGGAGAACCGGGCGATCATTACGTTCATCACCAGCGACGATGAGGAGGACCCGTACTATCGCGAGGCCATGCGGTACTGGGAAGTGCGCGCCGATTCCATTCTCGTCTACACCTCCCTGCAGAGAATTTTCGAGTATCTCAATACACACACTCTGCCCGGCGGTCAGCCCTGGGGACAAATCAATATCGTTGCTCACGGCATGGGACAACAATGGCAGATGGGGCTTTTGTACACCGATACGGCTGAGTGGATTACTCCCTCGATGATCCGTGACCGTGTCGGGCATGCCAGTCTTCCCGCACCGCCGGAGGAACGAATCGACTCCAATACATCGATTATTCTTCGCGGGTGTCAACTCGGTCGCAACCAGGATATGCTGGATGCCGTATGCGAGCTGTTTGGGGGGCGATGCAAAGTGTTGGCACCGAGATACATTCAGACATATCAGCGCCATGACGAAACGATGCGGGAGCTTTTCTACGAGAGCTTCATGTTCTACGTCCCCGGCTCCTCCGCTCCGGCTCCGGGTGTATGCGTGACACGACTGCAAGAGGCTTACAGCAACCGGTCCGATGTGAATTTCAGGAGCCTCATCGGCAATCCCGCCGCCAGACACGATTCCCATCCTCCTCTTCGCATACAGGTGGTGGTAGAGAACACCGGAGCGCTACCCGCCAGCGAGGCAGCGTACATGGTGGCACTGGACGCCAACTGGGTGAGCGGAGAAGATTCATATTTCACCGAGCGCGCCGACTGGCGATGGACCCACGCAGAGGAGTTCATCGAAACGGTAAACGACCAGCCGGTTCACGACATCACGTTCACAGGCACTCGTTACCGGGTTGAAGTACGTCAGGTACTGGCAGACAGTTCGGACAATGTAGTAGTACCGGACATCACTAACACGGATCACTTCGGACGGTCACCGGCCTGAACGCGCGGTGTCCCGTCGATGACATAGAGGTATTTATGTGGCGAACCAAAAGCTTGAGCAACCCGTTCAGGTTTGACCTTCCCGCCGGATGGGAAGACCAGACCGTGTACAACTTCATCGGACCGGAGGCCTGCGGAATCCGTCACAGCCTGAGATTGACAATTGATCGTCGATTGCAGTTGGAGACGGTGCGGGATTTCGCTCGTCAGCAGACAGCGCCGATCGTGGAATCACTTCAAGGGGTCGAGGTGCTGAAGGATGAAGAAGTGACCATCGATGGCAGCAATCCGTGCTGGGAGTTCGTTTACAAGTGGACCCCGAGCGATCAACGGACGACGTTCCAGAAACACGTATTTGTCGTCAAGGATGGTATGGGATTCAACTTCGCCGCCACGTTCACCAAGAACACCATCAAATCTGTCGGCAGCCAGTTGTACGATGTCGTTGACAGTCTCCTGCCCGGAACCTACCAGCCGATAGATGACTGATGTCTGAGCTTAAGTTCACAAAGGGTGTAGACTCCGAGCACGAAATCGAGCTTGAATCCAGCCTGATTTCAGCTTCCTGGCGTACCGGACTCGCAATCGGCGGGACCAATGCGAAACTGGAAGTTCGCACCTGTTTTGTCGGCAACGGCGCCACTATCAAAATCACCGCCCACTCCGAGAGCGGCAGTCGGCTCGGTAAGATCAAGGACAAGATCAGAAATAACATCTATTTAGGGGAAATCCCGATTCCGGGCGACATAGAGGAAGGCGATCGTGTCTATTTCGAGGTCGATTTGCCGAAAAACGGTGTCTCCGGTGAGTCGACAATGATACCGGCCACACCGCCCGTAGTCGTCAGCAATATGCGATGGAGTGCAGAGGAGGCTCGTCGCGGCGACGTCCTTGAATTGACTGCCGAGGTGGAAGGAATTCGCAGCAACACGCCGGTGAGCCTGGTCATCTACGAGTATGATCGAGACAGTGCCCACGACAAAATAGCCACTATCCCGGCTGAAGTTGTCGGGGGCCGAGTAGAGGCGTTGTGGGAGTATGAGTATCACGAGGACACCGACGAGATTCCGACCGAAGAAGAAATGCAGGAGTACGGTCGAAACTACAATCCGCCGGAGTACTTCTTCACGATCCTTTATGAGGGGCAGGAATTCGGTCGCGAGCAGGAATCCGGTCTGCTTCTTTTCAAAGACTGGGTCTGTTTGAAACTGGTCGACGGTCAAGGCAATCCAATCGGTGAGAAAGACTACCAAGTCACATTGCCCGACGGTGAAACGCGCTCCGGCAAGCTGGACAGAAACGGTCGGGCCAGACTCGATAACATTCCGCCCGGACGGATTACCGTGCAGTATCAGGACTTGTACCCAGAGATAGAGGAGGTTGAAATCGACAACGTGGAAGAGGATACGGTCGACGAAGACCCTCTTGGGGAAGGTGATTACTACGACGACAGCGACGATATATCGAGCGAGGAGACATAAGCGATGTGTGACACCGAAGTAACAATTGACGGTGCGGCATCAACAAGCTCTGGCGGGGACCGCGAGATTCGAGCCACCGGCGAGGTGACGGTCGAGATATTCCGATACAACTATGTCTACTACGACAGTCTGGGCGACAATCTCGCCGAGGGCGCCCTCGCCTGGATTGGACGGGCGTTGTCTCCCGCGCAGGGGGATTTCACTCCGGTTTCGCCCGCCCACGGCAACGCTCTGCCACAGCTTCTGGCATTGTTCAATGCCGACAGCATCGGCTGGGTACCGCGTGACTGCCGTCAGTACGTCTCACGCGCGCAGTATGACTCCCCCGACCCCGAATCGCCCAACCCTAATTACATCTACCTGCTCAACAACGAGACCGGCCAGATAACTGAAATCGAGTATATAGCGCCGAGTGAGTGGAATGCGGACATTTTCGAGGATGACGGCGACGGCTGGGAAGCGGTCGACACAAGGGGCTCGCGGTCGGGCTATTTCCGGGTCAATCTGAATCATGTCGAACAGATTTTTGCAATAGCTTTCCCGGAAAGGGTGTTGCCGGAAACGGTTTTTGATATATTCAGCCATGGTGCCACGCGTGATCTGTGCCGGATTCGGTTGGCGAGCAATCCGCACGGTGCCGACCGTCGCCTGTTGATATTTGATCCCGCCCATATCGTAAAAAACGCCGCGAGGATCATTGCCTCTCACGCCCGATTTATGCGATTGGTGGACGCAAACACATCGTCCGACAGTCTGGGACGCACAAATCCCCGGCAAGAGCTAATGCGAACCCAGGGTATTCTCGCGGCTCTCTGCCACCAACTGGTTGAGGCTGACAGCGGCAATGCCTCTTACATTACGCGCAGCGAGCTGGACCCGGCCTTTCAGCGATATGCGAATTTCAGCCAGCGGCGAGCGCTGTTTTTCGACAACATGTACAATTTCCTGCGCCATGCGATCATGCGAAATGTCCAGCGCAGATTGATGACTTATGTCGATGATGATGCCCGGCCCGAAGGAGCGATCTGGCTGCGAATCATCGCGCCAATGGCCGAAATCATGGGTGAGCATCAGTTGATGATGCGCTATTTCGAGCAGGAATCGGGCGAACCGGCAACCGAAAGCGCGTGGAGCGCTTTCTATGCTGATGCACTCCGAGCTGCGAGCAGGGAACCCTCCGCTTCGGTCCGGGTGTGGACGCAGGTCACGGGATCGGGAGACTATGTGAAGCTCGTGTTGGGATCAGCGGAGTTGTCATCGTTCACGTTGGTGCAGGATTATGTCCGACGCGGCTCACGGGTGAGTTGGGACGATTTCTCCAGTCAGCTCGATGATACTGAAAACAACCTCCAGCATTTCTCCAGAGCCGCACGGCTGACCGGCCAATTCGCTCGCAGGATGCGCCAGGTTCCAAGAATCGTCACTCACGCTAAAGCGTTTGGTCGCCTTCGTGCGATAACGACCGGCGAGGGCGGGTTGTCCGACTACTCGGCGGTAGTTGCGGCGATTGAGACCGAGGTTGCCCGCCGCGGCGCCAAAGGGCTGGCACTCAGGTTGACGGCGATCAAAAACACACTCGACTTGTACGCCAATATCGGAGATCTGGATAGCTGTCTGCGGGTGGACGATTATGACGCGGCTTTCGGCTATTCTGTGGCCATAGGCGCCGGCTTGGTGGAGATCGGCTATCTGGCCGTTTTTGGTGTTGCGTTGACCGGGCCTGCCGCAGTCGTTGTCACTTTGGTGGGAGCTATTGCCGCCATTTACGCCTCCACCCAGCGAGACTCCACCGTCCAGCAGTTCCTTCAGCGAAGTTCCTACGGTACCGATCCCGGCGGAAGTTTCAGCGACCCGCCATCCTGGGTTGACGGCCCCTCGCGGCAATGGATATCCAGTGCGGGCGACGGCCGTCTGATCGGTCCGACCGCGTCCCTTCGCGTACAGAAGCAAGCCTTACAGCTACAACTCAATAGCCTGGTCAATCTGTTGCATGAGTTCAAGGTCAAGCATATCCATACTACTGCCAGTCATGTGATCGAGATAGAGATAGAGACCAAGTTCCTGCCGGAGAACGCAAAGTGGGAGTTCCACGGGGTCCTCGGCGATGCAAGGGGAAGCAGTCTGTGCACGGTAGATTTCACGCTCGACGGTGGTCGAATGCGGACGAGAGTCAGTAATGAAAGGCATGTCAACCGGGCTATTAGCTGCCGGATTCACCGGGATACGCGACAGAGAAAACACACCGTAACTTTCAATCTCGGCCATGTCAGCGACTCTGTTCGCACGGGTGAAGGCTGGTTGCGCTGTTTTCCGTTCGGCCACGACGAATTCGTGGTGCCGTGCCGGGGGACATCCGGCTCAGGTCTGACCAACTGCGTTCATCTGGAACAACTTGGCGAACCCTCGATTACCAGACGGGAGTGCCCGTTCCATTCGCGTCATTGGGCGAGTTGGCCGGGCTGATCGGGGGGAGTTGTTGACGGTGCTTGAAGCCGCACAGATGAAGGGATTTCAACGTTAGCAGAACCGTTTTTTTTCTTGTGACCGTCCAGCAGGTATGCTAGACTTACTTTGGACACTGAGTACAGGCCGGTTTATGATTCTATCGTGCCGGTGATACAGACCCAATATAGACTTTTCGACGCTGCATACGACAAAGGAATCCGGTAGGCAAATATGGATATTGCCAGTTTCTCATCCGATGCTCGTGCCGTAATCAAGAATGCCCGGGGGGTGGCGACCGCTTTTCGCCACGCCGAGATTGAAATCGAACATCTGCTGATGGCCGTGGTACGCCACGAAGGTTCACAGGTGGAATCGATCCTCAATCAGCTTGGCCAGAGCCAGGCCTCGGTCGAAACCATAATCGGCACTTATCTCAAAGACCAGCCCAGCAGACAATCCGCCCCGGAGAATCCGTCGATTTCACCGGCGGTACAGGACGTGCTCACTCAAGCCGCTGAAGAAAAAGCGAAGTTGTTCGATACGCTTGTTGAACCGGAGCATATTTTCATCGCCGCATTTGATCCGAAGTCTCGCCTGACGGGATTCGTGCGCGAGAAGCTGGGATTCACCAAAGAAGACCTCTACAATGCCATCGCTGACAGCAAATCGGTCGAGGAAATCGCCTCAAGTGTGACCCCCTCGGCCGGAAGCACTGACGGAGAGTCGACCAGAAAAGAGGTCGCCGGAACGCTTCGCTACTGCGAAGATATCACCAATCGCGCCGCCGCTGGTGAGTTTGACCCGGTAATCGGGCGCGAAACCGAAGTCCAACAGCTTATCCAGATATTGCTCCGACGCCGCAAAAACAGCCCCGTACTAGTAGGAGGGGCCGGTGTAGGCAAATCGGCGATTGTCGAGGGCTTCGCGCAGGCGGTGGTCGATGAACAGGTGCCAAAAGTGCTTCGTGGCGTCAAGGTCATGGAACTCGACATGGGTTCGCTTGTCGCCGGTGCCAAATACAAAGGCGAGTTCGAAGAGAGATTCAAAGGCCTCGTCAGTGAGGTCGTCAAGTCCGGTGGTCGGATTGTGCTCTTCATCGACGAACTTCACACTATCGCCGGAGCTGGCAACACCGGCGGCGGCATGGATGCTGCCAATCTCATCAAACCGGCGCTTGCACGAGGGCAGATTCGCCTGATCGGTGCCACCACCGAAGAGGAGTACACAAGATATATCGAAAAAGACAAGGCTCTTGATCGACGGTTTGAGAAAGTCAAGGTCGAGCAGCCCGGATTCGACGATGCCGTGCGGATCGTCAGGGGCGTCTTGCCCAAATACGAAGAGCATCACAAAGTTACGTACACAGATGAAGCAGTCATCGGATCTGTCAAGTACGCAATGCGCTACCTGAGCGAGCGGAATCTGCCTGATGTGGCCCTCGATGTTGTTGATGAAGCTGCCTCAGAGTTTGCGGTGAAGGAAGAGACTGCGAAAGATCGTATTCCGGAGCTTAAGACAAGCGTCGCGGAGATCGAGAAGCTGTTCGCGGCCTGTGACGGCAAGACTCCTGAAGATGACGCCACCGCGTTTGAAGCAGTCAGCGATGCCTGCGATGAATTCTCGCGGGGGGTGGCTCGCATGAAGGACTTCTGGGGGCACCGCATGGAAATTGCAGACGCCGACAACAGCGCGGGAGGTGGCAAGTGAGCGCCAGAATCAACCTGAAGAAACTCCGCGCCGAGTTTGATGAAAACATCGCCACGCTTGAAGCCGTGGGGGCGGTTGTAGATAAGCTGGAACCAGTCATTGACGATCCCGATATCGCCTCCGTGGTGGCGCGTCGCACCGGCATCCCCGTAACGAAAATGCTCACCGCCGAGAAGGATCGGCTGGTGAATATGGAATCGTATCTTGCCAAGCGCATTGTCGGGCAGGAAAACGCGATTAAGGCCATCTGCAACGCAGTCCGCAAGTCGCGCGCTGGACTCAAACTCCCCAACCGGCCCGTTGGGTCGTTCCTGTTCCTGGGACCAACCGGAACCGGCAAAACCCACCTCCCGAAACTGTTGGCGGAGTTCCTGTTCGACGACAAAAACGCCATGGTGCGGATGGACATGTCCGAATTTATGGAGCCACACTCGGTGGCCAAGCTGATCGGCGCCCCTCCGGGGTATGTCGGCTACGAGGCCGGCGGTGTCCTGACCGAGGCTGTGCGTCGCAAACCATTCTCTATTGTGCTGTTTGACGAGGTGGAAAAGGCGCATCCTGACGTGTTCAACGTCTTGCTGCAACTCCTCGATGACGGCCGCTTAACCGACGGGCAGAATCGCACGGTTGATTTTTCCAACACGCTGGTGGTACTGACATCGAACTATGCTGCCGATAAGATTCTTGAGGCGGACAAAGAGGACCGTGAAGTCGATATGGACGAAGTCCGGTCTTTCCTGTTTACCAAATTCCGCCCGGAGTTCCTCAACCGGCTGAACGACATTATTGTGTACCACTCGTTTACGCAGGAACAGATAGAAAAGATTACGAAATTGGAGTTCGACAATCTGTGCGATCTGTTGAAAGATCAGGAAATAGCCGCCGATCTATCCCCCGCTGCCCAGCACAAGCTGGCTGTGGACGGCTACACGGTCGAACTGGGCGCACGCCCGATTCAGCGGATTATCGAACAGGAGATCATCAACAAACTCTCGGTGCAGATTATCACCGGAGATGTGGTCAGCGGTGATCTCGTGACGGTCGATGTCAAGGATGATGAATACGTGTTTGCCACGAGCAAGCCTACAAATGAATAACAAGTGTTTCTGAGATACGGAGGAGCCAATGGCGAAGTTTATTCTCGGTGCGACAGAGAAAGTTGCACGTGATGACAGTATCCCGGTGGAACTGCTCCCCTCGAACAAGACTCTTTACGCGGCCAAACTCAACAATGACGAGGACGCTGAGGTGGCGCCGGTCCGGTGCAACAACCTCAAAGAGGTGTTTGAGAAATTCCGACCGAACTTCTCGGTCGAGTTGGAGTCTACCGAAGGCGAACAGGTCAACGCGGATTTTGAAATTCGCGCAATGAAGGATTTCACGTCCAAGGAGTTGATCGAAAACGATGACTATCTCTCCAAGGTGTACTACGGAAAGGAAATTCTTTCCGACCTGGAGAAGCAGCTCAAGAAGAACAACGCGTTGAAGAAGACACTGTCGGACAAAGAGAAAAAAGAAGCTCTGCTGAAGGTCGCGAAGTATTACATCGACCTGCTGAGCGAGTGATACAGGAGTAAACTGTCATGGCTGAAGAAGAAAAAAACGAAATGCAGCCGGAAGCCGCTGCCGCCCAGCCCGAAGCTGCCGCTGCTGCAGAGGTGATATCCGATGACGAGTTTGCTTCCCTGCTAAGTGACTCGTTTGGCGATTATAAGAAATTGGCCGCCCTGATGCCGTCGTTCAAAACCGCCGAGGGCGATCTTGTCCGCGGAGTGGAATGGCTCGATCCCAAAAAAGATTTCCAGCGCAAGGAATTCCTCAACAAGAAGGATTTTGCCGGTCAGCGCAAACTGCTCAAGCAGCGCCTGCAAACGTGGGTCGAAGCACTCGAAGGTAACGCCGATCTCGATGCCGTTCGCAAAGATCTCAACGAAAAAGCGGTCAAACTCGAGGCCAATCTCGACAAGAATATGAAGAAGGTGCACCGCGCCTCCCGTGAAATAGAAACCACCTACCGCGCGATTGACAAGTTCTTCCAGAATGCCCAGCAGGAGCCGGACGAAAAGGTCAACGCCTGGTTTGCCAACGTTGGTGCCGAAGAACTGACCGATCCGGATGATCGAGACAAGTTCGAAGCACTCACCAAGGCAATTGCCGACCTGTACCGCGAGTGGAGCATCAAAGATTGCTTCGCCGTGGCCGTGGTGCCGGGCTATCTCGGCAGTGTGGAGAACATCGATACGTTTGGACGCCAGCTTGGACTGCCCAACAAGGTTCATGTGATGACCGATCTTCCGAACTTCGAAAGTGTAGAAGAAGTCATGGACATGCTCGATGATCCCTCATACGCCAACCTGCCTGGTATCGACAACTACAAGCAGTACGTCTCTGTATTCGCCAACTACGTCATGGCGCGTGAGGCCAACCAGTACGAGGACGAAGACGTCTGGATTCCCCCGTCAGCGGCGGTTGCCGGCAAAATGTACCAGGGCGATGTAACGGTGGGAATGCAGCAGCCAATGGCCGGCTTCAAGCACGGCAAGATTGCCGATGCGAAGTATCTCCGGTTCAAGGCCAACCAGCCGGATGCTTCGAAGATCAACGAAAAGGGTGTCAACCCGATGGTTTCGTTCGAGGGTACGGCGGTGTCGATGGGCGCTGCGACGCTCTTCAGCAAAGAGACGTTTGACGTCTACTCGATTCGTCGCACGTACGACTACGTGTATAAGACGCTGCGTAATTACTTGAACAAGCAGACCTTCAGCGTCATCGACCAGAAATTCGTCGACACAATGCGTCGTGATATTGACAAATTCATGAAGGCTATTTCCGGCGGTGACAACATCCTGCAGGACTACAAGGTCGAGATATTCGCCGACGACGAGATGCGCAAACGCCAGGAAATCGACATCAAGGTCGCCTTGAACCCGAAATATCCGGCCCGCACGTTTAATATCGAATTCACCGCCTGGAATGACAACGATCAGACAGGTGTGAAAGATAAGTAGCAGTTTAGCCGTTTTGAAACATAGGATACGTTAACTGATAACTGATTTCTGTTGAATAAGGAGACGCAAAATGGCACGCAGACCAACTTTGGAAATCGATGGCGTCGTGTACAAGAATGTCTATTCCGTTTCGTACGGACTGTACACGGCGAAGGATGAAACAGGACGCCCGTCGGATCGCGCCCACGCCGGTGTGGTCAAGATCATGCGCGAGTCAGACGAGAACGCTGATATTGCCCGTTGGGCGATGGATTCCAGCAAGCCGAACTGGAAGGCCGGCAAGGTCACACTGAAGAATCCCGATGATGCAACGATGAAAGAACTCTCCTGGGAGGAAGGTTTCATCACGTGTTACGAGGAGACTGTTCCGCACATCAAGAACAACCCCGATGAGCAGATCTCGGAATACTTCGAAATCTCCTGTCACAAACTGGTGATTGCCGATGCTGAAATCGACAATCGTTGGGAAGAATAGACGAGCTTGTGTGATTGACCGGGTGAGCCTGATGGCGGCTCGCCCGGTTCTGTGAGACAATGCAGTAGCAAAGGTATAGCACAGGAAACAGGATATGGACATAAGCCGCAACCGACAGCGACAGAATATTGAGAGGGAACCGCAGGGCCAGACTCAAGCTGCTGATCCCGGTGCGTGGAAACTGAGTACGTCAGCTGAGGTTGTGGTTCGCATTGCCGGTAAGGAAATCAGCCATCAGATAGACGGCATCGTCCTTGAGCAATCGGTGGACAACCACCACAAACTCACTGTGCGAATCGCACAGGCTGAAGCTTCGATTTCCGATGAGGCCTTTTCTAACCTGCAGGATTACACCGGCTTTCTCGGTGAGTCGGTTTCGCTGACCATTGAGCCGACCGGCGGAATAGTAGACTCAAGCCGCCAGCTGGCCTTCTCCGGCATCGTGACCGAGGTGCGGCTCGACAACAGTATCGACTTCCTCAACAAAGTTACAGTGGTTGCCTCAAGCCCGACGATCGCGCTGGATGGCGGTCGCAACAACCGTTTTCACAAGGACGTCAGGGCGAGCGACGCGATGGCGGCCACACTCAACAAGTACCAAATCACTGTCGGCAAGGTGGAGACCACGGACCGGGTGATGTCCTTCTGCGCTCAATACCACGAGACAGATTACGAGTTTGTAATGCGCCTGGCCGCGGCGAACGGCCTGTTTGCCTGCTACGACGGAGAGGAATTCAGCATCTGCAAGCCCTCCGCCTCCGATCAGGAGGAACTGGTTTGGCGTGAATCGCTGGGCGCTTTTGTTTTGGGCCTGGGAACGCAGTCGCAGGAATTCAATGCCGCCGTGTACAACTACGAATTGCCGGATACGTTCGATCGTGACTCCGGCTCGTTGCCGATGCAGGCTGCCCTGTCGAATCTGTCGAGACTGTCGCCGGATGCCTCAAAAAAAATATACACCGAGTCGGGATTCTCGACATCGGTCAATTCCGTGGCAGATATGCAGTCCCTGGACAAAGTGCTCGGACAAGATCGAAGTCGCGCGATGGGACGAATGATCCGTGCGACAGGGGAGTCCGATATCCCGGCTGTGAAGGTAGGTCATTGCGTCAAAATATCCGGGATGGCAGAGCTCAACGCTTCTTACTGGGTGGAGAAGATCACGCACACGTTTGACGAGAGCGGCTATCATAACGAGTTTGAGTGCACGCCGGTCGATATGGCTTTCCCTCAATCGAGACCTTCCACGGGAGGTTTTGCCAGATTACAGAGTGCAACGGTCGTTGACAACAAGGACCCGGATCAACTCGGCCGTGTCAAAGTCACATTCCCCTGGAGCAAATCAGAGGATACGCTGTGGATTCGGCTGGCCACACCGCATGCGGGCGAAGAACGTGGCTGGTATTCGGTGCCGGAGATCGACGACGAGGTCCTGGTGGGCTTTGAACACGGCTCTGCGTCGTGTCCGGTCGCGCTCGGCGCGTTGTATAACGCCAAAAGCAAGCCTGCGGCGGATGCGCCCGACGATGACAACAACATCAAGTCGTTTGTCTCCCGCAGCGGCAACCAGATCGTGTTCTCCGACGCGGACGGTTCCGAGGAAATCCGTATCGTGACCAAAGACCAGAAAAACCAGATTGTTATGAAAGTTGACGGTCCCACGATCTCGATCATATGCGATGGCGGTGATATCAGCCTCCAGGGCAACAACATTATATTTGAGGCTGACCAGGCGATTGAGTTCAAGGCCGGGACTGACCTGAAGATGGAAGGCTCCGCGAATGTCGAGACCAAAGCAGGCGCCAACTACAAGATTGAAGGCGGCGCGCAGGTTGAAGTCAAAGGCGGCATGATTAAGCTGAATTAGCAGGCGACATGGAATACCTTACGCTCCCATACAGGCTGAAACATGACTACCTCGGGCGAGGTGATCTCGAACAGTCGATCAGAGATTCAATCGGTCTGATCCTGAGCACCCGACTCGGCACCATGCCGTTCATGCGGGAGTTCGGGTGCAGTATCTGGGAGAAAGAATACTCCGATCTGTTTTCGACCAACAAGTCTGATATTCGTGCCAGTCTTCGCAATGCGGTGGATCAACTCGAGGGACGGCTCTACAATCTTTCAGTGTCGTTTTCTCCTGATGAACGGGCTGAATCCCACGCGATGGGCATGCATGTGAAAGTAACCGGAACCTTCCGCGACGAAGGCGAGGAAAAGAAATTCGAGGCCGTCTACCGTCTGGTGTAAACTTGACTGGTCGACAGCCTGAGGAAATAGCAATGAGCGACAGCAATTCACGCAGTCAGGAACAGATTTTCGCCGACATGTTCCGTGAACTCCGGGCCTGGAACCCGGACATCGCGGCCTCTCCGGAACGCATGGACCCCGTCTTGCGGATTCTCATGCAGATGTATTCGAGTCAGTTGTCGCGAATAGACAAACGGGTGGATGACATCTGGGACATCGCCACCGGATCGCTCATACGATCTGTTTGCCCTGAGGCGGCACGATGGCCCGTACCGGCTCACACGGTTCTCAAATGTGAGTTAGGTGACCCGGTTGTCGAAGTAGACACCAACACCCGGTTCTTTTACAAAGAGCAACGCGAAGGCGGGCGGGCTTTTTTTTTTCGCGCCAGAACGTAAAGAGAAACTGGCCTCAGCCGAAGTCGTCTCGATCTTCCTTCAGACCGGTGACGAGTATGCGCCAGTGCCCAATCTCTCACTGACAGCCGGTCCGACCGGCAACCCGATTCCGGTCAGTTCAGGATCCTCTTCAACCAGATTACACCTCGTGGCAAAATGGGCAGGCCGCACACAAGACCTGGCAGGTACCACCATCTTCCTGCGCGGCAGGAAGGAAATACGCCGACAACTCTTGTGGTCACATTGGCATCCTACCGATGCATTTGGAGGCTGCCTGCTTGAGAGTGTCTTCTGTCCCGGTCGACAGGGCACTATCGAAGAGATGTTCGCCACTCGGGACGGCCGCAGCCGGTCCTGGGGCGGTTTCCGGTCCGGAAGCACTGTATTCAGCGATCTAACCGACAGTTTCGTGATCCTGCCTGGATCATTTGTATCCGCCTGGCAGCCGTTGGATCCTACCAGTCCCGTTGTCGAGAGGCTCGGTCTTGCCGCAGCGATGCAGGCCGGCACGGGCGAGAAGTATTATCTCGCGACTCTCGAACTTCCGGAGCGGGGAGATCGACAGGCGTTTGCATCAGGTCTGGGGCTTGATTTTGGCTGTTTTATAGCCACCAACAGAAACGAACTGACTCTGTTCAAGCACACTGCCGGCAATCGCGTGGTCGATTTCGAACTGCCGGAACCGATTGATTCGATACTGAGTATCGTAAGAGTCGCCGACGCCAGAGGACGTAAGTATCTTCCCCGATTCGACAACAGCAATGGTTCGGTGGAACGATCGTACACGCTTGAAGAGCGGGGCGACCGCTTGCTGCTCTGGTTCGATTTCTCCTCGCAGCTTGAGGCTCCACCGGAATCGCTTACCGTCACGTATGCCGTAACCGAAGGAACCGGAGCGAACGGCATCGAATACGGGAAGATTGCCACTTTGTATGAAAGCCACCCCGGAATCAAAGCCTGTAGGAATGTCACTGACACCGGCGGGGCCGTGCCTGCCAAAACCAACGAACAAATTATGACCGAAGTATCGACGCGTCTCAGGGGTCGCGACCGCGCTCTCACCTATGCCGACATCACCTCGTGGACAAAAACGTTTGATCCGAGGATTCAATCGGTAGAGTGTGAGAACGGCGTACAGCGCACACGCCACGGAGTGCGAAAGTGCATCGTGGTGGGCGTTTATGTCGCCCGTACTGATTTCTATGCGGACGACGAAATGAACATGCTCAAGGAGCGAATCGGCAGTTTCCTCAAGGAACGCTCGCCGATCAACACCCAGTACCAGGTGGAGATTATCGCCCGATGACATTTGCCGGTCACAACATCATGCCGAATCTTGTCAATCGACGAGCCCCCGTGAACTATGCGACGGCTCTGGTGACGTTGATGAGGATGGGCGTGGATCTCTCGCGGGTGAGAATGCTGGCCGTCGGCGAATACGAAAATTACCGCGGAGAGATTCGTGCCCAGTCGCCGGAACCGGGTGAAGAATTCGGACCTTCCACAGAGATCAAGCTCGAAGTCGGTTGTCCCAGCGCGGTCGATCAGATGCCGTACCAGTTCTTCTACGGTCTCGGAGACGCCACTGTCTCCGGCACGCAGTGGGAGGAGGATGCCCGTCACCTGATGGCGCCATTTGATGCCGAGGTGATCCGTCACAGGGGAGAGGCGCGTTCGCATATCCTTCGGTTGACCTACGGTTGTTTCGACCGTACTCAGGTCGAGCGGCTTATCGGCGCGTTTGGTGTGGAACTTCCGGATATGGAACTGGATGATCGTGAGGTTACCATTCTTGCGTCGCTCCTTCCCAGTTATAACGAATGGGCCGGCAATGCCCTGGCGGTGGCAAAGGTGCTCGAGAATTTCTTTGGCCACTCGTTTGAAATCGTTGAGAATGTTCCGCAGCGGACGAAAATCCCCGCGCGCCTCCGCTATCATCTTGCTCAAACGAGCGCGGGGCTTGGTAGAGAGACCGTACTTGGGGACTCATTTGTTGAATGCGATTCCACCTGTCTGGTGGTAATGCGCGGGGTTAGCCCTGATTTGGCAGGCCAACTGCTCCCGGGCGGGCTGCTTCGCAAGAAGCTCGATTGGATACTGAAACTGGCAATACCCGGCAATCTTGAATGTAAACTGAAAGTACTGCCGGTAGAACGCGGGATGCGAATAGGATCAACTCAGGGAAGCACCCGATTGGGAGTCGCCAGTTGTCTATAAATGCAGTGAGTTCAAGCACAGACTGCAGGATGCTTGACTTGATGTTTGTAAGTAGGTAGATTGATTTCTTATTCTAGGATAACAGGATGAGCAACTTAAAGTTATATTCCGTGAACTGGCAGGACGGCATGTTGCTGAACGAGCAGCATCTCTCCGACCAGGAACGGTATCTCGAGGACCTTTCACGATGGTACGCCATGCCAAGTGGCGATGCCTACGGACTGGTACGTGCCGGAGCCGCTGATGCTCCCGCATTGAGCCTGAATCTGAGCGTCAACGGTGACAGATTGCGGGTTCAGGTGGACCGCTGCCGTGCCATAACGTCCGATGGTCACATCATTGATATCAATGAATCTTCGGCTGATTCAGTCGGCGCCACGATGCACCTCGCCGATGGCGACATCCCCGTCTACATCAGCGTCAATCCGGGACAGAAAAATCCCACCGGCGCGCCGGATACAACGGAGGAAGTCCCCCGTTTGCCGTATCGCGCTAGCGCGTATACCGTGCATCTCGGAGAGCGCCCCAACGCGCCCGAGGGGCAAATGCTCCAGTTGGCCGTGTTGGTGGCAGCCGGTTCCGAGGTTGCTCATTCGGCGAGGTACATGCCTCCCTGTGTGACGCTAGTCGCCGATGAGCGACTCAACCAAAAAACGGGGGATCTTCGCAACGGATTGGAGTCTTTACTGTCAGTTGGCAACAGGGCTTTTGCGGCCATGCTGGCGGGCGACAAGACGGATTTGCAGGCCAGCTTGCGCGACTGCGTTTATCGCTTTGTGGCCTACCTCTCATCTTCGGTCGATGAGTTTGTCGTGGGGCGCAACTCCGGACATCCGCTGTCATTGGTGATTTTCTATCGAAAGCTGTTCCGCGTTTTTCACACCTTGCTGAATCTTCATCCGGGTGTGAGAGATTACGTGCATGAGAAGTACTTCATCAAAGAAGCCAGCACGGATGTTTCACGGTTTATGTCATTAATCGACGGCTTTCTCTTGGCGCGTTATAACCACGAAGATATCGGCGGTCACATACTGGCGATTGAAGGGATCACCGATCACATCAGGGGGCTGCTTGGTTTTCTGGCGCACATCAAGGGCGAGCAACTCGGCCCGCAGGCGGTGCAGACGGATTCGATTTCGTATTCCGGCAAAACGTATATGGTCGCCGATTACACCCGTATCGATGTCGAACAGGTGGGTGATCTCGTCTACGTGCAAGTGAACCTCTCTAATCCGGCACCTATGAAAGACACGGTGATTTTGCTGGCAAAGAGTATTTTTGATTTGCAGGATTGGCAGGCTATGCATGTCCGTCTGGGATTGAATGATGCCCGCGGTCTCGGCGAAACCGACCCGGTTGCGGTTGATGCAACCACCTACGGCGACAAAGTTGCGCTGCATCCACACGACTTGCTGCAAACGCAGTCGGTCCGCAGGCTCACTATGATATTCCGGGGCGCTCCCGATGTCCAGGGGTTCAACCAGTTGGGCAAGATGGACCTCTTCGTTTATGCACAGTAAGAACAAAAAGGCAGGGTCTACAGACTGATGAATGCGTACGTTGAAGACCTATTTTCGTATCTCGATCGTTTTGAAACGCGGCCGGGCGAATTCGACACCGAGGCGTTTCTCCAGACGTACAACGGCGTCTATACCGTTTTTGAAGCACTGACCGAACAGCGCGACAAAGCTGTCGAACTTGACCTTTTCTTCGTTGATAAGATCAAGCAAACTGCGCCGTCGAAATCGGGCCTTCGTCTGCTGACGATCCAGCTTCTGATATCGTTTTTCGAAGCCGAGGCGGATATCGACGGTCAGTCCAACAAGGGTTACTTGTATTGCCGCTCACTCCGAGAGATCAAACAGGATGTTCCGTATTTCGAACGGCACCTGATCCCATTGCTGTTCAATGATGCAGGCCTCACCGGCAATGTCAAACTCCACCGTTTCTTTCTGGATGAGATTGCCCGCTATCTGAACAAGTATGGTTCTCGTCTCGACGCCAACCTAACGCCCGAGACGTTTGACGGTCTGTCCGATCCGATGAAGTTTCTTGTGCTGGCAAGACGAAGGCTGCTGATCGGCAACGACCTGCTGAAGGATCGCACCAGTCTTGAATTCCATTTGCTTCAGGTCAAGGCGTTTCCCAAACTTGCGGCCAGAAACAAGGCGTATCGCGAACACCTGTCGGAGTGGAAATATCTTCAGACCGACAGCTTCTGGACCAAACTCTCCGGCTGGTTCGGTGAGTTTACGGGCAAACTTGGCGGCGCGTTCTCGTCCTGGAAGTATTTCAGGCTGGTGATCCGTCAGCGCAACGCCGCCTATCTGACGTACACGATTATTATGATCTTGAGCATTCTGTTGGCCATATATGTGCCGATGAAGTGGTCCGCCTATTCGGGTGAACAACTCGAGGATCTCGAAAACCACGCGACTGAATTGCAGCAGGGCAACTAGGACTGCCAACCTGCAGTCTGTTTGTTATTGATAGGAAAGCATGAAACCGGCGAAGATATTCAAGTTTCTCAAAAAAGGCTCCAAGGCCGCATCCGGCCGGGGCAAGAAGAAGACAGCCGCGAAGTTTACATGGCCGGCCGGCGTGAGATTGGGCCTGTTTGGTCATACTAACTCCGGTAAGACCGTCTTCTACTCGGTTCTCAACGAAGAATGCAAGATTTCACGCGACCTGCAATTGTCGGTAACCGATCATGCGACCGCCAACGAGTTGCTGAAACACTACCGTTCGATCTGGGGACTGTCCACTGCGGTCGACGCCGGCACGGCGGTCGACATGGCCGGCGAAAAGAAGTTTCCCGAGCCGACCGAAAGAGAATTGCCGTATTTGTTCAATGCCACTCTGGATCGAGGAACCAAAGTCTCGGTGGTCGGCTACGAATACAACGGCAAGTCCGTGGCTCTTTCGGCCACCGGTGAGGAAGCCGAAAAGGCCGAGGACTTCATGTGCGGCTGCGACGGCCTCCTGTTTCTGTACGATCCGAAATTACTCAAAGCCGAAATAGAGAACCACGCCCACGTCGCCTCGTTTGCGAACATGGTCGAGAAGCTTGCGCCGCTCAGTGCAAAACTCCCCATTCCGGTTGGCGTTATAGTAACCAAGTCCGATATTCTGGCGGGATTTACGGGCGAAGAGCAAACAGTGCTGGTGCCTGCCGAGGACGAAAGTCTTCTCGCTGAAGAGTATGAGGAGTTGGTGGAACGAGTGCTCGCCTCCAACCGGATCGCTAAGAATTCGAAATGGGCAGGGACGGTGCGCGAGATTTTGATCCGCTTGCAGCCGTTTTTGAAAATCGTCGTGGGACGTACGCTGGATTTCCAAATGTTTTTCACTTCGTCGACCGGCACTACGCCTGAGAAAATCGGCACCGAAGTTGGCCGGTCAATCTATGCGCCTCCCAGGGTCATCCGACCGGTCGGAGTCAAAGAACCGTTCTACTGGATATTAAACGCGATTCTGCGTAATCGGAAAATATCCCTGCTTCGGAAGATAACGCACTGGGTGACGGCTGCGGCGATTATTTGGGCCATCGCCTACTCGATACCACACCTCTACCATTTCAATTATCTCCTCCCTCGCACTCAAGAAGTGGAGGAGAGCATCATGGATGTCTACGAGGGCAATATATACTCGACTTCTGACGAGGAGCGCGGCAAAATTGGGTCGGCGTACCGTCGCTACGAAGACTCCTGGATTGTCAAGGGACTGTTCCCACGATTCGTGGCACCTTCGGGCCGAATTCGCAACGCCTATCGCAAGTTCGACGTCTCCGAGGCGGTCAAAGCGCTCAACCAGAATATCGATATGTTCACGGCCGTTGTCACCGACAGCACCATGTGGCCGAGCGTGAATCCATCCGACAACTCGCTGATTCTTGCGCCGGAACACGAGCGCTTGCTGACATCGTTGCAGGAATTCCACAAAGGGGATGAAACGTCGGAGTTGTTCACACGCAGCGGACGAGTGCTCACGTATTGGGAGCTGTTTGCCGGAGCGATCGTGATGCCGGACGACACGGCCGCATGGAACGTTATCAAACGCCAGGTCGAACAGGACCAGAGCCTATACGCCCGCGAGGTCAATTCCTCCGAGATGAAACTCGGCGAAGCGTTGTCTGCCTACAAGGTCAAACAGGCCTCAAGAGTGATTGCACAGGAGACGGCTTTCGAGTTCGACGATCAGATCATGGCCAACGTCAACGGTAACCCCGATCCGAGCTATCGGCTGGACCAGGCGGTTCGCGAACTCAGACGAGTGGCCTCCAAACTTGATCGCTCGGACACCAAGCATCACAACATGATCGACAAGTATCTAAAGGATGCCAAAAAGTGGGCGCGATCACGTGAATACAAGTGCAAGATTGAAACTCTGCCGGGCGGCGGACATTTGCATATCGAGGTCACCGATGCCGGCAAGGATCCGACGTGGTCCGAGATAAATCAGATATTTGAGGGTGACGAGATCACGCTGAAATGGAAAACCGGGCAGGATATTCATATCGCTATCGACACCGCCGGGCATCAGTGCCAGTTGGGCAAAGCAGCGGCTGACAAAGTCGTCAAGAAGGGCAAGTACGCATTGTTTGAACTTGAACAGGGGGTCTCGTTCAGTAACGTGGGCAAGCAGGTGACGATCAGGTTTGAGCCGAGTTTGGTTGATCGTCTCCCGAGTCTCGAATAACAGGAACGTTGGTGAGTATATTCAAGGAGAGTATCATGCGGCACGCAGTAAAGATAAGAGGTCTGGCAACTGTTCTGCTTGTTGCCCTTACGGTTATTGGAATCTGTGGAACGGCCTTTGCTGGCAAACTACAGTTGCCGCAGGGGACCGAACTGAAGGTTAAGTTCGCCGCTGACGCCAAAATCAACTCGGGTGCTTCCACACCGGGCGACGTAGTAGCTATAGAACTGGCCGAGCCGATCACCCTGGCCGGACAGGTCATTGTCGAGAAGGGTGCCGCAGGCACCGCGATTGTCGATCAGGTCAAGCCGAGCGGTCGAGGCGGCAAACCGGGATACATCACGGTAAAGTTCGCCGATATGGAACCCTCGGGTGCATTCAAAGTCGTTGGCGACGGTAAGATCATGCTGTCAGGCGTTGCCGAGGGCGAGGGCAAAGGCAAAAAGACGTTGTCCTATCTTTTCATCTTTGGACTGTTCATCAAGGGCGGACAGGGCGAAATCGTCGCCGGTCAAACGTACACGGCGACAATTGCCGAGAACGTGCTTCTAGAAAACTAGACGGTCAGTCGTCATATTCAATATCCGGTCCACTCCTTAGTAGGAGGCATTGTCGAAGACGATTATGCCCGTTGGTGAGGTGCGCCGGGCAGGGGAGGTTTTCATGTCTAATCGTACCGTTTCTTTCAGGGAACTGACCGTTGCCACGGTTTCGTGTCTGCTGTTGTTCTTCTGCTTTATCTGCTTGTTCGGGTGTGGCGAAAAAGATGCCTGGGCGGAAGTGGAGGAGATCGTAAACGGCGAAGTCACTTACGGCGTGGACCAGTTCGTTCTGGACAAGTTGGAAGAGAACCGCATCGTCATGATGGCCGATTGCGGCCACGGCTATCGTCTGTACTTGCAGAGCGTCATCAGCGTACTTGACCACTGGTTGAAAGTGAACACTGAAGCCGAAGGCAACGTCGCGCAGGTGTGCCCGAGTCTCATCCTTGTGCTGGAGAGGGACTCGGTCAAGCTGAGAGAGACTTTGGAGTGGTCTGAGAACGGGGGGCCGTGGTGGGATGACTATTGTGCATCGATGTACTCTCCGCATCGCACGACAGCCTCTATCGAATTTCACAAAGACATCGTCTGTATTAGAAACGCGGTGGAGGAATACAACGAACGATGTGCTATGGACAAACGACTCGACTTCCATGTCTTCGGACCCGAAATGCCGATTGATCCCGATCAGTGGTCAGTCGAGCAAGGAAGGCAGTTTTTTCTCCATGAGAGGGACGAGTATTCGTCCCAAAAGGTTATTGATCTGCTGGAACGATGTCCGGAGAGCAAGGCACTGATATTCTATGGCAGTGCCCACCTCGAGAAGGGACTGGTGACGAAGCCTGCCTGCCCGTTAGAAGCCGAGGGTTACTACCTTGCTCACTACCTGACTGAACGCTTTGCTGCCGATGGCGGAGTGTACACCATGGTGCAGACTCCCGTTGATCGAGGACCATGGGCGCTGCGGACACATCAAGGACATCCCGAGGTCGACTTCATGGTTGAACGCCAGACCCTGGATCGCTTGGCAGATTGCGGAAACTTGCCCGAATCGAAGGTGGATGCTCTGGCGGTTTTGTACGGAGACTCGGCGTTGGGGATGTCGGTTTCGCATGTGTTCACTGCCAGTTCGGTGCAGTGTACGATAGATAGATTGCCGGGGATTGTCGATACGGCAAACGATTTTCGCACCTTGAACCGTCGATCATCCGAATGGTACTTGTCCGTAATCAGCGGGAGAATGCCGGACAGTGTTAGCCTCAACGATCCGGCGATGATTGATCTAGCGGTTGCGAAATGGCAGGCGTGGTATGAATCAAGCGATCTCAACCTTATGGCAGACATCGAGAACTTGGCGATTTGGAGCCGACTCATCGACAACCTTGCGGCGGCACCTGTCGATGCAGAGGAATACTGCCGCAATCTGTTGCTGAGAACCTTCCAGATTGAGAAGCCCTGGGAATGGAGGGACACGATTCCCGCCCCCTCTGCCCAGGCTGCATTCTTCCGCGAGTACCTCAGGCAAAACGAAAGGCAGCTGGTGATCGAACAGTTGGTCGGGCTTCTCTGGATAGGCACGCCCGAGGAACAGAAGCAAGCGGCAGAGTTACTAGTTGATATGACCGGCGAAAACTACGAGACTCCAAAGGAATGGATGAACTGGTGGTACAAATCGCTCACGAAGGGTGAATTGAGGCGGGTCGAAGTTGACCCCGACCTGCTGGAAGGGCACATCTAGTCGGTGCAGAAAAACAACGACAGCGAGAGGCACAGTCTCAAACAGACAATCGGGCTCTATGCCGGTCCGATAGTAGCACTCAGTATTCTGTTTTTCGCCGACCTCGATCCTTCCAATCCTCTTGTCACGCGCGCTGCAGCCGTTGCCGTGTTGATGGCCGTCTGGTGGATTACCGAGGCTATCCCCATTCCCGCGACCGCGCTCCTTCCGGTAGCTTTGTTCCCGCTGCTGGGAATCATGAAAGGCAAAGAAGTCGCCGGGACCTATTTCAACAGTATAATCTTCCTGTTCATTGGCGGATTCATCATGGCGCTCGCTATGCAGCGATGGAACCTGCACCGCAGGATCGCGCTCAAAACGATGCTTCTGATCGGCTCCTCGCCAAATCGAATCCTGCTCGGGTTCATGGCCGCAACCGCCTTTCTCTCGATGTGGATTTCCAACACGGCGACAACGATGATGATGGTGCCAATCGCGATGGCCGTCATTGTGAAGATCAAAGAGGAATCGCCCGACAACACCGGCTCACGTTTTGCGGTCGGTCTGTTGATCGGCATCGCCTATTCTGCGTCCATCGGAGGCATCGCGACTTTGATCGGGACGCCCCCGAATCTGTCGTTTTCGCGCATATTTGCGATCTATTTCCCCAACGCGCCTGAGATCACGTTTGCCGGCTGGATGGCATTCGGTCTGCCGGTGTCGATTGTGTTTCTCGCGATTGCCTGGGCACTTCTGGCTTTTTTGTTCGGTCCCGGTAAGAGAAAGATGACTGCTGGCCGTGACCTGTTCCGTGAGGAATACAAACGGCTTGGCCGAATGTCATTTGAGGAAAATGCCGTGCTGGTAATGTTTGTCCTGTTGGCCCTGCTGTGGCTTCTGAGAAAAGAGATCGTGCTCGGCTCGTTCACGATTCCCGGTTGGTCGACAATCCTGCCGGTGCCTGCGTTTGTCGACGACGGTACGGTTGCGATTGCTGTCGCGTTACTGCTCTTCCTGATTCCTTCTCGCACTAAACCGGGCAAACGCCTGATGAACTGGACCACCGCCCAGAAACTGCATTGGGGTATTGTGATCCTTTTTGGTGGCGGATTTGCCCTGGCCAGCGGATTCAAGGAATCCGGACTCGCCGTCTGGGTTGCCGAACAGGCGGCTGGATTGGCCGGACTATCTCCTGTGTTGCTCGTAGCGTGGGTGTCGACGACACTGACCTTCTTAACTGAGCTGACTTCAAACACAGCCACGACCGAGATGATCCTGCCGTTGCTCGGCTCGCTGGCGGTAGCCATCAAGGTCAACCCGCTGCTATTAATGATCCCGGCGACTTTGTCCGCCTCCTGTGCCTTCATGCTGCCCGTTGCCACGCCGCCGAATGCGATTGTATTCGGCACCGGAGAGGTACGGATGGCTGACATGATCCGTGTGGGAATCTTCATGAATATCATTGGTGTTGTGTTGATAACGTCCTTCATTTATCTATTAGGATTGCCTGTGTTCGATATTGATCCCGGCGTACTGCCGGACTGGGCGATATCCGGTTAGCATCCCCCGTGAACCAGTTATCCACATTCTGTGTTTTCCTGCCGAAATTCTGGAACCACCTGACTTTGTGGCACGTTCTTCGAGGGAATGGTACGTACAGGTTGAACGCCGCTAACACAGGCTGCATAACCCATATTTGTTGACATGCTCCCAGGTCTGTCGTTACATGGTGCGGTCTGGTACGTAAAATAGATAATACCGATTTTTACTTGATACGTAGAGGTTATCCTGATGGAAAACTGGATGGAAATTGTACAGACGTATGCAACTGAGTACGGACTCAATATCATAGCAGCGGTTGCTATTCTCATCATCGGTCGCATAGTGGTTGGTATGCTCACCGGTGTCGTCAAGCGATTGATGAAAAAGGCGAACGTCGAAGATACTCTGACGAGGTTTGTGGCCAGCCTTACGCGCATCGCTCTGATGGTCTTCGTGTTCATTGCCGCGCTCGATCAGCTTGGTGTCGAGACCGCCTCGTTTATTGCCATCATCGGTGCGGCCGGTTTGGCAGTCGGTTTTGCTTTGCAGGGTTCCCTGTCGAACTTTGCATCCGGTGTGATGTTGATCATGTTCCGCCCGTTCAAAGCCGGCGACTTCGTTGAGGCAGGTGGCACCGCCGGCGTGGTAGACGCTATTCGTATCTTCAACACGATTCTCAAGACCCCGGACAATAAGACAGTTATCGTTCCGAATAGCGGCATTACCGGCGGCAACATCGTCAACTATTCCGCTCAGGAGACGCGCCGTGTGGATATGGTCTTCGGCATCGGCTATGGCGATGACATCAAGAAAGCCAAGGAAATACTGCATAAGATACTCGACGACGACCCGCGCATACTGAAGGATCCGGCGCCGGTGGTTGTGGTTGGCGAGCTTGCCGATAGCTCGGTGAACTTCAACGTTCGCCCGTGGGTGAAGACTGCTGACTATTGGGGCGTTTACGGCGATGTTCACGAAAGAGTCAAGTTGACTTTTGACGAACAGAATATCTCTATACCCTTCCCGCAACAGGACGTTCACATGCACCAAGTCACCAATTCCTAACGGAGGATATCATGTCACTTTTTAAGAGACTAAGCTCGATTGCATTTATTGTCTGTATTACTCTAATCGGAACGGCTTCGGCCCAGGATGCTGAAGCACCGGTCGGTTGGAATACCGCGCTTTCCCTCGATTTCACGACAACGCAAGCTGCTTACTCAGACTCATGGGCCGGCGGTGAAGCCGGGTCGTTCAGTTGGGTAACCAACCTTAACGGTACTGCCGAGAAGGCGCTCTCCCCGAAGTTCAATTTCAGGTCGGCCTTGAAGGTCTCATTTGGTCAAACGATGAGTCAGGATGCCGAGACGAAGAAGTGGAAGAAGCCGGCCAAGTCGACCGATCTGATCGATTGGGAAAACGTCGGCCGCTTCACCCTGCACAAGTACGTTGATCCGTTTGTCGCTTTCCGCGTAGAGACGCAGTTTCTCAACGCTTCGCATCCTGACAAGAATCTGTATCTGTCGCCGATGAGATTTACCGAGTCGGCCGGTATCGCCCGGAAGTTCTACACCAAAGACGATGACCAGATTCTCTCTCGATTGGGTTTCGCCATGCGTCAGACTATGACGAAGAGCATTATCGACGATGATCTGAACACGGAAACCGTGACTGAGACGGACGGCGGTCTTGAGTCCGTCACGGACGTTGTCCTTACGGTCAACGAGCGGATGAAGTACACCGGCAAGCTGACCTTGTACAAGGCGGTGACCTACTCCAAGAAGGATGAGGTCGCAGGCGAAGTGTACGCAGATTATTGGAAGGCTATCGACATCAACTGGGAGAACATTGTGAATGCTCAGTTGTCGAAGGTTATCGCGGTGAATTTCTACACGCAGATTCTGTATGACAAGCAGGTAGAACTCCGCGCCCGTTTCAAAGAGACGCTTGGCATCGGGTTTGTCTTCAAGCTGATGTAGACAGGATGTCGGGTTTCTCATCCGCAAGGTTTGCGGATTCGGAACACCGAGGTGCAAGAGATCGCATACGAAAACCGGCAGAGCATTTTGCTCTGCCGGTTTGTTTATTATGAGTCAGTCACACTGAGCTTGTCGAAGTGTGCACCTTCATCTCTTTCGTCTGGCCGATTACCGCGGCACCGACCGAGTCGCCCCAGACGTTCACCGTCGTGCGGCACCGGTCAAGGAACCAGTCAATCGCAAAGATCAACCCGATGCCTTCCATCGGCAGGTTCACTGCTGAGAGCACCATCACCATCATCACCGTCCCGGCGTGGGGGATGCCCGCCGCGCCAATGGAGGCAAGAGTTGCGGTGAGGAAGATAATCACCTGTTGGCCCAGAGTCAGGTCAATGCCGGATATCTGTGCGATGAACATTGCCGCAACAGCCTCATAGAGCGCAGTACCGTCCATGTTGATAGTCGCGCCCAACGGCAGCACAAATGAGGCGGCGCGCGGGTCAACGTGGTTTTTGTTCTCGACCGCATCGATAGTAATCGGCAGAGTCGCCGAGGACGAAGCGGTCGTAAACGCGGTCGCGAGTGCCTCGCCGACGCCCACGAAATATCTCCAGGGGTTCTTTTTGCCGAAAAACGAAAGCAACAACGGGAGCGTGACGAGCGCGTGAAAAAGCAGTCCCGCGATCACCGTCAGCGAATACATGCCGAGGCCGGAAATCAACTGATCGAACGAATCTCGTTCTTCTGCCACAATGCCGCCGATCAATGCCATCACACCTATCGGGGCGAAGTAGATTATCAAGTTGACGATCTTCATCATTGCGGCGTTGATGCCGCCGAACAACTCGACTACCGGTTTGCCCTTCTCGCCGATGACCGTTAACACGCCGCCAAACAAGAGGGAGAACACAATCAACGGGAGTATCTGGCCCTCGGCGGCTGACTTGATCACGTTTGGTGTGACGAGGCCGTTGAGGACATCCATGATCCCCTTGCCCTGCCCTTTGGCGACAACATCCGGTACGGTTGTCTCCCATATTTCAACCCCTACGCCCGGTTGGAGGATGTTGACCAAAACCAACCCGACCAATACCGAAGCCCCCGTGGTGAATAGGTAAAACAACAGGGTCTTCACACCCGTACGCCCGAGCGTGCGAACATCGCCCAGCGAGGTAACGCCGATAATCATCGAGGCCACAACAAGCGGTATGACGACCATTTTGAGACTGTTCAAGAAGATCGTGCCGAGAAACTTGAGGTGGAGCATCGTGTCCCCGAGGAAGAGTCCCCCGAGCACGCCAAGTACGGCGCCGCCGATCATGCCCAGCAGAATGAGATTGCCGGTCTTAGTCGTCATTGCGGAATCCTTTCGAGGTCGGAATCACGTTGCATAGAACTATCTATCAGTAACGAATGAACGGCGACATATCAACAAGGTTTTTGCGGAAGCTGAGGGGCCTACAGACCCATCCGGACGAAATAGTCTTTCAAGGCAGCTCGGACTTTTCCCGATAGCAGGAGCGCGCCAACAAGCGTGGGGATAGCCATCATCGCAAAACAGGTGTCGATTATGTTCACCACCGTCCCCGGATCAAGCCAGGCCGCCACCGGAAGACTGATGAGGTAGACGTAGACGTACCAACCCCCGACTCGTGATCCGAAGAGATACTTGGCGCATTTGAGCGAGTAATAGGAGTAGGAGATCATTGTCGTCACCGAGAACATAATGACGACCAGAGTCATCATATAGCGACCAAACGAACCGAGGACACTGGAGAATGCGTTAACTGTTACCATCACGCCCTCTGAGTCGCTGGACAACTCGCCGCTCAGCACACCGGTCGACATGATGACGAGGGCAGTGAGAGTACACACGATATTCGTGTCGAGGAAGGGGCCAAGCATCGCAATCAAACCTTCACGCACCGGTTCCTTCGTTTTGGCAGCGCCGTGAGCCATGGGAGCCGTGCCGACACCAGCTTCGTTGGAGAAGGCGGCCCGTTTGATGCCGGTACGCATGACTTCTTTCATCGCCACCCCGGTCGCCCCGCCGAGGACTGCCTGACCTCCGAATGCGGCACTGAAGATCGATTGGATGATCTCAGGAATAACCGCGTAATGGTATATGATGATCCCAAGGGCTGACACGAGGTATAGCAAAAACATCGCCGGTACGACTCTTGAGGAAACAAATCCCACCCGCTTGATTCCGCCGAGTATGACGATTCCCACCAGTACCATGCAGACAAGTCCGGTGTGAACGCTATTGATTTGATAATCGGCGTGGATTAGTTCCGCGAGTTGATTGACCTGAAAGAGTGCCAGGCAACCGATCATGCCGCAGACCGCAAACAGGATTGCCAGCGGCTTGAACGCTTTGCCCAGCCCGACCTCAAGGTAGTACATGGGGCCGCCCTGGTCGACACCGTTTTCGTCTTTCTGGCGATACATGGTCGCCAGGGTGCAGGTGAAGAACTTGGTCGACATGCCGACCAGCCCCGCCACCCACATCCAGAAGACTGATCCCGGTCCGCCGACCGAAAGCGCGATTGCCACGCCTGCTATGTTGCCCATGCCGATGGTGGCAGACAGGGCCGAGGACAGCGCCTGGAAGTGACTAATTTCGCCGGGATCCTTTTCGTGGTCGAACTTGCCTTGAAGAATGTGAATCGCGTGTTTGATGGCCCGAAACGGCAGGAGACTGCCGGCCAGAGTGAAATAGATTCCTGCACCTACTAACAAGTAGACCAACCATGGTCCCCAGGCAAGATCAACGGCTTCCGACCAGAAAGTATTAAACGCGTCCAAGCGGATTCCTTTTGTGATGGCGGCAACGGCCGGGGATGGTTCTGTGCGACACGGGGATGTTCGGTCACACGCTTCACACACCTGCTGCACGCAATAAACGGCCGGCCCCAAGTATGGGCAAGTTCAAAACGGGCAACTCCCGCCGACCAATTGTCCTGAGGGCGCTCGCTGGCCAACAGTTTTTCTTGTTTAAGAACCCATTATCGACCATATTAACCGTTCCCGCGGAGAATGACAGGGTACCTGGACACGTTTTTTGTTTTTGCAGGGCAAGTATGCTGAAGCTTATAGGCACCGATGGCAGTCGACTGTACGATTTTGATCTTTTGCCAGGCACGCACGATGTGGGGCGAGTGGAAGAGCGGTCGATCTGTATTCCACACAAAACTATCTCACGAAAACACGCGGTGATTGAGGTTCCCACTGAAGGCGAGCCGATCACTATTTCCGACACTGGCAGTCACAACGGGACGGTTGTCAATGACAGACGGATTTCTTCGCCTACCGTGATCAAATCCGGAGATCGAATCATGTTCGGTGGCACCGATTTCCGAATCAAGGAGACGGGCGAGGCAGTTCCTGTCGTGCCAAGACCGACTTTGCTGGCCGATAGTGAACCGGAGAAGTCGGTTTTCATGCCTCTCAACGAGGTTCTGCGGCCCCTTCCGGCCAAGGTCACTGAATTGCCTGAGTTGTTCAACACGGTTTCTGAGATGGCACGAACCCTTGATGTAGACGAGTCACGCGATGACATGCTCGAACGCTATCTGAAGCTGGTGAACAAAGTGATCCCGGCCGAGCGCTTGGCGATCTTGATGACTGATGAGCAGAGCGGTGATATCTATGCCGCGGCGACCCTGCTTCCGACCGGCAAAGATTCTGGCTCGTTCAGTCTCTCGCGCACCATTGCCAGCCAGATTCTCACCGAGAAAAATGCAATCCTGATAGGAAACCCCGAGGATGATCCGCGCTTCGCCCAGCAGGAATCGATCATTATGTCCGATCTTCGTTCGGCTATGGCGGTACCACTTTTCGATGCCGGTAAGGTGCTCGGTATCCTGTACGTCGACACCTCGAATCCGATGCATCGCTATACCGACGACTACCTCAGAGTGCTTGCGACGTTCGGCAATATCATTGCCGCGCGCCTGTTGAACTACGAGCAATTGGAGGAACGACAGGAAAAAAAGGTTCTCGATGCCGAGTTAAAGCGTGCCTCAGGCATTCAGCAGGCCCTCCTGATTAATGATATTCCGGAGATACCCGGATATGCGGTCTGCCCTTACCAGAAGACATGTCTGCAAGTCGGAGGTGACTTGTACGACATAGTGACGCTGCCGGATGGTCGTGCAGTGTTTGTTGTGGCTGATGTTAGCGGCAAGGGAATGGGGGCGGCACTGCTGATGTCCAATATCCTGGCGTCCTTCAGGATTCTGTACAACGTATCTGAATTTACGCTCGGTGAGGTAGTACACCTGGTATCGGCGCAGCTGTATCGTTCGAGCGCTCCGGCCGACTTCGCTACGCTTTTCGTCGGCGTGCTCAGTCCGGAGGAAAATCGCATGGCCTACATCAACGCCGGCCACAACCCGCCGGTACTGGTGAGAGCCAACGGGGAGATCGAACACTTGGAAGCCAACGGTATCATGATCGGCGCGTTTGATATAGGCAGCTGGGGTGAGGGTGAAATAGAAATGAACCCGGCCGACCTGCTGTTTGTGTTCTCAGACGGGGTCACAGAGGCGGACCGGGGCGATGAGATGTTCTCCGACGAGAGACTGGAGAAGGCACTCGGTGACTACATGGAACTGGATCCGAAACCACTGGTTGAACAGTTGATGACCGATATCGAGGCCTTCCTGGAGGGCGCCCCGAGGTCTGATGACATCACAATGCTCGCACTCAAGAGGAATTCCTAATGTTAGAGGCAGGACAGAACTTCGCTCATTTCAAGATCGAACGGAAACTTGGCGAGGGCGGCATGGGGGCGGTCTATCTGGCCGAGGATCAGAAACTGCGACGGAAAGTAGCGATCAAGACCCTCACCGGCGATATGTTTGACAATGCTGAACGCCTCGAGAGATTCTACCGTGAGGCCAAAACGGCGGCCCAGGTGTCCAACGCTTACGTGACCGCGATATACGACATCGGCAAAGCTCCCGACGCAGAGACCGGGGAAGAGACCGACTATATTGTGATGGAGTACGTCAAGGGGCGTTCGCTCGCCGACTATATCAAGGACGAGAAGCCCGAGTTGCAGCGCCTTGTCACGCTTGCGGAGAAGATCGCAACCGGCGTGGCGGCGGCGCACAAACTGAATATTGTGCACCGGGACATCAAGCCGGACAACATCCTGATCGACGAAAATCATGATCCGAAAATCCTCGATTTTGGTCTTGCCAAACCGCTCGATCCAATCCTGTTTTCCAAAGCTGCCGACAGCACCGAATCGATTTCACAGGATCTGACGCGTGCCGGGAAGATCATGGGGACCGTATCGTATATGTCGCCGGAGCAGGTCAAGGGCGAGAATGTTGATACACGAAGCGACATTTTCTCGTTTGGTATTTTGCTATATCGTATGGCTACCGGCGAAATGCCGTTTGCCAGTCCGACTCAGGTTGAGACCATGGCCAAGATCCTCGAATCCTCCTTTGAACCGCCGCGAGGGAAGAACGAGAATATCCCGCCGGAACTTGAACGCGTTATTACCAAGTGCCTGCAGAAGGATCGCGAGGACCGCTACCAGAGCAGCCGCGACCTCGTTCTCGATCTGCGCAACCTCCGACGGCAGTACGACAGCGGCGTCAGCGACACGATATCCGGGATCACGCAGTCGATACCGGCCAGGAAGAAGAGCTTCACACTGCAACTCAGGGGCGGAGCGGTGGCTGTAGTGATTCTGGCAATTGTTGCTATCTGGTACTTCGGTAGCCAATCGGACGGGTCGGGAGGGCAGGGCGGACTTCAGGCTCAGACCAACGCTCTGGCCATTCTCGGGTTTGAAAACAAAACCGGCGAAAACGACCTCGACTGGCTCGAAACCGGCCTTCCTGAGATTCTGCTAACAGACCTCTCGCAGGCTAGCGAACTTCAGATCATCAGCCAACAGCGCATTTTGGATTGTTTCGAAGTCGACAAGAAAAACTCGCATACGCACGAAGAGTGTATCGATGCTGCTAAAACGCTCGGGGCTACCCGGCTGTTGTCCGGGGCGTACTTCAAGCTGGGTGACCAGATTCGCATCGACGCCCGATTGGAGGACGTCAACACCGGCACGATCATTTTGGGTGAGAAGGTCGTCGGCGACGATCCGTTCGTGCTAGTCGATTCGCTTACGAAGAAGATCGCGACATCGTTGAATCTCCAGGGAGACATGCAGGGAGTCTCTGTTTTTGCCTCCGCCTCGCCGGAAGCATACAAGAGGTACCATCTCGGCATGGAGAAATTCTGGGCGGGAGAACACGATGCTGCCGTGGCGTTGTTCAACCAGGCGTTGGCAATAGACTCTTCCTTTGCCCTGGCATACATGCGAATCGGCATGAGCAACGTTTTCAACGGCAAACAGACCGAGGGTGCGAAGTACTTCAAGCTGGCTCAGCAGTATCAGGACGGTCTACCCGTGAGGGATCGCTCTCTGCTCGATGCCTATGTTGATACCTGGGTGAATCAGAATTTCGATCACGCCTTCACCAAGATCGAAGTCTTACTTGGCAACTACTCCAACGATGCCGAGATTCGCACCATATATGCCTTGTTCATCGATGCGTTCAAGCGTGACACGGTGGCGTCCTTCGCCCAGATGGATACGGTACTGGCGACTTACCCCACTTTTCCGTTTACACTGTCAACTTACGCCCAGATTCTGGCCACGCATAACAACTATGAACGGGCGATTGAAGTGACCCGGAAACTGGTGGAGGTTACCCCCGACGCGGTGGCCTCAAAACGCCAACTGGCCGGATACTATCTGGCAAGCGATCGCGAAGACGAAGCAATGGAGATGTACCGTGAGCTGCACCGTGCACACCCGGAAAACGCCGAGGTAATAGAGAATCTCATTCGCTTTCATCTTTCGCATCACGAACCTGCGATGGCCCGTGTGTATGTCGAGAAACTGAAGGCGACGGCCCCAGACGATCCCTACAACCTCTATGACTACTACACGTATCTGACTCAGGTTGCGTACTGGGAAGGCAAGTTCCTTCCGCCGCTGGAATACGGGCAGAGACGTATCGAACTGGCTGAGGCCACCGGCGACGCCAACCTGTTGTTTAATGCCTACAACAATATGGCGTCGGTGCATCTGCGGTTGGGGCACCCGGATTCCGTTCTTCACTATGGCGAGATTGGTGACCGGAAAGGCTCGGCAAATCAGAAGCTGGCCTACCCGGTGTTGGCGGTGTCAATCGATGCCGGAATGCAGGACAAGGTGAGACCGATGTTCAAGCAGGCAATCGATGATTTCAAGTCCCGGGTGCCGAAGGATTTCTGGTCGATGGTGGATGCCCTTGACGGGATGTTTGAGGGCTTCGCAACGGCGGATACTACTGCAATCCTGACCGCCTATGAGGATTTGCTGGCGCAGGCGAACGCCAACTCCAGCGAGGACAGGTTTCGTTGCGGAGAGTTGATGGTGCGGTTTGGCTGGTATGACAAGGCGGCAGTGTTGTTTGAGGACCTCGTCTCTGGCGAGAATGAAACCTCCAACGGCTGGAGACACATTCTATCGATCTACTGGCTCGGTGTTATTGCCGACGAAACTGGCGACAAAGCAGAAGCAATCGGACGCTTCGAAAATGTCCTGGCACTGTGGCCAAAGGTTGACGTCGAGGTCAAGGAGATGCAAGACCTTCGCGAGCGTCTCGCACGTTTGCAGAGCTAGCAAAACGCGATCATAAACACAAAACCCGCCTTTCGGCGGGTTTTGTGTTTATGCTCTACTCGGTGATACTTCCTATTCGATTGCATCCCACGGGCTGGTCAACGGGGCCAGCGCCTGGTCGTCGTAATCCAGCCACAAATCCTCAGCCACAAACTCGTGATATGCCGTGATCAGGCCGGTGCCTTCGCTGAAGTCTGGCCCGAACACTTGCTCGCTTGAAAGCTCGTCAACATACTCCGCCGAGTCGGCCGGCTTGTACTCCCGATACTCAAGGGCGAATTCAACATTCCTATCGCCGCCGCCGAGGATACAGCCGAGCATTGATTGCGGCACCTGTTCGCTGGAATCTGCGTACCAGTTCATGCGGTATGAGAATTGTGAGTCATCGACGGAACTGATCGAGTACGTCCAGCGGGCGCTGGTATCGTCGCCGTAGTCTTTGTAGGTCATTCCCTTCATGGCGACTGAAGAGTCAGCGAGGACAAAACGGGCATAGTACATGCTCGTAGTCGTGACGGTCCCGGATTCCTCGTGGCGACTGAAAACGGCCACCGTCTGCTCGGTGTCGTTGAGCGTGAAGGCTATGTCTTCGACACAGGTACGTCCGGCCAGGTCGACCCAATTCAGTCTCACGAGTTTCTCAACGGTCAAAGACGCGCCAAACAGGGCGTCCATATTGGCATCGACCGGAATGGCGGTTGGTTCACTGAGATTGAAGACCTGAAGATAATCACCAACTGCGCCGCCCGCGCTGCTGTCGACAGCGATGTCGCCGTCGTCATTGATTAGCAAGTACGATTCAAGCTCGGTTAGCAAACTCTGGAATGTATCGAGATTGCTGTAGAGGGACATCGGCTCATTGGTCGAGAACACTTTTGGAAGGTACGTGGCGGTCCACATAGGGTCGACCGTGGCCGGGGCCGTCACCGGGGCCGTGTATTCGGGCGGGGCGATCTTGCGGACATGATAGTCATAGTCTGCCAGTTCCAGCGGTTGCCAGGTGCCGGAATTGTCAGGGGCGGTGGCGGTGTCGTCGTTCCCGCAGCCAAAAGCAATCGCAGCTACCACGACAGCGAGAACCATCAGAGTGAACGTTTTCTTTGCGGGCATCGATCCTCCCGGTGGGACTTGGTGGTGAACAGCTACATATCTTTTGTTATCGGGCGACTGCTTCCAACGCTTAATATGCTCCGTAAGTACATGTCGGATAAGAGAGTACTCCCAGGCTTGGCGCTCCCTTATGCCCGGTTTACGATATGCAACTCCACAATTTGCTCTTGACAATAGTCGATATTGTAGTATCTTATAACACTGTGTACTTCAACAAACTTCGGGGAGGTCCCTCAAGATGAGTCGTTTTCAATCTCATATTGTTTGTTATACCCTGTTTGCCTGCGCTATGGTGCTGGCGTCCGCCTCAACGGTCTTTGGCGAAGTGAAAGGTATCGAGGATATCATTTTCACCGGCTGTCCGCCGTATGTCGAGGGCAACCATTGTGATTCCATGTTCTACCAGGTAGTGGCAGTGGATTACGAGACGGGGGAGAAAAACCCTCCCGGCGTGGAATATTTCATCGTCGAGGGACCGGGGACGATCAACGAGGAGACCGGCCTGTGGATATTCCATCCCGAGCTGGAAGACCCGTGGCAATGGTCCTACATGCTGGAGATCGGCGCGACGGTTAACGGTGATTCCACCAGCGGAGAGGATAATTGTCGGTTTGAAGTGCGGGTGACGGATGGGTATGCCGAATTCGAGACCCTGTGCAATGCTCACTTCAACGTGCTTCCGTTTGACAGTGCAATGGTGAACCTGAATCCGATCGATCCTGATTACTGTGATGAGGTAGAGGTCGAATTCGCTACAACTCCGGAGCCGAACGGGCTTGTTTCCTATGATCCTTCGACGGGGACACTGAAATTCATCCCAACCTATGATGACGCCGGACAGACATTCCGGGTCGACTTGCACGCCAAAAACAGTCCGTATTGGATGGGTTGTTCGCTCTATTTCGACGTGTTTGTGTCCGAGCCAATCAAAGTCAACCTTTCGACTGTGCGCGACGCTACTCCGGGCGACACAGTGAGTATCGACGTTGTCCTTGAGGAGTGTGCAGCGGGAATCGGAGAAATTGACCTCCTACTGACCTACGATGATCAGCGGCTGGATTTGATCGCGATTGACAGCGGTGCAGAGTTTTTCTCTCCGGACCCAGGATGTGGCTGGGCGGCCTTTGTTGGTAGGGTAGCATTATACGAAGGCGTTCCGGTTGTCAGGATGGCGGCCAGGGCGCGACGACACTCAGAACCGATCTGCTTCACCCCTCCCGAACTGCCGGCCGTGCTGGCAAGACTGCAATTCGTGGTCACGGACAGCTCGATAACGAGTGAGGTTTTCGCTCCGGTCCGCTTCTACTGGCATGACTGCGAGAGCAATATGATCTCATGGGGAGCTGACCCCGATTCCGTCTATCATCCGGCGGCTGTCTTTGATCACAACGATCAGTTCATCCGTCCGGATACCGTACCCGGTTTCTCCGGTGCCACACCGGAGTGTTACCCATCGACAGACAAATACTACGAACGTTTCCGGCAGGTCGAGTACTACAACGGCGGCGTACACATTCTCCCGCCTCCTCCTCCACCGGTGTTTTCGCCGTACGTCGTGCGGATCGGCACCGTCCTTGACCAGTTGCAGAACCACTTTGCCAACGTGGATGTTACGCTTGAAGGTGTGGACAGTCTGCAGGGCATAGGCGGTTTCGATTTGCTGGTGGCTTATGATGCGACCGCAATGGCGTTCCAGGCAGCGTTTGAAGGCAGCATCTACACCGAGTGCGGCTGGGAGTATTTTACGTTCCGTCAGGGACCGTTCGGCAACTGCGGCAACGACTGCCCGACCGGCATGGTGCGGATTATCGGTGTCGCGGAGCAAAACGACGGCCCCAATCACCCGTCTTGCGATGTCGACACGCTACCGACGACGCTGACTTCCCTGCGACTCCTCGTATCCAATGATCGGATTTTCGACTGTCAGTGGCTGCCGATTGATTTCTATTGGATTGATTGCGGTGATAACACGTTCAGCAATGTCGACGGCACCGAGTTGTATGTTTCCGAAAACGTTTATCAACCGGACTCTGCTACGTTTGAGATGATTCGCATATCGGACGGTTGTGTTGGATTTCCGGGGATCTTTGGTGCACAGGATTTTTGTCTCGAAGACCCAATGCCCGGCAGACCAATGGCTGAACGCAAGATCGATTTCATCAACGGCGGCGTGAGTGTTATCTGCAGCGAGCCGATTGACGATCCCGGAGACATCAACTTGAATGGTCTCGCGTTTGAGATTGCTGATCTGATGATGTTCAAACAGTACTTTGTGCAAGGACTAGCGGCTTTCGGAGATTACCCTGATGCTGCTATTGCAGCCACGGACATCAATTACGATGGTCTTCCGCTAACAGTCGCGGATTTCGTCCGCATGATCAGAATAGTGACCGGCGAGGTCATTCCCTACCCGCCGTATCCGGATGTTAGCCCCAGTCCGAATATCGCAGAGTTCTGGGTCGAGGAGGACGCCGGATACGTCATGGTCGACACCAAGGACTCACTCGGTGCCGTTCATCTTGTGTTCGACGGTGACATAACGCCTTCCGTCTGGAATCCAAACGGTTTCGAAGTGATTTCAGGACGCTGGGGCGACCCGGAGCAGATGCACGTGCTGGTGTATTCGACGGATGTCGGCAGAGTTATCACCGGCGGTCAGATTTTCCGGTTCACCGGCGGGGGCACGCTTGTTTCGGCCGAGACCGCGACATACTACGGACGTCCCGTCATAAGCGAGATTGTTGAGCAGGCGAAGTACGTTGTGGAGATTCAGAAGACACATGACGCCATTCAGGGACAATTCGAAGATGTCTCGATACTGTTGACGCGAATCGATACCGCAGCGACCCTCGGCGGCTTCGATCTGCTTGTCGGCTTCGACAATGCTGCTCTGGCGTTTCAGTCAGCTTCGGAAGGAAGCTTGTTCGCCGATTACGAATGGGAGTATTTCAACTACCGTCAGGGACCGTCCGGTGACTGCGGTGAGGATTGTCCCACCGGAAAGGTCCGCCTCGTTGGATTGGCCGACGTGAACGACGGGATAGATTTCGGGGGAGGTGACATAGATTCCCTGCCCGTATCGCTGGCCTCTATGAATTTCCTCGTATCCAACGATCGCATATACGAGTGCATGTATCTTCCGGTGAGATTCTACTGGCTCGATTGCGGCGACAACGTGCTGACTGAGGCCGCAGGGGACGAACTGCATATGTCCTCGCACGTGTACGACTTCGGTCTGTACTGGAACTCGAATCCTATCAATGATGGCACTTCCGGTTTCCCGACCTATTCCGGAGCACAGGACTCGTGCCTCGATGCCAGCACGGCACAACGTAGTGTCGATTTCATCAACGGCGGTGTGGACATCATCTGCGGCGGCGATCCAGACGTCCGCGGTGATCTCAACCTGAACGGTCTGGCCTACGAAATCGATGATGCGGTCATGTATGCGGATTACTTTGCCCGTGGTCTGGACGCGTTCGAGTACGTAGAGGGATCAATCGCTGCCTCCGACGTGAATGCCGACGGCATCCCGCTGACGATTGAAGACTTCGTATATCTCCTCCGAATCATTGCCGGCGATCCTCCGCCGTATCCGCAGTTCCAGCCGAGTGAGAACCCTGCTGTATTCACTTTCGATGCCTTTGCAAAGACTGTATCGATCAATACGGTTGACCCGCTTGGAGCAGTGCACTTCGTGTTCGACGGTCCTGTTGGCACTGTGACGGTTCCCGAAGGTATGATCGCACGAGTGGACACCCGGGAAGATACTCTCCAATGCCATGTTCTTGTGTGGCCGGATATCACGGGAAGCATAATAGGCAAGCATCTGGCAACCGGCGATGTTGTGAGCATTACGGGTGAGGGGCAGTTGACTACTGTCGAGACGTGTACATATGACAGCCAGCCTGTCAACTCCGTCATCGATAACGTGATGGATGTCGACGACGAGACCGACGATGCTCTGCCGAACACGTTTGCGCTGTCGCAGAACTATCCCAACCCGTTCAATCCTGAAACGCGGATTTCGTACGCGTTGCCGACCGCGGCGTCGGTCGAGATCACCGTGTACAACGTCGCCGGACAGAAAGTCCGCACGCTGGTCGACGGGCACCGCCCGGCCGGTTACCACGAAACCGTCTGGGATGGTCGCAACGCATCCGGGAATACGGTTTCGAGCGGGATATATTTCTATCGCATCATCGCGGGCGAGTTCACGCAATCACGGAAGATGATGCTGTTGAAATAAGCCATTTGCGGCAAGTAGTTTTCGTAGGGCAGGTCTGTCCTCAGACCTGCCGGAAAGATCGAATCCGAAGGATTCGAGGTCCTTTGTGGCGGGTTCGAAGACGGACCCGCCCTACAGGATTTCCGTTCGGTGGTTGCTCCCTCAACATTCCCCTTTGACACTGAACCCACGTTCCGTATGTTCTCGCCATGAACAACCCGACTGCCTCAAGCCGGTTCAGTCCGCTGCTCATATTGATATTCGGCGCTGTTTGTATCAGCTATGCGCCGATATTCGTCAAGTGGGTGGGAGAGGCGCGTCTCGGTCCTACTGCGATGGGATTCTGGCGAACGCTGTTTGGAGCCGCTGCGCTGTTTCTGATCGCGGTTGTTCGTCGTGATAGTCTGAAAATGAACCTGCGGCAGTTCAGATTTGCAATCATCGCCGGGTTTATTTTCTTTCTCGATCTGTTCGTCTGGCATCGTTCGGTGATTTTTTGTGGTGCCGGCATGTCGACTATTCTCGGCAACACTCAGGTATTTGCGACCGCGCTGTTCAGCTTCATCGTATTCAAAGAGAAACTGACGGTCAGGTATTTTATCTCGGCTGTGAGCGCGATGGGCGGTGTAGTACTGCTGGTAGGCGTGCTGTCTCACGACGTGGAATTCACCAACCGTTACGTAGAAGGAGTTGTCTTTGGGCTAGCCACCGGATTGGCATACGGCAGCTATCTTCTGACGATCAAACAGGCGGGCCGCAAGGGGGAGTTGACGAATATTGTCACGTTTATGGCCTGGACATCGCTGACGTCAGCGTTTTTCCTCGGCGTTGCGGCTTTTATCGAGTCGGGGCCGGTGCTGCCGCCTGATCTGGAGTCGCTCGGGTATTTGGTGACGCTTGGGGTCGTTGCGCAGGCTCTCGGATGGTGGGCGATTACGAATGCGCTCAAGAAAATCGATGCTTCCCGCGCGGGTTTAATTCTGCTGCTTCAGCCGACCCTGGCGATGGTCTGGGGGATTGTTTATTTCAGCGAACAGTTTACTCCGGTGCAGTTTGTGGGGGCAGTCATTACAATTACGGCCATTTATTTTGGCGGGTTGAGGCACGCGGGGAAGTAGCTGAGAGTCCTATCTTCTCAGGTGCCACCCTCAAGGCTTCCTTGAGGGTGATTCCCGGGGACACTGATAGTCGCACCTAAGAAGACACCCTCAAACTCCGAACGAGACCTGCAACCGTGAGCTCTTCAAGCCGTTTGAGGGTGGCACCCACGTCGAGAGAAAGGCCCCCTCTTGGGAGGGGATTCAGGGGCGTGTTTCTTTTCTTAATTCTCGACATACGGAATTCGAATAATCTCCCCGTTACAGCGTAAGCTCTGCAACAACGTTTGACCACGTTGCTCTGTGTTCACGCAGGACACAGCTTCCTTCTCATGCAAAAACGGCCCCTCGCAGGGCCGTTTTTGAATCGTCGTATGGTCAATCGACTTAGCCAACCAAGACCTTCTCAAGACGCTCGACGAGGTAATCGATCTCTTCGTCGTTGATAACCAGCGGCGGGGAGATGCGGATCGTGTGGCCATGGCTGTCGTTAGCCAGCACGCCCAGTTCCAGCAGCTTCCGGCAGTAGACCATGGCATCGCCGTTTTTGACTTCGATACCGATAAAGAGACCCTGTCCTCGGACTTCTTTCACCTTGTCCGAGCGGCTGCAAACATCCTCAATCTTTTTCTTGAGGATCGCACCCATCCTGGCGGCGCGACCAGGGAGGTCATCGTTGACGAGCACGTCGATAGCGGCGCAGCCTGCCACACAAGCAAGCGGGAAACCACCGAATGTGGAACCGTCGCGACCGGGGTAAAATACCATGTCCATCAGCTTGGAGTTGGTTACGAGGACTGACAGCGGGGCCAGACCGCCGGAGATCGCCTTACCGAGGATCAGGGCATCCGGAACCACATTCAAGTGCTCGAAACAGAACATCTTGCCGGTGCGACCGAGGCCGACCTGGATTTCATCGAAAATCAACAGGATGTCTTCTTTGTCGCAGATCTCGCGGAGACCGCCAAGGAAGTTTTCCTTCGGGATGTACATGCCGCCCTCACCCTGCATCGGCTCAACCAAGATGCCGCAGGTGTTCGGAGTGATGGCGTCTTTGATAGCATCGACATTGCCATATTCCACACATTTGAAGCCCGGAGTGAGGGGGCCGAAGCCTTCTTTGTACTTTTCGGTGGAGGAGAAGGAAATAACAGTGATCGTGCGGCCATGGAAGTTGTTGCCGCAAACGATGATTTCCTGATCGCCGTCTTTGATCTTCTTGGCCTGGTGACCATAGGAACGGGCCAGCTTAATGGCGGTTTCGACAGATTCCACGCCGCCGTTTTTCGGCAGGGTCTTGTTGCCGTTGGCGCCGAAACGGGTGCCAAGCTGCGGAACCAGCGTTGAGACCTTCTTCAGCATCAGAGCCAGGGAATCTGTGTAAACGACGTTAGAGATCACCGAACCGTACTGACCGTCGAGAGCGTCTTTGAGGGCCTTGACGATTTTCGGATTGTGGTGCCCCTGGTTGGCTGCGGAGTAGGCCGCGAGGCAGTCCAGGTACTTGTTGCCGTCTTCGGTGTACAGCCAGCAGCCCTCAGTGCGGCGAACGACCAGTTCCAGTCTGCCGTAATGATGGGCGCCGTATGTGGATTCGGTTTCAAGAATCTCTTTGTCCTGAATTGTGGAGAAGCCCAGGGTGGCTTTTTTTTCTGTTGTAATATCAGTCATGATGTTACCCTCGTCAAAATGTCTAGAATAGTGCCCCACATCAACGTGGGCAGCCAGATATGATAACACTTTAAATTTAAAACTCAAGACCCCGCGAGGAAGCTAAGTGCGTATTTTGCAGATATTTTCGGTAATTGCTGTGCTCTGTTTGGAAACTGCACAAGGAATGTCTCGATTGGTCGCTCCGAGGACGGTATTCTCTGGTCCATCGGCACCGATTTTCGTAGATTGGTTTCCATGGACCGGATCGATAACCCGACGATCAAGCGACTGGCCCGTGAGGTCGGATTCGACCTCTGTGGCGTAACGTTACCCGGTACGCCCCCCGAGGCAACCGACCGATACTGGCGATGGCTGGACAGGGGATACCACGGCGAAATGAGTTATCTCGCAAACGATCCGGCCCGTCGTTGTGACCCAACCCGGCTCATGCCGGAGGTTCGATCGGTCATTGTGCTCGGGTTGAACTACTACCAGGCCAATTCCGACGGTCCGCCGCCTGGGGGGCACGGGCGAGTGTCTCGGTATGCCCGTGGCCGGGACTATCACAAAGTGATCGAACGACTTGCGAAGCAATTGGTGGAGCGTATCACGGTAGCTACGGAGCGGACCGAGGCTGCTTTCAAGTGGTTTGTCGATTACGGTCCTCTGTTGGAACGAGCGTACGCGGCAAAGGCGGGACTGGGGTTCATCGGCAAGAACTCCGTGCTGATCAATCGTACGTACGGCTCCTGGCTGTTTCTGGCGGAGATCCTGACCTCGCTCGAGATTGAACCGGATGATGGGACTGCTGTTGACCACGGAGATTGCGCCGAATGCACGCTGTGTATCGACTCTTGTCCGACCGGGGCAATAGTGGCCGAGAAGACAATTGACTCGACGAAGTGTCTGTCGTATCTGACCGTAGAACGGCCGGGCGAAATCGGCGACGAGTCCGCTAGCCGGATGGGGAGTAACGTTTTCGGGTGCGATATCTGCCAGGAGGTCTGCCCGCTCAATTGCAAGGCAATCGCCACGGTCCACGGAGATCTGCTTCCGGAGGCCGGAGTGGGGGAGTTTGTTGACGCGCGCCGGGTTGTGTCAATGTCTACGAGGGAGCAGTTTCTTGAGTTGACCGCCGGAACTCCACTGACCCGGCCAAAGCTGGAGGGGCTTCGTCGATGCGCAGAAATCGTGCTGGAGAATGAGGGGCGGGATCGTGATTAGTGAGGCTCTTGTAGGCCGGACCCAAATAGACGTGCTTGCCCGCATATCTTCGTTTACGAAGCGGTCCTGCCATCGTCGCCGAAGGCGACACTCTTTCTGGCAGGTCTGAAGACAGACCTGCCCTGCGAAGGCCACTATGTCAGGAAGCAGTCAGGCGTCCCCGTCTGACTGCACGCAGTTGGCAGACTCTCAGTGCGACTTCACGTCGAAAAACGAGACCCGCCGCGCGGGTTTTCCGTTGCTTTGGGCGGGAAAATGCATCATTTTGGCGGCATGCCAAACTTGTCACCCTCGATTCTTGGGGCTGATTTCTCCCGACTGGGAGAGGAAATAGCCAGCGCAGAAGAAGCCGGCGTGTCGTACTTTCATCTCGACATCATGGACGGCCATTTTGTGCCGAATATCTCGTACGGTCCAGCAGTCGTCAAGACTATCGACCGTCTCACCGATCGGTTTCTCGACGTGCACCTGATGATCTCCGAGCCGGAGAGGTATTTCGATGATTTCGTGAAAGCCGGTGCCGATGCTATCACGTTCCATTTGGAGGCCCGCCCGGAGCCGATTAAATATGCCAAAGAGATCAAGGCGTTTGGTGTCGAGGCCGGGATTTCGATCAATCCGGATATGCCGGTGGAGAAGGTCCTGCCGTTTCTTGAGCATTTCGACTGGCTGTTGATCATGTCAGTATTTCCGGGGTTTGGAGGCCAGAAATTCATTGTTGAATGTCTGGACAAGGTCAAGGCTGCCCGCAAGTACTTACAGGACAATGGACTCAGCACAAAGATTGCAATCGACGGCGGCGTTGACGCCTCGAACTACGCCGAAGTAGTCGATGCCGGGGCAGATTTGCTGGTGATGGGGACGGCGTTTTTTGGTGCGACGGATCGTGCCGCCTTAGTCAAGAAAATAGACGGACAAGCCTGAACATAAAGTGAGGGGCTGATATGAAACAGGGATCGTTGCAGGTCAAAACAGGCAAGATTGATGACGCCTACACGAAGGCACTCAAGAAGGCTACCAAAGCTGCGGTAATTCAGAACATTATGCAGCGTAAGCCGGCGGTATTCACCAAGTCGGCGAAAACCAGAAAACTGATCGCGAATCGCCTGGGGTGGGTGGATTCTGCCGTGAAAATGAAGCGGCAAGTCGGCGCTATTGAGAAGTTCGGCCAATCGGTGATCAAGTCCGGCATCGAGCACGTGGTGTTGATGGGAATGGGGGGATCTTCTCTGTGCCCCGACCTGATCGGCAAAATGCACCGCAACCGTGCCGGTTTGAAGTCATTCAACGTAATAGACTCCACTGATCCGGCGGCGGTAAGAGCGGTGGCGCGTAAGATTGAGCCGAAGAAAACGTTGTTCATCGTGGCTTCCAAATCCGGCGGCACGGTGGAGACGCGTTCGCACGAGGCATTTTTTACCGGTTTGCTCAAAGAAAGCAACGTGAGAAATATCGGGCGGCATTTTGTTGCTATCACGGATCCGGGCAGCGGCCTTCAGAAGAATGCAAGGAGGCGCAAATATCGGAAGGCGTTTCTGAACCCTCCGGATATCGGCGGTCGATATTCCGCGCTGTCGTATTTTGGTCTGGTGCCGGCCTATTTCGCCGGGGCTGACATACGGGCGATAGTCGAGGATGCGGTTGCGTTCCAGAAACTGCTCAATGAGCGCGAAGGCGAAACCAATCCCGCATTGGTCCTTGGAACACTGATAGCGATAGCGGCAAAGGAAGGCCTTGACAAATTGACCTTTGTCGCCTCGAAGAAGACCGCGCCCCTGGTCCCGTGGATTGAACAGCTAGTCGCCGAATCGACCGGCAAGTCCGGCAAGGGCGTGGTGCCTGTTGACAACGAACCTCTCGGAAAGATCGAACAGTACAAGAAGGACCGCCTGTTTGTTTTTCTGAAGATGACTGGGGAGAAGACCCCGGCCGAAGACCGTTTCAGAAAGTCCTTCGGCAGAAAGAAAACTTCCGTTGTCGATATAGAGTTTGGATCGAAGGCAGAGCTTGGTCGTCAGTTCCTGCTGTGGGAAGCTGCGACCGCAGTGGCCGGGTATCATCTCGGGATCAACCCGTTCGACGAGCCAAATGTCACCGAGAGCAAGAAGAACACCAATGCGATTTTGGCAGCGTTTGAGCGCTCAGGTGCGTTTCCGGATCAAGAGCCGCAGAAGAAGTGGGGCAAGCTGTCTCTGGTCGGATACGACAACGCACGGAAATACTCCCGCGCGCAAATGAACGATATCAGCACGTTCGTGAAGCGATTCCTTCAAGGGGGCAAACCGCCGAAGTATATTGCTATGTTGAACTACTTCAAGACGGACAGTCGCACCGAGGAAGCGCTAGAAAAGGCACGCAGACTAGTGCGTGACAAAACCGGCATGGCGACCCTTCGCGGGTACGGTCCCCGGTTCCTGCACTCCATAGGACAATTGTACAAGGGCGGTCCTCGCGACGGCATGTTTGTCGTGTTCGTGAAATCGAACTACGGTCGTTTGGCTATCCCGGGACAGTTCTTTGACTTCGGTCAGCTTATCGCCGCACAGGCAATCGGTGATTCGCAGGCCCTGATGAACAGAGATTTGCCAACGTTGGTCATCGCTATCGACGGTAACCCCGCCGATGGTCTCGATGCATTTGTCTCGGCGGTTCGCCGGGCGCTCAAGTAAGGAAGGATAGGTATTGCCGATGTTCGATGAATGGCGTGGATTCGCAGCACCGACACTCGCTCCGGAGTGGCACAAGAAACTGACAGAAATGGCGGCCAAGTCCCGTGCGGATATTCTCCGGATGACGACAGTCGCTGGTTCCGGGCACCCGGGCGGCTCAATGTCTTCGATTGAGGTTTTTCTGACCTTGTACAATCTGGCTAACGTTGACCCGACCGATCCGATGCGGGACGACCGCGACCGGATCATCGTTTCCCACGGTCACACCTCGCCGGGTGTGTATTCCGCCCTGGCAAGTGCCGGTTTTTTTGATATCGGTCACGCGCTGCATGGGTTCCGTCAGGCAGGATCGCCTTTTGAAGGCCATGTTGAACGCTGCGTTCCCGGAGTTGAATGGGATACCGGCAATCTCGGTCAGGGGCTTTCGGCCGGTGTCGGTCGCGCTATTTATGCCCGCTTGAAAAAGCTCGATTTTCACACGTATGTCGTCATGGGCGACGGTGAACAGCAGAAGGGGCAGATCAGCGAGGCACGTCGTCATGCGTTCAAATACGGGCTGACGAATCTCACCGCCATTATCGACTACAACCGGCTGCAAATCTCCGGCGACATCAGCGAAGTCATGCCGCAGAACTTGAAAGCAGAATGGGAAGCCGACGGTTGGAGAGTGATCGAAGTTGACGCACACGATCTTGATGCACTCTACAAAGCTATCCGCGAAGCGACAACAGACAGGAAGGCTCCGGTGATGATTCTGGCCTCATCGGTGATGGGCAAGGGCGTGTCGTTCATGGAGAACGACGAGGGATTCCATGGGGCGACGGTCAAACCGGATAAACTCGGCGAAGCTCTGACCGAACTGGGCGGATTCCCGAACAACTACGAAGAGTTGATCACGCGCCGCAAAATGGGTGCGCCACCGCACTTCGACATCAAGCGGTCTGGGCGACCGAAAGTCGAACCGGGCGAGTCGATTTACTATGGCCCTGAGGACAAATCCGACAATCGCGGTGCCTGGGGAAAGGCGTTGCTTTCGGTTGCCGATGCGAACATGAATCGCGACGGGTTCACTATGGCAGTATTCGATTGCGATCTTGCCGGGTCGGTGAAGACGGGGGCGTTTGGCAAGAAGTATCCGGATAATTTCTTCCAGTTCGGCATTTCCGAACACGGAACGGCGGTAACCGCCGGTTCGCTTTCGGTTGAGAATGCTATTTCGATCTGGGCCGCGTTTGGCGCGTTTGGTGTGGCTGAGACCTACAATCAGGCTCGTCTGACCGATATCAACGACGGTAACATGAAGCTGTTTTGTACGCACTCCGGTGTGAATGTCGGCGAAGACGGAAAGACGCACCAGTGCATCGATTACTTTGGCCTGCTGAACTCTACCTACGGCTGGAAGGTCATAACTCCGGCTGATCCGAACCAGACCGACCGTATTGTGCGGTATGTGCTGGCGACTCCGGGCAATTTTGCAGTGATAATGGGGCGTGCGGTGATTCCGATCGTTCTCGATGAAAACGGGAAGCCGTTCTTTGGCGAGGGATACCAGTATCGACATGGCCGGATGGAGACGATTCGCAAAGGGGAGAAGCTGGCGCTCGTGGCAGCGGGAAATATGCTCCCATACGCGGTTGAGGCCTGGCAGAAGCTGGCCGATGAAGGAAGACGAGTCACTCTGGTGTCCGTTTCCGATTGGTGCGATTTGCACGCTGATGATCTCAGGATGCTCGGTGAGTACGATGAGATCGTAACGCTTGAGGATCACAACATCAAGACGGGGCTTGGTACCGCTATCGGTTCTGCCATGTTTGAGGCGGGCCTGTCGGCACACTTGACGAAGCTTGGCGTGGACAAGTACGCAGGCTCCGGCAAGCCGATGGACCTGTACCAGATGCTCGGTATCGATCCTGAATCTGTGGCGAAGAAAGTGAAATCGTTGCTGTAAAACCCGTCGTGTGTGAATACGTCGCTGGCTGGTGAGTATGCGGAGAAACGCAAAAGGAGAATTGTACATGCTTGTAACGACTACGCCTAATATCGAAGGCAAGGAAATCACGGCTTATTATGGTCTTGTTAGCGGAGAAGCTATTCTCGGCGCGAATATATTCAAAGATATCTTTGCTTCGATTCGTGACATTGTTGGCGGCCGGTCCCAGGCCTACGAACAGGAGCTTCAGAAGGCCAAGGATATCGCGCTCGCCGAGATGACAGCCAAAGCCCAGGCAATGGGCGCAAATGCCGTTATCGGGGTTGATCTTGATTACGAGACAATTGGAATGGGCAGCGGCAATATGTTGATGGTGAGCGCCAGCGGTACGGCTGTATCAATCAAATAGCCCTCTGGTTACTGAAACGGTTGAGCTTCCCTTTCGTATAAGTTAGCAGAATGCGAATTGTACGGCCGACCTTCAGTAGACGATCTGCAGAGCCAGGGGACATTTTGAAAGGAATAGCTTTTTCTGCCAGCTTCTGTCAGGTGTGTGGTTCTGTTCTGCGGCTGATTGAAGGCGATGATGTTGATTCACACTCGACGAAAATTTTTTTCAGAATAGACGGACAATACCGATATTAATAGTGTAGACAAGAAGTCGCAATGACCGAGCTCTTTGAGGAATACAGATGACGGCTGTTCTTGCCGGGTACATAGGTGGCTCCAGGGTTGATCTGGCCCAGGTGCGCCGCAACAAAGGGCGTGTCTCGCTGGTGAATCAGGAGACCTTCCCGACGAGTGATTTCTCGAATTTCGATTCCATCTTGAAGCTGTACCTTAAGAAGCGCAAGACCGGAGTTGCCGCAGCCTGTTTTGGCGTGGCCGGTCCCGTTATTCGAGATCAGGTATCAGCCACCAATCTGTCCTGGCATATTGCAGGCGAAGACATTCAGAGGAAGTTTTCGTTCCCCCGCGTGAAATTAATCAACGATATCGTGGCCACTGCTCACGGTCTTTCGGAGCTTGACTCGGAGAAGTTTTTTACGATCAACGAGGGACGCAAAAACGGTCACGGCAATATTGCGCTGATTGCAGCGGGCAGTGGTCTTGGTGAGGCCCTGATTTACAACGACGGCAAGAAATTCCATCCGTACGCTTCCGAGGGCGGCCACGCCGATTTTGCACCGCACAACGAAATCGAGGGTGAACTCTGGGCCTACATCTTCAGCCAGCAGGGAAGAGTTGAGGTTGAAGATGTCGTCTCGCTCAGGGGGCTCGAGCGCATCTATCAGTTCCTGGTCGATACACAAGGGGGAGTCAAGGCTGACTGGTATGACAATACCGAGGACAGGGTGTCTCTGATTGTCGAGAATGCGCTGTCGGGCAACGATGAAAACTCAATTGCCACCGTAGATGTGTTTATCGATTGCTACGCCTCGGAGGCAGCTAATCTCGTCTTGAAGGGAATGGCGCTGGGAGGAGTGTATATCGGGGGGATGATTGCGCCGAGGATCATCACGCTGCTTGAGAGCGGACGGTTCATGGAACGGTTCGTCAAACAGGGTAAAATGTCCCAGATGCTCACTGATATGCCGGTGGGAGTGATAATCGAAGAAAAGACCGCCCTGCTCGGTGCGGCTGACGTTGCCACTGGTCTCTGAAGCTCATGAAAGATTGTGTCCTCTTTTTGCCGGGGCGTTACGATCTTCGCCAAATCCCGTACTACAAAACCATCTGCAGAGACAGGTTCAAGATAGCCGTCGACGGCGGCTACAGCTTTTTTGCGAAGAGCGGTATTGTACCGGACCTGTTGCTGGGGGATTTTGATTCGTTAAGGAGACGCCCGAAGGGGCTTACTTCAAAAACCGAAGTCCTCACTTTTTCGCGAGACAAAGACAAGACCGACACGCATCTGGCCTTGGATTATTGTCTGGAGGCTGGGGCGCAACGGATCGACATCGTTCAGACGATGGTCGGCGAACCGGATCATTTCACGGCCAATCTGCTGCTTATGCCGGTAGTGCGGGATAGCCGCACCGACGAGTACTCTCCGAGTGTTCGATTGATTAACCACAAGAGCGAAATCAGGTATGTTCGGGATGGGTGCGTGTCATATCGCAAAGCTGTGGGGGATCGGTTGTCGGTGATTCCGTTGTCGTCCGGTATCAAGCTGACGACACATGGAACTGCTTTTGATGTCAGTGGGTTGAGGGTCAGACGTGGGGAGACGGTATCGGCAAGAAACCGGATCGTTGAGGGTGAGGCATCGGTGGAAATCGGGGGGGAGGCGTTCGTTTTTCGCTTGTTTGGGCGTTGGTGAGGGGTCGACGTGTTGATAACACTGCGACAATACTCAGAAATCGGAAGAAAAAGAGTGATTTTGGATACCGGTTCCGGCTTGACACCGCATTCAGATTGTGTATATTCACAGCCGTTCACGAGGTGAACGATATTGGTCTTTGGACCGATAAGATTATTGATACTGGGAGATCGTCCAACGGCAGGACATGCGGCTCTGGACCGTAGTATCGGGGTTCGAATCCCTGTCTCCCAGCTTTTTTTGTGGGTCGCCGATCGGCGGCCTTTTTTGGCTTCTGGGGGAAACGGACGGTTCACGAACGCTTTGAATAGGGGCAGACGACACGTCTGACGGCCAAAGTGAATTCCCGTGGGTTTGTGCCCCCGCGGCCGGACCGTGATGATGGGAAGCAGATTGCAGCTGTTTCTTTCCGGAACTGCCGTAAACTCTCCTCCCAGGTGAGTCAGTCCTTCGGTCGGACGATTCTCAGCTTTTTCATCCTTGCTTCAAGAGTCGTTGGCTTCAGCCCAAGCCTGTCGGCTGCACCCCCTCTACCTCTCACTCGCCACCTCGCGGACTCCAGCGTTCCGGTGATGTGAGCTCGTTCGACAGCTTCCAGCGTCTGCAAGTGTCCTGCCTGTCCGGAACGGACTATTCCAGTTTCTACGCTGAGCGCGCCCGAATCCATTTGGATCATGGATCGCTCGATAACGTTGCGCAACTCTCTGACGTTGCCCGGCCAGGTATGACGTCGCAACAGTTCCATACTGCTATGGGGTATCTTCGTGACTCGCTTGCCCATGCTTCGAGAGAACTCATCGACAAAGAACTGCACCAGATACTCAATATCCTCTGGCCGATCCCTCAGCGGCGGGATCGTGATCGGGAACACGTTGAGACGGAAGAAGAGGTCTTCTCTAAATGTGCCTGCGTCGCAAGCTTTCTCCAGATCGCGGTTTGTCGCAGCAATGATGCGTGCATCAACATCGATGAGCTTATTCCCTCCCAATCGTTCCACTTTGCGCTCCTGAAGAACGCGCAGCAGCTTCGCCTGAGTTTCCAGTGGCAATTCACCGATTTCATCGAGGAAGAGAGTGCCCCCGTTGGCTGCCTCGAAGCGCCCGATCTGCTGTCTGTTAGCACCGGTATACGCCCCCTTCTCTCGGCCAAAGAGTTCGCTTTCGACCAGGCCGGAGGGGAATGCGCAACAGCTGAACGCAACCAGGCGGCTCTCTTTGCGGGGACTCATGTTGTGAATCGAGTGAGCCATCAGCTCCTTGCCGGTTCCGGTTTCACCCAACAGCAGAACGGTCGAGTCGGTCGTTGCCACCCGCTCAGCTTCTGCAAGAACTGCCTTCATGGCCCGACTGTGGCCGATAATCTGCGAGCGATGCCGACTAGATCGGATATCCTCACGCAACAAGACGTTCTCAGCTTCCGACAATTCCTTGAGCCGACCTGTGTTGTCGAGAGCCTCCCGAAGTTCTTGTTCCGTCTCTCTTAGTCTGGTGATATCAACGGAATTGACAATCACCTTCTCCACTTCGTCATCCTCAGTCAGAATGGGAATTGCATTGACGTTGACCCAGACTGTCGCGTCTCTCTCTGGACTATTAATGCCAATAGTGTAATCATGGAGCGGTTTCTTGGTGGCCATCACTCTGGCGACAGGATAGTCTTCCGGCTTCAACGTACTCGAGTCCGGTTTCAGAAAACGCCATGCCGGATCAGTGTACGTTTTGCCCGATATTTGCTCTGCTGTAAGCCCAAGTATACGGCTTGCTTCCGGATTGCTGTAGATGATGGACGTGTCGCGTGCATGAACAACCACTCCAGCAAGAAGTTGACTCAGTATTGATTCGTATTCTCTTGTACTTTCTCGCAATGCAAGCTCGGCGCGCTTGCGATCGGTGATGTCCACCCACTGGCAGACAACGTGTGTCAGCTTGCCCTCGGTGTTCAATACTGGGTAGAGCGATGCATCGATGTACAGATCGTTCGCGCCTGTGAGATGTATATCGCCGGCATCCGTCGCTATCCAATGCAAGCTGAAGCGTACGGGCTCGTGATTCTTGAAAACTCTCTTCACCCGTGGCATGAGACCTTGCTTCTCAAGGTTTGCGTCTGCGAGCACATTGTAATTGCCAATAATCTGTTCATCGGTCAGACCCAGAGTTTCGCGCAAGGACTGGTTTGTTTTTATGATTGTTCCGTTCGGACCGGCGATCCACATGGCGAACGGACTTTCATCGATTACCGTATCGAGGAAAGACGTCACCGATTTGAGTGCTTCCTCGCTCTGTTTGCGCTCGGTGATATCCATCGCCATCGAAAGCACGACCTGCTGATTCGTCAATTCGATTGTCTCGGCAGATAACAAGAAAATGGCGACCTCGCCGGATTTGTTCCGGAGACTGACTTCCTGGTTCGAAACCCTGCCGTGTTTCTGTAACTCACCGAGCATTGTGGCGCGCTGATCGGGATCGGTATACAGATTGAGCTCTAGAGTTGTCCTGTCGATCACTTCGTCATAAGTGTAGCCGGTCGTTCTTAGCCAGGCCGGGTTGACTTCGATAATTGTGCCGTCCGAGATGCGGGTTAAGGAGACGAGCATCGGATTGGAGCGGAAGATAGTTGAGAAGCGCGCTTCCGTGGCGTGCAGCTCCGCTTCTGCTTGCTTTCGATCGGAGATGTCTGCAACAACGGCTACGAAAAACACGGGTTGACCATGTTCGTTTCTGACCAGGCTGACGGTGAGGCTAACCCACACAACATGGCCTCTCTTGTGGAAGTATCTCCTCTCCATTGAGTAGGTGTCGATCTCTCCGGCCAGCATCCGGTTGGCGTATTCCAGGTCTGCTTCCAGATCATCGGGGTGAGTGAGTTCTTGGAAGGTTCTTTTCAGAAGTTCGGATTCTGAAAAGCCCGTGATGTCACAGAGACGCTGATTGATCTGCAGCCAGCTGCCGTCGAGCGCCAGCCGTGCCATCCCTACGGCTGCTTGTTCAAACAAGGCGCGGAACTGTAGTTCGCTCTTGCGCAGCTCTACTTCCGCACGTTTGCGGTCGCTGATATCAAAGGAAATGGCCTGGACTGATGTGACCTTGCCCGAGACGTCTGTTATGGGCCACAACCGTGTCTCAAACCAGAAGCTTTGACCTCGCAGAGGAGTTTCCTCCTCAAAGACAAGGCCCTTTCCGGCCCTGAACACCCGGCGTATGTTAGACATTTGGCGGTTGGCAATCTCTTCCGGGAAGAGGTCCCACATGGTTTTTCCTGCTACTTGATGCGGTTCCAGACCTACCATAGTGGCGGCACAGGTGTTCATGAACAGGAACTCGCCCTCAAGACCAACTTCAAAAACCGGCTGTCCTGCATTCTCAACCAGACTCCTGTACTGTCTTTCGCTTCCCTTCAGTCTTTCTTCAGCCCGCTGGCGTTTGGTGATATCTCTGCCTATGGCGAGAACCAGTTTTTGACCGCAATGTTCAAACATGCGGGCACGTATCTCAACTGGCACCAGATTTCCTGTCTTGGTGACCAGGTGCTTCTGAGAAATCAGTTGCTCGTCCCCAATCAGATTCTCGGCTTCCTCCGCGACAGTCTTCTGACCGAGATCAGAGATGATTTCGGTTGGCCTCAGCTGGCGGAACTCTTCCATAGAGTACCCCAGTTGTTGACAAGTCAGACTGTTGACTTCCAGGAAATACCCCGGGGTTTCTGGCGTATCGAGTTCGTGCAAGAAGACAAAGTCGTTGGCTACTTCAAAGAGCGTGCGATAATGTGCCCCTCGTTCCCTGCCACTCTCTTCCTCCTGTTGGATTTCGGAGATGTCCCTTACTACCGCGACCAACGTGTCGCCGTCGGGGTTGAGCGAGCTCAAGGAGACGTCCGTATCGAATGTCTCACCTCCCAGGCGGGCGTGGGTCCAGTAGAATCGTTCCTTTTCACCCCGCTGAATGCCGGCAACGATTGTCTCCCTCTTGATCTTGGAATCTGAACCGTCCGGTTGATACTCCGGTGAGATCTGCGAAGGACTCAACCCTACCAACTCTTCGACTGAGGACGCGCCGAACAGCTCTACGGCCTTGCTGTTGCAGTCGACTATTTTGTCCTTGTTGATGAATAAGACCGCATCATTGACGGTTTCGAGAATCGCGTCGACAAGCTTTGACCTGCCGTCGGCCGCGTACCCGGGATCTGATTTCTCTTTGCGCCTGTCCTTGCCCAATTCGGTGCCCCCTTGTGAGCTACTTCAGCACCACCTTTGTCGATTTCCCTATCCTCGAATCAAGTGTTGCCTGTAAATTCGACGTGTTTTGTACTGTACCGACCGCGTCTATCATACGATAGTCGGTACCCATTCGACAGCTTCTCTTGATTCACTGACCAGGGCAAGTGCCCACAGCCCTGGGTGAAGGAAGAGAGAGACATTATGGGGCAGTTCGCGCCCATCCTGAACCAAGGCTCAGGATGTCTCTAATACGTCGGATGTCAATCCGGCTGAGTTGGACGGTTGCTCAGTTCGGTATGTGTTGTCATTAGTGCTGTGCCCCAATATATCGTACAACCCACGAAATAATGTACGAGTGGAGAAGTCAACTTGTTTTTACCCGTTTTTCTATACTGTTCACAAGAGCCTGCAAAGTAGCGTCTTACGAGAAACGGAGAAGATTGACAGAGTTCGGCATGTCTCTTGCAATATGTGTAGCGAATACATCTAGGATTATTGACTGGACAGGTGGTTCTTGGTGTCTTAGCCGCCGGATCGCAATATCTGCCCAAGTCTGTCATTTTGGGGGTAGTGGGTGGGCACCTACGTATCAAGTCGGTTCAAGGACGGAGCAAGCGAAGCGCTAGTCTGCAACTCAGTTTCAGCAGACGAATGGCTTCGTTTGGTGGTCTCACTGATGAAGCTGGCTGATCAGCATCAATCGGCAAAGCTGTTGATCGATTTGAGTGGGGGACAGATGGTTGCAGGCATTATGGACATCTATGATATTCCTGCAAGGCTCTCTCTTCGAGACTATCGACCCTGCTTCAAGCAGGCAGTAGTTGTCGCCGAGAAGAGTAGAAACATCATGTTCTACGAGACAGTCATGTGTAACAGTTTCTTCAGAACCAGTGTTTTTACCGGGTTTGAGGCTGCCGCAGACTGGTTGGGCAAGGACTTGCCGGGAGGACTCCAGTTGTCAAAAGGGGGCTTTGTTAGTGTCTTTTGAACGAGACGATTTGGAAACGGGAACTGCGAGAGAAATCGTGCCTTGGAATCTGGCGACTGTCAAGCTGGTCCGCAAGGCGGTTCCTCCTGCCTCTGTTATGGTGACTTTGCTCGAAGCGTCACGGCATCCAATCTTCGCCGTCAACGCAGACTATTGCTATCTGCTCTATAGCAGAAGTCACGCCGATGTAATGTGTACTCTGTACGGCGCGGAGATCGAGGCGGGGGGAAGTCTGTTGGACTATATAACAGTGCCCGAGGACAGGCTAGCCACAAAGCTCAACCTCGACCGGGCGCTGAGCGGAGAGCATGTGGAGGAAGCCGCGACCTCAATCGGAGGAGATGGCGACCACAAACAGGTTGATGTCTCCTATGTTCCGATACGCTCTTCCGAGGGTCCGGCTCAAGGCGTACTAGTGATCTCAAACGACGTTACAGAGTCGCACCGACTGGCGGAAGATTTGCATCGATCTCAGAGCAAGCTCGACCGTTTCTTCCAAACTGATATGGTTGGCAGGATTGCTGGAGCAGCTGATGGCAAAGTGGTTGATGCAAACGATTATCTCCTCAAGTTGATAGGCTATACGCGTGAGGAACTCTGCAGGGGGGAGATCAACTGGCGATCTATCACGCCTGCCGAATACTTGTCGCTCGACGAGCAGGCCATTGCAACTCTCAAACTGACCGGCGAGTGCTCTCCCTACGAAAAGGAGTATCAGCGGAGGGATGGCACCAGAGTATCAGTCTTGCTGACAAACATTCTCCCTCACGATCCAGAAGACCCGATCGAGGCGTTGGTGATTGATATCACTGATCGCAAGCGGATGGAGGACTCACTGCAGCGCCTGGATACACAGCTCGAAAGGGAACGCAACTCTGTCTCGTCTAAGCAGAGCGCACTTCGGGAAGTGTTGAGTCACCTGGAAGAAGAACGGAATCGAACAGTGTCATGCGTATCTTCCAATATTAGTTCCGTGGTTACTCCCCTGATCAGACAGCTTCGAAAGTCCGTTGCCAACAATCCTGCGCAGGCCCAGCTAGTGGATCAGGTAAGCCAGGCATTGGACGACGTCATGTCTCCGTTTGTAGATGCACTGTCAGCAAGGTTTGCGACGCTGTCCCCTCGAGAACTGCAAGTGTGCAGTCTGGTGAAGGATGGCATCCAATCGAAGGAGATAGCCGGACTCCTCGGCATTTCAGTCCTGACCGTGCATACGATTCGCCGTAACATCCGAAAAAAGCTCGCTCTGAAGGACGGCAGTGCAGTCCTTTCGGAATATCTCAACTCAATCAAGTAGGGCCGCAGACTTGGCGGCGTGAGTATCTGTGCGTCGACGGCAGTGCGCTCGGTTTCGGTATTGCCCAAGAACGTTAGGTATAGAGCGTACTTAATGGTTCCTCATCATCATCATCGACAATACACCGATCCATACTAGTGTTAGAACCGTATCAGGATCGAACAGGGCTCAGTGTTGCCTGGCTAACGATCTTGGTTAATGTGAAGGGTCATCGTGATGCCACTACATTCTGTTGCTTTCGTTTCTCCTCTCTCTTCATCGCGAGCGACAGAGAAGACCGCCAACTTGGATGCGCCACTGGAGCAGGGCGTCACGATGACTCATACTTCAGAGAGGCAATCTCCATCAATCGCGAATCTGCGGGTAGAGGGAGATATCAATAGAAGCGTTGGATCTTCGAGCGAGACCGTGCCTACGAACGAATCGAAGAATGGGACAAGTGGTCCGAACATGACAGTTGCTGCGGAAGGGGGACGGGAAGGCATGACGAAGGAGTCGTTTCGGGTCCTCTTGGTCGACGATGAGTCAGTGATTCTCACTGTCATGCAGGAGGTGCTCGAAGAGGCCGGTTATTCCTGTAGGACAGCTTCATCAGGAGCAGTTGCTCTCCAGCGGTTCCAGGAGGAGCCTGCAAGTCTGGTAATCAGCGACATCCGGATGCCGGGTGTTTCGGGAGTGCAATTGGCAGATGCCCTCTGCGCGAAGCAGTCTGATACTCTAATTGTTCTCATCACCGGATATGCAGAGCCAGACGTTCTATCTCAGGCACTCAAGCAGAGTCCATTCGGCTTCCTTGAGAAGCCCTTTCTTCCGAACCAGTTGGTTGCCCTGGTGGAGAGGGCAGAGAAGTACTGGAGTGATCGGTTCGACTCTCAGGAGCAAGGCAGGCTTCTGGAGCAACAAGTAAGCGAAAAGACGAAGGAACTGGAATTCAAGACCGATCGACTGATTGCAGAGAAGGATCTTCTCCACGGCATAGTGAACGACGCGAATTTTGGTCTGATGGCTTTCGATACGTCCGGCCAGACACACCTGCTCAATCGTCTTGCCTGTGAGCTACTGGCTATCGACGAGTCGCTGTATGCTCAGTATCACGGTTTCCCTTACAGGGATCTGCTGCCAAAAGAATGTTATGATGCACTGACTCCGCTTCTGGACGAGACGCGGAAGACCAATGGCCTCGAAACCGCCGAGTTCATGAATCCACTGAATGACAGACACCTGAGCGTCATTGGGTATCCGATAATACGCCACAGCCGCGTAACAGCTCTGGTATTGGTTGTTCACGACGTGACAGAGAAGGAAACGCTCCAGAGACGCCTTCTTCAATCCCAGAAACTTGCGTCTATCGGCGAACTCGCGGCCGGCGTCGCACATGAAATCAACAACCCGCTGGGCTTCGTCATGAGCAACTGCAACTCGCTGTCTGGATACGTTGACACCTTGAAGGACTATATTAGCCTGCTGGAGGGTGCTTGCTCATCAACGGCCGCGCCGAACACTCCCATTGGAACGCAAGTCACTCAGGCGAAGTCCGAGATGGACATACCGTTTATTCAGGAGGACATGTCCGAACTGCTGGCAGAGACTCTTGACGGACTCGATCGAGTGTCCAAGATAGTCCGGGACCTCAAATCGTTCGCTCGCGCGGACAATGACACCGCTGAGCGGTGTGAGATAAATGATCTGATTGACAATGCGCTGAATCTGGCCAGAAACGAGATCAAGTACAACCTGGAAATAGTCAAGAACTTCGCTCCGCTTCCAGCCGTCAGCGGATTTCCCAGCCAACTGGTGCAAGTGTTCACAAACATGTTTGTCAACGCCTCTCATGCGGCCAAAGCCAAGGGCACACTTACGATCACTACCAGCGCTACCGACAGAGTCATTCGAATCAGTATAGCCGATAACGGAGAAGGCATCTCGGAGAAGGATCTTTCCAGAATCTTCGATCCCTTCTTTACGACCAAGCCGCCGGGTAAGGGAACGGGTATGGGGCTAAGTATTTCGTACGGTATCATTGAGCGTCACGGAGGCAGAATTCTGGCAAGCAGTGAGGTTGGGGTAGGAACCGAGTTCACTATTGAACTGCCGGTCAAGAGGCCTGCTGAGTGCGGCCAGTCAGCAGAACCAGTAGCCGTAACACAAGGGGGACTGAGTTAGTGGATGCGTACAATGTTTTGTTTGTCGACGATGAGCCGTTCATTCTGAAGGCCATGATGAGGCTGTTTCGCGGAGATCAGATGAACATCCTGACAGCGCCCGACGGCGAAAACGCTCTCGAAATCGTCAAGAGTAGGTGCATCCAGGTTGTAGTGACGGACAACATCATGCCGGGGATGTCCGGTGTGGAGTTGGTGCGAAAGATCAAGGAGTGTTCGCCCAACACGGTGAGGATAATTTTGTCCGGTCACTCCGATATGGATGCAGTGTTGAAGGCGATAAATGAGGGAGAGGCGTACAGGTTCGTCATGAAGCCTTGGCACGATTTGGATATGAAGGCCACCGTTCATCTGGCGCTAGCCCAGTATCGCCTGACGGAGCAGAATTTGGAGTTGATTTCCGAAATTCAAGCTCAGCGCTTGATTGTCTCAAGGCTTAGGAAGAGATTTCCCGAGGTCTACGTTCAACTGTTGGCGGATGTTCCGGGTGCAGACGACTTACTTAACCCTAGGTCGTCCGCAGTTAGCGGCTAAAAACACAAGAAGGAGCGACACCATGCCTATGGCCGTAGATGATGTACTTGACCGCCTTTCTGGATTACCTCCGTTTCCGAAGGTTACCACAAGATTGCTGTCAATGCTTGAAGACGATGGGGTTGCGGCGCAGGATATCGCCCAGGTCATCTCCACCGATCCGTCGCTTGTCCTCAAGTCGCTGCATTTGGCAAACTCTCCCTTCTACATGGTGTCAAAGCCTATTGAGACGGTAATGGAAGCCGTGTTGGTTCTCGGGATCAATACTATAAAGAGTATCACAACCGCAGCAGCAATCCAGAAAGGGCTTGCGGCGGTCAAACCGCGTGCCGATGCGTTTGATATGCTGGGATTCTGGCGGCACTCCTATGCTACTGCCATAGCTGCAAGCAAGCTTGCCACCGGCAGGCAGAAGGGCGTCGCCGACACTCTCTACGTAGCAGGTCTAATCCACGACATTGGCGAAGTGATTCTGGCTTACTACTGGCCGGAAGTCTGGCTGGGAATCGTGAACAGCTTCCGGGCAAGTACGGAGCCCCTTGAGGAAATCGAGATGAGGCTGTTTCATCGAACCCACAAAGACATCGGCGCGCAACTGTGCCGCAACTGGCTATTCCCCGACAAGATCGTTGAACTGATCGAGCGCCACAACGATACGCCTGATCCTTCGACACCCGAGCATCTTCGTATGCTCCACCAGGCTCATCTTCTGGTCACTCAATGCGGATTCGGATTCCCACTTTGCCGACAAACGGAACCGAGTTGCGAGGAAGAGAGTGAAGAATACAAGAGCATAGTCGAAACGCTGCCGGGCGATGTTGATTACCAACTCAGAGTTCTTGAGGGCTGAGATAGCGGGCATGTCTGTCATAAGTGCGGCAGTCCTCAGGATTTGGAGCAAACGATGGCCGATATTCTATTCGTAGACGACGAGCAGCACATTCTCAATGCGCTGAGGAGAGTCTTTCGCAAATTCAATGACTATGTGTGCCACTTCGCCAATTCGCCACAGGAAGCCCTTGATATCCTCTCCGGTCAACATGTTGACGTGCTTGTCAGCGACCACCAAATGCCGCAGATGACCGGGGCGGAGTTTCTCTCGCGAGTCAAGGAAAAGCGTCCGAGCATGGTACGAATCATGCTGACGGGTCAAGCGGATCTTGATGCGGTGCAGCGGGCGGTGAACAGCGGCGAGGTATTTCGATTCATCCTGAAGCCGTGGAAGGACGACGAGTTGCGTCAGAGCGTCCAGAGCGCCGTGGAATACGGCTCTCTTCGAGTGGAGAATCAGCGGCTTCAGGAATTGACTCAGCGCCAGAACGAGGAGCTTTCGGCATCCAATGAAATGCTCGAGGATCAGGTCAAGGCTCGGACCGCGCAGCTTGCGGACGCGCTTCATACGGCCCAGGCTCTGAATTCCCAGTTGGAAGAGACACTCTACTCAAGCACAAAGGCACTCTTCGATTTGATCCAGCTTGCTCGCCCGGATCTGGGTGCTCACAGTCGACGAGTTGCCGATGTTGCCGTAGCGTTTGGTGATGCCTGTGGCCTCAATGCAAGAGACATGAAAGTGCTCGAGATTTCGGCGCTTTTGCATGATTGCGGCAAGCTCAGCATGCCATTGTATATAATTGGCAAGAGCCCGGACGACTACTCCAAGGCGGAACAGGATATCTATCGAACCCATCCTGCGCTCGGCACGGAAGTCCTGAAGGGTGTCAGCTATTTTGGCGATGTGAGCAAGACGATACTTATGCACCACGAGCGGTGGGATGGCTACGGGTTTCCCGATCGCAAATCCGGACGAGCTATATCGCTGGAGGCATACATAGTAGGTCTTGCAGACGAATATGATCACTTGATGAATCGACCAAACACTAACGATGAGTTCAGGTACCAGTATGCCTGCGAGCGGATTGCAGAGTTTGCCGACAAGAAGTTCCCTGTCAAGCTGGTACAAGTGTGCCTCGATTACGCCGAAACGGCAAACGATCGCAAGACTACTGAGGACGAAGTGGAAGTTGGACTGGCCGACCTCGCACCCAATGTTACCCTCTCGCGCGATATCTACACAATGACGGGAAGTCTCCTGGTTGCGAGTGGAGCTACCCTGACAATCCAGAACATCGCTCGCATCCGTGCCATAGCAAAACTCGATCCCATTGCCGGGGGAATATATGTTACTAGCAAAGCTGGCCGACAACCGGCAAGAGTCTGAACTCGGAACGCACACCGGGTCCGATTTGGGAGAAGCCTGCCGGGAGATCGAATCTCTGTACCAGGCCTATCCCGGTACGGTGTTTCGTCTGAATGGCAACGGGATCATTCTCGGTTACAAAGTCGAATCGGATTCGCCTCTCAGGATGGAGCCTGGAAGCAGGTTAGGTAGGAGACTCTCAGAAGTTCTCCCTGCTGAAATAGCGGCCGATCTTGATGAGGCGGTCTTAAGGGCGACCAACCAGAAGCAGCCCCAGACTTTTCAATGCGAGTATAATCGGATCGAGTCGAAGAGCTTCTGCGAAGTCCGCATCCAGCCGACGGCCGATGGTGGAACGATCCTCTGTATCCAGTATTTGGTCGCCAGAGAGACGGAAGAGGAGCACGAGCTTGAAGACAATCGACGAATCAGGGTTGCCTTTGACAATACCACGGAGTTCTTTGGATTGACATCGCTCGACGGCACACTGCTGGAGGTCAATCAAACCGCACTCAGATTTTCCGAGGCGCAGCGGGCTGAGGTCATCGGCCGCCCTTTCTGCGAGGGACCGTGGTGGACACACTCTCCTGAACTACAGGATAAGCTGCGCAAGGCTGTGCGGAGTGCTGCCGACGGAGTGGCAGGCAACTTTGAGGTGACTCACGTCGCCGCCGAAGGGTCGACCCATTGGGTGGACTTTTCTCTGCGGCCGGTGAAAGACGGTTCTGGCCGTATCATCTTCCTGGTCGCCGAGGGACGGGACGTCACAGATCGCAAACTGGCCGAAAAGGCCCTGCACGAATCACGCGAATTGCTTCATGCAGTACTGGACTCCATACCGATCCGAGTTTTCTGGAAGGATCGGGACTTGAAGTATCTTGGCTGCAACACGGCGTTTGCCAACGATGCAGGTTTCGAGACCTCCGAGGAGATGATCGGAAAGAGCGACTCTGACTTGATCTGGGCCGACGAAGCTGAGAAGTATCGTTCCGACGACCAGGAGGTGATTGAAAGCGGCAAGGAGAAGCTTCTCATGGAGGAGCCGCAGACAACCACTACCGGAGATAAGATTTGGTTGTTGACGAGCAAGGTCCCTCTCAGGGACACTGCGGGCAAGGTCTGTGGCGTTTTGGGGACCTACTACGACATTACGGAGAAGCAGGTTACAGAGCGGAAATTGGAGGCTCATGCCGCTGAGTTGCGGTCAGCGCTGAATGAGTTGAGCCTAGCGAGAGGTTTTATTGATGGCATTCTGAATGCGGTGGTGGACCCTATATACGTGAAGGATGAAGACCGCCGCTACATTCTTGTTAACGACAGTCTTTGTCGTTTCATTGGGCGCAGCAGGGAGGAGATTGTCGGAGAGATCGCGGAAGATCTCTTCCTGGCTGAAGAAGCGGACGCGTTCAGAGATTCGGAACAACAGGTGTTTGATACCGGACAGGTACTCGAGATCGAGGAATCTGTAACTGATTGCAGGGGTGAGGTCCATGAAACGCTCACCAAAACGAGCTTGTACTGCAATCATGTGGATGGAAAGAGGTACCTTGTCGGAGTGGCCAGAGACATCACGGAGCGCAAGAAGCTTGAGACACAACGTGATCTGATGTCAGCGGCTGTTGAATCGGCTGCCGAGGTAGTTGTCGTCACGGACACCGCAGGGAGGATCGAATACGCAAACTCGGCATTTGAAAGAGTATCAGGGTATTCTCGATCCGAGGTGATAGGCGAGAACGCCGCCATAAGCCAGAGCGGCAATCATGATTCGTCCTTCTACAAGGAACTCTGGAGCACCATTAAGTCCGGTAATGTGTGGAAGGGGCAACTCAAGAACAAGCGCAAAGACGGTTCGCTGTACGACGAAGAGGCCACCATTTCACCCCTTGTCAGTAGTGATGGATTAATCACTAATTTTGTGGCCGTGAAGCGTGACATCACTCAGGAGCTGAATCTCGAACGCCAGCTTCGTCAGTCTCAGAAGCTTGAGGCTATCGGGACCTTGGCTGGCGGCATCGCCCACGATTTCAACAACATGTTGACCGCGATTATTGGACAGGCAAGTTTGCTGCAGACGTCAAGAAAGGACGACGCTAAGGTTCTCAAGGCTTCTTCGGAGATCATCAACACGGGAAACAGGGCTGCGACCCTGACCCGGCAGCTTCTCTCCTATGCCAGAACTGAGTCAGTGAACCCGACGGCCAGCGATTTGAATGACCGGTTGCTGGAAGCGACCGGGATGCTGAAACGATTGATCGGCGACGACCTAGAGCTCCTTCTTGATCTCAGCGACAACCTCAAGAAGGTCAGTGTCGATAGTTCGCAGTTGGACCAGGTGGTGTTGAACCTGGTCGTTAACGCGCGAGACGCCATGTCGTTCGGAGGCACGATCCGCCTTGAGACTGCGAGTCGAAGCCTTTCTGTTACGGAACTCTGTGATTTCCCCGGCCTCGCAGAGGGAGAGTACGTGATGCTGAGATGCTGGGACACCGGTTCTGGCATGACGCCGGAAGTTGCCGCCCGGATATTCGACCCATTCTACACGACAAAGGAGCAAGGCAAGGGCACCGGGTTGGGACTCTCCACTGTCTACGGAATTGTGAGACAAGCCAAAGGGTTCATTGGGGTGAAAAGCGAGAGGCTGAAGGGAACCTGTTTCACCGTGCTGTTCCCTGTGGCAAGCGAAGAGTTGGAGGTTGTTGCTGCCCCTCCGACACAGGAAGTGCGCAACACAAGAGGGTCCGGGACAATTCTGCTGGCCGAAGAGGACCAGAAGGCACGATCGGCAAGACGGCAACTTCTCGAATCGAAAGAGTATGAAGTCCTTGAAGCACTGACCGTCGAGGAAGCCATAGTGATTGCGCAGAACTGGCCCAGCCCAATCAACCTATTGCTGGTGGACGCAGGGATGTTGGGTCTGAACGGGCAAGAAATCGCGAATAGGGCTGCCGAGGCCCACCCGGGAATCTCAGTCCTTTTCATGACCGGGCTGGACGACGACAGCGTCTTACAGAAGATCCCTTTATGTGAGACTGCTCGCACAGTAGATCGGACCGGTTCTTCTGGTGAGTTGCTCCAAGAAATTAGATCGGCATTGGAATCGGTGGAAGTCGCGTAGGAACCAGTCAAGCGGTCCAGATGACAGTTCCTTTTTTTTCGCGATTCCGTGGTGCGAGCGCAGACTATGTCTCAGCTTTCAGCTCCACCTGGTCGAATTGTCTCAAGGTGTACGATGACCAACCTCAGGCCGCGGTTCTAAGATAGTACACGATGGCCAGCTTTTTTATGGGTCGCCGATCGGCGGCCTTTTTTGCGTTTTTCGTGGGGGAGCGTCTTTTCACCTCCTATCCATCCAAGATACAGTATCCGTACCAGGTTCCGGTGGAGGAGGCCCCACGGGCCACCCTGAGCCAAAGCAAGCGGCTGCTCCCGTTATTTACCCTCCAGCAACCCGGAACGGTTCAGGCAGAGTTGTGTCGGTGTTTGGCGACGATTTGGTTGGCCCCAACCCAGACTACACGTCGATGTTGATTCCATCAGCGGATGGCGTTCGTAGGCAATATACACCGATTCTGACCAGCCCTCGACGGACTGCAATGTTGACTTTCGGTTGCACTTGCCCGTATCATTCGTAGAAGCTCGCTTGTGAGTTCTCCTGCAAGCGCTCCCTCTGGAGGATTCAGTTTTTGCCTCGAGGTGGGCTGGCAGTCGAGTGGAGACACAGAGAATCGACTTGGGAGTCTGGCAAGTCGACGGCGCCGCCAGCCGTTCGATGAAGGAGGTCGATCATGAATCGAAGAGTTGAGCACTTGGTCGATGGAAAACACACTCTCCGGGACTTGGTGGATATTGATCGTTTGCGCGAGATGTTGGAACGTTTTTCGCGAGCAACCGGGTTCACGACAGGGCTCGTCTCTTATCCCGATCAGCAGCTACTCATCAAGACGGGTTGGCGGGACGCTTGCACGAAGTTCCATCGCGCCTTTCCTGTCTCGGAAGTTCACTGCAAGCAGAGTAATCTGGAACTCACTTCCTGTCTGAGAGAGCGGAAAACACTGAATGTCAGTCACTGCGCGAGTGGATTAGTGGACGGAGCGACGCCTATCATTATTAAGGGCGCGCACGTGGCAAACCTATTCACCGGACAAATTCTCTTCGAAAAGCCGGATGTCCGACGTTTCCGTGATCAGGGCGCGGAATACGGATACGACGTGGAGGCCTATCTTGACGCAATTAAGGAGGTCCCGATCGTGACCGAGGAGCAGTTCAAGATGGCGTTGGGCTTCTTGAGTGAAGTGGCCACCATGCTTGCCGAACAGGGGGCGAACGAACTGCGTAACCGTGCGATAGCTCAAGTGTCGAGGGAGGGGCAAGAGAGACTTCGGGCGATACTCAACTCCATCGGCGATGGAGTTATCGCCACCGACACTCTGGGCAGGGTCACTCTGTTGAACCCCGTGGCCGAGAGGCTCACCGGTTGGACGCCCGAGGAGGCACAAGGTAAGTTGCTGACTGGGATATTCACAATCGTCGACGTCCAGACAAAACTTCCCGCTGAGAGCCCAGTCAGGCGGGTCCTTGAGGGGGGGGAGACTGCGAACCTGTCCGACGACACTGTGCTGGTTGGCAGAAATGGTGTTCAACTCCACATATCCGCTTCCGGGTCGCCCATTCGTGGAGCAGACGGCTCTGTGGCCGGCGTTGTAATTGCCTTTCGGGACGTGAGTGACGAATACCGTCTGCAGAAAACATCCAGGGAATTAGCGACTATAGTCGAACAGGCAGCGGAAGGAATCGCCGTCACAGACTTGGACGGTAAACTGTGGTTTGCCAACCTTGCCTGGGCGGTCATGCACGGGTACGAGAGCGGCGAAAGGCTGGTCGGAAAGGGACTTGACGTCTTCCATTCACCCGAGCAGTTGATTGCTGACATAATGCCCTTAAATGAAGAAGCTAGGCGATGCGGTCACTGTTCCGGTTGCGTGGGACACCTTCACAAAGACGGTACGGTCTTCCCGACTCAGACGGGAGTGAATGTGCTGAGGGATGAGAGCGGCGAAGCATACGGGTTCGCCAGTTTCGCGCAGGATATAACTGAGCGCAAGCAAGCGGAAGAAGCCCTGCGAGAGAGTGAAGAGAAGTACAGGACCCTGCTTCAGCGAATTCACGCTGCAGTTGTAGTGCATGGCGCGGACACTCAAGTTCTTACATCCAATGCCACCGCGCAGGATATCCTCGGTCTTTCTGAAGACCAGATGCTTGGGAAAAGGGCAGTTGATCCGGCGTGGCATTTCTTTCTCGAAGACGGCACGGTAATGCCTCCCGATGACTATCCTGTGAACAAGGTCCTTGCAACTGGGAAGAGTCTTACTGACTATGTCATCGGTCTACATCGCCCTCAAAGAGCAGCCGAGAGTGATGTCTGGGTACTGGCAAATGCCGATCCGGTTTTTGATCTTGACAACAAGATCACCCAGGTGGTGGTAACTTTCATGGATGTCACCGAGCGCAAGCATGCCGAGGAGGAAATCGCATGGAATCTGGCGGTCAATCAGGCCCTGGCTTCCTTGTACGTTCCCATGGTTGCAGGTGATGCTTCCATCGAACAGATAGCTGGCTTGGTACTGGAGAAGAGCAGACAATTGACACGCAGCGCACATGGTTACGTGGCTGAAATCGACTCTGCCACCGGAGATCTTGTTGCACACACTTTGACAAAGATGATGAGAACTGGGTGCCAGGTCGCTGGAGAAGAGCATCGCAAATCGAGGTTTCCCCGAAGGGCGGATGGACTCTATTCCGGTTTGTACGGACAAGCACTGAATACAAAAGATCCCTTCTTTACAAGTGAACCGAACAAGTGTCAAGACTCTATTGGTACTCCCGAAGGACATATAGCGATTGAGAGTTTCCTGTCGGTGCCTGTTATGCTGGCCGGTGAATTGGTTGGACAGATTGCGTTGGCTAATCCAACCCGAGCCTATACGAACAGAGATTTGGAGGCAGTCAGTCGGGTGGCAGAATTCTACGCTCTGGCAATTCAACGCAAGCGTGTTGATACAGAACTGGCGGAGCAGATGAACGAAATCAATCGTTTCAACCGACTTATGGTTGGCAGGGAAGAGAAGATGATTGAGCTGAAAAGACAGATAAGCCTGCTTCTTGAGAGGGAGGGTGAGTTTCGATCAGAGTGATACGTATACGGACGAAGAGGGATTGTGCCGTGTTGGAAACGTTTGAACTACATATATATTGGTGATAGCAAGTCTGATTCTTGAGGAGGATTCAATGTCAGAGTACGTATTCTAGTAGCAGCCAAGGAGGCGCGTTATGAGAAACGAATCACATGTCTCCAAGAGTGGAGGCAAGGAGGAGACGTCTGGCAATTGGCTATTCTTTAGAGCTACCGCCCTCGTGATAGCTTTCCTGTTGGCGTTTCCAGTATATCTCTTGGCCCAGGAAAAAACACTAGAGGAAATGACAATTGAGGAATTGATGAATGTGCGGATCTTTCCTTTCGATGTCTCCGTACTACTGGACAGGGGGTACCGCGCTTCAAACTCCGTATCAGCTTCGCGTTTCGATGCACCAATCCAGGATCTGCCGTTTGCCATTCAGGCTTTCACGGAGTCCTTCATTAGTGACCAGAAGCCGGTGAATATCTTCGATGTTGCGCGTTACTCACCCGGCGTCACATACCGCAGCAATGACTTCAATGAAGGTAACGCCAACCTGACCATTCGTGGTTTTGCTATCAGTTCCACGGTGGGCAATATCCAGATTCTGCGCGATGGCTTTCATGGCCCTTCGATTCTCGACTTCACCAATATTTCCCGAGTCGAGGTCGTTAAGGGCCCGGCTTCGTTTCTTTATGGGCAAGTTGCTCCCGGCGGCATCGTCAATATCACCACGAAGAGTCCGCAGTCCGAGTTCGCCGCCAGCGTCGATGCCCGATACGGTTCTTACAACGAATACCGTTTCGATGCCGATGTGACCGGACCGGCGACAAAAACGCTCTTCTACCGACTCGCGGCTTCCTATGAGCAGGACATGCAATACTGGGAACCTTACGACGCCTATTCCAGGGATATCGCTCCATCCCTGCTTTGGCAACCAACTGAGCGACTAAGTGTTTCTCTTAAGTATGAATACTTCTACAAGATGGAAAAGCCACAGCTCATGCAAAAGCCCGGTCTCAATCGGCAAACTGGCGTTGTGCCGACAGTATCCGATCCCAATTTATCGGGCGTCGACGTGCCTGGTCTGCCGGACAATTGGAATGGGTTATCCAATGCCGACTATCGCGAAAGCGAGACTAATGGTCTGAGTGCGTGGATCGATTTCAGAGCTGATGATCACTGGAACCTGCGTACCAGTTACTCGCACCAGGATTACACGATCGACGCACTTTTCTCCGGCAATTTTGGTATGGCCAACAATACAACATCTCTGCAAGGCCGTCGTTTCAGAGGACAAACTTACACCAATACTGGTGATATCTTCCAGGCCGAAGCGCTAGGCAAGTACGGGCTTGGCAGTACCAGCCTGCGCTTGCTGCTCGGTGGGCAATATATCGACCGAAGTTTTGACAATTGGGCTGCCCAGGCGCCCAACGATCCGGCGCTCGGCGCCGATCCCACCGCATCGCCGCTGCCGCTCTGGGATCTGCGCGATCCATCTACCTGGAACCGTGATGTACCGATTCCGCGCTCTGCGCTTTCCGAGAATCGGGTAGATCGTACGATCAACTATGTGGACGAGTCCTTTTATGGTGGCGCAACATTTGGCTTCTTCGAAGATCGCCTGCTACTGCTCTCAGGCTTACGCCGAACTGCTACGGAAAGCCAGCTCACCAATCACCTGACCAACACATCCCTGGATCGAATTACCGCGAGTGCGATCACGCCCCAATACGGCGTACTCTACAAGTTCACACCCGACCTTTCAGTGTTTGCCTCCTACGCTGAATCGTTCGTCCCCGGCTCACAGATTCTTGATCTGCCAGACGGAACGACCAAGCCCGCCGATCCTACTGAAGGCAGTGGCTATGACCTTGGTGTCAAGGCGCGTCTGTTCGATGGCCGCCTCTCGGGCACGCTCACCTTTTTTGATGTTCGCAACAAGAACATTGTGAACGACCTCGCTCATACAGATTCCACAGGCTCAGTAGTTATTTACAGTGTGCAAAGTGGAGAACAGCGCTCCGGCGGCATCGAACTGGATGCAACGGCTGCAATGACAGACAATTGGCAGATCTATTTCTCTTATAGTTACATGGATGCGCGGATCACGGAGTTCAGTGGCAACGACGATGCGATCCTCTCTTTGGATTGGACCAAGCTTGATACTGCCGGACAGACCAATTACAAGAATGTGAGGCTGTTTCACGGCGCACCCCTGCAGATGAGCGCGCCGCACATTGCCAATCTCTGGACACGCTACGATGTTGCATCCGGCAGTCTCTCAGGCGTCTATGTCGCTGGTGGCTTCAATTTCATATACGACCAGACGATCCTGCCTGACGGTCCCGAGTCCTCCCACCAGACATACACTCTTCTCAACGCGACAGCCGGTTACTCGTGGGCTTGGCTCGGCCAATGGATAACGGTAGACATTATTGGAAAGAACCTTATCAACGAACACTACCGGCCATCGCAAAGCTCCCGGAGTCGACCTCGCGAGTTCTTTGTCAATATGTCAACGAAGTTCTGATTTTGGAGGTCAATTCTGTGCCATGCATCCATTATGCACGAAGTCCGCAACGCAGGATGCACAGGACGTGTATCGGCGGCATTACTTCAAATTCGTGGAAGGATGTCAACGTCAGAACACGTATTCTAGTAGCAACCAAGGGGGTGCGCTGTGAGAAACGAATCACATGTCCCAAAGAGTAGAAGCAAGGAGGAGACACCCAGCAATTGGCTGTTCTTTGGAGCTAACCTCTTTGTGATAGCTTTTCTGTTGGGGTCTCCGGTTGATCTCTTGGCCCAGAAGACGACGTTGCAGGAAATGACCATTGAGGAATCGATGAATGTCCAGGTTATTACCGCTTCCAAGCGGATGCAACAACTGGCAAAGGCTCCAGCCACAACATACGTTGTCACGGAAGATGACATTAGACAATACGGGTACTGCGATCTGAAGGATGTTCTGCAACATCTTCCGGGAACTGAGTACGGTTTTCCGCAAATTCATATTCAGGGGTGGCAGCGAGGTTTTTCGGGAAACTGGTCAATGACGAAAATACTGATCAATGGTCGTCAAGTTAACAGTCTGTTTTCGGGTGAAGCGTTTATTTCTTCTCAATACACCTTGAGCCACATGAAGCAAATTGAAGTACTTCAGGGGCTGGCTTCGGCCTCGTATGGGGCCGGCGCCTTTATTGGCGTGATCGATATTATCACGAAGAATAGTGAAAACACGGAAGAGCAGCCTGATTTCTCTTTTGCTTTGGGGAGCGTGGACGGCGTGCCAGCGAACATCGGCAAGAAGAATACAGAGGGACTGAAGAGCCTTGTAAAATGGCGGCTCCATAGGTTTCGAATGGACTTCTGGTACAGTTGCGAACGCGCCCCGGATGATCCCGACTTCTTGAACGCGGCGAAGAACAAGTTGGGAGTCGGAGTGATTTGTGATCCTGCGAGGAACATATCCCTGAGCTTGCAGGGCAGGCACACGGGAAAAATCAAGACCAACGCATGGGACGAGGTCGGGAATGACACGGTGATTACTATTCCTGAGTACAACTCCGTCAATCTGACGCTGCTGGCGCATCAATTGGGTTTTGTCGCGCTGCCGGACATCGACTTGTCCCTGTCTATCAGAAATGTCTTTGACAGGAGTAATCTATCCCCCAATATGAGAGGGCCAAGCCCCAACTGTTTCCTGGCGGAGGGGAGACCTCTGTTTATCCCGGGATCGATTCAGTTGTGAACTGCAAGTCGAGATTGATGGTCGTCTGTACGATTCTGAGGTGCTGTTTTGATCGGTGGGTGGTGAGATGAGAGTTGCAATGACAAAACATGTTGTACTAGCGCTGTTGCTCCTTCTCATGCCGGTCTATCTTTTTCCTCAGACCCCGACATTCAGCGAATATGAGGTGAAGGCGTCTTTTCTCGAGAAATTCACTCGCTTCATTGAGTGGCCGGCGGAATCACAGATGGAAGATGTGAGCAAACCTTTTGTCCTTGCCGTAATCGGGGAGAATCCCTTTGAGTCTATTCTTGATACGACGTATTCCAAACAGACCATAAAAGGCAAGAGTGTGGACATTCGCTACATCTCGGACGTGAAGGACATTGACGGTTGTGATCTTATGTTTGTCTCTAAATCAGAGAACGACAGCATAAGCCAAATACTGTCTCGTACCGGAGACAAACCCATCCTTACGGTTTGCGATGACATTGGGTTCGCGAAGAAGGGGATACTGATAACCCTGTTCATCGAGGACGGTTACGTTCACTTCGCGATCGACGAGAGCGCCGCGGAACGAACAGGACTGTACATTAGCAGTCTGCTGCTGGACTTGTCCGCAGCCATGGAGGCAGGGGAGAGCAAGGAATGAAATCGTTTGCCAGTCTCTCCATCAAGAACAAGCTCACTCTCATTATGTTGACCGCGACTACTATCACCGTAGGATTGGGTCTCGGGCTGGCCATAATCTACGATATACGAGCAAGTAAGAGAGAGATGGTCAGTAGCACGGCGTTGCAGGCCCAATTGATTGGGCAGTACTGCATCGCGCCTCTGACATTCGGAGATCGACAAGTAGTCATCGCCACGCTTGAGAAGACTCTAGCCTTACCTGGTATTACCAATGCCTGTGTCTATGATGAAAACGATAGTCTGTTTGCGTCATTTCACACAGCACCGGACAATGGAATCCCTGTGTCCATTGTCTCTGAAGAACATTGTGTCTTTGAGAATGGCCATTTGACAGTTCTCTCTCCGATTTCGTTCAAGGGAGTGAAGTACGGTACTCTACTCCTGAAGGTCTCCACAAGTGCGCTGGATGCGGAAATCCACCAGCACCTGACTGTCGTGATGTCGTTGCTGCTGGGTCTGATGATTCTATCATACTTCATCGCCGTCAGATTGCAGGCAGCTATTTCAAAGCCTATTCTGAGTCTGGCGCAAACCACGAACAGAATCACTCAGGCGGCAGACTACTCTCTTCGCGTGGAGCAGCAGGGTTCTGATGAAATCGGACTGCTATACGGCAGTTTCAACGAGATGCTTGTTCAGTTGAATGCGCGTGAGGCTGAGAGAGACAGAACCGACGAACTGCTGCGGGAAAGCGAGAAAGAGTATCGAACGCTTTTTGAAACCATGGTCCAGGGAGTCGTATATCAGAACGCCGAGGGGGCAGTCATCGCTGCGAATCCCGCCGCCGAAAGGATTCTGGGGTTGACCCTTGAACAGATGTCCGGGAGAACGTCCGCGGACCCGATTTGGGGGGCCCTTCGTGAAGACGGCTCAGAGTTTCCCGGTGATGAACACCCGGCAGTTGTTGCCCTGAAGACAGGGGAGGAAGTACGAAATGTAACGATGGGCGTCTTCAACCCCGTCAGAGAGGAGCGCGTATGGATCAGTATCAATGCGATGCCCCAGTTCAGATCCGGCGATTCAAGGCCCTATCAGGTTTACACTACTTTCGAGGACATCAGCGAACGCAAGCGGGTGGAAGAAACAGTCAAGCGCTTGGGGGAAGATGAAAGGGCCAAAAACGAAGAACTGAGGGCGGCGAACACCGAGCTTAAGAAGGCTCGCATTGCCACCTTGAACATCATTGAGGACCTCTCTGAGGAAATCGAGCAGAGAAAACAAGCTCAACGCAGAAGTGCTCAGCTGGCAGCCATCGTTGAGTTCTCTAATGATGCGGTAATCGGCCAGACCCTTGACGGGACCGTTACCAGTTGGAACAGGGGGGCGGAGAGAGTGTACGGCTACAGCGAGAGTGAGATGATCGGCAAATCGATCGCCGTTCTTGCGCAGCCCGAGCGTGTCAAAGAAATCGGTCGCATATTCGAGGAAGCAAAGCGTGAGGAACACATCGAACCGTTTGAAACGGTGCGTCAGAGAAAGGACGGACGACTGATTGACGTATTCCTGACCGTTTCTCCGGTGCGGGACTCGGAGGGGACAATCGTCGGTGTTTCGACTATCGGTCGAGATATCACGGAGCGCAAACAGATGGAACAAGAGCGCCTGGCGCATGTGCTTCTCTTGGAGTGCATGGACAAGGTCAACCTCGCCGTGCAGAAGGCCAACGATCTGGAGCAAATGATGAGCGACGTTCTCGATGTTGTGCTTTCGGTCTTTGATTGCGACAGGGCATTCTTGATGTATCCCTGCGACCCCGATGCTCAGGCCTGGCGGTGTCCCATGGAGCGGAACAGGCCAGAATATCCCGGCGTCCTGGAACTGGGAGAAGAAATGCCGATGGACACCGACGTTGCCGAGACGCTTCGTGTGCTGCTTGACTCCGGTGGTCCCGTAAGATACGGTCCGGGAACAGAGCACCCGTTGCCGGCAGATGTGTCAGAACGGTTTGGCTTCAAATGTTTTATGTCCGTTGCCATCCACCCGAAAGTAGGCAGCCCCTGGCAATTCGGAATTCATCAGTGCTCGTACGAGCGAACATGGACAGCGCACGAGGAGAAGCTGCTTCAAGAAATTGGCAGAAGGTTGGGTGACTCTCTGACCATGCTGTTGATTCAACGCGAATTGCGACAGAGTGAAGAGCGCTTCCGAAGTTTGGTGACACAGGCGGCTGATGCATTCTACCTGCTCGACCACAATGGAAGGATCATTGACGTAAACCAGAGCGCCTGCGCCAGTCTGGGCTACGGCCGAGAGGAACTGCTGGACATGGCCATCATGGATATCGACGTGAGGGTGGAGAGAGACCGGCACAAGGAACGCTTTTGGGATACGCTTCGCCCGGGGCAGTCCGCTACATTTGAGGGGCTTCACCGGCGAAAGGATGGCTCCACGTTTCCGGTGGAAGTGCATCTGGGCGTTCTGGAATTGGACAATAAGAAGTATATGCTGGGTTTGGGGCGAGACATAACAGACCGCAAACGCAATGAAGCCATCAATTTGTCACGCCTGCACTTGATGCAATATACTGAAACGCATTCGTTGGATGAGTTGCTTGAAGAAACGTTGAATGAGGTGGAAACGCTCACCGACAGCCGAATCGGGTTTTATCATTTTGTAGAGGACGACCAGGTGTCCTTGACTCTTCAGAATTGGTCAACCAGGACGAAAACAGAGTTCTGCAAAGCGGAAGGCAAAGGGCTCCACTACGCCATCAGCGAGGCGGGAGTATGGGTTGATTGCATTCATCAACGGCAGCCTGTAATTCACAACGATTATGCCTCGCTTCCCCATCGCAAAGGCATGCCGGATGGCCACGCTGAAGTGACTCGCGAACTGGTTGTACCTGTATTGCGCGGCGAGAAGATAGTGGCCATTCTGGGGATTGGAAATAAACCCGTGGATTACACTGAGAAGGATGTTGAAACCGTTTCCCTGATTGCGGATCTGGCATGGGAGATAGCCGAACGAAAGAAGGCGGAGGAAGCGTTGCGCCGTCTGAATCGTGAGCTGCGTGCCATCAGCAACTGCAACCAGTCGCTAGTACGTGCGGAAGATGAGCAGACATTGTTGAAGGATATCTGTCACATCATTTGTAACGAAGCCGGTTATCGCATGGCCTGGGTGGGGTGTGTCGAAAACGATGATGCAAAGACGATCCGTCCCGTGGCGTGGAGTGGGACGGACGGCGGCCATATTGCAAATGCAGAACTGAGCTGGGATGAAGAGAGCGAACGAGGGCATGGGCCAGCTGGGACTGTCGTCAGAAGTGGCGAATTAATGTATGTTCAGGATTTTGCCGCGGACTCACTTATGGAGCCCTGGCGCGAAAGCGCATTGCGGCGCGGATATCACTCGGGTATTGCATTACCCCTGAAGGACGAGGAAGGGGCAGTATTTGGCGTCCTCTTGGTCTATTCTTCTGAAGCAAACGCTATTACCCCAGATGAAGTCAAACTGATGGAGGAACTCGCTGGGGATATGGCTTTTGGTATCACGGTCCTGCGTACCCGCGCCGAGCGATTGCACGCGGAAGAAGAGCTGAGAGCGCACCGTGATCGGCTCGAAGAAACGGTAAAAGAGCGAACGTTCGAGTTGTCAGTCGCCAAGGAGCGGGCCGAGTCCGCTACCCGGGCCAAGAGTGTCTTCCTGGCGAACATGAGCCACGAGCTTCGGACGCCAATGAATGCAATTCTGGGATACTCGGCGTTGATGGAGCGAGATGCTTCCCTTGGTGATGAACCGAAGGAGTACCTGAGGATTATCAATCGTAGCGGCGAAGATCTTCTCGCGTTGATCAATGAGGTTCTGGAGTTGTCAAAGATCGAAGAGGGAAAGGTGACGCTGGTCACGAATACTTTCGACCTCCGGGCCATGTTTCGCGACGTGGTCAGTATGTTTGAATCCAGTGTGGATCGGAGGGGAATACAGATTGACTCTGTCGGAGTGGACAGTGTGCCGCAGTATGTCATATCGGATGGACACAAGCTACGTCGTGTGCTTACCAATATTCTGGGCAATGCCGTCAAATTCACTGAGCGGGGCAGCATAACTTTGCGAACGATGACTGAAGAAGGTTCGTCTGGCGAGATGCGCCTGAAAGTCGAGGTGGAGGACACTGGTGTTGGCATCGCGGAGAATGAACTGGAGAAAGTGTTCGATTACTTTGAACAGACCTCGAGTGGCTTGGAACGAAACGGCGGAACGGGATTGGGGTTGGCGATCAGTCGGGACTGCATCCGCGCCATGGGTGGAGATATCAGCGTTACCAGCAGGGTAGGTCAAGGCAGCGTCTTCCGTTTTGATATTCCCATCGAGGCAGGGCGTGAATCGGATTTCCAAGCGGTTTCGCCGCGGAGACGTGTTGTCGGTCTGAAACCGAATCAGGATGTCCCCCGCGTTTTGGTAGCAGAGGACGAAGACGCCAGTCGTGATCTATTGGTGGGACTTCTGCAGAGAGTCGGGTTCAAGGTTCGCGGCGCTGCAAACGGTCAGGAGGCGCTGGGTCAGTATCGTGACTGGCAGCCGCAGTTCATCTGGATGGATATCCGCATGCCGGTCATGGATGGCCTTGAAGCTACCCGGCTGATCAAGGAGACTGCTGGTGGCGGTTCGACGACCATCGCGGCTCTAACCGCCCATGCGCTGGAAGAAGAGAGGGAAGAGATACTCAACGCGGGTTGTGATGATTTCGTTCGCAAGCCGTACAGTGAACAGGAGGTGTTTGAAGTCATGGCTAAGCACCTGGGCGTGAAGTATGTGTATCAGGAGGGGGCGGGCAGGTCGGGCGTGGGACGGCCGAGGGTGGTGGTGTCGCCAGAGAGATTAGCGGCCCTGCCAACCGATTTGCGTCAGGACCTTCGTCAGGCGGCGCTTGAGCTTGATACCACCAAGATCAAGCAAGTGATTGCAAGGATCAGTCAACTTGACTCGGAAGTGGGCGACGCCCTGGGCGCCTTGTCGGAAGGGTTTGAATTCGAGAGTATCTTGCAGCAGCTTGAAGATGAACAGATGGGCGAGGAGTAGTCCTATGGGTGATCGGAAACGGCTTCTGACGCGCCAGCCGGAGATTCTAGCGGTCGACGATACGCCGGAGAGCCTTCGGCTGTTGACGAGGATTCTCTCTGAGTGCGGATACCGGGTGCGCCCGGCGAGCAGCGGTCGCCTCGCTCTGAGATCGGTCGAGGCCAAGCCGCCAGACCTGATCATGCTTGATGTTAAGTTGCCGGACATGGACGGCTTTGAGGTCTGCCGTTGTCTGAAGTCTTCGACCGTCAGTCGTCCCATACCGGTGATCTTTATCAGCGCTCTTGGTGAGACAGCGAACAAGGTGAAGGGTTTCGCCGTGGGTGCGGTTGACTACGTCACCAAGCCCTTTGAAGCCGAAGAAGTCGTGGCGCGGGTGCGGACGCAGCTGCGCTTGCGGGAGTTGACCGAACATCTGGAACAGAAGGTCGAGGAGCGCACAGCAGAGCTCACTTCCGCCAACAAACACCTCGAAGAGGAAATGGCGGAACGGCTTCGCGCTGAACAATATCTTCGCCGGAGCGAGGCAAAATTCCGCTGTCTGGTCGAGACATCGCAGGATCTGATCTGGTCGGTGGATTCCGAGGGCCTCTTCACTTATCTCAACGACACCGCTACGCGGCGTATATACGGTTACGCGGCGTCCGAGATGCTGGGGCGGCCGTTTACCGATTTCATGCTCCCAGAGCAGGCAGCGAAAGACCTGCGAGTTTTTGAGGATATCAAGAACGGCAAGGCCAGCCTTGAGTATGAGACGGTCCATTGTCGGAAGGACGGAACCCAGATCGATATGAGATTCTGCGCGGTGGTACTGCGCGATGAACAAGGCAGCGTGCTTGGAACGACAGGCACCGCCAGTGACATCACCGGACGTAAGGTTGCGGAGCAGGAACGATCTGCTCACATGAAGTTCCTTGAGCGCATGGACAGGATCAACCGCACAATCCAGGAGGCGTCAGACGTTGAAAGCATGTTGGCCGAAGTCTTGGACGTAATTCTCGACGAACTGGGCTGCGATCGAGTATCTCTGATGTATCCGGGCGACCCGGAGAGCAGGACGTGGTCAATCCCGATGGAACGGACGAAGCCTGCGTACCCAGGCGCTCTCGCCTCAGGAGAACTGCCAATGGATGAGGACGTGGCTACCTCCGTTCGTCTGTTGCTGGAAGCGGACGGGCCGCTGACCTTTGGTCCGGGAGGAAATCATCCCATGCCCTTGGACGTCTCACAACAATTCGGCTTCAAGTCATTCATGGCAATGGCGCTGTATCCGAAGATTGGGAAGCCGTGGGTGTTCGGCGTCCATCAGTGTTCGCATGACCGTGTGTGGACACCGGAAGAAGTGACGTTGTTTCGGGAGATCGGTCGGCGGCTCAGCGACGGTCTGACGAGCCAACTCGCTCATCACGATCTGCAGGAAAGCCAGCGGCGGTTGGCAGAGGCGCAACGTATAGCTCACATTGGGCATTGGGATCGCGATCTGATCGGCGGACGAGCGACGCTGTCGGATGAGGCGTGCCGGATATTCGCCGTCCCGATCACAGAATCCTCGATGGAGCTTTCGGAGTGGCAGGACAAATGGCTTTCGTTGATTCACGTAGAAGATAGGAAAGCGGCGGCAGCCGCCTTCGACTCAGCGCTAAGCGGTGAGGACAGCTTTGATATCGAGTACCGATTGGTGAGGCCGGACAGAGTACTGGTCCACCTGCATAGCAGAGGTGTGGTCACGAAAGACGAGTTGGGCCAAGTCACGCGGATATTCGGCACCGTACTCGACGTGACCGCAAGCAAGTTGGCAGAGGAGGCATTGCGTCTGGCCAACGACCAACTCAACGAGGATAAGCAGCTTCTGCGCGATAAGAACATCGCCTTGCGCGAACTCATGACCCAGGCGCGGGAGCAAAAGGATGACTTGGGAAGGCAAATGGCTGTCAACGTGGAGCGAGTGCTGCTACCTATGCTTGATCGAATGGAACTCCAATGCTCGCCGCAGGGCAAGGAATATGCTGGGTCGCTCAGGGAGAATCTTGTCGAGATTGCCTCGCCCTTCTACAGTCGCCTTGCCTCATTGTACGCGTCGCTTACACCCCGGGAGACGGAGATTTGTGATCTGGTTCGCAGGGGCATGAGTTCCAAAGCCATCGCCTCGGCACTGAGCGTGTCTGTGAACACGGTGTTCAACCAGCGGCGTCGCATCCGCCAGAAACTTAAGATAGCTGATAAAGAGACGAATCTAGTAACGTTCTTGCGGACGTTGGACGATGTATAGAGCTGCCGAGGTTGGACTAGAGTTTGGTGTCGCCATGATCGGCCTGATGACAGCGATGGTCAGTCAATCTGTTTCGGAAGGGGGCGACACCCAGAGTGCCTTGTCGGGATAGCATGAATTCTGGAGCGTCTTGAAACAGCTGGAGCGTAAAGCGAAGGGCAAGGAGTGTATATATGAGTGGCCGTGAACCGCACGAGACGCGCGAACCGGAGATCCTAGTTGTCGACGATACACCTGACAGCCTGCAGTTGTTGACCAAGATTCTCTCTGAGTGTGGATACCGGGTCCGTCCGTCGACCAGCGGGCGACTCGCTCTGAGATCGGTCTCGGCCAAGCCACCGGACCTGATCATGCTCGATGTCAAGATGCCGGACATGGGAGGCTATGAGGTTTGCCGTTGTCTGAAATCAGCCGGCAGCAGTAGCTCCATTCCGGTGATCTTCATCAGCGGTCTCGGGGAGACAGCGGACAAGGTGAAAGGGTTTGCCGCCGGTGCGGTTGACTATGTTACCAAACCCTTTGAGGCCGAAGAGGTCGTGGCGCGGGTCCGGACGCAGCTGCGTCTGCGGGAACTGACCGAACGTTTGGAATGGAAGGTTGAGGAGCGCACAGCAGCACTCACTTCTGCCAACGAACAGCTCGAAAGAGAGATTGCGGAGCGGCTTCGCGCCGAAGAAGATGTGAGCCGCTCTAACGAAATTCTTCGCGCGATAATCGAAGCTGCACCCGTTGGCATCATCGGGCTGGATCTGGAAGGCAATGTTCACTCCCAATGGAATCCCGCGGCCGAGCGACTGCTCGGCTGGACTTCTGAGGAGGTGATGGGACGGCCGCTGCCTTCGGTTCCCTCGGAGAGTCAGGATGAATTCGCGGGGTTCATGGAGCGTATTCGCCAAGGGATGTCTCTGAACGGCGTAGAAGTTAGACGCTCCAGGCGTGACGGCACACTCGCCGATTTCAGCGTATACGCCTCCCCGCTGCGCGACGCTGATGGTCACATTGCGGGCAAGATTGCCGTTATTGTGGATATAACCGAGCGCGTTGAGTCAGAAAATGCACTTCGCAAGCTCTGGCGTGCGGTTGAGCAAAGTCCCACGTCCATTGTAGTCACCGACACTGAAGGGAATATTGAGTACGTCAATCCCAAATTCACTCAGGTCACCGGCTACACCCGTGACGAGGCCGTAGGGCAAAACCCGCGTATTCTCAAGTCGGGAGAGGTGGCGGACGAGGAATACAAACAACTCTGGGATACGATTTCTCGAGGCGGCGTGTGGCACGGCGAATTCCACAACAAAAAGAAGAACGGTGAGTTGTATTGGGAGTCAGCAACAGTATCTCCGGTTCTCGACGCAGATGGTACAATCACCAACTTTGTCGCTGTCAAAGAGGATATTACGGCCAAGAAACAGGCAGAGAGAGATCTTCATGAGAGTGAAGAGAGATATCGTTTAGTATTCGAGAACTCGCCGGTGTCGATATGGGAGGAAGATTTTTCCGAGGTCAAGCGACTTTTTGACGATCTGAGAGCTCAAGGGGTCTCCAATATAGAAGAGCACTTCTCTCAGTATCCAGAGATCGTCAGAGAGTGCGCCGAGCGAACACAAGTGGTCGACGTAAACCGTGCCGCGCTTGCGCTGCACGCTGCTACGAGCAAAGAGCAACTGTTGGCGCGTTTGGCAGATACCTTCACTCCCGAATCGTTCGATATGTTCGAGCGAGAACTGATCTGCCTGTGGAGAGGAGAGACCAGGATGACCGGCGACGGCGTCGTCAGAACCCTGGTGGGAGACCGCCGGGCCGTGACCGTCAGTTTCTCCGTATGTCCTGGCCACGAGGAAACGCTCTCCAAAGTCCTTGTCTCTCTTGTTGACATCACTGAACGCAAGCGAACAGAAGAGGCATTACGCTCTTCCGAGGCGGAACTGCGCACTCTGATTGGGGCCATGACGGATGTCATTGTTGTTGGCAACTCAGAAGGGCGCTACCTGAAGATCGTTGATTCAAGTCCATCTCTCTTGTACAAACCGTCACATGAATTGTTGGGAAGGACGCTCCATGAGGTGTTCTCGAAGGAACAGGCCGACTTCTTTCTCGACAAGATTCGGCAAGCCCTCAACAATCGGGAATCGGTCAACTTTGAATACAATCTGCCTATCAGAGGTAGTGTGTTCTGGTTTAATGCCACTGTCTCTCCGGTATCCGATGATGAGTTTCTGATGGTTGCCCGAGACATCACCGAGCGTGTGCGGTTGGAGGGCCAGCTCAGACAGGCACAGAAGATGGACGCTGTCGGTCGGCTGGCGGGTGGTGTGGCTCACGATTACAATAACATGCTCAGTGTCATACTCGGACACATGGACTTGGCAATGGATCAGGTCGTTCCATCGTCGCCGCTTCTTGATGATCTGAAGGAAGTGCAATCGGCTGCCAGACGATCTGCCGATCTCACGCGCCAGTTACTGGCCTTTGCAAGGAAGCAGACGATTTCACCGAAAGTGCTCGATCTAAACGAGACCGTCGAAGGAATGCTCAAGATGCTGCAGCGATTGATTGGTGAGGACGTCGAACTCGCCTGGCTGCCTTGCTCCGAGAGCTGGCGTATCAAAATAGACCCTTCGCAGATTGATCAGATTCTTGCGAACCTGTGCGTCAACGCTCGGGACGCGATTGCGGGAGTGGGCAGGATATCCATGGAAACGAGCACTGCTACCATTGACGCGTCGTATTGCGCCAGCCATCCAGATGCGCCCCCCGGAGAGTACATGGTGCTGTCTGTCAGCGACTCGGGTTGCGGTATGGACAAGCAGACGCTGGAACAAGTATTTGAACCGTTCTTCACAACGAAGGAGTTGGGCAAGGGTACCGGTCTGGGACTGGCGACGGTATACGGCATCGTCAGGCAGAATGGAGGATTCATTGACGTTTACAGCGAGCCGGAACACGGTACGACATTCAAGACGTATCTCAAGAGACACGAGGTCAGCGCAACAGGACAGGCTTCTGACGACTCTCAGTCGGGATCGATAGCGCGCGGCGATGAGACCATCCTACTTGTTGAGGACGAGCCTTCGATCCTCAATGTTACAAGACTCATGCTTGAGAAGTGCGGATACTCTGTGCTGACGGCTGCCACTGTAAGTGAGGCGATCCGCCTCGCAAGTGAACACAGCGGCCCTTTGAGTCTGTTGGTTACCGACGTCGTAATGCCGGAAATGCACGGTCCCGACCTGTTGGAGGAGGTCATCGCGCGTCAACCGCATATTAGATGCTTGTATATGTCCGGCTATTCCAGAGACGTTATCTCTCGTCACGGCGTGCTCCATGAGCACACGAACTTCATCCAGAAGCCGTTTTCGGTAGAGAGTCTTGCCACCAAGGTGCGGGAGGTGTTGGATGCAGACGAGATGTCAAGGTAGCTCTGGCTTCCGAGTTTGACAAGTCACAGTTATATTAAGACAACCGATTCTGCCATCAGGCGACTTGATACGTGCCGAGCCAGGGAAAAGGGGAGTCACAATCTCGAGAGACCTCGCGGTTCTGCGCTCTCCGGGGACCAAGAGAGCCAGCTCCCCTTTCGCCGCTCGTACCCGACCGACCCGGTTCAGACTCTTCGGTATGTGTTCCCAAGTCAGGCGTGCACAAAACTTATGCACGCTTTCTGCAATTGACCATTATGGATAGTCATACCGTGGTCATGATTGGATCGGCGAGCGGAGAGGTGCGGAGACCGATACCTTCGAGTGAGACAAAGGGGGGTGTATGCTCTCTCGGCGTCAGGAGGTGCCTCACATGTCACGCGTTGCTCTGGAGGACTTTCCCGCAAAAGCGAAGGGCCAAGCCTGCGTTTTTTGACAGTACCGCAGCTCTCGCAGAACGGAACATCATGATCATCGGTCGAGGATAGACACCGAAGGGTCGGAATAGCGACATGACGCGAGCTACCCTTGGAAGAATACAGATAGGGGAGACAAGTGCGCTCCTCACCGGGCAGAAACAGGAGAAGAACAATGAAGATCGTGTGCTCATATTGTCAGAAGATGTTGGGGGAGAAAGAACCCCGTGGTAATTCCGATATTTCCCACGGAATGTGTCAGGATTGCCTGGAGTATTTCCTTCGTCAGTGGGACGGGCTCAATCTGGATGAGTACTTGAACGGCTTTGATGCTCCGGTCGCTGCGATAGATACTGAAGGCAGAATTATCGCTCAGAACTCAAAAATGTCACAGCTTGTGATGAAGAACGACGAGGCAGTGAGGGGTCAACAACCCGGGGATGTCGTGGAGTGCCAGTTTGCGCGTCGTCCGGGCGGCTGCGGACATACCGTTCACTGCGAGGCCTGCGCAATCCGGCGTGCCATCAATCACACAGTCTCAACGGGTGCTCCTTGCAGCAACGTCCCGGCTCGCGTAAAAGGGGACTCCGGCGAAGCCGATCTGAATGTCTCCACAGAACTTCGAGAAACGTTTGTCATCCTGACATTGAGTGCCGTTGTGGGTTTGCCAGAAGAAGGAACCGCCAGTTCTGCTTCCGACTCTGCCCCCATCAAATGACTCTTCGCCTGGCTCTTCAGGTGACGTTAGAAGTACCTGCGCCCGCTGGAAGCGTGCCCTGGCAGTCTATTAGAGCACCGCGTAACGGAAACATCGTACTGGGCGGGCACCTAATGCCCCTCTGGTCGAGCTTATCGGCATTTGCGAGCTGAGACGCAAAGCACCCTTCCAGAGGAGAACTCCCCCAGGTGTGTGACATGGACAGAAGGCTGGTCGGGTCGGGTTGGCTGCTTGGCGAGGATAGAGTCAAGCATTCGAGGCGGCATTCAGTATTGACTATTCGTAATAGTCAATATGTGTACAAGCATTGGCGGTCAAGTCATTCTGGCAGGCGGCGATAATGCGAGGTATAGAGTACGAAGATACACGAGACGAACATACACGAGACAAATATGCGCGAGAGAAAGATGGGAAGCAGAGAGGGGCTTGCTATGTTCAAGAATCTTAAGATTGGCGTGAAGTTGGGGCTTGGATTCGGAATCGTTCTGGCCGTACTGGCCACGGTTGGCGTATTCAACTACACCGGTTTCCTGGGGATCGGGGAAAAGTCTGCTTTGGCTCAAAATGCCTGCAACAATCGGGCTTTTGCTATTGAGAAGGAAGTTGATCATCTCAATTGGATGACACAACTTATGGATCTCTTCCTGGATGAGGACATCACTGAAGTTTCGGTCCAAACCGATGATCACAAATGTGGTCTGGGCAAGTGGCTGTACTCCGAGGAAACGGGCCGACTGGCAGCAGATGATCCAGTACTGGCTGACATCATTGAGAAGATCAAGGAACCGCACCGGCGTCTACACCAGTCGGCCGTTCACATCGATGACGAGTTCGTCGCTTTCGATATGCGCCTGCAGTCAGTGGTGGCCGACCGATGGATTGACCACCTCAATTGGATCAAGCATGTCGCCAACTCCAATCTGACGAAGACAGTATTCGACGGGGGCGTGGATCCTCACCAATGTGCTTTCGGCAAGTGGTTTGACAACTACAAGGCCGCCAATCCCGCGTTCGGTCAGTTGCTTTCGCAGTGGGAAAAGCCCCACGCCCTTCTGCACGAGTCGGCGGCCAAGATAGTCGAGGAACAAGAAAGAGGGAACTGGGCAGAGGCCGAGCGGATATATCAGGAAGAGACACTCCCACATCTGGACGCCCTGGAACAGGAATATCACAAGACATGTGCGTGGATTCTATCCAATGTCGAGGCCCAGGAACGTGCCCTCTCCATCTACGAAGACGAAACCAAGGCGGCTGTAGGAGAAACGCAAGCTCTGTTGACAGAACTGACGGAGCATTTTCAAGAGCAATCGGAAAATGCCACCAAGGATACCAACGGACTCATCGATTCTACGATCATGACCACCACGATCCTATCGGCCCTCGCCATTCTGCTCGGTGTGAGTATTGCCTGGTTCATTTCGCACGGAATCACCAAACCAATCGGGAAGGTGGTCAGCCTAACGGAACGTATGAATTCTGAGTTCCAACAGTTTGTGGACGTTGTTACTGCGATATCCCAAAACGATTTGACCCAGAAGATCGAACAAAACGAGATGGAGCAAATCGACCTCGATTCCCGCGATGAGCTCGGTACACTGGCTAAAGCCATCGAAGGCACAATGGAGGCCAAGAGTCAGATTGGTGGCGTGTTGGAGCTCATGACTGAGAATCTGACCGGTATGGTGCGTGAAATGGGCGAAAACGCCACCCAGTTGGTATCGGCCGCCTCCGAGATCGCCTCGTCCTCAGAGCAGATGTCACGAGGCGCAGGTGACCAGGCCATGCAGATGAACCAGATATCTACGGCTGTGGAAGAGATGAGTGTCACCATTGTGGAGTCCTCGAGGAACGCGGGCGAAGCTACCGATGCTTCCCGAAGCGCCTCCGATACTGCTACCAGCGGCGGTCAGATTGTCAGTCAGACGATTCACGGTATGCAAAAGATCAATGAGACTGTTCGCCAATCGGCGGAATCGATTGCGAAACTTGCCGCGTCGGCCGACCAGATCGGTGAGATCGTTAGCGTCATCGATGACATCGCCGATCAAACCAACTTACTTGCCCTGAATGCGGCGATTGAGGCGGCGCGGGCAGGAGAGCAGGGTCGCGGATTTGCCGTTGTGGCTGACGAAGTGCGCAAACTGGCTGAACGGACGGGCAAAGCAACCGGTGAGATTACGGATATGATAAAAGGTGTTCAGCAGGAAACCGCCGATGCTGTCGAGTCGATGGAGGCCGGTGTCCATGAAGTGGAAAGCGGTCGTGAGTTGGCTGACAAAGCTGGCAACAGCCTGACTGAAGTCGTAACAATGTCTCAGCGAGTAATGGATATGATCCAGCAAATCGCTACTGCGGCAGAGGAGCAGTCGGCGGCCGCCGAGCAGATATCGAAAAATGTCGAAGGCGTGGCATCAATCACCAAAGAGACTGCTAGCGGCGCCGAGCAGTCGGCGGCTGCGGCCGAGGAACTGAACCGACAGGCAGACGGAATGCAGCAAATGGTCGCGCGATTCAAGATAGAGGAGCCCGCATAGCCCCACATATGGGCTTGAGAGTGCAATGCCTTCCTGCACCAACGAGGGGCGGCCTGACGGGCCACCCCTCGTCCTCACAAACCAAGGATGATCAGATGACTGAACAAATAAGACAAGTAGATGCTGGCGTGGACGAATTGATCCAGCTAGTATCATTTACACTCGGACAGGAAGAGTTTGGGCTTGATATCCTGAAAACACAGGAAATCAACCGCATGGTAGAGATTACCAGAGTGCCGCAAGCACCTCACCACTGTGAGGGAGTGATTAATCTTAGAGGGAAAGTAATACCTGTGATCGATCTTCGCAAGAAGTTCGAGATGGAGGATCGCGAATGGGGACAGGAACACCCGCATTATTGTGTGCGATGTTGACGGCAAAGTGACAGGAATGATTGTCGACGGCGTCGAGGAAGTTCTCCGGATACCGGGTTCGACAATAGAATCGACGCCGAGAGTAGTGACGACCGTCAATTCGGACTACGTCAAAGGCGTTGCCAGACTTGAAAAACGCCCGCTGATTCTTCTGGACTTTTCCAAGATTGCCGCCGAGGCACAGTCGGTGGCTTCCGAAGAGGCAATTCGATCTGTTGAGGAAGCGTTCTAGTCAGTCCAGCGATCCAAGGTGAAGGAGACCAAACAAATCCCGTGGGTTCCCGTACGGGATTTTGTGCCGGGGAAAAGGCCGTCCCAAGTAGTGCCGGGACGGCCTTTTCTATCCGCCACCACAACTACGTTGCAGTTCTAAGATAGTACACGATGGCCAGCTTTTTCATGGGTCGCCGATCGGCGGCCTTTTTTGGGTCCTGCGGAAATACACCGATTTGTTTTAGGACAACTGGTGCGAGTTGATAGAAACATGTCCTGCCATAATCTTATTTGTGGGTCTACTTCAGTTCATTAAACCAGATGACGTTTGACCCACCGCCGAAATCGGGTGCGAGCAGGTCCAAATCTCCGTCACCATCGATGTCCCCGAGTACCGGATTGATCGTTGCTCCATAACCGCCCAGACGTAGTCCAGTGTCAATCAGCCCTCCTTTTCCGTCGTTAAGCCAAACGTAATCCGGCATCCCGAAGTTGGTAACAAAAGCATCGGAGTAACCGTCACCGTTGAGGTCGCCAAAGGCGAAACGACCCCACAGCGTCACTTGTAATCGTTCGCCGGAGTCGCTGAAGCTCCCGGAGCCGTCGTTATGCCAGACTTCGGTCTTCCTCGAGGTCTCTCCACCGCCGGCACCAACCACGGCGTCCAAGTCTCCGTCTCCATCGAGGTCAGCCAATCCGATATTGCCACGGACTATGGTAGAATCCTGTTTCTCCCAGTGTACGGCGAATGCGCCATGGCCATCGTTGAGATGTGTTCTGAAGCCGACCCCAACCTCGCGGGCCAGTATGTCGATATCACCGTCGCGGTCAAGATCTCCCCATGTCGCGTTTTCGGGAATCGGTGTGGTCGCTTCGGTGAATTGGCCGTGTCCGTCGTTGAGGAAAACCTTGTCGTCTTCCTGATAGTACATGATGATCGCGTCCAGGTCGCCGTCATTGTCGATGTCGTGCATTTCAATTCTGTTGCCGCTGATCAAGGAGTCGCCGAGCTCCACGCCAGAATCTTCGAACCGGGCGGATCCGTCGTTGAGGTAGAGTCTGGATTTGTGGTTTTCGTCCGCACAGGTCATGAATATGTCAAGGTCTCCGTCCGAATTAACGTCTTCGACTGCTACGCCGTGTCCTTCTTCAGTAAGAAGTTGGTCGGTGACTGCAAAAGTCCCGTTGCCGTCGTTCAGCCATACACGTGAACTGTTGTCGTGCATATTGGAGCAGACCATGTCCAGATCGCCGTCTCTGTCCAGATCGCCAAGACCTATCGAGTTGGTTCTCTGTGGTTCGAATACCTGCCCGCTCTTCCGGAAGGCTACGCCGGTTCCAACGGGTCGGGTTGCGTGGCACAAACGCAACGCTCGTTCTCTCATTGGCGTAATAGCATCAGTAGACACCCAGTAGTAGTCTGATCCGCCACCGCGATGGCTGTTGAATATCAAGTACTTGCCGTCGAGAGTGATCGACGGATACCAGTCTCGCGCGGGTGAGTTTATCGGTTGGGGCAGAATCAGCGGCGTCGTCCAGTTGTCGTCATCATCGCGGAAACTGACAAACAGGTCCGCGTCGCCAAATCCGTCCGGGTGCCCCATTCTCTTGATTATCATGTAGCTTTCGTCGGGTGCGACGCAGGCGTGTTCGTCGAAAGGACTGTTGACTTGTCCTCCCGCGTTGACGGGCGAGAGATGGGCACCGTCCTGGAAGCGGGATATGAAGATGTCGCTGCTACGGCGATAATCGTTACCCTGTCCGGCAGCATAGACGTTTCCGGAGGACGCCATTGACCGGTAGGCTCGATCTCCGATTTCGTTCAATTCGGCGGAAGCAACCTGAGGTTCCGACCAGCCTGTGTCGGTTCGTTCCGTGGTCCAAAGGCGGAAACTGTCACGCTGTCCGCTGTCGTCGATTGACCGCCAGGAGACAAAGAATAGCTGCGAGCCGTCGGGTGAGAAGAACGGAGCATCGTCGCCGGATCTTATGCCGGAAAACGATGCCATGGCCGGTTTGGTCCAATGTCCGTTCTCTATACGGGAGGTCATCATGCGCGAGTACGTATAGCCGGAATCGTCGAGATAGAACGATGAACTCCAGAAGGCCTCGGTACCGTCGGGGGAGAACGCCACGTTACTGTGTTCAAACCTCTGGGACGATACGATGTCCGGTGCAAACCAGACAGGCGTGTTTCCGGGCGGAGTCTGACCGAAATACGGACCGTCAAGCGTAGCAAAATCGTCGACCGATTCTTCGGCTCCCTGTTGTAGCAGCAGGTCTACCATGTCAGTGTGTCCACGGTCGCGCGCGATGCTGAGGGGAGTGTAGCCTGCTATGGAGGAGAGATTGAAGTCAGCGCCTTCCTCAAGCAACAGCCGGGCGACATTCAGACGTCCTCTTGAAGCGGCGCAATGGAGCGGTGTCCAGCCGTATTTGTCTCGTTCGTTTATCGCCAAACCTTGATCTAAGAGCCCCCGGACGATCTCGGTATTGCCGCCGGTGGCCGCGGAGTGCAGGTAGGTGCCATCGTCCGGATTGTTCCGACTGGTACTGGCTCCTCTGGCAACTACTTCTGAGAACAGTCGGGGAAGAGCTTTCTCTGTGGAGTAGGTGAGCAGCCGGTTCAGTCTCTCCAGATCAGTCGGGAGTTCGACTCCTCGATCAAGCAGCAGATTGACGATTCCTGCGAAACCTCGCCATGCGGCCAGTTCCAGAGGAGTGCTGCCGAAGTTGTCGATCGCATTCATGTTCGCGCCGGCGTCGAGCAACAGACGGGCGATGTCGGCGTTGCCGCTCTCACGAGCTGTTAGCAGCAGGGCCGTGCGGCCGTATGAATCGACGGCTTCAAGATCGGGGTTTCTCGCCAGCAGGAGCTCGGTCAGCTCTACACTACCTGATGTCGCTGCTCGCATCAGCAGGGTCTGCCCCTCGGACGTAGTGACGTCGGAGTCGGCCCCGGCACGGAGAAGTCGCAGCACTATCGCCGTATGTCCCCCCGCCATTGCCGAGAGCAGGGGAGTGTATCCACCGCTGTTACTGATGTTGACGTTCGCGCCGCCCTCGATCAGACTTTCGACCGCAGCCAGATGACCGTAGTACGCGGCACCGTGGAGGGGAGTGCTGCCGCTGTTCGATGCCGCATCTGCGTCGGCCCCAAGACCCAGGAGGTAGCGAACAACATCTGCATGGCCGGCATAGGCTGCCTCGTGGAGCGGAGTATAGCCGCCGTCGTCGACCGCCTCCATCAACAGGGGATCATTTCGCAATAGGACTTTGATGCTGTCAAGATTGCCGGTTTCGGCAGCGAGGTGAATGTCCTCGGTTGTGGCGCCGACGGTGGCCGACAGAAACAGGATGATCAGAGAGAGAAGACCCGAAAGCTTATTCATCACACACTCCCAATCGGGTGATCGCATTGGCGATGGAAAACCTCTCTATCTCAGAATGGGCCTTCTTGCCGTTTGTATCAGCCGACCTTGCGTATCAGGTATAGGCGTCATGTAGTAGTCGTATAGTATCAAGATACCTCAATGACGGCGATTTGTTGCATGCAGATTGAACGATTGTTCTTCCAATGCCTAAAATGACATTCCTGTGGCGCACCAGCGCCCTGCCAATGCACAAAATATGCGCATAGTTGCAGACGCTTGCGTAATTCCCGCTCCGGCGAGTTTGTCACAACTAGTTGCTGGGCAATAACATAGAAAACTATTTTGCCGATGATTGTCGGGTATTGCGTTTGGACCGGTATTTGCCTTAAGTCGCCCTGATGTATTGGTCATATTAAGCAAAATACAGAACTTTTTTTGATAAGGAACTGCTATGACTATTTCTAACGGTCAGAGTGTGAATGGAATCATAAGCCTGGTTGCTCTGGTGGCAATTGTGGTCCTCATCGGATCGGCTGCCACTGCCCAGACTCCTGATCTGTCCGGCTTGACGGTGTCGACCTCGCTGGGCAACAATTCAGTAAACGAGGGGCTGGTCTGTGACTATACCCTGACAGGTTCGGCCACTACTTCGGCGACCGCCTGGTACCGCAACGGCACGCCGGTCATGTCGTTCCACCTTCCTCTTGAAGGTGGCGAAGCCGGTGCTGTCCGGGACTACTCCGGTAACGACGTTCCGGTTAGCTATACCGGCACGTCCAATTGGTCGGCCACGGTCGGGCATGACAACTCCGGCGGGTATTTCCTCGACGGCGACAGTTATCTGAGTGCCGATGAAGGATTCCCGACGAATTCCTCGTATACCATTACGGCCTGGGTCTACCGCGCCGTCGACAGACGCTACACCTACATTCTTGGTAGTGATCTCGATGACAATGCGGGGCATAGTTTCCGAGTCGAATTCGATGACCGTCTTGCGGCCGGTCACAACGGTTCCTGGCGTATAGCCAAGAGTGAGGATTACAAGAGCAGAATCTACACCAACTCCTGGTACTTTGTAGCGGTGACCTTTGATATCGAAACCGGCGAGATGATTATTTTCAAGGACGCCTATCCGGTCGATACCGGCTATGCCGTTGGAAGCGAGAAGTACGTTACGGACCCGACGGTGCGTGTTGGTGCGAATGAGGGGGATGCGAATTCCAACTTCTACGGTTCTATCGACGATGTGCGGATTTACAATCACGCCCTCACAAGAGATCAGCTTACTACATTGTTCACGTCCGGCTCAGATCACATCTGTGCAACCGAGAATGATGCTGTCGGTGATACCTGGCAGACTGAAGTTACACCGTTCTCCGATACGGAGACCGGAACGAGCGTAATGTCGAATGTCGTCACTATTATTCCGACCGCGCCGGTGTTCAGTTCTGCGGCAAATGTGGTTGGAATCGCGGGTCAGCCCTACGTGTACGATGCTGAGGCCGACGGCGGTCCGTACCCGACGTTTGCGCTCAATTCCGGTCCGGCTGAAATGACGATTGATGAGACGACCGGCGTACTGTCCTGGTCGCCGTCGGTCGTCGGGTCATACAGCGTTTCGATTGAGGCCACCAACAGCGAAGGATCTGCTACGCAGGACTTTACTGTCGTTGTCTCAGACCCTTCGGTTGGACTCGACAACCTCCAGTTGCAGGCTGACGGCGATGGTGATCTGCAGTCGTCGCACGATCTGACACTGGGAGCCACGACATCAGCTACGTCCTGGTATCGCAACGGTCAACCGATGATGTCTCTGTATCTGCCTTTTGAAGGTGGCACAGACGCCAGCGGCAATGATAACAGACTGAGGGATCTGTCGGGCAACGATATCCCCATTTCCACTTTCGGGAATCCCGTCTGGGACCCCAACGGCGGGCATGACGGCGGCGGAGCCTACACTTTTGACGACTTCAGCTACATTGAGTGTGGCAATACGTTCCCTACTCTTTCTTCGTACACGAAGACAATCTGGTTCTATCACACGGCCGGTCGCAAGTACCAGCACATGCTTTCCGGCAGAGACCACTCTTCGAATTCAGGTCACGGATTGCGTGTTGCATTCGATGAGAGACTCAGTGCCGGGCAGAACGGTGACTGGAAGATTGTTGAGTCCGAGGCTGGACTCATTGAGCAGAACCGATGGTATTTCGGTGCCGTGACGTTTGATTATGCAACCGGCGAAATGATTCTGTATCTTGACGGTGTACCCATCGATACTGCAATCGTCGAGGCAAGCCGGATGGACGTAACCGATGCCGGGCTTCAGATTGGCGCCACTCGCAACGAGTTCGCCTGGGAGGGTAACCTCGATGATGCCCGCGTTTACGACTTTGTACTCACACCCGAACAGATCGCGGCCATGGCCACCGTGGATGGCAAAAACACGATTGTTGCAGAAGAAACAACCGACGGTGATATCTGGCAGTCGAGAGTTACGGCTTACTCAGCGAACGAGGCCTCCGCTGAATTCGTTTCCAATGAACTTACCATAGGTGCGCTCAACCAGCCACCGACGCTGGCGGCGATTGGTGCGCAATCGGTGAATGAGGGCCAGACCCTTGCGTTTACTGTGTCTGCTTCGGATCCGGATCTGACCGTCCCGACCTTGTCGACCTCAACTCTGCCTGCCAACGCCACGTTTGTCGATAACGGCAACGGCAATGGCAGCTTCTCGTTTACGCCGTCCTTCGATCAGGCCGGAACGTTCAGCGTGACGTTCTACGCGACCGACGGTATGGCGACCGATTCTGAAGAGGTTGCGATTGAGGTGACCAATGTCAATCGTCCGCCGGTTCTGGCTGAAATCGGCAGTCAGACTGTCGCTGAGGGTTCGGTCCTTGACGTCACTATGACCGCGAGCGATCCCGACGGTGAAACCGTTGTGCTATCAGCCGTGGACGTTCCCGAGAACGCCATGTTTGTTGACAATGCCGATGGCAGCGGTGATTTCAGTTTCATGCCGGGCTTCCTTCAGGCCGGTGAGTACGATGTCTGGTTCCGCGTCTTCGACGCCGCACTCGAGGGCGATTCGGAACTGGTTCATATAACAGTCACTGATACTCCGCAGAATGCTCTGTGGACTGCTACGATACGTGCGCAGGGCGAGACGGTCGGAACTGCTGTCTCGACATCCGCCGTGATCCTCGGCACTTCCTCTGAGGTCGTGACCACCCCGATGACGCCCGCGCCGCCGGAGTACACGACCAGATTGCAGCTGGTCGGTCAGGACGGTATTGAGTCGCTCTATCGCGATGTCCGAATGTTCGGTGAAGACTGCAACTACTGGACGATCGATCTTGACCCGCACGGAAATGCTGGCGCTCCGACTCCGGCTCGATGTGCTACCTTGAGTTGGGACCCGCTGGAATTCAGCCCTGATAACAATTATGTCCTCAGGGAAGGTATTGACCCCGATGGTCCGATCGTGGTGGCTGACATGAGAAGCACGACTTCATTTGAAGTCTGTGACGTGCAGACCTCACGCTACTACACCGTTCACTGGATTTCCGGCGATTGCGGTGCTTCAACCTGGGCAACCTTGAATCTGGATGCCGGCTGGAACCTGGTATCGCTGCCGGTGGTGCCCTCATCGACTGAATTGACCGACATCATCCCGACCGCCGAAGTGGCTTTTGAGTTCGACGGCGAATATCAGGAAGTTACGACGTTGGAAACGTGCGTCGGCTACTGGGTCAAAGTACCGGAGGCTGTGAGCCTTGTCCTCTCCGGCATTCCGGTTACTGATTGTTCCGCAGACGTGACCGAGGGCTGGCATCTGATTGGTGCTCCGAACTGCAGCGCTACTCCGCTTACGACTCCGGGAGGAGCGCTGTCGGCGATGTACGGATTCGACGGTTCGTATCAGGCGGTTACCGAGGCTTTGCCCAACAGCGGCTACTGGGTGAATCTGAGTACTGCTTGTAACCTGGAAGTTGGCTGCAGCATCCCTGCTGCTGCCCCAGCGGCTCTCGCGTTGAGTGGCTCAGATCGATTGGTCTTGACGGCCGTGCGTGAGGCTGTCGGCGCCATCTCAGCCGCCAGTGTGGAACTGGGTGTTGCCGCTGAGTCCTCGACTCTTCTGTCGCCACCCGAGGCTCCGGAATACACGGTTGGTATGAGACTGTATCGTGAAGGATGGGACGGTCCGTATTATCGCGACGTTCGCTCGACTGACAATGTCACCGAGAGTTGGACACTCGCGATCAACCCGACCGGCAACGAGCCGGGACAGGGCGAGCGTACGGCGATGCTCTCCTGGGATCCGGCGAGTATCGGCGAGTCGGAGTACCGACTAGTAGAAGGAACCGATGGTGACGGTCTGGTCATAGTCGAAGACATGAGCCTCGTCTCGAGCATTGAAGTCTCCGGAGACGACCGGGATCAGTTCTTCACTATCGTACGGACGGCGCCCAAGGACGCTCCCGGATTACCGGGAGACTTCGCTCTCAACCAGAACTACCCGAATCCGTTCAATCCCACGACCACTATCAGCTTCAGTCTGCCTGAGGCCTCGGATGTCGTGCTGGAGGTTTTCAACATCACCGGTCAGAAGATCATCACTCTGACCAATTCATTCCACGAAGCCGGCACTCATCAGGTTGAATGGACCGGCGAGAATGCTTCCGGTGCCCAGGTCGCCAGTGGCATCTACTTCTACCGAATTCAGGCGGGATCGAATTCCGAAACGCGGAAGATGGTCCTGTTGAAATAGCTTTCATACACACAGATTCCTTCAATCGATAGGAATCGCACAATACGCGGGCGGCAGAACAGACTTCTGTCGCCCGTTTCTTTTGTGTGGACTGCACGTGTCAATTCGTGTCATACGTTGCTTCTCGAAAAGAGTGTTTTTGCCTCGTCTCAAGGCATTTTCACCGGGTCCAATCAGGGCTTCAATTTCCGCTTTTATGTTGGAAATACGCCCTTTCTTGTTATATTGAAATGATATCAAGGATACATTAATAGCGACAACAGTGTCGCCCTGTGCGACCTGCACGCTACTCGCAGTACAACTGCACGACCTGTAAACAAATCTGGTTTTCTATTTACTACACTATAGGAAGGGTTCCTATGTCCAAAGCATTAACGATTGCATTACTGGGAGTATTTCTGTTTGCCTCTCTGGCCTTCGGCGAGAGAGTGGAAGTCAGCGCGACGTATGACGATGTCGACGTGACGGTTGAGCAGTCGAACTCCTCCCGGACGGTCCTGCGGTTTGACGTGGGCGCGTTCGAACAATCTCCTCTCGACATAAACGGCGAGACGTACCAGCAGGTCAGCATCGACCGCGAAGGCATCCTGCTTTACAAAGGCGAGCCGCAACTGCCGCGTTTGAGCCGGAGTATCATCATTCCGGACGACGCCCGGATGCAGGTGAAAGTGATCGACGCGGAATACGTCGACTACGAAAACGTGCCGGTTGCTCCGTCGAAGGGCAGCATCACCCGTGACATCGATCCGGAAAGCATTCCGTACGCGTTTGGCTCGGTCTACGAGAAAGACGAGTTCTATCCGTCCGAACTGGCGAATATCCGCGACCCGTTCATCATGCGCGACTACCGTGGTCTGGTAGTCGATGTCAACGCCTTCCAGTACAACCCGGAAACGAAGACACTTCGTGTCTATACTTCGGTGACGGTGGAAGTATTTGCTGACGGTCCGGCGAGGATCAATGCGTTCACCAGTGATATGTCAGCCAAGACGTTGACCCCGGATTTCGATCTAGTGTACGGTCGTCGTTTTGTGAACTACGCAAATCAGTCGAAGTACACTTCGCTTGGTGAGGCGGGCGATTTGCTGATTATCACGTACGACGCGTTCCATGACGCGATGCTTCCGCTGGTAGAGTGGAAGATGCAGAAGGGTATCAAGACGACGTTGGTGGATATCTCGACGATCGGCAACACGACGACGGCGATCGGCGATTTCATTGCGGACTTCTACGACAGCACGAATCTGGCGTTTGTGCTGTTGGTCGGCGACTACGCCGAGGTGACTTCGCCGAGTTCTTCCGGCGGTGCTTCGGATCCGACCTACATGAAGCTGGTTGGCTCCGACGATTACCCGGATGCTTTCATCGGTCGTTTTTCGGCTGAGTCTATTTCAGATGTCGAGACGCAGGTGGAGCGCACGATAGCTTACGAGAGCAGTCCGGTGGTGGGTGACTGGCTTCACAAGGCCGCCGGTGTGGCTTCCGCGGACGGCACGGGGCATAACGGTGAGTACGACGATGACCACATGGACCTGATTCGCGACGATCTTCTTGGGTTCACGTATACGTCGGTGGATCAGTTGTACGCCGCCAACGGTGTCACGGATGCGGCGGTGGCTGCTGCCCTGAACGAGGGGCGTTCGCTGGTCAACTACACGGGTCACGGCGACACGCAGGAGTGGGTGACGTCGGGATTCAACAACGCGGACGTGAACGCTTTGACCAATGTCGATATGCTGCCGTTTATTCTGAGCGTTGCGTGTGTGAACGGAGAGTTCGACGGTCCGACGTGTTTCGCCGAGGCGTGGCTTCGGGCGCAGCACAACGGTGAGCCGACGGGTGCGGTTGCGACGTTCATGTCGTCGATCAACCAGGACTGGGTGCCGCCGATGGACGGTCAGGATGAAATGGCCGACCTGCTGGTAGCGCAGGCGAAGGTGACGATGGGTGGAGTCTGCTTTAACGGTTCGGCGAAGATGATCGAGCTTGATGCGGGCGGCGACGGAGTGAAGAACGCCGACACGTGGCATATATTCGGAGACCCGTCCCTGCTGCTTCGCACGGACACGCCAGCCGATCTGACCGTGACGCACGCGGCGATCATGCTGTTTACGGACACGCATTTCGACGTGACGGTAGCGGGTGAAGAGGGCGCACTTTGTGCCATCTATCATGACGGCACGCTCTACGGCTCGGCTTACACGGACGGCACGGCGGCCTGGCGAGTATCCCGTTCACGGACCAGCTTCCGGTGGGTGAGGCTGTGACGTTGACGGTGACGAGTTTCAACGGAATGCCGTACATCACGACCGTGCAGGTAATCGCTCCTTCCGGCCCGTATGTGATTCTACATTCGGCTAGCACGATTGACGATGCCGCCGGCAACAACAATGGCATGGTGGATTTCGGAGAGAGCATCGTTCTCGGCATGCAGCTGAAGAACGTTGGTCCGGACGACGCTCTTGACGTCAACGCGACCATCGCCACCGCTGACGGTTACGTGACGATCACCGATGACACCGAAGCCTACGGCACAATCGCCGGTGACTTTGGTCTCAGCAACATCGCCGACGCCTTTGCGTTCGACGTTTTGCCGAGCGTCCCTGACGGCCACGTCGTCACGTTCACTCTGACCGTAACCGGTACGGCGCGGGATACGTGGGAAGGTACTTTCACCATCCCGGTCCACGCTCCTGAAATCGGTTATGTGTCTGTATCCATTGATGACGCTCTTGGTGGCGACGGCAACGGTATTCTTGATCCGGGTGAAACGGCTGACATTATTGTCACTGTTGAGAACTCCGGTTCGGGCGATGCCTTTGGTGTCGAGGCCTACCTGAGCGAGTCCGATTCGTACGTCACGATTGACGATGACTACGGTCTGTTCGGCGACATCGCCGCCAGTGCTTCGGCGTCTAACGCCGGTAACGTGTACACGGCCACGGCCGACGCAGGCTGCCCGATGGGTCACGCAGTGTCGGTTGATCTGGCTCTGTCCACAACCGGTGGTTACACGACCACACTGAACTTCTCGTTGACGGTAGGTGACCGGGTGGTCTTCTACTTCGACGATTTCTCGGCCGATCTCGGCTGGACCGGTCTTGGCGGTGACGCTGAGTGGCAGATAGGTGAATGTATCGGCGGCGGCACGACCGGCCGTCTCGATCCTACCGAGGATCATACTTCCAGTTCTGACAACCGGGTACTGGGTAACGATCTGACCTCGGCCGGTTTGTACAGTTCGGGTCTCAGTGAGACTTTCTGGATCTACTCGCCGGTGATCGACTGCGCCGAGATGACAGGGGTGGAGATGCGCTACTGGCACTGGCTGGGTTGTGAGTCCTCGACTTATGACCATGCGCATTTTGAGGTATTCGACGGCGAGAACTGGGTAAACCTGTTCTCGAACAGCGCCACGAACCAGGAGACCGCCTGGGCGGAAGAGTTCTACGACATGTCGGCCATCGCGGACAACAACCCGGGCTTCCAGATGCGCTGGGGTCTAGGCTCGACCGACGGTTCGGGAGAGTACTCCGGTTGGAACATTGATGATATCGAGTTGAAGGGATACAGCGGCAGTGGTTCCGCTTCGATGAGCTTTGCTCCGGCCGTTCTGGTTGACAGCCTTCAGCCCGGTGAATCCGGTGAGCAGTCGATCCGCGTGTACAACACGGGCGATGGCAGCCTTGGAGTCTGGTTCTCGACCAACGATGCCTGGTTGAACTTCGCCTACGACAAGGTAACGGTTCCTGCCGGTGATAGTGTCGACGTAGTCGTGACGATCCAGACGACCGGTCTGCTTGGTGGTGATCATGTTGGCGCGATGAACTTTACATCAAACGACAACTCGAATGCCAGCGGCAGTGTCCCGGTGCAGTTGCACGTGTACTCGCCGAAGATGGAGATCGCAGAGACGAGCATTGAGCAGCGTGTGTCTCCGGAAGAGACGGCGACATATGAGCTGGTCGTGACGAACAGCGGTCCGGGTAACCTTCTCTATTCGGTAGGTTGCCAGATGGATATGAAGGCCAACGGTGTTGCCGCAGTTCAGGAGACCGCAACGCCTATCGGCTACCGCGCAACCGATCCTGACAAGGGTGGTCAGCAGGAGCCGTTCTATGATACCCAGACGAAGGGATCGGGCGGTCCGGATGCCTACGGTTACACGTGGATAGATTCCGACGAAGCTGGTGGTCCGGTGTTTGGCTGGATTGACATTTCGACGTTGGGCACGGAGATCACGCTTAGTGATGACAACTATGCTCCGTCGTACGGATCGCCTTTGGCGATCGGCTTTGACTTCCCGTTCTACGACAGCCTGTACAGTGCGTTGTACATCGGCTCGAACGGCTTTATTTCGTTTGATTCGGGTTACGGTCGGGCCTCAGGCGGTCCTCTTCCTGATGACAACTTCAAGTCGTACATAGGCGTGTGGCACGATGACATTGATCCTCCAGAAGTCCCGGGTCATGTGTACTATTACCATGATGCGGCTAACGGTCGTTTCATTGTCAGCTACGACCATGTGCGCAACTATGTGAGTCCGGCCGGGACCGGCGACCTGTCCTTCCAGATTCTTCTGTACGCGAACGGGCAGATCACGTTCCAGTACGACACGATGGATCCGGGTTCAGACACCGAAGGTCTGAACAGCGCCACAATCGGAATTCAGAACTCAGCCGCAAACGATGCGTTGCAGGTTCTGTATAACGCGGCGTACATGCACGACCAGTTGGCGATCAATATCGGCGCCGCGTCGTGGCTTTCGGCCGAGCCGGCGAGCGGCACGGTTGAACCGTACGGCACGCGGACGGTGCACGTGAACTTTGACGCCGCCGGTATGGAGCTTGGTGACTACACCGGCTCGGTAGTGTTCAACTGCAACGACGGTGACACGCCGACAATGTCGCTTCCGGTAACGATGACGATATCTGCCGGTTGTTGTTCCGGTCCGTCGGTGGGTAATGTGGACGGCAGTGTTGACGAGTTGGTGACGATGAATGATCTGACGGTTCTGATCGACCATCTATTCATCAGCATGGATCCGCTGGTTTGTCCGGCCGAGGGCAATACGGATTTGAGTGCCGATGAATTGGTGACGATGAGCGACCTGACGGTACTGATCGACCACCTGTTTATCAGCCTGGATCCTCTGCCGCCGTGTCCGTAATCTGTTAGATTGATACCGGTTGGGTGACTGTCCAAACGACAACACTCAACCAGAGAGATCGATACCAACCGGCCGCCCCATACAGGGACGGCCGGTTCCTTTGTGAGGACGTGAATTTGATCAGATGATACACAGAGCTTGCGCACTGGGGGAATATCCTCTATACTCTGAGGACGGTCTTGTCCACGTAAGGGATTGACAATGCCCGTAAGACACACAGCAATGAACTCCGCGACCGGTGATCAGAGCGATTGATCTCCGCTTATGGAAAAACCGACATGGGGAGGTATCATGTCCTTCACGCGCCCGATTATCAGCTCCACCTGCACTCTAGTAATTCTGCTTCTCATCTCTTGCTCCGTGTATTCTCAGGACTGGGGGAAAATCTCCGATGAGGAATGGCGTGCGGGGGCACCCGAAGACTATCCTGAGGCCAATGCTATAATCCTGTTCGACAAGGCAGCCATGCATGTCGGCTCGGACGTGATCAAGATAGACTACCACACGAGAGTTAAGATTCTAAACCAGGCCGGTGTGGAGGAGGCAGGCGATTGGTCACTGACATTTGATGAGGAATACGACAAGGTCAAGGGGTTCAAGGCCCACACGATCACACCGGACGGCAAAAAGCACAAGGTGGAAAAAGATGCGATTTTCGAGAAAGAAGTTGGTCGTTGGACAGAACGATCCTTCACTTTTCCTGCGCTGGAGCCGGGGACGATTCTCGAATACAAGTATCAGATACGTACCGAGCGCTTCTGGTACCTGAAACCGCGATTCTTCCAAAATTACCTGTACACAATGCTGTCGGAGTTTTCGGTGACGCTTGTTGCCGGTTGGTCATACGATGTCTCATACCAGAACATCCATCCTCGATTGCAGACGCCGGTTGTCGTTGAAGTGCCTAATCCGAATCCCACTTTCGGTCACGTCAGCAAGATGAAGAAGTACACCTGGAAGCTGGTTGACCTGGTCCCTATGAACGACGAGCCATACATGAGTTCTATCGATGACTATCGGTCTTCAATGAGGTTCCAGATCGAATCCTACCGTACACCGACCGGTATTCAGACGTTCAAGAAGAGTTGGAGCGAGATCGGAGAGGACCTGCAGAGGGACTTCGGGACATACTTCAACAAAGGGGGCAAGCTCAAGGATATTGTGACGCAAATCACTGCCGGCCTGACCGACGACCGGGACAAGTCGCGCGCCCTTTTTGATTACGTGAAATCGGAGATCGCCACGCTTGAGCACAATTACTGGTACTGGTTTGCTCACGAGAAATTCTCCAAGTTGTTGGAGGTGCAGGGAGAGACGGCGTCCGGCAAAAACCTCCTGCTGGCGGAGCTGCACAAGGAAGCCGGGTTGGTCGCGTACCCTGTCCTCATCAGCACCAGGGCAAATGGGAAACTTGATCCCTCGTTTCCGAATATTCAACAGTTCAACAGAGTTGTCGCCTTCGTTCAACTTGGCAACGAATGGGAGTTCCTGGATACTTCAAACAGGAATGCTGTGTACGGTTTGCTCCCCCCCTACTGTCTGTCCGATGCGGGTCTGCTGATCGACGGCAAGCAGTCGGAACTGGTGCGAGTCACGACAAAGTCAGCCAATTCCTACAGGGCCGACGAGACAAGAATGCACGTGGATGCCGAAGGCCTCGTGACCTGCAGTACCTCGTGCCAATTCAGCGGGTATTGCGCGGCAAGCTATGGCCGACAGTACGATGAGTCAAAGCCGGATGAGTTTGTCGAGGAACGCATTATTGATAAACTTGATGTTCCCTGTAATCTGGGCGATTACCATTGCGAGATGGACAGTCTCAACGAGTTTCATATGTACGTCAACTACACATCCGAAGACCTTGCGCGGTCCCTCGATGACAATATCCTCGTGAAACCGGTTAGTTATGACTTTCGCACGAACCCGTTTGAGAGCGAACGGCGCTACTTTCCTGTTGATTTCGCCTATCCCAGAGTCTACCTGAATACGGTTCGGATTTTCAGTGAGGACGAAGCCGTTTCACTGGTGCTTCCGGAGGACATTCTGAAGGAGAGGGCGGGGATTACGTTCAAGAGGAATAGTTACATTGAAGATTCCTGTGTGGTGGTTGTGTCTCGATTAGAGATTGCAGAGCCCCTATTTTCACCTCGTGAGTACGGTAGTTTGAGACACCTGTTCGAAGACATTGCGATTGCTTCTGAAGACGAAGTTGCGATAGTGCTTTCAGAGAGTGATCTGTAGATGGGCTACGTCTCAGACGAGCAATCATGCGCGGGGAGGGCTGCGCTACATGCCTTGATATCTGCAACAGTCGGCTATGTTTTCTTGGCGCTGGTTATCTCTGGCGCCGGTTCTCTCGCATATGCTGAATCAGACGAGGGAGCTGTCTATGACTACGAACGTTGGGATTGTCGTATCGGCGAAGATGGAAGCAGCCTGACGCTCAAATGCTCGGCCAAACGTACAATCGAAAGCGCCGTGGGGGAGGGGTACAATCGATTGTCTCTTCACGTTGGCAGGTTCAGCGAATTGAAATCTGTTTGCGCTCGTGTCATCGACGCGCAGGGAAAACAGGTGTACGAGCGGAAGAAGGGTGACTTTGAGAAGGCCAGCGGATATGACGGAAGCTCTCTCTACAGTGACGACTGCACGTACTTCTCCGAGCTGAAGGCGGCGCAGTTTCCGTACTCGATTGAATACGAATACGAAGTGGAGCATCGTTCGCTGTTCTTCTGGCCCGATGTCTGGCTGCAGTACAGTATTCCGATTACGGAAGCGGCATACACTTTGCACGCTCCACGCGGATTTCAGTTCGATTACAAGATGTTCGGCGAGAATGTTGAATTTTCACGAGGCGGCAACTCATACGGTGACGTCTACTCTTGGAGATCGCGAAACGTGCCGGCACTCGACGATGTCGATTACGTGCCGGCCGGCGATCAGGAACGAAGGCGTGTCGTGTTTTCTCCGAAACGCTTCGCCATGGATTCCTACGAGTGCACCGACAACACCTGGAAGGCAATTGGTGACTGGTATCTTGATCTGACCGCCGAGCAGTACTTGAGTGCTATGCCGGAAGGTGTCTCAATCGCCGGTGACTCGCAGCAGGAGATTGCGAAAGCGTGTTACGATGAAGTCGTCAACCACACGCGGTATGTTGCCGTCCAAATCGGCGTTGGTGGCTGGCAACCCTATGCTGCTGAATTGACGTGGGAGCGCGGCTACGGCGATTGCAAGGATATGTCGACGCTTCTCGTGTCGCTGCTCAGGCTGAACGGAATTGAGGCGTATCCCGTACTGATACGCACCAGAGACCGGAGACCGCTCGACGTCGAGTTCCCGAGTACAGGATTCGGTCATGTGATAACGGTCGCTGTCGCAGACGGGGATACGGTGTGGATGGACCCCACCTGCGATAAGTGTGAGTACGGCGATCTGCCGTGGTCGGATGAAGATGTTGAAGTGGTTGTCGTCACAAATCGTGGAGGCGAGATATGGAGAACTGCGGCCAGTGAGTGTGACGACAATTCGACTGTACGCAAGAGTCATATTGCTATCGCGGCCAACGGCAGGGCGAGTCTTGCTGTCGAGTATTGCGTTTCCGGTAACTATGCCAGGTATCTTCGCGACTACATTCCGGGCCTGGACCAGGACGAACTGAAGCGGTTTGTGGGGCGAAGATTGCCCGGTGGAGAAAAGCGGTATCGCGTCTTGTCGCATGAGATACTGAACCTTGAGGATCGTGAGGCACCGCTGGTCATCAACATTGAAGGGAGCCGTATCAAGAAGTTGGACAAAATCGGCAAAAAGCTCTACTGCAGTCCCTATGAGTTTTTCGAATTGAGTGATCGCGAGGAGGAGGAGTTTGACGGCCGTGAATATCCGCTCGACCTCGTTTATCCGGATGTAATTGTTGATTCCGTTACGGTGACTTGGGATGAGAATGTCTCTGCAGACTCTATAGCAGTGCCCCGGGCAGACAGTGCAGTGTTTCCGTTTGGAGAAGTGCATACGAACTCGGAGATCGCAGGAGATACAGTTCGCGTCAGTTTCAGCAAGGCCTATCATGCGTATTCCGTAGACACGTCACAATTCGTTGATTTTGAAACCTTTAGGAAGAAGATCAAGAAGATTGGCAAACGCAACGTCAAGCTGATCGGCAACTGATCGAGTCGTCTGCGCGTTCCTCTCCGCGCTTTTTGTTGACGAGATACATCCGCTTTCCCTACGGTGTCAGCAGTAACCTAACCTCGAATCAGAGGATTCTGCTATGAAGAACAATCGAATGCTGCATGTGGCGACATTTCTCTCAGCGGGCGCGGCGCTGGCTCTCGCGACTGTGAGTGCCGCTGAGTTGACACGGGACCAGCAGGACATCGCGACCTTCTCTATCGTTGCTCATGACTCGATAACAGGAGAACTCGGTGTGGCTGTTGCCTCGCGGTTTTTTGCTGTGGGCAGTGTGGTGCCCTGGGCAGAGGCAGGTGTGGGGGCGGTGGCGACGCAGTCTTTTGCCAACACGACTTTCGGTTCGCGCGGGTTGGAGTTGCTCGACAAGGGGCTTACTCCCGATGAGGCTATGGAGGTGTTGCTTCGCGGCGACGACAAACCGGAGCGACGTCAGGTGGGCATAGTATCAGCCGATGGCAGCTCGGCCACCTACACGGGAACGGGCTGCATGGATTGGGCCGGGGGGCGTCGCGGAGTCGGGTATGCCGTGCAGGGGAATATCCTCGCCGGGGAAACTGTCGTGACAGCAATGGAAAGCGCCTATCTTGAAACCGAGGGCACTCTGGCCGATCGCTTGTACGCGGCTTTGCTGGCAGGTGAGGCAAACGGGGGAGACTCACGTGGAAAGCAGTCCGCGGCTCTGCTCGTCGTCAGGGAAGGAGCCGGTTATGGAGGATACACGGATAGGGCTATTGACATACGTGTCGATGACCATGCCGAACCGTTTATGGAGCTTGGTCGTATTCTCAAACTAGCCCAGGTCAACTATGCCTGGAACGATGCCTGGACTTTGTTCACGCAGGAGATGTTTGCCGAGGCCTTGCCGTATATGGAGCATACTGCCGCGTTGGCTCCGGAACATCCGGAAGTGCTTTATGATCTGGCGGTGATTCGTCTGGCGGCAGGAAACGTCGAGGAGGCGATGGCTGCTCTTGAGAAAGCGCTGAAGCTCAATCCGAAACTGGTCGCCGGTGCGAGAACGGACGGGGATCTCGATGCGCTTCGGGGGCGAGAGGATTTCGAAGTGCTGATTGAAGAGTGATCAAGCGGCAAACACTTTCTACTTATCGATGCTTCGCGTAGAGTGAGGAGAACTCCGGGGCCTGCCCGTTTTGCATGTTGCCAAGTGTCAATAGTGATTGCAGTTTCCGTTTTGACTAAACAAAAACGCACGCGGTCCGTAAGTAAAGGGATGGATAAGAGAAGACTTGTTTTACTCCCCTGCAGATTCGGAGATATCTCTTTATGAAATGCCGCAACTACCTGGTGATAGCTTTGATGTCGATTACGTTGATCGCATTGGAGTTATCCTGGACCCGGATTTTCTCGGCTGAATTCTTCTACACTTTTGCGTTTCTTGTACTCTCGCTGGCGATACTAGGCCTCGGTTTCGGGGCACTCGCGCTCCGGCTTCTGCCGTTGTTGAATCGGGAGTCGATGCTCGGCGTGTATCTGTCACTGACCGGACTGATGGCGATCATCGGTCCGATACTCGTTTTCAAAATCGGTCTTGATTTCTCCCAGTTGTTCAGCAACTGGGGTATGATTGGCAAATTTCTCGTCACGGTCATACTTCTGAGTTCGGCCTTCTTCTGGGGCGGTATTGGTTTGGCGATGCTGTTTAAACGGAATCACGAGGACATGCCACGATTGTATATGGCCGACCTTGTAGGTGCCGGTGTGGGGGTGGTTGCGATCATCTGGCTGATGAATACGTTCGGAACCCCGGCGGCAACGTTCCTGATTGCTTTCCCTATTCTCATAGCCGCTCTCCTGACCAGCAAGGGGGCGATGAAGGCTGTACCGATCGTGTTGGCTCTGGCTGTCGTCTGGCTCTGCCCGAAGGCCCCCGGCCTGCTTGAGGTCGAGGGGCAGGACCGTGCCCCGGTCATCTACAAACACTGGGATGCGATGGCCAAGATCAAGGTGTATGATTTCAACGGTTACTACCGTGGTATTGAAATCGACAACACGGCCAACTCGCCGATTCCGCCGTTCGACGGTGATTTCAACTATGACGATACAACTTCCAACGATTGGTCTATCAACGTTGCTAACCTGATTGATCGGTTCGACTCCTGTGTTTTTCTGTCTCTGGGTGCCGGTGGCGGAATGGATGTGCTTCAGGGACTGGCCGAACAGGCAGCCGAGGTTCATGCGGTCGAGGTCAACCCGCATATCAACCACATGATGCAGCACGGTGATCCCGACGGCTATATCGATTTTGATCCGCCGGCAGAGGATACCACGGTTCAAGAGGAGCCGGAGGTCGATTCTGCCGGACAAGCTGTTGCGCAGCAACCACCGCCGTATGTGCCGAATTTCCGAGACTCGACCGGTGCGATTATTACCAGCGACAAGTACTCCGGGAATATCTACAACGATCCGAGAGTGATTGTTGTCTCGGAGGACGCTCGTACGTACGTGAAGCGATTCGAGAACAAATTCGATGTTATCTACTCGCTAAGTTCCAACACGTGGGCCGCTCTGGCCTCTGGGTCATTTGCCCTGGCGGAGAATTACCTGTTTACCACCGAGGCGTTCATCGACTACTGGAATTGCCTCAGTGACAGCGGATTCCTTTCAATGGAACATCAGGTGTACATGCCGCGATTGGTATCAGAGTTGACTGATGCGCTGGAGATACTCGGAGTTGAAGAACCGACCGATCACTTTGCGATCTACGATATGCCAAACGCCCGAAGGAAGCTGCTGCTGGTTTCAAAACAACCTCTCACAGAGGAGATTGTCGCCAGCGCGTACGGACCCCTCGAAGCTGGCGGTGCCTATTCCAAGTATTTGCTTTACCCCGCCGCAGATTCGCTCAAAGACAATCTCATCAATCGCATCGTACAAAACGGATGGGAGGGGATAGAGGATGCGCCGGTTGATCTCTCACCGTGCACTGATGATCGTCCGTTCGTCGCGCAGCTGGGACTGTGGAAAAATCTTAGCTGGGAGCGTTTCGACAAGGTTGGCAAGTTTGCTGATTTCGGCGGTTTTCCGCTGTCGAAGGTGATCATCCTGATTATCCTTGGCGTGGTTATCCTGATCGTTCTCCCGATCAATCTGATTCCGTACTTCTTAAAAGGGGACAAGCTCAAGGCGGTGCCCTGGCTGTACTTCTTCACGATTGGCATGGCTTTCATGATGGTGGAGGTAGTGCTCATCCAGAAGTATGCGTTGTTCATTGGGGCATCGATCTACTGCATGGCCACCGTGCTGCTTACACTCCTGGTAGCATCCGGCATCGGCAGTCGATTCAGTCAGAGTTTTAGCCACCGCACGGCATTTTTCGGTATTGTTGGATGGATACTGCTCGACGCGCTTGTGTTCCCATTCGTTACCGGCGGGCTGAGTGGTCTGACGCTAGTCCCAAGAATCATGGCCACGGCGCTGCTTCTATTCCCGCTTGGGTTCTTCATGGGGATGCCTTTCCCGAAGGGGACCAGGCGAGTTGGAGAGTTGATTGACTGGGGCTTTGCGGTCAATGGAGCCGCCTCGGTGTTGGGTGCGACGCTTGTAGTACTGGTTGCCTTTTCCTACGGTTTTGCTGCGGCGCTCATACTGGGTGCGGTACTGTACCTGGTGGCATACATGCTGATGTCCGCCAAGTCATCCTGGTGACGACAGAGACAATTGTTCCTGTCCGCACGGCGTTTTCGGTTCAACCGGGAGCGTCGTGTTCCTTTTGTGGGAGTGAGGACGGCAAATTCGTCGGGTTTCTGCCGCCCACGGATTAGTGGATGGAGTATCAAGAAGGCTGAGGTGGGTAGAATGACGAAGGCCGCCCGGTGTGCTCGGGGGCGGCCTTCGTCGTCTATGATACTGTCGGTCCGGGTGTCTTACGGACAGGGCGGAAGCGGATCGAGGCTGATGAACAGGTGGTCGATCAGCACCGTCAGATCACTCATCGTGATCAACCTGTCAGGACTCATGTCAATGTTGCCCTCGTCCTCACATTCTAACGGATCGAGGCTGATGAACAGATGGTCGATCAGCACAGTCAGGTCACCCATAGTGATCAGGTTGTCAATTGAGTTGTCGACATTGCCTACCGAGGAACCACGACAACAACTGAATTGCAGGGCGCCATCTTGAAGGTCCGGCACATAGGTCCCGGCGTACGTGGTCACATTCGGTGTGAAAGCACCGTAAGAAGTAAACGAAATCGGGTTGGGCGCTTCATCAGCAGTCTCCGGTACGGTGAAGAACAACCGCAGAATCGGACCGTCGCCCGGTTCCAGATAAGGTTCGGTGCCGGAATTCGATGCGTTGAGGAATACGGTATATCGATAGTTGTTCGGGTCGATACTGGAATACGAAACGATTTCAAAGTAATCGGTGCGGCAGCCGTTGGTGGTGCAGGAGTCGTACTCGAGATCCATCGGTCCGTCGTACGTGAAGGGGATCAGCATCTCCTTCAACGGAAGGTGGTTGTGAATGTTCACATCGACCACGACGTGGTCGCCCGGATCAACTGCCACTTCAGCAATTCTCATGGTGTCAGCATATGCAGAAACCAGACCGTCGTAAGTCTTGGTCATCGGACCCTGTGCTGTAGTCATCGTCACCGAAACGCCGTAGAAGCCTGCCTCAGTGTACTCGTGCGTGGGATACTGTACGTCGGCCGTGCCGCCGTCACCGAAGGTCCAGTGCCAGTCGGAGACGTCGATGCCGAACACTTCTGCAGAGAAATCAACGTCGAGTGGCAGCGGCCCGTAGTTGTTGGTTGCGCCAATCTGGGCCTTGAGGCCGCTCAGGCCCTTGATGCAGAAGTTTGCTGAAGAGTCGACATTGTACAGGTCCAGCCATGTCGAGCCGGATTTGTAGTAACTCTGGCCTGGCTTGGAGTCGGACTCCACAATGGTGCGCGTGCTTGCGCCGAGCAGGACCGGAATGTCTGAAGTACAGTCATACGCCTGCCCGCCGGCAGAAAGGCTCACGTAGATGTAGAAATCGTCGTTGCGTGCAAGTTCGACAACCTCCGGTAGGTCGATGGTATGAAATCCGCGATACTGAATTGTGCCGGTAGTGCTAACCAGTTCGTCTTGGAGCTGACCTCCCACGAAGCTGTCGTAGACTTTGGCCGTATAAGTGACGTTGTTAGCGGCGGTGTAGAAACTGACCGCTCGGAGGACATCATCGTCGACCGCCGTGAATGCATTGAAGGCCTCATTGGCCGATGTGCGTGTGTCGCGCCAGCCGTGGTAGTCGTGGTAGTACACATGGTCGTACTGCATTGGCTCGACATCCTGGAACGAAACAGCTCCCATTTCCGGGTTGGCACCGCAATGTTTGTCGTAATAGGAAATCCAGAAGAAGCCGCCGAACCCCCATCCGGTTCCCCAGCTGTTTTTGCAGAGCCAGGCGCCGTTGCCGGAGGCTTGCGTGTCCTTGTTGTCGTCCCAGCCAACGATAGAGACAGCGTGGTTCGGATCCAGAGAACTCCACGACGGTTGGTAATGAATGTAGTTTTCCATGAAATCACCGGAGGACATCAAGCAGGTACCGATAACCCCTTCGGTCATGATGATCTCTTTGATCGTATTGATATTGCTGAGGTTCGTTCCGACGGTGAACCATTCTATGTCGCGGGCATAGTAATAGTGATAGCTCGGCAGATATCTCTCAGGCGCCACGCCGAACGATTGGGCGTCAATATCACGTACAGCACCCTCTCCGCGGGAGAAATAAGCCGCGGTTACGAGATAGTCGCCACCTTCGTGCGGGACCAGGCCCTGACCTGTAGGCGGGTCCAGGTCATCGTTGTTGTTGGTGTTGAACCCGTTCCACCAGTCGAGATGATACTCGGCCATGTTCGGCTCGCCGGTTTCGCCGGCGTCTTCCCAGACACCTGTCATAAGCAGATTGCCCTCGACAGAAGCCATGGAACCGTGAGTCCAGCAGGTTCCGCCAAGCTGGTCCTTAACGGAAGTGACGTAGTTCGTACCGTTGTAATCACGCAGATCGAAACTTGTCGGCGGATCCGCGAGGAGCGGAGTGACCGGGAAAAGCACCGCCGCGAGCACGGCAAATACCAGAATAGACAGACCTGTCCTTTTCATTTCTTCTCCGAAAATTAGACTATGAGTGCTGCATTGGAATCTCGTCGGCATGAACCTGCGGGCTGGTAACCTTCGATGCTGCCGGCTGAACTTCTACAATATAGCAAAAATACTGATTTCGTCAATGATTGAGACTGTTCACGGCTCAATTCACATCATGACGCGCACGCGTAGTGTTTTGTGCAATAACAATATAGAACAGTTCTGGGGGGTGTGTCCGAGGTCTCGAATCGGTGATGCTTTCGGTCTGCGGATCGACGATTCAATGATCTGGCTGATTAGGAGTGAGAATGATTACCGCAAGCAGATCCGGCCGGGAAGGGCCGGAACCGGGCGGATTTCTCATCGCAGAGGCTGCGTTTGCGTGCTCATGACTTGTCCTCAGGAGGTTTAGACAGCATCGACAATGAGATGCGCTTTCGGTCGATATCAATGTCGAGGACGGTCACTTTTACTCTCTGCTGGACCTTGACAACCTCAGCCGGGTCCTTGACAAAGCGATCTGCCAACTGGCTGACGTGTACCAATCCATCCTGATGCACTCCAATATCTACAAATGCGCCGAAATTGGTTACGTTTGTCACTATTCCCGGCAGACTCATGCCTACTTTGAGGTCCTGCATGGTCTTGACGGAATCGTCGAAACTAAACGCCTCAAACTTGGCTCTCGGGTCGCGACCCGGACGGGCAAGCTCTTTCATGATGTCCTGAAGCGTGGGCATGCCGACCTTGTCGGTCACATAATCTTTCAACTTGATCTGTTCCCGAAGCTTCTCGTTCTGCATCAAATCGCCGACCGAGCACCCCAGATCCTTTGCCATCGCTTTTACCACGGAGTAGCTCTCGGGGTGGACGGCACTTCGATCCAGAGGATTGTCTGCGTCGTTGATGCGAAGGAATCCGGCCGCCTGCTCAAATGCTTTTGGTCCCAGCCGCTTGACTTCCTTGAGAGCCGTGCGGGATTTGAACGGGCCGTTTTCGTCGCGGTGTGCGACGATATTCTGCGCGAGTTGCGGGCCTAGACCTGACACATACGTCAGAAGCTGCTTGCTCGCCGTGTTGACCTCAACGCCTACCGCATTGACGCATCGTTCAACAATGTCATCCAGCCCCTGTTTCAGTGAACCCTGGTCGACATCGTGTTGGTACTGGCCGACACCGATGGATTTCGGATCAATCTTGACCAATTCGGCCAGCGGATCCATGAGGCGTCGTCCGATAGAGACGGAGCCGCGAACGGTGATGTCTTGTTCGGGGAACTCTTCTCGCGCCGCTTCGGAGGCGGAATAGACAGAGGCTCCCGACTCGTTGACCATTTCCACAACGATGTCCCCCGGCAGGCCGAGTTCTCGGACAAAAGCCTCGGTCTCGCGTCCGGCAGTGCCGTTTCCAATGGCAATGACCTCGATATCGAACTTCCGACACAGAGACTTCATTTCGTCGCCGGCGTTTTCCTTCTGGCGGTCGCCGCTGTGCGGGTAGATTGCCGAATGGTGAAGCAGCTTGCCCTGGCTGTCCAGGCACACTAGTTTGCAGCCGGTTCGGAAACCAGGGTCGAGGGCAAGAATGCGCTTCTGCCCGAGCGGGGAGGCCATGAGCAACTCCTGCAAGTTTTCCGCGAAGACACGAATCGCCTCTTCATCGGCCCGTTTTTTGGACTCGAGGCGTATCTCCGTTTCCATCGATGGCCCCATCAGCCGCTTGTAGCAATCCTGAACCGCGAGGCGCACCTGCTCGGAGGCCGCATTGTCGTCTATGACGAAGATGCCCTCAAGCAAATCCCGAGCGTTTTCTTCCGGTGGTCCTACATGGAGGCTCAGTATCAATTCAGCCTCGCCGCGACGCATGGCCAGAACACGATGTGAGGGAGCTTTTGACAGCAGTTCATCCCATTCGAAATAGTCCTTGAACTTGGCACCCTCGGACTCTTTGCCCGGGACAAGCTTGGACCTGATTGTAGCCTGTTCAACAAACAACTGGCGCATTTGGGCGCGGGCCTCAGCATCCTCGTTCACCCATTCGGCGATAATATCTCTCGCTCCGGCCAGGGCGGCCTCGGCAGTTTCGACTTCCTTTTCGAGGTCGATGAACTTCTCGGCTTCAACAATCGGATCAATCTCACCCTGCTCGGCAATCATATTGGCCAGCGGCTCAAGTCCGCGCTCCCGGGCAATTGTGGCTTTGGTACGGCGTTTCGGTTTGTACGGAAGATAGATGTCTTCCAATTCGGCCATGGTTTCGGCAGCCTCGATTTGATCCTGCAACTCGTCGGTGAGCAGGTCGCGCTCTGTCAGGGATTTCAATATGGCGTCACGGCGTTTGTCCAGATCACGAAGCTGCGTCACGCGATCACGAACGGCAGTAATCTGGACTTCGTCCATGGAGCCCGTGATTTCTTTGCGATAGCGAGCGATGAATGGCACGGTGGCGTCATCGTCGAGGAGCGTGATGGTCTGGCTGACCTGATTTTGACTGAGACTCAGTTCGGTCGCGATTTTCTGTATATGGAGATTGCTGCTCATTTTCGCCTTTCATGTTGCCTTGTACGGCACGGAAGATAAGGCGAACGGGGCGAAAAGGAAACAGGAACATCAGAAGATTGTCTGCGGGGGGAGGGATGCCGCCCGCCATCGGCGGGCGACACTGCGAGGAGCTATGTTGCCTATTTCCCGCGAAGTTTTTTCAGCATATCGACCGCGTTCTGGCTGTCGGGATTCAATTTCAACGACTGTTCGTAATTGGCGATTGCCGCAGTCGTATCTCCTTGCAACGCCAGCATTTCCCCGTAGCTGTCAAACACGTTGGCCGATTCAGGGAACAAGCCGACATTCAGTTTCATGACATCGACGGCATTGTCAATTCGCTTCCACTGTATGAAACTGTATCCCAGTCGATTGATAGTCAATTCGATCGGGCGCCCGAGGTCGTCCCGCTGTTTCAGCTCCGTCGTGACTGCACTGATGGCGGCCTGATCGTCGTCGAGAACGGCCAACTTGAGTCTCTTCAGCCAGGTCTGTGTGTCGGGATATCTCTCTGCGCCGACTCGGAACAGAGCGCGGGCGTCATCGGCCCTTTCCTCCCGCAGCAGTCGATTGCCGACCCCATTGAGCAGGCCGCCGTCGAAATCACAGTAGTGGGCGTACTCGGTCTCCATGAGATCGTACGACTTGAGTGCGGCCTCGATGCCGTCGTCTATCACCGTCTGGAACAGTTGTGCACCGAGATTAAGGTCGCGGTCTTTGGATTCCTGGAGGCGGGAGGCATTCACCCAGTAGATGTCTTCGGTCCCTTCGCGGTTACTGGCGAAGAAGAAGTACTTGCCGTCTGGAGAGAACGCGGGGCAGTACTCGAACATGTCGGTGTTGATTCCAGGGCCAAGATTGCGAGGTGCGCCCCAGGAACGGTCCGGTTTGCGGAAACATGCCCACAGATCCCCACCGCCGAATCCGGGTCCCCTGCCAGTGGTAGTGAATACGAGCATTTTGCCATTGGGTGAGATCGCCGAGTTGTATTCCGCAGCCTTGGAATTGACCGAGTCGCCCAGATACTCTCTGGCTACTACGCTGTCGCCGTCGACGGTGGCCCGGAGCAGATCGTTCTTGGCGCTGGTCATGAAGAGTTCGCCGTCAATCGATTGAGTTGGGTAGAACTCGCCCTGATCGGAGAGCCGTTTCGGGATACCCCAGTCGTCGCCCACTCGGTCGACAAACCAGACCTGCCAGGGCTCCTGTCCCTCAGTTCGGTCCAGTTTTCGAGTGGAGATGAAATACAGCCTTGTGCCATCAGGCGTAATGAAAGGCTCCATGTCCTGATAAGGGCTGGCATAGGAGGCCACCGTCGGAGTAGTCCAGGAGCTGTCGACATATTTGGAGACCATCGGCGTACCCTGCCGGCTGAAGTAGAGTTCTGCCAGGTTCGGCATGAACGTGATGTCTCTTTCGTTCTTGTCCGGTGTGTTAACGAGTTCCGGCATGAACGGTACCGGCGTCAATTCGGGGGGTGTCAGGCCGAGATATTGTGCGTCGTCTTTTGGTCCCGAGCATCCCCAAAACAGGGACAGAGCCAGTGCTAAAACAGTTGAAAGGAGAATAGTTTTCTTCATTCTCAAGAGTCCTCTTCTGGTTCGATTAGGCGTTCAATCTACCGTACGTTTTGTCTGGTTGGTGTGGCAGCAGCTTTCAGTCTATGTTTCTAGACGTATGTGGGGTCTGATCTGTTGTCTACGTTTTTGCTGAATCTTAGCAGTGCAATAAAACCTGTACATGTGATTGAGAAAAGCGTACCTTCTTCAGATGATCCAGCCGTAAAACCGGCCTAACGCAATCAGAAAAGAGCGATTTTTTGCAGGAAACAGACTCTAAACAAGAAGACCACATCATTGAGCCGGAAAACAGTCTCCCGGAGATATCCATAGACGAACTGCCGGAACGAATGCGCGAGGCGACCGCCAAAGTTGGATGGGCCGATCTTATGCCGGTTCAGGCCAAGGCGATTCCGTATGTGCTCGCCGATAGGGACCTGATGGTCCAGTCAAAAACCGGCAGCGGAAAGACGGGGGCGTTTGTGCTGCCGATTTTGGAAAAGATTGACCTCAATCTCAATGCCTGTCAGGCTTTGGTGCTCGTTCCGACCCGTGAGTTGGCACGACAAGTCGCCAAAGATGCCGAAACTCTCGGCAGCGTGGCGGGAGTTCGCTGCGCCGCGGTGTACGGCGGCATGAAAATGGGACCACAGCTCAAGGCCCTCGCCAGGGGAGCACACATTGTGGTCGGAACCCCCGGCCGGGTGCTGGATCATTTGATGCGTCGTACGCTGTCGCTTGACGATCTGGAATTCCTCGTTTTTGACGAGGCTGACCGGATGCTGTCGATTGGTTTCTATCCTGATATGAAACAGGTCCAGAGGCATATTCCTCGGCGGGATATCAATGGTCTGATGTTTTCGGCCACGTTTCCGTCGCGTGTCAAGCGTCTGGCCGCGGAGTTCCTTCGGCATCCTGAGTTCCTGAGTCTTAGCAAAGACCGGATTCACGTCACTGAGACTGATCATGTCTACTACGTGGTACCGGGCATGGAGAAAGACCGTTGTCTGGTTCGCATAATCGAGGTGGAGAATCCTGATTCTGCAATCATTTTCTGCAATACCAAGGCGCAGGTGCATTTTGTGACAACTGTGCTCCAGAGGTTTGGCTACGATGCCGACGAACTGACCGCCGACCTCAAACAGAATGCCCGTGAGGGGGTGCTTAATCGTGCCCGGAAGGGCAGCCTGAGGTTCCTCGTCGCCACCGACGTGGCGGCCCGGGGGATCGATATCCCAGAGCTATCCCACGTTATCCAATACGAGCCTCCTGAAGATCCCGAAGCGTATGTCCATCGTGCCGGGCGCACCGGTCGAGCCGGGGCCACGGGCGAGGCGATCTCGCTGGTGGCAGGCGTGGAACAAACGGACCTTCAGCGCATCTCCCGACGATTTACGATTGACCTCGTGGAGCGTCCGCTGCCGAGCGAGGAAGATGTTCAGACTCTGGTTGAAGCAAGAGTGACGGCTTTGCTGGAGGCGCGGCTCCGGGCACGCGAGACTCTGGAGACGGAGCGTATGCAAAAATTCCTCTCGCTGGCCCGTGAAATGGGACAGAACGAAGACGAGTCGCCGATTATAGCAATGATGCTGGACGATTACTACCAGATGACTCTGCACGGCAAATCGCTCGAACCGCCCCCGCTGCCAAAACGTGAGCCCGATAGCTCATCCAGGCCCCAGTCCGGTGGTCGGGGACGCCGCCCACAGAGTCGAGGCCGTCAGCGTTCGCGGAAGAGGTAGTCAGCCTGCTGGGGCAGGCGCTATCCTGACATGTGGTACTTGATCTGCGCCATTTGTTGCAGTGCGTCGATAGCTCTCATTTTCAAGCACAGCGAAACCTCCGGTATGAACCGGTATGGTGTCACCAGTGCCAACTATCTCACCGCCTGTCTGGTCAGCGCTGGCCTGTTGCTGGCGCAGGGTTTTGAATTGCCGCTGTCGGATATGTACTCCGCGTTCGGCGATCTGCGTAACTTGATCTCGGGGGAGGCGGACACAGCTTCACCGGGTACGAGCTTCGCCCGGGCCATCCTCATCGGACTACTAGCGGGCGGCATCTTCTTTCTCGCTTTCGTCTATTACCAGATAGGAGTGAACCGCCACGGTGTCAGTTTGACCGGGGCATTCGCCAAACTGGGGATTCTGATACCGATGTCGTTCTCGCTGATTCTTTGGAAAGAGTCTCCGTCGACCGTGCAATGGGTCGGTATCGGCCTGGCTGTCTTCTCAATCGTTTTAGTCAATAGGCCGACCGACGGCGATTTACGCAAGGCGATCCGGCCCGCGTTATTGCTGCTTTTCCTGTTTGGCGGACTGGCCGAGTTCAGCAACAAGATATTTCAGCACTATGGTCTTCTTGAGCACAAAACGGTCTTTTTGCTGACGACCTTCTCTGTGGCCTTCGTCTCCAGCGTGATTACGACACGGATCAAGAGCCAGAAAATCACAAGGCGTGATTTGTTGACCGGGGTGGCGGTAGGCGTTCCTAACCTGTTCTCGTCGTATTTCCTCATTCTCGCATTGGATACGGTGCCTGCGACAGTCGCTTTTCCGGTTTACAGCGCCGGATCGATTGTTGTCATAAACGTCGTTGGCGCCGCATTCTTCAAGGAGCGGCTCCGGCGGGCTGAGCAGATTGCAATCGTCCTGACCTGTCTGGGACTGATTTTGATCGATATTCGATAGAGAGAAATAAAGTGGCTACTTTTGCTCTATGTTGATTGTTATCATATCGACCAGAAGAAAGCAGACGGAATGACGTCACCGGCGAGGTGGCGAAAGGAGATCTCGGATGAGGTTTGATAACATAGTTGATACCATCGGACGCACTCCTCTGGTACGGCTTAACCGGATGACCGGCGACAACGATGCCACCATATTCGCCAAGCTGGAGTTTTTTAATCCGGGGGCTTCAGTTAAAGACCGTATCGGGGTTTCGATGATCGACGCGGCGGTGAAAGCCGGTAAGCTGAAGCCGGGCATGACGATTGTGGAACCGACCTCCGGCAACACGGGTATAGGGCTGGCGCTTACGGCAGCGGCACGTGGCTACAAGTGTATCCTGACTATGCCGGAGACCATGAGCGCCGAGCGGATCGCACTCCTCAAGGCTTACGGGGCAGAGGTTGTGTTGACACCGGGCGCCGACGGGATGAAGGGAGCAATCGACAGGGCGGCTGAAATAGCGGCCGCGGAAGGCTGCTTCCAGCCCTTTCAATTCAACAACCCGGCCAATCCGGCTATTCATCGAAAGACCACCGCACTTGAAATAATCGAAGATTTGGCGGGTCTCAGGCTCGATGCTTTGGTGGTTGGGGTTGGAACCGGAGGAACCGTGAGTGGTCTTGGACGTGTTTTAAGGGATAAATTCGTTTGCCGGGTCTATGCGGTCGAACCGGAAGCCTCGCCTGTGCTTTCGGGAGGTGAACCGGGGAAACACAAGATACAGGGGATGGGAGCCGGATTCATACCGGGTAATTACGACGCCAGTGTCGTTGATGAAGTGATAAAGGTGGGCGATGAAAACGCCGCCGCGACCGCCAGAGAATTGGCACGTAGAGAAGGTATTCTTGGTGGAATTTCTTCCGGAGCCAACGTCTGGGCGGCAAAACAGGTGGCGCGCGAGCTTGGTAAGGGGAAAATAACCGTCACGATAGTTTGCGACACCGGTGAGCGTTATCTCTCAACCGGATTGTTCGACGATGAGAGTTAACTTTGGTCGATATTCGTACGATAAATATAGGTAATGTCAGCAATACTTAGAGACATCAAAGCAATATCGAAAAACGACCCGGCCAGCAGGAATATCGAGTTTCTGCTGTATCCCGGTTTTCGAGCGATCGTTTTTCACCGGTTCATCCACTTCCTGTGGAACCTGGGGATCCCGTTCATCCCGAGGCTCCTGTCTGAGATCAATCGCTGGATGACCGGTCTGGAAATCCACCCCGGCGCGTCGATAGGTCCGGGTCTCTTTGTCGATCACGGTATGGGCGTGGTTGTCGGAGAAACGACAACGATGGGTTCTGATTGCGTGATCTTCCACAACGTGACGCTCGGCGGAACCGGTAAGCATACCGGCAAACGCCATCCCACCATCGGCGACAACGTTTTCATAGGCACCGGCGCAACCCTCCTCGGCCCGATCACGGTGGGGAGTAATGTCAAGATTGGCGCCAACAGCTTCATCGTTATGTGCGACGTTCCTTCCAATTGCACTGTGGCCGGAACACCGGCAAGGATTATCAAGCGGAACGGCGTACGTTGCGACGAGGAACTCCCGCGGACAAACGCCGTCCCTCTGCCTAAAGCAAGCTAACGATTGGTCAAATCAAGCCCGGTTGATCTTCCGGCGGATAATCTTTGAAGTAATCTCATTTTGCAGTAGAGCTACCAGGACTCGGTTCTTCAATCCAGGGATGCTAATGACTTTGTTTTTCCGAATGTCCCCCAGCGACTTCTCCACTACAGCCTCAGAAGACATCCAGAGCGCTTTAGGAACCTGATCCCGAGTGAAGCCCTCCAGCTCTGGAGAGTCGTGGAACTCGGTGTAGGTGAAGCCGGGACACAGCGCCTGAATTCGTACTCCGGTATCTCTCAATTCAGCGTGGAGTGCTTCGGAAAAGCAATTGAGATATGCTTTGGTGGAGGCATACGTGACCGAGCCAGACGAAGGCAGGAAGCCGGAGATTGAGGAGACGTTGATTATGTCACCACGCTTGCGACTAATCATTCCTGGCAAGGCTGCGTGCGTGAGTTGAACGCTGGCGGTGACATGCACGTTGATCATATCCAACTGGCGAGCAATGTCGCTATCGGCAAAGAGCCCCGCTGTCCCGAACCCGGCGTTGTTGACCAGCATGGTGAGACTGCCTAGGCTCCTGATCTGGTTTGCGAGTGCGCCGACATCCTTGGATACAGCCAGATCCGCGCATATAGTCGTCGCCTTGACTCCGTGCCTGATCTCAAGCTCGCTCGCCAGCGCCTTCAGGCGGTCCTCGCGACGGGCAGTCAGTAGGAGGTCATACCCCATCGCAGCCAGTTTTCGGGCGAAAGTGGTGCCGATGCCGGCCGACGCGCCCGTGATCAACGCGGTGCCCATGTTCTCGATTGTCACTGTTTACCCGCTCCTCTGTTTGCGTTCGGTTCTATCAGGATACCACGGCGCGGAACTTCCGGTCAAACTAAAACGTCCGATGAAGGGAAATCCAGATGACGCGAGTTTTCACGTGGGGCCTCAGCGCTCCGAACAATCACTCCGGAATCTTGTTATGCCTAATGAGTGTAGTTTGTAAGGAAACGACCGAAGCTTCACAAAGGAGCTTGCACTGAAGCCGATTGATCGCAATACTGATAATTGTCTGCCGGACGCGGAGTGCGGGCAGACTTCAGCAGCGTGACTGATTATGGGTTTGAAGGGTGATTACCGTGACGAAGAGATTTCGACCGATCCGCATATTGACAGCGTTCACACTGGCACTTGTAGCAGCAAGCCTCTGGTCTTGTTCGACCAAAGAGGTCGAACTCATCCCCAGGGAGATTTTGTTTGGTAACCCGGTGAAGACCGAGCCGATGCTGTCGCCCGATGGCACGATGATCGCTTACCTTGCCCCGGTCAAGAATGTGATGAATGTCTGGGTGCGCAGTATCGACGAAAAAGACGCCCATCCCATAACTCGCGACGCTGATCAGGGCATCGACAAGTACACCTGGGCACCCGATAACAAGCATCTTCTGTACATTCAGGACAACAACGGTAATGAGAACTGGCGCCTCTATGCCGCCAATCTCGAAACGGGGAAGGTTCGCGACCTCACGCCTTTCGAAGGCGTGGCAGCCGAGTTCGTGCATCTCGACTATTCCCATCCAAATGAGATTCTGGTCGCGCTCAACAGGGACGATCCGGGCGTTCACGACGTCTATCGGCTGAATCTGGAGACGGGCGAGCTGACTCTGGATGCCAAGAATCCGGGCGGAGTGATGACCTGGATTGCGGACAAAGATTTCACGGTTCGTGCGGCGGAGGCGGCCAACGACAAAGCGGGCACCGACATCCTCGTTCGAGACTCCGGGAACGGCGAATGGCGGACTCTGCTCACCTGGGGACCTAATGAGGTCATGAGCGGTCACCCCGTGTCGTTCACGGCTGACGGGACCGGACTGTACCTTGTTGACGCGCGGGATTACAACACCGGGCGGCTGGTCAAGGTCGATGTTGCTACCGGCGCGGTGGAAGTTATCGCGGGCGACCCGAATTACGATGTCTCAGCAGTGTTGGTGAACCCGAAGACCTGCGCCATAGAGGCTGTTCAGTACGTTAAGGATCGGGTCGAAACGGCTGTACTGGATGAGGGCGTGCGAGAAGACATTGAGGCCATCAAGCGGCTGCATCGAGGGGACATGCACTTCCTCGGCAGTGATGCTTATAACAATACCTGGTTGATCGGATTCACCGTCGATAACGGACCGGTGCCCTATTATACGTTTGACCGCCTGACAAAGCAGGCAACCGAGCTGTTTGTGCGGCGACCTGAACTTGAGAAGTACACCATGGCCACCATGGAACCGATCTCGTACACCTCGCGCGACGGCCTGACCATTCACGGATACCTGACCACGCCGCCGGGAATGAGCAGAAACAGGCTGCCGATGGTCCTGCTGGTTCACGGTGGACCGTGGGCACGCGACAAATGGGGAATCAACAATGTGACCCAGTGGCTGGCCAACCGTGGCTATGCCGTTCTGCAGGTAAATTACCGGGGGTCGTCGGGGTACGGCAAAGACTTTGTCAATGCCGGTAACCGTGAGTGGGGGCGAAAAGTGCACTACGACCTTATTGACGGCGTCAACTGGGCTATCAAGGAGGGTATAGCCAACCCCGGGAAGATTGCGATTTTCGGACACTCGTTTGGCGGTTATGCCGCCCTGTGTGGGGCCGCTTTCTCTCCCGACGTCTTCCGCTGCTGCGTGGCGATTTCCGGCCTGAGTGATCTGGGTGCGTGGATCAAGTCGCAGCCGCCGTACTGGTCCACCTGGCGTGAAATAATGTATGCCCGGTTCGGCAATCCCGAAACCGAAGAAATGTTCCTCAAATCACAGTCGCCGCTGTATAAGGCCGACCAGATCAGGATTCCGGTGCTCATAGCCCAGGGTGCCAACTCAGTGCGAATTCCACGCTCACAATCTGATCGGGTGGTGGATGTCCTCAAGAGGAACAACGTCGAGCATACCTACCTTCTGTTTGAGGATGAGGGACACTACATATCTCGTCCCCAGAACCGGATGGAGCTGTATGCTGAGGCGGAAGGGTTTCTTGCCAAACACCTTGGGGGACGTCTCGAGGGCGAACCTGCCCGCTAAGACTCTACAGATGCGGCACCATTTTTAATTGCATCGTATCTCCACATACCGTTAAATTCGAGCATGAATGACCAGTTCATTGGAAACTACCGCGTAGTCGACAAAGTTGGTGCCGGAGGTATGGCCAGGGTGTATCTCGGGGTGCACAAGGATGTGGCTAATCTCAAGGTAGTCCTCAAGATACTTTCCGACCCCCGTCTCGTAGAACGATTCCGTCAGGAAGCCGACAAACTGGCCGTTCTTGACGGCCACCCGAATGTCTGCCGTATTAAGGACTTCTTCACCCACGGCAATGACACGGTGATCGCCATGGAGTATATTGTAGGGCAGTCGGTGGAGGAGCGTCTCAAGACGGACGGGCGGATTCCCATCGATGAGTCGGTGAAGATTGTCAGCGATGTTCTGGACGTTCTTCATTTCGCCCACGGGAACGGCATCTATCATCGAGATATCAAGCCCAGCAATATCATGATCGACAAGTCCGGGCAGGTGAAAGTCATCGACTTCGGCATCGCCAAGAGTGAAAGTGATCCGAACCTGACCACTGCCGGGGCGATGTGTGGCACGCCGTTGTATATGGCCCCGGAGCAATTCACACAGACCGCCGGCACCGACTATGCCAAGGTCGACATATACGCTGCCGGAACGACGCTCTACCATATGCTTACGGGCGAACTGCCGTTCAAGGGAGACAACGAGTTTATCCTTCGCGATGCCAAACTCGCTACTGACCCGCCGTTGCCCAGGTCGATCAATCCCGGCATTTCCAAGGCGCTTGAGAATATCATCCTGAAGTCAATAGACCGCGACCCGGAGAACCGCTTCAGCTCACCTGCCGCCATGCGGCGCGACCTGATGGCAATGCTGTCGAATGACGCCACTCCGCAGGAACAGACCCGTGAAGTCTCGGTTGGGCCGAACAGTCCGTCCTCCGGTCTGCCGGCGAAGAAGGTTGCGATGGGGGTTGTGGGCGTATTGGCTTTGGCGGTGATCGCGTTCGTGATCATGAAATTCATCGGCGGAGAACCGGATGCCCCCGGGCTGCGACTGCTTGCTCCCGCCGACGGTCGGGTATTTACCGAGACAAATCATCCGACGCTTTCCTGGCAGGATGTGGTCGGTCAGGGCGGCAGCTATATTCTTGAGTACGCCGGTGACTCTGCCTTTTCCGGCGCTCGCACGTTGACCGGACTGTCCGGGGGAAACCACACTTTTGTCGACGCACTTGATCCCGGATCGTACTACTGGCGTGTATACCCTGTAGGTGGTGACGGTCGTATTGGTGAGAAGTCGGCCCTGTCGTCATTCACAATCGATCTTGCCGCACCGGTTGTCGTTACGGGAATTCTCGCGATTGATGTGAGTCCGTCGGGGGATATCTTCTTTGACGATGATGAGGTTGCTTCGAATGCGGACGGGTTCTCAGGGGAAGTTGACACCGGGCAGCACGTCATCAAGATTGAAAACAGCCGCTCCCGTCAGAAGCGGTATGTTGATACCGTCACAGTGGCGGGGGGCGAGACTGTGCGGCGGGAGTATGCGTTTACCTTTCCGCAGGCCAGGGTTGAACAGAAATTCGGTGAGGCGCGCGTGGGGTCACGTCCCCGGGGCGCCAGCGTGTATATAGACGGCGAACTGCAGCCGCAGAAGACGAACTATACGTTTATGCTCGAGCCCGGAAGACATATCATCAAATCTACTATGACACTCGACGGCCGGGAAATCGAGCACACTGACACAGTCCGTATTGTGGCCGACAGTTCGCTCAAGGTGCTGTTTGATTTTGAGTGAGGCGAAGAGCCTCCCGTCGTCCACCGGCCGCAGTTGAGTCTGAAAAATAGAAACTGATCCATAACCAAGGAGTGAACATGAAGTTTACACTTGCCTCCCGCAGTATTGTAGTTGCGGCCTTCGCGGTTCTCGGTCTCGCGTTGACCGGAAGCGTTGTCGCACAGGAAGAGGCCTCGGTGGCTGACAAGCTGTCCGAAGCTCTGGATATGTACAACGACCTTGAGTACGATGCCGGTTTGAAGATTGCCGGGGACCTCCTGGCCCGAACAGATCTGACTTCGTACGACAGTGTTGCCATCTATGAAATCTTCAGCATCATCACCTACGCCAAAGGTGAAGCGTACCTTCAGGAAGCCCTTGGATATCTGGAGAAAATCGGTTCGGTCGGTCCCTGCGTGGTCCCCATGCCTCGCGAGATATGGCCGCAGGAACTCCGAGATCGCTGGTACCGGCTTCTCAAAGCCCAGAACAAACTGGTGTGCGACGAGGACCAGAAGGATCTCAAGACCATTGCTATCATGGAATTCGACAACTACTCGATGGGCGAGTATCAGGAAAAGCTCGGTCTGCTCAGCAAGGGTCTGGCCGATTTCTTCGCCTACGACTTTGCCAAAATAAGTGATTTCAAAGTGATTGAGCGCGACAAAATCGATTTCATTCTTAAAGAGATCGAACTGGTTAAATCCGGCGCTGTTGATCCCTCGACCGCGGTCAAGGTTGGCAAGCTGCTCGGTGCCAAGTATATGGTGTTCGGCAGTATCACCCAACTCGACGGCAAGCATACGCGCATGGTAGTGCGAGTGGTCAATGTCGAGACCTCGGAAATCGTGACCACGGTTGACCGTGAAGGGAAGCCGGAATACTCCCAGATGGAAAAGGATCTGGTCGAGGAGCTGGCAGCCAATCTTGATGTCAAGCTCGGCGATGACACTCGCGCGCTTATTCAGGAGGGCGGCACGGATAACTGGGACGCCACAGAGCATTATGCTCGTGGTCTCGAGTACATGGATTCCTACGACTACAAAAACGCCTACGAGCACTTCAAGCAGGCATATGAACTTGACGAGACTTTTGTCGAAGCCAAGCGCAAAATGGACATCTATCAACCGTTGGCCAGTTAGCGCGTCAGATCGATACCGGATTCGAACAAACCTCGATACTGAGGAACAGGATATGAAAACGAAATCTGTGCTCATCGTCTGGGCACTTTCTCTGGCAGTGTTGATGACCGGCTGTGCGGTCGGCCCGTACGGTCAGGGAAGACAGCTCGCCGAACAGGGAGAGTATGACCGGGCGATTGAATCCTTTTACAAAGAGATCAGCGTCAACCCGCAGAATATGGAAGCCTGGCGCGAGCTGGGTGCAGCGTTCTACGAGCAGGGTGATCTGGCCAAGGCCGAGGATGCTCTTGAGCAGGCCAACGGAATCGCGCTTGACGCCCGCACGAACCTCCTGCTTGGCCTGATAAGCGAAAAGAAGGGGAATGTCGATGCGGCGATCAACGCCTACGGTGCCGCTCTCAGGCTGGATCCCGGCGGTAAAACCGCCAACCTGCTCCAGGCCCGCATGGACCGCCTCGTATCGGAGAAGATCAAGCACGAGGTATCGGAAGCTCTTGCCAAAGAGTCCGAGATCGACACCAAGTCGATTCCGGAAAACACAATCGCGGTGGCCGACTTCGACGGTTCACACCTGACTCCCGAGACTGCTCCCATCGCGCGCGGTCTGGCGGAGTTCACCGCTATCGATCTAGCCAAGGTGAGTTCGCTGCGAGTGGTTGACCGTCAGAAGATCGATGTAATCCTCAAGGAACTCGAACTCAGTGCTTCCGGTCTCACCGATGGCACCAGCGGCCCCAGAGTCGGCAGGCTTCTCGGCAGTCGACGCTTGATCGCCGGGACGGTCACGAGTCTGGGCCATGATGCCATACGACTTGACGGTGCTGTTGTCAATAGTACTGACGATTCCAGTATGACGATTCGCACCAGCGAGGGGGACCTGTCGCGGCTCTTCCGGATGGAAAAGGAGTTTGTGTTCAGAATAATCGATGACCTTGGTATTACGCTGACCATTGAAGAGCGCGACGCTATCGCGGAGGTTCCCACCGAATCGTATCTCGCCTTTCTCGCGTACTGTCGCGGCCTTGAGTTTCAGCGTAACGGTCTTTACGGCGCGGCAAGGCATTCGTACGATCAGGCCGCACAGGCCGACCCGGGGTTCTCAGTGGCTGCCTCACGTTCTCAGTCGATGGCCGCCGCTCTGTCCTCTGGCGGCGCCGGGGTCGATCTGTCGTCGTTTGAAAGCGCTGCTATCTCGCTGACCTCGACGATGCAACTCACTTCCGGTTTGGATGTTCGCCTTCAGCAGGCAATCCTGAATGCTGGTGGCTTGCCGAATCTGGATTTGCGTGCGGTCTCGAACCGACTACCCAAGTCTGAGGTTATTTACCAGGAAGTCGTAATTACGGGGGAATTCGATGCTAACTAAACCGATTCTCACTGTAGTTGCTGTGCTGACGGTTCTAATCGCCTGCGTGGCTCCGGCAAGTGCTCAGATCGTCTACGGCCAACCGGCTGCCGGTCAAACCAGTGTCGTTTATAATCACTGGAAAATCGAAGCGGGCGGTGTCGAAACCACCTTGACTCAGTTGATGACGCCGGTGACGGCCTTCGTGCCGGTGCGGGACAACTTTGATCTGACGTTCTACTCGTCCAATTCCAGCAACAGCCTGGAGGCCCTGGGTCAAGAATTGGACCTGAACGGGCTGGGAGACGTCCGCTTGCAGGGCAATCATTCGTTTATGGGTGACCAGTTGCTTGTGAGCGCCGGGCTGAATCTTCCCACCGGTAAGAAGAAACTGTCTCAGTTGGATGAGATCGTCGTCCTCCAGACGATGTCCCTGAACTTCATCGATCTGCCGATGCGCCGTTTTGGCGAAGGCTTCGGTTTCAACGTCCTCGTGGGCGGCGCCGCTGTTCTCGGTGAAGGTGTCCGCGGTGGGGCAGGCATCATGTACGGTTTTGTCGGTGCATACGAGCCGTATGAAAACGGCGGCAGTTTCGATCCAGGCAACACGTTCAGCGTCAATGCAGGAATCGATATTGCGGTGGACGAGTATTTCTGGTCGATCAATGCGATCTACTCGGTTAGTTCCGTGGACAAGTTCGAGGGTATTGAAAGTTTCAAACAAAGTCCTCAGCTTGACCTGCGCGCCAGTGTCTCCACCGGAGGGGACGGAGCGGTTTTCTCCGGATTGGCGCGGTACGTAGTACGGGGCAAGAACACCGACTACGACATCCTGGGAGTCAAACTGGAGGAGATCAAGCTGTACGGCAACGAGCTTTCATTGGCCGGCGCAGTCGATTTTCCACTGGGTGCCAAACTGCACGCGCGGCCTGCGGCCGACCTTCGTATGATCAGCACCAGTGGGTTAACGTTTGTTACCTCCACGGTGCCCGGAATCGGTGATGAGCTGGAACTCGGCGGATCGACCGTCCTGGGGATCGGTGGCGGTCTCGGATACAAGGTCTCTGAGAACTTCGATGCCGGCTTCGGCATCAAGCTCTATACCGGCCATGCCGCCGATGGTGATATCGACCTGAGCGGTTATCAACTAACCTTTGGCCTGTCGGCATCAATGTGAAGGGGCATCCAATGATGAATAATAGAAAAATCAGTATCGGATTCCTCACGGCATTGCTGCTCACGATGGTTGTTTGCCTCTTGAGTTGCACCGAGAAGCCGGTCAATCTTTCGCTGCCGGACGGTTCCAACCTCCGTTTGAACGCGAGCGTGACCACGGCGGCCTTTGTGGAGGAAATCCAGTACTTCGTGTTGACGGTTACCGGTCCTGATTTCACTCCAATTGTATTGGATTCGCGCACCCCGGATTCGACAGAGGAGTCCGGTGTCAGCTCTCTTACCTGGGATGGTCATGCTATCTATGCCAGCGTTTCGGTGCCGGTCGGTCAGAACCGCAGATTTGTTCTCGAGGCTTTTGATATTGGTCCCGATGACATGCCGGTCTCTCTTTATCGCGGAGTAACCGTGGTCTCGGTGCTAGCAGGGCAAATGACCAACGTCAATCTCCTGTTGAAACCAGCAGCCCCGATGGTTCGGTTGTCTCCGAGATGGCTGAATGTCGGTGCCGGGGATAGGTTTGAGGTCGACGTTCAATTGGCCAACATCCCCAATCTCGCAGGCATTCAGATTGTGTTCTCTTACGACCGGGATAGGCTGAGGCCGGTGCAAGGGCGACGCTCCGCAACGCTCAGGGAAGGTATTCAATTCGCTTCTGGCGAAGTCGACGACAATATGCGTTTCGCGATGGTGGTGGCTGATCCTTCTCTGGAACCGTTGCTGACCGGCAACGAGATACTTAATATCGGGACCCTCGTCTGTGTAAGCACTGCTGACGTTGTTCTGCCGATGATTGACTCGGTAATGTCCTCGATCAGTATCTACGCGATAGACCCGCGTGACACAGCCGGTACGGTGATAACTGATTTTCATATTTACACCGATCCGGCGGAAGTGAGTATAGGCTTGCTGCAGGATCGGGTAGTTGCTTTCAACGATGAGAGTCTTGAGTATGAGGTGCGACGGCAGATCAACCAGGATACAGGGGCGATCTATTTGTCAGCCGCACTAAAGGCGACCTACTTGCAATTGACGGAGTACGGAATTGAGGACTTCACCGGAATCGAGAATCTATACAACCTCGAGAGTCTGTACATGGATTACAACAGCGCGTCACATCTCGGATTCCTTGCAGGGTTGGAAAGACTGCGGTACCTATCCGCCCAGTCGAACGGCTTGACCAACATTTCCGGTCTGACCGGTCTGATGGCTGTGCAGTCGCTGAACCTGTCGTACAATGAGATTGTCAACCTGGCACCCCTGTCAGATATGACGGTTATGTATAATTTGGATCTTTTCAGCAATGCGGTTTCAAATATTCAACCGCTTGAGGGGATGGAAAGGCTCCAGTATCTGAGGCTGACCCGGAACAGCATCTCTGATATCGGTCCGCTCGCAAACATGCGGTACCTGTATACGTTGGAACTCGGGAACAACCAGATTGTCGACCTCACGCCGCTTCGAAACCTTTCCAACCTGCAGAATCTCAGTCTGGAAAACAACCTGATCGAGGATATTCTGCCGCTGGTAGAGAATCCGGGTATTGACAGTGGTGACGTGGTCAACCTCTGGGGAAACAGCGCTCTGTCGAGCACTAACGAGCAGCAGCAGTACTACATCAGTCTGCTGAGAGATCGACAGGTCATCGTCAACGACTTGATTCCCGGCAAGTAGAACGAGCTAGACGTTTAAAACTGCCAGAGCGATTGAATTGTAGCGGGCCGGCTCCGAGTCGGTCCGCGAATTCACTGCCACCGGGACACGTCCGCCGATAACCACGCCCGCCGTTTCGCAGCTTCCGTACAGTGACATCGCATGATAGATGCCGTTGGCGACCTCGATAGAAGGAGCCAGCATGGCGTCCGCCTGCCCGGCGACTTCGGATTTCGTCACGCCCTTGGAATGTGCTGCCAGCATATCGACCGAAACGTCGAATGACAACGGCCCGTCGACCCGTGCGCCCTTGATCTGTCCCCGTTCGTACATCTTGGCGAGTATGGCTGCTTCCATGGTTGCCTGCATCTGCGGATAGATGACTTCCACCGCGCCGATCACGGCCACTCGCGGACTATCAATCCCTATCGATTGCGACACGCGGGCCAGGTTGGCGATCAGACTCAGCTTGGTTTTCAAGTCCGGCTGCGGTACAACGGCGCCGTCGGTGAGCATGAGCAACCGGGGGTATTTTTTCGGTTTCAGTACGGCCACGTGGGATATGATCTGTCCTTTGACCGTGAAGTTCTGTTCTTTCTCCATCAATGCTGACAGCAGATCAGCCGCAAGGATACGCCCCTGGACGATCATGTCGATTTCGCCCGCGTCAGCCATGCGTGCCGCCGTTTTGACGGCCATATCCGGCTGGTTGATGTCGAGTACGTTGATATGGGAGACGTCGATACACTCCTCACCCGACATCCGCTTCAGCTTTGCCTGATCGCCGATGATGATGGGGGAGATGAGGCCGTCGGAGGCCGCCCGTACAAACGCCCGCAACGTATCCGGCTCCGATGGGACCGCCAGAGCCGCACGCGGAGTTTTCTCCTTGGCTTCTGCTCTGGCCCGCTCAAGGAGGGCGTCGAATGAATGTACCTCGGGAATCTGAATTTCCGGCAGCATATCTATTTCTCCCAGATATTATTCTGTGCGTAGTAGTCAGCGATCACGCAGGCGAGGGCGAGCGAAGACTTTTTGTTCTTGATCGTGTCTGTCCGCGACACCAGTGACACGGGAACCCGTGCTCCGACAATCACGCCGGAGAAAACCGCGTCGGCAAACTGAATCAGCGACTTGGAGACGATATTGCCTTCTTCGATGGAATCCACGAGGTAGATGTCTGCATCGCCAGCCACACCGTTGCCGTCTTCTGCTCTGTGAGCGAGGGTCTTCGAGGAGGCCATTTCGAGTGACATCGGCCCTTGAATCACTATGTCTTTGAACTTCGCTTTGGCCTGCGGGATGATTCGTTCGGCATCGGACAGCGTGTGAGGCATTCTGTCGGACAGTCTGTCAGTTGCAGCAGAGACGGCGATTTTGACCGGAGACAACCCGAGCGCCCGCGCCACGAGCACGGCGTTTTCGAGTATCTGGAATTTCTGTTCGGTCGTCGGTTTGACTACCATACCGCCGTCCGTGAAGTTCAATAGCTTGTGATAGCCGGGAATGTCCAGCACCGCACAATGCGACAGCGTATTCTCTCCTCGAAGGCCGTACTTGTTGTCCAGCACCGTTTTCAGCAGGGCAGAGGTGGGAAGAAATCCCTTCATGATGCCGTCGGCTTTTTTCTCGGAGGCCAGTTTCACGGCTGCATGAGCCGCGAGGGTCGTATCCGGTTCGTTGATTATCGTCAGCTTATCAATGTTGATTTTGTGCTCTTCGGCCAGGGCGCGGATTTTCTTTTCGTCGCCCACAAGAATGCCGTTGAGGAATCCGTCGGCCTCGGCCTGTGACACAGCACCGATCACGTCCGCGTCCTGCGCGGCGGCCACCGCGATGGTCTTTTTGCGACCCTCGGCGGCGATGTCTATGGCACGTTGAATCAACTCATCCGAGGAGTGAATAGGTTTGTTGCCCATGAGGCTCCCTTGGGAAGGCTTTAGTTAGTAGACTTTGAGTTGCTCTTCACCGGCGAGGAAACGCATGCCGGCAGCGGCGAGGGCTTCCATCTCGAATTCACCCGGTACGACGATGACGCGTTTCATAAACGATACTCGTTCAGTGATCTGCTTCACGAGTCGTTCGGAATTGGCCATACCGCCGGTCAACACGATAGCTTCGAAGTCACCGGCCAAGACAGCAGCGGCAGAACCGATCTCCTTGGCGATTTGGTACGCCATGGCATCGAAGTACAGCCGCGCCTTATCGTCGCCGTTGTCAATCATCTTCTCGACTTCGCGAAGATCCGCCTGTCCGACATAGGCAACCAGGCCGGACTTTTTCGATAGTTTGCCAAGCAACTCCTGCTTGGTGAACTGACCGGAATAGCACAACTCGACCAGGCCGCCGAGAGGCACTGCCCCGGCGCGATCAGGTGAAAACGGTCCCATGCCGAGCAGAGCGTCGTTGACGTCGACCACCAGACCCTTCTGGAGCGAGGCGACTGAAATGCCTCCGCCCATGTGAACGGCCACGAAACTGACTTCATCGAGCCTCTTGCCGAGTTTGGCCGCCTCGCGACGGCAAACCTCTTTGATGTTAAGGGCATGGACGCGGCATTTGCGTTCGATTTCCGGTACGCCGCTTATGCGGGCGATATCGGTGAAGTTGTCGACCGTTATCGGGTCGGAGATCAGCGAAGGGACACCGTACTTTTTGCCCAGATGATGAGCGATAATTGAACCGAGATTGGAGGCGTGGTTGCAGTACCGAGCCGTCCGAACGTCATCGAGCAGTTGATCGGTGATTTCGTACGAGCCGCCGTCGAGCGGACGGACCGGCGCGCCACGACCGATCACAGCCTTGACGTTGGCAAGATCGATATCCAGCGAATCCAGCCAGGCGTTGATAGCTTCCATGCGGTAGTCAAACTGGTCAGCGACATTGTCGAACTCGGCCAGCTTTGCGGGATCGTGACGAACAGTCTCGTCAGAAAGCAACTTGTCGCCGTCGAACAGCGCAGTTTTCGTAGAAGTCGAACCGGGATTGATAATGATCAGCAGGTCAGCCATTGTATACGCTCAAGCCTCCTGTTCCGTCAGCTTGATTCTACGGCCGCGCGCGAATGCCTCCAGGTTGATGTCGACAAACTTCGGCTTGATCCGTTTTTTCATCGTCTCGAACCACTGTTCCTGCTCAAACGGCAGGTAGTTGGAGAGGACGCCTAACAGGATGGTGTTCACCAAACGGGGGTTGCCCAGCTCACCGGCAATCTCATCAGCCGCAACCGGGATAACATTGGCGGTCTTTGACTGCATTGTGCCGATGGCGTCGTCCGGATACGTGAACTGTTTGGAAGAAGTCACAATCGCCGGCACCAGAGTTGTGCGGGAGATGATGGCTACACCCTTCTTGCTGATCCAATCGAGTGCGCGAAGCCCTTCGGCCTGTTCAAACGAGATGAGGAAATCCGCCTGGCCGTGCTCAATTGTCGGCGAGTAGACTTTCGGGGCGACCTTCACATGCGACGAGACAACCCCGCCACGCTGCGACATGCCGTGAACCTCGGATTTCTTAACGTCCAGGCCGGCGTTCATAGCCACCTCGGAGATGATTTCCGAAGCGAGCAAAACGCCCTGACCGCCGACACCGACGATCAATATGTTGAAATTCGTATCTGTCATCGGAATCACCTACGCTTTCACAAACTGGCTTTTGAGGACAATCGCCTCGGTGGGACAGATCTGGGAACACAGCGTGCAACCGGTGCACATCTCGGCATCGATTACCGCTTTCGGACTGCCGTGCTCGTTGGTTTCTTCTGCCGCCGCAATCGCCGGACAGGAGATACGGAAACAGGCGCTGCATGCGTTGCAAAGCTCCGGATCAACAACGTACGGCTCTTCCATGATGCGCTTCGGCATCAGGACGCACGGCCGTGTGGTCAGGATAACCGACGGTCCCTCTTTGTCGATTTCCTCACGGATGACCTTCAAGGCGGCATCGTAATCGTACGCGTCGAGCCGCTGGAAGTTCTTGATTCCGAGCGCTCTGACCAGCGTTTCGATGTCAATCACGCCTGCGTCGGTGCCCATGAGCGTTTTGCCGGTGGCAGGATGCTGCTGGCCGCCGGTCATGGCCGTGGCACTGTTGTCCAGAATGATTACGGTGACGTTGCTGTTGTTGTAGACGGCGTCCACGAGCCCGGTAATGCCGGAGTGAAAGAAAGTTCCGTCGCCGATTACGGCTACCGTGCCCTTCTTGGAGGCTTTCACTTTTTCCATGCCGATCGCGTTGCCGATGGAGGCTCCCATGCAAATGCAGGTGTCCATGGCGTTGAGCGGCTGAAGTACGCCGAGCGTGTAGCATCCGATGTCGCCGGTGACGGCAACTTTGAGCTTCTTCAGGGCCATGAAGGCCCCCCGGTGCGGGCAGCCCGGACAAAGGACCGGCGGGCGAGGGAAGAGCTTCTCAGGGGCGATTTCCGGTAGAGCCACGGTATCGATCAGGCCGGCTTCGAGGAAACCGCGAGCCACACGCTGAGGAGAGAACTCGCCGCGATTACCGAAATACTCCTTGCCGAGCACTTCCAGACCAGCCGCTTTGATTTGGTCTTCAAAAAACGGCTCAAGCTCCTCGACCACGATTACCTGGTCGTGAGCATCAATGAAGTCCGATATCTTGTTCATCGGGAGCGGATAGCCGAAACCGATTTTGAAATAGTCAAACTGGGGAGCGATTTCCTTGGCGTACTGATACGAAACACCGCCTGTGATTACACCGATCTTCGAACCATTCTTCTCGATGACATTCAGATCGGTTTCTTCGGCAAACTCAGCGAGCTTGTCAAGACGTTCTTCAACGATTACATGGCGACCGCGCGCGTGGCCCGGAATCATCACGTATTTAGCTGCGTCTTTAACGAATTCCTTCTTGGGGCCGCCAACCGGATCCTTGAGTTCCACGATGCTCTTGGAGTGCGAGATACGCGTGGTCATGTGCAGCATTACCGGCGTATCGTATTCTTCAGATATCTCAAAAGCGCGAAGGAGCATATCTTTCGATTCCTGTGAATCGGACGGTGCCAGGAATGGGATCTTTGCAAACTTGGCAAAACAACGGTTGTCCTGCTCATTCTGAGAGGAGTGCATTTCGGGGTCATCGGCCGACACAAAGACGAATCCGGCGTTGACACCGGTGTAGGCAAAGGTCATAAGCGGGTCGGCTGCGACATTCACGCCGACATGCTTCATCGTCACCAGAGCACGTGCGCCGCCGACAGAGGCCCCGATACCTACTTCAAACGCCACCTTCTCGTTCGGCGACCACTGCGCGTAGACCGAGGGGAACCGTGCAGCCACGGTTTCGAGGATTTCGGTAGACGGAGTGCCGGGATAGCCGACAGCCATGCCTACGCCTGCCTCGAGAGTGCCCCGGGCGACCGCTTCATTTCCGGATAGTAGTTCTTTCATATTGTCTCACATAAAGTTAGATAAATTCTACTTATGGCTGTGGCATGCAAATTGCATGCGACATAATTGGACGAAAATAACGACCGGCGGCCTGATAGGCAACCGATTTTTTCCCGTGTGACTACCGTGTGGTCTTATGTCTGCACTTGGAGACGGCGGCTGAATGCCCGTGGGAGAAGGGTTTAGCGTGGGCGGGGGGATGTGATGTCGTGCTGGCTGGTAGGTGTCGGGCCAGAAACGATGCGAACAAGGCCTGTTCGGACAGATGGCTGTGGGGCGATTGTGAATCGGCGAAACAACCCCCAATACAATCCGATCAGGACAAGGCGTCGACACACCGCCTGAAAGCACCGATATGCTCCGGCGTAGTGCCGCAGCAGCCCCCCAGTATCTTAACTCCACATTCAAGCAGCTTTCCGCACCGTTCAGCCATGAATTCCGGTGTCTCGGAGTAAACCGCTTCGTCCCCTTTCATCTCAGGGAGACCGGCATTAGACTGAATGATCAATGGGAGCTGTGTATGCCGGTGGAATTCTTCGGCGATCTTCACCATGTTGTCGATGCCATTGCCGCAGTTGGAGCCAATGATATCGGCCTCGGCCAGTTCTGTTGCAGTCTGCTCAACGGTGGTCCCCATAATCGTGAAGAATCCTCGAGGGATGACGTCGAAGGTCAAGGTGCATGATACCGGAATGCCGGGGGAGACGTTGTGGGCGGCCTCAATCGCGAGTTTGGCTTCGGCCAGATCGGTCATAGTTTCGATGCATATCAGATCAACGCCCTCTTGTGCAGCGCCTCTGATCTGGGTTGCGAAACTCTCACGGACCTCTTCAGGGTCAACGTCGCCGTACGGTTTCAAGAGATGACCGCACGGACCTACCGACAAAGCCACATACGCTCGATAACCGACCGCCTGTCTGGCGGCACGCACAGCAGCAGCGTTGATCTCTTCGGTTCTGTCGTCGAGCTTGTACTGTGCCAGTTTCAGCGATGATCCGCCGAAGGTATTTGTCGAGACAATGTCCGATCCTGCCTCGACATACAGAGCGGCGATTTCGGTCAGCACCTCTGGTCGTTCCAGGTTCCACTTCTCCGGGCACTGTCCGAGTACTAGCCCTCGCTGAAGGAGCATCGTTCCCATAGCACCGTCACCCACAAGGATCCTGCCTCCACGGATCCGATCAAGCAGGTCGCTCATCAGGCGGCCCCCACGAATCGTTTCACACACTCCACCGCGTTCATGCCGTCGAAACAGTAGGCATCGGCGCCGATTTCCTCAGCATAATCCGATGACAACGGTGCGCCGCCGACCAGAATCCTGATCTTGCCGTACAGACCGCGTTCTTTGGCCAGTTCGATCACTCGCTTCATCTGCGGCATGGTGGTAGTGAGCAGGGCAGACATGCCTATTACGGTTGCGCCCTCTTTTTCTGCGGCGTCGAGGAACGCTTCCGGGGCGACATCGTTGCCAAGGTCAATGACCTCGAATCCGGCACCCTTGAGCATGATGCCAACGAGGTTTTTGCCAATATCGTGCAAGTCCCCCTGGACCGTTCCGATAACAACCTTGCCAATAGTGGGAATGCCGTCTCTGATAAGCAGTGGCTTGAGCAGGTCCATACCGGCGTACATAGCTTTGGCCGCGAGGAGAACGTCGGGGAGAAATATCTCGTGGGCTTTGAACTTCTGCCCTACCACGGCCATTCCTGCGATCAAACCGTCATCGAGAATGATCTTCGGGTCGGTACCGTCGTCTATGACGCAAGCAGTCAACTCGGCCACTTCGCCGACGTCGCCTTTTTCCAGTGCCTCGGCTAGTTGTTTGAACATTCGTATATCCTTCTCATAAGGCAGTGTTATTGTCCTTGCACGGCTCGTATTCTATCACGGCACGTACGTGTCTGGCAATCGGCACAGAACGGGTAAGTGTCTTCAAACTCGAAAATCGCCTTCTGTCCGGCCAAAATCACGCCGCTGACAGATTTCAGCGGCTGCATGAGACAGCTCTCTGTCAGAGTAATGCCGATATCATCAGGCGCCAGGATTGAGAACAGTGCTTTCTGTCCGCTCACATGCCATCCGCAGTAGCCGGGGCTGAACCGGAGTGTCCCCATGTCTTTGCTCAGGCTGCTGCGGGTTTTCAACTGATTCCGAAACGACGACTCAATCCATTCGGCGGCAAGGTCGGCCCCCTCAGACGCGGCAGCGTCGAGCATGGCCGCCTCGGCAAAATCATTGGCTGCAAACAAGCGCGTGATCTCCGCCGATATGGGAGCGCCAAGAGTCACGGCAAACAACGCGAGTCTATCGGCCTCGGGGAATATCCCTGCCAGCGGGTTGTCTTGCTCGTTTTTACCCTTGCCTTCGAGCATCCTGGCGAACCGCTCAATCGAGACTTCGCACAATACGCCTACCGGAAGGGCCAATCGTTTGAATTCGCGAATTGCGCTTTCCGCAATGAGCTCCACTCTGAGAGAAAGCCCGGTATTGTTGGGGACACCTTGAGCGCGAAGGACCGCGTCTTTGTTGGGTGTGATCAACCCCGTATCGATGTCAAAGCGTCGCTGCATCAGGCAAACTCGGGTAGCTTTTCCATGCCGTATTTTCGTGCTTCGGCTTCCATCCGCCCGGTAAGTTCTCGCTTGATGTCGTTCGACAGGGGGCACGGTTCATAGTCGTTGACCAATCGTTCGACCTCGCACCTGGCACGTTCTGTCAACGGCCTCGACCCTTCCTCGCGCCATCGATCCCGATTCGCCCGGTCGATCACCGATCCGGGGAAGTAGACTTCATCCTTGAGATACTTGCGTGTGTGATCGGCGATCAATAGGTGCTTTTCGCGCAGTAGTTCCTCAAAGATAGGTTGAGCAGGGAAATCCTCTTTTGGCTCGATTCCCTTGAGCATGCGGAGCGTCATACCGCATATCTCGTTGTCCAATAAAAGCTTTTCTAGCGAGAAGCAATTCTCGAAATCGTGCATACCCGGTCCAGAAATGTTGTTGATACCGGACAGGGCGGCCAATGTGGCCCCCATGGAGCTCTCGAAACCGGCCTGGGCGTCGAGCTCTTTGGCGTCGCTCATGCCGATGTATGCTTGTGTAGGCAGGCCCAGGTATTTGCCGATTTCGTTGTAGGCGCAGTCGATCATCATTGTCCCGATAGCTCCCATCGGGGTCGTTTCGTACCTGATGTCGAACACCGCCGGTGAACCGCCGTAGACAGCCGGTGTGCCTGGTTTTGTCAACTGGCTGATAGCGAGGCCGCTTAGCGTTTCAGCCGTGTGCTGCACCAGCGAGCCAACCAGTGTCACCGGGGCCATGAATCCGGCCAGGGGCATGGAGATGTATTCAACCGGGATGGAGTGCATTGCACAGTCAACCACGTTTTGCGAGGTGACGTCGCACCACTTCAGGGGAGACGTCGGGCAACAGGAGAACATGGCGAGCGGTTTCTCCGCCAGCGCTTTCCCTGAGCCGCGTACTGCCAACTGCAGGTCCCGCATGATCTCGAATGCCGGTATAGTGAACGCTCCTGTTACCACTGGCTTCTGACAGTACATCAGACTCAGATACAAGCGGTAGCTGTCGGAAACACGCTCATGGACGTCGCAGGGGACCGTTGCCGTGGACTGCGAGGCGATATGATCCATCTTGCTCATTAGCTTGACATAGCGCACGTAGTCAGCCGAAGTGGCCCGCCGATTTTCGTTGGTTTCCGGGTCGAGAACGTAGATGGCCGCGGATCCGGGTGTGAAGTGAACGTTGTCGCCGGACAAGTCGACCGCTTTTTCCCCGAGGGAGTCATACAGCGCTACTGAACTCGGCGCCGTTTTCAGTGATTGGTCGATAATGCCATCGGTCAGCCAGACGTGTTGTGTGGTCCGGTCGACTCTGGCGCCATGATCACCAAACAAAGCTATCAGGTCATTGTTGTGTATTTCAACACCCAGATTGCAGAGCAATCCGCGAGCCTCGGAAACGATTTGCTCGATTAGCGTGTCTGTGAGGAATCTGACTTTTGGTCTCAATACAGCTCTCCTTTCGAGACGGGGCGCTTGATCCCGCGTCTTCGTCGAGGATTGGGTGTTGGATGAGAGGATAATGTCCCCTACGCGAACAGATTTGTCAAGCTTGGATCGGCTTGTGTCGGGTGAGAATGCAGAAAGGAGTTTGGCGGCGCGTTATCGAGCAGAAGCGAGGCATGTGAAACATACTTCGCCACACTCGATAATGGTTGGTTTTCGAGACTTGAGCCGGCTACCTAGACAGTCGCCCGCGTCCCGGTCTCGAAGGGAACTTCCGCCGTCACCGACCAGTACATATTCATCTCTGCCAGCTAGCCTGGCCGGTTTGATGATGTAGCTGCTCGCTCCGAAGCGATACGCCCGGGTGACGTCGTCGGCCCGCGCAAACGTAGACAGGATGACAATAGGTATCCCCCTGGTCCTCTCATCGGTGCGGACTTCCCGAAGGAAATCGAGTCCAGTCATTCCCGGCAGATTGATATCCAAAAGGATCAAATCCGGGATCCGGCGACTCTTGTCGTCTCCGCGACGGCTTTTCGTCAGGAACGCGAGAGCTGATTCCGCGTCCTTGAAACTGAGTAACCTGCACGGTTGCCGATTCTGCTTAATTGCGGCCGCCACCAGGTCTGCATGATCGAGATTATCCTCGATGTGCATTACGAGCATCGTTTTTTGGTGCATGTGGACTTCCCCCTGCTAATTGCCCTATGAGGCAATTGTCGACGGATATGCAAGCTGCTTCACCCGTTCACACGCGGTTCGTGACGGCAATTGTCGGGATGAGGTATCCGGAAGGTGTGACCCGCAATGTCAAAGACAGAATTCGTCGTGTGACCAGTCGACAGAGAGCACCCCGTTGCGGCTGTTTGGCTGCCGTCCTCTGATAACTGCCGATTTGACGGTATCACACACTCTTTCCGGCGTTGGAGTAGGAGAATCGGTGGAAAGTTAGGCCGCTGTTGACCAGAGGCGATTTGGCCCTGGATGAGTGGAGTCCCAGTGTTCAGCGGGGACCTTTGTTGTGGTAATTCACCACAGTCTGGTGGAGAGTCCGGGGGATTTCAGTGCCCCTCGTAATCTGTGTGTTCCTAGCGAGTTAGAGTCAGAATGTGACCGCAATCAGTAGTTGTGTTCAAAAACGGTTCAGGAAATCTGTCGATGTGTCGACAGTTAGAGTGACCGGAAGGTCCTCCGCACTGCGACAGCAACTGTGCGGCGAATACACACGACGGACTACAGAAACAGACAAGATGGCATAGCAATTGTATGGCTGTGCTGCGTACTACTTTAGGCAGCCGAAACGACTGAGAGAAAGCGCATTCAACGGATCAAAAAAGTTGAGTTTTTTCTTTTTTTGGTTGACAACATGGTGGGGTAGAAGGTCATATTATTAGTTCGTAAGCTGGTGAAGTGCGCATTGGAAGCGCTAGACTCAACGAGGAGGAGTCCTATTGAACCAAATGGATAACGCTTATCAGCAAATCAAATTTGTAAACAAGCCCAAAAGTGAATCGTACATGCCAACGACTATCTTGGAAGGAGTGATGGTATGAAACCAAAATTGCTATTAACGGCACTGGTACTCGTGTTCGTTGCCGCAAGCATGGCGCTTGGGGCCACGACCGGTAAGATTACCGGTGTTATCACCGACGCACAGACGGGGGAACCTCTGGTTGGTGCGACCGTCCTTGTTGACGGGACCAACCTCGGGGCGTCAACCGATACCGAGGGTCATTACTTGATCCTGAACGTACCGGTTGGAGACTACACGCTTCGGATAAGCTCGGTCGGTTACGCGACACTCGAAGTCTCAGAGGTGAGAGTGTCCGTAGACCTGGCCACTTATCAGGATCAAACCCTCAGCTCTCAGGCGACAGACATCGGTAAGACCATTACCGTAGTCGCCGAGCGCAAGCTCATCATCAAGGACAAGACGACCACGGTCGATGTTGTCTCGCGCGATGAGCTTCTGGCCCTGCCGACTCGTGGGTTCGAGCAGGTTGTCGGGATCCAGAACAGTGTGGTCCGGATGAACTCCAACGTTGACACTCGCCAGCGTGGTGGCCGTGAATCGTTGGGTATGGCGTCGGAGATCAACCTGCGTGGTGGCCGTCCGTCGGAGGTCGCCTACTACGTTGACGGATTCTCTCAGCAGGATCCGTTGTCAGGTATCTCCACGGCGAACATCAATAACAACGCCATTAAGGAAGTTGCGGTGACATCGGGGGCCTTCTCGGCCGAGTACGGTCACGTTGCGTCCGGCGTTGTGAACGTCACGACAAACTCCGGTAGTGACGAGTATCACGGCAACGTGGAACTCGTCTCGGACAACGTCGCGGGCGAACTCGGATACGACAGTTTTGACCACAACTACTACTCCGGTGATTTCGGCGGTCCGATTCCGGGTCTTGAAAACGGTTATTTCTTCCTCTCCGGTGAGCGCCGTTATTTGGGAGACAGGTCGCCGTCGATTGTCACCAAGGATCTGTATGAAGAGTTTGGTCTCGACGGTTTGTTCGACAATCCGCAGAGAATGCCGAGCAACAGCCTTAGAGGCTGGTCTTATCAGGGTAAGATCGACTACAATTTCACCCCGAACTTCAAACTGCAGCTCAACGGAAACGGCTCTGTTGACCGCTGGCAGGAATATCGGCATTATTACTTCAATCCGGCATTCCCGGAGCAGGTCAAGCATTCGCCGGTTTATGACGACAAGAACCTCGGACTTAACGCCAAGATAACCCATACCTTGAACGCTGAAACATTCTACAATTTCAGTGCCTCGTATTTCGTTACCGAAAGGCTCCGTGGGGATGGTGTCGTCTTTGACGATTTGGCCGCCTACGATCGCGGTTTTGTCAATCCTGAATATGATCGTCACAATCTGTTCCGCGAAGGCAACATCGTTTACGAGAGTGAGCTTGAGGATTCCGATGTAGAGGAAGGTTCTGCCGAAGACACTGTGGTCAGCTATGTGCCTTCCTATTGGGGCGGATACCTCCACCGGAAATCGTCCTATCTTGGCTTCAAGGGTGATTTGACAAACCAGATCAATGCTCAGAACACATTGAAGTTTGGTTTTGATTTCCAGCGCCATACGGTCCGCTATTTTGAGCAGCTCAACGCAACTCAGGGCTTTGGTTTAACCCGCGTTAACCGCTATGGCTTCGACAGCCTCGGCAACGAAGCTGATCCCGAAGGTTTCATGAACGACACTAAGCACCCAATCAATCTTGGTGTCTATATGCAAGATAGATTTGAGTATCGTGGCATGATCGTTAACGCCGGCCTGCGGTTTGATTTCTTTGATTACAAGGCCCAGCGTCTTCGTGACGTCCAGCATCCGTTTGATCCTGATCAAAGGGGCGACTCGTTGTCGGCGGTTCTTGATGCATCAGATCTTGAAGATAGCGAGAAGTTCACGCGTCTCTCGCCGCGGTTGGGCATCTCCTTCCCGGTCAGCGATCGGACACAGATGCACATCAACTACGGTATTTTCTACCAGCGTCCGGACCTGCGACGTCTCTATGTGGGATATGACTTCCTTGAAGCTCGTATTCCTGCCGGCTCGTACTACCCGGTTGGCAGCCCGAATCTGGAACCGGAGACCGTCACGCAGTACGAAGTCGGTGTAACTCAGCAATTGGGTGATAACACGGCCTTTGGGATCACTGCGTACTACAAGGACGTTCGGGATCTCACACAGATATTCCACCAGAGCGACGTAGACCCGACCGCATGGGACTTCTATGCCAACGTCGACTACGGCACCATCAAGGGTATGGATTTCTCGCTGACTATGCGCCGTACTCGGAATATCTCTATGAACCTCAAGTATACGTTGAGCTATGCCACTGGTACCGGATCCAATGCCAATACTTCCTACAACATTGCGTGGAAGAATCCTTCGGGTACTCCGTCCTACACGAATCCGCTGGATTACGATCAGCGCCATAGCCTCATTGGTATGTTTGATATTCGCACCACGTCTGGCGAGGGTCCGAAGATCGGCGATTTCTATCCGCTGGAGAACTTTGGTCTCAATACGGTTGTTCAGGCTGCGAGTGGCACTCCGTATACACCGACCGTTCCGTACGACGGCGTGACGGTTAACGCCGCCGTTTCTCAGGTCCCGACCGGTTCGATCAACTCGGCTCGTATGCCTTGGAACTTCACGGTTGATCTGAAACTGGAGCGTTACTTCGACGTCAAGGGATACCGGTTGACGCCTTACGTTTGGGTGAAGAACCTTTTCGATCGCGAAAATGTCTTCTCAGTTTACGAGGGTACCGGCAAGCCGGGGACGTCCGGCTATCTTGGGACCGACATCGCCCAGGTGCGTGCGGAAGACGCCTCGACTAACGTGCATACGGGTGCCAACGTTGGCGAAGAGTTCGAGACACGGTATCGTCTGATGCAGAACAACCCCAAGAACTATGCAAACCCCCGTATGATCATGGTTGGCTTGCGGATGTCGTTCTAATCACATGAGGAACTTGAAAATGAAAATAAAACTTTTGAGTTGTTTGCTCGTCCTCCTTTTTGCGCTACCTCTTTCGGCAGCGCCACCAAAGGGGAGGCTTGGTAGCGCAGAGGCTCTGAACGTCGACAACGGCACGTTCATCAATACCAACAAGATTTTGATGTTTGTGACCAACCACGGCAACTTTGGACGTGACCTCGGAGATCGGTTCGGCTATGACTACGGAACGTTTTTCCCTTACACGGCCGTGGAGTCGATCGATGACGGTTCGGCGGTTGCCTCGCCGTTCTATGCTGGAGGTCTCTGGATAGGTGGTGTCGACTCAGTCTCGGGCGATACGCTCGTCGTGGTTTCCGAGTACAGCAGCGAGTACGTGCCGGGACCGATGGCCGACAGTACGTTCATAGAGGATAATGCTGATTTCCATGTGTACAAGCTGTACGCAGACAGTACCTTTGAGAATGCCAACGCTGACTGGACAAACTGGCCGGAAGACCAGGGCGCGCCAATGGCTATTGACACGATTGTTGAAATTATCGATTCAGCAGGCGGCGTGATCCTGGATGCCGATACGACCTACAGCGATCCGTATCCGGGTCTGATTGGAGACCAGATGTGCTGGTCGGTTTTCAACGACGCCAACCCTGCTCAACACGACAACAACAACGGGGAGACTGAGCCTCTCGGCCTTGAGGTGCGTCAATCTGTTTTTGGGTGGAACCGCACTGACGCTCTCGGATACTGCGTTTTTGTCAGACTCCGCGTCTATAACAGGGGTGAAAGGACTCTCGACAACTGCTACTTCTCCCTTTGGTCTGACCCTGATCTGGGTTTGGCGGGAGACGATCTGGTTGGTTGCGATACGACTCTCGACTTGGGTTTCGTTTACAATGCCAATAACAGTGACCAGAAGTACACCGACGGGCCGCCGCCGGCTCTCGGACTTGATTTCTTCCAGGGCCCGCTGGAATTCACCGGCAACATGGACGATGTCGGATTGATGTGGAATGGTGCCAAGTTCCCGGGATATAGAAACCTGGGTATGGCCTCGTTTAACAAGTACATCAACGGTACCGATCCAGACAACTATGTGGAGACCTATTGGTTCATGGAAGGATTGGACGCGAAGAACAACGGCGCGGCTTACAGTGATGGCCTTGCGTATCGCGTCCCCGGAGACCCCACCGATCCCACGGAAGCTGCCGCATACCTTGATTTCGCTCCGGACGATCGGCGCATGATGCAGACAACTGGTCCGATTACGTTCCGTCCCGGCGACAGTACCGAAATCGTTGCGGCCATGGTCGTAGGACGGGGCGGAGATCGAAAGTCCTCCGTCAACGTGATGAAGTTCTACGATGAGACAGCGCAAGCGGTTTACGATGCCAACTGGGTTGTTCCGGATCCGCCTGCGTCGCCGATAGTGACCGTCGCGGAGTTGGATGGCCAGATAGCTCTCACTTGGACCGACACCTCGGAGGTGGTCCCCGGCGACTACGGGTTTGAGGGATACACGGTCTATCAGGGTGAAGGACCGTCGGGCCCTTGGACTCGTATTGCCAATTATGACTTGACAAACGGTGTCCTTCAGATTCAGGACAATGTGGTTGATCCTGAGTCGGGAGCCCTTGAAATCCGCACCGTCAAATTCGGTACGGACGGGGGACTGAGACGGTACTTCATTGTTGAGGAGGATTATCTTACGGGGACGCCGCTGCGCAACGTGAGCGAGTACTACTTCAAGGTTGAGGCGTATTCATTCCTGTTTGGCGGCAAACCGGCTACATTGACTTCTGCCAATCGGACGCCCATCAGGGTTGTGCCCCAGGCACAGGTTCCTGACATCCAATACGAGGAAAGCGTGGGTGATCTGCCTGCAGCGGCACACTCCACCGGCAGTTCGGACGGTTCTGTGGCCTATGAGGTGATGGATCCAAGGCTCTTGACAGGGCATACGTACGAAGTAGTCTTCGCCGACACGCTCGCTATCGTGATTGATACGATCGTCACGGAGACCGGTGATCCTCTAAACCCTGTTGACACTACTTTTGATTCGACCAATGTTGCCTGGTTCCTGATCGATACGGATCTAGGAGACACTCTGCTCTCCTGGCAGACCGACCAGTCAGCAACCGATGACCAGTTGGTTACTGACGGTTTCGTCGCCAAAGTGACCGGTCCCGCTGTCGGCTTCAGCTCGTTTGCTGTTGTCGCCAATGCCGGCGGGGCTCTCAGTCCTTTTGAGCCGGGTGCGCTTACGTTTGACGGTTTCCCGGTTCCCACTATCAACGATCCGGACGGCTACATAACGGGAGCACAGCAGACCACTGGAACCGGCAACTGGGGACTCCACGTCGCCGATCCGGGCGGTACTTGCGATCACGGTGAAAACGGTGATTACTCAGCTTTCCAAGCTCGCTCAAATATGGCGGTCATTGGAGAAGATGACTATGAAATGAGATTCACCGGATCAAACGATGATCCCGGCACGGGTGGTGGCTATGCCATCGAGATGTTCAACGATTCCAACGTATTTTGGGTGCCGTTCGAACTCTGGAATATCGGTCGCGGTACACCGAATGATCCGAGCGATGACTATCGCCTCATTCCGTACATCGTTGACTATGCCGGAGACTCTCTCCAGGGTGACGACATCTTCGCCGTGGAATCATGGGGCTGTAGACTTGATACTTTCCGCATCGACACCGCTTACTACGACAGTGTCGGTGATTCGCTCGTTCCAGAGGATACCGTGCTGCAGAATTTCGGCGGCCTCGGTGAACACTCCGGGTCGGGCGCTGACAACGATCCGTACACTGATCTTGTCTACTGGATAAACCCGTCCGACATGTCGGCCGGATCCGCCGGGTATGACGCTGCAGAAACAGCAATGTTGGCGGGAACCTATCCGGCCAACGAAGCTTCTTTGTCGGCCGACACGGTGTTCCAGGAAACTGTCTTGCTCAGTTGGAATGGAGGATACGAGCCACCGTTCAATATGGACGTGCCTGAAATGGGAACGGTCTTCCGGATTGTGACGGCAATCACCAACTCTCCTGAGGATGTCTTTTCCTTTACGACATTGGCTCCGAGCGCTGTGACAGGAACCGAGGAGATGCTTGACGCTATCAAGGCCGTGCCGAACCCGTTCTACCTGTTTGGTGGCTATGATCCTGCTGTAGGCAACTACCAGATCAAGTTCCACCATTTGCCGGAGCTCTGTACGATCACTATTTATAACCTCAGTGGCGAGTTGATCAACACCATCGAAAAAGATGATGCCTCGACTTCAATCGCCACTTGGAACGTACAGACGCGGGAGAACCTGCCGGTAGCCTCGGGCATTTACATCTACGTTGTGGATGCTCCCGGATTCGGTACTAAGATTGGGAAGATGGCTGTGTTCACCGAAGACCAAGTACTTGATATCTACTAGGCAAGGAGACGATACAGATGAAATACAAACTTGTAGTGACGGTGGTAGTTCTCCTTGCCGTAAGCCTCTCATCGGCTTACGCTGGGAACTCCCTGCGAATCGGTACTGCGGGAGCGCAGGAACTTCTGATTCCTATCGGCTCACGCGGTACTGCCATGGGCGGATCTGTGGTCGCCAATACTCATGGGCTTGAGTCCATGTACTGGAACCCGGCCGGCCTGGCGAACCTGGAAGGTACGGAGGCGATGTTCACGCACCTACCATACTTTGCCGACATCGACGTTAACTTCGTCGGGCTGGCAACCGCCATGGAAGACTTTGGCACCGTGGGTATTGGGGCCAAAATTGTCTCTATCGGCGATATCGAGGAGACGACTGAAACCCAGCCGGACGGTACGGGGCGCGTGTTTGGCCCTTCTCTTACTATCATTAACGTCACGTACTCTCGGGTTCTGACGAATAATGTGTCGTTCGGCGTGACAGGCATGTTCATCAACGAGAACATCTTTGAGGTCAGCGCCTCTGGCGTTGCCTTTGACGCAGGTTTCATGTACGACCCGGGCTGGCACGGCCTCAAGGCCGGTTTTGTTGTCAAGAACTACGGCCCCGAGATGAGCTTCACTGGCAACGGTTTCGAGCGCGGTGCGGACAATCGCCCAACCTCGGCAAACAATGCCAAGTTTGATCTGCCGAGTTCCATCAATCTCGGCTTGTCCATGGATTTTCTGGACAACGGTCCGAACCTGGCAACCATTTGCGGTAACTTCCGGTCCAACAACTTCTCTCAGGACATGTTGCAGGGTGGCTTTGAATACAGCTACAACAACATGTACTTCCTGCGTGGAGGTTACAATTGGTCCGACCAGGACGACTACATTCACGGTGCCTCACTCGGTGCCGGTCTGTCAGTCCCCATGGGCGACACCAAGTTTACCTTTGAGTACTCCTGGAACGACACGGAAGTGTTCGACGATAACCAGTTCTTCTCGGTTAGAATCAACTTCTAGTACCGTTTCCTGAGAATTTCTCTCGGAAAGCCGGGCGCTCGAAAGAGTGCCCGGCTTTTCCTTTGTCCCCAATTGTCGTGAGAACCAGGTTAGGCCGAGGCTTTCGATACCCCTGAGAGCGTGTCACGTAGCTGCTGTGACGCTTTGAGCGTGAATGAGGGAATCCTCCCCTCTCTGTGGGATGTACAAAAAACAGGGCCGCCGTGTGGCGACCCTGTGTGATGTTCAATGAATTGACTGCTATATGTTCAGATTTTCGGTGCGAGCTGCAAATCGGGCATCCGATTCCAGCACCAGCGTTACTTCGGAGCTTGTGGTCGCGACGCGATCCGTGTATTGCACGAAATGCGCCTTGCCGTCGGTTGTGGCGAAACCACCGTAACGACACTCACTGTGCATCCGAATTAGATATGTCAGCTCATCGGCAACCTCGGCGGAGTCGGCGAGATGGATAGCGTTTCCGCTGATCTCTGCCAACCGCAGAATGATGTCTGCCGTGGATATCCCCGTAACGGGTGCGCCGATCGGGTTGGTCTGCTGACGTTCGCCGGCCCAGTTGGTCAGGTGACCGGACGTTTCCAGGTAGTTTGATAGCGGCAGGAAGACATCGGCCATCTGTGCCGTCTCGGTGACGAATTGATCGCCGACCACGAGGAACTCCAGATTGTCGACGAAACCACCGAACTCCGCCGCCTTTGCGGGATTCTCACCAAAGATGAATCCGGCCCGCAGCTTGTCCTCACGGATCTTGCGGCGAACAGATCCGGTATCGTTCTGGATCATAGCTCGAAGGTCTGTTTTCCAGACGGAGCCGACCTTGTCGAGCATTCCTTCGTTCGCCGACGTGCTTCCGCCGGGAATACGCTTGCTGCCGAAACCGGCCAGACGCATACCTGAGTGGTTACACTGGGAGGTCATCAGGGCCAATCCCGAACCGTCGCCGAGTTTGCCCAGAACCATCATGAGGGTGGTCAGGGCTTGGAGATCGCCGGCGGCACGGTCAATTCGACTGTCGAAGTTGTACCAAGCGACAATCTTCTTATCAGGATCACACAGCAGATCGACGGTTTTGTTGATAGCCTCGACCGACACACCGGTAATCGAGCTGACCTCATCAAGATCAGTTTTGGACAGGGCGTCAAGTACCAACTCCGAGTTAACCGTACTGGAGTCCAGGAAAGCCTTGTTGACTTTGCTGCGACGGATGATCTCACCGATGATGCCGTTGATCAGCACCGTGGAGGTGCCGCGACGAGCATCAGCCCATACGTTCGCATACTGCGTCATGTCGATGGCGGCGGAGTTGATTACCACTGCTTCGGTGCCGTGACGCATGCGACGTTTCATCTGCCAGCCGAGTACCGGATTGTCTTTGGTGGGATTGCCGCCGAGGAAAAGATACAGGTCGGCGCTGTTGACCTCGTCGATCCCGACCGTAGCTGCCGTGGTCCCCAGCATTCCGTCCAGAGCGGCATAGTCTGCGCCGTTGGTCAATTGCTGGAATGACATGAGGTTGTTCGTGCCGAGCGCCGCGCGACCGAATCGCCCGGCAAGGTACAGCTCTTCGTCGGTCAGTTTCGGGGAGGCAGCAACGAATACGCTATCGCTTTTGTGAGCTTCGCGAATACGTTTCAGACCGCTGTCAATGGCGGCGAATGCTTCATCCCACGTAGTCTCCACCAGCTTTCCGTCCCTGCGAACCATCGGCTTCTTTGCGCGTGAACCGTCGAGATAGTGCTGATAGCCGAATCGGCCTTTGGCGCAGAGTTCGCCGTAGTTTGGTCCCTCTTCCGGAGAGGCACCGACGACGTAGAAGATATCATCGGTTTTGACTTTCAACGTCAGGTTACAGCCTACCGAACAGTAGTTGCAGACGTTGAAAACAGAATCCATCTTCCACGGCCCGGAGCGGCGGAACGGCATCTTTTCGACCAGTGCGCCGGTAGGGCAGACGTCGATACAGTTACCGCAGGACACACAGTTGGTGTCCTGCAGAGCTTTCTCCATCGCCGGTTTGATAATTGTGCGGAAACCGCGATTGACGAATCCAAGTGCCGAGACGTTGAGAATCTCGGAGCAAGTGGACACGCACTTGCCGCAGCGGATACACTTGTTGGAGTCGATCTTAACGAACGGGTGTCGCGTGTCAACTTTGTAGCGGTTGAAGGCACCGACAAAACGTGTCTGGTCGACACCGTATTCTGTGCAATAGTCCTGTAAAATACAGGCAAGTCCCACATCGCATCCACACTCGGCGCAACGCATCGATTCCGCCACCGCGTCTTTGTCGGTGTATCCGAGTTCCACTTCGTCAAAAGTTCTGATGCGGTCTGCGGCTTCCAGCTCCGGCATTCCGTGACGGTGTTCTTTGTAGAGGTCGGGGAGATCTTCGGGGGTGAGCTTGTGGAAAGCATCCCGTTTGCTCTCAAACCGATCTATCAGCGGTTCGGCCACACCGGTCTGGATGTATTTGTCGATTGCCCGCGCAGCCATTCGACCGGCTGCGATAGCGTCGATAGCGTCTGCCGGTCCCGTAACGACATCGCCGCCTGAGAAGACGCCGGGACGATCGGTTTCGAAAGTTTTGTCGCGCGCCTCGATAGTCTTCCAGCGCGTCAGCTTGATATTCTCGTCGGAGTCAACACCGGCGAGATCCGGCTCCTGTCCGATAGCAGATATCACGTAGTTGCATTCGATTTCGTACTCGGAGCCTTCGATCTTGACAGGGCGCCGGCGTCCGGAGTCATCCGGTTCGCCGAGTTCCATGCGGATGGCAGAAATGGATTTCATCCGACCGTTTTCGTCGGTGTTGACCATCACCGGCGCAGCCAGGAATTCCATTTTGATGCCTTCTTCATCGGCGGCGTCAATCTCAACGTTGTTGGCAGGCATCTCTTTGCGTGTCCGACGGTACAACAGGACAACTTCGTCGGCACCGAGGCGCAGCGAAGTACGGGCGGCGTCGATAGCCGTGTTTCCACCACCCACAACCACGATTCTACCGGTCATCGGCGGGTTGGTCTTCATCTCAGCCTGTTGCAGGAACTCGACACCCGAGAGTACGCCATCGGCTTCCTCGTTTTCGACCCGCATCGGTTTACCGACCTGAGCGCCGAGACCAACGAACACTGACTTGAAGCCCTGTCGGTAGAGGTCGTCAATGGTGAAATCCCGGCCGAGTCTGGTGTTAAGCTTGACCTCAACGCCAAGATTGGTGATCCAATTGATCTCTTTGTCGAGGACCTCCTTCGGCAACCGGTATTCCGGGATACCGTAGCGAAGCATACCGCCGAGATGGGGGAGAGCTTCGAAGATAGTCGGACGGTAGCCGTCGAGTACAAGGTAGTATGCCGCCGTGAGTCCGGCCGGACCACCACCAACAATAGCTACCTGCACGCCGTTGTCCGGCTTTGTTTCCGGTTGCCACATATCGCCGATCATGTCCTGGTCGGCGGCGTAGCGCTTCAGGAAGTCGATGCCTACCGCGCTGTCAGCCATCGTGCGACGGCAGTTCAGTTCGCACTTGCGTGTGCAGACGCGTCCGCAAACCGATGGCAGCGGGTTTTTCTCTTTTATCAGCTCCACGGCTTCTTTGAACTTGCCGAGATTGATCAGCGACATATAACCCTGAATGTCTATGTCTGCGGGACAATGTAGTCGGCAGGGGCCGAAACAGTCCGCGTAGTGATCTGAAAGGAGCAACTCAAGACAGGTTTTGCGTGAGCGTTTGACCTTGTCCGAGCGTGTATGAATCACCATGCCTTCAGCAACTTTGGTCGAGCAGGAGGGGAACAGACGTGTCTGGCCCTCGACTTCGACCACACAGAGGAAGCAGGAGCCAAACGGTGGCAGCTTCTCATCGTAGCAGAGTGTCGGGATCTGGTCCAGATTCTGTTCATGACACACCTGCAGGATAGTCTTGCTGGGATCGGCGGTGATTTTCTGTCCGTTTATTGTAAGCGTTATCATGACAGCCTCAATCCTTGGTGATGGAGTCAAAGCGGCAGACGGTGAAGCACTTGCCGCATTTGATACACAGGTCCTGATCGACAGTATGCATCTTCTTCTTCTCACCGCTGATTGCATTTGTCGGACAGGCTTTCGCGCACACCGTACAGCCGGTGCAGTTGTCATTGACGGTATAAGTCAACAGCGACTGGCAGACGTGGGCAGGACACTTCTTGTCCTTGATATGTGCCACGTACTCGTCGCGGAAGTATTTCAACGTTGTCAGCACAGGGTTGGGGGCTCCCTGGCCCAGACCGCAAAGAGAGCTTTCCTTTATCTGGTGGCCGAGCTCTTCCAGGTTGTCGAGGTCCTGCATGGTGCCCTCTCCGACGCTGATTCGTTCGAGAATCTCCAGCATGCGCTTGGTACCGATCCGGCAGAACGTGCACTTGCCACAGGATTCTTCCTGCGTGAACGTCAGGAAGAACTTGGCCACGTCAACCATGCACGTGGTCTCGTCCATCACGATCAGGCCGCCGGAGCCCATGATAGCGCCGGTCTTGTTAATGTGCTGATAGTCGATCGGAATATCGCACATCTCGGCCGGAATACAGCCGCCGGAAGGACCGCCCATTTGCACGGCCTTGAATTCCTTGTCGTCAATGATTCCGCCACAGATGTCGAAAATCACGGACTTGATCGGAATGCCCATCGGCACCTCAACCAGACCCGCGCGTCGGACTTTGCCGGCCATGGCGAACACCTTGGTGCCCTTGCTGTCCTCGTTGCCGTAGGCGGCATAGGCAGCAGCGCCGTGGTTGATGATCCAGGGAACGTTGGCATAGGTCTCTACGTTGTTTATATTGGTCGGCTTGGCCCAGAGACCGGATACCGCCGGGAACGGCGGGCGAAATCTCGGCATACCGCGCTTGCCCTCGATGGAGGCCATCAGTGCCGTCTCTTCACCACATACAAATGCGCCGGCACCTTCTTTGATCTTGATGTCAAAGTCGAATCCGGAGCCAAGGATGTCCTTGCCCAGGAACCCTCTCTTGTGTGCCTGAGCGATGGCTTGGCGAAGCCGCGCGATTGCCTTCGGATACTCAGCCCGGCAGTAGATGTAACCGAGTCCAGCACCGATAGCGTATCCGGCGATGACCATGCCCTCAAGCATGGCGTGCGGGTCGGACTCAAGAACCGAGCGATCCATGAACGCACCGGGATCGCCCTCGTCTGCGTTACAGATGATGTACTTAATGTCGCCCTTGGAGGCGCGACAGAATTTCCATTTGGTTCCGGTCGGGAATCCACCGCCGCCACGACCGCGAAGGCCGGAGGCGAGAACTTCCTCGACGACCTCATCCGGGCTCATCTCCTTCAGGGCCTTGGCCAGACCTTCGTACCCCTGCTGGGCGATGTATTCATCTATCGAACCGGGGTCGATAAGTCCGGCATTACGAAGGACGATTCGAGTCTGGTTCTCGAAGAACCCCACTTCTCTTCCTTCGCCGGTAACAAGCCATTCATCGATAGGTCCGTTGCCGACAATGTCTTCTTCAACGATACGTCCGACGCGATCCGGAGTAACTTCGCCGTACAGCCGTCGCCCGCCGTTGCCGTCGGTCACTTCGACCAGAACCTCACGGTAGCACATACCGATACAGCCGGTTTCTTTGAGGTCGAAGGTATTGGGACGCTCGTTGAGTTCTTCCTGGAAGGCCTTGAAGACATGCTCTCCGCCAGCGGAGGTGCCGCAAGTGCCCAGTCCTACTGTGACAGTTTTCATGCGCGCCCTTACTCCTTGTCCTGCTCTGATTCCTCTTTGGCCTTCCGCTTATACCGCTTGATGATCTTCCGCAGTTTGGTGGAGGTCAGGCGGCCAAAGGTTTCATCGTCTATGAGGATGACGGGAGCCAGCGAGCAGCAGCCGATACAGGCTACCGACAACAACGAAAAGCTGCCGTCATCGCTGGTCTCTTCGTAGTCGATGTTCAATTCATCGTTAATGGTGTCGAACACCATCTTCGCCCCGTTTACGTGACAGGCGGTGCCGTTGCATACTCTGATCACGTGCTTACCAAGGGGCTTCGTGCGGAACTGGGCGTAGAACGTTACCACGCCGTAGATGTCTGCCGAAGGAATGCCGGTCACGTGACTTATATAGTCAATTGTCTTTTCAGATATGTAGCCGTACGTCTCCTGTGCCGACTGCAACAGCGGGATCAAGGCTCCCGGGTCGCCTTCGTGTTTCCACAGGTCGGTAGTGAAGCTGCTCATAGGTTCGCCTGGTGTCTGTGCCATCTGCATCACTCCTTACTCAGACTACTGCTTAAGATTCGGTCCTGCTTGAGTCGGAGTAAACCGTCAACAGGGGTGATCTTCCGGCTGATTATGCGGTCAACCTCATCGAACGTCTCACCACGCACAACCGCAACCAGATCGCAGAGACCTTCGGTGGTGTCGCAGGAGAGAACACCGTCGATGTCAGAGACAGTTGCCAGGACGGCATCCCGTTTCTCTTCTTCGGTCTCGGCCAGTATGTAGGCGTGGCAGAATTCGGGATCGAGTGGCCCGGTGTTGTCGGTACCTTTCACGATCCGGCATTCGGCAGTCTCCGCGACACCGCCGAGCGCTCCGATCGTCTCAAGCGCGGCAGCCGATCCGTCGCTCATCCGGAAGGCCAGTTGGAAGTTGCCTTCGAGGGCGTCCCAACGTGCCAGACCGTCGAGCTTCTCGATCTGCCCGGGAGCTTTTTCCAAGTTCTGCCGATCGGAAAAGCGGACGAAAATGTATGTTCCGTCTGTCACTGCTATCTCCTCGGATTGTTAACTATAAAGGGGGGAATGGATTGGGGTATCTGAAGTCGAGTCCGCGCGCTATCGGGCGCGGCGACAAAACAACTCGCAATTGGCACTTGTGACCTCATTCACACTATCCTCATACAAGGCGAAATACTTCATAGTACCGCCAACTCCAGACACAAGGGCAGAACATACACTGTAAGTCGCTTCCTGTCAACACATTCGGGATTCTGGCGGAGGTTTTAATACTGTACCATAGGGTACTGTTTTTGTCGTGTTTAATGCGTGGGCGTTTAAGTTGTTATGTCCTTTGAACTACCACGGAATACGAGACAATCTGGAGCTTTTTGGGGTAGATGTCTGGTGTCTGAGTAGCTGCGTCATCATTCGCGGTGCGACATCCACTTGATACGGTACGCCGTCCGTCCCCGGGTGGGACAGAAAAGACGTGCAATAGACTTGGAGCTTGGCAGGTTTCCGGCTGGCAGACAGATCGAAGTAGCGCTTTCGCACCCATCGCCGTCCGAAGAAGCTTGCTGTAAGGAAGACGAGTAATCCTGAGGTCATGAACAACATAAGCGGCCACCGTTTTGCCACAGACAGAGTTACGTCAAGTGCCTCCATCTCACGGACGCCAGTGAGATTGACAGCGAGGGTACAGGGAGTGTGAATGTCGAACGTAGCTACAGAGACGCCTCTCCGGTCATCATGCTCATAGCTCCAGAGTCCTGTGGTGGGCTCGACCTCGATCGGACCGACAGAACTCGTCAACACCAGCCCATTCCGAAGCATGTGAAATACCTCGTCGTTCAATACGGCGCGCGAGTCGGAACCCGAGCAGCAGTATTCGTAGTAGGCTATGTAGGCGCCTGTGCCGTCGATGATGATCTCATCCGACTTGGCAAGGCTGACACGATTGTCGGGAACGGGGTCCCCGAAGACAAGGTGAAACAATCCCCCGAACAAGTAGGCAGCAATGGCCCCCACGAGAATGCCGAGGACGGAACAAGTCACGCTTCTTAACCACTTATTAGCTTCCTTCTTCAGGGAATCTTCTATCCTTTTGAGGACCATGGTTTGTCTCCGGCTTGATCTGTCAATGGCTTACTACTCCGGCCTACTTGTGTTCCCACGTCTACTCCTCCTCGTTCGACGTGTCAAGAACAAAGACTAGTTTCACTACTAACAGTTTTGCGGTAACTGCATGAGGTCTCGGGCAGGGCGAGACCTCATGGGGTTGTCCCAAAACATGCCGGGCTGGGGCAGACGGCAAGCCTCTGCCGCCCACAAGCCACCACTCCAGTACCCCGCCCGTCCTCGGGAAGGATGTGGGGTCAACGCCTCAAAACCTAAACGACACTCGCAGCATCATCGGCGCACTGCCAACAGTCGGGTCATCGGGAGGTTCGAGATCGTCATCAAACGAGTAAAACAGAGTTGCTACCAGTGTTCCGGCGATTGCCCCGACAGCAACATCGCTCAGGTAATGACGATACGCCTGAATCCGGCTCAGCCCGACATACGTCGCCCATCCGTAAGTCACCACCGAGGGTACCCAGCGCCAGTCACAGTACTCGCTGTGCGACATCTCCCGGCGCATAGTCGAGCGGATGCGTTTGTTCAGAAACGTCATCGCATAGAAAGCACTCGAGGCGTGGCCGGAGTAGAAGGATCGATTGTCGGTAGGCTGCACCGGCTCCGCACGCTGTGCGGCCAGTTCCGGGGCAAGGGAGCAGAGGGGGCGTCGGCGACGGACCAGTCCCTTGAAGAAGTCAGTCAGTCCTTTGTTGGCCAGCGAGCCGGAGTAATACAGGAACTGCCCCTGGAGCGCGTCCTGCTCGCGGTTGTCGGCAGGGTAGGCCAGGTCTGTCACACCGACAAGGATTCCGCCGGTCACGGTCGAGACCGCCGAGCCGAAGTTGTCGTCGAGGAAATTCCGTTTGCCGAGCTTCGGTTCTCCGCCCAGCCATTTGGTGATCGATGCCTCGACAGGCAGCGGCCTGCACCATCGCGGACCGTTGTCATTGCCGGACTGTCTGACCGCGTGTCCCACAAACAGAGTCGCCAGCGTCCCCGCTCCGATCCCGCCGGCTTCCTCGCCGGAGAGGTAGTCCCTGTGCTGTGCCCCGGCGCTTGAGCAAAGCAACGAGAGTGCGAGCAAGAGGCCGATGAGGAGCAGGAGCGCCCTGTGTGAGCCGCCTGTGGTCATCTACCGGCTCTCCGTGTCATCGGCAGGTCCGCTCAGCGGGGTATTGACGAGACGGCGTACCTTTCGTACCAGCGATCTCAGGATTGCCTCAATGATGCTGGGGTGGTCCGCGATTGAGTCCAGGAAGGTTTCACGGTCGATCCTGAGGACCTCGGTCGGTTCCCGCACTTCGCCGCTGAACAGCCACGGTTCGGCATCGAGCATAGACAGCGCTCCCAGGGCGTCGCCGGGAGCGGCCACGAAGATTTCACGTGAGTCCTTCAACACGAGTACTTTGCCGGAGATGATCAGACTGAGCGAATCAGCCGGTTCGTTTTCTTCAAAGAGTTTGTCCCCTTTGTCGAATTGCTCTTCCTCGGCGATGGCGGCGAGGATCGAGAGATCTTCGGTACCCATATGTTCAAACAGGTCCACTTCGTGCAACGCCAGGACTTTTTCCATTATGGTCATAACAACTCCTCAGTACCGTGTCATCCCGCGGCCAGAACGTTCATTGCCACCCGTGAGGCCTCTCTCAGCGGGGCATTCGCGCTTTCGGTCAGTGGCGCAAGCTCAAGGTTGAACCCGTCGAGCCTGCGATCACTTACGACAAACGCTGCGCAGGCCGCCAGCCAGGGATCATCTCCCCGGAGCATCCAGCGTATCGCTTCATCGTAGGACGCTGCCTTTAAGTCGAACAGTCGACGGCCGGCCTCGTCGAGGCGAGCATTCTCCTCCAGAATAGGGAAGAGGTGAGCCTTTTCGCTTCGATCCCAGACCGTATCCAGAAACTCAATTGCCCGTGCGCGAACGATCTTTGTCCCGCTGACGATTCCGTTATATGCGGTGCGCATGTCATCGATTGGATAAATCAGGCCGGCCAGCCTGAAGGCCTGCTCGAGGTGCAGCTTCTGACGGTCACTCAGCGCCTGCAGCAACAGGGTTTCGGCCTTGCTGTCGTATCTGTCCTGTTGGATAGCCGCCACGAGACCATTAATCGCGTAGTAGCTCCGAGACTCTCCTTCGATCAACTTGCGAATCCTGCTTGCATCAATCGGGAGTTCCTTCATGCTGCGTCTCAGTCGTCCGAGGCCCCTGATGACGTTATGCCTCAGCATAGCGTCTTTCGATTGCAGCTGTGCGCTGAGAATCGCGGCGGCTTCATCGCCCGGCATGAGGCTGATGATTTTCGGAAGCCGCAAACGGGCCAGGAGCGGTTCACCGGAATCAAGCATGTGATCGCGCAAGGTTCCCAGAATCGAAGGGCCAAACGCCAGCAGCGCATCGGTCGCCATACCGCGATGTTTCGGATGCGCGAGACCGTCGATTATGACCGGAATGAAGTCACGACGGTTCAACGACGCTGCACTCAAGAGGGCGCCGCGTCTGACCACAGGGTCGTCATCGGCAAGAAATGCCGGGAACAGTTCCGCCAGAGGATCGGCCGGAGTTGCCGATTGCAGTGCTAGGGCAAGTTGGCGTCGCGCTGCCAGCCCGCGGTCATCATCGTGGGAGTTGAGTGCTTCCACAAACTCTTTGCTCATTGACTGCCGGACATCGTCCGAGATGTTATACTTGAGCGTACAACGACACGCGGAGGCCTGCAATACAGGGTCATCAGCGTGCAAGTAATCGCGCAACCTCACTTCCTTGTCCGAGGGAGACAAAAGACAGAGCAAGCGGATCGCTTCGACCTGTACTTCGGGATCATCGTCGGTAACGAGCGGTTCGACTTGCGGTAGAATCGATTCGTTTCCAACCGTGGCAAGTTGCGAAAGTGCCGTCTTACGGATCACCGCATTGTCGTGCACGAGCAATGCTGCCAACGGTTCGGCAAGACGGTGGTCTGTCGCCTGGGCGGTCAATTCGAGTGCGAATAGTATCTGCCTGCGGTTGCCGGTTGTAAACGTGTTGGTCAAGGCGTCCATAGAGGCCGCGTCGTGAAGTCTCGTCCGAAGTTGTCCGGCATCAATTGTTCCCTTTTCGAGAGCGGCACGGAATGTGCGTGAATACTCACGTTTGATCATGACCGCCACGGCGATCCAACCGCCGATCAGAGCGGCACTCAGGAAAGAAATCCACTGAACCGGCCAGTGGAGCATATCGTTGACGATATAGAGCAGGCCGCCGCCGATACCGCGTGCAAACCGATCTCCGACAACATCCATAAACGCCTTCACACGGTTTTTGATGTTCGTCGGAATCGGAAGGTATAGCAGTTCCAGCCCGGTTTTGTTGATCGAGTAACGGAAGGAACCGTCGGATATTTTCACCAGTATGGCCGAGGCAAGGACGGGGAAGAGGAATATGGCCGTCGATCCGAGCAACAATCCCACCGGCAGGAACAGGATCGCGGCACCCACCCCGAACCGTCGCAGCACACGGGAGGACAGTAGTAATTGGAGCACCAGTGAGATCAGTGAGAGCCAGAAGAAGAATGCGCCAAAGAAAGCCGTCAGTCTGTCTTTATCCTCAAAAAAGTCCTTGACGATTTTGTTGAATTGGAAATCGACAAATGTCGAAACCATGACCGTCAGGGCAATCATCAGGGCGAGCAGTTTCAGGTGACGTGAATGGAGAATGACCGGCAGCATGCCGCTAATATCTCTGCTTTTCTTTTTCTGCTTCGATTTCTCCGGATCGTCGCCGCGTCGCATATTCCACACCGCCAGGAGGATGCCAAAACAGATCAGCAGGAAGGCCATACACAACCAGAGCAGGTTTTCGGTGCCAACCAGCTCGGCAAACAGGTTGGTCAGAAGGCTGCCCGTGATACCGCCAAGAATAGCGCCCGCCGCTACGAAAGGGAACACGCGTTTGGCCTCACGAGGATCAAACACGTAGTTGGCCAGGAGCCAGAATTGCGAAGTCGTGAATACGCCGAACAACGACACCCAGACGTAGAACACATACACCAACCAGCTGAGTTGCTGACCGATCAGGTACCAGAATGCTGCAAGATTGAGGATGATCACGAGCGTCGTTGCGCCGACAAGTCTCGGGAGCGACATGCGTGCCGCCGTCCAACCGTAGAAACTGGCGATTGGTGTGGCGGTTACCGCGATAATCATATACATGTAGATCAGTTGGTCCGCGCCGAACTTGTCAAGAAACAGCGAATTGCGAACCGGCTTCAGAATCAGATACGCGCTGAGCAAGAGAAAAGCATAGAGAAACATCAACACTGCACGCGTGATTTCCTGACGCTCAAGGCCGAACAGTTTCTTGAACAGTGCTGTCATTCCGAATCCCTAGAATTTGCTGATCAAAACGTTTTCGTACGGAATACCAAGTCTATCCAGCGACGTGAAGAAATGCCCCAGAGTCAGCAGATACCGATCCGATCTCACCGCGATATCCTCGCGGATAGTCGCGGAAACGTTACTGTAGAAGTAGTGCCCGGACTGTGCGGTGACGTGAGCAATGCGTCGATCCTCGTCTTGCCCTTCGATGAAAAACGCGCCCGAAGTCAAAATCGGTTCGCCGGGAAAGAGGAAAGCATGATTGGCGCGCGGGGCCTTCCGCCCTGTTTCCTTTTCAATTTGGGCTACTTCTGTACGGAGCATCTCTCGCCCGAAGCGCACCTTGCCTGATGCCGATACCGCAAAGAAGTATTCGCCTGCGGTGAGCGTATCATAGCCGTTGCGTGTCAGCGTGTTCATGACCGTGATGTCTCCGCCACGAGCGAAGAATTTGCGGTACTCACTCTGGAGCATCGGCCACTCTTTGTTGGGAAAGGCCTTGCGAGGGGCATTGTCCTTGAGCGTATTCATCAGCGAATCGGAGGAGACAAACGCGGTTATGCCGTCAGCGAAATCCGTGCGGATCGGCGCACAACTGTACAGGAAGCTCATATAATTGTCGTATCCCTGGATTACATAGTCCGGGGGAGGGGCATAGAGGTCCGAACTCTCAGCCAGACCGAAGTCAGTTGCCACTGGTTCTTTTGCTTCAATTTCGCCCGCGTCTATGGCGTGAAGATAGTCCGACACGGCTACAGCATATCTCTGCATCTCCTCACCTGTGAGCGACTCCTGCCATGACGCCCAAATCATGAAGCGCATCTCTTGTGCCGTCACGAGGCGGATGTAGCAAGTCGTCTGCTTGCCGCTTTCGCTATCGTATGTCGCCTTGATCAGGATCCCGCGGAATCCCGGCCAAGGTCCGGCAGCGGCTGTGTCGATGTTGGATCTCAGTACGTCGAACATGATCGAGGAACTGCTCATCAGGAGGGCTGCTGCTACTTTTTGTGATTCCAGATTGGGGCAGATCACACGGGTTGCACCGAGTAGCCGGTCGACGTCTTCGTCGCCATTCGGCTCCGTGACCAGCGGCCCGGTGACGAAGTATCCCTTCGACTCGGGCAGCAGCCCAGCCAGTCGATTCTGAAACTCCGGGTGTTGGGCTGCGATAAGGCGTTCGAAGTCTGCGCCTTCAATGGGGGCATTGCGGTCGGCAGCGACACATGAGGCCGTCAGCAGCAGTGCTAACAGGCAGGTCGCAAAACGACCAAATCGTACGAAATCTCGATTCATATTCTAGTCCACATGTTCGACCGCCACCAATTGCAGCCGTGATTCATCGGCATGATACCAGAGCCAGAGCACTACCGGCAGGCCATACTCGCCGCCGTCGCGCTTCGTGCGGATGCGAATCTCAAACAGGTTGGCATCCGGCTTGTCTCCCGGCTTGTGCGCGGCCGCTGCGTCTTTTATATCCGAGGCTGTCAGCGCTATCTGTTCGTTTTCGATCTGTCGAGCCTCGATGAGCGTCTTGCCGTCGTATCTCATATCGAATTCAGACTGTGCCGTTTGATTGAATCCGTATTTCAGTGCGAAATCTTCAAACGATATCACAAACTGTCCGTCCGTTTGCTCCGAGTTGAAACCGTCGAGCGGGTTGACTTTCGCAAACCAGTGCCGCCCGATCTTCTCCTGCCGTGTTTTCAGCGTCCTGAAGAGGTAGTTCCTTGCCTTCGGATTGGACAACTCGCCAGCGTCGATTATTGCCCGAAGATCGTCATCAGTGAACGACATCACGATCTTGGCCGCCCAGTAGGCGTCCCGCCCCGTCATGTTCTCGAATGCCGGGATGGGGTAGATAGGATCCCATTTGCCCGGTTGAAAAATCTCCGACTCGAAATAGCCAATCGAGGGGAACGTCCAGTCCTTCGCGAATTCCCACTGCCATCGTTTCAGCCCGAGCGTGAAGAAAGACACGCCGAAGTCTCGAAGGTCGAAGGAATTGCAGTATCCGGCAGTGACCGACTGGGCGCATTGTCCTGCCGAACCGAAGGTTGAACCAAAATCCAGCAGGTAATGCTTGATGAATCGGCGACCGTCTTCGTCGGCTAAGATGTCCATGCTGTTCTGGTCTTTGATGTCCCAGTGATTGACCATTGAACAAAGGACATACAGGGCTCGCAACTCACGTCGGTGCTCGTGCTGGCACCAGTCATTCGGGTCGTTTTTGCGAGTGCCGTCAAAACTGAACGGTCCGCGTATGCTCGGCAGGGCCAGCGAGGCAAGGCAGCGCACAGAGCCGTCAGGCTCATATTGGGCCAGCGTGAGAATCTCGTTTAGCTTCTCACGTGTGAACGGATGTTTCTTGCCTTCGATGTCTTTGAACGTGACACCCTCGCGGATGGTCAGGTCCTCGGGACGGAATCGGGTGATCGTTTCTTCCGGGACATTGTAGCCGCAGGCGTAAAAGAACCTGCCTGCCATCGCGGCGGCGGCCGTTGCCATTTCAGGATGACCCGGAGGATCGAATTTCAGAATAAACTGATTGCCGTTCTTGTCCTCGATCCAGAAACCGGCCGTTGCTCCGCCAACTTTCGGGCGGAATACCTGCCACGGGCCGGTAGTGTCCGGTCCGCCGGTGACGATTGCACCGCGCCGGATTTCATCTGCGGTCATCGGGATCAAGTGATGGCGGTTGGTGTACCAGGAGCTGTTGGGGACTTCGTCGAAACTGTTGATGTTCCAGGCTTGCCGGGAGTTGCCGGAGACTTTGCGAAGACTCCGATCCAAATCAAGAAGTTGATCGATTTGCTCAAACCCGGTCCGCTCCACCGTCTCCCATATCAGGTTCGGACCGCGCTTTCCAGGGTCCGGGATATTCTCCGTGTCGGCGTCCTTCCAGTGCGGATCCTCCGGAGTGTAGGTTGCTCGATACGAGCCGCAGGACCAACAGAATGCTGCCAGCACAACTGCGCAGGCGACTCGTGCGACAACCGAAGCAGGTCTGTTTGTATGTAAGATTCTCTTCATCGTCGTTTACCAATCTGCCCCGAGGTTGATATAGAACCGGGTGCCTTCTTTGCTGTGGGCTATGAACATGCGGCCGCCTTCGCCACCCCGCCCCCAGAACCGGACGCCCACTCCGGCAGAATACTTCCACTCAGTGAATACGAGATCATCGACGAGCGATCGAAAGACACGTCCTTCCTCTACAAAAACGAAACCATCGATCACCTGCCACAGAGGGTAACGGTACTCAGCCGATAGGAGGATCAGATCATTATCCACGAATCGGACGCTGCGGTATCCTCTCAAGGAAGATTTGCCGCCAAGGCCACTTCGCAAGTAGAAGGGGATCGACGGTGCGGTTTCATCGCGGTCGACACGGGTAAAGTCTCCTCGGAGCGCGAGGACTCTATTCTGGAACAACTCGATATATTGTGCCCAGGCGGCCTCGATTCTGAAGAACTCAAGATCATCGGAGCTTCCGGTGCCACCATGATAGGCCGCGCAGATTCGTCCTACGCCGCCTCGTGTCGGGCGGCCCGGATGGTCGCGCCAGTCGAATTCAGTTGTCGCCCCCAAAGTCCAGTGCTGTGTGCTGCGAATCTGATCCAATGTCAGCGAAAGCGCAGTTGCGATACTGTCCAGGTCTGAAAGGCGCTCGTCGTTTTTGCCGTCGGAGGTGTTACTGATAGTGTAGCCCCCGAATAATTCAGCAACGATCCCATCGCCCGCTTGCCAGGTCAATCCTCCGAACAGCTTCGTCTGCTCCATCGTGTAGGAGATTTCGTCACCTTTGTGCGAATCATTTCCAAGTCCGTAGAAGCTCTCCCACGGTCGCTTGCGATAGTCGGCATTCAACCGGAGGCCAATCCGGTCAGCGAATAGCTGCGGTCCATGGTAGTTGAAATTGGCACGCTGGTAGTCATGCGTGGAGTAGTATCCTTTCAGGCGGACAATATCTTTGGTCGAAAGTACGTCCCTGGCGAAAAAGCCCAGACCGCCTTTCACGCCCGAGTTTGAGCCGTAGGACGCAACCGGGTACACGGAAATATCCGGAGCGGGCGCAAACAGGATGTTTTTCAGCGGACTTTCGGTGGCCAGCCAGATGCCTCCATAGGCTATTCCCTTGACGGGATAAACGGGTGTCTGTATGATGGCTGAAGTGACATCGAGAATGGTCTCTCCGACTGATTTCGGCGGGCGTTCCGGCTTGCGAACGGCAGTTGTATCAACCTCAACTGCGGTCGCGGCGGCGGCCAGCAGGAGGATACACACACCGCAGAAGACAAACGCCCGTTTCTGTAACGAGTGTCGATAGCGAATCATGGTCTCCTTTTCCTGTCCAGACGGTTCAGTCAACGATACTGGTAATGAAAAATAGAAAGGAAAGCGACTATTTTTTGCCCAATGCAAACAGCGGTGCTTCCGGTGAGGATGAGGACGGCTGTGAGTGCTCCCGGAAGCCTATTCGTTGATTCTGGCTGACGGAAGTGTCAGTCGAACGAAGTGTGTCCGGCGATAATGCGTTCGGCCTCGACTACTTCCGGAGGATCGGGCGGCACTTCGACCGGACCGAAATCGATTATCGTGATCGTATCCATGGCGTAAGTCAGCGTTGAATCATCAAGAAAGATGCGCAAGGAACCGTCGACAATATCGTAGCACTGATCCCATGCTCGATTCAGGAAGTGATATTCCAGCGCCTCACCGTCATCAAACCAGACGCGAAGCACCTGTTTCACCCGACGAGGCCCCTTCGGAAGCAGACCACAAATAGGGCAGATATCGTCGATGCTTGACCGGCAAACCATCCGACGGAGTATGTGCCCTGACAGCGTTGTGTACAGCTTGGCCAGCCGACTGTGCTGACAGTGCAAGGGTTGTGTGTGAGGCACAGGGATTCGCTCGTACCGATCGACGCGTTGGGTCTCTGGAAGCTTCCTTTCAGAGACACGCTTAGGCGTGAGGCGTCTTCTCAGCCGTGCCCACCATGATCCGGTTCGTGTTGGTTCGAGACTTTGTTTACGGTGCTGGTTCACTGTCCCTCAACCGCTGCCATGAGCGAAATGCAAGTAGCCTGATTACCCCGAGATTACATCATTATGTCGCGTGACGCAAGCGAATCCGGCAGAGCGACATCACTTTCACAGGAAGTGTCGATGCCGCAATTACTTGGCGCGGAGCGCATCGAGGATTTTCAACCGCGAGGCACGCACGGCAGGCAGGAAGCCGCCTATCAGGCCCATTGCAATCGCAAATACGAATGCGAATCCCGCGATTTTGGGAGACATCTGAAACGAGAACGAAATCTCGGCAAATGTGTCGAAATTCGTTGTGGACACTTCCTTCAGACTCAAGATGTTGGCTATCACAATGCCGGCGACGCCGCCTGATAGGGCGATAATCATAGATTCTACGAGAAATGCCATCAGTATCGAAATGCGGCCGAATCCAAGCGCGCGGAGTGTCCCGATTTCGCGCGTCCGGTTGGCCACGGCCGCGTACATTGTTATCATAGCGCCTACAATTGCGCCGAGGGAAAAAACAGTCGAGATCAGATTGCCAAGGATAGTTATGAACGTCGTGAACGTTTGCGATTGACTGCGATAGTACTCTTTTTCGCGCATGGCCGTCACGGTGAGACGACGGTCCCCCTCCAGGCGCTCTTTCATCGAGTCGTAATCCGCACGATCCTTCAGCCTCATGGTCAGCGAGGAATACACCGGCCGTCGTTCGAAGGCATCCAACAGCAAGTCAATATCCCCCCAGATCTCCGATTCAAACCCGGCCCCATCCGCTTCCATGATTCCGACCACGGTCCAGTCTTGCATGCCGAATCGGACCGTTTCACCAAGTCCGCAGCCATCGAACCGTTCGGCCAGTTTCTTGCCCGCTACGATCTCCGAGGTTCCAGGCTGCCACATACGGCCTTCGGCCAGTTTGATCTGTGGTCGCAGTTTCAGCGACATGTCGCTTACACCCCTGACCGTGACATTGCTCGGTTCGCCGGAGGAACGCTTGGGGCGTGAGATTAAGACAACCACTTCGGCGGTGAACATCGGTGCCCCGTCTGCATCCACGGCTATGGCCGGATCTGCCTTGACGATATCCGCCTGGTCACCCCAGACGATGGAAACGAGTTCCGTGCTGGCGGATTGCCGCAATACTATCACGTTGTCGTCGCTGCCGGTATCGACCAGCGCCTGAGTCAGGCCGTTGGATAACATGAACACCGCACAGAATACGAATACGACCAGGGCGATACCGCTGACCGTCAGGGCGAAGGTCAGCTTGCGGGCAAAACTGTTCTTTATCGAATACCAGAGTAGTCTCATTCAAGCACCTTCAGTCAATCGGCCTCAGGCCGTCCACTATCGAAGTTCTTACCGCCCGTACAGAGGGGAAGACGGCCGCCAGCAGTCCGACAATGGTTGCTGAGGTCATGCCGAGAGCAAGAGTTAGCTGAGTCAGGGGTACCTTTGGCAGGAAGTTTTCAACGCCCGCTTCCAGCAACGGGACCGTCAAGAACGCCAGCGCCAGACCTATCGCGCCTCCGAGCACTGCTATCATCATCGACTCACCATAGACCAGCCCGATAATGTGCACAGGACGAAATCCGAGCGTCTTGAGCATCGCATACTCGTTGACCCGTTCTCTGGCTGCCATTGCCAGCGTGTTGGCCATCACCAGCATGATAATCCCGATCACCATGAAGGAGACAATACGCAGTCCCATTATGATCTGGCTGGACATCGAAATGAACTCGAGAACAAACTCCTCTTCGGTCTGTGTCTTGGTCTCTGCCAGCGAGTTCACGAAGAGGTCGTCGATGCGCTCGGCAACTGCTGCATGCTGCGTCGGGTCTTCGATCTTGATCACCATCCAGCCGATCCTGCCTGCGCGACCGGGCGTTTCGGCTTTCATCCGTTCGTCGAGATAATCCCACCGGAAGAACCAGGTTGACTCGTCGGTGTTTTCCTTTGCGCCGGTGTAGATTCCCCGAATGACAAAATCCCAGTCGCCGGGATAGATGTCCCCGACAATCCGCACCGCATCACCGACCTTCCAGCCGAACCTGTCGGCCAGTTGTCTGCCTACGATTGCCGCGTTTCGTTCGGTCTGAAATGCCTTCCACTGGTCGTCGGGGACGAGAAACTCAGGGTAAAGCTCAAAATACGTCTCTTGATCGATGGCCATTTTGGGAAAGAAGTTCCGTTTGTCGACATACACGCCGCCAAACCAGTTGGCGTACGACACTGCCTCTACGCCTTCGACTCCCGCCACTTTGTTTACGTACGACAGCGGGAAATCAAACATGATGTTCACCGCGTTTCGAGCTATCAGCCTATCCGGCGCGGAAGCCTCGGTCTGAAGATACCAAGCGTCGATGGCACTCCGAATGACGCAAAAGGCCGTGACGGCAATTGCCACGCCAAGGATGGTGAGCATTGTGCGCAGCGAGTGGCGCATTGAGTTGCGAAATATGAGCTTAAGAATCTTCACCGTTGACCAGTTCTCCCTTGTCGAGGTGGCGGATCAGGTGCGCTTTCTCAGCCGCCCGCGGATCATGCGTGACCATGACGATGGTTTTCCCGAACTCTTCGTTGAGCCGTGACAACAAATCCATGATGTCGGCCGCCGACTGTCTGTCCAGATCGCCGGTCGGCTCATCGGCGAGGATCAAATCGGGATCGGTCACCACTGCCCTTGCGATTGCCACCCGTTGTTCCTGGCCGCCGGAGAGCTGATTCGGATAGTGATCCATGCGGTCCGCCAGCCCCACGATACTGAGTGCCGTTTCGACCTGCTGTCTACGTTCCTTCTTGTTCAGACGAGTGAGAAGCAGGGGGAGTTCTACGTTTTCAAACGCATTAAGGACCGGCATCAGGTTGTAGAACTGAAACACAAACCCTACGTGCGCACTTCGCCAGCGCGCCAGTTCCGCCTCGGTCATTTCGGATACGTTGTGCCCGCCTACAATGACTTTTCCGGCCGAGGGGCGGTCTATCCCTGCCAGCAGATTCAGGAGCGTCGTTTTGCCGGAACCCGAAGGTCCCATCAGAGCCTGAAACTCACCTTCGGGGATGTTAAGATTGATGTCTCTCAGGACCGGGATTTCAAGCCGGTCGCGATAGTACGATTTGTCAACCTGTTGCACTTGAACCATGTCTTTCGCCATATCTTATGCGATGCTCCTATTTGGATCTCTCGATTTTCTGCCCCGACTCCATCTTGCCGGGAGGGGAGACGACGACTTCATTACCGTCCTCAAGACCGCTGAGCACTTCGGTTACAGAACCGAGTTTGCGCCCGATCTCAATCGATACCGCGCTGACGTATTCACCTTCGACACGAAACACAATCTTGTGGCCGTCCCGATTGGTGATCGCGTTGTTCGGTACGACCAGAGCTTCAATCTCTTCTGCCTTTTCTTTTCCTGCAAGGAAGAAATTGATTCTTGCGGACATCTCCGGCAGAACGCGCTCGTCTATGTTGTCAAAGGCAATCTTGGTGAGTACGGTGGCGCGGGCGCGGTCGGCTGTGGGAACGATCTTCTTCACATATCCCTGATAGGGGAAGCCAGAGTATGCATCCAGAATGATCTCACACCGTTGCCCCACGGAGACTTTGTATATGTACGCTTCGGAAACATCAGCCTCGACTTCGAGTGAGGCCATGTCAGCCATGGTGACTACCGAGCCTTTTGACGACGACGACGAAGCAAACGGTGCCACGACCTCGCCGACATCGGCGTTTTTCGTCAGGATGGTTCCGTCGAACGGCGCCCGCACGTACGTGTTTTCGAGGTTCACTTCCTGGACTCGAACGTTTGCCTGTGCCGCTTGGGCGAGCGCGAGCGCATTCATGTAAGCTGCTTCCGCGTTCTCCAGTATGACATCGGTGATCCCACCCGAACGGAACAGGTCCTGTTGTCTGCGATACTGCCGCCCGGCATTCAGCGTGTCCACCTCGGTTTGCCGCAACTGCGCCTTGGCGACCTCAAGTGCCGCCTGTATGTCATCGTTGTCGATTTGTGCTATGATCTCCCCGGAAGAAACCCTGTCGCCCTCCTCGAATCCGAGATACACCAGGCGTCCCGTGCCTTTCGACGCCACTTCCGCTTTTCGCTGAGCCACCACATAGCCGGTGGCCACAAGCTCGGCGGCAGCATCGGAACCGCGCAGCATCTGCGCACGAGCGGTGCGAACGGAGGTTGCTGAGGCAACGGATTCCTTGAATTGCGTATAGGCAATGACGACTACGATTGCTGCTACGATGCCAATCAGCCACCAGAGCCACTTCTTGCTGCGCGGGCGGTCCTGATATTTCTTGGTTTTGTCGATGCGCAATGAGGAAATATCTGTTCTGTTGTTCTGTTCATTCATATTAGGTCTCTGCGTGCAATGCTGGTCGGATTCAGCGAGTGGCCACTGGTGCTTGTGTGCCGATTACACTTAGGCTCAAGAACAAGTCGGGGGCCTAATGGTTCTTGCGGATTTGTGCTATCGACACCGGGGCCGCTCTTTCTGTGCCCCATTTACCCGGCCAATATTGTCAGGTAACGAATGTTGAGCAAGTGAAAAACAGGTTAAGGGGATCACATCCGGAGGGTGAGAAACCCGGGAGGTGAGAGTCAATCAAGTTGCGGCTTTTGTAGATCAGGTCTGTCTTCAGACCTGATCTACAAAAGACTGTCCGGCCATTGTCAAAACCGCAGGGTTTTTGACCTACAATCCCTACCAGATGCCGAGTTGGTCTTTGGCCAGATCGGAGGCCATTTCCTTGGGATCCCAGGGCGGGTCCCAAACCATGATGACCTCGACCTTTTTCACTCCCTCGACTTTTTCCGCCGCCTTGTGCACCATGGCGATTAGCATCTCCCCGAAAGGACAGGCGGGAGTAGTCAGGGTCAGTTTGACTTTGATCTCGTTATCGTCGTTGACATCCACGTCATAAACCAAACCGAGATCGACGATGCCAATTCGGATTTCCGGGTCCTGTATCGGTTTCAGGGCCTCCATGACGGCCTCTTTCATATCTGTCTTGTTTGCATCTGTCATGGCTGCTACTCCGGATCCTCGGTTGACACGGTGGTTCTTTCGTTGCTGTCGCCGTCTTTGTACTTCTTCATCCCTTCAACCAGTGTCACCCAAGCCAGCAGGGCACACTTAATTCGCACCGGGAACTGACGGACACCCTGCAGGGCTTCAAGGTCTTCGAATTCCTCGGGGACCTCATCGGATTCCCCTTTGAGCATCTTCTTGACCGTCTCGGCAAGCTGTTGCACTTCCTCGAACGATTTGCCTTTTACGGCTTCCGCCAGCATGGATCCCGACGCTACCGAGATCGCGCAGCCTTTGCAGTTTACGTGGACGTTTTCGAGGATACCGTCTTTCATCTGGACATCGACCTCGATTTCATCGCCGCACGACGGGTTCATACCGTCGGATTTGATGTCAGCTTTCTCCAGCGGTTTGGAGCCGCGCGGGGCGCGGTAATGGTCGAGAATAATCTCGCGATACATGTCGTCAAGTGAAGAGCTCATACGCCGAAATACTTTCTCATCTCAATGAGTGCGGCCACAAGGGCGTCAATATCAGATTCATCGTTATAAACGTACAGGGAGGCACGGGCCGTAGCAACTTTGCCCAGAATTCTTAGTAGTGGTTGTGCGCAATGATGTCCGGCGCGAACCGCAATACCCCGTGAATCCAGGAAAGTGCCGATGTCGTGCGGGTGGATTGTCGGATCGGTGAAGGAAATCGCGCCACCGCGAGTCTCGACATCCTGCGGCCCTTGAATCTCAAGTCCGGGCAGCTCGGTCATGCGTCTGATGGCGTACGCGGTCAGGTTCTTCTCGTGTCGGTGAATATTGTCCATGCCGAGCTTTTCGAGATACGTCAGGGCGGCATCAAACGCCACCACATCGGCGATATTCGGTGTACCCGCCTCGAACTTATGAGGCAACTCGGCCCACGTGACCTTGTCGAACCGGACCTCACGGATCATCTCGCCACCCACGTTATACGGAGGCATTTCTTCGAGAAGCTCACGACGGCCGTACAGAACACCCACCCCGGTCGGGCCGAGCATCTTGTGTGATGAGAAGACGTAGAAATCTACGCCGAGATCTTTCACATCCACGGGCATGTGCGGCGCGGCCTGGGCGCCATCAGCAACAACAACTGCGCCGAACTTCTTCGCTTTGGCTGTCAGTTCCTTCACCGGGTTCACTGTTCCCAGCACGTTGGACATATGCGTCAGTGCAAGGATTTTAGTCTTCGGGCCGATTATCTCGTCTATGTTGCTCAGGTCCAGATGGCCGCACACGGTGATCGGAATACGCTTCAGAACGGCGTTCTTGCGCTTGGCCAGCATGAACCAGGGTATCAGGTTGGCGTGGTGTTCCATCTCGGTGATGACGATTTCGTCACCTTCCCTGATGCTCGTCTCACCGTAAGTATTGGCTACAAGATTCAGCGCCTCGGTCGTGCCGGCCGTGAAGATGATCTCCTTTGGACTGACTCCACCAATGAACCGCGCCACATGTTCACGGGTCCTTTCATAGGCTTCGGTCGCCCGCCCGGCCAGCGTGTGCATCCCGCGATGGATATTGGCATGGTCGTTCCGGTAGTATTCCAGCAGGGCGTTGATAACCTCTCGTGGCTTCTGCGAGGAGGCCGCGCTGTCGAGGTACACCAGCTTGTAACCGTTGACTTTCTGGTCTAGCACCGGAAAGTCAGCCTTGATTGTTTCGACGATCAGCCCCGAGGGTGCGTTATCAACAGACAACGCGCTTTTCTGTATGTCTGAATCCATGTGTATTCTCTGGTTCATCAGGTCCGTAAATCCTAGTCTTCGATTTTAACGAAGACATCGCCTTCTTCGACTTTCACTTCATAACTGTCGATCGGTACGATCGCGGGTGGAGCGGTCACCGCACCTGTCCTGAGATCAAACCTCGCACCATGGCGAGTGCACATAATATCGTTGCCCCGCAGTTTGCCGTCGGATATTGGTGCGGAGTCATGCGTGCACTCATCGGCTACTGCGAAAAAACCGTCGTCGGTGTGCGCCAGAACAACGCGGTCGTATCCCACTTCGAAAGCCTTTATCATGCCCAGCGGGATATCATCAGTTCGAGCGACTTTCACGAAGTCGGTCATGCCTACTTGTCCTCCAGTCGTCCGGCTACGAATTCGGAGATTCTCACTCTCAAATCCTCCGGGACCTTGTTGAGAGTTTTGGCTACAAACCCCGAGACGATCATCCGCTCGGCGGCATCTTTCGGAATGCCGCGACTTGCCAGGAAAAACACCATCTCCGGGTCAATCGGTCCCACCGTCGCGCCGTGCGAGCAGCTTACGTCCTCGTTCAGGATTTCCAACTCCGGGATACTCTCAGCCTTCGTTCCCTTGTTGAGCAGGAGATTGCGGTTTTCCTGATAGGCCTCACAGGTTTGCGAGGACTCGTCTATCCTGATCAAACCGGTATAGGCTGAGATCGCCCGGTCACGCAGCACTACCTTGAAATCGATATTCGAAAGTGTCTGCCCGGCCGCGTGATGATGAAGGGTGTGGTTGTCGAAATGCTGACGGCCGTTACCAAAGAGTAGTCCGTACATATCGCTCTGGGCACCCTTGCCGTTAAGTATCACGCCGAAATTCTGCTTTGACATCGAGGCCCCAAACACCAGCGGCACAGAGAGCATGTGACCACCCGCTTCGACCCTGCCGCGATGCGTCAGGTACGAATGCATGGCCGTTCCCTGTCGCTGCAACGACACGTAACGAGTGCGGCTGTTCTCCAGACCGAACACTTCAACCGCGCCGTTGGAGTATGCGCCGTTCTTGTCGTCACCGAACGATCCGCCGCCGTATTCGTCGATCAACGTCAGCTCGGCGTTTTCGCCAACTACGACCAGCAGCCGCGGAAATTGGGCAGAGCCGTTTGATCCGGCTGCGCGAAGCAGGTGGATCGGTTTCTCGACAGTCGTGTTTTCCGGCACGTAGACGAAAACACCGTCGTTCCACAGCGCCCCGTTCATGGCCTCGAACTTACCCATGTCGTTATTGACCAACTGGTAGAGATACTTCTCCACGAGGTCATAATGCGTCTCCACTGCCTGTGACAGCGAAGATACGACCACACCCCTGGTCGCTGCGTCATCCAGACCGAAAGCATTGATCTCCCGGCCGAGATTGTCGATCACCAGCCCGGCAAGATGTCCGTCGGCAAGATGCTTCTTTTCGATTTCCTCAACCTTGACAAAGCCGTCGTCCACGGTTGTGCTGTCCGAGGACTGCTCGAACATGAACTGCCCCGGGTCAGTGTATCGCCAGAGGTGCAGACCGCGACGGGGAAGAGGCGCTTCGTTGAAGCTGTCCCGGGAGATTTTGCGTCTGTCACGGAGCCAGCGCGGGCCGCGCTCAAGTTCCGGCAACACCTCCGGGATCGTATATTCTGAATTGTAATTGTCCGTACTCATTTATCCTACTGAACCTTCCATTTCAAGTTCGATCAACCGATTGAGTTCAACCGCGTATTCGAGCGGAAGCTCTTTCGTGAACGGTTCCATGAAGCCGTTGACAATCAACAGCCGCGCGTCGTCTTCAGAAAGCCCGCGACTGGTCAGATAGAACAACTGTTCCTCGGCCACTTTCGAGACGCGAGCCTCGTGCTCCACCCGTACCTGGTCGTTGTCGATTTCCATCGTCGGGTAGGTATCGCTGCGGGCTTCGCCGCCGATCAGCAGCGCGTCGCATTCAACCGAGACCTTGCAGTTGGTGGCGTTCTTGTGAACCTTCGCCAGCCCGCGATAGGAGGCCCGACCGTTGTCCTTGGAGATAGACTTGGAAGTAATCCGCGAGGACGTGTTCGGGGCCGCATGGATCACTTTTGCTCCGGCGTCCTGGTGCTGGTCAACGCCGGCAAACGCCACCGAGAGAATCTCGCCGCGAGCACCCTCGCCCAGCAACTGAATACACGGATACTTCATGGTGAGACGGGAGCCGAGGTTGCCGTCGACCCATTCCACCGTCGCGTTTTTGTATGCCGAGGCGCGCTTGGTCACGAGATTATAGATATTCCGTGACCAGTTCTGGATAGTCGTGTACCGAATCGAGGCACCTTCCATCGCGATCACTTCTACCACCGCCGAGTGCAGTGAGTCAGTGGAGTATACCGGAGCAGTGCAGCCCTCAATATAATGCACGCGGGCACCCTTATCGGCGATGATCAGCGTCCGCTCAAACTGTCCCATATTCTCCGCGTTAATGCGGAAATAGGCCTGCAACGGAATCTTTACATCGAGTCCCGGCGGGACATAGATGAACGATCCGCCCGACCAGACCGCCGTATTGAGCGCGGAATACTTGTTGTCCGATGACGGTATCACCGAGCCGAAGTACTTCTCAACGATGTCCGGACGTTCTCTCAGGCCGGAGTCCATATCGAGAAAGACCACGCCCATTTCTTTGAGGTCGTCCCGCATCGAGTGATAAACTACCTCGGATTCATACTGTGCTGAGACCCCGCCGAGAAAGTTCTTCTCCGCTTCCGGGATGCCGAGCTTATCGAAGGTCTTCTTAATATACTCCGGGACGTCATCCCAGCTCTTCTGCTGGTTTTCGATCGGTTTCATGAAGTAGTAGATGTTGTCGTAGTCGATCTCACCCAGGAGCTTCGTGTTTCCCCATTTGGGGGTCGGCTTGGAGAGAAATATATCGAGAGCTTCGTGGCGACGGTCAGCCATCCACTGCGGCTCCTTTTTCATCTTCGAAATCATCTGGACGACTTCGTGGTTGATCCCCTTTGCCCCTTTATGAAAATAGTCCACCGGATCATGAAACCCGTAGCGGGCAGCGTAATCCTGATTAAGTGTGGACAGATCCTTCTTCTGTTCCTTGGCAGCGTCAGACATATTTACACACCTGCTTTCTGACCGAACGCTTTCTCAACCCATTCGTAGCCCTGGTCCTCAAGCTTGAGTGCGAGTTCCGGGCCGCCGGAGGTCACGAACCGGCCGTCCATCATGACGTGAACGTAGTCCGGTTTGACGTAGTTGAGCAAACGCTGATAGTGAGTTACCATCAGAATGCCGTTTTCATCGTTGCTGAAACGATTGATGCCCTCCGAGACGGTCTTGAGAGCGTCGATGTCAAGGCCCGAATCGGTTTCGTCCAGAATGGCCATCTTCGGATTCAGCATCGACATCTGTAGTATTTCAATCCGCTTCTTCTCACCGCCGGAAAAGCCGTCGTTGAGATAACGGGTAGCGAAGGCGGGATCGACGCTGAGCGCTTTCATCTCGGCCTTGAACCGCTTCCTGAAGTCCGTCATGTCGGCTTCTTTGCCGCGATGTGACTGTAGTGCGGTGCGCATGAAGTTGGCCACGGTCACGCCCGGTATAGCCACCGGGTATTGGAAGGCGAGGAACATTCCTGCGCGGGAACGTTCGTCGGCAGCCATGTCGAGCAGATTCTGTCCGTCGAGATAAGCCTCGCCGGATGTGACTTCATACATGGGATGACCCATCAGGGCATTCGACAGGGAGGATTTCCCCGAGCCGTTGCGTCCCATGATGGCGTGAGTCTCACCCGGTTTGATGGAAAGAGAGACTCCCTTGACGACTTCCTTGCCCTCTACCGAGACATGTATATTCTTGAATTCTAAGAGAGAATTACTTTCGGTCATTGCGAGTTGTTCCTTTTATCGGTAACGGTTTCTAGCTGATTATTACGATATCTATCGTTAACGCCATTGTTCAATTCTGTTTCGAGGGCGGTGTCAGCGATTGTCACCATGTCGCCGATCTCGCGAATGAATCCCTTCTGCTGGCCTACTACCATGTCCTGGAGGTTGGTCTGAGAAAGGAACATCTGAATGTGTCCGGCCAGCCCCGCCAGAGTGTCATGGGCGGAACAATGGTCAACGTGCACACACTTTTCGAGTTGCCCGGTGTATTTCTTGCAATGGTTGGGGTCGATCAAAGGACCTCCCAGAGATACCAACACTTCGTAGAGGCTGATGTCTCTCGGCGGCCGGGCGATCGTAAACCCGCCTGATCGTCCCCGCACCGCGTTCACCAGACCGGCCTTGCGAAGAATCGACAAGAGTTTGGAGACATATGGGACTGAAAGCCCCTCCATTTCCGCGATTTCGGATATCGACAACTGCTCTCCGGCACCTCGTCCGGCGAGTGTCAGGAGACATCGAAGTCCGTACTCTTCAACTGCCGTTATTCTCATCGCACCAAATCCCTGTCCAAATACTGTCTTGTTGCGGCCGTCGATTCACAAGAACGTCCACAAATGGCTGACCATATTACAAAATCATTACTATCTTGTAAACATTATTCTTACGGAAATAACGGCGTTTTGGCCAAATCGTTCCTTTTTTTCGACAAAATGGCTATTTTCGTTCCATTTTGGTCCGATTTGGAGCCTTGCGAGCTGTTTTAGCCCGTCGTTCTGCCGGCGATTGAGTTGGTCGAGTGCCCTGTTCGCACGCGGCACAAACTTTTCTTGACTGTGAGGATTAACTCCAGTATTATCAGTCAATTAGGTCGATTTTTGGCAGAGAGGACGGGTCTATTGATGTATGGTGTGATACTGGCTGGCGGGAAGGGTGAACGATTCTGGCCACTCTCGCGTTTAGACAAGCCCAAGCAGTTCCTCAAGTTAACATCTGATAAGACAATGTTGGAGGAGACGATTCTCCGAATCGAGCCTCTGGTTCCGCTGCCGCGGGTGCGGATCGTTGCCGGTGAGTCGATGACTGAGCATATCCTGTCAGGGGCAGATTATGTTAGACCGGAGATGATCCTGACAGAGCCGAACGGCTGCAACACGTGTCTTGCTATCGGATTGGCGGCCGTACATCTGCAAAGGGAGGACCCCGGAGCGGTGATGGCTGTGCTGTCGGCAGATCATCTTGTTCGACCGGCAGAGAAGCTGCTCCGCATCATCCAGGACGGTGCCTCGATTGCTTCCAATGAAGATGCGTTGATAACAATCGGCATTGCGCCTACCCGGCCCGAGACCGGCTACGGATATATCAAACTGGGCGACGAGTTGTCCACTCACCATGAAAGCTCGGTTTTCCACGTGTCCGCATTCGCCGAAAAACCGAAAGCAGTCGTGGCACAGGAGTACTACTACAGCCGCAAGTATCTGTGGAATAGTGGTATGTTTATCTGGACCGCCGAGGCGTTTCTCACTGCGCTCTCCAAATACCAGCCGGAGATGTACGAGTTACTCAATGAATATGCCAGCCAGATCGGGACTCCCGGCGAGAAGGAATCCCGGACCGAACTGTACGAAAAGGCTGTCTCAATATCGGTGGATTACGCCGTGCTTGAACACGCAGATAACGTTCTGGCAATCAAGGCTGATATTATCTGGGACGATGTCGGTAGCTGGGGTGCCCTTGAGCGGTATAAAGAAATGGATAGCGAGCACAATGTGCTCATCGGCAACAACGTGATTCTGGATACGTTCGAGACTACTATCTACAACGACTCCGGGGGACTGATCGCCGCACTCGGCGTCTCTGATCTGGTGGTCGTGCGTTCTCATGGAGTTACGCTGGTTGCCCACAAAACGAAACTTGAGCAGATCAAAGACCTGCTGAACTTATTGAAAGCAAATGAAGAGGACCACAAGTATCTGTAGACTGTTACTAACCGCCGCGGCCTTGTTGATGCTAATCGGGTGTGGTGCTCCTTCACCCGGTGACGAAGGCACTGCCGATGGTCAGGCAGATGGCGCTCGTGACTCTCGCGGTTTCGACCCGCTTGAACTGCCGGCCGATCGTGAGGTTGTTCCGGACAAGTACCCGCGTTCAGGCAGCATATCAGGGAAGGGTGTGCTTGTTGATGCCACCCAGCCTGATACCACTGCCGACTCTACCTATGCGACACTAGAGAATTTCTCTGAACCGGTTGACAGTCTGAATAACCAGGCCTATCGCGTCCAGATTTTCACTACCAAGCTGTACCGTGAGGCACGCGAGGCGGCGAGAGTGGCCGAGGAAATATTCGACCAGCGCGTCTATGTCGATTACGAGGTGCCTTACTTCAAAGTCCGTGTTGCCAGTTTCAGCGACAGGGACAAGGCTGAGGAGTACCAGCAGAAAGCCAAGACCGCCGGGTACACCAGCGCGTGGGTGGTGACGGTAAACATCAATGTCAAGGAAACGGCGCCGCTCTACGACGATTACGGTACGCCGATCATGATCGAGCCTGAGGATACGGTAATCAATGGCCCTGATGAAAACTGAAGTCCGGTCTATTGACAAGGACAACCCGGCGATCCGCGAATTGATGCATGCCGCAGACAACCTCATGTTTGGTCGTTTGGTCGTGGCTCCGACCGAGACGCAGTACGGTCTGTTAGTCCGCGCCGACAAACAGGTTACCATTGAGCGCCTGTATCGTGCCAAGGCACGCGACCTGAATCAGCCAACCTCGATTTTTGTCCAGAACCCCGAAGATATTGCTTCGTACGGTAAAGTGAACGACTTCGCACAGAAGCTGATCGATGCGTTTATGCCGGGGCCGCTGACACTCGTGCTTGAGGCAATCACCGATTGGCCTGCGCCGCGTGTGGTCGATGGCAAGATAGGGGTGCGCTGCTCCAGCACCGTCCTGATTCGGAAGATTCTTGAGATGCTGGACTTTCCGATCTCCAGCACCTCGGCAAACCTTTCGGGACGGAGGGACCGCTGCACGGTAGAAGAAATCAAGGCGGACCTTGGTGACAAAGTGGAATTGTACCTCGACGCCGGTCCACTGACGGGGGAGCCTTCGACCGTAGTTGATTGCAGTGATGAAACACCTCGCATTCTTCGTGTCGGTGCGATCAGTGCCAGAGAGATTGAGCGGATTGCAGGAAGCAATAATGACTGACAATAATACGTATAATATTCTTTTCGTCTGCACCGGCAATACCTGCCGATCTCCCATGGCCGAGTATGCGATGCAGTCCCTGCTGGACAAGGAGCGTCCGGGAAAGGCCAGAGTGCAATCTTGCGGCACGGGGGCAGCCGAGGGATATCCTGCCACACAGTACGGTCAGGAAGCGGGCAAAATGTGGGATCTGGACATGTCCGGTCATGCCTCGCAATTGATTTCACCGGAGCTCATTGACTGGGCCGATCTGGTTTTCTGCATGTCTTACGAACACCACCGTGAGGTGCTGAGACTATCGTCCGGTGCTGCAGACAAGACATATCTGCTGAAGAAGTTCCCGGACAATGCACCGGTAGGGGAGAGTGTCGAAGATCCTATCGGGCAGGCCCTGCAGCGATACAACGAGACATTCCTGGAAATCGGCGAGTATCTTGGAAGGCACCTGCCGGAGATACTCAGGCGCGTGGATGAGAAACAGCATGCCTAAGAGGACGTTCGTACAAAGGTTCTTCGTCTCGCTGCTGATCGTTATCGGGCTGTTTCCTGTCGGCTACTTCTTTTCGGTCGAGATGGGCATCGCACAGGCTTCTACCGAAATCGATTCAACTCAACTGGTCTTGCCGGGCTATGATCGCTATGTCGAGAACTCTGCTTTCGGTGTCGGGGAGAAACTCTCTTTCGATATTAAGTACGGTTTTATAACCGCTGGCACGGCGACGATGGAAGTCCCCCGTGTGATCGAATTCGAAGACCGTCCCTGCTATCAGATAGTGACCCGTGCCCTCTCAAACAGCTTTTTTTCGAGCTTCTACAAAGTGGATGACCAGGTCGAATCCATTATGGATGCAACCGGCATGTACTCGTGGCGGTTTGAGAAAAACCTGCGTGAGGGGAAATATCGCTCCGATCGCACGTATGCGTTTGATCAACGCAACAATGCAGTTGTCTACAAGGGTGACACAGTGCAAGTAGAACCTTACGTGCAGGACGCTCTCTCTACGCTGTACTATATTCGCACTCAACCGCTTGAGGTTGGCAAATCGATCTGGGTGGAGAATTTTGTCGATGGCCGCAAGATGTCGGTCGAGGTCAAGGTCGTCAAGCGGGAGTCGGTGACGGTCGATGCCGGTACCTTTGACTGTCTCGTCGTGGAGCCGCTCACGCAATCGGTCGGTGTCTTCAAACATGAGGGGCGCCTGACCGTCTGGCTGACTGATGACCGTCTCAGGATGCCAATACTCATGAAGTCAAAGATAGTGGTTGGTTCGGTGACCGCCGAGCTGACCGATTTCGAACTGGGCAGTCTCGAAGAGTTCTAGCATGGCAGACAAGGCAAGCAAACATCCGGTCGCTGACCTGTCAGAAGTGACTCGTGTTCCCATCGCTAAGCGCGCCAACAAGACAAACATTGGGGGTTTTGGCCGCCCGGTTGAATCAACCGCTGACGCTGCAGAATTCCTTGGTTCGCTGCCCGAATTTCTCAAAGCTGCCGATCTCAGAGAATTCATCGAGCGCGTGGTTGCAGCCCGCAGGGCCGACAGACCGTTTCATCTCATGCTCGGCGCTCACACGATCAAAGTCGGTCTATCGCCTGTCATCATAGACCTGATGCAGCGGGGGCTCGTGACCGGTCTGTCGTTTAACGGGGCAGGGCTGATTCACGATCTCGAGTTGGCGTTTTTCGGCGGCACCTCCGAGGACGTGCAAAAGGGGCTTGCCGACGGTACTTTCGGTATGGTCAAAGAGACCGGAGACCTGTACGGCGAGGTCACGCGACTTGCGACGAATCACGGTCTTGGTCTCGGCGAGGCCGGAGGCCGATTCATGCAGGAGCAGGAGGCGCCGAACCGCCACCTGTCGGTTTTCGCCATGGCGTACGAGCTGGGACTGCCGGCCACTCTCCACGTGGGCATCGGCACTGACATAGTCTGTCAGCATCCCACTTTTGATGCCGCGGCCGTTGGGAGAGCCTCGCATGTTGATTTCCGCATTCTGGCCCAAATCTGCGCAGACCTTGACACCGGCGGTGTCTTGGCCAATATTGGCTCGGCGGTGATCCTTCCGGAAGTATTCCTGAAGGCGCTCACGGTCGCCCGCAATCTGAACAAGACAGAGGGCAATCTGACAACCGCCAATTTTGATATGATTGAACATTATCGTCCCCGGGTGAATGTCGTTACCAGGCCGACCTCGGGTGCGGGTAAAGGATACAGTTTTATCGGTCACCATGAGATCATGATCCCGTTGCTGGCGTGGGGTCTCAAGGACCGATTCCACAGGCAAGAACCAGACGGAGAATAGATCATGGCGAAGATTGTTGAGTGTGTACCGAACTTTTCCGAGGGGCGTCGCCCCGAAGTCATCAAAGCTATTTGCGATGCTATCGCTTCTCAGGACGGCGTAACGATTCTCGATCAGGAGATGGACGGCGATCACAATCGCGCCGTGGTGACGTTTGTTTGCGACGCTTCGTTGGCGGTCGACGCCGCTTTCCGTGGCATTAAAAAGGCCGGCGAGTTGATCGACATGTCCAAGCATACCGGAGGTCATCCGCGCATGGGTGCCTGCGATGTCTGTCCGTTCATTCCGCTCGGCGATATGACGGTCGAAGACGCCGTGGAACTGGCTCACAAACTTGGCAAGCGCGTTGGCGAAGAACTGGGCGTGCCGGTCTTCCTGTACGAAGATGCTGCAACCACGCCGAAGCGCAAGAATCTCGCCAATGTGCGCAAGGGGCAGTACGAGGGGATGATCGAGGCACTCGAAAAGGACCCGTCGCGCAAGCCCGACTACGGCCCGGCCAAAATGAATCTCAAGGCTGGCGCGACTGCGGTGGGCGTCCGTTTCCCGCTGGTGGCCTACAACGTGTACCTCGGCTCGAATGATCTGGTCGTGGCGCAGAAGATTGCCGATGCAGTGCGCTCTATTAAAGGTGGCTATCGGTTTGTAAAAGCGATGGGGCTGGAAATTTCCGAGCGCAACCAGGTCCAGATTTCCATGAACCTCGTCAACTATGTCAAGACGCCTATCTTCCGTGTTTTTGAAACGATCAAGAGTGAGGCCGCTCGCTACGGCATCAACGTCACTTCCTCAGAAGTTGTCGGACTGTTGCCCAATCAGGCGGTTCTCGATGTTGCCGATTTTTATCTGCGGCTCGAAAGTTTCTCCAAGGAGCAGGTGCTCGAAGAGAAACTGGCAGCCATGGGAACCGGCGGCGGTTCCGGCGAGACGTTTAATGATGAAGTGGCGTCGTCTTCTCCGGCTCCGGGCGGCGGTTCGGTTGCCGCGGCAGCCGGTGCACTCTCTGCGGCGCTGGCCTCGATGGTCTGTCGTCTCAGCATTGGTAAAAAAGCCTATGCCAAGGTCAAAGACGAACTCACCGAGGTGCGAGATAAGGGAGATGCGCTCCGTGCCGATCTTGAGACACTGGTCAAAACCGACATGGAAGCCTTCAACAAGGTAATGGAAGCGTTCAAGCTTCCGAAAGGCTCCGACGAGCAAATCGAGGTCCGCGATGCCACAGTTGAGGAAGCCAACAAGGGTGCGGCTCAGGTCCCGCTTGAGGTCATGAAGAAATCACTCGAGTGTCTGGCACTGGCAAAGATCGTTGCCGAGAAGGGCAACAAGAACTCCATCACTGACTCCGGCGTGGCGGGTCTGATGGGACAGGCCGCGGTGGAGGGTGCCGGCTACAATGTGCGTATCAATCTGGCCGGTATCAATGACAAGGATTTCGTCAAGAAACTGACCAACGAGGCTGCAGCTATCCGCAAGGATGCTGAAACCGTTGCCGCTGAGATCAAGCAGCTGGTGGAGGCGAAACTCTAGCGCATGGCAGGACAAGTTGACCTGCACATGCATACTACCTGCTCTGATGGTGCGCTGTCCCCGGCGGAGATTCTGGAGGTCGTCCGCAAGAAAAAGCTGGCGGCCTTCGCTATTACGGACCACGACACAATCGACGGGTATCGCGAGGCAAAAAGGCTGCTCAATGACGATGATCCGGAGTTGATCACCGGGGTGGAGCTGTCTGTGATTGTCGGCGACAACGACCTCCATATGCTGGCATACCTTTTTGATCCGGACGACGAGCAGTTCAATCGGGCGCTCACCGAATTCCAAGAGAAAAGGAACTCGCGGAGCCGGGAGATTGTAGAACGGTTGAATCAGCAGGGCATGAATCTGTCTTACGAGGCAGTGGAGAGGGCCGCAACCGGGTCGGCGATCGGCAGGCCGCATATTGCCTCGGCCATGGTGGAGCAGGGACTGGTCTCGAGGTTCGACGAGGCATTCAAGGAGTATATTGGTAATCACTGTCCGGCATATGTGCCGAAAAGCAAGCTGAGTCCGGAACAGGCGATCAATCTTGTACATGATGCGGGCGGCATTGCGGTGCTGGCTCACCCGTTCATAGCGGAGATGCACCTGCATATCGACATGCTGATTGGGCTTGGAATCGACGGGCTGGAGGTGTATCATTACTCGCACAAGCGGCACAACCGCCTGTTGCTGAAGAAAATGGCCGCCAGGCACGGTCTCGCTCGGACCGGAGGCTCTGATTTCCACGGGCGCCACGAGCATGAAAGTGAGATCGGGGCACAACAGGTTCCTGCCGATGTTATAGAGGAAATGAAACGAAAGGCACTCCACATACGAGGCACTGCGTGAAAGCATTCGTACACGTTGCACTTATCCTGACCCTGCTGCTCGTAATCGGCAATATTGCTGCCGGCGAACTGTCTGAGGAACGCCAGCGGGAGATTATCGAAAACTTCATGTACGTTACCGGCCAGTCTGCCGGTACGGGAACAGCGACCGCTGTTGATCACGACCACGACCACCCTGCGGGAGTGAAGTGCGGCACGCCGGCGATTCTGGAGTATTATCGCAATCACGACAAGCTCGACCGAACGCTCCTCGAAGCTCTTGGAGTTGAGGATGTAATCCGGCCCAATCTCGGGTTGGCCTATGATACTCCGGGTGGAAATATCAAACTGCACTACGATGTTACCGGTTCCAAGGCCGTGTATGAAGCTACGGTTGACAATAACAGCAACGGTGTGCCGGATTATGTCGAGACGGTTGGTGTGATCGCCGATTCGGCCTGGAATTACATTTTCGTCACATCGGGCTACAAACTGCCCGTGTCCGATACGGTGGCTGAAAACGACGGCGGTGACGGTCGTGTCGATGTCTACCTTGAAGGCCTTCCAAGTCAATACTACGGTCTTACCTATCCGGCCGTCGAGACAAGTCCGACTCAGGCGTTCCCGGCCTTCGTTGTGATCGACAACGACTATGCTCATCTGGAGGGATACCAGGGTCGGCCGCTCGATGCAGTCCGCGTGACCCTTGCCCATGAGTTGTTCCACACCTCGCATTTCGCCATGGATTACACGGAGGGGATTGACTGGATCGAGATGAGCGCGGTCTGGATGGAAGAACAACAATACGACGACATCAACGACTACTATAATTATGGCCAGTACTTCTACAATCTGCCGGGACGCTCTCTGCAAAGCACTACGCTGCTGCACAATTACGCTGCGGCTGTTTGGCCGATATACCTGTCGGAGAAGTACGATCCCGGTGTCATCAAAGCGATCTGGGAACGAGCGGCGATCAACCCGTATCCAACGTATCTGCTTTCTACCGATCAGGTGATTGACTCGGTAAGCGATGGAGCTGCCAATTTTCACACGGCCTTCAACGAGTTTGCCGTCTGGAATTTCTTCACCGGCCCGTACGCGCACCAGGCACCAGGAGGTGTTGGTTATTCTGAGGGCGCGAACTATGAGTCGTTCCCGTACGAAACGATGGATGTGCACCGGGACTACCCGTTTAGCTCTGCGCTGAATGAGGAGAATCCTTTCTGGCCGGAATACAACGCTACATCGTACGTCAGGTTTGAGAATCTGGAGTCTCTGGCCAATGACACCAGTCTCTCTCTCTCTCTGTTGCTCGGTCCCAATTCCCTTTACTATGGGGATTGGTGGGGGATTTCAGCTATCTACCAGTCTCAGAGTGATCCTGATTCGCATACTGTCGTCTCTTATAACCCGATACGGATATCTGACAGTTATCAGTTCATTCTGATAGATGACCTAATGCCGGATTTTATACTGGTGGATTCTATCTACACCGATGAGTATCAGTCAGTGACTTTTGTGATGACCGCATCGACGACCGCGCCCGGCCTGTACAGTCCCGACCATCTGGCCGCGTTTGCCTTCCGAAGCGCCGACACCAGTTTTGTGGATCCGGACATGGTGAATATCCCGTCGGGACTCCTGGAGCCGTACCCAAATCCTGCCGTGGTGGGAGAAATGGATGGTATGGACCTGACCTTCAGATTCCAGTTGGCCACCGATAGCACCGGTTTCCCGGTGCTCGAAAACGCCTATCTTCTCGTCGATCTCTTCACGATTGCGGGTGAACGCATTAATACCATTGAGGGCAGATTCGTTGGCGAGGACCGAACAGGAATTCACCGCAAAGGCGTCTATGAGGTTGGCTGGAATATGAAAAACGAATCAGGCAAAGACGTTGCGTCGGGTGCGTACCTGGGCTGGGCGCGTCTGTTTGAGAACTCTCAAAAGAAGAACCTGCTGGCTGAAGATCGTGTAAAGGTCGCCGTTATCAGATGAACATCCGTCCGAGGCTCATTACCCGGATCGCCCTGTTTTCTGCTCTGATCTACGTTTTGTCGTGGGTTACTGCTTTTCTGCCGAACGTGAATCTTGCTTTTTTCATAGCCTTTTCCGCCGGTTTTCTGTGGGGCCTGTGGCCCGGATTAGCCGTTGGTGGCATCGGCATGTGGCTCTGGACCTCGTTCAACGCATTCGGCCCTGCCTCGCTGCCGGTGATGCTTGCCCAGGTGACCGGCATGGCGACCTGTGGCCTGATCGGTTACGGTTTCAATCGTATGCGCCGTGAATCAACCGGCGGACTCTTGCACAAACTCTGGCTGGTACTCGCCGCATTTGTCTGCACGATTGCTTTTTATCTGCCGGTGACAGCGATCGATGCCTGGGTGTATCAACCGTTCTGGCCGAGGTTCATTACCGGGTTGCCCTGGATCGGCGTATCGTTGGTCGCCAACGCCATCGTTTTTGTTGTGCTGTTTGGTGTGACGCTGCACCTTCAGAGCAGAGAACTCGGAGCAAGAACGTGAAAACACTGCTTATAGTCACAGCGATGTTGCTGCTGTCGGTGGGCGCAATTGCGCAGGACAGCACCTTTGTTGATTCGTCAGCGATTGACAGCGCCTTGCCGCCGTCTGTCGACGCCATAACTGTTGTTCCGAAGCTGACCGATACCAACGTCCCGCAGACACTCGAAGACTCCATGCGGGTTGCTTTCCCCGGGATCGATCCTGACACGTTGACAGAAACTCAACGTTTGGGCGTCGCGTTTGAAACCCGTCTGCGTCTGCATCGCGAAGACAGACCGGTGGCAGAAGCCGAGTCGCCGTTTTCATACTTCGACAGCCTTGCCGTTTGGTTTGTGCCGGAGAGATGGAACATGCGGGAGGGGATAGATCGGACTTTCTATCATGACGCCGGACACTATTTCAAACTCAATCCCGGCTTTGTCGTTCGAGAGCACCAGACCACCCCCATGCGCACAACCGTGCAACCCTACGGGCTGTCCGGCGACCGTCTGGGTGTGATGATCAACGATAATCAACTCTCGCCGTTTGAGCACATCGTTGAACCTGACGGTCTGATGGACCTCAATGATATCCCCACCGCGCTCGACCACACCGTTGCCATTCTCCCCGGACCGGCAGGAATGGTGTTCGGCGGGAAGCATTCTGTTGCCACGTTGCTTACGTTGCCGAAACCTAAAGACTCCTCCCATTCAGAGAGCCGGTTCCTCGTAGACAAAGGCTCTTTCGGGTTTTCCTACGCCCGCGCCAGATACTCCAAACGCTTCCTCAGCGGCAAAGAAATCGACATGTCTATCGGTTACCGCAATGCCGACGGGCCGGTCTACGGTCGCGATGACTTTGCCTACCACTACACAGGGGATTTCTATCTGCCCTGGGGGGACCACAAGGCGATTCGCGCCACCGGTTGCCTGTACGATCGCGAGGGGACATTCCTCGTCAGACCGGACGCTTACGGTGGGCGGATACACCGCGACCGGTTCGACCGCCTAGCCAAAGTCTCCTTTGTCAAACACAACGAGGACTACACGGGCCGACGGGAGCTTGGCTACAAGCACGTCCGGCAGGCGTCGAGCCTGGACGATGCCTATGTTGCACGATTGAATGTCACTGTCAACGGCCTGTTCGCCTCAAGCGAGTGGATTGCCGAGCGAACCATTGTGCAGGCCAAACTGGCCCTCGACCACAACGAATACGACGACTGGTGGGACATTCACAATCGATATGAAGCGCTGGCGTCGTTCTCACTGGCACGGATGAGCGAACCCTACCGTCTCGCACTGAATGTCAACGGGCAGTACGTCGAGAGCCAGAAGTTCCTGCCGTCGGTCTCGGCCATGGTGCAGCGCGAGTCCGAGAAGATGCTGTTTGTTCTGTCTGCCGGTTACAGCGAACGCGCGCCAAGCCTCCACGAGATGTACCTTCGTTACCAGAAGACCGAGATGTACGGTTCCTACAACGATTACGCCGACCACGGCAATGCCGAGTTGAAACCGGAGCGACAACTGATCGGCTCGACCGAGTTTGAACTGGGGTCACGGACGACCAATGTCGGGCTGGAAATCACCGGCGGCAAGATATTCGACGGTATCGATTGGAACCCGGAATACGACGGCAACACGACGGTCTTTTCACCTAAAAACGGCGATGTTGATTTTGCCAATTTCACGCTCGACGGCTCCTTTGGCCTCTCCGACTACCTGAGACTGAAGGCAGGCGGCAGCTACCATTACGTGGAGTACGCATTGTACGACGACAAACCGTATACGCCGGCGTTCCAGACATTTTCAGGTGTGGAGTTTCACGTGTACTGGCCCCAGAAGCTGCTTGATTTCTGGGCTTATGCCGAGATGGTGTACACGAGTGAATACGACGGCTACGAGCAGCCAGGTCTTGGCAACGATCCGGTATTCAACGTGAAGATGTCGTTCAAAATGGGCAGTTTCCGGTTCCATTGGATTTCGCAGAACACGCTGTCCCGCCAGTTCTCCGCCCGTGAGAGTTTTGTTACGCCCGGACGGTACAACACCTACGGTTTCACCTGGGACTTTTTGGACTGAGCGGTTGGCACCCTTTCGTAGCACCGTAGGTCAAAACCCCTGCGGTTTTGACAGGGAAGACGTCGAAACTACAGGGCGCCGTAGCCGCGTTAGTTTCGACCTACGCTGGCCTGCGGTTTCGACAGGCGTGCGTTCATCATACTATATCCGACAATAGTCATTGACAACGTCTTTGTTTTGGTCTATGCTGAACTGATCGGGGGGAATCACACGACGCGTGACTTCCCCGGGAAGACAACGGCACTACGACAAAAGAGTCTTTTGACGCTGAGATCGGCGGTATGCCGTGTGGGCAGTGTTCTGTCTGCCGGACTGCCGGAGCGGTTTCAATCGAAAGGAGGTGAGAGAGAATGAAGATCAACAGCATTGCCAGACTGGCGTTTCTGTGCCTGCTGGGCGGAGCGGTCTGTTTGCTATCCGTCTCATGCGACGATGGTGTTTCTACAGACGGGACATCCCATACGTTCTCCGGTATCATCACAGACTCTGTTGGGGGCGTAGCCTTGGAATCCGTTCAGGTGAGTTACTCGGCAGACACCGCAAGTGCATCCGGATTCTACACGGATAGCACCGGCCACTACCAGGGCGCGACTTGGGATGGGCATGTAACCATTTACGCTCACAAGAACGGTTATGTCAGTCAGAGCCGAAACTTGACTCTTGACAGGAATCTTACGGGTATTGACTTCAAGCTAGTTCAACGCTAGGGGGAGATTACAATGATTAGAATTCTGACCTTTGTCTTACTGCTACTGCTTACTCACTCTGCTCACGCTACTAATCTCGTACTTATTCAATTCGACTGTGCCGACTTTCAGTTCTCTCAGTCTCTACTGGAGGAATTAGAATCGAAAGGGGCCACAGCACGGCACGTTTTTGCACCGAACTCCGCGATTGTCGACGCACACGGGCTGTCGCCTGATCTTTTGGCAGATGACACGAACAGGTGGACTGTTGTCACAGAGGCCGATCTTACCGGCTCCAGAGCGGCACTCGTGGATGATCGTATTCTTGACGCCTATCGGCACCTGATCAATCCACCGCCCGCCGAGACAAATGCGGGGGGGGGGGGGGGGATTCCGCAACTGTCTGAAAGTCGGGGCTGACTCATCGGGTGCGGCAGTGAAAGCTAAGACCGCATATCCCCACAAACTCACCGGACAGTATCTCATCGGCAACATAGCTGTTGGCATCTATCTCATGGAATCTACCGGCTCCATTGAGGACTGGTGGCCGGCAGCCGAGCAACAGACCTTCAACGAGATAGTGGAGGGTCTGGATTGGCTTGCCGAACAGGGATTCCAAAGAGGTGCAAAGGTCGTTTGGGTGTACGCACCCATGGAGACGGTATCGACCTCTGTGGAGCCAATAGTCGGTCAGTCCATGCCCTATCATGACATTCTGGGCTGGCACTTCGGCTGGCTGAACGACATTTACTCCGCACACAGTTTGTCCAACGAGTGGGATGGGGCGTACGGGCTGGCCAACCAGCTGCGTCAAACCTATTCCACCAACTGGGCACTCGAAGTGGTCGTGGTGATGGATGAGAACGACTCCGACCACATGTTCGCCAATGAGCAGTTTGCCTACGTCACATTGGACGGAAGCAGGCCGGGGCCGTTTGCGATCATGACCTACCATAACGACGGCTGGGGGCAGTCGCAAATGAGCGATGTCATTGCGCATGAAGCCAGCCACGTATTCGGCGCGTCCGACGAATACAACATTGACGAGAACGGCCCACCACAATGCCATGAATCGGATGACTGCGGGCCACAGAACAGTTATCTCCAGACTGACAACGGCAATTGTGCCGTGTGCAATCCCAATTCGGTCAACTGCTACATGAAGGGAAGGCCAGGCTATGTGTGCGCGTACACGCCTCCCGAGTTGGGATGGCGGGATTACTGGTTGCCGAATAACGAGGTGATGGATCCTGTCGACCAGAACTCAGAGCGCTGGATGTCGATCTATCCGGCGGCAGCCGGTGACATAATCCGCATTACCGAGTTGGGGGGCAATTTCGCAAATGTGTTTGTCGTGTCGCCGGATATGCTCTTTGGGGCAAGTAACAACATTGTGTTCTGGGACGGTGTGAATTACAAGGACGAGTTGGTCGCATCGCCGCTCTGTATTGTGAACAAGAACGGCTCTGATATGGGCACGTTCCAGTTGCATTTTTCCACACCGTCGACGTACGCGGTGTCCGGGCACAGCTTTGGGTTTGACACGCTGTCTTTCGGTCTGCCGAATATAGCAATGTGCCTGCGTCACACCATCTATGACAGTCTTGGCAACGTATTTGCCCGACCGACCTTCGACGTAATGAAGAGCAACCTTGCGGTGATTCATCAGGACATTGCGGGGTATCCTGACGGCATATATACATCTGAGGTTTACGGTCATCGTTCGTGCGGAGACCAGACAAATGTCTCGACACTGACATTCATTAACTATATCTGCGGCGATCTCGACGATGACAGTCTTGTGACACAGGGCGACTTGACGATCCTGATTGACCATCTCTTCATAACTCTCGAACCTCTCAAACATTTGGCCGCAGCCGATTTGGACGGTTGCGACGAAGTTGTTTCAATGGGAGACATGACCGTTCTCATTGATCACTTGTTTGTGTCGCTCGACCCGCTGGAGTGCTGTCACTCACTCGACAGTTATGCCTTCAAGAGACAGGTGAGTCCTGAGCGATTGCGGGACTTGGAAGCCGTTGCTGGAATGAACGTTGTCCGGCCAGCCAGCCGATAGGCGTTTCCTGAGCATGCTTGCCGTACTTGGTCACAGGCTTCCGTAGAGCCTGTGACCAAGCAAGTCGTATAGACACTTGATCCGCCCGGCGCCTCTTGACTTTTCAATTCTCAGCCCGTTCCTTTATCTCAATATGGATATCAATCTAAACCGCGAAACCGCCTATGATCTGGTGGTCGAAAAGATCGGCAAGAACAATCTTCTCAAGCACATCCTGGCGGTCGAGGTCGGGATGCGTGCGCTTGCTGAGAAGTTCGGCGAAGATGTCGAGTATTGGGGGCTGACTGGACTTGTGCATGACCTCGATTACAACGAAACCAAGGACGACGAGAAGAACCACACGTACGTCACTGAGGAATGGCTGGCCGCGTACGAACTTCCGCGGGAAATGCTGTACGCCATCCGCGCACACCCCGGCCACGTCCCGTGTAAGAGCATGCTCGATTGGGCGCTGTTCTGCACCGATCCCGCCACCGGATTCATAGTGGCCTGTGCGCTGATGCATCCGTCGAAGAAGCTCGCCTTGATTGACCGGGAGTTTATGCTTCGTCGTTTTTCGGAGAAGAGATTCGCCGCCGGAGCCAGCCGCGAGAATATGGCTTCCTGCTCCAATCTCGACCTCGAACTTGGCGACTTTCTCGAGCTTGTCCGAGATGCTATGCTGACCATTACAGACGAGTTGGGTTTGTGAACAACCCGCTGGCGGATACCGGGGGAACTGATTCAGCGTTGAAACGGACGTCCTCGATCTTCCGGCGTGAGGTTATTGGCTGGTCGCTGTACGATTTCGCCAACACCATCTACTCGATGAATATCGTGTCGCTGTACCTCAAGCGGTATATTGTCGAGGACCTCGGCCATGACGACCGGTATTTCGATATCCCGTTTTCCATCTCGATGTTGATTGCGGCGTTGCTCCTGCCTGCGCTGGGGGCGATGTCTGACCATTCAGCTAAGAAGAAGACGTTTCTGTTCTTGTTCACGCTGACTTGTTGTCTGGCTGTCGGTGGACTGGCCGCGGTGCCGACCTGGGCACTGAGCGCAATCCTGATACTCTTCATTATTGCCAACTTCTCTTACGAGGCCGGACAGCCTTTCTATAATGCTTTGTTGTATTCCATTTCCGAGGGGCGGGAGGCACGGTTTATTTCAGGGTTTGGCGTTGCCCTCGGGTATGTCGGCTCTGTTGTCGGCATGATACTCGTACTGCCGTTTGTTACCGGCTCTCTTTTTGGCTGGGACGTTCCTTTCCTTGACGGCGGCGGTAAGATCGGCGCTTTTCTGCCGACTGCCGTGCTGTTCATGATCTTCGCTCTGCCGATCTTCTGCTGGGTGAAGGAAAAGCCGGTCGAGCAGAAAACAGGAGGGATACGAAAGGCATACCGTGAGGTATGGGAGGGCCTTCGCGAGACGCGGAAATATCCGGGCGTGCTGCGTTTCCTGATTGCTGATTACTTCGTAGAGGACGCCGTTACCACGGTGATTCTGAATATTGGCATTTACTGCTCGATAGTGATCGGCCTTGAGGAAGGCCAGATAACAACGTTTCTGATCTTGTCGACTGTCACGGCGGTAATCGGATCGTTGATAATCGGTCAGCTTGCGAAAATCTGGTCGCTCAAGAAGCTTCTGTATATAATCATTGTAGGGTGGATAGTGTCGTTGCTCATGTTCGTGTTCACAGACAACATGACGATGATCTGGGTGCTCGGTTCGGTGGTGGGCATTCTGCTCGGGGGGCTGTGGACCACAACGCGCCCGATGCTGGCTGAACTCGTACCGCGCGAGGAGCTCGGCAGGTTCTTCGGTTTGTTCTCCCTCTCGGGACGCGCCGCCGCAGTGGTCGGACCGTTGATTTGGACAGCAGTTGTGTTCGTGTTCCGCCCTGATCGTACACTCGGTCAATGGGCCGGAGCGCTCCTTGGGCTCGAAGGTCAGGAGGCAGAACGCTTGCCCTACAAACTTGGTGTAATGTCACTTGTGCTGATGATGGTTATCGGTTTGATTGTGTTCAGGAAGGTTCCTGAAGTGAAGAGAGACACTGATGGCTGAGCGGGTTGGTGACCGGTTCCACTACTCCGGAGCCGTGCATATTCATACTACCGAATCCGACGGTACCAAGCCACTCGAGGAAATCGTGGAGATCGGTCGCAGTGTCGATCTTGATTTCATGATGTTTGCCGACCACATGGGATTGAGCAACCGTGAGGCCGGACTCGAAGGCCGGTACGGCGACACGCTGGTGATGATCGGGTATGAACACAACGATCTCGATGACAAGAACCACTTCCTGGTATTCGGCTCACCCGACGTCTACGTCGAAGACCTTCATCCTCGCGAGTATGTCGCCGCGGCCAGAGCGGACGGGGCGCTGGGCATCATTGCCCATCCGATTGAAAAACGAAACGACTCTGGTAAGTACCCGCCGTACCCGTGGACGGCCTGGGACACCAATCTGTTCGACGGTATGGAACTGTGGAACCAGATGTCGGAGTGGATGGAAAAGCTCACGCCGCTCAATAAGTTGTTGATGGCTCTCTCGCCGCGCAAGTCGATGGTAGGTCCGACGCAGGAAGTCCTGAAGAGATGGGACGATCTGAGTCTGACGCAACGATGTGTCGGTATAGCCAGCGCCGATGCCCATGCTTTTCCGGTCGATCTCGGACCGTGGCGGGTGGAGATATTCCCCTACAAAGTGCACTTCCGGTGCCTTCGGACACATCTTGTCCTCCGCGAACCGTTACCGGATGATTTCGACTCGGCCAGACGAGTTTTCTACGATTCTGTGCGCAACTGCCGCGTGTACATCTCCAATTCTCGTTGGGGGTGTGCGGACCGGTTCGAGTTCCATGTCGAACGAAAGGGAGAGACCGCCACCAGCGGCGAGAGCCTTGACTCGCACGAGGGGGCACGCATTGTCGTTACACTGCCCTCGATTGCGACGGTGAAGCTTATTCGCAACGGCGAGGTTATTCGGCAGATAAAGACATCCAGACTGGAACACACAGTGGACAGGCCCGGTTTGTATCGTGTGGAGGCCTGGAGGGGTAAACGGGGATGGATTTTCTCCAATCACGTCCGATTAGGAAGAGTAGAAGCCTGAGGAATGGACAGCATGGAACAGACGGTCGTTAGCTACATACCCGAAACCAACGGTCACAGTGATCCCGAGCCGATCTATTGCAAGTTTGTGGTTATCGAAACCGCCGGCACACGCAATCTGATCGTCGGACCGGTCTCTGAGTATCCCTATCACGCCAACCTGGTCGACCGCTTTTGTTCCGATAACCTTATAGCGTCCAGTTGGATACAGAGGCCTGACCTGGTCCGTATATTCGATTCGGCGGTCAAAATCCGGGGTGGCGGCTATCTCTCCTTCGATTTCGCAAGAAAAGAGGTCAAGTTGGCCGGTGTGTCCAAAGCCTACGGCGCCTATCAGCCTAATCAAATTGCAAGGGTCGTCGAACGTACCGACTTCTTTGTCGGTTTCAACGTCAGTATCTCGGGTCTGTAGCGTCTACTTGACAGACTGTCTCTCGAATCTCCTGCTATCCCGTACCTGTTGGAAAACTCGCACGCTTAACTCATTGGTGGGGAGCAGTATGCTAAGGATGCACAGTTGTCAAAGTCTATCTTCATGCACCTGATAAGTATAGAATTTTATTGACATTCGTTCAGTTAACCCCTAAGGTTATCGTCAACGTCCGGCTACACAAACGGCGTAAGGAATGCAACATGTTCGAAGAATTCTACCCGATCCTGTTTCTTCTGGGACTGGCCACGTTTCTGGCGGTGATGCTGACTGCCCTGTCGATTCTTCTGGGCCGGCGTACCAGATTGGGCAAGAAGGGCCAGCCGTATGAATGCGGTGTTGATCCTGTCGGTGACACCCGCGAACCCGTACCGGTCAAGTTCTTCCTGGTGGCCATTTCCTTTATTCTTTTCGATGTCGAGTTGATCTTTTTGCTGCCGTGGGCAGTTGTCTCTCGTGAACTCGGCATGTTCGGGTTTTCCGCCATATCGGTATTTGTGGTGGTGATCCTCGTGGGCTACTTCTATGAGATTGGCCGAGGAGCTTTGAAATGGGATTAGAAGAGAAGATACCTGACTCTATTATACTGACCACTCTCGATTCGGTTGTCGGTTGGGCACGCAAGCGCTCCTGTTGGCCGCTGACCATGGGATTGGCCTGCTGTGCGATTGAGATGATGGCGACGTTTATGGCCAAATACGACATGGCCCGCTACGGCATGGAAGTGTTTCGTGCCTCGCCGCGTCAGGCGGACCTGATGATTGTGGCCGGACGAGTGTCGATGAAAATGGCGCCGGTGGTCAAGACGCTGTACGAGCAAATGCCGAACCCGAAGTGGGTGATTTCAATGGGCTCCTGTGCCTGTAGCGGTGGCGTGTTCAACAACTATGCCATCTTGCAGGGTGTGGACAAGATTATTCCGGTCGATGTGTACGTCCCCGGTTGTCCGCCTCGCCCCGAGCAGTTGATGGACGGTATTCTGAAGATACACGACAAGATTACGCAGACATCGATAAAGTCGAAGAACGAAGACTGGGGCAGGACCGTCACAGGACGGTAACTGCTGTGACTACCGGGCGACCGGTTTCTCAGGACCCTTTGTGAATTTTGGAACAAGAGCCTCGGATGGAAGAAAAGGTTAGAGAGTTTCTAAAGAGTCATTTCCCGGACGCTGTTGTGAGCGAGGACAATTTCCGTGACCAGCAGTCTTTCTACATTCAACCGGACCAGTTGATGTCGATCGTGCAGGCGATTGTCGAGAACTCGGATCTCGACACGCGCTATCTCTGCGACATCACCTCGGTTGACTGGCTGGAGCAGCAGGAAGAGAAAGGCGGACGGTTTGAGGTCGTCTACAATTTCTACAGCCTTTCGCACAAGCACCGTTTCTTTCTCAAGACGATGCTCCCTGCCGAGGATCCGGAAATCGACAGCCTGACTCCCCTGTTCAACGGGGCCAACTGGATGGAAAGAGAGGTTTGGGACCTGATGGGCATCAAGTTCACCGGTCACCCCAATCTCACCAAGATTCTGACCCCGGACGAGCTTGAGGGCCACCCCCTGAGACGGGATTTCCCGCTTACCTACGAAGTGCCGCAGTTCAACTGGAACAAGGATGATCCTCCCGAGGTGATCAAGTAGTGGAAAAGAAGACACTCACTGTCAACATGGGACCACAGCACCCCGCCACTCACGGTGTGCTGCGCGTCATCCTCGAAGTAGAGGGAGAGACCATCGTCAAGGCGACTCCTGTTGTGGGGTATCTGCATACCGGCATCGAAAAGACGATGGAGAGCAAGCTCTACTACAAAGCGATCCCCTGCACAGACCGTATGGATTATCTCTCGCCGATGATGAACAACCTCGGCTTCTGTCTGGCAGTGGAAAAACTGATGGGTATTGAGGTACCCGAGAAAGTCAAATGGGCGCGCGTCTGCTTGGCCGAACTCACGCGAATCAAATCGCACCTCGTCTGGCTTGGAACTCACGCCATGGACCTCGGCGCGGTATCGATGAGTCTCTATGCTTTCCGCGAGCGTGAGATGATCGTGGATATCTACGAAGCCTGCGGCGGTCAGCGGATGATGTCAACCTACATCCGTATCGGCGGGCTGTCCCACGAACTGCCTCCGAATTTCGAGCAACTTGTCCGGACCGTCCTCAAGGAAATGCCGGACCGTCTGGATGACTACGAAGCCCTGCTGACCAACAACAGGATTTTCATCGGTCGAACAAAGAACGTGGCCGTGATTTCTGCCGAGGATGCCATCAACTGGTCGCTCTCCGGCCCGATGCTCCGAGGCTCCGGCGTCAAACAGGACCTTCGCAAGGACAACCCATACTCCGGGTATGAAAACTTTGACTTTGATATAGCTCTCGGCGAAAACGGCGATTCCTACGACCGGTATCTCCTGAGACTCGAAGAAATTCGCCAGTCTCTTCGCATCATACAGCAGGCCATCGACGGTATGCCGGAAGGACCGTATCGGGCGCATGTCCCGGGCGTGGTGCTTCCGCCGAAGGAAGACGTTCTCCATAAAATGGAATCGCTAATCTTCCACTTCAAGATTATCACGGATGGTTTCAAGACTCCGGTGGGGTCGGTCTACCAGGCTGTCGAGGCATCCAAGGGCGAGCTCGGGTTCTATATCGCGTCCAACGGCTCGAACAGGCCCCAGCGCATACGCGTGCGGCCGCCGTCGTTCATCAATCTCTCGGCGCTTCCGCAGTTGATTGAAGGATCAATGGTAGCTGATGCCGTTTGCGCCATCGGTACTCTGGACATCGTGCTGGGGGAGGTGGATCGATGATTCTCTCTGAGCAGTCAATCAGCAGAATAATAGAAGCGCAGGCCCTGTACCCGCGCCCCAAGTCGGTCATCCTGCCGGCTATTACGATTGCCTACCGTCAGGTGGGGCATTTGAGCGACGAAATCTACCAAGAAATCGCGCAGATCACCGGCCTTCACACAGTAGAGATAGCCGAGGCCGCGACGTTCTATACTATGTTCCCCAAGCAGCCAACCGGGAAATACCTCATTCAGGTCTGTCACAATCTTTCCTGCTCTCTGATGGGGGCCGACAATCTTATTGTCTATCTCGAAGAGAAACTGGGGATCAAGAAGGGGGAGACGACGTCGGACAACATGTTCACTCTCATTTCGGTCGAGTGCTTGGGCTCCTGTGCTACGGCTCCGATGATGCAGATCAATCACGATTATTACGAGAATCTGACCCGTGAGAAGGTGGACAATATCCTCGAAGAACTGAGAGTCAAGGCGGAGGCGAAAGCATGAGTTTCTATTCGCCGGTCAGGACAAACGCGGCCGAAGTCGCCGACTCTGAAAAACTGCACCTGTTCAGATATGTCGAAGACCCGGATCAGCCGAAGATTGAGACGTTCGAAGCTCACGGTGGTTATGTCGCCTGGCGCAAGGCGCTGACATCGATGAAGCCGGAACAGGTGGCCGGAGAAGTCAAGAACGCCGGATTGCGCGGTCGTGGCGGAGCCGGATTCCCAACTGGAATCAAGTGGGGCTTCATCCCCAAAGGTTCACCCAAACCCAAATACCTTGTCTGCAATGCTGACGAATCAGAGCCGGGTACCTGCAAGGACCGGGTTATCATGGAGCGCGACCCGCACGCCATGATTGAGGGAATGGCGATTGCCTCATTTGCCATTGATTCCCACTTGATGTTCGTTTATATCCGGGGTGAGTTCGGGCACTGCGCCGATGTTGTCAGGCAGGCGGTCAAAGAGGCATACGAAAAAGGACATCTCGGCAAGAACATCTATGACACCGGATACGATCTCGACATGATCGTGCACACCGGCGGTGGCGCTTATATATGCGGCGAGGAAACCGCGTTGCTCAATTCGATTGAGGGGCACAAAGGGATGTCGCGCATTCGTCCGCCGTTCCCGGCGATTGAGGGGCTGTATGCATGCCCGACAATCGTGAACAACGTTGAGTCGCTTGCCTCGGTGCCGCATATCATCAATCGCGGAGCTGACTGGTACAAAGCGCTCGGCACCGAGAAGAGTTGCGGATCGAAGATATTCAGCCTCTCCGGTCATGTCAGACAACCCGGTAACTATGAACTGGAACTTGGCCACAGCCTGAAGGACTTCATCTACAACGAGAAGTACGGCGGCGGCATCCTCGGAGACAAAAAGCTCAAGGGTGTGATCCCCGGCGGTTCCTCGACTCCGTTCCTGACACCTGACATGATTGACGTCGGCATGGACTACGAGTCGTTGACCACGGTTGGTACCATGCTCGGATCGGGGGCGGTGATAGTTTTCCACGAAGACACCTGTATCGTGTGGGCCATCCTCAAGCTGATCCATTTCTACCGTCACGAGTCATGCGGCAAATGTACGCCGTGCCGTGAGGGAACAGGATGGCTGGAGCAGATCATCCGTGCCGTTGAAACCGGCCATGGCAAGCCCGGCGATGTAGAGAAGATTGAGAATATTTGTGAGAATATAATGGGACGCACCGTCTGCCCGCTCGGCGACGCGGCGGTGATGCCCATACAGTCCGCGATAAAGCACTGGCGTGACGAATGGCAATACCATATCGATCATGGCAAGTGCATGGTTAAAACGAATTTCGAATTTGCCTGAGAACGAAGATGGCTGACGCGGTAGATAAAAACACAGCGGTCACAGAGCCGGTCAAGACGGTCACGCTCACAATCGACGGTCGGGAGACCACAGTACCGAAAGGTACCACAGTTCTTCAGGCGGCACGGGACATGGGGATTATCATTCCCACGTTCTGCTGGCACCCCAAGCTGAGTCCTGCGGGTTCGTGCCGGTTGTGCTATGTCGAAATCGAGAAGATGCCCAAGCTCGCAGTTTCGTGTGCGACCGAGGCTATGGACGGCATGATCGTCCATACCGATTCCGACCTCGTCAAACGAGGTCGTCGGGCAGTGATCGAATTCACGCTCATGAATCACCCGCTGGATTGCCCCACGTGCGACAAGGGCGGCGAATGCACGCTTCAGGATATGACCTTTGCCCACGGAGTCGATGACACCCGTTTCGATTTCCAGAAGGCCCGGTTCAGGGAAGAGGGCGAGGATTCCACGTTCGATGACCACCGGATCGGACCCGAGATCATTCTTAATCGCAATCGGTGCATTCTGTGTTACCGATGTGTACGGGCAAACAAGGAAGCCTTTGGAGAGTTTGATCTCGGCGCATACGAGCGCGGCAACATCACGCAGATAAACGCTGCCCCTGGACAGGTGGTTGACAATCCGTTCTCCGGGAATCTTGTCGAGATTTGTCCGGTCGGCGCTCTGACCAACACTGACTGGCGGTACAAGGCACGAGTCTGGAAGACCCAGACAACCTCTTCGATCTGTCCGTACTCAAGCTCCGGTACCAATATTCTGTTCTACAAGCAGGACAACAAACAGTTGATTCGCCGTGTGACCTCACGGTGCAACGACGATATAGACGATGGTTGGCTGTCGGATATTACCCGCTACGGCTACCAGATAGTTGGCTCCGATGATCGTCTGCAAACGCCCCTGATCAAAAAAGAGGGTAAGCAGGTCAAGGCTACCTGGGATGAGGCGCTTGAGGTTATCGAAAAACGTTTGACCGAGATCATTGACAAGAAGGGCCGCGTCTGTATCGGTGGTTTGGTTTCGCCGAGTCTGGACAATGCGACGCTGCACAGCTTTTCAAAACTGATGCGCATTGCTATCGGCACCAACAATGTTGATCATCGGCATGACTATCGCATGCTTCCCAAGGAAGCACCCAATGCGTATGACATTCTGGCTTCGCGACCGTTCAAGATTGCAGATATCGATTCTTCCGACGTGATTGTGACGCTTGGTTCCGATCTGCTCAAAGAGCACCACAACGAATATCTTCGAATTCGCAAAGCGTACAACTTCCGCCAGGCAACTGTCTATTCGCTGAATCCGTACAATGTCAAGGCAGCCGATGTTGCCCGTCGTGAGTTGGTCTACAACATAGGCACTGAGGAAGTGCTCCTTAACGCGATATGCCTTGCTGCTATCGAAGATGGTCTCGTGGAAAACGCCGGTGATTTGAAAAGCAAAATCCAACCGGAGTCAGCTTCGAAAGCAGCTGAGATATGCGGCGTTGAGCTGGCCGCGATCAGAGAGGTTGCCGGGGCGCTGGCTGCAGGCAGAAAAATAACATTCTTCGCCGGTGAGATCGTTAGTCGATCCATCGCGCGCGAACTGATCGCAGCCGCAATGTGCAATCTCAACCGTCTCTTCGGTATTGAGGCGAAGGGCCAGATCACGGCTCTTGGTCGATACGCCAACTCAGTTGGTGCTGAGAAACTCGGTCTTACGCCGGAAAACTCTCCTGCGGCCAAGGAAGCGCTCAAAACTCTCTGGGGCCAGTGGCCGGAGTCAGAGCCTTGGAATACGGACAAGATGATGGTCAACATGAAGAAGGAAGAGATTGCCGGGTGCCTCATTATGGGCAGCAACCCCGTGATGCTCTATCCTGACCGTGAGTTCGTCCGCGAAGGTCTGGAGAAACTCGATTTCCTCGCTGTTGCCGACTTGTTCGAAACCGACACGACGATCCTCGCCGATGTCGTTCTGCCACTGGCCAGTTGGGCCGAGTACGACGGCGAATACGTCAACCTCGAAGGCAAGGTGCAGCGCGCAAACAAAGCGCTCAAGCCGCGCTTCGGATCTCGTCCCGGCTACGTAATTGCAGAACAGATTGCGGAGCATCTCGGGACGAACCTGTACGAATCGAACGCCGACCGGCAGAACGAAATCGAACACGTGCTGAGCGTTGACTGCACGCTGGCCTGGCCCGATGGTTTTGTCGAGGTTCCGGCAGCGCCGGACGAAGTACCCAAAGAATTTCCGGTCCCGTTGCTGGTGGGGGATGACCCGCATCACAGCGGGCACCTGACAGAAAAAGCCAACTCGCTGGCGAATTTCTCCGGCGAGGCGTACATAGAGATGTCGGCCGATACGGCAGCCCGGTATGAACTGGCCGATGGCGATTCGGTGCGAGTGGAATCACCGGTGGGCAAGATCATTGTCCCTGCCCTGATTTCAAACACCATCGTCAACGACGTTGTGTTCATACCAAGGAATTTCTCATCCACTCACGTGACTTCGCTTATGATGCGGAAGAAGCGAGTGGACTGGGTCAAGCTCAGCAAGGTGGTAAGCTGATCCCATGTTGGAAACAATAATCATTTCTTCGATTAAGGTTATCGCGGTCGTTTTGGTCGTGTTGGGTGGCTGCGCCTATTCAACCCTTTTGGAACGCAAGGTGCTGGCCTTCATGCAGCATCGCGTCGGCCCCATCAAAGCGGGTCCGTGGGGATTGCTTCAGCCTATCGCGGATGCGTTCAAGCTGATGTTCAAGGAGGATATCGTTCCTGATCACGCGGAACGGGCCATGTTCACTCTGGCGCCGATCATCTCGTTTATCCCAGCTCTGATGATCTTTGCCGTGGTACCGTTCTCTGCCGACTTCTCGGTTTTTGGTTACGAGATCACAGGCGTCATTTCCGATCTGAATATAGGCGTTCTCTGGATTTTTGCCGTCACAGGCATTTCCGTCTACGGGATATGTTTGGCCGGATGGGCCTCGGGATCGAAATACTCCCTGATGGGCGGCATCCGATCTGCGGCTCAGATGATATCCTACGAACTCAGCTACGGTCTGTCGATCGTCGGCGTTATCATTATCGGCAACACGCTCTCCATGACCGAGTTGGTCGGACAGCAGTCTTCGATTCTTGACTGGTATATCTGGAAACAGCCGCTCGGGTTTGTGCTGTATATCATCTGTGCGGTTGCGGAAACCAACCGTGTGCCGTTTGATCTTCCCGAAGCTGAATCGGAGCTTGTGGCCGGGTATCACACCGAGTATTCCTCCATGCGCTTCTCGACCTTTTTTGTCGCCGAGTACGGTTACATGATCGGTGTGGCGGCAGTCGGCTCGACACTGTTCTTCGGCGGCTGGCAGGGACCGTTCCTGCCGGGGATTCTCTGGTTCTGTGCGAAAGTATTCTGTTTTATGTTCTTCTATATATGGCTGCGGGCAACCCTGCCGCGATTCCGGTACGATCAGTTGATGGCGTTCGGATGGAAGGTGCTGTTCCCCCTGGCCGTGTTGAATACAATGGTGACCGCATTCATTGTGTTGTTCTTCGATTGACGACACGAGGCAGCAGATAGATGAAAGAGTTTTTTAAAGTAATCTGGGACGTCGTAAGGATGCCGGCGGGCTTGTTCGTTACGTTCAAGCACATGTTCAAAAAGCCGCTGACATTTGATTACCCGTCGGAGAAAGTGCCGATGGCTCCGCGCTTCAAGGGGCTGCACTATCTCGAACGTTACGACGATGGCACCGAGCGTTGTGTCTGTTGCGGACTCTGCGCTGCCGCATGTCCGGCGGATGCGATTTACATGGAGCCGGCAGAGAACGATCGTGGCGAGCGTTACGCCAAAGTCTACGAGATCAACCTCCTGAGGTGTATTTACTGCGGCTTCTGCGAGGAAGCCTGCCCCGAGGAGGCGATCTTCCTCGGACAGGAATACGAGTTTGCTACCGATAACCGTCCGGACTTCATTTATCCGAAAGAGAAGATGCTGGTGCAGCATCCGCGAAAAGACAATCCGTTCAAGAGAATTAACCGACGTCTCCGGAAAGTGTACGGCGTGCCTGCGAGTAAGTCATGAGTCTAGATATAGTCATCTTCATAGTATCGGCCCTGGTGGCCGTATTCGGCGCCACCATGATGATTGCCCAGCGCAATCCGGTAGCTTCGGTGCTATACATGATCCTGTCGCTGGTGGCGCAGGCAGCGTGCTACGTGCAACTGGGTGCCCTGTTTCTGGGCGCGATCCTGATTGTCGTGTACGCCGGGGCCATCATGGTCCTGTTCCTGTTCGTCATCATGTTGTTGAATCTTCGCGGTGGCGAAGATCTTGGAACGGGTGGCAAACCGGTCAGCCTGTTTACGAAATACGCTTTCGGGATACTGTTGGCGCTGGAGCTGGCGTTCATCGTCAGTGACGTACCTCTTCGGGCAACCGCTAACGGCGTAATGGGTGATCCCGGCACGGAATTCGGTGCCGTCTCCACAGTGGCCCGCCTGATGTACACGGACTATCTCTACCCGTTTGAACTGACAGGCATTCTGTTGCTGGCTGCAGTGATCGGGGCGGTGGTGCTCGCCAAGTCTCGACGCGGAGATGACGATTCGCTCAGTCCCGAGATAGAGACGGCAGAGAGTCAAACAGAAGAAGTGGTGAAATAAGTATGGTACCTGTTTCCGCATACTTGATCCTGGCCATGGTGCTTTTTGGCATCGGTACGGTCGGCGTGCTCATTTCGCGCAACGTGATCATACTTGTCATGGCGATAGAGCTAATGCTGAACGCCGCCAACCTGGCGCTGATCGCCTTCTCGAGGGCGCTCAATATATCAGACGGTCACGTTATTGTCTTCCTAGTGATGACCGTTGCAGCAGCCGAGGTTGCAGTTGGCCTGGCAATGATAATCATGGTTTTCCGGAATCGCGAGACGATCAATGTCGACCGATTCAGTTTGTTGAAATGGTAGGAAGGGCATAGATGGCAGAGTATCTCTTTCTCATCCCGCTGTTCCCGTTAATCGGGTTTATTATCAACGGGTTGTTGATCGGCCGAATCCCGAAACCGCTAATCACTGCGGTTGCTGTGGGAGCAAGCGGCCTGTCATTCGTGCTGTCAGTCGTGCTCTTTTTCGAACTGAAGGCACTGCCGGTCGATGCCCGGGTGATCGAGCAAACGTTGTTCGATTGGATTACCGCCGGAAGATTCCATGTCGATGTCGGCTTCCTGCTCGACCCGTTGTCAGCCGTAATGATTCTCGTGGTCACTGGAGTGGGCACGCTGATCCACATTTACTCGGTTGGCTACATGGCCCACGACAAGGGCTACGGTCGATTCTTCGCGTACCTGAACCTGTTTACGTTCTCGATGCTCATGCTTGTGCTCGCGGACAATTTCCTGCTGATGTTTGTCGGCTGGGAGGGTGTAGGCCTGTGCTCCTACCTGCTGATCGGATTTTGGTATCACAAGAAGTCGGCCTCAGATGCCGGCAAGAAGGCGTTTATTGTCAATCGTATCGGTGACTTCGGATTCCTCATCGGCATGTTCATTGTCTTCTGGCAGGTTGGTTCACTCGACTTCGCCACGGTTGCCGCCAAAGCCCCGTATATGTTTATTGCCGGCGGTACTTTGATCACCACTGCCTGCTTGTGTCTATTCGTTGGAGCAACCGGCAAATCGGCTCAGATTCCGCTCTACGTCTGGCTGCCGGATGCGATGGAAGGCCCGACCCCGGTTTCGGCACTCATCCATGCTGCCACCATGGTTACGGCGGGTGTCTACATGATAGCACGTACCAACGTGCTGTTCATGATGGCCCCCGACGCGCTAATGGTAGTTGCCATTATTGGTGCCGCAACGGCGTTCTTCGCCGGAACCATTGGCCTGGCCCAAAACGATATCAAACGCGTGTTGGCCTACTCGACAGTCAGTCAGCTTGGATACATGTTCCTCGCCTGTGGCGTAGCGGCTTTTAGTGCCGGCATTTTCCATCTGATGACCCACGCCTTTTTCAAGGCCCTGTTATTCCTTGGTGCCGGCTCCGTGATTCACGCCATGTCCGACGAACAGGACATGCGGAATATGGGCGGTCTGAAAAGGCATCTGCCGGTCACATTCTGGACGTTCATGATGGCCACGCTGGCGATCTCGGGCATACCGTTGCTCTCGGGCTTTTTCTCAAAGGATGAAATTCTCTGGAAGTCGTTCTCGTCCGGTCACGGTCACTGGCTGCTCTGGGTAGTCGGCTTTGCCACTGCCGGATTGACCGCGTTTTACATGTTCCGACTGGTGTATCTGACGTTCTACGGTGAAGAGCGGATGGATGCCGAGACGAAAAAACACATTCACGAATCACCGAAGACAATGACCGTGCCGCTCACGGCGCTGGCGGTGCTTTCGGTGATCGGCGGCTATGTTGGCATACCGCATATCTTCGGTGCAACGAACTACTTTGAAGAATGGTTGCACCCGGTCATGGCCGGCACGCACCAGGAAGCGGCTGCTCACGCTCTGGCCTCGGTCGGAGCTGACACGAGTATGGAGTGGACGCTGATGTTTGCTTCGGTAGCCCTGGTGTTGGTAGCGATTGGTCTGGCATACTACTTCTACCGGAAGAATCTGGCCGCAACCACCAAATTGGCCGAGAGCTTCTCCGGCATCAAGACGGCGCTGGCAAACAAGTATTACGTGGATGAATTCTACGGCGCCACGGTCGTTCGGCCGCTCGTTTATTTCTCGGTGTTTCTGTGGAAGATAGTGGACGTCGTCATTATTGATGGCTTCCTGAACGGCCTGGCGAGTCTCTGGCGCGACATATCCGATTTTCTCCGGCACAGTCAGTCAGGGAAGTTGCGTAACTACGCGACTGTGTTCACGGCCGGTGTTGTAGTGCTGTTGGCGTACGTAACCTACATTGTGATAAGATAAGTAATGGAAGAGATTATTCTCACACTGGTAACGTTTTTCCCGCTGCTGGGCGTGGTGCTTCTGATGATCGTTCCGGCCAATCAGCATTCCACGATCAAGGGCGTCAGCCTGATCATTGCGGTAGCGACCATGCTGCTGTCCTTCATGCTGTATTCGATGTTTGACACGATGGCCAGCGGGATGCAGTTCGAGGTCAATGTGCCCTGGGTGATGTCGCTTGGCATCAACTACCATTTGGGCATCGACGGTATCTCGTTGCTGTTAATTGTGTTGACCACGGTTCTCACCGTCCTCTGTGTCGTCGCGGCCTGGAACTCGGTGAAAGATGGCGTCAAGGGCTTCTTTATCTGCATGCTTCTGCTGACCACGGGAATGCTTGGCGTTTTTGTGTCGCTTGATCTCTTCCTGTTTTATGTCTTCTGGGAGGTCATGCTGATACCGATGTACTTCCTGATCGGCGTCTGGGGCGGTCCGAGGAAGATATACGCGGCAATCAAGTTTGTATTGTTTACCATGTTTGGCTCGCTGCTGATGCTGGTCGCGCTGCTGTACCTGTTTTTCCAGTACCAGGCGTTTTCGGGAGAGTATTCGTTCGACCTGATGAAGATCATGCAGATGCCGCTTGCGTATCATCCCCAGCTCTGGTTATTTGGCGCTTTTGCTCTCGCCTTTGCGATCAAAGTACCGTTGTGGCCGTTCCACACCTGGCTCCCGGATGCTCACGTGCAAGCGCCGACAGTCGGCTCGGTTATTCTGGCCGGTGTTCTCCTGAAGATGGGCACCTACGGTTTTGTCCGTATCTGCATGCCGATCTTCCCGGACGCGACCGTGACGTTCATGCCGTATATCAGCGTTTTGGCCCTCATTGCGATCATTTACGGTGCACTTGTGTCTATGGTCCAGAAAGACATTAAGTCGCTGGTGGCTTTCTCTTCTGTGTCGCACATGGGGTTTGTGATGCTCGGCCTGTTTGCGCTCAATATGCAGGGTGTCGAAGGTGCGGTGCTGCAAATGCTCAACCATGGTGTATCAACCGGCGCACTGTTCCTGATTGTCGGTATGATCTACGAACGGCGACATACGCGGCTGATTGAAGAGTTCGGCGGAATCGCCAAAGTCATGCCGGTCTTTGCGACGTTTTTTATGATAGTGACGCTTTCCTCGATCGGCCTGCCGTTTACGAATGGTTTTGTCGGCGAGTTCTTGATATTGCTCGGTACCTTCAAGACCAACACCACCTTTGGCGTTGTCGCTGCAAGCGGCGTCATTCTGGCCGCCTGCTACATGCTCTGGATGTACCAGCGAGTGATTTTCGGCAAGATTACCAAGCCGGAGAACGAGAAGCTCAAGGACCTGAACGGTCGGGAGAAGCTCGTTCTCATACCTCTGGTGGCGCTGATCTTCTGGATCGGTATCTATCCGGCCCCGTTCCTTTCGCGCATTGAACCGGCGGTCAAGCAGGTTCTGACTCAGGTCAGTCGCGCCAGTACCGTACAACTCAACGACGAATACCAGTTGGTAAAGACTGCCACATTCGTCAAGTCTGTAGGCAAGGCCGAAGAGGTACACGGTGAGTGACGTTACGATCTATACCAAAGTTGGATGTCCGTACTGTGCGGCAGCCAAGAAGCACTACACGGATCAGGGAATAGAATTCAAGGAAATCGACGTTCACCAGACGTCGGGAGCTAAAGACAAAGTTAGGGAATTGAGTGACGGCAAGAATATCGTCCCGATTATTGTCGAGGACGGTGCAGTCAAAGTCGGCTTTGGCGGTGGCTGAGGCATCTAGCCTCGGTGACGGTCGTCACCAGTGAGTAGATATGGTAGATTACGTATCAGCATTATCGATTGACTTCAGCCTGATTTATCCGGAAATCGCGCTGTTGATCGGGTCATTCCTGATTCTGCTTTTGGCCCCATCGAAACGGCTCAATCAGTCGGCGTTTGGCCTCGCAGTGGTCACATACGTCGTTGCTCTGATTCTGGCCAGCCAGCAATGGGGACACCAGGGCTCCGGGTTCGGCGACATGGTCGTTTGCGACAGTTTTGGCGTTATGTTCAAGCTCATATTCGTGGTGGCCTGTATCACGACGCTGTTCCTTGGACGAAGCTATCTGACCTCGAAGAATCTTGACCGACCGGAGTATTACGCTCTCATGCTCATCTCGTCGGTCGGCATGATGGTCATGGCGAACACTGCCGATCTGGTTGTGATGTTCATCGGTCTGGAGGTCATGTCGCTGCCTTTATATGTGATGGCCGGATTGAATCGTCGCTCGCTCGAATCAAACGAGGCCGGACTCAAGTATTTCGTTATGGGGGCATTTGCTACGGCCTTCCTGCTGATGGGGATCACGTTCATTTTCGGAGCGGCAGAGTCGACCAACCTTCGCCGAATTGTCACAGACTTCGCGTACATCGCGGATCAATCGACGGTGTATCTGTATTGCGGCGTTATCCTGATCCTGATCGGGTTTGGATTCAAGATTGCCGCCGTACCGTTCCATTCGTGGGTACCGGACGTCTACCAGGGTGCTCCCACACCGGTGACCGCGTTCTTCTCGGTGGCGCCGAAAGCGGCGGGTTTTGCGGTAATGCTCCGCATATTCGTATTCGGTTTCTCGGGTATCGAACACCTTTCGACCATCTTCTGGATCCTTGCGGTGCTGACCATGTCAGTCGGCAATATCCTCGCATTAAGGCAGGAGAACGTGAAACGAATGCTGGCCTATTCGTCGATCTCCCACGCCGGGTATATTCTCGTGGCGCTGGCGGTTGGTGGGGGAGATGCCGTTTCCTCGGCGATCTTCTATCTGGTTGCGTACACGATGTTCAACCTCGGCGGTTTCACCGTCGTCACTTTGCTTGAGACGCGAACCGGCTGCAAGTCGGATTTCACGGAGTTGGTCGGCCTGTCCAGGGCACACCCGTACCTGGCCGCGATCCTGGCGCTGTTCATGTTCGCACTGTCCGGTTTTCCTCCGACTGCCGGTTTCTTCGGCAAGTTCTACGTCTTTTCCGCCGCAGTACAGTCGGGCTTCCTTTGGCTGGCCGTCATCGGTGTGATGAACTCATTTGTCTCAGTCTACTACTATCTTCGGGTGATAAAGACATCGTACTTCGATACGGCAGAGACTGCCGCCAAACCGATCGCGTTTACACCGTCGATCACGGTGGCACTGGTGATTACGATTGTCGGGACACTCGGACTCGGGTTCTTCCCGCAACAGTTGCTGGAATTCTCGCGGGCAGCGATCTTCAACATGCCGTAAGGAGTGTTGCTGACAAGTCTCTTGGTTTACATGCCGTTGGATGATCTGGGGCTGTCTCCCACAAGTAGGTCGAAACCCGACGCAGCGAGCTGTCTGCGGTTTCGACATCCTTGGCGGATTTGAAGACGGCCACTCGTGGCATTGACCCGTCCTACGGGATGTGCTCACGATCCCTTGCGAATCACACTCGACTACTACTTCTTCGGTTTGTCCAGATTGAACTTGCCGTTCGTTTTCGGTACTTTGATCGGATATTTACCCGAGAAACAGCCGTGACAGAAAGTCGTGTCAGGCAGCGACGGCATCTTGAGCATCCCTTCAAGCGACAAATAGCGAAGAGAATCCACGCCAAGATACTTCTCGATCCTCTTGACTGACGAATTCGACGCAATCAGTTCCTTCCTGGTCGGCATGTCGATACCGAAGAAGCAGGGAGATACGATCGGGGGAGAGGATATGCGAAGGTGCACTTCCTTGGCTCCTGCCTCACGGATCATCTTGCAGAGCTTTTTCGATGTCGTTCCTCTGACGATTGAATCGTCAATGACGATTACCCGTTTGTCTCGAAGAACACCCTTGACGGGATTGAACTTCAGGCGAACATCGAGGTCGCGGACGTGCTGTTCCGGATCAATGAAAGTACGTCCGACATAGTGGTTTCTAATCAAGCCGATCTCAAATCGAATACCTGATTCCTCCGCATAACCAAGCGTGGCCGTGTTGGCCGAGTCCGGAATACCGATGACGATATCCGCCTCAACCGGATGCTCTCGCGCTAAAAGACGTCCAAGACGCCGCCGAACCTTGTCGACATTCTCCCCGAATATCCTGGAATCCGGACGTGAGAAGTAAATGTACTCAAAAATGCAGAAAGCATGCTTGCATCGTGTTGTCAGTTCTGTCGAAGTGATGCCATTCTTGTTTATTTCGATAACTTCACCCGGTTCAACATCCCTCACGTATTCCGCGCCGATCAGATCAAACGCGCAGGTTTCGGAGGCCACTACCCAAGATTTTCCGTACTTGCCGATTGCCAGTGGGCGGAATCCCTGTGGATCCCTGGCCGCGATAAGGGAATTTTCGGTCAGGAACAGGACGGAATACGCTCCCCTGATCTTCTTGAGCGCGTCGCAAATACGTTCAAACCGTGTGTTCTTGGTCGAGGTGGCTACAAGGTGCAAAACGATTTCAGTATCAGACGTAGTCTGAAAAATAGAACCGCGCGAATCCAGCTTCTTCTTCAGATCATAGGCGTTGGTCAGATTACCGTTGTGGGCCAGTGCCAGGCTGGAGTCACGATTGGTTATGATAAACGGCTGAATGTTAAGCAGCGAGGACGCGCCGGTGGTGCTGTATCGCGTGTGGCCGATGGATATCTTGCCGGTCAGTTTTGCTATATTCTCTTCCAGATGGAAAACCTCGGAGACCTGTCCCATCCCCTTGTGGAGATGAAATACGCCGTCGCTGGAGGTTACAATCCCCGCGGATTCCTGCCCTCGATGCTGTAGAGCATAGAGCCCCAGATAGGTAAGCTCAGCTGCCTTCTCGTCTCCCCAGATGCCAAAAACGCCGCAGTTATCATGAACCATATCGTCCAGCATTAGCAGTATTCCTCCGAGTCTACCTAAATGGAAGCAGGTAACTTACCTTCTCTGCCAGCGTATGTCAACGGCTTTTGGCAGTATCTTCACAAGTGTGAAACAAAGTGCAGGTAGTCGCGCGTAGATCGTCGCGTGTGCATAAATTGAGCACAGAAACTTCTGGATAAGTTCCTGCAATTGTTGTACTTTAGCGGAAGATTCAAATGTACACGCTTTTACTTTAACTTTTGGCGCCACGCGCACCTCTTTTGCTGAATATGCTTCTGGAATACAAACCAGAGAGTCTATGAACGAGAAAGATCATCTTCGATACGAAATCCTTCGCCAGCTGGCAGTAGCCGGCTCGCGTGGATCCGCGGTTAAGGCTACAGCCGAAGCAGCTCTGCGAAGTGCTGCCGAGTTGGTCGGTCTGAGTGCCGCAGCCATGTATCTCTGGGATGATCAGATGAGTATCAAGGTCAGTGCCACCAGCGCTGACTCCGATGAATCCAGGCGTAAGTTGGAGTTGCTTGAACACGGCCTCCTGAGAAACCTTCGCTCCGAAAGCGAACTGGTCGCGGCTTACATGTCGTTTGGCGGCGATTTTCCCTATCACTCGTTCACTTTACCCCTCGTTCACACTGACAAAATCTTGGGGGCCGTGATCGGCCTGCAGCACGGTGAACGGACCATCGTTTCGGAGGATTTGTTCTTGGAAGCACTCAGCGCAGCTATTGCCGTTCATGTGGTCGCAACAACCGGCGAAAAAGCGATACCGAAAGACGTCCTCGACAAAGAACGACTCGGAGCAATTGTCGAGACGGCAGTGACCGTCAACCACGAAATCAACAATCCCCTCACTGCCATTCTTGGCAACGTCCAGTTGCTGCTGATGAAGCACGACGATCTGGACCCGGAACTCAGGGCCAAGCTGGAAGTCATCGAGGCCTCGGCCGGCAGGATCAAAGACGTTACTCAGAAGCTGCTTCGATTGACCACGGCCCGCACGGTCGACTACTCGATGGGCACCAGTATGATTGACATTTCGGACGAGGATATCGACAGTTCCGAAGACGAGTAGTTCCAGTCCTGAAGCTTCTTGGTAATCTCCAGTCGTCCTGCATACTATCGCAACCTCCCGCAAGCTCCGCCAATACGTGTGTGACTGAAGAAAAAAAAACGGCGGTCACAAGACCGCCGCCCAAGCTACTACAAACTGCCGTGAAGTACTGTGCTAGATGACGTTTGTCTCCTCTGAGACTTCAACACCTTCGGCAAACCGGTTCGGGCTGAGATCGGAAATGTCAATCGAAGGCTCTTTGCCAGTCAGGATTTCGGAGGTCATCACGCCCACAGCCGGGGCATGCATGAGACCGTGGCCGGAGAATCCAACCGCGTGAAACAGTCCCGCTACCTTTGGATCAAATCCGATGATCGCCCGGTGGTCCGGAGTTGTTTCGTACAAGCCCGCCCACTGGTTGGCGATTTCCGCCGTCTCCAGTTGGGGCATGCGATCCAGCGCACGCTCCAGAATGTTGTCGGTGTAGTCCGGGTCGACCGAGATATCAAACGATGGTTTTACGTTCTTGTCTGCCCATCCCAGCAGCAGTCCTTTGGATTCCTTGTGGCTGTAGAGGCCGGAAGCAACATCGACAATCATGGGGAAGAACGGCTTGACAAAATCCAGAGCTCCGGTGGTCACGCACTGACGACGGATCGGTTCGACTTTGATATCACTACCGACCATTTCACCAACCAGGCGCGCAAACGGTCCGGAGGCGTTGACGACAGTACCGCAGGTAATGTTGCCCCTGTTTGTCACGACTTCGGTAACCTTGCCACCTTCCGTATTGATGCCGGTAACTTCCGTCTCAAGGACAATCTCCACGCCGAGTTTCCTTGCGGCATGCTCGTAGCCGGACAGGAATTCGTGCGGATCAGCGAGGCCGTCGTCTTTACAGAATGTGGCCAACTGAATATCATCGGTGCGCACATGCGGTGCGTATTGGGCGATATCTTCAGGCTTCAGCAGTTCAACGTTCAAACCGACCGACCGCTGCATCTCAACATGTTTCTTGAACAGAGCGACATCCTCGTCGCGTGACAACAGGAACATATATCCGACCTGATCGAAAAAGGCATCCGAACCGGTGTCTTCCTTGAAACGACAGAAGAGCTCCTCGGAGAGCATGGACATCTGGACATTTACTTTGCTGGCAAACTGTGCCCGAATACCGCCGGCTGCCTTTGAGGTCGACCAGGAACCGAGAAACTGTTCCTTTTCGAGCAACACAACCCGACCGTATTTCTCACGTGCCAGATAAAAAGCAACTGCCATCCCGATGATTCCGCCCCCGATTACAACTGCATCTGCTTTATTGGTCATCTGACTTCCTTCCAAAAGACGCCCCCGAAACTCACGTCCACTTTTTCAACAATGTACGCCAAGCCGCCGTTAAGTCAAGACCTTTGGGGCCGTTCTGAGGGCAAAACAGACCGGAAGAGGTTTCAAAAAAACGGTTGTCAGAACTTAAAAAAAGCATAGATTCAGAGTCCAATGATTAGGGTAGCAGCAACAAGACTCCTCAAACGGGTTCAACCTTCCGAGACGAACCTGCTTATCCTCCTTTCGGTGATTGTGGGGCTGGCTACTGCATTCGGTGCCATGGGGTTTGTGCTCCTCATCGAGTACTTCAACGGGCTGTTTTTCGGTCTCACCGACCAGATACTGACTACGGCCGTGGGTTTTGCGAATTGGGGCGGCTACAAGTGGTGGTTTCCCATCATACCGGCGCTCGGCGGACTCCTGGTGGGGCCGATTGTCTTCAAGTTTGCCTCGGAGGCCAAAGGCCACGGCGTTCCCGAGGTCATGAACTCTGTCGCCCGTCTGGGTGGTATTATCCGACCCAGGGTGGCGGTGGCCAAGACGATTGCTTCGGCGATTTGCATAGGCTCCGGCGGCTCCGCGGGTCGTGAGGGTCCGATCGTTCAGATTGGATCCGCGTTTGGATCCACTGTCGGGCAGATGTTCCGTATGTCGGGCGACCGAGTGAAGATACTCGTCGGTTGTGGTGCCGCCGCAGGCATCTCGGCGGTGTTCAACGCCCCCATCGCTGGCGTGATTTTCTCCCTTGAGGTGATTCTGGGCGATTTCGCAATCAAAACTTTTGCACCGGTCATTTTGGCCTCGGTGGTGTCGTCGGTTGTGACCCGGACTTTCATGGGCAACCACCCGGCATTCGAGGTGCCCAGTTATTCTCTGGTCTCGGCCTGGGAGATTCCGATGTACGTGGTTTTGGGTGTCGTGCTCGGAGCGCTGTCCGTGGTTTTCATAAGGGTACTCGATTGGTTTGAGGACACTTTCGACAAACTCAAAATCAACAATATGGTCAAACCGGCGCTCGGTGGTCTGTTGCTGGGGGTGTTGGCCATATTCTACCCGCAGGTGCTTGCCGACGGCTACAAGACTATCAGCCTGACGCTCTATGGTAATATAGGTATCTGGCTGCTGCTGTTGCTGATCTTCATGAAACTGCTGGCTACCTCATTGACGCTCGGCTCCGGCAACTCGGGCGGTATTTTCGCTCCCGCGCTGTTTATGGGGGCGACCGCCGGCGGATCGTTCGGCGTCATGATCAATAAGCTGTTTCCGACTGTCACAGCCACTCCCGGCGCATATGCCCTTGTGGGGATGGCCGGTATGGTGGCGGGGGCCGCCCACGCGCCGATGACAGCTATGCTGATCATCTTTGAAATGACCTCCGACTACCGAATTATACTGCCCTTGATGGTTACTGTCGTATTTGCCGCACTTGTAGCAGGGCGGTTGTTCCCGCACTCGATCTACACGGTGAAACTGGCCAAGCGAGGTATTGAGCTTCGCGGTGGCAAGGATATCAACGTCCTGAAATCTCACACGGTCTCTGAAGTGATGGACACGGAGTTCGAGACTATTCCGTCCTCGACCACGCTGCTCGATATTTTCAATATCATCGAGCATTCTCGCGAGTCTTACTTCATCGTAGCTGACCGCCAGGGTCAAATGAAGGGTGTGCTATCGTTCCAGGATATCCGCAATCTGCTCAGCCAGCACACGCTTGATTATCTGGTCATTGCACAGGATCTGGTATCGCCCGAGCCGGTAGTGTTGCGGCTTGGCGATGATCTGGAAAAGGCCTACAGCGTTTTCGGGCAGCGCGACTTTGTCCTCGTTCCGGTAGTTGAGGACGGTGACTCGCGCAAGGTTGTCGGTGTGGTCCGTCGGGACAATCTGATCGATTTCTACAACAAACAGCTTATCGAAAAGCTCCGCCAGTAGTTGCCCGCCCCGTCTAGCTCTTCATTTGTACTTTGGAACGCTGTTGTCGGGGGAGGGTGAGCGAAAAGGTTGAACCTTCGTTTTCGACAGAACTCGCCGTCAGCGTACCGCCGTGCTGCTCGGCGATCATCTTGCAGTTATACAGTCCCAGGCCGTGTCCGCCACGTTTGGTCGTGAAGTGGAGCGTGAACACTTTTGGCATTGTCTCTTTCGGGATGCCCATGCCGTTGTCGGTGATATCCACGATAAGCATATCCAGGCTCTTATCGAACTGGGCAACGACCTCGATTTCCCGTTTGTAGGGGGAGGGCCCGCCGTAGAGCTTGATTGCCTTCTGGTCGATAGCGTCGGCCGCGTTGTTCAGCATGTTCAGCAGTACTTGTTGAATCTGGCCGACATCCATCTCGACATTCGGGATTTCATCGGCCATGTCGACCGTGAAGTGAATCAGCTTGAACCGGGACTGCACGCGAAGCGAGAACAGCAGGTCATCGATCAAGTGTTTGATGTCGTAGTTGATGTACTCCGCCTGTGGTCTGGCATGGTCCAGGAGACCTTCGGCAAACAGTTTGATCTTGAAAACGTTGTCAATAATCGACTTGCTGTTGAATTTGGCTTTTTCGTATCTCCGGCGGTCGACATTCAACGTCATCAATTCGGCGTTGTTGGCGATTATCGCCAGGTGGTTGTTGAGCTGATGAGCCACCGAAGCCGCCATTTCGCCCCTGGCCACCAGTTTCTCAGAAAGAATGACGTACTGCTCCAGTGTCACCTTGTCAGTGACATCCTCGAAAGTGAGACACAGGCCGGTAACTTCACCCGGCAACTCGGGGAGCGGACATATCCTCAGCGAGAGCACCTTTTCAAGGAATTTCGTATGGTGGTAGAACCGTGACTCCGTGAATTCCTCACTCGATATCAGCACCGTGGTCAGTAGTGATCGCCAGCGTGGGACTTCTTCATCCGGCAGCGTTTCGAGAAACGAGGTAGGCTGGTCAGTCTCAGCCGCCGTACGGATACGTGGCATGTCCAGATCAAATATCTCGTAGGCTTTCGGATTGGCAGCGAGAATCGATAGGTTGTTATCAAGGACCATCATGCCGATAGGGGAGTGTCGAACCACCACTTCCGCGAGGCGACCGGCTTCCTGGTGGTCGATGTTCCCGTCTGTGGCAGGGGGCGATGGCTTGTCTATCGATGTGCGCGGCTGTGTCATATTCAGTCCAACCCTCTCAGCTCGAAATTCCGGTTGCAAAAACGCCTTCATTAACGTTATCGGTCTCAGAAATACAGGTCTTTACCGGGAAGTGAAAAAGGCGGAAATCAGGGGACCGGCAGTATCTCAGCAGGGGAGATAGGGCGTGATTCGGCTTGGAATTCAGTACGTCCGTAGCCTGTCAGCTGGAGGAACTGGCGGAACAGGAACTCAACCGAAGAACCTCTGTTATCAGTGCCGCCCCCAGCTCCTATGTTGAAGTCTGTCAACGAGATAGTTGTCACTTTCAACGTCAGTTTGTAGTGCTCCTCGCTTTCCAGAGAGTCCATCGGAAGGAGGCAAAGCTCGATCGAGTCTCTCAGGTATTGAAAGGTCGAAGCCAGCGACACGAATTGCCGCCGCGGTTCAGTCGAGTCAACCGGGAATGACAATCGGTATTCCTCGGTCACGGGCAAGTAGCTCAACTGATTAATCGCTGTTTCTCGGGCAACCCGCCGGTTGCCAAGAAAACGACGGGGGATGCTGAGGTCAGCCTCATACTCGATAATGACACCAACGCCGTCTTTAAGCTGCTCGACTGTATGCGAGGAAATCAATCCCGACATGTCCATCCAGACCGTGACGCAGTCGTCACGGCCGTAGACGTCAAACGGGATAGTCTGCTTGTCGTCGGCTCTTGCGAGACCGGTCACGCCAACCAGCAGGACAATGATAGTCAACGCGCCTGTCGTATAGGATCTCAGCCGCACCCGTCCTCCTGAGTTGTCCTACAGCGAGTAAGTGAAACGCACATAGAATTTAGGGTCATCGTTTTCCGAGCGGTCGAGTCGCTTGGCAAGCGTCACTCTGAAGTCATCGCCGATATACCCTGACACGCCCAGCGAATGTTTGACCTCGTCGTTGTCGACGAATCTCGTGTCTTTGGCAATCCGTCCGACATCCCAATGCAGCGATGCTGCAAGGTCTGTTTTTGGAAAGTCAATCCGATATTCGGTGTTGAGCATCCAGAAGCGCGTACCCATATACTCCTTGTGCTTGTACCCGCGAACAGTCCCGAGACCGCCAAGATAGAACTGCTTGTGCATGGGGAGATACCCGTCGGATCCGCCGTATGTGCCCTTCACAATGAGCATGAGTCGACGATTGAGACTCTGGAAGCGGCTAACGGAGACCAAGTATCGACGGTAATCGTAATCCGAATCCAGACCCGGCGCCGACCAGTCGAATCTGAGATTGGCGCTCCAGGCCGAATACTCGAACGGGTCTTCTTCATCGCGAGTATCATACGCCGCGCCCAGGAAGAGACCGGCATCGGTCAGGCTATCAATATCCGCAATGCCCTGCTCCCTGAAAACCGGGTCGACAGAGCTGAAGTTGGTCGGGAATTTCTTGTCTCCCCCAAACAGCGACCAGAGATCGCGCTCCGCTTCAAACCACTTCGTTTCCTCGTAATAATACCCGGCCGATAATTCGAGGGTTGTCATCGGACGGGTCCGGATCCAGGCTCGGGCACCCTCGGCTTCGTAGTAGTCTTTGAAGTCTTCCGTCCAGAAGAACGTAAAAGCATTGTTTTCGCTTGTTGAAATCAGCCAGTCATCCTCGGAGGCGAGTCTGCGATACATCTTGCCCCCGACAGAAATCGGCATGCTCCTGAGCACCGGCTGCTCGAATCCCAACTCGTAGCGCCAGCGTTCTGATTCAAAGGCGTATCCTGCCGTCGCCCAGACTGACGGCAAGACCGAGTCACGATCATCATAGCGCGCCCCTGCCATGAGTGCGATACCGTCGACCCGGTTATAATACATGTCCGCTTCCATCGAGACTTCCATTTGGCGGCGGAAGAACCGATGCCGGCGGCCGGATATCTTGCCCTTGCCACTGAATATCTCACCATATACGGAGGCATCCCGAGCGACATCGGCGTTTCCTTCGATTGACAGAATGTCACCTCGAATAACCGCATCCGGGCCGACAAAGACACTTCCGAACAACGAGATGATATCTTTGTTCACCTCGCCGTAAACCTCGATATCGCCGGTCACGGCGAAAACGAACCCACGAACGAAATCATCCTCCTCGACAACTGTCGTGCCGAATGGTGCGATCAGGTTGCCGCGACGGATGCGGGAAGTACGACGATCGTCGGCGCTGCGCGTATAAAACGTGATCGTGATGTGCTCGTCAGTGTCATGGACGCGGATGTCTGTTATCTCATCGTAGGGGTAGGCCTTCCCGGCAAGCCAGAGGGCGCGAACATCAAAGAGCAGTTGGTCGTCGGCGAATACTTCGTTGCCCCGGACTTTTAGAGACGAGCGATGGTACTTGAACAGGTCTAGCTGACCATCACCGTCGTTTGAGACCTCCAGATGATCGTCATCAAAAGTGATTTCGAAAAACACTCGCTTGCTGGTTGTCCGCTCGAAATCCTTGTATTCGTCGGAAGCCGCCAGCGTTGATACCGGGATCAATCCTATGAGAAGAGCGATTGCCAGAAGTATCGTGGTCTGTTTCATGCCTGTGTATCCTCCGTATTTACCCCGGCATACAACAAGAACCGTGCCTACAAGTCAACTTGTGATTTGCTAAGGCTTTGCGCGGTCGGAATGGATGTGAATCGTGGCACATTGCCACACCCGGGCACAGTTACTGGTCACGGCTTTTCAGGCCCATCTCCTTCACCTTGCGGGAGAGATTGGCGCGGTCAGTATTGAGTCTTCGAGCCGCCTCCGAGATGTTGCCCTTGCACTCCTTCAACGTACTTTCGATCAACCGCTGTTCAAACGTTGCCACTTGTTCCGCCAGCGACTTGTCATTGGCGGGATTCCTTTGTCTGGCCACGGACCGCACGGTCTGCCCGGTGATGTCCTCTACTTCTACCGACCGATTCGGGCACAGTATGGTTAGTCGTTCGATGATGTTTTTGAGCTGGCGAACATTGCCCGGATACTCCTGTGTGCCAAGGTGAGCCAGAGCTCCGGCGGATAGCTTCGTCCCCTCATGCGGGTCGAATCGACGAAGGAACTCTCCTGCAAGCAGCGGGACATCCTCACGTCTGGCTGAAAGAGGTGGTGCATTCACCACAAAAACCGAGATGCGGTAGTACAGATCCTGGCGGAACTTCCCGTCAGCAACCAGCTTCTGCAGGTCACGGTTTGTTGCACAGATGACACGTACGTCCACCCGACGGTGTTTCTCGCTGCCGATGGTTTCGACCTCGCCGGATTCGAGCACACGAAGAAGTTTGGCCTGAGAAGGGAGAGGCAGATCACCAATCTCATCGAGGAATATCGTCCCACCGTCAGCTTGTATGAACTTGCCGGGATGATCCCTGGTGGCGCCGGTAAAGGATCCTTTGACATGGCCGAACAACTCTGATTCAAACAGCGTTTCAGGTATTCCGGGGCAGTTCACCTTAAGGAACGCTTTCTCTCTGCGTTTGCTTTGTAAGTAGAGCCTGGTGGCGATTAACTCCTTGCCGGTACCATTTTCGCCCGTGATCAGGACATTGGTATCGGTGGGGGCCACCTGGGCGATTGTGGTCAGCAATGATCTGATGGCTGGCGACTCACCTACTATGCGGCACTCCTGGTCAATCTCGTCCACGTGTACGGAACGCTGTCGGTTTGCTGCAATCAAGGCCAGCGCGGCTGACACCGAGGCGATCAGCTTCTCGGGCTGAACCGGTTTTTCCAGAAAGTTGATCGCGCCCAGCCGAACCGCTTCAAGGGCCGACGCAATATCCGCCTGTCCGGAAATCACCAGTACTGCCGGAGCATCGGCAGCATCCTTGAGTTCTCTCAGGAATTCCAGCCCGGACAAGCCCGGTAGTTGCAGGTCCAGCAGCATCAAGTCGAATCGTCGAGATTGTACTGCCTGCGACGCTTCTTCAGCCGAGTCCGCCGTGACAGTACGATGGCCTTCATCGTGCAGCAGCGCAGAAAACGAGGTCAGGATGTTGGGTTCGTCGTCAACTATGAGGATATCTGCTCTCACTGTTCCGGTCTCCCTGGCAAGTTGATCGTTATGGTCGTCCCACGTCCCTTTTCTGACGCCACTATCATTTGTCCCCCCAGCTCAGCGATTGACTTATCCACGATAGCCAGCCCGAGACCGGTACCCTTCTTTTTGGTCGTGAAATAGGGCAGACGTGCCGATGACAGCGTTTCCTCGTCCATGCCCGAGCCCTCGTCACTGACCGCGACACTCACCTGGTTTTCACCGGTCGTCGTCAGCAGCAGACTGATACGGTGGCCGGGCGGAGTGGCATCGATGCTGTTCTGGAGGAGGTTGTGCAATACTTCTCTCAGGTATGCCTCATCAGTGACGGTGTTTACGTCCTCTTCCGGCAATTGCATGTCAAATCGATGATCCTTGAGTTTGTCCTCGTAAAGACTGGCCACCGAAAGGATCAGGGCACGGAGGCTCACTGTCTGAAGTTTTGGCGGCGGCAGTTTGGCCAGGTGAGAGAACCGTTCTGCCAATTGAGTCAGATGCCTTACTTCTTCAGACGCCGCCCGCAAGGGCTCACGTATGTGCTCCCAGGAATCCGTATCCGCGAGTTGCTTCTCGATCCGGTATAGTGAAACCAGAATCGGCTGCAGGGGGTTCTTCAACTCATGGGCGAACCGCCGGGCCACCTGTCGCCAGGCGGCGACGCGTTCAGTCTGTGCGAGGCGGGTGGTCGTTTCATCGAGGGCCGCGGCCATCCGGTTGAAATTCTCGATGAGCGAACGGATTTCGGCGTCACCGTCGACCGCAATCTCCTGTCTGAAATCGCCTCCCGCGATACTTTTCGAGGCGCTGCTAAGAGCGCTCAACGGACCGGCCAGATTGCTCGACACTCTGCGAGAGAGGAACCATGCGGCGCCGAACATCAGGCAGACCAGCACAAGAAACAGTCCCCCTACAAACGTAACGTAAGTCGAGTACAATTCTCGTCGCACCGACCGTGCAGTGTAGTCCCTCTGTACCTGATTCAGGGCGAACGTGAAACTTGAATCATACACTATACCGGCCAGCAGAATCTGTCCAGGGCCAAGCACCCGTGATACGTACTGAACGTAATTATCCCCCGACGCCATCATGCCGTGGTCTTTCTCTCCGGAAGCCACACTGAGTCGCTGGACGGTCTCGGGATTGAGCAGGCTGTCCTGGATGACCGTCCGAGTCTGATCGATTTCCTTGACGATGAGGAAATCCATCAATGCTGTCGGCGCCTCGCCAGTTGCAAGGTATCTGTCAACCGCACCGTTCAGATCACGAAACAAGTACTCGTGGTAGAAGTCTGTTACTTCCGAGATGTCACCGTGGGACTCCGGATCGGGTTGCATCGGTGCCTCGACCGAGAGGTAGTATCCAAACGCCGTCAACAATACTGCCGGGACAGCCGCAAAGAGGAGAAGGAGGCGGAAGAGTCTGGCCCGAAACGAGGTCTGCATCGTTCTCACCGGAAATCGCCTATCGGTTCTTACGGCAGCGGTTGTTGTAATCGGCGAGGGCCTTGTGGTGCGATTCGAAGGCAATCTTGTCAGGGAGATCGTCGAAGCTGAAGAAACGGACGTCAAGAGCGTCATCTGCCGCTCGAAGTTCGCCACCCACGCGTTTTGCCAGATACAGCAACAGAATCGAATTGCTGCGTGGGTCGTCGCTGCCGCTGTAAACTTCGAAGAATCCGTTCAGTTCGACAATCAACCCGGTCTCTTCTTCAAGCTCGCGTACTGCCGTTTGTTCCGGGTGTTCACTCCACTCCATGAAACCTGCCGGAATGCACCACCAATTGATCTTTGGCGGGTGCGCCCGTTTTACCAGCAGAATCTTATCGTCTTCGACGATGATGGCCCCCGCGGCAGGAACCGGGTTCTGGTAGAAGATGTACCCACAACCCTCTTTGGTACAGAACATGCGTGTGAGACCATCCCGCAGACCCTCGGTGAGAGGAGAGCCGCAGAGGGGACAGTATTTGAAACCACATCGCTTGTTTTTGCGCGCAAACAGCTTTTCGGCATCGAAATTGGCGTACTTATTGTTCATTCCCAGACCTCCGACTAGTCATTTTGAGGGCTATTGCTGTTGTGTCGTCCTTCGGCGGACTGGTCGGGTCAAACCTGCGCACGTCAACCAGCAGGTCACTGAGAATCGTCTGAGGATCTTTGTCCCGTCGATCTACAATGAATTGCTGGATCCGGTCTTCTCCGTACTCATTGTCATCGGAATCCATTGCCTCGGAAAGCCCGTCGGTAAAGAGGAACAGAACGTCATCGGATTCAAGTTGCACGCAGGCGGATTCGTAGTCGACGAACGGGAAGGCGCCGATAATCGGCCCGCCGACCTGCAAGTGGGAGACTTGCCCGTCCGGTTTTACTATCAGCGGGTAATTGTGTCCGCCGTTGGCGTATTCAAGCTCCCCGGTCTCGAGGTCCAGCTCAGCGTAGAACAGCGTCACGAATTTCTCCGCAGAGCTTGACTGCGCCATCTGCGTGTTCATGTTTCTCATCATGTCAGGAATCGGCGTCCGGTTGTGAACCTCGCTTCGGATGATCGCCTGAATCTGTGCCACCATGAGAGCTGCCGGCATGCCTTTGCCGGAAGCGTCGGCAATCACGATTCCCAGCCGGTTCTTTCCGGGTATCTCGATGAAATCATAAAAGTCACCCCCAACCTTCCGCGATGGAGTCGAGTGCGCGGAAATTTCCGAACAATGCAGGATTGGCGGACTCGACGGCAGCAGGTTGACCTGGATCTCGCGAGCCATTGTAACTTCTTCTTCCAGACGCATGCGCTCCAGCGAGTCCGCATAAAGACGGGCGTTTGTCAGCGCCGAAACCATCTGGTTGGACAGCACGCCCAACAAGTTGAAATCTTCTGCGGTGTATCGATACCCGGCCGCTTTGGTCGTGAGGGCAAGGAACCCCAGCAAGTGCTCCGAGTCTTTCATCGGAAGGATCACGCGGACCTTGAAACTCTTGAGTATTTCGGCAAGCCTTGAATCATCGTCATAATCCGCGAGATCGGCGAATTGAGTCGGCGTGTCAAGAAGGTTGATGCCGCGAAGCATCAGGTCTTGTCTGTCTATCACTGTCCGTCGCCGGTGGTCGTCACTCCTGAGAATTGCGTATTCGCTCACACTGTCGTCGTAGAGAACGAAATAGACATGGTCCACTAACAGGGCTGTCTTGAGCGTTTCTTCGATAGTCTGCCGGAGTTTTTCCGGATCGAATATCGAAATGATATCGCGCGAAAAACGTTCGATAATATTCCGGTGGTCGGTGCGTGTCCGCATGAACATGCCCCGGATTACGTTGTCAATCCAAACGCTGATCGGCTGGAACAACAGCAGGAGGAGGACGATGACCACGTAACCGACGACCTCGGCCCGTTCTCCGAAAACCGGCATCAAAAACCGCTCGGTGTTCATCCCCAGCATGATATAGCCGCCGACCAGCACGGCCGAAGTGAACGTATAAATCAGCGATTGGCGGAAGATCAACTGCACGTTGAGGAACTGGTGTCGGATAATCGCGTACGATACCGCTCCGCCGCCGCCGATGATAGCGGCAATCAGCAGGTATGAGGCAACCGCTCCGGCCGTATTCGTGTTCCACACCCACGCGGTGACACGAGCCATTACGTAGAGGCCCAATCCCAGTCGCATGCCGATCAACACTATTCGTGTCTGGTTCTGCAGGCGGGGGTTGGTCAGGTAGTGCTTGCCGGCCTCGAGAAAGTAGGTCGCCACCAGGACGTAGCTGAGATTGATACTGCCGAAAACAAACGCTTCATGGGTCCGAATATACGCCGTCAGGATCAGAACCTGTGAGAATGTCCACTCGAACGGTTGAAGGATCAGCCCCATGAACCCTTCGGCTCTACACGTCTCAACCAGCAGGTCCAGGAAACTGGCAAACTGCGGATAAAACAGCAGCAGGGCCACGTGCAGGACCTGAGGCAACAGTATCAAGTATCTTAGACGCGCAAACTTGAAGTGCCTGAGGCGGTCAATGGGGAAGACCCATGAGAAAGCGATGAGCGCCGGGAAAAAGAACTCCCAAACATGGTACAGGTTATACAGCGTCGTCTCACTGACATCCGGCGACCCGGGCGTTGTCCCCTGCAGGACATACCCCAGCGCCAGGGCCAGCGGTCCGAGACCGGCGAAAAAGAGCATCGCTCCCGTAGTACGATTGGCCCGGCTACTGTAATTGTCCCGGGTAATCGTGATTGCCAGGAAGACCAGGAAACCACCGGTTAGAAAGAATATGAGCGTCTGGGTCAGCTCGACGTACATCTTTGCGCTTTAGCCTGCACCGTTAGGCGAATCAGATAGCTTTGGTTATGCTGACAGCGGTGCCCTTGTCGGTGGCACTGATATCAACCTTGTCCATGAGGGACCTGACGATGAAAATACCGCGGCCCACCTCACGCATGAGGTTTTCGTCTGCCAGCGGATCAGCGATCTTCTCCGGCGTGAAGCCGCCCCCCTCGTCGCTCACCGTGATGACAACCGCGCCGTTCTTGTGCACGATCTTGACCGTCACCGCTTTGGTCACGGTGGCCTTGTTGCCGTGCATCATGGCGTTGTTGACCAGTTCGGAGACGGAAATCGCAATATCGGCAATGACCGATTCATCGGCTCCGAATCCGCGCAGCGTACCCTCGAGGAAAGTATCAACATCCTCCAGGTACTCCTGGTTGGAGGGGACCTTAATCGTGTCTCCGGAGATTACGGGTTTGTCCATTCGTGATTCAACTCCAAAAAAACAGGCAGACACTGCCATGTCTACCTGTCGGTGAAAAACATTATTTCTCAGTTACGGCGCACAGGCTACTTGAAACTATTGAGGGCTTCATCCACTGAATCATGCGCTTCAAATACGGTTACCAGTTTGGTGATCGTCAGCAGCGACTGGATCTTCTCCGTCACGTTGGCCAGTTTGAGCATACCCTCGTGGTTCCGAAGTGTGGTGTAGCTGGAAATGAGTATACCCAACCCCGTAGAGTTCATCCAGTCGACTTTCGCCAGATCGATGACAATCTTCTTTTTGTCCTGCTCTATGCATTCGTACAGTTTGTCGTGCAACAGGCTGGCATCCGGGCCGCCCATGATTTTGCCTTTGGGCTCCAGAATGACGACACCGTTCTCTTCACGATCGCTTAATTTCATTCGCTCAGTCTCCCGCTATTACCTATCAGTATCACCTATAAGGTTACTACGCGACTTATTCTGTCAAGTTCCCGCCGTGGCGGCAGATATTGAGGCGGACCTCACCCCTAACTCATTCGCTAACATATCAATGAGCCTTTTCTTGAGTCGCAAGTCAAGGGGTTTTTGGACCACTCGTGGCCTGACCCGCTTCGCGATGTACGGAAGGCCAGCCGATCCCCGTGGCGTCACATGACAGCACCGACAGAGGGAGTGTTGTCTTCAGATCGGAGCAACACGTCTCTTTCGAGGCTGACCGTTGCCAATTGGAGAAAGCCGGACGATGCCGGCCCCATCTGAACGCGAGACATCTCACTTCTTCGCGAATCATTCGGAACCATCCCGCGGTCACTTGGTATAAGAGAGGAGGGTGCACAGTACCGTTGTTCGTGACTGGTCCAATCGGGCACCCCACGATGCAGGAGACGCTTCAGTAGAAAACACCGCTAATGGACCGACAGACGTTCTCACTATCAGGATTGGGACATCGGCTAACTTCAGGAGGTGTTAATGAAGCGCTTACGTTTTTTTTCTATTTTTGTACTACTATTGCTGATCGCCTGTTGGTTCGTAGGGTGTTCGGAGTCGTCAGATAGCGTGGGCCCGGATGCCCTGACAGGTCTGACTGTGGCCGCTGTCGGTGACTGTGACACCTGCCCGAACGACACGCTGTTCGGCGATACCATTCCCTCGGACACGCTTTCATCGGATACTCTTCCGGTGGATACGATTCCCTGGGACACGCTACCGTCGGATACCCTTCCGGTGGACACCATCCCCTGGGACACCATTCCCTGGGATACGCTTCCATCGGATACCCTTCCGGTGGATACGATTCCCTGGGACACCGTTTCTTGGGACACGCTTCCGTCGGATACCCTTCCGGTGGACACCATCCCTTGGGACACCATCCCTTGGGACACCGTCCCTTGGGATACACTGCCCGGTGACACGGCCCGCTAGAGATTGCCCGTTGGGGCTCTTTGCTGCGGATTGTGTCGTGCATTCATAGAACTCCGAGCCCGGTTCTGGAACAAGCGGCTGACGGGATCCACAACTCATGCGGTTGGCGATCTCAGGGTCTCTGTATAGAAAACGTCAGATCGGACCACACTGTCAGATGTCATGTCTGGCGGTGTGGCTTTCTTTTTCTCTGAGCGGCAGGTCTCGTAGGTCAACCGGCATCGCAATGCGTTCTGTGCGCGGCAGACGCCCTCGTCTGCCCGAACTTAGCCTTCTACGGACACTTTCCCCTTGCCAAATCCGCCCGCATCAATAGATTGCCTACCCTGTAACGCTTGATTCACCGAGGCTAACGCTATGGAAATATATACGGCTGCTGCCACACTACTGCTCATCATGGATCCGCTCGGGAACATCCCTTTGTTTCTGAGCATCCTCAAGGATATCGATCCCAAACGTCGACGCATAATCCTGATACGTGAACTCATTTTCGCGCTGATACTGCTGCTGACGTTTCTCTTCCTGGGGCAGTACGTAATCGATTTCCTGAAACTCCGCCAGGAATCGATCAGCATAGCAGGCGGGATCATATTATTTCTGATTGCTCTGCGGATGATTTTCCCTCAGAAGGGGGGTACGTTCTCAGACAAACCGGGCGGGGAACCGTTTCTGGTGCCGCTTGCGATACCGTTGATCGCGGGACCTTCGACCCTGGCCGCACTTTCGCTGTTGTCACGTTCGGAGCCGGGACGGATCGGCGATTGGACGATAGCGCTCTTGATAGCGTGGGGTGGAACGGCAGTCATTTTGATGATGTCGAACATCTTCTATCGATTTCTCGGCGAACGCGGCCTGACGGCGATTGAACGCCTGATGGGGATGCTGCTCGTGGCCCTGTCGGTGCAAATGCTGCTCGACGGAGTAGCGGTGTATTTGGGGTAGCGGGGGGCTACCCTGATTCGGCTTTTTGCACAAAAAACATGGTCAAGCGACTTGACTATGCTACCCTTTTCGGGTTACATTCCACCTGTCACTCCACACAATGTGCAACGGGAGGAAAACATGCACCACACTATCAGATTGTCCCGAATCTCTGCAATCACATTCCTGGCATCGCTAGCAATCATAGCAGTATTGACGAGTTGCAGTGACGATGGCGGCCCCACCGAGCCCCCGACCAAGCCGCCGGTTGTTGCGGGCTCTGACTGGGAGAAGGTCAGTGGCCCGCTATCTGTTGAAGCAATCACCGATATCTGGGGAGCCAGTGCCAGTGACATATTTGCCGTCGGCAGCAGTGGTTCCGTGTTTCATTTCGACGGAAGCAAGTGGGATTCCGTGACTTGCTTCGAGTCGGTGCGCTTCAATGGCGTGTGGGGCAGTTCAGGTAGCGACGTGTTCGCGGTCAGCAACGACGGCGAAATCTGCCATTTCGACGGTGTCTCTTGGATAATGATGGAGAGCGGCACCGACGAACCTTTGGAAGATGTGGCCGGCGACTCCCCGACAAATGTGTACGCCGTCGGGTACTACGGGACGGTCCTGCACTACGATGGAATTTCTTGGACCCCGGTGAACACAGGACATGCCGTAGGCTTTCCTGCTGTCAGTGTTCTTCCCTCCGGAACCGTCTTCCTCGCTACCACCAAAGGAATCTTGAAATCAGAGGGGGACGGTTGGACAGACATATGGCCCCTCGCCGATCGCTGCTTTGCGGGAGTAGTCGGAGTGTCTGATTCCAGCGTCTGGGTCTACGATGACAATGGCACTGTCTACCACTGGGACGGTCGCGAGTTCAGTGACGTCTCTGCACACAACAGTTGGCAGGTGAGTGGTATGACTGGTGATGCCACCGGGACAGCTTTTTTGGTGCATTCCGACGGAACCGTTTACCGCAGGACCGATACTTCTTGGATAGAAATCGGCTGGTTGGGGGAATCCTTCAGTAGAGGAATATGGGCTTCAGACGATTCCAATATCCATGTGACAATGCCCGAGGGGTTTCTGGCCCATTACGATGGCAGCGAATGGACAACCACCGTCAACGGAGCCCCAACCCGTCAGCATCTTCGCGATGTCTGGTGCAGTCCCGGGAATCAGTTCTTTGTCGTCGGCGATTCGGGACTCATACTCAGATATGACGGTGGTGTATGGGAGGAAATGTCCAGTGGTGTCGAGGTCCACTTGAACTCTGTCTGGGGTACGGCTGAAGACAACGTCTATGCGGTCGGCGCCTGGCGATTCGAAGACTTCGCCGATGACGATGACGCCGTGGTTCTTCACTACGACGGGAATGAGTGGAGAAGAGCATTTGAGCCCGATGCGCGAGAGCTGGTGGGAGTCCACGGCTCGTCTGCGAGCAACGTATGGGCGCTCGGTATCGGTAGCGGCGAGTGTACTGTTGCCTACCGCTTCAATGGGATCTCCTGGCAGCAAGCACTCGATTACACCTACGTGTCGAGTCCACAGGCCGTTTTCTGCGCCGATTCAACTGCAACGTATGCGGTGGGTTACAGCTTCAGTCTGAAGCACGATGGACAGACTTGGGAAGCGGTAGAGGATTCTCTGGTGCAATCCTACTATGATTTCTGTGGAGTGTCCGGTTTGTCTGACGACTTCGTTGTGATGTGTACTTCGGAGGGCAGTCTGCTCGTGTTCGACGGTACCTCATGGACAGAGAATGTCACGCCGACCAATGCCGCTCGCTTCGGTCTCAGCGTTTCGGCCGAAAACGACATCTATGCCGTTGGGTGGGGAGGGGCGATGATCCACTTCGACGGAGCTGATTGGACAACAGTAGACGAACTCATGCCAGTGAACTTCAACGCGGTGGCTCAGTCGACCGACGGCAAAGTGTGCGTGGTCGGTGATTACGGGACGATTCTGTTGCACGAGGAGTAGAGGGACGTCATGACTGTCGAAACCGCAGGGGTTTCGACCTACAGGCTGCAGGCCTCGGCGGGTTCGAAGACGGACATTCATGGCGTTGACCCGCCCTACAAGATGCCAATACCCCAAAAAAAACACCCGGTCTTCACAGACCGGGCGTTTCTATCTCTATCTCAACTCGAACGCTAGGCGCTCTTCGTCTTGGTCTCCGGGATCGGGCGATACTCAAGAGCCTTAGTCGGGCAGAAATGTGCGCAGGCCGGGTCGCCGCCGCACAGGTCGCATTTGATCACGAGATTGTTGAACGTGTCATGCAACGAACATCCAAACGGACAGGCCGCGACACATGCCATGCAGCGCACGCACTTGTCGTCGTTGAGTTCCATCGCGCCCGTCTTCTCGTTGCGCGTGATCGCGTTTACGAGACAGGACTTCTCGCAGGCCGGGTCATCGCACTGAAGACAGGTCACCGGCACCCAGAGTTCTTTGAAACCGCCGTCGAGCGGATAAATCCGACTCTTGCCGGGTTTCCCGTTGATCGAGTGCGAGAACGAACAGGCCAGTTCGCAGGTGCGACAGCCGATGCACAAACCAGGATTTACTACAAAACGATATTCCATTATGCTTCCTCCTCCTGGCGATCCCACTGGCTGATCTTACCCATGCTCTTGGCAAGTTCCTGGCGATGGGCCAGATCGTTGCGCGTGAAGTAATCCTCCGGAATGCCCTTGGTCTTCGTAAGATGCGCGGCGAATTCTTTCGTGATCGTCGGACGTCCGGTGGTCTCGCATTTGATCAGTTCAAACTCGCGACCCCATATCTTCCGGGTGAACCCGCGATCTTCGTACTTGATGAAATTCGTCGGACAAATCTGCGCGCAGGCCAAACAGCCGACGCAATCCTTCGGCGCCTCACCCAGCGGCGGGGCGATTTCTTTGCCGTGACCGCGTCCCATCGTTGAGATTGCCTTGAAGCCCATCTCGTCGCAGACGCGAGTGCACAGGCCGCAGAGTATACAGTCGTCGCCGTCGGGGATTTCCTCGTAGGTCGTTTTAGTGATCCCGTGTTCGGCAGCCATCTCCTGCACCAGTTTCGCTTTCGGCGAACGGGCCAGCATCAGGTCGAGCAAGGTCTTGCGAAGTTCAACCACGTCATCGGAGTGCGTGGTGACAATCAGGTCCTGTTCGACGGGGTAGAGGCACGACGTTACCTGTTTTGTCCAGCCGCCCCAATCGGGTTTGCCGATCTCCACCGTGCACAGGCGGCAGGCACCGTACGGTTCCACAGCATCGTGATGGCACGTGGTCGGGATGTTGATCCCCTGGCGTTTGATCACCGCCAGAACCATTTCGCCTTCCTCGGCCTGTACCAGTTTTCCATTTATGGTCAGTGTAACCATCTATAGCTCCTAGTGAACATCTATCGCGTTAAAGTTGCACACGGCAACGCAGGCGCCGCACTGGGTGCACAAGTCCTGGTCGATGACATGTTTCTCTTTCTTTTCGCCCGTGATTGCGTCGTAGGCGCAGGCCTTAATACAGGCCAAACATCCGGTGCATTCGTCGTTGACTTCGTAGGTGATCAACTCACGGCACACTCCGGCCGGGCATCGTTTGTCACGAATGTGAGCAACATATTCGTCTCGGAAATACTTCAGAGTCGACAGCAGCGGATTCGGTCCCGACTGCCCCAGTCCGCAAAGGGAACCGTTGACAATCGCTTTGGACAGCCGCTCCATCTTTTCAAGGTCTTCCTCTTCGCCGCGTCCCTCGCTGATCTTCACCAGCAGCTTGTGCAACTGATAGAGACCCTCGCGACACGGAGTGCACTTGCCACAGGATTCCTTGACCAGGAAGTCCGTGAAGTACTTGGCGACATCAACCATGCAGGTCCGGTCGTCCATGACGATCATGCCGCCGGATCCCATCATGGAACCGTTCTCGGTCAGCGAGTCGAAATCAACCGGCAGATCGAGTTTCGATTCCGGCAGACAGCCGCCTGACGGGCCTCCCGTCTGGACAGCTTTGAACGGACGGTCATCGATAATCCCGCCGCCGATGTTAAATATGATCTCGCGCAGCGTGATGCCCATCGGCACTTCGATCAACCCGGTGTTGCGAACTTTGCCGACGAGGGAGAAGACTTTCGTCCCGGAGCTTTTCTTGGTGCCGATTTTGGCGTACCAGGCGGCTCCCTTCTCGAAAATGATCGGGATGTTGGCGTAAGTCTCGACGTTATTCAGCACGGTCGGCTGATCGTACAGACCTTTGACGACCGAGCGAACGTATTTGGCGCGAGGCTCACCGACCTCGCCGGCAATTGATTTCATCAGCGCCGAGGATTCACCGCAGACAAAAGCTCCGGCACCGCGGGCGATGCGGACGTCAAACGCAAAGTCGGTTCCAAAGATGTTCTCTCCGAGCAGGCCTTGCTTGCGACAGTCTTCGATTGCCTTCTGCATGTGGACCACTGCCAGCGGGTACTCATCGCGAACGTAAATGTACCCCTGTTTCGCGCCCACCGCATACGCGGCGATAGCGAGGCCTTCAAGCACCGAGTGCGGGTCGCCTTCCATGATCGAGCGATCCATGAACGCTCCGGGATCGCCCTCGTCACCGTTGCAGATGACGTAATGAATGTCCGACTCAACGTCGGCACAGGTGCGCCATTTGCGTCCGGCCGGGAAACCGCCGCCGCCACGGCCGCGGAGGCCGGATTTGGAGACCTCGGTTATCACTTCGTCGGGAGTCATTTTCGTCAGCACTTTGGCCAGCGATTGATAACCGCCGTTGGCGATATAGTCATTGATATTGTGCGGGGCGATCTTGCCGAGGTCGCGAAGCGCGATTCGCTGCTGGTGGGAGAAAAACGCGACATCGGGATATCGCTCAATCTTCTTTTTGGTTGCAGGGTCCGTGTAGAGGTGTTTTTCGATTACCTCGTCACTACGAATCGACTTATCGAGGATATCGGCTACGTCTTTCACTTTCACTTTCGTGTAAAACGTGCCCTTCGGCTCGATAATCACCAGCGGTCCCTGTTCGCAGAATCCGTGGCAGCCGGTAGAGCGGACGGCCTCAATGGAGAAGCCCTTGATGCGCTTCTTCTTGAGGATAGCTTCGAATTCGTCGACGATCTCCTGCGCACCGTTGGCCAGACAGCCGGTACCGCAGCAGATCATCACTTTCTTTTCGAACTTGGCGTCGCCCTCACGGAATTCTTTCTGGACCTGCTTGAGCTGCTTGGAATTAGTAATACACATATTACTTGATCTCCACCAGCTTGGCGGCCTTGTTCACTTTGCACGAGCCGTGATACTTGTCGTTGACAATCACGACCGGCGCCATAGCACACGCACCGACACAGGCGACTGCTTCGAGAGTGTACTCCATGTCTTCGCTTGTTTCGCCGGCCTTGATGCCCAACTTGTTCTCGATCTGGCCCTGAATCAACTGTGCGCCGCGAATATGGCAGGCTGTGCCCAGGCAGACCTTGATGATATTCTTGCCGCGCGGCTTGAGCGAAAACGAATTATAGAACGACGACACCGATGACACCTTGCTCAGCGGAATGTTCAGCGCCTCAGCCGTCTGAGTGAGCGCTTCCGGGGGAAGGTAGTTGTACTCCTTCTGGATGTCCTGAAGGATCATGACAAGTGCTTCCTGATCCTGCGGGTGTCGGGCTATTATCTCGGGTATTTTGCTGAATTCCTGACTCATGTTTTCTGTACCTTGGCGAGGCGTTCCTCCGCGAGTTTCTGACCCGCGTCGATCATTTTCATGTTGGTCGCCAGCAGATCCTTCTTCTTTCCCAGCTTCTGCTCCAGGGTCAGTTTGAGGTTGTCAATACTGACCACGCCGGTGGCTGCTACAAACGCGCTGAGCATGATCACGTTGGCCACCTTGACGCTGCCCGCTTCGAGTGCCATCTGGTTGGCCGGGACGAGAATCTCGGTGATATCTTTGCGTTCCGATGAAACGTTGATCAGCGATGAATTGACCAGCAGCAGACCGCCCTTTTTGACCTTCGGCTCAAACTTGTCAAACGACGGTCGGTTGAACACACACGCGCTCTGCGGACTGTTTATGATCGGTGAACCGATACGCTCGTCCGAGACCACCACCGTGCAGTAGGCGGTGCCGCCGCGCATCTCCGGACCGTACGAGGGGATCCAGACCACGTTTTTGCCCTCGTTGATGCCGGTGTAGGCGAGAAGCTGACCTGCTACCATAATGCCCTGACCGCCGAATCCGGCGAAAGTAACTTCGAACTGTGCCATTAGTTACCTCCCCCTTCCGGAGTGGAATAAAGGCCGAGCCTGTAATATTCCAGCATGTTTTCCTTTAGCCAGGCAGTGGAATCGTTGGGCGTCATTCCCCAGTTCGTCGGGCAGGTCGACAGCACTTCCACAAGGGAGAAGCAACGGCCTTCGTCCTGATACTTGAACGCCTGCTTAATTGCTTTCTTGGCTTTGACGATGTGCTGCGGAGAGTGAACCGACACCCGCTCGATATACGATGGCGTCGCCAGTGTTGACAGCAACTCAGACATGCGGATCGGCATACCCACCGAGGAAACGTCGCGTCCGGCCGGTGAGGTTGCCGTGATCTGTCCCGGAAGAGTGGTAGGGGCCATTTGCCCGCCGGTCATTCCGTAAATGGCGTTGTTGACAAAGATAACCGTGATCTTCTCGCCACGGTTGGCCGCGTGGACGATCTCGCCCATGCCTATCGAGGCCAGGTCACCGTCGCCCTGATACGTGAACGTTATCATGTCGGGGCGGAGACGCTTGAAGCCGGTGGCCAGTGCAGGGGCACGACCGTGGGGGGCTTCAAGAAAGTCACAGTTGAAATAATTGTAAATCAGGACCGAGCAGCCCACCGGCGCTACGCCGCAGGCTCGTTCTCGAAGTCCCAGCTCGTCAAGGGATTCTGCCACGAGACGGTGGATCACGCCATGCGTGCAGCCGGGGCAGTAATGGGTGACCGTCTCTTTCAGCGATTCCGGCCGAGCGAAAATGGTTGTTTGATCTTCCATATCTATCAGCCCTTCTTTCCTGACTTGGACGAAGCCTCTGCACGGATCATCTCTTTAATCTGCTCCTTGACTTCTTCCGGCGACGGGACAATACCGCCCGTGCGACCAAAGAACTTCACCGGCTTGGCGCCCGCTGCCACCTTCTCGACATCCTCAACCATCTGTCCCATGCTCATCTCGACCGTGAGAACGGTCTTGATGTTCTTTTTGAGGATTTCCTTGCTAAGCTCCTTTTCCGGGAACGGATAGACGGTGATCGGGCGGAAAAGGCCGACCGAGACTTTCTCAGCCTCAAGTTCGTCGATAACGGTCTGACAGATACGTGCCATCGTGCCGTAGGCGACCATGAGTATCTTGTTCTTTGCAGAGACCTTGTAGTTTTCGTAACGAACTTCATTCTTTTTCATTAGTTCGTACTTCTTGAACAATTCATGGTTGTTCTTCTCAAGCGAAAGCGGATCTAGAAAAAGCGACTTGACGATCTTCGAGGGCCGTCCCTTGCAGCCGGTCAGTGCCCAACCCTCTTTCGAGGGAAGCTCGAACGGCTCTTCGTACTTCTCCGGGAATTCCACCGCTTCCATCATCTGGCCGATCATACCGTCGCCGATCAACATGACCGGATTGCGATACTTGTCGGCGAGGCTGAAGGCGAGCATGGTCAGGTCAACCGCTTCCTGAATTGTCGACGGGGCCAGCACGAGAAGACGGTAGTCACCGTGACCGCCGCCCTTGGTTGCCTGGAAATAGTCCGACTGTGCCGGAAGAATACCGCCAAGACCCGGGCCACCGCGCATGATATTGAGCAACACGCACGGGAGTTGGGCACCCGCGATGTATGAAATCGATTCCTGCATCAGGGAGATGCCCGGGCTGGAAGAGGTCGTGAAGACACGTTTGCCCGTAGCGGCAGCGCCGAAGAGCATATTGCCTACTGCAACTTCGCTTTCCGCCTGGAGAAAAACACCGCCCACCTCCGGCATTCTTTTGGCGAGGTATTCAGCGACCTCCGACTGCGGCGTGATCGGGTAGCAGAAGTAATTGGCTGCTCCCGCGCGTATGGCCGCCTCGGCTATCGCCTCGTTGCCTTTCATCAGTATTTTTGCCAAAGCTCTGTTCCTCTAAGCTTCCTGACTCTTCTCAGTATTCGAAGAGTACAAATTGTGTCCCGTGAGTGTTTACTTCAATCGCTGAATCGGGGCAGGTGATGGCACATATCCGACAGCCGATACAGCGTGACGGATCGTGCATCTTGGCGTAGAAATAGCCCCGCAGCGTGATCTCTTTGGACATGGACAGAATCTGCTGCGGACAGGCCTGCACGCAGAGTTCGCATCCTTTGCAATGGTTCTTGTCTATGGATACACTGGGCATAGTTGTTTCCTCAATACTCAACTCGTTCAGGTCGAGGATTTCCTTTCCCAAGGTTTTAACAAAGAGCGGTTAATGGGCAGAACGGGAAACTCCACATCGCCCTTTTTCAATTCGGCCAAAGCCCTCTCGATTCCGGTCACGAACACAATCGGCAATTCCGATCTCGCCGAGACCTCTCGAGCCAACTTCAACCCGTCGAGCACTACTTCCGCGGTTGTATCATCAATCAAATGTGCATTTGAGATGATACCTGTGAACTGCAGTCTGCTCGCGGTTTCTATCTGTTTTATCATATCCATCGCACCGTCGACATCGGCCGTAAACGGGCGATTCTTGTTCAGGGTAAGCCACAACTCGTATCCGTTCGGCGCGAAAGCATCCCCAAGCGACTTGAGCACGGTTGCACCCAGGTCATCGCCGCCGACATCAAGAATTAACACACCTTCGTGCTGCCCCAATGCCCCTTTAATCTCCGGCACGATAATCGGCAGGTCGGCATCGGCCCATTCGCCTTCCGGAATCAAAGATCGTACCCCATATAGTGCCAACTCTTTGGCTGCTTCGCGGGACCGGAAGTAAGGATTAACGATATCCAGATCAGCAATAGTGACGGGAACAGAAGAAGCAGAGGCGAGATGGCGGGCCAAATTCACAGCAACTTCAGACTTTCCACTGCCAAAGCTGCCAACGATAACGATGGTGTCTTTTGAGAATGCTAGTGGTGGAAAGTTGCTCATCCCTGCCTTTGCTGGTTTGTTCGTCAGGCTGTCCGTATGCCCCCGCCTGGCTATTTTGAGCCGCCCTCGAAGAGCTTGTCAGGACACGATTTGGACGAATAGTCTTATCCTCGAAAATATGGCCGGATTTGCAGGTGAAGTCAAGCGCAATTGTGAAAAAAATAACTACACTCCTGCGTCTATTGTCTTGTGTTGTGTTAGTTATCGTGTTGTACGTTAAGTACTTAACGTGACCCTCGCCAACCAATAGCGGCCCGTCCAACACGGTGATTCGGCCTATTGTGCCGCCGCTCGATTTGTCAACCGGGTTTGCCCGCCGGATGCCCTTGATCTGCGTGGAAAGATCAAGTATTATGGCCTTTGTTGTCGTTACAAAATCGACGCAAAACACACCGGTGGTATGTACTCAACCTTCAGCACATAGAATCCGGTCGTTAAGGGAGTGACGTCATGACCGATCAGAAGTGGAAAACCGCCATTACCAAGACAACGCCCACGGATATCCGCATCAAAGGCTATGATATCGCCGACATCATGGAAAACCTCTCGTACGCTGAGGTCGTCTATCTGTTATTCAGGGGAGAGTTGCCGAATGAGGCGGAGGCTGAGTTGATGAACGCCATGTTGGTGTGTACGGTGGATCACAGCGCGTCACCGCCTTCGGTGCTTGCCGCTCGCACGGTGGCGTCCTGTGGCAATTCGCTCAACGCCGCTATTGCCGGCGGCATGCTGGCAATCGGTGACAACCACGGCGGGGCAATCGAGCAGTCGGCCCGTCTCATGCAGCAATGGGCGGCCCGGATTGACGAGTTCGACGGCGATTACGATACTCTGGCCACAAAGATGGCCGACTGGCTGGCCGAGAACAAGCGACGCATGCCCGGCTACGGCCACAAACTGCATACGGCCGATCCGCGCACCGTCAAGCTGTTTGAAATAGCCGAGCGTCGTGGCTACTCCGGCACCCACATCAAGCTCAGTCGCGCCCTACAGAAGGTCATCAGCGAGCGACGGGGCAAAACGACGCCGATCAATATCAACGGGGCAGTTGCGGCTTTGATCTCAGACATGGGGTTCGATTGGCGATTAGGCAAGGGCTTCTTCATCATTTCACGAGTGCCGGGACTGATGGCCCACGCCTACGAAGAGATGACCCGCGAGAAACCGATGCGTGTCCTCGGCCCCCCGCCCTACGAGTACGACGGCCCCGATGACCGGGAGATGTAGCGGCAGATTGGACTTAGTGCTAGCGGCCAGTCAGTTAGGGGATATTGTGCTCCTCTACTCAGGCACTCAGCCTGAAAGGGTTTGACATCTACACTATCGTCGATTGGAAGTTGGTCCCAAATGGCGTACCGCGCGAGCTACCTTGGGAGACAGCTCTACAGCCGTAAGGAGCGGGCAAGAAACCGATAGATGAGTCTCTAAGACTCCTCCGATTCGGCAAAGAAAGATATCGTCTTTGCGATGGCGGTCGCAACTATGGCCAGACCACCCAGTATGAAAAGAATATCCATGATATACATATCGGAATCTCACATCATTTCTCCATTGGTTATACGGAAAACCTGCCTTTCCGAGCATCATTTAACGAAATCACGACGTTTTTTGTTGCCCAGCGACGGATATTGTCTATTATAGTCAATCAATACCATGAAGTCGGGAGGGCTTTGCGCCGTTGACTGACGACCAGTACAAAAAGATCAAGCAAGACTTCGACAAGCTACAGACTCAGTCAAAGCTGATGAACCTGAAGATGGTTAACATCGGCTTTTTGGGACTGCTATACTTCCTGTACGCCATCGTCTTTACCTTCGTGTATTCCGAGATCGTATTCTTCGAAGGCAAGGGAACTTACGCGCCCCCTGAACATACGGTCGAGGAAACCGCCCCCGTTGACACCGGCGGATCCGCAAAGGAAGATCAGGCGAGCAAGCCCGGAACATATATCTTTGTTCCTGACGGAGTGAAGGGGCCCATTTTTGCCATTTATTACGCTGCGATGGCGTTTCTTTATCTTCGTCTCTCAGTCATGGTATGCAAGATAACCAGTAGGGTGGAGTTGAGGTCACTCTTCAAGAGTTGGTTGACTTGGAGGCTTATCGCCTATATACTGTTTTTGAATGTTGGCCTTGTCGGCTTTGCATATTTCTTTGACATGATTCCAGGCAGTTACGTGCTTTCGTGGGCGATCACTGCGATAACCTTCTTGTATTTGGTTTTCTTTACGGTTTCGTTGGTGATTAAGCACTTTGGAGGGGATGATTGATATGGTAACAACGGACACAGTCGTTTGCCTTGTGTTCTTGACCGGTGCAGCTGTCTTCGTTATTGCTGCTGTGAGAAAGACGGTTGGCTTCCTGATGGAGACGCCCGGATACAGCAACCCTGAGGTCTTTGCTGAGCAACTGCGCCAGCTGGCGGGAGCTCTTTCGGCACGTCGTGGCGAAGACCGGGGTAACGCTGAGTCGGTTCGGAAACTGGTGAAGAGTATTAGACTTGAGGCAACATTGGTCTCCGGGTCGCGTCCGTTCTACTTCGGGCTGGCGGCGTGCATCGGCAGTTATGCTAGGTTGGCGGTCGACAATAGCCCGCTGATAAAGGATGAGACGCGCGAAGACTCCGGAGAGTTGATTCGCGGTATTGCTGCACAGTTGACCAGCACAGCTGACTCACTCGAATCAGTGAGTAAAATACTCAGCATCAAGAGCAACCTGTACAAAGCCGTTCTGGATGATCTCTCGTCACCCGCACCCGACCCCGAGATTGACTCGACCTATCTCATCGACTCACTAAGAGAGCAAAGGGTGCCGGTAGGTTGGGGCTGGGGCGGGCAGGATCTGGCTCGTCTGGAGAGAATCAGGGATTGCCTGGAGGAGTTGTGCCGTCAACCCTCGACGCTCGGGCACAGAGGATCAAATACAGATATCTTGCTCGCGACGCTGACGCTGCGAAACATTTCTGCGTTCTTGTGGAAACGTGCCTCGAGGCGACGCTACCTACCCGATTTTCTGCGGTGGAACTATCGCAAACAGATGGGAATGTTCAACAAGCTACTCGAACTGTGGGCCAAGGATCGATACTCTGAGGTGGCACGAAAGGGCTTTTCGTTCCCAGAGATCATTCTGTCCGAGCAGGAGAAAGAGCAAGTCTATCCAAAGTTGCCACCAGAGTATTCTTCCGGCGTAGTGTCTTTGCGTGGTGTACGATGGTCCGGATGATCGAGACATGTAGTGGCCTCAGCACAGTTATGTGTTGATTAACCCGCTCCGGTCACCTATCCTTCGCTCCGTGGATATCGTTAAACAGAAAATCAAACAGGCCGGTGCCATTCTCGACGAACTGGATATAGACATCTGGCTGCTCTTCGTGCGCGAGACTGGAATGCAGGCCGATCCCGCCATGCCGCTCGTCGTCGGCAATGACGATTGCACCTGGCAGTCGGTTTTCGCATACACACGCACTGGCAAGGCGACTGCCCTCGTCGGAAACTTCGACAGGGACATTTACACCCGGCACGGTCGATTCGACGAAGTTCTCACCTACACGCAAGGCGTGAAACAGGACATCAATCGCCTGCTTGACCGTCTCAAACCGTCGTCGATTGCACTCAACTATTCCACCAGCAATCCGGCAGCCGACGGCCTCACCTACGGCATGTATCAACTGCTGTGTGAGTATCTCGACGGGTCTCCGTATCGCGATTGTCTCGTGTCCGCCGAATCTCTGTTGGGGAAGCTGCGCAGCCGCAAGACACCGATGGAAACTCAGCGATTGGAGGCAGCCTCGGTGATGGCCACCGATGTCTGGCGCGGGGTGGTCAAGAAAATCGATATCGGCATGACGGAGATTGAAGTCGGCGCTCTCATCGACAACACGATCCGAGAGATGGGAGGTACGGCCTCCTTCCCGACAATCGTCAACGCCGGCGACAAAACCAGCCCCGGTCACGGCCACCCGACCGAAGCCAGACTGGAGGCCGGGGACCTGCTCCACGTCGACTTCGGTGTTCGCCTCGACGACTACTGTTCCGATATCCAGCGCCTGGTCTATTTCACGCGCCCCGGTGAATCGGGACCGTCGCCCGAACTGGTCGAGACTTTTGAGACCGTCCGAGATATCATCACCGAAACCGGCGTGAAGTGCCGTCCGGGTGTACAAGGACATGAAGTCGATGCCCTTGCGCGCCGGATTCTGGCCGACAACGGCTACGAGGAATACCAGCACGCTCTCGGTCATCAACTTGGCCGTGCGGTACACGACGGTGGGGCGCTGATCGGTCCGAAATGGGAACGGTACGGTCCGTCGCCGTCCATGGAAATTGAAGAGACAAACGTGTTCACGCTCGAACTCGAGATCATGCTGCCGGGTATAGGCTGTTGCGGTCTCGAAGAAGACGTGAGTATCACAAAACAGGGGGCACGTTTTCTGTGCCCGCGCCAACTGGAGTTGATTGTCAAATGAGAAGACTCGTCCTCCTTGCTATGATAGGCCTGCTCGCCGCCGGATGCGGTCCCAAACCCGTCGTCGAAGACGAGACATCTAAAGCCGTCTCCGTTAGCGACGTCCGTGTCGAAGTCAACGACCATGAAATGACTGTGATCTGGAAGAAGATTGGTACAGGCAACATTTCCGGCTACAACGTTTACATTGCACCGGCCTCGGACGGTAGTCCCGCTTTGGGCAAGTCACATAACGGCGATCCGTATCCCGGGGACACTGACCCGGAGGACGGCATCGAGCATTATCCGGCCAAGTACCTTGATAATGGTGTGATGTATGCGGTGCAAGTGAGTGTAGTGTTCCCCGATGGCTCGACCTCTAAACCGTCGGCGCCGGTGAAAGCCGTCTGCGGAGCCAGGGGTAACATTGATCTGGACGTGCGGTACAATGGTGAACACGATGGCTACTCGTTTGAGAAGAACAGCTACGTTCGCGCCGATGGAGTGAATAACGATCTGTATTTCCATTTCAAGGACGGACAGGCCTTCCTGGCATCACCGTCGCGCCTTGACGGGTTCCTGAATCAGAACAAGTTGCTGGTGCTTCCGTACAGGGGAGATTACGACGAGGTCGCTGCGAAGTTGATGGAGTCCAAAGTCACCGCAACCGAAGACATGGTGGAGGTCAAAAAGGGCGACTGGGTATTAATCCAGACCGCGACAGAAAAGAACGCTCTTGTCAACGTTATTGGTGTAGACGGAGCCGGCAAAGATACACGCGTTTCATTGTGGTTTGCGTACAGCACGCTTATCGGTGAGGTGTTCTTCTAGCACTGTAATAGCTGAAGTAATCGAACGGGGACGGTCTGTGTATCGTTCCCGTTTTTCTGTTTTATCTTGCCCGACCACTCAAGTCCTCTTTATCGTCAGGTGGCAAGGCAAACCGAAGCAAACAGGGGATACGATGACGATCAAATCGATAATGCCAGTGATTCTCACCCTGGCTCTGCTGCTTTCTGCAACCGATTCACTTGCGCTGGATACCGCGCGGTATGACGAGTTGACCTCCGTCACAGATTCTGCCCGGACAATGGAGGTCGATGTTTTTGCGCCCGAACTGTGGAATAAGGCACAGCAGAAGTACCGTGAGGCAACGGAGGCAGTAGAGAAAAACAAGAAACAGCAGGACCTAGATCGAAAGGTCACTGAGTCTCGCGAGTTTCTGGAGAATGCCCTCAGGGCGACCGAGGTAGGGCGTTTGTCTTTGCAGGAGTACCTGTCGCCTCGTGATAAGGCCAAGGCTGCCAAGGCCGCTTTGTTGGTCCCGGAACTGTGGGCCGAGGCCGAGGCTCAGTTCGTAAAGGCAACGAAAAAGACCGAGGCTGGCGATGTCAAGAACGCCCTCAAAGAAGCGGAAAAGGCACGCCCCCTGTACGATAATGCAGAAATCGAAGCCATCCGCGTCGATGTTCTGGGTACGGCAGACAAGCTCATTGAGAGGGCACTGGCTGACGATGCCGAGAAGTTTGCCCCGTCAACCCTGGACAGAGCCCGCTCCGCTCGCCAGAAGGCGGATGCCATAATCACGACTGATCGGTACAATCGGGACGATGCTACGATTGAAGCAAAACGAGCCGAATATGAGGCGCGACACGCTTCCAATATCGGACTCTCTGTCAGGTCACTCAATCGCAACGACCAAGCCTGGGAAAAGCTGATGCTCGTCTACGAGATTCAGATGGATCGCGTGGGGGATGCCATCGGTGCAGAGCAATTGCCGTTTGATGAAGGGCCGCTGGCAGCCGCGGATACACTGGTCAACTATATCACCTATCTGAAAGAGTCCAACGAGCGCTTGAGCGCCGGGGCCGACAGACTCTACGGCGAAGTCAGCTCCCAGCTCAAAGAAACGCTCGCAAGGTTGGGTGTAGAACCTCCGGTTGACGATCCGGTGATGCTCGCTCAGACGGTGGACATTCAGGTCAAAAATCTCCAGAGAGACAAGACTGCGCTTGAGCAGCAACTTGAAAAACAGAACGTGCAGATGGCCGAACTTGCCGAAAAACACGAACGAGTCATGGGTGAACTCGACTCCAGATTAGAACGTGAGCAACGTTTCAAAGACGCCAAAGCTGCGCTGGATCCGACCGATGGCGAAGTGCTTTTCAACGCCTCCAACGACATCGTGCTGCGACTGACCGGTCTGTCGTTTAAGTCCGGCAAACACGAGATTCAGGATGATCAGATTCCGCTCCTTGAGAAGGTCAAAGGCATTATCGAGTTGTTTCCCGACGCCCAACTGGTGGTCGAGGGGCATACCGATGCCCAGGGTGATCCCAAAGGCAATATGACGCTGTCGGAAAAGCGGGCCTACTCGGTGATGCAGTACCTGCGACAGAGTTTGTTGATTCCGGCCGATCGTATTCAGTCGATGGGATTCGGTGCCGATAGACCGGTAGCCTCCAACAAGACGCCGGAGGGTCGCGCCAAGAATCGCAGGATCGACGTCATCCTGATGCAGTAGCGTTGCAGTGCAACAACTTGTCTAACCGCCTGTCCCCGTTGCCCTCCGCTAATGCTGGCAATGTCGGTCTTATTTGTTCGGCGCAGATTCTGCTCTTGTCGATTTGAGGTTTGCTATTATATTGTAGGGTCTTTTCGAATCACGCAATACATGCCAGTGTTGTTTCACACCAGACGCATTGGAAGATATCTTAACGGGTTAGGGTCTATTAATCCAGCTATGGGAAGGATTAGCATGTCCAAAGCATTAACGATTGCATTATTGGGAGTAATGCTGCTTGCCTCTCTGGCCTTCGGCGAACGTGTCGTGGTCAGTTCGACGAATGACGACGTCGACGTAACGGTTGAGCAGTCGAACTCCTCTCGGACGGTCCTGCGGTTTGACGTGGGTGCGTTCGACCAAACTCCTATCGAGATCAACGGCGAGATGTACCAGCAGGTCAGTATCGACCACGAAGGCATCCTGCTTCAAAAAGGCGGGCCTCAACTGCCGCGTTTGAGCCGGAGTATTATCATCCCGGACGACGCGCAGATGCAGGTCAAAGTAATCGACGCGGAGTACGTCGACTACGCCAACGTGGCGGTAGCTCCATCGAAGGGCAGTTTCACGCGTGACATCGCCCCGGAAAGCATTCCTTACACGTTTGGCTCGGTCTATGAAAAAGACGAGTTCTATCCGTCCGCACTGGCGAGCATCCGCGATCCGTTCATTCTGCGTGACTATCGCGGTCTGGTGGTTGACGTCAACGCCTTCCAGTACAACCCGTCCACGAAGACACTTCGGGTGTACAGTTCGGTTACGGTTGAAGTGTACTCTGACGGTCCGGCGAGGATCAACGCGTTCACCGGTGACATGTCCGCGAAGGCGTTGACCCCGGATTTCGATCTGGTGTACGAGCGTCGTTTTGTGAACTACGCCAATCAGTCGAAGTACACGTCGCTCCCGGAAGCAGGCGATCTGCTGATTATCACGTACGATGGTTTCCACGACGCGATGCTTCCGCTGGCGGAGTGGAAGATGCAGAAGGGTATCAAGACGACGATGGTTGACGTTTCGACCATTGGCAACACGACTACCGCCATTGGCGATTTCATCTCCGACTTTTACGATTCCACGAATCTGGCTTACGTGCTGTTGGTTGGAGACTATACGCAGGTAACCACTCCCCAGGCCTCCGGCGGCGCTTCGGATCCGAGCTACATGAAGCTTGCTGGTTCTGATGATTACCCGGACGCATTCATCGGTCGTTTTTCGGCTGAAACGGTGGCACACGTTGAGACTCAGGTTGAACGTACTATTGCATACGAAAGCAACCCGAATGTTGGCGCCTGGCTGCACAAGGGTGCGGGCGTGGCCTCCAGCGAAGGTTCTGGAGTCGGCCACAACGGTGAGGCCGATTACGAACACATGGATTTGATCCGTGACGATTGGCTGGGTTTCACTTACACGCAGGTAGACCAGCTATATGCGACCACCGGTGCTTCTGCGTCTGACGTATCAGCGGCGTTGAACGAAGGTCGCAGCACGATCAACTACTGCGGTCACGGTTCGACGACGAGCTGGGTAACGACGGGTTTCAGCAACACCGACGTGAACAATCTGACCAACACCGATATGCTACCGTTTATCTTCAGCGTCGCCTGTGTGAACGGCAACTTCGACGGTTCCACGTGTTTCGCCGAGGCTTGGCTTCGTGCCGAGTACAACGGTGAGCCGACGGGCGCGATTGGTACGTTTATGTCGTCGATCAACCAGGATTGGGTCCCGCCGATGGACGGCGAGGACGAAATGGTAGACCTTTTGGTAGCCCAGGCGAAGGTGACGATGGGTGGTGTGTGCTTCAACGGTTCGGCGAAGATGATCGAGCTTGATGCCGGCGGCAACGGTGTGAAGAACGCGGACACCTGGCACATCTTTGGTGACCCGACGGTGCTTCTTCGCACGGACATTCCAGCTGACCTGACGGTAAGTCACGCATCCATCATGCTGTTCACAGACACGCATTTTGATGTGACGGTTTCCGGTGAAGAGGGTGCACTTTGTGCCATCTATTACGACGGTACGCTGTACGGTTCGGCTTACACGGATGCCGGCGGCCTGGCGAGTATCCCGTTCACGGACCAGCTTCCGGTGGGTGAGGCTGTGACGTTGACGGTGACGAGTTTCAACGGAATGCCGTACATCACGACCGTGCAGGTAATCGCTCCTTCCGGCCCGTATGTGATTTACAACGGCAGCACGATTGACGATGCCGCCGGTAACAACAATGGCATGGTGGATTTCGGAGAGAGCATCACGCTCGGCATGCAGTTGCAGAACGTTGGTCCGGACGACGCTCTTGACGTCAACGCGACCATCGCCACGGCTGACGGCTACGTGACGATCACCGATGACACCGAAGCCTACGGCACAATCGCCGGTGACTTTGGTCTCAGCAACATCGCCGACGCCTTTGCGTTCGACGTATTGCCGAGTACACCTGATGGCCACGTCGTCACGTTCACGTTGACCGTGACCGGAACCGCGCGTGATACGTGGGAAGGTACTTTCACCATCCCGGTCCACGCTCCTGAAATCGGTTATGTGTCTGTATCCATTGATGACGCTCTTGGTGGCGACGGCAACGGTATTCTTGATCCGGGTGAAACGGCTGACATTATTGTCACTGTTGAGAACTCCGGTTCGGGCGATGCCTTTGGTGTCGAGGCCTACCTGAGCGAGTCCGATTCGTACGTCACGATTGACGATGACTACGGTCTGTTCGGCGACATCGCCGCCAGCGCTTCGGCGACCAACGCCGGTGATCGTTTCGCCGTGACAGCGGACGGAGGCTGTGGTCTGGGCCACGAAGTCACCCTGGATTTGGCGCTCAGCACAGCGGCCGGGTACACGGTTGATCTGAACTGCCAGATTATCATTGGAGATCGCGTAGTGTTCTACTTTGATGATTTCGCTATGAACCAGGGTTGGACCGGCCTCGGCGGAACGGCTGAGTGGACTATCGGCCCGGCGGTTGGCGGTGGTACTTCAAATGGTGTCGATCCTGCCGAGGACCACACTGCGACCGGTGACAACATGGTTATGGGCAACGATCTGACCTCGGCCGGCAACTACAACGACAACATCAGCGGAACACAGTGGATTGAATCCCCGGTTCTCGATTGCAGTGGCTTTACCGGCGTGGAGATGCGCTACTGGCATTTCCTGGGCTGTGAATCCTCGAGTTATGACCATGTTTATTTGCAGGTCTACAACGGCACAACCTGGGTGCAACTCTACACCAACGGTGCCACGTTCCAGGAGACCGAATGGCTCGAAGACTTCTACGATCTATCAGCCTATGCTGACGGCAACGCCAACTTCCAGATCAGATTCGGTATGGGTTCCTCTGACGGTTCTGTTACCTACGGCGGCTGGAACATCGACGATATCGAGTTGAAGGGCTACGGCCATGTCGGCACGCCGAACTGCGAATTCGCGGATTCGGTGCTCACGGCTACTTTCCTGCCGGGTGACACGGGCCAGGAGAATCTCGTGGTATTCAACACGGGCGACGGTTCTCTGCGAATTGCTTTTTCGGCTTCAGAGACTTGGATGTCCTGCAATAGTGATCAGCACGTGATTGAATCGGGCGACAGCCTGGCACTTCCGATCACGTTCCACTGTGCCGGACTTGCCGTCGGCCAGTATGACGGTATGCTTTCCTTCACCTCGAACGATGCCACCCTGTCAGCCGGACAGCATCCGGTGGCCCTGCAGGTTGGTTGCTGCATCGGATCGGTCGGCAATGTTGACAGCAGCCCGGATGATCTGGTGACGTTGAGTGATCTTACGGTTCTGATCGACAATCTGTTTATCAGCCTGACGCCTGTCGATTGTGTGGGAGAAGGCAATACGGACTTGAGCGGCGACGATTTGATAACCATGTCTGACCTGGCCGTCCTGATCGACCACTTGTTCATTTCGCTTGATCCGCTTCCGAACTGCAAGTAGTAAGCGAAATCACTCAATTGCAAACGGCCATCTTCCTGCGAAGATGGCCGTTTCCGTTTACCGCACGATTCATTGTGGAAGATCAGCGGCGTCGGATGTCTCCGGATCCGTGCACGTTCTTGGAGACATCTTCCGGGTCGCCGTAGTAAGTAATGTCACCGCTGCCGTTGACGGTGCCGTCAAAATACTCCGTGGCATGTACCTTCACATCGCCGGACCCCTGAATTGTCACCGTCGCCTCTTTCGAGGTCAGTCGACGCGCGTCGACATCACCTGAACCGCGTACCTTGACGAAGACTTCGTCGGCATCTCCTCGAAGATCCACATCGCCCGAACCGGCCACGTAGACCTCGATAGAGGTCGCCCGTCCCTCTATATCAGCGTCGCCGGAACCGCTGATCCGGACCTCAAACTGCTCTTGATCGAGTTCGAGAACCGTAACGTCACCGGAACCGTCGATCTCAACTCTCTCCAGACCCGGGAGCGTGATTTCCACAAGCAGGCCCCGTCGGGAACGGTAAGGCTCTTCCACTCCAACTTTCAGCTCTCCACGGCTCGTGACTTCCGTGTAGACATTGTCCAGCAGGTTGTCGTCCCCCTCGACCACGACACTCTGGTCTTCACCCAGAGTGATATGCAGATCAATCGAGCCGTCCAGTTCGATCCTGCTAAACGGTTTCAGGTCCCGCGTCTCCGAAGCCAGATCACCCGACCCTCGTTCGTCTTTGCCGAATCCGAACCAATCACCCGCCATCACGGCGGGACAGAGGTACAGGGCGGCTGCCAGTACGAGTCCGATCACCGTCATCAGTCGCTTTGTCATTCTCTCTCCTCCAATCGATAGACTGTATGGTACAATCCTACGCAGGATTAGACAGTCGGTTGCGTGATGATGTTGCAGTCGATACGTTTGTGCCGGGGCAGGATGGGGGAGACTATTGCTTTTCGTCGCCGGTCGGGATGTTGAAACTCTGTTGACGGACATTTGTAATCAGCGTTCGCTCGAGCTGATCGGGCATATTTGGTACGAGTTCATTGGCCAGGATCGCGACGGCGCAGCGGTCGAGGGCGGGGTGTATGTCATCCCAGCGAACGGTCTGTATCCACAGCGTATGCTTGGGCTTAAGGCCGTCCTCTACATATCCCTTGTAACCTTGGTCTACCGTCTTCTGCATTGCCTTTTCGTTGCCCTTCCAGTTGACATGGGCACAGAGAATGTAAATGCCACGGTCCTTCGGATCCAGGGATTCGAGTGCTGAGATCAAATAACGGTTCTCCTTTGTGTACATGCGGAGAACTACTCGCATCCGCGTGCCGGACTCAAGTTCCTCCTCGCCCTCTTTCGGCGGGAAAACTCGAATGCATTCATCCCAATGACGGATATCATCCGAGGCCGGCAGTTTGACCTCTTGCAACCACTCAAGAAGGACTTCCCGCATCCGCTCGACGTCCATCAGCGGGAGATCTTTCTGATACTGGTCCTTGATCGCCGTCTTAATTCTTTCTAGCTCTGACATTTTATTCCCGTAGCAAGATACCGGTGCTCTTAAGGGAGGTTCCTCTATTCAGTATATCGGCTTGTACGTCAAGGAGTTGAGCCGCCTTGTTCGGGATGCACATGAAAAATCGAGCCTTGCTTGTCGGCAAGGCTCGATCGGAAGGAGGAAAACGTGTGGAGACAGGACGGCAGGGATAGGAGGGGACTGCCGTCTGTCGCACCTATTCGGTGCAAGAATACTGCCTCCACATCAGTCTCACCATAGGTCCTCCAGCTTTCCTAAATCTGGAACAGGTACTGCAGTTTCATGAAGAACTGACGTGAACCCAGGCGGCGCGAATCGCTGAAGCGGAAGCCATCTGGATCATACGCCGCGTAGTTCTCGTCGAAGAAACCGGAGGGTTTCTGGTAGTTATAGGTTGATCCGACGTAAAAGATCGAAAACGCGTTGAGCTTGTATGTGACAAGCGGGTCAATGGACCAGGATTCAGCACCGTCATTGTATTCCGCCACCAGCCTGAGAGACAGGTTTCGCGTGGCCTGGAAGTTGAGACGGTTTCTGTATATATACGTTTCCCACAATTCAAAGCCGCTATCAAGATGATTCGATTTTGAGTAGTTGAGATTTTGCTCAATGAGTACGCGGTCAATCGGCTTGATATCAAGAGATAGGCCGATGTCCCTCATTTTTCCCATGGTGACGTACTCGGCGGCGATCCAGTTGCCGAAATTCACTTCGGCTTGTACAGCTACGGCACTGTTCAGTCGCGCAAAGACCGATTGATAGACGCTCCAAACGTCTTCGAAGTCTATCCCCCGGAAATTCCTGGACCTGCGTGCGTACTGGGTGAACGTGGATAGTTGTCCTACCTTCAGGCTAGTGTTGAGGTTAAGCTGGACGTATCTGTTCTTCTCCATACCGGTGAAGCTCCAGACGCCTCCGATGTCTGCCCCGGCAGCGATAGACTCAAACAGGTTGCTTTCGGGATAGAACCTTCGCGTGGCCGAAATTGTGAGGTCTCTTCGATTGTTCTTCGGGTCGTAGCCGTTATCGGCACGGTAGGTCGGACTGACCTGCCAGTAATTGACGACTCCTGACCAGTTTCGTGTGTTGTAGCCGAGAACGGCGACGCCGCCGGTACCCCAGTAAGACTCACCGTCGAAACCCATGGTGTGTTCGTCGTTGTGACCGAAACGTTCGCCGTTCAGACCGTAAGTTGTGGAATCGTCCGGTTCGTCGGTGTGACTCAAAACCGCCTGATAGGCCAGACTAAGACTGCGGGTGAACTGGAGTCGACCATCGGTTGCCAGCACCGATCCTGAACCGTCCCCCTCAAGCCGTCTGTCAGTGGCAATCACCCCGACCTGCGAGCCACGACCGATGGATTGCCTCACGCGGAATACATTCGTTGTGCTCTTCTCTCCGAGCCACTGCACGCTGAACTCCTCCGAGGGAATCATGATTGGCGTGTTCTCATCCCTGGCCACCAGATAGCCGATGCTGGTTTTCCCCTTGCGGATGGTCATCTTGCCAGCGAATTCCGGGTTGTTGATTGTCCGCGTATAGAACGAGTTGAAGAGTGTGCGGAAGAGATCGGCTCCCTCCTGGAAGAACGGCCGTCGCTCCGGATAGAACAAAGCGAACTGGGAATTGACATCAATCTGTCCGGCGTCTGCCTCAACTTGACTGAAGTCCGGATTGTACGTGCCCTCAAAAGTAATGTCCGAAGTCAGTGAGTACTTGCCCCCCAGAGACAACTCGCCTTTACCGTCGTCGTTGTCAAAACTGAACGGGTATTTTGATAAACCACCAACGCTGTCAGACTTCACCAATCCTCCGCTCTGAAAACCCACTACCGTCGGCATGATTTCGATGCCTCTGCCCGGATGTACACCCTCAATACCGGTCACCGTGCCCCAGCGGCACGGCCAGCACGCTTCGTTACGATCGTAGGCTGCCCAGGAGTATGATCTCTGAGCCTCGCGTGGGTGATTGCGGTAGAAATCTACGCGCCACTCCTGTTGTGCCTGATTTGGGAACCGGAGCGCCGAAAACGGGATCGCCATCTCGACCTGGTAGCCGGAGTCGGTGATTGCTGCCGCCGACTCCCAGATCAAGTCGAATCCGCCGTCTTCACCCGTGTTCGGACTCCACATTGCGTCGGCTTGGATGCCGTACGGATTGACATTAAACGAGTAGGCCCAGGCCGCGTCGCCGTATGTATCCAGGAGCAGCACTACGTTGTCGTCATTAAATATCCGCTCGCGCTCTGTCATTGAGGCGCGAATGGTCGCCGGGTCGTCGTAGCAAACGAACGATACGTACAGGTTATTGTCATCGTAGGTCATGCGGGCAAACGTCTGCACCGGCGGCTCGACCTGATCGCCCGGATTGTGCTCGGCGAAATTGTCCGCGCGGGGGAGACCGCGCCAGCCCGGATCACCGAGTTGACCGTCGATATGAATCTTGCCTGCCGTCTTGGTGATCTTCATCTCCGGATGATAAACCGGCGTAAAAGCAGCAACCGTCGTCGCAAACGCCAGAATCAGGCAAGCAAGTATCAGCGTTTTCAGTGCCCGCGAGACAGGCAGCTTGTTATCTCTTGTTGTCATAGCATACTTTCCTTTCAGCATATCTGAAATCCCCTTCCAAAATTCTCTTCTATAGATTTAGCCAATAGCTTGTTTTAATGAGGAACGTGTTGTAACCGCCGCCGGAGAACAGTCGGTCGAAATCTCGCGACAGGTCGAGATCGCCGACACTGTCGTCGAACTCCGGTCGCGAACGAGTCCACACGAGGTACAGCGTGCTCCCCGGATCGTATTCCCAGCGTATCAGCAGCGTGGAGTTCAGCGAGGAATAGTTGTAGTCGTAGCTATCCCGGCTGGAAACCGGATACACGTAGCTGTTCTCTCCCTGATAGTGACGATGGTTGCTGTAATTCAGCCCCGATATGAGTCCTTCGGCCGATAGCTGAATCGACAGATTGCGGTCGATAACAATACTCGCCGAGGCGTCCACGGTCACATGGTCCCGATCCAGATCCGCGAACAGGGAAGAGGAATTGACCTCGATCGAATCCGCACCGACCAACACCGTGTCGGAGTCGTAGTTCTCCACCCAGCGAGTCCCCTTGAAGAACCGCTTGTAGTTTACCCCCAATTCGAATTCCATATTGCTCCTGGGCCGATACTCCAGGCCCGTATAGTGCGCCCACCAGGAGCCCCCGCGATCTGAACCGCTACCCGGATTCAACACCAGGGATACCTTCTTCCGACCGTCTGTTGCCAAGTTGGCCCACCAACTGAAAGTCGGGCACTCAGGCCAGATCCAGAGACCGTTGCCGCGGGTTTCGAGGTCGCTGTATTTCTCACCCTGGACGTTGAACCCTCCCCCCAGCGACCAGAAGTTGGTGAAGTCAATATACGTGTTGAAACTGCCGCCCAGGCTGTAGTTGACGCCGTCGTAGTTCCAATCGGACCAGAGATTGAGGTCGTTCCAACTGTTGCGAACTATCCACCAGTCGTCGTTGGTCCGGTATTGGAGCCAGCCGTAAGCACTACGACTGTCGTTCCGGCTGTTGTATCCCAGATGGTTTATGTTCAAGTCGCGATTCTTGAGCGTGAACCCGAAACAACCGCGCACGTGCTCGCCTGCATCCTTGCCCAGGGTGAGGTCGAACCCGTATCCCATTTCTTCAGGGTCGATCCGGCTGAAAACTGCCTGTCCACGGGCGTACCATTTGCCGTCGTTAGTATACAGCCGCCAGTCAAGACCGCCGGTCACTGCTGGATTTCGGCCCTCGCGGCTCGCCAGAGTGAGCATTGTGCCGACAAATGAATTTCTGAACAACTCCTGCTTCAAGCGAATGATCGTGTAGTTTGCCTTTGGCTCTACCACGCCCGTTCGATACACCGTGTCGATTGATACCGTGTCGATAGCAAGCGAATCACCGATCATCGTACTGTCAGCGACCAGATTCGTGAGGGCGCCGTAGTCGGCGCTTTCCTCCTGCGTAACTGCCGTGAGGAGTGCTATCGACGTTCGCGCGGCCAGTTTGCCGGTGAGCTTGGCAGCTCCCAGGATAGTCGTGTTCTTGGGGTAGTCCGTGTAGAAATCGGCCTCGTCATCGTCGACATCGGCATCTGGACTGCGACCAATTCTTCGGCTATAGAACATGGTGAACTCGGAGTGGAACAGATCGGCCCCCTCCACGAAAAACGGTCGACGTTCCGGGAAGAATGTCTCGTACGTCGACAGGTTCAACACCGGTGCGTCGAGTTCCACCTGTCCGAAATCAGGGTTGATTGTGGCATCGAGAATCAGGTCTGAGGACAGCGCGTACTTGATGTCAAACCCGGCGTTGCCCATGTAGTCGCGACCGTCCGGGTTGCCGGCGGTTTTTGGCGAGGTCTCGGCGCTGGAAACGACGTACGGCAGCATTTCTAAGTGTTTCGCGGGTGCGATACCCTCAATGCCGGTCAGGTGCCCGAAGTTCGACGTGAAGCCACCCTCCGACTGAGGGGTGAATGCCCAGCGAACACCTTCATCTTTACGGTTGATGACGCGGGCAAAGTCGACCCCCCAGACGTGAGTGTCGTTTTCGGCAAACCGAAGACAATGGAACGGGATGCGCATCTCCGCCGACCATCCCCACGGTTGCATCTTGACCGCGCCGTCCCAGACGGCGTCCCATGAGTCATCGGTATTGTTGTCGTTGTAAATGCGGTCGTCACTTAACACTCCCGCCGCGGATATCTCGAAATTGAAGCCGCTCTGGTGGTCGTGGAAGGGGTCAACTCGGAAAGCAACTCGATCCGACTGCGCCCCCCGATCACGCCGGACCAACTGCCGTTGAATTAACTCCGGTTCGGAATCGTAGCACCAGAATGCGACGTACAGAGCGTCGTCATCGTACACTATTGCGACCAGAGTCGACTCTGTCGCCGCCTGACCTTCGTCAGGGTCGCGTTGTCTGAAATTTCTCGCAAAATCGAGTTTTGCGCCGTTCCAGATTTCGTCGTTGAGGTTTCCGTCGATGGTCGGCGCGTGGGGATTGACACGAGTAGCCCTGATCTCAGGGACGACTCTTGCCTCAGGTTCAGATTCCTGTGCCATGAGCGCACTTGCCGAAAACAGAATCAGCAGGACACAGCAGCAGCCAGTTAGTAATCTCACGCAGGCACTCCTTCTCGCTCGTTGCACCGGTCTGGCGACCGGCCTCTCCCGTTTGTTTTCCCTTGACCCTGGTGACGCAATGCCTGCGTTGTTATCTTTGGACGTATTTTCCAGACAAAGGTTGCGGGAAAAGTCCTTGATCTATCCTGATTGGAACTTGTTGCCGGCGAATAGTGATACTCGCGGACGTGAAAAAGCCCCCTGCGTGCGCAGAGGGCTTTCTTCGGATTATTCTACAGAACCTCTCAGGCTGAGGTCCGAATGTGGGCAGCCGGTCTTACCAGCGTTTTCCTCTCAACCTGTTACCCAGGTGTTTTGAGATCACGTCGTACATGCCATGTGGCCAGGCCGGCGGGTTCTTGAGAATGAAATAGCGGTCCCAATTCGGCACATCCGAGAGGTCCTTCTCAATAGCCGTGAAGACTGATATGGGGATCTCCGCCAAAAACCGTACCCGTCCCGGGCGGACATCGATGTCTGATTCTACGGAGTTTTGATACGTCATAATACTATCCTGCCTGATTTTGGATGTTTCGTATTCAGGAGATTCGCAACTCGCATGCCAGAACCGATCAGACCGGATCTCTTTCCCTTGAAGCCTGCTATTTAAGCGATTTACAGGGAGTTGAGCCACGTCGGGATTGGATTCGGGAGCTGCCTTCTCTTTGGCAGGCGCAACAGCTTGCACACTGTGGTCAGCATTATGCTGCAATCCGGTGGTATCTGTCAGTAACGGATTGCGACTATCTTCTGAATCTTCATTGGAGAACCATCGTCTGGTCCAAATGCTCATAAGCCCGGCCCTTGAGAATCGATACTCGATGACAATACTACGCGATACTGGTTTCATCGGACATTAACCGACAATCTGCACTCCCATCTTGGTTTTGACACCCGTTTCAAGCCACATACTCGCCCAGAGTCGTCTGATGCCGGGATTGTGTTTGATCCGTGTGGGGCCGGACTGAGAACTCACACAGGAAGACTGAACAGGTCTTCGGCGGGGAAGAAGATCGCGACGCAAAACGAAAGAGGTACCGAGATGGTACCCCTTCGAAACTGTTGGCTGCGATGTCGGAGGGTGATGAGTCAGTCTCTTCGGAGGAGCTCCCCCCAGGCTCCCGCGATACCTTACTAATTCGGCGATACGATCCGGCACTTAATCACTCGCCAGATTGCTTCCGTCACGAGCTGGCAAAAGATGGACTCATGCCCAAGGATTCACCAACAATACGAATGCGTGCGATCCCGAGACGGGTCTCAGCCTGAGACCGTTTCTGACGATATTGTCTGCGACGACCCGAAAAACGCCCAAACTGCCCCCCGAATACCCCTTCAAATGCCGATTACAGGACAAAAGCGCACGATTCCTGTGTCTCCTCCCGGATTACTCAACCCGCCTCGCACAGGACCGCGAACGGAAGAGGCAATGAGCACACCCGAGAACAAAAACGGTCATCGTATGAAGGGAGATAAACGAGCCAAAACGAGCCCGCCGGATATGCGGCCGATCATTGCTCTGCCTCCAATGATCTGGAGCCTTGCGATTGTAGCGTCTCTTGTGTGGAACCTGTTTTCGGTCGATTCCTCGTTCCGTGATTTGGCCTACTCGGGCGTATCACCGTTGATCCTCGGTCACGGCCTCCTGTGGCTGCTCGGTTTGGTTGGTCTGGATGCGGGCATCCGTTTCGTTACCAACCGCGTGAACCTGCAGCGACTCGCCGAGACAGATCTCGCCGCACACAGCCACAAACTCGAATCGCTCAATACCGCCCTGGCCGCCAAACAACGGGAGTTGGAAGAGTTTGTTTTCATGACCTCCCACGACCTCAAATCCCCGTTGATATGCATTCAGGGGTTTGCGGACATTCTCAGGCGTGAGGCCGCGGACACGCTCGACGACGAATCACTCAGGTACCTTGATCGGATCATTGCCAACGGTGACACGATGGCGTCGTTGTTGACAGACATCCACGACTTCTTCCGCGCCGGTCAGATAGAAGAGCCGTTCGAAACGGTGGACATGCAGGGGCTGATCGAAGATGTGTTCTCCAATTACGACCCGATTACAGAGAAGAGGGGGATCGCCTTGGTATGCACGTTGACTCTCCCGGCGGTTCACGGTTCCCGACGACGTCTCCACGAAGTCTTGACGAACCTGATCGACAACGCGGTGAAATACATGCCCGACAAGCCGGGCGCGCGAATCGAAGTTGGGTACGAACCCTCGCACGACAATTCAGGTGGCAAACCCGGTGCTTTTTTCGTGCGTGACAACGGACGGGGGATACCGCCGCAGTTCCAGGCGAAAGTGTTTGATATGTTCCAACGGGTTGGAGTCGATGATGCCGGTGTCGACGACGGCGGCATCGAAGGTTCCGGCGTTGGACTGGCGATTGTAAAGCGAATCATCGAAACCCACGGCGGCACGATACATCTGGAATCCCAGCCCGCCCACGGCACAACGTTCTTCTTCACGCTGCCGTTGGCGAAGGTGGAAGTGCATTGGGAAGCGGCAGCGATGGAGTGAGTAAGGGACATACCGTTCGACAAACCGTCAACTCAGCAATTCGGGCGCATCGAACTCACAGGATTGCTATTCATCCGAACTGTGTCTGCTCAACTTCTTTTCTGATCTTGTCGACCAGAGTCTTTGAGAACCGGCCTTCAACTTCACTTTCGATTAACGCTCGGCAGTCTCTCATCTTGCCGGCTCTGGCAAGTAGGATCACTTTGGCCGATATGTAGCTGGCCTTGTCGTAGATGTCCGAGTCTTTCCTGAATGTGCCGTCAATTGACTTGATGACCAGTTCGAGGTCTTCCCAGTTAGAGAAAGCTCGACAAATCTCGATCTGTGTAAGGCGGGGATAAATACTTCTAGGATAGGCGGCAACTCCGTCCCTTGCAGCGTTTAAGGCACGTTCTTCGTCATGCTCCACGGCTGCAAGAAACTCTGCATGGATAATCATATACATTTCTCTTGCCCGCCGGTGAGAATTATTCCTCAGGCTCTCGACCATTTTCTCTAGTTCGTCTCTCTTATTAGCCAAGGGGATGTCAGCGTTTCTAATCAAGCATCTGAAGTAGCTCTGGACATTGTACGGATTGTTTCGCAGCAATTCGTAGTTGTCCTTAGCGAGTTGGAAGGCCAGCTGGTGTTCCTCTAGGTTCAGATACACTTGAACGAGCTCTCGCTTTGCCTTGTAGTGTCTAGGGCTTACTTCGAGAACGTCCAGTAGCCGATCTACTGCATCCTCATGGCGGCCAATCAATCGGTAATAGAAGCCGAGCAAAAAGTTGTGGTCAGGACCATCGATGTTCTGTACCTCCTCCACTAAGCGCCGGTCCCTTTTTCGTGCCAGCGAGAGGCACAGCCATATCCTCACCTCCATCATAACACGTTGGTCCAGATACTTCTCCTTGAGGAGAACCCTGTCGGCAAGCGCTATTACGTAGTCATACCGTCTTTCGTTGTCATAAAGATCACGCATCGCGTGCAAATAGTGCGATGGGAGGAGCAGTCTCTCCGGAATCGAGAACCCTCTCTTCAGAGCCTCTTTGACTGACACGAAGTAGTCGGACATATCTCGGTCTAGCGTATCGTATTGATCGAAGGTGGATCGGACATGAGATTCAAGATTGTCAGTATATTGCTTGTCCCGTTTGATCCCTATTCTTTGTATGTGATCACGTATCGCATCGTTCAGTCTAATGTACTCTCTAGTCGCGCCTATGAACTCGATAATGAAGCCGTTGGAGAAGTCTTCCATGATGGTGCGGACATCTCCGAAGTCCTCCTTGAACACTGATTCCAAGAGACCAAAACTGACTAGCTCACAGTCGGACAGAAATCCCAATACCTGCTTTGCTAACCCATTCGACTCGTATTCCTGCATTAGATGGGCAACCTTCTCCGAATTGTAGTCAGGAATTATGTGCAGGTTGTTCATTACGTAAGGCAATCCTTCCGAGATCATGTTCTCAAACGTGAAAAACACTTGCTCCGGAAAGCCATTGAACAATTCACATATTGTTCCAAAATCTTGTGGGCTGATCTGACAATTCTCGAGGTCCAAGAGAGCTCTGAACAGAGCGTTGCGTTCGTACCTCTCAAGTTCCGGCACCTCGACTCCGAAGATGTTGTCTCCGTGCAGATGACTATGGTGCCTCACTCGATTTCTGGATATCAAGCAGACGAACAGTCGCTGAATCGCGGACAGGCCGCTCACAATCTGTCTGAACCAATCAATTATTACACCATCTCTCCCGACAATGGCATAGTTGTCCACCACAAAGACAATAGCCTCGTGCTTCTCGATTTCCAGCAGCAATTCTGTGGCAAGAGAGATTTTGTCATCCATGTCTCTGTCGAGGAGGTTTAGCAACTCGTTGCGTCTTTTCTGGGAGAGCCCGAGATCGTAGAGGCCGATGACAAAGTCCTCGATGCTGTCTCTGCTTCCGAGTACGATTGTCGGTGGTGCGTATCCCTCTCGGATCTTATTGGAGTTCTTTAAGCAATGAGTAGTGAATTTCCTGCGGCCGATTGATGGCATTCCTGCCGTAACCAAAAGCAGGGGAATAGGCTTCTCGTAATTGAAGATGCGCTCCTCATACTGCCTTATCAACTCGGTCCTTCCCACGAACAACTGCGCCAAGTCTCTGTTCTTGGGGTAGATCTCCCAAGTCAGTGTTTTTAGAATTTGACCAATTCTCTCTGCTGCCTTGGTTGGTTTTGAGACATACTTCAGGTTGTAGTTGTCTCTGATCCAAGCTGGAATTCTGTCGTCATCATAACGAATATGGTGGTCAATGATTATCGGGTAGAGCCGTCTGATGTTTCCTGCGCTGATCAGTTCGTGAGCTTTCTCGATCTCGGAAGTTACCCAGGTACTCTGCAGAGCTTCCTCGGATATGAAAAGAACGAATAGACTGGTTTCGGACAGTCCGTGGAGAATCTCGTCGAAGGTTTTGTTTCCTTCCTCAAATGTCAAAGTGTCATAGACTAGGCGGGACGCCCCTAAATGCCTAGCGACTACATCAACGTATCCCTTCTGCTTGCTACTGTGCGACAGGAATGCTCTCAGCATAACTTTTCCCTTCAGCTATAGTATGCGCCGGTTCATGCCAACCGCGCGAGTGTTCTTTGTGTCATCTCCGCACTCCGTTGTCGGACTGCGGATTCGGATCGGGGTACAGCACTCCCTCGATAGGTCTGTCAGTCACTCTGACGAGTAGCTTCGCGAGTGTGTTGCCTATAGCGGCTGGTGGGTCGATCTGCGCCGCTGTCTCACAGACATGTCGAGGGTGTCGCTATTGCATTTGCTGAATTCCCCACGCCCAATATAGGATAAATCGATCTATTCTGCAAGCGGATGAGAAGAAAAAGAAGAGAGCATTGTGCACACTTCGACAGGCTCACAGACTGGTCTGGTTGTGTGACTGATTTGTATGGCTGGGCCGCTAGCGTCCAAAAAAGTACCCCCGGCTGGATTCGAACCAGCTACCCTCTGCTTAGAAGGCAGATGCTCTATCCAAATGAGCTACGGGGGCGTACAGACACTAGTGTCATTCACTTCTTCGGCGCAAGGCCAAAAGTAAACCTCAAAGCATCATCGCGCAAGACTTTTCCTCGCAGGAATAGGGGAGAGGTTGTCTAACAGATTGAGCCGGGGCAGACGAGGGCGTCTGCCGCCCACAAATCAGAGTCTTTCGCCGTCAGAGACTGGAATCGATTTCACTCCCAAACCCGTAGTAACCACCGGCTCCGGCCCGCTTTATTGTAACTAATGCCACCATCGGACAAAAGAGGCGCAAGCGGCCTTGTTCTGACACGGCCATTGATTGTTATTTCATAGGAGGGGGGACGGAGTATGCAGATGAATATGCCTGAACAAAAAGGGGAGAGTAGAGAATGAAAACAGTCGGTAACCCCCGGAGACTGAATGTCCTGTTCTATAACGCCCATCTATTCGGCGATGAGGCCACGGTCCGGTTTGTCGATCTACTGAGTCGGATTCGCAGCGGCAATCCAATTCTCTACAAAGATGTTTTGCGTGCCGATCTTCTGGCGGGTCGATTGAATCTTCAAGAAGATACCGATGTCGTCGGACTCTGCGAAGTCTGGGACGACGAAATCTCCGAACGTATCCGCGAACGGGTGGAACACGAGTATCCGCATTCCTACCGTCCGCGCAAGAAACTTGTAAACGGGGAAGAGGAGGACGTCTTCGGCTCGGGACTGCTTCTGCTGAGCAAGGTCCCTTTCACGAGGATCGGGCGCACCCCTTTCAAACTGGAGTCAGGCGACGATGCCTGGAGTCAGAAGGGATACGCCCGCGTTGCTCTCCGAATTCCGGGCAATCGACGGGTGATGCTTGTCTGGACACACCTTCAGGCCAACGCCAACGAGTCTGCACGCGCCATTCGGGCAAAACAGATATCGCAACTTCGAACCACAATAGACTATTCCAGTCGCCGTCCCCGGTTTGCCGATCTGCCGGTAATTCTGATGGGAGATTTCAACGTGAAGGCCGAAGACCGCTTCGGCAGGTACACCGACGAGTATCGCCAAATGCTCAATGCCCTCCGCATGAAGGACGCCTTTCGAGTTGCCCACGCCGATCCCGCCGCCGCTCCCGGATTCACTTCCGATGCGGATCACAACAGCCTACTGCCCCTGTTTCACGACGGCTGTGACTGTCAGCGTCTCGATTACGTGTTTTTCCACGACCGCAAGGAAAGGCTCCGCCTGAAAGCTTGTGACCTTCAAGAACTTACAACGACATCGCTCAACGGTAATAGTCCGCCGGTTCGACACCTGTCGGATCACTTCGGTGTGAGGGCTTCTTTCGACCTCGCCTAGAGGGGCCATTTCAGGTCACTGACCGTTCCCGCCACCTTTCTGATCATGAAAACTGTACCATTAAATGAAAATAATGTCATGTTTTTGTTGCGCTGTGAACAGGAAAACGTATAATACATGAAACGTTTAGTGCTCGTGGAGTGATGAGTGGAAAAGAAACAGGCGATCATCGGAGCTGCACAAACCCTTTTTAGCCAGTTTGGGCTGAAGAAGGTGACCACGGACGATATCGCCCGGTCTGCGAAGGTATCGAAAGCCACTATTTATAAACACTATCGCAATAAATCGGCTATTTTCGACGAGGTGGTCAAGCTGGAGGCGCAGCAGCTTCTGAATGCCATTCGTGAGGCTACCGCACAGGAACCTTCGATGGCCGGCAAGATGAAGGCTCATGTGGTCTCTCGAATGAACACAGTATGCAACTTGATCAACCTCTATCGTGTTACACAAGATACATGGGGTGACTTCTGGCCCCACCTGGCTGAAATGGACGAATGGTTGATATCCGAGGAGACGGCTCTGCTGTCCGCGACCATGCGCGAGGGCGTTTCGCTCGGAGAATTTGAGATAAATCGTATTGACTTTGCTGCCCGTATGGCCGTTGTTGCATTTAAGTCCATCGAGTTTCCGTGGACCATGCAGAAGTACGGTGTGACTCCTGCTGAGTATGCCGACATGATGGTTGACATGATGCTCAACGGAATCCGCAAGCGGTGAAGATGCATCAGTAGCTGGCGGCCAAAGTGTGCCGGAAACCTTCCGGGTATTTATTGGTCAGCTAAGGAGAAGAGATATGTCTGGTCTACGCAGGAACGACCATGCCAAGTTTGCACCCGGGAACGAAAATCCCCACTCGTTTCACATCCCCGTGATGGGGACCGGGTTCACCATTGATACTCCCTTGCGTGTTGCGAAGTACGGCATTTCCTCGGTCGTTTCCATCGGCGATGATGTGCTCATTGAGAGTATGCGGAAATACCACTGCGAGCAGAACCGTCTTGCATACGAGGAGATTCCTGCCAGGAGTGAAGACTCGCGCTCACGTCGTATTAGCGCGTACCTTGACCTTATGCAGGAACTGGTGAAAGATCAATCAAAGCGTCTGCAGGCCGAGCCTTTCGAGGAAGGCAGCGACATCAGCAAGTATTTTAACATGCTTCCGGAGACTCCATTGAAGCTGGAATACCGTGCGATGCTTGCTACCGACGATGAATCGGAAAAGAGTCGCCGGCAGGACGCCTTGCGTGCCCGGGCCATTCCCGGCAGTATCGATGTCAATATAATGGCCAAAGCCGATTTCGACAGATACCGCAACGGTGAGAAACTGCCGCCGGAGGAAGCGGTGGCCATGTCTGCCGTCCGGGGGTTTGCCAACAGCGGATTGGAAAGCTCAATCGTCTTGTCTGCCGGCTTGAACCGTCGCTTGTATGCCTACATAACAGAATTCCAGGATTTCTACCCCGATGAGAACGGCCGCGTTAAGAAAAAGATCATTTTGAAGGTGTCCGACTTCCGGTCGGCTCTGCTTCAGGGAAAGTTGCTGGCCAAAAAGGGTCTGTGGATATCTGAGTTCCGTGTCGAATCCGGGCTTAACTGCGGCGGGCACGCCTTCTCCACCAAGGGCTATCTGATGGGGCCTATCCTGGAAGAGTTCAAACAGAAACGGACCGAACTCGTCGAGGAGTTCCACACCCTTTACTCCAAAGCGCTGACCGAACAGGGGCATGCCGTCGGCGACAGACCGCGAGGAATGAAGGTCACCGTCCAGGGAGGTATTGCCACCGCCGAAGAGGACGAGTTCCTTCGTACCTACTATCAACTTGATGGCACCGGCTGGGGGACACCGTTCCTTCTGGTGCCGGAGGCTACCCGAGTCGATCCCGCACATCTCAAGAAGTTGTGTGAGGCTGGCGACAATGACGTCTTTCTCAGTGGTGCCTCACCTCTTGGCGTGCCGTTCTGGACTCTTCGCAATTCTTCAAGCGAAGAAGCCCGGCGCAAGCGTATCGCTATTGACAAGCCGGGCAGCCCTTGCCCGAAGGGCTTCCTCAGTTCAGATACGGAATTCACGTCTGCTCCGATATGCAAGGCTTCACGCACCTACCAGAAGCGCAAGTTGAATCAACTCGCCGCCAGCACGCTGGCCACGGACAAGATCGTTGCCCTGCACAACCAGATAGTGGCCAAGGCCTGTATCTGCCATGACCTCGCCGGAGGGGCCACTCTGCTCACCGGCATTGACCCGAAAGCCAGACCGGCTATCTGCTGTGGACCAGTGATCTCCGCCTTTTCAAAAACCAGCACACTGGAAGAGATGGTCGGACATATCTACGGTCGCCTGTCAATCATGACGCGCACTGATCGGTCGCACATGCTCGTCAACGAGCTGCAATTGTACGTGGACTTCCTCAAGCAGGAGATCATTGATGCTTCCGCCGGCCTGCTCAGCCGGACCCAGAAGCATTTCGCCGAGTTCAAGGAAAACCTCGTCTCCGGCGCGCAATACTATCGACAGTTGGCCGAAGAGTTTGGTAAAGAAAAGCGGGAGAGCTTTCTCAAGGACATCGAGGATTTGCTGGCCGAACTGGACTCGGTCTCCATCGACTCGTTTGTTGCGATGTCCGCCAGGGCGATGTGAATGTAGGTTGAATCAAAAAAAATCGGGGTGATAGGATTTGAACCTACGACTTCTTGCTCCCAAAGCAAGCGCGCTACCAGGCTGCGCCACACCCCGATTAGAGCCAAACATAATACGGCCCGCTCCGTCACCTGTCAAGCTGAGCTTTTTCGATCTTCACTGAATCCCCGATATATCGCCGTGAGTATAACCTTTGCAGTCTTGAATGAGACGCCCTTGTGTCGCGCTGTGTGCGGTGCGAACGTGTTCTGCTGATTTTCTCCGGCGATCAGGGAATCTTCTATTGGTGCTTGCGAACTACTTGAATTGACGTACATTTGATGACAATGGCAAAAAACAACCTTATAGGATACACCCTCAATCAGATGGAGTCCCTCTTCGTTGATCTCGAAGAGAAGAAGTACCGTGGCAAACAGCTCTACAAATGGTTGTACTGCGACCGTCTGTATGAGTTCGACCGGATGACGAACTTCTCCAAGGACCTCCGTTCTAAGCTGGCCGACAGATTCGACATGCGTCCTCTAATTCTCGTCAAGAAACAGAAATCCGAGGACGGTACCGAGAAATTCCTGTTTGAACTCGAAGACGCCCTTCGGATCGAATCTGTCCTCGTGCAACTGGAAGACCGTCGCGCTTTGTGCGTATCCTCGCAGGTTGGATGTGCTCTGGACTGTCGTTTCTGTGCCACCGGTACCATGGGCTTTGAACGCAATCTGACGATTGGGGAAATCCTCGGCCAGATCATGTACGTGAGAGACTACAGGGGGGAAGATTGTTTTGCCAATATCGTATTTATGGGGATGGGTGAGCCACTGAACAACTATGACAATATCGTCGAAGTGATTCGCATTTTGACTGATTCCATGGGATTCGGCATTGGTGCCAAGAGGATAGTTGTGTCGACTGCCGGTGTCGTGCCCAAGATCCGACAGCTCGCCGAGTCCGGTCTGAAAGCAAGACTTGCGGTGTCGCTCAACGCCGCCACGCAGGTCAAAAGACTCAAAATCATGCCCGTTACGAAAGGTTTTCCCCTCCACGACCTAATGGAGGCGATTCGCTATTATACGGGAAAGACTGGCACTCGCGTCACGTTTGAGTATATTCTGATGGACGGCTTTAATGACACCCGCGAAGATGTCCTGGCACTCGCCCGGATAATCGAGGGTATCCCGTGCAAAATAAATCTACTGGCATACAACCCGGTCGATGGACTCGACTACCGGCGGCCCGACGACAGCAAAGTCGATTGGTTTGCCCGCGAGTTGTTTCCCCGTGCTCCGGCCGTTACGGTACGCAGGAGTCGGGGCCGGGACATTGACGCAGCCTGCGGACAGTTGGTTGCCAAAAACAGGAGGTAGAACTACCGATGCGGTTCTGTTATCGATTTTCTCTGATGCTGATTGCGATTTGTTTGGTGGTTGGCAGCGTTGCCGCCCAGACTCCCGAAGTCACTGTTGGTGATCTTGATTTCCCTAATCGAGTTTGGGGAACCCAGACGATGTCCTTCGAAGTCACCAACAACACCGAGATGCTGAAATTCATGACAGTGGAAACAGATGTCGCCTTTCCGGATTCTTACGCCAATCCGCAGCGACACAAATCTCAGCACTTTATCCTGCCGCCGGCGACGACAAAGACTTTCACTCCCGAACTGGAGATCCCCGGATGTTACGGACAGGGCGATGTTTGGGTGCGGATTATCGACGTGGTGGATACACTTGATGACGTCTCCATCGGGCACCAGGCTTTTGAGCAGAAATTCTCCCTGAGATTCAATCGCCCGGCTACGGTTGAGCCGTACTACCAGGAACGGATTACCCTGCCGCCGCTGATGAACAAGTCACAGGACCTGGATAGTGAGTTTTCACGACTGCTCCTGATCATGCTCAACGAAGGCAAGTCGCTCGAGGAGATAGCGCAGATTACCGGGACAACCCTTGAGTCGGTGCAAAACGTCGCCCTGACCCTGGCGGAGGCACATTATATCCGCGACTACGACGGCGTGTATCGAGTTGTTCCGCCGGTTATTCTCCTTGCCGAAGCCGAAGAATCCCGTAAACTGGCAGTTCGCATTTCGGACCAGTTGGTTGAGTTGATCGGAAGGAACGACGCCAGATACGACGCCGTAATCGACAGCCTGGTTGCCGCCGGTGCACTTGATCCCAATGACATGGGTTTCATGAGCGGCAAAGGCGTGCTCCTGGACAAGTATCCCGTATATACCGGTCTGTATCTCTGGCAGGTGTTGGGACAAAGATTCATCAATAATAATCTCGCCGTCCAGATATTTCAGAATTCGAACCCCTGTCGACCGAATATCGGTACATATATGTACATTGCTCAGGGTGGCGACTTCTTCAACGGCCATCATTACTATGATCTGACCGAGCGTCGCAACTCGATGGAATTCTCTTTTGGCGATCAGATTCCGATTATTACCTGTCAGCCCGGCTGGGAGAACAAACAGAAGCTGTCTCCCAAGGCGGATTGGACCATCGAGGAAGAGTATCGTCCTGAATCGATTGTCTACGACAGCGTGATTGTCCATCCGGCACTGCGAGCACTTGACACCGGGGCGGAAGCCATTCTCGATGCCGCCAGGGACGAGCTTCGCGAAATCCATATCAAACACGGCCATCAACAGTTCTCTGCCGGAGTGCGATACTGGTTCTGGAACCTGACCGCGACCCTGACTGTCGACAAACTGGTCAAGGCGGGAACGATCACGAAAAAGGGTAACGGTCAGTACCGCTTCATACGGAAGAACAGATAATGAAAGCGCTCGCTGTTCTTGCGGCGTTTCTCATACTGCTGAGCCTCCTGGGCTGCGGCGAAGAGAAACTACCGTCGCGCGATGAGATCCCGGTGTTGCGAAGCACGCTCGCAACACTGGACACGGCTATTGCCAGTCATAACCGGGCGGCAATTGATTCGATGCTTTCGGTTGAGATTCTCGACGAAGGTCAGGATTCCGACTCATTGCTGAGGCTTTGTTATGGCCCCGAGGGTAGATTCGCTTTTGAGCACTTGGGCAACTACGATATCTTCTTCAGCCGCCAGATGGCGGTGATCGACTGCTTTGTGCAGGACAGTTCTCAGTTGAAGGACCGCCCCTTGAAACTGTATTTCAAGCCGGACAACAAACGCTGGCTGCTGAAGAAGTTTGAAGCGGGGGAGTGGGACACGACAACGGCTGAGTAAGTATCTGACGAATGATCGTTCTTTTGCTGACTAATCGAGTCACAAAAAAGCCCGCCAAACCGGCGGGCTTTTTCTTGTTAGCTTCTGCTGATCTATCTTAGATTTCGGCCTTCTTCTGGCCTTCGGAGATGATGCGCGTGTACTCGGCCTGGCTGTTGAGCAACTCAACCGCCTTGATGACTGACTGGTCAGTCTTCAACACAACCTGCTCGTAGAACCCGGTTTCACCGGCAATCGCCCGGACGATCTCGCGTTTCAGTGCCCGCTTGATGTAGTCCTCGGAGCGTGTGAAATCAGCCTCCTTCTCAGCCTCAACCAGCTTCTCCATCTTCTCAACTGAGTTTTTGAAGACATCTTCCTTGCCCTCAGTGGCAATAGTCTCTGTCAGATCCTCAAGTCCCAACTGCAGGGCCGACTTGTAGGTGAACTCGTTCTCCTTGATGTAGTCAGCGAATTCCTCGACCATTTTGTCGTCGACCTCGAAATCAGCCGGTGTCTCAGGATGGTCGGCCACGTACTGCACAGCGAAATCGAAGAACATCGATTTACGCTCAAGGTTGATCTCGATAGTCTTCCAGGTCTCGCCTTCTATCTCCACGTCAGGAATGATACCGCCACCGCCGTAGACCATGCGTCCGCCGTTGGTGTAGTAAATCTCCTTGTCCTCGATAGTGAGCGAGTCGCTGCCTTCTTCATCGTGTACGGTCAGATCAAGCGGTCCTTTGCCCTGGCGTTCCGGTCTCTGGATACAGCGGCCGGAGGGGACATAGTACTTGGCAGTGGTCAGTTTGAGTGCCGCAGAACCATCGCTCGCAATCGGGAATATCTGCTGCACGAGACCCTTGCCGAAGGTGGTCGATCCCATGATAATGCCGCGATCCCAATCTTGAATCGCGCCCGATACGATTTCGGAGGCCGAGGCCGTGCCGTTATCGACGAGGACTACCAGCGGCTTTTCCATCGGGAAGAGGGGCGGGCGTTCGGAGCGATAATGCCGTTCGTTGGAGCCGTTACGTCCTTTGGTGTAGACGATTTCGGAACCCTGGTTCAGGAACAGCTCCGCCGTCTCCTTGGCCTGATCAAGCAGTCCGCCGCCGTTGGAACGGAGGTCGAATATGAGCGCAGAGATACCCTGCTCGTTTAGGTCGCTGATTGCCTGACGCAGCTCATGGCTGGTCTCTTCAGCAAATCGTGAAAGGCGCACATACCCGATATCTGTGCCGGGAATGATGCCTGAGAAATTGACGGATTTCAATTCGATCACGGCGCGTTCGATTTCAAACTCCAGCAGATCGGGAATACCGGTCCGCTTTATTTCGAGCACCACCGACGTCCCGGCTTCACCGCGCATGAGATCGGCGGCATCTGAGGTGGACATGCCCTCGGTCGACTTGCCGTCGATCTTCCAGATTACGTCACCGGCACGAAGACCGCGACGATACGCCGGAGTACCTTCAATAGGCGATGCTATCAGGATACGATCGTCACGCGCGTCAATACGCATGCCGAGACCCTGGTATTTGCCGTGGGTGCTTTCCATGAGGTTGTCGTATTCCTGCTTTTCGAGCAGGACCGAGTAGCGATCAAGGTCGGAAAGCATCCCTTCAATGCCGGCGTTGACAATCTCCTCCATGTCGACATCTTCCATGTAGCCCTGGCGGACATGGCGGGCGGTCTCGGTGAGTCGTTTGACGGCTTTGAAGAAGGTGTCCCTGGATTGCGGCGCCTTGACTTCGGTCCCTTCGTTCGATGATTCCAAATTAATGTGCACGGTGTCGGCCCATAGGACCGGTCCGGTGTCGGCGACTGCCAGTTGGCTGGCGTCGCCGGGGCCGGCGAACCATATAAGGGCGATCGCAAAAACAGTGATGCCAAACAGGTGAACGGTGTAGCGCAACATCTAGAGACCTCTATTTATCAAATTGTTGAACTCAATGTAACTATCGACAGGGCGGTGTCAAGGTTTGACAGCCCTCATGCCGCGTCGCTATCTTCCACAATTATATACACTTAGCGGTCCTTCCTGGTTTCAGGTGGCGTACGTCTCTGGCACCTATAACAGCAATCTGGCTGCCCGATAACGCCTTAGCGAGAAAAAACACCTCCCGCTGTAACCTTATGTGCCGCCGGCCGTCCAATAGATATGGCCGCAGAACTGAAACCTGTTACCCGGCTGCGGTTTGCCGCAGTGACGCGCCTGACTGACCGCAACAAACTGTCCCGTTTTTGAACAGGAACCTGACTACACTTATGAAACGTGTCAAAGATTCATATAGTTTCGCTTTCCTATTGAACGTGCTTCTGCCAGGCGCGGGGCATCTTTACTGGCGGGAATACACGTTTGGGCTGTTTGTGTTCCTCATTGCGCTCCTGGCCATGACTCTCTTTCTCGCGTCGTTTATCATTCCGACGACAGGCGTAGTGATAGCAATGCTGTTTGGCCTGCCGATGTTGTTTTTCCTGTTTACTTTCGTGGATCTCGGCAAGTCGATTACCAAAAGAAATCGCATATCTCAGCGCACCACGAAAACGATGATTCTGTATCTTGTCGGTGCCATCGCCTTTCAGTTCTTTTCTCCCATCGCGCCGGTGAATTTTGTTCTCCGGAATCCACCGGAGGTTTTCACGGTCGACGGCAACTTTCTGTCGCCCGCGTTCAATGACGGTGATCTTGTGCTGGCTAATCCTTTGGCGTGGCGCGCCGATCTGGTTTTTGTTGATGGCCACTACTGGTTCGAAATACCCCGGCGGGGGGAGATTGTCAGGTTCAGAAACGGCCGCCCGTCTTCCGGCACCGGAGTGATTCTCGGTATGTTCGGCGAGGAGGTGCAGATTGTCGACGGCGTTCTCGTTGTCGACGGTATCCCGCAGGAGGCCGATCTTCCCGGGCAGCGGCTGCTGCAAGGGGATATGGCGTTGACTTTGACAAATCCCACATCTATCTTGATCGCTACGTTAAACTTGGGCGTAGTAGACAGGACGTATCAAGTGCCTGCCGACAGCCTGATTGGGCGAGTGTATAAGCTGTTTTGAAATCTATTCGTTACCTGATTTTTGATCTCGATGGCACCCTGATTGATTCCTCCGAAGGCGTGGTGGATGCCGTCAATTATTCCCTTCGCATGGCAGGAGAACCGGAGCAGTCGCCAGCAGTAATCAAGAAGTTCATAGGATACCCTCTGACAACAATGTACCCGCACTTTTCGAAGGTCTCCCCGCAGGACCTCTGCGAGCACTTCAAGGTCAGAGCAGCCGAGACCGTTATTGCCAGCACGGTCGCCCTTGAAGGCGCCGACGAGACGCTTCGTGAATTGCACCGGGCCGGTTACAGGATGGCCATCGCTACGACCAAAATAGCCCATCACCTGCACGGAATTGTCGATCTCATGAACTGGGGTTCGTTGTTTGATGCCCTGGTGGGGGGAGACGAAGTCAAACAGGTCAAGCCGGCACCGGAAGCGTTCATTCTGGCTCTCGAACGACTCGGCGTCTCGGCAGAGGACTCTCTGGTTATCGGCGATACCTTTAACGACGTGATGGCGGCAAAAGCCGTTCCGATGTTGGTGGCGGAGGTGGCGTCGCCGTACGGAGCACCCGAGGGCTTGCCCACTGCCGAGCCTGATTTTCGACTGGGCTCGATTTCAGAGGTCCCGGCTTTGCTCGACGGTTCCCGACCGGGTCGTAAAGCGGTATAGAAGTAAATGTGTATAGCTGCAATATAAAGGAGGTAAAGAATGGATCCTCGCGTACAGAAACTGGCCAAGCTGCTGGTCAATTACTCACTGAATCTGAAGAAGGGCAAGCTGCTGAAAATTCAGGGCGAAATCGTCTCGCTTCCGCTTATCAAGGCCTGCTACGAAGAAGCGTTGAATGTTGGTGCTTATCCGTATGTCAAAATCCTCACGCCGGAACTGGAAGAGATGTTCCTGAAGAAGGCCAAGAAGGCTCAGCTGGAATATATCTCTCCAATCACAAAACTGGAAGTTGGCAAGATGGATGCGTTGATTTCCATCTGGGGATCGCAGAACACCAAACATCTCACTGGCGTCGATCCCAAAGCGCAAGCCGCACAGCGGTTGGCCGCCAAGCCGCTGATGACGAAACTGTTCAAGCGGATGGGCGACGGTTCGCTGACCTGGGTGGGGACACAGTTCCCGACTCATGCCGATGCTCAGCAGGCTGAGATGTCTTTGTCGGATTACGAGGACTTTGTCTTTGGAGCTGGACACCTGCATCTGCCCGATCCGGTTAAGCACTGGAAGAAAATCGCCAAAGAACAGCTACGTCTGGTCAAGATTCTCAACAGGTTCGACCGGCTTCATATCAAATCGGCCGACACTGACCTCAAGATGCGCGTCAAGGGGCGCAAATGGATCAGCTGCCACGGTACCGAGAATTTCCCCGATGGCGAAATCTTTACCGGGCCGATTGAGGATACTGTCGAGGGGCATATTCGCTACACCTACCCGTCAACCCACGACGGCCGTACGGTCGAAGATATCCGGCTGGAGTTCAAGAACGGCAAGGTCGTCAAAGAGAGCGCGGCCAAAAACGAAGACTATCTCCGGACCATGCTGAATATCGACAAGGGCGCCCGGTATGTGGGTGAATTCGCCATCGGCACCAACTATCAGGTGCAACAGGCCAGTGGCAATACGCTGTTCGACGAGAAGATAGGCGGGAGCTGCCATCTGGCGGTCGGCGCTTCGATCCCTGAGTCCCTTGGCGTCAACAAGAGTGCGATTCACTGGGATATGGTCTGCGATCTGAAGAAAAACAGCGAGATCGTTGCCGACGGCAAGGTGATCTACAAAAACGGCAAGTTCAAGATCTGACCCATCGATTCGGCGCTTAGATAAACAGAAAACCGGTCGCGACTTTCAAGCCACGACCGGTTTTTACTCGCGTTATTCTGACGATATCTAATTCCAAGTGTACTCATAGTTGGGCGTCGTGACCAGTCTGAGGCCGACCACATTGCCGTCCTCGACGACTTCCTGAATCTGGTAGATAATGAACTGCTCGCCACCACTGCTCCAGCCCCCGGTGATGCTGCCCTGCGGGTTGTACATGATCCAGCCACCGTTGGTGCGATACGTCCATGTGCCGGACGGAGTGTTCGCCGGGTTGACGGACGACTGTTCGCCGTTGTAGTTTTTCGGGACATTGGCCAGGTCGTCAAACGGATTGTGGGCAGCAATAGGGTCACCGTCGATGTAAGAGCGCGAGGCTGCAATCGACATAGCCGATTCCAGTGAACTCACCATGTTGTTGACGGCAGCCACTTCTGCCTCGGCACGCACTTCAATGAATTTCGGGATCGCGACCGCTGAGAGGACTCCCAGCACTACGATCACGATGATAATTTCGACGAGAGTGAAACCGTCGTTCTTGTTTATCAGCTTCGTCAAGATATCCTCCAGGGCATATAGATTTTACTGACATTATCGGTCAAACGCTGTCAGACTTTATCCATGATGGAGCGAATCCGGTCGAGAAACGACGGCGCATTATGCCCTTTTGGAATGTCTTCAGGGGCAGGCCGGCAGTGGAGCGAGGCCAATGAACAGATGGTCTATGAGCGTGGTGACGTCGGCCATGGTGATGTCCAGAGACCCCGGACTGACGCCGCCGGATTGGTCGACGTCTGCTTCATCAACACAGTCCAGAGGATTGAGGGTGATAAACAGGTGGTCGATGAGGACTATGAGGTCACCCATCGTGACGAGTTGATCAGCAGAACCGTCGATATTGCCCCGCGAAAGCCCGGTGCAGCAGCCGGAGTTGAAATTCCAATTAATAGCAGCCATGACGTCCGGGATGCCCCATCCGTACGTATTATTCGGGCTGGCGGCGTTGCTGGCCGAGAGCATGAGTGCCTCTCTGACCTGGGCCGGGGCCCAGTCCGGATGTGCCTGAATAACAAGACAGGCCACGCCCGCCACCAGCGGAGCGGCGGCCGATGTCCCGCTGAAGTTGCCGTAGTCTGTGTCGGTGAACGGCGAGGCGCACCTCGTCGCCGTGCCTCTGGCGCACAATTCCGGCTTGATTCGACCGTCGTATGTGGGACCGCGTGAGCTCGAGTAGGAGATGATGCCGTCGGCATCCACGTTGCCCACGGCAAGTATGTCAAACGCATCAGCGGGCGATGTCAATGACCCCGCGCTCGCTCCACTGTTGCCGACTGAGTTGACCATGACGATTCCGAGGCCGTCGCAGGTGCTGGCCGCCGCCCCTATGATCGTCGTATGACCGTCGAGGTCTTCGTAGGTGTAATTGACGCCGCTGTCGAAAGTAGAATAGCCCAGTGATGTGGTGATGACATCCACCCCGATAGAATCGGAGAATTCCAGAGCGGCTACCCAGTTGTCTTCTTCGGCGTGCGTCTCAGTGGGAATGTCTTCCGTTTTGCACAGAATGATATTTGCCTGGTAGGCCGGACCAAAGAGATCGCCGTCGTCTTCGCCGGCTGCTACCGACCAGACCTTGGTGCCATGATCCCACTGCGCAGCAACATCGTTGCCTTCGTTGGAAGTGTTACCGTCGTCTTGAATGAAGTCCCACTCGGCGAGCACGCGTCCCGCGGCATAGTGATGTTCGAAAGCACGGTGTGTCTTGCGATATCCGGAGTCCATGATTGCCAGCGTGACATTTCTTCCGGTGAATCCGGCAGAATGGGCATTGACGACGTTGAGTTGAGTTAGCTGGTGTAGTGACAGCCCGTAACTGCTGATCGGCACCGGGACCACCGGCTTAGTCTTGTCGGGTGCAGTCACAGGACGGCTGAATACCATCATCGGTTTGATCTCGGCCACGAATGGCAGCGAGCCAACCGCGTCGAGTTTGTCGCTCGGGATATAGAACGTAGCGGCGTTGAGCCAGCGCGAGGAGCGGCGGTGAATTGCGCCGATCGCTTCGATTTCTCTTACGTAGATATCGTGCACCGGCAAATCTGCGAACACCACATTGGTGAGACCAACCTTGGCGCGCCTGTGCCGGGCACGTTCGGTCAACTGAACCGAAGCCGCTTTGGCCGCGAATCCGGCTTTGTCGCTAATGCCTTTGTCGGTGAACAGCACCCATGCCCGGACGGTATCGCCGTCGCGTGCAATGAGCTTTTCTCGGTCTTCATCATTAATGTAATCAGTCAGTTTCTGACGGCTGGCTGCTTCTGAGGTCAGGCTGTTGCAGGCCGGTCCCCGCTTAGAGGTGTAAGCTGCCAGAGAAACGGCACTGGCAACCAGAAGGAGAAGAGTGGCAATTGCCTGACGGATGAGGATAGTACGGATGGTGGTCATTTGTGCCTCTCAGTTGGTCGGGAAACATCCCGCAGCAGCGAGCAACTTCCTACATAATAAGTAAACTTACAATCTTGCAGCGGACTGTCAACACTCAATCGCCCTTTGCCAATACTTATGGGACGAAGCCAACACATTTCTGTGTAACGCTCATGTTCGCCAAAGACCGCGTACGTTTTTGTAACACCCGGGCGTGCCTGTAAGTTCTTGTCGGACAGGCAGGACGTAAGCTGAGTCAAGAACTGGAGATATTTCCGGGGATCGGCACAGCGTATGCTGTTTTCCGGCCAGAAGGAGGCCCGGATGATCGCCAGGAAAGGGTGAGTCTCTGTGGCCTTGTACCGGGACACGATATGTCCTGCACATGATTCGTACGGGTATGCGTTATGACCAGGAAACTGCACAATCGACAGGGCTTCACACTGATCGAGTTGCTTATAACCGTCGTTATAATCGGATTGGTAGCGGCGCTGGCAATGCCGAATTTTACTAAGGCCTGGGAGCGCCAGAAGTTCCGTGGGGGCAACGGTGACTTGATTTCGAGGATCAAAACCGCCCGGTCCCACGCCATTTCCAGCAAAATCCCGTACGGTGTGTATATTGATTCGGATAGTAAGTCTTTCACCATATTCAAAGATGTTGCGAATCTGGGCGGTCGGACGTTTGATTCTGGCGATTCTGTGATCTCCGTGGATACCCTGCCATCCGAGTTTGAGATGATATATACCGACGTTGAAAACAGCGTAATCATGTTCAATGCAAACGGTTCGGCTGATTTTGGAGGATACGGCAGTATCGTCACCTACGGTTGCACGGAGCAGACAGTCAGTGTCTCCCAAATCATGGTCCTGGCTTCCACCGGCCGCGTGACGGCCAACTCCGACTATTACTAAGAATACCCTTTCGGCACCTACAAGAACCGAAATGCCGATGAAGCCCCTTCCCGACGGAAGGGGCTTTGCGTTGTCTTTTCCGATCCCTTCCGTTCCTTTTGAGTAAAGAATTTGGCTCGAAAATCCGATACCTACCGTATTGGCAACCGAGCCACGGCATCCGGGCCATACCGACGAGTATTATTGAACGCCGCTATCGCCGGCACTTTTTTGACCGGATGCCTTGATAACTCGGCCAGGTTGCCGATACACAACAATGGGATAATGACCGCACTTGTTGCAGAACGGTACAGAAGCGGAAAGAAAGAGTAACCTATGTTCTTTTCAGGCAAACACAGAAGCACTGTCGGGCTGGACATCGGGGCCAGTTCGGTAAAATTGGTCAAGCTGGACCACGGCAAGGACGGTTACGCCGTCTCCGCTATCGGGATTCGGGAGTTGCCTCCGGAGGCAATCGTTGCCGATGAAATCCGGGACCGTGAGGCCGTCATCTTCAACATTCAATCCTTGATAGATCAGACCGACCCGAAAATCAAAGACGTAGTCGTTTCCGTTTCCGGTCACAGTGTGATTACTGACAAGTTTACGATAGACAAGAAGACCGGCCCGGAAGCTGAACAGGCGATCCTGTTCGAGACCGAGCAGCGGGCACCGTTCGACGTCGAGGATGTGAGTCTCGACTATCACGTTATCAAGACCGACGACGACATCAACAAGATGCATGTCCTGCTGGTTGCCGCCCGGAAGGAATATCTGCGGTCTTATCTGGAATTGATCGAGGACTGCGGCCTTCGTCCGGTGGTTGTCGACGATGACGCATTCGCAGTACTGAACGCCTACGAGGGCAATTACGATATGGACCCGACCCGCGTGACCGCGCTGGTGAATATCGGATACGACGTCACCAACATCACGTACGTTTCCGACGGGCTTTTCACTGCGACTCGTGACGTTTCCGCCGGAACGCGGGAAGTTTTCGATGCCGTCCAGAAAGAGTTCCGCCTGAACCATGAGTTGGCCGCAAAGGCACTCAAGGGAGAGATGTCCGATTCGATCGATCAGGACATGTTGAAAGCGACCATCGTTTCCGCTGCCGACGAATTGATCAGCGGTGTCGAGTTGGCTTTCTCCTATTTCAAATCGCAGACAAAGATAGAAAACATCGATTGGATTGTACTCTCCGGTGGTGGAGCGCTAGTACCGTACCTCCCGGAATTCCTGCAGTCCAAGATCAGCATTCCTCTGGAGCTGGCAAACCCGCTTCGCAATATTGACTACGACCCGGAACTTTTCCAATACATTCAACCAGAGAAGATCGCTCCCCTCCTGACGGTGTCGGTCGGACTGGCTATGCGGAAGGCTAAGTGAGGCAAAATGATAGAGATAAACTTACTACCGCAAGGTTACCGCAAGGGTGAGCGCGGCCTGTCACTGGGCAAAACGGGGGTGTATGCCCTGATCGGCATCGTCGGCATTGTGCTGGGACTGATCGGCGTCACGTTTTACCAGATGCATCAGCTGTCCGCTCTCGAAGAGGCGATTGAGATCAACAACCATCGCGCAGCCACACTTCGCGCGGATATCCAGGTTGTTGATGCCCTTAATGATGTAAAGGCGAAGATTCAGCGACGCATGTCCGCAGTCGAACGCCTGGACCGTCACCGGTCCGCCTGGGTGCGCATCCTTGAAGATATGGGGCGCAATGTGCCCGAGTATGTCTGGCTCTCGAAATTCACCGAGGCTGAGGTGGTGGCGGCGGAAACTGACACTGCCACTGCGACGCTCGACCGGGTCGAAACAGCACCCGTCAGGCCGATAGAGTTGCGCGGCTATACGTTTACGCTGAATGCGCTCGCGGCGTTTATGATTCGTATGATGCGTTCTGACTATTTCGATCAGGTTGAGCTTGTTGACAGCAGGGACACCCTGTTTTCAGATGAGAAGGCATATACGTTCCAGCTCTCGGCCAACGTTCACTATCTCTCCGACGAAGAGCTGCAGAACATGATTGCACAGGCAGCCGGAGAGCCCGGAATCACGCACAAGAGTCTTAACTAGGGAAAGACGACTTATGGATTTTAGAGACACAAAAACGCAGAAGATAGTGATCGGTGTCCTGGCTTTCTTCATCGTCGTCTATTTCTGGCACAGCCGGGTGTATTCCCGATATGATAACCAGATTTCGTTGAAAAACCAGGAACTCGAACTGGTCAACACCAATCTCCGCAACGTGGAGATGAAGGCCAAATCACTTGATGCCCTGAAGCTTGAGTATTCGGAACTCGTGGATCGATACCATGAGATCGAGTCCCTGCTTCCCGAAGTCAAGGCAGTGCCGTCGATACTGGTGCAATTGCACACGGCGTCGTCGCTCACTGGCACCCGAATCACCATGGTGCACCCGATGCCGATTGCGTCGGAAGAGTTCTATAATGTATCTGAGTATGAGATCGAGATGATCGGAACCTATCACGATGTCGGCAAATTCGTCAGCTATGTGGCGAACTTCCCGTTCATCGCCAATGTCTCCGAAGTCAAGATGGAGGCCCAGGACGCGGCCATCCAGTCGGCGGAGAGCGCGGCTCTCGGGTCGGAACAACCGACTCAGGTGGTAGGCAAGAAAAAGGAAACTGTGACGGCCAGCTTCACTCTGTCGACCTATTTCGTCAAGGACGGGGAACGACTCGAGGAACTGTCACTCTAGGAGACCGGTAAATCATGAAGAGATTCATTGTCACACTCGTTATTGGATTGCTCCTGATTGTCAGCCAGACTATGGCCGCCCAGGTGACGAATATCGATCTGAGTCATCAAGACGGGACGACGTTTGTACGCGTCGATGTCTCCGGACAGGTGCGGTATACGCACGACACGGAGATACCGAAAAACGGCAAGCCCGACCGTATTATCCTGGACATTTTGTCTGCGCGGCATGACCTCGGAGCGAAGAGCTTCCTTGAACTCCCGGCCTGTGGAGTGAAGGGGATTCGTACCTCGCAGTTCGCGGTCACACCGGAGGAAATCGTGCGCGTGGTCGTCGATCTTGACCAGTCGCCGATCTACCAGGTTGATTCTGACGACAAGTCGGTAACAATCCAGATTGCTGATAAGAACGCGCACGCGTTCAAGTCGTGGTCCACTGCTGCCTACCTGGCCGCTTCCAAGGCTAAACCGGCACAGAAGGCCCAGCCAGCGATGGCCAAAAAGGAAGCCCCGAAACAGGCCGCTCCGGCCATGGCTTCCAAGACCGTCAAGCAGCAGAACAAATCGATTGAAAGCGACCGTCAGTTGAGTCTGGCGGGCAAGGAACAGCCAAATGCCAAGGCGGCCCCGAAGAAGGAAGTCACTAAACCGGCCGCCAAGCAGTCTGTCGCTCCGCCGAAGAAAACTGTCGCCGCCAGGCCGGCCAACAGCATGATCTTCGGCAAAGCGAAGTTGTCCACTCCGGACGATGCCCCCAAGGCACAGGCTCCGAAGAAGGCACCGGCAGTGAAAAAGGCCGACAAGCCGGTTCTGGCGAAAGCTGAAGTTCCGAAGAAGGCCGTGGAGCAGGCCGCACCGAAGGCTGCTCCCAAGAAGACATCGGCGGTGAAGAAGTCAGAGAAACCGGTATTGGCAAAAACCGAGGTACCGATAGCGGCTTCTAAGAAGGCAGCGCCTGCAAAGGCTCCGGTAGTGAAGAAAGCTGACAAGCCGGTTCTGGCGAAAGCCGAAGCACCGAAAGAGGCTGCCAAGGCGCAGACTCCATCCAAAGCTCCGGCCAAGGTTGCACCGCCCAAAGTGAAGCCGACTGAGGGACAGGTGGCGTTAGCCAAGAAGGTTGCGGGAGACAAACCCTCTTCGCAGAAGCCGATCAACGTGAAGGACACCAGGAAAGAGGCTGCGCCTGAAGAGAAGGCCGTTGCCGAGGCTCCGCAGCAGGACAAGCGCAGGTCCGCCTCGCGGTTCCGTCGCAAAGCCGGCGTGTCGGCTAAGATTGCAGGCACCATGGTTGCCGAGTTCCCGAAGCGACTGGTGATCAAGTACAATTCGAAGGGACATCGCGATCCGTTCGCGACCCTGATTGATGATACGCGCACGTACAACGTGCCGATTGAAAAGCGCGTGCCGAACGTGGAAGGCCTGAAACTGGTCGGTGTGATAGAATCCGAAGGTACCACGAACCGTGCGCTGTTTGAAGATAAAGAAGGCTACAGCTTTATGCTCAATACTGGAGATAAGGTTAAGAACGGCTACGTCCTCCGGGTCGAAAGTGACCGTGTCTACTTCCAGGTGTTTGAATACGGCTGGTCGCGCACAATTGCTCTGAAAATGGATTGACCTTTTTGAAAGGCTGGTACTGATATGTGGTGGAGAAACTCGAAAACATTTCCGTGGCTGCTGGGCTTGACCCTGAGCATAGTTCTCGTGGTCTCTGCGATGGCGCAGGATGCAGAGAAGGCTAAGGATCCCTCAACGCCGATTAAAAATCTGCAGTTTCAGGCTGCTGAAATTCGGTCCGTGCTGACCTTTCTTGCCGACTACGGCAAAGTCAATGTTGTGGTCGCGCCGGATGTGTCCGGTACGGTAACGATTCGTCTGCAGGATGTCCACTGGCGCACGGCCATGGATATCATCGCTCGCACGTATGAACTCGCAGTCGTCGATGAGGATGGCGGCTACGTACGCGTGCTGCGTGCAGAAGCCTTCCGCAATGAGCGGGCCGATCAGGCCAAACACGACGCTGCCCAGCGTCAACTCGTTGATTTGCAAACCAAGATCGTCAAAGTATCCAATTCCGTGGCCGAGGATCTGGTTGCCACAATCGAGTCCCTGATGACCGAGCGTGGCAAGGCCAGTGCCGACCAGCGTTCCAACTCCCTGATTCTTCAGGAAGTCCCGGATCGGATGACGGCTCTCGTCGCCTACATTGAAGAACTCGACAAGCCGGCCAGACAGATCAAGATCTCTGCCCAATTGCTGGAGATTTCATCCACCGGTTTGGAAGAACTGGGTGTCAACTGGAGCGTCGCCGGTCAGTACACGACGGAATCGGGTCGTACCTACGACCAGTCCGGCCAGGTGATTGGTGATCGTTCCGATGCCGCCGATGTCTTTGGCCGGTACACGGTCAACGTCGTGAATAACGACTGGACTGTCGACGGTATTGTTGAGGCGATCGTTTCGCAGGGTGACGGCAAGATTATTGCCCATCCGGAAATTACCACCGTGGAAAACCAGGAAGCCCGAATTCAGATGGGGCAGAAGGTCCCGGTGAAGCAGTTTGATGAATCCGGCAACGTAGTGATCAAGTTTGAAGAGGTCGGTACGATACTGGTCTGCACGCCTCATATCACGGCTGAGAACCAGATTCTGATGTACCTCAAGCCCGAGCGGTCAACCTATCAGTACGACCCGAACGGCGTAATCATCAACACCAATAACGCTGAGACGAATGTCATCGTCAACAACGGTCAGACCGCGGTCATCGGTGGCCTGACAACTCAGGACGAAGTCGACTCAGAACTCGGTGTCCCCATCCTCAAGGACATCCCGATTTTCGGTCGTTTGTTCAAATTCACCCAGCATCGCACCGAAAACCGCGACCTGGTGATCTTCGTGACGCCGACTATCGTTGACTCCGATTTGGCTATGAACAACTGATTGCAGCGGTTTAGCTTAGACTTAAAAAGCCCTCGCCTCACGGCGGGGGCTTTTTGCCTCAAGTAAGGCATTCCATCTGCCGATTAATATTGCGTAGGGAAGTTCGACACAAACCTGTGCCTGGCACAGAGCACAATAAGCATTTGCAGGAGAAGTCATGGAGATCAGAAACCTTATCAGGATGTCATCAATCCTGGCGTTGGTCGTTTTTGTTGCTGTCCTGTCGATAGGCTGCGATTCAAAGAGCACGCTCGACACGGAGACTCCCGACGGGAGCACTATTGCTATCTCAGCAACCCCGACGACATTGAATACAGGCGAAACCTCGGTTGTCGAAGCAACCGTGACCAGCAATTCTACCGGTCTGGCCGATCAGGTGGTTCGCTTTACCGTCAGCCCGAGCAACGCGGGTTACTTCACTCCTGAGTATGACACCACGGCTGCCGATGGGATAGCTGCTACGGTATTCACCGCGAGCACCTCCGGGTCGGTAGTGATTTCAGCGACGGTCCAGGGAACTTCGATTTCCGCTCCGCTCAACCTTGCTATCAGCGAGCCGTCGGGCGGTGGCGCCGGTGACGGAAACCTCAACGTCACGGTCTCCAACGTGGCCCTGACCGCCAACGGCTCCGACCAGTCAACCGTGACGGTTGTGGTGCGCGACGGCCTCGGTCAGCCCGCTCCGGATTCTACCCTGGTGAAGATCGTAGCCGGTGAAAAGTTCGTCGATCTCGACGGTAACGGCTACTGGTCGACCAATGTCGACTCGCTCGTATTTGATGCCAACGGAAACGGTATCTGGGACCCGATCGGTGTGGTCGTCTCCACGGCTTTCACTTCCGGTGGTGCCGGCGAAGTTTCTGTAGTCTACACGGCCGGCGATGCGGCTGCTACCGTATATGTCAAGGTCACGGTCGACGCTGCCGGTCTTGCGGGATCGGTCGATGTGCCGATTCAATTGCTGCCGAACGCGCTGGTCAACTCGATCTATCTGGCCTCCGACTCCATGAGCCTGGCGGTTATGCAGACCGGCGGTATCGAGACTTCCACGCTCCGTGCAACCTGCTACGACGTCAACGGTAATACGGTTCCTGAAGGTCTGCCGGTCATCTTCTCGATTATCGACGGCCCCGGTGGCGGTGAACGTCTTGCCGATCTCGCAGTTGATGTTCCTGATAGCGTGTACACCAACAGTCAAGGCATGGCAGTTACGACGATTCACTCCGGTACAGTATCGGGGACCGTCAGGGTGAGAGCTCAGGCAGGTTCGGTGCTGTCGCAGGCGACGCAGATTCTGATCGCTGCCGGTCCGCCCGCGGATATCGCCATCGCTCCGGACACCTGCAACGTGCCCTACTGGAGGTGCGTTGGATGCGAAAATGCGGTTGTCGCAATCGTTTCGGATATATACAACAATCCGGTGAATGATTCGACAGTGGTCTACTTTACCTGCGATGAGGGTGTCATGATGTCCCACCAGGCGAGAACGATGGAAGGCAAGGGTCTTGCTCCGTCACTGTGGATGGCTAATTATGGTGAGACCGGAGCAGATGGCATTGTCTGGATTTATGCCGAGACCTCCGGTGGGACCGTCAGGGATTCTTCCTGGTTCTACAATACAGATGTGCCGTTCACCATCTCCGTAGTTAACTGGCGTGACAACATTCAGGCCGACGGGTCAGACAGATTCTTTGCGTGGATTACAACGGTGGACCTCAATGGCAATCCGGTTGTAGACGGCACGCCCTTCAAGGCCGATGCAGGAATCCTTTCCGTGGCCGGCGGTGCGTTTCATGATGGTTGCAGCGGATCGGGCGATCGTGTCCAGGTGCTTTCGCGCACGCTGGAGGAAGATGCCTCGATGAACGGTGTCAGCGACGACGGTATCGGCGCTGTTGACTACGTGACCTACTGGCACGCCGGTGGAGCTGCGCTGACTCTTGTTTGCTCGCTTACGACCGGTTATGCCCATGCCGGCATGTCGAGTGTGAGTGGTGAGACCAACGTGGCTCCGGGTGTGTCGATCTTCCTGTCCTGCACCATTGTCGACCGCTTCGGAAATCCTCTGGGTGATCACGTGCTCAACCTCACCGAGGATGGTACGCCTGTCGGTACGCTACGGACCAACAACTATGGTGAAACTCCGACGTTGGAGTGGGCTGCACCTATGGTTGATGGTGACTACTACATCCGAATCGACGATTCCGACCCGCGCGGCGGCATAACGTTGATTCACAAGGTGACAGTCAAGACGCCTGAATAAAAGATAAGTACTTTTTGCTCGAAAGTACTTCGTTAACAGCGTCGGAGAGTAGCCAGACTCTCCGACGTTTGTTTTTGGGCCAGTTGCAACTATCGTCCCCTCTCGTTTTTTCCTTTCTCCCCGAACGACGAATCCATAATTTACCGGCATGGATGAAACCGCTGTGTCAGCATATGCCCGAGTGGATACTATTTTCGCAGCCTTCGAACGAGCAGCCGTTCGTTACCCCGACAAACCGGCTCTAAAGGCCGCCGGTGGTCGTGGCCGCTCTGTCACCTTCTTTGAGGTCCTCCAGACCGTCAGGAAGCTCTCTGCGGGCTTACGGAGTGATCGGTACGAGGGTGTCAACGAGATTGGTCTGCTCTCGGAGAATCGTCCGGAGTGGCCGATTGCCTATCTCGCGATATTGGCCGCAGGCAAGACGGTGGTGCCGCTCGATGCCAACCTCAAACCGAACGAGATTGCCGACCTGGTGAAGCTGGCCGGTTTGAGCACGGTCATTACGTCGCCGAAGTTCGAGGACATTCTCGTCGAGGCTGAGATTGACCGGACCTTGTCTTTCGGTCCCAACTCGCCCCGTTGGTGGGAAAACGAGTTTGGTGACAGTGCTGATTTTATTGATGCCGGTAGGCGGGACGGTCTGGCCGCTCTGATCTACACCTCGGGAACGACAGGTTCGCCCAAGGCGGTAATGCTCACCCACCATAATCTGCTGAGCAATCTTGAGGCGATTGAGGCGGTGATCCAGTTTGGACCGCAAGACATCTGCTTTTCGATCCTGCCGTTGCACCATACGTTTGAGTCTACCTGCGGTTTCCTGACGCCGCTCACGGCCGGGGCTACTATCGTGTATGCCCGGTCATACAAATCACGTGAGATTGTCGAGGATATCAGCAGCAATAACGTGACCTTCATGTCCGGCGTGCCGTTGTTGTACGAAAAGATGTACCAGGCGATCACTCGAGGCATCAAGGCCGCTCCGACGTTCAAACGTATGATGTTCAAACTGCTGTACTCTACGTCGTCGATTGGATGGGCGGTCCGTAAGAAGTGGGGGAAGGCGCTTTTTGCCGGATTGCGCGAGAAGGGTGGTATGAGCAGTGTCCGCATGTTCGTCTCTGGAGGCGCGCCGCTGCCGCCGCATATTGCGAAATTCTTCAACCTCATCGGAGTTGACTTTCTCCAGGGGTATGGAATGACCGAGTGTTCGCCGGTGGTATCGGTGAACCGGCCAAATGATATCAGGTTTGGATCGGTAGGACCGCCGCTGGACGCGGTAGAGGTGATGATCCACGAGCCGGGTCAGGATGGAATCGGCGAAATCCTGGTCAGAGGGGGCAACGTTACGCAGGGTTACAAAGACAATCCGGAACAAACCAATAAGTTGTTCTACAACGATTGGCTGAGGACGGGCGATCTGGGACATCTCAAGGACGGACATCTCTGGATTACCGGTCGTGCCAAAAACCTGATCGTCTCGGCGGCGGGCAAGAACATCTATCCTGAGGAACTCGAAGAGCGACTTGTCGCCACGACACTGATAGCCGAGGCGCTCGTTGTGGGTCGGAAGAAGGACGGTAAGCACGGCGAAGATGTCTGGGCGTTGATTGTGCCGGACGAGGAAGCATTCGAGGAAGAACTCGGGTACAAGCCGGGCAATCCGGCCGACGAAAAGACTCGGACGGAAATCAAGAAGATCGTCGACGAGATCAATCACCACGTGGCCGAATACAAGCGGATCACCGGGTTCGATATTCAGTCGGAAGAACTCGAAAAGACAACAACGCGGAAGATTAAGCGCTACGTCTATGACATACCCATTGACCGCAAGACAAACAAATTGCCGGGAGAAAAGAAGTGATAGTCAAAGCCATGGAACGAGTAGGCAATAAGCTTCGCCTACTGGATCAAACCCGTCTGCCGCTGGAGACGGTCTTTAACGACTACGAGGACTATCAAGCCATCATCAAGGCTATCCAGCGTCTGGAAGTGAGGGGAGCGCCGGCCATTGGTATTTCGGCGGCCTATGCGCTGGCCATAGCGGTTGATCAATCCGGTCGGTACGACTCGGCTTCGATCCGGCAATTCGGCGAGGAAATCAAAAGCGCACGTCCGACCGCGGTCAACCTGATGTGGGCGATTGATCGAGCGATGGCTGTGGCCCTGTATGCTGAACCGAAATCCAAAGACGACGCGCTCAAGATTCTCTGGCGCGAGGCAGAGGCAATCCACGATGAAGATCGCGAGATGTGTCGCAAAATGGGCGAGTACGGAGCAGAGCTAATCAAAGACGGTGACACGCTGCTGACTCATTGCAATGCCGGTGCGCTGGCCACGGGTGGTATCGGCACTGCTATCGGTGTGATGTATGTCTGCCACGAACAGGGCAAGAGAATAAAAGTCTACGCTGACGAGACTCGTCCCCTGCTGCAGGGCGCCCGTTTGACCACCTGGGAGTTGCAGCGGGCGGGAATCGATGTCACCCTCAATTGCGATAATTCGGCTGGCGTGCTGATGTCGAAGGGGATGATCGATCATGTTATCGTGGGGGCCGACAGGATTGCCGCCAACGGCGACACGGCCAACAAGATAGGGACCTATTCACTTGCTCTGCTCGCGGTCGGACACGACGTCCCTTTCTATGTTGCTGCGCCGCAAACCACGTTTGATGAGAACCTCGAATCCGGTGATCTTATCGAGATCGAGGAACGTGCACCGGAAGAGGTAACCGAGGGGTTCGGCGTTCGTATTGCGCCGGAAGGCACCGACGTTTATTCTCCTGCTTTTGATGTCACTCCCAACGAGCTGATTACCGCCTTCATAACCGATACCGGAGTGAAACCCGGAGGTCGTGGCGGGAGCGATTGATACCCCTTTTCTTGAAACGTTGTTGAGCCGATATATTGCGTATAAGTGTTTATGGGAACGCGATTGAGAAGAACCGACACAGGAAACCGATGAAGACCTCAAAGCGCCAGAAGAAGGCTCTGTCCGCGCTGAACCTTGATCTCTTTCGACCGAAGAATCTGGCTCCGCCGGCTCCTGCGACGCTGCATACAGCTATCGCCGAAAGCGGGCCGGGGGCAACCGCGGGCGTAGCCCGATTGTCCGATGATCGCTCGGAAGAGAAGACGGATCGGCTGCCGTCGGTGGCCGAGCTTCACCATCGGTTTGAGCGCTTCAACTGGCTGTACTTTCAGGGGAAGCTGCCCAAGACCCGAATCGAGTATTCCAATCGGATGACGTCAGCAGGAGCATACATCCCCGCTCACAAGCTGATTCGTATCGGGCGCAAATATCACGATATCTTCCCGGGAGACATCGACGATACATTGAAGCATGAGATGATCCATCTCATCCATTTTAGACATGACGCCGCGTTTAAGGCCGAGGCGAAACGAGTCGGTGCGTCGTTGAAGGCGAAACCGCATCCGTCGCTGCGTCGTCGGCCGAAGTACGTCTATGTGTGCAGTAATTGCGGGCTTGAATACCCCCGGCAGAAACGTCTCGTTATGGCGTCATGTGGCAAATGCTCCAAGGGCAGGCGGTTTGATGTCCGCTTCAAACTCAGGCTGTTGACCTCTAGAAGGCAAAACAAAACGACGGCCGCAAAGTGACCGTCGCTAGCATAGTCGATGCCCTCGCTTGAAATCGGGCCTAATCGGCCAACTCCAGTTCGATTTCGGACATTTTCTCGATCAGTGGAGTGCATGCTTTTAGCGCCGCCAGGTTGCCATCCTCAGTGAAGGACTTGATCAACCGCAACAACACGACCGCCGGGTTCCCGGTGCAGCTAACAATGCTGCCGGAATCGGACACAGTCAGTCCAGCTTTTTTGGCTTGAGTGCGGGCCTTATGCTCACCAATAGTGTCGACCTGAATCTTGATCGCCTCTTCAAACAATACCAGGTACTTCTCCATCGCCTCGTACTCCCTCCTAAAGGAACATCATACTATTCCGTTTATCGGGCGGAGAGCGCTCTTCCTAAATATCAGATCGGTCCCGGCCAATAGAATGACCAAAAACAGCACAGTCGGGAAAGCGGTGACGACGGAGTGTTTTGTGGCAGGGTCGGGCGTGGGGCAGCTCGTTTGCTTGCCGTGTTCGCTCATATTTTCCCGAAATCCATAAAAAACAACGGATTACGGGAATATCGAGATAATGATTGCCAGAAAAAACCGAAACGGCTTGTTTGGCGTAAGCTCTTGTCAGTACAATGGTTAGGTGTATATTGGCAGGGCGGGGAACGATTCAGTTGCCGCATGCTGTGCAAAATAGTTGTCTGCCGCTTGACTTTTGGGTCTCACCCCTTATATTCTTTGGCTCTTGGAAAACCGAGAACCTATTTATGGCTGAAAAGTAATGAAGACTGTAACACCGAGAATCGATCCGAGCGCCCGCAAGTGGTGGGTAGTGGACCTTCAGGGCGCAAAACCGGGCAGGGCAGCGGTTAAAATAGCCGATATCCTTCGCGGTAAGAACAAACCGATATTTGCACCGTTCCTTGACAACGGCGACAACGTAATCGCGATTAATGCTGCCGGAATGAAAGTTGGAGCGAAGAAGCTTCTGCAGAAGAAGTACTATCGTTATTCCGGCTATCCGGGCGGTCTGTCCGAGACTACGATGGGCGATATGATGACGAAGAAGCCTGAACAGGTTTTTTCCCTGGCCGTCAAGCGAATGATCCCTAAGAACAAATTGGGTCGCAAAGTATTCAAGAAACTACACGTTTATGCCGGTTCTGCACACCCGCACAGGGCACAGAAGCCGGAGAAACTGGAACTCTAAGTATATAAGCTTATGACGCAGAATGTGTATTCAGCAACAGGTCGCCGCAAGGCTGCAACGGCACGGGCAAGACTGATCCCGGGAACGGGTAAGTTTGTCATTAATGGCAAGTCGGTCCTCGATTACCTGACTCGCGAAACACTGGTGGAACGTGCCCAGGCACCGTTGGCCACCACTGAGACGCTTGGCAATTTCGATGTGATTTGCTCAACCCGTGGTGGTGGTATCGCCGGTCAGGCCGGAGCCATCCGTTTGGCAGTCAGCAGGGCGTTGTGTGTCTACAACGAGGACATGCGCCCGGCCCTGCGTAAGGCAGGCATGTTGGTCCGTGACGCGCGCTGTGTTGAGCGTAAAAAATACGGTCAACCGAAAGCCCGCAAACGCTTCCAGTACTCGAAGCGTTAATCGTTGGATTGAAATACTAATCCCCGTTCGATAAGAGCGGGGAAATAAGCAGCTCCGACAGACCCGGTCGCTGGTCCCACTCAGATGGGTTGCGGTCACGGGGAAGAGGGCGGAGTGAAGGAAACCTTAAAGCACAGGATTCTTATGATTACACCACAGATCCGTGAATTTCTGGAAGCCGGGGTACATTTCGGCCATCAGACTCGCCGTTGGAACCCCAAAATGAAGCCGTTCATCTTTGCGGCTCGCAATGGTATTTATATCATTGATCTCCAGAAGACGGTCAATGCTCTCGAACAGGCCAAGCGGAAGGTTCGCGAGGTCGTTTCTGCCGGTCGTTCGGTGTTGTTTGTCGGCACCAAGAAGCAGGCCAAGGAAGTCATTCTCGAAGAAGCTCCGAAATGCGACGGCTTCTATGTGGTCGAGCGCTGGCTTGGTGGCATGCTGACCAACTTCAATACCATCAAAAACTCGATCAAGAAGCTGAAAGATATCGAGAAGATGCGTGAGACTGGTGACCTTTCCAAGTTCACCAAGAAGGAAGCGGCCAAGATCGAGGCCAAGGCCGAACGTCTTGAGAAGATTCTCGGCGGTATCAAGGACATGAACCACCTTCCGGGTCTGGTGATTGTTGTCGATGCCAAGAAAGAAAAGATCGCCGTAGCGGAAGCCTCCAACCTGGGCATCCCGATTATCGGTATCATTGATACTAATGCTGATCCGGACCCGATCGATTTCCCGATCGCCGGCAACGACGACGCTATCAAGTCCATTCGTGTACTGATGCGCGGTCTCGTCGATGCCGCTATCGAGGTACAGACCTCGGTATCGCCGGAAGAAATGGAAGCGGTTGCCGATGCTGAACGTCAGACTCCGCTGACCACGTACTCCTCTGCTGCAGATGAAGAACCGGCTCCGGCACAAGAGAACAAGAACGAGGGTAGATAAGCGACTATGGATATTACTGCGAAGATGGTTAAGGAGCTTCGGGACAAGACCGGAGCCGGCATGATGGACTGCAAAAAAGCGCTCGGCGAGACGAACGGCGATCTCGACGCTGCCGTAACGAATCTCCGCGAGCGCGGCATTGCCAAGGCGGCTTCGAAAGAAGGACGCCAGACTTCAGAGGGGCTTATTGCCTCCTACATTCACCCCGGTGACAAGCTGGGTGTGATGGTTGAGATCAACTGCGAGACCGATTTTGTCGCTCGCACCGATCAGTTCCAGCGATTCGCCCGCGACATCGCCATGCACGTTGCCGCCAGCGCTCCGGTCTGTGTCGACCGTGAAGGCGTTGACGCCAAGCTGATCGAAGAAGAGAGCAAGATATTCCGTACGCAGGCTGAGAACGACGGCAAGCCTGCCAACATTATTGATAAGATCGTCGAAGGCCGGATCGAGAAGTACTACAGTGAAATCGTGCTTCTGGAACAGCCGTTTGTGAAGGATACGGAAAAGTCGGTTTCCGATCTCGTGAAAGAAACGATTGGCTCGCTGGGTGAGAATATCCAGATCAAGCGCTTCACCCGCTTCAGACTGGGTGAATAAGATGGACGCTGAATCAGACAAACCTGTCTTTAAGCGAATACTGCTCAAGCTCTCCGGTGAGGTCCTGATGGGCCCCGGAGAGTTCGGCATTCATACTCCGAGTGTCGAGAAAATCTGCCACCAGATAAAAGAAATCAAGGAACTCGGGACCGAGATAGCCATCGTCATAGGCGGCGGCAATATCTTCCGCGGTCTCAATGCCTCCGAGCGCGGTATGGATCGCGTCACGGCCGACAACATGGGTATGCTGGCCACTATGATCAATTGTCTGGCGATGATGGATAATCTTGAGCAGATGGGCATCTACACGCGTGTCATGTCGGCGGTCAACGTGGAAGCATTCGCCGAACCGTATATCCGCCGTCGCGCAGTCAGACACATGGAAAAGGGGCGGTTGGTCATTCTCGCCGCCGGCACCGGCAACCCGTATTTCAGCACCGATACCGCAGCCTCTTTGCGGGCCATGGAAACAGGTGCCGACATCCTTATCAAGGGGACCAAGGTTGACGGTGTGTATTCTGCCGACCCGGTCAGAGTGAAAGATGCCGAGTTCTATCCGAAACTGAGCTACATGGACGTTTTGACGAAAGAGCTTCGGGTTATGGACCTGACAGCTATCTCTCTTTTGAAGGACAACGGTATGCCGCTCAGGGTGGTTGACATTAATGCCCCGGGGATTCTCCGCAGAGTGATGCTTGGAGAAGAAGTGGGGTCGCTGATTTCTTAGCACGATCATGGGATTTTGACATAGAATCAGGAGATGATTGACATGTTAAACGAGATCTACAAAGACGCTGAAGATCGAATGGTTAAGACCGTCGAGGCCACCTCGCGCGAGTTTGGCACTATTCGTACCGGAAAAGCCTCCACTCATGTACTGGACACGATCAAAGTTGAAGCGTACGGATCCCTGATGCCCCTGAATCAGTTGGCTTCGGTTTCGACTCCGGAAGCCCGGCTTCTGGTTGTCCAGGCGTTTGACAAGGGAACGGTAGGGGATATTTCCAAGGCCATCCAGAAGGCCGATCTGGGACTGAACCCGATAGTCGACGGTCAGCTCATTCGCCTGCCGATACCGGCCCTGACCGAAGAGCGGCGCAAGGAGTTGGTGAAACAGTGCAAGAACCTCGCGGAAGACGGTCGTGTTGCTATCCGCAATATCCGTCGCGACGCCAACGATCAATTGAAGGCGGCGCTGAAGGACAAAGAGATTTCTGAAGATCAGGAAAAGGACGGTCGTGACGAGGTGCAGAAGTACACCGACGATTACATCAAGAAGATCGACGCTCTGCTGGTTCGGAAAGAGGCAGACGTAATGGAAGTGTAAGTTGTAGGACTTACGGAAAACGATACGAAAGCAGCCCGGACCGTGAGGTCCGGGCTGTCTTCTTGTTTGTGGGGTGCATGTACCTGGTAGGCAGGGCCTGCTTGAGGCCCGACGAATCCCGTCAGGCTCCGAGTGCACCTGCCCTACTGCTTTTCGCAGGTCTGATTACGACCCATACAGGCTTACGCCGGGTAATGGCCGCCGATGTATTGTTTCAAATAGCGGTTCTCGATTTTCATCGACTCCATCTGTGTTTTGACGACATCGCCGACAGAGATCAGGCCGACCAGTTTTTTCTCGCGAACGACCGGCACGTGACGTATCCGGTTGTTCGTCATGATTCCGGCGATGTAGGCGATTTCGTCACTTTCCAGCCCGACAATTACGTTTTCCGACATCAGGTCGCGTACGGCCAATTCAGTGAAGCCGCCCGGGTCTCTTCCGGCCTCGCGAAAGATGTCCTTGTCACTGATGATCCCTACCAATTGAGCGTCGGAGTCTATCACCGGCAGGCAACTGATCTTGTTGGAGATGAGCAGTCCCATGGCCTCGGGAATGGTCGTTTCCCGGGAGGCGGTAATAACCTCAAGTGTTTTCGCTTCGAGAATGTCCTTAACATGCATCGTTTCACCTCCAAAGAGATTCGTTCCGCCGAAACAGAACACATCCGGCGAGTGTATAATTACCGGTTGAGTTGCGACGGTCGGATTGCTATCATTATGACCAAATGAATCCGTAAGCTTCGGGAAAGAGTACGAACCTACATGAAACAACAGTTAGCCCGCAAACTTGTTCCCGTAATCGCATGTCTGACTTTTGCCCTGGCGTTGCCGTTGGTTCTGGCTGCTGAAGATGAAATAGACCCGATTTTACAATATTACTGGAAGAAGGCGGGCGAAACGGCTGTCCGACTGGATCCGACACAGTACAATATCAGCTATAGCTACACCGCCCGGACGCTTTTTCAGGATGTCGATGGCGAGGGAAGAAAAGCCATCACCGACTCGCTGGTGACCGATTTCTACTACACCGGGGGACAACTCGACTCGGCCAAAGTCCGGACAGGGGAGGAAAAGCTACTTAAGAAACTCAACCTGACAGTCCCGAAGTTGTTTGAGGATTTCTACTATCTGAACTTCTTCCCCAATGATACGGGAGGAGAGGAACTTGATATCGGTCTGATTACTGACTCAACCGCCAAGGCACAGCCGGATGGTCTGGTTGTGATCGACCGGAAGAATTATCATCTCAGGAAACTGTACTTGTACTATCCGAATGTCCCGGGTCACCTTCGCCAGACAAGATCCTACCGTTTCACTCTTCAGCAGGGCTTTGTGTTTCCGGATTCGGTTTGGGAAGTCGGCGTCGTGGAGGCGGTTTTCGGCCTCGAGGATTACCGGATAGAGACGGGAATCTCAGACATCAAGGTGACGATACCGGACCGGCATGATTCTTCAGGACTTGAACCCGATACCGGTCGGTCCAATTGAGCTTGCCAACCGTACAACCACAACATAGTTTGGCCTAACATGTCAGATGAAACCGCACAACTGAAACAGCAGATACTGCAACAGCCGGACAGAATACCGACCCATGTAGCGATTATCATGGACGGTAACGGCCGCTGGGCCGCCGCACGCAACAAGCCGCGCACCTTCGGCCATGAAGCCGGCGTGAGTGCAGTCAGGAAAGTGGTCGAGGCCTGCGGTGATCTTGGCGTGAAATACCTGACGCTGTACACGTTTTCTGTAGAAAACTGGAAACGGCCGAAACTTGAGGTCAGCGCGTTGATGTCGCTCCTGACCCGCACTACGCGCAACGAGTTGGAAGAGTTAATCAAAAAAGATGTCAAGCTGATCACGACCGGCCGGATCATGGGAATTCCACGGCAGCGGCGCCGGGTCATTCTCAACGCTGTCGAGAAGACGCGCAACAACAAAGGGCTGGTGCTCAATCTGGCGTTGAACTACGGCGGGCGTACAGAGATCATGGACGCGGTCAAAGCAATTGCGAACAGCGTGAAGGCAGGGGTGATCGATCCGCGCCATATAGACGAGGAGATGTTCGCGGGTTTTCTCTACACGGCAAACATGCCCGACCCTGACCTGCTGATTCGTACGTCGGGTGAGTACCGGATATCCAACTTTCTTCTCTGGCAGACCAGTTATACGGAATTACATATTATCAATACGCTCTGGCCGGATTTTGGTCAGAAAGAGCTGTTCGAGGCGATTATCGATTACCAGCGACGGGAGCGGCGTTTCGGAAAGATCAGCCACGAGGATAATCAGTGAGCAAGAATCTTATCGCTCGTATTTCGGTTGCAGCGGTTGCCATACCGGCTATCCTGTGGGTTTGCTACCAGGGGGGCGCCTGGCTCTTCGGCATGGTGTCGCTGTTTGCGCTCATCGGGCTGTGTGAGTATCTGTGGAATGACGGCTACAAACCTAACGGTCCGTTTTTCTGGCTGGCGCTTATGGCAGTGGGGGCGATATTCGGATTGTTGCTGGAATTTGTTGTTCCGACGGAGTCGGCAGTTTCCACCGGCTTTGCGATATGGGTAATCTCGGTGCCGGTCATTCTGGTAATCTTCTTTCTCATCAGTACGATGGCTTTCGCTGTCGGCAAGCTGTCTCCCGATGAGTTGTTCAGACGTAGCACCCGACTCATGTGGGGAGTGATCTACATAGGACTGTTGTACCCCTGCGTGTATCTTGTCGGCGATGCCATTCCCAGGCCGTATGCAGACTGTCCTTCGGGCGGCGACTATCTCCTGTTTCTATTCGCCCTGTTGTGGGTGGGGGATACAGCGGCGATGGGGATCGGCGGTTGGCTCGGCAAACACAAGCTGGCTCCGGCAGTCTCACCGAACAAGACGATTGAGGGACTTCTCGGTGGTTTGGTTGGTGCGACTGTGATTGGTGTCATCATGATGTACTGGAAACTCGACAGTTTCCCGTGGTACCACGTACTGGCGATTTCAATCGGTTGCTCGGTGTTCGGTCAGCTTGGTGATCTGGTGGAATCGATGTGGAAGCGATCTATCGGTATCAAGGATTCCTCGGCGCTGATCCCCGGCCACGGCGGTGTGCTTGACAGGTTTGACTCGCTCCTGTTCGCCGCACCGTTTATGTATGCCTACGTAACGCTCTACTTCATGATGCGATGAGAATACTGGATTTCTTCTTCGCCTCTCGCCCTTTGTTGCACCTGCCGATCTGGAGTGTCTACCTCGTCGCGTTGCATTTTCATGACGAGCTGTCGGGAGAAGGATTCGGCTGGACTGATCTGGTTGTCATGGCTGGAATCAGCCTGCTGTTTTCGGGGGCGGCGTACTTGAATCAGGTATTTGATTTCGAGTCTGATCGGATCAATAACAAGCTCGGGTTTCTTCAGCAGGGATTCATCAGTCAACCGCAGATGCTGGCCGCTTTTGTGGTTGTCTCATTGCCGCCAATGGCGGTGGCGCCGTTGTTTTCGATGGCGACCTTGTTCATTTTCGCCCAGTTTCTGTTGCTTGCGTATCTCTATTCAGCGCCGCCGTTCCGGTTGAAAGATCGCCCGATTCTGGGACTGTTTGCCAACTCGTGGGCGCACGGGTTTCTTGTCGCGATGGCCGTGATGCCGGATATCTCCATTCACAATGCCGGATTGCTCGGATGGGACAGTCCCCTGTATTTCTTTTTGACCGTGGCGGCGGTGCACACGCTGACGACGATTCCGGACCGTGAGGGGGACAGGGCAACAGGCAAAACGACAATCGGAGTCGTTCTGGGGCGTGGCTGGTCATTGGCGGTGGCTCTCGTGTTTGTGGGACTGTCCGTCTGGGTAGCGTGGTACTCAGGCTTTGCGCCGCTGGTTTATCTATCGCTGGCTTCGATGTTCCCTATTCTCGCCGCCATGATCATTCGAATCGACAGCACCGTGCTTTTTGCCGCCAAAGCGCCTATTCTTGCGCTGACGTTCATGGCCGGATATTTCTTCCCGCTGTATTTCGTGTTTGTAGTTGCTCTGCTGTTTGGCTGTCGGATATATTACCTCAAGAGGTTTAATATGATATATCCGAAATTGGCCTGATGCGGGCACCAACGCCTTTCATCCTCCTGCTGTTTCTCGCCTGTGTGGGGTGTGCCGCGCATCCTCGCTACCGGGCAGGCTCCGCAGTCAAGCCGCGTGAGGTCAACCAGATCAGCGTGCAGTTCTCCACTGAGGAGTATGTCCGGTTTGGACTGATAATCGAGACGTACCTCGGCAAACCGTATGCCGGGTCATCTAAATGGGAAGAAGGACTGGACTGCTCGAAATTCACTGGCGACGTTTACAAATCGTTTAACCGAACCGTTCTCCCTCGCCAGGCCGCTGACCAGTTCAAAGAAGGACGGGACATCCCGCGCAATCGACTGAAATTCGGCGATCTGGTCTTTTTCAACACCGATGGCCGTGGCATCTCTCATGTTGGGATTGCCGTCGGATACAACGAGTTTGTCCACGCTTCCAGTTCGCGCGGAGTAATCATCAGTGACCTGAGCGAGAAGTATTGGGCCAAGCGATTTGCCGGTGCCCGCCGGATCATCAAGACCCACGAGAAGTGAACCTGACGGCTGTATCGCCGTTTAAGAAAACATGACCAGCGTCCCCGACAGCCTGCAGCTCAAACTCAAGAATCTTCCGACCAACCCCGGTGTTTATCTGTTCAAGAACAACAAGGGGAAGATCATATATATCGGGAAGGCGAAGAACCTTCGCAATCGTGTACGGACGTATTTCCAGAGTCAGGACCGGCACCAGGAACGTACGCGACGCATGGTTGCGAAAGTGGCCGATCTGGAGTTGATGGTCACCGCTAATGAAATCGAGTCGCTGATTCTCGAAGCAAACCTTGTCCACGAGCACAAACCGCGCTACAACGTGATGCTCAAGGATGACAAACATTTTCCGTATGTCAAAATCACAACCAATGAACCGTTCCCGCGCGTGTTGGTGGTCCGAAGACTGGAGAAGGACAAAGCGACTTACTTTGGCCCGTACACAAGCTCCAAAGGGATGCGCAAGACGCTGGCGTTCCTGACGCGGATGTTTAAGATTCGATCCTGCGCATATACCATCCCGCCCCCCGAGGGCAAGTCGTATCAGGTCTGTCTCGACTATCATATCAAGCGTTGTGCGGGTCCGTGCGAAGGGCTTGTCTCCCTGGAAGAGTACGGCGAGGGGGTGCAGAATATCATCCTTGCACTACAGGGGAAGTCGAAAGCACTGATTGCCCGTCTGACCGAACGGATGCAGGCCTCGTCGAATGCTTTGAACTTTGAGGACGCGCAGGAATGTCGTGATCGAATCGAGGCGCTCAAGTCGGTCATATTCAAGCAGAGTGTGGACGTCGGCGAGTTGGTTGACCGTGATATTGTAGCCGTCGCCCGCGAGGGGACGGACGGTGTTGCGGTTGTCCTGCAGATCCGCGAGGGGGGATTGATCGGGCGACAGCATTTCCAGTTGTCAGCTGAAGCCGACGACAGCGACGAAAACGTGCTCGAGACGTTCATCCAGCAGTATTACAACCATCAACCGAACATCCCCGAGGAACTCTGTCTGCCCCAGGAAGTGGCAGAGGCCAAACTGATCGAAAAGTGGCTTCGACAGGAGCGCGGGGGGAAGATGAGAGTGTTCACGCCAAAGATCGGCGAGAAAACACGGCTGGTCGATCTCGCGGCGAAAAATGCGCGGTTGATGCTCGATGAGATGCTGATCCAGAAACGAACCTTCACCGAACGGATCAGCAAAATGGTGACCTCGCTCAAAGACGAACTCTCGCTGTCCAAATCGCCGCAGCGCATGGTCTGTTTTGATATCTCGAACACGGGGGAGACCGACTCGGTCGGCTCATGTGCCTTCTTTGACAATGGAAAGCCTAAAAAGGCCGAGTATCGGCATTTCAAGATCAAAGGCGCGGTCGGACGTCAGGATGATTTCCTGATGATGCGCGAAGTGGTCGGGCGGTATTTCCATCGCATTCGCGAAGACGAGCTTGACCCGCCGGATTTGGTTGTTGTCGACGGCGGCAAGGGACAGCTATCGAACGCGCGTGCGGAGTTGAAGTCGCTGGGGTTCGAGGATCAGATGGTGATCGGTCTGGCCAAACGGCTCGAAGAGGTGTTCCTGCCGGAACGGTCTGACCCGATTACGATACCACGCGGCGCCCCGGCGTTGATTTTGTTGAAACGCATCCGCGACGAAGCTCATAGGTTCGCGATCACGTACAACCGCAAGGTCCGCACGAAACGAACGATCAAATCGGCACTGGACGACATTCCCGGAATCGGCCCGGCCAAACGTACGGCGTTGCTGAAGAAGTTCGGTTCGGTGAAACGGATCAAAGAGGCGACCGCCGACGAGATTGCCGAAATCAAAGGCATCAACAAAGCGATGGCGGAGAAGATTCTGAAGGGGTTGTAGGGCATGTCATGGGTTTGTAGGTCGAAACCCCTACGGTTTCGACAATTGCCTTCTACCGCACCCCGCCTCAGGCGGTCATCGCTTGCGGTGCGAATGGGATTCGACGCTTGGCCAATCGGATGTGTACTTAGCTACGTGGGCCTCTATTGCGGTACTTTCCTTCCAGTTTCTTCGTTGCATGGGCTGCCAAGGTGCGTCTCTTACCCTCAACACTAAGTTGTCTGGCGCCGAGGTCGTGCTTTTTCGCGATCTCCAGCGCGCGGTCGTAGGACACAATTGCCGCCGCAAGATTGAATGCTTGATCCTCATGGGATGATAATCTGAAGTGAGCATCTCCTTGATTGGACAGAGTGGCCGCGAAGCCGTCCGGATACGCCTCTGGATCATAGCCCTTCAGTGCCTCCTTGCACGCTGAGATAGCCTCCTTGAGGTTGGCCGGAGACGATTGGGAGCCTGCCAGAAACAGGAAGGCGTGTCCTCTATTCTGTTGACTTGCGGCATAATGCCATGGGTATCGATCCAATGTGTAAGTTTCAAGCGCGCGGTCGAAAGATGAAATCGATCTAAGGGTGTTTTGCACTTTGTCTTGAGTCTCGGCCAGCGTCAGATAGGCGTTTCCCATATTGTACCATGCCAAGGCGCGGCCCAAGGAAGACACGTGGCGTCGATCGATCTCCAAGGCACTCTTGCACTCTGCGATTGCCGTCTTGCAGTTCTCTTCTTTGTTCTCAACGCTAGCCAAGGTCCAGTGTAGTCCCCCCAGATTGTTCTTGTTTATAGCGTAGATATCTGGGTACTCGTCGGCAGAGTAAACTCTCGCCGCCTCGCCACATGCGGCGATAGCTCTACGGCAGTTCCGAGCAGTATCCTCGACATTGGCCAGTTCACCGTAGGCGCATGCAACATTGGTCTGGGCCAAAGCGAAGTCACGGGGATAGTCTTCGAAAGTGTATATCTCCAATGCTCCTCTGTAGGCCGCTATTGCCTTTCTAGTGTTCTGCCCTCTCTCATGAAAACGAGCAAGTGTTACAAAGGCGTTACCGAGGCTGATTTGGCACGTGGCGAGGTCTGACGGCCGTTTAAGTCTGCCGTAGACACTTGAAGCATTCCCCAGAACTTCCACCGCTGACTGAACGTGACTCGGATTGCCTTGACATTCCGTCAAACCTTGAAGTGCCACGCCCTTATTGTGCGCAGCGTTCGCAAACCCTAGTGCGTCTTGCTCCGGTGACCATGTCAACAGGGCCCAGTCATAGGCTTCGACCGCCATTTCGTCGTATTCGACCGTGTCTGTGCAACTCTGACCGGCTTTGAGCGCTGCGTTGCCCAGCCACCACATGGCCACCGGATCATCGCCAAACAGACCCAGCATGGACCGGAAATTGTCCATCAGTTGGACCTCATCCATAACAATCTGCTCCAGATAGGTCTGCTCAACCGTGATGGTCTCACCGGCCTCGCGGAGAAAGGCTCGGTGCTCTAATCTCCCAAGCAGTGCCTTCCACTCGTGCGGCTTCAGTGTCAACTCATTGAGCGACTCAAACACTCGCTTCACCCGGTCTACGGAGAACTCCTCCTTACCTTCGTAGATACCCGCGAGATATAACCGCCGGAGACTCTGCAACACGGCTTTCTGATTCTCGTCGCATTCGTCGTAGCGTTTCCGCATAGTGTCAAGCGGTAGAAAGATAGAGCCGACTGTACCGTTGAAGTGCTCCGGCACCGTCTTGCCGGTGCTATCTGCTACTTCGTTCGCAAACTCTGCAGGAGCCTTTTCTATCTCGATCGGATCGCCGAAGAGAGAGAAGTAGCTGTCGAGTTTGGCTCTTGCGGTAGCCAACTCTGGTCCGCTCCGGCATGTGGCGACGATGATGCCCCTATCTTGGATGTCACATCGTTCGAATCTATTCAATAGGTGCTTGCAGTTGTTGAGCTTGGCGTAGTTCTCAAGATCGTCGAGAAGGAGTACTGGGTTGCCGGTCTCCATCAGACGCTTTGGTATCTCGAAATTCTCGACATCTATGTCCGTGGGATACGGGATCAAGACATCATGTCTGTCATTCAGGGAGCGCAAGGCCTGAAGCACAGCCCTGGACTTACCGGCCAAGGGATCACCAGTTACCAGAACATTCTTGCCATCCTCTATCCGTTTGCGGATTTCCTCATCGTGCTGTCGGGGTTTGTAGTACTCGTGAAATCCGTACTTGGCCTTGCCTCTTAACGAGCCCATGACCTCTTCAGGCTGAAGATTGCTGGATTTCTTCCAGACTACGGCGTATTGGCCTTCACGGCGAGTCTTCTTCTCTCGATTCCTCTGGATCGCAAAGGATATCCCCCATACTACCAGGCCGACGACGACTCCGATGACAATAGTAGCCCAAATAGGTTCCATGCTTCACATGCTCTCGTGCGATAGGTTCTGATAGAAATTCCCCGATGCTATTGACAGAATATAGCATATTGTCAACGGAGAGCAAGGTTTCGATTATTGGTTTTGGAAAGACGCAATCAAGTGATGCACATTTCGACAGGCTCAATGTGACTTGATTGCCAGAGTGACTTGATTGGAATCCACTCGCACCGCAAGCGGATGCGGCACCAAGGCGAAGAGGATATACGGAGTCTCAGGGTAAGGGTGCCACCCTCAAGCGATTTAGCAAGTATACGATCTAGTCTTCCGTTCGGAGCTTGTGGGTGAAGGATCAGTCGGCTGCAAGAGCCTGTCAGGTTTCTCCGTCACAAGGTTTGTGACCTTGGAACGCCGATCTACAAGACAAAACTCCCCCCCATTAAATCATTGCCAAAGCCCTGAAACATCGCCTATTATCCCCCATGCAAGACCGTCCACAGGCTTACACCGTCAGCGCTATCACCCGTATGATCAAAAGTGCCCTCGAAGGGCAGTTCCAGGGCATTTGGGTTGAGGGCGAGATTTCCAACTATCACCACCACTCGTCCGGGCATCGGTATATCACCCTCAAGGACGATAAGGCCGTCATCAAAGTGACGATGTGGAAATCGATGGGGGCGTATCTCAAGTTCGAGCCGGAAAACGGCCAGAAGGTGCTAGCATTCGGCGATATCTCCGTGTACGAGAAAGGCGGCCAGTATCAACTCACGGCCAAACGTCTCGTCCCGGCCGGTATGGGTGAGTTGGAACTCGCATTCAGGCAACTCTACGAAAAGCTGCACGCCGAGGGGCTATTCGACGAAGCCCTGAAGAAACCGCTACCGTCGTATCCCAAGAAGATCGGGATTGTCACTTCGCCGACCGGGGCCGCGATTCGCGATATTATTCAGATCGCCCGCCGTCGCAATCACACCGTGCAACTAATCATCTACCCGGCCAAAGTCCAGGGAGACGGGGCGGAGGAGACAATAGCCGCCGGTATCCGGTATTTCAATACGCGCGACGATATCGATATTGTCATCACCGGACGAGGGGGAGGTTCACTCGAAGATCTGTGGCCGTTCAACACGGAGACAACGGTGCGTGCGATTGTAGCATCGAATATCCCGGTCGTATCGGCAGTAGGCCATGAGGTGGACATAACGTTGTCCGATCTGGCCTCGGATCTTCGCACTCCGACGCCTTCGGCGGCGGCGGAGTTGGCGGTCTGGTCGCTCGATGATTACATGGATTTGGTCCAATCGCTTGTCCGCGATGCAACGGCCAGTCTGAAATATCGGGTGACACGGGCGCGTCAGGAGTTGGATTCGACGCTCGACAGGCCCGTGTATCAGAGGCCACTGGACCTTGTGAATCAACGTCGCCAGCATCTTGATGTCAGTCACCAACTGCTATCGAGTGCGGGAAAAAACAGTTTGGAGCGTCACAAGAACCGGTTATCTTTAAGGCTGTCCTCGCTGGAAGCGCTATCACCGCTCAAGACTCTGGCGAGAGGGTATTCGGTCAGTCGGGGCGCCGACAATCATGCGCTAATCAAGTCGCTGAAGGATATCGACGAGGGCGGAAAGATGGAAACGATACTGCCCGATGGCCGTCTGGTCTCGGTCGTGGAATCGAAACAAGAGAAGTTATAGTTGCAACCATGACGGCAAAAAAGAAATATAAAGACTATGAGTCGGCCATGGAGCGGCTCGAAGAGATTACCGAGCAGTTGGAGTCCGGCGAACCGAAATTGGAAGAGGCAATAGACCTCTACACCGAAGGACTCCAGATTGCGAAATTCTGCGACGGCAAGCTTTCGGAGGCAGAAGCCAAAATCAAGCTGATCGCCGAGAAGAACGGCGTTGTCGCTGAGGTTGATTTTGAAGAAGAGGATGAGGGCATTTGACGTCATTTACCGCTATTGACGGACGGCAGTATCTTGAAGACGGTCGCAAACTGACCGATCGACTGCTGGACGAGTATATGCCTTCGGAGGAGACCGAGCCACGTTCACTTCATGAGGCAATGCGATACTCGCTCATGGCGGGGGGCAAGCGGCTTCGTCCGATTCTGGCTCTGGCGGCCTTCGAGTATTGTGGCGGTGACGCCTCGCAAGATACCGACAGAATTCATCGGGCGATGGCAGCGCTGGAGGCAGTGCACACATATTCGCTGATCCATGACGATTTGCCGTGCATGGACGACGATGACCTTCGCCGCGGCATGCCAACCTGTCATAAGAAGTTCGACGAGGCAATAGCCACACTGGCCGGTGATGCTCTGCACGTGATCGCATTTGAGCTGATGGCTGGTACGGGATCTGTTGACGTTGTGATGGAATTGGCCGAAGCGGTGGGCACTTCCGGTATGCTCGGCGGTCAGATGGCGGATATGGAGGCCGAGGGGCGTCCGGTCACGCGCGATGAAGTGATGAATATACATTGCCGCAAGACTGGAGCGTTGATACGTGGCTCGGTGCGGATCGGTGCGATTCTTGCCGGTGCGACACCGGAGCAATTGCAGCGACTGACGGTTTATGGTGAGAAGATCGGCCTTGCGTTCCAAATAGTTGACGATGTCCTTGATATTGTCGGAGATCAGGAACTGCTGGGTAAGACAAGTCGGTTCGGATACTAAGAACCAGAAGGCAACTTATCCGGGTGCGATTGGCACCGAGGCGTCGCGCGAAGAAGCAACACGGCTTATCGACGGTGCCCTCGATCTGTTTGACCCGGACGAAGACAATTTCCTAATGTATCTCGCACGGTTTATCGGCCAAAGGGAAAGCTGAAGCGAAGCGTATAGAACTGTAATGAAGCATCTCCTGAACATCACATCTCCTGCAGACATCCGGTCGCTTCAGTCTTGAGCAACTGACCGAGTTGGCCGAGGAGGTTCGCCAGGAGATTATCGCCGCCGTCGCCCATACCGGGGGGCATCTGGGGTCGAACCTTGGAACGGTCGAGCTTACCGTCGCATTGCATTACGTGTTCAACACGCCGGCCGACCGAATCATCTGGGATGTTTCCCACCAGACTTACGCACACAAGTTGTTGACCGGGCGACGAGATCAGATCGAAACGCTTCGCAAATACAAAGGTCTGGCCGGATACTGCAAGCGGACCGAATCCGAATTCGATCCGTTTGGTGCGGGACATGCCTCGACCTCGGTTTCAGCCGCGCTTGGATTCGCCGCCGCGAGAGATCTGCTCGGCGGGGATAACAAAGTTATCGCGGTCATCGGCGATGGTGCTATGACCGGTGGGCTGGCATTCGAAGGTATGAACAACGCCGGATCGCTCGCTAAAGACCTCATCGTTGTCCTGAATGACAACACGTGGTCGATCTCAAAGAACGTGGGCGCTCTTTCGAAATATCTCACTAACATCCTGGTCGACGAGAAATTCAACAAGCTGCGCCGGGACGTCTGGGAATTGACGGGACGGTTCAAACGTCGTGACAGAATTCGTACAACCATCCAGAGTCTGGAAAAATCGATCAAGGGGTTTCTTGTTCCGGGAATGCTGTTCGAGAAACTCGGATTCAAGTACTTTGGTCCAATCGATGGTCACGATCTTCCGCTGATGACAAAAACGCTGGCCGACGTGAAGAACATCGACGGCCCGATCATGCTGCATGTGGCCACGGTAAAAGGGAAGGGGTACCTTCCGGCGGAAGAGGACATCCATCGTTACCATGCTATCGGCAAGTTTGACAAGATGACCGGCAAGGCAAGGCCCTCATCTGGCGTTCTACCGAGCTACACGCGAGTGTTCGGCAACACCATGATTGAGCTGGCCGAAGCCGATGACAGAGTGGTGGCGATCACTGCGGCCATGGCACCTGGTACGGGCTTGGACGGTTTTGCGAAGGAGTTTCCCGAGCGGTTTTTCGATGTCGGTATTGCCGAAGGGCACGCCGGTACGTTTTCCGCGGCTCTGGCGGCCGAAGGTATCAAACCGTATCTCGCAGTCTACTCGACTTTTGTGCAGCGGGCTTACGATCAGGTTATTCATGACATGGCTATCCAGAACCTTCCGGTCGTTATCTGTATGGATCGCGGCGGATTGGTGGGGGCCGACGGTCCCACCCATCACGGCGTGTTCGATATGGCTTATCTGTCCTCGGTGCCGAACGTAACTATAGCCGCGCCGAAAGACGGCAACGAACTTCGCGCCATGCTGCATCACACACGGAATGCCGATATCGGCGGGATTACGGCTATCCGCTATCCGAGAGAGACGGTACCGTCTGAGATGCACGACGAGATTGATTCCATCGAATGGCTCCGTTGGGAACGGTTGAGCGGTCTGTCGGAAGTAGCGGTTCTGGCGGTTGGTTCTATGGTGGCCGGAGTGCAACCGGCTATCGACAGACTGGCGGAGCAGGGGATATCGGTATCTCTCATCAACGCTCGTTTTGTCAAACCATTGGACGCCGACATGCTGGCGGAAGTGTGTCGCGAGTCGCGGATTGTTTTCACGCTTGAAGAAGGCGCACTGCGGGGAGGATTCGGCCAGGCGGTCGCGGAGCATTTGCTCGACCAGGAATTTAGCGGCAAGTTCAAGGCGATTGGTATTCCTGATCAGTTCATTGCCCACGGCACACGCGCCGAGCTGTTCCGCGAACTGGGACTTGATTCTGAAGGCCTTCTGAAGACGATCTCCGGGTTTGTCGGGAGGCACAGAGCACTCCTGTCGGGCGCCGTTACGTGTCAGGCAGAAGGCCAACTCGACAAAATCAGCCTCACCGGCACCGATCCCGACTGAGTATCTCGGTCACCTTTTCTTTCTTTGAGTGTCCGCTTATAGCCAAACATCCCTTGCCAGAGTCCAAACTGCGGTGTTATCTTGCCCCGCAGGAGATGACACAGATGCGATTCGGACTGATTACCAACCTCAGGCGGACCGGCGGACGGGAAGCCATCGACAGTCTTATCAAATGGGCCAAAGTCACCGGCAACGAGCTAACGCTTTGTGCTGACCTTGAGGACTCTGTTCCCGACTACAAACGCTTTGCACCCCGCGAGGGACTGGCCGCTCAGGTTGACTTTCTGGTGTCCATGGGGGGAGATGGGACGTTTCTTTCGGCAGTGAGGTCGGTCGGTTCGCACGGAACCCCGATTCTGGGCATCAATCTGGGATCGCTGGGTTTTCTCACGCAGCAGACGCCCAGACAGCTCATATCGGCGCTGGATTCCATTATCGCCGGGGATTTCCGGGTCGAAGAACGGTTCATGCTCAAAGCGGAGGTGTCGGGAAGACCGCCGCTGCCTCTGCCGTATGCGTTGAACGACATCGTGTTGGACAACGGCCCGGTCAGTCGTGTGCTGGATATCAATATGAAAATCAACGGTGAGGATGTCCTGACGTATATTGCCGACGGGCTCGTTACTTGCACTCCCACCGGTTCGACTGCCTACAATCTGGCCGTGGGTGGACCGATTGTCACTCCGGGGATGGACGCGATGATTATCTCACCGATCGCGCCGTTTTCTCTGACTACACGTCCGATGATTATCTCCGGCAACGACAGAATGGAACTCAAAGTATTGACTGAGAACAGGATTGCCATGCTTACTCTCGACGGTCAGGTCGGGGTGGAGTTGAGCGATGTCGAGACTGTGACGATATCTCGCGCGGAGCACAAAAGCAAACTGGTGGTGTTGCCGGAGAATTCGTATTACCGTACTCTTCGCGGCAAACTTCACTGGGGCGTCCTGCCGAACTCCTGAGCGCTTTCACGCATTTCCAAAGTCAAGTTTCTTTGTTTTTGCAGGGCAGGTCTGAGGACAGACCTGCCCTACGAAGACTGAACTATTGTCCCGTGCGCGGCACACGCCCTCGTGTGCCCGCTTCGACGTCGCACATCGATACAGTATCGTCCGCCTGAGGCGGACTCTCTTTCCGGCAGGTCTGAGGACAGACCTGCCCTACGAAGACTGGCCCCCCAATTTCGAGTCGTTACGAATGCCGCTCGCCGCTAAGAAAGGACTTGCATAAGCAGTAGTGGATCGGTAATATAGCGACTGCTGTAAGCGGGAGTAACTCAGTTGGTAGAGTCACAGCCTTCCAAGCTGTTGGTCGCGAGTTCGAGCCTCGTCTCCCGCTTTTTTTTGTGCCGATTCTGATCCTTTCGAGGAGTGTCCATGTCAGACGATCTTCATATAGGTAATCCTTCGGTTCGCGTATTCAAGTATTCCTGGTATCTCAGAGCCATTGGGTTGTTGGTTGCATCTTTCTTCGCCGTCCTCATCCTGACTTTTTTTCTTACGACGAATTCGCAAGAGCTGGCGAACGAATGGTGGGTGCCTGTAGGGTTCTTGGCCTTTTCCACCCTGGGCATGTATCTGTATGTGGCGTTGTCGAGAACGATCACTCTGCGCGGTGATCTGCTCGAGGCACATTGCCTCTTGGGGCAGAACAGGACGATGAGCAAATCCGAGATTGCATCCGTCAATGAACGCCCCATGATGCAAACGGTCGTAGTTCGGGATCACGGCGGTGCGACACTATTCACGTTCGGTAGCCAGCTAACCGGATACAATGAACTATTCGAAGTGCTCCAATCCTGGGTGCCCCCCGTTCCGCAACCCCCGCTCGGTACGAGATTCGAACGGGCGAAGCTCGTGTTCATTTTCATGTGGAGCCTGGTTGGGTTCTGTTTTGCCGTGGCTGGCTGGCTGCTGTTGACCGAGCAGCACACGGAACTTCCGGCGCCTCTGTTTTCCTCTTGGGCGATAGCCATGCTGGTTGTTGCACTATTCCAGACAAAGGCCATCACCGTACTGAGCGATCAAGTTATCGTGCATCGCTGGACAGGTGACCGCAGAGTCAGGTACAGCGATATCGGCAAGATCGAGGGCTCTTATGACGAAAGTGAGATAGCGTCCAAGACATACGTGTTTCACATTCATCCCGTCAAGGGCCGGAAGATCAGACTCTCACATTTTCCTGACGGAGGGAAGGCCGTCTACGAGGCTCTGCACAAGGCATGGCAGGCTGCCCGTGAAGGCTCACTAAAGGAAAACAAGGAATGACACACAGAATCGCCACTATTCTACTGCTAACCACTGCATTGATAGCCACCTCCTGCATCGAGGAGCGCCCCAAACCACCCGATCCGCCGGAACCGGAAGTCTCCCGTTTGCTCAGAGAGATGGTTGAGGAAGATCAAGAGCTTCGGATGAATGACACTCTCGACTACGGTATCGTTGACGCGGCCGACCGGGAACATCGTGAGGTCGTTATGGATCTGCTGGCGCAGGGGGGAATCGACGATCCGCAGGACCTGCATCGAGCAGCGTTCATTCTCCAGCATTCGGACCCGGGCAGTTGTCGCGAGTGTTATCTTCTGGCCCACAAACTTGCAATGGAGGCTGTTCGGAGGGGGTGGGATGACGCCCGCAAGCTGGCAGCGGCGTCTCTTGACCGGTATCTGGTGTTCTCGAAGAAGCCTCAGAAATACGGTACCCAGTCAAATACCGACTCGACCGGGCACTGGTATCTGTTCCCGATTGACTCCGCGACGACCGATTCTCAGCGGATCGAGATGAATGTACTGCCTCTGGACTCGCTAATCGCCGAAATCGAGGCTCGAAACTTGTAGGGAAGGTCTGTCTGCAGACCTGCCGAAAAGAGAGTCTGCCGCAGGCAGACGACCGGTCCGGGTGGCCGGGTCAAACTTGTTTGGCCCGGATAGTACCACTCCAAGCAAGCCTGAAGGGGCCACCCGACAGCACGTAGCGGGCGGGTTTGAAGGTCCAAACAGTCGTTTGGTCGGTTGATTCGATAGATTCTGTCGAATTCGGGTTCAGGGTTGGCCCACCAATCACTCCAAGTGGTGAAATAGGCCTAATTTAAGCTAAAAAAAGCCTTGACAGGTTGGGGGCCAAATCTATATTGAAGGCTCCCCCTAGCAGGGGTATGCCTATTTTTATCGGCATATAAGGTAAGACAGGCGCAAAAACAAAGTTTTTGATAAGCCCAGATAGCTCAGTCGGTAGAGCACATCCTTGGTAAGGATGAGGTCACCAGTTCAATCCTGGTTCTGGGCTCTTTTTAGAGCGTAAGGAGAAGTCAGACGATGGCGAAGGAGAAATTTGATCGCAGTAAGCCTCATGTAAATGTAGGCACTATCGGTCACGTTGATCATGGTAAGACGACGTTGACAGCGGCGATTACGATGGCAATGGCGCAGAAGTTTTCGACGGAGATCCGTTCGTTTGACTCTATTGACAACGCGCCTGAAGAGCGAGAGCGCGGTATAACGATCGCTACGGCTCATGTGGAGTATCAGACGGAGCACCGTCACTACGCGCACGTAGACTGTCCGGGTCACGCGGATTACGTCAAGAACATGATCACGGGTGCCGCCCAGATGGACGGTGCGATTCTGGTGGTATCGGCCGCCGACGGTCCCATGCCTCAGACACGTGAGCACATTCTTCTGGCTCGCCAGGTAGGTGTTCCGTATATCATCGTGTACATGAATAAGGTTGATATGGTGGATGATCCGGAGTTGTTGGATCTGGTAGAGCTTGAGGTACGTGATCTGTTGAGCACGTATCAGTTCCCGGGCGATGACATTCCGGTGATTCGCGGATCGGCTCTTCAGGCCCTGACGGCCGGTACTTCAGGTGCTCCGATCGACGATCCGGCGTTCAAGTCGATTCACGAGTTGATGGATGCTTGTGACACGTACATACCTGAGCCGAAGCGTGAGACGGACAAGCCGTTTTTGATGCCTGTAGAGGATGTATTCTCGATCACGGGTCGAGGCACAGTGGCCACGGGTCGTGTAGAGCGTGGTGTCATCAAGCAGGGTGAAGAGGTTGAGATCGTTGGTATCCGTGAGACCCGCAAGACGGTGGTTACGGGTGTAGAGATGTTCCGTAAGCTTCTTGATCAGGCTGAAGCGGGTGACAACGTCGGATTGTTGCTTCGGGGAGTAGATAAGGACTCGATCGAGCGCGGCATGGTGTTGGTGAAAAAGGGTTCGGTTCTTCCTCACACGAAGTTCAAGGCCGAGGTTTACGTGTTGACGAAGGAAGAGGGTGGTCGTCACACTCCGTTCTTCACGGGTTACCGTCCTCAGTTCTATTTCCGTACGACGGACGTGACGGGTGTTGCGACGTTGCCGGAAGGAGTCGAGATGGTGATGCCCGGTGATAACATAACGATGGACATAGAGCTGATCACGCCGATCGCGATGGAGCAGGAGCTTCGATTCGCGATTCGTGAGGGTGGCCGTACAATCGGCGCCGGCGTCATCGCTGAAATAAAAGAATAGAATAGCCTCCTCGAAGGGATGGTAAGAGCAAGTGCCAAGAGATAGAGTTACATTGGCCTGTGGCGAGTGCAAGCGTCGTAACTACGACACGAAAAAGAACAAGCGGTTGCATCCTGAGCGCGTGGAATTCCGTAAATTCTGTCCGTTCTGCAACAAGCACACGCCGCACAAGGAAACGAGATAGCAATACATATAGGCCAGTAGCTCCAATTGGTAGAGCGCCGGTCTCCAAAACCGGATGCTGGGGGTTCAAGTCCCTCCTGGCCTGCAAATAACATATTGTGGTGATGTCTTGAACAAGATCGAGAAATATCTCAAAGAGACCATGGCCGAGTTGCGGAAAATGACCTGGCCGTCAAAGGACGAGTTGATCGGTTCGACGATAGTGACCGTCGTAGTGTCGCTCATCGTGGCGATTTTTATCGGTATTGTTGACCGCGCTCTTCTTCTGGCGATTCAGACGATTTTCGGCGCCGGTATGGGAGGATAAATGGCTCTCAGGTGGTATGTAGTCCACACGTACGCCGGACACGAACAGAAGGCTAAGACCTATCTGGAGTCGGCGATTGAAAATGCGGGACTTCAGGAGAAGTTCGGTCAGATTCTTGTTCCTACGGAGCAGGTGACCGAAATGCGGCAGGGCAAGCGCTCTACCAGCACGAAGAAGTTTCTGCCCAGCTACATCCTGATTGAGGTTGATCTCGATAAGACGACCCAGAATCTGGTTGTGTCTACTACCGGTATCACCAATTTCGTGGGCGCCGCCGGAAAGCCCTCGCCGCTGAAGCAGGCGGAGGTCGAGCGCATCGTGGGACAGATCGACAGCAGTCGAACTGAGGAAGCCACCGATGTTCCGTTCCAGGCGGGCGACCCGGTGAAAGTCAACGACGGTCCGTTTATGGACTTCTCGGGGACAATCAGCGAAGTCAATATGGAACGCAGGAAAGTAAAAGTGATGGTCTCGATTTTCGGCCGTCCCACGCCGGTTGAGCTGGATTTCCTCCAGGTCGATTTGGTGAAAACCAAAGCTTAGTAAACAAGCTGTTCTTGGAGAGATAAAGTACCGTGGCAAAGAAAGTAGCAGCCCTCATCAAACTCCAGATTGCGGCCGGAGCGGCCAACCCGGCTCCGCCGGTGGGCCCGGCCCTTGGCCAGCGCGGCGTCAATATCATGGAGTTTTGCAAGGCGTTTAACGCCAGGACACAGAGTGGTAACGGGATATTGACTCCGGTCATTATTACCGTTTTTGAGGACAAGTCCTTCACTTTTATTACCAAGACCCCGCCGGCGTCCACGCTTCTGCGTAAGGCCGCCAAGATCAAGAAGGGGTCGGGCGTTCCCAACAAGGATAAGGTCGGCCGGGTGACCGCTGATCAGATCCGTGAGATCGCCACCACGAAAATGGAAGACCTCAACGCGTCGTCGATTGAAATGGCGATGAAGATGGTCGCGGGGACCGCCCGCTCCATGGGTATTGAGGTCCAGTAGCAGAAGTAACAACCTGTGTAATTCGTTTGCACCTCGACATCCGGTTGTCGAGAGGGAGAAGAAACACATATGAAGCGTTCGAAGAAGTACGATGCTTTCCGGAAAGCGATTGACCGCAGTAAACGGTATTCGCTCGAAGAAGCGGTAAAGATTCTCAAGGAAAACACCTACACCAAGTTTGATGAATCGGTCGAAGTGGCCGTTCGCCTCGGTGTGAACCCGAAGCATGCTGACCAGATGGTGCGAGCCACGGTTTCACTGCCCCATGGAGATGGTAAACAGGTGCGGGTTCTGGTGTTTGCTCAGGGTGACAAGGCGACAGAGGCTACCGAAGCCGGTGCCGATTTTGTCGGTGGGGCTGAGTTGGCGGAGAAGATTCAGGGTGGTTGGACGGACTTTGATGTGGCAATCGCGACGCCCGACATGATGAAGGTCTGCGGCCGGCTGGGTAAAATCCTCGGCCCGCGCGGCCTGATGCCGAACCCGAAAACGGGCACGGTAACAATGGATCTGGCCCGTACGGTCAATGAGGTCAAGGCCGGACGCATTGAGTTCCGCGTCGACCGTCAGGCAAACGTAGCGGTCTCATTGGGAAAACTCTCCTTTGAAGATCAGAAGATAATTGAGAACGTCCACGCGTTTATCAGCGCGATTCTGCGGGCCAAGCCCGTGGCTGCCAAAGGGGCGTACTTCTTGGGTGCGGCGATTTGTTCGTCGATGAGTCCCGGGATTAAACTGGATCACGCCGAAATTCTTGCGGCAGTGAAGAAGTAGGAAGACGAGGAGTTCTCAAAGATGCTTAAAGCTGAGAAAACACAAGTAGTAGCTGACATAAAAGAGCTATTTGAAGGCGCTGGCGCTGTCTTTGTTACCGACTATCAAGGCCTCAATGTGGCCGATATGACGGTTCTCCGCCGCAGTCTTCGACAGAATCAGGTCAGGTACCTGATTGCCAAAAACACGCTGTTCAAGCTGGCTGCCAAGGATGCGGGCGTTGAAGGTCTCGATGAGTTCTTCACCGGCCCCACGGCTGTTGCGTTTGCTTCCGACGATCCGTCGGTGGCTGCGAAGATTCTCTATGACTCCCACAAGGAGCGGGATCTGCCGAAATTCAAGGCTTTCTTCCTGGAAGGCCAAATCCACGACCCTGAGGATGTCAAGGCTCTGGCCGAGCTTCCGCCGAGAGATGTACTGCTTTCGCAGGTTGTCGCAGCTGTTGAATCGCCGCTGACAGAACTTGTTGGCTCCCTTGATGGATTCTTCCGTGAACTGGTGGGATCTCTCGATGCTCTGGCTGACAAGAAGAAGGGCGAGGAATAGTATTGTAAGCGGAGACCTTTGAAGGAACTGTTGTTCCCATGCTTCTAAGCGGGTTGGTCTCACCGTTTGGGTAAAGGGCAGTTTCGAGATATTAAGTGAAGATAAGTAGTAATTTAGTTCAATAGTGTGAGGTAAAGACCGTGGCTAACGAAGCAATTGAAGAAATTGTTGAGAAGATATCGACCCTTACGGCGATGGATCTCGCTGACCTATCCAAGGCTATCCAGGACAAATTTGGTGTGACGGCTGCTGCTCCCATGATGATGGGTGGCATGATGCCGATGGGCGGAGCTGCTGAAGCGGCCGAAGAGCAGACGGCTTTTGACGTTATGCTCACTGCGATTGGTGACAAGAAGATTCAGGTCATCAAAGTCGTCCGCGAACTTACTGCCCTGGGCCTGAAAGAGGCCAAGGACCTCGTTGAATCAGCCCCTACGGCTATCAAAGAGGGTATCCCGAAAGAGGAAGCTGAAGCAGCCAAAGCTAAGCTCGAAGAAGTTGGCGCTCAGGTCGACCTTAAGTAGTTTGTTTTTAGATACTTAACCGGCCGGGAACAAACTGTTCCCCGGCCGGTTCTATATCGACGGGCATGGGCCGTATGTTCCTGTGCCGTTTTGTGCGATTATATGGTGAAAGTCTGCGTAGGCAGCTCCCCCACCGTCAATGAAGAGGCGGGGAGAAGAATGGAATAAATGGCAGGATCACCACGGTCAGTAAACGTTCTCATCGAATTTTGTGATCCCCACAGGACAGGTACGTCTGCGTGGGTTTTCTCGATTATAGGTAGGAGGGTATAACTTTGGGCCAGTCAGTGACGACCAGAACCAGTTACGCCAAAATTCCCGACGCTTGCGATATGCCCAATCTGCTTGACGTGCAGTTGCGATCCTATCACAGCTTTCTTCAGCTCGACAAAGCGCCGGATAAGCGCGAGCAGGTCGGGTTGCACGGCATATTCTCTGAGATATTCCCGGTTAGTGACGTTCATGAAAACTATTCCCTGGAGTATGTCGGTTACCACCTGGGACCTACCCGGTATAGCATTGAAGAATGCCGCGAACGCAACATGACTTATGCCGCCCCGCTCAGGGTGACGATGCGACTCATTGCCCGTCAGGGCGAGGGGGATGAAAAAGAAGTCAAGGACATCGTTGAACAGGACGTGTACCTCGGCGAACTGCCGATTATCACGCGCTGGGGCACGTTTATTGTCAACGGTGCCGAGCGTGTGACGGTGAGCCAGTTGCATCGTAGTCCGGGCGTGTTCTTTGACGAAGATATCCACCCGAACGGCAAGAAACTCAATTCCGCTCGCGTGATACCGTATCGTGGAAGCTGGGTCGAATTCAGCCTGGATATCAACGATATCATGTGGGTCTATATCGACTCCAAGCGCAAGCTGCCAGCGACGGCGATAATGCGTGCAATCGGATATTCGAGCGACGAAGAGCTTGTTGACCTGTACTACGATATCCAGAAGCTCAGCCTCACCGGTAAAAAGGCTCCCGAGTACGAAGGCGCATTCCTTGGCGAAACGATCATCGATCAGGAGACCGGCGAAATTCTGCATCCGGTCGGTACGCCGCTGACGGAGGAAGTGATCGATGAGATCAAGTCCAACGGTCACAAGTCGATTCGTATCGTGCCGGCAGAGAAGACGCGCAACGCGTACGTGATTCTGAACACGATCAAGAAGGACCCGACCAAGTCTCGTGAAGAGGCACTCGTCAAGATTTACTCGCTCATGCGTCCTGGCGAGCCGCCCACAATTGAGATGGCCGAGGGGCTGCTTGACAAGCTGTTTTTCTCGAACAAGCGTTATGACCTCGGCGAAGTCGGCCGCTATATGATCAACCAGCGGCTCAAGCTTGACATCCCGCTCGAACATACAGTCTTTGACAACCGGGATTTCGTTGCGATTACTCAGTACTTGATCGGGCTGTGTAACGATATTGGCTTTACGGACGATATTGACCATCTCGGCAATCGTCGTGCCCGTACGGTCGGTGAGCTGTTGGCCAACCTGTTTTCAGTCGGACTCTCCCGTGTCGCCCGTACGATTCGCGAGCGGTTGTCGCTGAAGGATCAGGAGAATGTCACGCCGCAGTTGCTGGTGAACGCCCGCACTGTTTCATCGGTAATCGAGAGCTTCTTTGGTTCTTCGCAGCTCTCTCAGTTCATGGATCAGACGAACCCACTGTCAGAGCTGACGCACAAACGTCGTCTATCGGCTCTTGGTCCGGGCGGTCTGACTCGTGAAAGAGCAGGCTTTGAGGTGCGCGACGTGCACCATACGCACTACGGTCGTATGTGCCCGATTGAGACGCCTGAAGGTCCGAATATCGGCCTGATTACCTCGATGGCTACGTTTGCCCAGATCAACAAGTACGGATTCCTTGAGACGCCGTATCGCAAAGTCACCAAGGGCAGGGTCACCAAGGAGATCGTCTATCTGTCCGCAGATGAAGAAGACCGGTATCTTATCGCTCAGGCCAATGAGCCCCTGGATGAAAAAGGCAACTTTGTCAACGATATCGTTACTGCCCGTCGCCGGTCGGACTACCCGCAGGTGAAGGCTGACGAGGTCGAGTATATGGACGTTTCCACGCGGCAGATTGTGTCGGTTGCGGCGTCGCTGATTCCGTTCCTTGAGCACGATGATGCCAACCGCGCGCTCATGGGCTCCAACATGCAGCGTCAGGCTGTGCCTCTTCTCAGGACCGAAGCTCCGGTGGTGGGTACCGGTATGGAAGAGCGTGTGGCGATTGATGCCGGTGTAGTGATTCGGGCCGAGCGACCCGGCACCGTCAAGTATGCTGATGCCGAGCAGATTATCATCGAACCCAGTGTTTCGGTGGAGTCGGATTCACTCGGCTATATTGAAGATGACGTTTACAAGCTGACGAAATACCGCCGCTCGAACCAGGACACCTGTATCAATTACCGCCCGGTAGTAAAGCCCGGCACCGTAATTAAAGAAGGCGACACGATTGCTGACGGTCCGGCTGTTGACGACGGTGAACTTGCTCTTGGCAACAATACGCTGGTGTCGTTTATGCCCTGGCGCGGGTACAACTACGAGGACGCCATCATTCTCTCCGAGCGGCTGGTACACCGGGATATCTTCACCTCGATTCATATCGAGGAATACGAGCTGCAGGTTCGTGACACCAAGCGTGGAGCCGAAGAGATCACCCGCGAAATCCCGAACGTTTCAGAAGAAGCTCTTCTGAACCTGGACGACATGGGGATCATTCGTGAGGGTGCGGAGGTTGAGGCCGGCGATATTCTGGTTGGCAAGGTGACGCCGAAGGGTGAAACCGAGCTGTCTCCGGAAGAGCGTTTGTTGCGTGCTATCTTTGGTGAGAAGGCGGGCGACGTACGTGATGCCTCTCTGAAGGCGCCGCCAGGAATGAAGGGTGTGGTTATCAAGACCCGCCTATTCTCTCGCAAGGAGAAAACGGAGGAGGCCAAGCGGGTAGAGAAGAAAGAGCGTGCGGAGATCGATAAGACCTTCAACAAGATCATGCTCGATATCAGTCGTCGGCGTGCCCAGAGGCTGGGCGAGTTGCTTGATGGCCAGACTTCGCGTCTGGTTCGGTCGGCGATTGACAATTCCGTGCTTATTCGCTCCGGGCACAAGTACAAAGCGGATTTCTTTGAGAATTTCGAGATTGATAACGCAGTTGCAGCTAATGGATTCTGTTCGGACGATGCCATCAACGAGAAGGTCGATAAGATCATCGCCGAGGCGGCAGAGATACTCGAGCAGAAGAAGCAGCAGCGGGAAATCGAGATCGACAAGGCCGTGCGTGGTGCCGAACTTAATCCGGGTGTCAAGCAGCTCGTTAAGGTTACGATTGCGATTCGCCGCAAGATATCGGTCGGTGACAAGATGGCCGGACGTCACGGTAACAAGGGTGTCGTCTCCAAGATTGTACCGGTCGAGGACCTTCCGTACATGGAAGACGGTACGCCGGTTGACATCATTCTCAACCCGCTTGGCGTTCCGTCGCGTATGAACGTGGGACAGATTCTCGAAACGCACCTCGGCTGGGCTGCCAAGAAGCTGGGTCAGAAGATAGCCACGCCGGTGTTTGACGGTGCCTCGATCAAGGATATCAGGGACAAGCTCACCGAGGCCGGGCTGGAGACAGACGGAAAGCTCCAGCTATACGATGGCCGTACCGGCGAGCCGATTCGCAACCGAACCACTGTCGGTTATATATATGTTCTCAAACTCTCTCACCTTGTTGATGACAAGATTCACGCCCGGTCGATCGGTCCATACTCGCTGGTCACGCAGCAGCCGCTCGGAGGTAAGGCGCAGTTTGGTGGTCAGCGATTTGGTGAGATGGAAGTGTGGGCCCTTGAGGCGTACGGTGCCGCCTACACTTTGCAGGAGATGCTTACGGTCAAATCAGACGACGTTACCGGTCGCAGTCGCATTTATGAGGCGATTGTCAAGGGTGAGAACCCGCCGGAGCCGGGATATCCTGAAGCGTTTAACGTGCTGATTAAGGAACTTCAGGCGCTCGGTCTCGACGTGAAGTTGATCGAGAAGTAAGTGTCGGATAGCAGAAAACATTGCCCCCGGTGGGGTTGTGGGATAAAAGGAGTAATCCGTGGTTGATTTCAACAGAACGCATGGCCAGCAGAAGAAGCCGTCTGATTTTGCAGCCATTCAGATTCAGATCGCATCGCCGGAAGTAATCCTTTCCTGGTCATTTGGTGAGGTCACCAAGCCGGAAACGATCAACTATCGGTCGTTCAAACCGGAACGCGATGGTCTGTTTTGCGAACGGATCTTCGGTCCGGTGAAGGACTGGGAGTGCAATTGCGGCAAGTATAAGCGCATTCGTTTCCGCGGGATCGTCTGTGACCGCTGTGGTGTGGAAGTCACGCAGTCCAAGGTCCGCCGTGAGCGCATGGGCCATATTGAACTGGCCGTACCGGTTTCGCATATCTGGTATTTCAAGTCTCTGCCGTCAAGGATCGGGCATATGCTCGATCTGTCGATCAGGGAACTTGAAAAGATTCTGTACTACGAAGCCTATATTATGATCGATCCGGGCAATTCCTCCTACGAGAGCGGCGATGTGCTTACCGAGGAGGAGTTTATCGACCTGGAAGAGGCCGGCAAGGAATTCGACGCCCGTATGGGTGCGGCTGCCGTACACGACCTCCTCGCGACTATTGACATAGATGAGACGGTGGCCACGCTTCGCGCGCAGGTAAAGGTCGAGACCTCTGTACAGCGCAAGAAGGACACGCTCAAACGACTTCGGATTTTTGAATCCTTCCGCCAGTCCCAGAACCGTCCGGAGTGGATGATCATGAAGGTTGTTCCGGTTATCCCGCCGGATCTTCGCCCGTTGGTGCCGCTCGAAGGCGGTCGTTTTGCGACCTCCGATTTGAACGACTTATACCGTCGGGTGATCAACCGTAACAACCGCTTGAAAAAGCTGATTGACATCCAGGCTCCTGAAGTCATCCTGCGCAATGAAAAGCGTATGCTGCAGGAGGCTGTGGATGCTCTGTTCGATAACGGTCGTCGTACGCATTCTGTGCGTGGTGACTCGAAGCGACCTCTCAAGTCACTGTCTGACCTGCTGAAGGGCAAGCAGGGCCGTTTCCGTCAGAATCTGCTCGGTAAGCGTGTTGACTATTCGGGCCGTTCGGTTATCGTGGTTGGCCCGGAGCTCAAACTGCACCAGTGCGGTCTACCGAAGAACATGGCCCTGGAGCTGTTCAAGCCCTTCATTATTATGAAGCTTGAAGAGAAGGGGTATGTCCAGACAGTCAAGTCCGCCAAGAAACTGGTGGAAAAGGAAAGGCCTGAGGTCTGGGATATTCTCGAGGAGATCATCGAAGACCACCCCGTGATGCTCAACCGCGCCCCCACGCTGCACCGTCTCGGTATCCAGGCGTTTTACCCGGTGCTGGTCGAGGGCAAGGCGATTCGTCTGCACCCGTTGGTCTGCGCGGCGTTTAACGCTGACTTTGACGGTGACCAGATGGCTGTGCATGTGCCTCTGAGTTTTGAGGCTCAGCTTGAGGCTCGCGTGCTGATGCTGGCTACCAACAACATCCTGTTGCCGTCGTCAGGTCGCCCGATTGCCATTCCGTCGCAGGATATGGTGTTGGGTTGTTACTACCTGACCAAGATATACAAGGGCGGCAAGGGAGAGGGGATGATCTTCCACAGCCGGGACGAAGTTCTTCAAGCGTTTGAATACAAACACGTTGACCTTCACTCGCCGATCAAGGTGCGTGAAGGGGGGCAACTGCTGGAGACCACCCCCGGCCGGATCATATTCAACAACTCGCTGCCGAAGGAATTGCCGTATTTCAATGCTGTCGCCAAGAAGGGACAGATCGAACAACTGGTGCACTCGACTTACTGGCTCTGTGGTGCGTCGGAAACGATCAACTTCCTTGACCGTTTGAAATTCATGGGCTTCGAGTACGCTACGCTTGCCGGCGTGACGGTTTCGATCTCTGATCTTGTGGTTCCGGAAGAGAAAGATCACATGATCGCCGCGGCCGAGAAACAGGTCGAGAAAATTCAGAAGCAGTACGAGCGTGGATACATCACGTTCGGTGAACGATACAACCAGGTTATTGACCTTTGGACCCGAACCACAAGTGAGGTGGCCGAGGAGATGTTCAACAACCTGGCTGCTCAGGATCAGGGTTTCAACCCGATCTTCATGATGGCCGACTCGGGCGCTCGTGGTTCCAAAGAGCAGATTCGTCAGCTCGCCGGTATGCGTGGTCTGATGGCCAAGCCGCAGAAGAAGATCACGGGTGGTGTTGGTGAAATCATCGAGACACCGGTTACCTCGAACTTCCGCGAGGGACTGACCGTGCAGGAGTACTTCATCTCCACTCACGGTGCCCGTAAGGGATTGGCTGACACGGCCTTGAAGACGGCTGATGCCGGCTACCTGACACGTCGACTGGTCGACGTTGCGCAGGACGTAATCGTTCGCGAGATAGACTGCGGTACGATTATGGGCCTCGATGTTGCCGCCCTTAAGGAGGGTGAGGAAGTTATCGAGTCGCTGTCCGATCGTATCCTCGGTCGTGTGGCCCTGGAAGATGTCTACGATCCGATAACTGAAGAAATCCTGGTCGAAGCCGGCAAGGAAATCAAAGAAGCCGAGGCTACCGCTATCGAGGAAGCTCGTGTCGAGAGTGTCCGCATCCGTTCCGTGCTGACATGTGAATCCAAGTTCGGTGTTTGTGCCAAATGCTACGGTCGAAATCTCGGCAACATGCAGATGGTTGACATCGGTGAAGCCATCGGCGTTATCGCCGCTCAGTCAATTGGTGAGCCGGGTACTCAGCTCACGCTGCGTACTTTCCACATTGGTGGTACGGCAGCGCGTATCGCTGAGCAGTCGGTGGTTGACGCCAAGTACGACGGCACCATTTCACTCCAGAGTGTTACGGCCGTCGAGCGCGAGGGTGAGGCCTCTGTAATCACCAGTCGCGACGGAGTTGGTGAGGCTCATATCATCGATGCTGACGACCGCGTCCGCGCCCGCTTGAAACTGCCGTATGGTGCCCATTTGATGGTCAAGGACGGCCAGAAGGTCAAAAAGGGCGATACTATCTTCGAGTGGGATCCTTACACCGGTACCATCGTCTGTGAGCGCGAGGGCACCATTGAGTTCAAGGATGTCATCAAGGACCGCACGGTTCGTGAAGAAATCGACGAGCAGACCGGTCTTCGCCAGTTGAAGATCGTGGAACATCGCGACAAAACCCTGTTCCCGACCGTATTGATTAAGGGGGCCAGTGGCAAGACGGTAGCGAGCTATCGGGTTCCGACTGACGCTCAGCTTCAGGTGGAAGAGGGCAAGGAAGTGAAACCGGGCGACCACCTCGTTAAGATGCCGCGCATGATTTCCAAATCTCGCGATATTACCGGCGGTTTGCCGCGTGTAGCGGAGCTGTTTGAGGCTCGCCGTCCGCACGATCCGGCGGTCATCTCCGAGGTGGAGGGCGAAGTCGAATTCGGCAAGATCGTCCGTGGTCAGCAGCAGATCATCGTGACTGACGAGTCCGGTGAGACCTTCGAGTATTTGATTCCTCACGGCAAGCATCTTATGGTTCACTCCGGTGACCAGGTGAGTGCTGGAGATCGGCTCTGCGAAGGTTCGGTCGATCCGCACGACATCCTCCGGATTCTCGGTGTGTATGAGGTGCAGGCTTACCTGGTAAACGAGATTCAGGAAGTCTATCGTTTGCAGGGTGTGAAGATAAACGACAAGCATATTGAGATCATTGTGCGCCAGATGTTGCAGAAAGTCGTGATCGACACACCGGGTGACACGAATTTCCTTGAAGGGGAAAAGGTCGACAAGATCAGGTTCCTCGAAGAGAACTCACGGGTAATCGCCGAGGGTGGTGAGGCTGCTACCGCCGAGCCGCTGTTGCTCGGTATCACAAGGGCTTCGCTGTCTACCGAGAGCTTCATTTCGGCGGCCTCGTTCCAGGAAACCACTCGTGTGCTTACCGAAGCGGCGATTTCCGGCAAGGTCGACGATCTGCTGGGACTGAAGGAAAATGTCATTATTGGACACTTGATTCCGGCCGGTACGGGCATAGAGATGTACCGCGGTGTCAAGGTTGTTCACGACGAAGAAGAGAAACCAGAAGAGGTCGAAGAAGAGACTGCGCAGTCGGTGGCTGACATTTTTAAAGAAAATGCCTGAAAGGCCTTGACAAAGTGAACGCTTTGGATAAATTGCGGGTCTGTTTTTTGATTCGATTTGCAATAGTTTGCTAGAGATTTAGGAGCGATTTTGCCGACCATAAATCAGCTTATTCGTAAGGGACGAAAGAGGATCGTCGAGAAGACCAAGGCTCCGGCTATGACCAAGTGCCCGCAGAAGCGCGGCGTTTGCACCAGAGTCTACACCTCGACACCGAAGAAGCCAAATTCGGCTCTTCGGAAGGTCGCCCGTGTTCGCCTGACCAATCAGATTGAGGTCACGGCTTATATTCCGGGTGAAGGTCACAACCTTCAGGAGCACTCAATTGTCCTGATCAGGGGCGGTCGTATTAAAGATCTCCCGGGTGTCCGGTATCATATTATCCGTGGAACCATGGATACCGCCGGTGTCACCGAACGTAAGCAAAGCCGCTCCAAGTACGGGGCCAAGAGACCCAAGAAGTAGGCGGTAAGGGAAGAAGATGTCCAGAAGAACGAAAGCAGAGAAGCGTGAACAGCGCGTCGACTTCAAGTTCAAAGACAGAATGGTTGCCCAGTTTGTCTCATGTCTCTTGAAGGGTGGCAAGCGCTCCACCGCCGAGAACGTATTTTACAGCGCCCTTGGCAAGCTCGAGGACAAATCCGGGTCGGAAGGCCTGGAAGTTTTCCACAAGGCGATGAACAACGTCAAGCCGGTGCTTGAGGTTCGGTCCCGCCGTGTTGGTGGTGCTACCTATCAGGTCCCTGTGGAAGTCCGTGCGAATCGCCGGACGGCGTTGGCTATCCGCTGGCTTATAAACTATTCGAAAGGTCGTGGAGAGAAATCCATGTCGGATAGGCTGGCGGCTGAGTTCTTGGCGGCTTCGAACAACGAAGGCGCTTCGATTAAGAAAAAAGAAGATACACATAAGATGGCCGAGGCCAACAAGGCCTTTGCGCATTTCAGGTGGTAGTGCGCTGCTCTTTTAGGGCAGCCTGAACATAGGCGTCTGCAGGCTGGGCCTGCAGAAACAAGAGGGTTTTCTATTGAACACCCGCGAAATGTGACGCCGACGGTTTGGCATTCAAGGTTATTCCTACCCTGCTGATTGGAAAAACCATAAGTGTCACTGTTGGCAGTTATTGGTAATTGTAGCTTTTTGTAAGGATCAGTCAGGGATTTTTTATGTCCGCTCAGGCGACATTGGACAAAGTCAGAAACATCGGGATCATGGCCCACATAGATGCGGGCAAGACCACGACGACTGAGCGTATTCTGTTCTATACAGGGGCTACTCACCGTATCGGCGAAGTCGATGACGGTGCTGCGACCATGGACTGGATGGAACAGGAAAAAGAGCGCGGCATAACTATTACCTCGGCTGCTACTACCACTTTCTGGCGTGATCATACAATCAATATCATCGACACTCCCGGCCACGTGGACTTCACCGTTGAAGTAGAGCGTTCACTTCGCGTTCTCGACGGCGCCGTGGCGCTGTTCTGTGCCGTGGGGGGGGTCGAGCCGCAGTCCGAGACCGTCTGGCGTCAAGCTGACAAGTACCTGGTCCCCAGGGTCGCTTATATAAACAAGATGGATCGCACCGGGGCCTCCTTCGCCAATGCCCTGCAGATGATGAATGACCGATTTGCCACGAACTGTGTGGCAATTGCGATTCCGGCCGGCGAGGGCGAGATGTTTGCCGGTATCGTCGATTTGATGACTATGAAATTCCGGGTCTTCCACGAGGACTCGCAGGGTGTCACTTTTGATGACCTTCCAGTGCCGGAAGACATGATCGATTCGGCCAATGAATATCGCGAGCGCTTGCTCGAAGCGGTAGCCGATATAGACGACAAGCTTCTCGAACAGTTTCTGCACGACGAGCCGCTCGACCCCGAGAGGGTTATGACGGCAGTGCGACAGGCTACTATAGAGCTGAAGATGGTGCCCGTGCTTTGCGGCTCCTCATTCAAGAATAAAGGCATTCAGAAGCTTCTCGACGCCATCGTTGACTTCCTGCCGTCACCGCTGGATATGCCCGCGGTCAAGGGACATGATGTCAAGAACCCGGAAAAGGAAATCATCCGCAAGCCTTCGATTGATGAGCCGACATCGGCACTGGCGTTCAAGATCGTAACCGATCCTTACGTTGGTCGTTTGACCTATATGCGTGTCTATTCGGGCAAGGTAGAGGCGGGGTCGTACTTGCAGAACACTACTTCTGGTGTCAAAGAGAGAGTCGCCAGGATTCTACGGATGCACTCTAACAAGCGTGAAGACATCAAGACTGCCTATGCCGGTGATATCGTGGCGGCGATCGGATTCCGCAAAACAACTACCGGTGACACTTTGTGCGATGCAAAGAAACCGGTTGTTCTCGAGCGCATGTCATTCCCCGAACCGGTCGTGATGGTTTCTATCGAGCCGAAAACTCAGGCGGACCAGGACAAACTGAGCGAGGCGCTGATCAAACTGGCCGAAGAGGATCCGACGTTCACCGTGAAGCAAAACGAAGACACCGGGCAGACGATCATTGCGGGAATGGGTGAGCTCCATCTGGAAATTCTTGCCGATCGCCTGGTGAGAGAGTTTGGCGTGCATGCGTCAGTCGGACGGCCCTCGGTTTCTTACAAGGAAGCCATCACTCGCGAAGTCGAGTGTGAAGGCCGATTTGTCCGCCAGACCGGCGGCAAGGGACAATATGGACACGTCAAACTTCGTCTCATGCCGACCGAAGATGGATCTAATTTCCAATTTGAAAACAAAACTATTGGCGGAGTCATTCCGCGTGAGTATATATCGTCCGTCGAGAAGGGCGTGAAAGAGGCTATGGGGAACGGCGTACTCGCCGGTTATCCCATGACCGGAGTTCGTTGCGAACTTTTTGATGGCAGCTACCACGAAGTGGACTCCAATGAATTGGCTTTCAAAGTCGCCGGGTCCATGGCGTTCCAGCAGGGTGCCAGGCGAGCCGAGCCGGTCTTGCTTGAGCCGATGATGAATGTTGAAGTGGTGGTGCCTGATGCGTATGTTGGGGCTGTCGTCGGTGATCTGAATTCACGGCGCGGCAAAATTGGTGGCATGGTTCCCCGCGATGACGTGACTATTATCGCCGTCAGGGTGCCGTTATCGGAAATGTTCGGGTATGCCAACACTCTGCGAAATATCTCGCAGGGCAGGGCAGTGTTCTCGATGGAGTTCACCCGGTATGAGAAGATTCCGACGGACGTGTCATATAAAATGTTAAATAAGACTACTGTATAAAGCTGGAGGATCCGGACAGATGGCGAAGGAGAAATTTGATCGCAGTAAGCCTCATGTAAATGTAGGCACTATCGGTCACGTTGATCATGGTAAGACGACGTTGACAGCGGCGATTACGATGGCAATGGCGCAGAAGTTTTCGACGGAGATCCGTTCGTTTGACTCTATTGACAACGCGCCTGAAGAGCGAGAGCGCGGTATAACGATCGCTACGGCTCATGTGGAGTATCAGACGGAGCACCGTCACTACGCGCACGTAGACTGTCCGGGTCACGCGGATTACGTCAAGAACATGATCACGGGTGCCGCCCAGATGGACGGTGCGATTCTGGTGGTATCGGCCGCCGACGGTCCTATGCCTCAGACACGTGAGCACATTCTTCTGGCTCGCCAGGTAGGTGTTCCGTATATCATCGTGTACATGAATAAGGTTGATATGGTGGATGATCCGGAGTTGTTGGATCTGGTAGAGCTTGAGGTACGTGATCTGTTGAGCACGTATCAGTTCCCGGGCGATGACATTCCGGTGATTCGCGGATCGGCTCTTCAGGCCCTGACGGCCGGTACTTCAGGTGCTCCGATCGACGATCCAGCGTTCAAGTCGATTCACGAGTTGATGGATGCTTGTGACACGTACATACCTGAGCCGAAGCGTGAGACGGACAAGCCGTTTTTGATGCCTGTAGAGGATGTATTCTCGATCACGGGTCGAGGCACAGTGGCCACGGGTCGTGTAGAGCGTGGTGTCATCAAGCAGGGTGAAGAGGTTGAGATCGTTGGTATCCGTGAGACCCGCAAGACGGTGGTTACGGGTGTAGAGATGTTCCGTAAGCTTCTTGATCAGGCTGAAGCGGGTGACAACGTCGGATTGTTGCTTCGGGGAGTAGATAAGGACTCGATCGAGCGCGGCATGGTGTTGGTGAAAAAGGGTTCGGTTCTTCCTCACACGAAGTTCAAGGCCGAGGTTTACGTGTTGACGAAGGAAGAGGGTGGTCGTCACACTCCGTTCTTCACGGGTTACCGTCCTCAGTTCTATTTCCGTACGACGGACGTGACGGGTGTTGCGACGTTGCCGGAAGGAGTCGAGATGGTGATGCCCGGTGATAACATAACGATGGACATAGAGCTGATCACGCCGATCGCGATGGAGCAGGAGCTTCGATTCGCGATTCGTGAGGGTGGCCGTACAATCGGCGCCGGCGTCATCGCTGAAATAAAAGAATAGGTACACGGTAGGCTGTTATGGATGTTCAGAAAATAAGAATACGGCTGAAGGCGTACGATCACTATTCCCTTGATCGGTCGACCAAGGAAATTGCTAATACCGTACTGCGAACCGGTGCCAAGATCGTTGGCCCGGTACCGTTGCCGACCAAACGCACCGTGTACACGGTTTTGCGCTCGCCTCACGTTGATAAGAAGTCGCGTGAGCAGTTTGAAACCCGTGTCCACAAACGCTTGATTGACATTTACAATTCGACTCCGCAGACGGTTGACGCCCTGATGAAGCTGGACCTGCCGGCCGGCGTTGACGTGGAAATCAAGACCTGATAGGTTAAGAATATGAAAGAGATTCTTGGCAGAAAACTGGGCATGACCCGCATCTTCGCAGATAGCGGTGAGGCCGTCCCCTGTACGGTTATCGAGGCTGGGCCCTGTCCGGTGATTGGTAAGCGAACACAGGAGAAGCACGGCTACGAGGCCTACCAGGTAGGCTTCGGTGTCCGCAAGAAAAACCGGATGAACAGGCCCATGAAGGGGCAGTTCGCGAAAGCCTCGGTCGATCCGACTCAGTTCCTTCGCGAAATCGGTTACGACGAAGCTGAGCTTGAAATCGGTTCCGAGTTGAAAGTCGGAATCTTCAAGACAGGCGAACGAGTCGACGTTACCGGCACCTCCCGTGGTTTGGGTTTCGCCGGTGGTATGAAGCGTCACCATTTCAGTGGAGCGAACCAGACCCACGGTCAGTCCGATCGGTCGCGCGCTCCGGGTTCTATCGGACAGTCATCGTATCCCTCGCGTGTATTCAAGGGACAGCGCATGGCTGGCCGCATGGGCAAAGATCGGGTTACGACGTTGAACCTGGTGATAGTGAAGGTTATCGAGGAAGAGAACTTGATGTTGGTGAAGGGCCCGGTGCCCGGACACAAAGGTGCTCTTCTGAAGATTCGCAAATCCAACCGCAGGCGTTAGTGGGTAGTGATCATGACGGTTAAAGTATACAACCATGAGGGTGCCGAAGTCGGGACTGTCGATCTGAAGTCCGAAGTGTTCGGTATCGAGCCGAACGAGGCTGTGGTGCACCAGTACGTGGTGAATTATCTGGCCCGCCAGAGGCAGGGAAACGCAGATACCAGGACCCGCAGAGATGTCCGGGGCGGCGGCCGTAAGCCGTGGCGCCAGAAGGGCACCGGTCGGGCTCGTTCCGGCACTAGCCGGTCTCCGGTCTGGAAGGGCGGCGGTACCGTTTTTGGTCCGCACCCGAGGGACTACGGTTCGCGTTTTCCTAAGAAGATGAAACGGCTTGCAATGCAGTCGGTGTTCTCTGACAAGGCCAAAGACGAGAAGATTAAGGTCGTGGACAAGGCGGAGTTTGCCGAAATCAAGACCCGGCAGGTGGTCACTATGCTGACCAAGCTGGATCTTCAGGGCAAGAAATGTCTGGTCTTGGACGAGGGTAGAAACGACAATCTGTCGCTTTCCTGTCGCAACATCGAGGGTGTGAAGTACCGCCGGGCCGCGCTGGCCAACGGTTACGAGGTTCTCGATGCGGACTATGTCCTGTTCACCAAAGCGGGCCTGGAAAAGATCGAGGAGGTATTCTCATGAACTTGGACCCTCGTCGGATTATCAAGTCGCACATGGTGACCGAGCGTTCCACGACGCTCAAGGAGACGAACAATGCGTACGTCTTTGAGGTGGACAAGAGAGCAAACAAGTACGTGATTAAGGCGGCGGTCGAAAAGACGTTCAACGTCAAAGTGGCTTCCGTGAGAACGATGATCATGCCGGGCAAACTGAAACGAATGGGCCGGTTCGCCGGCAAGACTTCCACGTGGAAGAAGGCCATCGTTCAGTTGAAGGATAATCAGAACATTAGCATGTTTGAGAACATGTAAGAACGGTAAGACGATATGGCTATTAAGAAATTTCGCCCAGTAACGCCCTCGTCGCGATTCCGCACTGTCCCGACGTTTGAAGAGATTACGTCGACCGTGCCGGAAAAGGCGCTCCTTCGACCGCTGAAAAAATCCGGCGGCCGTAACAACAAGGGTCGTATCACAGCTTATAACCGCGGCGGCGGACACAAACGGTTCTATCGTGTTATTGACTTCAAGCGCAATAAACACGGTATTCCTGCGCGCGTAGCCTCGATTGAGTACGATCCGAACAGATCCGCTCGTATCGCCCTGCTGCACTACGTTGATGGTGAAAAGCGGTACATCATTGCCGCTGATGGCGTCAACGTCAATGATATGCTGATGTCAGGTCCCGAGGCGGAGATCCGTGTCGGGAACTCGATGCCAATCGAGAGGATGCCGCTGGGTTCGATGTTGCATAACATCGAATTGCGCCCCGGCAAGGGAGCACAAATGGTGCGTACCGCCGGTGCCATGGCCCAGCTCGTAGCCAAAGAAGGTAACAAGGTGACTTTGAAGATGCCGTCGGGCGAAGTAAGAACCGTCCCGTGCATCTGCTACGGCACCCTCGGCCAGGTTGGGAACCTTGACCACAAGAACGTTATCTGGGGAAAAGCCGGTGCGTCCCGTTGGCGCGGCTGGCGACCCAACGTTCGTGGTGTGGCCATGAATCCGGTTGACCACCCTATGGGCGGCGGTGAAGGCCGTACGTCGGGTGGACGTCACCCTTGTACCCCGTGGGGTAAACCAACGAAAGGGTACAAGACCCGGAGCAAACGTAAGTCACTTGATCACCTTGTAGAAAGTCGCAAGAAGGCGAAATAGCACGGAGTTAATTTATGCCGAGATCGCTGAAAAAAGGTCCGTATATCGACATTAAGCTGCAGGCCAAAGTCGATAAGCTGAATAAGAGCGGTGACAAGAAGGTTGTTAAAACCTGGTCACGTCGTTCCACGATCAGCCCTGATTTCGTCGGACACACATTTGCCGTCCATAATGGGAATAAGTTTATTCCGATTTACGTGACTGAGAATATGGTGGGGCACAAGCTAGGTGAATTCTCCCCAACTCGGACCTACCGCGGACATGGCGGCAAACTGGTCGAACGCACTTCGCAATTGAAAGGGTAGTGTAAGGTATGGCCCAGGAAGCACAGGACCGTCCGGTCACTAATAAGTTGTTAGCAACGGTACTCGCTCTCAACGAAGCCGACGAAAAGAAGGTCATTAAGACCCGTAACCGTCGCACAAAAATCAAACCGGAATATGTCGGTCATACGTTCGCCGTATTTAACGGCCAGGGATATTCCAATGTTCACATAACGTCGGAGATGGTCGGACGTCAGTTGGGGAAGGTCTCCCCGAGGCATCTGCCGACTGCCACGGCCAAGTTCCTCAGTATTCCGCCGCGCAAGATGCGTCAGGTTGCGGATCTGATCAAAGGACAGCCGGTCGCGAAGGCTCTGAATATACTGAACTTCACGCCGAAGATCGCCGCGCATCACATGGCACAGGTTCTGCAGGCGGCCGTGGCCAACAAGTTGTCGCTTGAAGGTACTGCGGCTCTGAATCCGGAGGATCTCCGGGTTAGCCAGATTTGTGTGGATCCGGGACCGACCGCCAAGCGTATTCAGTTCCAGTCCATGGGCCGTGTGTATCGGATTCGCAAGCGTTATTGCCATCTGGCGATTTACCTCGATACGGTTGCGGGCGTCGACGTGCAGAGTCTGGCGGGCAAGGTAGCCGCCAAGGGTTCCGCGGCGCCGAAGAAGGATACGAAGAAGAAAGCCAAGTCTGCCAAGAGCGGGACGGCCACGAAAAAGACCGCTCCGAAGAAGGTCGGCAAGGTTGCAGATAAGAAAAGCGCCAAGACTCAGGCGACAGGCCAGAAGGGCTCCCAGCGGGGTCGTTGAGGCACAGACGAGAATAGCATGGATTTTTTGAGGAGATAGATTTGGGACAGAAGACTCACCCCATAGGTTTCCGCCTGGGGATCATTAAGCCGTGGAACAGCCGGTGGTATGCCTCGGATCGGAACTTCGCCGATCTGGTTTACGAGGACATGATGGTCAAGCGCTATATCAGAAAGCGTCTTGACAATGCCGGTATAGCCAACGTGTTGATCTCTCGCGCACCCAAAAAGGTTTCGGTCGATATCATGACCTCCCGTCCGGGTATCGTGATCGGTCGCAGAGGGGCCGAAGTTGACAAGCTGCGTGAAGAGCTGCAGCTTCTGACCAAGAAAGACATCCTGCTGAATATCGTCGAGGTCAGGAAGCCGGAGCTGGATGCCCAGCTTGTGGCCGACTCGATCGCCCGACAGCTCGAGGGACGTATTTCTTTCCGTCGCGCAATGAAAAAGTCACTGGCTGCCACTATGAAAATGGGCGCCCAGGGCATCAAGATTCAGTGCGGTGGCCGCCTCGGCGGTGCAGAAATCGCCCGTTCAGAGAAGTATATGGAAGGTCGCGTTCCGCTTCATACGCTGCGCGCTGATATTCACTATGCTACCTCCACGGCGAATACCACCTACGGCACGATCGGCATAAAAGTATGGATCTGTCGTGGCGAGATTCTGGGCAAAGGCCAGTGGGTTGACGGTGTTCAGGATGAGAAATCCGAGGGTCGTGATACCGGTGCTCCGTCGCCGAGATCCCGCCGAGGAAGAGATGACGGACCTGGTGGTCGCGGTGACAAGCGCCCGCGCGGACGGCTCCGTCGTCCGGGACAGAAAGGTCCGGCCCCGCGTGGCCGTCGACCAGATGCCCGACCGCCACAGGGTCGCAGGCCTCAAGGCCCGACCACGGCTCCCAGTACACCCCCGGCTGCACCTGCCGCTCCGAATAAGGACGCAGGCGGTTCCGGCGGAACAGAGCCGAAGGCATAAACCAGATTACCAGAGCGTGGAGTATTAGCCAATGTTAATGCCTAAAAGGACAAAATTTCGTAAAGTGCAGCGCGGCCGGTTGACCGGTAAGGCCCGTGGTGGCACGGCAGTTGATTTCGGTGAATTCGGCCTGAAGGCTCTTGAGCCGTGCTGGCTGAGCAATCGCCAGATCGAGGCCGCTCGTGTGGCACTGACACGACACATTAAACGCGGTGGTAAAATCTGGATTCGTGTTTTCCCCGACAAGCCGATAACCAAGAAGCCCGCTGAAACCCGCATGGGTAAAGGTAAGGGTGCCCCGGAATACTGGGTGGCCGTTGTCAAGCCGGGTCGGGTGTTGTTTGAGATCCAGGGTGTCTCCGAGCAGCTTGCGCGTGAGGCCCTCAATTTGGCGGCCAACAAACTGCCGCTGAAGACCAAGTTTATCACCAGAGCTGAAACTGAGGCATTCTAGTCATGAAGATTCAGGAACTGCGCGAACTCACTCGCACCGAGTTGGAGCAAAGGAAAAACGACCTTGAAGACGAGCGTTTCAATCTCGTGATGCGCAAATCGTACAAGACGCTCGACAATCCGCTCCGTCTGCGCACCATCCGTCGCGAGGCGGCCAAGATAAATACGTTGCTCCGCGAGGATGAAATGGGAATATCCAAACTCGCGCAGAGCAAAACCTCCATCCTGTCTGATACCGACGCCGGTAAGAACGACAAGAAGTGACCAGGGAGATGTAAATGAGCCAGGTGGCAGAAAGAAATAACCGGAAAGTGCGTGTGGGTACCGTGGTCTCTAGCGCCATGGACAAAAGCATCGTTGTGCGCGTGGATCGCCAGATGAAGCATCCGCTGTACAAGAAGCCGGTCAAATCTTCGTCTAAGCTGCACGCCCACGACGAAAAGAACACGGCAAGTGTTGGGGATCTGGTCCGCGTGATGGAGACCAGACCGCTGTCAAAGACCAAGCGCTGGCGCCTGGTGGAAATCGTAGAGAAAGCCAAGTAGCCTATTGTGCTGTTCCAGGCTAAGTAAGGGTGTCTGAAAATGATTCAGGAATTCACAGTTCTCTCAGTGGCCGATAACTCCGGTGCCAAACGCGCTATGTGTTTCCGCATACTGGGCGGCAGCAAGAAGAAGTCAGCTTCAATCGGTGACATCGTTGTCGTAACGGTCAAGGAAGCCATCCCCGGCGGTACGGTGAAGAAGTCCGAAGTCTGCAAGGCCGTGGTTGTCAGGACGAAGGCGCCGATTCAGCGCAAGGATGGATCGTTGATCCGCTTCTCCGACAACGCTGCAGTGATCATAAACGACCAGAAGGAGCCTCGCGGTACACGTATCTTCGGACCCGTTGCGCGTGAGCTTAGAGACAAGAACTTTATGAAGATTATCTCCCTCGCACCCGAGGTCCTCTAGGAGGGAGGCGTAGATATGATTATCAAAAAAGGCGATACCGTGTATATTCGGACCGGCTCCAGTAAAGGGCAGACCGGTCGTGTGCTGGCAGTTGACCACAAAAAGAATACCGTTCTTGTTGAGGGTATCAACATGCGTAAGAAGCACCAGCGTCCGACGCAGCAGAATCAGAAGGGTGGTATCCTCTCGGTCGAAGCTCCGGTCCACCTGAGCAACGTCGCGCTGTTCGTGCAGCAGGACGGCAAGAATACGCCGACCCGCATCAAGAAAAAAGCGGTGGCCGAGGGTAATAAGAAAACCCGGGTCCGCATCGCGGTCAAGACCGGAGAACAAATCTAAGGTAGAGTGTGAGCTATGGTGACGCTGAAACAAAAATACACCGATGAGGTTGTGCCGAAGCTGCAGAAGGAGTACAAGTACTCCTCCATTATGCAGGTTCCGAAGATAACCAAGGTGACCGTTAACCTTGGGGTCGGCGAAGCAACCCAGAATCCGAAATCGCTCGAAGCGGCAGTGGGCGACCTGACTGCGATCACCGGACAGAAGCCCGTGGTCACCCGCGCCCGCAAGAGCATTTCTAATTTCAAGCTGCGCGAAGGGATGCCGATCGGCTGTGCCGTCACGCTTCGTCGCGCACACATGTACGAGTTCCTCGATCGGCTGATCAACATTGCAATGCCCCGCATCCGCGACTTCCGCGGTATCAACCCGAAGGGTTTCGATGGGCGTGGCAACTATAACCTTGGTCTCAAGGAACAGTTGATCTTCCCGGAAATCGATTACGATAAAATAGACAAGGTTCGTGGTATGACGATCTCGATTACGACGACCGCTAAAACCGATGACGAGGCTCGGCTGTTGCTCAAGGAATTGGGCATGCCGTTCCGCAAGTAGGTGACTAATGGCAAAGAAGTGTCTTATAGAGAAACAGCAACGGGAACCGAAATTCAAGGTTCGAACGTATAGCCGCTGCCGCCGGTGTGGCCGACCAAGGGCTTTCATGCGCCGGTTTGGTCTCTGCCGTATTTGTTTCCGCGAGATGGCCCTTGCGGGTGAACTGCCTGGCGTTACCAAGGCAAGCTGGTAAAACGATTCAGATGAGAAAAGCACTCGGGAGATGTAGCTTATGAGTATGACCGATCCGGTCGCTGACCTGCTAACAAGGGTCAGGAACGCGTCGAAGGCAAAGAAGCCGGCCGTTGATGTCCCGGCTTCCAACCTCAAGCGGGAAATAGTCCGTATCCTCAAGGACAACTACTTTATCAGTGATACGGTGGAACTCCCTGACGGCAAGCAGGGCATCCTGCGTGTCTATCTTCGCTACAGCGCAGGGGACAAGCCGGTTATCCTGGGAATTCAGCGCGTGTCGCGTCCAGGACTGCGGAAGTTCCTTAATGCTGAAGAAGTCCGCCTGTCGACTTTTAATACTCGCGGTATTTCGATCCTCAGCACTTCTTCGGGGGTGATGACGAACATTGACGCGGCCAAGAAGAAAATCGGCGGCGAAATTATGGTCAGATGCTGGTAAAAAGAGGAATGGTAAGATGTCGCGCATAGGGAAAGCTCCGGTCGTCGTGCCGGACAAAACCAAAGTTGAGATCAACGGTTCGCATGTCAGCGTGACCGGTCCCAAGGGTACGCTTGAGCGCGATATTCATCGCGAAATGACAGCGACACTCGAAGGCTCGGAAATCCTGGTTACGCGGCCGTCAGATCAGAAACGTCACCGGGCGCTGCACGGGCTGACCCGGTCGTTGATCGCCAACATGGTCGAAGGTGTGACTACCGGTTACACCCGTGAACTGAAGATTATCGGTGTCGGGTATCGCGCCGAGGTGAGGGGCAGAACGTTGGTCCTTTATCTGGGGTACTCGCATCCGATCGCCTTCTATGCTCCGGACGGCGTCGATATGGCCGTGGAGCCAAAGCAGAACAAGATTATTGTCACCGGAATAAACAAGGAATTGGTCGGCCAGACGGCCGCCAAGATCCGATCGTTCCGCAAGCCGGAGCCGTACAAAGGCAAGGGCATCAGGTACTGGGACGAGCAGGTGCAAACCAAGGCCGGCAAAACCGCCGGTGCAGCATAAGCCTGGGTGTAATTAGACATGGCAGATAAGAACGTACAGAAGAATCGGAAGGCCGCTCGTCGCAGACGGCGCGTTCGCGGAAAAGTGTTCGGAACCGGGAATCGTCCCCGGCTTACCGTATGCAAATCCCTCAAGAACGTATTTGCACAAATCATCGACGATGAAAAGCACGTGACCCTGATTGGCCTGGCCTCAAATTCCAAGGCTGTTATCGAGGGTGGCGATAAACCCGAAAACAAGACCGCGCAGGCGAAAAATGTCGGTATGAAAATCGCCGAGATGGCCCGGGATAAAGGTATTGAATCGGTCGTGTTTGACCGCAACGAGTACCGTTACCACGGCCGTATCAAAGCGGTTGCCGAAGGCGCCCGCAAAGGCGGCCTGAAGTTTTAACTACGAAGACATGAGTTTTTGTATACGTGAAGAGGTAGAGATTGGCTAAGTACGAACTGGATAATCTCGAATTCGAAGAGAAAGTAATCACCGTAAACCGGGTTGCCAAAGTGGTGAAAGGTGGACGTCGGTTCAGCTTTACTGCTCTGGTCGCGGTGGGTGACAAGCAGGGCAAGGTCGGTATCGGCCTTGGCAAGGGACGTGAAGTCGCTGACTGCATCCGCAAGGGCACCGAGGCCGCCCGTCGTCAGATGGTATCGGTCAATCTTGTCGACGGTACGATTCCGCATCGTATCGATGGTGAATTCGGCGCCACGACTATCGTGATGCGTCCGGCTTCTCCGGGTACGGGTGTGATCGCCGGCGGCGCGGTTCGAGTAGTTCTTGAGACGCTGGGCGTCCAGGATATCCTCGCCAAGGTGCTCGGCAGCCGCAATCCCAATAACGTGGTCAAGGCGACCATGAACGGTCTGCTCAGTCTTCGTACTCGGGAGCAGGAAACCAGCTTCCGCGAAAAAGCATAAGCGGTTGGAGGTAGGAGCAGGATGAAGCTGAAAGTAACGCAGGTGAGAAGCACCATCGACCGCAAGGAGCCGCAGAAGCGCACCATAAAGGCGCTCGGTCTGGGCAAGATGCATCGGTCCGTCGTGCACAATGATACCCCACAAATCCGGGGCATGATCAAAGCTGTGATCCACCTTGTTGAGGTGGAAGAAATAGACTAGAGATAGAGGCGCCAGATGAAACTGCATGATTTAAAACCGGCCGAAGGTTCCAAAAAGGACCGAAAACGCGTAGGCCGTGGAACGGGCAGCGGAACGGGCAAAACCTCCGGACGTGGCCACAAGGGCCAGGGATCGCGTAGCGGTTACGGAGGAAAGGTCGGTTTCGAAGGCGGACAGATGCCGCTGGCACGTCGCTTTCCGAAGCACGGGTTTACCAATATTTTCAAGAAACAATTCCAGATTGTCAATGTTCAGGATCTGCCTCGCTGCAACGCCAGCGAGATCACTCCGGAAACACTGAAGACAGCTGGGTTAATCAAGAAAACCTCTGTGCCGGTCAAGGTTCTTGGCAACGGTGAGATCGACACAGCTTATACGGTTAAGGTGGCGGCATTCTCCAAGTCAGCGATTGCGAAGCTTGAGAAGGCCGGCGGAAAAGCCGAGGTGGTTGCGTGCTAGAGACTTTTGGGTCAATCTTTAGGGTCGAAGAACTTAGAAAGAAAATCTTTTTCACGCTGGGCATTCTGATCGTCTATCGGATCGGTGGTCATATCCCGACTCCGGGCGTCGACGGTTCTGTCATCAGTGCCGCGCTCGCGCAAAACTCCATCTTCGGTCTGCTGGACCTTTTTGCCGGCGGCGCTTTTGCCAAGGCTACTATCTTCGCCATGGGCATCATGCCCTACATTTCGGCGTCGATTATGCTCCAGTTGCTCGGTGCGGTTGTTCCGTACCTGCAGCGCCTGCAACGCGAGGGGGAAGAGGGACGGCGCAAGATTACCCAGTACACCAGGTATCTCACTGTGCTGATCGCAGGTCTCCAGGCCTGGGGAACGGCAGGCTTCCTGGCTACTATCACCGGCCCCGGCGGCCGGATTGCCGTCCACATGGACACCATGTATTTCATACCGCTGACAATTCTCACGTTTACGTGCGGTACGATCTTTATCATGTGGCTCGGCGAGCAGATTACTGAACGGGGTATTGGTAACGGTATCTCGTTGATCATCTTCATCGGCATCATCGCCCGTTTCCCGGAAGCGGTCATACAAGAGGCTCGCTACGTGTTGGTTGGCACTCGGCCGATCCTGCTTGAAATCCTCATTGTGGCGATGATGCTCGGTGTGATTGCCGCGATTGTGCTGATCACGCGCGCGCAGCGTCGCATCCCGGTGCAGTATCCGCGCAAGGTTGTCGGTCGCCGCGTTTTCGGCGGTGCTGCCACACACCTTCCGTTGTCGGTTAACTCCGCCGGTGTTATTCCGATCATTTTCGCGCAGTCGATCATGTTCCTGCCGTCCACTGTTGCCCAGCTCTTCCCGGAAGTTGACTGGCTCCAGAATCTGGTGGCCGTTTCGCTTGCGCCGGGCGGACTATGGTACTCGATCATTTACGGTACGATCATTGTCTTCTTTGCGTTCTTCTATACGGCGATTGTGTTCAACCCGATGGAAATCGCCAATAACATGAGAAAGAACGGTGGATACATCCCCGGTATCAGACCGGGTAAAAACACCGCTAACTATATCGAGAAAGTACTCACTCGTATCACTTTGCCGGGTGCGCTGTTCTTTGCTGCTATCGCTATTCTGCCATGGGTGCTGATTAGCCATTTCAACGTGCAGTTCTTCTTCGGCGGTACGGGTCTGCTGATTGTGGTTGGTGTTGCCCTCGACACGTTGCAGCAGATTGAGTCCCATCTGGTGATGCGTCATTACGATGGGTTTATGAAGAAGGGCAAAATCCGCGGGAGGTCAATGTAATATGAATATGGTATTTCTGGGCCCGCCAGGATCGGGCAAAGGTACTCAGGCTGTTCGCGTGGCCAAAGAACTTGGAATCGTTCATCTTTCGACCGGCGACGTCCTTCGCGAAGCCGTCAAGCAGGGCACGGATCTCGGCAAGCAGGCCGAGGGCTTCATGACCCGCGGCGAGCTCGTCCCCGATGCGCTGATTATTGACCTTATCGAGGCCAAGATCGCTGGCGGTGAACTCAATAACGGCTTTATTCTCGACGGCTTCCCGCGCACTGTTCCGCAGGCCGAAAGCCTCAACGAGATGTTCAAGAAGAACAGCATCAACCTGGAAAAGGCCATCCTGCTCAATGTCGGTGATGAAGAAATCCTTCGTCGCATCAAGGGCAGAGCCGAAGCTGAAGGCCGGGCTGACGATACTGTCGAGGTCATCAAGAACCGCCTTGAGATATACCGTGAGCAGACCGCTCCGATCGTCGATCTGTACCGCGACCAGTCCATTCTGGTTGAGGTTCAGGGCGAAGACACCATGGAAAACGTGTACAGCGCCGTTTTGGCGGCTGCCAAGTAGGGATTACGAGAAGAGAACGTGGTGATACCGCTTAAGACAAAAGATGAGGTTGAAATCATGAGGCGTGCCGGACGTGTAGTCGCCGGTGCCCTTGAACTTGCGCAGAATGAGACCAAACCGGGCATGACGACCGGTGATCTCGATGCCATGATTGAAGACTTCATCCGTTCCCAGGGCTCGATCCCCGGGTTCAAGAACTACCAGGGGTACCCGGCCTCTGCCTGCATCTCGATAGATGATGAGGTAGTGCACGGCATTCCCGGCAAGCGGGTTATTCGCGAGGGTGAGATAGTGTCAGTTGATGTCGGCAGTATTGTCGAAGGTTTCTATGGCGATTCGGCTCGCACGATCGCCATTGGCGACATCGGTGCTGAGAAACGTCGTTTGATGGATTTTACCTTGAAATCCCTCATGGCGGGTATTGACAAAGCGCGAAAAGGTAATAGATTAGGCGAGGTCTCAGCGGCGGTCCAGAAGGTTGCTGAAGACGCTGGCTACGGTGTTGTGCGCCAATTGGTTGGGCACGGCATCGGACGCAATATGCACGAGGAACCCCAGGTCCCCAATTTCGGTTCTGTTGATGACGGGCCGATTCTTGAGGTGGGCATGGTTATCGCTATTGAACCCATGATAAACATGGGGACGTATGACGTGAAGACCCTGCCTGATGGGTGGACAGTAGTTACTGCTGACGGACAACCGTCGGCGCATTTTGAACACACCGTGGCGATTACAGAAGATGGCCCGGACATTCTATCACTGACCTGAAGGAGCTTATGGCCAAAGAACAAACCATTACCGTTGAAGGCAAAGTCGTTGAACCGCTACCTAATGCGATGTTTAGAGTTGAGCTGGACAACGGACACGTGGTACTGGCCCATATATCAGGAAAGATGAGAATGCACTTCATCAAGATTCTGCCGGGTGATAAAGTCACGTTGGAATTGTCCCCGTATGATCTTACACGGGGTAGAATAACCTACCGGTACAAGTAATGACCGGCGGTGTGAAATTGAGGCTGTTATGAAAGTCAAATCATCGGTAAGAAAACGCTGTGAACACTGCAAGATCATCCGCCGTCGCGGGGTCCTGCGTGTCATCTGCAAGAAAAAACCCAGTCACAAGCAGCGTCAGGGTTAAGAAGAATTAGTTCTCGTAAGGAGGTATGAAGTTTGGCTCGTATAGCTGGTGTAGATTTACCAAAGAATAAGAGAGTTGAGATAGGGCTCCGGTATATATATGGCATTGGCCCATGTATCGCTACCCAGATTCTCGAAAAGACAGGTGTGAACCCCGATACGCGGGTCCATCAGTTGTCCGACGGAGATGTCGCCAAACTGCGCGCTGTTATCGAGAACGATTACAATGTCGAGGGAACGCTCCGCAGCGAGATCTCGATGAATATCAAGCGCCTTATCGATATCGGCTCCTACCGCGGTCTGCGTCATCGTCGTGGCCTTCCCGTTCGTGGGCAGCGTACTAAAACCAATGCCCGTACGCGCAAAGGTCCGCGTCGCGCAGTGGGTGGCCTGAAGAAGAAACCAGCCGGCGCCAAATAGGCCGGTGAGATAGAGGTTACACAGTGGCAGATCCGAAGAAAAAAAGAACGAAGAAGAAAGCCGCACGGGTCGACTCTCACGGAGTCGTCCATGTCAAGGCTACTTTTAACAATACAATTGTGACTATTGCCGACTCCGTCGGCAAGACGATCTCCTGGGGCTCGGCCGGCAAAGTCGGTTTTAAGGGTTCCAAGAAGTCCACACCGTTCGCAGCCCAGCTGGCCGGAAGTGCGGCCGCTAAAGAGGCTATTGCTCTCGGGTTGCGCAAGGTGGAAGTCTGGGTGAAGGGCCCCGGATCGGGTCGTGAAGCGGCTATCCGCTCGCTGTCCGCTGCCGGACTCGAAGTTACGATGATTAAAGACGTAACCCCGATCCCGCACAATGGTTGTCGCCCGCCGAAGAGGCGCCGCGTCTAAAGAGACGTTTCATTACGTCGGATATGATGAAACTTACGGGAGAATAGATGGCTCGTTATCGTGATGCAAATTGTAAACTGTGCCGCCGGGAAGGCGAAAAGCTTTTCCTGAAGGGTGCCCGCTGTATGAGCGACAAGTGCGCCATTGAGCGGCGGCAGTATGCCCCCGGCCAGCACGGTCAGAACATGCGCCGCAAAGTGTCGGCCTATGGTCTGCAGTTGCGCGAAAAGCAAAAGGTCCGCCGTACTTACGGTGTGCTCGAAACGCAGTTCCGCAACTACTTCAAAGCGGCCGACAAAAAGACCGGCATTACCGGTGAAAACCTCATTGCCGTTCTGGAACGTCGTCTGGACAATATCGTCTACCGTCTGGGCTTTGCCCCGTCGCGGAAGGCTGCCAGGCAGTTGGTAGGACACCGGCACATCCTGGTCGACGGTCGTATCGTTGATATTGCGTCGTATCTCATCAAGCCCGGTCAGGTCATTAAGGTCAAGGACAAATCCAAAAACCTCGATCTCGTCCATGGCGCGCTGAAAATGGGACGCGGCGATGAGTATCCGTGGCTGCGGTTAAACAAAGCGGCTCTCGAAGGTGAACTTCTTGAGGTGCCGAAGCGTGTTGACATACCGCTGACCGCGAATGAACAACTTATTGTTGAGTTGTACTCCAAGTAGCACAATAACCGGGTCTGGGAGGTCCGTGGCATATGAAATGGAAGCCTTTGACAATGCCGAAAGAGATCGTTAACGATCAGTCGTCGGCCACAGAAAACTATTCTCGTTTCATCATTGAACCGCTCGAAAGAGGATACGGCATGACGCTGGGGAATGCCCTGCGGCGTGTCCTGCTTTCCTCTATACAGGGAGGGGCAGTGGTATCTATGCGGATCAAGGGCTGCCTCCACGAATTCTCGACGGTCCCCGGCGTGTTCGAGGATGTGACCAATATCGTGCTGAATGTCAAGAAGGTCATCCCGATCATGCACGGCGACGGCCTTCGTGTGCTTCGGTGCAAAACCAACCAGAAGGGTGTGGTAACAGCTGGCTCCTTTGGCGGCGACACTGAAGTGGAGATCCTCAACCCCGATCTGAAGATCTGTGAGTTGACCGATGACGTTGAGTTCGAAATGGAACTCGATATCGATTCCGGTCGAGGATACCATATCGCGGAGCTGAATCAGCGCGAAGATGCTCCGACTGACACGGTCTATGTCGATTCGCTGTTCTCGCCGATCACCAAGGTGTCTTTCTACGTGGAGAACACTCGTGTCGGACAGAAAACTGATTACGATCGTTTGATTCTTGAGTTGAACACCGACGGTTCAATTACGCCGGAGGATTCGCTGAGTTATGCGGCAAAAATGCTCAAAGACCATTTGCAAATGTTCATCCACATGGATGAAGAAGTAATGGTTGAGAAAGAGCCGGAAGAGGATGAAGAGGTCATCCGGGTTCGCAATCTGCTGAAAACCCGTGTTGATGAACTCGAACTCTCTGTCCGCTCTTCAAACTGCCTCCGGGCAGCCAACATACAGACGCTTGAAGAACTCGTCACCAAGAGTGAAGCCGAGATGCTCAAGTATCGTAATTTCGGGCGCAAGTCGCTCAATGAGATAGGTACGTTACTGGAACAGATGGACCTGTCGTTTGGCATGGACATCTCTCAGTTCGTGGAACCTCAAAAACAGTAAAATATCCGAAAGTGAAAAATGGGACATCAGGATAAGGTAAAAAAGCTCGGCCGGACGAAACCGCATCGCGAATCGATGCTCTCGAATATGGCCATGTCACTGTTCACCCATCGGATGATAAAGACCACTGATGCGAAGGCCAAAGCTTTGCGCCCGGTAGTCGATCGTCTGATTACCATCGCAAAGAAAGATACGCTCGCCTCCAAGCGCCAGGTCGCCAAAACGATCCACGTCAAAGAGGTGTTCAAGAAGTTTTATGCTGAGATCGTGCCGCAGTTTGCCGATCGTGATTCCGGTTATACCCGGGTCATGAAACTGGGCGTGCGTCGCGGCGATGGTGCCCCGGTGTCTGTTGTCGAGCTGATGATCGAGAAGCCGAAAGAAGAGACCGACGACAAGAAGAAAGCCAAGAAAGTCGCCAAGGCTGCAGCCAAATAGGCACCGTTCCGATTAGTCGGCGATTGTCGCTCTGACTTGTTGAAGACATAGAAGACCTGCTCTTTCCGAGCAGGTCTTCTTTTTGTGACGTTGCCGCCCTGTTGCCGCCACGCCACATGACAGACCTTCTATCTCTACTGCACGCTACGGCACTACCAAATCGCTTGATTCAAGCTCCGGCAATTGTTATATAACGGCTAAGCCAAGACATTAACTCAGGCTCAGAACCGCATGGCTCGGAGTCTCTTGGCCTCGAAGTGCTGGCAGAACTGTTATCAACCTCAGGGGAGTGTTATGGAAAACGAGAAAAAAGGCGGAATGTCGAAAGGCTGTCTTGTCGGCCTGATCATCGCCGGAGTCCTCCTGGTTATTGTCATCGTAGGGATTGTGCTTGTTGTTGCCTACAAGGACGACCTTGGCAAAATGGGCGCTGTTACCGTGGTGAACCAGGCGAAGCAGATAGTTGCCGACAATCCGATCGAAGGTGTAGACACGGCACAATTCAATGCTGTAGCAGATGCTTTCGCCGAAAAGATGACCGAGGATTCGACTGTCAACCTGGAAAGTCTGGGCCTGTTTATGCAGAAACTGCAACCTCTGGTCGCTGACGGAGAAGTAAGCGCGTCGGATGCAGAGAAGATCAAAGAGGCCGTGGTCGATATCTATCCGGATATCGCCGACCTGCTGCCGACACAGGAGGTGGAAGAACCTGCGGCCGAAGTCGAGGAAGCCGTTACAGAAGAATAGATGACCCTGCGGGCCGGCTGTACGAAAGTGAAACCGGCGCTGCCTTCAACCGCCATGAGCAGGTAGTATGACAACAACCCTCACAATTGTTTTTGTCGCATACCTGGTCGGAGCGATTCCGTTCGCTCTCATCGTCGCCCGACTCTACGGTATAAAGGACATTCGCAAGGTCGGTTCAGGAAACGTCGGCGCCACCAACGTGCAGCGCGCCGCCGGATTCAAAGCCGCCGTGTGGGTGTACGTATTCGATATCAGCAAGGGGGTTGTTCCGGTGTTGATCGCCAAGGCGGTTGAGCAGGACGTTATGCCGCGCGACCTGTTTCTGGTTGTCGTGGCACTGGCCGCCATCCTCGGGCATGTGTTTCCTCTCTATTTGAAGTTCAAGGGTGGCAAAGGAGTGAACACCGCTCTTGGCACCATGCTGGTGCTGATGCCGATTGAGGCTGCCTGCGCTGTTGGCGTGTTTCTTGTCGTTGTGTCCCTGTCACGCTACATTTCGCTCGGCTCCATTTGCGGGGCGCTGACCTTGCCTCTGGCGCTCGTAGTAGAAACGTATGCACTTGACCGCCCCACGGCGACCGTGTACTGGATCCTGGCTGTGTTCATGGCTCTGGTCATCCCGTTAGCTCATCACCAGAACATTCGACGCCTGATCGCAGGCAACGAGAACCGCTTCAGTTTCCGTTCTCAAGCTGACAACGGGGGGGCGCATGTCTAAACGGGTGACGATTCTGGGAGCCGGCTCCTGGGGCATGGCGGTCGGACACCTGTTACATTCTGCGGGTTGCTCCGTGACGATGTGGGAACACAATGCCGAAGATTACCGGAGTCTTGTCACTACTCGCACCAACCCCGGTAAACTCGGTGATTTCGCACTTCACGACAGCATCAGGTTGACCGACAAGCTGGCATCAGCAGTCGATGAAAAAGACGTTGTCGTGTCCGCGATTCCCTCCCAGCATCTCCGGTCAGTCATTAAGCAGATCAGGGAACAGTTGGCGGGCGTTCCCGCATTTGTGAATCTGGCAAAAGGTGTGGAGCGCGAATCACTCAAGAGAATGTCCGAGGTTGTCTTTGATGAAACCGGTCTGTCGCCTGACCGGTATGTCACGCTCTCCGGCCCGTCGCACGCTGAGGAGGTTGTGCAGGATATGCCGACGACTGTCGTGGCCGCGTCGCAATCCGATGACCGGGCCACTTTGGTACAGGAATTGTTCAGCGTCGGGCACTTCCGCGTGTACAAGAGTGACGATGTCGTGGGAGTTGAACTGGGAGGGGCGCTCAAGAATATCATAGCTATAGCGGCAGGGATTGTCGACGGACTCGGCATGGGGGACAACACCAAGGGGGCATTGATCACTCGCGGGCTGGCGGAAATCACGCGGCTCGGACTCGCCATGGACGCGCGGGCCGATACGTTCGCCGGGCTTTCGGGGATCGGGGACCTCATAACGACCTGTTTCTCGCGACACAGTCGCAACCGGTACGTCGGAGAACAGATCGGCAGGGGGAAAACATTGGACGAGGTTCTGGCGTCGATGAGTATGATCGCCGAAGGAATCGAAACCGCTAGATCGGGACGTGAACTGGCCCGGAGACACTGTGTCGAGGTTCCTATCACGGAACAAGTGTACCACGTGCTCTTCGACGGCAAACCGGCCCGACAGGCTGTCGGTGAACTTATGGAACGAAAGCTGCGCGCAGAACTCTGGCAATAGGGGGGTCTGAAGGGGAGAAGATGAAAAAGACTGATATTGAGGACAAACGGTACTACTCGATCAGCGAAGTCTCCCGGATGACCGGGCTGGAACAGTATGTTCTGAGATACTGGGAGAAGGAATTCCCCACGCTCAAGCCTCGCAAGAATCGCGGGGGAAACCGGCTGTACACGTCGAAAGATATTGATCTCGTAAATCGTATTCACCACCTCCGCAAAGAGGAAGGGCTGACTATTGCCGGTACGCGTCACCGGCTCACGCTCCGTCGGTCGGGCGAGGAATCGTCGCCATCGGCAAACAAAGCTCGCGTTAAGACGATTCTTGCGAAGATCAGGAAAGACGTAGAGGATCTGCTAAAAGATTTCTCTTGAGTTTTGGTGATAATCCGCTAGATTCAGCCGTACCGGAGATCGTATCCGGTACGTATTGTCTGTGATGTGTCGGAGCGTGGCGCAGCTAGGTAGCGCACTCCCTTGGGGTGGGAGAGGTCGGCCGTTCAAATCGGCTCGCTCCGACCATTTTCCCCACCCAAATCAAGAAGCAACTTAAGTCATTGCCAGTTAATGTTATACGTATATACGCCGTGTCCGGCCGTCCCGGAGCGCGACGTTCTTTGCAGCTTAAAACTGGTCCGGGGGCGCACTTGTGTGTATGAGAAATGTATGTCCGATCAGATCAATCAGATCAGCGTGCTGGTCATTGTGCCAGCGTATAACGCTGCGAGGCATCTTCCCGAACTCGTATCCCGACTTCGGATGTTCGTCTGTGATTCCAACCTGTTGATCATCAACGACGGCTCCACCGATAACACTCTCGATGTCGTCCGACAGGAAAAAGTTAACTACATTTCATTTCCCGAGAATCGTGGCAAGGGCGCGGCGCTCAAGGCCGGGTTTGAGTATGCGATCGAAAACGGCTACCGTTCGGTTCTGACTATAGATGCCGATTTGCAGCACCCGCCGGAAGAAGTCCCCCGATTCCTTGCCGCCGACAACGGGCATCATGTGGTCATCGGCACACGCAAAATGGACCTGAAAGTGATGCCCTGGCCTCGATGGCTGACCAATAATCTATCATCGCTAATTATATCCGTTTTCTCGCAGAGCCGTGTCCGCGACAGCCAATCAGGATTCCGTCTGATCCCGACTGAAGTTCTCAAGGCGATTCATTTGAAGACGGTCGGGTACGATTTCGAGTCCGAAATGTTGTTCAAGGCCGGGGCGCTGGGCTGCGGAATCTCCGAAGTACCGATATCGACTATTTACGAGGAGTCGACCTCGTATATCAACCCGTTGAAGGACACGCTTCGGTTCCTGAGACAGATTTGGAAACGTCTCTGGAGTTGATCGCCGCTTGCTTTTGCTCCCGCGCAGACCTACCTTCCTTGAATGAAACTCAGTCAGTTCTTTTCAAACTACTTCACCGTCAGGGCCGAAATGCTCAGCGCAGTGGGGAGTCTTTCGCAGGAGCAGCTTGACTGGACACCGCCCCATCACAAGAATTCCATAGGAAAACTGCTGTCACATATTGCCGATTGTGAGTATTTCTGGATTCGTGAAATCGCCACCCGCGAGATATCAGGGCCGGATTACGACCAGTTTGACAGCGCGCGAACTCTGGCTGACAAGCTGGCGTTGTTAAAGGAGCAGGAAGACGTGTTCGCCGCGTTTATGGATCGGGAAGAAATCGATGATTGGGATAGCGTCTTCTATGACGGCACCGAGGCAGGGGAGAAATTCTCCAAGCGCTGGCTGGTCTGGCACGTTGTCGAACACCAGGCAAGGCACAGAGGACAGATTTTCATGCTCATGAGCATGCAGGGATTGGAAGTACCGGATGTCTGATAATATGAGAATTCTCATCACTAACGACGACGGCTATTACTCCGAAGGTATCAATGCGCTGTTCAAAGAGCTGTCGCGTTTTGCCGAGGTGTATCTTGTCGCGCCGGATCGTGAACAGTCGGCCAGTTCTCACTCGCTGACCCTGAATCGCCCGCTTCGCATGCACAAGATCGATAAGCATCACTACACCACCGACGGAACCCCCACCGATTGTGTGATGCTGGCGCTGCACGTAGTATTCAAGAATAAAAAACCGGACTTCATTGTCTCCGGCATCAACCACGGTGCCAACATGGGGGACGATGTCACCTACTCCGGCACGATAGCCGCCGCCATCGAGGGTGCTATTCTGAATATACCGTCAATTGCGGCCTCAATGGCCAACTACGAGCCGGGAACACCGATGACACGAGCGGCGAAGTACATCGCGAAGATTGTCAAGAAACATGACAAGTTTGAGTTGGCTCCCTCAAGCTTCCTCAATATCAACGTTCCGTGTGACAACGGCAAACCGTACAGGAATTTCGAGTTCACTCGCCAGGGGATGCGCCAGTATAAGGATGTCATCATCAAAAAGACAGACCCGCGGGGGCTTTCGTACTACTGGATCGGGGGGCGGCCAAAGTGGAGAATGACCAGGGGGACGGATTTTGCGACGGTCAAGCGGGGGCTGGTTTCTATCACTCCGATGCAGCTTGAATTCACTGATGACCCCGCTCTGAAGCGTTTGGCCGCATCTGGATTGAAGCTCTAGCCGCGGTATGGTGGCGTACGATTCAGCCTATTTTCTCGCGAGACCTTGATCCGTCACTATTTCGTCCGATAACTCTTGACAACCGCCCCAAATCCAATATGTTAGGGGCTACTTGAGACTCGGGGCGTGGCGCAGGTTGGTAGCGCGCTTGGTTCGGGACTAAGAGGTCGCTGGTTCAAATCCAGTCGCCCCGATTTTTTCAAGTACTACCGGGAGATTCCATAGACCAGCATCACATTGATTTGCAGCGGCCTGCCGGTTGCAAGGCCAGCCGCCGATTGCAATTTCCAGTTGAAAGGGTGAGCAGAGGGTATGTCAACGGAGAGAAAACCTGTTGTAGCTGTCATCGGTGCAAGCAAGTGCTCTAAGAAGCTTCGGGATATGGCCGCGGTCGTAGGCAAATACGTAGCCGAAAACGGCGGCGTAATTGTGTGTGGTGGTATGGGGGGAATCATGGAAGGGGCAGCCCGCGGAGCCAAAGAGGGGGGCGGGGAGACGATCGGTATACTTCCCTCCAGCAATCCGGACGATGCCAACGAATTCATCGATTTTGCAATCCCGACCGGTTTCGGCGAAGCCCGAAATGTTATGGTTGTGCGAACTGCCGACGTTGTTGTAGCTTTCCCCGGTAAGTTTGGCACTCTTTCAGAAATGGCGTTTGCCCTCCAGGCCAAAAAGCCGGTGATTTCCATCTCGGCGTGGAAACTCGGCAGCGAGATCATTCAAATGGACGATCCGCTCGAGGCGGCTGAAAAAGCGATGGAGCTGGCACAAGCACAAGAAGACCAGTGAGTCTTGTTCGCGTACATCTGACTATCAGGGGAATGGTGCAGGGGGTTGGCTATCGGTATTTCTGTTACCGAACCGCGCTCGGACTCGGTCTGAACGGCTGGACGCGAAACATGCCCGACGGTTCCGTGCAGGTCGAAGTTGAGGGGGACCGCGGAACGGTCGAGATACTCATCAAAGAACTCACCGTCGGCCCCAGCCATGCGAACGTCACCAACGTAGAACCGGAATGGCGGGAATACACCGGCAGATTTAATCGTTTTGAGATCAGGGGTTAGCGAAGTGGAAGAGATCAAGAAATACATTCGCAGTGTACAGGACTTTCCCAAAGACGGAGTCGTTTTTTACGATATTACCACGCTCATGCAGGACCCGACCGGGTTTGAGCTGGCTCTCAACGGTATGCAGACGTATGTCGAAAGCTGCGAGCCGGAGAAAATCCTGGCGGTGGAATCGAGAGGATTCGTATTTGGCGCGGCTCTGGCTGACCGTCTTGATCTACCGCTTGTCCCGGCGAGAAAACCGGGGAAACTGCCCTTCACGACCATTTCGGAAGAATATGCTCTTGAGTACGGGACTGACCGTTTGGAACTCCACGCCGACGCCGTAAGCGAAGGGGAGAGGGTGGTGATTGTCGACGACCTGATCGCAACCGGCGGCACGCTGGCAGCCTGCTGCAAACTGGTGGAGCGATTGGGGGGCGTTGTGGCCGGGATATCTTCGGTGATCGGATTGACTTTTCTGCCGTACGCGAGCGCTCTTGAGGGTTACGACTACAATTACCTGATCACGTACGACTCGGAGTAGTCTACTAGTAAGTCATCCTGAGCTTGTCGAAGGGTGGCCCTCTTTCCAAGTCTTTGTAGGGCAGATTTGTCCGCAAACCTGCCAATCACAATGTCGAACCTTTCTGGTTCGACCTTTCCGGCAGGTCTGAAGACAGACCCGCCCTACAAGATGAAAGCTAGTCCTCGTAGGGCAGATTTGTCCGCAAAAAGGCCAATCACAATGTCGAGCCATTCTGGTTCGACCCTTTCGGCAGGTCTGAAGACAGACCTTCCCTACGAATCTACTACTGCCAGCCTAAGCCTACCCGAGAAACCCGACATCCTTCTTGCTCTTCTCCCAAGACTTTCGTAAATTTCCGGCCGTTCAAAGAACAAGTCACCCTGAGCCTGTCGAAGGGTGGCCCTTACGCCCCCGTAGCTCAGTAGGATAGAGCACCGGTTTCCTAAACCGGGTGTCGCAGGTTCGAATCCTGCCGGGGGTATTTTTTTGGCGAAATGGGCGATGCCCGTTCGTTCAGGGGGCGAGGAGTATTACTTCAACGCTGACGCGGGAGGAATAGCGCGGCATGATCAAGCACATCACTTTCTGTCTGGCCTTCGTTTTCTTAACAGCGGTCGTTTTTTCTGGCAGCGTACGGGCTGTTGACAGCGCCTTAACCGACTTGGTGATCCAGGGTGACTGGGGCGAGGTGTCACGGCTGCTGGCGTCTGACTCCACCGAGTTGGATGATCCCGTCGTTGCTATGCTGCTGGGACACGCGTGCGATCAGACGAACGGGGTGGACTGCGAACGGTATGGTTTGAGCGACGACTCGGCTCGTGCAGCGTGGCTTGCCTGGACAGAGTCTCTTGCGGAACGCTATCCAGACAAAACTGTCGCATTCTACCTCAGGGGTGATGCGCATGCGCGAATCTATGAGTACGAAGGGGCGATAGCGGACTACGCGAGGGCCACTGAGATAGACGAGAAATACGCTCCCGCCTACGCCGCCCTCGGCGGAGTGTACTGGCTAAAGAGAAACACGAAAGAGGCTCTGACGGCCTTCTCGAAATCTATCAAGATCGACAAGAGATATGCCAGCGCACGCGGCAACCGTGCCAGCCTCTACAGATCGTTAGGAGAGTACAAGCGAGCGTTGAAGGACTACAAAGAAGCGCTCAAACTCGTGCCTGATGACGCAAGCACCTATTTCAACAGGGGAAACGTCTACGAAGATCTGGAAGAGTACGAGAAGGCAATAGAAGACTATACGACTGCGATTCGATTGGATTCCGGCAACGCCGATTTCTATTTCAATCGAGGCAACAACTATCTCAAGGCTGGCGACCTCGATCTGGCACGCTCCGACTACACTGCCGCTCTGGCTGTGGACTCGACATTCGGCAGTGCACTCGCGAACCGCGCCGCCATCTATTTGGTCGAGGAAAGGTTCGACGAGGCAATGGTTGACTATACCGAAGCTCTACGGGTTGAGCCTAATGATCTTGCCAACTATACCAATCGTGCGATGGCGTTCACGCGAATGGAGTTGTACGATTCTGCTATTGCCGACTGCAACGCTGCCCTCAGCCTCGACTCGACGGATGCGGAGTCATACTATTATCGAGGCGTCGCCTACAACAGGATGAAGGAAGGCACGAAGGCGCTCGCCGATTTCACGACCGCGATTCGATTCGACTCAAACCTAGCGATCGCACACCTGAGACGCGGGATGATCTATCGCGACAACGGGAGGATTGAGGAAGCAATCCAAGATTTCACTGGTGCCATTGAAGCTGATAGGGACTATGCGATGGCCTACGATGCCCGAGGCCGCTTGTACATGCTGGAAGTTGGCGACAAAGTGAGCGCCTGCAAGGATTGGAAACGTGCCTGTCAGTTGGGGCGTTGCTCAAACTACGTTATTGCCAAGGAAAAGGGTGACTGCAAATAGCGGAGTTCCCCCCCCTCCCCAATTTCCTCTTGCTCCCCGCCTAAAAACTGACTTCTTTGGGTCCATCACTCAATAATCTGGAGGGATCCTATGGTTCTCAGAAAAGTTGGCGTGCTTTCGTGCGCTAAACTATCCGGTGCGCTCTATGCTGCCATGGGTCTGATCATTGGAGCGGTTCTGTCTCTTTTCGGCATTCTGGGTTCGGCGCTTGGAGGTGAGTTCTCTCCCGAGGGGCTTGGTTTCGGTCTCGTATTTGGAATCGGGGCTATTATCTTCTTGCCGCTCATGTACGGTGTCCTCGGATTCATCGTCGGTGCGATAATGGCTTTCCTGTACAACGTGGTGGCCGGGTACATCGGGGGCATCGAGGTTGAGTTTGCTGAAAGTCCCCCCTCTCCGTACGGTGAGCAGCCGTCGCAGCCGATGCCGTAGGGAGAGCGCGAGTCGTCAGGCTGGGGCAGACGGGGGCGTCTGCCGCCCACAGAATGACTGGTATGTGACCAAGATGTTCACTCGGGGCGGGGATGTTCCGCGGGTGAAGCTCGAGACGTCCTCCGGCCGGGTGAGTCTCAAGGAGAATTGATCGAGGGAACGCAACCCCTGACTGCCAAATTCACACGGCAGGGTACTCTACGCCCTGCCGTTTTTTCTTGCCGGGACACCGTCATCTGCTTATCCGTTACATGAATCAACAGACCACCTGAATCAACCGTCGTATGGGAGAACCGCACTCGTGTCAGGATTTACGATAGTCGCCATCTTTATCACTGCTGCGGCACTCGCCAGCTACGTCAACTACCGCTTCATCAAGTTGCCCTCGACAATAGGTCTCATGGTCATCGGTCTGACTATGTCACTGGGGGTCATCGCGCTTAGCAAACTCGGCGTGGCGACCGATGATCTGGCCGTGCGGTTTCTCGGACGCATCGATTTTGGCGAAACGCTGATGAAGGGGATGTTGTCGTTTTTGCTATTCGCCGGAGCGCTGAAGGTCAATCTCAACGATTTGGCTAGGCGGAAACTTGCCATAACGAGTTTGGCCACCGGCGGTGTGATAGCGACAACGTTCATAGTAGGTACGTCGCTCTATTATATCCTGCGTCTTTTTGAGACGGGCTTGCCGTATGCCTACTGTCTGGTTTTTGGCGCGCTGATAGCGCCGACAGATCCCGTGGCCGTGATGGCGATTCTCAAGTCCGCAAATGTCCCCAAGTCACTGGAAACGAAAATCGCCGGGGAGTCGCTTTTCAATGATGGGGTTGGTGTGGTCGTGTTCACGGTCATGGTCGGGATCGCCACCACGTCCGGGGGAGAGTCAAGCTCGATCGGGCACATCCTGTCCCTTTTTGCCAAGGAGGCTGTCGGGGGTGTCATCTTTGGTGCAGGTATCGGCTGGTTTGCGTACCTGTTGCTAAGGAATGTCGATGACTACACGGTTGAAGTATTGCTGACGCTTGGTCTGGTGTCAGGAGGGTACGCTCTGGCCTCGGCTTTGCACACCTCTGGCCCCATAGCTATTGTTGTCGCCGGGCTGCTGATCGGCAACTACGGTCGTCGGCTGGCGATGTCCGAGGTGACTCGCGATCATCTGGACAAGTTCTGGGAGTTGGTGGACGAAATCCTCAATGCGGTTCTGTTCGTCTGGATAGGCATGGAGATGCTCGTGCTTGCCTTCAACTCCAGCTATCTTCTGACAGGCCTGATAGCGATTCCGCTGACACTATTTGCTCGGTTTGCAAGTGTCTGGTCAATCATAGGCATTCTCAAGCGATTCAAGCGGAAGTTCAGTGACAACGCGACGCTGATTTTGACGTGGGGGGGCCTTCGCGGCGGCATCAGCATTGCACTGGCGTTGTCGCTGTCGGCGGGGGAGGCGAGGGACCTGATCGTCTCCATAACGTATGTGGTTGTGGTCTTCTCGATATTGGTTCAGGGGCTTACAATCAAGCGCCTGGTCAAGTCGTGAGTCGGCTTCTAAGCGGTTTGCCCGCAAAGCAATAGGTGAATACTGTGGCGTGCGATGTTACGCGACACCCGGCAGTTCGACAGACTGTGTGATGTTCAAAGGCGCTTGTGTGGCCATGTGGTGAATGGCGCGTGACTTTTTTCACGGAATTCTCGCAGTTGCCTGTCACACTGCAACTTATTCCAAATCAAGCGGATAACCCGCAGAAAACAGACAATTTCGTTTGACAGCCAGTGATGACGGGCCTATATTCTTTGATTATTTTCGGCGGGCAATCCGTCTATACAGCAGTGAATGATGTGTGTACTTGAATGATAGGTTAAGGAGTCTACGGGATGAAAGGCTTTCTTGTTGGATTGTTGGCGTTGCTCATGATCCCTGGGGCTGTGTGTTTTGCTCAGGACGCGGATACAGAAGTACAGGCGTGGCCGAGGGCCTTTCCCTCAGTGCGCGATTTTACCGGAAGTGGTGCGCGCGCTGCCGGCATGGGAAACGCTTTTATTGGCGTGGCCGATGATATCAGTGCCGTGAGTTGGAACCCTGCCGGATTGTATCGAAACAACAATCCATTTGAGCAGCCGGTGCTATCGCTCGGGTATGCTAGTTTTACCGGTGATAGCAAGACCGCGGTTACCGGAGTTGGTGACCCGCGTTCCTTTGATGCCAACGAGACTTTCGGCGGCTTTGACATTATCAGCTTTCTCGCGCCCGTGAGAATCAAGGGGCATCCATTCGTGATTTCCGGCAGTTACAATCGGTTGGACGACGAGTATTCAACGGACGGCGTGTTCTTTGACACCACGCGAGCCTATACGCTGGAAGATTTTGAAAACAACGTATTCCATCCGTACAACCTTGGCATCGGCACTGTGTACTACTCAGGCGCCAACGCGCTCAATCTCGGATTCGGCACCCGCCTATACGGCAATCTGTCATTCGGTGTTGCAGTTAACGTCTACTCCGGCCAGTCCACGTACGAAGTTCTGGCCACTGAAGTACGGGACGGAGTTGTCACCGAGGAGAGCCTGGGGCAACGCGTGAAGATTGAGGAGTATCGCCTGGTGATTGATTCTACCTCATATTCTGGCAGCTGTTTCACATTTGGCCTGAGCTATGCTTCGGAGAAGCTGTCGGCTGGTTTGATCTTCAAGACTCCACATGTTTTGGAGCAAATGACTGACCGCAAGGACAGTCTTCTGACGTATACAAACGGGACTGATCCGGACGGTTTGACGCGCCACTTCGATGACAACCTGGTTGAACTTGATATGCCGTTGACGGTTGGATTCGGCCTCGGCTACAACGTAACGGAAAAGCTTCTCGTTGCTGCCGACGTTGAATACCGCGCCTTCGGCAGCGGTGAGGTCAACGTCCGTGATTCTCTCGAGATCATCTCCGGTGATAACGACATAGAGTATTTCAGCAATTTCGATCCGAAATGGGATAACGTCTTTGCCTTCCGGATGGGCACAGAGTACTCACTTGAGACGGGCAAGTCGCTCTTCCCGGTGGTTCCACTGCGGCTCGGGTTCTCCTACACGCCGATTCCGACCAGCGCCGTGGTGATGGGAGTTGTGTCCGAGTCTTCAGCCAAAACCAATCTTACGTTTGGCGCTGGCCTTCGCTGGGACCAGGTACATCTTGATTTTGCCTACGTGAATTCATCGCTTTCACGTGACTACGACCGGTCCTACCGCCTGGGCGTTCCCAACGATCTGACGGGCGAGAGACCGTTGAGAGTCACGAGTAACAGCGATGACAACAGTGATCATGCGTTTAAGGTTACTTTCACTGGTTTCTTCTAGAGAGAAATGACCAGGCGACAGATTCAGGCAATGATGCAGAAAACCTACGGTGGCCGGAAGACCCGGCCACCGATTCTAATCTCAGCCCGTATAGTCTAAGATGAGAGGGCTGGCTACCGATAGAACCAACATATATAGACGGTTACCAGGAGTGATTGATGCAGGGTAAAGTAAAGCTGACCAAACGACAGGTCAAAGAAGATAAGTTTACCACGTTCATGCTGACTTCTAAGGACAAGTTCCTTGAGAACTGGCAGTTCTACGTCGGTGGTTTAGTTGTGGTCGTTCTTGCGATATCCTTCTTTTCATGGTATGTCAATCACAGCGGCGACCAGGAAACTCTGGCGGCGGAGAAATTCGCTTCGGCGTCCATGAGCTATTCCCAGGACGAGTATCAGATCGCCCGGCTCGGATTCAGCGAAATCCTTGACGACTTCTCCGGTTCGGCCGTGGCCGCTCAGGCTACGTTCCTTCTGGGCAACATCTGTCTTGATTCACGTGAGTATGATGAAGCCCAACGATATTTCGAGATGTACCTCCGCAAGTACAAAGATGACCAGCTCAGTCGCGCCTCGGCATTGGCCGGAATAGCAACCGCCAATGAGAATCAGGCCAAGTACGCTGATGCGGCTGGCTACTTCGTACGGGCCTCCCAGGAATTCCACGATGGTCCTCTGGCCGGTGAGTACGAGTTGGGAGCCGTACGGAATTTCATCAAAGCTGATGATACCGAGGGTGCCAAAGGACGTTTGGAAGTGCTGAAGGCGGATTTTGACGGCGACCAGGTTGTCGATCAGGCAATTCGCCTAATGAGCGAAAAGGGGCAGATCTAGAGGCCCCGACGGAGAAACGTGGCCAAGCCAACTGCCATAAGAGTCGCCATTCTATGGCACATGCACCAGCCCGACTATCGTGAGCCGCATTCCAATCGGCTAGCCATGCCGTGGGTGCGACTGCACGCCCTCAAAGACTACCTCGATATGCCCCTCAATGCAGGGGCTTTCGAGAATGTACACGTTACGTTCAATCTCGTCCCCTCACTGCTGGATCAGCTCAAGCTCTATACCGAGGGTGGTTCCGACAGTCATCTCGACCTCTCCCGCGCGCCGGTGGAAGTCCTTTCGTCCGAACAGAAACTGGAGTTGCTCGAGTCATTCTTCGCGGCCAACCCGGCACAGATGATCAATCCGTTCCCGCGGTACCGCGAGTTGTATCGGAAGTACAACTCCGGCCGGAGCGATCGCGGGGCCTTGGTAAGCCTCTTTTCATCAGCCGAAATACGGGACTTGCAGGTCTGGTCAAATCTGGCCTGGGTTGACCCTATCTTCAGGGACGAGGCGCCGATTACCGCACTTTTTGCCAAGGGCCGGCACTTCTCCGAGGAGGAGAAACAGGTCATGCTTGACTGGCAACTTGGCCTTATGCGGAGAGTCGTCCCCACCTATCAGAAGCTCCAGAAGGAGGGGCGGACGGAGATTTCGTTTACCCCGTATTACCATCCGATTTTACCGCTGCTCTGTGACACCAACGTTGCCACGGAAGCGCTGCCGAGTATCAAACTTCCCTCCGAGCGATTCGTGCATCCGGAGGATGCTGAGAACCAGATTGCCAAGTCTGTGGAGCTGTATCGGGAACTGTTTGGCGGTGACATGCCGGGCATGTGGCCCTCGGAAGGGTCGGTCTCTGAAGAAGTATTGGGGATTATCGCTCGCCACGGCATCAAGTGGGTGGCAACAGACGAGGAAATCCTCTCTCACTCGCTGGCCAAGTCGGGGTTGAATCCGTCTGACAATCCGATACACAGCGTATACAAATACGGACCGGGGCTGAAGATGCTCTTCCGAGATCATGCCCTGTCCGACAGGATCGGATTCGTGTATTCGACCTGGAATGCAGATCGCGCGGTGGCAGATTTTGTAGGACATCTCAAGCGACTGCGGTCGATTTATCAGAACCGGCTGGATCGGGTTGTCGTGCCGATCATACTCGACGGTGAAAACGCCTGGGAGTATTTCCCTGACGACGCCACGGATTTCCTGCGGTTGTTCTACCAGACGCTCGACGAAGACCCGGAGATAAGAACGGTTACCATGAGCGAGGCCGCTTCGGAAGTGGAGGCGCGGCCACTGCCCTCGGTTTTTGCCGGGTCCTGGATCAATCATAGTTTTCGTATTTGGATAGGCCACGCCGAAGATAACGCCGCCTGGGATCTGTTGAAAACGACGCGGGACACGGTTGTACGATTCCAGACAGAGCATCCGGATTACGACCGGGAAAAAATCGCCGCCGCGTGGGAGCGGATTTATGTTGCCGAGGGATCCGACTGGTGTTGGTGGTACGGCGATGAGCATCGCGGTGCCCACAACGAGCAGTTTGACCGGATATTCAGACAACACCTTATAGCCGTATACGAACTGCTGTCGCTGGATATTCCGTTTGAGCACCTCAAGCCGATCCACATCGGCGGGGCCGGGACGCAGGTGGTACCGCCGGATACGCTGGTAACGCCGGAGATCGACGGACGGGTGACGCACTTCTACGAATGGTCAGGAGCAGGCTTCTTCGATTGTTCGCTGGTCGGTGGTTCGATGCATCAGGTAGACCGGCAGGTCTCCGGGGTTTACTTCGCCTACGATCATGACCGTTTCTACATTCGGCTTGACTTCCGTTCTAGAAAAGACTTAGACTTGATCGCAGGTCTGAGAGTTGCCGTCTCGTTTTTTGTGCCGGAACTCTCTATCGATTTCCGTCTGGATGAGGATTCCGCCGTTGGCGGCGAAGAGGGCAAGTTCAGTTATGCCCTTGATGACATTCTGGAAATGGCGATCGAACGGGACTACCTGTGGACCGAGGGGTTTGGTGCGCTCAGTTTTACCGTGACCCTGTTTGAGCGTGATCAGAAGATCGAGAGTTGGCCGGAACACGAGCCGGTCGAACTTGAAGTTCCCGACAGGAACAGGGAGCTTTTTTGGCCGCTGTAACTGACGGAACGCAAGGAGCGAAGCATTATGGCAGAATCATCTTTTTTCGACAACCAGTCGGACGACAAATCCTCGGGGGAGATTCCGAATCTCGACGGTTCTAATACGCAATCTGAGGACGGCAGGTTCGCCACGGATGAAGGTCGGTTGGCGGCGATCATGTCGTATATCCCTTTTCTGTGTTTTATCCCGCTCCTGAATATGAAGCACAACGAGGAAGCTCGGTTTCACGCTCGGCAGGGGGTCATGCTATTTTTGATAGAACTGCTCGCAGCGCTGTTCCTCGTGGACCGCATAGCCAATTTCGTTTTCACAGCGGTGTTGATCGTGGCCGTTGCGTTTGCGATTGCAGGGATCTACTTCGCCCTGCAGGGTAAGAACTACAAGTTACCGATCGTCGGCGACCTGGCCGACAAGTCCAGACTCTAGGTGACCATGAAACGTCTGTGCCTGCTGATTGTGATGACGGCGGCCCTCGCGCTCGGATGCGCCACTACCGGTCCCGGTGGGAAAACATCGCTGATCCTTATTCCTACCAGTCAGGAAGTTGCCATAGGCGCCGGCATGGCGCAGCAATTGGCGGAAACAGAGACCGCTCTTGCCGATGATGAGTGGCAGAGGTATCTCAACGAAATCGGTCAGAAAATTGTCACCGTTTGTGATCGCAAAGATATCGAGTATCACTTCACCGTAATCGAATCCGATCAGATTAATGCTTTCGCTGCACCGGGTGGGTATGTCTACTTCTATACCGGGCTGCTTCGAGAAATGGACAACGAGGCCGAACTCGCGGCTGTGATGGCCCACGAAATCTCCCATGTCGTTGCGCGCCACGGCATCAAGCGTCTCCAGACTATTATGGGCGTCTCGCTTGCATACGAGGTTGCCTTCGGTGACGAATCGTCCGAGGTTGTCCAGACCGCTGTGGGACTGGGACTGACGCTCCTGACAGCATCGTACTCCCGATCTAACGAAAGAGAAGCCGATGATTACGGGATGACCTATATGATGCGCGCCGGCTATCACCCTGACGGCATGATAGGTATGTTTAACAAGCTGGCGGCCACGGGGAGTGGCGGGTCTGATGTTTTTGAACAGCTTCTCTCATCTCACCCTGAAACACAGGAACGTATCAACAATGCCCGGACAAGAATCAACGCTATGCCGTCGATTCCAGCCTCGCTCACTTTTGGCGAAACACGCTACCGGCAAATGTTGAACCGTTTACCTTCGAAACAGACCCCATAGGGCTTTCCTTTCGGCCGACACGTCTTGTCTTGACCTCTCGCCAGAATTCTCTACCCGGAACTTGCTGTGGGGCAAGGGGGCTGCCACATAAGGGGGTAGATCTCTCTGGAATCAATCGCTGACTGGAATGCCGATCTCGGTGATCAGTGTCTATTATCCTGGAGTAAGTCGTTGTCTTGCAACGGCCATTCCGATGGGAAATATTTTCCGGAATCGTCTTGGTTTTAGTTGACTTGTTTTGCTGAAAGTGATAAATCAAGAGCAGAAAATGTTGGGACATCCCCATACCAGGGGTGTTGAACCTGCGCAGATTTCCGACAATTCTAGTAAGGTTGTGAGTTTATTGACATCTCTCATAACGGGCTATTGGACAGCGGTTTGAGACTAGGGTCCTGACAAGATGCGGTGCTGGTTGTTCAAGATTGGATCAATCACGGCCTAAAACGCCTATCTGCGGTCACTATTGACCGTCCCGTATCTCAACTCAGGCGCGTAATCGCTGCCCGCTAACAGATTGGATGTTAACAGGTTAGGGGCTAGAATGCGTCGATTTGCAGATTTTGTCAAAACAAGAATACAAGGACCTCCCCTTGGCACTGGCATTGCCCTTTCCGTAAGGCAAAATCAGTATAGAAGGGGATCGAAGATGATCAAGAGAAGTCTTAGCCGTGTTATTATCGCTTGGGTTGTCATACTGCTCGTCGCAGCCTTCCTTGGTGATGTCTCGGTGGCGGCCTCCGATGTCGGTCGCACAGCGGCATCGTTTCTCCAGATAGGACATGGAGCTCGTGCTGCGGGCATGGGGGGCGCTTACACCGCTATTTCAGAGGGAGCCACGGCTGCCTACTGGAATCCTGCCGGTCTCACCGATCTGGAGGGATCCGAAGTATCTCTCGGGCATTTCTCGTGGTTCCAGGATATCAACGTTGAGCAAGCCAGCTTTGCCTTCCCGCTTGTTGACGGCAGCAGCGTGATGGCGGCCTCTATAACATATGTCGGCTACGGCACTATCGAAGGATACGATGTCGATGGTTCCTTCACCGGCGAGCTTTCTGCCTACGACTGGGCTGGCGCCCTGTCGCTGGGGTATAGTTTTACTGACGAGCTTTCCGGTGGTGTTACCGGCAAGTTCATTAATCAGAAGCTTGATGAGTTCAGCGCCTCTGCGTTCGCCGCCGACTTTGGTCTGAAATATCGATTCGAGAAGTTTTCGCTCGCGGCTGCGGTCGTCAATCTTGGTTCTGGTCTTGAGTTTGATATGCAGCGAGAGGATCTCCCCAGCGCGTTTCGTCTTGGCGTCTCCGGAACGCCGTTTCATGAGGGGCTTGTCACTTCTTTTGAGATCGAGAAGCGTTTCCACGGCGATTTCCTGATCCGTCAGGGTATTGAATTCGGCTTCTCAGATCGCTACTTCCTTCGCTCCGGTTACGACTATCTTCCGAGTCAGGACGGCCGGGACCTCTCCACCAGCATATCGGTGGGCGCAGGCCTGAACCTCGATTTCGCGAAATTCGACTACGCTTTCACTCTTGACGATAAGTCTACCTCAGAAGATCTGCACCGCTTTTCAGTGGTATTCGGCTTTGGTGAATAGTCCTTCCTAGCCGCTAGCGACACTATCTGTCAGTAATGAAATCTCACGGGTAGTCGGGCCCCAGGCTCGACTACCCGGCTTCGTTTTGCGTACCTGCCCTGCCATGTGCGCAAGTCTTTGCATTGAATTTGCCATTGATATGCATCAGTTCTGCCATTTTGAGAGAGCCTCACTTGATCTTAACTTACTTCCTGTTCAATTCAAGGTCAGGTCGTGATTGTAAGTAATGTCATACCAATGGCTTACGGTCGCGCCCAAAAAAGGCATGTCAATCTGCCTCTGGAAACGACCAGAAAGCGCCTTTCGGCAATCCGTTTGCTGATATGTCCCCCAATAGGACTGCAAGAGTACCACACACGAAGTCTAGCACATAAGAGATTTGACAGGTAATCGAGAATGGGCGTAGAAAGCAACAGAATGAGCGTATCGGAGCCGAGTGCGATTGCTGCCAATTCCGCGGCGGTCGACTACGGTGTGGTTGAATCGTTCGCTGTTGGCGAGTCGCTGGGACTCTCCGGAGGCGAATCACTCAGTTGGTCCAAGAGGTTCAACTTTTTCCTTGGCGAGACAACCGGCATCCTGTTTATTGCGTTGTCGGCGTTGTATATATTTGTGATGCCCGCTGCCCTGGCTAAGCCGGGCGAAATCAGAATGGCGGGGAGGCGTTTTATAAAGAGAGTTCTTGACATATTGGGTGCCGCCGTCGGTTTGGTACTCAGTGCTCCCATAATGCTCCTGGTTGGTCTGGCAGTGAAGCTGGATTCTCCCGGGCCGATGCTGTATTCTCAGGTTCGCGTGGGGGTCAATCGACGCAAGGGCAATCGCAGGTATTGTCAGCAGACGAACGTGGCCGATCGCCGTGGTCGTGAACGCCGTCGCGAGGATCAGCGGGGCAAACCTTTCCGCATCTACAAATTCCGCACGATGGTTCAGAACGCAGAGAAGAAGACTGGTCCGGTGTGGGCCACGCAGAATGATCCGCGCATTACGCGTCTGGGACGATTCCTCCGCAAGACCCGTTTGGATGAGTTGCCGCAGTTCTGGAGCATTCTGGTCGGTGATATGTCCCTCGTGGGACCGCGTCCGGAACGCCCGATGTTTGTCCGTGAACTCTGCGAGCAGGTCGAAGATTACCACCGTCGTCTTGAGGTCAAGCCGGGGTTGACCGGACTGGCGCAGATTGAAAACGGCTATGATTCTTCCATCGCTTCGGTCAATCGTAAGGTCAAGTTCGACTTGGATTACATACGCGGTTGGACGCTTTGGTCCGACATTAGGATTTTGCTAAAGACTGTCATCGTGGTTTTCACGGGTAAGGGCGCTTGCTAAGCGCTTCTGACAGATTGCAGACTTGACAGGCCGCTTTCGAGCGGCCTTTTGTCATAAATAAAGCCTTGTTTGGCGTTAACAATAATAGTATCGTTCCGACAATTACCGAAACTGAGAATAAGTTCCAAGTTTAACCGGTCAATAGAGTTAGATTGTGAAACGGATTTTTGCAGCTCTGGTGCTGGCGCTTATGTTGCCGGCTATCGGCCATGCTCAGACGCAAGTCAACTATGGCCTGACAGTGAAGTCATCCCCGCCCGGTGCGGAAGTCATTCTTAAAGGAGAAACGCGTGTGACAGGCGTCACACCCACGACTTTCCGCTTTCCACTCGTCGGTGACTACAAGATAACGGTCAAACGGAAAGGGTTTGAGAGCTATAAATCGCGTCTCACCCTCGATCCGTCGAGACCGACACAGCTCGACGTCGAGCTGGCGCACAAGACAGGTCTGAAGGCCGGAGTGCGTTCGTGGTTCATACCGGGATGGGGGCAGTTCTATAATGAGCAGAAGACGAAGGGGGTGGGGTTTGCGCTTCTCTTCGGAGGGGCGGTAGCGGCCTACTTCATCGCCGATCGCGATTTCGATGATAAAGAGGCCGAACTCAATCGTCTTCAGATCGAATATGATGATGCCGTCTCCACGGAAACCTACGCGCAGCTTAGCCGTCGGCTGGACATCATCAGGAGCGCCACAGAAGAGGCTTACGACGCCGAGGATGTTCGACGGGTAACGGTTGGTGCCGCTATCGGAATCTGGGGTCTGAACGTGCTTGATGCACTCTTGTTTTCGCCAAAAGAACATGCGGTAGTGACCGTTCAGGGCGTGTCCCTGACGCCGACCGCTAATGTCGAGGGAGTAGGACTCACTCTGTCGAGTTCCTTTTAGTTAGCTATGCAGATGCGAATCTATAAGTCGATTGCCGTGCTGATGCTGGTAGGCATCGCGCTGATCGCCGGCTGCGACCGGCACCTGGACTCCAGAGAACCTACCCGTTCATTACCGGATCAACTGGCCGCCCCGGTGAATCTTGTCGCGCAACTGAACGATCGCTCGGTCACCCTCAGTTGGGAGATGACGAACCCGTCCGGCGTGAGCCGGTACCGCGTCTACCGGGCTGCGACCGGGGAAGATTTCATGCTTCAGGATTCGGCCACCGTTCTCACGGCCGCGCTGACCAGGCTGCCGTTGAACCAGTCGCTTCGTTTTCGCGTGGCCGCAGTCAACTCGTCCGGCATCGAGGGGAAACCCTCGGCCGAAATAACGGTGACGGTCGGGCTTATTTCCATAGTGATTGAGAACAACGATAAGTTCACCGGTGACCGCTCTGTGAGCATTCGGCTCAACGCTCCCGGTAGTGCCGAGTATGTTTTGCTGTCGGAAGATTCCATGTTCAACGATGGCGCCGCGACTTTGCCGTACTCACCAACACGGACTTTCGAGCTTTCGCAGGGTGACGGTCTCAAAACCGTGTATGCCCGTTTTACTTTTGACGATGGTTCTGAATCCGGTGACGCAGTTTCTGACGATATCACGCTGGATACTGAAGTGCAGATAGAATCGGTGACATACTCTCCTTCTGGTCAGACCTTTTTCACCGGTCAGACTATTTCGTTTTTTGTTGATGGCGGCGAAGTCGGTGGCGAGGCAACCGTTTCGTTTCCGGGCGCTGCGGAGATTCGATTAGCGGACAACGGCACCGGTGCCGACGTCACTGCTGCCGATGGCGTGTATTCGGCAGCTTATGTTGTCCCGGTTGGTCTGACAGTCAACAACGGGGCACTGTCAGGTCATTTCACCGATGCCGCCGGTAACGATGCCGTTACGGCCCTCTCAGCGCAAGCCCTTGATATCAAGGCTACGCCGGTAGGAGTGCAGCTTACGCAGGCAGAGGCGATGTCGAGTTGGCAGGTAGACCTGCGTTGGTCAGAGTCGGCAAGTGAAGATTTTTCTTCGTATCGTCTTTACCGAGCCACTTCGTCAAGTGTGTCCGACGTCTCGGAGTTGCTGGCCTCCTTTGATGACAGTCGCACTGTGGCGTACACTGACACTACTCCCGATGCTGCTACCGAGTATTTCTATCGAGTGTATGTGATAGATAATTCAGGGCTGCGGGCGGGCTCCAACGTCGACAGTGCCACAACTCCGGTCAACTCGCCGCCTGAGGGAGTCACCGTGGCCAGCAGCTTGGTGGACTCCACGACGGTGCTGCTTAGCTGGACCAGAAACAATGATGATGATTTCGAATCGTATCGGATTTACCGCGATGACGCGGCAGGGATTTCGTTGGCTGATGACCTGATCGCTATCATAACCGAGCAGGGGACAACCACGAACACGCACTATCTGCCGTCGGGCGGTCCGTATTATTATCGCGTATTTGTGTTCGATCGACAGGGTTTGTCGACCTCGTCCTCAAATGAAGTTTCGGTACCGTAGAACGTGCAGAACCGACAACGTTCTGCACCACTCATAAGGATTGATTCGTGAGGCTTATTGACCGGATAAACCAGTTCGTTCTGCTGTTCATAGACACGGTAAGACAATTCGGGATGTGGCGGGCCTGGGGACTACTTCTCGGGTACTTTCTGCTGAACTGGCTGCTCCTGTATTCTCATTACGAATTCGCTTCACCGATCTTCTACGGTGTCAGTACGTTCTGGATGAACCTGCTGTCTCATCTTGTCCCCGGTTATGGTCCTGATCAGATTGCGGCCTTCTCCCATTATCCGCAGCACCTGTTGTTCCTCGGGGATGTGTTCGGCTGGACCAAACTGATAGTCGGCTTGATTGTCGAGGGGCTTGTCCTCGGTGGTGTGGCATATCTGTTCGGTCAACGGTTTGTTCCGAATCCGCCGGCCGGTCGGAGATCGTTCGCCGCAACCTGGGTCAATCTCCTTATAGTATGGTTGGTTCTCAACTTGTTCACCGTTGCGGCCGGACTGCTCTTACCGCAGTGGCTGGAGCCGTTGCTGGACGGACCCCGGCGCGTTTTGGCGTTCAGTTTTGTTGGCATGCCGCTGGTATTCACGTTCATATTCGCCTTGTTTGTGTATGCCCTGCCGTCGGTGATTGTCAATCGAGAAAACGCCGTCAAGGCTGTTCTGCGATCGCTGAAAATGGCCGTGACTCGTCCCTTCACCAGTTTCTTTCTGGCCTTCGCAATCTTGTTCATCCCTTTGTTCTTGGGAACTCTTTCCGGGCGCCCGGCCGACATTATCGACAAGTTTCGACCGGATCTGATCTACTGGCTGCTGGTAGCCGGGCTGGCTGCTGAGATGATCGCGAATTTCTTTTGGATGGGTACCGCGGTCAGGTTCCTCTCTGAATCCGAAGAGCGCTAAGCAGCTCATAATTCCTCGTATTTGTATTATTTAGGAACCACTTAGGTTGTTGGACCGTTTTGTCCCGGTCTGTTCTTCGGTTACCCTCCGCGGTCCGGTCTCTGTCTGAGCCGACCAATCGGCCGACGTAAATTCGATAGAATCCCCGCTTTTTCCGCGGCTAAATGCAATTTTCCCCTACAAAAACTTTGGCAACCGCCGATAACAAAAGCATACAGCTAAGGACAGCTATTAGATGATGAAAAACATATTATTGGTTGACGACGACAAGGACGTGTCCCAGTCGCTTGCTAACCTCTTTGATTCGAACAAGTATCGCTTCGAGTTTATGGAGGACGGCATAGGGGTGAGGGATTACATCAGTGATAACCGGGACGTAGATCTGGTTATGCTCGATGTCAACCTGCCCACACTATCCGGACTAGAGGTACTCAAGCAGATTCGCAGCATAAGTGATGATCTGCCGGTTATCATGATCTCTGGATTCGTTTCGACGGAAAACGCGATTGAGGCGATGCGCGAAGGAGCGTACGAGTACCTTACGAAGCCGTTTGAAATCGATCGCTTGATCGAGACGGTAAACAAGGCGTGTGGGTTTAATGCAACATCAGTCATGCCGTCGGCCGCTGAGATACAGGAGGTCCCGAGCGACCTTCAGGTCGATGAGATAGTCGGCAGATCCCCGGAGATTGTCGAGATCGCCAAGCTGATCGGGCAGGTGGCCAAGACCGACGCGGCCGTGTTGATTTTCGGTGAATCCGGTACCGGCAAGGAGCTGGTTTCCCGGGCGATCCATCGCAACTCAAGCCGCCGCAGTCACGCATTCCTTTCTGTCAATTGTGCCGCCCTCCCAGAGACACTTCTCGAATCCGAATTGTTCGGTCACGAGAAGGGCGCTTTCACGGGCGCCTATTATAAGAGAATCGGTAAATTCGAGCAGGCCGACTCCGGTACGCTTTTCCTCGACGAAATCGGCGACATGACCATGCTGACCCAGTCCAAGCTCCTTCGCGTGCTCCAGGACAAGCGGTTTGAACGTGTCGGTGGTAACGAGACGATCAAGTCCGACGTCCGTATCATTGCGGCGACCAACAAGTCGCTGGTGCAGGCGATGAAGGACGGGTCGTTTAGAGTAGACCTCTTCTACCGACTCAAAGTGGTCTCGGTGTTCATACCACCGCTCAGGGATCGCCGTGGCGATATCCCGCTGCTCATCGAGCATTTCGTCGACAAGTTCGCGCGCCAGTTATCGCTGCCCCGGAGACAGGTGTCGAAGAAGGCTATGGCGCTGCTCAACAAGCACGTCTGGCCGGGCAATGTCCGTGAACTTGAGAACAACGTGCACACCGCCATGGTCATGTCCAAGAACGATCAGCTTCAGCCGGATGATTTTCCGTCGCTGACCGAGGACAACCCCAGGGTAGAGCTTGACCTCTCTGTCCTGCAGGATGACTACACTGAAACGTTCAAGAAGATCGTCGACCCGATTATGCCGCAGTTGATTGCCAACTCATCGGGGCAGATTTACCACTTCCTCGAATCGGCGTTGGAACGGGCCGTTATCTCGTCCTGTCTGCGTCAGTTCAACGGCAATCAGGTCAAGACTTCTGAGACGCTCGGTATTTCCCGCAATACGCTTCGTGATCGCATCTCAAAGTACGGCCTCTACTAGCCGTAACAGCATTTCTCTCTAGCATATGTTGTAGGTTTGTGATTCCCCGACAAGGGTGAATCCTGTATATTTCTCTGCATGAAGATATGTCATTTAGCCGATACACATCTCGGAGCGGGGGAGAACCATCCGCGTCGCGGTACCACCGGATTGACAGAGCGTCAGGAAGATATCATCAACAGTTTTGTCGAAGCCGTTGACAAGATCATCGAAATCAAACCGGATGTCTGCATTCATGCCGGTGATCTCTTTCATACGGTGCGCCCGCTCAATCGAATCCTTGCGATTGCCGCCGAGCAGCTCCATCGACTGGCAGCCGAGAACGGTATTCCCACAGTAATCATCGCCGGTAATCATGACGCTCCCAAACAACCACACATTGGGGCGGCGCTCGAGGTCTATTATCAGATCGATAATCTGTATGTGGCGGCATCGGGGAAGCTTGAGAGATTCGATATCGAGGGCACAAGTTTCTTCGCCCTGCCTCATTGCCTGACCAGTGACGTTCTCAGACAGCAGCTTGCGCTGTGTGTGCCCGATTCTGAGGCGGAGCACAACGTGTTGATTCTCCACGGTGTGGCGGCCGGTATGCCGGAGTTTTCAATGGTTGACCTTGGCGAACAGGAACTGCCACTGGAGGCGATGGAACCGTTTGACTATACGGCGCTGGGGCATTTTCACAACTACTGTCAGGTAGGAAGGCGCGCCTGGTATGCCGGTTCGACCGAGAGATTATCACAGTCGGAACGTGAGGCGGCAAAAGGCTTCCTGACGGTTGATCTGGATCCCTTCAAGGTGGCGTTCCATGAGGTTGCCGCGAGGGAGATGGTGGATATTCAGACCATCAGCGCGGCAGGAAAACGAGGTGATCAACTCGTCGCTGAGATCAGGGAGAAACTGGACACACTTGACAGCTCGGATAAGATTGTGCGTGTGAAGGTCGAGGGCGTTTCTCCTGAAACGCTCAGGACGTTGCCGAGTGAGACGCTGGCTGAGTTGAAGCAGAAATCGTACGCACTTGACATCCGGTTCCAGAAGGAAAAGGATGAGGAAGGGGAGACGCAGTTCGGGCAGTCTGCGATCGGGCAGTTGGATCAGGAGTTTGCGAAGTATCTGGAGATGCAGACGCTTGACGGTTTTGACCGTGACCGGCTCATTCGTGAGGCGGCACGGTATCTGAAGACGGAAGAGTAGGGGGGGCTTGCAGGTTGAAACCTCCGCGGTTTGGACGGTCTTATTGTAGGGAAGGTCTGTCCGCTGACCTGCCGGAAGGATCGAACCCGGAGGGTTCGACGCGTGATTGGCGGATCAAGAACACACTCCGGCCCACCGCCACTAGTGGCCTCAGGCCACCCCTCTCAAGAGGGGACGAAGATTCTGTGGGCAGCAGACGCCTCGTCTGCCCCAGTCGTGGGTCGGTGTTCCGAGGTGACAAGGATTGTGCCCGACGGGTGGCCGGTTCAAACTTGTTTGGACCGGATGGAGTCCCGTAGACATCTTCTCGTGAGGGAAAACACCCTCAAGCTCCGAACGAGCATTGTGGTCGAGAGACTGTCGAAGCGCTTGAGATTGGCACCCGCAGGCCGAGACTTTGTGGTTGCGACATACTTCCCAATTCCTATCGCCCCTCAATAATCCATAAACGGCAATAACTCAAGACCGTGCAGTAGTACTGCCAGCACAGCCAGCGGTGTGATGAACTTCAAGATGAACATCGTTGTTTTGTACAGCGCGCCGGAGGAGCCAAACTCCTCCGCCCGAATGTCGGATCTTATCACCCAGGCCACGAATATACAGATGAGCAATCCCCCAAACGGCAGCATGTAGTTCGACGCGATAAAATCGAAGATATCAAAGAAGCTCTGGTCGGCACCCCTGAAAGGCACTTTAAGCGAGTCTACGGCACATAGAACGCCAAGTCCCCATATCACACCGCCCATGACCAGTGTGGCCGGAGTGCGCTTCCAACCGCGTTCATCTATGAGATAAGACACGACTACCTCAAGCAGAGAAATCGTCGAACTCAACGCCGCGAATGCCAGCAGTATGAAGAACGGGATCGACACGAGCCGTCCGGTCTCCACAAACAGCACTGGAAGCGTTTCGAAAATCAATCCCGGACCGGCGTTCGGTTCCACTCCATACGAGAACACCAGTGAGAAGATGGCGATACCGGCCAGAAGCGCTATCACCGTGTCCAAGATTGAAATCGTTACAGCATCCCGAACAATGCTCGTGTCTCGCCGCATGTAGCTTCCGTAAGTAATCATCGCCCCCATTCCCACCGAGAGAGTGAAGCAGGCGTGGCCGAGGGCTGACAGAACTCCCTCCGCACTGAGTTTTGAGAAATCCGGTTCAAAGAGAAATGAAAGCGCACGATCACCGCCGTTGGTGGCAAACAGGCCGTAGAGTACCAAGCCGGTAAGCAGCACGAGCAGGGCGGGCATGAGAACGCGGGTACAGCGCTCGATCCCCTGTTTGATGCCCCCGAGGACGATGACTATTGTCAGCAGCATGAAAAGTGTATGCCACAGGGCTGAGGAATACGGGTCGGCAACAAAAGCGTCATATTGTGCGTTAATCTGGCTTGCGTTGCCCTCAAACCCCGAGATTGCTCTTATGATGTAGGAGAGAACTCGTCCTGAGACAACGCTATAGAAGGCGAGGATCGTGAAAGCGGCAGCCACTCCCAGCCAACCGGCGCCCTGCCAGGGGGAACCTTTGCGGTGAAGTTTCTGGAACGCACCGACCGGGTTTTCCTGTGTGCGGCGACCGATAATCAACTCCGAGATCATCAGCGGGAGTCCGACAAGAGCAACACATCCGAGATACACGAGTACAAACGCTCCCCCTCCGTAGACGCCGGCGATGTAGGGGAATTTCCAGATGTTGCCGAGTCCTACCGCCGAGCCGGCGGCGGCGAGGACGAACCCGTAGCGGCTGGACCAGTGTCCTCGAGTATCGGTCGTATTGGTGGGTTGGAATTGATCGGCCATGTGCACTCTCCAGGCTTCGATAAAGTCAGGACTACAGAATTCGTCGCGCTCAGGTGGGAGTCGCACGTCGGTACTCCCCCAAACCGACAGTGCTGGATCGTCATCCCGTGTAATCACTCAAGAAAAAGAGTGGTGCCGTTAAGTGTCAACTAATAAAGCCAGAGTTCAAAACCGCTTTTTTAGTTTGACAGGAGTATAACTGGAAAATACGTTTGGGACATTGTAGTGCGACTAACATTCGAAGGGACTCGACATGAAACGTACGTTCATCATTGCGACTATTCTTCTGGTATTTGCATTCGCCGTTCCTACCTCACAGGCGGCTGTGGGCACGGCTTTTGGCGCGCTTTCCACAGCTCAGCCGATAGGACAGGGAGCAGGTGATTTCGGTTTTGGCCTTGGCCTGGGAGATGCCACTACTTTCATGGGTACATTTACGTACGGCATGTCGAAGTACACCAACGGTCGGTTGAAACTGGGGCTGTTTGACCCCGATGGTGGCGATGCCAAATTCGTTTTTGGTGCCGACTTTGCCTGGCAGTTGTTCTCGGCCAACGCGGAGCACAACAGACCGGTTGATCTGGCTTTCGGCGGCTTGTTTGAGTACTGCGATTTTGGTGGCGCCTCAATAATGCAGATCGGCGGGTTCAGTACTGCTGCGTACCCGATGACCATGAAGAACGGTCAGCAGTTAATACCTTACGCCCGGTTCAATCTGCGGATTGAGAGACTCACCTTCGATTTCCCGGCCGGCGTCACTGTCGACGACTCCGAGAGCAATCTGGAAATCGGCCTCAACGGTGGCGTCAAATGGCAGGCGACGAGCAGCATGTCGTTTTATGGCGAGTTTCAGCTCGACGGTAACGACGGTCTGTTCCTTGGCATGGACCTGAACGTGATGTAGATTTCTCGGCGTGGGCGGTAATTCTGCCGCCCACGAACCTTCTTTGCGGACCACCCTCTACATGTCCTATCTTGACGCCATACTCCTTGGAATTCTTCAGGGGCTTACCGAGTTTCTTCCCGTCTCATCATCTGGACACCTTGTCCTCGCGGAGCATATTCTGGGTGTGAAGGCTTCCGGGCTGACGTTTGAATTGCTGGCCCATGCCGGTACGTTATTGGCCGTGCTCGTGTTCTTCAGAAGGCAGGTGTGTGAGTTGGTACGGGCCTGCTTCACGCCATCGATGCGAGAAGAACGTCGTATGGTCATGCTGCTGATTATCGGGACGATCCCGGCCGGGCTGGCCGGCTCGTTTCTGGAGAAGTTCTTTGAGGATGCCTTTTCCAATCCACTCGTGACATCCTGCATGTTACTTGCCACCGGCGCTCTTCTGTTGTCCACGCGATTTGTCCCCAAGAGGGAAGAGAAAGTGACAAGAAAGTCGGCTCTGTTGATGGGGCTGGGACAAGCGGTGGCAATCATGCCCGGTGTTTCCCGCTCCGGCAGCACGATTGCCGTCGGCATGCTGCTGGGTGTGCACCCGTCGAAAGCGGCCGAGTTCTCTTTCCTTCTGGCCATTCCGGCGATTGCGGGCGCACTGGTGCTCAGATCCCGTGAGTTGCTCGCGATGGATGCCGGACGCCTCGGTGTCTATCTGACAGGGACCTTCTTTGCCTTTGTGTTTGGTCTGTTGGCTGTGTATGTTGTGTTGAGCGCGATTCGTAAAGGGAAGTTCGAGTATTTCGCGTATTACTGTTTTGCTGTCGGTCTGATAGGACTGTATCTGTTTATCTAAATGCGGACAAAGATTCTGGTCGTAAGGTTCGGGTCACTCGGCGATGTTATCCTCACTTCGCCGGCCGTGCTCAACTTCAAACTGAATTACCCCGGCTGCCGACTGGTGTATCTCACCAAAGAGCGTTTTCGTTCTGTGGTCGAAATGATCGACGGTGTCGATGAGATATTTACGATTCCTGACCACGCTTCAGGCATTCAGCTGTACAAATCTCTGCTGCAGCTCGACGACTACGGGTTTGACATTGTTGTCGACCTGCACGGCAATTTTAGATCATGGTTCACGAGGAAGATCGTTACGGCCAGTCACAAGCCGGTCTATCCCAAACGACGAGCGGAGCGCGTTCGAGCCGTCAAAGCGACAGTCCAGCCAACAGGCTACCTCCACACGATTGATCTCTACAACGATACTTTCAGGCAACTTGGCCGCGAGGTGTACTGCCGTCGCCCTTTGTTGAGAGCGCCGCGAGGTGAGGCCGAGGAACGTCCGACAGTTGTCATCGCGCCCGGAGCAGCGCATGCCAACAAGCAGTGGCCCGTGGAGCGGTTCGCACAGGTGGCCGAGCGACTGCACGTATCGCACGACGCACGTATCGTGTGGGCGGTTACATCGGCTGATGCCGGCGGCCACGATCTCGACAACAGGCTTCCCGCCGACGATTTCACCGAATTGATCGATATGGCTCTGCCGGAGTTGGCTTCAAGGATCGCCGACGCCTCACTGACAATTGCCAACGACTCAGGGATAGCTCACCTGTCATCGGCTGTCGGAACGCCGGTGGTGGCGGTATTCGGATCAACACATCCGGTTCTGGGATTCGCGCCGAGGGGTTTGCACGATCGAGTGATGGAAGTTGAGGAGCCGTGCCGCCCCTGCTCGCTTCACGGGGGCAGACCCTGCCATCGTGAAGAGCGATATTGTTTCACGAGAGTAACGTCGCGGGCAGTGGCTGAGGCCGCTGCGGAGATTCTGAGCGCGCGCGCGAACGAGTCTCCGGCGCTGTTCATCGACCGCGACGGTACTATCATCGTTGATAAGGACTATCTGGCCGATCCGGGCGGAGTGGAATTGATCTCCGGTTCAGCCAGGGCGATTAAGCTGGCTCGCGATGCCGGCTATAAGATTGTGATCGTCACCAACCAGTCAGGCGTCGCGCGCGGATTTCACAGCATCAAGGATGTCGAGCATACCAATGCCCGAGTACTCGAGGTTCTGGCTGCGGAGGGGGCAGAGGTCGATGGTTTGTATTACTGTCCGCATCATGCTCGCGAAGGCCTCGTAGCCAAGTATGCGGTGCCCTGCAACTGTCGCAAACCGCGCGCGGGGATGGCCGAGGAGGCAGCCCTGCAACTCGGGATTAATCTTCGAGAATCAGTGATGATAGGCGATTCGAGCGTGGATCTGGGATTCGGGAGGGTTTTCGGCGGTCGCTCGCTTCTGGTGCGCACCGGCTACGGTCTTGAAGTCGAGCAAGAGCTGCTGAAGCGGGGGGACAAGCAGTGGGAAGTCTTTGACGACCTGCTTGCGGCTGTGGGGGCATTGCCCTCGATTTCCTGACCCGGGGAGACTCAGGGCGGTGACGAACCTTGCTGCGAGGAGAGTCAACTTTATGTCCTGCATGCCGATACAGTCAACTAAGAGCCTCGGCCCCGGGCCGGTAGAATTGATCGTAAACGCAGACCGGAACTGCCTCGTCTTCTATAATGTTAATGAGCATGTATCAGCATAAATTCCTTGGACTTAGTATGATTCGAGTCGGGTCACAGACAATCGTGAGATATCTCATTGGAGCCGCCTTGGGCATTGCTCTGTTTGCGATCCTGACTCCCGATATCCAAGCCCAATACTATTTCGGCAAGAACAAAGTCCAGTACGACAGTTTTGACTGGCAGGTGATGACCACCGAGCACTTCAAAATCTACTTCTATACGGACGAGGAAGAGATTGCTCACATCGGAGCGCAGATCGCCGAGGAAGCCTACGACCCGCTCGCAGCCAAATTCAACCATGAGGTCAAACGTAAAATCCCGCTTATTCTGTATTCGGCCCCGAAGTATTTTGCTCAAACCAACGTCACCGCCGGCATGCTGCCGGAATCAGTAGGTGGCTTCACTGAATTCTTGAAGGGACGAGTGGTCGTCCCGTACCACGGCTCCTATTTCGATTTCAAGCACGTCATCACCCACGAACTGGTGCACGTGTTCACGCTGTCCAAACTCGCCGAACAGGCGAGCCGTCGCGGCATCCCCCGCCAGGTTTATCCGCCCCTGTGGTTTATAGAGGGTATTGCGGAATACTGGTCCGAGGATTGGGACACCGAAGCTGACATGATGATCAAGGATATGGTTCTTAACGGTCAGTTGCTGTCTATCCCTGAATTCTGGCGTGTGCACGGCAGCTACTTTATGTACAAGCTGGGACAGTCGGTCTGTCAGTTTATCAACGATGAGTACGGTCCCGACAAACTCACGTACATGTTTGAGAACTGGACTCGCGGACGCACATTTGAGAAGATTGTCGAACATGCGCTCGGAGACGATCTTGCCGAATTGTCGCGCAAATGGGAATACTCGTTGCAGAAACGGTATTTCCCGGAGATGGACAGCCTCGGTTTTCCTGATATGGAGTCGGAACGGCTGACATATGATCGCTACTGTGTGAAGGGGGTCCCGATCAACTGGGACGACGGCAAGGGCACCGATGAATGGCTGGTGTACATGGCCTTCCGTCGCGGTTACACGGGACTATACCTGAAACCAAGAGCGAAGAACGACAAAGGCCGCAAGACCCTGGTCAAGGGTGAGACCTCGGTGAAGTTCGAGTCCCTGTATATGCTGCGCTCCGGTATTGATGCGACAGATTCAGGACTGGTAGTGTTTTCCTCCAAGTCCAAGGGCAAGGATATTGTTTACATATACGACCTCAATGAGATGAAGATTACTGGCGAGCACGTGATCGACGGTCTGGTTGCTGTTCGATCTCCCCGTTTTTCTCCAGATCAGACACAGATCGCCTTCACCGGCATCAAGGTGAGCGGGCATTCTGACATTTACCTGCTGAACCTTAGTACAGGCATGTATCAGTCGGTTACCGACGACATCTACAACGATCTGGACCCAACCTTCACCCTGGATGGCGGTCGGCTGTTGTTTGCCTCCGACCGTTCCGCTGAAGGAAAACGTGGCGCTTCAAACCTGTTTGAGGTCGATCTGCAGGACCACGCTATTCGGCAGTTGACCTGGGGCGACTATCAGGACCAGACTCCGGATGCGACGGAAAATGGGATTTACTTCTCATCGAATCGGGCTGACTCGTACAACCTGTTCCTGTTGGACAACGACGGTCGGATAACCAGACAGTCCACCTATGCGACCGGGGCGCTCGACCCGAGGCTTTCCTCTGACGGCGCCACGCTCACGTACTCCGGCTATCAGAATATGAAGTTTCAGGTCTACCAGATGGACCTGACTCCGGAGCCGGAGCCGATGCAAATCGCGGACGCTCAGGCGGCAGAAGCAAGCTGGGAGCCGTCGAAGATCGACGTCGAATACCGGAACGCCTCTGTCAAGTACGACGTTGACTACTCGCTTGATATCGCGCAGTCGATGATCGCGTATGATCCCATCTACGGGTCGGTCGGCGGAATTCAGGTCGCGCTCTCCGATGTTCTCGGCGACCATTCGTATTACATACTTCTCACAAATACGGCCGATACCAAGGATGAGTTTCTGTCGTCGTTTAATGTTGGCGTGACCTACATCAACCGCAAAAAACGAATCAACTGGGGTATCGGTGCCTTCCATTTGTACGACGAGTATTTCAACGATGCCGATCAGTATTACTATCAGCGTCAGGCAGGAGCCATCGGGCTGGTAAGCTACCCGGTATCCAAATTCAGCCGATTCGATGTGACGACGTTTGTTCGTCATGAGCACAAAGATCGACGCTACGGACTTCAAGACCGTAAGGGATTCGTGGCAACCAGTCACTTGAGCTGGGTGTACGACAACTCGATCTGGGATATCTCGGGACCGATTGAAGGGCGTCGATATAATCTGTCGGTCGGCTTCACGCACTCGTTCACCGAGGGACGAGGATTCAATCGGGTTGCTTTCGCCGATATTCGTCACTACTTCCGGCTCGGCTCGGCATCCGCTTTCGCCAACCGGTTGTACGGGTTCACTTCGAGTGGTGTGGAACCGCAACGAGTGTATTTTGGCGGGAGTTGGTCGTTTCGTGGCTACGACCGACGTGCGTTCTACAATCGCAACATTATCTTTGCGTCCAACGAGCTTCGGTTCCCGCTGATAGACGCCCTGCTAATCGGCTTCCCGATTGGAGGACTCGGATTCCAGGGGATACGGGGAGCCTTGTTTTTTGACGTCGGATCGGCCTGGGATGATGAATACGGCGAGCTTCTCGGCTCCTACGGAGCAGGTTTCAGAGTGGGGCTGGGATACCTTGTGGTTCTCCGGTTTGACTTTGCGAAACGAACCGATTTCGAGACATCCAGTCCGGGGTGGGATTTTGACTTCTTCTTCGGTTGGAATTTCTGATGCTCAGAATTCAGAGAATCATACTGCTGTGCCTGCTCTTGTGTCTTGTCTCCTGTGGCAAGAAATACCGTCTTCATGAAGAGGATATCTCTGAAACGTCGATCTGGCCTTACTCGCGGGGAGAGGCATCGGCGCTCGGATCGGCCGAAAACGCGCGTTTTGCGGGCCGTCTGGGGTTTGTCTGGGAATCCGGTATGAATGGCAAGCCGGCCGGACCGCCCGCGTTGTACCACAACACCATAGTATGTCCTGAAAACCGGAAGAGAATCTGTTTCTGGAACCGCGAAACAGGCCAAAACCTTGGGCGAGTTAAGATTAAAGGAATCCCCTATAGCGGCGTCGTCATCAGCGGTCAGACCGCTTTTGTCGCTGCAGGGCCGAAACGAAACGAGTTGCTGGCCTACGATCTGGTAGGCCGTAACACGCTGTGGGAACTTCCGCTAAGGGATGCCAACGCCGGTCCGATACTAATTAATAGCCGTTTGTTGGTTAGCACACGCGGAGGTACGCTCATGGCGGTCTCCCCGGACGACGGCAGCAGGGATTGGACATTCAGAACTGACGATCGCTTTACGGCTTCGGCCAGTGTCGGCGATGGTCGGATATTCCAGCCCGCGGATAACGGACGCCTGTATGCAGTTTCGGTCGATGACGGCAGGGAACTGTATCGGATTGATCTGGAAGGACCAATCGTTGGCGTGCCTGCCGTTACGAATCGTGTCTACACCGCGGACGTGACAGGTAGCGTGTATGCACTGGAGCCTGCGACCGGCGAAATCGTCTGGGAGCAGCACGTTGGTCATCCGGTCTGGACGTCGCCGGCGGTTGCGCATGGGCGATTGTTTGTCGGGCATTCAGACGGCGGAGTTGTTGCGCTCGACGCTCTCACGGGTGAGCAATTGTGGACCTTCGACGCCGTGGAGGTTGTCAGAGCGTCGCCGCTGGCCGTCGGACAGTATGTGGTTGTTGCCACCATGGGTGGCCATGTGTACGTGATCGGTGCCGACAGCGGTGAAGTTGTCGACTCGACCGAGGTCAAAGGCGGAGTTTTGTACCCACCGATAACCGACGGCACACGGGTGTATGTGACAACCCAGGCAGGGAAAATCGTTTGTTTCGGAGAGAATGATGAGCAAGTCAGTACAGCGGATCAAGGAATCAACGCTCAGCACGAACCTTAACGAAAGCGCTCACAATCTTGTCCGCGAGCTGGCGATGGCTTGCCGCAAGATGTCGATTTACGGAGCCGGGCATCCCCAGTCGGCCAGGGCTGTCGAAAAACCGTTCTTTGTCTTTGGCGAAATCTTCGCCTTCAAATCAGTAGTGAATTTGAATGTCCGTCGCGGACAACTGTTCGTTATGAACATTCTGTTGAAAGAATCCGTATTCACTCAGCAGGTGATTCAGTTTCTTCAGGCGTTCGATATTACCGGTATCGTGTTTGACCGTTCATTGTCGATTCAACAACTGACCACGTTCTTGATGAACATCGTCTCACGCGATTCCATGAGTGAGCTAAGCACCGCTCTTCGGGAGTCCGGTGGAACCTCCGGCGACGAGCCGCTACAGGTGAACTCAGAATTGGCGAACTCATTGTTTGAGAACCGGAAAATGTACCGTGGCGATGTCAGCGGCGACTACTCGGTCCGCCGTCTCGCGCTTGACCAGTTGGAGGGTGACCTCTGTCATCTGGCCAGAATTCAGCGGGCAAGTCGCAGGACGTTGCTGCAAATGGCGGTTGATTTCCGGTCGTCGGTGCTGGAGTATTTGCTCCCTGAGCGATTGGCTGCCTTCCCGCCCGAGGAGATTCGCAGTACGCTGAAAGACCTGGCTCAGACGATCAACTCCGGAGAGGCCGATGCGCAGGGAACCAAGGACGCGACCAACAAATACATGGCCATCTTTCGCCTGGTCGAGTTCCATCCCGACAAGAACAGCATCGTTGAAGATCTCGAGGACCAGCCGGTGTCCGATCCTAATCTGGTTGAAAACGGTATTGATCCGATGTCTACTACCGGCGCTTTGAAGCTGGAGGTGAACACCCGGATCGACAATCTGGTGCAGGATCTGTTCTCTACCGGCAACCGAGACTTCAACGTGGTCGAGTTTGTGGATTCGTTCACTCGTCTGCTCAAGACAGGGCAGCGACCCAAAGCGATCGAGGTTGTCAGCCGGCTGATTGATTTCATGGGGTCCTCCGATTCTGATCAGCGCCAGAAATCTCTCAACCTGCTGGGAGCGGTATTCGGCGAACTGAACCTCGAAACTGATCAGTCTGTTCTCGATGCGACCGTCGATGCCATTGTCGAGCGCCTGGAATCACGGCGGGAAACGTATGAATACTCAGAACTGGTCTCTCGATTGTTTGATCTCTGCTTCTCCGAACGACAACTTGAACTGATGTCGAAACTGACTAGAGCGATGGCCCGACGACGCGTCATCAACGGCAATGTAACCGTGTACGATTCGATGGCCGTCAAGAAGGCTTTCGAGAATATCTCGCGTGAGGATACCGTTAAGCTGCTCGTGCGCTCGGTGATCCAGGCAACACGTGACCAGGTCGGCTGCCTCAAGGATATCATGGTGGCGATCGGCACCGAAGAGGTTGCTCTCGGTTTGTCTCGAATCATCTCCCATCCCGCCAGACCGGTGCGCCAGTTTACTCTCCGGACACTCGCCGAACTCGGGAAATCGTCGCTGAAAGTGTATTCGCAAATTTTGGGCGATGATGCCATGTTTGAACGACCCGAGGGGCGTCGCGAAATGCCGGATGAAAAGTACTATGTGGTCAGGAATTCGATTTTTGTTCTCGGCTCGATTCAGGACCCGGCCGGTGTGTCGGCACTCCGGGCACATATCGGAGACACCGATGTCAGGGTCAAGCGCGAGATCATCAGCGCGCTTGAGAAGATAGGCGGCGAGGACGCCGTTGACTGTCTGATGCTCATGGCCGAGGATGAATTGCTCGAGATCCGTGAGGCCGCAGTAATCGCAATTGGCCTGATTGGCACCCCCGAAGCCGCCCCGCTCCTTACCGATCTTGCCCGACGTATGCCCGGCGTGTCACTGAAGGCGGTCAGCGCGCTTGGCAAAATAGGCGGGGATCAGGCCAGAGAATTCCTCTGCGCACTGCTTGAGAACCCGCGTGATCTGTATGATACTATCGGGGGGCGAGTCTCCAAGGATGAGCTTAGGCTGGCCACGATAAGAGGATTGGGGAGGATAGGGGATAGTGAAGCAATTGGAAGTCTGCGGAGCTTCCAGGAAAGCCGTTCGGGTGCCTCAAAACTATTTTTCAAGAATTCTTCCGTAAACAAGGCGATTACCGAAATTCTCTCTCGCCAGTAATTCCGACAATTGCGAATGCGAGCGCCATAATGGCAGTACGATGTCATTATGGCGCTTTTTGTTTGCCGTTTTGACACGGATGACTGCCATTATGGCTGTTGATTGTCGTGTTTCTGGCGGTGTCGGTTCTGCTGTAAACGTAAGTCGTTATACATAAGTCACTTCGCGATTTTGGCACGGAGGTTGTATTAGTCATTGGCGTATGCGAAAGCAAAACGAAAAACAGACAGTGACACAAATACTGGACAAGGAGAAGTAAGATGTACAACATGATGAATCGCCCGAACAGATGCACGGTTGAGCGCCCGCACACCTTTGGCAACTTCGACAGCTTCGATGGCTTTTTCGAGGACTTTTTTGGCCGCCCGGCGAGGCGTTCCGCTGAGTCCACGGATTTCTCACCGAGAGTCAACATCAACGAAACGGACGAAAACGTGCGCCTGACCTTTGAGCTTCCTGGGATGGAAAAGGCAGACATCAAGGTGGCGGTAGCCGACGACATGCTGACGGTGTCCGGCAAGCGAGAGTTCTCATCGGAAGAGAACAAAAACGGTCTTATCCGGTCCGAGATTAGAACCGGGTCGTTCAGCAGGTCGTTCAGTCTGTCAGACACGATTGACCGTGAGAAAATCTCAGCCGACTACAAGAACGGCCTCCTGGAGGTCACGTTGGCGAAGGCTGAGGAAGTGAAGCCGAGAGAGATCGACGTACAGATTTCCTGAAAGTAGTCATATCTCATCGCGTGTAGCTGTAAGCGAGAGGCCGGCGGGAAACCGTCGGCCTTTCTTGAGGGTCCTTGCCAACAGCAGTCTTCGTAGGTCAGACCTGTCTTCAGGCCTGACGGAAAGGATAGAATCCCGCGGATTCGCCAATGAATCGACAGGTTCGGTCTTCGCAGGGTGGGTCAACGCCACAAGTGGCTGTCTTCGAACCCGCCAGGCTAAGAGCGGATTCTTCTGGCCCGGGGAGGTAGAAAAAATGTATACTGATACCATGAACAGCAGTGACTATTACAAGGCTCTCGGGGTATCCGAAAGCGCGGACAAGGCCGAGATCAAAAAAGTCTTTCGTCGGCTGGCCAAGAAGTATCATCCGGACCGCAATCCGGGGGACGCGGCGGCCGAGGCGAGATTCAAGGAAATCTCGGAGGCATACGAGACGCTTTCCGATGAGAAGAAGCGGGCCGAGTATGACACGATGCGACGCTACGGTGCGTTCCAGGGCGGACCGACCGGAGGGTTTTCCGGCAATCCGTTCGGAGCGGGCGGCGGGTTTGATTTCAGTCAGTTCGCCGGCGGCGGTCGTCCGGGGGGCGGATCGCGTACGTTCAGTTTTGGTACCGGCGGAGGGGTGGACATAAGCGATCTCTTCTCGCAGATTCTCGGCGGGCAGGGGGGAGCTTCGCCGTTTGGCGGACGTCCGAAAGCGACGCGTCGTCGCTCGCGCAATCGGGGATCGGATGTCTCGGCGATTGTCACAATCAGTTTCATGGAATCGATCCAGGGTACCACCCGGATGATCCAGACTCGCGATAAGGGCCAGAAACTTGCGGTGAAGATACCGGCCGGGATCAATCATAACGGGAAAATCCGGCTTGCGGGACAGGGGCACTTCGGAAGCTACGGCGGCGAAAGAGGCAACCTGATTATAACGGTGAAAGTGATGAAAGATCAGAACTTTGAGCGCAAAGGCAATGACATCTACTCCTCGGTTGAGATTTCGTTCATCGAGGCGATTAAGGGCTGCAAAAAGAACGTAAAAACACTCACGCGTACAGTGGCACTGACGATACCTCCGGGCACTCAGCCCGGCGCGAACATGCGGCTCAAGGGGATGGGGCTGGCGGTCGGCGACAAAAACGGCGATCAATACGTGACCATCAACGTGACGATTCCGAAGACGCTCACCGAGCAGCAGGAGAAGTTGCTGGATGAGTGGGAGGGATAGTGGGTCTCATTGTAGGTCAGGCCTGTCCTCAGGCCTGACGCCAGTGACGAAACCACAGGGCAACACGGTTGCGTTGGTTTCGACCTACAAAATATCCGCGGCTCCGCAGTGCATCCTTCCACAAGTTCAGGATGACGGAGCCGGGACACGAAAAGAGGGACATAGAAAGAGGGGACTAAGATATGAACATGAATAGATTCACACAGCGGTCGGCCGACGCTGTCGCGTACGCGCAGCAAATGGCGCAGTCTGAGGAACATCCACAGATAACGCCCGAGCATTTGCTGATGGCCCTGCTTCGGCAGGAAGACGGCCTCGTACCGCAGCTTATAAAAAAGACCGGCGCTGACATAGATACCGTAGTCCATGAACTTGACGATGCCCTGAAGATGCTGCCGAAACAATCCGGCGGGCAGTTGTACCCGTCGAATGAGCTTTCGCAGGTTCTCTTCAAGGCCGAAGGGAAACTCAAGGAGTTTAAGGACGAGTACGTTTCGGTGGAGCACCTCCTGCTGGCGATTTACGACGTCAAATGCAAGGCTCAGGAGATACTCAAGAGGGCTGGAGTCACGAGTGATCTGCTGATGAAGACGCTGGCCTCGATTCGCGGCACCAGCAGAGTAACCGATCAGGACCCTGAGTCGAAGTATCAGTCGTTGGAGAAGTACTCGCGGGACCTGACCGGGATGGCCCGTGCCGGAAAGCTCGATCCGGTGATCGGCCGTGACGATGAGATTCGTCGCATAATCAAAATCCTCTCGCGCCGAACCAAGAACAATCCGGTGTTGATCGGCGAGCCGGGGACGGGCAAGACAGCGGTAGTCGAGGGTCTGGCGCTGAAGATTGCTCACGGCGAGGTGCCGGAAACGCTCAAAGACCGGCAACTGGTGGCGCTCGATATTGGCTCGCTGATAGCAGGATCGAAATTCCGCGGCGAGTTTGAGGAACGTCTCAAGACGATCCTCAAGGAAGTCGAGGAATCCGAGGGACGGATCATTCTGTTCATCGACGAGATGCATACGATTGTGGGTGCAGGGGCGGCTGAGGGGGCACTGGATGCCTCGAACATGCTCAAGCCGGCGCTCGCACGTGGAGAGATTCGGTTCATCGGTGCGACCACACTTGATGAGTACCGCAAGCACATCGAAAAAGACGCCGCTCTGGAGCGTCGGTTCGCGCCCGTGTTGATCGAGCAACCGTCGGTAGAAGATACGGTGTCTATTCTTCGCGGCATTCGTGAGCGCTACGAAGTATTCCACGGCATCAAGATATCGGACGGGGCTATTGTCGCAGCGGCGAAACTCTCAGATAGGTACATCGCAGACCGATTCCTGCCAGACAAAGCAATTGATCTGATTGACGAAGCCGCCGCGGAGTTGCGCATTTCGATTGACTCCATGCCGGAAGAACTGGATGCGGTTGAGAAGCGTATCCGTCAGTTGGAGATCGAAAAGGAAGGCGTCAAGCAGGAGAAGGATGCTCCGGAACGGCTGAAACCCATCGAAGAGGAATTGTCCGGGCTGTACGTGCAGCGTGATGACCTGAGTACGCAGTGGCACAAAGAGAAGGAGACGGTCGACACAATTCGCTCGATTAAAGCTGAAATCGAACAGGACAAGCACCGGGTCGAAGAAGCAGAGCGGAACGCCGATTTCGAAACCGCAGCACGGATTAAATACGGCGATATCTCCGACGCTGAGAAGAAACTCGAGCTTCTGACGCACTCGTTGACCGTGATTCAGGAGAAACGGCAGCTATTGAAAGAAGTCGTCGATGCCGAAGACATCGCCGAGATTGTTGCAAAATGGACAGGCATCCCGGTGACGCGTTTATCCGAGTCAGAATCGGAGAAGTTGCTCCGTCTTGAAGACGAGTTGCACAATCGTGTGATCGGGCAGGACGAAGCGGTAATCGCTGTTGCCAATGCTGTTCGTCAGTCGAGAGCGGGATTGTCCGATCCCAATCGACCGATTGGCTCGTTTATATTTCTGGGTCCGACAGGGGTTGGCAAGACAGAACTTGCTCGTACGCTGGCCGACTTTCTGTACGGAAGCGAGGATGCGATGATACGTCTGGACATGTCGGAATACATGGAGAAGCACTCGGTTTCTCGTTTAGTCGGGGCACCTCCGGGGTATGTCGGTTATGATGAGGGCGGACAATTGACCGAAGCGGTTCGTCGACGTCCGTACGCGGTTGTTTTGCTGGACGAAATCGAAAAGGCGCATCCGGATGTTTTCAATATCCTGCTGCAAGTGCTTGAGGACGGAAGGCTGACGGATAACAAAGGGCGCACGGTTTCGTTTCAAGAACACGATCTTGATAATGACGTCGAATATCGCGGCGGAGTACATTCAGCGCGAATCGACGAATATAGGTGAGTTCAACCGGGAGGTCGTCTACGAGAATATCCGTAAGAACGTGCTGGAGACATTGCGTCAGTCGCTTAGACCGGAGTTCCTGAACCGTATTGATGAGACTATAGTCTTCAGCTCGCTGGTCCCGGATGAGATCAAGCAGATTGTCGAGCTGCAACTCGGACACTTGCGCGGCTTGTTGGAGGAGAAAGACGTCACGCTGGGCGTCACAGACGTTGCCATCACGCACATTGCCGAGGCGTCGTTTGATCAGACTTATGGTGCGCGTCCGATCAAGCGGTACATCAACCGTGAGTTGAGCCAACGGGTTGCGAAGATGATGCTGGCCGGCGAGTTGCAGCCGGGCGAGTGTCTGACGGTCGACGCGGCTGACGGTACACTTACGTTGTCTTCTGAGCGCAGTCAGGAGGGTGAGGAAGTGACGGCGTAGGGGCAACCTGCGGCGAGGAGCGGACGTAAGGAAAGAATATGGGCATTGTACGGACGACTTGCTTGAAGCCTGATCTTTCGTAGGGAAGGTTTGTCTTCAAACCTGCCACATCCGAAACCGAACCTTGTGGTTCGGCCCTTTCCGGCAGGTCTGAAGACAGCCACTCGTGGCGTTGACCCGCCCTATGAGAATCGGTGCAATGAGAGTCAGGCCAGAAGACAGGCCTGACCTACAATTGGCAGTTGCACATAACCACAACGGAGCAATCGCATGACCGATCTTCCCTGGCCGCAGAGATTGAAAAACGCCCTCCAAGGGCATCTCGACGAAGCATTGATTGAGCGCATTGTCGAGGGTGGCGAAGAGCTTGAATCGCTTGAGGCCAAGGCTCAATGGACCAAAGACACAATGGAGCGTCTTGACGCCCTCGTCCCCGATGAGGCTGCTCGAATTGACATTATGGGTAAGTGTTCCTGTTCCTGTGCGATTGGTGCGACGGTAGAGTTGAAAGCGATTTACGAGAAAACGGGTGATATCGATGCCGTGCTTGAGGCCTCGTATCGCAACCCGTTCTACAACAAACCTCGCCGTGAGGGGAACACGGTTTACATCACGAAAGTCCCCGCTCACCCGGACGAGTTTGCAGCAGCGAAAACGGCGCAGGAGAGACGTCGTGCGTTCTGTCATTGTGAATACGTTCGGGCCGCAACCGACGAAATCTCGCAGACGTTCTGCTATTGCGGAGCGGGTTGGTTCAAGAACATCTTCGAAGAAATACTGGGACGTTCGGTGAAGGTGAAGTTCTCGAAATCAATCCTGAAGGGTGACGATGTCTGCGAGGTGGCGATAGAGTTATGACGCTAATGGTTTCAAACCGTTTCCCCATTGTACGTCAAGTCCTCTGCGGTTTTGACGGGGGAGAAATGTCGAAACTGCAGGAGTTTCGACCTACCATTCTCATGTACAAGCGGTGAAACGGACATAGCCCTATGCCACAGACCTTTCATCAGCGAGCGATAGCCGCGATCAAAAAGATCCCTGAGGGGAATGTCGCCACCTACGGGCAGATAGCCGCAATGGCCGGTAGTCCGCGCGGTGCACGTCAGGTAGTGCGGGTGCTGAACTCGTCCTCGGAGAAAGAGGGGTTGCCCTGGCACCGCGTGATCAATCGCGAAGGAAAGATATCGCTCAAACCCGGTGATGGCTACGAGTTGCAGAAGGCTCTGCTCGAAGACGAAGGCGTTGTGTTCGGTCTGGAAGACCGCGTTGACATGAAGCGGTTTCAGTGGTCGCCGTGAGAGGGAAATGGGAATCGGGTGGCCGGTTCAAACTTGTTTGGGCCGGGTTCACGTCCCCTCCAAACAAGTTTGAAGGGGCCACCCAGACAAGAGTTTCGACACATTACCGTGCGCCGAGTTGTCTGATTGGGAGCGCTTTGAATCTTTCCAACACGCTTATGAAGATTTCTTCCGCTTTGAATCGCGGAACGTTTTCAGAAATCACCAACTCAAAGATAATCATCTCAGTCGTGCCGTTGTAATATGAGATCATCACGTTCGGCAGGAACAGTCGCTGGTTGTTGATGTAGAACGTCGGGATCGCGCTGCCGCTGGCGGCGAACACAGAATCGGTCGGTCGTATAGTCACGGTTTCCCCGAAATGCTCGCGTACGCTGAGCGTGTCCTGCGTGATGGCGTCGTTGAAGTCCAGCCCGCGAATCTTGTAAAAATTGACCCCGATCATTATGTCGGCATCCTCGAAGGACTCACCTTCGGGAACGAAGGCGCAGGAGTAACCGTCGGAACCGGCTTCTTCGATCACCATCTTGAATCCGTTCGGGGCATAGATGATGTAGTTCAGCGTTTCCCCCTGATAGTAGGCGGTATTGCTGTCGAGGGTCTTTTCGGTCGTGTACGCAGACAGACCGGGGCAGAGGACCATGACCATGACTGAAGCGAGCAGAATATTCCTCATATCCTGCTATTATCGGACGCCTTTGACCGGCCGCTTAGCAGTCCAGTATGAAAGCCTTCGTATGGACTGAAGACTGTACAAAAAATGCCCTCAAAGCTTGTTTTGGGCATTCTGTTGCTGTATAATAACTTGACAATTCACGCCAGACGACTAGCGCGTTATAGCACGGTCACAGGTACAACTTAAACACATAGAGGTATAGTATGGCAGGAATAGTTGGCTATGGTGCCCACTTGCCAAGGCACCGCATCAAGGTCGAGGAGATTGCCAAAGTCTGGGGCGCAGATGCACCCAGTTACAAGAAAGGCCTCATGCTGCGGGAGAAATCCGTTCCCCCGCCAGATATGGACACGATCACGCTTGCGGTGGAGGCAACCAAAAACGCCTTCCGGCGCTCGGGCGGTGTTGATCCGGCGGAGATCGGAGCGATCTACATCGGATCGGAATCGCACCCGTATGCCGTGAAACCCTCAGGCACGACAGTCGCGGAGGCGATGGGCTGTACGCCGCATTTGCACTGTGCCGATTTTGAGTTTGCCTGTAAGGCCGGATCTGAAGCGATGTATGTCGCTATGTCCCATGTGGACGCCGGCCAGATGGATTACGCGCTTGCAATTGCTGCCGATACCTCCCAGGGTGCTCCCTCGGATGCACTGGAGTTCTCCGCTGCCGCCGGTGCCGGGGCGTTCATTATGGGCAGAGATAATCTGATTGCCGAATCCGTATTCACACACTCCTATATGACTGATATGCCGGATTTCTGGCGTCGTGAACACGAATTCTACCCGCAGCACGCGGGACGGTTCACCGGTGAGGAAGCCTATTTCGCGACCACCAAAGGCGCTTCGGAAGCGATTCTCGAAAAGTCCGGCATGAAGCCGGCAGATTTCAAATACGCCATCTTCCACCAGCCCAACGGCAAGTTCCCCCAGCGTGTATCACGCCAACTTGGCTTCACACAGGAACAGATCGACCCCGGCTGGCTTGCACCGAGACTGGGTAACACCTACTCGGGTGCCTCGCCGATCGGCCTGACGGCTACGCTCGATGTTGCCGATCCGGGTGATTACATCTTCATGTGTTCCTACGGTTCCGGTGCTGGCTCTGACGCCTTCATCTGGAGAGTGACCGACCGCATCAACGAGGTGCGCGATCTGGCCGTGCGGACGCACAAGCTGTTGGACGAAAACGTGACCTATGTCGATTACGGCACCTATGCCAAGTATCGCCATAAGATCAAGAAGAACTTCTAAGGGAGGTGAGACGACTATGAGAGAAGTCTGTGTAGTAGGCGTCGGCATGAGCAAATGGGGAGAGGTCTGGAAACAGTCCCTTCGCGACCTGTTTGTCGACGCGGCAACTAATGCTATAGATAATTCGGGAGTCGATCACCTCGATTCTCTTTACGTGGGCTGTATGTCCGGCGGCCTGTTTGTCGGACAGGAGCACCTCGGTGCGCTCTGCGCCGACTACCTGGGCATGCCCGGTCTTCCGGCGTGTCGTGTGGAGTCGGCCTGCGCCTCCGGCGGTATGGCTATGCGGGCGGCGTTTTTCGAGGTTGGCTCGGGCGCTTCGGATATCGTCATGGCCTCCGGTGTGGAGAAAATGACCGACTGCGATGGCGACACTGCCACGTACGCGTTGGCGACTGCCGCCGATCAGGAATACGAAGTATTCCACGGTGCGACATTCCCCGGCCTGTACGCGATGATGGCTCACGCGCACATGGCAAAGTACGGCACGACGAGAGATATGCTCTCGGCGGTGGCGGTGAAGAACCACAAGAACGGCGCAAAGAATCCGGTTGCACAGTATCCGTTTGAGATTACGATGGAAGGTGTGGCGAATTCAGTAATGATCGCTGATCCTCTCCACATTTTGGATTGTTCGCCGATTACTGACGGTGCCGCGGCGGTTATCGTCTGCACCGAAGAGGTAGCCAAAAAGCTCGGCAAGCCGTACATCCGCGTAACAGGGTGCGGAGTTGGCACTGATACTATCGCTCTGGCTCAGCGTGCTGATATGACCACGATCAAGGCCTCGACCATCGCTGCCGAAAAGGCGCTGAAGATGGCCGGCAGGAAGATCGAGGATATTCAGTTTGCCGAGATGCACGACTGCTTCACGATTGCGGAGATCATGATTTCCGAGGCAATCGGCAAGTTTGCACCGGGCAAGGCGGGTCCGGCGATTCTTGCGGGCGAAACCTCGCTTGAGGGAAGTTTCCCGACCAACTCGTCCGGCGGTCTCAAATGTAAGGGACACCCGGTCGGAGCCACGGGCGTGGCGCAGATCGTGGAATGCTTCAAGCAGTTGACGGGCGTGGCTGAGAACGGTCGTCAGATTCCGAACTCGCCGAAAATCGGTATGGCGCAAAACATGGGTGGAACCGGCGCATCATCGACCGTGCACATCCTGGAGGTGGCCTGATGTCTCAATTTAGTTCTCGAGTATGGCGTGAGTATCCGCAGCGGTACCGTCTCGAAGCGACCAAGTTCGCCAAGAGCGGCAAGACCTATTTCCCGCCGCGGAAGGTTGATCCTGAGACCGGCGACACCAATTGTAAAACGGTCAAGCTGCCGGAGTTCGGCAAGATTGTCACGTTCACGGTCATCCGGGTCGCCCCGGGGCAGTGGAGTGATATGTCACCGTACGCTATCGCAGTGGCGGAGATGACCGACGGTACTAAACTGATGGCGCAGATGACTGACTGTGACGTCGACGAAGTCAAGATCGGCATGGAGGTACGGATTGAGTTCCGTCGTCTCCAAACCGAGGGCGACTCGGGCGTGATCAGCTACGGCTACAAGTTCGTCCCGAAGTGGTACTAGGCACTCGCGCCTTTCACGCTTCGCGATGTAGTATGAGTAAGTCAGGCTGAGCTTGTCGAAGCCTGCACCTATTAGAATACGTGACCGGCAGGGGATTATCCCCTGCCGGTTTTTTTTTGGCATTCCAATCAAGTCACGCAACCAAACGAGTCTGTGAGCTTGTCGGAGTGTGGACCGATTGAATACGTGACCGGCAGGGAAGAATCTCCTGCCGGTTTTTCTGGGGGGATACAGTGGTGACCCATTCTTCGAGGATACACCAATCAAGTCAGGCTGAGCCTGTCGAAGCCTGCACAACTTGATTGGTTCTTCCTCGAAAAAGTGATTTCCTTTTGTAGATTCACGGGGCTATATTGGGAGGCGAAGGTGGGGGGCCTGCGCTAGACATTGATGAGGGGAGAGTCAGATAATGGAGTTTGCCGCATTGGCGATTGGATGGCTACTCGGTCTTGCCAGTAACCTGCTGCACGATAGAATCCGCCAGCATCAGAAAGCAGAAAGCTTCAGTGTCGGAGTTGTGACCGAACTGATAGGTCTGAAGTCCGAGCTGTTGGCAGTCGCATATCAAATGACGTCAAAGTACGGTCAGTTCAACAAGGAGTTCCTGAGTTGGTATGTCTTGGAAGTCAAGGACTGCGAACATTCCGAGGTTCCTCCCGAGTTGTCAGACGGATTCGAGGAACTGCTTCATCGTGATGACAGGGGTCTCGAGGAGTTTGCTGCTATCTCTAGGGCTCGACCAGGGGAAGGTTCCGCTGTCAAGGAACGAGAGATACCTTTTGTTGTGTCGCAACTTGGCTCTCTGCAGCTTATGAGGCCGGAAGTGATTCGTCGGGTTCTGTGTGTGCTGAAGCAACTCCACATCTTCAACAGCACCGTGCATGAGGCTCGTACCGAGTTGAACCGGACCTTTGAGGCTTCTCTGTCCGAGGTCAATCAGCGCAGAGTGAACGAGAATCTCGACCTTTACTATCGCAAGATTGGTGAACGCGCACGTATGACCGTGACTGCAGTCGACTCCGCCTTAGCGGAACTGAATGGTGGGGCAAAGTGAGGCGGGATCAGCGGTCGGAGGCCTCAATCAAGTGGTGCAGACTTCGACAAGCTCAGTCTGACTTGATTGGCTTCAGAAGGCTATTAATAAGTCACGCTGAGCCTGTCGAAGTGTGGCCCTTTTTCTCTTGGTCCGGGGGAGTTGTGAAATCAGGCTGGGTTTACATAGTCAAATGTGCGGATAGTACTCTCTACACTGGTAGCACCTCCAACCTTGAGCAAAGACTCGTACAGCATCAGACGGGGACGTTCTCCGGCTACACGTCTACGAGGTTGCCCGTGGAACTGGTGTTATCTCAGCAGTTCGCGGACATTCGGGATGCGATTTCTGCGGAGCGACAGATCAAGGGGTGGACGAGGAAGAAGAAGGAGGCGTTGATTGCTGGGGACTATGAGTTGTTGAAGTTGTTGGCGAAGTCCTCGGGAAGACCAATCAAGTAGTGCAGGCTTCGACAGGCTCAGCCTGACTTGATTGGTTGACCTTGACTTGATTGGAGAGTCTCGCTTGATCGGCAGGAACAGGCCGAACTACAACCGTTCGCCTACCTGCACCGAGACGCCCTCACCTTTGCCGTATTTGCCTGTCCGAAGAATCTCGTCGATTACCTTCGCGACATAGTCCGGCTTCACATGGTCACCCGGCTCACCGCCAACTATCACTTCGCCGCAATGCTTGCCCTCCGTGTCCGTCAGCACCAGATGCACCGTGCGTACCCGATCCCTGCCGCTCAGCAATACCACCGCCGCAGTGGCAACATCGAATTCGTTTCGGCTGTATCGGTCATCGGTAGGGGAGATGTCGTCGTAGAGGTTGGTGGTGTCGGTCTCGGGGACGTAGTCGGACAGCGTGCCGCCGTGGAGTTCGACCGTGATCGTCCCCGTGACCGGGAAGTTCTCCCCGAACGTATAGCCGTAGTCATGGGTGAGTTTCGATTGGAGCCTGTCAATGAATTCCGTGCAGTAACTCTCATGCGACCGCCAGGCCTTCGAGGCCTGCGAGGCCTGCGAGGCCGACGTCTTGTCAGTGGCGCTCTCTTCCGCCCAGACAATTTTCCAATGCTCGACCGTGCGAATCTCGCCGGAAATCGAGCTGTGCTTGACGGTCGGTCCCCCGCATCCAATGACAGTCACAATCGCTGCCAGCATCAGGCAAACGAAGGCTATTGTACTCAGCGTTCTGTTCATGTCGAGTCTATCCTCAGCTATGATCGTTTTCGATAGCTTCGTTCAGGAGCACCATGTGAACGTGATCCTCCCAGACGCCGTTGATTTTGAGATACTTTCGGGCGAGGCCTTCGTTGACAAACCCCAGTTTTTCGACTACGCGTACTGAGGGGAGATTTCTCGGAATGATGTTGGCCTCAATACGATGGAGCTTGATTTCGTTGAAAGCATAATCTACCAATGCTTGCAGTGCCTCAGTAGTGTAGCCGCGTCCTACCTCCAGTTCGTCCAGTTTGTAGCCGAGGATAGCCGAGAGAAACACGCCGTAGACGATATTACTCAGGACAACAACTCCGAGTGTCCGCTCGAAATACCTGTCGGCCTCGCGGAATATCCACAGCCGGCAGCCCTGCCCGGCGCGCGCCTGCGCTTCATCCTGCTTGAGCAGACTCACCTGATAGTCGTGGGTGAAAAACTCCGGCCTGCGTTTCGGCTCCCATGGTTCGAGAAAGCCCCGGTTGCGGGTATAGTAGTCGAGGGTGCGGTCAGCGAAACGCTCGTCGAGGCCTTTCAGAACGAGGCGTTCGGTTCGCAACTCCAACTGCGGGTCTATAATCGGTATCTGCATGTCTCTATTAACCTGTGGAACGAATGAAAGTCTATGGTCGCCTATTTTGTACTCTCCACCGGGCGGAAAGATACGCTAAACGTTGTCACTGCGCCAGTTTCAAACGCTCAAACGATTGCCAGTTCTCCGGGATACGGTCGAAAGCAGCTCTGCTCTCTGATGAAGCTCTTGTCATAGCGCACCGCCCAGATCTGGACCGTTTTGCGCACGGCGGCGATAGGCAGCTCGCCCGCTCGATACTTGTCGAGAGCTGCGTGGAACTGCTTCTTCTCGTGGGCGCTTAAGTGCACCCCGTAGTGCCCCGGCGCCGGTTCGTACAGTTTGGCAAGTGATTCGCGCCGGGGCGGACGTTTCAGGGCGGCATAGAGGTGCTTACGGTATTGTGAGAAGCTTGCCGCAACGTCATCCACTGATCCTTCGACAATGCCATCCAGTAGGCTAGCTTGTTTCTGGTTGTAGGCGGCAAGTTGCAAGGCTGAGTATTCATGGAACCGCCGCAGGGCGCTGACAGACCCAAGACGTGTCGCACGCCGGAACTCGGCCAGTAGATAGAGCTTCGTTAGCCAGTGCTCGCGGATGCGCGGATCGCTCAAGCCTTCTTCATCTTCAAAGGCCAGACCCTCGAATTGCAACCGCATGGCGTCGGCAAAGAGACCGCTGGAACGCCCGGCAACGGGGGCTGTTTCTCTCCTGGATGTGAAGAACTTCGTCCCGCGAAGGCCGCACGAGGGTGATTTCCGCTTCAGAATGAACCCATCGGCCACAGACTCGCCAGCCTCATTCACCAACGAATCGGCATAAAAACTCGCAAATCCCGCCATGTCTCCTGTCAGATCGCGTTTGGTGGCCGGTTGGTAGAGAATGCGCTTGTTCTTCGAAATCTGGATGACTCGTATCTTCGCGCGCGGACAGCCGAGGCCAATCTCCATTTCAGGGCACACCGGCACGAATTCGACCCACGGTTTCAAAGCGTGAACAAACGGACACACCACGCGTTCACTATCGTAACGACAGGACGCGAACTCGAGGCATTTGGAGACGACAACTATCGGTTTGGCGAATCTTCGCATTTTCTATCCGGTCTTTGACACTGTTTTTCCGGAGAATCTAAGCGGCTTTGTTGCATCACACAAGATGAAAGCATCGCTTTCGGCGTGTTTTGGCCCTTGCATGGTGGTACTTTACAAACGGTCCGGTACTCCCTATATTGCGGCTCGCACGGCACAGCGACATGCTTCTCTTGATTGGCCTACAATCACATTAGCAGGGTGTCTTTTTTGAAACGAAAAATACGAATCGGCAACGCCAGCGGTTACTGGGGTGATGATCTGTCAGCAATGAAGCGGCAGCTCACCGGTGGACCGCTTGACTACATTACGATGGACTTTCTGGCCGAGATTACAATGTCCATCCTCCAGCGACAACGGCGCCAGTCGCCCGATCTTGGCTATGCGGTTGATTTTCTGTCACAACTTGAGGAATGTCTGCCCCTGATTGTCAAAAAGAACGTCCGGGTGATAAGCAACGCCGGCGGCATCAACCCGATCGGACTGGGGCGCAAGATCGTTGCCCTGGCGCAGTCAATGGGATTGAATATCAAAGTCGGTGTGGTCTATGGTGATGATATCGCCGACCAACTCTACGAACTCTCGGCGGCCGGTGAAAGATTTACGAACATGGAGACGGGCGAGAGCTTCTACGATGTTCGCTCAAGCATCACCACGGCCAATATCTATCTCGGTGCCGAACCGGTGGTCAAGGCGCTCGAAGCGGGTTGTCAGATAGTCGTTACAGGTCGTGTGACCGATACCGGTATCACACTTGCCCCGATGATCCATGAGTTCGGATGGGCGATGGACGACTGGGATAAGATGGCGGCCGGTATTGTCGCCGGGCACATGATTGAGTGCGGCGCACAGGCGACCGGCGGAAATATAACAGACTGGCAGGATGTAAAGAACTACGACAACATCGGGTATCCCATTATCGAGATGAGCAACTCCGGCGAGTTCATTGTCACCAAACACAGAAACACCGGTGGCATGGTATCCGAGAAGACGGTTAAGGAACAGCTTGTCTACGAGATGGGCGACCCCGCTTCTTATATTTCACCCGATGGTGTCGCTCGGTTCGACACGGTGCAGATTAAGGCTGTCGGTCCGAACAAAGTCAAGGTTTGGGGAATCCAGGGAATGCCGGAACCCGATTTCCTCAAAGTGTCCATGTCCTACGATGACGGCTACAAAGCCTCAGGCGAGGTGCTGGTCTCCGGACCGGACATCCACGCCAAAGCAGAGTCGATTGCTTCGATCTTCTGGAACAAGCTGAACTATGAATATGAATCTTCTCGGACGGAGATGATCGGCACCGGCTCGATCTGGCCGCGGCAGTTGACTTCCTGTGAGGCCAACGAAATCCTGTTACGATTTGGTGTCCGTGATCACGACCGCAGTAAAGTTGAGCAATTCGGCAAAGCGCTATCGACTTTGATTCTCTCCGGACCCGCGGGCATGGCCGTCACCGGACAGGGGAGACCCAAGCCGAAGTCCGTCATCGCATATTGGCCGGCACTGATACACCGTAGTCGTGTGAAGGCCAAGGTATTGGTGATAGGGACGGGCGGCGAGGAAGACTTCCACGAGATTTCATTCCCGATTCGCGTGCGAGAGGTTCCGTCCGAGGCGAAGAAGACCACACGAGCCGCACGTCCTGTGATCAAGGCTAAAGGCCGTCTCAAGACAGTACGTTTACAGGAAATCTGCTATGCCCGATCCGGCGACAAGGGAGACACCTGCAACATCGGTGTGCTTGCCCGTTCGCCCGAAGTTTATGATTGGATAATCGGGAATCTCACGCCGGCGATCGTCAAGAAGTTCTTTGCGGGCATCACGTTCGGCAAAGTTGTTCGCTACGAACTCGACAATATACAGGCGCTGAACTTCCTGCTTGAGCAGACGCTCGACGGGGGAGGAACGCGTTCGCTGATGATAGACCCACAGGGGAAAACGCTTGCTCAGGCCCTGTTGCAGATGCCGGTCAAAGTACCGGAGTCGCTGTTGGGGCATAAGGCCGGGAAGAAGTAACTATGTTTCGTATCGAGTCCAAAGTCAGTACCTCCTCCGATCAGTTCAAAGAGAACCGTGAAAAGAACCTGCAACAGCACGCCGAATTCAAAGAGCGCCTAACCAAAGTTAAACTGGGCGGTCCGGAGAAATCCCGGCAACGTCACGTGGACCGCAAGAAGATGCTTCCGCGTGACCGACTCGCCGGGTTGCTCGACAAGAACACGCCGTTCCTCGAGTTGAGTTCGCTCGCGGCGTACGACATGTATGACAACAACGCTCCCGCTGCCGGGATTATCACCGGTATTGGGTCAGTCCACGGGCGCGAGGTGATGGTCGTGGTCAACGATGCCACTGTCAAAGGCGGCACGTACTACCCGATGACAATCCTCAAGCACGCGCGTGCGCAGGAAATTGCCGAGACAAATGGTCTTCCGTGCGTGTATCTCGTGGACTCGGGAGGTATTTTTCTTCCGCTGCAATCGGGGACGTTCCCCGACAAGGACCACTTTGGGCGTATCTTCTATAATCAAGCGCGACTCTCCGCGAAAGGTTTGGCGCAGATTTCGGTGGTAATGGGGTCCTGTACTGCCGGAGGCGCGTATCTTCCGGCCATGTCCGACGAGACCGTGATTGTCCGCAAGCAGGGGACGATTTTTATCGGCGGACCGCCACTGGTGAAAGCCGCGACGGGTGAAGTTGTCTCCGCCGAAGAACTCGGTGGCGCCGACGTTCACTGCCGCACCTCCGGCGTTAGTGATCATTACGCCCAGAACGATGCCCACGCCCTCCAGATCGCACGGAATATCGTGGAGAACCTGGAACGCCGCGCTCCGTATCCACTGGATCGCACTGCCCCCGAAGACCCATACTATGATCCTGAGGAGTTGTACGGCGTGGTGTCAAATGACCTTCGCAAACCGTTTGATGTCCGCGAAGTGATCGCGCGCACGGTTGACGGTTCGAGATTTCACGAATTCAAAGAGCTGTACGGCGCCACACTGGTGACAGGGTTTGCGCGGATCATGGGATACCCGGTCGGTATCATCGGCAACAACGGTGTGCTGTTCAGCGAGTCGTCGGTCAAGGGAGCACACTTCATCGAGTTGTGTACGCAGCGTCGCATCCCCCTGATTTTCATGCAGAATATCTCCGGCTTTATCGTTGGCCGTCAGTACGAAGCGGGCGGCATTGCCCGCGACGGCGCAAAGATGGTCCACGCGGTGGCCAACGCCGACGTTCCCAAATTCACTGTTGTGGTCGGTGGCTCTTACGGTGCCGGTAACTACGCCATGTGCGGCAGGGGGTACTTCCCGCGCCTGATGTGGATGTGGCCCAACGCCAAGATCTGCGTGATGGGCGGTGAGCAGGCCGCGGACGTTCTTGCGACGGTGAAGATTCGCCAGCTCGAGAAAGAGGGTAAGAAACTGACGGAGGACGAGATCAAGGAAATCCGCCAGCCGATTATCGACAAGTACGAGTCGGAATCGACCCCGTATTACTCCGGCGCACGGCTCTGGGATGATGGCATGATCGGGATGACCGAAACCCGCCAGGCGCTGGGACTGGCGATAGCGGCCTCGCTGAACGCGCCGATCCCGGAACAGAAGTACGGCGTCTTCCGGATGTAGGGAACGGGTGCCCTTTCTCTTGTGGATGAAGGAACCGCAGGCGCAGAAGCTGTAAACTGTCATGATGAGTAACGGATAAATGGAATACACGACACTGAAATTCGAAAAAGACGGACGGGTCGGGCGCGTGACGTTCAACCGGCCCGAGATCCACAACGCCTTCAACTCGACTGTCATCACCGAGATGTCCCACCTCTTCAACGAACTTGCCTATGATAACGACCTCCGTGTTGTCCTGCTGACCGGCGAGGGCAAGTCATTCTGTGCGGGTGCGGATTTGAACTGGATGAGGGAAGTGATCGACCAGTCGTTTGAGCAGAACCTGGAAGAATCAAACAAACTTGCCGATCTGTTCTACCAGATTTACACGTTCAAACGCCCTGTCATTGGTCGGATCAACGGTGCGGCTATTGGTGGCGGTACCGGATTTGTCGCCGTGTGTGATATCGCAGTAGCGGCATCCTCAGCGAAGTTCTCGTTTTCCGAGGTGAAGATCGGTGTGGTGCCGGCCTGTATCGGACCGTACGTGATCCGGAAAATGGGCGAGGGCAAAGCACGCGAACTGTTCATCACCGGCGAACGGATGAAGGCAAAACGCGCGCACAAAGTCGGGCTAATCAACAAAGTTGTCGATGATGATAAGCTCGACGAAGAAGTCAACGAGTTGATCGATGCTATCCTGACCTCCGGCCCCGACGCCGTGGCAATGGCTAAGAAACTCGTCAGCGAAGTTCCTGCGATGTCCCCCGATCAGTTCAAGCCGTACACGGCTGAAATGATAGCCAGACTCCGTGTCTCCGACGAGGGACAGGAGGGGATGGATGCCTTTTTGAATAAGAGAAAACCCCGCTGGGTTACTGAAAAATAAACCGTAAAAGCCAGGTGACCTTGCGTGCGCAGACACCGGGTCACACAGTCTGAGAGCAACAGCATGTTTAAGAAGATTCTGGTAGCCAATCGCTCCGAAATTGCCGTGCGGGTGATCAACGCCTGCCGCGTGATGGGAATCGGATCGGTGGCCGTCTACTCCGAGGCTGACAAGAACTCAAAACACACGCGTATGGCCGACGAGGCGGTATTCATCGGACCGCCCTCGCCGAACGAGTCCTATCTCGATATCGAGAAGATCGTCTCGGCTGCCAAAGAAACCGGCTGCGACGCCATTCATCCCGGTTATGGCTTCCTGGCTGAGAATCATATATTACCGAAGCGTTGTGTTGAGGAGGGGATGGTTTTCATTGGGCCGACTCCCGAAGCAATGCTGCTGATGGGCAACAAGGTTGAGTCGCGGATCAAAATGACCGAGGCGGGCGTGCCGCTGGTGCCGGGTATGACCTCAAGTGCCACCGATCCGGCAGTCTTCAGGGAAGCCGCCGACAAGGCCGGATATCCGGTTATGATCAAGGCCGCGGCGGGCGGTGGCGGCAAGGGAATGCGGGTGGTACACGAGTCCTCGCAACTCGAAGATGCTCTTGAGGCAGCCTCGCGCGAGGCCTTGAACGCCTTTGGCGACGATACCATTTATCTCGAGAAGTACATTGCCAATCCGCGCCACGTAGAGTTCCAGATTCTGGCTGACACCCACGGTAACACAGTGCATCTGTTTGAACGAGAGTGTTCTATCCAACGCCGCCACCAGAAGATTATCGAGGAGACGCCCTCAGTGGCGCTCGATGATGAACTCCGTGCGCGCATGGGAGCGGATGCGGTCAAGGTTGCGCAGGCTGCTGACTACACGGGTGCCGGCACGGTTGAGTTCCTGCTTGCAAAGGACAAGAGCTATTACTTTCTGGAAATGAACACACGCATTCAGGTCGAGCACCCGATTACCGAAATGACTACAGGCATTGATCTCGTCGTGGAGCAGATCAGGGTTGCGGCCGGACTTCCGCTATCGGACGGCGTCAAGAATGCAACCCAGCGAGGCCATGCGATTGAGTGCCGTTTGTACGCTGAGGACGGTGACAACAACTTCATGCCGAGCATCGGGACGATTCTGCACTACTCTGAGCCGAGCGGCCCGGGAGTGCGAATCGATTCCGGCATTGCGCAGGGGCAGGAAATTACGATTGACTACGATCCGATCATGGCCAAACTGATCGTTCACGCGCCAGACCGTGAGAGTGCAATTACGAAAGTCATCGACGCGCTCAACCACTATAAGATTCTGGGCGTGAAGACATCGAAGAGGTTCATGATCGATACCATGCTTCATCCGGAGTTTGTCGCGGGGAATACGTACACGAGTTTTATCGAGGAGCACATGGGGGACCGTGAGGCGCTCTCGAATGGTTTTAAAAACGCCGCGGTGGCGGTTGCGAGTGTGGCAGCGGTTACAACGGCACCTCAGGCGAGCAACGGCGGCGGTGCTGCAACGGGAAGTATTGCCTCGCCCTGGCAGAGCCTCGGACACTGGGAGATTGGAGATTCGATCCATGAGTAATCACGAATTCCTTATAGAAGACGAGACGATTGATTCCAGTGCCGAGAAGCACGGCGACGGCTTTCGTGTGACGGTCGGTGACAGCACGTTCGACGTCCTTCCGCAGGGGAACGGCTTGTTTTCAACGGTTGTCGACGGTCAGAAGAAGCTCGTTGCGGCGGTCACCCACCGGGGGACCACGTACGTTGATATCGACTCCGTGTTGATTGAACTGACCGAGCCGTCGGCAGAGGGTTTTGCGGGCGGCGGGGGAGAGACCGGCGAGAAAGACAAAGTGTTTGCGCCGATGCCGGGCAAGATTGTGAAGATCATGGTTGAGGTCGGCGACAAGGTCGAGAAGAAGCAGCAGGTGGCGATTGTCGAGGCGATGAAGATGGAGAACCCGGTTCTCGCCAAGGCCGACGGTACGGTCAAAGCGGTCAATTTCGCGGTAGGCGATCAGGTCGACACCGACACGCCGATCGTGGAGCTTGACCTGGGAGAGTAGGGGAGTTTTGCAGCGCGGACGGCCGGTTAGTACTCTCTCCGGCATTGTGCTCTGCCTGCGTTGCGATGCGGTTCGGAAGAGGGGATGCGATGAGATTCTGGCATTATGGACGCCTGAGACGTGTCAGCGTGTCAACAAGGCTTCTGTTCGTTTGTGTATTCCTGTTAGCCGGGGGGATTGCCCGACCTGTCCTGTCGGGCGATAAGTTTGCGCCGATTGATGAACCATCACCGGAAGTTCCGCAGGCCACCAGCATAGAGGTAGACCTCGATCTGCCGTACGATTTCATAATTGCGACCATCAGGCAGGCCAGCGATACTCTGCGGCCAACCTCACAGAGGGTCGCCCTGCTCGATTCATGCCTGGGGTTGATTACCCGACCAATCGTCGAACAGGCCGCGCACGATATGGGGATGGGGCCGGAAATGGCCGGGCGAGCTATCAGCTTGCTCGAGCCGGATCGGAATGTCGCCGCGAGTGAAATCCGGAAGTCGTTCGACGATATTCTGAAACGAAGAATCGACCTGGGGCAGAGTCGAGAGATATATGATGTGCCGATCCACGACGCTGTCGACAGATTGAGCCGTGCGCTGTCCGGATCGTTGTGCAAACTCATGACGCTGGCCCTTCGGCAAACCGCCGCCGCCGTTGCTCCCGATTTGGCGACCGGGCTGTTTGACGACCCTTGCGTCGCGGTGATCGAGTCCAGCGTTGGCCGAATTGTTGACCGCCTGGGTCTGATCGCGATTTTGCAGAGTCAACCAAGGTGCGAGTTCGCTATAAAAAACCACCTTCGTGACAATATTCTGGAAATCGCCACAGTGAAGGATTCGTTTGTTGTGGCCCACTCTGAGAGCTACAACTACGCGCCGCTGCGCTGGATTCGATTCACGGACTCCAAGGTGAAGACCAGTTCCACTGCGATGGTGCGAGCCGGATTCGATCTGGAGAGGTATCTCGATGTCAAGATTGATGAGGGCAACTCAACCATAGATATCACGCTGCCGGAGCCTTCGATTCTCTCGGTTGATCCCGATTACCGGATTGAACGGGTCAAATACGGCGTGTACCCCATCGACGCTACTGAAATCACGGAGGCGATTGCACAGACCAAGATGAAGCTTCGTCAGGCAGCAATCGAATCCGGTATTCTCGATCACGCGAGGGAAACAGCGTCGTCAATCATCCCGGCACTCATGGCCCCGCCAACAGCATCCTTCTTTGCCGATTACACGGTGCGAGTGGGTTTTGCGGACGTTGACAATTCGGCGGTTGCGTCTTTCGAGGATAGGATCGCGGAGGCTCCCACCGATCCGTGGTCGCCGATGGCCGGGTTCAGCAACGCAACATTGTGGAGCCAGCATTTGCTGAAAGGGATAAACCCGCTCAGAGTAGGTGTGGCTGCTTTCAAACCGAAGTATCATATCCTCTCCGGCTCGACCCCGAATGAAAGTTACAAGCAGCGGTGCGATGAGTTGACGGTCACTTTTGTGAGAGAGCAGCTTACTACGGCCGGTGGAGCATTCGACAAAATGCGGTTTTTCAACGAAGAAGAAACCAGCGACGCTATTTATGCGGGCTGGGGCAGCGCCGGACTCAGCGACATCGAGGGGCAGCCTTACGCGGGGGGGATTTCGGACTACCATATCGTTTTTCTGGAGGTCACCAATACGGTGGCGCGCGGGTTTCTAAATTCGCGGCACGAGTGCGCGGTGGTGGCGCGGATATACAAGATGGGTGCCACGGCCCCGACCACTCATTGCGTCCTGATTGTCGACAACCCGTACATCGACGCCAAGAAGCTGCTGGAGTAGGGGGGGCTTGACCGTTATCTGTGGCGAACTGCTTGCGGTGCGAACGAGACGCCAATGTCTTGCGACGACGAAAAGACTCAAGGAGCACAGACATGGATGAATGGCGCAAAAGCCTTTCTGACACAATTGGGAAGAACCAACTGGTCGAGATTGACAGAAGTCCGGTCTGCTCGGAATACGATGAAGGCTTCGTTCTGCGTGTGTCCGACAGGTTTCTACTGATGAGTGTCCTTGATCCCAATATGTATCTCAACGGCTATTCCGTAGTTCGGTTGGAAGATGTCAAACGGTATAGGGTAATGGACAACGGAGACTCTTTCGCCTCACGCGCGCTAAAACTAAGGGGCATTATGTTTGAACAGCCGTCAGGCCTGTCTCTCGATACGCTTCCAGACTTGCTTGGGAACCAACTGGCGAACGGCGAATGAGCAGTTTCCTCTCGTCCGCACGATCCACCGTGAGTCAATGGACGGCGAATGAGCAGTTTCCTCTCGTCACGATCCACCGTGAGTCAATGGACGATTCCGTTTGCTACATTGGCAAGGTCGCCAAATTCACGCCCAAGACCGTTACTCTGGACAAGATCGATCCCGCCGCCGAATGGAATGAATCCACACGTTACAATCTCAAAGACATCACTCGCGTTGACTTTGGGGGGGGATATGAGAACGCGTTGTGGGAAGTCTCCGAGGACGAACGGAAGAAGAGAGAACAGGTCCGCAGAAGGCAAGCTGTGGGGCACAGGAGCCGACGGGGGATTGAAAACGAGTAGTCTCAGATCCGCGGCGTTCAGCCTACAACCGCAGGCCGACAGAAAGCGTCAGGAAATAGAGATTGCCCATGCGGGCACCGCTTACGTCAGTCAGACGTGCTTCCATGAACGGACTGACAGACTTGCCTTTCAGCGTAAGACCCGTTCCTGCTGAACCGTAGAAATCGTTTGTGGTGACTCTCGCACGCTCACCGTACGGTGTGTCGTAGCTGCTCCACCTCGTCTGGGTGACCCCCCCGCCAAAAAGCAGGTAGAAGTTTCTTTCGGCTGTGGGGTCGATGTTGAATTTCAAATCCATCCCGGCTGAGAGAAAAGTGAAGTTGGGACCAGAATCCAGACTTGACCCAAAGCGGTCGGCCTGAAGTCTTAGCATAAGCTCTATTTCGCCGCCGAGAGACAGACTGCGGGGGGCAAAGCCCAGTGCCAGTATGCCGCCAAAACCGGTATTGGCGCGGTCACCGAATGCCTCAACGGGGAGACGCACCCCTGCGGAGACATAAAACAGCAACCTCTTGACATGGCCGTTGGTCGATGTCAGAATGAACGGTTCTGGTTCGATAACTGCCGCCGAATCGTCTGCTGTGGATAGGGAGTCATTGACTGTGACTTCGGTTGAGTCGCCGTCCTGAGCATAGGAACTCACCGTCAGTAGGATGAACATGAGGATCGTCAGTGCTGCCGCGGCACTCCATTGTCGCACGAGTTGGTCTCCCATCGAAACAATTCCCCCAGAGAATACGCCAAATTTCGCCAAAAGGGAAGTGTTGGGGCAAAGAAAAAGCCGGGAATGTTATTCCCGGCTGTAAGTCCATGCGGTTCACGCAGTACTAGAAGAACTTCACGCCCACTGTGATCGGGATAGATGCCTGTGAATCACCCTCGGTCGCGATACTCAAGTACCGTCCCTGAAGGAAGAGGCTGAATCCTGGACCGCTCTTCAGTGTCACACCGCCGCCGACATTGAAGTAGAACTTCGTTTCACTGTCCGGCATGGCGCTGGCGATGAACTCTCCGACTTCCTCCGGAACGCTGCCCTCGAAATCGCTCCAGCTCAGATGTGCCAGACCGATTCCGGCAATGAAGAACGGGACAATCGGAGCCGCCGGCATGTCGAAACCAAGGCGTCCGTCAACACCAAACATCAGGTTTTTCTGGTCGCCGCCGGATATCCCAGGCAGATCGCCGAACTCGCTCTTGTGGGTGTTGTATTCCGCCTTGCCGATTACCTGAAGCATCGGGTTCACCTTGAAGCCGATACCGGCCATGAAGTGATACCCGGTTTTGTAATTGTCTTTCCACCCGTCAGGAGACTGCGGCAAGGTCAGGCCCAGTCCGCCGTACAGGCTGAACGGTGCGCTCGGTGTCTGGGCCGAAGCGCTCAAGGTGAGTGTAAGCAGTAGGGCAAGTGCCAGTGCTAGCTTTTTCATGGGTCCTCCGTGTATGTGCTGTCTTACGTCTTGTATTCAGTGTATCGACCAGACTAATAGCTCTTTCAATGCTTTCAGGCAAGTTGAAACGACGGCAAGCCGCCGATCCCATTGTGAGGTTTTTCAATTACTCGGACTCACTTCCTGACAAGCAGGAAGGGTGGTCGGGGATATACCCGATAACTGCCTGCGTCAAGGCGATGTGCCCGGATCGTGCGTGTCGGCTATCTGCCTGCTGCACAATATGTTTTCTGTGCGGAAGGCGCTGTACTCGAAGGTCCATTTTGTGAACACATTCACTTGATTTCAGGTTCTCAATCTGTTATATAAATCTAATCGCAAATACTCTGTACAACTGTCAAATTTCTGGAGGCAAGATTAATGGCTGAACGAGGTGACGCATATATAGTCTCGGCCTGTCGCACCGCTATCGGTGTGCTGCATAGTGGTCTGGGCAAGTTCACGGCTCCCCAATTGGGCGCTCTGGCAATCAAGGAAGCGGTCAAGCGCTCTGGTGTCGCACCGGCTGATATCGACGAAGTAATCATGGGTAATGTGGTGCAGGGCGGATGCGGACAGGCTCCGGCTCGTCAGGCCGCCATACACGGGGGAGTGCCGGCTGAAGTCCCGTGCATGACTATCAACAAGGTCTGTGGCTCCGGTCTCAAAGCTGTGATGCTCGCCGCACAGTCTATCCGTGCCGGTGACCAGAACGTAATCTTGGCCGGTGGCATGGAATCAATGTCCAATACTCCGTACGTCATTCGTGGTGCCAAGCAGGGAACCAAGTTCGGTCACGGCAAACTTGACGATATCATGATTTCCGACGGTCTTTGGGACAGCTTCAACAACGTCCACATGGGCAACTGCGCGGAATACACGTGCAAAAAAGCCGATATCACTCGCGAGCAGCAGGACGAGTTTGCATACAACTCGCACATGAAGGCGATTGCGGCGATCAAGGCTGGAAAATTCGACAATGAAATCTTCCCCGTCGAAATTCCGCAGCGCAAGGGTGATCCGATCATCTTCAAGATAGATGAAAACCCGCGTGAGAACATCTCAATTGAGAAGCTCGCCAAGCTGCGTCCGGCGTTTGACAAAGCAGGTTCGGTCACGGCCGGCAACGCTCCGGGTCTGAACGATGGCTCCTCGGCAGCAATGATTGTCTCCGAGGCCTACATGAAAGAAAAGCGTCTGACTCCGCTGGCGAAGATTATCGACTACGCCGCCGCCGGTGCCGATCCGATGGATGTTTTCTTCACGCCGATTTATGCTATCGAGAAGCTAATGAAGAAGATGAACGTTGATATCAATCACTGGGATCTGATTGAAGCTAACGAGGCCTTCTCCGCTCAGGCGCTTGCGGACGGCAAAGGTCTTGGCTGGGATTGGGACCGTGTGAACGTCAACGGCGGTGCGGTTGCCCTCGGTCATCCGATCGGTGCCTCCGGTACCCGCATCCTGACCACTCTGATCTACGCCCTGAAGGATCGGAATCTGAAGACCGGTTTGGCCACGCTGTGTCTTGGTGGCGGTAACGCTGTAGCGATGGCTATCGAACTGGCATAACTGTTTCGCAGGAGATTTACGAATATGAAATTAGACGATATCAAAAAAGTATCAGTAATCGGCTGCGGCACGATGGGCAACGGTATCGCCCAGGTGTTCGCCACAAAGGGGTTCGACGTCACTTTGATTGACCTCGATCAGTCTTTCCTTGACCGCGCCATCAAGGGTATCACCAAATCCCTCGATCGCATGCTCAAGAAAGAGAAGATCACCGAGGATGACAAAAAGGCCGCTCTGGGTCACATCAAGACCTCGACGAGTCTCAAAGACGCCGGTGACTCCCAATTGGTCATCGAGGCCGTCACGGAAAATCTCGACGTCAAGCTGAAGATTTTCGAGCAGCTCAAAGAGATCAGCAGTGATGACGCGATTCTGGCGTCGAACACTTCTTCGCTGCCGATCACGCAGTTGGCCACCGCTACCGGCAAGGCTGACAAGTTCATCGGTATGCACTTCATGAACCCGGTCCCGATGATGAAGCTGATCGAACTCATCCGTGGCATGGCCACTTCCGACGAGACTTTTGAACTCATTACTGAACTGTCCAAGAAGCTGGGCAAAACGCCGGTCGAGGTCAACGACTTCCCGGGTTTCATTGCCAACCGCATTTTGATGCCGATGATCAACGAAGCTATCTACGCGCACATGGAAGGTGTCGGCACCTGCGAGGCGATTGACGAAGTCATGAAGCTTGGTATGGGCCACCCCATGGGGCCGTTTGTCCTGGCCGACTTCATCGGTTTGGATGTCTGCCTTGCGATTCTCGAAGTCATGCACGACGGTCTCGGCGATCCCAAGTACCGCCCGTGCCCGCTGCTGAAGAAGATGGTGCAGGCCGGTTACCTCGGTCGCAAATCCGGTAGAGGATTCTACGTTTACGACTAGATATGATTAAGGAGCATTAGATGGATTTCAATCTGTCTGAAGAGGACCTTGAGCTGAAAGAGATGGCGCGTGAACTCGCTGAAAAGCGGATCATCCCGCGCGCGCTCGAAATGGATGAGAAGGGCGAGACGCCTCAGGATTTGATCGATGAGTGCGCCGAACTCGGATATTTCGGATTCACCGTTCCGGAGGAGTACGGCGGCCTTGGTATGGGCGCAACCACATTCATGGGCGTTCTCGAAGAGTTGTGCGGGGCGTGTGCCGGTTTCGGCATCATGCTCTCCGTACATAACTCGCTGACTTGCGAGATTCTCAAACAGTTCGCCTCGGACGAACTGAAAAAGAAGTACCTTCCGGCCATGGCTGCGGGCGAGAAGATCGGTGCCTATTGTATCACCGAGCCGAACGCCGGGACCGACATAGCCGCGCTGTCGACCACAGCCGTGGACAAAGGGGATCACTACCTGCTCAACGGCACGAAAACTTTCGTGACCAACGGCGGGTTCGCAGGCGTGTATATCGTTTTCGCCAAGACGCAACCGGAGGAAGGCCGTAAAGGCATTTCAACGTTTGTGGTCGATCGCGACAGCGAGGGCCTCACGGTTGGTAAGCCGGAAGCCAAGTGCGGTATCAAAGCCTCCGACACCCGCGAGATCAGTCTCTCGGATGTCAAGGTGCCGAAGGAAAACCTGATCGGCAAGGAACGCGACGGCTTTAAGCAGTGCGTTGTGATTCTAAACTCCGGTCGTATCGGCGTTTCCTTCCAGGCGATTGGTATTGCCCAGGCGGCTCTGAACGAAGCGATCAAGTACTCCAAGGAACGCGTCCAGTTCAATCAGCCGATTGCCAATTTCCAGGCGATTCAGTTCAAGATCGCCGAAATGGCGACCCGTATCGATGCCAGCCGTTTGATGGCGTATCGAGCGGCGATGATGAAAGACGCCGGGATACCGTGTCATCGCGAATCCTCGATGTCCAAGCTGTTCTGTACTCAGAGCGCCAATTACGTGTGTAACGAGGCGGTCCAGATTCACGGCGGCTACGGGTACATCAAGGAGTACGCGGTGGAACGGTATTTCCGCGACGCCCGCGTTACGGAACTGTACGAAGGTACATCGGAAGCGCAGAAGATGGTTATCTCACGCGATTTACTGAAGGACTAACTCGTGCTGGAACAGAAACACCACGAATACCGCGAAAAGATACGGGCGTTTATGCTCGAGAAGATCGAACCGCTTGCGGCGACGATTGATCTCGAACAGCGTTTCCCCGAGGAACACATGAAGCCGTTGACGGAGATGGGATTGCTTTCCGCACTCATCCCCGAAGAGTACGGCGGTCAGCCGGTCGACACGGTGAGTTACATCATCGGCGTCGAGGAGGCCTCCCGTGTGTGCGGTTCCACCGGCATTACGCTGGCGGCGCACAACTCCCTCGGCACGTTCCCCGTATTGGCTTTCGGTACCGAAGAACAACGCCGGAAGTATCTCCCACGCGCTGCGGAGGGGGGACTGATGGCATTTGGTCTCACCGAACCTGACGCCGGTTCCGATGCTGGCGGCACGCGCACGATGGCGCTGAAGAACGGGGAAGACTGGGTAATCAACGGCAGCAAATGCTGGATCACCTCGGCCACCCGGGCTTTCTGCACGATCGCGAGCGCGCGCACGTCCGAAGATCCCAAGAACAAGGAAATCACCTGTTTCCTTCTTGAGAAGGATATGGAGGGTTATGCTGTTGGGAAGAAGGAAAACAAGCTCGGTCTCCGTGGTTCTGACACCGCTTTCCTTCATTTCGATGACCTGAAAGTCGATGACAACGCACGGCTGGGTGAAATCGGCGACGGTTTCAAACAGATGCTGATTACGCTCGACGGCGGTCGTATCAGTATCGGCGCAATGGCGCTCGGTCTGGGGCAGGGGGCGCTTGACTGCGCTCTGAAGTATGCGACCGACCGCGTGCAGTTCGGCAAACCGATCTCGTACAACCAGGGCATCCAGCACCGTCTGGCCGACATGGCCACGGAGCTTGAGGCGGCCCGACTGTTGATCTACGAAGCGGCTTTGCTGAAGGACGCCAAGAAACCGTTCAGCCGCCAGTCTGCGATGTGTAAACTGTTTGCGTCGGAGGTGGCTACACGCGCGGCAGCTTCGGCAATTACGGTGCTCGGCGCGGTTGGATATTTGACGGGCCCGCACCCGGTGGAACGCATTTGGCGCGACGTCAAACTGTGTGAAATCGGCGAAGGTACTTCAGAGATTCAGCGCATGGTCATCGCGAGGGATTTATTGAAATCCATCAAGAACGTTTGACGTAACGGTCGGACAGTTCTTGTGGGTCTTGTAGGTCGAAACCCCTGCGGTTTCGACAGTAGGTCGTGGTTCCGAGTTCCGCATATCATGCGGAGCGAGAAACCCGACATCTGAATTGACATTCCAACGCCCGCGGGCATCACAACCCGCGGGCGTTTTTTGTCAGCGTGCTTGCGGTCTGGGTGGCCCCTTCAAACTTGTTTGGAGGGGATTCAAGTCCGGCCCAAACAAGTTTGAGCCGGCCACCCGACGAAGTGTGCACCCTATAGGAATAAGTCATGCACCCAGACGAGTCTGTGAGCCTGTCGAAGCGTGGACCTTTTTCTCTCGCCCCCCCTTGACAACCCAATCCTACCCACTACGTGCTGTCAGACGACCCCGTCTGACAGCAACTAACGTCTGTACCGCCTTGACATCCCAACCCGAATAGTGTATCTTTATTGCAATCTTAGAGCATCACGCTCGACGCGAACGCGAGAGAAGGCTACGCAAAACACACTCCTCTGGGGTGGAAGGGATGGGGAATATGTCCGACGACAAACTGCAAATCGGGATCTACAGGATTGACACAGATCTCGAATGCTTCGCTAACAGCAAGTCCCCCATTGCAGACCTATGCGGATCAGTTATTGATGAGGATAGCCGGTTCGTTCCGCAGAAGACAAAGACGCGTATCGCCCCCGGCTACAAAGTGGCTTTGCTCTATAAGCTGTCCCAGCAGACGCCCAGGTGGAAGTCCTTCCTGAGCAATGTGGTGCTTGGGGGACAAGATGTACTTGGCGAGGGACTGAGCAAGACCGAAAGCTTTGTCCTCTTGCTCGCGCGCCTTGATTCGGGGAATCTGTACGCTGTGACGGGCGGCGTCGGGTATTTCGCAATACAAAATGTTATCGACGACGATTTCGGTATGGACATAATCTCTCGCCTGATTAGGAAGGAAGAAAAGATACTGAAGGCGATAAAGGAGAAAAGTGTTATGGGAGGAGTGCTAGGAACTACCAAGCACTTCCGCAAGTCGTACAATCTCTACGAGAATGACAGTTTTGGAAAGATCTACCAGGAACTGTGCGCCCGTCTGGATACAGACATCTTGGTAGATCGTTTTGGTTTCTCCGCGGTCGACATCAAAAGGAATGCGGCATGTGTGGCGAGATCTTCATTTCGGATCAATAGGGCGATTTCACTGGACGAACTCCTCAGAGTTATCGATGGCTGTGAGGAAGTAATGAGATCGCTTCCGCCAATATCAATCAATAACGTGGATAAGATCGTTAAGAAAAAGTACTCGAGTCTAATAGAACAGTTGACAGATCACCTGTATGAGCAGTTGTGGGACAGGTACACAATGGATGCCGATAGCGTTGATTTTGACCTGTGCCACAAGGAGTTTGAACAATACCTGACAGCCTCTCACTATGTGCTCAAGAAGAATCAGTCTGCAAAGAACTACTTCGGTGAATATGAGTTCGCCAGGTTGGAGGATATCGACACTCTATTCGACAAGCTAAGAACTCAGAGTGAATCTCCTACGAGTCTTCCGGATTTTCGCAAGTTGATTGAATCTCTCAATATCGTCTCGTTTGACGAGGAGGGGGGCGAACGAACAAAGGGCAAGCTGTGTAATCATGTGTTTGGGGATATCTCCCTTGAAGACACCAAGTACTTTCTGATTGACAACAATTGGTATAGGATTAAGCAAGGATTCATGAGAGAGTTAGATCAGAGCTGCGAAGCCTTCATCAAAGAGAATACCCTGGATATTCTGGACAAGAGATGGCTCCGAGAGTCAATGACTGAGAATGACTATAATCGGCTCTACATCGGTGAAGGCAATACTGTTGTCCTGGATAGGATCACACCCAGCTACATTGAGCCATGTGACGTACTACAGTGGAAGTCGAATGATCTGTATCTGATTCATGTGAAGGACGGTTTCTGCAATACCATGAGAGATCTTTGCTCACAAATCTTCATCGCGGCCAATCGAATCAAGAACGATGCCAATTCCTCTTACGAATACATTCAATCCATATGGGACGACCTGAGGCGCAAGAGAGAGAGTAATGATGAGTATTTTGCGGCTGTAGGGCGTCAGACAGACTCAATATCAAGGGCCGACTTCGTCGACCTATTCAGGAGCAAGAAACTGATCTTCGTTCTGGCGGTCAGGGATAAGACGGATACCAATCGCTCGATTCAGAGGATGGCGGATTACAGGTCCACAATTGCGAAATTTTCTCTTCAGGAACTGGTGAAAAGCATGAAGGCCATCGAAGCGAGTCTTCGTATAATGCAGATTCGAGAGTAATCTGCCCTGCTGACGCAAACCCGGTTCAAGCTTGCTTGGGCCGGGCCTGATCCCCATCATGGGGCACCGAGAATTATGAAGCTTGCGCTGTAGGAAACTGAATATGCGATCATCTATGCGACTACTATCTGTGCTGTGTTTGCTGGCGATGCTCCTAGGGGGCTGCCTCTGGATCGGTGGCGAACGTTTCCCCGACGAAGTGAAGCCCCAGTCCACAGAGGGCTTGACGAGTGAAGAACTCCGATTGAAGGCGATCGCGCTGGCCGACAGTCTCATTGTGGCCGGTGGGTACTACGACCTGAGTGAGCATCGAAAGGAGATCGTCGAGGACAGCGTTTCCATCGTAGTCGAATATGTTCCAGTTCGCGAGGAGAGAGAAGGTTTTGTGACTACCGGCGGCGGGTGCATGTATCGAATATCGAAGAAAGACCTGACGATAATCGAATCCTGGCGCTACCAGTGAGCGGTGCAGACTCATGTCTGCCGCCCACGGAGATTCGCCGTTCTTTCGAATGCAGGTAGGTCAAGCGGCCTGTCCGCTTGACGCCCTTCGACAGTCCAGCGTCCTTTGTGAAGTGTCAAGCCGGCAGGCGGCTTGACCTACGTTAGCATGTTCGCCTCAGCATTCACGATCAATACGAATCCGCTGCGCACACTTCGACAGGCTCACAGACTCGTCTGTCAGGGTGACGGATTCGGGCCCTACTCCCCCAACACCTCCTTCACAAACTCATCCTTCGCGGCTGTGTAGGATTCGCGGTCATTCGGGAACTCCGTGCGGAGTCGCGCTTTCAAGTCGGCGTATCTCCGCCGAATGTCGGGGTTGGCTCGGAGCAGGTCGCGGAAACGAAGATAGTTGCGCCATTGAGGATCGTCGCGTTCAACGACGTGCAGATGAATCGTCCGAACGTCCGGCGATGACTCCCGTACCAGCAGCCAACCGCCCTCATCGCCGCCGTCACCTCGATCAATATAGCCGATGCCCGTCAAGCGGGGGAGAAGCTCCGCAATCGCTTCCGTGCGGTCGAGGGCGATGACGATATCCAGGATCGGTTTGGCGGGCAGGTCCGGCACCGCAGTGCTCCCGACATGCTGGACGTCGTCGATCATATCACCGACGGCTCGTCGCAACTCCTCACACGCCTCCGCGCCGAGCGTCAGCCATTCGGGGTCGTGTTCGACAATTCGTACGGTGTGTCGTTTGAGTCCGATCATAACTCAGTTGCATCGATAGGTTGGCGGTGACAGGGGCAGACGGGGGCGCCGACTCGTCGGGTTTCTGCCGCCCACGGAATCATGGGTTCTGTTCAGTCGATAGGTTGGCGGTGAAAGGGGCAGACGGGGGCGTCTGCCGCCTACGGAAATCTTCAATATCGAATCCTGTGGATTCGATCCTTCCGGCAGGTCTGAAGACAGACCTGCCCTACGAAGAACACTATCGTTGGGACTGACCTACCCCTCTTCCGCCATGATCTTTTCGACCCGGCGGGTGTGGCGGCCACCCTCGAAATCTGTTTCAAGGAACGCTTTAAGTATCGGCGCTATGTCTTCTAATGACGTGTACTTGGCGGCCATCGTCAGGACGTTCGCGTCGTTGTGTGAACGGGTCAGCTCGGCCATGTCGACGTTCAACGCCAGCCCCGCACGGACGCCCTTCACTTTGTTCGCTGCCATCATCATGCCGTTTCCGGTCCAGCAGACGTTGACCCCTGTGTCAACCGTACCGTCGGCGACCATGTGCGCAACCTTCAACCCGAAATCAGGGTAGTCGCACGATGCCAATGAATCCGTCCCGCAATCAACCACCTCGTGGCCCATCGCTTCGAGTGCCTCTTTCACTTTCGCCTTGAACTCGAAACCGGCGTGGTCTGCTCCAACTGCTATTTTCATATACTATTCCGTGACCTTTGTATGTTCGTTGACGTACGTCAGCCAGCCGCGACGGTTGCCCGCCCTGCCTCCGACGATGTCGAAAAAGGCGTCTTGAAGCTGCTTGGTGATGGGGCCGCGTCTGCCCTCGCCGATTTGGATGTCGTCGATTTTCGAGATAGGGGAGACCTCCGCCGCCGAGCCGGTGAAAAAGACTTCGTCAGCCACGTAGAGCATCTCGCGCGGGATGTCCTGTTCAATCACTTTGATTCCCAAGTCCCCGGCCAGTTTGATGACGCTATCGCGCGTGATCCCGGCCAGAATCGAGGAAGCGAAAGTGGGAGTGATCACAATACCGTCGCGCACGATGAAGATGTTTTCAGCCGAGCCTTCGGAAACGTGCCCGGCGGTATCGAGCGCGATTCCCTCGACGTATCCGCGCGACATAGCTTCCATCTTGATCAGTTGGCAGTTCATGTAGTTGGCGCCCGCTTTGGCCATGGCCGGCATGGTGTTCGGTGCGAGGCGGTTCCACGACGACACGCAGACCGATATCCCTTGCTCCAGAGCTTCCGGCCCGAGGTACTTTCCCCACGGCCAGACGGCGATAGCGAGATCAACCGGGCAGGGTTTCGGATCGACGCCGAGTTCGGCGAACCCACGGTAGGCTATCGGTCTCACATAGCAGGATTCGAGTTTGTTGGCCGCGATCAGGTCGATGATGGCCTGGTCGATTTGTTCCGGCGTGTAGGGGATATCCATGCGATAGATTTTGGCCGAATCGTGGAGGCGTTTTGTGTGATCGCGTAGTCTGAACAGGATCGGGCCTTTGTCGGATTCGTAGGCGCGCATGCCCTCGAAAACCGATGAACCGTAATGAATGACGTGGGAGAGAATGTGAATGTGGGCTTCGTCCCATTTGACGAGCTTGCCGTTCATCCAGATGAATTCTGATTTCTGCATATAGCTAGTCCCTCAGCGTATGAATTCGAAAGTGAATTGACTTGCGAATGATAATGAATCCGACGGGTCACTTCAACCGGAAACGCAAACAGCCAACCCGATATCGAGTTGGCTGCGCTTTAGATAATAGCCTTATCTTTATGTCTGAAAACTGGTTACCTGCGGCCGACGAATTTCCAGATCGAAGGCAGCACTACCGAGGCGACAGCGATTTTTATCGCAGCACCCGGGAGGAACGGTGTCAGACCCGCGGTCGCCAGAGTACCGGCCGGTACGAAAAGCCAGAGCTGAGCCAGTCCACAGACAAAAATGATCGCGGTACCGACAGTCATCGCCAGCACGGACGTAACCAGGCTGCGATCCCAGCCTCTGTCGGCCAGCGTGCCTACGGCATACGCGGCGACGAGGAAGCCGAGAAGATACCCGCCGGTCGGTCCCATGAGAGCAACCATTCCAGCTTTGCCACCGGCGAAAACCGGCAGTCCGGCCAGGCCTTCGAGCAAGTAAGCCAGGACGACGGCGGTTCCGCGAGTGCGACCAAGAGCCATCGCCACGAGCAGAATACCGAAAGTCTGGGCGGTAATCGGCACCGGCGAGAACGGTACGTTGATAGTCAGGTAGGAGCAGGCGACCAGCACTAGATTAAAGCTCAGGAGCACGGGGATTTCAAGCCATCGCCTGCTCGGTTTCAGCAGATCATAAATCGTCAGTGAATGGGCGTGTGAATGCATATCATAAGTCTCCTGTATGGGTATGCGGTGACGATACACAGGCTGGATTTTGAAAGCAAGGATTTTTGCACCTGACAGAGAGGTTGAAATCTCCTGCCTCGCGTATCTTCCCTCGTCGATCACAGGTTGATTTCGAGAACCGCCTGCGCATAGGGACCGGTGAAATCAGCGGTTATCGACTCACCCTCAAGCTCCCACTCTCCGTCGAAGCCTTCCAGTGCTCTCGTATCTAGGTAGCGATAGCCGAATTCGAGTCCAAGAGAGAAACGACGGGACATCGGTATGGAAGGTCCCCCACTTACGGCAAATCCAATCCCTTTAGCCAACAGGCGAGTTTTCGCTTTCTCCCCGACACCCCTCTGAGAAGCGATAATGTCGAACCAACTGTGACACACGGTCGCCTCGACGCCCAATCGAAAGAGTATGGGATTTGTGGTAGCCTTCCAGCTCACTCTGACAAATGGTGCAATGGCGTTCATTGACAGGGAATGGGCGACCACCAGATAGGATGGAAACTGGTCGTCGGGGTCAACGGCGTCCTGAGAAGACCTGAGAAAGCGAAGCCCGAGTCCGACATCTATCTTGTTCGACATTTCTTTCTCCAGAGCCAACGACAGGTCCACACCCTTGTCGATGTGACTGTCGAATAGCCGGGTCGGCTCTGCGAAATGGTCTATGTAGAATGTGTTGAAGGCGTCCATGCTGAAGAATCCCAATCCCGCACCGGCCACTAACCTGTACCCGCTGCCAGCGTGTGAGCCGGGGACTCCGTCCCCGGGCGTACCGGCTTCCTGAGCCACTACGATGCCCCCGAAGCCTGCGAGACATACGATAGCACCAACGATTGCAAAGTGTTTCATAATTCCCTCCATGCAGGTTTTTGAATAGACTATACCGTGGCATCTGCTCTCGCGCGATTGTGTCTCCGGTGTAGATACAAAGTCGCACACCGTATGAGCAACGGGCTTGTAACAGAAGCTCTGTGAAATCTACATGTTCCAGCAACTCATGTCAATCGGCAAACATTGTTGTCGCTCGCCCCAGTTGTCGCTCGCCCCAATTAAAACCTTGACACGCGAGCCTACAATTAGTATCTATAGACATACAGGGTTTCGAGTTGATTCGGACACCCGGGATTCACTTCGTATCGAAACAGAGCACAACACACTTCAACAATCGCTAACTGCGGGTTTCTGTCTGCGAGGGACTTGGACAGGTAGTGTTCGATAACTGCAATGGCCCCGGGACCTCACACAGTTTCGGGTGAAGGGAGGAAGTGTTCATGAAGAGATTGGTGTTAATCTTGGTATCGTTGGCGGCTTTGCTCTGTGCGGTACCGGTTGTATCTGCTCAGGATTGCGGTGATATCAACAGCGACGGATCGGTGAACATTGTGGATATGGTGCGCATCCTCAACCACGTGGGAAGTGGCTGGGAGTTAACTCCTGAGGAAGAGGCGTTGGCCGACTGCGACGGTCGTCTGGGTGTCACTATTGGAGACGCCACGGCCATAAGCGACTCGCTGTTCCTGCTTGAAGGCGGTTTTGACTGCGAACCTGCTGCGACCTATACGTTTGCGTTTGCGCCCAACGATACGGTGTTTTTGCCGCGCGTTGAGCAGATACCGGACGGGATTGATACTGTGGTGCTGTCAGTCCGGGCCTCTTTCGAGGAGAACACGCACGGTTTTTACATGCCCTTCCGCTCAATCGGCGCGGGTATGGGAGGCGCTTTCCAGTATGTGAGCTGCTCTAATCCGCAGGGCGGACTCTTTTTCTCTCAAGTCATGTACCCATATGATTGGGAGGTAGATTCCTTGATTGCAAGCGGGCTCAGGGGCCAATCCGGATCGCTCGTCAACGCGGAGATCTTCCAAGTAAAGTATGGCAGGACTTCCGCGGGACAGGCCGATATTTCGATGGAGCCTTTCGACAGGGAGGACCTCTGGCGGTTTGCGGTTGCAAAGGACGGAGACCTGTATATCCCGGTGTTCGCGTACTACGATGTTGATCTGCCGGTCTCCACACTCAGTGCATCGCTGACCTCCGTTGCACTCGACGGAACTGCCGGTACTACTACGAGCAGCGAGGTGATGATAGACTTCAGTGCGTCTGACTACCCAATTGGATACACCCTGACTGCTACGGAACCGTGGATTAGGATCGACGGTGCCGCCAGCGGTATGTTCACAACCCCGGCGAATGTCGTATTCTCTGCTGACCCCACGGACTTGTTTGCCGGCGTCTACACCGGGCAGGTTGCGGTCACAGACCTGGTTCCGTCTACGGCTGTGTCCGCAGTTGACTTTATCAATGTCACGATTACCGTAGATGATCCCACGCCGTATCCGCCGGGCGATCTTGACTGTGATGGTCTTGTGACGATGAGTGATCTGACGATTATGATTTACTACCTGTTCATCGATCCCGGTCCGATTCCGCCGTGTGAATGAGGCAGGGGACAGAGCCAGCAGTTCTTCGGTGAAATCGTAGAACGCAATAGACTACTAGCAGAAGCCCGTCGAATGACAACAATCGACGGGCTTTCTGTCAATTGTGGAGTATAGGTCGATTGGCAGGGGTCAGCGAGCGGGTTCGCTGCGTTCGTCCAATGTCTCACGCACCTTGTGAACCAGCGCGTTCACTTTGAACGGTTTCTGTATGAAGCAGATATCCGGCTCCAATACGCCGTGTTCTGCGATGACATCGTCGGTGTACCCGGACATGAAGATAACCTTCAGATCCGGGATGGTCTTCTCCAGGGCATTGCGAAGCTGCTTTCCGTTCATTTCCGGCATGATAACATCGGTCAGAAGAAGGCCGATCGGGCCGTCGTGCGTTCGGGCAAGGTCCAGGCATTCGTGACCGTTGGCGGCGGGGAGGACTTTGTATCCCTGTTGATTGAGAATAGTGACGATCAGGTTGCGCATGATATCATCGTCCTCAGCCACGAGCACGGTTTCCGTACAATTAGCATTCTGCTTCTCCCTGACCTTCGGTCGACTCGCTTCAATCGCACCTTCGTACCTGGGGAAGTACACGTCGAACGTCGTGCCTGCACCTACTTCAGATCGAACGACGATGTGACCTCCGTGCTGGCTGACGATACCGTATACGGTTGCCAGGCCGAGGCCGGTTCCCTTGCCGCGCTCCTTAGTTGTGAAGAACGGCTCAAAAATGTGTTTACGCGTCTCCTCGTCCATGCCGAAGCCGGTATCCCGGATTGAGAGTCGCACATGGTCACCGGCCCGGGCGTCGGGATGCAGAGACAGATGAGAGTCATCAAGAACAGCATTGTCGATCTCAATGGTGAGCGTTCCGCTCGTCGGCATGGCATGCTGCGCGTTGACCGCCAGATTCAGGAGCACTTGCTCGATTTGTGAGACATCGCCCTGAATGTGCCAGACGTCTTGTTCGGCCCGGCAGTCGATTTGGATATCCTCCCTGATCGTACCACGCAGCATCTTCTGGAACCCGGCAACCAGCTTCTGGAGAGCGACCGGCTTGAGTTCCAGAACCTGTTTGCGACTGAAGGCCAGGAGTCTCTGAGTAAGATCCTTCGACCGCTCAGCAGCCTTGAGAATCTGTTCCACTTGATCATAGCGAGGGTCTTCGGGCATGAGGTCGGTCTGGATCATTTCCGAGTAACAGAGAATCGGGGCGAGCATGTTGTTGAAATCGTGAGCGATGCCAGCCGCGAGTCGACCGACCGTCTCCATTTTCTGCGAGTGATAGAACTGCTCTTGAAGACTTCTCCGCTCGGTTATGTCGTGAAAATTCCAGACCCGACCAACCTGCATGTTGTCTCTCAAAAGCGGACAGGTGAAGCGTTCGATGACCCGGTTGTCTTTGAGGCGGATTTCATCAATTCTCTGGCCGGAACTTGCATATATCTCGTATACTCGTTTCTTGAAAGCCACAGGGTCAGTAACCTGAGCTGAAACGAACTCCAGCATCGATTCGTCGTCGACACTGGCGGCAAGATCCTCGGGAATGCCCCAGATTTCGGCAAAACGGATGTTCGATGTAAGAATACGTTGGTGCTTGTCCACCACCAGGATGCCATCGCCGGTGGAGTTGAGAGTGCCTTTCAGAATTTCTTCGCTTTGACGTCTGGCTTCCTCTGAGCGTTTGCGCTCGGTGATATCAGTTACCACTGAAAAACTGCCGGCATATACACCGTTCTCATCAAGGATCGGTTGCGGTGATACGATGGTTACGATTTTGTCGCCGCTTCTGGGCGTCCACTCGATTTCGTAGGGCATTCGCTCACCCCGCTTGCGCCGCGATAACTGTTCTTCGACCAGCGGAAGATTGGGACCATCGAAGAACGCCCGAACAGGTCTGCCGATTATTTCATCGCTCTGGATACCGAGCATACTGCACATTCGGGGGTTGGCGTATGTCAGACGGGCGTCACGGTCCACGACGATAATCCCGTCATTCATGGTTTCCACCAGCAAGCGGAACTGCTCCTCACTCTTCTGCAGGGCGTCCTGTGCCCGCTCACGTTGTGCCACGGTTTTCTTCAATTCGGCGATCTTCGATTTGAGTTCGGAGGCGTGAAGAGTGACCATGGCGCGTTTTTCACGGTAGTAATCGACGCGCTGCTTCAACTCGTCCGGGGAGACTTTGAGATCGGCGAGGATCTTCCCATAAACGCGGGAGAGCTGTTCGGTTTCCGCCCGACTGACAATCGCACTGTCTCTGAGGGCTTTGTGTGCAACGGTCGTACCAACCGATCCTGCCAGTTGCTTTTCTACTTCGCCGAGAAATTCGGACAGTTCCAGAACGGACACTTCGTCCATCTCCCTGAGACCGGTATTGAACAAGCAGGAGTCGATCATTTTGGCGGCAGTCGCCGTATCGAAGTACTCACCAAGCAGAGCCAGGGCATCCTGAACCTTGTGCTTGAGATGAATACGAGTGCCCTCTGCTTTTGACGGCGACAGGACGGTTCCCTGATGCAGTATGCCTACAAATACCTCGGCCTGGCGCTCTTCTTCCTCATCACGATCAGAGAACATGGAAACGAGGGTGTAGACGCCAACATTGCATACTACGGTCCAGAACACGGCGTGCGACAGAGGTTCGAGACCGGTAAGGCCCAGGAGCTGCTCCGGTCTGAGCAAGCCAATTCCAAAGGGCCCCTCGGTGAGAAGCTCCTGCGCCAGCCAGCCGCTTCTTACCAGCGACGGCAACAGCAGGGTGTAGAACCACATCGCGAATCCTGCACTCATGCCCCAGAAGGCACCATGCTTGTTGCCGGTTCGCCAGAAGAGTCCGCCCAGAATGGCCGGAGCAAACTGGAGTGCCGCCGTGAACGAGATTATTCCCATATTTACCAGCGTGTACGAGCCGGATAGCACTCTCTCGAAGAAATAGCCCACCAGGATGACCGTGGCGACTCCCATCCAGCGGGCGTGGAGGACATGGTGTCTGAGAAATTGGAGGATCCGCAGCCGGTCTACTGCGGGAAGCATGATATGGTTGGTGAGCATAGTGGACATGGTCATCGAGCTTATCATGATCATGCTGGCTGCGGCCGAGAAGCCACCCAAAAACACGACCATCGCGAGCCAGGGCTTGTTCAACTGAAGGGGAATATCCAGCACAAAAGTATCAGCTCGTTCGACCGGTAGTCCATTGAGTAGTCCGCCGAAGGCGATGGGAATCACGAAGATGTTTATTGCGAGCATGTAGGCCGGGAAAAGCCACATCGCCGTCCTGATATGCTTCTCGCTGGAGTTCTCCACGACTCCTATATGGAATTGACGAGGGAGAAACAGGATTGCCGACATGCCGAGGACCAGGTAGGTTGTCCACATTGTGGCGGTTGGTGTTCCGGAACCGTTTTCGCTGAACTGTGTCGCAAACGGGCTCTCTTGGATGCGCTGGAAAATGTCGCCGAAACCGTCATACACGAAAAAGGTGACCACGACGCCGACTGCCAGAAACGTTGCCAGCTTAACCCCTGACTGCACCGCCACGGCCATAATCATGCCCTGGTGGCGCTCGGTGGGAGCAAGACGTCTGACTCCAAATATGATGGTGAACAGGATCATGAGACAGACGATGAAGACACCAAGCCCTTCGCCCGCGACCGAGTCGCCCATCCTATCTGTGAGAAGAGAGAAGGTCTCAGTGATGGCCTTCAATTGCAGCGCTATGTACGGTGCGATGCCCACTAGCGCCATGACCGTAACTAGTCCGGCGACCCGCTGTGATTTGCCGTACCTTGCTGCCACGAAGTCTGCGATACTGGTTATTCTATACTCGTCTTTGATCCTGACCAGCTTGCGAAGTACAGTCCACCATAGAATGACCGCTAGGGTGGGGCCAAGATAGATGCTGAGGAAGAGAGTCCCTGAAGTCGCTACCAGTCCGACGCTGCCGAAGTAGGTCCAGGCAGTACAGTAGACAGCCAGAGCCAGCGAGTAAACGACCGGGTTGTCGGCGGGGCTTTTCCCTTGCGATGATTTCTTTGCTACCCAATTCGCAATGAAAAACAGCACGCCGAAATAGAGGAGAATGGCTCCGATTATGACGCCGGGGGAGAACATTTATCGGTTTCCCTCTTTCGGGGAGTCCGTTCTCTCCCGATGGCCGTGCCGGGTTGCCAGATACAGAGCGGCAACAGCGAAGGCCCACACGAGAAAAATATAGAAGAACATGCTGCCGATTCTCTCCTGCAGCGCCGTTCCCCAGTACGGCCAGAGGAATAAGACAAGACAGATGCAGAACAAGACGATGTGTAGTTCGTTGCGTGCGGTCATGTCTTTTAATGACTTCATGATAGCCCCTGTTACTCCCTGCTATGAATTATGTCGGCACGGGAGTAGAATCCTCAACGATTGTCCGGGCCCCTTCCTGTCGGGCAATCGGATTGGCACCCTCTAACTTAAACGGCGTTGGCTTCAAAACGGTTGGTGGCAAGGTCATTCCTCGTACTCTTCAACCCGTCGGACATCGGTGCGTGCAAAGAAATACGGTAGATTGTTGTCGATTCCACGTTCCGCTGTACATACCATAAACGACGGTCCCTCCAGAATCGCGACAATCGTCTGGACAGGGGCATTCCGCTCCAGGTCCGCGCATCGTTTGCCTACTTCTATATAAAGAGGAGGTTGCCAGTGTTCGGCAGAATTCACCTTGATGGCTCGGATGCGCTTGGATTTCACCGGGGCGCTGATAGCTTTGCTCATGCGTTGTCGAACGCTCTCAAATTCTTCCGGGTTAAGCATAGAGACCTTGTTGGCGTTGCGCCTCATATCAGGTGTTAATTCACCAAGATGGACGCTGGTTTTGGCATGCGCAACAAGAACTCTCGGGCTGGAGATTCGTTTTATTCTTGTCTTGAACCGGCATCGCGTCTTAGCTTCAACCCGGCAACTCTCAGCGTGTACACAAAACGGAACGCAGTATGGAAGAAACCAAAAACATCGTAATTGTCTCCGATGGCACCGGACGGACCGCTCGCCGGTTGATGGACGCTGTCCTCGTGCAGTATTCCGACAAAGACCTCGAATTCTCGTTAGTAAATACGTACACCGAGATTCGCAGCAAGAACGCACTCGACAAGATCATCGCCGAAGTCGACCAGGAAACGCTCGTGCTGTTTTCGATCATATCCGAGGACCTCGCCGAGTACTTCACCTCCGAACTCCACCAGCGCGGCATCATGACCCTGAACGTTCTGCAGCCGATGCTCGACATTATGTCGAAATTCCTCGGTGTTCACCCTGACTACAAACCCGGCTTGCTGCACGTGATTGATGACCGTTACTATCGCAAGATTGACGCCATCGGCTATACGGTGGAGCATGACGACGGTCGTGGGCAACATATCGAGGATGCGGATATCGTGTTACTGGGGCTTTCGCGAAGCTGCAAAACGCCTATCAGCATGTACCTCGCCTGCAATCATGGCTTCAAAGTGGCGAACATTCCGGTGGTGCGTGACGCTACGGTTACGCAGAACATGCTCACCCGACTGGACTGCGTGAATTCAGACCGGATAGTCGGATTGTTCATGCGCCCGGAGGTACTCGCTTACGTAAGGGAGGAGCGATCCCTTCTGATGACCGGATCTGCGAGATCACAGCAGGAGATACAAGAATACTACGACATTCGAGAGATCACGAAGGAATTCCGGTTCTGTCGGGATCTGTTCGAAGTGAAAAAGTGGGCTACGGTCGACGTGACCCGTCGTGCTATCGAGGAAGTCTCACTTGAGATCATTGACCACTTGTCATTGAAACGCTGACGAGGACGTCTGACTAATCGTCGAGCGCGGTGCGGGCAAGGTCACCGACCGACGACACCCTGAGCTCACCTGACTCAAAGTCATAGACCGTCAGAGTCGCCAGATCATCAAACAGGGGACGGGCTTGTTCCAGGGCCTCTTTCCGCTCAAGTGCCCCCAGCGCCAAAATCGCATAGCCGCGAATCACCGCATCGCTGTCTTTGAGTGAAGCGACGATGTCGTCGATGGCCCCGGCGAAGATATCCGGGCGCTGAGCCGCCACTCGGCCAACTGCCCAAAGGGAACCTCGCTCAAACGGTTCTTCAATGAAAAAAGAAGGGAGAATCGCGCCGTATTCATTCAGCAGCGACGGGACGTTGTGCAGGATTTCTCCGATCGCCTCCGGACCGTTCCAGCAGAGACCACCCGACTCATCGTTCATCGCCCACAGGAACTTGCGGATCTGACCACGGACTTGTTCCAGATCATCGTGCGAGATATCTTCCGCCACGCGTCCCAGCGCTTCGATTGTCCGCCAGCGGATGAGAGGATCGGGGTCGAAGAGCACGGTTGAGAGGGTCCGCATCGGGCCGACTTCCTCTCTGGCCCATGCCACTACGGCTTCGGGGTTGTGTTTCCGGAGCAGTTGCCGGGCGGCTTTCTTGCGCTGCCTCTGGCTGGATCGAGTAGTGTCAGCGGATTTATCTTCATTCATAATCGGTATCATAGGTCTCTCCTTGCAAGGAGAGAACAGTGAGAGCGAGGTTTTGTTCCGTGAATTGCATCATCTTTGGCCCGTACGCGCAAAGCAGTCTACTTGATATCCGCCGCGCCCTTAAAATCGTCCCACAGTTTCCGGAACTCCATCCATTCCATGAGCGCCTGGAGGCGATCTCCGACCGTTTCCTTGCGATACATCGACATCAGGGCTGACACGATCTCATCGCCGCCCGGTGCCCGGCCGAAGTGCGTACGGCAGGCATCGGCAACCATGTCGAGGTTCTCTTTGGTAGCGATAGTGCGGAAGTCTCCCACGGTATGCACGCCTCGACTGCCCAGTAGCTTCAGAAGTGTATTGACCTGGAACTGAGAGCAGCGAACGTCAAACTCGGTCAGTACACCGGGCAGATTCTCGGTGTTGATAGGATCGGAGTCGTCGTAATTGGCCTGTACCTGGTAGTGGGATAGTTGCTCCTGCAGCAGGTTGAAGTGCTCATCAATGGCCGACAGCAGGTTGCTTATGATCTGGAACTGCTTCTTGACCTGCACAGAGGTTTGCTTGTTCGGTTTGTAGCCGAGCACGTGTTCAACTTCGGCCCAGGTATCCTCCGTCACGGTTCGAAGCTGCAATTCAAACCAGGGGCGGTCCTCTTCGGGAAGGACAGACTTTTTCAGGCGAAGCACGTAATGAATCGAGGCGTAGCCGCTGGCCTTCTGGCGACGTTCCATGGTCAATCCGAGATTGTCGTAGATATCCTGGCCCAGATAAGCAAATGGCGGCTTTTCTTCAGATACTTCAAACAGCCCGCCTTCCTTGATCTCTTTGTCAACGAGAGGGAGGGAAGACAGAAAAAACACTACTACACGAACGCCAAGGGCGTCATGCATGTGTTCGAAGTTTTCAGCCAGCGGGCCGTTGCCGTACTGGTTCGGTTTGGCGAAAATCTTGTGCAGTACGGCCTCCGGGTTTTTGATCCGGGTGCTTATGCGATGGACCGGTGATGGCAACGGGGCAGATTTCCCTCTCGCATACTTGCTCCAGTAGGTCGGCGTCTGCCATTGTCTGAAAATCCCCTTAAGCTCCTTCTGAGTTGGCTCAAGGCTGTCAAGGGCGTACCTGGTGTACCCGATCAGGAAATCTCTGAGTTCCGTCGATTTCATATATGGTGCTGTCGTACTCACTACTACTTGTTACCGGTTGAGGCCAAATGGGTTCCGTGTCAGCCAAGAATTCCGAGAAACGCTGCCAACTTCTCGGCAGGCGACGCTTCTACTTGAATTCCTCCCGTACCATGCTGAACAGAAACACGTCGTGGTATCGATTCTGCTGAAACGATGCCTTCCGGAGACGACCCTCCAACGTGAACCCCAGTTTCTCAAGCACTCGCTGCGACGGTTTGTTCTCAAGTCGAGTATGGGCGTACACTCGCTTGAGCTTCAGTTCCTGGAATGCGAACTTCAGACAAAGGCGGCAGGCCTCGGGCATGATACCGTTGCCCCAGTGAGGTTTGGCAAGCCAGTAGCCTATCTCACCGTTTCTGTCGCGGGCATTCAAATGCATCAATCCGATCATGCCGATGATTTTGCCCGTTTCCGGATGCTCAAGGCCGAAGTTACGGTTCGAATGGCCTCGCCACCACTTCTGGTCCAGTCTGATGAAGTCGTACGCATCCTGGAGGCCGTACGGATATGGAATGTACATGTATCGACTGATCAGACGGTCTTTGGCCCAACGAGCAATATCTTCAGCGTCCTTTTTCGTTACTCGCCGAAGATTGACTTGTTTGCCTTCATACCGGGTAATCATAGTAGCCTGTTTTTACGAAACAATATGAGAAGCGTTTCAGAAGTTTTTCTGTGCGGTCACCTTGCATATAATGATCTCAACATGTACGCGACACTTCCTGGCCGCCTCAGCCACCAATCCCTTCGTCCCCAGCTGGCGTCGCCCCGTCTCAACGTATTCACCGGCCTCGAATCCGACTGACTTCAGCAGTTTCTGATAGCTGACGCCAAAGGCCGGGTAGTTCGACTTAATCTTCTCGCGCGTATCTCGGGGAAACTTGCGGAACACGCTCGGATCAGGGCGCGCATCGAGCATCAACAGCCAGCCGCCAGGTTTCAGGACCCGGTGCGCTTCCTGCAGCGCAGGATCGTTGGCCGCAGTATTGGAGTAGCCGCCAAAAGTCATTACGGCGCTTACCGAATCATCTCTGAGGGGCAGCGACGCAGGATTCATCTGTGCAAAACTGACGTTCCCCCACTTGTGCTCGTCTGCAAATCGGCGCCATTCACGCAGTACCCATCTTCCCTGATCAGTCATTAATAGACAGGCGTCCGGATACTTCCTGAGCGCCATCGGGGCGAATCCGCCGCCGTGTCCGCAGGAGACTTCGAGTATGCAGCCGCCCTGACCGGCGACTTTGTCTATCTCCTGGTCGAACTGCTTGAGATGCAAGGGATTGTTCATCACGTTGTCGTAGTTGGTCTGAATCAGCTCAGATGGAGTGCGGCCAATTCGCTTGAAGTACGCCTCGACTTTTTCATCGCCGCCCCACGGATCGTTTTCGGCTCCGGCGAACAGCGGGATCCCGGCCTCAACCTCGATTGTCTTGTCGTCAGCACCAGAGGTCAGTCTCCCGGCAGTCCAGCGGTCGCTTTCGGTGTCGCCCTCGTACGCAAATGGTTTGCCGTCTGGCGATACCAGTATATCCTGAAAATCTTTGTGCATGTTATCCCTTGCTGAGCTTGCGGGGGAGGGGCCGCTTTGGCACTCCCTGCGCCGCCTTCTGTCTGTCTTGTCATGTAGTATAGTCTGAGGCCACGTGTCCCACAAGTGCAAACAGGGGTTTGACTAACCTCGATCCGCTACCTATATTCCCGCAGATTTGCTGAAATGAAGAGGAGATGATTATGCCACCAAAAATCATAAAAGCCAAGCACGGCCTTAAACTGTCATGCAAGGGATGGCATCAGGAAGCCGCCCTCAGAATGCTCAATAACAACCTCGATGCGGAAGTTGCCGAAAAACCGAAAGAACTCATTATATATGGTGGTTCCGGCAAGGCGGCCCGCAACTGGGATTGCTACGACGCTATCGTGAAGTCTCTCAAATCGCTCGAGAACGACGAGACGCTGCTGGTCCAGTCCGGAAAGCCGGTCGGGATTTTCCGTACTCATGATTATGCTCCTCGCGTCCTCATAGCCAACTCCCATCTCGTGCCAAAATGGTCCAACTGGGACCGCTTCCGCGAGTTCGAAGACCTCGGTCTTATCATGTTCGGCCAGATGACCGCCGGAAGTTGGATTTATATCGGCTCGCAGGGAATCATCCAGGGGACGTACGAAACGTTTGCCGCTATCGCCGACAAGCATTTTGGCGGCGACCTTACCGGAAAGTGGATCCTCACCGGCGGTATGGGCGGTATGGGCGGCGCCCAGCCTCTCGCCGGGACGATGGCCGGTGCCTCGATTCTGACGGTCGAAGTCGACGAAGCCCGTATCAACCGTCGGGTGAAGATCGGCTTCTGCGATGTCAAAGTGAAGTCGCTGGATAGAGCGATGCAGTTGATTGAAAAACACAAGAAGTCCGGTGTGCCGATCTCTATCGGTCTGGTCGGCAATGCGGCCGACATCTTTCCGGAAATCTACCGTCGCGGCATTTGCCCGGATATTGTCACCGATCAGACTTCTGCCCATGACGAACTCAACGGTTACGTGCCGACCGGCCTGAACATGACCCAGGCTAAAGCGCTCCGCAAGAAAGATCCGAAGGGATATATCAGGCGTTCCTACAAGTCCATGGTCAAGCATTGCGAAGCCATGATCAACCTGCAGAAGGCTGGCGCGATTACGTTTGACTACGGTAACAACCTTCGCGGTCAGGCCGAGGCTGGCGGTCTCAAGAACGCCTTTGCATTCCCCGGATTCGTCCCCGCGTACGTCCGCCCGTTGTTCTGCGAAGGGCGTGGTCCGTTCCGCTGGGCTGCGCTGTCCGGTAACCCGAAGGATATCGCCGTGACCGACAAGATCGTCCTGGACCGTTTCAAGGACAATCAGTCGCTGGTGCGCTGGATCAACAAAGCGCGGGAGCGGATTCCCTTCCAGGGCCTGCCGTCACGTGTCTGCTGGCTTGGCTACGGTGAACGTGCCGAGTTTGCTGACATTATGAACAACTATATTAAGAAGGGTAAGATCTCCGGCCCGGTTGTTATCGGCCGTGACCATCTTGATTGCGGTTCTGTCGCCTCACCGTACCGCGAAACCGAAGGGATGCTCGACGGTTCCGACGCTATCGCCGACTGGCCGCTGCTGAACGGCCTGCTGAACGCGGTTTCCGGAGCAAGCTGGGTCTCTATCCACAACGGCGGCGGCGTAGGAATCGGTCTGGCGACACACGCCGGCATGGTGATTGTGGCTGACGGTTCCAAGGAAATGGGCAAGCGGCTTAACCGGGTTCTGACAAATGATCCCGGTACGGGTATCATGCGTCACGTCGATGCCGGGTATCCCGATGCTAAAACGTTCGCGCGGAAGCACGGCGTCAAGATTCCGATGATGAAGAAACGCTAGGCCACTCCCGGGAGAAGCCTGAAACGATAAATGCATGTTGAATCCGAGCCGGATCGGTCGCGCACCGGTCCGGCATTTGTCTCTTGTGACGGAGTCGGTCACAGTCGGCCCAGACGGAGATTGTGATTGACCACCGATTGACGAAGAGTATATTTGCATTATGCCACGTGAAAAGAAAGCTACAGTTCTAGTAAAGAATATAGGCCACCTGGTGACCATGGCCGGTCCTGCTCCGAGGTTGGGCAAGGCCATGAACGATCTCGGTCTGATTGAAAACGGTGCGGTGGCAATTGCCGGCGAGGAAATCCTCGCAGTGGGCGACTCCACAGATTTAGAGGGGAGAGTCCCCTTGGCCGAGGCCTGTCAGGTGATCGACGCCGCCGGCGCTGTTGTCACGCCGGGGCTGATCGACCCGCACACCCATCCGGTATTCGCCCGCACCCGCGAAAAGGAGTTCGAGATGCGGGCGCAGGGCAAGACCTACATGGAGATCGCCAACGCCGGTGGCGGCATTAGATCATCGGTGCGGGACCTGCGCGAATCGTCGGCGTTGCACCTTCGCCAGAACATGACCAAACGGCTCGATGCCCTGATGGCCCACGGTGTGACCACAATCGAGGCCAAGTCCGGCTACGGATTGTCACTGGAATCTGAGATCAAGTCTCTCGAAGTAATTCGCGACGTCAATGACGTTCATCCGATGGATGTCGTCGCCACCTTCCTCGGAGCCCATGAGGTCCCGGACGAATACCGTGACAAGCGCGGGGACTACATCAATCTGGTCATCAACGAAATGATCCCGGCAGTTGCCAAAGGTAAACTCGCCGAGTTTTGTGACATCTTCTGTGAAGAGGGCGTGTTCACCGTGGAGGATTCCAGACGCATCATGCAGGCGGCCAAAGATGTTGGGTTGAAGCTCAAGTTCCACGCCGATGAACTGGCCTCAACCGGAGGTGCTGAACTGGCCGCGGAGCTGGGCGCGGTGTCGGCCGACCATCTCGGCTACATCTCGGACAAAGGTATTAAGGATATGGCCAGATCCGGCACCGTAGCCGTGCTGTTGCCGGGTACAACCTTCTCGCTCATGGGCAAGCAATATGCTCCCGCACGGAAGATGATCGAAAAGGGAGTTGCGGTTGCGCTCTCGACCGACTGTAATCCTGGCTCAAGTTTCACCGAGTCGCTGGCTATGATCGTCACTCTGGCCGTACTCCAGATGAAAATGACTGCCGCCGAGGCGATTTCTGCAGTAACGGTCAACGCTGCTGCGGCCATTGACCGCGCTGGACAAATCGGGCAGCTTGAGGTTGGCAAACAGGCCGATCTTGCTCTCTGGGATATGGCGGACTATCGGGAATTGCCTTACCACTACGGTGTGAACCTTGTTTCCAAGGTCATAAAACGCGGCAAGGTGATGGGCAATCATTGATTGCGTTGGAACGGAGCCTCGGTCCGTGCGTTTAAGAGAACAGGGCAGATGATACGCAATTCAGTACTTTTCTCGCTTCTGATTGTCTTTGGACTCAGCCTCACCGGCTGTGGTGTCTATACGTTCAATCCGCGGGGTCAATCGGACTACAATTCGATTGCAATTGAACCGTTTGAGAACAAGACTTCAGAGTACGGTCTGGCCGAACGGATCACTGAGACTGTCGTGGATGCCTTCATCGCTGACGGGAGTGTCAAGATTGTTCCGGTTGAAGGAGCCGATGCGATTCTGACGGGGGTCCTCACGGGCTACAGTCGCGCATTTGAGAAGTATAACGAGAGCGATCAAGTTGAAGAGTATAAGATTGTGATGGAGTTTGAGATAACCCTCAAAAACCCCGACGATCAGACCGATATCTGGAGTGAGCGGATGGTGCAGGAAGGCGTGTACAATGCTGCCGACGAGGCCGAGGAAGACGGCCAGCGAAGAGCAAGCGAGCGCCTTGTGGATGCCGTTCTGAACAAGACTACGAAATCATGGTGAGACCTAAAAACTGACTGCTGGTATCGGTTGGCCCGATCCGGCAGCACACAGCCTGGAACTCTTGTGTATGATTAAGCAGCGAATTTTGCGGACGGTCACGCTGGCAGCCTTCTGTCTCTGCACGGCAGCTATTCCGGCTATTGCCGGGGATATCAATGCCAACGCCGGCACAAGCGCGTTTTCATTTCTGAAGATCAACATCGGCGCTCGTCCGGTGGCGATGGGGGGGGCTTTCACAGGTGTGGCCGACGATGAATCCTCGTTATATTACAACCCTGCCGGGATCACTTCGTTTGATCAGTCCCGGTATATTCTTGGCTATCACAATTACTTTGACGATCTCCAGTCGGGCTTTGTGGGCTACGTCAAGCCTCTCGATGATCAGAAGACGCTGGCGTTTTATGCCAGCTATCTTAACTACGGAGATTTCCCCGAAACCGATATGCTCGGCAATGTCACCGGCACTTTTGGCGGCGGCGACATGCTTCTTGCCGCTACCTTCGCGATAAGACAGACCCATCAGTTCAGTGTTGGCATTACCGGGAAGTTCATTCACGAGAAAATACAGGACTACTCTGCGAGTGGAGTGGCCTTTGACCTCGGTGTCAAATACACCTCGGATAGAGGCAGGTTTACCGGCGGGTTGATGCTCCAGAATTTTGGCACACAGTTGTCAACCTTTGCCGCCGAAGAAAAAGATGGTCTTCCGACCGTGCTCCGCGGAGGCGTGTCTGTCCGCCCGAGGCACCTTCCGTTTGTGTTTGCCGGCGATGTCATCATGCCGTTTGACAATGACCTCGACATTGCGCTCGGCGCCGAGTACCGCGAACTGCAATACCTGTTCCTCAGGGTCGGATGGAACAGTTTCGGCTCTAACTACAAAACCGCCGATTCCGACGCCGGACTGGCCGGACTCGCTATGGGGATCGGGATCAAGCTGAAATCGATGGAAGCGTCATATGCCTTTGCACCGGGGGCTGATCTCGGAGACAGTCACAGAATCACTCTGACGGGAGGAATCTAAGATATGGAAATCAGGTTTCGCTACTTGCTTTTTGTCGTTTTGCTGGTTGCCGCAGCCACGTTGCTGGGGGCCTGTGGCAGCGATACCGCCGGGGACGATCCCAAGAAGACGGTGATTTCTTTGTTTGGCGCCATGGAGAAAGACGACAAGGCCGCTCTGGCCCATATTCTGGATCTGGCCGAACTCATGAAGAGCACTGACTCGGACTACTCTACTCAGACCGATAACCCGCGTACGTTCACCAGTCCGCAGCAGATTCTCGACGATCTGACCGGCGACGGCAAGACCAAAACAAACTGGTTCCGTCTGCAGCGAATCGTCAACAAGGCTCAGATCATGGGGGAAACGGCGACCGTCGAAGTGACCTTTGTGGATAAGGCGGCCTCGAAAGGGTACCGTACGAAATTCGGCCTGCACCTGAAACAGGGCAAGTGGCGGATTTACTCGTTCAAAACAGAGATCCAGGGCGAATAGCCCCGGATCTGTCTCATTTCGCTTTTTCGCTATCTCCGAGGAGTCGGATGAAGGCGACAAGAACTTCGCAGTCGAATTTGCCCTTCAAGTTTTTCATCTCGGCCAGGACATCAAACGGTCTGCGGGTCATGCCGCCGAGGTTGTCGTGGACGGCCTCATCATAGTGATCGCATATGGCGACGATTCTGCCCATCAAGCCGATTTCGGCATCCTTCAGACTCTGGGGAAAACCGGAACCATCGAGTCGCTCCTGGTGCTCCACTACCGGTCGAAGCGCTCCCCTTGGAACGATGTTGGTGTTTTCAAGCATGTCTCTTCCCACCAGCGGATATTTGGCCAGGCGAGGATTGTCGCTGATCTGTCGAAGGGCGGGCTGGTAGTAATAGTCTCGCTCGATAATCGTCTTGCCGATTTCGTGTAACAGAGCGCCGGTGCCCAGTTCATGTAACTCAGTCGGATCGGTCAACTTGCACTTGAGACCGAGCAGCATCGAGAGATTCCCGACGCTGATCGCATGAGCTATCGGAAACGGCGCCTGGGGGCGGCAGCCGGCCATGCCGTTCTGAGCTTCTCTGCCTTTCACGGCCAGCGTGACATGGTTTTCGCACTGCTCAACGACTCCCCTGATTTCTGTTGGCGACATCGGATTCGAAAGCACGCGCCCGAGGATGTTAACCGAGGTCGCTGATAGCATCTTCAACTTGTTCTCTATCGGGATGGTCTCGTCTTCCAGCAGCCGGGGCAGATTCTTACGCAGATGATCGAACATCGCGTTCTGTTGCGTGTCCGGGATATACAGAAAGTCGTTTCCGTGTTCCAGTAGATAGTCGAGATCTTCCTTGGAAAACGGATAGTTCCGGTCCCGGTACAGCTTCAGCGTTCCGCCGCTGTCCTGATACAAGTCGAATTCAAGCAAGCTGTCCACCGTGATTGTCTCAGAGCGAATCGGCGTGTAATCAGCAAACTCTTTGGGCTTCAAGTATCCTCGCTTCTCCCCACCCCTGCGGATTAGTCGAAAGCCAGCGTCCAGTCATGTTGTAATGTGTGTAATTGCGGTACGTGGCAGTGCTTCTATGTACATGGTTGTCGGAGTCTATCTCGAAAACTTCACCGGCTTCGCGAAACCGTGGGGTGATTGGACCATTTATGCACAGCCTCTTCTACTGCGACTCAACCTCCCCGTTCAGCGTTGCTCGAAAGCCTCTGAGCGAGCACCCGTGCCCCTCGTTGACGGCTATTGACTTCACTGTTGGAAACCTGTACTTTTCACCGTGGAATGATCCCTTTGACTCGGCTCTCAATATTCGGTGATTTCTACCGATAAATGTATAGATTGCAGGAGGTTAAGACACACTATTGGCTACTTACGCAGAACTCAAGAGAACCCATTCCTGTGGCCAGCTTCGCCAATCCGACGTTGACACCAGAGTTGTCCTCAACGGTTGGGTCAAAGGCGACCGGCACCTCGGCGGGCTCCTGTTTATAGATATTCGCGACCGCTATGGTGTTACCCAGGTGGTTATTAATCCGCAGGATTTTGACGAGACTATGCTTGCCGAGGCGGAACGCAGCCGCTCGGAGTTTGTTGTGGCTGTCATCGGCAGAGTTCAGCTGCGTCCGGAAGGGACGATAAACCCCAGGCTTGACACCGGCGAAATCGAGGTCGTGGCCGAGCAATTCCACATTCTGGCGGAATCAAAAACGCCTCCCTTTGAGATTGTCGATGACACCAATGCCAAAGACGTCCTGAAGCTGGAGTATCGGTATCTGGACCTGCGTCGAAACCCGCTTCAGGAAGCACTCAAGTTTCGTCACAAAGCCACGATGATCATTCGCAATTATATGAGCGATGCCGGGTTCCTTGATATAGAGACTCCGTTATTGATCCGGTCCACGCCGGAAGGCGCCCGCGACTACGTAGTGCCAAGCCGTGTTTATCCGGGCAAGTTTTACGCCCTACCACAGTCGCCTCAGTTGCTCAAGCAGATTCTGATGATCTCCGGGTTCGACAAGTACTTCCAGCTTGCCCGATGCCTGCGTGATGAAGACCTGCGATCCGACCGCCAGCCGGAACATACTCAGCTCGATATGGAAATGTCCTTTGTGACGCCGGAAGATGTCTGGGAAGTGATTGAGGGTCTGATGACGAAGCTGTTCAAAGACGTCCTCAAGGTCGATATCGAGACGCCGTTCCCGCGCGTTGACTATCATGAGTGTATGACAAGATGGGGCATTGACAAACCGGACCTTCGATTTGGTATGGAAATCATCGATCTTTCCGATGTCGTCCGTGACTGCGAATTCAAGGTATTCTCCGACAACGTCAAAAACGGCGGTGTTGTCAAAGGTATCGTCCTTGAGGGCGGCGGATCGTATTCCCGCAAACAAATCGACGAACTGACCAATGTCGCCAAAGACCACGGTGCTGGCGGACTGGCGTACATTCTTCGCGCCCAGGCGGGGGATAAGTCGCCGATCCTGAAATTCATCGGTGAATCGATCAAGGACCAGTTGGTGAATACCGCCGGTGCCAAACCGGGTGACGCTCTTCTGATTGTTTCCGACCGCTCGTACAAAGCGGAAGAAATCCTGGGGCAGCTTCGCCTGCACCTCGGACGTCAACACGATTTGATAGACAAAAGCAAGTTTAAGTTCCTCTGGGTGACGGACTTCCCGCTGTTTGATTATAATGCAGATGCCGGTCGGTTCGAGGCGATGCACAACATAGTGTCGCATCCCCACGAAGACGACATGAGCATGATAGACGAAGGGCTTTCCTGTGAGCTGCCGGGAACGGATATCAATCATCCGTGGCGGAAGGCGCGTGCTTCCCAGTACGATCTGGTGATCAACGGTTGGGAAATGGCCTCCGGGGGCCAGCGAATCAATAGGCGCGAGTTGCAGGAGAAAGTGCTGGCAGTGCTGGGTATCGACGCAGGACGGGCAGATCGGATGTTCGGGTTCCTTCTGCGGGCGCTTGAATACGGTGCACCGCCGCATGCCGGGATCGCTATCGGGATTGACCGGCTGGTGTCGTTGATGCTCGGTCGGGACAGTATTCGCGATGTTATCGCGTTCCCGAAAACAGCTAATGCAACTTCGCTCATGGACGCCGCTCCGTCGTATATTGAGCAGGATCAGCTTGATGAACTGGGATTGCAGACCGTAAAGAAAAAGAAGTGACCCTGGATACCTATGAGTTTGGACTTGGAAGACAATAGAGCCGTTAGTTTCGACGTCGAAGGAGTCGACCAGCGCCTGCTGTTCGGTCAGAACGATGTCTTTCTCCGCATGATTGAGGCGCGGCTTCAGGTGACCATCGTCGCCCGAGGCGAGAAAGTGCTTATCGAGGGGCCGGTGGAAGATGTCGAGAGAGTGAATCGTGTTCTGCACGATCTGATGACTCGAATCAAAATGGGGGATGTCATCACCGAGCAGTATCTCAACTACGCCATTTCAATGGTGACTGAGGGAGGTCCCGGCCCGGCAGATATGATTTCCACCGAAGCGCTGCTTACCAGTGCCCTGAAGAAGACCATCAAGCCGAAAACAGTCGGGCAGACAAAATACGTCGAAGCAGTCGACAAGAACGATATAGTGTTTTCTATCGGCCCCGCCGGCACGGGGAAGACGTATCTTGCCTGCGCCATGGCTGTTGCCGAACTGAAAGCCAAAAAGGTGAACCGGATCGTGTTCACCAGACCGGCTGTCGAGGCGGGGGAGTCGCTCGGTTTCCTGCCGGGGGATATCCGCGCCAAGGTGGATCCGTACCTTCGACCCGTCTACGATGCCCTGTACGACATGCTCCAGCCGGACAAGATAAGGAACCTGCTGGAAATGGGCATCATAGAGATTGCGCCGCTGGCGTTTATGAGAGGCCGAACGCTCAATGAAGCGTTTGTTGTCCTTGACGAGGCCCAGAACACCACCAGCGCCCAGATGAAGATGTTTCTGACGAGGATCGGTGAAAGATCCAAGGCGGTTATCACTGGTGACATCACACAAGTCGATTTGCCGGAGAACCGGAACTCGGGCCTCATCACAGTGCAAAAGATCCTCAAGAGGATATCGGGCATCCAGTTTGTGTACCTGACGGAAAAGGATGTCATACGGCATCGGTTGGTACAGAAAATTATCAAGGCATACGAATTACACGAATCGCCCCGTGGGAGGAAATAGCGCGACAGGGAAGGTCGCCACATGTTTACCCTACTCTTAAGACTTAAACGCCGGATCAAGAAACTCCTCAAGGTCCAGACAGAAAGCCGGCAAAGCTACGTCCCCTCTGCCCGGTCGCGCACCGTCAAGGTGCTGATTATGGTAGTGACCGCCGCTTCCATAGGCGTTTTGTATCCGGGAGACGTGCTCTACGATCCTCTGGACATGCCACATCGAGGAGAATTCGCCCCCGAAGATATCGTGGCGCCGGTTCAGATTACGTTGTACAAGAGTGACAGTGAAATCGAGGACGAGCGACAGCAGGTACGGCAGTTTACCTCGTATGTCCTCGACGTGGACACTGTTGTTGTCGAGCAGTCCATTGCCGGGTTGCATCGATTTGCGAACTTGATCATTCGCCTTCGCCCCGGCGACACCGCAGTGGAAACGTCGCACTTCAACAAGTTGGTGGATTCTGTAGCTCAACGATTCCCCATGCTCTCCCGCCGGGCGATCGAGAAGTCCCTTTCGCCGGCATCCAATATTGCGGCTGCGCGGGATCGGCTGGAGTTGATTCTTCGAAACCAGATTTACCGGATCGGTGTCATGAACTCCCGCGCGGAACTGCCGGAGTCGCGCAATCGTTCGGTTCTGGTGCGGCGCGGCGACAGAGAGACCATTTTCCAGCGCGCCCAGATACTGGATATGGACCAGGCGCCGGCTATGCTCCTGACTGCGCTGAACGAGGCTGTCGCCAGTGAAAAAATAGAAGTAGAGTATTACTACCTGATAGGACGCAATTTCCTCCTGCCCAACCTTCGCGTGAATATGGATGAGTACAACCGTCGGGTGAACGAGGAATTGCAGTTGCTCTCCCGCGTCAAAGAGATTGTGGAAGAAGGCGATGTAATCGTCTCGGCGCGTCATAAAGTCACGCAGCGACAGGAAGAAATACTGCAGGAAATGGCCGGCATTCTGCGTGCCAGGGCCGCCGGGAAGGGTTGGCTAACTGCCCTCATACCGGCCTTGGCGAGAATCGTCCTTGTGCTCGCCGCTTTTGTTGCGCTCCTATTGTTCCTCCGGATATTCCGGCCCGATGTTTATCGCTCAAACCCCAAACTGCTGGCGCTTTTCCTTGTATTTGCGCTACAAGTTTCTCTGATCTACGTCATGGGCCTGCTGGGGCTGAAATCGATTTACATTTATCCGGTGGCTCTGCTTCCGGTTCTGGTCACGATTCTTTTTGATGCCGAAGTCGGCGTATTGAGTACGATTATCCTGGCCCTGCTGCTGGGAATTATGCACCGATTCAGTTTTTCCCTCTCCTTGCTAACGGCTGTTGTCGGTGTCGCCGGATGTTTGACCTCACGAACCGTGAGAAAACGCTCGCAATTCTATCGCATCTTGTTGTCCGTTGTTCTGGCCTACGTGCTCCTCATATTGTTTGTGGAGAATCTAAAACTCAGTCCCAATACGGAAATCGTCAACGAACTGCTGTATGGGATGGTCGGCGGCGCCGTCTCGCTCTTTGTTGTTATGGGCGTCCTGCCGCTGTTTGAATCGTTCTTCGGGATGATTACCGACACTACGCTGCTCGAGCTTTCTGATCTGAACCATCCGCTGCTCAAACGACTCGCGATTGAGGCCCCGGGCACTTATCATCATTCCATCTCTGTCGGAGGCCTTTGCGAGAAAGCTGCCGAGGCGATAGGTGCCAACTCTCTCCTAGCGAGGGTCGGAGCATACTATCACGATATTGGCAAGATAGAAATACCGGAGTATTTTGTTGAAAACCAGTTCTCGGTAAAATCTAAACACGATTCGATTACGCCCTCGATGTCTTCGCTGATTCTCTCGTCGCACGTGAAAAAGGGGAGACTGCTCGGAGAAGAGGCCGACATTCCTGATGTTGTACTGAATTTTATCGAGGAACACCACGGTACCATGGTACAGACGTTCTTCTATCATCGGGCCAAAGAACAGGCGGGAGAGGGCGGCGAAGTGAATATCGACAAGTTCCGCTACCCCGGCCCCAAACCACAGATTCGCGAGACCGGCATTGCTATGCTTGCCGACGCGGTCGAAGCGGCCAGTCGTACGCTGGAAAACCCGAAACCGGCCCGGATCGACAGCCTGATTCAGAAGATCATCAACGATCGTTTCCAATCTGGCGAACTTGATGAATGTCCGCTGACTCTCCGTGACCTCGCGAAAATCAAAGAAGCATTCGCCCAGGTGCTGGTAGCTGCCTTCCATCATCGCGTGAAATATCCTGCGGAGCAGCAGGCGTAGCGGCTTTATGAAACTCGTGATGCACAAGGAAGTCTCCGCCAGGGTGCCGGCCACGGCCATCAACTGCCTGTTTGATCTGGTTACTGATGACGAGGGAGACCCTGATTGGCCTGGCCAGGTGAATCTCATATTCACGACCGACGCTCAAATCAAGCGGCTCAACCGGGATTATCGCTCCAAAGACAAGTCGACTGACGTCCTTTCGTTCAACCTCGATCCCCCCCAGGAGCCGCACGGCGTTTTCGGCGAGATATATATATCCGTGCCCTACGCGCGGCGTCAGGCGAGGGGCTACGGCGGCGGCATCTTCGAGGAGTTACTCCGCCTGAGCTGTCATGGTTTCTTGCATTTATTCGGCTACGACCATATGAATGACAAAGACGCCCGCACAATGTTTGATAAGCAGGACGCATACCTGCAGCAATTGAGGAAATCGACCCGAAAATGATACTCCCATTATACCTGCTCATCATATTCATCCTGTTTGTTACCGGATACGTTGTCTCGTTGTATGCGCTGGCCGTATACATAGACCCTGATGACATCCGGGAACTGCTTCCCGGTGTGTCTCGCCGTCGACAGGCCTTGCTGCGCCGCCTGATGGGCGACCCGCGAGCTTTTGTGCAGGTGGCGGCCGTGTACCGGTCGTTCGCACTTATTCTCGTATCGGTCCTATCGCTTTTCGTGATGGATGTCATGGCCAATCTCGTTGGCGTCCGGTCTACATTGTTGTACCCGGGCGGATTGCTGCTGGTCTGGCTTCTGCAGATCATTGTAGTGGACTACCTGCCCCGGCGTTCATCGCGCAAAGCGGTCAACGATAAGATGATCAAGCATCTCTGGTTGATTACGATCATCTATGTCCTCTTTTATCCCGTAATCCGCCTGTATCGCTCGGCGCTCGGGCGTGTTCGCCTGGAGGACCGGGTGACCGAGGAAGAGAAGGAAGAGATAGTCGAAAGGGCTATCGAGACGCTCGCCGAACAGGCGGGGATCGGCGAAGCCATTGTCGAGCCACAGGAGAAGGAGATGATTGGCCATATCTTCCTCCTCGACCAGACGGTGGTCAGGGAGATTATGTCTCCACGTATCGACATAACAGGCATCGAAAAATCAGCCAGTTTTCGCTCGATCCAGGAGTTGGTCCGTACCGATGGGCACTCCAGGTATCCGGTGTACGAGGAATCAATCGACAGGATCATAGGCGTGCTCTACGTTAAAGATCTCTTCAGCAGCATGCCCGAGCCGGGCGAAGAGTTTGTCATTGCCAATTACCTCCGCAAACCGTTTTTTGTGCCGGAGTCGAAGGTTATAGGCGATTTACTCCGTGAATTCAGGTCAAAAAAACTCCATATTGCGATAGTTGTCGACGAATACGGGGGAGTAGCGGGCCTGGTCACACTTGAGGACATTCTCGAAGAGATCGTCGGTGAAATCCAGGATGAGCACGACAGCGAAGAAGACGAGTTTCGTCGCCTGACTGATGGTCGGTATCTTGTCGACGCTGCGCTCCGGATGGAGAAACTCCAGGATTATCTGCAATCGGAGTACGATCACGGTGAAAACGATACGGTCGGGGGGCTGATCTACGATCTGGTCGGCTCTGTTCCGGACGAGGGACAGTGCGTCAGGTGGCACGACGTCGAGTTCGAAGTGGTGCGGGTGGACGGCCAGCGTATTCTCGCTGTCAAGGTCCGTCGACGCCACACGTCACACAGTTAACCACATCTGTCTATTACCGTCACAACAAAAACTGGTCAATTTTCCATTAAGACACCAATTGAATGAAATCGACGTCCGTATATAGCTTAATATGGACGATATGATGCTGCCTACAGTTGGCATAGTTGAGGCGCCCGGCGCCTGTGGTGTACGAAGCCGATTCAAGCTGGATCTGTTGCTCGGATTTGTGGGAGGAATCGAGCAATTGGTGCGCCCGGGTCAGACGGTGCTGCTCAAACCCAATCTCCGCAGGTTGGTCTATGACTCCCACCGCCAGTTGTTTCTGTTTGTGGCCGAGGCCGTTCAGCGGCTTGGCGGACGCGTCGTTATAGGTGATTCACCATGGCTCAGAAACAATCCGGCGCGACGTTTGTGGGAACAGACCGGGCTTGACAGTATAGCGCGAGAACGCGGTTGGGAATTCGTCAGTTTCGAGAGGTCGATTCTTGATCGCGTAGGGCTGGGCAAGCGTGTCTACTTCCTGCCGCGGATAGTGCTCGAGGCAGACCATGTGATCAATATCGCCCCTGTTTTGCGCAATCATCGCACTCTTCTGGCCGGGGCCATGTTCAACCTCCTCGGCGTAATACCCGGATTCAAGAAGGGACAGTATCCCGTTGAATTTTCCAGATCGGAGCATCTGGACCAGCTGTTGGTGGATATCTACTCCATAGTCCAACCGAGTTTGACGTTGGCCGACGTCTGTCGGAGGGATGACGCCCGCGGACTGTCCGATCCCGACAACTGTCGATTCCTGGCCTCAACCGACGGGATCGCCGTGGATTCGGTTGCTGCCGCCCTGACTGGTCTCCGACCGAGAAGTATACGAGCCGTTCACTTGGCCGGCGAGGCGGGCTTGGGCATAGGATGGTTAGAGGGGATCAACACGGTCGGTGATCGCGTCCAACCGTGGAAGGTTCGCGACCTGGACCCCTTTGGCCCGGGCACGCGTTTCCCGTTACCCAAACCGCTCGATCACTTCGTCGACCGTTTTGTCTGGCGGAAGCCCCACGTTGATCCGCGGACCTGTACTCCTTGCGGCAAATGCGCCGAATCGTGCCCTTCGGGGGCAGTGCTTCTGGAAGGGGGGAAGGTTCCGGAAATGGACGATGGCCTCTGCGTGTCATGCTGGCACTGTCAACGTGCCTGTCCCGAGTCTGCTATCTCCATTCAGGAAAACTGGTTAACCGGACGCCTGCATTAATTGCGGCGCAGTTGCTGCGTTTTTCTAAGATACTGCTTGACAATGCGATAGCTATGTGTTATCCTGAAAGCGATAAATTATGCGTTGGGTCACGCCTTGCATATAGATCCCTGTCATAAACATAATCACCTCGGTCTTTGCACTGGGCGGGGTTCGTGTCATGTGTTATAGGAGGAGAAGCCTATGAACGGCAAAAAGTTATCACTAATCATTCTTTTGTTGGCATTCGCTGCCGCGTTTATGTCCTCGGGGCCGGTGTTTTCCGGTGAACACCCTTGGGATGCGGATGTCACGGAAGAACACTACAACGACGACAAGGACGATTGGTACGATCCTCCGGTTTTCAATCCAGATCGTGATTCGGTCAAAGGCGATTCTTCGTCAACTGACACTTGTTTCAGTGGTGGCAGTGACGATTTGGATATGTCGAGTGCCAGTGCGGTCGACTGGGGTAGTATTGCCATACAGTTTGTCAATTGGCTTCTGCTCGAGTTGTAAGTCGTTCTGAAGGACGAGTGTAATGACCGTGCTAACCCGACAAAGGTTGTCGGGAGTGGAGCACGGTAGGTCGAGTGAAGGAAACTCGACTGATTACTAAAACCAGGAAGAGAAACTCAAATGGCTGCACCCTCACAAAAGTTTGCCTTTGATAATCGCCTGTTAACAATTGAAGAGCAGTTTCGGCAGCGCCGGCATGATGCCTCCCGAAGCGAACTCAAGCTACTCACCGAGAAGGACTTCAGTGACGAACCGTATCAACTTGGGTTGTTCTTATCGCTGAAGGCGGATGCCGCCTTCTGCGATGGTGACTATCGCAAGGCACTCGAGCTTGGCAACCGTTCTGCCAAGCTGCTAGCCTCCTATCCTCTCAACCGGCGCTATGGCCGGGTTCTGCATTTGCTGTCGAAGACCTATTCGGCGACGGGCGACCTGAGAAACGCCGAGATCAAAGCCGGTGATGCTCTTGCATCTTACCGGCGTGCCTCCGACGCCATGGGGCAGGTCGATTGTCTCAACGAACTGGCGCGTATCTCCTTCATCAGTTCTCGATTCAAAGTAGCTTGCCAGTATCTGGACGATGCGATTGACCTTGCCCGCGGGAATCACCGTAAGGTTGCGCAGTTGACCGGTAATGCTGCACGTATTCGCATCCTCCTTGGCGATTGGGTCAGGGCGGAAACCGATCTGAACTCTGTCATTAAGATCAACGAAGAACAGGGCGAAGAGATTTCGCTTGCCATCAACCTGCTCTCGCTGGGCTACCTTCACATGCGCCGTCGCGAACATGTGTTCGCTGACAGGTCCCTGGAGAGAGCTGCCGAGATCATCGACCGGCTCGGACTGAAACGCGAGCGGGTTATTTATCTCGAGTATGCCGGTGAAATGGCTCTTGAGAAAGGTGATACCTACAAAGCCAAATCGCTTTTGAATGAAGCCTGGCTGCAGGGGCGTTTGTTGGCTCCGGAATCTTCGCTGGTCTCTCAGGCCGGTCGAAGGCTTGCGGAGGTCGAACTGGCCCTCGATAACCTGAACGATGCTATGTCGTACGGACAGAAGGCGCTCGATCTTGCCGTGCAGATCGGTGAGCAGGTGGAGATCGGTATGGCCCGAAGTCTGATCTCTCGAGTGTTTGCCGCGCGCGGGGATTATCAAGACGCCTTGGAATACGGTCATCAGGCTGTGGAAATAGCTCGTTCGCTGGGGGATCCCGTTGATCTCGCCCGTGGATTGCTCACATTTGCGGATACCATGCAGGCCTCCGGCTCCGACGAACAGGACCGGATCAGGAATCTGTTTGACGAGGCCTCCCGGATATTCAAGAAACTTCATCTTGAATACTGGCTGGCCGAAACCGAATACCGTGCCGGCATGTTTGCCTGTCAGAACGGCAACCTGTCACGCGGTTTCCGGAAGCTTAATCGTTCCGAACGCATATTCATCGCTCTTGGCGAAACGGCATGTGCCCGAAAGGTGCATCAGTTCCTGACTTCTCTGGCCGATCAGGCGGTAGCGTTGTCCGTATCGGAAGACAACGAATTCAAACTGTTTGGCAAGTTGATCAAGCAGGCGGATATGGATGATCTCAAGGCCGGGCCGATGGGCGAAATCCTCGGCGTTCTTCTCCAGAGAACCGGAGCCGAGAGGGCAATCATTGTTTCGCCGGATGCCGTTCCCGAGCCGCTGACTACATCCTTTGAAATGACCGCCAGTCAGTCGCGCAAGTTCACCGAGAACTTCAGCCGGCTGATCGGCGAAGAAATCGCCACCGACAAGCCTACCCTGCGGTTGGATTGTCGTCGTGATCCATACATTAACGACCTGTTCCCGGACATCCCGGATGTGGTCGCCTCTGTGCTGGTAGTGCCGTTTGTCATGAGCGACAAGTCCACCAGCTTTGTGTACCTCGACAAGCTATCAATTGACAGTATGCTCAATCCGTTCAGTCAGGATGCGCTTAATTTCACTGTTGGATTCTCCGATCTGATAGCGTTTAAGTCTGCCGAACTCCAACGACTGAAACTGCTTGAGGACAATCGTCGCCTGAAAGCCCAGTTGATGGAAGAGGCTGCCTTCCCGAATATCATCACCAAAAGCCCGAAAATGCTCGAACTCCTCTCCCAGGTGCGACAGGTTGTGGATTCGAATATCTCTATCACGATTGAGGGTGAGACCGGGTGCGGGAAGGATCTGCTGGCCCGTGCCATCCATTACAACTCCAACCGTCGCGACAAACGGTTCATTTCTGTAAACTGTGCCGCATTGCCGGAAACGCTGTTGGAATCAGAGCTGTTCGGATACCGCCGCGGTGCCTTCACAGGCGCCGATCGTGACAAGCCGGGTCTGTTTGAAGAAGCCGACGGAGGCACCTTCTTCCTTGACGAAATCGCCGACATGCCGCTGAGCGTTCAGGCGAAGATTCTGAGAGTGTTGGAAGAGAAAGAAGTCGTCCGGCTCGGTGACAGTACTCCTCGGAAGGTTGATGTGCGGGTGCTTTCGGCCACGAATAAAGATCTCAAGATTCAGATGGCGCAAAACCTGTTCCGTCAGGATCTCTTCTATCGTTTGGCTGCACTCTCTTTCCGCCTGCCGACACTCGGCGAGCGCAAAGAGGACATTCCGTTGCTCGTCAAGCACTTCCTCGGAGAAAGCGGCAAGAGCGTATCGGCGGATGCCATGAGTCATCTTGTCGGGTACTCCTGGCCGGGTAATGTCCGTGAGCTGCAAAACGAAATCAAAAAGCTGGTTCTGCTGGCTGGCAACAGCGATATCATTGACACCAGGGTCCTGTCGCAGAAGACGTTGCGGGCGTCGACCGGTGACGGACAGGTCTCTGCCGCGACATTCAATCCGGGCGATGATGTGACCTTCAGCGAGCGATACTCGCTCTATGACTATCTGGCCGCCCATGAACGCCGCTTCATCATCAAAGCGCTCAAGGAGCGAAAGGGTGTCAAGAAGCACGCCGCGGCGATGCTGAATATTCCGGAGTCGACTCTGCGCCTCAAAATCAAAGAGTACGACATCGATATGAAGCGTCTGGACCAGGTGAACTAGCCCACTTTTTTATCAGAAGCCTATTGCGCCCCGCTCGTCGGGGCGCTTTTTTTATGTATGTCGGATTGTCTGTTCTTTAACCATTACGCCGCCGATCCGTATTTCAATATGGCTTTCGACGAGTGGATGCTTGGTTGTGCACTTGCCGCCCCCGGGGCCATGATGCTGCGACTCTATACGTGGCGAGTCGGCACGATTACTTTCGGAGTGAACCAACGCGAGGATACCGCTCTAGATTTCTCTAAGACCGGTGACACGCCGGTAATTCGACGTATTACCGGAGGGCGCGCAGTCTACCACGATATCTCGGAACTGACCTACTCGATTGTGGTCAATCCGTTCAGGCGCGACAGAGAGAAGCTCGCCGGCTCGGTGTCGACCACGTACCGCGCGATTGCCGAGGCCCTGCGGGGATTCTTGGGCGAACTGGGCCTGGCGTCAGAATTGGTTGCTCGTTCATCGCCTGAGAATGCACACCCCCACGTTTTTCACAAAGCCCCCTGCTTCGAATCGGTTGCCCGCAACGAGTTGGTGAGCGGGGGAGAGAAGATTGTCGCCTCGGCCCAGCGTCAGGTGAAAGGGGTGATTCTCCAGCACGGATCAATCAAACTCACCGGCCTCGCCAGTCATCCTGCTCTGAATGGCATTGATACTGATGAGGCCGCGCCCCCGCAAGTGCTTACGAAAGAGCGATTTGATGACCTGGCCTCACGGTTCCCGGGCGCAGTAGGGAGCGGACTGGGCGTGACCTTCACGGCCGCAGAGGTCTCCGGTGACTGTGTGAAGGCGGTGAATACGCTCGCACAGGCGGTCTCAGGAAATTCTCTTTTGCGCCGTGATATAGTTAAACAAACCAGTTTGCCAAACGGTCTATAACGTAGCGGCTTAGAAGGGCAATTCGGGAAGAATTCGCTTGACTTGCCGCCCCTTGAAGGCCTATCTTCGGCCTTATTCGGAAGTGTGTGTTGCTGCTATTTGGTATGCGACGGTTGATAGGTTTGGGAGAGTGACGCGTGCGGTAAGTCGTTGATTACCCGCTGCTGACACCTTTCCCTGAAAGCTTTAAACAGAAGTGCACCGCGATATGTCGGGGTGCATTTGGATGTGGAACATTGAGTTGCACGTTCTGACAACGTGATGATCGAGTTTCGATTTCTCGAGGAGGAAACGCAATGGTTGGGATAAGCAAAAGGCTGCTTTCGCTGGTAGTGGTCCTGGCACTAGGGGCCCTCTTACTGCCACTCGAATCTTTTGCTGCGTCGACCGGACAAATCAAGGGACGTCTTACCGACAGAGATTCTGGCGAACCGGTGATCGGTGCGACCGTGATGGTGGTCGGCACGTCAAATGGAGCTATGAGTGACCTGGATGGTAATTTCGCCATTCTGCGCTTGGAGCCGGGCGTGTACACGGTGAAGATCTCCAGTGTGGAGTACCGGACTGTCGAAGTGACGGATGTCGACGTGAAGATTGATGAAACCTTCGAGGTTAATCAGAAACTGGACAAAGCGATTACTGAGCTTGAAGAAGTCATCACGGTTATTGGGCAGGCGCCCATTATCGACAAATTCGTTACCACTTCTCAGGTCTCTATCAGCCAGGATGAGATTAAGAGCCTTCCGGTCGCTACCGTTGACAACCTTCTCGATAAGGTGGCTGGCGTACAGACTACTGCCGAGGGTGAAGTGTTCATCCGTGGCGGTCGTGCCGGTGAGGTCGCGTACATCGTTGATGGTGTGCCGCTCGGCGACCCGATTGGCGGCTCCAGCATCGGCGCCAGTCTCTCGCTCGTGTCGGGATCGATTTCTGAGATCCAGATTATCAAAGACGGCTTTGACCCGGAGTACGGTAATGCCCTCTCGGGTGTCATCAATATTCGAAATTTGACCGGCAACAAGGACAACACTGTCCTTAACCTCAAGTATATTACCGACGACCTCGGAAATCGGGATATGAACAAGTACTCCCGAAATCAGGACAACCTCGTCTTCTCCCTGTCGGGACCGGATCCGATCCTGAGTTCACGAATCCTGCCGGCACTGGGTATCACCCTTCTCAAGGACCAGGAGTTTACGTATTACCTGTATTTTGAGATGGACAAAAACGACGGGTTCCACAAGTGGTCCGACTACGATACACAGGAAACCAAGGCGGACGCCGCTTCGTACAATATCCTCGGTTTTGAGCTTCCCGAGCGTGCCTGGAATCAGTACAACGTCCAGTTCAATACGAAATTCAGACCGAAACAGAACCTGAAGTTTGTCGCTTCTTACAAACGCTGGTACACCAAGGCGCAACCGTTCGATTGGAGATACCGGTATTCTGCCGCTACCGCGCCTGTTATCAAGCAGGACCGCGAGGCGTTTTCTTTGGAAGTTACCCACGCTGTTTCCAAGGACATGAACTACGAAATGATCGTCTCCATGACGGATCTTGAGTATACCGAGGCCCCGGGTGATCCAATCCACCCCGGAAAAACCGTGGAACCGGATGACTTTGATCTGGATAGCCAGGTGGAATCGTTCCAGGACAAAAACGGCAACGGTGTGTACGACGCCCCGGAGCCGATTATTAACCTGTACCCGGATACTGCCTCCTACGGCACCAATTTCACCGGCCCGGGATATACTTACGGTGAAGGACAGACGGTAGGTCTCGACAGCCATGGCAACATCGTTTGGTTCAATTTCAATAACAACGGCATCATAGATTATATAGAAGGGGAACCGTACCTTGATCTCAACGGCAACGGTGTCTGGGACGAGGGCGACGATCTAAACGACAAGAACGGCAACGGAATCCTTGACCGGGTTGATATGATCAATAATGTTACTCTGGAACCGTTTGTCGACGGTGACCTGGTCCTCGGCGAACCATTCTATGATCTTAATTTCAACGGCGTGTATGATGAAGGCGTTGATGAATTCTATATTGACGTTGCTGGCCGTAACCAGGACCTGAACCACAACGGTCAGCACGATGGCCCGGAAGACGGTTGGAGCCCCGGCGTGCCGTTCATGGATCGCAATGGCAACGGCATCTATGACGCACCGAACAATCGCTATGACGTTGGCGAAGCTTATACCGACTTAAACGGCAACGGCGTATGCGACCGCACTCCGGTTTCATTCCTGGACCCGGGCAGTTTCGATGAAGACGCTGACTGGACAGATTATCATGTGCGGACTTACCGCGGTGAATTCAAGGTTGTCCGCCAGATGGGGCGTCATGAAGTGAAGTCCGGCGTCTTTTTCCAGCGGGACGAAGTGGACTACGGTCATATTGAACAGCCGTACATGCAGTACACCGGTCGCCCGGACACCACCAACGCCTATGTCGGCCGTGGCGCGTTCCGCGATTTCTACGCCTACAAACCGTTCTCCGGCGCGGTCTATTTCCGCGACAAGATCGAGTACGGTTCAATGATTGCCTCTCTCGGCCTTCGGTGGGATTTCTTCCTGCAGGATGTCAACGAGCTGGCTGCCACGCTTCGCCAGGATGACCGTGGTGGTCTCGTTGAGGGTGATCGTCACAAATTCTCGCCCCGTATCGGATTTTCTTACCCGATCTCGGATAAGGCAAAAGTGTATTTCAACTACGGTCACTTCTTCCAGTTGCCGGGCTTTGCCCGCATGTACGCCAGAAACACCGTTTCGGCCAACCAGGCTGACGTGCTCGGCAACCCGAACCTGACCTATGAAAAGACCATTCAGTATTCCTTTGGGGTCAAGTATGCGATGTCTGAAAGCTACTCTGTCGATGTCGAGGGATACTTCAAGGACGAGTTTGACAAGATCAACAGCGGCGTAATCTACGGTGATTACTTGCAAAGACAGCAGTTCCTGAACAAGGACTACGGTCGCAGCCGCGGCTTTGAGATAACACTCGAAAAACGCGGTGGCGGATACGTGAACGGATCACTCAGTTACACGTACGCCTACGCCTACGGCAAAGCCTCCAAGACCAACGAGCAGTTCCAGAATGACCTGGTGCTCTCTCGCGAGCCGCTTACCGAGTCACCGCTTGATCACGATATCAGGCATAGCGTGCAGGCTGGCGTACAGGTCTACATGCCGAATAACGTCAAGCCGAGATTGTTTGGCATACCGATCCCGAACGGATGGTCCTTGTCACTCGAATCCATTGTTCGTAGCGGCAAGCCGTTCACTCCGGATGCGAAGTACCCATACATTTCACAGTCGGGAACTGAGGATATCGAGACGAACTCGCTGAGGTATCCTGGAACGGCCGTGTTTGATGCTCGCTTCTCGAAGGAATTCAAGCTCGTGGATCTGGATTGGCAGTTCATTGTGTGGGTTGAAAACATATTCGACTCTAAGAACGTCACAGGCATCTATACGAATACCGGACGTCCGGACACTAGACAGTTGCAGTATGGTGTTGTAGAGGCCGGTACGCCTTACGATCTGAACCCGGACAACTGGGATTACGGTCGTCAGATTCGCCTCGGTATTGAGGTTAGCATTTAGTTGAAGATAGCTGCGGGAGATAGTCCTTATGAATATATATGAGGTAAAGATGTTTAGTGAGCATAGTCGGCGCTCCTGGCAAGACAGGCCCGGACACGCCCTGGTGCTGATGGCTTCACTGGTGATTGCCTGCCTTCTGATTCTCAGCACGCCTGCGGATGTTTCCGCTCAGGCTAAGGTCGGTACTACCGGTGCCCAGTTCCTTGAACTTGGCGTGTCGGCACGTTCGATGGGTATGGGCGGAGCCTACACCGCCGTTACCAACGACGTATCGGCAGTCTATTACAACCCGGCCGCGCTGACCTCAATCCTGGGGCGTGAAGTGATGGCTACGTACATTGATATGCCGGCCGACGTCCAGTACGGATTCGCCGCTGTCGGAATGCCGCTGGAGTCAATCGGTGGTGTTCTTGGTATTGGTGTGTACGCCCTGACTTCCGGGGAGATGATTGAGCGCACGTACAATAACGGAACTGGCGACGGTACCGGGCGGACGTTTTCCTACAACGATCTTGCGCTCTCAGTCGGCTATGGCCGCTACCTGACAGATCGCTTCTCGATTGGATTCACGGTTCGCTATATCGGTGAATATGCTCACGATTACACGGCCAACGGTTGGTCGGCCGACGTGGGTGTTGACTATAACACCGGGTATCGCGCGTTCCGACTCTCGATGGCTATCACGAACTTCGGACCGGACCTTACCTTCATTGCCGATGAGTACCCGCTGCCGATCAACTTCAAGTTCGGTGGCTCGATCAACGTTGTCGATGGACTCGATCATGTGATCAAGCTCGCTGCGGAAGGTTCTCACCCGTCAGACAACCTCGAGAAGTATAACGCCGGTATGGAGTACGTCTTCAAAGAGATGTTTTCCCTGAGAATTGGCAGTCGCTTCAATTACGATGCCGACGGCATCACCGCTGGCGGGGGCATTCGCCTTCCGTACGGTGAGGATGGCGAGATGCGATTTGACTACGCATATCAGGATTTTGGCATCCTGACAGAAGTTCACCGTTTCACTATGTCGTTGGCTTTTTAAGGGGAGAAGGCGAATAGAAAATGAATACCATGCGTAAAATTCCGATTATTCTGTTACTTGGCTCCCTTGCCCTCGGGGCGATCTCTCTTTTTCTTGGCGCTGGATGCACGTCGAAACTCGACGGCACCGAGATCGAAAATCAGCGACCTTTGATCTGGTTCGTTAACGTTCCCCCCGAAAACAGCCAGTCCTCGGTTAATCCGATTGTGAATTGGGTCGGTCGTGACGTCGACGGTCAGATTGATTTCTACCGCTATATGGTCGTCCGCGAGGACCGAATTGCCGCGCAGGTGAGCGGTGTGTATGATCCCGTCACAGGATTGACCGCCAGCCAGATGAGCGAATACTTGAGCGGCGGTATCCAGAGTGTGCCCGACACAGGTTGGACATATCTTTATGTCGAGCCGGAGGAAGCCGATCCCAAGACCAATGAGGTCGTGCCCATGGAGGCCGAGATCAACAATCCGGTACTCCTTCTCGTCCCCCAGTTTGTGTTTATCCAGGCCTTTGACGAGAGGGGACTCGGCTCCGACATTGCATACCGACGTTTCTTCAGGAACGACAACCCGCCGGAAACGAGTATCGGCGGTTTCAATCTCAACGTTCAGTATATCAATGCACCAGAACCGATGGGTGTGCCTCTGACAGGAGTGAGACTTGAATGGTCAGGCTCCGACCGCATTGATCATCCGGCCGAAGCGCCACCGTTTGAATTCGAGTGGAAGTGTTTTGGCCCGTATGACGATGCTACATGGGAAGCCATCCAGGAAGACTTCATGGCGCCAGTCTTTGTCACCAATGACGCCCAGGTATTCCGTTTTGGTGTGACTGACCCGACATATCCTGACGGCTTTAGCCGCTATATTGTCTGCGATACAAGTTACGTCAACGGACATGACTCGATCGAGTGTGAAACGCTGATCGTTGACACGCTCACAACGGACAATATCTACGGTCATCTCGACACGATCTTTGCAGTTCACGACTCGGCGTTCGTCAACAATTCTGATTTCTATCGCGTCGCTGACAGCTCAGACGATGGACTAGGCGGCGTCTGGGTGACCGATACGAAGGATTCCCTGTGGAACCTGTTCCGCAACGAGCCTTCAGATACGTCGATTGAAATGAACATGGTCTTCTGGGTGCGTGCTCGTGATGATGCGCTCGTCCCTGATCTGACTCCGGCATATCGTCCGCTGCGCGTGATCAATCCGCTCCACGAGCGTGATGTTTTTGTGTTGGATATGGCAAAGCCGTTCGCAGAAAACCGCGGCATTTTGGATACTGCGAAGGCCTACTGGCAGGATGTGATCGCGAAGTGGGGGGCCACGAGACCAGGTGACAATATCCGTTATGACTCTGCCGATTTCTTGCAAGAGGGGAAGGTTACGGATACGCTGGCTCTGTTGAGACAGCTTCTCAGCCACAAGATTGCAATCATTATTAGCGATGATGGCAAGGCAGGCCTCTGGTCAGCGGCGAATCTGGGACAGATTCGCAAGGTTGCGAGTGTATACACGGCGCTTCAGACTGGTGTGAACGTCTGGGTGGCTGCTCGAAGCCCTTTTACAGGCTCCGAAAACGTTCTGATGCCAACATACACCGATGCCAGCCCACTGTACCAGTACCACTTCGGTGTACAGAGGGTTGCCTACACTTCATGGGTAAACCTCAAGCGAAACGGCGATGGTGTCGATCCACGAGTCCATATTGAGGACTTCCAGGGCGGCTTGTCGATGAATACAGCCCTGTGGCCGGATATCACCATCGACTCTGCTTTGCTCCATCGACGCTACACGTACGCGTATGATGCTCTTCCCGGAGGAACAGTCGAGTGGAGAGAAGACCAGCCGTATCTTGGTGAGGTCGACTGGATGGTTAGGAGCACGGACACTGACGTGATGTTTCTGTACAATTCGGCCTACGGTCAGAATCACCCGCGCGGAGATCAGTACTCGTTCCACGGTCGCCCGGTGGCGGTCCGGTTGAACAGAGGCTTGTTCCGCACGGTGAGTTGGCTGTTTACACCGATGGCCTTTGACACGTTGACAATGCAACCGGTGGTCAACGAGGTCCTCGACTGGCTATACGACGGACGTTACATCTTCAACCAGGGCACGGGCAAACTGACCGGCGCTCAGGGTGCTTCGGAGTCGTACGACAACGAATTTGCTCGTAGATACAGAGAGGCGCATGCTACCGCTCGTACCACCGACGAGTTCTACGAAATGTTGATGGACTAGCAGTCTGCTGACTGACTGATGTCGAAACTGCAGGAGTTTCGACCTACAATTCTGAGAATAGAAGAGGGACCGGATTCTCCGGTCCCTTCTTTTGTGGGTGAGAATTGACGAATCATCTATGTCTCATAGACTTACGTCTTGTCAGGCCAAGCATCGCCATGAATGACTATCTCAAACTCTCCATGCCTGAGAATAGCCTACCGTCCCAAGCGCTCAAGCAGTTTCCTCACTAACGGATGATTCGGGAACCTGCCGGCCGCGAGGTCCATCGTCCGCTCTGCCTCTGCCTGCCGACCGCTCGAAACATACGCCGCTACGAGATTCACGTAGGCCTCAGCCAGAGACGAATCAGCATCAATTGCCCGACCGCAATAATCGATCGCAAGTTCGAGGTCGCCCCGCACCCCGCTGAGGAAGCCGAGTTGGTAGTATGTGCGCGCGCGTTCACGTGTCATTGAGCCCCGGTCATGGCGGAAATCCCGGCCGAATGCCTGGTCATCGGTTTCGATAGGCGGGGGAGAGGCCGACAATCCCTGTAGCAGAAACCCGTGCGCGACAGCGTACAGGCCGCGCCCGGCGCACGCTGTGGCAGCTTCATTGAGAACCTGCAAATCGCTCCCTGTCCGAACAACCGCCGCCTCCGCAACAGAGGCCAATTCTTCGTCGGTTGTACCGGTATCTGCAGCGCATGCCCGAAGGAGGGCGAGACTGGATGGAACGTCGTAAGGGGACAGCGCGATGGCTTTCCGTATCCACTCCTGCGCCTGTCGATACTCGCCGTTTACCAGTTTCAGCGATGCGAGATTCTGATACGCTTTGTGACGCTGAGGATTGTGCGTGATCTCCCGTCGGTAGTACACTTCTGCCGAGTCACCAATCCCCATTCGGAAGAAGCAGGATCCCACATTTAGATTGGCCTCGGGCAGTGTGCTGTCAGAACGAAGCACCTCTCTAAACTGCTCGAGGGCCGCTCTGTATTCCTGCTGCCCAAAGAGATGCAGGCCGCGACTCACAAGATGATCCGTGCTCACAGCCCGAGGAGGTCTGACCGGGGAGCAAAATGAGAACGCTGCCGCGGTGACTGCAGCGGCCAGACCGATAAGTATCGAACGCTTTTTCTCTCGTATCCCCCGCAGCAGGCACAACCCACCTCCGGCGGCCGCCACGAGATAAAACGGCATCAGCGGTAACCTGAATCTGCTGTTGTAGAAGAACAGCGAGACCGCCGCAATGTACAACAGTATCAAAATCAGCACAAACAGCAGCCCTCTGTTCCGCTTGATGCCAAACACGAAACCCATGACGGCAAAGGGAAGGATTATCCCGAACGACAGCGGATTATATTTGAGAACCGTAATCCTTTGGAAGAACGGGGTGAGAGACCGATTGTTGGATATTTCGCGATTGTCGAATTGGAACAGGGCCTTGGTTGCGTACAATTCAGCGAATCGACCAGGGTCCGACCACACCCAATCAACAGCTTTGCCCCGCCAGTATGTCGACACCTCTCCCGGTTTCAGTTGGCGAGCAAGATCGTCTTCCGCTACCTTCTCGACCTGCCTGAGCTGCCAATTGCGTCCCATCGGTTCGGGCAGCGCGGCCGTGAAGCCATCCGCCTCAGCGTTGTTGCCTATGTACAAGTTTACTCCGGCCTGCGACGACACCAGGACCGGATCATGCGCGACGGCCAGATTTCTGGCGAACACCGGTCCCACAAACAACGCCAGCCCGATCACAAACGGGATTGCCTGACGCAAGTAGCCATTGCGCCGGCAAGCCCAGATCATCGCGAGCAGCACCACCGGCACCGCCACCAGTACGGTCGGTCGCGTAATCGCCGCCAGCGAGCAGGCCAGACCGACATAGAAAATGTCCCGGGGGTCTTCTGATTCCAGCCAGACGAGGAACCGGTAGACGGTGATCTGAACCAGCAACATGAACAGCGAATCCAGCAGCAATTCCGACTCGAAGTAGATCAGCACGGGGTAGAGGGCGTGCAGTCCGGCAGCGAGGAGTCCGGCTCGTCGATTGAACAGGAGCTGTCCCAACAAAAAGGTCAGCCAGACCGAAGCCAATCCTGCTACCGTTCCGAACAACCTTGCGGCCAGGAGCGAATCTCCGAAAACCGCCTTGATAGCTGCCAGACAGAAGACGTAAAACGGTGCCCGGAAGTAAGTTGTATCACCGAGAAGGTTGCCGTCGACTATCGTCTGTGCCCAGTTCCAGTGATACCAGTTGTCGACTGTCAATTGTATCCAATCGGGCAGAAACCAGTACTCAAAAAGATAGTCTGCCCGTACCGCCGCGGCGATCAGAATCACAATCAGCAGCGGGTAGCCGGAGGGCTTAATGAGTTTTTGCCGGGAAGTAGACATCATTGCAATATAATGTTGTCGTTCTGTTTTCTCTTCTAAAAATTGCAGTCTGCTTCACAATTGCAGGAGTCGTTTTACGCATGTTTTGCAGTATATGCAATCTTCTGCGCGGGCGGAAATACTTTCCGGGAGTCGGGCTCACGTCGTAAGTTATTGTTATATCAGTTGTTAATCGGCGTTTGTCTGCTCGTTGCGCATTGTGATGCATGGGTAGTTCTAGAGTCTCTTCCGGCATCTCCTTTGCAGTAACCCATCCCGGAACGTACAGAAGGAGATACGATGACTACACGAAATACCACCATCACGGTTTTGCTGATCGCCCTCACGACTCTTATCAGTTCGACTGCTCTTGCCACTGGCTCCGCCGCCAGAATGAGCGGTTTTGATTTGGTTGACAAAGTCGATGCTTCCGCTAACGATCTGGTGTCAATCGTCGTATTCCTCGAAGATGAACAGGTTCAGGAACAGGTCTACCGTGCTGCGGTGATGCCGGATGTCACCCGCGCTGCCCGGATTAAGTCTGTCAGCGAGCGTTTGCAGTCATTCAAGCCGGCCTGTTACGACCGGATTGCCGCGTATCTCGATAACAACTCCACTGAGCCGATTACCCGCCTCTGGATTGTCCCGGCGATGTCGGCCACGCTCACTCGCGCCCAGGTCAGCGAACTGGCCGAGATGGACGGCGTGAAGCTGGTCATTCCGGATGTCGAAATCGAAGGTATAGACCCGGTCGAAGAACGCAGTATTCCGAGGACTTCCCCTGCCGCCGCCTCGATACCGCTCAACGTGCTCAACGTGCCGCATCTCTGGAATCTCGGTCTTCATGGCGAAGGCCGCGTCGTCTGTTCTTTCGATACCGGTGTTGAAGAATCTCATCCGGCTCTCACCGGCAACTGGAGAGGCAACAACGCCTCCCTGCGTTCCTCCTGGATGTCAACCGTGGCTCCCGACAGCCTTCCTTATGATAAGAAGGGTCACGGCTCCCATACGATGGGCTGCATGGTTGGTGTCGACGGTGCTGACACCATCGGAGTTGCTCCGGGTGCCGAGTGGATCACCGCCGCTGTGGTTGATCAGGGCAAGACGCTCTCCGCCACCATTACCGATATCCTCCTCGCCTTCCAGTGGGCGATGAATCCCGACGGCAACTCCAACACTGCCGTCGATGTCCCGGATGTTATTCTCAATAGCTGGGGTGTCCCGGCGACCCTGTTCGATGCCTGCGACGACACGTTCTGGCGGGCGATTGACAACGTTGAAGCAGCCGGTATCGTGACGATATTCGCCGCCGGCAACGAAGGTCCGAACCCTGAGACGATCCGCAATCCGGCCAACCGCGCCACTACCGCCATCAACTCGTTTGCCGTCGGCGCCGTAAATAATGACAAGGTTGTGGCTGACTTCTCCTCCCGCGGCCCGGCGATTTGCAGCGAAGCCGCTATCAAGCCGGAAGTTGTCGCCCCCGGTGTCTCTATCCGCTCGGTTGACAGTAACGGCGGTTACAAGTTTATGAGCGGCACCTCAATGGCTGCTCCGTACGTGGCCGGTCTCGTCGCCCTCTGCCGCCAGTACAATCCGGATTGCACGGTTGAAGATATCAAGTGGGCGCTGATTCGTTCCGCTGAAGATCTCGGCCCGGTCGGCGAAGACAACGCCTACGGCAACGGTCTCGTCGATGCCTCCAGGATTCTCCAGTACCTCCCGAGCGGCCAGCAGCCGGACTTCTCGATTGCCAGCGTGTCTGTTGTCGATGAAAACGGTGCCGCCCCGGACGAAACGTTCGACCTCCGTGTCATGCTGAACAACAGCAACGGCAATGTGCAGCAGGTCACCGGCCACCTGTCGACCTCGACCGCTTCCGGCGTTACGATCCTGGACGAAACCTCGACCTTTTTCTTCGGTGAAGGCGGCACAACCGCACTCAATACCAGTGCCTTCAGCGTGCACTTCGACAATACTATTTACAACGGCCAGGGAGTTGATTTCACTCTGACCCTTGAGGGCAGCGACGGCTACGATTTCGGCAGCCTTGACATCGCGCTCACCTGCGGATTTGCCCCGGCTGGCGAAGTTGTCTTGCACAATGACGGCCTGATAGATTTCTCCGTGACCGACTTCGGTCAGTACGGTCTTGCCCAGGGTTCGATCTACCCGGCCAACGGCGCCGGCTTCCGGTACAACGGCTCTGACAATCTTCTGTACGAAGCGGGTATTATCGTCGGTCGCAGCGCTCTCCAGCTCTCCAGTGCCGTCCGCGGCGCCGAGAGCAAGTATCAGCCGTCCGACTTCGCTCCCGTGAGATCGATCAGCCAGGCTCTGACAGGAAGCGACCAGGGCACCCACAGATTGGCCCGCATTGCCGATAGTGATTCCGATATTCCGCTTCCGATCACCATCTCTCAGGAGACTGTCGACTACAGTACGTTTGTCGATGACGGCGTAATCATGGTAAGATATCAGATCGTCAATAACTCGCTCGAGCCGCTGACCGGCATGCACTTCGGTTTTCTGGCCGACTTTGACCTCTCCGACGGTCTCGATGCCGCCTACTTCGACGATTCCCTCGGACTCGTCTACCAGCAGGCTGCCAGCGGCCCGATGGTCGGTCTCAAGACTCTCGCCGGTGTAGCATCGGTCTCGATTCTCGACAACGGCGACACCAAACTTGGCTTGACTCGCCAGGATCAGTTCAACCTGATCTCCGGCGGTTCGCACCTCGCCGAGGGCGTCACCAGCGACGTCATGTTCATGGTGAGTACCGCTGCGCTGACCATTCAGCCGGGCGACTCCTCCGAGGTTGCTTTTGCTCTCGTGGCCGGAGACAGTTTTGACGAGCTGACCGCTCGTGCCGTACGCGCAAACGAGTTGTTTGCCGTTCCGACCAGCGTCGATGACACTCAGGCCGCCCTCCCGGTAGACTTTGAATTGGCCCAGAACTACCCGAATCCGTTCAATCCGACCACCAATATCTCCTTCACCCTCCCCAGCGCCGGCGACGTTACACTCACCGTGTACAACGCCCTCGGCCAGACGGTGAGTCAGCTTGCTGCGGGCACCCTGCCTGCCGGTACTCATACCGTTGAGTGGGATGCGACCAACGACTCCGGCGATTCTGTCGCCAGCGGCGTATACTTCTACAGACTGCAGAGCGGCGATTTTAGCGACAGCCGCAAAATGGTACTTTTGCGATAGCGCCCAACAGGTTATATTGCAGTGACAATGTTGTGTGACAGGATCGTTGCATGACGAACCACCCTGCAAAAGGATAGAAGTTGTTATGCGCTCTATAACCCCAATATCGCTCATCATCGTTGCGCTCTGCATCTTGACTATGGCGAGTGTGGCGTTTGCTTGCCCCCCATCTCCGGACGCTATTGAGAAGTTCAAGGCCGAAGGTGTCTGGGAAGAGAAGCTCGAAAACTTAAGACTGTATCACCAGCGTCAATTACAGGAACTGGCACAGACCAGAGAGGCCAACCGGGTCGGCAGGCAGCGGCTTGACGCTCTTGCCGATGGCGAGGTCGATACCTCCTACGTAATGGTTATCCTGGTGGACTTCCCGGACTATACGTTCGATTCTACTCACTATGACGCTCCGGTCGGGAATGCAGACATATACTCATCGGTGGCCGGTAGTCGTGACATGTTTGACTCGCTGCTGTTTTCCCGACGTGACGTCGATGCGGTCTTCAATCCCACCGGCTCCCTGACAGAGTTTTATCAGGAAAACACGCTCGGTTCAAAGCTGATTCTCGGCAATGTGTATGGATGGTACACCATGCCCGAGGACTATAGCTGGTATGTGGGCGGAGATGACGGCATAAGCCGAGGTAGCATACTGGCCCACAGCGCTTGTAGCACGGCCTACGCCAGCGGAGCCGATTTCAGGGATCACACTATCGACGGCTACAACGTACCGGGTGTCATTATCGTCCATGCCGGACCGGGTGCGGAGACCGGCGCATACGGTGTTTGGTCGCACAAGAGCACCTTCAGCCCGAGTCAGATTGGCATTTACTACATCAACGGTTATTCGATGAACCCCGAAGAGCAGGGAGCCACGCTTTCCAATATGGGAGTATTTGCTCACGAGTGGGGACATGTACTCGGTGCGGTTGACCTCTATGATGTCGATTACAGCCCCGCCGGTTCAAACGGAATCGGGAAGTACTCCGTAATGGCGGGCGGAAGCTGGAACAACGGGGGACAGTCGCCATCCCATTTCGATGCCTTCCACAAGATAGATTTGAACTTCACTGATTTCATTTCAGTTTCGGCAAATGTCCGCCAACAACCGATCCCGCAAGTGGAGACTGATGGTGTTATCTACTTCCTTCCGGATAATCTGAGCGGCGGCTCAAACGAGTATTGGCTGGTGGAAAACAGACAACGGGTGGGGCTGTTTGATCCCTTTCTGCCGGGAGACGGTCTGCTCATCTATCATGTCGACAACCTCGCTCCCAAGCCGCAAACCGACCCCAATCGCTACTATGTCGCAGTTGAACAGGCCGACGGACTCAACTCGCTGGCCTTTGGCGGCAGCAGCGGTGATGCCGGTGACTACTGGCCGGGATCAACTGACAACCGTGATTTCTTCACCTACTCTGTGCCGAATTCTCGCCTCAATGTGGGCGACTCTATCTCTCAGGTGGGGGTCTGGGATATCAGTGACTCTGATTCTCTGATGTACGCCGATTTCGACGTGGTTTACTCCCGCCCCTGGCTGGTCCTTGCCGACGATTCCCTGACCCTGGAAGATCCCGCACCGGACGGCAATGCCAACGGTATCTGGGAACAGGGTGAGACAATTGAGCTTCAGATGGAAGTCCAAAACGTGATGGCAGGCGGGTTTGTTCCTTATGCCTTCTTGTCGTGTGATGCTCCGGAGATCGAGATTCTAACCGACTCGGTTGGCATGGGTGTGTCCTTGAATCCCGCTTTCAGACAGACATTCGCCAGCCCAATCCAGTTCCGCATCCCGGACGACTTCAGTACAAGAACTGTGAATTTTACCGTTACAGTGAAGTCTAAAGTGAGTTTTGGCGACTTAGAACGTGCGAATGTGAACATCATTACGTTCGATGCCATGATTGGCACCACGCAGATTCTTCTGGTCGACGATGACAACGGTCGTACCGATGAGACAAGGTTCATCACCGCGCTCGATGAACTGGACCTGACGTACGATGTGTGGAACAAGTACTCGCAAGGCTCGCCGACCTTCACGGATCTGTCGAAGTACAAAGCCGTTTTCTGGATGACCGGTCGCAGCAATTCAGGCTCCGCGCTGGTGGCGGCAGATGTTACGGCCATGCAAGCCTTTCTCGACAACAGCGGCTCGCTCTGCCTGACCAGTCTGACTGCGACCCAGCAACTTCAGAGTCTCAACCCGACCTTCATGTCGAACTATCTGCATGCCACTCCGGGAAGCGGTGCGTACACGTCTTATTACTATCTTGGGGTCGATGGCAACCCGGTAGGGGACCAGAGATTCCATCGGAGCCTGATCACCTCGGACAGCGTCTCTCTGATCCTGCCGGGCAGTGGTGCCGATGCCGCGTTTATTCTGACCGATGTCAGTCAGGCCGAGAATTACGGGACCTGCGGTGTCACCTACGATGGCGCCTACAACACAGCGTTCCTGACGTTCTCCATCGAGTATTTGAGTACGACCACCGGTGGAACCACCGAACCGCCAGCGGTTCTGATTAGTCGAATACTGAGCTTCTTTGATGTAGGTCCGGCACTGGCGGTCGACGAAGACGAAGCCCCGAGTGTGCTGCCGCAGGGCTTCCGCCTGGCGCAGAATTACCCGAATCCGTTTAACCCGTCGACAACAATATCCTACACCATCGGTGCCGGCGATCCGACCCGGACTACGCTGTCTATCTTTAACATGTTGGGCCAGAAAGTTGTGACGCTGGTCGACAAGGTACAGAATGCCGGTGACTACGAGGTGACCTGGGACGGAAAGTCTACCGCCGGGGGCCAGGTGCCAACCGGTATATACCTGTATCGCTTGACTCGCGACAACGTATCAGAGACAAAGAAGATGATTTTGCTTAAGTGATATTTTGACGTTTTCTGTGCTTTTCAACCGTCCCTTGCAAATGCAGGGGGCGGTTTTTGTTATTATCCCGCAAGTACTTAACTATCGATTGTCCCCTTAATGAAAAATCTCTTCATTTCGCTTGACTTTTTCGCCGATATGTATATCATTGAAAATGAAATTCGATTTCATTTGACTTCAATGGTGAAGGATTCGACCGGATGAGAGAGTTTCTGAAGACCAAGGGATTCAAGATGACCGCCCAGCGGGAGCTTATATTCCGGTCTTTCTTTGAAATGGACAAACATGTCTCGGTCGATGAACTTTACGACAAGATCAGGGCAATTGACAACTCCGTCGGATACAGTACAGTTTGGCGGAACCTGAAGTTGATTTGCAAGGTTGGATTGGCCGAAGAGGTCAATCTTGGCGATGGCGTGACGCGCTACGATCCGGTGACCAAGGTGCCTCACGGTCATCTGTACTGCCTCGAGTGCAAGGAGTTGGTCGAGTTTGATGTTGCCAGGGTGATTGACTTTCTAAGCGTCGTCGCCGGTGACCGTGACTTCACTCCGGAAGGATACAAGATAGAGATTCAGGGTTTCTGTTCGAAATGCCAGAAGGCACGACAGAAGCTCGCTGAGAACAAAACAACGAACTAGCGTGCCGGCCGTACCACGAGCATACGTCGGCATTACGCGGCCGCTGCCTGTGAGATGGCAATAGAAGGATAGATTTACATGACCTTCCTGGATAAATTGACACCCGGACAAACCGCAAAAGTAGTCGGTTTCACCGATGACAGTCCTATTGTACGTCGCCTGACCGAGCTCGGCCTGGTGCCGGGACGCACGGTCAAGTATTTGCGCAATGCTCCCCTCAAAGATCCGCTGCAACTCCAGGTTGGCACGTCGAGCCTGAGTATGAGACATTCAGAGGCTTCGCTGGTAACGGTGGAAGTAGAAGACTAGAAGCGGGTCAGAATCACATTCATGGGCGTTTCGCGTTCCTCCAGAACAACTGCCAGCGAGGCTACTGTGGCCATTTGCGGCAATCCGAATTGCGGCAAAACGACCATTTTCAATGCTATCACCGGCCTGCGTCAGAAGGTCGGCAATTATCCCGGCGTGACGGTCGACAAAACGATCGGCACCTTCCGGATCGAGACTCATCCTGACGCCAAATACAAGCTGGTCGATATTCCCGGCAGTTATTCTCTGGCTGCTTTTTCTCCCGATGAATACATAGCAACGCAGGCTCTGTCCGGCTGTCTTAAGAATGAGTCAAGGCCGGATGTGATCATCAGCGTCATCGATGCCACCAATCTCGAGCGTGGGCTGTACCTCCTGTTTCAGGTCATGCAGGTGGGAGTGCCGATTGTGGTGGCACTCAATATGGTCGATCTGGCGGAAAAACGCGGTATCGCAATCGACCATGTGAAACTGTCAGATCTGCTGGGAGGCGTCCCGGTCGTCCCGGTGGTAGGAAGCAAAGGCATCGGGATCAATGGTCTGAAGGTGGAACTGACCGGAATGATCGAGAAGCCGGTGAAGCCAAACGTCGAGACCTACGACAAGATTACCGAACAGATGATCTCCGACTTGTTGAAAACCTGCCCATGCGGACGACGTTCTCGTGCGGAATATCTCCGCGTCCTGTTCGATAAATCAGGTCCCGCTGAGAAGGATTTTATCAAACGTGAGGGAGAGGACAAGCGTCCGTACCTGGAAGAGTGCCGGGGCCGGCTGATAGAGGAGTTTGGAGCGCTGTCAGTTGCCGAAACCAGTCCGCTGACAAACAAGGCGGCAGAGCTATGCCGCCAGGTGGTTACCTCACGAAAGACAACCGAACTGACTACTACCGAGAAGATTGATAAGGTTGTATTGCATCCGGTGATGGGGCCGATCATTCTTGTCGGACTGATGATCGTTGTGTTTCAATCAATCTTCAGTTGGGCCGAGCCGGTCATGAATTTCGTGGACAGTGCGTTCGGGGCGCTCGGTGGATTGGTTGCCTCATCGATGGTCGAGGGACCGTTGCGGTCTCTGTTGGTCGATGGGATCATTGGCGGCGTAGGCTCGGTCATCATTTTTCTGCCGCAAATCGTGATTCTGTTCATCTTCATTGCTTTTCTTGAGGATTCCGGTTACATGCCCCGTGCGGCGTTTATCGTTGATCGGCTGTTCGGCTGGTGCGGGCTTTCCGGCAAGTCATTCATCCCGATGCTCTCCTCGTTTGCCTGTGCGATTCCGGGGATTATGGCCACACGGACTATCGAAGACCGCAAACTCCGAATTGTCACCATTATGGTTGCGCCGCTGATGAGCTGCTCGGCGCGGTTGCCGGTGTACACTATCATGATCGCGGCGTTCATTCCCCACAAGACATACTTCGGCCTGTTCAATTCACAGGGATTGCTGTTGACGGCACTCTACGCAATGGGCATAGTCATGGCCGTGGTGCTTTCGTTTATTGTTAATCGGGTCATATACAAGCGTTCGGGTCGTGGCTCGTTTGTGATGGAGATGCCCACGTACAACCTTCCCACACCCCGCTCCGTATTCATTCGCATCTTCAGCAGAGTTCAGTCATTCCTTGCCAGGGCAGGTACGGTCATTATGGCGATAACGATTATTATCTGGGCCGTCAGCTATTTCCCTCGCGCTCCTGAGATTTCCGGGGAGTATACCTCGCGGGCCGAAACGGCCGAGGCCGCCTTTGTGGCGGAGACAACCGCTCTTGACGAGCAGATCGGCAGTCTGTCGATTGAGATGCAACGGGCAATGCCCGCGCAGTGGACAGACGAGTTATCGGCATGTCAGTCTGAAGCGGACGTTCAGGAGAAGAAAGATGTCCTTACCGGGGCGAATCCGGAGATTGCCGATTTGCTCGATCTGGCGGCAAATCGTCGAATACTCGAGATCCGTCTGAGTAAGGAGCTTAATCGGCTGGGCAACGCCGAAGCAGGCGCGCAGTTAAGCAACTCCTATTTCGGTCGTGCCGGTCGTGCCGTTGCGCCCGTTTTTGCTCCTCTTGGCTGGGATTGGAAGATAACCATGGCCACACTGGCCTCGTTCCCCGCCAGAGAAGTTATTATCGCCACGCTGGGTACAATTTACAACCTCGGCACAGAGCAGGATGAGGAATCTCTCTCTCTGATCGAGAAAATGCGACTGGCGACCTGGGAAGACGGCCCTAAAATGGGACAACGAGTGTTCACGCCCGCCGTCGCTCTGTCGGTGATGATCTTCTTTGCCCTGTGTGCGCAATGCGGCGCAACGCTGGTAACCATAAAGGGGGAGACGACTCAATGGAAGTACTCCCTGATTGCTTTCAGTTATCTGACGATCCTCGCCTATGTTTCTGCGCTGATCGTGTATCAAGTATTCAGCAGGATGGGATACTAGTATGGATATGCTATGGCAGCAGATTATCATCGGGGTGGCTATAGCCGGTGCGCTTGGTTACCTTGTGTTCTTTTTCATCCGCAAACGGCGTAGCAAGACCGGCTGTGCCAACTGTGCCCTGATGCAGGCTTCGCGGCGTTCAAACGATGCCTCGCATAGATAGCTGGAACGGTCGATTGACTTTTCCCTTCCAGACCCTATATTCCGCTGTCCTATAATACGTTATGTTTCAATCAGCGCCCATATTGCTGGGGCAGTATCGCCCCATGGATTCGTTCCTTCACCGGCTCGATGCCCGCGCTAAACTGCTGCCGGTTTTGTTGGTGATGATCCTTGGGTTGCTTACCGACTCACCTGTTTTCTATCTCACCCTGCTGACAGCACTTATACTTTCGTTGTTGCTCTCCGGTATCACGATCCGGACGCTGGCGCGAAACCTCAAACCCATTCTGATTCTGGTCGGCATCACGTTTCTGTATCATGTCCTTTTCAGCGGGAGAGGCGGAGAAGCGGTCTTTGATATTTTCGGGTTTGCGGTTACGTACGACGGCCTGAGCAAGGCAGTCTTCTTTTCGATGCGGCTGATGCTGTTCGTGGTAATCGCTTTTCTGGTGACCCTGACGAATTCTCCTTCGGAGTTGGCTGAAGCTATCACCAGTCTTCTCAAACCGCTGGAGAGGATCGGCGTACCGGCCGGTGATCTGGGGCTTATCCTGTTCATTGCGATACGGTTCATCCCGATTCTCTACGGCGAGTTTGTAGCGGTACGAAACGCCCAGATTATTCGGGGAGTTGATTTCTCAGGAAGTCTCATCAATCGGATTCGGAAGACAGCCGCGATACTCATTCCCGTTCTCGTAGGGGCAATCGGGCGCGCCGACGAGCTGGCACTGGCGATGGAAGCGCGGGGGTATCGGTCAGGCAAGCGACGTACGTTCTTCAGACAGTCGGTCTTCGACCGCAACGCGTGGCTGTTCATGCTGGGAAGTTCGGCAGGTGTTGTCCTGCTGTATTACATCACCGGGTGATTATGACAGAGACGAACATCAAGATAGTGATCGAATACGAGGGCACCAATTACGCTGGCTGGCAGGTGCAGGACGGGCAACCGACCATACAGGGCGAACTGGTGGCTGCCATCAAAAAGACCACCGGAATAGAGGTAAACCTGATTGGAGCCGGTAGAACAGATGCCGGTGTTCATGCGCTAGGACAGGTGGCCAACTTCAAAATCGACCATCGGCTGGAGCCGGAACGGTACCGCGATGCCCTGAATTACTATCTTCGGGAGGATATCCGCGTCAAGTCTTCCGAAGCGGTCGACATGGATTTCCACTCACGATTTGGCGCCACCGCTCGGCACTATCGGTACGTTGTATCGCATGAGAAGTCCGCCATTAACAGGAATCTCAGGCTCTATTGCCCGCACAGGCTTGATCTCTCGGTGCTGAAGAAGGCGGGGGAGGCAGCCCTTGGTACGCACGATTTTGCGCCGTTCTGTGTGGTTGCCTCGCGAAAGGAAAACAACGAATGCCAGGTCGTTTTCTCCAAATGGCGGCAGATCGGGCCTCTGTTGGTCTATGAGATCCGCGCCAACCGTTTTCTGCACAGTATGGTGCGTTCTCTCGTGGGGGCGATGCTGAACCTTGCCTCCGTCGAACAGGACCACAACAGGCTTAACTTGACTTTGGATTCCTTTAGAAATATCATAAACGCCAAAACAGAACAACGAGTGGCGTTCACTGCGCCCGCCCACGGGCTGTATCTCGTGCGCGTAGCATACTGAGCAAAGGAAATGCACGATGAAATTCTTCATTGACACTGCCAATATCGACGAAATTAAACAGGGAATGGCTATGGGGGTGCTCGACGGCGTCACCACCAACCCGTCGCTGGCCGCCAAAGAGGACGCCCCTTACCGTGAACTACTGGCCGAAATCTGCAAAATATGCCCGGGACCGATATCCGCTGAAGTGCTCTCAACCGACACCGCAGGCATGATCAAGGAAGCCGAAGAGCTGGTCAAGATTGCCGACAATATCGTCATCAAGATACCGACTATCCTCGCCGGCCTTCCCGCCATCAAGACGCTCTCAGACCAGGGCATCAAGACCAACGCTACGCTCGTTTTCAGCGCCATGCAGGCATTGCTCGTGGCCAAAGCCGGAGCCACGTACGTGTCGCCGTTTGTCGGACGGTTGGATGACATCTCCACCGACGGTATGGACCTGATTGCCGATATCTGCGCGATCTACAACAATTATATCTACGACACGGAAGTGCTGGTTGCATCGGTCCGCAATCCGATCCATGTGCTGGAGTCAGCAAGACTCGGAGCGGACGTCATTACGATGCCGCTGAAAGTGATCGGTCAGCTGATCAAGCATCCGCAGACTGACATCGGCCTGGCCAAGTTCCTCGCCGACTACGAAAAAGCAGGGAAGAACTAATGATAGAGCGGTACACTCTCCCGGAAATGGGCAGCCTCTGGACTGATGAGGCGAAGTACCAGAGTTGGCTGGAGGTAGAGACCCAGGCCGCCCTGGCAATGGCTCGCCACAAGATCATCCCGATGAAAGCCGCGAAGGCTATCGAGAAAAAGGGTAAGTTCAGCGTTGACCGTATCAACGTGATTGAGGCTGAGATCAATCACGATGTCATAGCGTTTCTTACGTCAGTCACTGAGTTTGTCGGCGACGACGCCAAGTGGTTGCATTACGGGATGACCTCTTCGGACATGCTGGATACTGCCCTGTCACTCCAATTGAAACGGGCCGCCGTGATTATCAACAAGAAGCTCGATACGGCGCTCCGCCTTATCAAGGGACTGGCCAAAAGGTACAAGATGGCCCCCTGTATCGGACGTACCCACGGCGTTCTGGCCGAGCCTACTACTGCCGGACTGAAGTTCGCCGTCTGGTATAGCGAGTTGAAGCGCCGTCAAGTGACTTTTCAGAGAGCAGCCGAGACCGTAGCTGTCGGGGCGATATCAGGCGCAGTAGGCAATTACGCCAATCTTCCGCCGAAAATCGAGGCCGAGGTTTGCCGCAAACTGGGGCTGAAAACGGCCGCGGTTTCCACGCAGGTTGTACAACGAGATCGTCACGCCGAGTTCATTGCCTCTATGGCGCTGGTCGGATCTTCTCTGGAGAAATTCGCTACCGAGATCCGCAACCTCCAGCGCACTGAAATAGGGGAGATGGCCGAAGGTTTCACCAAGGGTCAGAAGGGTTCGTCGGCAATGCCGCACAAAAAGAACCCGATCACTGCCGAACGTGTTACAGGTATAGCAAGGCTGCTTCGGGGATACTCGGTTTCGGCGATGGAAAACGTGGCGCTCTGGCATGAGCGGGACATCGCTCACTCGTCGGTAGAACGGGTCATTATTCCGGACTCCACGATTATCCTCGATTACGGTTTGCACAAGTTCAACGGCATCCTTGAGGGGTTGGTCGTGAACAAAAAGCGGATGATGGACAACATTTTTTACGGCGGCGGGCTCGTCTTCTCACAGCGTCTGCTGCTGAAACTTGCTGGCCCGATGGGCTCGCGTGACAAGGCGTACCGCGTGGTTCAACGCAACGGTATGATTGCCCAGGAAGGCAAGGGCCTGTTCCGGGAATTGATCAAGCGAGACCCCGATGTGCTGCAGCATGTTAGTCCCGAAGAGATAGACAGTTGTTTCGATCTCGCTTACTACACCAAAGAGGTCGATACGATTTTCAAGAGGGTATTCGGTAAATGATCGCGCGTGAGGGGCTGCCCTTCATATTCATCGGCTTCGTGTTCACGCTGATACTCATCTGGATTGCCGTGAAGTGGGACAACTGGCCGACCTTTGCCCTGAGCGTTGTCTTCGGCATACTCACGCTGTTCACGACATTCTTTTTCCGCGACCCGGAGCGCAGCATTGAGCTACAGCCGAATATGCTCGTGGCTCCGGCCGACGGCAAAATAATCGAGATAGACACCATTCCGAACCATCCGTTTGTCGGCGGTGAGACCATTCAGGTCTCTATCTTCCTCTCGGTCTTCGACGTGCACGTCAATCGCATACCGGCCAATGGGACTATTGACTACGTCAACTACAACAAGGGGAAGTTTTTCGCAGCCTTCGAGGACAAAGCCTCGGAACTGAACGAGCAGACGGAAATCGGCATGACCACCGAGTCGGGCCAGAAGATCGCTTTCAAGCAGATTGCCGGCCTGATAGCGCGGCGTATCGTTTGCCGACTGACTCCGGAGCAGAGCGTGACCGGCGGTGATCGGTTCGGGATAATCCGGTTTGGCTCGCGAACCGATCTGCTGGTGCCGATAGACAGCCGTATCACTGTCGAGGTCGGCGATCGCGTCAAAGGAGGCGAAACACCGATGGGGTTCCTATCCGGCAAACCAGTGGAACGAGAATCCGCAACGGTCGTAAGGGAAGACAATGAGAGACTATAGAGGCATATTCCCGGGCACGTTTACCATGGGGAATGTCGTATGTGGTTTTCTCTCAATCCTGTCCTCGTTTGAAGGCAATATCACCACCGCCTGCTGGTTTATCATTCTTGCAGGATTTCTCGATGCCCTCGACGGCAAGGTCGCACGCCTCAGCGGGACAAGCTCGCAGTTCGGAGTGGAGCTTGATTCTCTGGCGGATTTCCTTTCGTTTGGTGTTGCACCGGCGGTGATCGTCCATGCCATCAAACTGACCAATCTCGGCAAGTGGGGTTGGATCATTTCCATCGTCTATATCATGGCTGCCGCCTATCGACTCGCCCGCTACAATCTCACCGCTGAGACGGACGAAAAGAAGGACTTCTTCGGCCTCCCGGTTCCGGTGGCCGCATTTGGACTCGTCTCGTTTGTGATCTTCAGCTACTCCGTGTGGGGCCAGTTGGAATACGCCGAATACCTTGTGTCTATGGTCATCGGGTTTGCCTTCCTCATGGTCTCTCAGGTACAGTACGACAGCATTCCGGAGCAGTTTGGGACGGCGCAGGAACGCATGAAGATGGCCGCCATTGTCCTTGCAGTTATTGCATTGCTGATCAGTCCGAGACTTTTGTTGTTTCCGATTATCGCTTTGTATATATTGTTCGGATTGATACGGGAAGCGTACCGGCTTTTCTACTTTGGAGTTGGAAAAGTGACCGGACGTCCGCACCAGAGACGAAGCAAAGGCAGAAGGGCTGACGATGTCCGAGAATAAAAAGGCTACAGTATTTGTCCGGCTCAAAGAAGGCGTTCTCGATCCGCAGGGCGTGACCATCCAGAAGGCGCTGGTGCAAATGGGATATGACGATTTTCTGTCGGTCCGTTCGGGCCGCTTTTTTGAAATGGAAATTGACGGCAATGCCACCGATATCGACTCCAAGCTCGACGAGGTCTGCTCGCGGTTGCTGGCAAACCCGGTAATCGAGAAATTCCGCGTGGAGAAAGCCTGATGAAGTTTGGCGTCGTCACATTTCCCGGCTCCAACTGTGACTATGATTCCTACGCTGCAGTCAAGTTTGTGCTCGGCGAGGAAGTGGATTTCCTGTGGCATAAGTCGACCGACCTGTGCGGCAGCGATGTCGTTATTCTGCCGGGTGGTTTCTCCTACGGCGATTATCTCCGCTCCGGAGCCATCGCGCGGTTTTCTCCGATTATGAACGAGGTGGTCAAGTTCGCGAAGTCGGGTGGCCTGGTCATCGGCATCTGCAACGGTTTCCAGGTGTTGACCGAATCCGGGCTGCTTCCGGGGGCGCTGATTCGCAATTCGCATCTTCGTTTTAGCTGCAAACAGGTCTACCTGCGAGTGGAGAACGATTCCACTCCATACACGAAAGCCTGCAAAAAAGGCGAAGTGTTGAAAGTCCCGATCGCGCACGGTGACGGCAACTACTACGATTTTGATGGTGATCTCAAGACACTTGAAGATGCCGGGCAAGTGGTTTTTCGCTATGTCGACCGACACGGCAACGTGACGTCCGGATCCAACCCCAACGGGTCACGCGAGAATATCGCCGGTATTCTGAACGCCGAAGGAAACGTACTCGGCATGATGCCGCACCCGGAGCGGGCTGTTGAAAGCATTCTCGGCTCGGCCGATGGTCTCAAGTTGTTTGAATCACTCAAAATGACCGATCCAAAGGCTGCGGTGGAGGGGAAGTGAAACGACGAGAGCTGACGTTTCTCATTACGGCCCTGATTCTGGGCGCCGTTCTAGGAGGCCTGGTAGGCGATATTATCGGGACCTTCCTGCCGCCGGGTGCAGCTAAGACCGTGTTTACGAAGTCTATTCAGATCGGCTTCCAGCCCACTCAAGTGGACTTTTATGCGATATCGTTCACTTTCGGGCTGCTGCTGAAAATAAACTTTATGTCTGTCTTGCTTGTTCTGCTAGTGATAGTGTATTTTCGGTGGTGGTACTTATAGAGGCTTCGCCCTCAGGAGGATTGTGACATGTTTGGTTTAGGACCGTGGGAGCTCTTACTGATATTCCTCGCCGTGTTGCTGCTTTTCGGCGCCAAAAGGCTGCCCGAAATCGCACAGGGTATGGGCAAAGGAATCAAAGAGTTCAAGAAGGCCATGAAGGATACCTCCGACGAGATCAAAGGCTCGCTCGATGATGATAAGCCGGAAGAGAAGAAAGACGATTCCAAGTAAAAGCGGATTGACCTCACACGAATGAAAACAGGTATCACCAAAGAAGATATCCAGAAAATCGGCAGCCTGCTGGGCGCGGAAAAGATCACTTTCGACAAGGATCACTACCGCATTAAGATATCCAATCCGGAAGAGAAGCGTATTCTCATCCTAGAGGTCTATCCCGAGGTCGACCTGGGCAAAGTGCGCGGAATGCTGATAGTCGTCTACACCGGCAACTCTCATCTTCAGCTGCACAACTGCACAGGATTCGTGATTTCCGAAGAGCTTTGTGAGGTGACGTTTGTTATGGAAACTCCCCGTCAGCTCTCGGGGCTGGTGGTGGAGCGCGGCGCGTCCTGTTCGCTGTATTCCGGACTCAACCGTGCGTTGATTTCATCCGATTTCACCACGCTGGGCGTTGAAGTTATGCTCTCGGGGGTCGCCTTGTCGCTGGCCGAGGATGTAATCGGCCCTGAAGGCCCGGCGGATGATGAGTAGTCCGGACCGCTGACGTCAGAGAATCTTGTAAATGAAAGAGCCGCCGCACTGAACGTGCGGCGGCTCTCTGTGTATTAGTTGGCTCGCCGATGCAACTAGTGCGCGAATGACTCCACGAAGTCTTTGAGATCGGCCGCCACTTCGGATGCCTTCTGATAGCGAGCGGACGGGTCTTTCTTCAGGGCGCGTCCGATAATGTGATCGAACAACAGCGGCACCTGAGGATTGACCGTCGACGGTTTGTCCGGCTCCTTGTTCATGATGGCGTACATCAGCGACGTGATGTTCTCACCCTTGAACGGACGCCGTCCGAGCAGCATTTCATACATCACTACACCAAGCGAGAAGAGGTCGGCTCGTCGGTCTATTGCGAGACCCTTCAACTGCTCAGGCGAGATGTAGTTCGGTGTGCCCATGGCAATACCGGTTTTGGTCATCGAGTTGGAGTCGACACGGGCGATACCGTAATCCATGACCTTGACGCTGTAATCACTCAGTACCATTATGTTGGCCGGCTTGATATCCCTATGGACAATGCCGCGCTCATGAGCGTATTCCAGTGCCGAGCAAATCTGCGAAATCATCTGCGCGATGATTCTGTAATTGAAACGGACTTTCTTCTTAATCAAGTCTTCCAGCGTCTGACCTTCAAGGTATTCCATAGCGATATACTGGAGGCTGCCCTCAGATCCCACATCGTAAATGGTCACGATATTCGGGTGAGACAGCTTGCCGGCGGCCTGCGCCTCCCGGTGCAGTCGTTCCTTCAACTCGGCCAGCTCGTTCGGGTCGGTTACAAAGTCCAGGCGAATCGTCTTGAGTGCGACCGGACGGTTGATCGCCGGATCGACACCTTTGTAGACCGTGCCCATGGCACCCTTGCCAAGCACACCGTCAACCTGGTAGCGTCCGAGATTCTGCACAGCTCCTGCCGGTCCGGGAGCAGTCAGGCCGTTACTGTCGAATGCATTTCCGCCTGACTGATTGAACTGATTCTGGCCTATAGGGGCGCTGTCGTTGCCGGTAATGAAGCCAGCTTGAGGAATGCTGTCGCTGGCAGACATCGAGCCGGACGACGACGCCGCAGGGAAACCACCAGAATCCTGCTGCTGAGCAGCGTCGATATCGATGGTTTGGTGATCGATATGCGCTGAAGAATCCAGCGCCGATACCTCGCCAGAGCCTGTCAGGGCTCGCGTCTCCAGATTCTCCGGATCGCTTGCCGTAGCTTTCACTTCTCGGACCGGGACTTGCTCCGGCTCCGACTGGGCTTTCTTCGGCGCCTTGCGAGGTGGCGCAGCCATCGGTCCATGTTTGGCCTCTTCGCCTGTCATGACCTGCATATCGAGCATCGGGGAGGCGGCAATGAACAACACCAGCTCCAAAGCGATGTAAACAGAACTTACGATCATGCTGTAGGAGGCAAACAAGAGGTAGTTGCCGTTGGCCAATAGAATCAGACAGCCCGCCAGCATCACCAGACGGTAGATCAGGGTAATTCTGGGAAGAACAAAAGCACAGATGCCGCCGAGAGCAAAGAGAATCAACAGGTTGATAGCGGCCAGATCACTTCTGACTATCAACATGTTATCGTTGATAATATTTTCCATTATGGTCGCCTTGACGGTCATGGCAGAGGTGCGGCCGTCGACCGGCGTGGCATACATTTCTTCGGCGTCTTCGTCACCGATTCCGATTATCACCAGTTTGCCCGCCAGTCTGCTCATGTCGAATCCGGTCTCGAGCAAGGAGGCCGCACTGTAGCGCTGGAATGGTACGCCCTTGGAGAAGTTGATGAACATCTCGCTCTGGTCGTTGATCGGCACTGTTCTCGCGGTTCCGATCTGTATTTCTTTGCCTTCGATGACCTTGATTTGGTCGGGCGTTTGATTCAGGTAGACGGCGGAGGCCAGCAGAGAGACAGAAGGATAATAGTACCCTTCGTAGTTCGCCAGCAGCGGCTGGTGACGCAGAACGCGGTCATCATCCGGACATCGATAGTTGAAGCCGAGGTACGGCCTGTGTACCAGAAGTTTTTCGGCCGGGAGGAAGACCTTACGTACCAGCAGGCTGGCCGATTCATCCATCAATCTCGTCGGATTGTCAACCACGACGGAGTTGATGAATAGGTTTTCGGGATTGTCAGTCTTATTTCCGCGGAAAGCTGCCAGCGCGATATCATAAGTCAAGACGCTCTTCTCGATCCATTGTAACTGCCCCGCGAGCACGTCGGTGAAACCGGCGGAATCCTGCGCGGCGTCTTCATTTAGCTCAAAATCGAGAACGATCGCCCTCGGATCGGCAGATGCCGCTGCGGCAGTGAGGTCGCCTATCAGCGCCTGATCCCACGGCCACTGGCCGTATTCATCCTGCGACCGGCCGTCGATTGTAACCAGCACCACATTTGGCCTGGGATTTTCTGAGGCCGTGATGCTGCACATCAGATCGTTCAGCGATCGCTGCAGATTTTGCATCGGCCCGAAATCGTTGATCGCCAGAATCGCAACCAGAATCGAAATCAGTAAATATAGAATGTATGGAGAATACTTGTTCATGCTCGGTTTCCTTTACCGTCCAATCTCCAGCCGCTCTATAAGCATTCGCGGCATTCTGGCTTCGGCCATCTTGGCCTGTGTTTTCTTTACGTCGTACTCGATACGATGGTACAATACCGTCATCGGATCAGTCTCCACCACTATATAACATGCTCTGGGATCGTTGTCGCGCGGCTGTCCTACAGAACCGACGTTCACAATGTACCGCGACTCCTCATCCGGGTCAAAATCGTGTCCGGCCTGAGAGCGAATACGATCATCCTGCGAGATGCTGAATATCATCGGCACATGCGTATGACCGTTGAAGGCTATCGGGTGTTCCATGCATTCAAAGGCCAGGTTCGCGTCGCCGAGTGAAAGAACGTAATGCCACTGGTCTGGCAGATACGGCGACGCGTGGATCAAACGGCAACCCTCAAACTCTGCCTCCAGGGCAAAGTCTGCAATCATTGAGACCTCACGGTCCGTCATCGCGTCTTCCGTCCAACTGAGCGAATGTCGGGCGTAGTCGTTCATAGACTCGACTCCGATTCTCCCAAGAGCGGCGTACTCATGATTGCCCATCAGTTTGATCTCACAACTGGCAGCCACGAGATCGAGACAGGCGATGGGATCACAGCCGTAGCCTATCACATCACCAAGGCTGTGAATCGTCTTTATGCCCCGTTTCTCGACATCTGCAAGTACCGCTTCCAGCGCTTCGAGATTGCCGTGGATGTCCGATAGCAGCGCGAATCTCATTCGTTATTTGCTTTCGACGAACTTAAACGTGGTTTTCCCAACCGTGATGATGTCGCCGTTCTTCAGCAGACAAGTATCTATCGGTTCCCCGTTTATTCTTGTACGGCCGCGCTTGCCAAGATTGACAAGGGAATAGCCGTCGTTGTCCTGGACTATTTTGGCTTGGATGCCGGCCAGGAAAAAGCCTTTTGCCTTGACGTGCACGAACTTGGCCTTGCCAATAGTCGTTACGTCGCGGTCAATCCTGTACTCGGCAAATTCCGCGTTTTCCTCGCCCATCAGGACCGAGCCACCGAACTTGCTGACGATCTGACGTTCCACGCGGTCGTTCTCGAGCAGCTCTTTCTGCTTCTTGGTATTGAGGACCATCGTTCCGTCCATGCCGGAAGCATCGGTGCCGCCACCTTCGGCTTCGGTGTGGTACACAAGGGAATACTTCCCGATAGTCACCACATCCTCGTTGCGAAGGACTTCCTCGCTGATCTTGCGATTGTTGACAAACGTGCCATTCAGAGACTCATTGTCAATAATGACCGCAGCATTGCTGTTGAACTCGATCATGGCATGCTTGCGGGAAACCGCACGGTTTTCCAGAACGACGTCGTTTTCATTGGTGCGCCCGATACTGATGCGCTTCTTCTCGGTAACGATTCGCTCGATCACTTTGTCATCAAACTTAACCACTATTTCGGCCATGCCCGAATCCTTTCGATTATTTATGTCCTCGATACCTCCGGTGACGGTCCTCGCTATCAAGGTGCTGCCGCACCACACGCTTGTCCGTCCGGCTCTGGTATGACATTATTGTCGGCAGTTCTGCTCCGAAATCAAGTGGCGGAAAGACTGCAAGTTGGCCGAATCAGCTGGCTTCGGGCGGTTCGAATCTGTTTGATCGAGCACTTTTGGGTTGCCCTGGTCCTTTGAGGAGCCTATATTTGCCGCTAAACCGTTGACAGCAAAGGGTGTGAAGATGAAAACACTGGTTATTGCTCTTCAGAAAGAAGGGCAAATAGGATCGGTTGCCTACGAGTTGATTTCCGCAGCGAGTGGGCTTGGAGCCGAAGTTACTACGGTTGTCATGGCCGATGACGCCGAAAAACTGGCCGGATATCTGGCCTCCAGAGGCGGCGGCAAGGTGTTGGCCGTGTCCAATCCTGCTCTCGGCTTCTTCAACGAAGAAATCTATGCCAAGGTCGTCGGCGAACTGGTTGCACGACATGGTTTTGACCTCATTCTCGGGCCGGCAACATTCTATGGCAGAGCGCTGATGGCCCGTTTGGCCGCAAAACTGGGCGGTACCATGGCCTCAGAGATCACCGGTATTGAAGTTGCGGGCGAAAGCGTGGTAGTGACACGGCCTAGCTACGGCGGGTCGGTGATCTCCAAGGTTGCCGCCAGATCGGGAGACCAGCCGTTCTGCATCACGGTTCGGCCAAAAATCTTCCCGGAATCAAAAGATGGAGCGGGTGAGGTGGTCGCGGAATCCGTGGCCGACACCTGTTTCGAGGCTCGCTCCGCGGTCAAGGAAGTCAAGGCTGCCAGCGGCGGAAGTGTGAATTTGGCCGAGGCGGATATCATCGTGTCTGCCGGTCGAGGCATAAAGGGCCCCGAGGGGATCCCGGTGATTCAGGCATTGGTTGACTCGCTGGGTGCGGCGTTTGGCGCCTCCAGAGCGATTGTCGATGCCGGTTGGACCGAGTACACCTATCAGATAGGGCAGACCGGTCGGACGGTGAACCCGAAACTGTATTTCGCGCTTGGTATTTCCGGTGCGATTCAGCATTTGGTTGGTATGCGTTCGTCGCAGTACATCGTGGCGATCAACAAAGACAAGGACGCCCCGATTTTCAATATTGCCAACTATGGCATAGTCGGTGACCTCTTTGAGATTGCTCCGGCTTTGACGGCGAAATTCAAGAAGGAACTCGCCGGCTGATTTGGTCTCTACTCTGAATTAAGAAAGCCCGTCATCTTGCGATGACGGGCTTTCTTGTTTTGGTGCCGCGATGGCGCTATTTCGTTGGGGAGGTGTCGATCACCGTCACAGTGGCGGTATCAGCCGAGATCTTCTCGCCACAGTAGTTGTATATCTTGTGTACCACCAGGAATTCGCCAGCAACCGTGTCGTATGCATGACCGATTGCCACTGTTGGAGGCTCCATTTTTCCGAACTCGCCATCCCCGAAGTCAAACACTATGGAGTCGTAAACAACTGCATCCGTCAGGTCAGTGAAAACGATTGTTCGATTGTCCTGGGTGGTGTCAATGAGGTCGATCGTGTCCTTTGACAGGCTGTATGCAGGGGACAGGACATCGGCCAGAACCACAAGATTCGTCTTCGAGACAAACGATTCGCTGGCGTCAGCGCATCCGACAATGGTGAGCCCCACCGTGTATCTGCCCGGAGTTACGTATGCATGCAGCGGCGTTGAGTCATTGTACGCAAAGGTACCGTCGCCGAAATTCCACTCCAGTGAGTCGATCTTGCCGGTTGATCCGCTTTCAAACAGGACCTGGAATTGATACGAGGAAGAGAAGCACGCCTGCGTGGGAGCCGCCGTGAATGCGGCCGTTAGACCGTTGTAAGCAGTAACGGAGTCAACGTACTCTGAGTACCCGCCGCCGTTGAGATGCGTCCTGAGAGAAACCTGGTAGTCGCCGGCAGCGGCGTACTCGTGAGCGACCTCCGGGAACATACCCTCAAGGATGTCGCCGTCGCCGAAATTCCAGAAGAAAGTGTCTACGGGATGTTCAGAGTTGCTCCACGCATCGGCAAGAAACGTGAATCCGCTGTCATCGCCGATGCATCGCACGTAGTCGTCGACCGTGTATCCCAGCATTGCGCATTGAAGCACCGTCACCGAATCGGTCAGCGTGGTCGTCCCACACTCACCTGTTGCTATCAAAGTGACCTCGTACACTCCGGCGTTCGCATATGAGTGAGACTTCACAGCCGAATCTCCGGTGTACTGTGTTCCGTCGCCGTACCGCCAGTTGTAGACTGCCACGCCCGCCGGATTGAAGGCTTCAAAAGTGACCGTGTCACTCTGGCACACGGAGTCAGTCAGCACTCGCATGCTGTCAATCGTCTGGCCGACAACGACGCGACGCTTATATATTCTGGTACTGAAGGCGTTTTCAAGGTCGGTGTCCGTTACAATCAGAGTAACGGTAAAACTGCCAGTGGAGTCATAGGTATGCGGGAAGCCGCCGGAATCGGTGAAGGCCGTGAGCGTGTCACCGTCGCCGAAGTCCCAGTACCATTCGTCAATCGGTCCGCTGGATTGATCCCGGAAGAGGACTGTCAACGGAACGCAGCCGGAGTCAGGCGTGACCGTGAATTCTGCGGTTGGGTTGCCCGCAGTTGTGATTTCGAGGGTCTCGGTAATGAGGTCATCGCAGCCGGGAGTAAAACAAGCTACAACTATCAGCGCTGCAAGGGCTAAAACGACAATCCTGGGTCTGAGCATAGATAAAAATCCATCTGTGTGGAGTCACGTGCATTTACGGTTATACATATACGCCGCAATAAGGTTGGTGTCAAATCTTTATTGGCGGCTCCCGGATAGACGAAAGTATTCGTCGGTCAGTGGAACCTAGAGACAGGCAACGGTTTATAAGGACCAAAATCTGTGGTGTGGGTGCTAAAAACGTTGCCATGTTTCACGGATTTGTTTATGTTCCGACCTTAAGTCAGCCCGGTGTGCGGCAGCGTGCCTGGTCGCGACCGGCGTACAGATAATACAGGTATTGATTGAACTTTGACCCGCTACATGCCCGGTACGTTGTGTTGCCCAGTTGCGGGCCTTTTTCTGTCTGGAGTGAAGAGTGAAAACATGGCTTAATCTGCTGTTCGTTCTCTGTCTTCTGCCGACTTTTGCGACCGCTGAGGTCGCCGAGAGTTTCAGTATCGAGGCGGCTCCGCAATCGGGGGTGGCTTCGAACACTGCTATCGATTGTATTGCCCACGGGGTCAGCCCGACGGGTATTTGGACCGCTACGGCCAAGGGAGTCAACTACTCATTCGACGGGGGAGATACGTGGTCTTATTACAGCGATGCAACCGGGTTGCCGAGCAATAATCTCTCGGCCCTCTATTCCATTGGCGGACGCCTCTGGGTGGCGACCAACCACGAGGAGATGATCTCTGGTGACTTGCATTCGCTGTCAGATGGGCTTACGTACACCGATGACAACGGGGCGACCTGGACGCAGATCAATTTCGGGTCTGACGGCCTGAATATTCCGTATGTCTGGGGTGGTGACCGCACTATCTTCGACATTACCGGTCATGTTGATCCGGGGTTTTTCAACAACAGACTGACGGACAACGATGCTAACTGGCTGTTTTTTGCAGCGTTTGCAGGTGGGTTCCTGGCCTCTCAGGATGGCGGGATAACCTGGCGGCGGATTTATGCCAGCCCTGCGGATTCCGTGCAGTTCAATACGACCACCGAAGCGCCGTCGTATCGCAATCGGTACTTCGCCTGTGCCGCAGATACTTCGCACGGCGACTCCCTGTTTGTGTGGGGGGGTACTTCCGGGGGCGTTTTCCAGTACGTCTATTCTCCTCCGAGAGAGAAGCTGTATTCGCACCTGATCAACTCCGTGGCATTCTGTGACACCTGCGAGGACAGCGACTCCCTTCCGATTTTCATCGGCGGCGGCAACTCGTTCTCACGAAGCACGGTGAGTGCCGGTTCGTTTGTCTCCCGGTTTGAGATCGACGGTCTTCCAGGGAAAAGCATCAGCGCGATAACCGACGTCGGCGGTCGGCTACTGGCCGGAACGACCGACACGATTGCGGGGGTATCAACCGGCCTGGTCTTCTCGGACGATCAGGGAGACTCTTTTGCTCCGGTAGTGCTCCCAGAGGTGCAGGGCGCGAACAATACCGTGACGCATTTTATGAGTCTGGCTGACCGAGTGTACATGGCTGCCGGGCAGGCCGGTTTGTTTGCCTCGACTGACACCGGCATGACCTGGGAACGCATTCTTCTGGACTCGGTGAATCTCCTGAGTGCGAAGAACGCCGTGTATGATATGGCAATGTCGGGTGACACGCTCATGATTGGCACCGACACCGGCCTGGTCGAGTGCACAGTGGATATGGGCGGGGAGCTGACGGAGACCCGGTACACGCCGTTCGAGGATGGCGCTGCCTCTGGTGCCCGCATCATCTGCGTGGCTCCGCAGTTGTATCTGGATACGCTCGACAATGTAGATTCGACGGCGCTCTGGACGGTCCATCGAAGCGTCGGTGAGGACGGTGTGCCGATGGTGGGCAGGCGCTCGACGTACGTTGAGTGGGATGTCGTACAGATTGAGGGTACGGATCCACCCGAGTACGACAGTACTTTCGTCGACAGCAGTCTGGTGTGGGCGTTCTATATGGTAGATACTCTTGTCAACGATATCGGGTTTATCGGCGACTCGGCGTTTGTGGTTGGCAACGCCGGCATCTGGTTCAGTCCTCTCGGGGGGGCGCCGAACAGTCGTTTCTCCGCCCGCCAGTATGTATCTGACTCGATCGTAGTTGCCACTATGGACAATGACATTATCACGTTGATGGAGACACGCGGAGACTACGTGGTTTTTGGTGCCGTCAACGCTATGGCGGTTTCAAGGGATCGCGGTCACAGTTTCCGGATTATTCGCCCCAATACGGACTCTCTTGCTGCTGACGTAGTGATCAACCACACGTACATCGGAAGCGGGTTTGGTCTTGCGGGTGATTTCATTCCGGCCGTTGACGTTCAATACGTCGATGACGGACCTGCCCGGATTTGGGCGGGGGCACGACCGGCGGTTGTTGGTACGACTGGCATCTCGGTAGGTGAATATAGAACGCTTACGAACGGCGACGGCGACTCGACCGGATTCGGGCTGGATTGGAAAGTTCTGCTCGATGGCGAGTATGCCTGGAATTTCGCCTTTGATGGTGACTTCGTATTTGCTGCCACCAACGATGGCTTGTTGATGCACGACGGCTCTCGCGATGATGACGGAACGTTGACGGCAGAATGGGAATCAATCCCGTTTGTCGATGCTGCCAGCGGCGAAGAGCTGGTTGCGGCCGGGACGGCCGTCTTTGGCGTGGCAGTGGTGGATTCCTTCCTGTGGGCAGGTACTGATGACGGCACGGTTCGTCTCAAACTGAATGACCTGACCAGTCAGCGGATGTTTGCCAAAGTAGATTCAACTACGGCCGCTGACGAGGTCTACGCCTACCCGGTACCTTTTGAGCCGAATCTTGGTCAGGAAGTGGATTTCCATTTCGTGGTGGAGACGGCGGGGCATGTAACGGTCGAAGTGTATGATTATGCAATGAATCTGGTGGCCCGTCCGATAGACAACGTCTTCTACGACGCCGGGCCGCATCCGGACGGTTCTTCACAGGGGCTTACCTGGGATGGCCGTAATGGCAGCGGTGATGTTGTCGCGGTCGGTGTGTATTATTTCAAAGTGGAATTCGACTCGGGCGACACCCGTTGGGGCAAGCTCGCGGTTATGCCGTAAGAGGAGAGAGTGATGCGGAAGCTATTCATTTGTCTGATATGTCTTGTTGCTGTCTCTGCCGCTCCCGTTCTGGGAGCTGACGGCAGCGGCGGCTATGCCGGTTCCTTCTTCCAGGTCCCCGCAGGTGCGCGGCCAACTGCCATGGGTGGGGCTTACCTGGCCGTGTCGAACGACGGGGCCGCGCCGCTGTTCAATCCTGCTGGACTGGCCACGTTGAAGAGACCGCTTTTTGGTACTTCGTATCGTGTTATGCAGCTTGATCGAACGCTTGGTTACGCCACCGTGGCGTTCCCGGTGCGGGGTGAATCCACTATCGGTGCCCACTGGCTGTACGCCGGGACCGGATCGGTAGAGGCTCGGGATTCCGACGGTGATCTGCTGGGCCGTGATATCAATATGAACAATCACCAATTCTCGATTTTGTTTGCCAAACGGTTTGAGGATTTCTTTTCCGTTGGTGTGAACCTGAGCTATCTGTATTCGGTTATGCCGGAGATGAGTGCCAATACGGTCGGGTTTGATTTTGGTGTGATGCTGTACGTCGAGAAACTGTTTGACCGCGAGAGGCGTGACAAGCTGCCGATTCGCGATTTGCAGGTGGGTTTGACGGTGAAACACATCTCCAAAGAGTACCGCTGGAACAGCGAGAAATACGAACATCGGTACACGACCGACGGTGTTGGTGCCGAACAGATCGACGACGTACCGGAGGAATTCGGAATAGGCGTTTCCGGTCGACTGTTCGAGCGCAAACTGCTTCTGGCCGCCGATCTGTTGAAGGATCAGGAGCGAAGCGCCGAGTTCCACGCCGGGGCCGAATACTACCTGCGGCCCGAGTTCGCACTGAGAGCCGGCTACGGTGACAGCAGGCTCACGGCTGGCACAGGCTACATATTCAAGATCGGAAAGCAGCAGTTGGGCATAGATTATGCCTTCAGCACCGATAAGGCGGATGAAGGCTCTGAGCACATTTTCTCGTTCGATCTGGCGTTTTAGGACGGAGAGTTTAAGGTGAAGACGATAAGAAACGCACTGACGATTTTCTTTGTGGCCTCGCTGCTGACCGGTTCTGCTGTCGGGCAGGATGGTCTGGCTCTGATGAAGGTAGAGACGGGAGCGAGAGCTGCAGGCATGGGGGGGGCCTTCGTCTCGATCATCGGCGATCCGAATTCATCGGCGTACAATCCTGCCTCGGCATCGCACGTCAATCAGTTCGGTGCCTCGTTCGGACATAATGCCTACTGGGACAACATCCGAATCGAGACCGGCTGTTTTGTGACCAACTTCACCGGTCGAACCTGGCTGCACGGAGGAGTGAAATTCGCTGCGGTCGATGAGATCGAAAGCCGCATTGATGCCTCAAGCGATCCCGACGCACTCTTCGAGGCACACGACATCTCCTTGAAGACCGGTCTCGCGATGAGTTTGGGTGACAAGCTGACCGTAGGTGTCGCCGGCGGTTGGTATGTGGAGAAGATTGGCGAGTTTCGCGGTTCCGGATTCAACGCCGATCTAGGGGTCGTTTATCGGGTAACGCCGGCGCTTACGTTCGGTGGTTCTGCCCTGAGTCTGGGGTCAGACATTTCGCTTTCGGCACCGCATCAGGTATCCACCTCGGACATCGCGCTCCCGACAACTTACCGGCTGGGCGGTTCATACAAGTATGACATATTTCTGGGCGCGGCAGATATGGTGATAGTCGATGACGATGCTCATCTGCATCTGGGTGCCGAGGGGATGCTTCACGAGATGGTGACTCTACGAACCGGATACATGCTGGGATACGACAGCAAGAGTTTTACTGCCGGCGCGTCGTTTATACACCGGAATTTTACGATCGAGTATGCCTTTGTACCGTACTCGAATAATCTGGGAACAACCCACTTATTTAATCTGAGCGTGACGTTATAGCATATTTCACTTATTAAGTTGCAATCCTTTACTCTGCAACAGAACTCACTAATCTAATGAGAGACAGGAGCTAGAAATGGCCAAGTACAAAGTTGCCTGGCTGCCGGGAGACGGCGTTGGCAATGATGTGATGGAAGCGGCAAAGATCGTGCTGGACAAGATCGATCTGGATGCCGAATATACGCATGGTGATATCGGATGGGAGTTCTGGAAGACTGAAGCTGACCCGCTTCCTCCCAGAACTGTAGACCTGCTTAATAACAGTGACTGTGCCCTCTTTGGCGCGATTACGTCCCTTCCGAAGGAAGAGTGCGAGGCTCAGCTGATTCCTGAATTGCAGGGTAAGGGGCACGTGTACGCGTCGCCGATCGTCCGCTTGCGTCAGGAGTTCAACCTCCGAACAAACCTTCGCCCGTGTAAGGCCTACGTGGGCAATCCGCTGAACTACAAAGACGGCATTGACCTGGTCGTTTTTCGCGAAAACACCGAGGACCTTTACTCTGGCGTGGAATTCCACCCGGTGCCGGATGAACTCCGTGAATGCATCAAGAAACACAATAAGAAGATGGGTCGTTTCGACAGCACCCCCGGTGAGGATATAGCCATCTCTCTTCGTATAAATACGCGCAAGGGCTGCCGGAATATTATCACGGACGCCTTCGAATTCGCCAAGAAAGAGGGACGCAAATCCGTGACGGTGGTCGAGAAACCGAACGTGATCCGCGAAACCTCAGGTCTGATGGTTCGTACGGCACGTGAAGTCGCCAAGAACTACCCCGGTATCGAGCTCTGGGAAACCAATATCGACGCGATGTGCATGTGGCTGATCAAGAACCCCATGGATTACTCGGTTCTGGTCACCTCGAACATGTTCGGCGATATCGTCTCTGACCTCTGTGCTCAGTTGGTTGGTGGACTTGGTTTCGCTGCTTCCGGTAATATCGGTGACAAGCTGGCCGTCTTCGAGCCGACCCACGGTTCTGCTCCGAAGTATGCCGGTAAGTACAAAGTCAATCCGATGGCCATGCTGCTTTCAGTCAAGATGATGCTTGATTGGCTCGGCGAGACAGATAAGGGAGCGAAACTCGATGCTGCTCTGTCTGAGATCATCAAAGAGGGCAAGTTCCGCACGTATGATATGGGCGGCTCCAATACCACGCTGGAGGTGGCTGAAGCAGTGGCCGCGAAACTGTAGCAAGAGTGCTCTTTTGTCAAAGATCGAAGAAGGCGACTCCTCGTGGAGTCGTCTTTTTTGTGCCTGAAAACCGGCTCAGGAGCACGGTTCCACCATATTCCCCTTGCAGCCGTGCATTGAAAATCGTATGAATAGAAGAGGCCGGTTCGGTGTAGAAAACAGTATGAAAAAGGATGCCATGACGCAGTCTGATGGACGCCAGGAGGTACCTCCGGAGAGAGAGCACGTTACGCCCGGTCTGGCGTTTATGCTGTTCTTTTTCGGCGGTCTGACCTCGGTCATAATAGGGGTGATCTGGGCCGGTCCGGCGGTTTTGGACATTCATTCTCCGGCTGCCGGTTTCTTGTTCAGCGGCCTTGGAAGCGCCCTGGTGTTTGCGTTGCATCGCCGGCACGGTTTGCTGGCCTCGCTGTTTGTGGCGGTGGCCCTCGCAGTCGTTTTTGGTGTGATGGCCGGTGACCTGTTTCTTACCGTGTTAGTCCATTCACTTGCTGTCATGTCGGCCACGGCATTCGTGAGCGAGTTTGTGTGGGGGAGCATTTTTCAGGACCTGATGTTTGGCAAGTGTACTTACATGGCCATTGTGCTGGCAGCCGCCTCATTGACCGCCACTCTGCTGCTTGCGACAATTTACTCCATGACGATGCTCAGCGATTCGTTGATACGTAACTCGGCCCAGGGTTTTCTGATCGGTCTCGGCTGCGGATTGGGTTTTGAAATAGCGGAATATCTGGGGCGGAAGCAGAAGCGACTTATCCATCACAAGGACACGACCGTGGGCGGGGCCGCTTCGTGATTCAATCGAAAGTACATGTCCCGTTAGGCCCGCAGCCTGCTCGCTTTGTCATTGTGCTTGTTCTCATCATTCTCTCAGGCGCAGTACTGGCTGCTCCGCGAGTGCCACGGGAGCCTGCGGCTGCGGTTGAGATTCCCGCTTTCACCGATCAGCCTTTTGTTGTGAGCCTCTATGATTCCGAGGGGCACCGGATGGGGGATGTCTACACCGGCACGCTGGACTCGGGTGAAACACTTCGTCGAGCCTGGTTCCATTCCGGCGATGGAGGTGGGGCAGATGCTGGTGTAGTCCATTTTGCTGATCTTCCGACGGGTTTCTACTTCTACCGCGCGTCCAGCCCTGATACGACATTTGTCGGAGGAATCCCCGTAGTCTATGACTCGATGTACTGGAAGCGGGTGACCGTGAGAATCCGCGCCAATGTCGACTCCTGCCAGCAGATCAGAGGAATGCTGTACGATCCGGACCATGAGCCGATCGGCTGGTTTGTCGATTCATTGCTCTGCCAGACGATTACCCTGAAGATTACTGAGTTGCGAGTTGTAGACTCATTGTCAGACGGAACCGTTGATACGACTTTCGAGCGGTTTGATACACTTCCGGCCGGGAGCTATTACTGGGATCTGAAGTCGGACGACAGTAGTTTCTTCAGGCGGGGCGTTTTCCCCAAGCCTTAGACCGTTCAGGTCAAGACTTCTTCTTGTTCAAGTGATCGATAATCAGTGTCCGGGCTTCCTGCAAAGCAAGTCCGCGATGGCTCACCGCGTTTTTCTCATCCATGGTCATCTGTGAGAATCGCTTATCTTTCGGCGGATAGTAGAAGACGGGATCATAGCCGAATCCCTTGTCACCGCTAAGCTCCTCGGTGATAATCCCCTCGGCTTTGCCGTCGACTGTCTCGATATTCTCGCCGTCCCACGCTACCGCGATCACGCAGCGAAAACGGGCGGTGCGCTTCTCGCGGGGGACATCTTTCAACTCACGGATCAGCTTCTCGTTGTTGTCCTGATAGGTGACGTTCTCGCCGGCATACCGTGACGAGTAGACGCCGGGGGCGCCGTTGAGAGCGTCGACTTCGAGACCGGAATCATCGGCGAGAGCCGGGAGGTCGCAGAAGGCTGAGATTTCGCGAGCTTTGAGGATTGCGTTTTCTTCGAGCGTTTCGCCGGTTTCTTCGGGATCGGGAAAATCAAGGAAATCATCGCTGGTGAGAATGGTCACCGGAAGGTCGTCGAGAAGGTGTTTGATTTCTCTGATTTTGTCTTTGTTATTGGTCGCCAGTACGATTTGCATTGTTAGTGTCCTCTATGGAATCAAACTCCTCTCCGAGTACATCTGACTGCCACTTGCGCAGTGCTGTCGTCCGATTGGTCCACCTTTGAAACTCCTTGTAGAAAGGTGTCTCTCTCTGGGGAGTTAGGTGAGGAGAGGCTGCCTTTACCGCCGACCTGTAGACTAGGTAGAGGAGTTGCTCTGCGAAAGTGTATTTGTCGTCAGTTTGCTCGTAGTTCCATTGAAACTCACCAGTCTTCATGTTCAACCCGGCTACGACTGATCTGGGGGACGGGTGTACGAACTCAGACCCAAAACGCCAGCCTTGCAGAGCCATACTCAGCGACGGGTCGAGCTCCGCTATGTCGGAGGGCGGCCTATTGTGTTCGACCAGTACCTTCCTCAGAGTAAGTTCGGCCTGTGTCCAAAAGCCGCAGTGTGACCATCCGGTAGGGTCGTCCTTCCGCAACTGTTCTTGACACCTGTTCCAAATGCTATCTGCCTTGTGTTCCGACAGGGGGCCAAGTAGCGACTCCACAAGGACCGCTCTGAGTTTTTGAGAGAAGTCCAATCCTGTCCACCCCCCTTTGGCCCTGCGCTCACACTGCCTCGCGATCTCTTCGACACTCGGTATCACTGCACCTTGCTTGAGTTGTTTCGGACCAAGCTGACTGCCCGTCCTTTCCACAGCTTCCTGGATGTACTTGTCATAGCTGTGCTTGGCTTCACGAAGTTCCTCGCGATGATAGTCTATCGCATCTCTCTTGCACCATACACAATAGCGCCGGAGGTCTACGAACTCCCTGTTGAACTGCTCATCGTCTCGTATGCAGATCAGATGAAGGTCTAGTAGGTAGTCGATCAAGGAGCGGCTGACAATTCGCTCTATCAACAAGTGCCCTTCTCTCAACGCCGCCAGAGTTCCTCGGACGAGTTCTTCGATTGACATCAGATAGAAGTAGCATAGAGTGTCCGTACAACCGAGAGCTTGCGACAGGCCTGTGCTGCGGTTCTTGAGCCATAGCTTTGAGTTGTCGAGTATTTGAGAGAACTCCTGTTGGAAAGTGCTGTCGCCGTATACCTTCATCAATACCTGCTGATATCCACCCGCGTGGTCTTGTCCACGATCCGTCCGAGAAAACGGGTGGCGAGTTGGTTGAATTTCTCAGGAACGTCCGAAACATAGAACTTGCAGTCGGCCCCCGCTTTCGGGTTTTGTGAAACCTCCATGTTCAGGAGATTGGCCTGCTTCAACGCCTCAAGCGCGATGCGCGCAGTTTCCTCGCCGCTGTCGATCAGAGTCACCTTTTTGCCCATAACGTCGGCGATTACGCTTTTCAGCAGCGGGTAGTGCGTACAGCCGAGAATCAGAGTGTCTACCTCGACATCCAGCATTGTCTGGAGGTAATCGCGCGCGATCAGGTACGTCGCCTCTTTTTCGATATAAGCTTCTTCGGCCAGCGGCACGAAGAGGGGACAGGCCAGCGAAAAGACTTTCAACTCAGGGTTGAGTTCGTGGATGATCCGGGCGTAGGCGTTGGAATTTATGGTTGCGTGGGTGCCGATGACGCCGATACGACCGGTCTTCGTTTTGGCTGAGGCGGCCTCGGCTCCCGGTCTTATCACGCCGATCATGGGTACCTGGAAATTCGGCGCGACTACATCGAGAGCTACCGACGAAACCGAGTTACAGGCGCAGATGATGAACTTGACGTTCTGTTCCATGAGGAACGAGACATCCTGACGCGTGAATTCGGTGATAATCTCACGCGAGCGCCCGCCGTACGGTGTGCGGCTGACATCGCCGAAATAGACGACATCTTCGTTGGGCAGCAGTCTGAATATCTGTCGTGCTACGGTGAGTCCGCCGACGCCCGAATCGAAAATCCCTATAGGTCTTTCCATATCGTTCCCTGACTGTATTCCCAGCGAAGCGAGTTATCGGTTTTCGTATTTCGCTTTGAAGCGTTTGATGGCCTCGTACAGGCTTTTGGCCAGTTTTTCCTGATACTTCTTGCTTTTTAGTGTCTTCTCCTCGACTTCGTTGGAAATGAAGGCTGACTCGATGAGCACCGAGGGCGTGAAGACCTTGTTGAGCACGAAGAACCCGGCCTGATCGATACCGCGCGCCGGAGTTTTGATGCTGCGCCGGAACTCCCGGTCTACCATCATCGCAAAGTCCCAAGATTCTGCCTGGAATTCAGTCATAATCATTTCGTTCAGGATTGAGAGTATCGGGTCTGCGGAGGCGTCTGACGGTCCGGGTGACTTCTCGGCCGATTCGCGCAGGAAGAAACTGTTCTCCAACTGTTCAACGGATCTTGCCGAGTCGTTCAGTGCTGGCGCGAGGAAGAAGACATTCCAGCCGCGCACATGTTTTTTGGGCGAGGCATTGGCGTGGATCGAAATAAACAGGTCGGCGCCGGCATCGTTGGCAATCTCGGCCCGTTTCTCCAGTGAGACCGTTTTGTCCTGATCGCGAGTCATCACAACTTGGAACTGTTTATCTTTGCGAATCAGTTTGGCCAGTCGCTTGGCGATACCGAGCGAGATGTCTTTCTCGCGGGTCCCGCCCGGGCCGACGGCACCGTAGTCCTCGCCGCCGTGACCGGGGTCGATGACGATTACGTCAATCTTATCATCCGGGCCAACTTCGGGGCGGGGCGCGACGGTGTCCCACTCGACATTGGTATCGGAGATGGATATCTGGATGCGAGTGGGATCGTTTTCTATTTTGTGGTGCCACTTTTCAATGTTGGTCTTGAGCCGCATTGATATCTGGCCGGTGTTGTTTTCGATCTGGTGGACGCTCAGTTTGTACATGTACCGGTTGTCTTTGCGGGAGAGTATCCGGTTGCGATTGACCCTGGCGTCGCGGATGGAGATATTCAGCCAGTTGCCCTCTGTGACAAAGACCTCGTAGGCCAGAGCCTGCGAAAGCTGTATTTCAATCAGGAGTCCGTTGGCTTTTTGTTGCACGGACATATCGGTGACATTGAAATAGTCGGATTCAACGGTAATCGTCCTTTTATCGCTATCCCAGGTGATTTGTGGCGCAGTCACCCGGTCGAGGAAGGGAAGGAATGTGACGACGGGCACGAACAACTGCCCTTCTTCCAGCCTGGCGGAATAGGTCATGTTGAAAGTGGTGTCGTTCATCAGGAAGAACGGGGAATCGAGAAGGAACTCAAACCGATATCCCTCTTCACGATAACTAATCCGATGTCCCACCGTTTCCCAGGTCAGGGTGCCGCCAAGCACGCCCGCCAGTTGCGAGAGAGAGACATAACGGACCTCATCTTTCTCGAAAGACTCGATCTCATTATAGCCGCCAGCGATAGAGACTCTGACTTCGCCCGCTTGTGCCGGAATAGCCAGAACGAGGCAGAGCAGGATGAGCGAGATGAGGGGGATTGTGAGGCGGTTCATACTCTAGCGATCGAGGTTTCTCTTCACGGCTTGTTTCATGCGTCTATCGGCGTCGGCTTTGGCGATAGCCTGGCGCTTGTCATACTTCTTACGTCCGATGACCAGCCCCAGTTCGATTTTGACGTTTCGACCTCTTATATAAATGGAGAGTGGAACAAGCGTCATGCCCTGTTGCTGGGTCTTTATGCCGAGTTTGACAATTTCCCGTCTGTGCATGAGGAGGCGGCGGGGTCTGATCGGGTCCGGTGACTCCCCCGAGGCCATCTCGTACGGAGAGATATGCAGGTTTTTCAGCCATATCTGGCCTCCGTCAATCAGAGCATAGCTATCAGCGACATTCACCTTGCCGGCCCGGATACTCTTGACCTCACAGCCCATCAACTCAATGCCGGCTTCCATGGAACTGACTACCTGATAGTCATGGCGGGCCTTGCGATTGCGGACCACAGTCTTGATGTTGTTCTTTTCTTCAGTCATCAGTGCAAGGATAGGCCGTTTGGAGTTGGCGGGCAATCAAAAAACGTCGTCGAGCCATCTGAACGAGATTGCTTCTGCTACTGCAAGGAGGCTAATCTTCTTTGGTATTCGACCGATAGTCATAATAACTAGCGAGGAATCTATCCAAGGAAACGCCATTGCTGGCGAAACATAACCGGGGGTCCTGTGCCAAACGACCAGAAACCTGATACGAGTATCCTGATTGCCGACGATGAAGAATCCGTGCGCGAGTTGCTCTCTACGATGTTTACCAGAGAAGGTCACGCGGTCTATACTGCCGCCACCGGCACCGAGGCTGTCAGAATCGCTCTGGACAAAAAGCCCTCCCTAATCATCATGGATATTACCATGCCGGAGATGGACGGATACGAAGCAACGTCCAGAATCAAGGAGGATCCGGCTCTCAAAGAAACGCCGGTGATATTCCTGACCGGAAAGTCGGCCCAGGAGGATGGCGGTCGGGCATTTGCCAAGGGAGGGCTGACATTCGTGCGCAAGCCCTTCAACGGTAGCCAGATACGGGATCTGGTGTGTCTGACGATGCAGACGCTCACGACATCAAAATAGAGGTAGTTAAGCCGACGCTGTTTCTTGCCGATATTATTTAGTAAACCAAGAACCCTAGACGAGCAGAGTACTAGTGTCTCACAAGATCAATATTCAGGCAGCCAAGGTTCTGGTCGTCGATGACGAACCGGAAATCACAGACATTGTCGAGGCATTTCTCAGCGAGGCCGGCTATACTGTCGCTGTGGAGAATTCGCCCACAAATGCAATTAACGCCGCCCGTCAGTTCCAGCCGGATGTTGTCCTGCTGGACATCATGATGCCCGGCGTCGACGGATACGATATCTGTCAACAGATTAAGCAGGAGCCGGGATTGGCCCAGGTCCCGATCATTTTTCTGACCGGCAAGGATCGCTCCGATGATATGGGGCGCTCGTTTAAGGTGGGCGGCGACATGTTCATCAAGAAACCGTTCTCCTGCGAGCGGCTGCTGGAGATCGTGAATATCGTCGTAATGTCTGCTTCGGCACACTAGACTATGAATTTCGCGGCATGGAGGGATGTCGCGATTTTTATTGACAGTTTTGGTGCAGTGCACTATACTAAATGAAACGGAATGTCATGAGAATCGTTAAAAGATATAGTAACAGGCGGCTCTACGACACGCAGTCGAGTCGTACCATAACCCAGTTTGATCTGGCCCGACTGATTCAGGAGGGGCACGAGGTCAGGGTGGTTGACTCCTCGACGGGGGAAGATATCACGCTACAGGTGCTCAGCCGGATCGCGGTAGCGGAGACGTCAAAGTGGGACGATATAAAACAGTCCAAAGAGTTATTGCGTGGAATCATTTCAGCTGGAGGGGAAAAGTCTATGTCTATCCTCAAAAACACAATCCTGGCCTCGATCGGGGTTCTCCACGTCACTAAGGAGAAGGCCGAGTCGATCATCGATGACCTGATTAAGAAAGGCGAACTCGACAAATCCGATCGCAAGACGGCCGTCATGGAGTTGCTGGACAAGGTAGAGAAATCAACTTCCGAGTTCAGCAAGAAGGTGATGAAAGAAGCCGACAAGGCGCAGAAGAACGTCAAGAAGGCGACCTCAGGGCTTGCCTGGGCAACCCAGGATGACTTGAAACGATTGGAAAAGAAGGTCAACAAGATCGCCAAGCAGTTGAAGGACCTGACCGAAGCAAAAGGCTAGGAGCGTTTTCGACTCGCTGCATTTCCACGGAGTCACCCGGCAACCGCGTCACTGTACGATGCGCGGCTGTGTGCTTGATTCAGATCGCTGGTTTTGTGTTCTTTCGGAGAATCGTTACTCGGGGTCACATGACGACACACAAAATGGGCGGGGGCGGTTGAACGTTCAGATCAGTTTCAGGAAGTCTTTCTCATCGAGGATTGTCACCTCGAGTTTCTTAGCCTTGTCCAATTTCGAACCGGCGGCTTCGCCGCAAAGCAGGTAGTCGGTTGATTTCGATATCGACCCGGTTACTTTGCCGCCGCTTTCTTCTATCAATCTCTTGAAGTGATTGCGGGGTTGCGAGAGCGTGCCGGTGATAACGAACGTCATTCCAGCCAGGTTGCCGCCATCGGTCGTGCGTGCGTAGTCTGGAAACCGAACGCCCGACTTGCGCATTTTCTCGATCATGTGTCGGTTGCCGTCGTTGGCAAAAAACTCCGCGATGTTGGCTGCGATCACCGGTCCGATACCGTCGATTGTCTCCATCTCTTCCACAGTAGCTGTCTGGAGGCTTTCAAAAGCCCCGTAGTGTCCGGCGAGCAGGCGCGCGGCGGTTTCACCCACACCGATTATTCCAAGCGCATAGATCACTCGTGGCAGCTCTGCGGCCTTTGAGCGGTCGATAGCATCGAGCAGGTTTTGGGCGCGTTTGTCGGCCATGAGATCGAGCGTAAGCAACTCTTCTTTGGTTAGTGCAAACAGGTCGGCCGGGTCGGAGACAAGACCCTTCGTAATCAGCTGCCTGGCCAGTTTGTCCCCGAGTCCGTCGATATCGAATCCGCCTTTAGAGGCGAAATGGAACAACCCCGCCTCGACCTGAGCCGGACAGGCAGCATTTACACAGCGATGGGCCGCTTCGTCTTCGTGACGAATGATTGGCTGACCGCACGAGGGACAGGCGATGGGAAAAATGATCTTCTGAGCATTCGGTGGGCGTCTCTCAACGACGACTTCGACGACTTCGGGGATGACATCGCCGGCTCTGCGTACCACTACCGTGTCCCCTTTGCGGGCGTCGAGAGCGCGAAGCTCGTCCTCGTTGTGCAGGGAGGCATTCGATACGGTCACGCCTCCCACACGGACTGGCCTCAGCTTGGCAACCGGAGTTACGGCTCCCGTGCGGCCGACAGAGAACTCGACGTCCTCAAGAATCGTCTCGGCCAACTCGGCGGCGAATTTCCATGCTACCGCCCATCGTGGGGCACGAGATATTTGACCGAGCAGTCGTTGTTGATCGAATCGGTCGACTTTTATGACCATGCCGTCGATGTCGTAATCGAGATCGGGACGCTTCTCGTCCAGCGATTCGAACTGGGCGGTGACGGTCCCAACGCCCGGGCATTCGGCGATGAGCTCGTTGACCGTGAAGCCTTCGTCTCTGAGCAGTCGCATGGCGACAGACTGTCTGTCGATTCCGGGCAGTTCCGTGTCCGAGATTCCGTAGGCATAAAACATGAGAGGGCGAGAGGCGGTGACTTTGGAGTCAAGCTGGCGCAGCGATCCGGCGGCCCCGTTACGCGGATTGGCCAGCGGCGGCTCGCCGCGTTTTTCCAGTCCCTCGTTTAGCCGCTTGAAAGCAGAGCGACGCATGATCACCTCGCCGCGAACCTCCAGCAGGGGATAGGCGGCAGCCGTCTTATCAGACAGCTTCAGGGGGATGTTGCGAATGGTTCTCAGGTTCGTAGTGATGTCTTCGCCGGTGGTACCGTCGCCGCGTGTAGATCCGAGGATCAGCAGGCCGTTTTGGTAGACAAGCTCAACCGCGAGGCCGTCAAGTTTCGGCTCGGTGATGTAGGCCACGTCATCTTCGGTCTCAAGTCCTTTCTTGACGCGTCCGTCGAATTCGGCAAACTGCCCGGCAGTGGTTACCTTTTGCAACGACAACATGGGGACCCGGTGTTTGACCGAGACGAACTTTTTCGAGGGGGCAGCGCCGACCCGCTGGCTGGGGGAGTCCGGCGTGACCATCTCCGGATACTGTTGCTCAATACTCAGCAGACGCTCGAACAGACGGTCGTACTCGGCGTCGGTGATAACCGGGGAGTCTTCGGCATGATACAGCCGATTGTGTCGCTCGATTTCTTTTTTGAGCGAGTCGTATTCTGAGAGCAGTTTCTGGTCGGGCCTGGTCATGTGAGAAGGTATGCAGGCAGGCGAACGGCTGTCAACTATTTAGCCGTCACATCCTCTTCCATCGAGCGGTCGATCAGGCTGCGAAAAGCGGAAATCTGTCGGCCCGCGAGATCCTCGACAATATCAGTTATGAGCAGAGACATCAGGCGGTCGTTATCGTCGACCTGAACCAGGATAGAATCCGCCAACGTGTACCATCGTCGCGAATCGCTCCGGGCGAATCTCAGCAAGAGAGAGGATTGATCCTCGTTAGTGATGAATTCCGGTTCGGCCATCTGGCTGCGGAAATCCAGCCAACGGATATCGGCCGGTTCCGCGATCACCGGCGCGACAAAGTCTGTCTGCACCTGCCAGCGACGGCGGGGCATAGTGACCTCGACAGCAATCAAACAGCCGGTGAGGTCCAACTCGAATCTTACGTATTTTGCTCCCAGCTCGGAGAAGAACTTGCGGCTGATGAACCCGCCCGCCTGGACGTACAGGGCGTCTTCTTCACGTTGATAAAAACCCCGACCCGGAGGGGTGCTCCGAGCCGGGGTGTTGATCTTCAGTGAAAGCAGGTCAACGATCATCTTAACCCTTAGAGGTCCTTCAATCGTTGGGTTGCCTGTTCGGCCTCGAGCGTGCCGGCATGTTCGTTCACGAGTTGTTCGAACAGCGCCTTTGCCTCATTCTTTTTGCCGAGTTCCTGCTTGCAGCGGGCCAGTTTGTAGAGCGCCCGTCCAAGGTTCGGCGAATCAGGATAAGTTTTCAGCAAATGGTCATATTCGGTGACCGCATCGCTGTATTCTTCCTGTGAGTAGTAGCATTCGCCGATCCAGTAGTAGGCGTTTTCCACATCCTGGTGTGATTCACACTCCGCCAGGAACGCGCGGAAGCCGGTTACGGCTTCTTCGTATTCGCCCCGACGTACCAGCGTGAAGGCGTTGTCGTATGTGTTCTGGCAATCAATCGAGGGTTGACTGCTGGGCGGCGGCTCCGACGGTGCGGTAGCGACCGGCGTGTCGTCCTGCGCTCCTGCCGAAGATCTCGGCGGCAGCGTGATGACCTGCGGTGTCTGGTTGAGCTGATCGATTCGAGACATCAGGTCATTGTAGTTCTCAAGCAGCACGCCCATCTGGCGAGTCAGTTCGTCGGTTGAATACCGAATGTCGTTCTGCAACGCCTTGTTGGCCACGGCGCCGGCTGCAATAACTGAATCCATTCGAAGGACCAGATCGCGGGTCTGGCCGTTCTGCAACTCCACGTTGGCCAGTCGGTCGTTGATGTCCTGAACATCACGTTTCGTGGCGCAACCGGAGAGCAGCAATCCTATGCAGATAACCGCCATTGCAGCAATGGCGGTTATCTTGTTTGATCTTTGGTATTCCATGTACCTTTTACCCGTCAGGGTTACTGCGAGACGATCTTAAATTCGCAACGGCGATTCTTCTGCCAGGCGATCTCATCGTGACCGGTATCGACCGGGCGCTCTTTACCGTAGGATATAACCGAAATCCGTGCCGGGTTGATGCCCAGTCCGGTCAGGTAATCCATAGCGGCTTTGGCACGCTTTTCACCGAGTGACAGGTTGTATTCGATAGTACCACGCTCGTCGCAGTGACCTTCGATCTTGATGATTGCATCCGGGAACTCGTTCAGCAGACCGAAGTTGTGGTCAAGGCTGGCACGAGCGTCCTCGCGAAGCTGGAACTTGTCAAAATCAAAGTACACCGTCTCAAACTGAGTCGCCTTGAGTACCGGCGGCGGCGGAGGCGGAGGTGGCGGAGGAGGCGGTGGTGGTGGCGGAGTCGGTGTCGTGTCTTGCACAACGACCGGCTGTTCGGGGGCTACTTCAGGCTTCGGACCGCAGGCATTCAGCATTAGTGCGACAAGCAACCCGGTGGCCAGTAGGAATCCAAGTCTTTTCATTGCGTAACTTCCCTCCCAAATGGGAATTTGGGGCGTTTTTTTATTCTATTTTAACTTATCGAATCTATGCAAATCCATTAATGCGGTCAATATAAAAAACGGTTTCGGCATAGCTCCCTGGTCTGTCAGGACTTATACGCAGTAGTCACTGAATAGGTCCCCAGGCAGGGTTTGAGGCAGTCCCCCCGTGGGTGAGACGGCGCTGGTTCTGGCCTGAGAGGTCCATGGTGTAGATATCTCCAGAACTCAGCCGTGTCGACGCAAAGATGATATGCTTGCCGTCGGGGGAGAAGTGCGGGTTTTCGTTCATGCCGACCTCGGTCAGGACCCGATAATCAGTACCGTCGACGTTGATTGAGGCCAGATCGAACCGGCCTTGTTGAGTCCGGCTGACAAACGTGATTCGATCGCCCCGATCAGCCCAGATCGGCGAGTCGTTGTAGCCGCCCTGGTAGGTGAGGCGTCGGGCGTTCAGGCCGTCGGCATCCATGATGTAAATCTGCGGTGCGCCGGTACGATCCGAAGAGAAAACTATGCTCTGGCCGTCTGGTGACCACGACGGTGCCGAATCAATCGCCTGATGTTTGGTCAGACGTTTGATGATATTGCCCTTCAGGTCGAGGACGTAGATTTCCGAGTTGCCGTCTTTCGACAGCACACAGGCGATTTTGTTGCCATCGGGCGATATCGAAGGCGCAGCAACCACGCCCTGGAAATCGCCTATTTGCTTTATTTCGCCGGTCTTGAGGACCAGATGGTACATCTGCGGCTCGCCGCTCATATAGCTCGTGAAATAGACCTCCTCCTGGTTGGAGGAGAACATAGGGGAGAGGTTGATCGAGCCGGTTTTGGTCAGTTGCTTTTCGTTTTCACCGTCGTAATCCGCCATGAACAGCTCTTTGGCGTCTCCGAATTTCTTCACGTAGACGATCTTGGTCCGGAATATGCCGCGCTCGCCGGTTGAGTTGTAGACGATTTCGTTGGCGATGTCATGGGCTAGTTCCCGCCAATAAGTGCGATGATACTCAAGCTGCCCGCTGGCGACCTCTCGTTGCGACGGAGTGTGGTACATACGCCAGAAACCGCGAATGTTCTGTGCCGGGAACTCGGCCTCGAGCTTGATCAGGAACTCCGCTCCGAGCCTCTGCCAGCCGAGGATATCCATCTCTTTGATCTCGTACGTTTTCATGTAGAAGCTGTCGATGGGGATCAGCGAGAAGTCGGCGTAGAAGTCGATGTCTCTCTGCACCACGCGCGTGACGTACTGCATCAGCGTTGAGTCTTCCTGACTGATATATCTCGTGCCGATGTACTTCATGTCATCGACGCCGTAGGGGGTGGCCTGGAAAGCGCCCGACACAGTGTCCAGAGTGAACTGCCGAACATCCTGCGCATTGCCTGCGGTGGTTAGAGAGAGGGCGAGGAGTATTGTTGTCAGTACCAATTGGCGGAGTTTCATCCGATTTCCTTATTGGTTAGTAAGCGTGATCGTAATGCCTATGATTTCATCGAGGAACTTGCGAGGCAGCGGCGGGAATGGCGCTGAGCGTTCAATTGCATCCACGCAGATCTGATCGAAGCGAGGGATGCCGGACGAACTCTTGACCTCCACTTCAATCACTCGACCAGACTTGATGACTTGAAAATACACATCGCAATACACTTTGCCGTCAATTGGCACCGTGTTTCGGAAACTCCTGTCTATCTTGCTCTGGGCCAGGTTGAACCAGTAGGGGTGGTCAAAGGAAGTGTTGTCGACTCTCATGCCTGAGATCAGCGATCCTGCGGGAGTTTCAACTTCCCTGCTCCCGTCTTCGGTGCCAGCCTGATTCACATCCGCTGCCTGCGGTTCAACGTCGCCGGTAGGCCTACTCGGTTTCGGCTTTGGCGGGTCAGGTTTTGGCTCTTCCTTCGGCTCCGGCGGTTCGACCGGCTTCTCGATTTCAACTTCCGGCTTGCTGATCGGATCTTCGACCGGAATTTCCATCGGCTCGATTTCGAGTGCCGCCGGGGGTTCTACTACCGGAGCAATCGTGGGCTGTTCAACCGGTGATATTTCTGCCATGCTTACGGCGCTTACCCGGATTACCTCGCCCAAATCGCGATTGGGCTTGTACTCCAGGGGGGAGATAAACAGAGTTACCACGACAATCATGACGTGGAATACAATTGAGATGAGGAGGTCCTTGCTCATGGCGTCGTCCTTGAACGCTAGTGCAGCTTCTTCTCCTCGTGTTCGGTGACGAGACCGATGTTTTCGATCCCCATGTCCTTAATGCGCCCGATGACGTCGATGATCACTCCGTAGGCAATCGTAGAATCGCCGCGCAGGTAGATTGACTCAGTACGTTTGGCCTCCATTTCCTGACGGATCGCGTCTTCGAGATCCTCAGGCCGACGCCAGACGTCGTTGACGTAGATTCCGCCTTTGTCATCAATTGACAAAATGATGCCGGAGGTTTCCTCGTCCAGCAACGCCGCTCGTGTTTTGGGCAGGTCAATCTCGATCCCTGACTGCAGCAAAGGAGCCGAAATCATGAAGATGATCAACAGCACGAGGACGACATCAACGAGGTTGGCGATATTGATGTCGGCCACGGCGCCGTAGGCTCGCCTGCGAACGAAACGGGACATCTTAGAGGGCTTCCTTTCTGGCGCGTGCGATGAAGTCCAGCGCAAAGCTGTGCGAGGTGGTCTGCATGTTCTTCAAGGCATTGTTGGCCCAGTTGTACGCCATGACGGCCGGAATAGCGGCGGCCAGACCAACGATCGTGGCCAGCAAGGCTTCAGCGATACCGGGAGCCACAACGGCCAGCGAAGCCGATCCGCGCTCGCCGATAGCCCAGAAGGAATCCATGATACCCACAACCGTTCCCAACAATCCCATAAAGGGAGCGGAACTGCCGGTGGTGGCGAGAAAGACAACCTGCTTTTCGAGCTTCGCGACCTCATCGTTCATACCGCGTTCCATGGCCATCTCGATGATCTCGAAATCGTCGTTGTCGAGCGGCTTGAGGGACTCGCGCAGACCTCCGGCCTCATTTTTATGCTCCTTGAGCGAGGTCATTTCCTCGAAACCGGCCAGATAGATACCGGCGAGGGGAGACTTCTTGTACGTGCGGGCCTGCCCGGCGATTTCTTCTAGCCGTCGAGCGCGCCGAAAGTACTGCTGAAAGCTTCTCGTGTCCGCGTCGGCAGCCTTGAATGTTCGGTATTTGCGAAAGATTACCATCCAGGAGCCTACCGACATGGCCACTAGGATTATCAGGATAAATGCGCCAAAAGTTGACAGGTGTGAGATGATGTCCCACAGGGCGCCGCCTTGCAGAATCAGGGTAATAGGACTAGTCATACTTGGTTGTACTGCATTTCCGGTCTAAAGTTTATATAACATGCCTCCGTAGAGGGGGAAATATTTTCCCGGCAAAGGGTCAAACATATCGGCGCATCGGCCCAGGGTCAACAAAAACAGCGCAATGTAGGCACGGCGGTCCGCGACGTGTTTTTTTTAGCTTGACCTGCGAGTCAACGCGGCTCTTATTCGGTCCATTGAAATTCAAGAGGAACTAAACCGCAGGTCATCAAACCCGGGAGAGGGACAGATGAAGAAATTTCTTGTTATCGCCTTGTGTCTTCTGTTCGCAGCATCATTCGTGATTAGCTGTGGCGAGAAAGAAGCCGCTCAAGACAAAGTCGAAAAGACCGCTGCCGGTGCCGCCGAGGAAATGGCTGACACCACTCGTTTGGACTCGATGGCCGGCGAGGCCATGGACGCCGTCGAAGGTGCCGTTGAAGAAGCCGGAGAGGCTGCTGAAGGAGCCGTTGACAAAGCTAAAGAGGCCGCCGGTCACTAAGGCTATCGTTAACGAGTTTGCATCGACAAATGAAAAAGCTCCCACGTTGTGGGAGCTTTTTTTATGGAGTGAGCAGTCAGGTGGGGACACCTGACTGTACGTTGGCATATTCTAGCCTTCGATCATCTCGACGTTGGCGCGCGGCACAATCGCCCGCTTGCCGTCCGCGAATTCCACCTCAAGTACGCGAGCCTTGGACTCTGATTCCAGGACGTGCAGTGGGGCAGGAAGATCGGTCACGGCACCGAGTTGGCCAAAGTACGGGTGACGAATCACGCGGATCGGGGATCCGACAGTAAGACCGACAATTTCACCCTCCTCGACCACTTCGTCGGTCGCGGCACCCGGGATGACGAGTTCCGGACGGATGACGCCGGCACGAATCTGGGTCGCACCGTTCATACAGGCCATTTCGCCCTGGTGGCGTTTCAGCAACTGGAAGGTCTTGTCAGCCATATTGATCTGACCAAAGCCCTCGGTGACGACCAGAGTTGTGCAAGTGTCTTCCGAGCCGGTGATAGCCACACCAATGTCATAGCCGAGGAAGTCGCGCAGGTCCTTGTCGTCAAAACCGCCGACCACAATGCCGTTAACTCCGATCTTGATAGCCTTCTTCAGCGCGTTGGCTGTCACTCGCGAACCACCGACCACGATCTTTCCGGCGTACTCGTCCTTGATGAGGTCTTCATTAAGGACGGTAGAGTTGTTTTCCACTGCCATCTGTATCGGGGCTGACGTTTCGCCACCGATACCGAAAATACCCTGTACGAATGCGCCGTTGCACTGTACCACGACGCCTTCGTTCGGGATGACCTCGATAACTTCGCCATCAAGATATGCCTTTACCTCGACGGGGGTTGGCTCACCGCGCTGGAGAACCTGGCCGGTGATCTTGGAAATCGATTCGATGGTTCCATCGATAGTGGCATGGCACGGGTTCTTGAATATGAACAGGGTCTTGGAGAGGGCAATCATTTCGCCCTTTGCCATAGTGTCACCCGGCTTCTTGAGCATGACCAGATCAATGTCTTCAGGCGGTATGCCCAGTTTGTTGGCAACATTGATCGGAACGACGTTGCCCGGCAGCACTGTGCGTGCGACGACATCATTCGGCTTGACCTTGTCGCCGACCTTGACAATCACGTCGCCCTTCAGCGGTAATATCCGGCGCTTCTTGATGAGAAGCTGCTCGGTTACTTTCAATCCGGGTGTATATGCGTGGCCCATAAAACTCCTCTTTATACGAAATCAACTATTAGCTTTTTTCTTCCTGCTTCTTTTCCGGTTGGTAATGATAGCCGCGCCGATAGCGACGGCCGCGCCAACCCAGACGGCAACAGGTACTCCGGAATCATCATCGTCTTTCAAGTTCGCGACTTTTACCGGTTCGGAGCTCTTTTTGACTGCCGCGCCGGTAGCAAACGAGTTCACGATAGACTTGAAATCCTCAAGGTGCCCTTCAAATAGACTGTCAGGTGAGTAGAAGTAGAAGTTGGCGATCCCCTGATCGAAGAACTGCATCGCCAGCATGTTCATTCGCACCAGGTTATTGTCTTCCACCAGCTTGGTCGTAACGGCCAGTCGACTGTTCCCGCTGTCATACACGATGTTGTTGGTGTGAAGTTCCGTGATGAAAGCATCGGGGGAGATGTTTAGCAGTTTCCGGTCAAATGAGTTGGTGACAACCTCGACAACAGAGTCGATCTGTTGCTGATCAAGTTCGCCGGTTGGTTCGAACGTCAAGATCATATAGATCCCTTCGAACACGGTCGCTTCAGTCTCAGCTGAGAGAATAACCTCGAATTCAGCTGCGGAGCCGGTCTGCTTCATGTAGTAATTAGCGGTCTGATAATCGACCTGTGACCAACCCTCCGGGTAAGCAATGTGAAACTTGCCGCGGAAACTGGTGAAGTCTCCGGCCAACCCTGAGACAACCAACACCAGGATAAGCACAAACGCCAGAGCCAATCCGAGAACGCTGTTTTTTCCGATACCATTCATTTGCGTAGCACCTGTTCCGTTCCTCAATGACATGTTAGGCGAGAGTCTCCGCCGGGTAGATATCCAGTTCGGTCATCCACTTCTTCAGGTAGGAGACGCGCTCCGAGGCTTCGAGCGAAGAGAGGTCGAACGGACGACCACGGCCATCGAGAATAATACCGACAACACCGCCGTCGATTTCCTTCTCGACCTTGTTCCCCTTGCCGTTGCCAAGATCGTAATTGCGTTCCGGCTCAAAGACGGCCTTGACCTTAATCGGCAAACCATTCTCCTGGATACCCAGTTTAAAGAGCTTCATCTCCAGGTGGTTCAGAGTACCGGAAACGGTGCCGTCCGGAAGTTCGATGCTGTATTTCATCATCGGTCCCGGCTTCTTTGAAGTACCTGAGGGAGCGATACAGGTGCCAAGGTGGATCAGGCAATCCTTCTCAAATACTTCTGTGGCAGCCTTCGGCTGAACTTCGGTCAGCACCCCGAGCTGGGGCATCATGAAAATGGAGTCCACGGCCAGTCGGGTGATACCTTCGGGAGAGAAGGCGTCGATCATCATGAGAGCTGACTGCTGACGTCGCGGAGCATGCGAGAGCACACCACCGGATCCGATCAGCATATCCAGCGTCATCATATTCACAATGGTTGCGCCCGAGGCAGACTGTTCAAAAGCGTCAGCGATTGTTCGCTGCTGCTGCACGCCTTTCAGCACGGTCGCAAAAGACTTGTGCTGTATGAAAGCGAGGCGCAGGGCTTCCTTGGCGATAGCTTGCTCGAAAACAAGTTCTTCCATTGACTGCGGAATAGTGGTCGGGCGGATCATTTTGTTCTTAACGCGGTTACGCAGGTCGCGCTCGTCCATTTCAAACGGCACCCAGCGCATGACCATCGGGAGAGTCGCTTCGGCGAATACGTTCGACACCGAGTAGGACATGCCGAGGTTGGCCGATACCGTGCGGTTGAATTCGCCGTGCTCGCCGTCGGGGCGGAACACCGAGAACACGTCGGTCGTGGCGCCGCCGATGTCGACACCGAGAGCCTCGATACCGTACTGGTCGGCGATGGTCTGGATGATCAGGCCCACCGCGCCCGGAGTCGGCATAATCGGAGCATCGGCCCAGTCCATCAGCTTCTTGTAGCCGGGAGCCTGTGCCATGACGTGCTCCATGAACAGCTCGTGGATTTCTTCACGGGCGGGGCCAAGATTTTCCATTTCGAGGACGGGGCGAAGGTTGTCGACTACGCGAAGGTCAACTTTGCCTGCCAGCGTCTCTTCAACTGCCTTGGTGGCATTCTTGTTGCCGGCGTAGATGATCGGCAACTGATAGCTGGAACCGAGCCTCGGGCGCGGGTCTGCGGCTGCCACCAATTCGGCGATCTCGACCACGTGGGTCGTCGTTCCACCGTCGATTCCCCCGGAGAGCAGAATCATATCCGGGCGGAGATGGCGAATGCGCTCAATCTGCTGATGCGGGAGACGCTTGTCGTTGGAAGCAATGACATCCATCACAATAGCGCCGGCACCAAGAGCGGCACGCTCGGCGGATTCAGCGGTCATAGACCGCACCACACCGGCCACCATCATTTGGAGACCACCGCCAGCAGACGAGGTGGAGATGTAGACGTCGGTTCCGTCTTTGCCGTTCGCCGGACTGATGAATTTGCCTTTGTCGTCCAAGAGTTTGCGACCGGAAAGCTCCTCGAGTTCGCCGACAGCGTTGAGCACCCCCATTGTTACGTCCTCGAAGGGGGCTTCCACTGTGGTCGGAGCCTCACCGCGCGACATTAGTCGGTATTCACCGTTTGAAAACTCGATCAGAATCGCTTTGGTGGTGGTGGAGCCGCAGTCAGTAGCGACGATTACTTTGATGTCTTCAGGATTTTCGAATTTTGCCATCTTGTTCTCGCTCTAAGAATCCTTATCACGTGGTCCTGCCAGCAGACTGTGTTATCAGAGACGACTCACACGTGGAGGCGGCTGTCTGGCAAGGAGTTCACATATTCAGGCGTCGAGTATAACATAATGTCCTGAGCTTGTAAAGAGCCATTTTCCGGTCCCCGATTGGTGTCGACCGCACAACCGTCAGGGGTGGTGTCGTGATGGGCGGAGCTTCAAACCCGGCTGCTCATATCCGGAAGATTCGTCCCGAGTGTCCCGGCTCTGTTCCCTGTGGTGCAGAGAATACCTGGGGCCCCGGCTGACATTGTGCGTATTCTCTGCGACGGAGGGGCGCAGTCAAGTGCGAGTTCCGCTAACTGACTGCGAGAATAGCACTTACCGAAGGAGTGCGCTTTTTTCGCTTGACTTGCCTGTGTGATGCGGCTAGATTAGCTGATCTTCTTGAGACCCCTTCGTTTATGGGGCTCTTGAGGTTGCCGGGAATTCCCCGGTTAAGGATAATTTGATTAGATAGCCCGCGGATTGTTTCGTCTCATTTGGGACAGTGTTAACGTTCGACATTTGACGGACAATCTGGCTCACAACCGGGGAAGAGGATTTGGATACAAAAAGACATACGTCTCGCCGCAGGCATACTGCGTTGTGCTCCCTCGCCCTTGTTACCTTCATTCTAATTCTGACATTCGGAACAGTCTTTGCCCAGGAAGAAGTCCTGCCACAGGATTCTCTGGCCGTTGCGGAGGTGATTGCCTATCCGCAACCGGTAGCAAATCTACAGGCCAAAGACAAGCCCAACGATGCCGGCGGTGCCGTGCGCGTTAGCTGGGATGTTTCCACGACCGACGACGGTCATGGCGGCATTCTCGGGTACACGGTCTACCGTGCGACTCGCGCCGAGGGTCCCTATGAGGTCGTAGGTGAAATAGCTTCCGGGAAAACAGAATTCGATGACGGTAGCACGGCCGACAGCCTGTCCTATTACTACAAGGTGATCGCGATGAGTGACGCTTTGTTCAGGACCGGAGTGTCAGAGGAAGTGCTGCAACTGGCCGCAACCACAGGTCCGGTGAAGTCATCGGAGCAATGGTTTGATTTCCGACGTCTCAACGTGTTTGTCGGCATCATGGTTCTTAGCTTTCTGATTGTCTTCATGATATCGCAGGCCAAGGCCGGCAAGAAACTGTTCATTCGCAAGATTGCCGGCATGGAAGCGGTTGACGAAGCTGTTGGCCGTGCCACCGAGATGGGGCGGAAGATATTTTACGTGCCGGGCATTAACGACATGGACAACGTCCAGACCATTGCCTCTATGACAATCCTCGGACGTGTTGCAGAGTTGGCCGGTCAGTACGATACCTGGTTGGAAGTGCCGGTATGTCGTTCGCTGGTGCTGGTCACGGCCAAGGAAGTCGTGAAAGAAGCGTACACGAAAGTTGGTCGACCAGACTCGTTCCAGGAGAATCAGGTGCACTACCTGACGGATGACCAGTTCGGGTATGCGGCGGCAATCGACGGTATGGTGGTCCGTGAGAAGCCGGCTACGATTTTCTACATGGGCGCGTTTTTTGCCGAGTCGCTGATTCTGGCTGAGACGGGCAACGCTACCGGAGCGATTCAGATCGCTGGCACGGCCATGCCCTCGCAGCTACCGTTCTTTGTTGCGTCGTGTGACTACACGCTCATAGGCGAAGAGCTTTTTGCGGCTTCGGCGTACCTGTCCAGGGAGCCGAAACTGCTTGGTTCGCTCAAAGGGCAGGATCTGGGCAAGGCCATTATTCTGGTCGCGCTCATAGTGGGTATCATTATGGAAACATTTGGTATCTGGGAATTCTCACAATTATTCTCGGTGATTGAATAGTTATGCGCAGAGAGATACCCCTTCTAATAACAGCTATCGCCGGTTTGGTCTTCGTCGTTCAGTACTTTATCCCCCATTGGCCGTTCAACAAATTTGATGGATGGTTCTCTGACTGGTTCTCTATCGTGCAGGCGTGTGCCATCGTGTTGGGAGCGTTGAACCTGCTGATGATCTCCGGGCAGAAGATAGCGGGAAAGAAAGAGGGCTGGGGCTACTCGGTGGTGATCGTTGTGTCGTTTTTCTTGATCACGATTGTCGGTTTTGCCGGAGGCGAAGCATTCCGCGATGCCGGCACAGGTTTTGATTGGCTGTACAATTACACGTACATACCTCTTTCATCGACTATGTACGCTATTCTGGCGTTTTTTGTGGCATCGGCGTCATACCGTGCCTTCAGGGCACGCAACGCGGAAGCAACTCTTTTGTTGTTGGCCGCGTTTTTTGTGATGCTCGGACGCGTGCCGATCGGCGATCTGTTGACGATGTGGATGCCGGAAGGCTACAGGATTTCCAACCTCGCGACCTGGATTATGGATTTCCCGCAGACGGCGGGACAGCGTTCCATCATGATTGGCATCGCGCTCGGTCTGGTCTCGACTTCCCTGAGAGTGATTCTCGGCATTGAACGTTCACATCTGGGAGGTGAATAACATGAAGATCAGTCGTGGTGAAGTTATAGTTCTCCTTCTCTTGGCGATCGGAAGCGTGTTCGCGTATGTCGGCAAAGTGCTCGGTTGGCACAGCGGGTTCAAATTCCCCGAGTGGCTTTCGATTACTATTGTTGCCCTGACTTTTCTGTCGATGGTCTGGATGCTGGTTCGTACGATCCAGGGCAAACTGGTTGAACGGAGAATCGTGTTTCTCTATGTCGGGATAGCGATTGCCCTGCCGCTTATGATGGTTCTGCCGCAGAAGATTATCGTGTCCGATATCGTGCGCAACGTCTATCACGAGTTGGAAGAACTCCAACCCGGGTCGAAAGTACTCGTCTCTTTCGATTACGATCCGGCGTCGGCTCCCGAACTGCAGCCTATGGCCGAGGCGTTCATTGCCGAGTGCTTCGAGCGCGATCTCAAGGTCATCATGATGGGGCTTTGGCCGCAGGGACCGCAACAGGCGGCGATGGCGGTCGACAGCGTGATGGCGAGAATGGGATACACCGATCAGGATAAAGCGTATGGCGTGGATTACGCCAACCTCGGTTATCAGGCGGGCGGCGAGTTTGTCATCAAACGCATGGGGGCGAGTTTTCAGTCCATGTACCCGTCGGACTTTCTTGGAACACCCTATGAGGACATTCCTCTCGTCAAGAACGTGAAGAATTTCTCGAACATAGATTTTTCTTTCAACCTGTCCGCTGGTTTTCCCGGGACGGTTGAATGGGTCCAGGTAGCCGTTGACCGTTACGGTCTGAGGCTGGGAGCCGGCAACACTGCAGTGCAGGCGCCAACCATCTACCCGTTTGTCAGATCAAAACAGGTGCTGGGGCTTCTCGGTGGGATGAACGGTGGTGCGGAGTTCGAGACGATTACCGGGCATACGGGCATGGCGACCGAATTCATGCTGCCGCAGTCATTTGCGCATCTGATTGTAATTGGGTTTATCATTATCGGCAACGTCGCCTTCTTCCGAGAAGGACGCAAGTCGAGACTTAAGGGATAGGACGGAGTAGTAATGGAACATTTTGGACTCTGGCTAGGTGCATTCCTGACTCTGGGGATATACTCTTTCCTATACCGAGACAACGCCTGGTATAAACTGTGTGAAGCCATTTTTATCGGCATCTCGGCGGGGTACTGGGTGGTGATTCTCTACTGGGACAATTTCTACGGCAAGTTCTGGATAGGTCGCGAAGCAGAGCCGATGCTCTGGGTTGGTGCGGCACTCGGCGTGCTGATGCTCTGCCGACTGATTCCGAAAGTCGGCTGGATCTCGCGTTGGCCGCTGGCGTTTATTGTGGGGGCCACGGCCGGGCTGTGGATGATGAACTATTTCTCATCCAATATCATGGCGCAGGTGCAGAGCACAATCATGCCGCTTTTCGGCGACAACTACAGTGCCTCGTTCGGCGATATTGTCGGGAATTTCGTGATTGCGGTCGGCACGTTTGCCGGCCTGATATACTTCTTCTTCTCAAAAGAACACAAAGGCGCTTTCGGAGCTACGGCCCGGTTGGGCATTTGGTTTATTATGATCACCTTTGGTGCGTCGTTCGGTTATACGGTGATGAGCCGTATGTCTCTGCTGATCGGCCGTATCGATTTCCTACTGGGTGACTGGCTGGGGTTGATTCAATAGTGGCTCAAAGAAAATCAACAGCCCGGGGTCAACTAAGTACGATACTTCCGCTATTCATGTTCGCGTTCATGGTCTTCCTGTGTTTGACCGTCTCAGGTCTGGCTCAGGATGTGGCCGAATCTGTCGCTGATACTGCGGAAGCGATCATCGAAGTTGCACCGGTGACTTCGCTCATCGCGGTAGATCACAAATGGGACGACGGCGAGCAGATCAATCTGTCATGGGTGCCGTCGGTCGACGACGTTCCCGAGATCGGCACGGTCACCGGATATCTGGTCTATCGAATAGACAACGGTGGCGAACCGCATCAGATCGCGGATTTGCCAAAGAGCCAGAACTACTTTGAGGACAAGAACGCGGAACTGGACAGTCAATACACGTACTATGTTGTCACGACTTCAAAGAAGGCGTCTTCCGAGTCTAACCGCACCGCACAGATTGCCGCCGAACGGGAGTGGATCAATTTTGGTCTGCTTTCCGTTTTCATCTGGGCGCTTGTTATTGGTGGAGCCGTTATAGTCTATATCGAGACCGCCAAACGTGGCAAGGATCTTTTTGTCCGTAAGATCGCCGGTCTGGAAGCTGTCGATGACGCTATCGGGCGTGCCACCGAAATGGGTCGGCCGATTCTGTTCATTCCCGGTATTCACGACATGGACGATGTCCAGACTCTGGCTGCCCTGACGATTCTCGGTCGTGTGGCAGAACAGGTGGCGAATTACGATACGAAGATAAGCATGCCTGTAGCACGGTCGCTGGTGATGACCGCCGGGCGTGAGACGATCAAAGCCGGCTATCAAACGGCGGGTCGCCCGGATGCTTACAACGACGACATGGTCAACTACATCACCGACGAACAGTTCGGGTATGTGGCCGCGGTCGACGGCATCATGGTGCGCGAGAAACCAGCCACGGTGTTCCTGCTGGGTGCGTTTTTTGCGGAATCCCTGATTCTTGCCGAGACCGGAAACTCGGTCGGCGCTATTCAGATTGCTGGTACCGCTCGTCCGGCGCAGTTGCCGTTCTTCATTGCCGCGTGTGACTTTACCCTGATCGGTGAAGAATTGTTTGCTGCCTCGGCCTATCTTTCGGGCGAACCGAAAGCACTTGGGTCGCTCAAGGGGCAGGATGTCGGCAAAGCGATAGCGATGGTTGCGATATTGGCCGGCGTTACTCTGGCGACTGTCGCCCAGATGTCCGGTTCACCGCTCATGCAAAGTTGGCTGGAAGGTCTCAAGTCGCTGTTCACGACCGTTCAGTGATGAGATGAGTACATAATGAGAAGAGAAATACCCTTAGCGATAACCGTGATCGTCGGCTTCGTGCTGATTTTCTCGGTGTTTATTCCCCCCCTGGAATCTCTCGGGGAGAATTTCACGGTCTTCTTTGACATCATAGCCGTATTTGCTTTTTTCCTTGGCGGCGGCAACCTGTTGCGCGTTCACATTACGAAGCTGGCAAGGAAGAAAGAAGACTGGCCGTTTTCGATTGTCACGATTTGCGGTTTCGCGCTGATGCTCGCCGCCGGTCTTTTCAAAATCGGTAATCCGGGTGACATAGCCGCGGACGTTCTCACCGAAGGATCGCTGTTCCAGTCGATTTACGAGGCTGTCTTTATTCCGCTCGGTTCGACTATGTATTCGCTGCTTGCCTTTTTCGTGGCTTCGGCGTCGTACCGGGCTTTCCGTGCGAAGAACCGTGAGGCGACCATTCTTTTGATTGCGGCCTTCGTGATTCTCCTCGGCAGCACACCGTTTGGTGTGTACCTGACTTCCTGGATGCCTGAGTGGATGTCAATCGCGGAGATTCCGAACCTTGCCGTCTGGATTATGAGTTCGCCGAACCTGGCAGGGCAGAGGGCAATTATGATTGGAATTGGTCTCGGCGTGGTCTCCATGTCGCTTCGACTGATTCTCGGTATTGAACGTTCATACCTGGGGGAAAAGTAAATGCAAGACCTGGGTGTAATCGCTGTTCTGCTGGTGATAGGCTGCGGCCTCTGCTGGCTGGCGTATAGATCGTTCAAGGGCAAAGAAGTAGACCGTCGGGTCATATTCCTGTTCATTCTTATTTCCGTCGCCACACCTTTGCTGGCGAAAATCAAGTTCGATTTCAAGGCAACCCCTATCGTTCTGGCTATCTACGACAAGATTGAGGCTCTGCCTGAAGGCTCCACGGTCATGCTGTCGTTTGACTTTGACCCGGCTATGGCCCCCGAGGTTCAGCCAATGGCTAACGTTGTTACCCGTCACTGTCTGGAGAAGGGCCATAAGGTGGTTTTCATGTGTCTCTGGGCGACCGGACAGGGGCAGCTCACGATTACTTTCGAGGATGTCGTCCGCAAAGATTTCCCGGACCTTGTTGACGGTGTGGATTACGTCAACATGGGATACAAGGCCGGCAACGAGGGCGTGTTGAATGTCATCGTGACGGATTTCCAGAAGATGTTCCCGACCGATGTAAATACCGTGCCTTACGAGGATATTGAGATTCTCAAGGGCATCAAGTCCTGCAAAGACCTGGACATGGTACTGTCGTTTGGCGGCGGACGTCCGGGGATCAAGGAATGGATCCTGTTTGTCGGCGATCCGACTGGTGTCCCGACTGCCGGTGGCGTTGCCGCCGTGGTGGCGCCGCAATTGTACCCGTACTATCCGGGGCAGATGCTCGGCCTTCTGGGCGGTATCAAGGGCGCTGCGGAGTACGAAGCGCACTTCATGAAACACTATCCCAAGTACAGTGACATGGAAACCAAGGCCATCATTATGATGGGTCCGCAAACGGTAGCGCATATTGTAATTATGGCATTTATCATTATCGGTAATATCCTCTTCTTCGTGTCGAAGAGGAAGGGAGGTGCACTATGAAACGCGGTGCCCTCATAGTTTTTGCAGGCGTATGCGTGTTGTTTGCTCTGAGTTGGGTTTTCAGCGCCGCCGGCGACCGTTCCAATGACAGCCTCACAGACGCGTTCATGGTCACCGTGGCGGCCTTCCTGACGCTGGCGATTATGTCTTTCCTCTACAAAGACAATCCGTACTACAAATTTGCCGAGCACTTGTTTGTTGGTGTATCGGCTGCATATTGGATGTGCCTCGGGTTCTGGTCGACCATGGTCGGCAATCTGTTCCCGCGCATATCCGAAGGTTTGTCGAATTTCTTCCTGGTTCCGTATCAGCCGGGTCCATTCAACTGGGCTTTCTACGTACCGGTGATTCTGGGACTTCTGCTGCTGATGCGTCTGTCGCCCAAAGCGGGCTGGCTTTCGCGCTGGCCGCTGGCTTTCATCGTCGGTACTACCGCCGGACTGAACTTCGTGCGCTACCTGCGCTCGGACTTTATCAATCAGATTTCGGCGACTTTTGTACCGCTCGTAGTCAAGTGGGAGGGGTTCGGGCATTTCTTCGATAATTTCAGTCTGGCCTACGACGGTCAGTTTGTGATGATGGTCGCCAATCTGGTGATCTTCGTCGGTGTCCTGTGCGGCATCGTGTACTTCTTTTTTTCCAAGGAACATACAGGCCTGTTCGGGAAAGCTTCCCGTTTGGGCATTTGGATACTGATGATTACTTTTGGCGCTTCGTTCGGCTATACGGTCATGGGCCGTATTTCTCTTCTGGTAGGGCGCTTAACATTCCTCTTCCGAGACTGGCTGGGACTAATTAGTTAAACTCCCCTTATCTGAGGAGTCATCCTTATGAGATACGTAATGACAGCGTTCATGGTCGTGCTGCTTCTGGCAGCATCAAGTATCATGGCGCAGACCGATCCTGTGGAGACTGACACGACCGCTGTTGAAGCGGTGGCGATGCCGGCTCCGGTGACCGGGCTGAACGCCTTTGATACCGACAACGACCACGGACATTCAATCACCCTCACCTGGGTACCGTCGCCTGATGACGGTGCCGGGCTGAACAATGTGCTTGGCTACCGGATATTTCGGGCAACAGCGCCGGAAGGTCCGTTTGACAGTGTTGGCAGCGCCGTGGCCGGCGCCTCAACAACGGTCAATGCCGGTGCCAAAGAGCCAGAATCGCCTGACTACATTCCAGACTACACCGATTTCTGGTACCGCGTGGATGTTATGACTATAGACCCGGGCATTGTTGCTCAGGGTGACGTGTATGGTCCCGTGCAGTGCTACGGCCAGTGGTTCAACACCGGGCGCGTGCCCGTGCTGGTGGCGGTCATCGTATTCGCCTTACTAACACTGGTATTCGTTAATCGGGCAAAATCGGGTGCCGATCTCTACGTCCGTCCCCTTGGCGGGATTGAGGCAGTCGACGACGCTATCGGTCGTGCGACCGAAATGGGACGTCCGATTCTTTACGTTATGGGACTTGGTACTGCCGCCGACGTTGCCACGATCGCCTCATTCACGATTCTTGGTCGTGTGGCGAAGAAGGTTGCCGAGTATCAGACGGCTCTCATGGTGCCGACGTACGATCCGATCGTGATGACGGTGGCACAAGAAGTCGTGAAATCGGCATATCTCGACGCCGGTCGTCCGGATGACTACAAAGAAGATACCGTGCATTTCGTGACACAGTCACAGTTTGCCTACGTTGCCGCCGTCAACGGTGCGATGCTTCGCGAACTGCCGGCAACCAATATCTACATGGGCAAGTTCTTCGCCGAGTCACTGCTCCTGGCAGAGACGGGTGCTCTGGCCGGATCTATCCAGATTTCGGGTACAGATGAAATTGCACAGATTCCGTTCTTCATTGTGGCGTGTGACTACACGCTCATAGGTGAAGAGCTTTATGCGGCTTCGGCGTATCTCGGTCGTGAGCCGATCCTCCTGGGGTCTCTGAAGGCGCAGGATTGGGCCAAGGCAGCGATTATTATTTTCGCTATCCTCGGTATCCTAGCCGCCAATTCCGGCAATGAGACCCTTGCACAATTCACCAGTTACTTCATAGTGACCAACTAGGAGGATTAAGGAGTATGAAAAGAGAAGTTCCTCTCGTATTAGTCTTCCTGGGCGGCCTCTTCATGATTTTTCAGTACTTTGTACCTCATGAAAATTCCGAATGGGTCTACGAGTTCTTGCTGGACTGGATTCTCGTTATTGGCATCTTTGCCCTGGCGCTGGGTATCTGGTCATTGTTCCGTGTTTCTGTGGACAAAATCAAGAGCCGCAAGGAGAACTGGTCTTTCAACTACGTTACTCTCGGCGGTCTGTTCGTGATGGTCATTTTTGGCTTCACGGCAAAGACCGGCGATGGTTGGGGCTGGTACTTTGTTTTTGTTCTGAGTCTTTTGCTAACGATCGGGCTGGTAATCCAAACGATGATATCGCGGACCCGGAAGGGGCTATTTCTCGGCCTGGCGGGCGTGGCGCTGCTCGTGTCCATTCTCGTTGCGGTCTTCGACGATGCCTGGGGGTTTTACTTCATGACTGCGGAAGGTCTCGAGAACTCCATGTTCCGTGCCTTCTTTGATCACGTTATGATGCCTATCCTGGCGACGATGTTCTCGTTGCTGGCGTTTTTCATTGCCTCGGCTGCGTATCGTGCCTTCCGCGCCCGCAACCTTCTTGCTTCGCTCCTGCTCCTGGCAGCGCTGGTCGTGATGCTTCGCTTCAATCCGTACCTGGCACTCATCTTCGGCGACTACGTCGCACGGGCCTCGAACTGGCTGATGAACGTGCCGAACCTGGCCGCTCAGCGTGCCATCGTAATCGGTATCGGTCTCGGTATGGTTGCGACCGCACTGAAGGTCATTCTGGGTATTGAACGCGGTTACATGGGGAAAGGATAAGGATACCGGTTATGGGAATATTTGAAAAATTGATGATGCTGGACCGGCGGTGGATTTTCCTCTTCCTTATTGTGGTTTGTGTAATCGCATATGTGATACCGTATCAGGTCCCAACTCTGGTCATGCCGGAGACTCGAAAAATCTACGACAAGATAGAGAGCCTGGACGAGGGTGAGATCGTCATGGTCGCAATTGACTATGACCCGAATAACCTCGCCGAACTGCACCCGATGACCTACGCGCTCGTAGAGCATTGCTGGCGCAAAAAACTGAAAGTGATCTTCACGGCGCTTTCTCAGAACGGACCGGGGATGGCCGATCAGGCTATTCGTGACATCTCCGACTCACTTCTCATAGATCACGAGTACAACGGAGTGATGTTCGAGGGTCGGGAGATTGTCAGCGGCGTTGACTATTGCTTCCTGGGCTACAAACCGTACTACGCGATTGTGATTCTGGCCATGGGCCAGAATTTCCGTCTGCCTTTCCCGGCCGACTACTACGGCGTACCGTTGGACTCGCTACCGATGATGCGGGGCGTTATGAACTACGATCAAGTCGCTTGCGTGGTTGACCTTTCCGGAGGAAGCATCACCGATGCCTGGATTTCCTACGGGCAAGGCAGATTCAACTTCCCCTTGGCGCTCGGTTTGACCGGCGTTATGACCGCACAGTACTATCCGTATCTTGGTTCCGGCCAGGTGCTGGGAATCATGGGCGGTCTATTGGGTGCTTCGGAATACGAAGATCTAGCTGATAACCCCGGACGGGCCAAAGACGGAATGAGAGTACAGTTGCCTGCGCACATGGTGATCATCTTTTTCATCATCATGGGGAACGTTGGATTTTTCGCGTCCAAGCGTCGTCAACGCCAGATGGAAGAAGGGAATTAACTATGGACTTCTTGACTTTCTTAGGTGTGACTTTTGCGGCGTTTGTGACGCTGGCGACTTTTTCTTTCCTTTATAAGGACAACCCGTTCTACAAGTTTGCCGAGCATCTCGTGGTAGGTGTCTCGGCGGGCTATTTTGTCATAATTCTGTGGCACAACGCCCTGGTTACCAACCTGTTTCAGAAGCTGCAGGACGGTGACTGGTACATGTTGTGGCTGAATTCATCGCAGTGGTGGTACGTGATTCCGGCCATCCTGGGTGTGATGATGTGGACCCGTTTCTCCAAGCAGTACGGATGGGTTTCACGCTGGCCGATGGCCATGTATATCGGTATTGCTACCGGTATGGCCATCCCGCTTGAAATGGCGAACCGCGTCAACAAGCAGTTGGCTGCGACCATGATACAGATCGAATGGAACAATTTCCTCGGTCACGGCGAGTTCAACCTCCTGGATACCATGTCAGGTTTGTCCCAGATCATCATTTTTGTGGGCACCATTTCCGCCCTCATATACTTCTTCTTTTCCAAAGCCCATACCGGCGCTTTCGGGGGAGTGGCGAAGGTCGGCATTTGGACTCTGATGGTTGGGTTTGGCGCCTCGTTCGGGTATACGGTTATGGCTCGTATTTCCCTGTTCATTCAGAGAGTGCAGTTCCTCGACCAGAACTGGGTGGAGGCTGCTTTCAACAGAAATGACAATGTTGCAGACTATGCCCAGAACGGTGTGTGGTATCAGGTCGTTTTCTGGGGGATGGTGCTGGCGATCCTCGCCTATATAGTCAAAGAGATCGTGCAGCACGTTGGCTCCAAGAACAAAGCCGCAGGTACACAGGCCTAGTTCGATTTCTTCAGCTACTTACAGACCCCGTCTCCAACTGGAGACGGGGTTTTTTGTTATGCTAAATTGGTGCTTTTGCCGCCCCTGACGGTAGAAAAGGGGGAGAGCGGACGTTTTGGCAAGTGCCCCTCGAGACACAAACTGTCTAAACTTGGTAGTTGGCCAACGAAACGAATACTCTCATCGTACATATTGTGTGTCTCGAAAGCAGGCCAGGGCATAGGGTTACAGATCGATGAAGTTATTCTGGCCGATAAGGTGTTAAAGACTAAAGAGTTGGGCTGAAAAAAAAGTAAACAACAAAAAACTTTCGCTTGACATACAGGCAATTTTTTCCTAAAATCGCTTTAGAGGGAACCAATCATATGCGTAAGTCCTTAAGAAAAGGGTAGCAACCGCTAAAACACAGGGAAAGTGAGGTGGCGCAATGGCTCGGACTAAGGATTCAGCCCAAGCCGAAACAGGGATCGATGCTGCCGCAAGGAAAGAAGAACCGACCAAGAAAAAGGGTAAGCTCTCCACGGCGGAGGCCAGGAGGGAATACCAGCGTCGGTATTATCAGATGCACAAGGAGAAAGCCAAGGAGTATCAGCGGCAGTACAACTTGACTCACAAGAAAAAAGCGCGTGCCGGACGAGGCAAATCAAGTTTCGCCGCCAACCGTGAGGTGGTGCGTACTACGTTCAATACGGCAGATATCATGCACGCTCCGGTTGAGAAGACGCTCAAGATGCTCGAAAAGATCATCAAAGGTGAGCGAATGTTTACGATGTAGTGCGTGTTCAGCACAAATAATCAGGCGACCGGTGTCAAAATGCGCGATTCCGGTCGCCTTTTTTTATTGCAATCTTCCACAAAACTAGTTAGTTTCCACAACTGTGAAAAAAGGGAACGTAAGTCCTTATACCATAAGGAGATGTTATGTCGGCCACAAAGGCAACATCGAAAAAGGGAGCGGGCACAAAATCCGCAGGGAAAACTGCGGCCAAAGCTGACTCCAAGGTCAAATACTATTATTTCTTTGGTGCGGGCAAGGCTGAAGGCAACGGCGAAATGAAGGATACCCTTGGCGGTAAGGGTGCCGGATTGGCCGAAATGACCAACGCCGGTATTCCCGTGCCCCCGGGCTTCACTATCACCACCGATGCATGCACGCTTTACTACGAAGCCGGAATGCAGATTCCAAAGGCGGTAGACAAGGAACTTGAGACGCACATGGCCAAGCTCGAAAAAGTGACCGGCAAGAAGTTTGGCGATCCCGGTGATCCCCTTCTCGTGTCTGTGCGTTCCGGTGCGAAGTTCTCCATGCCCGGCATGATGGACACCATTCTCAATCTCGGTCTCAACGAGGAGACGGTAAAGGGTGTGGCGGAGAAAACCGGTAACGAACGTTTCGCGCTCGACAATTACCGGCGATTTATCTCCATGTTCGGCAACGTTGTGCTGGGCATTGACAAGGACCTCTTTGAGGAAGTTATCACCAAAAAGAAAAAAGACCGTCGGGTGAAGCAGGATTCTTCGCTGCAGGCGAATGATCTGAAAGACATTGTAAAGAAATTCAAGGCGATCGTTAAGCGGAAATCCGGCGAGCCGTTCCCGGATGATCCGTACTTGCAGCTCCGCCTGGCTCGTGACGCCGTGTTCCGCAGTTGGAACAACCCGCGTGCCATCAGCTATCGTCGCCTCAACGACATTCCCGCTGGTCTTGGCACCGCGGTGAACGTGCAGGCGATGGTATTCGGCAACATGGGGAACACTTCCGGCACCGGTGTCGGGTTCACGCGTGACCCTGCTACGGGGGCAAACGAGTTCTACGGTGAGTTCCTTACCAACGCCCAGGGCGAAGACGTGGTGGCAGGTGTTCGCACGCCGCAGCCGATTGCTGAATTGGCCGACGAGATGCCGAAGATGCACAAGCAGCTCAAAGAGATCACCGACCGTCTCGAAAAGCACTATCGTGACGTTCAGGACTTTGAGTTCACGATTCAGGAATCTGAGTTATTCATGCTCCAGACTCGTGCCGGCAAACGTACGGCGCAGGCCGCGATTAAGATCGCAGTCGACATGGTCAAAGAGAAGTTGATCACCAAGGAAGAGGCGTTGATGAGAATCGACCCGGCCCAGCTTGATCAGCTCCTGCATCCGACCATTGACCCCAAAGCCAAATACAGCGTTATCGCCAAGGGTTTGGCCGCCTCTCCGGGCGCGGTCTCCGGCAAGGTGTTTTTCACCGCTGAGGAAGTAGTCAAACAGAGTTCCAAGACCAAGTCCATCCTGGTCCGTGAAGAGACCAACCCTGATGACATTGAGGGGATGAACGCTGCCGTCGGTATTCTTACCGCTCGCGGTGGCATGACCTCCCACGCTGCCGTGGTTGCCCGCGGTATGGGTAAGTGCTGTGTCTCGGGCGCCGAGGCCGTACGCGTGAATGCCGCCAAGAAGAAATTCCAGGTGGGTTCGCTGACGATCAAAGAAGGCGAAGAGATTACGCTCAACGGTTCGACCGGTGACATCATTATGGGCAAGGTTGCTACGATTGAGCCTGAGCTTTCCGGGGAATTCTCGGAGCTGATGGCATGGGCCGATGATATCCGCAAGTTGAATGTTCGAACGAACGCTGACATTCCGCGCGATGCCAAACAGGCTATCAAGTTTGGCGCCGAGGGCATCGGTCTGTGTCGTACCGAGCACATGTTCTTTGCCGAGGACCGCATTCCGATCGTGCAGGCCATGATACTTGCTGATACCACCGAGGAACGCCAGCAGGCACTCGACAAACTGCTGCCATTCCAGAAGAAGGACTTCAAGGGACTGTTTGAGGCCATGGTCGGGCTGCCGGTTACAATTCGCACGCTCGATCCGCCGCTGCATGAGTTCCTGCCGCGAGAGGAAGAGATCCAGGAGAGAATCAAATCGCTTGATCCGAAGAGCGATGATTACGAAGAAGACCTTGAGGCTCTTGAAAAAACCGTCAAGCGGATCAGTGAGTTGGCCGAGTTGAACCCGATGCTCGGACATCGCGGTTGCCGCCTGGGTATTATGTATCCGGAGATCACCGAGATGCAGGTACGTGCTATCATCTCCGCCGCGTGTGAACTGCACAAGGCGAAGAAAAAGGTCTACCCGGAAATCATGATTCCGCTGGTCGGTCATGTCAACGAGTTCCGAAATCAGAAGGACACCGTCGATCGTATCGCGCGCGAAGTTATTTCGAAGTACAAAGTGAAGAACTTCAAGTACATGGTCGGCACCATGATCGAGGTCCCGCGTGCCGCTCTTACGGCTGGTGAGATCGCCGAACATGCCGAGTTCTTCAGCTTTGGCACAAACGATCTGACACAGATGACCATGGGCTTCTCGCGCGATGACGCAGGCAAGTTTCTCGGTTACTATGTTGAGAAGGGCGTGTTGCCGCAGGATCCGTTCGTGACAATTGACCAGGCCGGCGTCGGACAGTTGGTGAAGATGGCCAGGGATTCCGGTCGTGCCGCTCGCGAAGATCTCAAGCTGGGTATTTGCGGTGAGCACGGTGGTGATCCGACGACGATTCAGTTCTGCCACGATGTCGGACTGAACTATGTCTCCTGTTCGCCTTACCGTGTGCCGATCGCCCGTCTATCGGCCGCTCAGGCGTCTATTCGTACAGGCGACTACAAGGCCAAGACGAAGACTACCAAGGCTAAGGCCAAGACCAAGGCCAGAACCAAGGCTAAGGCCAAGAAGTAGTCAGCCCACTTGATTGACGAAAAACGGAGGTCGTCGTCGGAAGACGACGGCCTTCTCTCTATCTAGCCGAACATGATCCGCAAAACTGCCTGTTGACAATCCTGTTCGGTCGTGTTCATTGCGAGTGAGTACTTGTAAGGGAACCGAGCCTGCAAACAACAAGGAAGACCTGGCGACAGGGTATCGTATGAAACAAGAATTGGATGCTTTTTTTAAGCCGCGATCGGTCGCTGTTATCGGTGCTACGCCCAAGAAGGGGACTATCGGTCGCGAGACGCTGCACAACATCTTTGCCGCCGAATTCCGGGGCAAAGTGTTTCCGGTCAACCCTAACTACCAGGTAATTCACTCCGTCAAGTGCTACTCTACCGTACTCGATGTACCAGATGCGGTCGACCTCGCCGTTATTATCGTACCCAAACTGTTTGTCGCCGATACCGTTCGTCAGTGTGGTGAAAAGGGCGTCAAGGGAGTTGTAGTGATTTCCGCCGGTTTTTCCGAAGTGGGGCCGAAGGGGACGGAGCGCGAACTTGAAGTGCTAGATGTCGTGCGCGAGTACGGCATGCGCATGATCGGCCCGAACTGCTTTGGTGTCGTCAACGCGGACCCGGATGTCTGCTTGAACTCGACCTTCGGCAAGACCTTTCCCAAGCACGGCAATATCGGTTTCATCACGCAGTCCGGTGCGATGGGTGAGGCAATCATGAACCAGGCGGTCGAAATGGGACTGGGTTTCTCCAAGATCGCCTCGATCGGCAACAAGGCGGACATTTCCTCCAATGACATTCTGACCTATTTCCGGGACGACCCGCAGACGGATATTATACTGTTGTATCTCGAAAACTTCGGCAATCCGCGCAACTTCACTGAAATAGCGCACGAGGTGTCCAGGCACAAGCCGATTATCGCGGTGAAATCCGGTCGCACCAAACTTGGTGCCAAGGCTGCTTCCTCGCACACAGGCGCACTTGCCGGTCTCGATGTCGCCGTCGATGCACTGTTCGAGCAGACGGGAGTGATGCGCGTTGATACAACCGAAGAGTTGTTTGATGTCGCGGCGTTGCTGGCCCGCCAGCCCATCCCGAAGGGTGATCGTGTGGTGGTGGTCACCAATGCCGGAGGACCGGGAATTTTGGCAACTGACGCTTTGATCAACAACGGTCTGTCGATGCCTGATTTGACGCCGTCCACCGTGAACGAGTTGAAGAATTTTATCTCGGCCGATGCCTCCTATGCCAATCCGATGGACATGGTGGCAGGAGCTGGGGCCAAAGAGTACCACAACACGCTAAACGTCATCAAGAAAGATAAGCGGTACGATACGATCTTAACGCTATTCCTCGCGCCGGTGACGGTTGACGAGCTGGAAGTGGCGCAGAATATTTACAGCGCTCTCGAAGATACAGATAAGACCGTGCTGGCCTGTCTCATGGGGGCGGGGGAGAGGAAGGCCGGCATTCAGTACCTGATTGACAAGGGTGTGCCGGTGTTCGTTTTCCCGGAATCGGTCGCCCGGACTCTCGCCACAGTCGACCGATATCGCAGATGGTTGAAACGGCCCAAGGGTCGTTTCAAGACGTTTGATGTGGATGCGGAGCGAGTACAGTCGATTATCGACCGGCATCGCGCTGAGAAGAAAGATGCCATTGTCGGCGAAGAGGCGATTGACATTCTCGACGCCTATGGTATCCAGTCGGCCGGTTACGAGTATGCCTACACGGCCCGCGAGGCGGTTGCGGTAGCGAACAAGATCGGTTATCCGGTTGTGATGAAAATCAACTCGCCGCCTGTTCTGCACAAAACCGAGGCTGGCGGGGTTATTATTGATCTTCGGTCCGACAAGGAAGTCCGTGCGGCCTTCAGCGAACTTCGTGAGCGAGTGGGGAAAATCAAGAAGACGCAGACGTACTCGGTTATCATTCAGGAAATGGTATCCGGTTCTGTCGAGACGGTAATCGGAACCATCACCGATCCCTCGTTTGGTCCGCTCGTGATGTTCGGCCTCGGCGGAATCTACGTCGAAGTAATGAAAGATGTCGCTTTCCGGGTCAACCCGATCACTGATCAGACCGCCGGCGAGATGATCAAATCGCTCAGATCGTACCCACTGCTGACCGGCTTCCGTGGGGCTGATCCGGTTGATTTGAAGCTGATAGAGGAGACATTGCTGCGTGTCTCGCAATTGGTTGGAGATTTCGACTGCCTTTCGGAGATAGATATCAACCCGTTCATCGTTTCGGGCAACAGGGATCAGTGTAAGGCTGTGGATGCCCGTCTGATCTTGAAACCGGTCGATTGAGTTGTTGACAGGAGTCTACGATGCTGTACGAGTTTAAGTCGATACGAATCTGGTCGTTCATCAAGATTGCATTCTTTGTGAACCTCGTGTTCGGGTTTCTGCTGGGGATGTTCTACGCCTTTCTCATCCCGGTCATGCTCATGGCGCCCGGCCCGTCCCCCTTTCAGGGCTTGGGCCTTGAGTCCGAAGGCGGTTCGTTTGCGTTCATGCTGATTCTTTTCCCGATTATGTTCGCTGCTGGTTGCTCTGTATTCCAGACGATCTTCTTCACGATTATTGCGGCATCGTACAATCTGTTTGCCCGTATGGTCGGAGGAGTGGAGTTCAATATACAGCCGACGGAGCAAGCACAACCTTTGGTGCCGTCGCAGGCTTCTGTTGTCCCGGTCGCACCGACACGGCCGATAGCACCTCCACCGCCGCCACCACCGATGCCTCAGCCGGCACCTCAACCGATGACACCGCAACCTCCGGTTGAACCGCAGACTCCGCCGCCAAGCCCGAAAGGCGACTACGAGTTACCAGAAGATGACAAACCGCTAAGTTAGAAAGCATATTCCAATGACTGCCACTCCGCCCAAAGTCCGCATAGCCCCGTCACCATCGGGATACCTCCATGTCGGCACCGCTCGTGCCGCGCTTTTCAATTATCTGTTTGCGCGTCACAACGGCGGCAAGTTTGTCGTGCGAATCGAGGACACCGATGTCGAACGGTCCAAAACGGAATACATCGAGCCGATCATCGATGCTCTCAGGTGGCTCGGACTGGAGTGGGACGAGGAGATCGTCTACCAGTCCAAACGCAGCGACATTTACGCTGAATACCTCAAGAAGTTCATGGAGAGCGGTCAGGGATACTACTGTTTCTGCAGCAAGGAGACACTCGACTCCAAACGCCAGAAGGCTCGTGAGGAAAAACGTAACCCCCGTTACGACCGCACCTGCCTCACTCTTACGAAAGAAGAAATCCGGGCCAAACTGGACGCAGGGGAGAAGCCGGTCATTCGCGTGAAAATGCCAGACGGCGACATCCAATACGATGACATGGTCTCGGGGAAGTTGACGCGAAGCAGCGAGGAGCTGGAGGACTTTGTCGTAGCTCGCTCTGACGGTTCGGTTACGTACAATTTTGCGGTGGTTGTCGATGATCACACGATGGGCATTACGCACGTCATCCGTGGCAACGATCATATCACCAACACGTTCAAGCAACTGGTGGTATACAAGGCACTGGGAGTTGAGGTACCGGTTTTCGGTCATGTACCGATGATTCTTCGTCCCGACAAGAAGAAGGTCTCGAAGAGACTTGGCGATAAGGGTGTGGGGGAATTCCGCGACGAGGGTATTCTGCCGGAGGCGATGATCAATTACCTCTCTCTACTCGGATGGTCCCCCAAGACGGATCGCGAGATATACACGAAGAAGGAACTGATCGAGATATTCAACCCCGATAATCTGAATGCAGCGAACGCCGTGTTTGACCCTGAGAAACTGGAAGCCTTCAACAGGGAGCACATTCTGTTGATGTCGGATCATGATCTGGCGACTCAGCTTGCGCCGCTTCTGATTGAGGCCGGATACACTTCGAAGTACTGGTTGGAGACGCGCTGGGAGTATCTCAGAGCTGTCGTGACGTTATTCAAAGAGCGTGTGCGCCGGATTTCCGACTTTGTCGAACAGAGCAAGTATTTCTTTGACTTCGATTACACCTATGATGAGGCGGCGGACAAAAAGCGGTTCAAACCCGAATCTGCGGACGTACTGGATGAGATGGCCAACCGGTTCGAGGCACTGAATCCGTTCACGCACGACGCAATTGAGGCAGCACTCACTGCGCTCTCAGAGGAGCGAGAGATCGGCAAGGGGAAGATCATTCATCCGACGCGTTTGGCGGTCTCCGGAGTCCCGGCCGGTCCGGGCCTGTACGACATGTTGGCGGTGCTGGGCCAGCCAGCCGTGGTAGAGCGGATGCGGAAAGCCGCGGAGTATGTGCGGGGGAAAGCGTAGGTCGACACCTTGCGGTTTCGACATACATGGTTCCCGGGACAATCCCTGGAATCATGCCGATCACAGGAACGTATTGCAGCGCGCCAATAGAACAAGAAACCGGCGGGCATCATGCCCGTCGGTTTCTCTATCTTCTGAGGACAGCGAATCTACACGGCAGCCGGTGGCGTGAACGTGCGCGATCCCAGCTCGCGGTCGATCTGGAACAATCCCGCCTTTGACTCGCCAAGCATCTTCAAATGCTGAACGATAGCCTTCACGCTGGCTTCTTCTTCGACCTGTTCGTTGACAAACCATTGCAGGAAAATCTGTGCCGCATGATCTTTCTCGGCAAGAGCCGTATCCATGAGGCCGTTAATCAGGCTGGTGACTTTCTGTTCGTGGGCATACGCTTCTTCAAACACTTCAATCACGTTTTTCCACTCAAGCGGGGGGGCATCGAATCCGTTCAAAATCCCGCGGCCGTCGCGCTCGACGACGTAGTCAAGCAGCTTTTCGGCGTGAGAGGTTTCTTCCTGGTACTGAATTCTCATCCAGTTGGCAAAACCCGGCAGGTCGATCGATTCCAGATACGTTGACATGGCCAGGTACAGATGAGCCGAATAAAACTCAGCGGCTACCTGTTCGTTCAGGGCATCCTGCATCTTTTTACTTATCATTTCTATTCCCTTTCCAAACCATCCATTTCTTTCAATCACTTGAACAGACACCAGTTAGTGATTGTTCGCTTACTTCTGCTGTTTCTGCATTTTCGCCCAACTATCGCGCAGCCCCACTGTTCGATTGAATACCAGCTTGCCGCTCACCGCCTCGACCGAGTCAACGCAGAAATATCCGTGCCTGAGGAACTGGAAAAACATCCCCGGTGTCGCTTTGGCCAGACTTGGTTCCACCTTGCATCCCGTTACGCAAACCAGTGATTCCGGGTTGATATGATTTATGAAGTCATCGTCCTCGACCGGATTTTCGCGTGTAAACAACTTGTCATACAAATGCACCTCAGCATCGGAAGCATGCGTCGCCGAGACCCAGTGGAGGGTCCCTTTGACACGACGGCCATCGGGCGTCCCGCCACCACGAGACTCCGGATCGTAGGTGCAGTGCAACTCCTTGATCTCGCCGGTCGCTTCGTCTTTGACAACGCTGTCGCACGTGATGTAATAGGCATGTTTCAGGCGCACTTCACTCCCAGGCGCCAGACGGAAGAACTTCTTCGGAGGGTCTTCCATGAAATCGGCCCGTTCGATAAACACTTCGCGGGAGAAGGGAACCATCCGGACGCCATCGGCTTCGTTCTCCGGATTGTTGACCGCCTCGAATTCCTCTACCTGACCTTCGGGGTAGTTGTCGATGATGACTCTCACCGGATCGATCACGGCCATGACGCGCTGGGCGCGGACGTTGAGATCCTCGCGCAGGCAGTGTTCCAGCAGGGCGAAGTCAACCAGGCTCTCACGTTTTGCTACGCCGATTTTGTCGCAGAAGATACGGATTGACTCCGGTGTGTAGCCTCGACGGCGAAGCCCCGACAGTGTGGGCATGCGGGGGTCGTCCCAGCCGGTCACTATGTTGTTTTCGACAAGCTGTCTCAGTTTGCGCTTGCTGGTGATGGTGTAGCTGACGTTCAACCGGGCGAATTCGATCTGCTGCGGATGGTAGGTTTTTAGCTCATTCAGGAACCAGTCGTACAGCGGCCGGTGGTCCTCGAAATCCAGATCGCACAGCGAGTGCGTGATGCCCTCGATAGAGTCCGACAGACAGTGAGTGAAATCGTACATGGGGTAGATGCACCACGTGTCTCCGGTCCGGTGATGCGACATCCGCTTAATCCGGTAAATGGCGGGGTCGCGCATGTTCAGGTTGCCGGAGGCCATGTCGATTTTGGCGCGTAGCGTACGGGCGCCGTCGTCGAACTCACCGTTACGCATACGCGTGAACAGATCGAGATTCTCCTCGACCGTACGATCTCGCCACGGGCTGTCTTTACCCGGTTCGGTAAGGGTACCCCGATATTCGCGAACTTCCTCGGGGCTGAGATCGCAGACGTATGCTTTGCCGTCCTTGACGAGTTGTACGGCGTAGTCGTACAGTTTGTCGAAATAGTCGGAGGCATGGTGCAGGCGATCACCCCAATCGAATCCGAGCCAGCGGACGTCCTCCATAATAGCCTCGGCGAAACGGGTTTCCTCTTTGGCCGGATTGGTGTCGTCGAAACGAAGGTGCGTGACGCCGTCGTTTTCGGCTGCAATGCCGAAATCGAGACAAATCGCTTTGGCGTGCCCTATATGCAGGTAACCGTTCGGCTCTGGTGGAAACCGCGTAACAACGCGGCCGTCGAACTTGCCGGTTTCAAGGTCTTTTTTGACGATCTCACGGATGAAATCAAGTGATTCGCGTTCATTGTTTGCGGATCCGTCCGAGTTGTTGGTGACGTCTTTCGGACGATCCGGCTTTTCATTCGGTGCGGTCATGGTATTCCTGCCTCGGTCTTTGGTCTGCTCGGGCCTTTTTGCCCGGGTTGTGAAGGTGACAATCTAGTACAAATCGGATATCTATGCCATATTTATGTGCGAAATCAAGCTTCGGTTCCCGGCAGTCCATTATTCCCGGCCCCCTTGACTCAAATCGGTACGTCTTCAACTGGACCGGAGATGCAGATAATACTTGCTAATTGCTCATTTTCGTGTTGTTTTCAGCCAATATCCGGTTGTTTTTCGAAGCAAAGATGACCGGCGCGGTGCTGTCCGTTTTGGGCAGATGCGGGTCAAGTCAGGCAAAAAACGTCAGGTGATACATATGTGTGGCTCCCCGGTTGAGTCACAATTGAAAGGGCAACTCATGGCAAACACAAAAGAACAGATCGGCGCTGCACTTAAACGCGGAATCAAAGGCGAAGAAGACGGCTATCGCTTTTACGATATCGCGGCCAAGAAAGCGACTAACCCCGATGCCAAGCGCAAACTCGAAGGCCTTCGCGACGACGAGGTAGGGCACAAGAAAGTGCTCATTGAGCTGTATGAAAAGCACGTTGGTGGCGAAGTCGGCACTCTTCCGGACAAGGGTCTGTCGGCCCTCACTGAGGTGTTTTCCAAGGGGCAGGTGGACCAGATGAAGAATGAGATGGAGTTCATCAATCTCGCTATCGAGGCCGAACTGGCTGCTACCAAGTTTTATCAGGACGAACGCGATCTGGTGGATGACGCTGAGTTCAAAAAGATTCTGGACGGTTTGGCGGACGAGGAACACGGCCACTACGAACTTCTGCAGGCTGAGAAAGATGCCCTCGCCGGCAACTATAGCTGGTTCGGATATGACACCGGGGCCCCCCTGGAAGACTGATCCCCGGCCTGTACACCAGACTTACTGAGAACACCTGATGCGATGACACCGGGGTATTGATATCTGCCCGGTGGGAGGCGATGCGAATGGCCGATACGAGTAAGAACATACTGCAAGTGGGCGATCCGGCTCCCGATTTCACTCTGCTCACACACAACGAGGGGGAGTTGAATCTGGCGTGGTATCAGAGGAGAAAGAACGTCATTCTCGCATTTTATCCTGCCGACTGGACACCGGTGTGTGCCACGCAGATCCCTGACTACAAGCCCCTCATTGATGAGTTTGAAGATCACGATGCCCAATTGCTCGGAGTTTCGGTCGACTCGGTATTCTGTCACAAAGCCTGGGCCAAATCGCTCGGCGGGCTGCCCTTTCCGCTTATGTCCGACTACTATCCCCATGGCGCGATTGCCCGGTTGTACGGTGTGCTGCACGACAAGGGATTCGCCGAACGCACTGTTTTCCTGATCGATAAGGCGGGTATTATCCGTTATATCGAGCGTGTAGACCCCACGCAACTTCCTGACAACGATGCTCTTCTCGATGCCCTGAAGAAGGTAGAGGAGGAGCAGCGGGTGTCAAACCAAGAGGGATTCTAAGGCTGTCTGACCGTGCCCCCCGATCGAAAACGCACGCGGCCGTTATTGTCGGGCACTTTGGCATTCCCGCGACGTTTACCTGTGAATGGATATGGAAAACAAAGACGCACATTACGACCGTTCCGACCTGTTTGATATCACGTTCATAGGTGCCGGTCCCGTCGGACTATACGGCATGTACTACGCGGGTCTACGTGTCACCAAATTCAAAGCGATTGATATGCTGGAAGAGGTTGGCGGCGGTCTCATGGCTCTCTATCCGGAGAAGTACATCTACGATGTCGCCGGGTTCCCCAAGGTCATGGCCAAAGAACTGACTCGCATGATGCAGCAGCAGGCAATGCAGTATCCGCACATGATGGCACTCGGCGAGAAAGTCATCGATCTGAAACGGGGCGACGACGAGATAATCCGCGTCACCACTGACAAAGGTGAGCACCTGACGAAAACGGTGGTCATTTGCGCCGGCATGGGCGCGTACATGCCCAAACGCCTCGATATCCCGAATCTGAAGGAACTCGAAGGGGCTGGCGTGTACTATTTCGTTCGCCGTCTGGCCGATTTCGAGGACAAAGACGTGCTGATTGTGGGCGGCGGTGATGCTGCGTTTGACTATTCGATGATGCTCGAGCCGGTAGCGAAGTCAATCACCCATATTCACCGCAACGACTTCTTTTCGGCGCATGAAGACTCCGTGCGCAAGGTGAAGGAATCTACAGTTGATCTCAGGTGTCCGTTCTGGGAGTTGAAAAGGATCACCGGAGAAGACTGGGTGCAAGAGGCGACGATTGTGCAGACTCGGACCGGTGAGGAAAAGAGGCTGTCGGTCGATGCAATTATCCTCAATATCGGGTTTCTGACCAACCTGGGGCCGATTGAAAACTGGGGGCTGGAGCTTGAGAACAACGCCATAAAAGTAGATTCCCGTATGCGCGCCAGCATCGAGGGCGTTTTTGCCGCAGGCGATATCGTGACGTACGACGGGAAACTCAAGCTGATTTCCACCGGCTGTGGTGAGGTAGCGATTGCCGTCAACAACGCCAAAAACTACATAGATCCCAAGGCGAAAGTCAGCCCCGGTCACTCGACCGACAGACACGTGCTGTCGAAAAAGAAGATGGCCAGACTGGCAGAGAAGGACCACCAATAAAATATGCTGTTCACACTCCCTCAGGAATATAGAGAAGCAACCGCAGATGAACTTCGGGAGCGTATCGCCGAGGCACGCAAGAAACTGGGCAAAAAGCTCTGCATCCTGACGCATCACTATCAGCGACGCGAGGTGGTGGAGTGCGGTGACCGGGTAGGCGACAGCTATGATTTGTCCAAGACTGCAGCCGCACAAAAAGAGACCGAGATCATCGTGTTCTGCGGAGTGCATTTCATGGCCGAATCCGCCGACATCCTGACCGCCGCGCATCAAGACGTCTATATGCCGAATCCACTGGCCGGTTGCCCGATGGCAGATATGGCCGAGATGGCCGATGTTATCGAGGCCTGGGAGTATCTCAAGCCGTTTGGCCGCGAAGAAAAGATCATGCCTATTTCGTACATGAACACCGCCGCCGGATTGAAAGCTTTCACGGGTAAACACGGTGGGCTGATCTGCACGTCCTCGAACGCCGATGCCGCCCTGAAGTGGGCCTTTGATCGTCGCGAGAAAGTATTCTTCTTCCCGGACGAGAACCTTGGTCACAATACTGCTTTGAAAATGGGGCTCAAGCCTGAGGAGATCGTGCTCTGGGATTTCTCGCGCGAACGGGGAGGACTCGGCGAGAAAGAGATCGCCCGGGCGAAAGTGATTCTGTGGAAGGGTCACTGTCATGTTCACACGAATTTCACGGTTGTCCATGTCGACGAAGTGCGCGAAAAACACCCCGATGTCCGGGTGATCGTGCATCCAGAGTGTACTCCCGAGGTGGTTTCGGCTGCCGACGGCAGCGGTTCGACCAAATATATCGTGCAGTACTGCGAAGACGCCCCTGCGGGGGCCGTGATAGCGATTGGCACGGAAATTAACCTCATAAACCGCATGGCGCACGCGCACCCTGACAAGACGATTTTCGAGCTTTCGGGGCAAACGTGTCCTGTTTGCGCCAACATGTACCGTACGAATCTTAACGATCTGGCGTACTGTTTGGAGCGTTACAAAGATATCCAGCCGATCAAGGTTGTTGATCCGGTCAGATCCGACGCGCTGCTGGCGCTTGAGCGGATGCTCGAAGTTCGCTAATACGTCTGGAACCCCCGGGCGTGTCCTGTGTTTCACTTGGTAATGATACAAAGCCACCTGATGGGGAGAGGCTAGCTAATCCGATGAGTAAGGGAAACTGAAATGGTTCAGGATGTTTTGGTTCCGCAGATGGGTGAGTCGGTTCTCGAGGGAACAATCTTAGAATGGAAAGTCAAGATCGGTGACAAGGTCAAGAACAACCAGGCGCTGGTTGAGCTGATGACTGACAAGGTGAACGTGGAAATTCCGGCCGAAACGGACGGTATTCTCACGGGTCAATTTGCCAAAGAGGGCGATGTTGTCCCGGTTGGCACGCGCATAGCCACGATTGACGACGGCAAAGGCGATGCGGCGAGCGCTACAACCCAGGCCGCTCCGGCTGCCGGGAAGCCGGCTCCTGCTCCAACTGCTGAAGCCCCGGGCGCGGGAAGGTCTGCCCCGAGTGGTGCACCGGCCGCGGTGGCTGCCCTGCCATCAAATGCAAGGGCTACCGGTGAGGTGGGGCGCGGCAAGCTATCTCCGAAGATTCGCATGATGATCCGCGAGTACGGCGTTGACCCGACCACGATCCTCCCGACCGGCAAGAAGGGCCTCGTGACGGCCGACGATGTCAAGCGTGCTGTCGAGGGCCGCTCAGCCGCCGCAGGCTTCACCGTATCTCCGACCCCCTTGGCCGCACCTGCTGCAACCGCATCGGCTGCTCCTGCGACTCCGGCCGTTGCTCAGGCGCTTGTTGCTCCGGCTGCGCCGAAAGTACAGGTGAACATTCCAGTCTTTGAACAGCTTCCGGCTTCGATGAGAGAGACGCGTATGCCGTTGGTGGGTGCCCGCAAGGCGATTTCGGACCACATGTCTCACTCGCTGCATACGGCGGCTCATGTGACGACCTTTGAGGAAATCGATTTCACCGAACTGGCCGCGTTTCGTCGCGAGATCAAGAAGTCGTTCGTCGAGACCTACGGCGTCAACGTGACGTACATGCCGTTTATCATCAAGGCTGCCTGTGTGGCGCTGAAAGAGTTCCCGACTGTCAACGCCTCGATGACCGAGCAGGAAATCATCCTTAAGAACTACTACAATGTCGGTATCGCGGTTGCACGCGACGAAGGATTGATCGTTCCGGTGATCAAGGATGCCGACAAAAAGACGATCGTCGAACTGGCCTATGAGATCACTGAGTTGGGCGAGAAGGCCCGTACTAATCGTCTGATGCCGGATGACGTTGCCAACGGTACGTTCACCGTAACCAATGCCGGCATGTTCGGTGCCACGGCCTCCACACCGGTCATCGCACAGCCGCAGGTGGCGATCCTTGGTGTTCATGCGATAGCCAAACGCCCGTGGGTAGTCAATGACGAAATCAAGATTCGTGAAATTTCCAGCTTCGGACTTTCGTTTGACCATCGTCTGATCGACGGTCACACGGCTGTGCAGTTTCTGCACCGGGTCAATGAGTATCTCTCGAGCACCAACAAGTTGCTGATGAATCTTCGCTGATGATGAGCGGCGCTAAAGACAAGCTGTACGGATGGCATCTCGCGCTGGGCAAGGTCGATTACCAGAAGACGCTTGACTGGCAACACGGGTTGCGACAAATGCGCCAGCAGGGGTTTGCCCGTGATACGATCATCACGGTCGAACACCCATCGGTCGTTACCGTCGGCAAAGACGGTCACGAGGAGAATTACGTCGACCTCAACCCTGCGCCGATCAAGATCGAGCGTGGGGGGGACGTCACCTATCACGGCCCCGGACAACTGGTTATTTATTACGTCTTCAACCTGACCCGGCGCGGAAGAGACCTGCACAAGTTCATGGATGATATCCAGGAGGGTATTATCCGGACACTGGCTGATTTTGATATCGAGGCCTCAAGAGGCACCGAGAATACCGGCGTGTGGGTGCGGGAGAAAAAGATAGCATCAATCGGCGTGGCAGTGAAAAAGTGGATATCGTTCCACGGTGCCGCGCTCAATCTGAACACAAGGCTCTCGGATTTCGAGCAGATTCATCCGTGTGGTCTGGCGCCGGAAGTCATGACTTCGACCGAAAAGCTTCTCGGCAGGCAACTCGAACTTGCCGATGTTGCCAAACGGATTGTTGGGCACTATTGTACGGTGTTTGACACCAACTTCATGCCCATTGATCTGGAGACCCTGGCTGAAGACGTAGAAAGCCAGGAGGGCAGCAACGCGATATAGCGGGCACGCCTCTCAGCAGCATTTCAAGGACGAAATCGATTCAGGAGGAATACGGAAATGGAATTGGAAGGGAAAGTCGCATTTGTTTCAGGAGGCACGAGAGGCATCGGTTTCTCGGTTGCCGAGAAACTTGCCCAGAAGGGCGCGAATGTCGTACTGAACTATTTTCGCTCGCGGCAGTCGGCCAGCGAGGCGGTGGAGAAGATCAAAAGCTACGGTGTGGACTGCTTCGCTCATCGTGCTAACATGGGAAACCATGATCAGATACCGGGGATATTTGAAGCGATAGATAAGCATTTTGGCAAGCTGGACATCATGGTCTCCAACGCCGCCCTCGGGCTGTACACGGACCTGCTTGACATCGATGATAAAGCCTGGGATTTGTCGATGCACACCAACGCACGCGCCTTCCTGCACTGCATCCAGCTGGGATCCTCGATCATCCCCGACCACGGTCGAATTGTCACGCTATCCTCGCTGGGTTCAATTCGATATATCCCCGGATATTCAGCGATTGGCGTTTCCAAGGCGGCGCTTGAGAATATCGTCCGGTACGCGGCGATCGAAATGGCCCCGCGACAGATCACCGTCAATGCCGTTTCCGGCGGGTTCATTGACACGCGGGCACTGTCGGTTTTTCCGAATTTTGAGGAAATGAAGCGCGAAGTCTCAAATCGAACTCCGTTCAAACGAATCGGCAAACCGGAAGAGGTTGCCGATGTTGTTGTGTTTCTCGCCAGTCCGAAAGCGAGCTGGATCACCGGGCAGACGGTGATTGTCGACGGTGGCTATTCGCTGATGTAACGATTACGTGGGCTGTCGGTCATTCTGAATCGACAGCCTGGGATTTGGCCGATCTTGCTTTCTTCGAATTCAAGTAGTACATGGCTGCGCCGGCGATAAAGAGGCTTATCGACACGACCTGATTATAAGTCGGGTGCATGCCCCAGAGATCGAAATACATCGCATCTTCGTAATACCGCACGTACTCGATCGCATACCGGAAACAGGCCTCAGAAATGAACAGTACCGACACCAGTTGCCCGATGAACTGTTTCTTTTTCATCATGAAGTGCAGCAGCACGAACAGGCCGAAGCCGTAGAGCGAGCTGTATATCTGCGCCGGGTGGATATGCTGGCTTCCGAAAATGGCAAACGGAATTGATCCCACGGGAAACATCACACCCCACGGCAGCTCCGTTGGAGTACCAAAACAACAGCCGTTGAGATAACAGCCGATTCGACTGATGCCTATGCCGAGTGCCAGCGAGGGAGAGAAATAGTCAAAAACCTCCAGCACCGACATCTTCTTGAGATGGCAATACACCCAGGCACCGCCAATGGCCGCCAACACGCCACCGTAGAGGTTCAGCCCGGCGATTCCAAATTGACCGCTGTGGAACGGGTTGAAAGCTGCCCCGAGGTTGTGGGCAAAGTCTGACCAGTGCAGCAAGACGTATGAAATTCGTGCGCCGAGGATGCCCCCGATTATCAGTATATAGGCCACGGTCAAGTATGGCTCAAAATCCTTGCCGTCGCGGCGAGTCATTCGACTGACGTAGATTACTCCTGCCAGAAACGACAGGGCCAGCATGATACCAAACGAACGTATGGGTACAGGACCGATATGGAATAACTCAGGACACATGTTGTTGCACGACCTTTCTATCCGATTCAGTTTGTCGATCGGTGCCGACCCACCGGTCATAATACTTCAACACCAATAAGTCGGAAAAGACTGCAATTGCAGCTCCGACTATTACGTCTGAGACATAATGGAACCGTCCCCAGACAGTCCCCGCGGCCAGTCCGATGACAATCGGTAGCAGAATCCAGCCAACCGCGCGATAGTGCCGGAAACAGAACAGCATGATCACCAGCGCCACTCCGGTATGCGAAGACGGCATTGCGCCGCCGTGTACGGCGCCGTTGTGAATGACGAAATTCACCATCTGTCTGAACATCGGTCCCTCGACCTGATTCATGTAATCCGCCGCAAAATGCCAGCGCGGCCCCTCGACAGGGTATAGGCTGAAAAGCAAATACGACAGAAAAAACGTCAGGCAGGTCGCTGTCAGGAAACGCTTGAGGATATCGTAATCTCTTTTGATAAATACGGGGAAGAGAAATCCCGGCAGCATAAGGTAATAGCTGAAATAGCAGAACGACAGGACTTCAGTGGTCCAGACGCTCAGCAGATGCGAATCGATGTAAAGTGTCGGGTGCACCCCGAAAAGCATCTTCTCAAACGTCACCAACTGCCAGTCAAAGAACTCCCCATGCAGGAGGAACATCAGGCCGCCTGTTTGCGTGTAGAAGAACGTGAACATGACCGCCGGGTACATAATGCGAATGAACGCTGCCAGCCGACCTCGCATTTCATCGACATACCGCACGATCATCGCGGCGATGACCGCCATGGCACTGTAGAAGAGGATGCTGCCGACGTAGCTCTCAAGCGGGCGACCAAACAGGGATATCGCAACCACCATCGTCAGGCTGTACCCGATGACAAGCCAATCGAACGGATAGATAGGACGAGCGCCTGTCGCTTTGCTACCTGTCATCTTTCGACTTTGTCTTTCCACGGTTACCGGCTACAACCAGCACGATTTCACCCTTCACCTTGCGATCAGCGATTCTCTCCAAAATTGTGCTGATGGTGCCCCTGATGTACTGCTCAAACTTCTTGCTGATCTCCCGTGCCAGGCACGCCTCACGATCCCCAAGGATATCCTGCATGTCTGTCAGGGTCTTGTGAACGCGGTGGGGAGATTCATAAAACAAGAGCGTGTGCTCGAAGGCAGTCAATTGCTCAAGTCGTCGTCGGCGTGCGGCAGACTTGTTGGAAAGGAAGCCCTCGAAAAAGAATCGATCGGTCGGCAGACCGGAGGCTGTCAACGCCGGTAAGACGGCATTTGCTCCCGGAAGGGCACTGACCTCGATACTGTTGTCGATAGCCGCCCGCACGATTCGATAGGCCGGATCGGAAACTCCCGGTGCACCGGCATCGGTGATCACCGCAACGTTTTGTCCCTCTTTGATTAAGGCAACAAGTTGCTCGGCGCGGCGGGTCTCGTTGAAATCGTGATAGCTGATGAGTCTTTTCTTGATATCGAGTTTCTTCAGCAGGCCGCCGCTCGTGCGGGTGTCCTCGCAGGCTATTATGTCCACTGAAGAGAGTATCTCGATAGATCGGGCAGTGATATCACCCATGTTGCCTATCGGCGTGGGGACGAGGTAAATGATTCCGGGCGTCTCTGGCATAATTCTGCCGTCACTCGGTCAAATCGATTGCGTCCGGCACCGGCACTTTTCCCAGCGGGGCTACCGGCGGCAATGAGCGTTTGAAGGCATTGCGATTGATGAGCGAAACCACACGGCTCACATCCATCTGCGGAAGCCCTTCCGCTTCGAGCGCTTTGATCGACCTCTCGCCGTCGTCGATGATGCGGTGCAATATCCGGTCTATCGTTTCGTAGGTGACACCGATTTCGCCTTCGTCGGTCTGGTCTTTCCAGAGATCGGCGCTGGGGGGCTTGGTGATGATCGACTCTGGTACGCCGAGTTCTTTGGACATCTGGCGCACTTGCGATTTGTACAACTCACCGACCGGATTCACCGAGCAGGCCGAGTCGCCGTAGAGGGTCGTGTATCCGAGACAGATTTCTGTCCGGTTGCCGGTTCCCAGAACCAGTCGTCCCATCTCGTGGGCTGTGTCGAACAAAATCGACATCCGCTCGCGCGCCATCTTGTTGCCGGCTCGCAGGCGACGGGATTCGTCGATTTCGTCAAAATAGGCGTCGATCATAGGGGAGATGTCTACCAGCTTGTGGTCGATTCCCAGATGCTTCACCAACTTAGTAGCATCGGCAATGGAGCTATCGGAAGACGTTTTGTACGGCATGAGAACGCCAAACACCTTCTCCGGACCGACCGCGGCGACCGCGAGGCTGGCTGAGAGGGCAGAATCAATGCCTCCGGAAAGCCCCACCACGTACCCGGAGAGGCCGCTCAGGTTGAGACTACCGGTGAGAAATCTTTTTAAAGATGTGATTGCGGACTGACAGTCAAAATCCATATTCATAAGTACACACTCCGTAGAGTGCGAAAATACCGTATCTGTGTGGAGCTATCAAGTTAAATATGGGCTGTACGACAGGCCGCTTGACGGCAACGGCGGTGCGGGTTATATTCGGGGCCAAATAACAGAGGGAGACACGTTTTAATGAGTGTGAACAAAGCCATTCTTTTGGGTCGACTGGGGAAAGATCCCGAGCTCCGATACACCCCGTCCGGCAAAGCCGTTTGTAACTTCACGATTGCCACCAGCGAGCGCTGGTCCGGTCAGGACGGCCAGCGACAGGAATCAACCACCTGGCACAATATCGTTGCCTGGGGCAAACAGGCCGAAGTCATCAAAGAGTATTTGTCCAAGGGCCGTGAGGTCTTCATCGAGGGACGGATCGACAACCGCTCGTACGACAAGAAAGACGGCTCGGGAAAGGGATACATCTCTGAGGTCATCGTGCAGAACTTTTCGTTTGTCGGTGGTCGTCAGGATGCCGCTCCGGGTGGTGGAGGCCAGAGCGCTCCGCCGGCCCGCGACGATTCTCCTTCGCCGGAAGGCGCAGGAGGCGACGACGACGACCTGCCGTTCTGATCATTTCCCGCACAGACCGCCAGTAAAGCCCGCCCCCGGCGGGCTTTACTGCTGTATGAAATCAGGCCACAAATCGTTCAGAGTCTATACTAAGAATCCTTGATGGTCCTTCCGAATCTCTACTATGCGTGCGGGCGCGTACACATTGCGTCCCTTTCAGACCTGGAACCCGGTTAGGAGACACGACAATGCCAGACCACAACGACACCATGGCTTCAGCCTTCAGCACCAGCAAACTCCGACGGTCAGCCGCTTTCATGGGCTTTTCCGCCGTGCTCGTTTCGGGTGCCGTAATCACCGTTTACAACAGCATGACTCCCGATCCGGTCAGCGTCTCGGGGTCAGACAGCATGCAACTGGCGATCACGACTCTCATGCCGTATATGATCTCGGCGGTGATTGCAGCCATCACGGCAATAGGCGTTATGACCATTCTGCCGGTCTCCCGTATGGAAGCTCCGGCTCGCGAAGTCATAGCCCAGCTGAACGAACTCGGCGCCGGCGATCTTACTGCGCGAGTCAGACTTAGCTCGGATGATCCCCTCCGCGATGTCGCCAACTCGTTCAATGCGGCGGCCATCAACCTCAGCTCGGAGATTGCGAGTTGGAAAATCATTAACCGTCAGCAGTGGGGAGCGCTCTGCCGGATTCGACATGCGGTTGAAAGCGGAGATACCGGAAGCGCTCTGAGATTCGTAGCCGAGATGGAGCAGAACTGGGATAAGATCGCCGAAATCGAGGGCCGAATAATCTCGTAGAGACCTAGCTGTCTGACAGCTTTTCCTCTACCTTGCGAAGGCGCTTCACTATCTCTGGCAGATTTCTGAGAGCGGCCTCGATACGACGGGTCTTTGAGGCCAATCTGCCCGGATTTCCGAGCATGGTCTCGCCCGGCGCTACTGATTTGGTAATGAGTGTATGAGCTGCGATAATAGCGTCGTGGCCAACCTCGATGTGGCCCGCCACGCTTGCCTTTCCGGCCAATGTGACACGGTCTTCGATAACCACAGATCCCGCTATTCCCACCTGGGCGACGATAATGCAAAAGTCACCGATCTGCACGTTGTGCCCCACCTGCACGAGATTGTCGATCTTGGTGCCGCGTCCGATTCGAGTAGGTCCAATAGCACCGCGGTCGATTGTGGTGTTGGCACCGATCTCGACATCACTGCCGATCTCCACGTTTCCCACCTGCGGAATCTTGAACGGTCCGGTTTCCGAGGCAGCATAGCCAAAGCCGTCGGAACCTATCACAACACCCGGATGCAGAGTCACGTTGTCCCCCAGGACGCAATCGTCGAGAATGCGCACACCGGGGTAGAGGAGGCAGTTGCTGCCAATTGTAACATTGCTCCCCACATACACTGAGGATACGAGTTGCGTATCGGTGCCTATATGGACGTCCTGTCCAATATGACATAGAGGGCCGACGCCAGCCGACTGCTCGACCCGGGCGTTATTACCTACTACTGAGGATTTGTCGATACCCGGCTGCACCACACGTTTCAGCGGATGAAACAGCGACATCACGCGAGCGAATGTCAGATAGGGATCAGCGTGTCGTAGAGCCGGAATGTCGGGGCAGGGAGTGGCCGGGTCGAGAATGAGCGCTGCCGCCGAAGTTGTCGCGATAAACTTGACGTACTTCTTGTTGGCGACAAAACTGATCATGCCCGGACCGGCCGATTCGATCGGGGCCAGTCCGTTGATGATAGTGTCGGGGTTGCCGTCGATATCGCCGCCCACGACGGCGGCGATATCAGCGAGCGTCATTGAAATACTACTGGTCGAGTTTCTCAAGTTGGGCGAGGACCTTATCCGTTACGTCCAGGGTTTCCTTGATGTAACCGATACCGGACTGCAGGGTGAGAATCAGGTCGTAGTCGTTTTCGATTGCCACCAGTTCAATTGCCTTGGTGAGGTTGTCCTGAATCGGTGAGACCAATTCCATATACTTCCTCTCAGCGCTGCCACCGGGACCGTAGACTGTGCGAGTGAAAGTATCCAGAGCATCTTTCTTCACCCGGATAGTCGCCTCACGCTCTTTCTTTTTGTCTTCGGACAGGATCAGCTTCTGCTTGTCGTATTCATCGATCATCTCTTCCAGTTCGGTCTGCATGGCCAGGGCTTCGTCGTCCCATGCCTTGCGTTCGATTTCCCACTGGTCTTCGGCGCGCTGCCACTCACGGTAATTCTCTTTGATGACTTCATCGTTGACGTATCCGATTTTGGCTCCCTGGCCGAAAGCGGTGCCGCATGCTGCCAGTATGACAAACATGCAAGCCAGAACAAGTATTGTTTTGTTGATGGTACGCATACCGTCCTCTCCTGCGTCGTTATATGTCTACTATCTAATCGTCGTTCCAATTTGGAAATGAGGCCGCCACGACCTGTCGTCGTTTTCATCAGGGGGATCGTCAAGCGGTTTGGCGAAATCAAATCCAATCGTGCCGATACCCGGCACCAATACTCTGAACCCCACTCCCACTCCCTTATACATGTCAGTGAACGGTTTGATGTCGTTGGCGTGCAGCCAGGAGTTGCCGGCGTCGAAGAAAACCAGCCCGTACACGCTACGCTCGACAATCGGTATCTGCAATTCTATGTTGGATACCAGCATATACTTGCCCCGAACACGCGTGGTGAACGAAGAAGTAGTGTACGTGGAATCCGGCTCGTCACCCGGTTCTATGTTCTCCGGATCATCGTTATACCAGACGGTCGTGCGGCTTCCGGTCACCACTGAGTCAGGGGTGAGGGTGCCGTCATCGTAGCCGCGAACGGTGCCGTCATAGGCCGTACCGCCCGGGTTGAACCGATCAGAGATCAGTATCCTCTTGTCCAGATCATCATCCGAACCGCCTATTATGACGCCGTACTGTACTTTGGCCGCCAGTGCCACTTTCCAGAACAGCGGGACGAACTTGGCGAAACTGATCCGATGGCGCTGGTATCGCCAGTAGCCGGTCAACGGTCCGCCGGTGTTCTCAAATGAATACGAGAACAGTGAGCCGGAGGTAGAAAATTCTGGAAGGTTTCGGGAGTCACGAGTGAGCGTGAGGGCAATCCTTGAGGCTGACTTCCACTCTTCCTCATAAGCAACGACAGAACCGGGGAGAGCCTCTTCAATCCGCGTGCTGTCAACATGCTCGTTGTGCAAAGCCCCATCTCTCAGTTCAACCCAGTCGTAGTTGACTAACGTCGTGCGCGAATTCTGTTCGAGGAAGTCATCGTCATAGTCGTGGAAGCGATTGCGCTCAACACGGTAGGATCCTACGATTCTGAAATAGTTGTCCGGCCAACGGAGACGTCGTCCGAGTCTGATGGAGGCACCCTGGCGTCCCTCGGTGTAGTCGTCGTACCAGCGACGGTTGAGCGAGAAGATGTCTGCGCCAAACAGCGTGGGGCGTCCGCACAGCCACGGTTCGGTGAACGAAACTGAGAACGAACTGCGATTTTTGCCGAACTCAATGTTAAACGACAGGCTCTGGCCGTTGCCCCGGAAATTCGGAATGCCCATGCCGAGCGAACCAACCAGCTTGTCCTGACTGTTGTAACCCGCGCCGGCAGAAACCTGGCCGGTCTGCTTTTCCGTTACCTTGAATTCGAGATCAATATCACCGTTCGGCAAATCAATCGGCACCGGTTCGACATTGGAAAAGAAGTTTAGCGCCATGGCGTCGCGAACAGAACGCATCAGCAGTGACCGGTTAAATATCTGTCCCGGCCTGACGGCGAACTCGCGACGAATCACGTGGTCCTTCGTGCGGGTATTACCCGTGATCTTAACCAGATTGATATGCGCCGGAAGGCCCTCGGTGATATTGTAGCTAATATCGATAACCGAGTCGGCCCGGGTGGTGCGTTCGTCGAATACCCGACAGTGAAGGTGACCGATCTCCTGGTAGGCCGTATAGATTTCAAAGACGGACTCTTCGTACTTCTCGGTATCGAAGACCTTGCCTTCCTTGAATTTCATCTTACTTGCAAGATACTTGTCGGAGATGATCTCGTTTTGATTGAACTCAACCGTGCCAAAGTAATACCGCGGTCCCTCATACACGTTCAGGTGAACCGTCATTTTGTTGCTGGCCGTGTCGATACTGGTGCTGTCGGAGATCATGAAGGCATCGAGATAGCCCCGCTTGTGATACTCCTCGATGACTTTCTCAAGGTCTTCTTCGTACTTCTCCTGGGCGAAGTCGGAGCTTTTCAGGAAACCGCGCTTGCGGTTACGCATTTCCTTGATGAGGGTCTTTTTGTGGACCCGGTCGTTGCCGGTGACCTCGACTTTTTCGACCTTGATCTTGGACTTCTCTTCTATCTTGAAGGTCAGGATTGCTTCGGTCGAATCGCTGTTGTAATCGAGAATACCCTCAACCTTAGCCTGAAAGTAGCCTTTCTTGGCATACTTGTCGGCAATCTCCTGGCGTTTGAGATGGATGAGGTAAGGGGAGATGTAGCCACCCACGCCAAGGCCGAGAGACTCCTTCAGATCTTTGGACTTGATCTTCTTGTTGCCCTCGAATTCAAGGCCGGCGAGTTTGGGAAGCTCCTTGACGGTGATAAACACCTTGAGCCCCCCCGGCGCTTCTTCGGCATCAAGGCGCACATCGGAAAACAATCCCAGACCGTAGAGGCGGTGTATTGTTTTCTGAATGACTGCCGGAGTCAACGGGGAGCCCTTTACAATAGAGGACACTCCCATGATGAGCGATTCGGTTGCTATGCGGTTGCCATGAATCTCAATATCAACCACATTATATTCGACCTGGGCATTAACCAGGCCGGAGAGAGCGACAAAAAGCAACAGGGCGACAAGAGCGGTCCGTGCTCCAACAATCATCGGTAATTTCCAGTGTGCGAGACAGGTTTTATGATACGACTATCTTCTTGACCTTTATTCTGGTCTGGTCCTGCCGGTGACCCTGGGTCCGACGGTATTTGGTGCGACGCTTGTACTTATAAATGAGTACTTTGTCTGCTTTATCGTTGGCCAGTACCTCGGCCTCGACCTTGGCACCTTCGACCAGCGGAGTACCTATATGTGTGGTATCATTGTCCTTGACGAGTAGTACGTCGGGAATCTCAAATGTCTCACCCACAGCAGTTTTCTGCCGCGGGACTGTAAGCACGGCTCCTTCTTCAGCATTATACTGGAAACCGGACACCTCAAAGACAGCGTACATTGTGTTCCTTTCGACGGCAACAGAAGTTGTTTGCCAGTTTAGAGTTAAGCCAAACAAACTAATGTTTTCGCCCGTTAAGTCAAGCTCAAACTTGTTTCTGGCCCTCCGCAAGGGCAGGAATCATCAGTTACACCGGCCAGGAAATCAATGGTTCCAGTTGTTGACAAGGGAACCTCTGGTTTTTATTCGGCTTATTGTGATTGCCTGAAAGCTTTGCGGGGTTATATTTGGAGCTTGACTGAAAGTGAGCAAAAAGCCATGTCGACTCAAGACGACCTACAGACAACCGGTTCCCCGTTTAAACTCAGGGCCGGATTCCCCCCTCGAGGGGATCAGCCGCAAGCCATTCAGGAGCTTATGGACGGTCTGAAAGCCGGACGGAAACATCAAACGCTGCTTGGAGTTACGGGTTCGGGCAAGACGTTCACCATGGCCAACGTCATTGCTCAGTACGGCAAACCGGCGCTGGTGATTTCGCATAACAAAACTCTGGCGGCACAGCTCTACGGCGAACTCAAGGCGTTTTTCCCCCACAATGCGGTTGAGTTTTTCATCAGCTACTACGACTACTATCAGCCGGAGGCGTATCTTCCAACCACAGATACGTTTATCGAAAAAGACACAGCCCTCAACGAGGACATTGACCGGCTGAGACTTCGCGCGACCGCTTCACTACTGGATCGCCGCGACGTCATTATAGTCGCGTCTGTTTCCTGCATCTACGGCATCGGTTCGCCGGAAGAATACCGTAAGCAAATGCTGATGCTCAAGGCAGGTACCGAAATGGATCGTGATGAGTGCATCCGGCATTTCATCAGCATTCATTATAATCGCAATGACATCGATTTCAGCCGGGGCAATTTCCGGGTCCGCGGCGACACTATAGAACTGATACCGGCCTATCACGAAACGGCACTCCGGTTTGAGTTCTTTGGCGATGAGCTTGAGAAAATCACCGAGGTTGACCCACTCACCGGCGAGATCGTAGCCGAGCGTGATCAGGTTGCAGTCTATCCGGCCAAACATTTTGTCACTTCGCGTCCGACGCTGAATAGGTCGATCCAGTTGATCGAGAAGGAACTGGTCAAGCAGCTTGAGCACTTTCGATCCGAGGACAAACTGCTGGAAGCGCAGCGCATAGAGATACGGACCAAATACGATATTGAGATGCTGAAAGAAGTCGGCTACTGCAGTGGCGTCGAGAATTACTCCCGGTATCTCACTGGCAGAGAAGAGGGTGAGCGCCCAAAGTCGTTGATTGATTTCTTCAATCAGGATTTCATTACTATCATTGATGAGTCTCACCAGTCGATTCCACAGATCAGAGGGATGTTTGCCGGCGACCGGAGCCGCAAGGAAGTTTTGGTGAATCACGGTTTCCGGTTGCCGTCGGCGCTGGACAACCGCCCGCTCTTTTTTGATGAATTCGAGTCCATGCAGCAGCAGGTTGTTTACGTTTCCGCAACGCCTGCCGATTACGAGTTAGAGAAGTCTGAAGGTGTTGTTGTGGAACAGGTTATCCGCCCGACCGGGCTGCTTGATCCGGAGATCGTGATCAAACCGCTGGCGACTCAGGTAGATGACCTCCTCGAACAGGTCAGAATCCGCAGAGCGCGTGGGGAGAGGGTGCTGGTTACTACGCTCACAAAGCGCATGAGCGAGGACCTCACTCATTATATGGACAAGGCCGGTATTCGAGTACGTTATCTGCATTCGGAAATCAAAACGATTGAACGCACCGAGATCATCCGTGATCTTCGCCTGCACGTATTTGATGTACTCGTCGGCGTGAACCTTCTTCGCGAGGGGTTGGACCTTCCCGAAGTTTCGCTGGTAGCAATTATGGATGCCGACAAGGAGGGCTTCCTGCGGTCGGAGCGGTCACTGATTCAGACCGCCGGCCGTGCCGCCAGAAATAAAAACGGCGCGGTCATTTTCTACGCTGACAAGATTACCGACTCGATGCGCAAAGCCATGAATGAGACCGCTCGTCGTCGGGAGAAACAGATGGCCTACAACACGGAACACAATATCAATCCTGAGACCATTTTCAAAACGAGGGATGAGATCCTTCGGTCGACAAAGTTTGCCGATTCAAGGACTGTCGAGGAGAAAGTATTCGATAAGCCCAAGCAGTTCGAGATGATGTCAAACGAGGATCAAATGGCTTTTCTCGGCAATGCTATGAAGACCGCAGCAGAAAACCTGGATTTCGAGACGGCGATTATGATCCGTGACGAAATGGCGGAGCTTAAGAACCGGATGAAAAAGGTTACAACAAAACGGGGTCGTTGAGAGTTTAGTATCTTGAGGTGAGTATATGAGCAAATTGTCATCGCGAGCAATCTGGTTTGCAACGGCCCTGGTCGTAGGTGTGGGAGTCATTCTCTGTGGCTGCGAGGAGAAGGACATCACTATCGTCGTCGACGAGGACGAGGTCATCAGGTACGTAACCGAGACTACCGAATGTCTGGAACTGTTCTCCACATCCGGACTGATCAACTCTGATCCGTACACGGTGCCGTTCGACAATGCCGTCTACACGGATTCGATTCTGACGATCAAATCTTCGTATCAAGCCTTTCTCGTGCCCCTGAAAGTACAAAAACCGGGCACTAACGACACGGTCGCCAACTCCGACACTGCGCTCTATCAGGATTACGGTAACTACGGAAAACTCCGCGAGGCCCTGGTTGAAGTGACGGATGAATTTCATGTCCAGACCACCAGGACGTATGCCGATTCGACCGCTGTCGATTCCGCCTGGCGCGAGATAACCAGATACGGCTTTTTCCTCAAGCTAGGCGATGACGGCCATGAATACCTGGGTTGGCTGCTGTGGGGATACAACGGGGCCGGAAGCGCCTACAACGTCCCTCCTTTCGTGGTGCGTCTCGAGAAATGGGACGGCTCGGAATTCTCAGGTGACTACTCAATGTACCAGGACTTGCCCAAGTCCAGCGAGTTGTACATTCCCCGGATACCGTATGTTCGCCTCATCGAGCTAGACACGGTAGTCGTACGGAGTCGGCTCACAGTATCTGTTGAGCGGTCCGAAAGTGCTCCAGGGAGTTTCCAACTGATCTCGGGTGTTGACACCAGCGGATACTTCATGCGTAATATGATTGCTAATGGACTGGTGTCGACTGCGGTGGTAAGAGCAGACAAGAAAAACTCACGCCAATACAACTTGCTGTGCATCCAGTCGTTTGCCGACGATCTCGATTATCTGCACGACGAATACATGTGGTGCGTACCGTACGTGATGTAGAGAACCGGGCTGCCGTGTCCTATGCTTGTCGGGTGGCCGGGAACGCCACGAGTGGCTCAAACTTGTTTGGCCCGGAATCAAGCCTCGTGGGCGGCAGATGATATTCTGCCCCGGCCTTATCTGTTGCCGCACAGGCACCTCCAATAAAACCGCGCGTGCCCCCTTTTTTGCTTGAATACGAAGCCCCGCCAATAGTAACTTCGTCATAAGAAAACAGACGGATGTTTTTTAATCATATCAAGGAGGACGTATGTCTACCAAGCCATCAAAAGGGCTGCCGTTGTTGCTGGTCGTGATTATCGCGCTGGGAGCGATCGGATGCGGCACACAGGTACCGTCGGGACACCGGGGAGTGTTCTACGCGAAATTCGGTGAAGGTACAGAGTTTGGAAACATCTACGGCGAAGGGTTTGCATGGCATCTGCCGTGGAACTCCATGTTTGTGTACCGGACCCAGGTGCAAGAGCGCAAGGAATCCCTGAACGTGCTGTCATCTGACGGTGCTTCGATCCGGATGGAAGTATCTATTCTGTTCCATCCGACGGTGGATAAGCTCGATTCATTGCAAGTTATGATCGGTCCAAACTACTACAACGACGTAGTCGCGCCTAACCTTCGAGGAATCGCCCGCGGTGTAGCGGGGCGCTACAAACCGGAGGAGATTTACTCCACCAAACGAGATGAGTTGGCCTCTGAGATCCTGACGGGACTGAATAAAGAGGTGGCCCAGAAGTGGGTTGTGGTCCAGAACGTGCTTGTGCGCGACGTCGTTATCCCGGCGAAAATCTCCGAGGCGATCAACTTCAAACTGACCGCCGATCAGGAAGCTCAGAAGATGCAATTCACCATCGAGAAGGAACGTCTCGAGGCCGAGCGCAAGAAGATCGAGGCGCAGGGTATCGCCGATTTCCAGAAGATCGTGTCGGCCGGTATAACCCAATCCTACCTGAAATGGAAGGGTATCGAAGCTACTCAGAAACTGGCCGAGTCACCGAACTCCAAGGTGGTGATGGTCGGCAACACCAGCCAGAGTATGCCGGTGATTCTGAGTGCCGACAAGTAGATTGAGATTTAGAGTCGACTTTTCAGCCCCGACCGGTTATTGAACTGGTTGGGGCTTTCTTATGCGGCGATACACCCGCGCTTGCATAGAAAATAATAGACATGGAAGTCACCGCATAGTATACTGCCTTGACGCCAGCTTAGCAGAACAGGGGAGAAGGTCTTGGATTCGTCAACGAACACAGAATCAGAGTATAAACCCGCCAATGGTCTGGCGAAGGTCACCGTTGCGGTCTTCTGGATCCTTATCGGCGAATGCTGCCTGGAGGGCGTCCTTGATCTTGCGGTTCTTTTCGGAGCGCTGGGCAGAGGCAACTCGTTGGACACTCATCTCTTGATAAGCGGACTACTCTTGTTGGTCTGGATGCCGATGGTTCTTCTGAGTTTCGTTCTGTTCCCTTTGTGGGTTCATCGAGTCAGCAGCAATCTCAGGGTCTTCGGCGACGTTCATCCCGGGTGGGTGGATGGCTGGGCGTTCATGTACTTCTTGCCTGTCGCCCCTGAGAAGCGTCTTATCTACAAACCTTGGAAGGCCGCCGAGTTCATCTGGAAGAAGAGCCATCCGAAACCGGAAGATCAAGATGGAAAAGCTCCCAGCTATCTGGAGCGTTGGTGGAGTCTGACGTTTGGTGCGTTCATGATATCGCTTATAGTACTCCGTTTCGCGGTCGTTGCGACGGAAGGATCGCCCGTGAAGGCCTGCGTAGCCGGTTCTGCAGTGGTGAACGTGCTCTTCGTAGTAGCTGCTCGTCTCTGCATTCGCTTTGTCAAGGACGTCACCGCTATGCAAAACACCAGGGCGCAGACTCTGCCGCACATCATGACCACCACGCCCGGCACCTGAACAGAAAGACGCCATGAGTGATATGAAAACCAAGCACAAATACAGACCCGCCGATGGTCTTGCGAAGCTGGCGGCCATTCCTCTTTGGGCGTACGTTACTCTGTCCATCTGGGTGGCAGTGATCTACGCTTCGGAAGCGATCCGAATAGTCGGCATTGACGGGACAGTACTGAGCGCGAGTGAGTGGTATTTGGATGCTCGGGCAGCGAGTCTGCGGATTGCGTTTGTGGTACTAATTGTCGCAGGTGCCATGTGTGGACTGTGGACATATCGGGTTGTCGCCAACGTCCGTTCTTTCCCCGGAGTGCAGCTCTGGACGTATACACCCATGAGGAGTGCGCTGATAGTCTCCATTCCGATAGTGAATCTCATCGGGGCTACCGGGGTGATCAAAGAAGTTTGGAATGCGAGCCGAGGTGTCGGTTATCCTCAGGTGAGGCCGCGGCTTTCTTGGATCAAACTGAGCGCCCTGTCCAAAGCACCTGAAGCTTGGGGAACATTCCTCCTTGCAGGGTTTACCGGATCGACCTTCTTTGCCGTCAAGGACGTTGGGTTCCCGGCTGATGGCACGATGTCCCCGATGTTGTTTCTCGCTGCGGGTAGTCTCATGGCCTTGATGTGCGGAGTTGTGGCCGCCTACACAGTCCGGCTCCTGAACCTCATCACTGCCATGCAGAACAAAAGGGCAGAAGAATTCCACCGCCATTCTATCTCCCCGACCCTCTAACCAATCCTCGCCCTACGCCCGCCCGACGCAGCAATTGGCGCACTTCCTGCGATAATCAACCCACAAAAGCGGATATTGTTAGGTTTGTTAGCCTGTTGCAATATTGTCATCATTCCGCATCGGTTTTCACACCAATCCAATAGTAATCGCTAGGGGCTTCGAGTAATTATTGAACAAAGAAATCAGCCAATTCCGAGTACTTAAAGATAACAATCTGACGCTGTCTGAAGGCCGTTTTTGCAAGTCGGCACACAACTTACGCATGGATATTTCACATAAAGGTAAACGTTGTGCAGATAATCGACTTGGATGTCGGTAAGTTCCCTGTTTTCAGGTAATTAGCGGTTGGCCCGTTTCTTGCAGGAAGGTCTCTGGCTGGCTAATCTGCCTTGACAGATAGGGAGAAAGAAGTATATTGAGACGCTGGCGATTACCAGTACATTATACTTCTTTAAATCTCTGCCTGATGGTCACGCTGGGGAAGCAAATAGCCAGGTAAGATTATAGAGCATCCTTTAAGGATCTGAGACTAATGCCTTAGGATGGTCGCTCCCGTGCCGCACACGTAGGCACTTGTCTGCCTCGGGACGACATCCGTTTTTGGAGGAAAGATGAATAGGAGAAGGTCGCTTCTCAGTCTTCTGGTTCTCACATTTGTTTGTGTTTCACTCTTTAGCCCTCTGGCGACAGCTGATCAGTCTGTACCGAACAGTGGCCCGTCCCGCGTGGATACACCCGTGGAACCCCTCTGGGTGCCGACTTTCGTTCTGCCGGATGACACCGTGCTGGTCTGGTGCGAAGCGGAGCAATACTGCTTTGATATCACCGCTGCCGACGCGGACGAGTCCGACAGCCTGTTGCTGTCTCTGGTCAGTGGGCCTATTGCGTACGAACCGGAACTGTTCGGATACGAATTCACCACCACCGTCTGCTTCACGCCTGAGACTTCGGGCGATTACACGTTTGTCTGGCAGTTGACCGACAAGCAGCAGCACGTGCTCGTTGATACGGTCACGTTTACGGTTGAGCTCGGTTTTATTCCCTCTATCGAGGATCAGCAGTTCTTTGCCGAACTCTGCAACCTCCACGAGGATCGTATCCTCGAACTTGGCATTGCAGCCGACGGGACGACATACGAACTCGTCTCCGGTCCGGGAGCTCTTGACCCGCAAACCGGGCAGCTTGCCTATCAGCCGGACACGTCCGGTACCTACACGTTTGAAGTTGCGGCCTTCAGCGAATGCGGTGCAGACACGGCGACCATCACCGACGAAGTGGTGCTCAACCTCCCGCCGTACTGCCTCCCTTATGACACCGTCGTCTACCTCTGTGATCCCGAAGAAGTCTGTTTTGACGTTTTCGCCGTGGATCCCGAGGGTGACCCTATTGTTCTGTCGATGCTGGAAGGTCCGGGTACGTTTACCCAGACGAGCGACACCTCCGGCACCGCCTGCTTCATGCCCGGCGACGTTGAACATGCGATTTACAATTTTGTTTTCTATTCCGCCGACAGTTGTGTGCAGTCCCATGACGACCCGAACAAGGCCCCGATGTGCTGTATCGACACCTTCCATGTCGAAGTCATCATCACGGAGCCGGGCGATCTGGCCTGTCCGGGCGACACGACCATAGACCTTTGTGTCCCGCCGGAATTGGTTCCTAACGAAATCTGCCTGACCGGCTTCACGAGCACGTGGGAGACCACCGAAGTCTCTCTCGGTACTCTGGACGGGGAGACGGTTTGTTTCCCGACCGATGGTCTCGGCACTTACACGATCAGCATGTACGGCTCCGATACCTGCGGCCATGCCGACACCTGCACCATGCAGGTGACGCTTCGCGGCAACGAGGTTCCGGTGCTGATGATGGCTGACGACTTTGAGGACGAGTTCTGTCTTGCCGACACGATCTGTTTCTCCGCGACTGCATCCGATCCTGACGGCAACATAGTCGAGTACGATCTGAACCTCGGCACTTACGATCCCGAGACGGAAACCATCTGTCTGGGTGTCGATGCTGCTGGTACCTACGAAGTCATCATGACTGTCACCGATGCCTGCGGCGCCACCGCCACTGACACGACGGTCGTTACGCTGACGCCGGTTGACCCGCCGACCGTCAGTCTGGGCGATGATATGCAATTCGCCTTCTGCGCTCCGCAGACGGTCTGCATTCCCGCCACGATTACTAGCGACCGCGAGGTTACCGTGCTGACGTCGATAGGCACTTGGGATGAACAGGGCAACATGGTCTGTTTCCTTGCCGAAACGGCCGACGTTTACGAGTTGATCCTCACCGTTCAGGATGACTGCGGCAATCAGGCCGCAGACACTGTGCTGGTCGACGTGCAGCTCGACACCCCGCCGGTAATCGAAGGATTGTACGACACCACGATCGCGCTTTGCGATCCGGGAGAAGTCTGCATCCCGGTTCAGATAACTGACGTCGACGATGACAATCTCGTGATCTCGACGAGCATCGGTACCTACGCCGACGGTCAGATATGCTTCATGGCGGAAGGCTCCGGGTCTTACAGCCTGACAGTAACCGCTACGGATGAATGCGAGAACACCGTTTCAGAGACGGTGACTGTCGACGTCGCAGTTGGCAGCGCCCCGGTTATCGCCGGCCTGGCTGACACCGGCATCTATTTATGCTACCCGCGTGAGATTTGCATCCCGGTCGAGGTTACAGATATCGACGGCGACATCACTGAGATCACTTCGAGCCTGGGTACTTTCGCTGACGGTCAGGTTTGCTTTGTCCCGTACAACAAGGGCGACTACCAGATTGTCGTGACTGCCACCGATGAGTGCGGTCACGTTGCGGTCGACACTGCTAACATAGAAGTCAAGACTGATCAGGATGTCCACATCGTCTGCCCGAATGACACACTGATCTTCCTCTGCGAGCCGGACACGCTTTGCTTCCCGATTGAGGGAATCCCCGACGGGGCAGAGGTTACGGTTGGTGGCACTGCCACTTATTGGAACGAGGAAACACAGTCGATCTGTTTCGTCTCAGATTGCTGCCTTGAAAATACGCTTTCGGTCGCTGTAACCACCGCCTGCGGTACGCACACCTGTGAGTTTACTGTCGAGGTGCAGACCAACAGTCAGCCGTTGGTTATGATGCCGACAGATACTACCGTCTTCCTCTGTGAGGACGGCACGGTTTGTCTGCCCGTTGGTATCTCCGATATCGACGGCAACATTGCCGAAGTGACCGTCGAGGGCGGCACTTACGACGACTACGAAAACACGGTTTGCTTTGAGCCGAACGGCGAAGGCCACTACACCATCTCCGTTCACGTGATCGATTCTTGTGGTGCCGAGCGCACCGATGAGATGAACGTCACAATTGATCTAAACGCGCCTCCGGTGCTGACCACGCTGTTTGCCGAGACGTTGATATACCAGTGCGAACTGGAAGAAATCTGCATCCCGCTTAATATCTTTGACGTCAATGAGAATCTTCAGGGCATAGTAGCGGATCAGTCCGGTACCTGGGGACCGATTGGCGAAGGCCATATTGATACGAATTTCTGTTACCTGCCCGACAGCTTCGGTGAGCATTGCATCACGTTTACCGCTACCGACGAGTGCGGTCTGACCGATGAGCTTCAGGTCTGCTTCACTATCGAGCAGCCCTCGGTAGTAGCTATCGAATGCCCCGATCCCGCCAGTCTGGCGGTTTGTGGTCCGGGCGCAGTCTGCTTCCCGGTTACCATCACCGGTGACCCGAGCGAAGTTACCACTTCGGTCGGCTGGTACGACAATGGACAGGTTTGCGTCCACACTGATGATCTCCCGTTTACTGAAATCGTCATTATTGCCGTTGGTGACTGCAATACCGACACTTGCGTTACCGAGTTCAACCTTGAGATGGTAGACTCGCCAGATATCACCTGTCCGAACGACACCACGGTTTCCCTCTGCGGTCCCGAGACGCTTATCATTCCTTTTGAGATTTCAGGCGGCGACGGCCCCAACCAGATGATTACGGCCTCCGCTCCGGCAACGGTTGAGTTCGACAACGGCTGGTTTGTGCTCGTTCCGGTCTCCGAGACGGGCACGCAGACGGTTACTCTGACACACTCGTCTCTGCCCTGCGAACCGGCTGAGTGCAGTTTCGACGTCACAGCCGTATTCAACTCCGCCCCGAAGGTTGAGATGAATGACCTCACGGTTAGCTACTGTGAGCTTCAGGAAGTCTGTGTGCCGTTCTGGGCCGACGACGTTGATAACAACATCACTGATATTACCAGCTCGTTTGGCAGCGTCATTCTCGACGGCGAAGGCCCGACCGTCGCTCTTGCCCCGCTCAAGCTGCAGGATCGCGTCGGATTGCAGATGACACCGCCGACCGGTGAAGTCTGCTTCATACCGGATGCCTTCGGTGATTACTCTCTCACGGTTACCGTGACTGACGAATGTGGTGAACAGGCGGATGTTACCGTCACAGCCACCGTCAACGAACGCTCGAAAGTAGAGATAAGCTGCCCCGTGAACCCGGCCCCGTTCACCTTCTGTGAACTGGGCACTCAGTGCATTCCGCTGCCGATCATCGGCGACGAGTTTACGGTGGATGCCAGCTTCGGCAACTGGGAAAACGATCAGCTTTGCGTGACTGTCGAGCAATACGGCCTCTACCAGATAACGGTAGTAGCCGAGTCCGAGTGCAACAACGATACTTGCACCTTCCAGGTCGAGTTCCTTGAGCCGGTCGAAGTTACCTGCTCGGTTGCTGACACTACGTTGTTCCTTTGTGAAAACGATCCCGCGACGATACAGATTCCGGTGACCGTCACAGGTGACGACGCTGTCGTGACGGTCGAACCGGCCGGTGAATACGCCGACGGCTTCGTTACGGTCACCGTGGGCGATTTCGGTGTCAGCGAATTCACCGTTACTGCTACGAACGCTTGTAGTGAATCAGACTGCTCGTTTACGGTTGGTCTGAGCTGGAACGCTGCGCCGGTCGTTGAGGCCGCCGATACCAGTCTCAGTTTCTGTGAACTGGCTGAAATTTGTGTGCCGTTCGAGGCTACCGACGCCGACGGCAATCTGTACGAAATCCGCACTTCGCTGGGCGTGGTTCGCGACGGACACGTTTGCTTCACGCCGGATGCGTACGGAGATCACCAGATCACCATCACTGCCACCGACGAATGCGAAGCCAGCTCTGAGAAGACGATCACGGTTACGGTGACCGAAGGCACGTCGGTCGCAATTGATTGCCCCGTTGACCCGTTCTATCTCTGGGTTGAAGTCCCCGACACCATTCGCATCCCGGTTGCAATTACCCCGACCGATGAGGTAGAGATAACGGTTTCCCCGGACGGCTACTACGATGCTGCCGCCGGTGAACTTGTGGCCTACGTTACCAGCACCGGCATGTACCAGTATGACATAACCGCCGTTGCCGAGTGTAACACAGAGACCTGTCAGGTCAACGTCGAAATCGGCCAGTACGTACCGCCGATAGTCACTTGCATCGGTTCTGTCGATACGGCCCTGTGTCTGACTCAGCCGACTACGCTCTGTCTGCCGGTGACGGTAACCGGCTCCAACGTCGAGGTTCTGGTCAGCGACCCTGCGTACTACGAGAACGGCAATGTCTGTCTCGAAGTCACCGAGGCCGGCAACTACACTATAGATGTCACCGCCTTCAACGATCGCGACACCGCCACCTGCACGTCAGAGTTGGTGGTGACCGGCGGCAACCCTCCGACTCTCGTGATGCCGGATGATTTCACCACGCGCCTTTGTGAGCCGGATGATATCTGCTTTGAGGTCACAATAGAAGACACCGACTTTGACATCACTCGCCTCGATATCAGCCTCGGTACTTACGACGCCGGCTCCGGCCACGTCTGTTTCTTCGCCGATGTCGCAGGTGACTACCCGATAGAAATCAGGGTTGCAGATGATTGCGGCAACGAGATTACGAAATCAACGGTTGTCACGGTTGAGTTCAACGACGCTCCGGTCGTTGTCCTGCCGGATGACTACTCGGCTTTCCTCTGCGATCTGTCTGAAATCTGTGTTGACGTCACGATCACCGACACTGAAGATGTCACCGTGACTTCAAACATCGGTCAGTATGACAGCCAGACCGGTCAGGTCTGCTTCACGCCGGACGGCCCTGGTACATATGAAATTACGGTCGAAGCAACTGATGACTGCGAGGCTGTCGGTTCGGACACTATCGCGATTGATGTTCTTGGAAACACACCGCCCACTATCAGCGGCCTGAACGATACCTCCGTCTACGTCTGCTACCCGACCGAGATGTGCTTGACCCTGGATGTCTACGATATCGACGACAATATCCAATCGATTGATGTCTCCTACGGTACGTACGAAAACGGCCAGGTTTGCTTCGTGCCGTACGCTGCCGGATCCTACGAAGTCATCGCGACTGTTACTGATGAATGCGGTGAAGTCGCTGTTGATACGGCCACGGTCGACGTACACACGGATCAGGAAGTCGAAATCGTCTGTCCGGGCGACACCTCGATCTTCCTCTGTGAGCCGGAAACGCTGTGCTTCCCGATCGGCGGCATCCCGGAAGGCGCGACGGTTGACGTCGGCGGTACTTCCACTTATTGGGATGAAGAGGCGCAGTCGATTTGCTTCTTCTCTGACTGCTGTATAGATAACACGCTCGAAGTCTATGTTACGACCGCCTGCGGAACGTTTACCTGCGATTTCAACGTGCATGTTGAAACGAACGCTGCCCCGCTGGTTATGCTCCCGCGGGATACCACTATTATCCAGTGCGAGCTTGGCCCCGTCTGCTTGCCGGTCGGCATAAGCGACGCCGAAGGTAATCTGACCGATGTCACAACTTCCTACGGTATCTACGACGACTACCGCAACGAAGTCTGCTTCACTCCCGACACTGCCGGTGTGTACACAATCGGCGTGACCGCCACTGACTCCTGTGGAGCCACTCGCACTGACTACGTTACAGTGACCGTCAAGGTCAACGAAGCTCCGACTATTTCCTACGTGCCGATTGACTCGGTGCTCAGGCAGTGCGCCCCGGAAGAAGTCTGCATCCCGATAACTATCAGTGACGCCGATGCCAATATCGTTGACATCACGGTCGAGGGTGGTACATACGACGCCGATCTTCAGCAGGTTTGTCTGATGCCGGACGGTGTTGGCCACTTCTGCATGACCGTCGACGTGGTCGACGAGTGCGGACTGACGGCGCAGGAACAGATCTGTGTCGATATCGTTCTTGGCGACTACGTGCAGATCGAGTGCCCTGAAGAGCCGATAGCCGAACAGGTCCTCTGCGAAGCGACCACGCTCTGTTTCGATCTCCCGATAATTGGTGAGAACGTCACGGTATCGCTCGACTACGGTACCTACGAGAACGGTCAGGTCTGTTTCCTGGCTGACAATACCCAGACTTACGAAATCACGGTCATCGCCGACGCTCAGTGTAACAGCGACACCTGTCTGATGACTGTCCCTGTGACGATTCTTGAACCGTTGGCAATCACCTGCCCGGACGACGACGAGCAATTCGTCTGTCAGCCGGATACGTTCTGCTACGACTTCACGTTCGCACCGGCCTCGGCTGAGGTTACGGTCAGCGAACCGGCTTATGTCAGCGAGGGCAAGGTTTGCGTCCCGGTTCTCCAGACCGGCGTCCAGACCATCACGCTGACCGCCACCAACCAGTGCGGCATCGAAACCTGTTCGTTTGATGTAACGGCCACCTTCAACACCTCGCCGGTAGTGACGCTTGGCGACGATGTCACGCTCACTGAATGCGAATTGTTCAACATCTGCATTCCGCTTACGGTTGAAGACGTTGATGGCAACATAGAGACGCTGGTTGCTACTCACGGCACTATCGACGGTGACACCGCGGTCTGCTTCACGGCCCCTGACTACGGCACGTACAGTATCGTCGTCTCGGCTGCCGATGAGTGTGGCGAGATTGATGCCGACACTGTTATCGTGACCCTTATTGAGGGTGATTACGCTTCCATTGAGTGCCCCGACGGCACCCAGTTTGCCTCAATCTGTGGCGCGGATTCAGTTCGTATCCTCGCGCCAATAGCGCCGTCGACCGCCACTATCATGATCCTCCCGAACGGCGTCTATGATGCCGAAACCGGAGAGATCGTCATCTGGGTGACTGAGGGTGGTACGCACGAGATTACGATCATAGCCGAATCTCAGTGTGGTTCGGATACTTGCCAATTCAACCTCGAAGTTGAAATGGGTATTGCTCCTCAAGTTGTCTGTCCGGGCCAAATTGACACGCTGCTTTGTTTGGTGGAGCCTGACACGCTCTGCTTCCCGGTCGAGATTACCGGCACCGGCGTCCAGGTCAACGTGAATCCTGCCGGCTATTACGCGGCCGGTGTGGTTTGCGTACCGATCGACGAGGCCGGAGAGTACAGCTTCGACATAATTGCCTTCGGCCCGTGTGGTACCGACACTTGCACGGTTGATATAAACGTTGCGGCCGATCAGTTGCCGGAGTTGTTCCTGCCTGAGATGCTCGTTTTCGAGCGTTGCCCTGACGATACCGATATGATCTGCATCGATGGCATATACGCCACGGACGCGGAGTCCGACGTGACCATTACTCAGGTCTGCGGTCTGGGCGAGTTCACCTCTGCCGAGGGTGACAGCGGCCAGGTTTGCTTCCTCCCGGTCGACTTCGGCACCGCTGAGTTCTGTTTCGAGGTCACCGACGGCTGTCACACAATTGTCGATACGATGACTGTGGATATTCAGATGAAGGACGACTGCGATGTCTGCCTGAGGCTGTCTATTGATGGTGGCGAGTCCACTCCGGTTGGCCTCATGAAGCGAGTGACGCTCAATGTCGAAACCAACGACTTGATCGGTGGATTCGACATCCTGTTGAACTATGATCCCACCGCTCTGTCATTCCAGCACGCCACGATGGATGGCGGCGCGGCCTCCGAATGGGAATACTTCACCTGGAACCTTGATGTCGACGGTGACCTCAGTTCTGCCGGCCTGGTTCGATTCGTCGGCATCGCCGACCAGAATGACGGTATGCATCACCCGCCGTTCGATGCCTACAGTCCCGACGGCGCGCTGCTCTTCATCGATTTCCTGGTTGCTAACGACCAGACTCTTGGTGGCGTATACGTGCCGATCAGTTTCCTCTGGCGCGACTGCATGGACAACAGTTTCTCTGACCGTACCGGCGAAATTCTGTACATCGACAGCCGGGTATTCAACTACGAGGGCATCCTGATCTGGGACGAGTTCGACGATGCGAGCTATCCTGATGCGAGTCGTCCGATGGGTATGGGCGCACCGGATTCCTGCATTGTCGAAGACGGCAAAACCCTTCCTTTGCGATGCATCGAGTTCTACAATGGCGGTGTCCATATCATCCACCCGGATGACATCGACGATCGGGGTGACATAAACCTCAACGGCGTATCCAATGAAATCGCCGACGTGGTGGTCTTCACGAACTACTTCATCAACGGGCTGGCCGCATTTACCATTAGCATTCCGGGCCAGATAGCAGCGACCGATGTCAATGCCGACGGTCTCACGCTCACCGTTGCTGACCTCACGATGTTGATTCGCATCGTTGTGGGCGACGTTACTTCGATTCCGAAGCTGGTGCCATACGCCGATCAGGCGGAAGTCACTACCGGATTCGCCGATGGTAAGCTGGAGATCGGCGCGGAGACCTCAAACGGCATAGGTGCGGCCTATTTCATCTTTGACATTCCTGGCGATGTTGTGCCGGGTACACCGATTCTGACGGACGCTTGCGCCGGATTCGAGATTGGCCACTCAGTATCCGACGGACAGTTGAAAGTCCTGCTGTATAACATCGGCAAGGCTTCGATTGACTGCGGACTGAATGAACTGCTGTCCATCCCGATTGACGGAGCAGGCGAGATTACTCTGGCGCATTCCGAACTGGTTGATTACCAGGGTCGTCCGTACAACTCGGTCGGCAAGACTGCACTGCCGAAGGACTTCGCCGTCATGCAGAACTATCCGAACCCGTTCAACCCGACCACGACCGTCAGTTTCCTGATGCCGGCACCCGGTGACTGGACCCTCCAGATATTCAATATCACCGGCGCCCTGGTGAATGAGTACAGCGGAAGCGGTCAGGGTGGCCAGATCAACGTGGTCTGGGACAGCTACTGCTCCGACGGATCGAAGGCTGCCTCGGGTGTCTACTTCTACAGGGTGGACGCTTCAAACAAGTCCGAGACTCGCAAGATGATCTTGCTTAAATAGATATTCCCCATCGTATCTTTCCTCGACGGCGTCCGGACACATCAACTGGACGCCGTCACTTTTTTGTGCAGTACAAGGGGAGGTCGACGTGTCGTCTAACCCAGACTCGTGGTCTACATTCTGAATTGTCTATTTGTGATAAGAACTACCGGCGAGAATCGAGAAGCCCCGGTATATCTGTTCAAGAAGCACCAACCGCACTAACTGATGCGAAAACGTCAACTCTGAAAGAGAGAGGATCGTCTCGGCACGAGCCAGAAGATGTTCATGCAGGCCGTACGGACCGCCGATGAGAATCGTGACCGAACCACCCGAGATCGACTGTTGCTTCTGGAGCCATCGAGCGAAACTTCTGGAATCGTGTCTCTTGCCTCGATCACTCAGAGCGATGAACCGCGATGATCCGAGAGCTTTGTCGAACCGCTGAGCCTCGCGCTTCTTAATTTCATCCGGTGACAGGGAAGAAGTGGATTTGAGGCCGGGCAGAAGATCAATCTGAACGTTTGCGTATCGAGAGAGAAGTTTGAGATAGTGTTCGGATCCTTCGGTGACCCAGGGATCCTTGTCCTTGCCGATTGCGACAACGCGAATCCTAAGCAAATCTGCTCACCTTGACGAGAAGCTTGCGATTACGAGGACCGTCAAAGTCACAGAAGTAAATCCCCTGCCACGTTCCGAGAACAAGACGGCCATCCTCGATCAACACCTGCTCCGAAGCGCCCATGAGAGAGGCTTTCAGGTGGGCGTCGGAATTGCCCTCGCTGTGATGATATCCGTCCTGTTGGGGGATTTCCTTGTTCAGCTTGTAGATCAAATCGCGTTGCACGTCAGGGTCAGCGTTTTCGTTGATCGTTATGCCGGCGGTCGTGTGCGGCACAAAGCAGAAAGCCAGCCCCGATATGATCCCGCTCTCCTCTACTGCCTCCCTGACGAGGGAAGTGACATCAACCAATTGTTCACGCTGTGTTGTCTTGACTGCAAACTGACGCATCAGTCGAACAACGCCTCCGCGAATTGTTTGGGATCAAACTGCTGAATGTCATCGATCTGCTCGCCCAGCCCCACGAAGTCAACCGGCACACCAAGTTCTTCGGCCACCGCAATGACGATGCCGCCCTTGGCCGTACCGTCAAGCTTGGTGATGATGATGCCGTCGCAGCCAACCGCTTCGGTGAACACTTTCACCTGCGACACGGCGTTCTGACCGGTATTGCCGTCAATAATCAGCTTGCTTAGAATCGTGGCGTCAGGAGCCGCCTTAGTGACCACGCGTTTGATCTTCTTCAGCTCTTCCATCAGGTTGGCTTTGGTGTGCAGACGTCCCGCAGTGTCGATCAACAGAATATCCGTTCCTCTTGCGCGGGCCGCACTGGCGGCGTCGAAAGCAACCGAGGCAGGGTCAGCGGCTTCCTGTGAACGGACAATCTCCACGCCGCTCCGCTCGGCCCAGATGGCTATTTGATCGATAGCGGCCGCACGGAACGTGTCGCAGGCGCCGATCATGACCTTCTTGTTCTGCGAGGCGAACAGCGTCGCCAGTTTGCCGATAGTCGTCGTTTTACCGACGCCGTTAACACCGGTGATAAGCCAGATAATCGGTCTACCTGCGTCGGTAGGGAAGAGGTCCTTTGCGCCGTTGCCAAGAATGTTAGCGATTTCCTCTTTGAGCAGTCCCATGACTTCCTCACCTTCGGTGAGTTTCTGCGCGCGGGCCTTCTCTTTCATATTCTCGATAAGGCGGAAAGTGGCCTGGACGCCGACATCGGCCTGAATCAGGATCTCTTCGATTTCGTCAAGAAGGTCGTCGTCGATTTTGCGACGAGTCACTACTTTGGCAATCTTACCGAGCAAATTGTCTTTAGTCTTGCTGAGGGACTTCTTCAGCTTCGCAAGTGAACCGAACATATTCGCGTTGCCTATTCTTCGGTGTCTTTTGGTGTTACCGCCACATCCGGGTTGATCCGTCCCTGGATGCTTGCCGGCAATTCGTCGGAGAGTTCTTCCTCCTCGACTTTGTCAATCTCGATCAGGTCGCCGCTGCCGTTACCGTCCTCGGTACCTTCCGCGAACTTTACCGCCACCAGTTTCGATACACCCGGACGCTCCATCGTGACACCGTAGAGGTTGTTGGAGGTCTGCATGGTGATCTTGTTGTGTGTGATGATGATAAACTGCGTGCGGCGGGAGAAGTTCCGAATGATCGTCAGGAAGCGGTGGCAGTTGGCGTCATCAAGCGGAGCATCGATTTCGTCGAGAATGCAGAACGGCGACGGCTTCACAAGATAGAGGGAGAACAGCAGGGCGATCGATGTAAGTGCCCGCTCACCTCCGGAGAGGATTGTGATCGGGAGCAGTTTCTTGCCACCCGGACGGGCGATGATGTCAATGTCTGATTCAAGCGGATCGTCGGGGTCAACCAGACTGATCGCTGCCTCGCCACCTTTGAACAACTCCACGAAGAGTTGCCTGAAGTTCTCCTGTACCTTGGCAAACGTCTCATTGAAAAGATCTCGTGCCGTGTGGTTGATCTTATTGATGGTGTTTTTCAGATCGTTCTTGGCGGTGCTGAGATCAGTTAGCTGCTCGTTGAGGAATTTCTCACGTTCCGCGGCGACTTCGTATTCTTCGAGTGCCAGAAGGTTGACGGCGCCAATCTTCTTGACCCGCTCCTTCAATTCGTGGACGTGCTCGCCTATCTGTTCGTCCGCGATCTGTTCTTCCGGTCGTGCCGGTTCTTCGAGCACCGTCAGATCGATTTCGTGATCCTCGCGCACGTTCTCAACTAGGCTGACAATCTCAGATTCAATCGCGGTCAACCTGATTTCAGCTTTGTGTAACTCGTCAGCGACAGTGTCTTTTTCAGACCGGAGTCTTTTGGCTTCTTCTTCCTGCGTTGAGGTTCTCTCAGACAACTCAGCTTGAACTTCGCGGAGCTTCTCCTGCCGGGCTGTTTTGCTGTCGCGATCTTCGAAGGATTGGCGCAGCAGTCCTTCAAGCCTCTCAATCGTTTCGTCCGAATTGACGATGTCTTCTTGGGCCTGGTCGATTTCCTCAGACTTGGAGTCGCTAGTCTGGCGGATGTCGTTGCTGATCTCCCGGATGTGCGATATCTGGCTTTCGGTCTGCTGTGCGAAAGATCGGGCCTCGATCAGTGATACTTGCGAACGGGAAACGCGGTCGGCCGCTTCCGCTGCCGCACGTTCCAAGTCCTCCAGTCGTGTGCCGGACTGACTCATGTCACGGACGAGGTTCTCTTTCTGGCTGGCCAGTTGGTTGGCGTCCAGTCCAAGAGAATACTGACGATCCCTGATGCTTTCCAAACGCATGCTGAGATTCTGTTTCTCTTTCTGCAGACGCTCGAACTCGGCTGACAGGCTGCGACTGCCGAACTCACATTCGCCGAGCTTCCCCTGGAGTACATCTATCTCTTCTCCCAGGGAATCCAATTCATTGTTGAGCTGACCGGATTCGGCTCGCAGCGCACCGAGTTTAGCGGTGTTCTGGTTCTTCTGTTCCTGCGCGAATTCGAGTTTATTTTGGAATTCGGAGATCATCGATTCCTGTTCCGCGACTTTCTCTTTGCGACGGAAAAGCGGGAAACGATCATCGGAGCCGCCAGAGACGAAATTGCCTCCGTACAGGACGCCGTCGGTGGACACTGCCGAGAAACCGTAGGGGAGACGCTCCAGAATAGCATCGGTCTGCGTTCCCGCTTCAAACACCAGCGTGCGGGACAGTACGGAATCCTTGAGCGGCTTGAGGGGTTCGTCGGTAGTCACAAACTTATCGAGCCAGCCGACTACACCGGGGATGTCAATCTCCGGTCGTTTCACCGCCGGTGAAATCGTGCCGCTGCTCGGGACAAGGATGCCCGCCTTGCCCTTACTCTCAGCTTTAAGGTATTCGATGACTCGTTTGGCCTCGCTGCGGTCGTAGCAGATCAGGTAACGGGCGACATCGCCCAGCGCCGCTTCGAGCACGGTCTCCATACCCTCCACCGGGACGAACATATCGGCAACAGTTCCTGCCACACCCGGCCAGCGGTCCTTGACTTCCATCGCGGCCACAACACCGGATTCGTATCCCTCGAACTGAAGTATCATCTCTTCGAGCAGGTTGCGACGTGCCTGGCAGGCTTCGATCGAAGCGGTCAGGTTGGACAACTCAAGTGACAGCTCTTCGCCGGATTCAACCCGCTCTTCCATCTCTGCGACCAGCTCGGTCTGACGGTTGTCCTTCTGATTGCGCTGAGTGGTTTTGCCGTTGAGTTGCGCGCGAAGTTCTTCGATCTCTGAGACGATTGCCTTTTGTTTCGGGAGATTCTCCTGAATTTGTCTTTCAAAGTCGGCAATGGTCGCGCTCAACTCACTCTGTTGCTCGCGAAGGTTGTTCTCTTCCGTCATCCCTGAGGACAAACGGCCCTCGAGTTCAACAAGCTTCTTGGTTTCGTCTTCTTTGACGAGTCGTCCGGCCAGCAGTTGCTCGTCGGCTTTGGTCTGCATTGCTTGAGCTTCGGCGAGCGCCGTACCGAGTTTTCGCTCTTCTTCTTTTTGTCTGGCCAGCTCTTCTTCGGCAAGTCGGCTCTGTTCTTTGAGCGCATCAGCGCGTTTGTCCAGCGCTTCCAGATCGGTCGTGTTGCGCTCGATCAGGTGACGGGCGTTGGCCTTCTTTTCGTTCAGGACCGATATCTCACGCTCCGTCTGGTGCGCGGTCTCTGTAATAGAGTATATCTCTCCGTTGATCTCGGTCAGTTGGCGTTCCAGTCCAACCAGTTCTCTGCGGTCGACCTCGAGCTGTGCGTATGCCTTGTCAAGCGAGGTTTGACGTCCTGACTTCTGGTCGGAGAGACCGTCGAATGTTGCACGAAGATCACGTTTTTCGCGCTGAAGAGTTTTCACGCGTCTTGACCCGATGAATATCTCCCAGTCCTTGATCGCGTCGGTGAGATGCTTGTAGCGCTCGGCTTTCTTGTGTTGGCGGTACAGCGAGTTCACTCGCGTTTTGATCTCCGCGTACACGTCCTTGAGCCGAAGGAAGTCGTTTTCGGTGGCTTCCAGTTTTCTCAGGGCCGCCTTGCGACGTTGCTTGTACTTCGTGATTCCCGCGGCTTCCTCAAACAGGAAACGACGTTCCTCGGCCTTGTCGGAGATGACAGCGTCGATCATGTGCTGCTGAATGACCGAATACGAGTGCGCCCCCATGCCGGTGTCGGCGAACAGGTCGATGATGTCTTTCAGGCGGCAGGGGACCTTGTTGATCATGTATTCCGAGTCACCGCTGCGGAACAGGCGTCGAGTGATCTGGATTTCGTGGTACTCGGTGGCCAGCACGCCGCGGTCGTTGACGACCGTCAGGGTGACCTCGGACATGCCCAGCGGTTTCAATTCGCCGGTGCCGTTGAATATCACCTCTTCCATTTTGCCGCCGCGCAGCATGGTCGGTTTCTGTTCGCCCAGCACCCAGCGAAGGGCATCCAGTACGTTTGTCTTGCCGCATCCGTTGGGGCCGACGATAGCCGTCACGCCCTCGGTGAACTTTATCAGGGTCTTATTGGGGAAGGACTTGAAACCCAGAATTTCAATCTGTTTGAGATGCACGCGCCCTCCAAGGCTCTATTGGGGCTTTGCTGACGAGTGACCGTTGGACGGCCGCTGCAGAAGTGCCCCGAGTGTATCCAGAAGTGATCGGTAAATGTTGCGTTCGTCGCGGAGATACTTGGTTTTGATCTCCACGTTATAGTACGGTTCTCCAAGATGATTCCCACGTCCGATGCGAACCGCACGCGGAAAACTCAGGAGAATGGCGGAAGTAAAATTGGATGCTTCGATGCTCAGATCAAGAATCATATCGAATTTCTGATCCGAAAGATGCTGTACGTAGTTCTTCTTGGGCAGTCCCGACCAGGTGAGCTGGTCCATCGAGGGCGTCAGTATCTGGAATCCCTTGCGGGGATAGATGTCGTGTACTTTCACTCCCGGCATGGACAGGAGTGTCACGTCGGCCGGTTTGAACATGTCGCGAATGGTCGGCAGAAACTGTTTTACTAGGGTCAACTCGCGGAGTCCCTCGGGCAGGCACACCATTATGTGTCTGGGTTTCAGCAGGTCGCCGGGGAAGGAGAACTCGACCGTGTCGATGTTCTTCCGAAGGCGTCCGACCTGCCAGGTCGCGAGTATGCTCCTAAAGCCCATTGTTCTCCGTGGCCTGGTCTGTCGTGTCAGGCGCCGAGGTGGCCGGTACAGTCGGCTCTCCGGGAGCGGTGCGAGTCCGCGGACGGGCCGGCGGCGTGCCAAAATCTTTCTTGTTGATCTGGTTTATCTCTACCCTCGAGATACGTCCGCTGGTCGTGTTGGCGAGGAAAACCGGTTGGCCGTCGAGCGTAATATCAACCACACGCGGCACGCCGATCGAAATCAGCAGCCGGTGTTTGGCACTGACCGTGTACTGCCGGAGAGGAGTCAGATTCTGGTAAATGGCCGTGTCTCCATCGGCAAGGATGGTGGCCCAACTCTGGTCACGAGCGACCACCTTCAATTGAAGGCTGTCGCGGGCGATTTCCGGTGCGCCGGTCCAGGTGTAGCCGGCGACCTGTTCCTCAACAATCTCCGCAGCCGTACGTGCCGGCGAGACGACTTCTCCTGTTTGTCCGGAATCGGTCGCCTCCCGTGTGTCCGATCTACCAAACCAGAACTTGAACCCGAGGAAGAATATGACGAACACGACAATGACTGAGCCGCCAATAATGATCAGCTTGCGGCCGAATCCGTTTTCGTCCTCGGTCTCCTGCTCGATCTCAGATTCTTCGTCATCTTCGGCCGGCTTTGCAGGTTTCTTGCTCTTTCGTTTCTTCGGTTCCTTTAGTGCCTTCGGCTCAGCGTCCTGATTTTCCTCCAGTTCGCCGAGATCTTCGCGGATGGCATCTATCGTCTTGGCGTAATCAATCCCAAGACGTTCGGCGTACGATTTGGAAAAGAGGTTGTAATACAGTTCCGAAGGCAGGTCAGCGGCGTTGCCGGCTTCTATGGCCTCGAGATTGACTTCCGAAATCTTCAGTTCTTCGGAGAGATCGCTGATCGAGATGCTCTGACGCTCTCGTTCCAGTTGCAGAAGCTTTCCGAGTTTTTCGTGCAGTTCGCTCATTCGCAGTCACTTACATGCTTGAGTTTGTCGAGTGCGTCCCCGGCCAAGCGGTTTAGCAGGTTGCGAGGTAACCCTATCACATTATCCAGATTTCCCTCTATACTGTCAACCAAAAAAGCCCCCATTCCCTGTATACCGTAGGCTCCTGCCTTGTCCATTGGCTCGCGGCTGGCGATGTATCTACGTATCTGGTCGTCTGTCACTTCGTTGAAAACGACGGTCGTTTTCTCCACCCCCGATGACAGGCAGATACCGGAATTGACCAGCGCGAGGGCCGTGCCGACTACGTGCGTGTGACCGGACAGACTTCTCAAGATGTCAAACGCATTCTGCTCGTCTGTCGGTTTGCCGAGAATGCGCTTGTCAAGTACGACCACCGTATCACCGCCAAGCACAAGTTCGCTGCCGTTCGTACTCTGTTCTGCCACTGCCTTTGCCTTGTCCTCGGCCATGCGGATAGCGAAAGCGAACGGATCTTCATTCGGCAGAGCGTCCTCTTCAATATCAGAGACAGACTGTCTGAACTCTATCCCGATTTCGGCCAGCAGCCGTTTGCGCCGGGGAGAGCGTGAGCCGAGCACCAGGGGGTGCAGGCCGGCGAGTGTTGTGAGAGCATCATACGTCATGGTCAAGTATTATTGTAACCGGTCCTTTGTTGTTAAACCTGACGTCCATCGAGGCGCCGAATATCCCACTGGAGGTCTTTAGTTCGCTGGCCGCAACGAGTTCGACGAAGCGATTGTACAGTCGCTCAGCCTCCACCGGCTCAAGCGCCTCGGAGAAGCCCGGGCGACGACCCTTGCGGGTGTCGGCGTACAGGGTGAACTGCGAGACTATCATGATCTCAGCATTGGTGTCGAGAGCCGACAGGTTCAGCTTGCCGCCCCGGTCTTCGAATATCCGCAGGTTGACCGCTTTGTCGGCAAGGTAGCCGCAAGAGTCCTCTGTGTCGCCTGTGCGGGTTCCGAAGAGAATCAGCAGCCCCTGGCCGGTCCGGCTGTGCAGAGCGCCGTCGATCCAGACCTCGACGCCCGATGTCCGTTGCAGTATCAGTCGCATATCCCTGTTCCTGTTTGAGCGGGGAATATAAGCACTGGCGGGGATTCTACCAAGCGCAACGGTGGAAATTGTGTCCCCTTTCGCATGTTAATCGAGGAAGATGCCCGGTTGTGGATCCCAATCCCTTTTTCTGCTTGATGGATGACCCGGGATAGGAGTATATTGCTGGCTGCTATCTGATTGCTCCTGAACGGAAGTCGGAGAACCTCGCTGAAACCGCGCCTCGTGGAACCCTCGGCTGTTTTCCTTGTTAGAGCATGACAGAAGAGTACATGAACCATTGTGGAGGTACACTAATGAGCAAACCGGTTCAGATAACCGATGATTCGTTTGAAACCGAAGTTCTACAGTCTGATAAGCCCGTTGTAGTGGATTTCTGGGCGACGTGGTGTGGTCCGTGCAAGATGATTGCGCCGATCCTTGAGGAAGTTGCCGCTGAGATGAGTGAAAAGGTCAAGATTACGAAACTGGACGTTGACTCGAACAGTGTGACAGCCGGAAAGTATAACATTATGTCGATTCCCTCTTTGCTTTTCTTCAAGAACGGTGAAGTGGTCGACCAGGTTGTCGGGGCTATCCCGAAAGCCCAACTGGTAGCCCGGTTGGAAAAAGTCCTGGCCTAGACGAATTCGCAGGATATCGGGCCGGACGGGGATTGCCTCGTCCGGCCCCTTTTATGGGAAAGTAGATACAAGGAAGCGTTGTCGACATGACATGGCAGGACATCCTCTGGCTCGGCTTCTTCGTGGTCGTCTGGTACGTGTTGGTGGCAAAGGTGCTGCCGCGGTTGGGCATTGGGTCGTGAATGAGCCCGCAGTGCAGTCTCCCGGCGGGAGATCACAACCACCCTGATGCCCCCGAAGACGACAAGAAAGCAGATGGCAAGCGGCTATCCGATCTTTAGAACTGTCCGGACATTGCCGATACTGTAATAGATATGAGGTTTTACCAGCAACAGGGACCTTCCTCAGGTCGAAGGATGTCTTTCGGACCGGGAAGACTATCGCCGTTCATTAAGTGGATGCTGATAGTCAATGGCGGCATGTACGTGCTGCAGTTGATCATGCCCGCGCTAACAAGCCAATTGGGGCTGACTCCGGCGCGGTTTTTCAGTGAATTCCCCAATCGAATCTACCAGTTGTTCACGTACATGTTCCTCCATTCGCCGGGATCACCCTGGCATCTGCTGTTCAATATGTTTGCGCTCTGGATGTTTGGCACTGAGATTGAGTACACCTGGGGGACCAAACGGTTTGCCCGTTTTTATGTTATCGCCGGTCTGGCCGGTGCGGTCTTGACCTTGATAGTGTATCCGGGACAGCCAATCCCGATGATCGGTGCCTCGGCCGCCATCTACGGTTTGCTGGTGGCATACTGGTTTATGTTCCCGCAGCGGATGTTGTACTTCTGGGGCATATTCCCGATCAGAGTGAAATGGGCGATTCCAGGGGTTATGTTGCTTGGATTCCTTTTTGGCGGTGCGTCAGTTGCTCATATGGCGCACCTTGGCGGCGCTGCATACGGCGTGGTGTATATGAAGTCGAAATGGCCGCTGTTTTCCTGGGGGCGGAAGTTTAAAAGCTTGCGCGCCAAGAGACAAGAGGCTAAGCTGGACAAGAGACGTCACGAGGCTGCCAACGTTATGAAGCGGGTCGATGCGATTCTGGACAAGATCAATGAGGTCGGAATCGAGAACATAAGTAAAGCAGATCGTAAATTCCTCGAAGAAGCCTCCTCGGAAATGTCTCGAGACGGCAAAAACTCTCAAAACAGTCGGTAGGTATATGCGCAGGAAAATCCTTGTAGTTGAAGCAACCGACACGGTCAGGGCAATCGCCGAAACCGTTCTGCGTCAGAACGGCTATGAGGTGATAGCGGTATCTGAACCGGATCGCGCCCAGGAAGTCCTCGAGTTTTCGAGGCCCGACCTGGTAGTGATCAGTGCCGATGTTCGTGCCGCCAACGGGCTTCCATACTACGAGAAAGTCAGACAGGATGCAGTGTCTGCCACCATTCCGATGCTGTTGTTTGAACCGGCCGACAAGTCGGCGCTTGATTTCCCCGAAGAAGTCATTATCCCGCAGCCATTTGACCCCAGGGATTTCCTTGCTCGCGTGGGCGTGTTTATCGGCCAGGGTGATGCAAAACCGGCTGCCGCCTCCGCTGACAACCCGTTGAGCAGTTCGCCGGTCGATGATGAATTTCTTGATGCCGCACTCGGGCTGGACCGGATCGATGTCACCGAGTCTGAAGTAATGGACAATACGGTGATTAGAGCGAAAAAGGTTGCGGTGGGTTCGGGCAACAACTCGACCGGGCTGTCCTCCGAGTCTCAAGGCAACGATTCTCTCTCTGACTCCTCGAAAGTCGAATCGCTCATGATTCAAGACGATACCAGCCAGATTCGCCACAAGAAGCAGGTTAAAAGGGCCCAGCCAAAGATTGAAGGCACGGGTAAGCTGGAGATTCTCGACGATCAGTTCGGTATGAACGAAGCAGAAATCGCTTTCGACGAGCCGGAAGATCAGGTCCACGACTACGACTGGTTTGTCCAGAGTATGCAGACGGACAAAGAGGCTCCGGCGAAACCGACATCACCACCTGTTGAGAAGCCCCGCCACGATGAGGTGGACACCTTGACGTTCGATGAGCCGTCGGCTGCTGTCGATCCGATTACACCGCCGCCGTCGCAACCTGCGCAGCCGCAGGCTGGCGATCAACAAGGGGCGGGCGTCGAGAAGTTCATTGATGAGTTCAAGAAAGAGATTGAGCAACTTCGCGACGGCGAGACAGACTCTCTCGAAATGGCAGTCAGACGGTCGGCATCAGAGACACATTCCGGTGACGACATTGCCTGGGACGAAGAGCTTGAGGATATCACACCCAGGCAATTGCGACTCTTCACACAGGCATTCGCAGAAGAACTCGGACATAAGATTGCCCAGATGGTCATCGAAAAGATCGATGCCGACAAACTTCTACATCTCCTCAAAACCGAGATACTCAAGCGCCGCGACCAGTCGTCCTGACACAGTCAGTCGCCCTGCCACAGTCAGTCGCCCTGCCACCTCACGCCAAAAACTACTTTTGCCTTGTCCTGTTTTGTGCGATATTACGACTTGTGCTTCGCTGGCGGATGCGGATTTCTCCGTTGTCCGAAACCGAGTGTACATAGTGTAACCTGAACATCAGTCGCACAGTTAAGAGGAATATCATGACGTCTCGACGCTGCTTACGCATTACGGTTTTAGTCCTACTGACAGTCCTTCTGGGAGCATCGCTGACCTTCTCCGATGTCAACCCGTTTGGGTTTGCGGGGGAAGAGGAAGAGCAACTGGTCGACGTATCAACCGCCTTCTCGACCTCGGCAGCTCAGCCGGGTGAAACCTACACGGCAGCAGTCAAGGTTTCCATTGTGTCTCCCTGGCACATTAATTCGTCCAAGCCGTATCAAGATTTTCTTATTCCCGCTTCACTCATGTTTGACACTGTTGCAGGCGCCACCCCTCATAGCGTGGTGTACCCTGACGGAGACGAGGCGAAACTCGGCAAAGAAACCATGTCCGTTTATCACGGTGATGTCACGGTGTTCTTTGACGTGACAATAGACGCCGATGCTGAGTCTGGCGAGTATACGATTCCAGTACGATTCGATTGCCAGCCGTGCGATGACAAGTCGTGTGTGGCTCCTCGCACCAAAGAGACAGCCCTCACGTTTGTGGTGGGCGAAGGCGGCACTCCGATCAACGAAGCCCTATTCAGCGGCGCAACCACAGTGACTCCTGCGGCCGATGCAAATGCCTCAGGCGGAGCAGAGGCAGACTCCGAGCTGCAGCGGCTGATCGACGAGCACGGCTTCTGGGGATACTTCCTCGCCCTCGGACTGGCTTTCGTGACGGGTTTGGTGCTTTCGTTCTCGCCGTGTACTTATCCGATGATTCCGATTACTGTGAGTATTTTCGCCGGTCAGGAACGATCGGTCGGGAAGGGCTTCATTATGTCGCTCTTCTATGTCGGTTCGATGGCGTTTGTGTACGGTCTGATGGGACTGATCGTGTCGCTGGTAGGAGGCGTGTTCGGAGCCTGGTTGGCCAGCCCGCCTGTGGTGATCGGTATTGTAGTGGTGTTCGTCATATTCTCGCTTTCGATGTTCGGCCTGTATGAATTGCAGGTCCCGAGTGCGCTTCGCCAGAAGTTGGGTACAACCAAAGGTGGCGGCGGAATCCTCGGGGCAATCGTCCTCGGTATTGTCGCGGCTCTGGTAGTATCCCCATGTGTGGGACCGTTTGTTGCGGGTATTCTCCTCTATGTTGCTACCAGCGGATCGCCCGCTGTTGGTTTCCTTGTTCTGTTTGTCTTTGCGCTTGGACTCGGAACGCTGTTTGTAGTGATCGGCACGTTTTCCTCGGCGATCAACTCTCTGCCACGTTCCGGCGAGTGGATGGAAACGGTGAAGAAATTCTTTGGCTTCATCCTTCTGCTCATGGCGATTTATTTTCTTCGCACGCTCGTCTCAAGCGAGTTGATTGCGATCCTGTTCGGCTTGTTGCTTCTCGCATTTGGCACTTTTGGCGGCGGTCTCGACCGGCTTTCAGGGGAGGCGGGCTTTTTCCCGCGACTCAAGAAATTCCTGGGCGTCATCTCGCTCATCATCGGTGTGTACTTGTTCGCCGGATCGCTCCTCACGCAGGGACTGATCCTTCCACCAGCCTCAGAATGGCTGCCTGCCAGCGGGGGAGCTGGCGTTGAGAAGGCCGAGTTGGTTCATTGGGAGACGAACCTGGAAGCGGGATTGGCTCGCGCCAAAGCTGAGGGCAAACCGGTCTTGATAGACACGTGGGCGACCTGGTGTGCCAACTGCAAAGTGCTGGAAAAGAAAACGTTCGGCAACGAAGGAGTGGCAGCCGAGGCCAAACGGTTTGTGCCCATCAAACTCCAGCTTGAGACTGCCGACTCGCCGGTCACGATCGAATTCAAAGAACGGTTCGGCCTGAAGCAGTACTCGCTGCCGACAACGCTGCTATTGTACCCGTCTGGTGAAGTGCATCGAATCATGCAGGGAGCGGTCGGTCCCGACGAAATGATTGAGGAGATGCGCCAGGTCAAGTAGGGGACTTGTGCTGTGTTATTTGATCTTTGACCTGATTTGTCAATTCACTGTACTGTTTTTGCAGTTTCCCTGGCGACATAAGGTTGCTGGAGTTGTCCGTCTTCCGGGATTTAATTAACTGGCAAACAGGTACTTAGGGTTTGGCTCCGGCTGATGGAAGCCGATCTGCGCCAGGTATCTACAATACTCCGATTTTTCGTCTCTCTCCGGCTTGACGCTGGGAGCGCCAGCGGCTATATTTTCTTTATAGCTAACCGTAACAGTGAACGGGATTACATGTCGGCAAAAGAGAAGAACAACTCAGTAATCGCTATCTGCATTCAGGAACCTTCCGAAGATGGTTCCAACATGGATTTCGGCGAGATAAAAGGCGATGACCTTCGGTTCATCCACCAGGCGTTTATCACGGATTCGATCTGCTCCGCACTTTCCGTGCCCTCAGCAGACACGCGCCTTTACTACATTGAGAAACCTGACCGGAAACGGCTGGTCGAAATTATCACGGAGTATCTTGGCAAGAAGCAGTGCTCCGGGAAACTCTCAAAACGGTTCCGGGAGAATTTCTCTTCCCATTCGATGGAGTTTGAACGATGGGGAATCCGTATGGAGAATATCTTCGAGGATTGTTTCGCACAGGGCTACAAGAATGTCCTGTTGCTTGGCAGTCGCACTCCGACGGTAACCGCTACCAAGATCAAAGCTGCCCTGCGCATGCTCGAACAGTCCGACGCCGTTTTCGGCCCGACCCCCGACGGTCGGTACTACTCGATTGGTATGTCCGGCTCCTACCGTATAAAGCTCTCTGATTTTGATTGGAAGTCGGGAGCAATTTATTCTGAAGTTGCCGGTGCTTTCACCGAGCAGGGACTCAGTTGGTCGGAGCTGGAAATCTGGTACGCGGTCGAAAGCGCCGAAGAACTGGAACTGATGGCACGTGACATCAACCAGTTCCGGTTTGAGGGGGACGAAACCTCAGGTCGCGAAACGGAACTCGTTATGGAACGTCTCATCTCAAAACTGGAGCAGTGATTGGAACGCCAACTTCAGAGACTGAACTGGATGCACGTCAGGGACCTCGTCCCGGAGAAAATTGATACAATCATACTGCCGGTCGGCACTGTCGAAGGACACGGGTCCGCGTGCCTCGGCACCGACAATCTGATCCCGGAGACTATCGCCGAGGGGATAGTCGAAAGACTAAACGCCCTCATCGCTCCCACGGTCAATTACGGCGTCACCAAATCGCTCGTGCGCTATAACGGCGGGTCGTACATCAAGCCGGAGACGCTGGCATTGTATGTCCGGGACATACTCGACGCGTTCGTTGATACAGGTTTCAAGAACATCATCTTGCTCAACGGTCACGGCGGCAACAACTCCGCCTTGAAGAACGTTGCGTTTGATTTCCACCGGGAGCAGAAGTCCAATATCTGCGTGATTCACTGGTGGGAGTTGTGTGACAAGATGACCAGTGAATTCTACGGTCATGACGGCGGGCATGCCGGAACCAACGAAGCTGCGATGGTGCAGGCGATTGATTTCTCTCTGGTCGACAAAGAGACGTATGACCCCGAGCTGGCCTATTGGTACCGTCCGGGTGCCGATGTATATCCGGTGCCTGGCTCGATCCTTCTGTACAAGGAAGGGGAAGGCTATCCTGAATTCGATGAAGACCAGGCCAAGCAGTATCGCGAGAAAGTTGTCGAGACGGTCGGTGATTTTGCTGAGATGGTGATCGGTCGCTGGAAGAAGTTCGGTTTTCACTGAGCGGTAGTTGTGAAAGCACAAAACCGGGCGGAATGCCCGGTTTTTTTGTGTCTCTGCGGATTGGTGCTGTGGTATGCCGCGAAGCGGGCTGTGTCACTAAGTCGCCTAGAACCGGTCGATATACATGATCCGCATGCCACGGCCAAACGTATCGTTCTCACGTCGGTTGTTCAGCAGATCCTTGCCGTACAACTCAAGCTCGAGGTTCTCCGCAAACAACCATTTGATCGAGCAGTTCAGGTAACCACGCCCCTTGCCTGCCACATCCGGAAAGTCGCCGCGGTCATCGTTGAGAGCGGCGTCGTACTCCAGCAGCAGGGCGAGGTTGTAGTTGAAAGTGGCATCGAAACCGCCGAAGAAGTTGACGTCGTTGTCACCGTCGCCTCCGTCCTCGTCACCCTCGAGCGAGTAGTTCAGGCCAAAGTGCCAGCTCGAGGTCCACTTGTAAAAATAGAAACTCCGGCTAGCAACTGCGTAGAATCCGCGTGACTTGTACGTGTATCGGTCGTAGTCGTCCCGATAGGCGCCGTAGCCCTGATCAGTGAAACCGATAGCGACGGCGGGGAACACTTCCATCTCGTCGATTACGCGCATTTTGATATTGAACCCGATCCTTGGATTCCAATTCGGATCGGCACTCGAGAGTACATCTATACCGCCGTAAGCAATGCCCAGCATGAAACGACTCGACAGTCCGATGTCGGTGTTACCCTGCGCACCACCGCCGGGAAACAATCTCAGTCCGATGTTGAAATAGCCTCGGGGGAGCGTACCGGCCGTGGGAAGGTCGAGCAATTGCCGGGGAGGAATGTCGTAAAGCGTGTGAGTGGCTTCGCCCGTATCATCCATCTGGGCATACAGGGCGGTCGGCGCTCCAACTGCGAAGAGCAACAGGAACGCTGGAATCAGAATCCGTTTCATGGTCACATCCGTGTAGTGGCAGGCGCATAATCGCACAACTGCTCATACAGATTATACTCGGAGGTGGTTTCCCCAGTCAAAATAAAAAGTCTTTGCAGACGGCAGGTCTTCTTGTAGGGTGGAACCCTTTAGCGGTTCCGCCGGAAACAGAGTCCGCCACAGGCGGACTCTGGCAGTTGTCGCAACTACAGGAGCTTCGACCTACAGCCGCTATCCAGATCGATGGTTTTCGGGTTGTCTCTTGAGTCGTCGGACGGGGTCGTCCAACGACACACACAAGGGGGTAGACGGTTTCTACAACCGCACCAACTCTTTGAATCGCTCGGATAGTTGTCGCGTTATCGCCCCCGGTACGAACTCGTACCGATTGGCCCCGTCGGCAATGCATGATACGCCAACGATCAATTTCAGCGAACTCGATATGAATATCTCGTCGGCATCCAGAAGACCGGCCAGGTTCTCGTCCCTTTCAGTGATATTGATGTCGAGACCTTTGGCTACATCAAGCGTGATCTTACGGGTCACGCCTTCGAGACACCCGGCCGAAATCGGCGGCGTGAATACGTTGTCGTCTTTTACCCAGAAGATGTTGGCGGATGTGATCTCGGCGATTTCGTCATTACCGTTGAGCATGAGAGCGTCATCGAACTGCAGTTGTTTCGCGCGCTTCAACGCCGCCGCGTGGATAGCGTACGAGATGGTTTTGATTCGGCGAAACACCGAAGTCTGGTCAATTCGGTAGTCCGACACCAGCAGCCGGAACGGTTCGGTCGGCATCACGTGGGGAGAGGCCGACAGGATCACCTGCGGCTTGCCCGGTACACCTACCCAGCGGGCGGCTTCGCCGGAGGTTATGGTCAGGCGAAGTTTGGTGATCCGGTCCGGGTGCGCTTTGACCGTGTTGATCATCCACTCTGTGAGTGTCGCTCTGCTGACCGGGAGTTCGAGATCGATAACATCGGCACCTTTGAAAAGACGGTCGAGGTGCTCGTCGAGGAAAATCACCCGGTCATCGATAGCGAGAAACGTTTCGAACAACCCTTCCGCGTAAAGCAGGGCGTTGTCGAATACAGAGATTTTGGCTTCGGATGCAGGGACGGCGAGGCCGTTGATGGTGGTGACAGTCTTGAGATGACCGGCGGTCATAGGTGAACTCCCACGGCTTTGAAAAGGTTGCGTGCTTTCAGGCACATTTCATTGTACTCAGCCTCGGGATCGCTGTCAGCAACTATCCCGCCTCCGGCATGGATTTGATAGGTTCCGTCGTTATGTGTCAGGGTGCGTATTGCTATATTGAAATCGGCTCGTCCGCCGCCCACGTGACCGATACATCCCGTGTAGACAGAGCGAGGGACGGTTTCCAGTTCGTTTATGATTTCAACCGCTCGTTTTTTCGGCGCTCCCGTGATGGAGCCGCCGGGGAGCATTGCGGCGAGGATGTCCGTCAACGAGAGACCGGCTTCGATTTGGGCAGACACGTCAGCCATGAGGTGGATCAGCGACGAGTATATCTCGGTGCGGAACAGGCTGTCAACTGCAACCGATCCGGTCGCTGCAACTCGCCCCAGGTCGTTGCGCACAAGATCGACGATCATGAGCAATTCCGCGCGGTCCTTCGCCGAGGCCAGTAATCGAGCGCGGTTTGCGGCGGTCTCTTCCGGACTGTTGCCGATGCCTATCGTCCCCTTGATGGGGGTGCTGGTGATCTGCTCGCCATTTTTGAGAAGCAATCTCTCCGGCGACGACGACAGGATTTGGTACTTGCCGAAGTTCATGAAGGCACTGTAACAAGCCGGGTTTAGCTCCCGCAGTCGACGATAGACAGCGAATGGATCAGCCTTTGATGACACGTCGAATCGACACGTGAAGTTCGCCTGGTAGATGTCACCCTCGTGGATGTGCCATTTGATCCGGTTCACTCGTTCGAGATATTCATCACGGGGCATTGATTCAGTTACGGTGCAAGGCGCCGATTCGGCTTTCATATCGCCTGATCCGCAATCCCGTTCAGGGGCGAACTCCTGCCAGCGATCATAGACATAGAAGTGTGCGTCGGGGACTGTCGGTGAGTGCGCCCCTGGTTTGACTCCCAGCCAGGGGAGAGCGGCCTCGTACGAGATGAACCCGACGGCCTTACGGCTCGGGTGCCTGTGGACTGCATCGAGTTCGGCGAAGAACCGATCCCTCTTGTCTTCGGTGATGTGGCCATCGGCAGAGCGAATTGTCGTGAGATTGTCTCGAAGGATCAGCTCGTTCAACGGATCGGTCGCGATATAGGACGTATGTCCCCAATCACCTCTTGTCTCTGAGGAGTCGAGCCAGACAGCGCCGGGCTGATCGGTGAAGACCGCGAATGCAGCTTCAGCGGTTTTCCCGCCCGTTTGTGATTTCGCCTTCGTGAATTCCATGCTTGGAGCGCAAGCTACATTGGCTGGCGGCAAAGTCAAGCGTGTTGTCGACTCCGATTGACAATCGACGATTCCTGACCGTTCTTAGGCCGATGGAAGCGCTCAAACTGATACTGATTCTGGCGGCGATTGTCGTGGCGCTGAGACGTCGGCTCTCGGTAGGAGTCACTCTGTTCGGGGCGGGGTTATTGACCGCGTTGCTGTTCGCGGTGCCGGTGAAGGATCTACTGGACGGCTATTGGGTGCTTATCAAGTCGGAGCGGTTCATCTTTCTCACTGCGCTGGTAGTGTTTGTTACAATTCTCGGCAATCTGCTGAAAGACCTCGGGTTTCTGGACCGTTTGGCGGAGTCTTGTCGAGGGCTGTACGGCGGGTCACGAACGGCGGTCTCCACAATGCCGGGCTTAGTGGGGTTGATGCCGATGCCGGGCGGATCGCTTCTGTCGGCACCGCTAATCAACAGTGTTCTTCAGGACGAAAAGTACACGCCGCATTTCAAGTGTGCGGTCAATTACTGGTTTCGGCATCTTGTCGAATTCTCTTGGCCGATCTATGCCGGGCTGGTTCTGACGGAGGCGATAACCGGCATACCCATCGGGCAGGTATCGTTCCTGCAATTGCCGCTGACCGTGTTTACGTTCCTGATCGGGTTGGTGTTTTATGTCCGCAGGATCGACAACACTTCCGGGGGCCGACCTGCGCTGTTTCGCCCGCTGTTGGGGATAGCCAAAACGATCTGGCCGGTGGTTTCGGCGATTCTCATACACGCCATTTTCGGCCTCGACCTGATGATCGCGATTGTCATTTCGATCGTTGCGCTGGCGATTGTTGCCCGACCCCCGAAGAATGTACTGTTGAAGTCGATTAAGCAGGGCTTCTCGGTTAGTCTGGTTTTTCTGATTTTCGGTATTCTCTCATTTCAGACGGTTCTGGAATTGTCCGGAAGTATAGAGTCAATCTCAAACCTGGCCACAGCCTACAACCTGCCGCCGGTGCTGGTCATATTTATTGTCATGTTCACTATCGGTGTGCTCACCGGCATGGTTTCAGCTTACGTTGGCCTCGGGTACACGCTGTTGGCCGGACTCTTGTATCAGCCGGAGATTCAGCCCGGATACATCATGCTGGCGTATCTGTTCGGCTTCATGGGCATGATTCTCTCGCCGACTCATCTCTGTTTGATTCTGACCAACAATTACTTCGGCAGTGACCTCGGCTCGGTTCTAAAGACCCTCTTGTTGCCGCTGATCGTGCTTGGTATTAGCGGGTATCTGCTGTATCTGGCCGGTTGGGCAACGCTTTTTGTCTGATCCCGGGCTGATTCCTTTACTTAAGGCAACACTTCCGGACCTTGGACGAGACCGGCTGTGCCGGTAACGTGTTAATATGGTTTGTGTTACGCCGATAAATCAGTTAGACTTAGTTTGGAACTTTCTTGGGCCTTACGGGTACTAACTAAAGAACCAGGAAACAAGGGTAAAGCATGAGTAAGTCAGTCAAGCTAACGGACAAAGAGATTGATTTCAGATTGATGAAAGCCATCCAGAAGGGGGACATGGTGGCGTTCAACGAAATGGTTGATCGGTACAAGGACCGGCTCATGAATGTCATCGGGCGGATGCTATCCTCTCAGGAAGAGGCCGAAGATATTGTACAGGAGACGTTTGTACGGGTCTATCAGCATCGTCAGTCGTTCAATTTTCAGCACTGTTTTTCGACCTGGATATACACGATCGGGCTTAATCTTGCCCGCAATGAACTTCGCAAACGGAAAAGATTCAAATTCTACGACATCACTGACATGGAGGGGAACGAGGCTGAGTTTGCGGTGGACCCCAAACTGCCGAGTCGTCTTCCGGAGTTCTTGAACAAAGCGGTGAATACACTACCGGAGAAATATAAAATGGCATTCCTCCTGCGAGATATTGAGGAAATGCCATACGATGAAGTTGCCAATGTTCTCGACGTACCTCTTGGGACCGTGAAGTCCCGCGTCAACAGAGCACGGCTGATGCTTCGTGATTTGCTAAGTCCGAGGATGGAGGAACAGAATGCGTTGTCGAAAAGTACGCTCCTTGCTCTCAATATATTGTAATGAGGAGCTCACTGGTCGGCAGCAGGTAGCGGTCCGTGAACACCTTGCCGGCTGCAGTGCATGCCGCAGGGAAGCCGCCGCCTTTGCGTCAGTCAGAGAGACCAGTCGGGAGATGCCCAGGATGAGTGTCTCTTCCGATTTCAACGCTCAATTACTCAATCGCGTGGCCAGGGAGCGGTTTGCGGAGACGCGGACGCGGGCCTTTCTGCCTACCAAAGCCCCGCTGGCGAACTGGCGCTTGCTGGTACCGGCGATGGCGTCAGCGGCACTAGTGGTTGTTGTGGCAATCGGTGTGCTCACTCCGGGTCATGAGGAGTTTTCCGGTACGTTTGCTGTTGCCGGAGATCGTGCTGACGACTCTTATATGACAGTGCAGCCGAAGAACAATCCGAATTTGACTGCCAGCCTTGAGAAAGACTGGACACTGGGTCGTGTGGTTGCCAGATCTGAGCGTTTCTCGAATATAGCCAATTCTCTGACCGATCTGAGCGGGTTCGGGAATCTCCACCTGACCAGCCAGATGGCCAATCAGCGTCCGCGCAGTCCGTTCTCGAATCTGAACGGATGGTATCATTTCAGGGCGCAGCCGGTTGTCAGAGTGTATGAGGCCTCCCGTTCTGTCAGAACCGGGGAGGGTTCAAGGGCGTATTAACATGCTAACTCCCGTTTGGATGGCCGCCAGAGGGTTTGTCTTTGCAATCTTGATGGCGGTCTTTTTTTTCCCATGTGCACGGGCCGGTGATGGCTCGCTCTACGATTTCGAACTTAATCTTAACGATCTTATCTACGATCTGTCACGCTCGGTCGTGACCGTGGAGGCGTCACACGCTGTCCCTGCCGGACGAATAGGCAGTCGGGGCGATGACGTCCTCGAAAGCGTGATATCTTCGGGCATCGTTGTCGATACTCTCGGTCACATACTGGTGGCCGCCCAGACGGTGGTCGGACGGGAGCGCATCACCGTCACATATTTCGATCGAGTGACCTCGGCCAGAATACTTGCCGTCGACTATCAGACCGAAACGGCGCTGCTGGCGTGTCGACATCAGGGCGGCCGTCCGGTTCGATTCTCCGCGATGCATACTTGTGCCGGGCAGATGGTGGTTGCTATCGGCAACTCTTTCGGCATACGTTCGGCCCCTTCGCTCGGTTTCTGTGCCGGAGTGAGGGATGACGGCATGATGCAGTTTTCGGTGCCAGTTCCTTCGGGTGCCGTCGGGGGAGGAGTCTTTGATCTTTCCGGCGAGTTGCTCGGGGTTATCACCGGCGGTCTCGGTCAGGAGACCAGTGTGACCATGGCGCTGCCGGGACATCGCATCCCGGGGATTCTCGATCACTTGCTTGCCGAAGGGGACCGTGAGTCCGGTTTTGTAGGTATCACTACTCAGGAAATCGAAATCAGTCCGGGCATCCAACTGTCGTATCCAAACTCGCTGGCCGGGGCGAAGGCTTCGGCTATTGACGTGATCGAGCGTGCCGTTGTTGTCACCTCGATCGTGCCGTCCTCTCCCGCTCAACGGGCGGGATTGGTTCTGGGGGATTTGATCTTTGCGTTCGATGACATAGCGGTTAACTCGGCGGCAGGTCTGGCCAGCCTGGTGCGTCAGACGCCTCCCGGACGTCGAGTGACGGTGGAATTGATACGGCAGAATCAATATCAGGCTCTGTCGCTCGATATCGGTCGCAAGGGAATGCAGAACATGTCGTCAACCGGCACCGTGAGAGTGAACGCAGCTTACAACGAACCAGCCCTGGCCGACTCTCTGCGCATGGTGATTCGCCAGATGAAGGATGATATCATTCGTCTGGAGCGACAATTGGACCGACTCGACTAAGTTTAGGATTGCCAACAGCATGGGAAGGTCCTTACATTCCCGCCATGAACCTCAGCCTGGAAATCGACGGCTTCCGCGAACGCGTTGAGACCTTCGCCCCGCAATCAGACATCACGCCTCGAATTCTGGCCTTCTATTCTGCTTCGATAGCAATTTCCGATCAGGAGATCATGTCCGCCGTCATATCGCTCGCGCGCCGCCGTGAGGTCACGCAGGATCAGTTATATGAGGTCGTTCTTCAGTCATACCTGTTCCTCGGGTTTCCCCGGATGCTGATGGCGGCGGATTGTCTCGCCTCAGTCACGGGTGACAAGCGTTTACCACTCTCAGAGCTGGTGGTATCGGGAGAACAGGCGACGAACTGGTCCGGACGCGGCATTGAGCTGTGTAAGAAGGTGTACGACAACAACTACGTCAGGCTCAAGTCGCGCGTCGAGGTTATGGCACCAGAGATTTTCCAATGGATGATTTTCGAGGGGTACGGCAAGGTTCTGTCCCGACCGGGGTTGGACATTGTCAGCCGTGAGATGTGTATTGTCTCCTGTCTGACGATTGAGGACATGCCCTCACAGCTGCATTCCCATATGCGCGGTGCGCTGAACGTGGGTGCTCCCGAGAGTCTGCTCAGACAGGTGATAGAAGACGTCGGCGAGTCGGCCGGTCACGGGTATGCGACTGCGCAGAACATACTCGGCAAACTGGGAGTGGTGTGATGCGGTGGGTGAAGATCATCGCCATCAGTCTGATCAGCCTTTTTTTGCTGACGGTGATTGTCGGGTATGTGTACCTGGTGCCGTTCGATGGATTCGAGAGCATCGTGCTCGGCCAGGTTCGCGGAGCACTGGGGTCGGACTCGCCGGTGGAGGTCGAAGTCGGCGACATCAGCGGCTGGCTTGTCAACGGTGCCGAGATCGAAAACCTTTCGGTCTTTTATCACGATTCTACACGATTTTACCGTATGCTTTCTCTCAGGCGTGTGACCGCGGAGTACTCGGTATTCGACCTGATGAACGGGCGGTTGTTGTTTGACCATCTGGTTCTCGACAGTCTGGACATCCTCGCTACCAAAGACGGCGATGGTCAGTGGATTGTCCCGCTGCCTCCGGTAGGAGGAGGGAGAGGAGATTCGGGCACGGCTCCAATACTGGGTATCGACCGGCTGGAGATAAACAACTCCCGTTTGCGAGCGGTCAAATCCGAGGATGATACGGTCTCCGTTACAGACCTGAATCTTTCGGCCTCGATACAGGCCGAGGAAAAGACGTACTCGTTGGAGCTTAAGACGCTTGGTTTCGTCTCTTCGGTTGGCCCTGTCGGAGAATCTGAGATAGCCGGTGTTGCGACATTCTCAGGCGGAAACCTCGTGTTCCAGGACTTCCAGATTGTGCGAGGGGACACGCGACTCAAGCTCAGCGGATCATACAGTATCAACGATACGGCTGGCGCGGCCGAGGTAACATTGGACCAAATCGATCTGGCCGAGGTCAGCGCGATGTTTGGTGCCAAGCTGAACGGTCGGGTAGATCTCAGTGGCACCGTTGCCTATGCGGAGGGCAAGCTGTCGGGGCGGGCGCACATCGGGGGGGATTTCCTGTTTGCCAGTCTGGAGAACCTGTTTGCGGAATTCCGGTTTGAAGATAGGCACTTGTATTTTGATACGTTGTACGGGACCATTCTCGGCTCGTGCGGTATTGACGGCTCTGCCGAGGTGAGATTCACGCCTCCGATGGAAACCTACGAAATCCATGCCAGCGTCAAGAACTTCAACCTCAACAACATCGTTGCGAACACTTTCCCGTCTGATCTCTCCGGTTCACTTGCGCTCGATGGTCAGTCGTTTAGTAATAAGGATTTGTTGCTGAAGTTCGACGTTGACCTGCGGGAATCGTCGTTCGACGAGTATCCGCTTCATCATGCCTACGGCCCGGTTCATGTCACTACCGACTCGCTGATGTTTCCAGAGCCGTTCACGGTCGACTATTTTGAGAACACGTTTACTACTACCGGCACCATTGATTACGATGAGGACATGCTGTTGTATGTCGACGCTGACCTGGCGAATCTGGACAGGTACCGCGGGAAGCTTTTCATAGATCAGCCCGGGGGACACGGTACGGGTGCGGCGATTCTCTCCGGACGTACTTCTGATCCTGACTTGAACGGTTGGTTTAGCTCGGATTCGCTCTGGGTTTACGGTCTGTATGCGGACAGTTGTTATAGTCGCTTCGATATTGATCGCTTTCTGACCGGTCGAGAGGGGGAAGTGACAGTGGACCTGCTGTCCGGGGCGGCCTGGCAGGTGCCGTATGATACCGGCTACGCGCACATCACGCTCGATTCCGAAATCGTGTATATTGACTCGGTTGGATTCAACTCTGAGGTAGCTGTACTGGCTGCCGGTGGTATGCTGGATCAGGGGGCCTATCCCTGGAGCCTGACTGTGGACACTGCGACGCTGGCAGTGCTCGATCGACATTTCTTCAACCGTGGGCAGATGCGGGTTGTAATCGACACCCTCGGTTTTGATTTGAAGGGAACGACGATGGGCAGGGATGCCGCCGTGCTGTTTGCCAATGGTCGGGTTGATTATGACGAATCAATGCTGATGGCACTCAAGGTCAACAGCATCCCGATAGCGCCCTGGCTTCACCTTCTATACCCGGCACTTGATGCGGACGGTTACCTTTCGGGTGAAGCTTATCTGTCAGGCGATTTCAGCAGTCCGCAGTTTTCGGTTGCAGGCTCAATAGACTCCATGGTGTACCGTGGTGTCAGCCTGGGTGACCTCTCCTTGTCGGCGAGATACAGCGAGCGTCTGGTGACAATCGATTCTCTGTTGGTGTATGCTCATCCGGGACTATATCGGGCCAACGGCCAGTTTTTTGCCGACCTCGCGTTTGTGGCACAGGACAGGGAACGTCTGCCGGATCTCCCGTTTGATATTTTCGTAACGGCTACCGATCAGCGTTTTGATCTGGTCAGTCTTTTCCTTCCGTCAGTTGAAGACATGAGTGGTGACCTGTTTGCGGACTTCAGGTTAAGCGGTACGCCCGGTGAGCCGCATCTCGACGGTGAGGCGTTTCTCCGAAACGGAGAACTGAAGTATTTCGATCTGGCCAATCGCATCCAGACGGATTCTGCCGGTGTCACGATGAAGGACGACATTATCGAGGTGAATAGTGTCAGAGTTTTCGTTAAGGACATGCCGGAGAGCTATGCGCTGATCAATGGCAACCTCAGGGTGAAGACGCTTGACACGTTGTTCTACAACCTGACTATAAACATCCCTAACGAGATGCCTTTCAAGTACGAACTTGATGATATTGAAGGTGTGGTCAAGGAAGGCAACCTGACCGTGCTCGGAGACACTCCGCCGACAGTGCTCGGCAATCTCACCGTTTCTGAGGTACGGTATCGTGCCGAGTTCACTACGGAAGAAGCCGGCTCTCCGGTCATGATTGCTCTCTCCGGTGAAAACCTGTGGGACTTGAATATCAATATCGATATCCCATCGAGGTATTGGATCAAGAACCAGGACATCGACGCTGAATTCTCAGGCTACATCAATCTGATTCGTGACAACGGCAAGTACCGTTTTATCGGTGAGCTGGAAATCCTCCGGGGCAAAGGTTTCCTTTTTGACAAGACATTCAGGATAGAACCCGGCAGCCAGGTGACATTTGAAGATATTGAACATCCCAATCCACGATTGGATATCACCGCGACGACGCGCATCCCGGTTGCCTCCACGACGGACATCGCCGAGAATTCACGTTCCGATGTCGAGCTGGCGATTCAGGTGACGGGTACGCTTGAGAATCCGGAGTTGAACACGGTCGAGTCCGACGGGGCCGATAACTCGCTCACTCGGGAGGAAATCCTACCGCTAATCGTGGCCAACTATTACGGCTCCGGCACGCCGGGGCAATTCGATGCCCGGGTTTCTCAGCTGATTTCGTCGCAAGTGTCACAGATAGGCACGAGGACACTCGGTGTTGAGACGTTTGAAATCGATCCTACCTACAAAGGGGAGCTTGATCCCAGCCACACGATGGTCACGCTTGGTCTGTATCCGTTCCGTGACCTGCTGCCCAATCTGTACTTGTACGGAGGGACCGACGTTTCCCTGGAACGCCGCCGCACGGTCGGTTTTGAGTATCGTCTGGGCAAAGCACTGCTCGTTGAGGGAGCGCACAACGATGATATTGATGATGAGGATAAGGAACTGTATCGCGTGAACCTGAAACTTCACTGGGAATTCTAAGCATGCGTTGGCTGCTGGTGATCTTTGGTCTGGTTCTGCTCTGCGGACAGGACTGTGTGGCGATAGACAAGGCGCAATTGCGCTGGGCGCGACGGCATCCGGTGATCGACTCCATTCAAATCATCGGTAATTTCTATATCGAAGACTCAGAGATCAAACAGCGTATGTACTCTCGAACCCGTAACGCCTGGCTTGCTATCAAGGGCGACCGTCGCAGCCGCATCCAGCGGGAAACACTTGGTCGTGATACGCTCGAGATCAAATTCCTATATTTTTCGAACGGGTTTCTGGACGTTGCGATCAACCACTCGTATGTGCCACTTGGGGAGGACTCCACCGCCAAGGCTATTGTCCTGGTGGAGATAGCCGAGGGACAGCGATACCGTTACGGCGACATTGATGTTAAGGGTACTTTTCCCGGTAAGTTCTACGGGCGTTTTCGGTCATTGGCGAATCGATTGCAGCGTGGTGCGGCAGTCAATCCGCTGCAATTGAATGCGACCGAAGTTGGCATGAAAACCGAGTTGGCCAACGGCGGGTATCCTTATGCCACGGTGCATTATTTTGTGGACAAGGAAGGTGACCCGGACGCCTGCAGAGTCCTGTTCGCGATTGAATCTGATTCGCTGGTGCATTTCGGTGAAGTGCACATTGACGGAGACAGTGTGTTCCCTGCCTACGCCGCACATCGGGAGCTGAAGATTGTCCCGGGGGAGGTCTACCGACGAGAGGATATTCTGGAATCCCAACGCCGTTTGTTTGAGTCCGGATACTTCACAACGTTTCAGTTGAACCGGACTAAGGATACTCTTGATCGCCTCCACCCGGATTTTTCGCTAAAACTTCGTGAGCGCAAACCTCGCCAGGTAACGTTTAAGGCCGGTGCCGGCCAGTCACGAGTGCGCGATCTGCAGTGGGACGTTTCCGGTGCTTACGGCAAGCTCAATTTCTTCGGCTCGCGGCGGTATGATCTCCTGGCAGATTACTCCTTTTCGCTCGGCAAGGATACCCGAATAATCAAACATCGGTATCGTGTTCGTATAACGGAGCCGTGGTTTTTGGGCATGAGAATGCCGGTGGCGCTCACCGGCGAAGTACAACCCCGGACACGCGACATTGAGCAGGAGTTCAAAAAGAGGTCATGGTCGGTCTCTCTTGACGTTTACAAGTGGTACACTCGCAAAGTACGGGCAAACATCGGCGTTGAATACCAGTACGTGAAAATATCGGGCATTCCGCCTGAAACTGAGAAGGATGTCCGCGACCAGGCGGGTATTTCGGCCCGTCGGAAGATCTACTTCGGCATCCGTCGGGACAGCCGTGACGATCCGTTTGTGCCGCATCATGGATCGGTAACCGAGATCAGCGCCGAGTATTTCGGCGGTTTCATGGGGGGAGACGACAGCTTCTACAAACTTGAGGCAAGTTGGTCTCGCTATCGCAATGCCTGGCCGGGATGGATTTCGGCGACACGGCTCAAAGGAGGGATGGCGCTCGAATTCGGCGAGACTCCATACGTGCCACTTGATGAAGCTATCTACGTCGGAGGAGCCAACACTGTTCGAGGGTTCGAGGAAAACAAGCTGGGACCGCTTCGCGAAGACGGCACTCCGCTCGGGACGCGATATAACATTGTTTTCAACCAGGAGTTTCGTTGGAAGACGGTGCAATTCCTTAATCCGCTTCCGATTATCGGACGGTTGATGTCTGCCTTTCCGCTGTGGCAGACCCTCTTTGTTGATGTAGGAAACGGCTTCGCCGGGAGGTCCGAAATCAGTTTCGACAATCTGGCCGTAGCATACGGGTCGGGTATCCAGATCATGTCACCGGCCGGTCCGATCCGGCTCGATTATGCCCGTGTCGTCGCCACAGAGCATTTTCCAGTGGCCTCTCGCTGGCACTTCACTATATTGTACGCGTTTTAGGAATCGGCACTCCCGGGAGCTCACGGAACTACCGTGCGGTCGGAGGTGTTGAACGTACAACTGTGAGATGACCAACATGGATTATATTTATCTAGATCACAATGCTACTACGGCGACCGATCCGGCAGTTGTCGAGGCAATGATGCCGTATCTGGGTCAGGCGTACGGCAACGCCAGCTCGGTGCACTCCACCGGTCGTGAGGCGAAGGTTGCCCTGGAAAACGCCCGTGAGCAGGTGGCGGCGTTCATAGGTTGCGAGCCGTCGGAATTCTATTTCACTTCAGGAGGAACCGAGTCGGACAATATTGCCGTGCTCGGGACGGCCTTGCACCTCCGGAATCGTCGCGACCATTTGATTGTCGGTGCGACCGAGCATCACGCCGTGTTGGAGCCGGCCGAACATCTGGCCAATCGTGAAGACTTCAGTCTGGATATTCTTCCGGTTGACGCCGAAGGGTTTGCATCTCCCGTCGATCTCGAGAAACTGGTAACTTCCCAGACAGCAATTGTCTCGGTAATGCACGGCAACAACGAGACGGGCGCGATACAGGACATCGCCGCTTTGGCCAGCATCGCGCGTGAGAAGAATGTCCTGTTCCATACCGATGCGGTGCAGACCTGTGGGAAGATACCGGTCAATGTTCGCAAACTTGGTGTCGACATGCTTTCTCTGACCGCGCACAAAGTCTACGGACCCAAGGGCATAGGCGGTCTGTTCATTCGGCAGGGAGTTAAGATTGCGCCGTTGTTCTACGGCGGATCGCATGAAAAAAAACGCCGTCCGGGAACGGAGAACGTGGCCGGTGCGGTCGCGTTGGCCAAGACGCTTGAACTTGCTGCGGCGCGGATGGAAGAAGATCACGCCCGTCTGACCGGGCTGGCTGATTTCTTCATCAAGCAGGTAACAGCAAACATTCCTGACGTTACACTCAACGGTCCGCGGGCCAACCGCGTCCCGCAGACGGTCAACCTGTCGTTTTTGGGGATCGAGGGTGAATCCATTGTACTGTCGCTTGATCTCGAAGGTATCGCCTGTTCTTCAGGTTCTGCCTGCACTTCCGGGACGACCGGTCCCTCTCATGTTCTGGCGGCAATGGGTAAGCCTTCGATGGAGGCACAGGGGGCGGTGCGGTTCTCGATGGGACATGCCACCACTCAGAAAGATCTCGAATACGTGATTGAAAAGCTGCCTTCAATCATAGGTCGCCTGCGCGATATGTCACCCCTCTACAGTCCCTCGAAATGAGCAGTCAATGAGCGACGGCAAGCGAGTTCTGATTGCTATGTCCGGCGGTGTCGATTCTTCGGTGACCGCGTTGCTCTTGAAAGAGCAAGGATATGAGGTCATCGGTGCCCACATGAAACTGTGGGATTATGTCGATGTCGGCGGTGATATACATCAGGACGGTCGGTGCTGTACTCTGGACTCGATTACAGATTGCCGGTTCATCTGCGACAGAATCGAAGCTCCGTTTTACGTCTTGAATCTTTCGGAGCAGTTTCGCGAAAAAGTGATTGAGGATTTTGTTGCGGAGTACAAAGCCGGCCGTACGCCAAACCCGTGCGTGCGATGCAACATTGATGTCAAATGGGATGAGTTCCTGCACAAGGCGGAAGAGTTGGGTTGTGACTTCATAGCAACCGGGCACTATTCGTTTGTTGAAAAGGGCGAGACCGGACGATGGCATATTCGCAAGGGGATAGATGCTTCACGCGATCAATCGTATGTCCTGTGGGGACTGACTCAGGACGCGTTGTCCAAAACGCTCATGCCTTTGGGCGGGCTTCTGAAGTCCGAGGTGAGGGAGATCGCCCGCTGCCACGGGCTTCGCACGGCCGAAAAGGCTGAGTCCCGCGAGATTTGTTTTGTCACCGATAATGACTATCGAAGGTTCCTTAGCGAATACGAAGAAAAACGCGGACGGCAGTTTGCACCGGGTGAGATCGTGCACACCGACGGTCGTGTGCTTGGCACGCACAACGGTACGGCGTTTTTCACCGTGGGGCAGCGACGAGGGATAGGTCTGGGACATCCTTCACCGCTCTATGTGCACAGCATCGACGTGCCGTCGCGGCGCATCATCGTCGGCGACAACGATGGCCTTCTCCAGACGGAGCTTATCGCTGAGCAGGTCAACTGGATGGGCATGGTGCCCTCCGACTTTTCTTTTGAGGCAGACGTAAAAATCCGGTATATGCACACGCCGGGACAGGCGGTCGTGTCGCCTTTGGATGACGATAGAGTGCGCGTTGTCTTCGGGAAACCGCAGCGTGCTATCACACCCGGTCAGTCGGTTGTGTTCTACCGCCGTGACATTCTCCTCGGCGGTGGGCTCATTGCCGACAGACCTGCCTGAATCGCACCCGACATTGGCGCCCCTCTGAAACAATACCAATTTGATGTTGACTCGAGTGGCGGCACGTGTCATTGTTAGCGTAGATAATATGTGAACTGGAAAATACTGGTGGAAGGAGTGCACAGATGCCACAAGCCAAATTTCTCGGACACAGCTGTGTGGCCCTGACCGAGGGCGACCATAAGCTGATCATCGATCCGTTTTTGACCGGTAACGAGTTGACGACGGTCTCGCCCGAAGAGATCGATGTTGACTACGTGCTGATCACGCACGGTCACGGCGACCACCTCGGCGACGGAGTTGCGATCGCCGAACGGTGCGGCGCCACGATAATTGCCACCTACGAATTGGCCAATTTCTGTGGAAAAGCTGGCGCCAAAGTGCATCCAATGCATATCGGCGGTGGGCACGATTTTGACTTTGGCCGGGTGAAACTAACCATTGCTCATCATGGCGGGGGAGCCGGTGACGACGCCAGTATCTACACCGGACCACCGGTAGGTTTTCTTGTGACAATCGGCGGACTGACGGTCTATCACTCAGGCGATACCGGCTTGTTCTACGATATGAAGCTGATCGGCGAGATGAACGAAATCGATCTGGCCTTCCTGCCGATAGGGGACAACTTCACGATGGGGATCGACGATGCCGTCAAGGCTGTGGAGCTGCTGAAACCACAGCGGGTGGTGCCGATGCACTACGATACGTTTGACATGATTAAGGCTGATCCCGCCGTGTTTGCCTCCAGGGTTGAAGGTGCACAGGTTATTGTGCTGAAACCGGGCGACAATATCGATTTCTGATCACGGTTGGTTCTGAGTTTGCGGGCGGTGGGGAATTTCTCATCGCCCTTTTTTTGTGATCGGCAGGCCCTTCGCGCCTGTCGAATTACTTGAGCCTTGTTGTTGATTGCGGAGATCGGGACGTACATATTTACAAAAAGAAATAACCTCTCTGAGTGTACAAAGGGATATGAAAAAGCTTCTCAAAATTCTCGTCTGGACCGCGAGTATCATCGTGGCCCTGTTCCTCGTCGCAATTATCTGCATCAAGGTATTTTTCCCTGCTGACAAGGTGAAGGCAATGGCGGTCGAACAGGGCAGTGCCATGCTTGGCCGTGAGGTCTCGGTAGAGGGACTGGACATTTCTATCTGGGGGGGACTTGGCGTTGAGCTGCAGGACGTGGAGGTCAGCAATCCGCCCGGCATGGAAGGCCCCCATTTTCTGGGCGCGAAAAACGTCGATCTCAAGTTGCAGTTGTGGCCGTTGATAAGGGGGGATATTCGCGTGGATCGTTTGATTATCGATTCGCCAGATATCTACATGCTCAAAACGGCGGCGGGGGCGGTTAACTACAGCTTTGATCTGCCCGATTCCACGCTGCCTCCCGAAGTCGCAAAGGCGACTGAAGACTTGCCGGAGGAAGCGAAGCCGGCTGCCGCGGCAATCTCATTTGATGAGTTGGAGGTTGTCGACGGGCGACTGGTCTTCCAGGACGACAGCACCGGGCTGCGCGTGGAATTGGTCAATCTGGGCCTGTCGACTTCGCTTGAGAATCCCCGGTCCGGTTTTTTTGCCTCTTCAGGCCATCTCGAAATAGACAGCATCAAAGCCACCATGGATGAAGCATATCCGGTCATTTCGCTTGATCTGGACTACGAGACGGGCTATGACATGAACAAGGGGACGGTCGCGATCGAGAAAGGAGATTTTTCGGTCAACGGCATCAAGTTCACGGTCTCCGGAAACCTCGGTGATCCTCTGGGCGTCCTGTGGGCCAAGACCAACATTCAGTCAGACGGCGTAACGGTGCAGAATCTGTTGGCCCTGCTGCCCCTGAAACAGCAGGAATCGATGAAAGATCTCTCAATCGAAGGCGAGTTTGCCTTCGATGCTGACCTTGAGTACACTCCCGATTCAGAAACGCCCGTCTTTTATACCGGGACAGCCTCGCTGACCGATCTCACCATGTCCAAGAGCGACGTGCAGGGGGAGTTGAAGTTTGGTCGTTGTCTGATCGATTTCAAGCCGGATGACCTTCGGGCCAATATTGAGGACGGCAGTTTCGACGGTCAGCCGTTCAAGGGATATGTGACGGTGACCGACTTCGAGCAACCGACCGTGGGCGGTGAGTTGGCCGGCGGGTTCGATCTCGTGTTCTTGAAGCCGTTCCTTCCGGCTGAACGGGCGCACGATATTTCGGGTCAGACGCAGTTTGATCTCAAGTTCTCCGGTAGGGCAAGCGAACCGAAAGATATGCTGTTCTCTGGGAATCTAACGATCGAGAAAGGGAAGTATTCCTCGGCGCTGATTCCAGAGCCGGTCGAGGAGTTTTCTGTAGATGCCTATTTCGACAATCGCCTGCTTCATGTCAGGAAATTGAACTGCTCGTTTCCCTCCGGCGGTCTCCGATTTACCGGGCGTGTGACCGACCTGATGGCATTGATGCTCGCTGACTCTGTGGAGGCCGCGGAGATACATCCGGAGATCGAGGGATCACTGAAAGGGCAGGTCAACCTGGCGATGTTCAATCGGTACCTTCCCGATAAAGGCAACCCCGATGTGGCCGGCAAGCTGGCGGTTGATCTCAGCCTGTCCGGCAGAGGAGGGGACCTGACGAGTCTGAAGCCGCTTGGAAGTATGGTTATTTCAGATGCCGCTTACGCAGACTCGTTGTTACCGGAGCCGGTGAAGCATTTCGAGGCTCGCTTGGATTTGATTCCCGATACGATCATCGTGAGCAATCTGAAAGTCAGATTCGTGTCCAGCGACGCCTCTTTCAATGGGCGACTGGCGAATCCCTTTCCGTATTTGCTCCCGGTTGAGGGACTTGACCGTTCCACGGTCAAGCGACCGTTCTTCACGTTTGAGCTTTCAGCCAACCGGTTTGACACGGACAAAATGTTCCCGGCCGCTGTGCCGGGTTCGGCCAGTGATCCGACGACCGTGTCAATGGACTCGATCTCCATTGTCATATTGCCGGACATAGACGGAAAGGGGACTGTCAGGGCTGACACAGTAGTATACTGCGGAGTGGAGCTTACCGGGGTCGACGGCAATATCAGGATTCGCGACCGTAAGATAGAGTGTTACGACGCCACTGCCCGCGTGTACACCGGCGGGGTGGCCGGCAAGACGACAATTGACCTGAGTGATTTCGAGAACCCGCACTATACCGGCGAATTCACGGGAACTCAGATTGAGGCAGATGATTTCCTCAGCCGGTTTACTAAGTTCGGCGGCCATCTGTTCGGCAAGGCGAATGTCTCCGGTAGTTATGATGCTCGCGGCTGGGATCCAGACGCGTTTCTGAGTTCCCTGACCTTGGATGGTGTCGGTAATCTGCGGGAGGGCAAGCTCGTTACCGATGGAACTGCGTATGGCGTATTGAAGGAACTGGCCGAGAAGACCGGCGAGTCAATTGACAAAGAACAGGTCATCAAGGCGCTCACCACGAAGATTCATGTGCAGGATGGTAAGGTCAAACTGGATCAAATGCAGACCGCACTGGGGACCATCGGTGACTTGTCTTTTGATGGCTCTTACGGTTTTGACGGAAGTCTTGATTACAGGGGAACACTTAATCTGTCAACGGATTACACCACAAAGCTAAAGCATACCTTTGGCGATCTCGTCTCCAGTCTGACCGATCCCGATACAGGCAGACTGCCCCTTCCGCTGGTGATTGGCGGGACGACTGAATCCCCCTCGGTTGGCATAGACTGGACGTCCCTGTCATCGAAAGCGACCGACGACCTTAAGAAAAAGGCGGGCAATCTGCTCAAAGGATTGTTCAAGAAATAGAGATTCACAGACTGATGTCGAGATTTCCGGTCGGTGAAAAAACTGATTTTGTGTCACCCTCAAGGCTTTCTTGAGGGTGTTTTCTTTCAGGCGGATGTTGGTCATTTGCCCTGGTGCCCCCTGCCCATTTCCTGAATCCGGTCAGTTTTTGTCCGATACTTGCTTTGCACCCCATGTTTCATTTTTCACCAATCCGTGTCAGTCGGTGTTGGTTTCGGTCAACAATCTATGTCGAAGTGCCGATAACATAACGTGATAGATCGTTGCCTCAGGCGCGACAGAAAATGGTTGAAGTGACTCTTGAAAGGGTTCAATGACTACCGCAACTACGGACGTTGGAGCACGCATAAGTCGTTGTGCCGTATGTAAGATAGATCAGAAGGGGCGATTCGTTTTTGCGGACGAAGAAGCTGAGAGGCTTTTTGGCGCCGCTCAGGTGGAGTTGTTCGGACGACCGCTCAAAGACTCTCTTGAGCCTGAAGATCATGAAGTAATTGATGAAATTACCGGTGGGTTCAGCCGGTTTGAAACCCGTTACGATACAACGCATGTGACGTTTGTCGATCAGTTGGGCAAGCGTGTGCCGGCGAGTATCATAGTCTCGCAGAATTTTATCGCCGGTAATCCGGTGAACTACCAGATAGTTATCAAACGCGACGTGCTTGACCAGGACAGCGGCAAGTCCGAGGCTGAACTGACCGATGACGGCCAGTTTTTCGAATTCCTTCTGCAGTTTGACTCCAACAGACAGATGCAGGAACTGGTCGATCGTGTGCAGCAATACACGTCGGCTGAGAAGATCGGTCTTTTCGATCTTGCCAGCGAACCGCCGGCGTTTGTCGCAGGCGCGGGTATATCGAAGAAGACTCAGGATCAATGGAACGACGGCGGGAAATCGGGCAAGGACAGTCCTTATGAGGCCAGCGCAACTCTTGAAATCGGCTCCGAGTCTTATCTCCTCCGCGCCCAATCCGAATCGCCCCGACGGTCCAGGGGAGTGCGTCCCGACCTCTCACGAGTTAATCTGACCCTGGCACTCGTACAACGGCTTGTTGGCCCCGGGCACCAGATGTCGGTCAGCGCGATCAAAGGCTCCCCGGTCATCAGTCTTCTCGACAGAATTGGTGTGGGGGTGGTTTGTTTTGATTCACGTGGCGAGATAACCGAGGCGAATGATTCGGCGCGGTTGTTGTTCGACGAGTACGGCATCGCCAACTCGATTCCTGCGCTGATCGCCACTCTTGGTGAGAAAAACGAGAGCCCGGTAGGAGACATGATAGCGTCTTATCTGGATACCTGCAATGAGGTCTCTTCTGCTCCGGATTTAACCCTGGCACTGAGGATGCCGTCGTCGGAGAATGCGCGGCTGACCGTCATTCGAACGGCGCCCGGCAGCGACGATCTCAGCGGTTATTTCTTCTTCCAGCCCATGCCGCTCAGTCACGGGCAAGTGGGCAACCGGCGTGCGGATAACCGATTCCTGGCCCGGGCCGTCGAGCATCTGTGCTCGGCTATCGCCGCCGGTCAGTCAGTCTGGCAAAGAATCCAGCACGAACATCACAATGAACTGGGGCACAACGGCGCCTTCCATTTGAAGTGCCTCGCCAATCACATGGAGAAGGTTGAATCGATCCTGACGGAAGTAAACCGGGCAAGCGTCTTAATTTTCCATCCGGAAGAACCGGAGTTGACCGATCTCGGACTGCTGACAGATCAGTTGGTTCGCGAGACGCATGCGGCGGCCCCGGGGCAGACCATGTCCGTCAGTCACGACGGTCTTCCGAAGGTGCTGACTCAACGCAAGAAGCTTTCGACAGTCCTGCAGAACATATTCGGCGTGGTCCGCAAGTTTGCATCCTCTGATACGGCCCGTGTGGAGATTTCAGCGGAGCTGTCAAACCAGTCTTGCCTTATGGCTTTTGATCTCGAAGGAACGGGGTTGTCGTCCCAGCAGGTCCGTCGGTTGATGGATTACTCATCCAAAAGCTCCGGCTCAGGCGTAGCCTCGGCCTCGGAGAGAACCAGCAGTCTGGCCTTCACGCGCGAACTGGTCGAGAGCATGGGGGGGCGTCTGGATTTGTCCACTCGCACTGCTCCCGGAACCATACTAACCCTTGCGATTCCGGTGTGACCACATGGAGCATGTGATGCTGTCAAGATTACGCGTTCTCGTTCTGGAGCCTAACAGGTACCAGGCCCTATTGATTGACAGAGAGATCGCCGAGCATTTCAACTCCGCCGTCACTTCAACCTTTGCGTCTGAGACCGAGGCTGTCGAGGAACTGCGGCGCGCCCAATACGACGTTATCATCGTCGACAGCTACGCCAGTGAATCTGATCCCGACGAACTCTACTTCACCATAAGGGAGTCCAGCCCGGAGATTGTGGCGATCATTCTGGGTGGCGACGACGCACCGGGGCGCGTGATCGAGGCCGCCGAAACGTGGGGAGATTGGTTCCTTGTCCTTGATGAGGGCTTCCATGAGCTTCTCCCGGAGATAATCGAGCAGTTTGCCAGCCGTTGGCAACAGAGTCCGCTGCAGGCCGCTCCAGGTGGAATTCTCGATGCCCGTACACGCGCAGATGTTATCAGCCTGACCGTGAGCACGCTCTCTCACGAAGTCAACAATCCGCTTATGGCCATTCTTGGAACAACGGAACTTCTTCTGAGCAAGCGGGGATTCGGTGCTGAGACCGAGGAAAAGATTCGAATGATTCAGGAGTCGGCCCAGAGAATCGAGGCAACTCTGAGCGATCTGGCGCAGGCCGGAAAGACCTCTATCAGGCGCACTGCGGCCGGTCCGATGCTTCGTCGTGAGTCGGATCTGGTCGGTGTGTAGCATCCGCCGACGTGAGTAGTTCGAGAATTACGTTGACAATTCGATCACAGTCTCTATTTTTCAGCCTTATTTTAGTACGGATGGTTTATGAATTCTATGACTGGCTTCGGCCGCGCCGAACTGACATGCAAGCCTGGCAGGTTTATTGTCGAGATATCTTCTGTCAATAATCGTTTCCTGGAGATGTCGGTACGTTTGCCGCGTCCTTTGTCTGCCCTTGAACCGGCAGTGCGGGAAGAGCTTAACTCGGCGGTGAGTCGCGGCAAACTCAGCGTTTTTGTTAACCTTACGCCGCCCGATACTGTTGCCGAGAAGGCATACATTAATAAGGCGGCTGCAAAGGCGTACTTGAAACAGCTTCGGGACCTCCAAAAAGAGTTGAAGATAAGCGGTAATATAGAAGTGCGAGACCTTCTGTTGTTGCCGGAAATCGCTATTCCGGAGAAAGCAGAGCCGGATCTGGAGTTGATCGGCGGTTTCTTGCACAAGACGCTCGGCAAGGCGCTGAAGGATTTTCTGGGCATGCGTGCCCGCGAGGGCAAGGCGATGGCCGCAGATATGCGCAAGAGCCTCAAGGAGATGGCCGGGCTGCTTACGCAAGTTGAAGCCAAGACGGCCGGGGCGGTACAGCATTACAAAAACAAACTGACCAACCGTATTGAGGAACTTCTCGATAAGTCGATGCGCGACTCGCTGCGCCTGGAAGAAGAGATTGCGGTATTCGCCGAGCGCACAGATATTAATGAAGAGTGCGTCCGGTTCCACAGCCATATTGAGCAGTTCACCGCCACGCTGAGTGAGAAAAACGCGGTGGGCCGGCGCCTGAATTTCCTCCTGCAGGAGATGAATCGCGAAGCCAACACCATAGGATCGAAGAGTGCCGACTTTGACATTTCGACCATAGTGATCTCGATCAAGGAAGAGATAGAGAAACTCCGCGAGCAGGTTCAGAACGTCGAATAGGAAACCAGAGAGGGAAATGGCTTCAGACAACAAGGGTAAGATCGTTATAATCTCGTCACCGTCGGGCGGCGGCAAGACCTCTATTTGTCGCAAATTGCTCTCCCGCAGGCGCAAACAGGAGGGCTGGCGTTTTTCTGTGTCCTACACGACCCGAAATCCGCGAGTGGGGGAACGTAGCGGACGCGAATACCATTTTGTGGGCAGTGAAGAGTTTGATCGTCTGGCCGCGAGGGGGGAGTTCGCCGAACATTTTCAGGTTCACTTGTATAAGTACGGTACGCCACGCGGGGCTCTGGAGCAAGTGCTCAGGAGCGGTGGCGTTATGTTACTTGATGTGGATGTGAAAGGAGCTGCGAAGATTCGGAGGGAGTTTCCGGAGGCGATCTCGATATTCATTCTGCCACCCTCGATTGAGGCATTGAGACAACGTTTGACACTCCGGGGCACCGAAACACGGGAACAATTGAACGTCCGGTTTGAGAATGCCGTCGAGGAAATGCAGCGAGGGGTGAAACAAACGAAGTATGGTTTCGAATATGTTGTCGTCAACGAGGACCTTGGCAAGGCGGTGCAGCAGGTCCTGGACATCATCGGGGCGCACGATTGCAGGATCGAGAACCTTGATCAGGAACAATTGAAGAGAATTACCGGTTAGAACAGGACATATTTGGAGGAGATTCAGATGCCTTACGTGGATATTGATGACCTTGACAAAGTGACGAGAAACAAGTACGAAGCGGTTATCGTTGCTGCCCAGCATGCCCGTCACTTGAACCAGGTGCGCCTGGCCAAGTTCCAGCAGATAGATGAAGGGATGCTTGAGGTTGACATTGAAGCTCGCAAGATGACTGCCGTGGCGCTCAGGGACCTCCTTGAGGGCAGAGTCAAGTTTGAACGCGTCGTTACCGAATAGTACTTACTTCATTCGCTTGCTCAGGAAGCTTAGATGGCCAAGAACCTTGTTATTGTAGAGTCACCCGCTAAATCACGCACCCTGGCCCGTTTTCTCGGGAAGGATTTCAGTATCCTCTCCACTGTGGGCCACATTGTCGATCTGCCCAAGTCGAAACTCGGCGTAGACCCGGAGAACAACTTCGAGCCAGCCTACACGACGATCAAGGGCAAAGAGAAGGTCATCACCGAGCTGAAGAAAGCCGCCAAGAAAGCGGATACTGTCTATCTCGCTCCTGACCCGGACCGCGAAGGAGAGGCCATTGCCTGGCACGTCGCCAACAAACTGGCCAAAACCGATGCTGTCCTGAAACGTGTTACCTTCAACGCGATTACCAAATCTGCGGTTACGGCGGCAATCGAAAACCCCAGAGATATCGACATTGATCTTGTCAACGCTCAACAGGCGCGACGAGTGCTCGACCGTCTGGTGGGGTATATGGTATCGCCGTTCCTGTGGAAAACGGTTGCCCGCAATCTTTCAGCCGGACGTGTGCAGTCCGTGGCGCTTCGCCTCGTCTGTGAGCGCGAGCAGGAAATCGCGGATTTCAAATCCGAGGAATACTGGAAGATCAAGGCCAATCTGACCAACCATGCCGCAGAGCTGTTCTCCGCCAACCTGCACAAGATAGACAACAAGACGGTTGTCAACGCGGGTGAAGCGGGCAAGACCAAGATTGTCATCGGCTCTGAAAAAGAAGCCAAGGCGATTGAGGCCGAACTCAAAAAAGAGCAGTTCACGGTAGCCGACATTAAGCGCTCCGAACGGATCCGTCGACCCTCGGCACCGTTCATCACCTCGACGCTTCAGCAGGAAGCGGCCAAAGCATTTGGGCTGTCTCCAAAGCAGACGATGTCCATTGCCCAGAAGCTGTATGAAGGAATCGAGCTTGGCAAAGAGGGACCGGTCGGTTTGATCACCTACATGCGTACCGATTCGACTCGTATTGCTCCCGAAGCTCTGAGCGAAGTGCGCGAGTACATCCACAACGAGTACGGCGACGAGTATCTGCCCGGCAAGCCGAATTTCTACAGCAAGAAGAAGGATTCGCAGGACGCTCACGAAGCGATCAGGCCTTCCCACATGGACCTCACGCCGGACCGCGTCAAAAAGAATCTCACGCCGCGCGAGTACAGGCTGTATTGTTTAATCTGGAAACGGTTTGTCGCCTCTCAGATGAACAGTGCGAAGTTCGATACCGAGACGGTTGATATCACGGCCGGCAAATACACTTTCCGTGCGACGGCTCAGAAGCTCAAATTCGACGGTTTCCTCAAGGTCTATCGTGAGGAGAAAGAGCCGGACGAAAACGGCGCCGACAAGGGTGTCGAGACACTGCCGGATCTGGAAGCGAACGAAGAGGTCAAGCTGAAGAAGCTCGAGCCGACGCAATCCTTCACCAAACCGCCCGCGCGATATTCTGAAGCGATGCTGGTCAAGCGGTTGGAAGCGGACGGAATCGGACGGCCGTCGACCTACGCGACAATCATTTCGACGCTCAAAGACCGCAAGTACGTCGAGCTGCTTGAGAAGAAACTCCACCCGACCGATCTCGGCCAGACCGTCAACAAGATTTTGGTCGAGCATTTTCCGAACCTGTTCAACGTGACCTTCACGGCCAACATGGAAAAGGAACTTGACCTCGTTGAAGAGGGCAAGGATGACTGGGTGAAAGTCATCGGCGAGTTCTACGGTCCTTTCCTCGAGACGATTAACGGTCTCAAGGGGAAGGAAAAAGAAATCAAAGACGCGATGACCGAAAAGACGGACATCAAGTGCGAGAAGTGCGGCGAGCCGATGGTCATCAAATGGGGGAGGAACGGTCGCTTCCTCGCCTGCTCTGCCTGGCCGGATTGCAAGTCGACGCGACCGCTGCCGGAGGAAGAAGCTAAGAACAAGACCGATGAAAAGTGCGAGAAGTGCGGCTCTGATATGATTATCAAGAGCGGCCGATTCGGACGTTTCATGGCCTGCTCGGCGTATCCCGACTGCAAAAACACGAAGCCGATTACGACCGGCATCACCTGCCCGAAAGAGGGATGCAACGGGAAGATTCTCGAAAAGACGACGAAACGCAAACGGACGTTCTACGGCTGCACGAATTATCCCAAGTGTGATTTCGCAAGTTGGGACAAACCGGTGAACAAAGCCTGCCCGGCGTGTAAGCATCCTTACATGTTGCAGAAGGTGTCGAAAGTGAAGGGTGAGTTCCTTCGCTGTCCGGAGTGCAAAAACGACGTCTTCGAGGAGAAGAAGAAAGAAGAGGCCGCGAAGGCGTAACGCCGAAGACGCACAGTATAGACAGAGAGCCGGTGCCCTGAGAGGGTGCCGGCTTTTTTTGTGTGGGGGATCACATTCATCTCCTTGCGCGTCTTTGTTCTTGATCTTATAGACACATGGGTTTATATTCTTTATGTAGTCCGTATCCTGCGGCAGTCGTTACACCGTACAACGGAGGGGAATATGTCTGACAATCGCGACGAGCATCAGTTTTCTGCAGACAGACCCATTCAGTCAAGAACGCAGGATATTCTTGGTAGAGTGCGCTTCGCCGAGTCGGTCGGGAAGGCGATTGGAAACTGGCACGGACGTGACAGCCTTGTAGTAGGTTTGCACGGCCCTTGGGGGTGCGGCAAGTCATCGGTTGTGAACATGGTGGTGGATAGCTTGCCCGACGGCAACCGAGAGTGCCCGTACATCGTTCGGTTCAACCCTTGGCAGGTGTCGGGACAAGATACACTGACGTCATTTCTCTTCGCCGAGATAGCCGGTGTCCTGAGACTGGATCCAGGCGACGAGAGACGTCGGCTCTCGGATTTGATCCTGAAGTATGGTCGTGTCTTTTCGCTACTGGCGCCTGCTGCCGGGATAGTCGCTGCGGCAGCGGGAATGGATCCGGCATCCAGCGCCGCGATTGCCGGGGGAACAACGGCGGCAGGTCAAGTCATTCAGGCTACGGGAGAAGCCGTTGCCGACTCCGAGGAGTCCGAGCCGACGTTGAGTGCTTTGAAGAACGAACTCGGTAAGAGCCTCGCCGACTTGGACAAGCCCATTCTGATAGTCATTGATGACATTGACAGGCTTCAGGCAGACGAGATGCAACTCATCTTCAGACTCGTCAAGAGTAACCTCGATTTCCCCAATCTAGTGTTTCTGCTGGTGTTTCAGCGAGATGTTGTGGAAGCGTCGTTGACAGGGGACGCCCTAAACGGAGTCGAGTATCTCAAGAAAATTGTTCAGGTGGCATTTGATGTACCTGAGCCGCCCAGAGCAACCATAGAGAGGATGCTGTTTGACCGTATCGATGATCTGCGCAACTCATTGGGCGTAACAGACGATAGGTTTGACACATCAGAGTGGCTTCGAGCATGGAACAATGGATTGAGTCTCTTCTTCGACAACCTTCGAGATGTCTACCGATACATAAACTCAATCGGTTTCAGCGTTGGTCAACTCTGTGCGGGCGGTCACATTGAAGTGAACCTCGTAGACATGTTGATTCTTGAGGCGTTGCGCGTCTTTGAGCACGAGGTATTCAGACTCTTGTCGTCTTCGAAGTGGGTTCTCTCCGTGAGGGACAACTCTGGCGGCCATGGGATTGAAGAGGCCCAAGGACGCCTAGAGGAAATCGCTGGCGCTGGCTCGAAGTTAGATCGCTACGCGATATCCCAACTATTGTCAATACTGTTGCCGCAAGTCGAGTGGGCTTTTCGTGAGGGCTCCATGAGCAAGGTCTTCAATTCGGAGTGGCTGAATGATCTTCGAATTGCACATCCCACAAACTTCGATCGCTACTTCACGCTGACAGTGCCGGATGACGATGTGTCCCAAGCAGAGCTTAAGTCCCTACTCACTACCGTTGGAGAGACGGAGGAGTTCAAGGATGCAATCGCCGGTCTGAATAGTCGAGGGCTACTAGGTGTTACGCTTGATCGGCTGGCGATAGAACAGAGCCCGTGGAGCAATGAGGAGACCTCGCAACTGTGCACGTGTCTCATTGAGGCTGGCGACCACACTGGAGCGAATGACGGGGAGGAATTCGGTGCCTTTTCCATGGTTTGGGCCCTACGGTTCTCGTCCATCGTCGACAGTCTCGTTAGGAAGATAGATGAGACCCGCGAACGCACAGGAATACTGAATCAGGCCTTCAGTGGTTCTTCCGGTCTCTTCGTTCCTTTAGTTGTGATCAACAGAGAGTGGCTCCGACGGAATGACCCAGCAGGTAGAGGGGAACCAATGATGGCCGAAGATGATCTTACAATCTTGCAGAATGTCTGCGTGGGAAGAATCGTAGCTGCCGCCGGAACCGGGTATCTGTGCAAAGTTGACTTCCTCGACTTCGTGTTGGGGCGCTGGGCCGAGTGGGGGAGTAAGGACGATGTTGACAAGTGGGTGAAGGCTGCAATCGACCGAGAGGAATGCCTCAAGGCTCTGCTTGTAGGTTTTCTTCAGGACGGGGTCGTGTCTACGGGAACCAAACAGTGGACACAGTACAGCACGAAGCTGGAGCGGATCGAGGAATACACGCCAATAGAGCCTGTGCAGGAACAAGTTGCAGCACTCCGCCTGAGCGACGAAGAACGCGACGGCGTTGTCGGCATCGCCAAGCGAACATTCGAGGAGGCTATACGGCGGAGGACCGATGGTGATACGTATGCGAAGTGGAGCGAATCTGGCGATACGGATTAGTCAGCGGCGATGCATTCTTTCGGGCCTCAAGTAGGCCCGACCTACAATTGGGAGTTGCGGGACTGACTAGCCCCCGCCCAAAACCGTTGCTCCCGGCGTTGAATTTCGATATCATCCGGCATGTTACAAAAGGCCCTGGATGACTACCTCAAATCGCTGAGCGATACGCAAAATCGCTCCCCCAAAACGGTCGACGCGTACCGTCGCGACCTCAGACCGTGGGTCGCCTTCCTTGAGAAGCAGTACCAGGCCCTCCCCAGCGCCGAACGCAACGATCCCCTGTTCATGCGGCTCTATCTCGCCAAACGGGTCGAGGATGGAGTCTCCAATCGCACTCTCGCGCGGTTGGGCATCCGCCGTCAAAGGTTTCCAAAGGCATCTGGAGACTCTCCCCGGCGGCAAAGCGTATCAGTTCAAAGTCCCAAAAATCAAGTTCAGTCAGAAACTGCCGGAGTTTGTCCCGCAGACCGAAGCCGCCCGGCTGTTCGAACACGGCAACGCCCGCGACGACAAAAAGAGCTATTTCTACTGGCGGGATTACATGATGATAGCGCTGCTCTACGTGACCGGGCTTCGTCGCGAAGAACTGTCCAATATCGAGCTTGCCGATATCGATCGCTCGCGCGGGTTGATCCGGGTGATCGGTAAGGGCAACAAGGAGAGAGTCGTCCCCATCGGCGACAACACGCGAGATGATTTGAAGACGTATCTCGACAAGCGGGACCGTTTTCTGACTTCCAAGGATTTCGATCCGACTCCGGCGCTCTTTCTGTCGTATAAGGGCACAAAGCTGACGGTGCGTTCGATCAATCGTCTCGTGAAGAAGTTCGGTCAGGCCGAGGGGATGGAATTCACTCCGCACACGCTCCGGCACTCTTTCGCCACGCACTTGTTAGAGAATGGGGCGGACTTGATGTTGATAAAGGAAATCCTCGGGCACGCGTCGTTGTCGACCACGCAGAGATATACGCACGTGACCGCCGAGGCAATGAAAAAGGCTTACATGAGCGCGCACCCGCGTTCCGGTTTTAAGAAGTAAATGAGGCTTAGATGAAGACCCGTTCGACTACAATCATAGGTTTGATACACAACGGCAAAGCGGCTATCGCCGGCGACGGTCAGGTGACGCTCGACGACACCGTGATGAAAGCGACCGCGCTCAAAATTCGCACCATGTACGATGGCAAGATTCTCGCCGGGTTCGCCGGGGCGGCTGCCGATGCTCTGGCGTTGTTTGAACTGTTTGAGAAGAAGATCGAAGAGTACGCGGGTAATCTTCCGAAAGCTTCGGTCGAACTCGCGAAGGAATGGCGGACGGATAAGATGCTGCACCGTCTGGAGGCGGTTATTGTCGTCACGGACGAAGAGCACATCTTTCTGATCTCAGGTACGGGCGACGTGATCGAGCCGGATGACGGGATAGTCGCGATCGGATCCGGCGGGACCTATGCATTAGCCGCCGCGCGAGCGTTGATCTATGCCAGCCCGAAAATGTCGGCGGAGAAGATCGCGCGCAAGTCGATGGAGATTGCCGCGGACATCTGCGTCTACACCAACAAGAACATCAATGTGGAAACGATAAAATGAAAGATACTTACCTCAAGCCGAGCGAGATCGTCGAGCACCTGGACAAGTTCATCATCGGGCAGGCCGATGCCAAGAAGTCTGTGGCGATTGCGCTTCGTAATCGCTGGCGTCGCCAGAACGCGCCGGAGGATATCCGCGGCGAGATTATGCCGAACAACATTATTATGATCGGTCCGACCGGTGTGGGGAAGACCGAGATCGCCCGCCGATTGGCTGATCTTGCCAGTGCGCCGTTCATCAAGGTCGAGGCCTCGAAGTTCACCGAAGTCGGATACGTCGGCCGCGATGTCGAGTCGATGATACGCGATCTGACGGATATTTCGGTGAATATGGTCAGGCTGGAAATGTCCCGGGACCTCGACGAACAGGCGGAAAAAGCCACAACTGAAAGATTGCTGGACCTTCTCGTCGGCCCGGTCACCAAAGCTCCGGCGGTGTCAGTCGTTGCAGCCGAGGGAGAGGCTGAACCTGAGAAGGCCGACACTACTACGCGGACGAGAGACAAATTTCGCAAGATGCTTGCGGACGGCAAGCTGGATCATCGCGAGGTTGACATTGACGCCCCGCAGAAGAATTTCCCGGTTGTCGAAGTGTTCTCGCCGATGGGCATGGAAGAGCTGGGTGTGAATTTCCAGGAGATGCTCTCCGGTCTGATGCCAAAGAAAACCAAACGCCGCAAGATGAGTATCAAGGACGCCCGTCGGCTCATCCACGGCGAAGAGCTGGCCAAGCTGGTGAATATGGATGACGTTATAGGCGAGGCGCTTGAGCGCGTGCAGGAGTCGGGCATCGTGTTTGTCGACGAGATCGACAAGATAGCGGGCGGTGATTCCAAAAGCGGTCCGGATGTCAGCCGTGAGGGCGTCCAGCGCGATATCCTGCCGATAGTCGAAGGGTCGTCGGTGATGACCAAGTATGGCATGGTGCACACCGATCACATTCTGTTTATTGCGGCCGGTGCGTTTCACGGCAGGCATCCGTCGGACTTGATCCCTGAGTTGCAAGGACGGTTCCCGATTCGCGTTGAGCTTGATTCGCTGACGGCTGAAGATTTTGAACGCATTCTCACGGAACCGCAGACGGCTCTGGTTAAACAGTATCAGGCGTTGATGCAGACAGAGAACGTCAAGCTTGAGTTTACTCCGGGCGGGATCAAGCGATTGGCGGAGATCGCCGAAGAGGTCAATGCGCGGGCAGAGAATATCGGTGCCCGGCGGCTGCATACGGTTATGATGACGCTGCTTGAGGATATCCTCTTTGAGCCTCCCTGTGGAAAGAAAGTCAGCGTTACCAAGAAGCTGGTCGACAAGCGGCTCGATGCCGTCATTGAGGACGAAGATCTCAGCCGCTACATACTATAGTAGTGTGAGAAAAATCGCCGTAGAATAGAACCCGGCGGTTAGACGGTGTAGACGTGGATATCGCCGATGAAGAAATTGCTGGCGATGTAGAGTTTGGATTCCGCCGTGGCGTATTGTGGGGACTGATTGTTGACTGTGTTGCCGAAACCGGAGTAGCGCTGTCCCATGAGTTCGGAATCTCCAATGAAATTAGAAGACTGCACAAACACGGCCATATCTGGCGGCACGAGAATTCGGACGTCGCCGATGAATCCCGAAATGATCAGGCGATTGAGTCCCGGGGCCAACCGGCCGCCGTGGAGTTTGATCTCAAGGTCGCTGATGAATACGGACACTTCCATGTTCTGCAGGTCTGTGCCGTTGCAGTCGATGAACATGTCACCGATGAACTTCTCGTATTTCACCTTGCCATATCCCGAATAGCCTGGCCTGTCTCCCGCTCGAGTGCTGTCGGCAAATGCCTGGGGGCCTCCCGGCGGAGGCGGGGGAGGTGGTGGTGTCGGGCCGGATGAAGTACGCGAGTGGTCGGTCGACCTGGCCTGTTCGGATGAAGCGGAGGATTGAGCCTTCTGAAAGTCATACTGATAGCTGGGATCAGCCCTGAATTCCGGAGTCTTACGTTTTCGGGCGATGAGCCAGATACCGATGCCTATCAAACCGAACGGCACTATCAAGCTGCCGACATCACCGGGACTTACATCGATGGCATCAATGCTGTTCAGCCAGATAAAAAGGCCGAGTACGATCAGCACAAACCCAAATATGATTTTCTTCTTATTCATTCCCTGTCGCCAATCTGGTCTAGTTGTCCTATTCCCAGATACGCAATATGTTGGCCCCGGTTACATTTTGCAACTAATTTGCCCGCAAGTTTTTACGGAAATATGTTGATGGTGTGCAAGGATTGAACAGAGGGGGGGCGCGGCAGAAGGGGAAGAGGTTGTCCCATAAGTAGGTCGAAATCGTTGCGGTTTCGACTTTGACGTCAAAACCGCAGGGGTTTTGACCTACTGGGCTGCTCGCTACAAATGCTGCGGAGTCGCTTACGTTCGCGGGTGTCCTCGCAGGTTTGAATACAGATCTCTGCTACCAATGACAACCGGGCAGCCCATCCCGTGCTCGGGTGGGATGCAAAGGCGGACTTCACATTCGTCCCCTGCGAAGGCAACTTTCGGCTATCCGTGCTTGACTTAATCCGTCAACTGCTATAAGTTGGCCCGACCCCAGGTCACTTATACTATACTACGATCTTAGGAGATATATTATGGCTCGCTCACTTTGTCAGATAACAGACTTAACAACTGAAGAGGTCCACAAAGTATTTGATCTGTGCCGGAAGATGAAATCCGGGGAGATCGCCCCGAAGCCGCTGGCTGGCAAATCCGCCGCCTGCATCTTCACCAAAGAATCGCTGCGCACCCGAATCTCGTTCGAGGTAGGGATCAGCGATCTCGGCGGTAATCCCATCTACGTCACCGGCAAAGAGATCAAACTCGGCGAACGCGAGACAGTCGCCGACGCCGCCCGTGTGCTCTCACGCTATGTCGGCCTCATTATGATAAGAACATTCAAACAGTCCGATGTCGAAGAACTGGCCAAGTACGCCTCGGTGCCGGTTGTCAACGGTCTGACCGACCTTGTGCACCCCTGTCAGATCATGGGCGACTACATGACGGCGATGGAGCACCTTGAGAAGAAAGACCGCTTCTCGATCGCCTACCTTGGCGACGGCAACAACATCACCAACAGCTGGCTCAACCTGGCCTCGCTGATCCCGATCGACCTGCGCATCGGAACCGCCTCGGAAACTCCGCCGAACGCCGACTTGCTGAAGAAAGCCCAGGGCAACCCGGACAGCAAGATCACTCTGACGGAAGACCCGAAGGAAGCCGCCGCCGGAGCCGACGTGCTCTACACGGACGTCTGGGCTTCGATGGGGGAGAAGCACCTGGCCGACGAAAAGGCTGCGAAGCTTAAGGCGTACCAGCTCAACATGGGTTTGCTGAAGCTGGCCGACCCGAAGGCAATCGTCATGCACTGCCTCCCGGCGGAGCGTGGCCGCGAGATCACTGACGAGGTGATCGACAGCCCGCAGTCAGTAGTCTTCGACGAGGCCGAAAACCGGCTTCACATCCAGAAGGCGATCATGGCCTTCCTGCTCGACCAGTAGGAACGCGACTGAACATGACCCATCCGAAAGCCCGCCGCCCGGCGGGCTTTCTTTGTGAGGGGAGGCAGCCTCCGGTGGCCCATTCGTGCCTCGGGTGGGATATCGTTGTGGGCGGCAGACGCCCTCGTCTGCCCCTTCCTCGACTCGATCCCTGTGTGACTTTCGGCGATGAGTGCACGTTTGTCCTTGACATTGTGGAGTAGCGCGGTTATGTTAAGTGGAGTTGGCCCGATAGTCGTAAGGGTCGGCGGAGTCTCACACGGCTCTTCTCCTGCGGGGGGGAGTGGCACTCAATTGATAGTACATCGCGTACTGTGCGGTAATGGCCCGACCGTCTGCGATACGTTTTGGTTGTATAAGGTAGTATGAACATCTTGAAAAACATCCTGTTCGGTTTGGTGCTTCTGTTGGGTATTGTCGGGAGTAGTACCTTTGCCGGAGGTGGCAACGCCGATTTCACGGGTACAGCCGAAGGCATGAGCGTTGCTGAGTTTGTTTCAGCGTACTACGACGTTTATGTGATTGACACGTCGGGGGCTGAGCCGACGGTGCAGGCCATCATCGCAACAAACGGTGACTTCTCAGAGTTGGAGGCGATGGGGGTCAGCACCAATGGGACTGTCTTTGACACTGTGTACGCGCACTTGCCAATCCATTTGATCGATTCCGTACGTCAACTTCCTTCTGTAATACGGCTTAGATTTTTGACATGGGACGAACGCATCAAGGGAACGTACTTGAGCGGCCATACATCCTGTGCCATTGATACAACAGGTGCAGAACCAATGATCGATGTAACCATCAGAACCACCACAGGTGACTTGTCAGAGTTGCAGGCCATGGGCATAGGAACAGGCGCAGCACTCACCAATCGTAGTGGGGGCAAGACGATTCCAACCAGGATTCCCATTCGCCGCATGGGAGAGATTGCCGCTCTCCCTTCGGTGAAATCTGTAGCGCCGGCGGGGACAATCCCATCGCCTGGGATCAAGTTCTATCAAGAGAACTACTGCGCTATTGAGGGCCAAGTCCGCGGTCTGCCTCCCGGGGCGAGATACGGGCTGGGAGTCAATCTGGTCAAGTCGGAGGAAAGCTATAAGAACTGGTTCAGAACGGACGACGATGGAACGTTTGTCATCAACTCCCTTGATTCCGGCCTTTACACCTGTACCTTTCGGTTGTTAGTCCCTCTGAGTGTGACAGACGAGCAGACTGGAGACCGCTCAGCCGATAGGACTCTGTGTGATTCGGTTGTCATCGAGGACATTCTTGTTCCCGAGGATGGGGCCGCCAAGAATGTGATTGTCGACTTCGGACCGCGATCAAACAGTGATTCGGACGCGCCCGGAGGGAACGATTGTGACCCCTGCAGGACTACATGGAAGGAGGTGCCCTGAGACATCAAGTGAAACTCAGTATGGCGATTTGGCTCGCTTATGCAGTCTGTTGCCACATCGCTAGTCAGGGGGGACAACAGAGTACTCTCAGTCATGCCCGGTGGCCCAACCCGTGCCTCGGGTGGGGTCACAAGTCCAACAACAATCTACAGCGTCAGACGATCAATCTCCAGCACAATCCTCCCCTCGCCCTGATACCAGTTGTAGCTTGACCACGGCCAATCCGAAGGATGAGCCGCCAGTCCTCGTCGCACCGGATTCTTGTGACAATACGCAATCTTCTCGCGAACATCCTCAGGCGTACGGCAATTGTGATCGTAGCACCGTCGCTGCCACAAAGCGCGACGACCGTCACTACGGAGCAAGACCTTATCCCTGAAAGCGGGGGCATTCAGAATCGCACGCGATGTCCAGGCCTTGAAGCGCCCGATTGCGTCGCCGAGATCGCATTGATCTGGCGGCCGCAGAACAAGGCGAACGTGTTCCGGCATCAGTACCCAGCCGAAAACTCGGATGTGTCGATAGGTGCGGAGATGGGTCAGTCCCTCAAGCAGTATTGTTCTGGAGAGAAGTGTTGTCAGGTATCGGTATCGGCGATAGCAGGTGAAGGTGATGAATCGGGCGGTGCCGAGGTTGTCGAAATGTCGCAGTTTGGGCATGTTGCAGCATAGCGGGGCTGAGTGACAGGGCGTGTCAGTCATTTGTGCCCCACCCGAGGCACGGGTTGGGCCACCGGACCCAAGCTGTGGGGCACCGAAACTCCCGATTTCCAGCCGTCTCCCCGATTGACAAGCCCTCTCCTTTTCCGTATCAACATCACATGAAAGAGATTGCAAAATACAGTCGTTGCTTCGTTTGCGGGGACCAACACGAACACGGCCTTCGGGCCAAGTTTCTCTGGGACGGCGAGAAGGCCGTCACCGAAGTTGTCGCGCTGGATCAGTTCGAGGGGTATCAGGGAATCTACCACGGCGGGATCATTTCGACCCTTCTCGATGAGGTCATGATCAAGGCGATCCTCGCGCAGGATATCTTTGCCGTCACCGCCGAGATGACTGTTCGCTACCGTAAGCCGGTGAACACGGGGGACAAGCTGAGGTTTGTCGGTCGCGTGACCGGGAATCGACGTCGCGTGTACATGACCGAGGGAGAGGCAGTCGGCTCCGACGGCACCGTGTATGCCTCGGCCACAGGCAAGTACATTCAGGCCGACGAGCAACTTAAAGACCGGTTGATGACCTCGCTCGACGACGGGGAAGAGTGACGCGAGTGTTACTTTTGGTGTGAAACCTCTGTAACACGTTTCACTGCTGGCGCAGGGTTTGTGGTCTAAGTTGTTGTAGGACAATCGCGTCGTCTTGGCGCTTTGGGCGGCACTGGAATTGCTGGAGTGAACCGTATGACGAAAAAAGCGGGCCCGGTTGAATGCTATATCCACTCCTGTCCTCAGACCGACATGGAGGATTATCTCGAAACCAACGGTTTTGCGAAGGGAATGATTCTCTTTGCGATCCCGGGTTACGGGGTTCTATTCAAATGTCGGGCGGTCGGCGATCATCTAGATTTGGAGTTCGGCGCTTTCTTCTCGCTCCTTCGGTTTATCAAAACCTCGTTGGAAAAGGAGAAGATCAAGTCTGTCCGCGTGCATTCTTCTAATCCTGAATTCGTTTTCGCCCTGTCCAACGGCAGCAAGCATCTGGCTGAACACCCCGAACGCAAGGAAATGCTGACCAAGGCGCTTCAGTCGGCCAAGGTTGAGGTTTCGTACATTCGGCGAGTTGACAACAAGGCGCTTATTTCTCCGGTGGAGTATCCTTCGACCCCGGAAAACCAGACACCGGCGATCAAGCCTTCTCCTGATGAACAAACCAAGATGCAGTTTAAGCCGATTCAGAAGGGCATCCTCCTCTAGCCTTCAGGGACCCAGGCCTTCAGTTGCCTGCCCGCTCGATACACACTCTCAATTGTGAAGCGCCGTCATTTCTCTGGCGGCGTTTTTTTGTGTGGGAAGCGGAGGTTGACGTCTGCGGTGGGAAAGAAGATGGCAGAACCGCTCCGTGATCTCTGGTTGGCGGGCAAGTTCATCTATTCGGGTTCTGCCCTACAAGATTTGGGGCAGACGAGGGCGTCTGCCGCCCACAAAATGTCAGGCCAGAGGACAGCCACTCGGTGGCGTTGGCCTGACCTACGGGGCCTGCTGGTTCGTCGATGAACACCTCCAGAACATAGTCTTTTCGTTGCACATATTGTGAAAGCAGCCCTGTCCTGATACCGCGAAATCCGACCAGCCTATCCCCGGGGATTCATACACGCGCTTTGGATCAGCGCACTGTCCTCCTGTCGTTCAACAACTTAGCATACTATCGGGATAAGGGCACGGGGCTTGCTTCAGCCTCATTCGTGAGAAACAATATAACAGACAGCGTCAGGGTGGTACGAGTCGATCAGGTCAACTCGTACGAATGGGTCGATCAAAACGACACCTCATACCTGGAAAGATCGGCCGACCCGAATGTGGTTCGCCATCCGTTTATGACGGTACAGACGGCCGAGGACAGTTTCCTGCTCCTTGAAGGTGCCGCGTATTTTCACCATCTTAAAAGCCTGGGGCTTGAGCACGTTCCGGTGCAAATTTGCAGTGAGGACACGGTCGAGTTGAGTTCGGGCCGACTGGTGTTGTTTGGTTTTTCTTTGCCGGATTTGACGAGACTCTCGTTGGTTCATCCGGACCAGGTGATAATCGATGAGAATAACCATCCCAGCCCTCCGAGTTTCGTCAGCGGCAAGATGGAGTTCCCTGATCGGGATCCGATCACGATTCATTTCCGCCACTCCAGTATGTCTGGCTGTCCGACTGCGATGGATTTCCTTTTCAGGACGATTCTCTCAAAGGGACGGTATCAGAAGGGGCAGAAATCCGGCACGCGTCCGGACACGCCTTTCAGAGTGGATGAGCCGAGTGCCTGGCTGACGCTTCCGGCGTTCACGCTGGTTGACATGATCAGCGCTGCCTCTTCGGATAGGTATTTCCCGCCGTCAGTTCTCAACCTGCGGACACCGTTCCGCATCTTCAATATCGATTTCCCTCTGTCCGTTCTGGAGTCGGACCTGCCGCGCGAGGAGAAGGAAGCCTTCCTCAGAGATCTCATCCTGTTCCGTGAACAGGCCCGCCGTACGACCTATTTCGAAGGCCCGGTTTACATCCTCAATCGATAAAAAATAGTTGAATCATACTGCTGTCAGGGCTACACTGAGCCGTGGCAGCAGCGTGTCTGTTGCAGTGAGCAGGTATCAATGTTGACACCGCAGGGCGGCCTGGTGGCGTTGGTTTCGACCTGCGGACAACAAGACTTCGGTGGTTTGGCGACAACAAGAAAACCCCGCGAATGGAATCACGGGGCGGGAAATTTCTCTAATTGGAAAAGCGTACTGAAAACTTATCCGAGCTTCTGGACGAACTTCGTCAGGCGGGACTTGTTGCGGTCGGCGTTACGTCTGTGGATCAGATGGTAGCCGGCAGCCTTGTCCAGCAGTGCCGTGGCGTCTTTCAGTTTCTTCTGGGCTTCTTCTTTATTCGTTTCGGTGCGCACCTCTTTTACAGCAGAGCGCAGCTTGGTCCGGAAAGCGCGGTTTCTCAGGCGTTCAGCCTCGGAAGTTTTTACCCGCTTGGCGCAAGACTTGTGGTTCGGCAATTTCTACCCTTTCAGCATGTTATTCACAAATTAGCCTCTAAATATAGTCGGCACTTGAGATTTGTCAACCAGTAAGGTAAAGAAAAGCTCCCTGTTTGCCTCAGCAGGTCTGGTGTCGGCAGCGACCGCGTTTTCCCGCGTTCTCGGGCTGATACGTGAGCAGATCATGGCGTACTATTTCGGGGCCTCTCTGGCCACAGACGCTTTTGTCGCGGCCTTCCGAATCCCCAACCTCCTGCGTGACATGTTTGCGGAGGGGGCACTCTCTGCGGCCTTTGTGCCGGTGTTCAAGGAAAAGCTTGTCAACGAGGCAGAGGACGAGGCGTTTTCGCTCGCCCGGACCGTTATAACCGCGATCCTGACATTTGTTGGCGCGATTGTGTTGCTTGGTATTGTGGCAACGCCGGTGATCGTCTTTATCTCGGCCAAGGGGTTCACAGCCGACCCGGTGAAGTTTGATCTGACGATCAGCCTGACGCGAATCATGTTCGCCTACCTCCTGTTAGTGTCGCTTTCGGCAATGATCATGGGGATGCTCAACTCGTTCGGCAGGTTCGGCATTCCGGCGTTTTCTCCGGCGCTGTTCAATCTGGGAATCATTGCGACCGTGATCGCGTTCCAGGGGTTTTTCGAGGTGCCGATCTACGCGATGGCCATTGGTGTGCTGATAGGGGGACTCGGGCAGCTTCTTATCCAGGTGCCGCCGCTGCTTCGACTCGGATTTCGATTCCAGTTCAGATTCAATTTTCTTGATCCGGCACTGAAACGAGTGCTGAGACTTTTCTGGCCGATGGTGGCCGGGATGTCTGCCGGGCGGGTCAACATTCTGGTGAGCACATTGTTGGCCTCGTTTCTGGTTGAGGGATCGCTTTCGTACCTGAGTTATGCTTTCCGGCTGATGCATTTCCCGCTGGGCGTGTTTGCGGTTGCGTTAGGAACGGTGGCGTTGCCAAGCGCTTCAGAAGTTGCGGCCAAGAATGACATGAAGGCGATGGAGAAGACGTTTGCCGAATCAATCAACCTGAATATGTTCCTGGTGATTCCCTCGGCTGTTTTTCTGGCACTGATCGGGCAGGATATGGTGGCGTTGATTTATCAATGGGGTAAGTTCACGGGCGTAGATACGGCCAACACGGCGCGGGCGCTCTGGCATTATTCTTACGGTTTGATAGGGTTTGCCGGGGTGCGGGTGACGGTGCCGTTCTATTATGCATTGAAGGATTCCAAGCTGCCGATGAGGGTTTCCATTATCACGGTGGCGCTCAATCTGGTGCTGTACTATCCGTTGATCAAGCTCTGGAGTTTTGCCGGATTGGCGGCAGCGACCTCGATGGCCGGACTGGCGAATCTTGGCCTGTTGCTGTATTTCCTTCCCTCGCGGAACGTGAAAGTAAGTTACGGGCACTTGCTCCTAAATACCGTGCGGATCGTTCTAGCCGCTGTTGCTGCGGTGGCACTGGCCAGGTTTGTGCCGATTGACCTTTCGGTAGGTCAGACCGAAGTAGTCGGGCGCGTTCTCAATCTGGGCGGGACGCTTGGCATTGCAGCGGTACTATATATAGTGTTCTGCTGGCTCCTGCGAGTCAGCGAAGTGACAAAAGTCGGGGGGAGTCTTTTTGGAACGTTTACGCGGAAGTGATGTAGTTCGCGAATATCCGAGCCTGTTCCTGTTGCTGTATGTGGTTGCGGGGATTTTGCTGGCCGATCAACTCAGGTTGCCGTCGTGGCCCTCGTTGTTGGTGGGGGTGATCTGTTTACTGCTGGTCTTCTACTCTGTCCATGGCGGACGGCCGCGTATGACGGCAGTTGCTATCGGGCTATCATTCTGTGCTATGTCGGCGTTTCATTTCAGTTTGAACCATGTTGACATAGGGCCGGGGCATTTGAGCCGTGTTGCGAGCAGCAAGCAGGTATATCATGTTTACGGACGAGTCGCTGATTGGCCGGACCTTCGCTCGGACAGGACCGAAATCAAGATTACGGTCGATTCCTTGCGTTCGGGTCGAACCCTGCCGGTCTACGGCGCTGTCATTCTGAAGATCACCGACACGACGACCGCGCTTCAGAGGGGCGATCGAGTGGAATTCAAGGGGCGTATCTACCCGGTTGAGCAGGGAAGGCATCGTACCGGAAAGTTCGACTACGGCAGGTTTCTGAATCTGAAGGGAGTACAGGGAGTTGTCTATCTTCCGACAGTGCTGGGAGTGCGGGTGGACAGCCGGTCGGATGTCGGTTATCTGGGAATTGTCGACGACCTTCGCTCGTACATCTCCGTCAGTCTCAAGCACAATCTAACTCCTGTGTCTGCTGCTCTCGCGAGCGGGTTTCTTATAGGGGAGACGCGAGATATTCCGGCGGATGTCTATACCATGTTTCGCGACAGCGGCACGCTTCATGTACTGGCTGTGTCCGGGTCAAACGTAGCAGTCGTGGTCGTTTTCTTTCTGTTTGTGCTGCGTCCGTTCAGGCTTTCCCGCAATCGACGAAGCGTCATACTTCTGGGTGTCATCATCCTGTTTGCCGGAGTGTGCTACGGCGACCCCTCGGTCGTGCGGGCCTCGGTCATGGCATCGCTGGTGTTGATTGTCCGGATTCTCGGACGCAGATACGATCTGAACAATATCATTGCGCTGGCAGCGCTGATACTCTTGCTCTTTGATCCTGCACAATTGTACGACGTGGGTTTTCAGTTGTCTTTTGTGACGGCCTGGGGGCTGATTGCGTTTGTGCCAAGACTGACCGCGCTGTTCGAAACGTACCACGGTCGTGTGTGGTATCGATTTGGCGTGTTTCCGTTGTTGATTGCTGTTGTGGCGCAGCTCTGCTCGACCCCGGTCATTGCCTTCTATTTCGAGCGCGTTCCGGTGATCTCCGTTTTTGCAAACATAGTCGTTGTTCCACTTGCAGGGGTGGCGGTTGTCGCGATTCTGGCTCTATTGACCTCAGGATTGGTGCTTCCGTTGTTGGGGACGTTTGTCGGATCCCTGGTGGATCCGTTTTTACGCCTTATCGTCTGGCTGCTTCGGTTGATGGGGGGGGAGAGCATGCCCGTGCTCAACACCGGCGAATTGCTTGACGGTTCTGTTGGCCTTGGATTCGTTCTCCTTGCCTATCTGCTGCTGATGCTGGGTTTTTGGTCGATCCGCTCACTGCGAGCGAGACGCTGCGGCATGATCGTGGCTGCCATCGCGCTCAATCTGGTTCTGGTACGCGCGGTCTGGTCCGGGACTGATGCGGATTCCGCTACGTTATCGTTGCACAGTGTGCCCGGGGGAGTGGCTGGAGTAATCGGTTATCCGGAGCGGGATGTCTGTGACTTAGTCCTCACCGGCCTGGCGCGGAAGAAGTATTCGATTGATGAGACGATTCTTTCGCCAATGTTGCAGCGAGAGGGATTCAAACGAATAGACCGGATTTTTGTGCTTTCGGCTGATTATGACGCTCTTGGCGACTTAGCGAATCTGGCGCGGCGTCTTGACGCAAATTGCGTGTATACTACCGCCCGACTCTGCGGCAGTTTGCACGATGTCATCCGCGCCCGGGACAGCTCACGGACACCAATCGAGATCGTCTGTGCAGGAAAGTCTGAATGTGAACGGGAGGCATTTGGTCTGTTTGTGTCGGGTTCGGGAATCATCGTTCGGACGAGGGAGATTGAGGTCTGTTTGGTGGATCGCGTATCTGCCGATCTGGTTGAGCCAGATACGACTGTGGACAATCGCGTGCTGGTAATCGGGAGTCGGTGGCATCCTTCGGCGGCGGATTGGATCGACCTCCGCGCAGCCGGGTTCACGTCCATTTGCTGTTCAAAAGTTGAACAGCCGGAGACCGGCCAATATGTTGCCGCGGAGCAGGAACCGGATGCGGCTCTGCCCGAGTATGTTCACGATCTGGATCGGAGCGGAGCGGTTCGCTTTGATCTTATACGTTGCGCCCGAAATGACGATAAATAGGCTCCTTGTTCCTTTCCCGTAAAGAAAAAGCTAATCCGGCCCGATAAGAATACAGTACCGCCTTTGCGTTTGGGCAAGGGCAAATATGCTTGAATCAAGGTAATACTGTAATGAGTTTGTCGGGCAATTTAAAGACAGTTTCATTCCCTGATATCCTTCAGTTGTTGGCGACTGGCAAGAAGACGGGGGTCCTGGAGTGCAAGACCACGACCCGCCAGAAGGAAGTTGCTTTCAAGGACGGTAATATCATCTATGCGTCGTCGGTCAACAGTACCGAGGATTTGCTGGGAAACATGCTACTGAAACGTGGCCGAATTTCGAAATCTGATCTGGACCGGGCGATTCAACTTCACAAGCAAACAGGTCGGCAGTTGGGAACGACACTAATCGATATGGGCCTGTTTGATAAACAGGAAATCGGTGAGTGTTTGAAGTTGCAGATCGAGGAGATTGTGTACAATCTCTTCTCATGGCAGGAAGGTGACTTTGTCTTCCACGAGGGGGATACGCCAAAGAACGCGCCGTTCCTCATCGAGCTGAACACGATGAATGTCCTCATGGAGGGCACGCGTCGTATCGACGAGTGGCTGGAAATCCAGAAAGTGTTGCCGCCGGATGATGTGATGCTCTCAATAGCCTCATCACCCAAAGTCGCGCGGGATGAGCTGGTCATTTCGCTGGATGAGTTTCGTCTGTTGTCCATTATCAATGGTGAGCGGACACTTCCGGATCTAATCGGCATGTCACCGGCCGGAGAATTCGTCACCTGCCGTGCGTTGTACAAGCTGATAATCAACAACCTCGTTGAAGTCGCCGGGAAACGTGAGGCGGATCAGAACGCCCGCGACGAGGATGAGGAAGAGATTATTCTTTCGATCCTGTTCAAGATGTATTCCAATTGTTTTTACCGCATACGCAGCCATGTCGATGAGCTGCTCGGTGAGCACAATACGGTATTTCCGGTGTTTGCCTCGCAATATCGTAGCGGTTTGTTGAGTTTCTTCCCGGGCGTGGATCCGACTTCGGATCTCATGCCCTCGTACCAGAAGTTTGCCGCGATGGTGCGCAGCATTCCGGGGCCGATTCGGTATCACACGCTCATGGCCGGTTTGGAGAAGATGCTTTCGGAGCAGTTGCTGTACGTATATCAGATTCTTGGAAACGGATCTTTCCGGGATACCGTCACGAGCGTGAAGAAAGAGATTGCCGAACCGTTGGCGGCTCGTCGCGAGCTGGTCAAGCGGTACGGCATTGAGGAAGCTTTTTACGGCACGATCAAGCGCGCCGACAAAATGGTAAAGATGGTGAGGGGTCAAGGATGAGAAAGAGCCTGTTGCTAAGTGTATTGGTGATATTGGGATGGACCAACTCGGCCTATGCCGCGAACCTGGCGGTCATAACCCAGCCGCCGACCATACTCAACCTGGTAGTGTTTCTGCTGGCTTGCGTATCGGCCCTGTTCTGTTACCATGTGCTGTCTGCCGTTAAGGGCGGTCACCTCAGTAAGAGCTGGAAGTTTTTCGTGATCGGATTTGGCGTGTTGGCGGCCAGTCAACTCGTTGGTTTGCTTCAGACGTTCGAGGTGATGGCACTTCCTGTGTGGGTGTCTCCGGCGTTAATGGTGGCTTGGATCGGGGTGTTCTTCTACGCAGTAATGGACGCGAAGCGAATACTTGGGTAGAGGCTAATTTCAGTTGACATAACTATATGTGAGATTTATAATTAGGGCGGCAAATAAATTAGCTAATTGTCTAACCAGTTGCCGATAAACCTTTTACCGAGAATACATGAATGCCTGTTGCGGTTGAGAACAATGAAATAGACGAGCGGATCGAGAAATGCGAGAAAATTCTTGCAGTGAATCCCAACTCGCAGATTTTTGCCGCATTGGCCGAGGCGTACCGTCGCAAGGGAGCTTTGGACAAAGCTTTTCGGATCTGCCAGAACGGTTTGAAGGTCCACCCCTCGTATGGTTCAGCTCACGTCGTGATGGCGAAGATCAATCTTGACCGCCGGTTGTACGACTGGGCTGAGGCCGAGGTACAGAAGGCGATTGAGGTTGATGGTAAGAGTCGCGCTATTGAACTGCTCTTGGCTGAGATTTACCTCTATCGCGGTGAGTATGACCGGGCCACTCGTCTTTTGAAGGCGTTGCACCGGACGGATGAAGGCAATGCGCAGATCAAGCGTTTGCTGGAGATTGCCCGGCAGATACCGGAAGAGCAGGAAGCGCAGAAATCAGGCGCTATCCGGCTCTCAGTGGCTGAGACGGTTGTCGAGACCAATGCGAAGCCTGTTGGCGAGCCGGAGGCTGAGAAGCCTCGGGACATCGGTTGTTCCGACATTTTGAAGCAGGCCATGGCGATTGCCAACGTTTTGGGAGCGCAGTTTGTTAATCCTGAAGGTTTGACGATTGAAGCGCAGTGGCGGGCGAACTTTGATGAAGCCACGAGCGGTGCAGTGTTTGGGGAGGTCGGGGCATTTCTGAACTCGGAGATGGTCAAGGCCTCTTTTGGGGAAGTTCAGACTGTCCTGGTAGAGAATGAAGGGTACGTGTTCTACCTTTTGCGGGTAAGTAACGGAATGTTCCTGTTTGTCGCTGATGCCGAGGTAAACCTTGGCACGTTGCGAATGCGATTGGGCGATCTGATGGGGCGTTTCCACCAATAAGAATGCAAGGTTGAAATGGAAATTACAGGACGCATCGTTCAGAAGCTCGTGCTGTTTTCTCTCGCGATGTTGATCGTCCCGATGGTTGCCTTCCCGGCACAATTCGGCACTCAACTCGCGCGGGGATCCTTGATCACGGTATTGTACGAGCTGGCGTACTACGGGTTCGTGGTGTACATGTTGAAGCGACGTGGTGGTCTCCTGCAGTTGATGCCTGCCGCCGGGATTTGCCTGGTGTACCGACTGCTCATGGGCGCGCTGTTTGGTCTAACCATATCGGCGTTGTACTCGATGGACGCCCGTCTGTCACTGACGTTTGGTTTGTCGAGCTACTTGCCCGGAATACTGTTTCACGTAGTGATGGCACCTTTCGTGCTGAAGGCATTGATTGACCAGTATTATCAGGCTGTTTTGCCGGCCCAGCGGGCGAAATTTGATCATCCGGAAACGGAAGGCGTAGAACAGGGACGGACTTCGTTGGCCGTTTCGAAAGACCGCGGCTTTGTTTCTGACCAGACCCCGCAGCAACCGGAGGTGGTGCGCGCCGAGATAGCACCGGAGTCGACCTCTTCGCCGAGAGCGATTTCCGAGCCGCCGAGTTCCGGTGACGCGCACGGTTTTGACCGGGCAGTAAAGTATATCGGTGAACACGGTTCGGTGCATCTGGCTGCCGTGGTGGATGTCGAAGGATTGTTGCTGGCAAACTATGTTCGTGGCTCCTTTGATCCGGAAGAGTGGGCACCTCTGGCGCTCCTGTTCCAGAGCAGTTCCAGCAGGATTCTTGCGCGCGGGCGTCTTGGTTCACCGGAGAAGATTGACTTCAGATTGGCCGATACTCGATTGAGTGTTGCTACAGGTCAGGGATTCTCCCTGATAGTGATATCGGAGCGTCAGTCCGACGATGTCCTTGGCATCCGGATAAACCAGGCGCTCGAAATGATCAGGAAGTTTGTTGATGAGCGTTACAGCGGCAAGCTGAACTCTAACGCGGAGAGAATACATGTACGAAGTGCTGAATGACCTTAACAAGACGCCCGGGATCACCGGCTCGATGGTTGTTGGAAACGACGGCATCGTGATCGCCTCGGATCTGAAGGAAGATTTCGAGAGCGATACCGTGGGCGCCCTCGCGGCCTCGATCACCAGCAACATCCAGAAATCGCTGGATCGTCTGGAGACCAAACCGTGGGCACAGGTGACGATTGAGTCTGACAATGCCAAACTGTTTTTCACCGACGCCCAGTTGGGTATTCTTGTCGTAACGACAGAGAAGATGGTGAACATTGGCCTTGTACGGCTGGAGATTAAGAACGCGATAGATAAACTGAGGCTGGCCGGTTAAGTCGGTCGAACCCAACTTGGACTAGGTGCCATGGTTTCGATAAATTATTCTGCACGAGAAGTGTGCTGTAAGATTGTGTATTACGGGCCGGGTCTGTCTGGCAAGACGACCAACTTGCAATACGTGCACGGCAAGGTCCCGCAAGATACGCGGGGCAAACTGATTTCGCTGGCCACTGAGGCGGACCGGACGCTGTACTTTGATTTTCTTCCGATCAATATCGGAACGATCAACGGCTTTCAGGCCAAGTTCCAGTTGTACACGGTCCCCGGTCAGGTCTACTACAACGCGACCCGTAAGCTCGTATTGCGCGGGTGCGACGGAGTCGTTTTTGTGGCCGACAGCCAGCCGGACAAGATGGACGAGAACCTCGAATCGCTGGCCAATCTCGAAGAGAACCTTCGTGAGTACGGCTACGATCCGGACACGATGCCGTTGGTGATTCAGTACAACAAGCAGGATCTTCCGGGTGTGATGAGCACCGCTGATCTGGATGCTATATTGAATCCGAAAGGGCGTCCCACGTTTGAGGCCTCGGCCACGGTAGGTAACGGCGTTTTTGATACGCTGAAGAAAATCATCAAGATGGTTCTCGAGAAGGCCAAGGCAACAGGTGAGGCTCCTTCCGCACAGGCCCAGAGGCCGGTTGCGACTGCAGCGCCGGTTGCAGCGCCCGCTCCGGTAGAAGCGGCTTACCCGTCATCGCAGCCTGAACAGGAACGTGTACCGGTGTCGGCGGTAGCGGCTCCGCCTGAGTCGGCTGAGAAACCTGTTCCGGCCTCCGTGATGGCTGCCACGGCAGTAGAAGTTGCCGCTCCTGCGGCCACTGCCACGGCACATCGACCGTATCCCGGGAGTACTGGAAGTATAGATCGTAAGGCGGTGCCGGTTGGATTTGGCCAGCAGGAACCGGAGGCAGCGGTGGCAACTCCGCCGGCTCCGACCGCTGAGACCGAGGTTAGCACGCCGACCGAACCGCAGGAAGAATCGCGTTCTGGATCCTCGCCTCAAATGGCTCCGTCACTGCGTCGTCGTGGCGAGTCCAAGAAGCGTGGATTCTTCAAACGCCTGTTTGGTATTAAGTAAATTCGTTGAACCGGAGGACGCAATGTCTGACGATAGCTTGATCATATACGAGGAAGAGATCAACAAGATTGATGCTCTCCTGAAGAAGATGCTCAAAGGGGCTGAAGCCAAATGTGCTCTTCTCGTTGACAAAGACGGACACCTGATAACTCGTCAGGGGTTCACTCACTCGCTTGATACAACAGCGCTGGCGGCGCTCCTGGCGGGGTCGTTTGCCTCGACCAAGGAGATAGCCAAACTCGTCGGTGAGCCGGAGTTTTCGGTGCTGTTCCACCAGGGTAAGAAAGATCACATCCACATGTCTATTGTGGGTGAACGCTCGATACTGGTTGTTATTTTCGATGATCGGACCACCATCGGTATGGTACGTCTGTACGCCAAGGAGACTGCGGTTGAACTGGCCAACATCTTTGAAGAAGTACAGACTCGCAAGGAAGAGGTGCCGCAGGGAATCTCCGACGAATTCTCGGATATGGCGCAAGACAAACTTGACGACATCTTTCAGGACTAGTCTGTCCTGATATTGAAGAGGCGCCGCCGGCTGGCGGCTGGACAACGAACTAAACGATAGGACTGGCGACCAACCGATGTCTGCTGAACTCAGCTCGATTCTAGTAAAGGCCGGCAAAATTACCCAGGAACAGGCCGATCAGGCGCTGGAACGTGCAAAAAAGGGTAAGGAGAAATTTGCCAAGGTTCTTGTGGATATCGGTGCTGTTACGACCGAAGACGAAATCTCCGGTCTTATCGGCAAACACCTCAAGATTGGGGCGTTGCATCTCAGCGACGTAGAGCTCAATCCGGATGTCGTCAAGCTCATTCCCCTCGATATAGCGCGTAAGTTCAAAGTCATTGCGATCAGCAAGATCGGCAAGACGCTTCTTGTCGCGATCAGTGACCCGAACAATATCTATGTTCTCGACGCTATCAAGTTCATCACCGGCTGCACCGTGCAACCGGCTATTGCGCCCGGTGACGAGATCGAGAAGTCCATTGAGCAGTATTACACCGACGCCGGGGGATTATCGGAAATCGTCAGGGGCATGGAGGAAGATCCTGACCTGGAAGTTGTCTCCGCCGAGGAAGTACCGTCGGAATCGGATCTCTTGTCTCAGATTCAGGACAAGCCGCTTGTCAAGCTGGTGGATTCAATTGTTGGTGATGCTATCAGGATGGGTGCATCTGACATTCACTTTGAGATGTACGAGAAACGAATTCGCGTTCGTTACCGCATAGATGGTGACCTTCGCGAGATGGCGCCGCTGCCTTTCAAGTATCGCGCGGCGATTGTATCTCGAATCAAGATCATGGCCGAACTGGACATCTCAGAGCGCCGATTGCCGCAGGATGGACGTATCAAAATCAAGATTACCGGGCGTACGGTTGACCTTCGTGTCTCCTGTCTGCCGACCATTTTCGGTGAGAAGGTGGTTATGCGTATTCTTGATCCGATGGCGCTCAAGATTGACATGACGCAGCTCGGTTTTCGCCAGGAGGATCTCGACAAGTTCAAGGAGAAGATCCACTCCCCGTTTGGAATCGTGCTGGTGACCGGGCCAACCGGTTCGGGTAAGACGACGACGCTATACTCGGCGCTTCAGCAGATCAACACGATCGATGTGAATATTATGACCGCTGAAGACCCCGTTGAGTTCAACTTTGAAGGCATTAACCAGGTGGCGGTTAAGTCCGAGATCGGGCTAACGTTTGCGGCCGCGCTCAGATCATTCCTTCGTCAGGATCCGGACATCGTGATGCTTGGTGAAATCCGTGATGCCGAGACGGCGGAGATCGCCATCAAGGCGGCACTTACGGGTCACCTTGTGTTCTCCACGCTGCATACCAATGATGCTCCATCATCGATTACTCGTCTGATCGACATGGGGACGCCGTACTACCTGGTTGCTTCCGCGACGCAGCTCATCATGGCCCAGCGTATGATGCGCACAATCTGTCCGAAGTGCAAAGAAGAGATCAACCTGCTTCCCGAGCAGGTCGAAGCTCTCAAGGTTCCGCCGGATCTTCTGCGAGGTATTCGCGCTTTCCGTGGACGTGGGTGCAGTGCCTGTGGTGATACGGGCAAGAAAGGCCGTACGGGTATCTACGAAGTCATGCCGATGTCTCCCGCGATTGAGAATCTCGTGCTCCAAAAGGCGCCTGATTCAGAGATTCGGAAGGTAGCCCTGGAGGAGGGCATGTTTTCTCTCCGGATGGCTGCTGTCGACAAAATGAAGCAGGGGATAGTCAGTCTTGACGAAGTAGTTGCTGTGACCACGGCATAGGAATCTTTTCGGGCTTTTCTTTCTTTCTTGAAAGGCCTGTCTCTCAATCAGTTAGCGTGACTTCAGTAAGTTTTTCCGGTCAAGATTCTCTCTGAATTTCCGATACTAATATTGTAGCTATCTGCCTGCCCGCAGGCCGTCCTTTTATTTACAGGAGCGATAGATGATATCGTTGCGCGAGTTGCTTGAGCAAATGGTTCAGATGGGAGCATCTGACCTTCACCTGACTGTTGGTTCTCCGCCCGTCGTGCGTGTTGACGGGAAACTCCAGAGAATGCCCCATGATATGCTCACGGCCGAAGTGATAAAGAAGGTTGCCTACTCGATGCTTAACGAGAAGCAGAAGCTGAAGTTTGAGCAGAACTGGGAGCTGGATTTTTCCTTTGGCATTGAATCGATGAGCCGGTTCCGTGCGAACATGTTCATGCAGCGCGGGAATATCGCGGTCGCACTGCGGCAGATTCCGTACAAGATTCGCACGTTCGAAGAACTCGACCTCCCGAAGGTGATAGCGGAATTCGCCAAGCTTCCTCGCGGCCTTGTGCTGGTGACCGGTCCGACCGGGTCCGGCAAGTCTACCACGCTGGCGTCGATTATTGACAAGATCAATCGCGAGCGCCCGGTCCATATTATTACGGTCGAAGACCCGATCGAGTATCTCCATCGTCACCAGACAGCGCTTATCAATCAGCGGGAAGTGTACTCAGACACGCCGTCGTTTTCATCGGCGCTCAAGTACGCGTTGCGTGAGGATCCTGACGTCGTGCTGGTGGGCGAGATGCGCGACCTTGAGACAATCGAGGCGGCCCTGTCGATATCCGAAACGGGTCACCTCGCCTTTGCCACGCTGCACACTAACTCCTGCGCTGAGACGATCAACCGCATCGTAGATGTTTTTCCGACGAATCAGCAGGAGCAGATTCGGGTAGCGTTGTCTTTCTGTCTCCAGGCGGTGGTGTCGCAAACGCTTATTCCCAAGGTTGGCGGGGGACGTGCGCTGGCGCTGGAGATTATGATTGCCACGCCGGCAATCCGGGCGATTGTGAGAGACGACAAAATACACCAGTTGTACTCCATGATACAGTCGGGGCAGAAGTTTGGCATGAAGACGATGAACCAGTCGCTGGGCGATCTGTACCAGGCGGGCAAGATAACGTTGAATGATGCGATGAGTTACTCAGGTGATCCGCAGGAACTGAGCGAGATGCTTTCTCGCAACAAAGTACCTTCGTTCAGTTAAGGCCCCACGGCCAGGAAAGGAAAATTGCTGATGCCAGTCTTTGAATACAAGGGAAAGACACTCGCCGGGGCGGCCGTACAGGGTTCGATGAAGGCCAACAGCCGTGACGATCTCGAGCGTGTGCTCAGGCAGAATCGCATCCTCGTCAAGTCGATCACCCGGAAGGCTCCGGATATCAATATCAAGTTCGGTACCGGGATCAAGCGCATTGAGATATCCCGGTTCACCCGGCAGTTTGCGACCATGATCGGAGCCGGTCTTCCCATGGTGCAGTGCCTTGACATTCTCTCGGCGCAGACCGAAAACCCGGAGATGGCCAAGATTGTGACGCAGGTGCGCGACGGCGTTCAGGGGGGCGCAACGCTCTCTGATGCCATGAAACGGCACTCGAAGATTTTCGATGATCTGTATACCAATATGGTGGAGGCCGGTGAAGTCGGCGGCGCTCTGGACGCAATTCTGGTGCGTTTGGCCGTGTACCGTGAGAAGGCCGACCAACTGCTGAGGAAAGTGAAGGGTGCGATGGTGTACCCGGCGGTGGTCGTGTTTGTTGCCGTAAGCGTAACTATTGGTATGCTTACTTTCATCGTTCCGGTATTCGCCAAGATGTTTGCCGGTATGGGCGCTGAACTTCCGGCCCCGACGCTGGTCGTGCTGGCGATATCCAATTTCCTGAAATCAAACTTCCTCTATATTCTGGTGGGGCTTGGCGGCTTCATGGCCGGCTTTGTGGCGTGGAAGAAGACGCCCAACGGAGCCTTGACGGTAGATAAGATAATGCTCCGAGTGCCTGTTCTGGGTAACCTGGTGCGGAAATCCTCTGTGGCCAGATTCACCCGGACGTTGAGCACGTTGCTGGCTTCCGGTGTGTCGATTCTGGAAGCTCTGGAGATCACTGCCAAGACAGCGGGTAACCTCGTTGTGGCAAAGGCTATCAACAAATCGGTTCTGGCGATTGCCGAGGGCGACACAATTACCGGTCCGCTGAAAGCCTCCGGTGTGTTTCCTCCGATGGTGACTCAGATGATTGGAGTCGGTGAAAAAACGGGTGGTCTCGACGAGATGCTCAACAAGATTGCCGATTTCTACGATGAAGAGGTCGATGAGGCGGTGACGGCGCTCACCTCGGTGATAGAGCCGATCATCATCGTGTTCATGGGTATTGCGATTGGTGGTATCATGATCGCCATGTACCTGCCGATGTTCGACATCATTGGTAAGTTCTAGGCAGGTGATTAGCTCCTGCGGGTGGTCAGAGTGAATCACAGATAAACTAGTGAATTAAGGAAGCGGCACCTTTGGGGTGCCGCTTGCGTTTTATGTCCGATCGCATAGATATAAGACGGCAGGGGCTGTTTCTCCCACTCAGGTTGGCGTCGTACGTCATTCTGATGGTGGTGGTGGTAGGCTGGATGCAGTATCCGGCGTATCTTCAGACACCGATTACGATATATTCAGTGTTGACCCTGGCATTTGCGGTCAGTCTCGGGTTGGAACGACGTTTCAATCTGCGGCGACTCGGTCTTATCCTCATTGCACTCCAGACGGTTTCTGAGATCGCCATTGAGTCCGGCGTGATCTATGCCACCGGCAACGTGAATTCACCGTTTTCAGCAATGTTCGTACTGACAATAGTCTCGGCAGCGCTAGCGTATCGGATGGTCGGAACATTGCTAGTGGCAACGCTTGTGTCAGTATCTTATGCGTTCATCATCTGGCTGGGATTGGCGCAGACGGGCGACACCGGCCTGCGCATAGACGTCTTGAAAACGATTTTTGCTTCAAACGAGCCCGTTTTCTACGGCATTATTCTTCACATTCTGATATTCTATCTTACCGCGTTTGTCTCGGGCTATCTGGCCGAGCGACTCAGCAGTCAGGACCGGAAACTTGAGGACGCCTCGGTTGCCCTCAAGCGGGCCCAGCTTGAGACCGATGACATACTTGCTCACTTGAACTCTGGGCTGCTGACGATTGACTCTGCCGGGTACATCATCTATTTCAACCGTGCTGCGGAGCGGATTCTCGGGTATCGTGAGGAGATTGTGAAGGGGATGCTTTGTCGCGAGGTGTTTTCCGAACGGATGCCGGCACTGGCTGAGAGTCTGATGGACGGAGTTCAGCAGCGCATCGCTTACCCGCGCCGTGAGATGACGATCATTGTCGCGGACAACCGCTCCATTCCGTTGGGACTGTCCACCTCGATACTTAAGGACGAGCAGGGGCAACTCAGGGGAGTGATCGCCATTTTCTCAGATATTACTGAGGCCAAGCGACTGGAGCACAAGGTGCGGGCAAACGACCGCCTGGCGGCAATCGGTGAGTTGTCGGCCTCGATCGCGCATGAAATTCGCAATCCATTGGCAGCTATTTCCGGTTCTGTAGAAGTGCTGGAAAAGGAGTTGTCACTCGAAGGGCCTAATGCCCGCCTCATGGCGCTGATTCTCAAGGAGTCTCAGCGGCTAAACAAGATTCTGAGCGAATTTCTGACCTATGCCAGAGTGAGCCGTCCTGCGTACAACAAAGTGGAACTCTGTCACCTGATCGGTGATATCTGTGAACTCATGCGCGTCCACGAGGATGTATCCGAGAGCTTCAATATCCGTTTCGAGAGCGACGAGTCGATTGTGTATGTGGTCGGGGATGAGGATATGTTGAAGCAGCTTCTGATGAATCTCGCCATGAATGCCTGCGAGGCGCTTGATGGTTCTCCGGGAGAGTTGGTGTTCCGGTTGACTGCTGATGTCGGCAGCGAAGTCGTCACGTTGTTCGTATCAGACAACGGTCCGGGGATTGAACCGGTACACCTGGACAAGATTTACCAGCCTTTCTATTCCACCAAGAAGCAGGGGACAGGTCTCGGTCTGGCAATCGTGCACCGTATCAGCAGTGCGCTCAAGTTAAAGCTCCGGATTGACTCTGTGCCTGGTCATGGCACGACTTTTGCAATCCAATTCCGCAGTTACTCTCAGGACAGAGCCTCGGCCGCTGCCTCGACCGGAGTGTCTGAGGGTGTACCTTCTCCGGTAGCTTAGTTCGATTTTGGCTTGGCAAACCGGCTCTATTTCCATAACTTACCACACTTAATGATTTGCTAACGGAGTGTGGTATGTTGCGATCTGTTGTAAGGTTTTTTGTTTTAGCGGCCTTCCTTCTTGTCCTTGTGGCCGGCTGTGGCAAACTGCCGGTTCTAACGAGCGAGTCTATCAACGAACACAATTATAATGTAGCGGTGTGGAACGACGATTCCCATCTTACCGCAGCTCAGTTGTACAATATGGTTCTGCTCCGGACGCCGACAGAGCCCGCCGGTATTCTCGATGACGCTGTGACCCGGCGGATTCGAGACAGCGTGTTGATGGATACGCTGGCCGGGCTTGAAGCCTCTGACTACGATTTGTCGCAGAACTGGTTCGAGTACCGGAGCTGGCGCGATCAGGTCTACAACACGATGGTCACCACATTTTGGCAGAAGATGATCTCTGACTCTATCGTTGTAGATACTTCCGATGTTCTCGAGTACTACGAGAGCAATCCTGATATTTTCTACGTTGCCGAACAAGTGGATTTGTATCAGATTCTATGCAGTCCGAAGAGCCTGGAGATCGGTGCTGATTCGGTCTGGTTTGAGTCGCTTTCGATGGCTGAACGCTGGGCACTGGCGAAAGAGTATTGCGAAAACGTACATCGCGTGCTGGACTACGGAGAGCCATTTGAGAACACGGCGCTGAGGTACTCACATGATGCAATGTCCCGCAATCGGGGTGGACACCTCGGCTGGACGCCGCGGGGAGTTTATCCTGACCCGTTTGATTCCATCGCTTTTTCGCTGAAACCGGGGGAGTATTCTGAACCGTACGTTGACAATCTTGGCTGGCACATATTGCTTGTTGACGGGCACTACCAGGCCGGTCCGATGTCGCTTGATTCCGCAGGGGTTTGGGATGCTGCAGTAAACACGGTCAGGAATATCCGGTTCAACGAACGCGGCGCCGTGCTCATGGACAGCTTGATGGGGGCGCTGCAGCTTGAGCTCAACGAATCAGCCATGGAAGCGGACCACACTGAGCTCGAAGACCAGACTTGGATGGCTGTGGTCAACGGCATTGATACGATCGACTTCTTGCGATACCAGGGTGCCGAGGAGCCTCTGCTCAGGGATGAAATCAAGCTTACTCTGCGAGAAATCCGGGAAGGGCTGGCCCGTGAGTTTGCCAAAAGGTATGTGGTCGTGCAGCTAGCCCGACAACACGGGGTGGACACACTGCCTGAGATCGTGGAGTTGTCCAACAGAATCAGACATGAAAAATCCAAGGCCCTGATTCTCAAGGGGGCCAGTTGCATTCCGGTGGAACCTTCGGACAGCGCAATTGAGGCGTATCGTCTGGCCCACATTGAGGAATTCGATCCCTCGCAGCCGCTCACTATGCATGAGTTGGTTGTGCAGGATTCAGCCCTGGCGGCGTTCCTCCTGGAGCAGGCAGAGACCGGGATGGAACTCAAGGATCTGGTCGAAGAGTACAAGGCACAGGGGTACGACATTCGCTACAGAGACCTCGGCAAGGTGGGAAAGGTCGAACTGGGCGAGAAGTACTTCGCAGTCGCTCGTGCCACGAGGGCAGGGAAAGTGAACAAGTTCAAGGCTGAGGATGGCTTCCGGGTGTTCCGGGTGACCGACAACCGGAGCCCGAAGGCTCGTGCGCTCATAACTTCCGACATACGCACGCGGCTGAAGAAGCAACAGCGTGTGGATGTCTGGAAGGCGTTCCGCGATACTATTTTTGCTCGTCACGGTGTGAAGCTCCTGAACCTGCCTGCAATCGAGTTGCCACCCGGAGCTGAGCGGGCAGCGGCAGTCGGCAGATGATAGCTGCCAACGACGGCGTACAAGAGGCTCCGGAACAGATTCCGTTTGGTCAGGAGGTTCTTCGCAAGACCACGCATATGTTTGCGCTGGTGATTCCAGGAGGATACCATTTTCTGGAGTTGAGCAAGACCGGCATGCTCCAGATTATGGTGCCGATAGCGGTCCTGATGATCATGATTGACATCGCCCGACTGCGCAATCGGGGATTGTGGCGTAACCTTGCCCGGCCGTTCTGGGGAAAGATGATTCGCGATCACGAGGTGACCGGAGATTTCACCGGTGCTACCTACATTCTGCTATCCGTCTGTTGCACCGTGGTCCTGTATGACAAGTATATTGCGATAATGGCGCTGGCGTTCATAATAGTCGGCGACACGTTTGCGGCGTTGATCGGACGCAAGTTTGGCCGCCACCGGTTCGGGCGAAAGTCGATAGAAGGTTCTCTCGGTTGTCTGGCCGGAACGGTTGCCGTGGCCTTTCTGGTACCTCACGTACCTTTTGCAGCCGGCTTGTTTGGGGCCGTTGTAGCAACTGTCACCGAGGCTGCTTCGACCAATATCGATGACAATATCTCGGTGCCGGTTGTTTCCGGGCTTGCCATGACGCTTTACGTAGCTGTCTCAAGTGCTGCTTAATAATACGTTCTTTTCTCGTTGGCAGTCGGCTAGTTAGCTCACTTTTCCGGTGAGGTTTCTGTCGTTCGTTAATGACTTCGTAACGGTTTCCTAAAATTCTTGTAGCCCAACAGGGATCCCTGTGCGTATAATCCTTTGATCGATGCGACTTCATTGACGGAGTATCCTCTCAAATCACCGGAGGTGTCTGAATGTGCAAAGGCAAAGTCAAGTATTTCAACGAGTACAAAGGTTGGGGTATTATTGCCAACAACAGTGAAATGGCTGAGGACGTGTATGTCCATTACACCGCAATCAATATGGACGGCTACAAAACACTCAGGGAAGGACAGGAAGTCCTTTACGATCTTACTCGCACCGATACAGGCCCGCGTGCTCAAAACGTGACTTTGGCCCGGTAGTTTCTTTCCAGAAGTTTTTAAAGACCCGCCTTCGGCGGGTCTTTTTTTGCCCGATTTCGGGGCTGGTCCTTTCTGCAAACGAGTTTTCGTCAGGTGGGCGCCCTTCTAGGAGCACACTATTGCGTGCCGCGCGCGGGGTTCTGGTCGGTAGTTCTCGCTTACCACGAGCCTTTGTAATACTTATATTGCCGCTCATGAAGTATATCGATTTGCGATCCGACACCGTGACCCGCCCCTCGGAGGCGATGCGTCAGGCCATGGCCACCGCCGAGGTGGGCGACGATGTTTTTGGCGACGATCCGACCGTCAACGAACTGCAAAGATATGTCGCCGAGTTGTTTGAGCGTGAGGCCGCGCTCTACGTCCCCTCGGGAACGATGGGCAACCAGATATGTTTGAAGACCCACAGCCAGCCCGGCTGGGAGCTGCTCTGTGACCGTGAGTGCCACGTGGTCAATTATGAAACCGGCGGCCCGGTAATTCACTCCCAATTGATGGTCAACCTGATTTCGACCGATCGGGGGATGATATCTGCTGATACGGTCAGGAAGCTGGTACGCCCCAAGAATCTGCACTGTCCGGAAACGAAGATGGTGGAGCTTGAAAACACGCACAACCATCGCGGCGGCACGATCCTTCCGCAGGATGATATTCTGAAAGTCCGTGCGGTGTGTGATGAGTTCGGATTGATATTTCACCTCGACGGCGCCCGGATTTGGAACGCGCATGTCGCTACTGGAATGTCGTTGCCTGAATTGACCCGGCCCTTTGATTCGCTGTCTGTTTGTTTGTCCAAGGGGCTCGGAGCCCCGATTGGGTCGGTGATTATGGGAACGAGGGAGTTTATCGAGAAGGCACGGCGTACGCGCAAGCTTTTTGGCGGGGCCATGCGTCAGGTGGGGATTCTTGCCGCCGCCGGACTTTACGCGCTGAAAAACAACATCCCGCGTCTTTCTGAAGATCATGAGAACGCATGGGGGTTGGCTGAGAGCCTGAGTCAGCTGAATGTCTTCGAAGTCGATCTGAGCCGGGTCGAGACCAATATTGTGCTGGTCGATATTGCAACCGATGAGTCAGCCGAATCGATGATGGCTCGATTGGCTGAGATTGGGGTGGGCTGTGTGCAGTTTGGACCAAGGACGCTGCGGTTCGTGACGCATCTTGACGTTTCCCGTGCGGCGTGCGAAGAAGCAGTCTGGCGGATCAAAAAACTGGTCGGGTAATTCTGGAGAATGAGATAATGCGGCGCATGGTCCCGGTTGCCGTTATTTTGCTTGCAGTCTTGCTGTGCGGATGTTCCGACGATAGCAAGGAAGTCTTTGCTGTTGACGAAACGTACATCACCGGCGGGTTTGCCGACGTTTCTCCCGATGGTCGGTATGGGTTGATCGTCGGCACGCTGATAGTGGGGGGGATTGCTCAGCCGGTACTGCAGATTGTCTGCGTGGTTGATTACGAGACGTTTGAGTATTCCGTTTTGCAGACGATCAGGGGAGCAACCGGCGGTGCGCATTTCTGCGGCCTCAATCAGGTAGCGTATGTGCGGTCCGATGTCGACAGCGTGAAGCTAATGACGTTTGATATGGGGGAACCGGATTATGAAGAGACGCTTCTGAGCTGTTCACCCGCTGATTTGCGATTTCCGCTTTCGGACAAGTTCCGGATGCAGGTTGGAGTCCCGGTAGTGTGCATGGAGTCCGGGAGTAGTCAGATGGTCTATCGCGTGGCACAGAACGGTGAGTTGATGAACATTCGGACGCTGGACAACGCCGCGTTTCCATCGTTTGCCAGCGGAAGCGATGAACTGTTTTACTTCGCTAATCAGTATGACAAAGAGGGGCAGTCCAAAGTATGGCAGGCGACGCTGGTCGCGTACGACTATGTGGAAGACAGTATCGATACGCTTTTCGGGGCACAGAGCTGCTTCGGGACTATCATAGCGCCCGAGGGTGAAGACGCTGTCTATTTCCAATCCTCGATGCCTGAGTTTGATGCTACGAACGTCTGGAAGTACAACAGGGCAAACGGCAGGCTGGCCCAAATAACGGACGTCGCGCCGCGCGAGTTTGTCTCGAATTTCCATGTTGTCGGCGATTCGATTGCGGCTCTGGTGAAAGACCCGAGTCGCGATTCAGATCGTCAGTATCGCTACGTGATGTACAGTCGATAGTTGGGAAGCAGCATGACAGCTAACAGTCTCACGATTCTCGGTTCCGGCTCAGGTATTCCACAGCCGGATCGAGCCTGTTCGGGGTATTTGCTCAAGACGGGGGAGAGCCTGAGCCTGTTTGACTGCGGAAGCGGAGTGGCCTCTTCGTTTCTCAGGTGCGGGTTTGATCCCGCACGGCTCGATCGAGTGTTCATCAGTCATGCGCACTCCGATCATGTTTCCGATCTGACCGTGTTGATCCAAATGCTTCACGGTCTGAGTGTCGAGCGACGACTGGACGTATTTCTGCCGGCGGAGTTTGTGGAACCGTTCGAGGCGTATCTGAATTCAGTGTATCTGATTCGTGATCGTCTTCGTCTGGACCTGGCAGTAGAGGCGTACGCCGAAGGTGTCGTGCATCAAGACGACTTCAAACTGACCGCGATCTCTAACACTCACATTGCCCCGTCGAAGTTTGCAGAGCACATTAAGCGTAACAACCTGCCAAACAGGATGCAGAGCTACAGTTTCAAGATTGAAGTGGGGGAGAGGTCGCTTCTGTACTCGGCCGATATTGGTAGTCTCGATGATATCGTCGATCACTTGTCGGGGGTTGATTTTGCTCTGATCGAGGCGACCCATATCGACATGCAACAGCTCTTTGCACCTGTTCGCGAGTTCAATGCCGGGCAGTATGTGCTGACGCATCTGGGGAATAAGGAGACGCTGGCACAGTTGCAGCGTCAGGTGGTCGATTCGGGTTTGGAGAATGCTGTTTTTGCCGAAGAGGGGATGCGGCTGGAGTTGTGATCGTCTGACCATGGTACCATCACGTTTGTGACAGACTAAAAACGCCCCGGAGATTCTGCGGGGCGTTTTCGATAGTCACTGCGGTTCGGTGCGGTCAGGCTTTTGTTGATGCCCGCAACAACTCGCGGTTCATTTTGGCGATGACGCTGACCTTGATTTCCTTGGGACAGACCGCCTCGCACTCGAAATAGTTCGTGCAATTGCCAAATCCCTCGGCGTCCATCTGGGCGATCATCGCGCGAGCACGTTTTGTACGTTCCACTCGTCCCTGCGGAAGATGCGCGAACTGCGAGACCTTGGCCCCGACAAAAAGCATCGCCGACGCGTTTTTGCACGCCGCGACACAGGCGCCGCACCCGATACAGGCCGCAGCATCCATCGCCTTGTCTGCGTCCTCTTTCGGGATTGGGATAGCGTTGGCATCCGGCACGCCGCCCGTGTTTACGTTGGTGTATCCGCCGGCCTGGATGATCCGATCAAAGGCGGAACGGTCGACCACGAGATCCTTGATTACGGGAAAGGCCTTTGCCCGCCATGGCTCTATGAAGATGGTGTCACCGTCGTTGAAGTGCCTCATGTGGAGCTGGCAGGTCGTGGTCGCCCGCTGGTGACCGTGAGGAGTGCCATTGATGACGAGTGAACATGTGCCGCAAATGCCTTCGCGACAGTCATGGTCGAAATGGATGGGATCGATGCCCTTGCCGACCAGGTCTTCGTTGACGACATCGAGCATCTCCAGAAACGACATGTGGTGGGAGATATTCTTGGCCTCGTAGGTCTCAAGTTTCCCTTTATCCTCGGCGTTTTTCTGACGCCACACGCGCAGTGTAAGATTCATTATTTATAGCTCCTTGTCGCCAGTTCAACGTTCTCAAACTCGAGCTTCTCCTTGTGAAGCTCAGGTGGCTCGCCGACTCCTTTGTGCTCCCAGGCTGCCACATAGGCGTATTTTTTGTCGTTACGCATGGCCTCACCTTCGTCAGTTTGGTATTCCTCACGGAAATGAGCACCGCATGACTCCTCGCGGTCGAGAGCATCGATGCACATGACCTCCGCAAACTCGAGGAAATCTGCCACGCGACCGGCGTTTTCCAGCGACATGTTCATTTCCTGGTTGGCACCGAGAACACGGACGTTGTTCCAGAAGTCCTCACGGAGTTGAGGAATGGTCTTGATAGCTGTTTCAAGTCCGGCCTTGTTGCGGGCCATACCGCAGTACTCCCACATGATTCGTCCGAGCGATTTGTGGAACGAGTCGACAGATTTGGTACCGTTAATCGAGAGTAGTTTTTCCGTCCGTGCGCGGACGTCCTTTTCAACCTGTTTGAAATCATCACCGTCAGGGGTGAGATTCTGGGCACCGACACGCGCGAAATAATCCCCGATTGTGTACGGCAGTACGAAGTAACCGTCGGCCAATCCCTGCATCAGCGCGGAGGCACCGAGGCGATTGGCTCCGTGGTCGGAGAAGTTGGCCTCTCCGATCACAAACAGTCCCGGTACGTTGCTCATCAGGTTGTAATCCACCCACAGTCCACCCATGGTGTAGTGTGAGGCAGGGTAGATGCGCATCGGGGTCTTGTACGGGTTTTCGCCGGTGATCCGTTCGTACATGTCGAACAGGTTGCCGTAGCGGGCGCGGATGGTGTTTTCGCCGAGACGGTTGATTGCGTCGGCAAAGTCCAGATACACGCCGAACCCGGTTTCTCCGACACCTCGACCGTCGTCGCAGGCCTCTTTGGCCGCACGGGAGGAAATGTCGCGCGGGGCGAGATTGCCGAAACTCGGGTACTTGCGTTCGAGATAATAGTCGCGATCTTCTTCGGGGATGGCATCCGGCGGGCGTTTGTCGCCCTTTGTTTTCGATACCCAGATACGGCCGTCGTTGCGGAGAGATTCGGACATCAAGGTTAGTTTGGACTGATAATCGCCTGAGACTGGAATGCAGGTCGGGTGAATCTGCGTGTAGCACGGGTTTGCAAACAGGGCACCGCGTTTGTAGGCGCGATAAGCGGCGGTGACGTTACAGGCCATAGCGTTGGTCGAGAGATAGAACACGTTGCCGTAGCCACCGGTGGCGAGCACCACGGCGTCCGCGGCGTGTGAACGTACTTCGCCTGTAACGAGATTGCGGACCACAATGCCTTTGGCGTGGCCGTCGACCAAGACAACGTCGAGCATTTCTGTCCGCGGATACATCTTGACGCTTCCGGCTGCGATTTGTCGTGAGAGGGCAGAGTAGGCCCCGAGCAGCAACTGCTGGCCAGTTTGGCCGCGGGCATAAAATGTGCGAGAGACCTGCGCGCCGCCGAATGAACGGTTATCCAACAGACCGCCGTACTCGCGTGCGAAGGGAACACCCTGGGCGACACATTGGTCGATGATACTGTTGGCGACTTCAGCGAGCCGATGAACATTGGCTTCGCGGGAGCGGAAATCACCCCCTTTGACCGTGTCATAGAAAAGGCGGAAAACAGAATCACCATCATTCTGGTAGTTCTTGGCGGCGTTAATACCGCCCTGAGCGGCAATTGAGTGTGCACGACGGGGGCTGTCCTGGAAACAGAAGCACTTGACGTTATAGCCGAGTTCCCCCATTGACGCTGCCGCTGAGGCGCCAGCCAGACCGCTTCCGACAACTATGGCGCTGTACTTACGTTTGTTGGCCGGATTGACCAGCTTCATGTCGAATTTGTGTTTTTCCCACTTTTCGGCGAGAGGGCCGGACGGTATTTTGGAGTCGAGTTTCATCTTACATCCCTCCTTCCGGCAATGTGATAATCTTCAGCATGACACCCAACGGTACGGCGGCGTAGCCCACGAACAGGAAAATGGCGGCAAGCCAGCCGAGACATTTCAGGCGTTTCTGCCACTCAGGAGTATTCAGACCGAGCGATTGGAACATACTCGCGACCCCGTGGCTGAGGTGATAGGAGAGTAGTCCCACAGCGACAATATAGAAACCGGAGACCAGGTAATTCGAGAAGCCCATGATGACCATGCTGAAAACATCGGGGCGTCCGAGCGGGTCAACGAGGTCTGCATACTCCGGATTGGTCACTCGTACCGTGTAATGCAGCAGGTGATAGACGACAAAAAAGGCTATCACAATGCCGGTCCAGATCATCGTGCGCGAGGCGAAGCTGGCCTGTACGGTTGTCTCGTTCTTGTAGGATTCGGGTCGTGCGGCCCAGTTCTCGAGTTTTAGCTGGATGCCAAACCAGACGTGGAGACCGACGGCAGTCAGCATCACTAGTCGGATCACCCAGAGCAGCGGCCCCAGACTCTGGAGTTTTTCTGCGTACAAGTTAAGTTGATCCTGCCCGATGAACACCTGCAGGTTGCCCAGCATGTGCCCGACAACGAATCCAAAGGCCATGAAACCAGTGACGGCCATGATGACTTTCTTGCCAATGGAGGTTCTGACGATGTGGGCGGGAAAACTCGAAGGCAGGTTGGTCGTTGCTGTTGTTCCCATATATCTTCCCCTGTTCTTTAGTTACAAAAACATAGAATCCTCAAACCTGTGAGTCAATTCAAAAACTTGACCTTATGCACCCCCGAAGCCTACTCAGAGTCGGATGTCGATCTTGGCCTTCGGAGGCGATCTATTTGCGCGGCAAGGAGCTGCGGCGGATTCTGCGGCGTGTCAACTCTGCGTTTCTGTGATCGTTTCATCTCCCTTGCGTGTATAACCGGACGACCGGCAGAGAGGTTTCAGCGAATCTCGACGATTCTGTGTGAAACCCGGAAACCGTTTGAAAAGGGATGAGGCCTTAGATTGACAAGCGGAGAGCGATTGAGTATGTTGAGTCCTCCACGATATGCCGAAGAGATAACAAGTTATCGCTTACATATAATATGCAGGAGATTGGGATGAGCAGAATGAAAGTGTTGGGAACGGTGTTGGCAGTGGTTTTTGTTGTGACTGCGACGGCCCTCGCCGCGGATGTCAGTATGAAACTGTCCGGCCCCGGGGCTGTCGACGAGACTACAATCAAGGCCGGAGAACCGGTTTCCGTTGACATTTACTTTGCGAACGACAAAGACGGAGGGCGTGGGTTCACTACCGGGTTCTGTCTGAAATCCGAAGATATCAAGACAGTCATTCATGTCGAGGATTCGACCGGCCTGAACAAAAACGGTGATCTGAAAGGACACAACGGCTGGGAAGGCACTGCGGTATGGAATTTTGCGGGCGTCTGGACGCCCAGTCCGAATTGGGATGGCATGCTGCCGGATACGATCGGTTTTGCCGGTGCTGTTGTTGGCAAGGCTTACGGCAAGCACGAAAGCAAGAAGGTCCTGTCGATGAACCTGATTGTCCCGGAACCGGGTACGCTGGTGGTGGATTCCTGTTTTGTGCGACCGGGCTCGATCTGGTCAATAATTCATGTCGACGCCGAGGGTGTTCGCACCGAGTCTAAACCGACCTGGAGCGGCCCGTACAAGTTCAAGGTTGTGAAGTAGATTCTCATTGAGTTTGAAGCCCGTCGACGGTCGGCGGGCTTTTTTTTGGCCGCAAGCGGCTTGGCCCGCTTCGCGTCGTACGTAAGTTACACAAGCTCTTTGGAGTTCAGAGGTTATGCGCAGTAGTCATCTTTCTCTTGGTGTATGTGCCGTGTTGTTGGTCCTCACGGCAAGTGCACGAAGCGACTCTACCGCTGTGACCGACACCCTGAAATCCGGGTTCACGGTGACTGTCGAGCAAGTACTCTGTGACAATGCCAAGTTGCTTGACACGTTGGACGTTGTACTCGAATCCTCAGACGTGGGGGAGGTGGCGGCGTTTGTATTTAAGATTGGTACCGATAGTCGTTTCGTGGATATAATCGAAGTGTTGCCCGGGGAAATACCGGATTCCTGTGAATGGGATTTTTTCCGTGCCACTCAGATGTCGGTGGCCAGCGGACTTGATGCGCCGTCATCACTGTGGAAAGTGATGGGGTTGTCGAAAATGACCCCTGACACGACTCGCGCCGGGTGTCTGGGGTTTGATCGCCCGGCGACGTTAGCGCGGCTGGTAGTGTCGAGTGCGCATCTTATTCGCGTTCCTGACACAACCGCGGCGGTGTTTTTCTACTGGGAGGATTGTCGTGACAATACGCTGTCGGACAGTTCGGGGGCGTTATTGTGTGTTTCGCGCAGTGTTACAGACAGGTATTCCGTAGATTTGCCGGAGAATGTCGATCGTTTTCCGAATCGAGTTGGCACGCCGAGCGAATGCATCGATCCGCGACGGAAAAATCCCCCTGTGAGGAGGGTTGATTTTCTCAACGGGGGTGTTGAATTCAAGTTTGATATCGGAGAGCCGGAGCCGGACAGCACGGTCGATAGCCTGTTACAGTTGCACTGAGCCTGTCGAAGTGTCCTCGCAAGTCTGATGACAGACATGCGCTACAATATCTGATCATTTTACCAGTACCATCTTGATCCGTCGGCTGCCTTCTTCGGATTGCAACTCGGCGAAATACACTCCGCTCGCCTGCGGTTTCTTTCGATTGTCCAATCCATTCCATGAGAAACGATAATCACCGGTCGGAGTGTCGGCGTCGTAGAGCGTCGCGACTTCCTGCCCGAGCACATTGAAGACCCTCAGAGTCAAGTGTTGCCTATGGGTGTTAGTAAATGATATCACCGTCGAGTTGTTGAACGGATTCGGGTAGTTTTGCGAGAGGCTGAAGTTTGAGGGGAGAACAGGCTCTGAGTGTTCGTCTTTGACAGCGGTTGGTGTGTTGAACTGGAAGACGTCGACCATGCTTCCGCATCGCGCAACGAGGTTGAGTACTGTTGGATCATCGCCTGTTTCGAAGAAGGACCAAGCTGTCAGGCAAGAAGGCATCGGGATACTGTCCACCAGCTCGCCCGTTCGGCAATTCAGCGCCAGCACGTAGTCTCCCCAATACGCCAGTCCTGCGAGGATGATTTGGGATTCGCTAACAAAATCCAAATTCGTGTTCTCCGGTCCCCATGGAGCAGTGAGATAGCCCATTCTCTTCGACCTCCATAGTTCCCTAGGAGGGTTCTCCGCGAAAGTGTAGCACGAAGCGTATATCTCGTATCCTCCGGGCTCAACCAGCGGTCCATTCGTCCCGTAGTATATTACTTCGTCGTAAGTGGTCGAAGGATCAAAATCACCGACAAAAAGACTCACTCCGTACGATTCTGTTTCGCTGTAGAACACCGACTGGCCAGAAGAATCTCGTACCGAGAAATCAAGATCGGCACTCTCGGTGGCGACACCCTGAATCCGTTGGTATTGATATCTGCTCGCGAAATCAACTCGTTCACATCCAGGTGCAGGGCTCAGGTCACCGTAGCCGATTCTGGCAAGATGCGTCAACGGCGTCACCACTTGGAGGTCCAAATCCAGAACGGCCGCTGTTGTCCCGATACTTGTCAGTTCTAGTCCACCGCCCGACAAGTACGAGAAAGAAATCTGCTCCAAGATGATGCCACAGACATCCCCGTCGGGTTTGTCAAACCTGATCCCGTGTCTGGAAGACCAGGCGAGTTCCTCGTCGGTAGTGCCACACGGAATATCAACAGAATCGCGGAATGCGACGTGACCTGTCCAGTCGATGCGTACAATCCGACTGTTATTCTGCTGGCAGTAAACTACGAGAGTGTCATCTCTCCACATGTTGATAGTCATTACGGGTGACCCGATCAGGGGGATGTTCACTACCGAATCGGCCCCAAAACGATCAATCACGATCTGATTGTTCGGAGCATCGCTATATATGAACCCCGCCAACTCATTCGACTCATCGATAATCGGATCGATATGAACGTAGTTGGAGACCTCCGGACTTTGCTCCTGATACACGATCTGGTAGTCACCGGCTAACGCGGTAGCTTGGATGAGAAAGAGAACGGGTACAAGTATCAGCCACTTCATTGAAACATCTCCCCGGTTTGAATTACTTAATCAACACCATTTTGATCCGTCGGCTGCCTTCTTCGGATTGTAACTCAGCGAAATACACGCCGCTGGCCTGCGGTCGTTTGCGATTGTCCAGCCCATCCCATGAGAAACGATAGTCACCGGCAGGGGTGTCGGCATCGTGGAGGGAGGCAACTTCCTGTCCGAGGACATTGAAGACCCTCAGGGTCAATTGTTGTCTGGTGGTGTTAGTAAATGATATCACGGTCGCGTTGTTGAACGGGTTCGGATAGTTCTGCGAGAGACTGAAGCTGGAGGGGAGGACATCAGTCTCAGGTTCATCTGCCACGTCTGTGGGAGTGCTGAACTGGTAGACGAAGATGGTGTCGGCGTTTCGTCCGACGAGATTGAGCACGGACGGGTCCGCGCCGGTTTCGAAAAATGTCCAGGCGGTCAAGCTGCGGTCGAGGGCCACAGAGTCCGAGATCGTGCCATTGCAGTAGTCGAGGGCGAGCATCTTGTCATTTGCAAACGACAGACCAGCCAGATAGTGTTGGGGGCTGTGAAGGTGGGTGAAGCGAGGAGACCCGAATATGGCTCCCCCCTCAGAAGCGTAGCCCAATGAATCTGAACACCATAGCTCCCTGGGAGTAGTTTCGGCGAAGTTGTAACAGCAAGCTCGTACAATAGCCTTTGAGTGTGCTCCCAGCCAGTCGCCACTCCCGTAGTAGAGAACTTCGTCACCTTCGAGGCTGGAGTCGAAGTCACCGACAAACAGGTTCTGGCCCCAGGTATGAATCGTGCTTCGGTAGTGCTCCGGCTGTAGCGTTGAGTCGGTCACCATGAAATTGAACCGCATGTAGCTCTCATGAACCACCGTCTCGTCACCGTATCTAGTGGCGCGGTAAACCTCGCGGAATTCGTAGCCCGCCATTTCCAGGCCCGGTGAATGAGTCAAGTTGCCGAACCTGCATCTCATGGCTCTGATTGGCGGACCGATTTCGTTGATCTCAGTATCCAACCTGCTTGTGGATGACAGTGCGTAGTAGTCTTCGCGGCCACCTATGTCACTGTAGAGGTACATCAGCTGTTGAAAGAGGATTCCCCTGATGTGTCCGTCGCAGAGATCAAAGCCGATATCCTGCCATGCAGACGACGCAGAACTGTATGCTGGACGCTCGTGAGAAATCGGGACAGATTGTTTGATGTAGTCGTTTCCGACCAATCTTGCGAAAGCAATGTGCGGAAACCACCCTGTAGTGTTGTACAGCACGTACACTACTAGCGTGTCACCTCGGAACAGATTGATTGTCTTTTTTGGGTGACCTCCGAGACTGATCGCTACGAGTGAATCTGCAGCGATACGATCGATCATGATCGAATCTCCCGAATTGTCGCAGTAAATGAACCCGGCCAACTCACTGGTCTCATCGATAATCGGATCGATGTGAACGTAGTTGGAGACCTCCGGACTTTGCTCCTGATACACTATCTGGTACTCACCGGCAAAAGCGGTCGCGGTCAAGAACAAGGCTGCAAGAACGAGTAGCAACGAAGATCTCATTGGAATCATCCTCCTTGTTCTAAAACTAACCCCAATATCCATATTGTCAATACAAAAGTGACTGAGACGCTGTTGTTTCTGCCCTATGCCAGGGTGGAAGAAGGGAAGAAGGCCCCGAAATCTTTATCTTGCAAGCCGGTCGCCGGCGGCGTAGCATATTTAGACTTGCAAGGCGATCAAATCTGATGCGACAGGGGCTTTTTGCAGGAGGCTAGGTCATGTACCACAGACAACGAGTTGGTTATTACTCGCCGAAATTCCAGGCACGCTTATTCGATTGGCTGAGGAGCTTTTGGCCGGCATGTGTCGCCTTCGCTCTGGTCGGGGTTCTCTCGTTCCTGACGAACTGCGGCGGCAATGGGGCTGAGTCACGAAGCTTTGTTGCTGATGAACGTCAGACCGTGATCGATTCGTACGAAGACCACAATCAGAAGGTCTGTTTCATTCTGACCGAGGAAATCTGCCAATCTCCTGACAGCGCGGTTTTCTTTCATCTGCCAAGAGAACTACATCTGATCACAGAAGACCGTCAGGTGGCCGATGAGATGCGGATCTCCAACAGGGGGATTGAGCCTGTGGTTTTCGCCGAGTACAAGATCAGCCTGATGGACGACCACAACGTAGTATATCAGCCGGAATTCATCGGGCCGGGAAACTACAGCAATACCAAGTCGTTTGAGCCGGCGCTGGTGCTTGAGCCGGGGGAGGAGGTCTCCGTTTTTTTTGCCACACGACTCAGGCCGGAATCTGAGGGAATTCAGGGGATCTGGATTCAGTATCGTCTGATCGGTGAAGATGAATCGAGCCGGGTAGTGGTGTCGTATCGTCCTCGGAATATCCAGAGTATCATGGCTAAGTAAGGGTGGGGCAGACGGCAAGCGTCTGCCGCCCACAAAACGTGAGGCTGGGGCAGGCGACAAGCGTCTGCCGCCCACATTCACTCGTTGTTGGGTGGCCCCTTCAAACTTGTTTGGAGGGGGTTGAATCCGGGCCAAACAAGTTTGACCCGGCCACCCGCCGTACCCCTCCTCCGGCGGGCGAGCGCAGAAATATCTGGCGAAAATCGGCTTCCGGATGTACCTTGCGGGCCGCAAAAAACGTTTGATTCGGGAGTATTGACGTGGCCGGTGAAGTTGCTGCAAGGGTATATCGCGGGGAAGGAATCGAAGCGGAGCACTGCGCTGTAATAGCAGTGGTCAACGCTGATGGCAAACTGACTCATTATTACGGTGATCCGGAGACGGTGTATATGACGCGGTCCTCGGTCAAGCCGTTTCAGGCTCTGCCGTTGATTCTGTCCGGCGGTCTGGATCGATTCGGTTTCTCGCCTCGCCAGCTTGCGATCATGTGTGCCTCGCACAACGGCAACGACGAGCACCGTGAGGTGGTTCAGTCCAATCTGGATCAGGCCGGCACATCAGCCGACGATCTCCTGTGCGGCACTCATCTGCCGATTTTTATGCGTCTGAAGGGGTTGTATCCCGACAACGGAGAGGACAAAGATGTGCTCCGTCACAATTGTTCGGGTAAACACTCAGGATTCCTGGCATTATCGAAGCATCTTGGTGCGCCGCTTGCTGAGTATCTGGAACCGGCCGGGGATCCCCAGCAGCGGATCAAGCAATCGGTGGCGGATCGGTGCGAATATCCGGTTGAGAAAATAGGGGTCGGCATCGACGGTTGCAGTGCGCCGGTGTTTTCCATGCCGATGAAGAACCTTGCGATCGGCTTCAAGAATCTGGCTTTGGGCAAAGCTGATGATGCTCATGTCAGAGCTGCTCTGGATCGCGTACGCTCGGCAATGATGGAGTTTCCGTATCTTGTCGCCGGGGAAGGACGATTCGACTATGATTTTATGAGATCGTTCCCTGGCAACGGTGTGGCCAAGGTTGGGGCGGAATCAATACAGGGGATGGGCTTTGTCCAGCAGGGCATCGGAATTTGTGTGAAGGTTCAGGACGGCGGCGCTCGGGCGTTGGGGCCGATTTGTGTTGAAGTGCTCAAGCAACTCGGGTTGATCGGGCGAATCGAGGATTTTCCGCATCTTGCTCCGTATGGAGATCCTGAAATTCGCAACTACCGCAGGATCGTTACGGGGCGGATTGAGGTTGATTTCGATCTGAGAAAAGCATAAATTATTATGCTATGGTACTTTTGAGAGTAATCGAACATCTCGATCTGGAATTCCATCGTCGACGCGTCAAAGACGCCACCTAATCTGTATCTCTTCTATTGTATCCGGGGGTAGAACCATAACGCGAACCGTTGACCAGGAGAGATTGTGTCTAAGAAACGTCAACCTGCCGAGCCGTACCGCATTAAGTCGGTGGAGCCGATAACGCTGCTGAGCCGTCCAGAACGCAAGGCGAAGCTGGAAGCGGCCAGCTACAATATATTCAAGATCGATGCGGCTGATATCTACATCGATTTGCTGACCGATTCCGGCACCTCGGCGATGTCCAATCGCCAGTGGGGCGCGCTGATGTTGGGGGATGAGTCCTATGCCGGGGCAAGGTCGTTCCGTCGATTTGAGAAGAGCGTCCAGAGCATTTTCGGCAAAAAATACGTGGTGCCGTGTCATCAGGGGAGAGTGGCCGAGAATCTGATGTTCAGCACTATTCTCAAGAAGGGGCAATTCGTTCCCAACAACACGCACTTTGATACGACCCGGGGCAACTGCCTGCACAAGGGAGGTATCCCTGTCGACCTGCCGTGCAAGGAGAGTGAGTCGATAGAGCCGCTGCCGTTCAAGGGCAATATGGATACTAAACGGCTGGAGGATTTCATCAAGGAAAACGGCCCGGATAGCATTGCGATGGTCATTATGACGGTCACCAACAACTCCGCAGGCGGACAGGCGGTGTCGATGTCCAACATTCGCGAGGTTTCCAGAATCTGCAAGAGCCACGGACTGCTGTTTTACTATGACTGCGCCCGATTTGCCGAGAACTGCTATTTCATCAAGCGGGATGAGGCCGGTTACGGCGGCAAATCGATCAAGGAAATCGCCAACGAGATGTTCTCCTATTGCGACGGCGCGATGATGTCGGCCAAGAAAGACGGCCTGGCGAACATGGGCGGGTTCATTACGCTCGACGACGAGCATCTGTATCGAAAGATCACGGAACTAATGATTCTAATAGAGGGCTTCCCGACATACGGCGGTCTGGCCGGACGGGACATGGAAGTGCTCGCGGTCGGACTTCAGGAAGTTTTGGAGTTTGACTATCTCGACTTCCGGATGGAACAGGTGGCGTATCTTGGTGCCCGGATGATTGAGGCCGGCATGCCGATTGTCGAACCGACCGGCGGTCACGCGGTTTTTGTCGATGCCGGACGGCTTTTGCCTCACATTCATCCGGATCAGTTTCCCGGGCAGTCGCTGACGGCGGAATTCTATCTTGAGGGTGGGATTCGTACGGTGGAAATCGGCAGCCTGATGTTTGGCAGTGTGGATCCCGATACGGGGGAGAAACATTACGCCGCGAAAGAACTGGTTCGCATGGCTATCCCGAGACGAGTCTACACGAACTCGCATCTCGATTACATAGCCGATGTCGCCGCGAGGATTGTCGGTCGAAAGGCAGAACTGGCCGGATACGAAATCACCCGACAGTCTGAATTCCTCAGACACTTCACCTGTGATATGGCTGTCTGCAAACCCGAGACTGTTGAGACGAAATGAAAACGAAGCTGTTGATGCGCGGGGGCTGGATGTTGATAGTGGCGTGCCTGGGGATTTGCGGATGCAGTGCGATCAATATCGAAACCGGGCCGCCCTCCAATGAAGAGGCGGCCCGGTCCTCCGAAGCTCAGGCGAAGGGACTTCGAAGTGATTTCAGCAATCGATTAGAGAGCGCTTCCCCCCAGCAGAAGGCGTGGATGGTGAAGGCGTTCGTCGATTCTGCTACGGCCAGGTACTACCGGGTTGGATTTTTGATAGCCGATCACTGGGACGAAGGCAACGAGGGACGGGGTGAGGACATTCCTGCCAGCGAGATGCAGCGGGTTGTTGAGAATTCGTTTTCGAAGGACCTACCGCTGTTCGAGTCCTATGACGATATTGTGGACTATGGTCTGAATGAGGTTCGTGAGACAAGATTCTTCGATGACGACACTGAACGGCTTCTGACAGAACTTGGCGAAGACTATTACGCTGCATACAACTACGCGTTCTATCCGACCGGGAATGCGAGAGACTATCGCGACGGATTGTACCGGAGGCAGACTGACACGGAAGAGCTGAGTCGTAAAGTGTCGGAGGACTTGCGCCGATACTGATTCTATTGGCGCAGGGGTGATACTGTGCAGCCTCTTGCATATTGCACATCGGTAGCTGGCAGCGGTGTGATTGAGGTGCATTGGCTCTATGCTGGCGTTATCTTATTGCAGGATAAACAATTGCAAGACAGTCTGGCCTTGTTGGATCGGACCCGGATCCAGTTTTGGCCGGATTATTGCTTTTCGGAGTAGTTGCGGGGAAGTGGTCGATTGACAAACAGTAGGGAACTTTATATATTCCACAGGTTTATACTGACGGAAAGGAGTTCAATTTAGAGTACTACGGTAACGTTGTTTTTGTTTGACTGAAAAACGCATTGTGAAAGGTAACTGCTCAGGCAGCCCCTTTACCGTAGCTGTAAATTGACTCGGTTCTGGGCTGGGCTTGTCCCGGTATGAACGTACGTTGGTGTGAACTTCTTTTTGTGTCTGTGCTGCTCGCTATTCTGGCGATGCCGGCCGTGTCATTTTCCGACAGTCTGACAACCATTGTGTCATCGGAGACGGAATTCCGTTTTGTCTGCGAGTTTGACGCTGTTGGCTCACTGACAAAAGTTGTCGATCAGGATTCAACTACAACATATGTCCACACTGTACAGGTCGCAGTGCCGGTTGGCGCGGAAGCCAGCCTTCTGGCCTCCGCGGGCAGGAGACTCCGGCCTGTTTCTTCTCCGGCAGATAAAGCGGATGTTTCGCTTCCCCTGGCCAGAATCTCGAGACCCAAAGCAGTCCGCGGTCGGACTCTTGTCTCGGTACAGATCAGCCCGCTGAAGAGTGATGGTTCCGGCGGTGTCGTGATGTTTGGTGAAGTAGAGATTCAACTGGCCTTCAACGGGTCGCGTGCCACGGTGCAGACAGAGGCTGCAGAAGATCCGGGGTTTGACCGTGTGTTTGCCTCGGCTGTCGCGAATTACGACGTTGCCCGTGGCTGGCCGGTGTTGAAGCGAAATGTGGTGTCTCTGCAAATGCCGTCCTCCGAAGAATCTATCGAGAATCTGACCAGCGCAACGCAGTGGTACAAGGTTCTGGTGTTTCAGTCCGGGCTGTACCGCCTGACGGGCGCCGATCTGGAAGCCGCCGGTATTTCGCTGAGCGGGTTGGCTTCCGACTCGATACGCCTATTCAACGCCGGTGGTCTTGAAAACTCGATTTTGAATAGCGATCCTCGTCCCGTTTTCGAGGAAGTCTCCCTGATGGTGCTTGATGGGGGTGACGGTTCTTTTGGCGCTTCCGATCTGGTCGTGTTCTATGGTGAATCGGTCAATCGTTGGCGCTACCGGCCCGGCTATCCGGATATCTACGTAAACAATCATTTCAATAACTATAATGTTTATTGGCTGGCGGTGTCTGGTGATTTCGAGGGTGCAGCGCATCGGATGACGCAGGTCGATGCTTCTCTGTCCGGCCCGGTGGATACCGTTATCGCGAGTTGCAAGCAAATGGTGCACATTGAGCAGGATCAATTGCTTGGCATGAACTTGCAGGAGCATTTTTCAAACTACTACAACTGGTACTGGTCAGACACTACCGACAACACGCTGTACGTCAGCACCCCCGGGGCTATATCGGGTGACTCGGCGACGGTCCTTGTACGGGGGCAGTCAGGATCGGCCTACGGATTTTACGAAGTCGCAGTCAACGGCGTGCAGGCAGAAAACAGTGTATTCTGCAATCGTTACAGTTGCACATTCGCGACACGCGCGCTTCTGGGAGATGCTGGTACGCTGAACCGGTTGGACGTAACATTGTGGCCGTCGAGCAGCAAGATACCGCCGTATTTTGATCTCGCGGAGGTGTACTACCAGGGGAACCTGTTGCCGCAGAACAATCGCCTAGATTTCAAACTCGGTGATCATGATCTGTGGGCAGAGATTCAGGTGATCGACAGTTACTCGGGTACACCGACGTTTTTTGATCTAAGAGATCCTGCCGACCCGGTGATCCTTGCCGGTTTTTCGCGAACGGGAGGGCAGATATTGTTCAGGGATTCGTTGACGTCCGTTGGTCCGAATCACTATTTCGGAGCACTGATAGCAGGTGCGTCTGCACCGGTATCGATTACCGCTGTCGAAGTCACCGATGTTCGCTCGTCTCTTGCGCAGGCGGATATGATAATCGTGACTCCTCGGAGTTTTGTCCCTTATCTCGACGAATACCGGCAGTACCGGGCAGATAGGGGTGTCTCAAGCATTGTCACTTCAGTTGAAGATATAATGGACAATTTCTCGTACGGATTGTACGACCCGACTGCCATTCGTGACTATCTCAAATACATGTACGAAAACGCGCCGTCGCCGGCACCATCGGCGGTATTGTTTGTCGGCGATGCCAGCTACGACTTTCTGGATCATCTTGGCACCGGAATGCCAAACTATGTTCCAGCGTACATCATGGGCGCACATGATGTTTATGGAGATGACAATTACGTGTATTTCGGTGCTTTCCGGGTTTTCGACGGCGACACGAGTTATGTCGACGGAGACCGCGGCTACGATATGATGACGGCTCGCTGGCCGGTTCGTTCGCGGGATGAGATCGACGTTATTGTCAACAAGATCAAAGAGTACGAATCAGCGGACGCGCTGGGCGAGTGGCGGACACGTATCACTCTCGTGGCCGATGACGAGTTCGGAGAGACTTCTGAGAACGAAGTCTTCCACACTACTCAGACTGAGGAACTCAATACCGAATGCATTCCGGCTGAGTATTTGCGGGACAAGATTTATCTGTGGGAGTATCCGCTCGTTAATGGTGACAAGCCTGCCGTGAATCGAGCGATAGTGAAGTCCTTTGATGATGGGTCACTGATTGTGAACTATGTCGGCCATGGAAATCCCGATGTTTGGGCCCATGAACACGTGCTCCAGCGCGCTAGTGACCTTCCGCAGATGACCAACTACGACAGGCTTCCTTTGGTGTTCGCAGCCTCCTGTGCCATCGGGTTTTTTGATGATCCCCGTCGCGAGGGGATGGCCGAGGACTTTCTGGTGCTGCCCTCGGGTGGGGCCATTGGCGTGATTGCCGCCACGCGATTGGTGTATTCGAATCCGAACGCCGATTTCAATCGTGAAGTGTTCAATGTTCTTATGGAACACAACGGTTTGTCGATTGACGAGGCGATGTTCGCCGCCAAGCTTCGTCGCCAGTATGTCGCGCCTATTGATCCGGACTCAGCCGTGATTCATCCGATCACTAACGATCTCAACTACGTGTTCTTCGGCGATCCCTGGCTAAAACTTGCCACACCGGAATACGCAATGGAATTGTCGGTGCGTCCGGACTCACTGGTTGCTCTCGGACGTAGCCGGGTGGCCGGAAGAATAGTCGACGGATCGGGGCAGACGGTGATGCAGGACGGCACGCTTCGAGTTGCCGTATACGATTCCGAACGTGATCGTACTTACCGTCCGCAGTACAGTGAGCCGATTACCTACCAGGTCGGTGGTCCGCGTATCTTTCGGGGACCGGCCTCGATCACCGATGGTGAGTTCGACTTTGAGTTTGTTGTGCCGCTGGATGTGAGCTACGGCCGTCCGGGGGCGAGAGTGTCTCTTTACGCCGTATTGGGTGACAGTGACGGTCTGGGCGTGGTGGACAGTATTGATGTCAGCGAGACGCTGGTAGAGATCGTGGATTCCACCGGGCCGGCGATAGCATTCGGTATTGCCGGACGGCCCGGATTCATCAGCGGCGACGTAGTCAGCCCGGATGAACAGCTTGTTGTGACGATTTCGGATTCGTCCGGGATTAACCTTGCCGGAGGCATAGGTCACGGTATCGTGCTCGTTGTGGATGGCGCGGTTGACGAGGCTCTGGATCTCACGCACCTGTTTGAGTACGGGCTTGATGACTTCACCAGCGGCAGTCTGGCGTACCGGTTGGATTCGTTGGCTCCGGGTGAGCACGGGCTGAAAATCAAGGCGTGGGACAACGCCAACAACGTGTCGATAGTGGAGTTTAGAGCGGAGATGGTCGCGGAAGGTGTGCTGGCTATCAACGAACTGCTGAACTACCCGAACCCGATGGGCGAATCAACGACCTTCTTTTTTGAGTTGACGGGGACCACTGAAAGAGTTGACATTGAGATATTCACACTCTCAGGCAAGAACATCTGGGGAACTACGGGATACAGCCTTCGGGCTGACCGCTACCCGAACGATGCTTTCAGCCCGGTCTGGGACGGCCGCGATGCCGACGGTGACCGGGTGGCTACGGGAGTGTACATATACAAGGCAACTGCCGTTCCACGGAGCGGCGATGCTGTTGAACAATTTGGGAAAATAGTAGTACTTAACTAATCATATTTGGAGACTGTTCCGTATGAACGCACGCAAGCTAGTTCTTTCAACGGTGACAATACTTTTGACGCTCTGCCTGGCTGCAGACAGTTTCGCGGATATCTCGAACGCCGCGGTACTGTTTCTCCGCATCGCTCCCGGCTCTCGTGCCGCGGCTATGGGGGATACGCATGTCGCCTTTGCCGAGGACGCAACCGCCACTCACTGGAATCCGGCCGGTCTGGGGACGAGCCCCCTGTCGGAATCCTGGGATGAAACCTCGGTCCCTGCCAAGTTTCGGCCGCTGACGGCTATCGCGCCGCTGAGCACCGGAGGCGGGAGCTTCACTGACTACGACGTTTGGGCAATTAGCAGCCAGGGACTGGTGCGATTCGATGGCCGTAGATGGTCCACGGAGGAGATCTTCGGAACCAAAACTGACGACACCGTGGACGATATTGTCCGTCAGTACTGTCGGGTGTTCAACGAGGAACGTCTGGCTCAGATAGTCAGACGGGTTGTCGAGGCCAACAGCGAACTCACGTTTGACCAACTGGATACGCTTGGTCATCGCATTCTGGCTGCAGTGCCGGAGAGTGCGGCTGACCGCGCGCGGATTGAGGCCGACCTGGACTCCATGATGTTGGGATACGATCAGGCCCGTATTAACTGGAGCAAGGTCAAAGAAGCCGAGAGCAGATTCCTTGAGGGGCTGGAGGACAGTGTGCTCACCGAGGAAGAGATCACCCGGATCAGTGTTGCTCTGGAGCGATCGAACAATCGTTTCATTCCGGAAGATCTGCGCATTCCGTATTCAGTCTTTTTTGACGGAGTGCCGGTCGATCTGACTTCCGGAGATGACGAGCTCATGGTTGCCTTTGAGGGGGGACTGGCTCAGTTCGACGGAAAACGCTGGCAGGTGCTGGGAGCGGACGAGGGGCTTCTCTCGCCGAATATAAGCTGCCTGTATACGTTGGGTAGTCAGATTCTGGTCGGCACTGATGCCGGCATCTCGGTTTACAACAGTGTGTCTATTGAACCTCTGGCAGCTGAGGGCAACAGGTTACCGGCCGGAGAGGTTGAGGCCATCGGTGGATCGTTCCTGACAGACCTTTATGCCGTCGTCAATCACGAGCTGTACCATTTCAACGGCAACACATGGTCGAACACAACGACTTACACGGCCGTTCTCGATGACACGATTGAGAAGATAGCCGGGAAGTTCTCGATGTTCAACTCGCCGGTTGAGAAGGCGAAGTTCATGGAGAAGTACCGTGAGGTGGGTGTTGCGATGCCTGCTTCTGTGATGAGAGTGCCCGTGGAGATGACGGACTCTGCGGCAATCGAGGAACCTGCACTTGCAGGTGACGAGGCTGTTGAGGAAATCGCTGGAGAGGAAGTTACTTCGGACGATGCGGGAGAGGTCGGCGAGGTTGCTGAAGAAACGGTGGAACTTGCCGCCGGCGTCCCTGGTATCGATCGAGAGATTGTCCCTGGCGACGTTCTCGTAGTGCCCCTCTCGATTGAGATCAAGGGCGAGGTTGAGTCGATTCATATCGATCATAACAAAGATATCTGGCTCGGTACGGAGTACGGCGTTCTGCGCCTCACTCCCAACGGTTGGGAAGCTCCGGGTTACACGGATCACGTGGTTATGGAAGGCGAAACTCTCGAGACTATCGCAACTCTACGGACATCGGACGAAGACGTCGATTCCGTTTCCTACCTCGGACAGCTTGAAGCGATCAACGACATCGGCGAGGCTCGTTCGCTCGAGGTTGGTGACACTGTTCGGGTGTTCTCCAACCCGACTGCCAACCGCGTGCATTCCATCGGCAGCGATGGCAGCATTTCGTACTTCGCCACTGCGGGAGGATTACTTGAGTTCGACGGCGAAAAATGGAGACGCTCCGATCTTCACGGTTTTTCACGGTCAGATGTAATCAGTGTAACGAAGCGCAACGAGGAAACCTGGGTTGGTGGCGCGGCCAAGCTGATGACGAAAGTCCCGGGGCACGCCAGCATCACTTTCACTCAGGCCAAGTGGTTGCCTGAACTGGCTGATGACCTGTATTACGGTTTCTTCGGTGCTACGGCACCGGTGAAGGGCTGGGGTACTTTTGGCGGTAACGTCACGTTCATCTCCTACGGTGAGTTCCAGCGCACAGGTGAGACAAGCCCGGACGTGATTGACACGTTTGATTCGTTTGATATTGCTTTTACGGCTTCTTACGGTACCTCGCTGACCAGTCGTCTCAAGGGTGGTGTATCGGCGAAGGTGATATACTCCAAGCTGGCTGCCGTGGGGGCCGGCGTGGAACGGGGAGAGGGTACTTCGACCGGTTTCGCAGTTGATCTTGGTCTGATGTACTTGCTCTCGTCGCGTTGGACGCTTGGTATGGCGATCACAAACATTGGTCCCGAGATGGCGTATATTGACGCGGAACAGTCGGACGCTCTGCCGCGCAACCTGGGTATCGGGTTTGCCTGCAAGGTTCTGCAGTCCGATTACAACCGGCTGTTGGTTTCTGTGGAGATAAACAAACTGTTAGTGGGGCTCAATGACGGTTTTTCTGAAGAGATTAAGGAATTGGTTATCAACGGTGGTGCCGAGTTCACCTATGCAAACTTGATTTCTGCCCGAGTTGGATACATCTACGATCAGGAAGGTTCCATCAAGACGCCGACGATCGGATTCGGTCTGGCGCCGATGCATTGGGTGGAAGCAGACTTTTCTTACGTTCCCAGCAGCGACGACGTTTCATTGGCAAACACCCTGAGATTCTCACTGGGTCTGAAGCTGTAGATGGGAGAAGGAGAGAGAGGATTGGCTTTAGCAGGACTGAGACGATTCGGGCTGGGCGCGCTGACCGTTGTATCAATGTTTGTGCTGGCGGCGTCAGTCGCCGGCGCGAGCGGCACCGGCAAACTCCTGCACGGGGAGATCGTGCCCGCGGACACCACGCCCGACAACAACATCGTCAGGCACAAGTGCCTGACTCCCGAAGGAAACGACCAGAAACTTGGCGTGTTGAGACGCCCCAATCCATGGTCGCTCCCGCTGGAAAGCCTGGCGGCAGATTTTGATACGACTATTCACTGCCTGGTGCTTCGGTACGACTTCCAGTACGAAGGGACCGATGACGCCAACACGACCGGTCGCGGTCGGATGGACCTGTCACGGCCTCTTGATACATTGACAGACGAGGAGTACATTGCCCGTGTCGGGCACATCATCGATCCTCCTCCGCACGACTCGGTATATTTCGATGCACACTTGCAGGCGTTGAGCCGGTATTGGGAGCAGGTGTCGGAGGGGCAGATACATCTCGTCTGGGACATTTATCCACCGTATCGGGATTCTGTGTACGAGTTGCCGCAGCCAATGTCTTATTACGGTCGGTGCAACATGGCTGAAGTTGTCTACGGTCTTGAAGATTTCTTCGTGGACTGTATTCAGTTGGCCGACACGGCTCACTTGCTGCACCCTGAAGAGGAGGCTCGCTGGGACATTGATTTCTCCCAGTACGATGCTTTTTTCCTTTTCCATGCCGGATCAGATCGCCAGAACGACATCGGTTTTCCTGAGACCTGCTCAGACTTGTTCTCGGGGTTCATCCGGTTTGGCGGAACCGTGGCGGTGGAAGACTCGACTGTGGAGATCAACACTGCTCTTATGATGCCGGAGACGGCTGTGCAGGACAATCGCATTACGGCGCTCAACGCGGTCATGGCGCACGAGTTTGGACACCAATTGGGATTGATCGACGTTTACAATTCCTCGAATTTCCTGAGCCAGATCGGTGATTTTGGTCTGATGGACAACAACGGCTTTGGTTCAGGAATTGATTTCGGCTTCCCGGCCGGGCGTGTTTTTGGTGCAATTCCGCTGTACCCCAGTGCCTGGTCCAGAGCGTTTCTGGGGCTGGTGGATGTGCAGGATTTCCGGGGCGACACGAACAACGTGCGTTTGGCCGCCGCGGGTATGTATCAGGACACTGCCCTGAAAATCGCCCGTGTGCCTATCACTGAGACAGAGTACTACCTCCTGGAGAATAGGTCGATTGATGTTGATGGTCTCCCGACGGCGCTCCTGGCCGACTCAGCCACGAGTGTCATTCAAGGTCCTGTCACGTTTGAGAGGGAATTCACCGGTGAGTATGATTTCCTGATGCCCGGTTCAGGTATGCTGATCTATCTCATTGATGAAGAGGTAGCGTCGCTGGACTATGATGGTGACGGGCAGAACAATTTTTGGGACAACGATCTCCAGTGGTATCTTGGCTCGGAGGAGCGCAAGTTCATCAAGTTGATTGAGGCTGACGGTCTGGTCGGGTTCGGCGGCTATTTCCGCTCCGGATTCGGTAGTGCTGAAGACATGTTCCGCGATGATCGCAACCATGCCTTTACGCCTAACACGAATCCTCCGTCGTTGGACAACACAGGCAATAATACGCATATCTATATTACCGATATCCGTCGTGACACTATCTCCGGTGTAAGTCAAACAACTTACGATGATCGGTATATGAGGTTTAATCTGGAGCGGGATCGCACAGTCGACGGCTTTCCGGTGCGCATGGGCGCTCCCTCGTTGGGGCTCTCGCCGATCGCGGATGACCTTGACGGCGACGGCGTGGCCGAAGTGATTGTGGCGTCCGGCAATTTGTTGTCCGTGGTCACTTCGACCGGCGATGATTTCATTCGGTCGCTGGGGACTTGCGACACGCTGACCTGTCCGTTGTACTACGACACCGCGAGCGGCCTGCTGGATTCGATCGTTCCTACCTCGCCGGTCTCAACTTACCCCGTGCCGGTGTTTGCCGAGCTGCCGGCTGACATCTGGTGCGGCCCGGTTACGGGAACGCTTGCCTCGCTGTCAGATACGAATCTGGTGGCGGTCGGTTACCCGAGCGGATCGAACGGATTTGTGGCAGTGTTCAAGGCGACGGATGAGGACGCCGACGCCCGGGCTGACCTGGCCGGCACGGCACTGAGCACGCTGGGTACTCCTATCGCTTTGTCGTTTGGTGACGGTCTTCTGTATTCACTGACGACGAGGGGATATGTGTATCGGCAGGACAGTCTGGCGGTCTATGAGGACCGATTCCAGGTGCCGGGCGATGCCTTCCAGGGTATTTGCCGCCTGGGTGATGATCTGGTAGTGATCGCCAATGACACGACTACATTGGAAACGTATCTGACGGTTGTATCTGATACTGTGTACACGCTGACGTTGGACGGACTCTATCTCTTTGGCCCTCTGGTGATCGATATCAACCGTGACGGCCAGCCGGAAGTGGTAGCATTCTCGGTTGACGGCGATGGCGTGATGGTAACGGTGGACACGACCGCTGCGGCACCTTCGTTCTCGATCCTGAGCGAGCGTGAAACCGGTGTAGTCGTCTCGGCCAATCCGGTAGCGGGTGACGTCGATGACGACGGTTACCCTGATATCATAGCAGGCGGTATTGGCAGTTTGTATGCCTTTGGTCCGGACTTCGTTACCAAGACAGATTTTCCGATCGAGGTGGATGACCGTTACCCGAACGGGTTCGTGATATCGGCTCCGGTTGTTGCAGATATTCAACACGGTGATGCTGACGAGATAATCTTCCCAACCTCGGTCGGCAATGTCTACTCGTTCGGATCGGAAGAGACGCTCGGTTTCCCGCTTGCGAGCGGCGAACAAAAGGCGGGTGCGTCCGGTTCTCCGGCCGTTGTTTTCCACGATGCCACCGGCGGCAAGCTGGGTTATCTTGGCGGTGATGGCTGGTTCTACGCGTGGGAGGTCGATGTCGACAGTACGGCCTTGTGGCCAATGAACGGCGGTGGCCCTTCCGGCAGTTTTGCCCTGAGTACCGAGCGCCTTGCGGATCCGAAAGTCTATGCGAGCGGATTCGACGAGGCAAGTTTCTACAACTACCCGAATCCGGTGAGGGAGGGAACGACACGAATTCGTTACTTCCTGGGTGAGGAAGCCAACTCGGTAGTGTTGAACATCTACGATTTATCGGGTTCGAGGATAGAGGAGTTGACCGGTACGACGATTGGCGGGGCCGATAACGAGCTTGTCTGGGATTGCAGCGACGTAACCCCGGGGGTGTACCGCTGTGTGATCGAGATTGATTTTGGGGGCGACACTGAGACAGCGTTCACAGATATTGCGATATTGAATTGAGGTGCGGATGTTGACCGGATATTCACAGAGAAGTTTGTTCTCGATGGCGTTGTTGTTGGTGGCCGTTTGCGCTTCTGCTGCTTTCGCGGTTGAAATGCCGCAATCGACGGTCATCGAGCAGGACCTTCAGGCCGTACGATATGAGTTTGCGGCCGCGGTCACGGCCGGTGATTACCTGATCGCGGCAGGCGCGACAGGCGACAACACCGACGAGTTCGGTAATGCAGAGAGTTCCAAAAAATCACCGTTCAAGGCGTTCCTGCTGTCTGCGGCCGTTCCCGGTCTGGGGCAGTATTACTACGGGAGCAAGGTCAAGCCGCTCATCTTTCTCGGTGCGGAACTGGCCGCGTGGGGGATGCATATCAAATGGCACGGTGACGGCGATGATGCGACGCAGGTTTACCACGACTACAATCATGACCACTGGTCAGAGGAACGGTACTCGGGCTACCTCCAAATGGTATATGGCGAGACCGATGATGAGGATGTGAGCGCCCAGGAAGTATCTCACCATCTGCCCGATACGAAAGTCCAGCAGTATTACGAGATGACCGGCAAGTACGATCAGTTCTCCTGGGGATGGGATGACGCCACCCTCGACGGCCGGGCGTACGACAGCTATTCCGCCGGCGATCATATGCCCGCTATCACAAGCAAGGCCCTGACGCCGGAGTCGCCGAACCGGATGTATTACGAGGGACTTCGCGATGATGCCAACAAGAAGTATGACAAGGCAAACAAGATGATTATTGCGTCAATCGCTAACCATCTGCTTAGCGCTTTCGAGGCGTATTTCGTGACCAAGCATCGCTACGAGAAGGGGTCGGGACGTGACAGCGCATTCACGCGGGTGAAAGTGCGCACGAGTCTCAAATCGTACTATGAACAGCTTGACACGCCGTTCGTCAACCTGAGTTACAAGTTTTGAAAGGAGCCGAGGGCGTGAGATTGATTTCGATACTGGCATGCTGTTGTTGTCTGCTGATTCCCTGCGCGACTCGTGCTGTGGAGCTCCAGAAAAGCCCTGTCCGTGATGCAATGCTGGCGAGTATGAGCGGGGATACCTGGCGAACGGGTGAGGACACATCTCCGGGCAAGGGAGAGAAGAAAAACGAGGCCCCCCGATCCACGGTTGTTTCGGGCAATAAATCTGTGGTCAAAGCGGCAGCGTTAAGTGCACTCGTTCCCGGCGGGGGGCAGTACTACAACGGCCATCGTAAGAAAGCGCGCTACTTCTTTGTCGCTGAAGCTTTGACCTGGCTGGGGTATGTTTCTTTTAAGACCTACAGCAACTGGAAAGAGGAAGACTATGTCAATTTTGCGGCGACACATGCCAATGCGCAGCTCGACGGCAAAAGCGATGAGTTCATTGCTTATGTAGGATTCTACGACAATATCCGTGACTACAACGATTTCGGTCGCGCCTTTGACCCGGAACGCGAGTACCTGTTCGATACTCCTGAGAATCACTGGGAATGGCAGAGCTATGAGGACCGCAAGGCGTTTCGCGAAATCAAGAATCGGAGTCGAGAGGCTGATCGTCGGGCCGACTTCATGATCGGCGTGGCAGTTGTTGACCGGATCATTTCTATCATCGATGCAGTCAGGGACGCGAGACGAGACAGTCGTCGCCTTGATCCGGAATTCAGTGGCAGCGAGGGAACCAGTTTCAGGTTTTCGGTCAATCCGTTCAAGTCCGGTCGGCAAGTCAGTTTGACCCTGTACTCGAATTTGCTGCCATGAACGTGTTCCGGCGACAGCATGGATTGCTGATACTTCTCCTGACGCTCGTCGGATGTGGGGGAGGGCCGCGCACGGGACGTGAGCAGGGAAAGGATCTGCCTGCCCCGTTGGCCGTTGTTTATGATTCTGAAATCTCCGGCCAGATTCTCGGCAAACGGCTGTCTTCTCCGGTTGGCGTGGATGTTGACCGCCGAGGGGTGTTGTATGTTGTCGATGCCGGTAATCATCGCCTGATTCGGTTCAATCCCGATCTCGATCCGCTGAGGGATATGGGCGGTTACGGCTCCCAGCAGGGGATGTTTGGTGAGCCGTCGTTCGTTACGGTCGACAATGATCTGAACGTGTGGGTATCAGATCCCGGCAATCGCCGGATCAGTCGTCATGACGGACACCTGAATTTCGTCGATGAAGTCGACCTTCGCGACGATGACGACCCGCTCAAGTTTGCCCATCCCTCGGGAATTGCGCTCACCAATTTTGGCGAATTGTGGCTGTGTGACCGTGACAATAATCGGCTAGCCCTGTTTGATAATATCGGTGTGTTCGACCGTTTTGTGGGTGACTTCGGATACTCCGGCGGAGGCCTTCGCGATCCTGAGAAGATTGTTGCGGTTGAGGGGGAACAGTTTTTTGTATGCGACGCCGGCAACTCTCGTGTGGTCGCCTATGATGAGTACGGCAATTTCTTATACGATATCGAAGACCCGGCCTTCGTTTCACCGCGGTCTCTGGCTTTCGACGCGCAGGGGCGCATGTGGATACTGGATGTTGACACCGGGCTGCTGTTTTGTTTCGGTCCAGACGGTCGCTTCCTGCTGAGCGTGGGGCCGACTATTCCCGGAACTGACAAAGCAATGAAGGCGCCCTCGGATCTGACTTTCACTGCCGACGGTCGACTCATAATAGCAGATACCGGTAATCATCGTTTGCTCGTATGTCGGGTAGCCTACGAAAACCGCTAGTGGAGTGGGCGCATGCCTGAACGTACCGCCGCTGTCAGGGTGATATTAACCGCACTGCTGGTGGCGTTTCTGTTTGCAGCTGATTGTGTGGCTGAGGGGGCGGGCGCGGTCGTCGACACGACTCTCATTGGCAACGATATTCCGACTCAATGGAAAACGGAGGGAAGTGGCCTGTTCATAGGCTCCGACTCGCTTTTCCAGAACGGCCGGTTGCTTCAATCAGGCGTGGACTATCGGTATGATCCGGCGTTTCAGTCGTTTGACCTTTCATCGGTGATCTTCGATGCCGACGACACCCTGCGTCTTGTGTACCGACCCGTGCCGAGCTGGGTGCGGAAGTCCTACGGGAGACCGTTGCCGGAAGTATCTTCCGGAGCGGCAGCACTACCGGAAATCGTCGATCTCTCCGATTCGCGAGTCACTTACGCCGCAGATCGGTCCATCAACCTGTCCGGCGCCAAGTCTTTTCGGTTCATGGCCCGGTCCGCAGGAAACTCAGAGTTTGGCCAGTCGCTTAATCTCAACATCTCCGGTGAACTCAGTCCCGGATTGGAATTGACCGGCTCTGTATCGGATCGCGGTTACAATCCCTCTTACGGCACGGCCAACAGTCGAGTGGATGAACTTGACAAAATCAATTTGAGCCTCAAGTCCAAACGGTTGTTTGCTCGGGTTGGTGATATCACCGTGATCGACCACTCGCGCCGGGCGAGTGTCGAGCCGAAACGGGGAATGATCGAGGGCAAGCAGGTATCGGGGGCATCGTTTGATCTGTCCTACCCGAACTGGCACTTGGGAGCGACGGCGGCACGGCCACGGGGCACGTTTGTGAGTTTCGAGACGACGGGGCGTGATGGTTTCCAGGGGCCATACCAGATCGGCGATGGGAATCAGGCGTCGCCGATTGTACCCGGTTCGGAGACGGTCTGGCTCGACGGTGCGGAACTCAGTCGCGGAGCCAACAAAGACTACTCGATTGAGTATCCGACCGGGCGAATCACGTTTACTGCGCTTCATCTGATAGACAGCCGAAGTCGGATCGAGATTGATTATGAACCGCAGGCTACTGATTACGAAGAAGAGTTGTTTGCGTTTGGCGGCGGCGTGCGTGCGACCGATTCACTCGTGTACTTCTCGTTTTCGATCGTGCGCGAAGGGGATGTCAGCGAGCAGCCGATTGTGGGGGAGCTATCCGAATCCGATCTCAATCTTCTCGCTCTGTCGGGGGACACCTCCGCCAGTCGTTCGGGTGTGATCGCGGATACGTCCGGGGAGTATATCCTCGTGGTTGATTCGTTGCCGGACTCGGTCTACCAGCATGTGGGAGCCGATAACGGCGACTTATCAGTGGGGTTCAGTTTTGTCGGAGCGGGGAGAGGAGATTACCGTTTCCTCGGCTTGGACAACTACGAATACGTTGGCCCGGGCGGGGGAGACTACGCGCCGATAGTAATCCTTCCCGCCGCAAAGCGATCCGACTACTATCGCGCGACCGTGGGCGGCAAGTCCGCAGTGCTGGGGAATTTGGAGCTTGATCTGAGGGCGAGCAGTCTCGACGCCAACCTGTTTTCGTCAATCGACGATGACGACAACAACTCTCTGTACTATCTTCTCCGAGCTGACAAGCGATGGCAACAGTATGACCGTGAGAACAGCGTACGGTTCAGTCGCCGGGTCCGTGAGGCAGGGTTTGTCAGCCGTGAACGGCTTGACCGAGCGGATTTCTCGCGACGGCAATATCTTCCCGCAAACTTTGTCTCAACCGGTGATGAGACAATTCATGATGCCTCGGCGACTGTGAGTCCCGCCGCCTCAGTCGAGATCACGGCGTCGTATGGGACACTGGCGTACGACAACCAGTATGACTCTCGTTCGGGTGAAATTGGCGGACAATGGTGGATGTCGCAGCGGGCCGAGTTTGCCGCCAAATGGCGCACGGTGTCGTCGGACTTGCAGCAGGCCGATCCATCCGGTGAGGGTCATGCGGATAATGCGTGGACGCAGTTTTCTGTGAAACCCTGGCGTTCGTGGCAACTGAAGGCGCAGCATGAGTATGATCTTCGCGAAAACCAATACACCGACGAGCAGCGTGGCACACGGTTCAACCGTCTGAGCCTTGTCGCCGACAGCAGGCAGGATAGAGGGGATGGTGAGACGGTTGGATACGAGTACTATGTCGAAGATTCACTGACTTCGGGCTGGCGGGAATTGCTTACTCGCAATCGGCTGTCAGGCGCGTCAAACCGTCGACTCGGCGACTTATCGTACGACGCTGTTCTCAGCTATCAATGGCTGGATCGCCCCGATGGCAACGCGGGTAACCTCCTTGCTCGAACCGGACTGCGCTATGATAACCGTCGCCGCCGATTGACGGTGAATACGTCTTACACCATTTCAGAGGAACGCCGCAATGCCCGTGGCCTGACGTATCTCGAAGTTGAACCGGGATTTGGCAACTACACGCTTGAGGACGGACAGTTTTTGCCTGATCCCGACGGCGAGTATATCCAGGTTGAGGAGATACTCTCCGATGTCGCCCGTGTACGAAGAGCCGAGAAGAGTTTCTTCTTGAACAAGGATTGGGAAGTAGCTCAGATCAAATTCAACTCAGCAATCGAGGAAGAACTGAAGGATGGCGGCGAGCGAAAGTATTGGTGGGCACTGCCGTTTTATGCCGATCCCGACCAGCCGTACTTGTTCTTCTCCCGCAGCTACAATGCCGAACTCCGTGCCGTGCCGCTTGGTACGCACTACCTGATCAACTTGCTGTTGACCGACGATATTGAGCAAAGAGAAGTCGCCGCCGCAGTTCGCGACCGTCAAGACTCGAAAGCCCGTTTGTCTCTCAAAGAGCAAGTGGGCAACAATCATTTTGAAGAATCCTTTGAACTGTTCAGGACGAATCGTGACAGCCTTTTTGCCGGAGCGGGGGATGTCAAAGGCTGGGCGGCCGGACTCGATTTCGGGCAATCCACGCCAGGCGGGGAATTGAAAGTGGGGATCAATTTCCGTCGGACCGATGGAGAAGACAACTCGCGATCACAGATAGTGTCGCTTCTAACAGGGACACGGTTCCGTTTGTGGACGCGGGGCGAATTTCGTTCGTCGGTTGATCTGTATCGCCAAAGTTTCGAGGGGCTGATAGGGACGCCCTCGTATCAGTTGACCGGTAACAAGCCGGGTGGAAAGGGAGCAATCTGGAAACTGTCTTTCAACTACGGCGTCAAAGACGGGATGCGGTTGAACTTCGCGCTTCAGGGACGGCACTCAGATGACCGCACTGCCCGCGTGACCGGACGAGGGGAGGTGGTGGCCGGTTTCTAGGCGTGTGATGCGAAACCTGTGGTTTGCTTTGGTATTTATCTCTCTGCTCGCTTCGTCGGCTGGCGCGGTGGCGGTTCGGTGTGTTGGGGAGAACTCACCCAGAGTCAGAGATGTTGTATCTCCCCTTGCTCTGTTGGAATACAAAGGAGTGGATCGTGCCACGATGGCGGATTCACTGCTTGTCTGGTTCCAGCAAGCCGCGTATCTCGATGCCTCCGTTACAGACGACGGTGAAGTATTTGTTGTGGATGCCGGGAAGCAGTTTAGATTGACGCGGGTTGTTGTCGAAGGGGATTCTTCGCGAAGCTTCATGGTAGACTATCCGTTCGTCGATGGCAGCGTAGGACGCGTATTCAGAAGTGTGCTCAACGAACAACGAGATTCTGGGCGCTATTTCGCAAGGGTGGAGATTGTCTCGTTGAGCGACGATCAGTCACAGGTGACAGCAACTGTCCGCGTGATTCCTGGGCCGGAGGTGCGTGTCGGGAAGCGGGTCGTCACCGGGTTGAAACAAAGCAAGTCTGAGACGATAGAGAGGTATATCAGTCTGGCTGAGGGTGACATTATCACCACTGCTTCGCTGAAGGGTGCCGAAGCAGACGCTGCTGCCATACCGTATGTTCTGTTCCTGCGGCCGGCGACAATCCGTCCGAGACCGGGTTACACACAGGCCGATGTCGAGTTCCGGTTCCGCGAGAAGCGCCAGTTCAATATCTTTGGCGGTGTGGGGTATATCCCTGACGATCCGTCCGGACTGGTCTGGGATGTAGACATGAAACTCGTGAATCTGTTTGGCAAGGGGAGAGAGATTGCCCTCGAGTCCGAGCGACGGGAGAGGAATCGGCGAGTGCTGAACATGGCGTACCGTCAGCCTTTGTTCGCACTTGGCGTCGGCTGCCTTGAGGTCAATGTGGCGACCCGTGACTACCGGGATGATTTCTACGAGTTTGCTCTTGGCGGACGTTACTCCACGGACATCGGTCACCGTTTCACTGCCGGGCTTGGGCTGGCATGGAAGAGAGTGGAGCCTGCCGATGAATCCGCTATTGTCGTCGATGCGTATTCATCCTACACGGCGGGATTCAGTGTCGAACGGAGCAGTCTGGATCAGGAGCTGAATCCTTCGACGGGCATCGCTCTCAAAGTCTCGCTGGGCTACACCAATCGACGGTACTCGACACACTACGACAGCACTCGTTCGAGTGATGTGCTCAACGAAACGAGAAGTCGACTGTCTGTTGATGCTTACGGTCATCTGTTCGGCAGGTTGGTCAATCGAATGGCGCTTACTTACGAAGGACTCGAAACGAGCGAAGCCCTCCCGCCGCTGTCTGAGTTGATCTTTGTTGGCGGTCCAGGAACAGTTCGCGGATTCCGCAACGAGCAGTTCATCGCGCAGCGGGCGTTATTCGGGACAATAGAGCCGAGGCTTCGCTTTTCACAGGGGTACCTGTTCGTCTTCTACGATGCGGCGTACATCAATCGACCCTACATGAAGGCGACCGGATCGGTGCATATAGAGGAGCTGTACCGCCAGTCAGAGGGTGTCGGGTTGGGATTGTACGACAGTGCGCGTTCTGTGAAGATTTCGGTTGGATGGCAGAAAGGTGCCGCCTTTGACCGTCCTCGTCTGTCGGTGGAGTTCTCGTCCGATTTATAGTTGTTGACTCATTTCGGTCGCTGCTCTATCGTGACGGAGTGTCACGATTCCTTGAAATCATACGTTTGATCCGGTTTGTCAACTGCCTGCTTGCTATGCTGGGAGTTGCTATCGGAGCCTACCTGACCGTATTGACGCCGGTATATTACGGCCCGTTGATTGCATCGGTGGCCGCTTTTTTCGTCTGTGCGGCGGGAAACATCGTTAATGACATTCAAGACTTAGAGATCGACCGCATAAACCGCCCCAAACGGGTGTTGGTGCGTGGCACGGTGTCGATGAAAACGGCCCGCAATTTGGCGATAGCGTTTAATTTGCTGACAGTGATCATGGCGGTGTGTGTGAACTGGCAGGTTGCGGTGAGCGCGATTGTCACCATTCTGCTGCTGTTGGCTTACAATGTTCGTCTGAAACGGGTTCCGTTGCTCGGGAACACGATTGTCGCGGCCCTGGCCGGTCTTGTGTTCCTGACTGGAGGATTGGCGGTTGACCCATCGCTGGCTTTCAGACTGCCGGGTCCGCTGATTCCGTTTGCTTTTGCGTTTTTCTTCCACCTTGTACGTGAGATTGTAAAAGATTGCCAGGATGTCCAGGGAGACCGTCAGGCAGGAGTGAATTCTTTGCCGCAGATGATTGGTGTACCCGGAGCGCTCCTGGTCGGATTGGGGCTGTTCCTGGTGTTGACGGTACTGACCTATGTGCCGATTTTCGCCGGTTGGTACGGAGGCATCTACGAGACAATCACGGTGTATGTGGTCGATTTGCCGCTTCTGGCGCTGTTGATCTTCGTCTGGGGCGACCCCAGCCCGAGAATGCTTTCGGTCGGTTCGTTGGCACTGAAAATAGGCATGGTGCTTGGATTGACGGCCCTGGTACTGGCCGGTTTTTAGTGAAACTATTGGATCTAAACTCGGTATAATCTCTCATACCTGAGGCTCAATAGGAGACGGTAAGTTAGGACATGACACGAAGTTGCGATTGCGTTGTTGCCGTTGCAACTGGTGTTCAGAGCTTTGTGACGGAATAGATGCTGCGAGTATACACTGCCATAGTTGTTCTCTCTCTACTATTGGTTCCAGCGGTCAGTTTTGGTGTTTCTGTTTCTCAGTCTATTGATCGGACTGAAATGCCTTTTGAGGAAACCGCGGAATTCGAGATAGCCGTGTCGTGGAATGGCTCTCCGACCGCCTATCGTTTTCCCAAAGCCCTGCGCCTGCAGGCGGACAAACTCAAAGTCGCCCGGTTTTCTTCCAAAGTCAGCTCGACTGGTATCGGCGCGGACGAAGTCACTACCAAGCTTTTCAAGTACGTTCTTGAACCGACGTTGTCCGGTCAGGGGACTATTGAACCGCTGGCGATTGAGTTTGTGAGCTGGCCGGATTCTGTGGCCGGTGAACTCTTGACCGACCGGGTGACCATCACCATTGCGGTACCCGTACCGCAGATCGCAACAACGGAAGGCGAAGGTTCTTTGTTGCTGTGGGGGATGATTGTCCTCGTTGTCATTGGTGGGGCTGTCGGCGTGGTTCTGTTCTTGAGAAAACGGGAGCCAGGGGAAGCGGTCAAGACTCCCGGGCAAATGTTTCTCGATGAGTTGACTGTGCTCAGGACCGGCAGCAGTGATTTGAAAGATTTCCAAACCGGATTGTATAAGAATCTGTTGTCGTTCTTGGAGGCGAAGTACGGGATAGCTGTCAGTGGGCGGTCGACCGGGATGATTGTCGCGGACTTAGAGAAAACTGACCTGAGTCTGCACGCCCGCGAGAAAATTGCCGGCTGGCTGACGCGGGCAGAGAAAGAAAAATACAGCCCGTCGGTGATGCTGCCGGGCGAGAGCCTTCGACTTGAGTCGGAAGTTCGCGAGTTGTTTGAGAAGATGTAGCGTTTTCAGATATTCGGAGGAGCAATGGAAGTAGATATTCAGGAGATTCAACGCAGGGTCGAAACTGAGGCCTCGTTTGTTGAAAAACTAACCACACAGATCAGCTCGGTCATTGTCGGTCAGGAGTACCTGATAGAGCGGCTGCTGATCGGCATACTGGCCAATGGGCACATTCTCATAGAAGGCGTTCCCGGCCTGGCCAAGACGCTTTCGGTCAACACTCTGGCTGAAGCGATAAAAGCGAAATTCCAGCGCCTGCAGTTTACCCCCGATCTGTTGCCGGCAGACTTGATCGGTACCATGATCTACAACCCGCAAAAGGCAGACTTCACGGTCAAAAAAGGCCCGATCTTTACCAATATCGTTCTGGCCGATGAAATCAACCGTGCCCCAGCCAAAGTGCAATCGGCGTTGCTTGAAGCCATGCAGGAACGCCAGGTGACCATCGGGGAGCATACGTACAAACTCGAAGAGCCGTTCCTTGTTCTGGCTACGCAAAACCCGATTGAGCAGGAAGGGACTTATCCGCTTCCGGAAGCTCAGGTCGACCGTTTTATGCTTCTGCTCAAGATCGGCTATCCGACACCAGCAGAAGAACGCTTGATTATGGATCGCAATACTTCGGTGGAGTCGATCAAGGTGAACCCGGTCATTACGCCGGAGGATATCGTCAGGGCGCGTGAGGTTGTGCGATCGGTTTATGTCGACGAGAAAGTCAAAGAATATATCGTCAATATCGTGTTTGCAACTCGCGAGCCGGAGAAATACGGCCTTCGCGATGCCAAAAGTCTGATCGCTTTTGGTGCCTCGCCGCGTGCGACGATTTACCTGAATCTGGCCGCCAAGGCGCATGCCTTCATAAAAGGACGCGGCTACGTTACACCGGAAGATATCAAGACCATCGGTCCGGATGTCCTCCGTCACCGTATTCTATTGACGTACGAGGCCGAAGCCGAGGAAGTGACCTCGGATGATATCGTCCAAAGAGTCTTTAACGCTATCGAGGTTCCGTAAAGATCGCCTATGATCCCGAAAGAGCTATTTAAGAAGATCCGGCATATAGAGATTCGCACCAAACGATTGGTCAACGATCTGTTCTCCGGCGAATACCATTCCACCTTCAAAGGGCAGGGAATGGAATTCGAGGAAGTACGCCAGTATCAGCCGGGTGATGACATTCGCCTGATCGACTGGAACGTGACCGCTCGCACCGGGGAACCTTTTGTGAAGAAATTCCGCGAGGAACGCGAGCTGTCGGTCGTGCTGCTTGTGGACGCCTCGTCGTCCGGTTTGTTCGGCACGCGTGATCGGTTCAAAAGCGACACCGCCGCCGAGCTGTGTGCGGTCATGGCGTTTTCGGCGATCAAGAACAACGACAAGGTCGGGCTGATCATCTTCACCGACAGGATCGAGAAATTCGTCCCGCCGCAGAAGGGTCGTTCGCACGTGCTTCGGCTGATTCGCGAAGTGTTGTACTTCAAACCGGAAGGAACCGGGACCGACGTTTCAGGAGCGCTTGAGTATCTCAACAAAGTCATTAAGCGTAAGTCGGTGGTGTTCTTGATTTCGGATTTCCTCTCCGATGACTTCCTCCGACCGCTGCAACTTGCCAATCGCAAGCACGACGTGGTGGCGCTCAAAGTGACCGATCCGCGCGAGCTTGAGTTCGATAATGTTGGCTTGATCGAGCTTGAAGACGCTGAGACCGGCGAGGTAGTGTTGATCAACACGGGATCAAAGAAGTTCCGTCGCGAGTTTGCCGCCAGAGCCGAGGAAGATAACCAGACGCTAAAACGTACCTTTCAGATGAACAACATCGACATGATCGCCATACGAACCAACGAGTCGTACATTGGGCCGCTGGTGAACTTCTTCAAGGCGAGGGGGAAGCGGCACTAATGAGAGCGAACATTGTAACAGTGGTCTTGGCTGCTGTGGCGGCCATGCTGTTCGTATCCTGCGGGACAGTCGACCACAGTGCACAGATTGATCAGCATAAGAAGCTGGCCGGTGAGTTGCACAGCAATCGCCTGTACCATGCGGCGGCCGACGAGTACAAAAAAGTCCTCGACTATGACGAACTGGACAGCAAACAGCGTGCGAACATCTGCTACCTTGTTGCCAGGACCTATTTCGAGGACATCAAGGATTATCGCAACGCAGCCGCTTATTATCTTCGCGCACGGGAGTACGATCCGGACGGGTCGTTCATGGGGGAAGCCTCAAGGAATCTTGTCGCCTCGCTGGAGAAGCTGGGAAATGTGATCGACGCCAAACGGCAGCTCAGCAATGCGACGGCGCTGGATCACGAAGCAGCGTCGGCTGACGACGTGGCAGTTGCGAAGATTGGTGACCGGACGATCTGGCTTTCGGAAGTCGAGGACCAGATGGCTTTGCTGCCGCCGGAGGCGCAGAAGCAATTCGCCAGTCGTGCCTCGCGAATCGAATTCGTGCGGCAGTATGTGGGAACGGAATTACTCCATGCCGCCGCGATGCGAGAAGATTACCTCGCTGATCCGGACATCCAGCGACAGCAGGAACAAATGATGAAGCAACTGCTGGTTAATCGGTTTGTGATCGATAAGGTGATCCCGCAGGTGCAGGTGGACAGTCTCGACGTACACAATTTCTACGCCGCCAACAAGGACAAAATATACAACGGTGTGCCGTACGATTCTGTCCGCGCCAAAGTGTTCCTCGACTATCAGAATGAAAAGGCAGAGTCGGCCTATAGCGAGTACATCGCCCGTCTGGCCAAGGCTGAACGAGTGGAATTTCTGGACCATAACGTAAAATGAGAAGTAGTATTTCGACATATGCAATGACAACCGGCTGGTGGCTGACTGCGTGTTGTGTCTTGCTCGCCTCCATGATAGGCGCACCTTCGGTGCTTGCTCAGGCGGAACCGGACACGGTCGGATCGCTGCCGGGGATTGAGATTGAGACGGCGGTTGATAAGGCCGAGGCCCACATCGGCGACCTCATAATGTACGAACTGACCATTGTGTATGACTCGACGTACACGCTGGTTCCGCCGCCGCTGGGGGCGAATCTGGGGTCGTTTGATGTCAAGGATTACCAGCCGGATGTGGAAACGCGTCTTGATGACGGACGCATCCAAAGCCGTACGACCTTCAAACTGAGCACGTTCACTACCGGCGAATACACGATTCCGCCGCTCCCGGTTGTATTCGAGCTGCCCGACAGCACGCGCAAACTGTTGCTGGCAGAGCCGGTGCCGATCAATGTGTTGTCACTTCTGGATGACGCTGCCGGCGATTCGCTGGATATTCGTCCGTTGAAAGCACAATACGCGTTCCCGCATGACTACACCCCTTACTATGTATGGGGTGGGCTTGGCTTTGTCCTGATCGTGCTCGTGATCGGTCTCTTGTTCTGGTTCCGACGTCGCAAGGACGAGGGAGAACTGGAAGACCTTCGTCCGCCGTGGGAGAAGTCGTTCGAGAAGCTGGCTTTCCTTAGGCAGGAAGATTTCGTCGGCAGAGAGGAATACAAGGAATACTACTTGGCGCTGACGGAGATATCTCGGGAGTATCTTGGCTGGATGTTCAAGGTCGATGTTCTCGAAATGACTACCACACAGTTTATGAAGGTGTTCGCTGATATCGAATTGCCGGATGGCGTATACGACGAACTCGGCGAGTTCTTCAAGCACGCCGATCAAGTCAAGTTCGCCCGCTACGTGCCTCTTCGGGAGCGCACCGAGACGGATTTCGAGCTGGCGCACAACATGGTCGAACAGATTAGAGCCGAATTCGAACGCCGTCAGGAAGAAGAAGTCAAAATCCAGACCATCGACAAGGCCGCTGAACCTGAAATCGAGGAGACTGTCTGATGGGCAACATCGAGTTCTTCGGTCTGGGAGTCAGCCTTCTTGACTACTTTGAGACGACTGTGCCGGCCTGGGTGATATTCGTCATCGGTGCGATGTTCGTGGCCCTCATGACCTGGCACTATTTCGCCCGGGCGAGATTCAAAACTTCCGCGATCAAATACTCCGATGTGCGCATTGTTCAACGTGCCGCCCGTACCGGCCGCCAGCGATACCGCGCGATACTGCCGGTCCTGCGCATAGTCGCCGTTGCGTTATTGTTTGTTGCCTTAGCCCGCCCGAGATCCGGCACGGAGATTCGTGAGATCACTTCTGAGGGCGTGGACATCATGCTGGCGCTTGACGTTTCCTCGTCGATGCAGGCGGAGGACTTCAAGCCGCACAATCGGTTGTATGTCGCCAAGGAAGAAATCAAGAAGTTTGTCAACAAGCGTGAGCATGACCGAATCGGTCTGGTGGTGTTTGCCAAACATTCCTTTACCCAGTGCCCGCTGACGGTTGACTACGGCGTACTTCTGAGATTCGTCGATCAGGTGGATTTCGGGCTGATTGAGGACGGTACCGCTATCGGTATGGCTATTGCCAACGGTGTAAACCGGCTGCGCGAGTCAGAATCCAAGTCTAAAATCATGATCTTGCTGACCGATGGGGACAACAACGCCGGGGAGATCGATCCGGTGACGGCAGCATCTCTTGCCGCGGCATTTGACATCAAGATATACACGATTGCTGCAGGGCAGACCGGCAATCTGATGTATCCGATTGATGACCCGATTTTCGGCAAACGATACGTCGCCAAACCGAGCCGGATCGATGAAGCTACGCTTAAGCAGATTGCCGATGCAACCGGAGGAAAATACTACCGGGCGAGATCGGGAGAGGAACTTGAGCAAATTTACTCGCTGATCGACGGGCTGGAGAAGACCGAGATTGAGGTCTCGGCGCACAGGCAGTACACGGAGTTGTTCCATTTCTTCGTTTATGCCGGGCTATTGTTGCTGGCGTTGGAGATGGTTCTGGCGGGAAGCGTTTTTCGCAAGCTGCCCTGATTTGACTAAGAGGATGATGATCTTATATGCGATTTGCTGAACCTTTCAATTTTCTGATACTCATCGGAGTGCTTCTTCTGGGGGCATTTGCTTTCTGGGCGATTGCTAGGAAGAAGAAACTCCTGAGCCTGTTTGGTGATCTTCCGCTTATCATGAAGAACTCGCCGTACATTTCGTTTCCCCGTCAGCGGACGAAAGTCATTTTGGTGCTGCTGGGGCTGACGTTTCTATCGGTGTCTCTTGCCCGGTTGCAGTTCGGCACCCATCTGGAGACACAGAAACGTGAGGGGATCGACATTGTGGTGGCGCTGGATTTATCCAACTCCATGATGGCGCAAGATATGCAGCCGAATCGTTTGGAGAAGGCCAAGCAGGAGATTCGGAGCATTGTTCAGCGTCTTACCGGTGACAGGATCGGCCTGGTGGCGTTTGCCGGTGAGGCGTTTGTCCAGTGTCCGCTGACCCTCGACTATGCCGCGGCTGATATGCTGCTCGACGTAATGGATCAGAATTCGGTGTCGGTGCAGGGGACCTCGCTGTCCTCGGCGATAAAAGCTGCGCAGTCGGCCTTCTCTCAGGAGGAGAAGAAGCACAAAGTTCTGTTGCTTCTCACCGATGGCGAAGACCACGAGGGCGGCGCGATTGAGCAGGCCGAGGCGGCGCGCAAAGAAGGTGTGAAAATCTACACTGTCGGTATTGGCAACCCTGCCGGGGAACCTATTCCGGTGTTGGACCGTAAAGGTAACCAGGTTGGTTTCCGTAAGGACGACAACGGCGAAGTGATTGTTTCGCGACTCGATGAGACTACTTTGCAGAAAATCTCCCTGGAGACCGGCGGCCGCTACTATCCGGCAACCGCGGGAGAACTTGAACTTGACCGGATTTTTGACGAGATATCCAAGCTCGAAAAGAAAGAGCTTGAGGGGACGCTGGTAACACGGTACGATGACCGGTACCAGTGGCCGTTGCTGCTTGCCCTGTTGTTTGTCGTGAGTGAGTTTTTCGTCTCGGAACGCAAGAAGCCGAACGGGAGCGTAGTGAATAATGAAGCATAAGATTTTGTTTACAATACTCGGGTTTGGCGTTCTGTCGGTCGTTTCGGTTCAGGCTGAGTCGGTTGCGAACGTCGTCGACAAGGGCAACGAGGCTTATGTCGGTAATCAGCTCAAGGAAGCATTGGAGCAATACCAGATCGCCGAGACGGAATTGCCCGAATCACCAGAGCTTGACTACAATATCGCGGGAGTTTTGCATCAGCAGGGAAAGTACGAGGAGGCGGTTGATCGGTATTCCAAAGCGCTCAACTCCACGGACATTGATGTTGAGGCGAGGGCGCAATACAATCTCGGTGGCACGCATTTTCGCATGGGTGACTACCAGAAGGCAATCGAGAGCTACCAGAAGGCGCTGACGCTTAACCCGGATGACATGGACGCCAAGTACAACCTGGAACTGTCTCGCAAACTGCTCAAAGAGCAGATGAAACCGAAAGATCAGCAAGACGATCAGAAACAGCAGCAGCAGGAAAAACAGCAGCAGGATCAGCAAGAGCAGCAGCAGAAGCAACAGGAACAGGAAGAACAGGATCAGCAGAGCGAGCAGGAGAAACAACAGCAACAGGGCGAAGATGCTGCCCAGCCGGAGGGACAGCCTGAGGATAAGCAAAAGGAAGAGCAGCAGCAGCAACAACAGCAGGTCGAAGAGAAACAGATGTCTAAAGAGAATGCCGAGCGTATTCTGAATGCCCTGAAAGATGACGAGCAGGACGTCCAGAAGAAAATCAAGCGGGCTATCGGCGGCGATTACCGGGGGAAGGACTGGTAGTATGAATGCTCGGCTAACGCTGCTCATCTGCCTGGTGTGTCTTCTGATGCCTGCCGTGTTGTCGGCACAAACACAGCCGGTAGTCAACATTGAGGTTTCGCTGAGTCGGGATACTATCGGCCTGGACGAACAGGCGTTGTTGTCTGTTGTCGTCTCCGGCACAACGCAGGACCTGCCGCGACCGAATATGCCGACTCTGCCAATGTTCGAAGTCTACTCGCAGGGGCAGTCCAGTAACTATTCGATCACAAACGGACGGGTCGAGGCTTCGGTGACCTATCGCTATCTGATTCTGCCACAGAAACCGGGCGACTTTCCGATTCAGAATATCTCGCTGGTTTATCAGAACAAACGATACAAGGGCAATGTCGTTACCCTTACCATTCTGGATAAAGGCTCGGCCACTCCACCGGAGTTGGAAGAGCGGGCACAGGGGGATGACGGACGCGGAAAGGATTATTTCCTCGAGGCAATTGTAGACAACAACAAACCGTACGTCAATCAGCAGGTGACGCTGACCCTGAAGTTCTATATCGCGGTCAAGTTCTATGGTTCTCCGGGGCTTACCGAACCGACAACTACCGGTTTCTGGACAGAGATACTCGGCAACAAGGCGCCGTACTATCAGAAACTCAACAATCGCGACTATCGCGTCATTGAACGCAAGTATGCTCTGTTTCCGACCCAAACTGGTGTTCTTACGATTGGCCGCGCAATCATCACGGCTACAGTCGCCGGCCAGCGCAGTCGTCGAGGCAGTCCGTTCGACATTTTTGGTATGGGCTCCGGTGAGGAGATCCAGGTGCGCTCTCAGCCGATCAAAATCGATGTCAAGCCGCTGCCGACCGAAGGGCGCCCCAGGGATTTCACCGGTACCATTGGCCGTTTCTCGATGGAAGCAGTGCCGAACAAGACCACGGTTGAGTTGAACCAGCCAGTGTCGGTCGAGTTCAAGATCAACGGCACCGGCAACATCAAGTCGGTGGCCGAGCCAACGATACCGGAGCTTCCGGATTTTCGCGTCTACCGGGCTGCCAGCCGCGAAAACGTGTCGAAATACAATGACCAGATCGGCGGCGTGAAGACGTTTGAGGAGGTCTTTATCCCCAGAGTGCCAGGCACGCTTGAGATTCCCGCGCTCAGTTTTAATTACTTCGATCCCAAGCGGGGCAAGTACCAGACTGTGAGCACTCGCCCGATTCAGGTTAAGGTATCCAAGCCCGAGGGTTATACCGGGTCGAACGGCGTTGTGTACGGAGGTCCGAATGTCACCATCAGCTCCGATGCGCGCGACATTCGGTACATCAAGACTGATCTGGGAAAGGTTCGTCCCGAAGGATTCGTTCTGCTTCGCAGTCCTGTTTATTTCGCGGTCAACGCCCTCCCGATTCTATTGTTTGCCTCGGTGATGGTGTACCGGATGCGCAGGGAGAAGCTCTCCGGCGATGTCGGCTATGCTCGTTCGCGGGCAGCCTCGAAGATGGCCAGGAAGCGTCTTGCACGCGCGCGAAGTCTGGCCGGTGCGGGCAAGTCAGGGGAGTTCTTTGCAGAGTGCAGTCAGGTGGTGATGTCGTATATCGCCGACAAGTTGAACATTTCGCCCCACGGACTGACCTCTGACAAGATTGCTGGGGTGCTCAGGGAACGAGCGGCCGAGGAAAGCCTGATCGACGACACGAAAGGTTTCCTCGACAAGTGCGGGTTTGGTCAGTACGCGCCCGGCGCGGCAGGCAACGATGATGTTGGTCACACTCTGGCCGCAGCGGAAGACCTCATGGTGCGAATGGAGGGAGTCAGGTTTTGAGTATTCGAACTAGTCTCGCAGTCGTGATTCTGACTTTAGCCTGGTGTTCGTGCGGTTTTGCTACCTCTTCGGAGCAGTTTGAGAAAGCGAATGCCTTCTATGAGGCCAAAGCGTACGACTCCGCCGTGGTTGCGTACGAATCGATTCTTGACAGCGGAGTTGAGTCGGCCGCATTGTATTTCAATCTTGGCAACGCCTGTTTCCGACAGCAGGATATCGGTCACGCCGTATTGTACTATCTCAAAGCTCGACGGCTCGATCCGACCGATCAGGACATTGCCGACAATCTTGAGTTCGCCGGACGGTTTACCTCGGTCCACATGGAAGGGGTCAAGCTCAATCCGATCGAGAGTTTCTTTGATTCGCTGGTCGACCCTTATCGACTTGCGGTTCTGGCGTGGGTGACAACAGCGTTCCTCGCTCTGTTTTTCATCTTCCTGACACTGAGATTCGGTCTGAGGTTTCAGGGGTTGGCGGTTCGTGGCGGGGTGATTATCTCTCTGGCCGTGTTGTTGGTGATGTCGCTTATGACGACGGTCAAATACAATACTGAATACCTCACTGAACGGGGAGTAGTCATAGCGGAGGATTCGATTGTCCGCACGGGACCGTCGAACAACTCCGAGAAGGAGCTGGCGGCAGCCCCGGGATTGGTCGTAGAGATACTGTCTGAGTCCGGTGATTTCTACAACGTTCTGTTCGAAAACAAACGTCGCGGTTGGATCCAGAAAGATTTAGTCGCTGTCATATAACAACTTACGGCAATCCACCCCGCCTTATTTCGTTTGACACTTCCGGGGTCATGCTCTATCTTGGACTTCAGAATCTAGACTAGCGCAGGTATATGACCTCATTTTGGAAGAAAAAGCAATTCTGGGGTACGCTTATAGCATTGGTGCTGCTGGCGTATTGCCTCAAAGACATAACTATCGAGGAGCTTAAGCTTCTCGGCACACGTCTGAATTTCTACTATGTCATTCCTGCCACGGTGTCAGGTTTTCTGTATATGCTTTTCAAAGGACTTCGCTGGCGGGCAATGGTCTCCCGTCAGAAGAAGATTCCGTTCTGGCGCGCGATAACTCTCTACTCGACCGGTCAGATACTCGGTATCGTTATGCCCGCCCTCACCGGGCAGGTAGGACGGCTGGTGCTGTTCTCTCGCAAAGAGGGACTGAAGAAGACGTTCGTGTTTTCGACCATCATCCTGGAGGTTCTGTTTGACGCTATCAGCCTGATCGTTTTTATGCTGATCACTTCGTTTGCATTTGTGTTCCCCAGCGAGTATCGCTACATGAGCACCGTGGTGTCAGGGGTCACGGTTGGCGCGTTGATCTGTCTGTACCTGATGCTGCACTATCAGGAAGGAGCGGAGAATTTCGGACGGAAGTGTCTTCGCAACCGCTGGCCGGGAGCATACATCACGGTCAAGAAGTTCATTCGGTCCTTTACAAAAGGCATTGAAGTACTCAGATCGAGCCAGCACATGGCCGGCACGATGGCACTGTCGCTCCTGTCCTGGGGGGCTCACATGATGGTCGTCTGGTATTTGATGAAGGCCTTTGGATTAGAACTACCGTTTGCAGCTGCGGCAGTAGTCATGATTATCAATACGATTGTGTTAATGGTGCCTATCACTCCCGGTAACGCGGGGACGTTCGAGGTTGCTGTATCGACGTCGCTGGCTGCTTTCTCGGTGGGGCGTTCCGATGCCGTGCTGTTTGCGCTGGCCCTGCACATAATGGATTTCGTTCCAATCTTCGTTTATTCATTCTACTTCTTGCGCATTGAACGCCAGTCCGTTATGGATATCAAGGAAGAGCACGAGGAGGATATGGTGCCAGACTATATCGATGAGGAAGGCGGCTTTATCGGGGAAGAGCGGTTATGATCAAGTCGTTCTACTACCATCCCGATCTCGAGCGGGTCAAAGTGATCGATGGTATCGCCGATTTCGACGGTATGTTCGAAAAAGAAGGCTCGGTCCTCTGGGTCGACATGTGCAAGCCTACCGACGAGGAGTCGTACGTGCTCACGCACGATTTCAGTTTCCACCCGCTGGCGATTGAGGACGTGATTTCAGAGAAGTCGCGCACGAAAATCGATGACTACGGGCGCTACCTGTTTCTGGTCTTCAATATCGTCGACTACATTGGCCGTGAAGAAGGCCTGAAAATCAGCGAACTGGATTTGTTCCTGAGTCACAACGTGCTGGTAACGGTGCACTACGACGAGCACCGTCTATTCGACTACCTCTACAGTCGGGCACAGCGCGGAGATCGCCTGATTGACCGTGGCGCGGATTACCTGCTTCACTCTGTCATCGACTCCGTGGTGGACAACTACAACACCACGCTAGATATCTTCGAGTACGAAAGCGACCAAATCGAGGAAGAAGTGCTGGGGAGTTTCGACGAAGATACGTTGAAATCTATCTTCACGCTGGGTCGAGACATCGTGGAACTAAAGCGTATCGTCCGTCCGCAGCGCGACGTGGTGAGTCGGCTGTCCCGCGAAGAATTCAAACTTGTGTCGCCGGACCTGAAAGCATATTTTGCTGACATCAACGACCACCTAGTGAGAGTTTTCGAATTGGCCGACTCCCACCGTGAGTTGGTCAACTCATCGTTGCAAGTGTACTACTCATCGGTCTCAACCAAGACCAACGATATCATCAAAGTGCTCACACTCCTGACGGCGTTGTTTATCCCACCGACATTCCTGGTTGGACTCTGGGGAATGAACTTCAAATATATGCCTGAACTCAACCACCCGCACGGATACATGATTGCGATTGGCGTCATGTTGGTCATCATGGTGGGGATGATACTGTTCTTCAAGAAGAAGAAGTGGCTCTAGTGCAGCCCTTTTGCGGGGCACTACAGGCACGATTCCGACTCGATTCCGGGACGCGGGCTACAATTTCTGAACCCTCATGGCATGCCAGACGTTGCACTGTGTAATACTCCGGATGGACATGAGAGGAGCGACTGAGGAAACCAGCATGGCTGAGCAAATGCTTAACAGGACAGGGGCCGCTTTGCCTGATAGAATTGCACCCCGGAAACTTGCATATTCGTCTCTATACCTTGACCAGATTGCAGGCAAGGCGCCGGCGGCTGAATTCTTCGTCACCCGCGATATCCGTGCGGCGGCGAGCAAACTCGACAGCGTGACTTTCGACCGCAAGAGCCTCGCAGAGATCCTGCACTCCCAGAATCTGGTTTACAGTGCCTCTGAGGAAACGCACTCGAATATTGATAAGCTCGCTGACGAACGGACGCTCTGTGTTTTCTCCGGCCAGCAGGCAGGGTTTCTTGGCGGACCGCTTCTGACTTTGGTGAAGGCGCTGGCTGTAGTCAAAGCCGCGGGCAGGTATTCTGAGGAACTGGGGCGCCCGGTGGTACCGATCTTCTGGATTGCCGGCGATGATCATGATTTCGAGGAAGCAAATCATACCTGGCTGCTGAACCGTGAGGGCGCACCCTGCCGCAACGCTTACAACACGGCACCCGAACTCGCCGTGCCTGCCAGTGAGATCAAGTTCTGTGATCGCGATGAACTCACCCGCGCCAAAAAACAACTCATAGAGTGTCTCGGGGAGACTGATTTCACCGACCGCCTGATGCAGCTTGTAGACCATGCCTACACGCCGAGCGATACGTTTGTGACGGCATTCGGTCGGTTCATGGCAGGGCTGACAGCGGAGTACGGATTGATCTTCTTCAGTCCTGGTGACAGCGGAGCCAAGCGATTAGCGGCTCCTCTCTTTGAGGCCATCATTGAAAAACAGGCTGGCGTTCACGACTTGCTCACCGCCCGAAACAGTGAGATTGAACGGGCCGGGTATCACATACAAGTTGAAAAGAGCGACGATTCCACGCACCTGTTCTACAATCTCGATGGCCGCAGACCGGTGGTGCGTGACGGCGACGGTTTCACGGTGGGGGACAGCAGGTTCACGAAAGAGGAGCTGCTCGACAGGATCAGAGAACACCCCGATCGGTTCTCACCTGATGTCATGACCCGCCCGCTCATGCAGTCATACTTGTTTCCGGTAGTCTCTCAGAAGGGTGGGCCGGCGGAGATTGCGTACCTGGCGCAGCTCAATCCGCTTTTTGATCTGTTCGACCTGGTTGCCCCGCATGTCAAGGCGCGCGCGACCATGACGCTCACCGAAGCTCGGTTTGAAAAGATGCTCCTGGAACTTGATGTCGAGTTCGAAGAACTTACCGGCGACATCGAACAGGTTGTCAACCGGATCCTGGCGAGAACATTCCCTGCTGACCTGGAGGGTGAATTCAACGAACTGCGGCAGGCACTGGAGCAACGGTTCTCACAATTCCGCAGGGAAGCGCTTGAATTCGACCCGCAGCTTGCCAGAGTCGCAGAGCAGGCGCAGGGGAAAATCGACTACACCCTGAAAGGATTCGAACAAAAAGTCTGGGCTGCCCACAAGCGGAAAAGCCAGCAGACGCGAGACAAGGTGTATCGGCTCTACCACGCGCTGTACACCAATCGCGGTTTGCAGGAACGTGCGCTCAATGTGACCTATTTCATCTCTCGCTATGGATTCGACATCATCCCCTACATGTATGACCGTCTCGACAGCGAGGAAACCGACCATCAATTGATCAGCCTATCGGAGTACACGACTTAAATGAATATCGGCATCACCTGTTATCCTGTCGCCGGGGGATCCGGCATAGTCGCCACAGAACTCGGGCAACAACTGGCCATGCGCGGACACTCCGTGCACTTCATCTCGTACGCCATGCCGTTCAGGCTGGATGCTTTCCAGCCGAATCTGATGTATCACGGTGTGGAGACAACCGCCTATCCGCTTTTCAAGTATCCGCCGTATACCGAAACGCTGGCCTCAAAAATGGCTGATGTCTCGCGCAATTACGACCTGGATATCCTCCATGTCCATTATGCCGTACCTCATGCTACCTGTGCCTATCTGGCGCGTGAGATTCTGGCATCGCAGGGGATGAAACTGCCGAAGATCATCACCACGCTTCACGGGACAGACATCACGCTGGTGGGATCGGACCCGTCGTTTTATGACATTACGAAGTTCTCGATCAACTCCTCCGACGGCATCACGGCGGTATCGCATTACCTTGCGAACGAGACCAAGGAAGTTTTCGAGACGGAGAAAGAGATTCGAGTGGTACACAACTTCTTCGATGGCAACCGATTCAAGCCAACCTGCGGTCAGTGCAAGCGGAGCGAGTTCGTACAGGAAGGTGAGTTCCTCCTGACGCACATTTCCAATTTCCGTCCGGTTAAACGCACGCTCGACGTGATCGACATTTTTGAGAAAGTAGCAGCCGAAGTCCCGGCTCGGTTGCTGCTGATCGGGGAGGGGCCGGATACCGTGCTGGCCCGCCGCCAGATAAACAAGAAGAAGCTCAACGACCGGGTGATATTCCTTGGTAACCAGTCACGGGTCGAGGCTATTCTGCCGTGCACCGATCTGTTCTTGATCCCCTCAGAAGAAGAGTCATTTGGTCTGGCCGCACTTGAGGCTCTTGCCTGCGGCGTACCGGTGATTGGCAGCTCGGGCACCGGGCTGGTGGAGGTCGTCGATGACTTCCGCAACGGATTTCTGTTGCCGGTGGGGGATACTTCCAGTATGGCCCGTGCGGCGGTGGCGTTGCTGAAAGACACGGTGCGTTTGTCGGAATTCAGAAAAGCTGCGGCGAAACTGGCGCAGGAGCGCTTCAATTCCGAGAAGATAATCTCCGAGTACGAAGCGTATTACGAAGAGGTGTGCAATGGCTAATACGCCCCGCCTCGATATTCTCGCCATAGCTGCACATCCGGACGACGCTGAGATTACCTGCGGCGGACTTCTGATCAAAATGGCCAACGCCGGTAGGAAAACGGGAGTGGTTGATCTCACCCGGGGTGAGATGGGCACATACGGTGACGAACACGATCGCGCTCGCGAGATGGCCGATGCTGCGAAACTGCTGGGGTTGACATACCGGGGCAATCTCGAAATGCCCGATTCGGCCGTTGAATGCAATCAGGAGAACAAACTCAAAATAGCTCAGGCGATACGTGACACACAGCCCGAACTGGTGCTCCTGCCGCACTGGGAGCAGCGTCACCCCGACCATCTGGCCTGCTCCCGACTCGGCTATGATGCCTGTTTTCTGGCCGGACTGAAAAAAGCCGATCTCGACGGTGAACCGTTCAGACCCCGGAAGATTGCGTACGTGTCGTATTTTCGCAACACGGACTACTCATTCCTGGTCGACATTTCGGAAGTGTTCATCCGTAAGGTCAAGGCTGTCGCTGCGTACACTTCACAGTTTGGTGATGCTGGCAAGATCATCGCGGCGATTGAGGAGGGAGGAAGCCTTCGTGGTCTGAGCAACGCTGACCGTCCGGTGTTCCACTCTTCCATCAGCGCCTTTGAGTTGATTCAAACGCGCGCGCGGCAACTGGGGCAGCTTGTCCATGTCGATTATGCCGAGGCGTTCACGATCAAAGAGCATATGCTCGTTAATGACCCTCAGAAACTTCCGGTGAAATCGATCTAGCTGTTTTCAACGTTGTTTTCAGAATCGATGACAGATAACCTATCGATAGTATGGATACTTTCAAGAACACAGATCAGGTAGAACGGCGGCACGATACTTCGGAGGGGATATCCTCCGGCATTCGGGCGACCTGGGCCGGCATGGCAAGTAATGTCGTGCTGATCGTTTTCAAGCTCTGGGCCGGTTTTGCGAGCAATTCGCAGGCGTTGATCGCCGATGGTGTCCATTCGATTTCCGACCTTTTCTCCGATTTTGTCGTGTTGCTGGGGCTGAAGTGGGGGCGCAAGGGAGAGGACGAGGATCATCCGTGGGGACACGCCCGTATCGAGACGATTTCCAGCATGGTCATCGGCGTAATGCTCCTGTTGATCGGTCTGGGGATTGCCTGGAGTTCGGTGAGTGTGGTTGCGGCGAACAAAGTCTCGAAACCGGGGGAGTTCGCTATTTTTGCCGCCGCAATCAGTATCTTCCTCAAAGAAGGCCTGTTCTGGTATACACTAATGGTTGGCCGACGCCTCAAGAGTCAGGCATTGATTGCAAATGCCTGGCATCATCGCACCGATGCGCTGTCGTCGGTAGCGGTGCTGATTGGCGTCGGGGCCGCGTACTTCAATCCGGACTGGTATCTGGCCGATTCCCTGGCAGCGCTCGTTGTGACGGTGTTCGTGATGAAGGTCGGGGTTGATCTGGTCTGGTCGGCCTTCAAGGAACTGTCGGATATCGCACCGGACAAAGACGTCATCGCCGGCATCATCGGTGTTGCCGGCCAGGTCGACGGAGTTCACCAGGTGCACGACGTCAGGGCACGGTACTCCGGGCCACAGATTTTTGTCGAACTCGATATCGTTGTCGATGCCGATCTGACTGTTAGACTCGGCCACGACATCGCCGTGACCGTGAAGCAGGCGATCATGCACGCCTTCCCTGACATCACCCACGTCAAGATCCATGTCGACCCTGACCTGAAACCGATCTAGCCAACCCCTTCCTAGACTTCTTTGGCCAACTCTACTATCCGCTTGTAAGGGATAGCCGTCCAGCTTTCGGCCATGATAGCGCCGTTGGCACGGCTTATCATTGAGACCTTGGCGGCAATCTCTTCGTTGGGCGCCTCGTAGATGTCCATGAAGTCGTAGGTGCCGAGGAGTCCGTAATGTCCGACGAACTTGACTTCCGGGCACTTCTTGTGGACCTCGTCGAGCCAGGTCTTGCCAATCTCGGCCCGTTCGGAGATTTTGGCAGCCACTTCCGGCGCCAGCTTGGTCATTAGCACATAGGTTTTCATAATAATTCTCCCTTCTATATATCTACGTTGAGAAGGTTATCGGTTCGTAACCGGCAAATGAGATGATGGCTGCTAATGGTGACCGAAATTGGCGGAAGGGGTGGGAATCGAACCCACCGGGGACAATACGATTGCCCCCCGCACGGCTTTGAAGGCCGGGACCGCCACCAGACGACATCCTCTTCCGCCTGCAATATAACGTGCTGCTCCGCAGCTCGCAAGAGCCTCTATCACAGGCAAGCGCCCCCAGTTTGTCATTGACTCCCTCGCGAAAATGCAGCAGAATAGTATGTGGCAGAACTGAGACTACAATCCCCGTTACAATACGTCAAAGGGGTGGGACCAAAAAAAGCGGAAGCACTTGGCGAACTTGGCTTCAATGAAGTTGGCGATCTGCTGAAGTATTACCCGCGACACTATCTCGATCGCACGAATGTCGTTCCGATCGGCAGGATACAAATCGATCAGGAGGTGACTGTTGTTGGCGAGGTCAAAGCGCACGGCACCCTGTACGGCGGCAAGGGACGCAGGTACGAGGTCATCCTCGGTGACAAAACCGGCAACATAAGCCTGCTGTGGTTTGCGGGCGTGAAATACTGGGAACGCCTGTTCAAGAAAGGGCAGGTGTTCGCTGCCACCGGCAGGGTCAACTACTTCCAGGGAATCCAGATCGTTCACCCGGATTTGGAACGGCTCGATGACGACTCCGATCAGATGGTACATGCCGGGCGGATTATCCCTGTCTACCCACAAACGGCGCAACTCAACAAAGCAGGGCTTTCCAGCAAGAGCATGCGCAAGGTGACCTCGTTTATTTGCGACAATCTGGTGGATACCATCCCTGACCACCTGCCCGACAGCGTGCGACAGCAACAGCAGTTGATGCCGTTACATGAGGCGGTTATCAAGTGCCACTACCCGGATGACCGTCGGCAGATAGAGCTGTGTCGTCGACGGCTTGCGTTCGATGAACTCCTCGAACTTCAGTACATGGTGTATCGCAACAAGGGACGTAAGATTGCCACCATCAAGAAGCACCGAGTCGAGATTCCCGGCGAAAGAGTGTTTCGGTTTATTGATAACCTGCCGTTTGAACTGACTTCGGAGCAGCAGAAGGTCATCAAGGAAATCACCGACGACATGCAGTCGGAGCATCCGATGTCGCGCCTTTTGCACGGCGACGTCGGTTGCGGCAAGACTGTAGTCGCGGTGGCGGCGGCGCTCCATGCTGCTGAAAACGGCCTGCAGGTTGCTTTCATGGCTCCCACCGAAATCCTGGCCGAGCAGCATGTACGAAGCTGGCAGGCGGCCTTGGGTAAGGTTGGAATCACAGCTGATCTTCTGACCGCCAGCCTTACGGCAAAACAGAAACAGACGGTCGCTGCGCGGTGTGCCGCGGGCGAGATCGATATTCTATTCGGTACGCATGCCCTGATCTATGACTACGTGACATTTGATAGACTGGGGTTCGTGATCATCGACGAGCAGCATCGGTTTGGAGTGGAGCAGCGTGGAAAGCTTTACGCCAAGGGGGAAGACCCCGACCTGCTGGTGATGACGGCTACTCCGATACCGCGCACTTTGGCCCTGACGCTCTACGGTGATCTTGACATTTCCACTATCGAATCGCTCCCACCGGGGCGGAAGCCGATTCGCACCGTGTGGCGCACTGACGACGTTCGCGGCAAGGTCCACGAGTATGTGAAGGACCAGATCGCCAAAGGCGGACAGGCGTACATCATCTATCCGTTGATTGAGAAGTCGGAGCAGATGGAACTGCAGAATGTCGAGGATGCGTTCAAAGAACTGTCGGTGGGTGTGTTTCGAAACCTGAAGGTTGAGATGGTTCATGGTCGCATTAAGTCGAAGCAGCGTGATGATATCCTTGACAAGTATCGCAATGGCGAAGTTGACGTACTGTTAGCTACAACCGTGATCGAGGTGGGGATCGACAACCCGAATGCCACGGCGCTCGTTATTGAACATGCCGACCGGTTCGGGCTGGCCCAGCTGCATCAGCTTCGAGGTCGAGTGGGGCGGGGTGAGAAACGTGCCACTGTTGTTGCTTTGGCCAATTCCCGGTTGTCCGATATCGCCCGGCAACGGATGGAGTATTTTGTGGAAAACTCCAACGGTTTTGATATTGCCGAGGCGGATATGGAACTCCGCGGACCGGGGGAGATATTCGGCGTCAAGCAATCGGGACTGCCGGAACTACGTGCCGCCAACCTGTTCCGGGATCGGGATCTGATGGAGAGCGCCCGTTTACTCCTGGAAAGGCTGTTTGACCAGACCGAGGAACTTGACAGGGCACACAGAAACCTGTATACCTACTTGCAGCATGGCGCCGGTCGTCGCAGGATGCACCTTGGCGGGGGTTGACGCTTGCAGGGGAGAGAAGCCCTTTACGATGATTCATGGAGGCGCATATGGATGATAAACAAAACAGTCTTGATGTTGTGTTTGTACAGCTTGTGATGTCGTTGCACTCGGCTGCAATGTACCAGATGGGCAAAGTTGCCTCGCCGATATCCGGCAAGATAGAACGCGACCTGCCCATGGCGAAGAACAGCATTGACATGCTCGAAATGCTGGAGCGCAAGACCAAAGGGAATCTCGATGATGAAGAGCAGAAGATTTTGGAGCGGTTCCTGTTTGAGCTTCGCATGAACTACGTCGATGAGGTCAAGAAGGACCAGCAACCGGAAGAGCCGCAGGGAGATGACAAGCCTGCCGAAACGACAGAATCGACTGACGATTCGAAAGGGACCGAGGCGGCCTCGGATGGCTCCAACGACAACTGAGTGCAAACTGATACTTGACGAACCCAGATTTTACTATTCCAACCGACCGCTTGGTTGTATAATAACTGCGGGATCAGGTGTGTGCGGATTTGCCTTGTTTTTGGCTCCGTCAGCCCTATATTTCATGAATGGAACTTTTTGACCTCGTGTCACTTACCTCAGACATACCTATGAGAACCCTCATTGAGGGATTTGGGACCAACCTGGAATTCGGTCGTCCTCTCGCTCCGTTGACCAGTTATAGGACAGGCGGACCGGCAAGATTGTTCCTGCAGGTTGAGTCTGTCGATGAAGTGGTACGAGCGGTCACATCCGCGAGGAGACTTGAGGTTCCGTTCTTTATTATGGGCAGCGGGACGAACCTGCTGGTATCGGACGAAGGCTACGACGGTCTGGTAATCAGAGTCGACATTCAGGGATTGTCCGCGCGATCCGACACCGAGCTTGAGTGCGGAGCCGGAGATCAGTTGCAGGCTCTCGTGGATTTTGCCACGGCCAGATCGTTGACCGGACTTGAGTTTGCCGCCGGTATCTGGGGGACGGTCGGAGGGGCGATCTACGGCAATGCGGGTGCCTTCGGAGGTGAGATCGGGAGCGTCGTCTCGGAGATCACGCTTGTGGATGGTGAAGGCACGGTGAAGACCGTTCCGGCTGACTACTGCCAGTTTGCATACCGCCATTCCCGTCTGAAGGAACTGGACGAGACCATAGTGTCGGCTCGATTTGGTCTCCGACCGGGTAGTGCGGAGGAGATACAGGGGAGAGTAGACGAGATCATCCGGCAACGAGAGGGAAAGCATCCGGTCGACGGTTGTTCGGCGGGTTGCTTCTTCAAGAACATTCCTGACGAAACCCAGGAGCACGGAAAGCTTCCGGCCGGACGTCTTCTGGATGAGATCGGCGCCAAAGAAATGAGTGTCGGGGGAGCGAAAGTTTTTGAGCGCCACGCGAATATCATCGTCAATACAGGGACTGCTACCTCAAAGGATATCAGGCAGTTGGCCGATATCTTGAAAAAGAAAGTCAATGACCGCTTTGGAATAGACTTGCAGGAAGAAGTCAGACAACTTGGCAGGTTTGAGTAGGAGAACGCTTATAGACCCCTTTCTAACGGAATAAAACGTAACTGCCACCGAAGACTTGGTTGTGAGCGTTCTGTCAGTGAGAAAGTCCATCGCCTTTGTTGTACTGCTATTCCTTGCGGTTGTGCCAGCCTATGCCCAATCGTCAGGGATTGGATTCAAAGTAAAACTACACGATCCGCCTATTGTGGTTGCGGCATATCAAGAACGGCCCGACCGACTGTCGGCTGCAATCCTTCCGTTGTCGCACGCCTATTTTGAGCCTTTCCAGAAGTATGCTCCCAAAGTTGAATATGGGCGGGCAGAAACAAACTCGCTGACCCTTTCGACCAATTACTACAAAGACCTGCACTTGGTGCCGGTCTCCGTGGATGCGCAGGCGTACCTTGCGCACCGGATCGAAGTGCGCAAGCAGGAGAATCGAGACAGAAACCTCGAAAGGTCTCTTAAAGAGGCCAAAGAGGGCAAGCGCAGGGAGGGGCTTTCCATCGGTGTGGCGCTGCCGAAGCGGTTCAACCAGATGTTTGGTGAGGGCGGCGCAAACCTGAGAGTCTCCGGTTACCGTCGGATTACTTTCTCCGGTAAGTCGCAGTGGAACGATGCTGCCAATTCGGGGTACACGCAGCAGAGCAAATTCCCCTCGCTGAATATGGAGCAGATATCACGGTTCGATATCACCGGCACCATCGGCACCAAGATCAGCGTCAAAGTGTCCCAGGATAATCAGACCGATATTCCGCTGGCTAACAGAATTCTCCTGCGATACAAGGGGGATGAAGACGATGTCCTCAAGACCATCGAGGCCGGCAACACCACCCTCAACATCCCCAACACGCGGTTTGTCGGCTACTCGGCACGCATTCAGGGGCTGTTTGGTCTGAAAGCCGAGGCGCAACTTGGCAGTCTCAGGTTCATTGGTATCGCGTCGCAGGAAAAAGGTTCCTCGGAAGGGGCCAGTGTATCCGCTACCGGTGGCCAGAACGCGGATTACGTCCGTGACTATAATTATGAAGAGGGACGCATTTTTGACCTGGGTTATAAGGGCTGGTTGAATCCCGGGGACTCGATCACTCAACTGGTTGTTTTTGAGCAGGAGACTAACGATCAGAATCTCGAGGCTCAGGAGGCGGAGTTGATGATCGATCCCAGAAATCCCCTCTATGAGCCTGTCTGGTCTGGCACTTACCGCTTCAAGCGCCTGGAACCGGATACATACGAACTACTGTACGGTCAGGACCCGGACTACAGTCCCATTGCCCTGGTCTTCCACACCCGCAAGACGCGTAGGGCGATGGGTGTGGTTATGGAAGTAAAGCGTGAGAATGGCTCGGTCGAGAGGTTCGGTAACACTGGTGTGGACAGCACTGGAGCCTCCGCCGATACGCTTATGGCTCTGATGCCCCCCTCAACAATCTACACTCCGAATCATCCGACCTGGCAGTTGATGTGGCGCAATGTCTACCGCATCCCGCAAGACGTTAAGGCAGAGGACATTGAGGTCAAGATATATAAGGGTCTGAAGGGGTTGGAGGGTACTTCTTCGTCGCAAGAGTTCCAGATTGTCAGCGGCAGATCTCAGGGAACCTATCTGGAAATCCTCGGTCTGGATCAATATAACAATACTTTTGACACCCTGCTCACTCCCGACGGTCTTCTGGATGATAGACCGGAAGTATTCCGCCCCGATCTGGGGCTCCTGATCTTCCCTGCCCGGGAACCGTTCAATTCGGATACGGTGTTCGAACAGACAGGCGGTACGTATTCGCCGGTGTTGAACGAGAAGGTCGAACAAATATACAACTTCTCTTCGACGACGGAAAAACTGGAATCCAGTGAGTATTACGTCCAGATCATCAGTCAGGGACGAAGTGCAATAGTCCGGTTGGGCCGGGCCAACATTATTGAAGGGTCGGAGCGGGTTACCGCCAACGGCCGTGTGCTCACAAAAGGCTCGGATTATAATATTCAGTATGACTTCGGGCAGGTGACCCTTCTGTCTGATGAAGCCACGGATCCTAACGCGGACATCCAAATAGACTTCCAATACGCACCTTTTCTCTCGCTGCAGAAGAAGACACTGCTCGGCTTGAGAACCGAGTACGACTACAGCGATGATCTCAAGCTGGGTGCCACAGTCCTCTACAAATCTGACAAGGCGCAGGACCGGAAGCCACGCGTGGGGCAGGAGACATCCAAAGCACTCGTGATGGATTTCGATGTCAGCCTCGGCCTCGATCCAAGTTTCCTTACATCGGCGGTTGACGCCCTGCCCCTCATTAACACCGAAGCTGAGTCGCAGTTTAATATAACGGCTGAGGTGGCGCAATCCCGCCCGAATCCCAACGTCGATGGCGCTGCGTATATCGACGACTTCGAGTCGGCAGTGGAGCAACTGTCGCTTGGTCTGCCGAGGACAGTATGGACACGCGCATCCATACCTGTCCCCATCGATACTATTGCCACGGAGACTTGGACGCGCGGCGAAATGCGCTGGCACAATCCGAGAGCGCTGAACAGGGAATCCATTTATGCCGGCGAGACGGCTGCCGGCGAGGGGAGTCTCACGCCGCTTCGGTTGATTTTCAGACCGCGCCCGTTCGTGCGAGCGAAGACTCCCGAAGGCTGTGATCCTGAGTTGGTGATGCCTTCTCGATCCTGGGGCGGTATCATGCGCAGTTTCTCTGGAATCGATGAAAAACGTGTGCAGACGTTTGAAATCCGTGCCAAGGGCGGTAGAGGTATTCTACATTTCGACTTTGGCTGGATTTCGGAAGATATCGATGGTGATGGGAGGAACGATACTGAAGATACTGTGTCAGCGAACGGCACGCTTGACGAAGGTGAGGATGTTGGTCTGGATGGAATTGAAGATGCCGAGGAAGTTGACTACTGCGGCCAGACAGCCGCCGAGTCCGGTAATCCAGATCCTGCCGGTGACGATTGGTGGTATGAGGGAGAGGGCAAGGGACGCCCGTACGAAGGCAACGAAAACGGTGCGCCGCCAGTGCCCGAGAGCTGGTGGACTGACACCAGCCCGATGTCCAACGGGCTGACGAAGAAAGAGAACGTTGAGGGTAAACAAGACAATAACGGCAACTTCAACGACCACTGGCTTCGGTATGAATGGCAGAACGGCACCGAGGGCAACGAGCGGGAGGCCTCCAGGCAGGGCTTGCCCGATGAGGAGGCTATCGGTCCGGGACGCAGTTTCGAAAAAAACAATTCCTATTTCAGTTTCAAGCTGCCGCTGGATCCGGCCGGGAACGAATTCGTAGTTGAGGGGTCGCAGAACCAGGACGGCTGGCTGACCTACCGTGTTCCCGTCAGGGACCCCGGTATCTTGGATTCGGTCATCGTGGACCAGGGTGTCGAGCCGGATTGGGCTAACGTAACGCACGTCAGATGCTGGTTCGAGATGGACTCAACCATCGAGGACGGCGTAGACAGTCTTGGGAGCATAGACTCGCTGTGGATTGCTGATTGGGGTTTTATTCAATCAAGCTGGACAGATACGCTGATTCGGGTTGACGCCTCCGATACAACAGCCAAGTTTCTGGTCGCGTCGGTCAGCGAAGAGAATGGTACATTCTCGCCACCACCGGGCGTCGAGGCGTACGAGGACAGGGTCAATAACGTTACGGAACAGCAGCGTGGTCTGGGGCTGGTTTATACTAATTTGCCGACCGATGACGAGGCAATTGCCACCAAGGATATGATCACAACAGAATCGTATTCCGGTTACCGTCGCATGGAAATGTATGTACACGGACCTGAGGACATCGGAACCGACAGTATTCTGTTCTTCTTGAGATTTGGCAGAGACAGCGTCAATTTCTATGAATACCAGACATATCTGAAGTCTGGTTGGGACGAAGACAACTACGTAGATATCGATTTCAACGAGCTTACGGCGCTGAAGGATGCGGCCGATCTGAACCTTCAGAAGTCAAACTCAAACGAGCGACTCGACACGGTTGCTGTTCCCTATCGTGTACTGGGGCGGCCGAACATCAACGAAGTTCGCTTCTTCTCGGCTGGCGTTATCAACAAAAGCTCCCATCGTGTTACCGGTGAAGTCTGGCTGGATGAACTTCGAGTAACCGATGTGCGAAAGGATATCGGTACTGCCGCAAGAGTCGACGTGACCGGGACCATGGCGGACCTGATTTCCTACAACTTCGCTTACGAACACAAAGACCCGTATTTCCGCGGCTTGTCGCAGGCGACACGGGGGGGATCGACCAACAACCTCGGCAGCGGAAAAGAGAACAACTCGTACTCTTACGGCGCCAGACTGAACCTCCACAAGTTTCTGCCGCCCTCATGGAAGGCAAGTCTGCCGGTATCAATTGGCTTCACCAGTACTGAGGAGATTCCTCTGCTGAGGACCAGTTCTGATGTTGTATTGCCTGACTCGGTACGTGAGAAGGAAAAAAGCACGTCGGAGAGTATGAAGCTTTCCGTTTCGGAGAAGTTCGGCAAAACGGGCAGTAACCTGCTCTTCAATGTTCTGCTGAATCGTCAGAAGGTCAGTTTCTCATACAACCGATCTACTCGGCGAAGTGTCAACAATCCGTACGTGTTTGCGGAGTCCTACAATATCCGGGCAGAATACAAGATGGGAATTGCCAGGGATGTCAGTGTGCCCATGTTCTTCTGGACCAAACCCCTGCCGATCCTGAAGAAGGCTTCAGAGTCGCGATTCTCATTCTTCCCGAAGACTTGGAACTGGTCCGCTACGTTCGATAGATCGCTCAGGTCCAAGGATGATCAGGATTTGAAACGTACGTCGTCGTTCAGCCGAACGCTCGATGGTCAGATGAACATGACGCACAATATCTTCCCGAACCTGATGGTGGCCTACAACTTCAACACCAAACGCGATCTGACCGACCCCGACCTGGTTAGTCTCACTCTGAGCGACCCCAAGCTTGGCGTGGAGAACAGCTACAGCCAGTCACTTCGTTCGACGTATGACCCGCAGTTGGTGTCATGGCTGTCGGGAGCGTTCTCTTACACTGCCACGTATCAGGACACCTGGGATCGTACTTCGCGCACAAGGACCACCACGTTGAACAAGCAATGGTCGGTCAGCGGTGGTTTCCGCCACATTGACTTCCTCGGCGGCAAGCGGAAATCTGGTGGCCGTCGCAGCGCACAGCCCAGACGGGGCGGTGGTGGTCGAAGCGAGGAGGATTCGGGCAGCCCCTTTTACGAGCCGGTGCTGGCCGGAATGCGGTTCCTCACCGGTTGGATGAATCCGCTTACCTATAGTTATGGCGAGACCTTCAAGCAGAGTGCTCCGGGCGCGCAGGTGAAGCCAAACTGGAAATACCGTATGGGGTTCTCGACTGATATTGATTTCCCTATTGGCAACACGAATCGTAATCCGTCCGCAACGGAGAATGTCAACTACGAATTCGGCTCCGGGTTCAGTCTCCTCGGCGGGATAAGTACGAACGTCAGCTACAAGATGAGTACCAGCAGGGAATTGGTGAAGGTCGGTTCCGACAGGACAGAGAGTCGCTCCATCGGGTGGCCCACGCTGTCGCTTACCATTAAGAAGTTCACGTTCCTGCCGTTATTGAAAAAACCGGTCAACTGGTTCATTGGCGTGTTCTCGCCAAGAACAGGATACAGCCGTCAGGTTACGGAAACCGAGAATCTCGACCGTGGCTTCCTGAACAAGAAGAGCGAGACGATCAATCGTTCACCGATTATTCAGGTGACCTTGAAGGTGATGCGGTCAATGTCCTTCTCAGGTTCTTTGGGAGAATCCCGCACGAATGACTGGACGTTTGACTACAGCGACGGAGCGTTACGTAATCGGTCGAAGTCTATTCGCAAAACGATAACCGTGTCCTCCAAGTACTCCTTCAGTGCGCCGGGCGGTATAAGGTTGCCTTTGTTTGGTCGGTTCAAGTTCAAGTCGCAAGTGACGTTTGACGTGAGCGTGAAGTTCAATTCCAACTACAAGGAAACACTGACACCGGGCAAGGGCTGGAGCGTCGGTACGGAGAACTCCAGTTTCACGGTCTCGCCGACTGTCTCCTACCTGTTCAGTCAGCAGATTCGCGGCGGCCTCTCCGGCCGGTGGCAGGATACCAAGGACGAGACGCGCAACACCAATCGACACGCGCGCGAGATCTCAATCTGGACCGAAATCAAATTCTAGCATCTTTTGTTTGACTTGCTCTCCCACAGGGATCAAATTGCTGGTCGGGTCGACGAGTAGTCGGCCCGGCCGCTTTCGCTGATCGATAACCTTGACTACACAGGTGCCTATGGCTCAGGATCAGATTACCACACCAAGAGATTTCCCTGCGGTGGAGGAGCTTCTTCAATCAAAAGAGCTTGAGCGGGAACTCCTGGCCGCTCCGCGACCGGAAGTGGCACAGGTTGTCAAGGATACGGTAGCGGCACTCAGGGAGAAGCTGGTACGGGAGGGCAAACCGCTTCCTCTCGCTAAGCTCTTCGATACTGTCCGAAGGGAGGTGCGTCGAAGAAGCAGGCGGAAGATATCTCGTGTCATAAACGCTACAGGTATTGTAGTGCATACTAATCTCGGCAGAGCGCCGTTGTCGGACGAGTTATTCGAGACTATCAAGCAAACGGTCACCGGCTACGGTAACATTGAATTCAACGTTGCCACAGGCAAGCGGGGTAAGCGGGGCGAAGCTGCCGAGGAATACCTGGCGATGCTCTCGGGCGCTGAGGCAGGCACGGTAGTCAACAACTGTGCGGCCGCTCTGTTTGTAATCCTGAACACACTGGCCAGCCGGACGAAGGTGCTGATCTCACGGGGCGAACTGGTGCAGATCGGCGGGGGGTTCCGTATCCCTGACATTCTGAAACGATCCGGCGCAAAACTCTGTGAGGTCGGCTCGACAAACATTACTAATCTTGCTGATTACGAAAGCGCTATCGATGACAAGACGGGGTTGATCCTCAAGGTACATAAGAGCAATTTCGTTCAGGCGGGATTCACCGAGGAGGTTCCCCTCAAGAAATTGGTGGAGCTTGGTCGCAAGTATGCCGTGCCGGTACTGAATGATCTCGGCAGCGGAACGTTCGTGCAGACGCGGGGGATGATTGGTTACGACGAACCAACCGTGCAGGATTCGGTTCGTGCAGGGGCGTCGTTGACCTGTTTCTCCGGGGACAAGCTGCTGGGTGGGGGACAGGCCGGACTCATAGTCGGACAGGCCAACCTGGTAAGGAAAGTCAAAAAGAACCCGATCTTCAGGGCGGTGCGCGTAGATAAGATCGTTTTTTCGATGCTTGAGAAACTGCTTTCGATCTACCTGAACGGAACGTACGAAAACGATATCAAACTCTGGCATATCATGTCAGAACCGGTTAGCGTGTTGCGAGATCGCGCTGAGAAGATTCTCACCGATCTGGGAAGACCTTCCGGGATTTCAGTAGGGGAAACTGCCGGTCTTGTCGGGGGCGGATCACTGCCCGAGCAATCAATTGCCTCGGCCGGACTTGTGTTCTCGGAGGAATACGATGCGGTGAAACTCAACAACTCGCTTCGGGCCCTCGACCTGCCGGTGATTGGCAGGATAGACGATGATCGGTTCATTCTCGACCTGAAAGCGGTCGATGAATCGGACATCCCCTTGCTGACAGAGTCAATCACAGCAGTGTTGCCATAGCGAACTCAACGAGACCAGCATGATTGTCATTGGAACCGCAGGACATATCGACCACGGCAAATCGGCCATTGTCAAGCGGCTGACCGGTACCGATCCGGACCGTCTGCCGGAAGAGAAGTCGCGCGGCATGACAATCGATCTCGGGTTTGCGTTTTACAGCGCGTCTGGCGGAGGCAGTATCGCGCTGGTCGACGTGCCGGGGCATGAACGGTTCGTGCGCAATATGATTGCCGGGGCAGGCGGTATCGATGCCGTTATGCTGGTGATTGCCGCCGACGACGGCTGGATGCCACAGAGCGAGGAGCACTTCCAGATTACGAGACTGCTTGGCGTTCGTCACGGACTGATCGTTATCAACAAGACCGACCTTGTGGAACCGGATTGGCTCGAACTCCTCGAACAGGATGTAAGAGACCGGGTGCAGGGTTCGTTCCTGCAGGATGCCCCGATATTCAAAGTTTCCGCTCAGACCGGCGACGGATTCGAAGCTCTGTCGGCACATCTTGATCTACTGGGGACGCAACTCGAGGCCAGACGAGACTTTGGCAAGGCGCGGTTGTATGTAGACCGCTCGTTCATTCGACAGGGGATTGGCGGTGTGGTCACCGGGACCCTGCGTGGCGGAAGTTTCAAGGTCGGCCAGACAGTATCTGTGTGGCCGTCCTGCAAAAAGGGGAAAATCCGTACGCTGCAATCCAACGGTGTCGATGTCGGGCAGGCCACGCCCGGCCAACGTACGGCTGTCTCGCTGACGAGTGTCGACCGGGAGTTTCTCATTCGTGGCGGAGTGATCTCTGACAGACTTGATCTTGACTATTTCAACCGGCATCCGGTTCTGGCTGTATCGACTGAGATGCTGCACAACGCACCCTTTCCGCTGATGGACCGTCGTCGCGCTCTGTTTATAGTCGGGACCACCGAGGTCGAGGGAGAGATTCGGCTGATGGGGCAGAAAGCGATTGGTCCGTCCGAGAGCGGCATTGCTTTTTTCAAGCCCGACAATCCGGTGTACGCTCTGGTTGGAGATCGTTTCATCCTCAGGCTGCCGACACCGATGGTCTCGCTCGGCGGTGGCAGCGTGCTTGATCACCTGGCGCATTTCCCGCGCCGCAAACAGATGGACCAGTTCTCGTATCTCGAGGAGCGCGTAGGAAACGACCTGAAACCGCTGGCCATCTCAGAGCTGCGGAAAAGACTCATCGTGCCTGAAACCGAATTGCTGCGAGACGCCGATTTTGGCTCGGCAGAGATCCGTGCCACGGTCGAAGAGTTGACCGGCAACAGTACTGTGGGTTGCCTTCAGAGTCATTTGTTTCTGATCCAGCAGCTAACAGAGACCGTGGACGCCCTTCAGGTGGCAATGGAAGAGCACCTGCAAGAAAACCCGCATCTGAAAGGTTTGCCTGTTGAGACACTTGCCAAATTCGTTGCTATGGGCCGGCCGGTTATGACGCTGGTACTGGAATATATGATCGAAAAGGGAATACTGGCCCGGACCGCCGATCTGTACAATTTGGCGGGGCGAGGAATGAGCCTGAAGGGGGTCATCAAACAGGCTCACGACGAGATCATGGCGGAACTTGAAGCTCACCCGTATGATCCGCCGCTGCTGGCCAGTTTGGCGGCGAAGGGCAAAATACATCAGAATGCGATCAAGTACACAATCGATTCCGGCGAGTGCTACAAGTGTGGCTCCAACTTCCTCTTTCTGTCCAGCGTCTGGAAGGAAATAGTCGACTTTGTTCGTGAGCGGCTTGATGCCGATGGCGAGATGGCGGTCGCGGACCTGAAGGACCGTTTCGGGTTCACTCGCAAATATACGATTCCAATTCTGGAAGAGACCGACAGAAAGGGTCTGACCGAACGTCAGGGTGACTTCAGAGTCAAAGGAGACAAGTATGAAGGCTAAGCTTCTGTTCCATAACGGACGAATCCACACCCAGGCCGATTCCCAGGTCGCCGATTCCATGGCCGTTTATAGAAATCGCATTGTGGCGGTCGGTAAACGTTTGGAAGCCGATCCCGATTTCGACGCTTATGACCGGATTGACTTGATCGGTCGTTTCGTTTGTCCGGGGTTTGTTGATGCTCACACCCATTTCTACAACATGGCAATATTCCTCGGCCGCGTAAATCTCTCCGGCGTAGATTCGATTAAGAAATGTCTCAACAAAATCAAGAAACACGCCGCCGGTATGCCCAAGAATGCGTGGGTGGTGGGAAACGGGTATTCTCCCGACGCGTTCGCAGGGCGGGCAGAGCCGGATCGCTTCATGCTCGACAAGGTCACCGGCGATCGCCCGGCATTCATGTTTGCCAAAGACATGCACTCGGCCTGGGTGAACAGCAGAGCGCTGGAACTGGCCGGGATCAACGCCAACACGACCAATCCTGACGGGGGAGAGATCGTCCGCCTCGACGACGGCACCCCCGCCGGTCTTCTCCGCGAGATCCCCGGCTACGAACCTGTCTGGGCACGGATTCCCGCACCCTCGAAAAGCGAACAGGACCGACTCTACAAGCGGGCTTTGGAGCTTGCTTACAAAAAGGGAGTGACCGGTGTGCATTCGTTCGACGGTCCCGAGGCGTTTTCATATTACGCCGACCTCGCCGAGAAAAACAAGCTCGGCCTCCGGATCAACTACTACCCCAACGAGAGTTTGCTCTCACGCCTTGAAGTGACAAAAACGGTCTACGGCACCGGCAACGATTTCTTCCGGATTGCCGGGATAAAGATATTCTCCGATGGCGCCCTCGGCAGTCAAACCGGACTCTGTTTTCACAAGTACATAGGGAGCAGGAGCAATTGCGGCATTGAGGTTGCTTCCTCTACTGTCATGAGAAAGCTGGCGAATCGTGCCGCCAAACTCGGTCTGCCGTGCGCCATTCACGCTATCGGCGACAAGGCCGTAGCCAACGTGCTGGATGCCTTCGAGGCCGCCAGGCCCCCCAAAGGTGGAGCCAGGCACCGGATCGAGCACCTGCAGTTGTGTCGTAAGAAAGACCTCTTACGCCTGAAACGACTCGACGTCGTAGCTTCCATGCAGCCCTCACACTGTCCGTCTGATATCGACATGGTGCGCAAATACTGGGGGAAAAGAGGCGCCAATGCCTATCTTTTCAAGTCGGTTCTCGACAAGAAGATCGATCTTGCCTTTGGCTCCGACGTTCCCATTGAGCCGCTTGATCCTATCGCCGGTATCGCTGCGGCGGTCAGGCGGGCGAGACCAGGTTCACGGGATGTCTTTTATCCTGAGGAGCGGCTAACTGCCGTCCAGGCCTTGCACGCCTTTACGGCTGGCGCGGCGATTGCCAGCGGACAGCAGCATTGCCGAGGATATTTGTTGCCTGAATATCCGGCTGACTTCGTCGTACTTAGTCAGGACATAACTAAGATTGCTCCCTCGCGAATTCAGGATACGAAGGTGCTGGCGACCGTTCTGGATGGAACAATCAAGTACGCTGCCCGTTCAATTAATTGGTAAACCGGCTTTGCTGATCATGCCCCGATGGGTCGTCGAACCGTATGATCTGAAACTGTTCTGCTGACCGTTTTGATTTGACTTCGCAGCGTGCGCGAGTGATATTGAAAGAACAGGGGAAGGTGTTTTTATGAGACATGCACTAATCACGACGTTACTCGGGCTGTTGCTCTTCTCTGTCGTCCTGTCCGGTCCTGCGGGAGCACAGGTGCCGGATTCTGTCGAAGTCACAAAGCCGGTGTCGGCTGTCGAGAAGGAATCGCTTGTCTACATCATGGAGCTTGAGGGAGCTATCGGTGTCGTCACCGATATGCGTATCCAGGATGCGATTTCCCTGGCCGAAGAGAACGACGCTGAACTTCTTGTGATCATGCTGGACACGCCGGGCGGGTTTGTCAACGCTACCTGGTCGATTTGTAAGAACATGCTTAACAGCCCCGTGCCGATCTGTGTGTATATTGGACCTTCCGGCGCCAGGGCGGGTTCCGCCGGCGTGTACATGACGTACGCCGCGCATATTGCGGCCATGGCGCCATCAACAAATATCGGTGCGGCGCATCCGGTCTCCGGCGGGGGACAGGAAATCGACTCCGTGATGAACGAGAAGATCACCAACGACGCTGTCGCCCAGATCAAAGCTGCCGCCGAAAAACGTGGTCGGAATGCGGAATGGGCCGAGGAAGCCGTTCGAAAATCGGTATCGATTACGAACAAGGAGGCGCTTGAAATCGGCGTGATCGACCTCATCGCGAGTGATCTTGACGATCTATACGCACAGCTCGACGGGCACACTGTGGAACTCCCCAACGGCAAGAAGGCCCTCGCGCTTGCCGGCGTCGTCACCGAGCGGCTGAAGACCACCTTCGTTCAGCGGCTGTTGCAGGTGGTAGCTGACCCGAATATCGTTTTTATCTTGTTCTCAATAGGTGGACTGGGGCTTGTCCTGGAGCTCTACAATCCGGGAGCCATTCTTCCGGGCGTTGTGGGCGCAATCTCCTTGATACTGGCCTTCTGGGCATCTTCGGTACTGCCGATCAATTACGCGGGGGTGGCTCTGATTTTGCTTGCTGTAATCCTGTTCATCGCTGAAATCAAAATACCCTCGGCGGGTCTATTGACTGTCGGTGGAGTAATCTCTCTGTTCCTGGGAGGGCTTATGTTGATCGATACTGTGGATCCCAGCCTCCAGGTCTCGAAGACCCTGCTGGTCACGGTTGCCCTGTGTGTTGGTGTGATTGTCGCACTGGTGATCTTCTTCGTCGTCAAAGCGCAACGAAACAAGCCTTTCATAGGGGAGAGCGGATTGATCGGCAAACTGGCCGAAGTGCGCCGCAACGGACTGGTGTATGTCGACGGTGCTCTCTGGAAGGCGGAGGGAGTCGACGGTCTCGAATCGGGAACGAAAGTGGAAATTGTCGGGGTCGACAATCTGGTTCTGAAAGTCAAAACGTCAAAGTCATAAACGAGGGTTGAAAAGATGAATGCTGCTCCAGGTGTAGGTGTATTGATAATTGTATTCTTCGGGCTGATTCTCCTGTTCAATATGATCAAGGTGCTCAAGGAGTACGAGCGCGGCGTGATTTTCCGATTGGGTCGTCTGATCGGTGCGAAAGGTCCCGGACTGATAATCCTCATACCGATCGTTGATAAGATGGTGCGAGTGGACCTTCGCGTCATCACGTACGACGTTCCCGCGCAGGACGTGATTACCAAAGACAACGTGTCCGTCAAAGTCAACGCGGTCCTGTATTTCCAGGTGATGGATCCGAACAAGGCGATAGTGTCGGTGGCGAACTTCTTTGAGGCGACCTCACAGATTGCTCAGACGACCCTTCGTTCCGTTCTCGGACAGGTGGAACTGGATGAACTTCTGACGAATCGAGACAAGATCAACGCCGAACTACAGCAGATCATTGACGAACAGACTGAGCCATGGGGTATCAAAGTTTCCGTGGTGGAGGTCAAGAATGTCGACCTGCCGATAGAAATGCAGCGTGCCATGGCCAAGCAGGCGGAGGCCGAGCGTGAACGTCGCGCCAAGGTCATCCATGCGGACGGTGAATTTCAGGCATCAGCGAAACTGGCCGAGGCGGCGACAGTTATCGGGACAGCTCCCAACGCGATGCAGCTTCGTTTCCTCCAGACGTTGACAGAGGTGGCAGCGGAAAAGAACTCGACCATGATCTTCCCGGTTCCCGTCGACCTGCTGAGTGCCTTCACGAAGTATCTTGACGGCAACACGCCCGGCGGGGAGAAGGGGTAGTTGTAGGTCGGCGTTCCGAGCGTTGACCGATTGAGCGAGAAACCCGACATCTTGTGCGGGTTGAAAACGAACGAGACTTGTAGGGAAGGTTCGTCTTCGAACCTGCCGAAAGGTCGAGCCTTCTTGAGGCTCGACTACAAACGAATATCCAAAAAGGGGCAGAGCTACATAGATTGTGGCCTGCCCCTTTTCTTCAACGGCACTGGGTGAGGACACGACATTTGAAAACGACCACGATCATACTCGCGCTGCTTCTTCTCCTGACAGGACTGTCTTACTCTGACGATGAGTTCAGTGATCTGAACGCGGAAGAGCCGGTGCGGATGGAGGGGCCTAACGTCTCGACGTTCGGAGGAGTGCACGGTGTCGCGGGCGACAACTCGCAGTTCGTGGGTGTCGAGTTGGGTATGGCCGGTACCTATTTGGACGGTCGGTTGCAGTTCGACCACAACTTCATTCTCGCGCTACCCTGGATGCATCGGCAGGGAGTAACGCAGTTCAGCCTGCAGGCTCCCGTGAGCTTTCTGTCGCTTGCACTCGTTTATGTGACCGATGTCTACATACTGAAGCGCAAATACTACTCTTCCGCCGCCAAATTCGTTTTTCTCACTCCTAACTCAATGTACAAATGGAAGATACTGCCCAACCTCCAACTGACCGGTGCATTCGATACACAGTACTTCTTTTTCACGCCTGAAGAGGCTGACCGCGGCATTACATTCACGCCTTCAGTCGGCTTGACCTATTGTAAGAATAGACTGGCTGATCAGTTTAGCGTTAGTTTGCTAGTGGGCAATACCTGGTTCTGGAACTTCGACGGCGACGATCAATCGGATGGAATCAATGTTGGCCTGTGGCTTCGTTTCTGCGGATGGGAAAAGGGGCCGTAAGGCGAAGCGGTCGCATTGGTTTCGACCTGCGAGCTACTCTTGCGGAACCCCAACCCCCTTCCTCGGTTATATCACTCAAAGACACGTACTAAAATGGAGTGATATTGACCATGAATATGCCCAAAGTCACGGCAATCTTCGCCGTCGCATTGATAATCCTCGGAATCGTCGGTTATGTAGCCACTGAAATGGTCAGCGTAACCGCCCTCATACCGGCCTTTTTCGGAATCGTCCTGCTGGCCCTCGCCCTGATGGCCCGCAAAGAGAATCTTCGCCGACACGCCATGCACGCTGCTTCGGTGCTGGGAGTCATCGGGTTCGCCGGGACGTTTAGCGGTTTGCTCGGGCTCGTTACTATGATGACCGGGGGAGAAGTCGCTAACCCGGCGGCAGTGATCGGTCGCGCGGTCATGGCGGTGCTTTGTCTGGCGTTTGTGGCGTTGTGCGTCAAGTCGTTCCTCGACGCCCGACGTCTGCGAACGGCCGAAGCGTAGGTGCCCCTCGTGTATTCATCCGGTAGCCCAGGATTATCTCCCTCCCCATACCCCTTCAACTCCCCATAAGTTAAAGACTTGACCGCTATCTCCGAAAAGCTGTACGTTTGACTCATTAGACCCAATTGTGGTTTGAAGAGCACACGTATTGTCTTTATCAACAGAGCACACGGATGCAGCACATCCCGTCGAGGGATGCTGTTTGACAACTGTAGGAAACCTGGCCGGAAGTCCGGCTAGGAGGGGACCATGCATTCGAGAAGCAGACGCTCGCAGAGAAGAGCCCTCATTCGGTTATTGGTTATTTCGCCACTCACCGTGGTCGGAGTGATTGCGGTCTGGTCTTATCTCAACACGCCCCAAATCAGTGCCCACAATTTCGACTCCGAAATCTGGCAGCGCGGTAGTGTCGCCGAGCGCGGGGAAATGGTCTGGACGCTGGTAGAAAGCCACCTGTTGTTGGACAAGACCCGGTCGGAAGTACTCAATATGCTGGGCGAGCCGGATCTGGGGGACTCAACTGACAGCCCCCTGAGGTACGACATCGACATCGGCAGCGGGAAGGTCCGTCTCTCCTGGGCGTACCTGCTGGCGGTGTCGTTCGACACCAGTTCAGGAATCGTCACGGAGGTGGCCGTAGTCCAGCCCTGACCGGCTCGGCCGGCTTCGGTCCCACGAAGTGGGCTTCAATCCTACCAGGAGGGGGATCGCATATCGGCGGAGCAAGTGCGGCATTAAGTTGTTGAATCGGGCGGGGGTTCTCTCTATACTCCTGTCATGACCACCAAAAGAAACGATTACATAAGCTGGGAAGAGTATTTCATGGCTGTCGCGGAGCTTTCCGCGCAACGCTCCAAAGACCCCAACACCCAGGTAGGGGCATGCATCGTAAACAAAAATAAGCGTATCATCGGTATCGGGTACAACGGTTTTCCGGCCGGTTGCTCCGATGATGAACTCCCGTGGAGCCGTGAGGGGGATTTCCTTGACACCAAGTATCCCTTTGTTTGCCATGCCGAGATGAACGCCATCACCAACGCCACCAACCGTCCCGATCTGGTCGGCGCGTCGCTTTACGTCTCACTGTTCCCGTGCAACGAGTGCGCCAAGTTGATCGTACAGGCGGGGATAGCGGAGGTCGTCTATCTGGCTGACAAGTACCACGATCAGGACCTGTTTGTGGCGGCCCGAAAGATATTCGATATGTCAGGCGTCAAATACCGGCAACTGGTGCCTAAGACAAGAAAGATTACGCTGACGCTGGGGTGACTCGCGCCGCAGGCGTTCCGGCCCATGTCTTGTAGGGTGGAACCCTTTGGCGGTTCCGCCGCCTCTTCCGTAGGGCAGGTTCGTCTTCAAACCTGACGGAAGGCGGTCGAACCAAGGGTTCGGCCTTTTGCTGTTAAGCCCCAAGACGGGCTTGACCTGCGAAGAGAGAGAGTCCGCCACAGGCGGACGATGGCAGGACAGTTCAAAAACTAGACTGTTTTAGACCATACTTTGTTTTTTTGTTGCCTGATGTAATCCAAGACGTACATTTGCGGTTTCTAATCGTGAGCCGAGCCCTCTTAACAGGAGACAGATGCTGTGACTAAGACCAGGGAAGACGTTCTCAGATTAATCGATGAATCCGGTGTTCGGTACATCAGGCTCTGTTTTACCGACATTTTGGGGAAAATCAAAGGCATGACCATAACCCGCCCTGAAATCGAACAGGTGCTCGACGAGGGACAGGGGTTTGATGGTTCCTCCGTGGAAGGCTTTGCCCGGATCGACGAATCCGACCTCATGGCCTTGCCCGATCCTCTAACGTTCCGCATTATCCCGTGGGAAATCTCCGGCGAGAAGGTCGCCATGATGTTCTGCGATATTCAGAATCCCGACGGTTCCCCATATGAGGGCGACCCGCGCTGGGTGCTTAAGCGCACGCTCAGTCGGTTGCAGGATCGCGGTTGGACAGCGTATGTCGGGCCTGAAATCGAGTACTTCTACTTCGCCAACGACGAGGAACCGGGCGTTCTGGATAACTCCGGCTATTTCGACTACGGCACCATGGATATCGGCACCCAACTTCGCAAAAAAACGGTTGCCGCGCTCGAAATGATGGACGTTCCCGTGGAGTGCTCGCATCACGAGGTAGCCCCGTCACAGCACGAGATCGATCTGAAGTATCAAGAGGCGCTGGTAATGGCCGACTTTGCACAGGTGTATCGGTTCATCGTCAAGGAAGTCGCGATGGAAAACGAGCTGTACGCGACCTTCATGCCCAAGCCGATGTTCGGCGAAAACGGTTCCGGGATGCACTGTCACATGTCTATATTTAAGGGAACGAAGAATCTGTTCTTTGACCCCAGCAACGAGTATAACCTGTCTGAAATCGCGCGGCAGTTCACCGCCGGGGTGCTTATGCACGTCAAAGAATTTACGCTGCTCTGCAACCAGTGGGTGAATTCATACAAACGACTGGTGCCCGGATATGAAGCTCCCGTGTATGTGTGTTGGGGACGGCGCAATCGTTCGAGTTTGGTGCGTGTGCCGCAGTATCGTCTTGGTAAGGAGCAGGCCACTCGAATCGAGCTTCGCTCGCCCGATCCGGCAGCCAACCCGTACCTGGCTTTTGCCTGCATGTTGGCGGCGGGACTCGACGGTATCGACAACAAGCTGGAACTCTCCGCTCCTGTCGAGCAGAATATCTTCGATATGACCAAGGCCGAGCAGGAAGCCATCAACATTAGCCGCCTGCCGAACTCACTGGAGAATGCCATCCGCGCGGCCTCTTCGTCGGATTTGGTGAAAGAGACGCTCGGAGAGCACTGCTTCAACAAGCTCATAACCAACAAATGGATCGAATGGGATGACTACCGCGCCCATGTCAGTCAGTATGAGATTGACAAGTATCTATCCTGGCTGTAGCCGGATTGTGACCGTGGTGGTGTCAGGTGTCCTCACCTGACGCCTGTCAAGGTGCGAGAGGGTACGAGTAGGTCGAAACTCCTGTAGTTTCGACAATCGTGATGTCAAGCCCGAAGACGGCCACTCGCGCCGCCGCGACGCCCCACAATATCCGCAAGTAGCTAACGATTCCGGTGCCAGCCTGAATTTCCGCGTCGCTCAAAACGGGGTCCGTCCTCCTGACAACCTGAAGTATCGAAAAGAGCGGTCGTCAACAACAACGCGACCGCAATCACTGCTGATACGGTGACGCTTTTCCTTGTGTTCTTCTTCAGATAGTTCAGAAATGTGCGCCAATTCGCGGCAAGGTGAAGAGTCGCCGCCACGGCGAAAACTACACCCGCCCACTGATGAAAACTCATTGTCGTGTGCCCTCCCAACCTGAGCAGTGCGAGAATACCGGTGATGACGACAACGGTAAAAGTCAGTCCGACTATCGGAGATAAGGTGGATCTGGTCAGTGCCTTGCCCATGATGGCCTCTTTGTCTGCGGCCCGTCCAGTCCGCTGCCTCTGTCTTTCCGTTGCGCGGTGTCCGGGCATTTTGACTTGGACAACGAAAGTCAGCCGTACGTTCCCGCTTTTCTGTCTCGGCACATTGAGTGGTGTCGGGAATTCCGGGGCCGTCTCATAGGTCGTGAGGCCGGGGCACATTGCCCAAGGGACGATTTGTCACAAATATGCGCTGAGCACTGTTGTGGAAAGACTTGCAGGCTGACTCTTATCGTGTTGTGGGCGGCAGACGCCTGCTGTTTGTCCCGCCCGTGCATCTGCGTATTAATGTAACATCACAATAATGGCTCCGTATCTAGACGTATGTGATCTCCTCAGATTCTAGCACGTGTGAACCTCACAAATGGATATTGACAAATGCAGAGTATTTCTATCGAAACCGTCGGCCTCACCCGTCGATTCGGTTCCACGACGGCTGTGAATGACGTCAGTTTGAAGGTTCCCGAGGGAGCCGTCTACGGCTTTCTTGGCCCGAACGGGGCAGGCAAGACCACAACCATCAGGATGCTGCTGGGGCTTATCCGGCCGGATTCAGGGACTGTTCGTGTGATGGGAAACGAGCTTGTTCCGGGGCGCCCGCAGCAACACAATCGAGTGGGAGCCATGGTTGAATCGCCTGCACTGTACAAGCACCTGACCGGCCGCGAAAACCTCGAAGTCACCCGGTGCATGATCGGCGGAGACCGCGGTCTCGTGGATGAAGCACTGAGTACCGTGGGTCTTGAGAGGGCGTCATCCAGGAGGGCGGGAGAATACTCGCTTGGGATGAAGCAGCGGTTGGGTTTGGCGCAGGCCCTGGTAAGCGACCCCGAACTGCTGATTCTGGACGAACCGACAAACGGTCTGGATCCTGCCGGGATTCAGGAGATGCGCGAGTTCATCCTTTCCCTTTCGACCGCCAGAGGCATCACCGTGTTCTTGTCCTCACATCTCCTGAGTGAAGTCGAACAGATGGCGGATCACATCGGTATCATTAACCGGGGGCGACTTGGTTTTCAAGGGACGCTTCAGGAGCTGCACGACCTTCAGAAACTGCAATTGAAACTCGGTGTGGATGACACTGGCAAGGCAACCCACCTGTTGGAGAAGGAGGGGTGTACTGTGGCCTCCGATGGCGGCAGGTTCATCACCATTCAGATCGATGTTCCGGATGAAGCCTCCCGCTTCAACAGCATGTTGGTGATTGCCGGTATTGGCGTTTCTCACCTGAGTTTGGAGAAGCCTTCCCTCGAACAGATATTCCTCGATATGACCGAAACAGGAACGGGGGCAGCATGATCGCAGCATACGGTCGCGTGTTTTGCGCGGAGATTCTCAAACTGCGCCGATCGCTTGCCTTCTGGCTGGCAATTGTGTCGCCACTGGCAATCGTTTTCCTGCAATTTGTCATAATCATGACGCGTGGCAAAGATATGATCGCCGACGATGCATCGATATGGCCCATCATGATTCGGCAGACCGTTTCGTTCTGGTGTTTGCTGATGCTTCCCTTGTTCATCACGCTTGAGACCGCACTTCTCGCTGGTCTGGAACACAACGGCAACAACTGGAAGCACATTCTGGCCCTACCCGTCTCCCGCTCTGCCGTTTACTTGAGCAAACTTCTCACAGGCACGACTGTTGTGGGCGTTGCTCACCTGGCTATGGTCGGCTGGATTCTTGTCACGGGTGGATTGGTTCGCATACTCATGCCGGGTCTTGGAGTGCCCGCGCCCTTCCCCTGGGAGATGCTTGGAATCTGCATCGGTACGTCGCTGATCAGTTCCTTTCTGCTGATTGGTCTGCATTTGTGGGTGGCGATTCGCTGGCCCAGCTTCGTTGTGGCGATGGGGTTTGGTATTGTGGCGACTATTGCCGGTGTGATCCTGATCAACTCCGAGTATGCCGGATGGTACCCCTGGACAATGCCGGCAGTCTTGATAAACGGTTTGCGCAACGGCGAATATCAATGGGCGCTGTTGTGGTGCGGCTCAATCGGGGGACTCATCGCCGGCATGATAGGGTGTTGGGACTTTCGACGGCGAGATGTGCTGTAGTTGTGGGTCGAACTTCTGCAGTTCTGACAGGTCGTTGTGCAGGTCAATGTCATTAATGGCTGTCCGCAGACTTGCGAGGACCCCGACGGGTTCGCAGACGGCTGCTCGCGGCGTGGACCCGCCCCGCAGTTGCTTCCGGATTGCGACAACTATCAGCGTTGAAACCGGCCTTTCCCGCTCGCTTTGAACTCCATATATTCTCCCCATGCCCGCTTACAAGGACATGACGGCTGTACAGATTGCACAAGGGGTGATGGATCAATCACTCTCCGCAATCGAAATCGCGCAGGAAGCGCTTCGTCTCGCCAAAACCGAAGGCCGCGATCTCAACGCCTTCATCAACATCTGTGAAGACAAAGCCCTCGCACAGGCCAATGCTGTCGACGAGAACGTACGGGCAGGAGCAATCGCAGGCCCCCTGGCCGGAGTGCCGATAGCGGTCAAAGATAATATCTCCTACACCGACTATCCTATGACCTGTGCCTCCCACATCCTCGACGGCTACGTTCCTCCCTACGATGCCACCGTCATCACTCGGCTGATAGAAGCCGGAGCCGTCATCATCGGCAAAACCAACATGGACGAGTTCGCTATGGGCTCCTCAAGCGAGACCTCGTATTACGGCCCCGTCAAGAACCCGCGGGACCATGTGCTAACTCCGGGAGGTTCATCGGGCGGCTCGGCGGCAGCCGTCGCGCAGGGGATAGTCCCCATAGCTTTGGGTTCGGACACGGGTGGCTCTATCCGTCAGCCGGCGGCGTTTTGCGGCATTCTCGGATTGAAATCGTCCTACGGGGCCGTCTCACGATACGGCCTTGCCGCGTTTGCATCCTCGACCGACCAGATCGGACCATTCGCTCGCAATGTTAAGGACCTCTCGCTTCTTTTCCGTGCCATCTGCGGTCGTGACAAGCGAGACGCGACCAGCATTGAGGTCACGCGTGACTCTGTCCAATCAGATCGCAAATACTCAATCGGCATGCCAAGAGAATACTTCGCCGAAGGCCTCGATCCACAAGTCGGCGACACAATCCAGTCCCTCATGACGAAACTCGAACGGCAGGGACACAAGTTGCTTGATATCTCCCTTCCGCTCACCGGAGTTTCGAACGCCGTCTACTACATCATCTCCAGCGCGGAAGCATCCTCGAATCTGGCGCGGTACGACGGCACTCGCTACGGTCTCCGAGTTGCAGGCGACGGTTCACTCGAAGACATGTACGCCGAAACGCGGGCGCAAGGGTTAGGTGCCGAGGTCAAGCGGCGAATTATGCTCGGCACCCATGTTCTGTCATCGGGATACTACGATGAATACTATGTGAAAGCCTCGAAAGTACGTGCGCTCATGCGGAGGGAATTCGACGCGGCCTTCGAATCGGTTGACCTCATCGCCTCGCCGACCACGCCTACTCCGCCTTTCAGGCTTGGGGAAAAGATCGACGATCCGATGGCGATGTACCTCTCCGATGTCTATACCACGCCCGCTTCATTGGCCGGCATTCCGGCAATATCCGTTCCGTGCGAAGGCGGCCTGGTGGGCGTACAGTTTATGGCGCGGTATCTTCATGAGCAGTCATTGTTCGACATTGCAAGATGCGTGAAGGAGACCGCATAGCTATGCCGTTGATCGATCTGGGCGAGATCAAGATGTACTACAAGGAGTGCGGCGAAGGGGTGCCGATTATCTGCCTTCACGGTTTTTCACTGGATCACCGTCAGTGGAGATCGCAGGCGAGTTTCTTTTCAGACAGCTACCGAGTGATTACGCCCGACGCCCGTGGCCATGGGCAATCTGACGCCCCCGAGACCGGCTACGGCCGGGCTAACAGGGTCGAGGACTTGGCTAAGTTGGTCGATAAGTTGAAGATAGACCGGTTTCACCTTGTCGGTCTATCGATGGGTGGCTCCACTGCAATCGGGTACGCTCTTGAGCATCAAGCCCGGTTGTTATCGCTGTCTCTGGTCAGTACTGCTGCGGCAGGCTACAACGTGAGCAAAAAGTTTTCGAAGCTCGACCAACTGGCCCGCGAGCGGGGAGTCGATGCCGCTCTGGTGAAATGGATGACCTGGAGTTTGGCCTGGTACAAGGGCCGACGAGAAGACATCGGCAAGGAAATGAGCGTGATGATGGACGGTTTCAGCGGACGCATCTGGTCGGATCCGATGCGGGGCAAGTATCCCCGCACGAACGACCTTGAGCGTGTACACGAGATCACGGCTCCAACGGCGATCTTCGCCGGTGAACTGGACAAGGTGTTTGTCAGCCTGGCCGGAGAACTTCATCATCGCATCAAAGGCAGCAGGCTTTCTATCTACGAGGGGACCGGACACATGCTGAATATCGAGGCGCCGGACAGGTTCAACCGTGAGTTGGCAGCCTTTCTTGAGGTGAACGGATGACCTGGATGACCTATTTCGAAGTCAGAGACCGGCTTGAGAACCTCACGGAGTTCCGCAAACTGTACGTTGAGTACATCGGCTTCACTAATAGAGAGGGGAACGTTCCGGCCCAGATGGTGCGGCATAAGATGGAGCCGCTGGTGCCGATGGCTGTGGATTCCCTGCGTCGTATTGGCCTTGGTGGTATGGTCACGCGTGATGCGCCGGTCCGGGGAGGCAAGAAGATTCGGGTTAACATCATCAAGGCGATTTTCCGGGATCATGTCGTCAGGCAGTTTTCACTCGATGACGATACGCCACTCAAAGCGCTTGATTTAGCTATCGTCAAGTACCAGAAACAGCTCTGGGTGCAGAAACTCCAGTTGTTCAATCCTCTTTTCTGGTTCTTTCAGTTTGTGTCATTTGCAGCGCAGTTACCCATTCTCATCTGCAAGCGGGCAGGGATCGACACCGAGGAGGCCGAGGAATCAGTGCTGGTTCGGCTCTATCTCGTTGCCGTTCAAGTGATAGCCTTCTATCTGCTGGCTGAATGGAGTGGCTTGATCGACTGGATATGGATTGACATTCTAAACCGGTAGGGTATATTCTGCCTTTGAACTGCCGTTTCAGTACGTCCGCTCGCAGGTCGTCTGTCGGCGAAACAGGGACAAGGCAGGAAACGGATTTTGGTCAGCTACAACGGTTTTGAGCCGGTTATCGGGCTTGAAGTTCACGCGCAATTACAGACCGAAAGCAAAATCTTCTGCGGCTGCAGAGTGGCTTATGGTGCGCCCCCGAACAGTCTCACCTGTCCGGTCTGCCTTGGACTGCCTGGCGCTCTTCCCGTTCTAAATCAGACAGCCGTGGACAAAGCGGTCTCGGCCATTCTTGCCGTCGGCGGTGAAGTCCGCGAGCGGTCCGTATTTGCCCGCAAGAACTACTTCTATCCGGACCTTCCCAAAGGCTACCAGATTTCGCAGTATGACCTGCCAATCGGCAAAGGCGGGCAGGTTTCGTTTCGCCTGCAATCGGGCGAGGAAAAATCCTGCCGGTTGAACCGCATTCATCTCGAAGAAGATGCCGGCAAGTCATTGCACTCACAGGGCGACGAAGCGCACACGCGGGTTGATCTAAACCGATGCGGCACACCGCTGATCGAAATCGTTACCGAACCGGATATCCGAACGCCCGAAGAAGCCCGCGCCTGCCTTCAGAAACTTAAGCAGATTCTCCAGTATCTGGAGGTCTGTGCCGGCGACATGGAGAAGGGGCACCTTCGCTGCGACGCCAACGCCTCGGTCCGTCCTGTCGGCTCCGACAAACTCGGCACTCGAACCGAACTGAAGAATTTAAATTCATTCAAAGGTGTGCAAAAAGCGTTGGAATATGAGGTTAATCGCCAGATTGATCTGCTTCGTAACGGAGGTAAGGTCGAGCAGGTTACTCTTCTCTGGGATGAAAACCGTCAGGTGGCCGAGCCGATGAGAACCAAAGAGGAGTCGCCCGATTATCGCTATTTCCCGGAGCCGGACCTCCCGGAACTGGTTCTTGGGAATCGATGGATAACGGCGGCCACGAGCGCCACGCCGGAGCTTCCGGATGCAAAACAGGCGCGGTTCGTTGCTCAATACGGTGTGCGACAGTACGATGCCGAAGTGCTCTGCGACAATCGCTCGCTGGCCGACTATTTTGAACAGGTTGTCGGTGAGTCAGTCGACTCCCGTACCGCCTCGAACTGGATTCAGACCGAAGTGCTCGGCAGTCTCCGCGAACGGGGAGAGAGTATCGGCGAGTGCAAAGCAAGCCCGCTACACCTGGGCGATTTGCTCAAACTGGTCGAGTCGGGCAAAATCTCAGGCAAGATTGCCAAAACCGTTTTTGCGGAAATGATTGACACCGGCAAATCGGCAGGTGAGATTATCGACAAGCGAGGTCTGGGCCAAATCAGTGACGAGAAATCGTTGCAGGCCGAGGTCGACCGTGTCCTTGCTGCGAATTCTGCTAATGTCGGCAAGTACAAGGCAGGGAAACCTGCGCTGATGGGGTTTTTCGTGGGCGAGATTATGAAGGCGACCGGTGGACGCGCCAACCCCTCGATTGTGAACAGACTCTTGAAGAAAGCACTGGAAGGTTAACTCTATGCCCAGACTTCCGGCCCGCGTGGCCGTCTTTCTCTCCGGTGGCGGAACCGGCTTCCAGTCGCTCGTCGACGCGACCAAAAACGGTGCGCTGTCAGCTGATATCGTCTGGGTTGTCTCCAGTTCAAAAAAGGCGTTTGGACTTGAACGTGCCGCACGCGAAGGGATTGAGTCATTCGTCTATCGCCCGAAGAAGTACTACAGCCCGGAAGCTGCCGCAGAAGACCTGATGGCACAACTCAAAGAGAAGCAGGTTGACTACATTGCTCTTTCCGGTTACCTGAAACTGTTGCCCGCAAACGTAGTAAGAGCCTTCAAAGGACGTATCACGAACATCCACCCCGCCCTGTTGCCCAAACACGGTGGCAAAGGTATGTACGGCATCAATGTGCACCGAGCGGTACTCGACTCGGGGGATAAAGAGACCGGTCCGACGATCCACCTGGTTGATGAAATCTACGATCACGGGAAAATCCTGGCACAGGTCAGGATTCCCGTTAGCCACAACGAAACGGCCGAGGAACTCGCGGCGCGGGTTCTGGTCGAAGAACACAAACTGTATCCTGCTACTCTGGAAAAACTTATCAGAGGTGACTATGAACTCTAACATGACCAATACGGTAATGACTACGGATATCAAAGAATATCCGCTCGTCCGTCGCGGCAAAGTACGCGACATATACGACCTCGGCGACCGACTATTGTTTATCGCCACCGACCGCATCTCGGCCTTCGATGTCGTGATGCCGAACGGTATCCCCGGCAAGGGACGAGTGCTGACTCAAACATCGCTGTTCTGGTTCGACCATCTGAAAGATGTGGTTGACAACCATCTCATCACCGCCAATATCGATGAGTACCCGGAAGACCTGCGCAAGTATCGTGACGAACTCGACGGCCGGTCGATGATCGTCGTCAAGGCTGACCGTATCGACATTGAGTGCATCGTGCGCGGCTACATTTCAGGTTCCATGTGGAAGGAACTGCTCGCGGCCCGCAAGGCCGGATCGAATATTGTGCACGGCTTCGAGTTTGCTCCCGATTTGCGGGAATCGGAAAAGCTTCCGAAGGCGCTGTTTACGCCATCGTCCAAAAACGATGACGGTCACGACGAAAACATCAGTTACGATACGATGGTCAATCAGGTTGGCAAAGAGACCGCCGAACTGTGTCGTGATAAATCGCTCGCGGTATATAAATCAGCCGCCGACTATGCTCTGACCAAGGGAATCATCATCGCGGACACCAAGTTTGAATTTGGATTCAGAGACGGGAAGTTCATCCTGATCGACGAGGTCCTGTCGCCGGATTCCAGCCGCTTCTGGCCGGTTGACAAATACGAAGTCGGCAAGGGGCAGCCCTCGTTTGACAAACAGCCGGTTCGCGACTATCTCAGTTCACTTGGCTGGGACAAAAAGCCACCAGCACCGGAACTTCCGGAAGAAGCCGTTCTGGCCTCTTCCAAGCGGTATTTCGAAGCCCAGAAACTCCTGACCGGGAAAGAATAAGATGACGGATGCTGGAAAGATAAGAAGAGCGCTGATATCGGTTTCTGACAAGACCGGCGTGGTCGAACTCGCCGCCGCACTTGAGAAACTCGGTGTCGAGATAATCTCCACCGGGGGAACGCTGAGAAAACTGCGCGAGGCCGACATTCACGCAATTTCGGTCCCGACTTTCACCGGCAGCCCCGAAGTAATGGACGGGCGCGTCAAAACGCTGCACCCGAAAATCCACGCCGGACTGTTGTTTCGTCGCGACAACCCCAAAGACGTCGAAGAACTGGCCGAGTTGGACTCACGGGGAATAGACCTCGTGGTGACGAATCTGTATCCGTTCCAGGAAACGGTCGCCCGTGAAGATGCAACCCATTCAGAGATCATCGAGAACATCGATATCGGCGGTCCCTCGATGCTTCGCTCTGCCGCGAAGAACTACGCCAGCGTGACAGTGGTCGTCGATCCTTCAGACTACGGATCGTTGCTTGATCAGCTGAAGGAAAACGATGGCGCTACGACGCCTGAATTCCGCCAGCGTTGCGCCTCCAAAGTGTTCGCGCTGACTGCCGAGTATGAGGCGGCAATAGCAGCTTACTTCGCCCATGCCAGGGTACCGGAGGGACCGAAAGAGGAGAGCGCACCGGTGTCTCCCAAAGAGCTAAACCTGACCTATGTTCACGCCTCTTCGCTGCGGTATGGCGAGAATCCTCATCAAAAAGCCTCTGTGTATGCCATGCCGGGTTTCACAAACGCGACACTTCTCAACGGTGAAATCCTTTCCGGCAAAGAGCTTTCGTACAATAACTACGGTGACCTCGACGCTTGCCTTGACATGCTGCTGGATTTCGACCAGCCGTTTGCCTGCTTGCTGAAACATGCCAATCCGTGCGGTGCCGCTATCGGGAACTCGCTGGCTGAGGCTTACGATCGCGCCTATGAAAGTGATCCGCTCTCGGCTTTTGGCTGCATTATCGGATTGAACCGCGAGGTCGATCTGGAATGTGCCGAGCTTCTCCATAAAACGCACTTCGTCGAGTGTATGCTGGCTCCGGGATTCACGCCGGAGGCCGTCAAGCTATTGAAGAAGAAGAAAGCACGCCGGATTTTGGCGCTGCCGGAAATCGCCAATGGCCGCCCCAAGGGCGAAGTCGTTTACAAGTTCATCAGGGGTGGACTGCTCGTACAATCGGCCGATGAACACGTGCTTGATCCTACCGAACTGAAGATCGTGACCAAACGCCAGCCAACCGAGCAGGAGATGAAAGACCTGTTGTTTGCCTGGACCGTTGTTAAGCACACCAAATCAAACGCGATTGTCCTGGCAAAAGACGGCGCCACGGTGGGTGTCGGGATGGGGCAGACCTCCCGCGTCGACTCGGGGTTTATGGCGGTCAAACGGGCCGGGGACAGGGCCAAAGGTTCAGTCATGGCCTCCGATGCTTTTTACCCGATGCCGGATGGTGTCGAAATCGGCACCGATGCCGGTGTGACGGCCATAATCCAGCCGGGTGGCTCGAAGGGCGACGAGGACGCTATTGCTGCCGCCGATAAGGCCGACGCCGCAATGGTGTTCACCGGAATACGGCACTTCAAGCATTAGACGGGCGGTGCGGCCTGAAGATCAAGCCGTAACCTACCGATAGATAACAATATCCTCTGAGGACGGGGCAGGGAGACCTGCCCCGCCTTTTTTTGGGATAAAGAGCACCATTGGTTCTTGAAACCGAGATAAACAGGCCTTGAAATGACTGATGATAGACCGACCAAAACCAGCCGACTTGTGATACCGATCTGCTGCCTGATCCTGATTGTCTGTCTGGGCGCCAGCGTATCCTCGCTGCCAAGACTGGCAGTGGAACACGCCGCCAATTGCGGGATCTGCCATGTCGACCCGAACGGGGGAGGTATGCGCAATGAATTTGGCAATCAATCCATCGCGCTGCAGGAGCTGTGTTTCCCACAGACAAAGAGACTGGTCGAAGACAAGGCCACCTCACCTGTAGTAAGTGAGGCGTTGCAAGTCGGATTCGACTTCAGGCATACGCTTGATGATAACGGCACGTTCACTCGTGAGCAGACCGATGCCTACGTCAGCGTTCGCCCGCTCAGGATGTTCTCCTACCAGATTCGCGTGGACAAAGAGGGATTGTCGGAGAACTATGCCCTTCTGTGGCTGCATGGTCAGGACTATTTCATCAAGGCCGGTCGGTTTCAGCCGACATTTGGATTGCAGAATATCGACAGCTATGCGTTCAACCGCAGGCTCACCGGGAATCGGCGGGAGATGTATCTCGACGGCCTCTCTGTTGGAGGCGAGTTCTTTGACGTGCTGAATGTCTCGGCGGAAGTATTCAACACCAATGACCGGGATGTGTTTGGTTTCCGTCTCTACGCTCCCTGGAAACTGGGACCGTTCAGCTGTATGGCGGGGACATCGTTACGTCTGGCGAAGAAGCTGGACGGCAGCTACGGTGATTTTCCTCACGCCAAAGCCGTCTTCGGCGGACTGTCGTTTGGACCGTTCACCGCAATGGGTGAACTTGATCTGGTCGGTCAGTCCAATGATACGCTGATCACCTACGGGGCACTGACCGTCGGGATTATGCACGGTCTGTATTTGCAGGGGGAGTATGATTTCTTCGACGGTGACCGTCGCTATGCCGGGGGCGTTGATGAATTCTTCCGCGTGGGATTGGATCTGTATCCGCTCCCGTTTGTAGAACTGAGACCGGAGTATACGCGGCACACGCGGGGATACCGTGAAAACGAGGATGATTTCCTGCTCCGGTTGCATGTAGGATACTAACCGGACAAGTGGTTTAGCATATGCCCGTTGCAGAGAGTGACTTATGGTCAAGACCTCAAAGATATTCAAGATAGCCTTCGCGGTTGTTTGTGTGGCCGGCTGGATATACGGCTGCTCCGATTCAGGAACAGAGCCGGTTGACAACCCGACTCTGCCGACGATTGCAATTGATGACCAATCGGTAATCGAAGGCAATACCGCGCTGTTCAACGTTTCCCTGAGTGAGGCTGGCGATGAGGCCGTGGTGTTTAACTACACAACATCAGACGTGACCGCTATCGCACCGGCTGACTACATCACAGCTACCGGTACTGACACAATCCCGGCCGGCACGGTTGCCACGACAATCCTGGTTGCCACGATTGACGACGGCAGTGTCGAGGCTCAGGAAGTTTTCTCTATTGCGATTTCCAACATCACGGGCGCCACGCTAACCGACAGCGAGGGGTTGGGGACGATTGTCGATAACGATGTTGCCGGAGTGAGTTTCGAGAGCGATGTCAAACCGATTTTGCAGGTTTCTTGTGCAATTGCAGTCATGTGTCACGGTGCCGGGAGCAATCCTCGAGGCGGTTTGCTGATGGATCCGCTCACTCGCAACACGCTCGTAAACGCCACCGGTACCAACACTCGTTTCATTGTAGCAGACAGCCACGTCGTTCAGATGGGCGACAGCCGGAACAGCACGCTTTACACCAAAACAACCGACAGTCTGGTGCCATTTGGATCACGGATGCCGCCGACCGTTCAGCCCTATCTCACCAGCCAGGAACAGCAGAAAATCAAGGATTGGATCGACGAAGGAGCGCTGGACAACTGAAGGCTGTTTCTGCAGCACTTTAGATCGGTGGTGGAGCGCATTGGTAGACAGTATGTTACACCGATTCCGCTTCTGGCGTTTGTGCCGTAACGGATCAGAGTACTGGTTTTCACGCGGTTATAACTTGCGCCTTTGGGCAAACCGGATTATCTTGCCCGAGGTTAACCTGAAGTTGAGGTATGGTAGTGGATTCGAGAGTTCTTGAGATTGTATTTTTCCTGATGGACAGCTTTGAGGAATCCGATGACCAATGGTCAAGTGTTTCCGAGTTCTCGTCTGAATTGAAGAATCTTGGCTACACCGAAGAAGAGATTTCTACGGCTTATACCTGGGTGCTGGAGCACATGGGGACGAGCGGTGACAATCTGTATTCTGCCTTTCCCAATAAGCCCGGTGGCAGCCGAATTCTCACCGACTCCGAGCGTGCAAGGCTGTCTACCGATGCTCACGGCTTCATGCTCAAGCTGCTCAATCTCGGCCTCCTGAACAGCGAACAGTTTGAAAACATCCTCGACCGCGTGGAGTCTTTCGGCACCCGCATGATTACCGGCGAACAGGTTCGGCTGATCGCCTCGGCTGTTATGTCCAGCGAGTTTGGTGATCTGGAACGCGGGATGCTTGATGATTCCGAAATGGATCTGACCGGCCAAATCAACTGAGATGTCCTTACAGGGTAAGAAAGTTCTCGTCGGGCTGACCGGGGGGATAGCCTGCTACAAGGTTCCGTACCTCGTGCGCGATCTGATGCGTCAGGGTGCCGAAGTGCGCGTCATGATGACGAAATCCGCCACAAAGTTTATCACTCCTCTCACGCTCGAAACCGTGTCCGGCTATCCGGTAGCGGTTGACATGTTTCCCGAAAGGGAGTTCGTCGGCACCAGACATATCGATCTGGCCAACTGGCCTGATGTGGTTGTAATCGCTCCTGCCACCGCGAATTTCTTTGGCAAGATTGCCTCCGGCGTGACAGATGATCTCCTGACAACAGTTGTTATCGCCTCGCCTGTACCTGTGATGGTGGCTCCGGCCATGAATCCCCAGATGTGGCAACACCCGACTACAAAGCGCAACGCGGCCTATTTCAGAGAGATCGGTTACGAGGTAGTAGGACCCGCCGAGGGCGACATGGCTTGCGATCATGTAGGCATCGGGCGGATGGTCGAACCGAGAGAGATTCTGGCCGCAATCGAACGCCTGCTCGGCAAAAAAAAAAGCGTACCAACCAATCAAACGAAGGCAGTCCTGACCGGGAAGAGACTCCTGATCACCGCCGGACCCTGCCGCGAACCAATAGACCCCGTTAGATACATCTCCAATCGATCCTCAGGCAAAATGGGTTATGCCCTTGCCGAGGCCGCGGTACAGCTTGGTGCCACAGTGACCCTTGTCTCCGGTCCCAGTCGTTTGAGTGCACCGTCAGGTGTTGATTTTGTCCCGGTTGAGACCACAGATCAAATGTACCAGGCTGTCTCTCAGCGATTTCCCGATACCCACTACCTGATCATGGCCGCCGCGCCGGCCGATTTCGCGCCTTCCCAGGCGGCCGCCCACAAAATCAAGAAGCAACAGGCCGAAATGCAGCTCTCTTTGTCACCAACTGTCGACATCCTCAAGGCGATGGGGGAACGCAAGAAAGACGGTCAGGTGCTGATCGGCTTCGCGCTGGAGACAGATGACGGGATTGCCAACGCCCGCAGAAAGCTCAAGGCCAAGAATCTCGACATGATCGTGCTGAACAATCCCCTCGATGCCAATTCGGCCTTCGATCACGATACCAACAAGGTCACGATTATTCAACCTGAGGGTGACCCGGAAGAGTGGCCGCTTGATAACAAGTCCAACGTAGCGTTCAAATTGCTTGAAAAGATTGCCGGGATGGCTTAACTTGCACACACCGCAGGAGGTAGTGTGAGCAAGGAACAGCCTGATACCCTACATGAGATGTTGCGTAGTGCCGTCGCTTTCCAGGTCGAGAACGGTTTGGGGGAGATGATCGTTGCGAGCGACAGTCCTGGCAAGCAGGCAGCCGCTGACCTCTGCGCGAACATAGAAAGCTACGCCCTCGTATCGGAGACGACAGGAATGGCCACAGGACGTGAACTGCAAGATACCGCACTGCTGACGCCCGATAAAGAATACTCGTCCCTCGAAGAGCACCGCAAGGCTATCTGCACCTGCACCAACTGCTCGCTGGGAGAGACACGAATCAAATTCGTCTACGGAGCCGGCAATCCTAACGCCGACCTGATGTTTGTCGGTGAGGCTCCGGGTGCTGATGAAGATCGACAGGGGGAACCGTTTGTCGGACGCGCCGGGCAGCTTCTGACCAAGATCATTACGGCGATGGAGTTCGAGCGGGAAGACGTTTATATCGCCAACATCCTGAAATGCCGTCCCCCGGGCAACCGCGACCCGCAACCGGATGAAATGGCACAGTGCTTTCCGTACCTTCGCCAGCAGGTCCGGCTGGTGAAACCGAAACTGATCTGCGCACTTGGTAGAATCGCCGTGCAGGCGATGCTCCAGACAACGACACCGCTCGGCCGTCTGCGCAATCAATGGCACGAATTCGAGGGCACCCCGCTTCTGGCAACCTATCATCCGGCGGCACTGCTCCGATTCCCGAAATACAAGCACGACACATGGGCCGACATGCAACTGATCATGGCCCGCCTGAAAGAAATGAAATAACCCGTATGGCCTATCGTCAGCGTTCTGAGAAAAGAGACAGCAGCCGGTTTGAACCGCCCCATTCACTTGAGGCGGAACGAGCCGTTATCGGCGCTATCCTCAAGAACGACGAGGCTATGAACCGGGTCATCGAGATACTTCGCGACCCGCAGGATTTCTACGTTCCCAAACATCAGTTGATCTACCGAACCGCTCTCGAATTGTACGACAAGACGGAGCCGTGCGATGTTTCCACGCTCTCGATTGCGATGCAAAAAAAGGGCGTGCTGGACAAGATCGGTGGCCGGACGTATCTCGTGGAACTGGTAGAAGAGGTTGCCTCAACCGGCAACGTTGCCTCTTATGCGCACGCTGTCATGGAAACCGGCGTCATTCGTCGGTTGATTTCTACATCGAATGAGATCGTCGAAAGCTGCTATGCCTCGGAGCTTCCGGTCGAACAACTGTTGGATGAGGCTGAGTCGAATATTTTCCAGCTATCTGAGAGTCGATTGCGTCAGGGGTTCACACCGATTCGGGACTTGATCGACGGTCAGATGCAACAGATTGAGGACATGCAGAACGACGACGGAGCCATGGTCGGTATGGCCACCGGTTTCGTCGATCTCGACAGCAAAACGCTCGGCCTTCACGGGGGAGACCTTGTCATTGTGGCCGGCCGACCTTCAATGGGCAAGACGTCGCTGGCGATGAACATCGCCGAGAATATGGCCACCGACGAAAAGAACCCTCGCACGGTCGGCATCTTCTCTCTGGAAATGTCCAAGGAGTCGCTGGTGCTTCGCATGCTCTGTGGTCGGGCGCGACTCAATCAACATAAGGTCCGTTCGGGCAAGCTCAACGATAACGAATGGCGACGCCTTCCCATTGCCGGCGGAGCGCTCACGAATACGAATATCCTTGTCGATGACTCCCCGAGTCTGTCTCCGCTGGAATTGCGTGCGAAGGCGCGTCGTTTGAAAGCCCAGCAGCACGGTCTGGACTTGATCATCGTCGACTACATCCAGTTAATGCATTCATCGGTCAGGACAGAGAACCGGCAGCAGGAAATATCGCAGATTACGCGCAATCTGAAGGCCGTCGCCAAGGAGTTGAACGTTCCGGTGATGGCTCTTTCGCAGCTTTCTCGCGCCGTGGAACAACGCGGCGGGGAGAAACGTCCGCAGTTGGCTGACCTGCGCGAGTCAGGCGCTATCGAGCAGGATGCCGATCTTGTGCTGATGCTCTACCGTGAGGAGTTCTATCTCTCGCACCTTGATCGCAACGATCCGAAATTCCTGGAGGCTCAGGGACGTTCGGAAGTCATCATTGCCAAGCAGCGAAACGGCCCGACAGGAGTTGTCAAACTCAATTTCATCAGCGAATTGGCCCGGTTTGAAAATCTAAGTCAGAGACCCGATGACCTCCCGCCGAATGTCACACCGGTTGGTGGGGGCGAGGTCTCACCGTTCTAGGAGAGTAGATGAACTTAGGATTAGCGGTAATAGGCCGTCGCGGGGTAAGATTCATCAATGCCGTTGGCGGTCTGTGTCTGCTTTTGGGCAAGTTCGTCATATCACTGAAAGACGTTCATCGGTCCGGCAAGGTCATCTTCCAACAGCTCTACGCCATTGGTGTCCGGTCGCTTCCGCTCGTTGCAGTCATTTCCGTATTTGTGGGTGCCGTGGCCGCGTGGCAGGCGGCCTACCAGTTCAAGTTTATCGGGGCGCCTCTGCGATTGCTCGGACATGCGGTCGGCAAGGCGGTCGTCATTGAGCTCGCCCCCGTGCTGACGGCGCTGGTGGTGGCGGGTCGAGTGGGAGCAGGCATCACAGCCGAACTCGGCACGATGAGAGTGACCGAGCAAATCGACGCTCTTGATTCTATGGGAATCAGCCCGATCCGTTATCTCGTTATGCCGAGAATCCTGTCCTGTCTGTTCATGCTGCCGTTGCTCGTGTTCTTTTCCAATTTCGTTGCGATCATCGGCGGGCTGATTATTTCGGTGCTTGGTGTTGATGTTTCTTCGGAGATGTTTCTCAACGGGTTCCGGAATTCGTTCAAGTTGATGGACTTCATTAACGGCCTGATCAAAGCCGGCGTTTTTGGTTTGATCATCGGGACAGTCGGTTGCTACGAAGGGTTCCGCGCCAGGGGCGGTGCACAGGGGGTTGGCGTTGCGACCACCAACTCGGTAGTGATATCGTGTGTGCTGATTTTAGTGTTCAATTTCATTTTTGCCGTGATACTGTTCAGGATATAGAGAGATGTCTGCACCTTTCATACAGATAGAGAATCTGCATAAACAGTTCCGGGGCCAGTCTGTCCTCAGCGGTGTGAATATCGACATTGAGAGAGGGGAATCCCTGGCAGTGATCGGTCAGTCCGGCTGTGGCAAATCGGTTTTGCTGAAACATCTGATTCGGCTGCTGGATCCGGACAAAGGCCGGGTTGTGGTTGATGGCGACGAGTTGGCCGATCTCAACGCCGCCGAATTGGTATTGCTTCGGCAGCGGTTCGGTATGCTCTTCCAGTCGGCAGCGCTCTTTGACTCACTCAGCGTTGCCGAGAACGTCGGTCTGGGGCTGAAGGAACAGCGCATCTTTGAGGCCGAGGAAATCGAGAAGCGAGTTACTGAAAAACTCGACTTGGTCCGGTTGAAATCTGCTGCGCTGAAATATCCAGCCGAGCTTTCCGGCGGTATGAAGAAACGTGTTGGCCTCGCCCGCGCGATTGCCAACGATCCCGAAGTCCTGCTCTACGACGAACCGACAACCGGCCTCGATCCGATTACGTCGGACGTCATCAACGACCTGATTGTGGAACTAAACGAAAAACTGAATGTAACCTCGGTGGCGGTAACTCACGACATGCGCTCGGCGTTCAAAATAGCAGATCGGATCATCATGCTGTATCAGGGAAAAGTCGAGTTCGACGGTACTCCCGAAGAGGTTCGCAACACCGACAACCCAATTGTCAGGCAGTTCATCGAGGGCCAGGCACACGGCCCCATTGAGGAAGGTTGATGGTAGTATCTCGCAAGACTAAAACGGCCTATTTCTGCAGCCAGTGCGGCGCCGAACACAGTAGATGGCAGGGGCAGTGCCGTGAATGCAACGAATGGAACAGCCTCGTAGAGGAACGCGTGCCGGCCAGGAAAAGCACTGCAGCACGCTCCGGTCCGGAAATAGAAAAGCAGACCATCGCCCAGATTTCGCAGGAACGACTGTCCGGCTATTCCTCCGGTATTGCTGAGTTCGACCGCGTTCTTGGTGGACAGCTCCTGCCGGGGGTGGCGATTCTCCTCGGAGGCGATCCGGGAATCGGGAAATCGACGCTGCTGCTTCAAGCTGCCGAATGCTATTCACGTCAGAAACTGCCGGTGCTCTACGTGACCGGCGAGGAATCCCTGCCTCAGATCAAAATGCGCGCCGAGCGACTCGGCGTAGTCGGCGACAATATCACGGTTGTCAACAGCACCAACCTTGAAGATACTATCAACTTGCTCTCAAAATCGCAATACGTCGTGGTGTTGATCGATTCGATTCAGACTATGTCCTCCGGTCAGTTTGATTCTCCGCCGGGGACGGTTTCGCAGGTACGGGAGTCGGCCAACCAACTTGTGACGGTTGCCAAGGCACAGGGGTTTTCGCTGTTCCTGGTCGGGCACGTTACCAAAGAAGGCATGGTCGCCGGACCGAAAGTACTCGAACACATGGTTGATACCGTCGTTTATTTCGAGGGTGACTCATCGCATTTGTATCGAGTGTTGCGTGTCACCAAAAACCGATATGGCTCAGCCTCAGAGATCGGCCTGTTCGAGATGAAATCAAACGGGCTTGTCGAAGTCACCAATCCGTCCTCGTTCTTTCTATCGAACGACATTCGTGAACCGCGCACGGGTTCAGTCGTCGCCGGGGTCTGTGAAGGCCACCGCGCGCTCATGGTCGAGGTACAGGCGCTCGTAACGGCGGCAACTTACGGCAACCCGCAGCGAGTGGCAGGCGGAATCGACAACAAGAAACTTGCTCTGCTGCTGGCGATACTCGAGAAGCGTGGCGGCTACCCGATGGGCACCAACGATGTGTTCCTGTCTGTCGCCGGGGGGCTGCGGCTTTCTGAACCGTCGCTTGATCTTCCGATGCTCGTCGCAATCGTATCCTCGCTCATGAACAAAGCGGTCAGCGCGGAAACGCTCGTAATCGGCGAGGTAGGACTTTCCGGCGAAGTTCGTGCGATCACCAACATAGAGCAACGCATCAAAGAAGCGGCCAAACTCGGTTTCAAGCAGATTGTCATGCCGCAGGCCAACCTTTCACAAATACACGACAACGCCAGCCTCCACAAATCCGTGAAACTGATCGGAGTCAAGGAACTCGGCACAGCACTGGAATGCGTTTTTGACTAAGCAGAAAATCTACACGCTCAAGCATACCGAAGGCCGCACTCGTCGCGGCGAAGTCACCGTCTCCCACGGCAGTTTCCAAACACCCGCATTCATGCCGGTCGGCACCGCCGGTGCGGTGAAAGCGATGACCTGCGAAGACCTCGAGGAAATGGGAGCCGAGATCATTCTCGGTAATACCTATCACCTGTACCTGAGACCCGGCACGGAGATCGTCAAAGCGCAGGGGGGACTGGCCGGGTTTAATCGCTGGCACAAACCGACGTTGACTGACAGCGGCGGCTATCAAGTCTTTTCGCTGAAGCATATATCGAAGATTACCGATGAAGGCGTGCAATTTCAGTCACACCACGACGGCTCCCGCCACATGTTCACGCCTGAACGCGTGATGGAAATCGAACACGATCTGGGCGGAGATATCATAATGGCCTTCGACCAGTGCGTGCCGTATCCTGCAACGCACGAACAGGCAGCCGAGGGAGTCAAGCGGACGTACGATTGGGCTAAACGATGTGTCAGCACACACAGGCTGCTTTCTGAGACCGAAGAGAATCCGCCCAATCTGTTCGGGATTGTACAGGGTTCGGTGTACAAGGACCTGCGTACGGAGTCGGCAGAGCAGATTGTTTCGCTGGACCTTCCGGGGAACGCCATTGGCGGTCTGTCGGTGGGGGAGAGCAAAGACGAAATGGAAGATATGCTGGCGCACACGATTGAGCATCTTCCGAAAGACCGTCCGCGTTATTTGATGGGAGTCGGGTATCCTGAGGATATCCTGATGGCCGTCTCGTATGGGATCGACATGTTCGACTGTGTGCTGCCGACTCGCAACGCCCGGACGGGGAACGTGTTTACATCCGAAGGTCCGCTGGTGTATCGCAACGCCGACTGTGCCAACGATGACGGCCCGCTTGACCCGAACTGCGACTGCCGCGTGTGCCAACGATACAGCCGGGCGTATATCCGGCATCTGTACAATCAGTCGGAAATCACGGGGATGGTGCTGGCGAGTTACCACTCGTGCTATTTCTACCAGAATCTGATGCGGGGGATCAGGCAGGCCATCGAGGAAGACCGTTTCGATTCGTTCCGGAAGGATTTCCTGGCGCGGTATAACGGGGAATGACGTTGGTGCGTACCAATCAAGTCACACTGAGCCTGTCGAAGTGTGCATCACTTGATTGGTGTGGTGGCTACGTAGCGAAGGTCAACGCCACGCGTGGCTGTCTTCAGACCTGCGAGGACACTTGCGAGATGAAGAAGAAACACACCCCGGTCGAAAACCACTCGTGGTTCTCAACCGCCCTTCTCAAGAGGGGACGGAGAGAAGTAGGTCCGCGCGCTATTCTCTCGGGCAACTCACTTGACACCTGCTCCTGATTATGTATTGTGAAGTCTGTAATCCAATTCTCCGCCTGTGACTGAATCGGGAGGGACTAATGCGGAAAACAATCATTGTAGTGGTTGCTTCGATACTCTTGCCGATATGCTTCATGCTCTGGTGTACTCCCTTGCAGGACGAGAGTCTGCCGGGTGTTATCTTTCTGTGGGGCTCCAACAGCACAGTTAATGAACCGTCCACCGGGCGCCATGTCTCTGTTGATTGGAATACGCATGTCTTCGAACCCGAAATACCATGTCAGGGACCAGGAGATACATTGATCTTGGACTCCGGCAATAGACTTAATGCTGTCTCAGTGGACAGTTCGCTTGTTGACTGCCTTCCCGTTTTGCACAAGTACGTCCCGTACGCAGCACCTCAGTTCCTGTCGGATCTCTGTTCGGACGACTTCATCTGCAGGTCTCTGGATTACGACAGCTCCTCAAGGAAGTATCTTTGGTGCGGTCAATACGATGGAGACAAAGGCATATTTCTATTAGATTCCTCGCTCCTCGTGGTGTCCAAGATTCCGTTCGACGGCAGTCCAAACGACAGCACTGGTTACTTTCCCAAAGGGGCGTTTGTCGACAGCGCGACATACGTCATCCTGTGTCAGAACAACCTGTATCTGGTGAGCGAGGATGGCGGTGCGGAGATTCTAGCGAAGCGTGTCTTTTCTCCTGCCCTTTCGCACGACGGAAGTAGGATGGTCTACTGCCGCAGTTATCGCCCGCGGGAGCGGAAGAAGGATACGAGAGTGTTTCTTCTTGATGTGGATACGGGCTTGGAGAGCCAATTGGCCTTTCATGGGAAGCAAGTGACTCGACTAGCCTTCTCGCCGGATGACCGGTGTTTAGCATTTGTGTATCAGACGTACAATCTCGGCAATACATGTAAGCTTGAGGTCTACGACTTTGAATCGGGAGAATCACGCGGCACGGGCATCGCCGGATGGGGCTCGCTTCTCTGGACTTCGGGCTATGAGTTTCCGGAATAGGTTGGCTCGACGGAGTACGAAGTTCCCTCACCGCCGCAATATCGGCAGCAAATACCCGACCGAAACCCTGAAGCCCCCCATGCGCGTGTCCAGGTAATCTCGTGAGTAATGATCCCCGTCGATACTTGACCGGTTCTTTACAAATCGCGGGCGGACCTCCGTCACCGCGATCTCAAACGAGTACCATTCATGAAAGCGCAGCCCCAGTGTGATACGCACCCCCAACTCGTCGGTGACGTCCACCGACTCGACATCCTCGTAGAACATCAAAGAGTCCGAAGTCTTCTTAAAGGCCGAGAAGTTGTTATGGGCAAACAGCCCCCCGATTCCCACGTATCCGGTCATGTGGCGCGTTCCTCGATAATAGAGAAGATCGACCGCCACAGTCGACGTGAGGAGTTCTCCCTTCGGGAACAGGTGGGAATTCGTCTCGGAGTATTTGAAATCAACTGCGCAACGTACGACAAGGGGATGGGTCATTCTCAATTCGTACCGTGCGGATAACTCCGGGCCGGCACCAACGACACCGTTGGGGGTGGTCACACCGGCGGCGACATGGAAGTTGATACTTGATACGGTATCCTCCTCGACCGGGTTTATAGGCGCTATCGGCAGACACAAGAGGGACGCAAGTAGCAGCAGATGCATAGGGTTACTCCGTTTTTAGTCTATGTATTTTAGACGGATATACCCTGCAGAGTGTCTGGTTTTTTGTGGTGACCATTGCTGATCCATTCGGCGGTCGACATGCGAAAGCAAACCGAATCGCGCTGCTTTTCAGAGGCCGATTTGTTGACGCGAGACTCTGGCCGTAATCTGTTGCGGCATAACGCAAAAAAGCAATCGCGAGAGGGGCGAAACGGGTTGACATAGGAACTTTAACGAGTATATTACCCGCTTATCTTGGCAAGGTGTGAAGAAATTCACAACCTGTCATTGAGCGAATGGAGCAAGAACCTATTGAAATACACGGGGTTACCGATGAGTGACAAAGTCTTCAAGAACTACATAAATGGTGAATGGGTCGAATCAAAATCAGGGAAAACGTTTGAAAATCGTAACCCTGCCGATCAGGACGATCTGATTGGTGTCTTTCAGAAGTCAAACGAAGCTGATGTTGCCGATGCTATCGATGCTGCCGCCGAGGCATACAAAAAGTGGCGTCTGGTCCCGGCTCCGAAGCGCGGTGAGATTCTGTATCGGGTAGCCAACCGTCTCTGGGCTGAGAAAGAGCGTTGCTCCCAGGAGATGACTCGCGAGATGGGCAAGGTGATCGCCGAGACCCGCGGTGACACTCAGGAAGCCATCGATATGACCTACTACATGGCCGGCGAGGGCCGTCGCCTCTTCGGTATGACCACACCGTCTGAGCTTGCCAACAAGTTCTGTATGACCGTTCGTCAGCCGCTCGGCGTTTGCGGTTTCATTACGCCGTGGAACTTCCCGATGGCCATTCCGTCCTGGAAGTCGATGCCGGCACTGATCTGCGGTAACACCGTGGTGATCAAGCCCGCCACCGATACCCCGATGTCTGTCGTCAACATGATCAAGGTCATGGAAGAGGAAGGCGTCCCGGCCGGTGTTATCAATATGGTGACCGGTTCCGGTGGAGCCGTTGGCCAGCCGCTGATCAAGGACCCGCGCACCCGCGTGATTTCTTTCACTGGTTCAACCGAAGTCGGCCGCAAAGTTGCCGAGTCCTGCGCCCCGACGTTCAAGCACTCCTGTCTCGAAATGGGTGGCAAGAACGTACAGATCGTTATGGACGACGCTGATCTCGAACTGGCCGTCGACGGTGCCCTCTGGGGTGCTTTCGGAACGACCGGTCAGCGTTGCACGGCCACCAGCCGTTTGATCTGCCACAAAGACGTAGTTGAAAAAGTTACTAAGATGCTTGCCGAGCGCGCGAACAAGCTGAAAGTCGGAAACGGTCTTGACGAATCGGTCCAGATGGGTCCGTCAGTCAACCAGGGTCAGCTTGACACCGTACTGAGCTATATTGAAATCGGTAAAAAGGAAGACAACGCGCGCCTCGTCTGTGGCGGTGAGCGTTTGAGCGGCAAAGAATACGACAAGGGCTTCTTTGTTCAGCCGACGATTTTCGCAGATGTCAACCAGAGCATGCGCCTGTGGAGAGAAGAGATCTTTGGCCCGGTGCTGTCGATCGGTTCCTTCAGCACGTTTGAGGAAGCTATCGAAATGGCCAACGACACGCCGTACGGTCTGTCGGCGGCGATATACACGAAAGACATCAACCAGGCCTACCGCGCGATGCGCGACGTCTACACCGGCCTGTTTTATGTCAACGCCCCGACTATCGGTGCGGAAACGCATCTGCCGTTCGGTGGTACCAAGGAGACCGGCAACGGTCACCGTGAAGCTGCCACGGCGGCGCTTGATGTCTTTAGCGAATGGAAATCGGTCTCGGTCGATTTCTCCGGAACAATCCAGCGGGCGCAGATTGACAATCAGTAGTCGATTTCTGAGCTAACTGGAAAATGGAGCAAGAAACTTGACCAAGTGTAAATACACGATCAAGGCCGGAGGTGGTCTCCGGTTGTTGTATCTGATTCTGTTTATCTGGCTGTCATCTTCCATATGATCCAGGTACAACCGGACGAAGGACGGATGAGTAACACGGATTTGGAAAACAAAATCAGAACGGAGAATTTGTAATGGCTAAGACCAGAAAAAAAGTAATCATCATGGGCGCGGCCGGCCGCGACTTCCATAACTTCAATTGCCTGTACCGTGACAACAACGATGTCGAGGTGGTAGCCTTTACCGCCACGCAGATTCCGGACATCGAAGGCCGCAAGTACCCGGCCGTTCTCGCCGGCAAGCTGTACCCGAAGGGTATCCCGATTGTCGAAGAGGCCAAGCTGATCGACCTGATCAAAAAGCACAACGTTGAGGAAGTCATCTTTTCGTACTCCGACGTACCGTACGAGTACGTGATGGAGAAGGCTGCCTACGTAATGGCTGCCGGCGCTCGTTTTTCTGTTGAGGGCGGCGCCTCGACTATGATCAAATCCAGCAAGCCGGTCGTCGGTGTTGTTGCTATCCGCACGGGTTGCGGCAAGTCCCAGACCACTCGTCGTGTCGCGCAGGCTCTGCAGGCGATGGGCAAGAAGGTCGTGGCGATTCGTCACCCTATGCCGTACGGTGACCTGGCCAAGCAGACCTGGCAGCGTTTTGCCACGCTGAAGGATCTGGACAAGCACAAATGCACTATCGAAGAGCGTGAAGAGTACGAACCGCACATCAAGAGCGGCGTCATCGTATACGCTGGTGTGGATTATGAAGCCATCATCCGCAGAGCTGAAAAAGAGGCCGACGTTATCCTTTGGGATGGCGGTAACAACGACATGTCTTTCTACAAGACGGACTTCCTGTTCACCGTCGTGGATCCGCACCGTGTCGGTCACGAACTGTCTTACTATCCCGGACAGGCCAACCTGCTGATGGCTGACGCTGTCGTCATCAACAAGATGGATTCCGCCGACGCCGACGATATCGCCGAGCTGCGTGCCAACATCGCCGAGTATAACCCGAATGCTATCGTTATCGATGCCGCTTCGCCGATCCAGGTCGACAAGCCGGAATTGATTCGTGGCAAGAAGGTTCTGGTTGTCGAAGACGGCCCGACGCTCACCCACGGTGAGATGCAGTACGGCGCCGGTGTGGTTGCCGCTTCCAAGTACGGCGCTGCCGAACTCGTCGACCCGCGTCCGTACACAGTCAAGTCGATCACCGCTACTTTCAAGAAGTATCCGGGAATCGGCGAGTTGCTTCCGGCCATGGGTTATGGCAAGGCGCAGGTCAAGGATCTGGAAACCACGATCAACAAGACCAAGTGTGATTCGGTGATCGTCGCTACGCCGATTGATCTCAGCCGCATCTTGAAGATAAAGAAGCCGTTCACTCGCGTGTACTACTCCCTCCAGGAGATCGGCACACCTGACGTGGCCATGGTGCTCGGAGACTTCTTCTCGGGCAAAAAGCCCGCGGCGAAGAAGGCTGCGAAGAAGTAACTTGCAGGGTTAACAGGCGGGCCGAAGAGATTCGGCCCGTCTCGCATTACAACAAGAATGAGAGATTTGCAGACGAATAGATGACCGTCAATAAGACAGCAGTAGTCGCACTCGGTGGTAACGCCATTACGCGGCCGGGACTCGAGGACACTATCGCCAACCAGTTTGCCAACACCCGGCAGTCTCTGGACGGGGTTATAGAGCTTGTCCGCGACGGGTACAAACTGGTGGTTACGCACGGCAACGGCCCGCAGGTGGGCAACGCCCTGTTGCGTATCGAGGAGACCAGGGGCAAGGCGCCCGTACTTCCGCTCGGCGTGTGTGTGGCTGATACCGAGGGCGGCATGGGATATATGATCGAGCAGTCGTTACAGAACCGGCTGCGCGGTGAGGGAATCAAGCGCCCGGTGGTGACTATCATCACGCAGATGCTGGTTGATCCCAACGATCCCGCCATTTCCGACCCCAGTAAATTTATAGGGCAGTTCTACGCTGAAGAAGACGTCAAGCTGCTCATGGAGACCCGTGGCTGGCAGATGAAAAAGGATGCCGACCGCGGCTGGCGGCGGGTCGTTCCGTCACCAATGCCGCATGAAGCGGTCGAGGGTGACACGATCAAGACACTGGTGAATTCCGGCACCATAGTCATCGCCGCAGGCGGTGGTGGGATTCCGGTCTATATCGACAAGAACGGTAACTATGAGGGATTGGATGCCGTGATCGATAAGGATTTTGCCTCGGCCGTTTTGGCCAAGGAGATCGGGGCGGGCACGCTTTCGATTCTCACCTCGGTTGATCGGGTGGCAATCAACTTTGGCAAGCCCAATCAAAAGGAACTGGATCATTGTACGCTTTCTGAGATAAAGAGACTGTTTGACGAAGGTCATTTCCCACCCGGATCGATGGGACCTAAGGTTAAAGCGGCCATCAAGTTCATCGAGGGCGGAGGAGAAATGGTGACCATTACGTCGTTTGAAAATGCCTGCAAGGCGCTGCGCGGAGAAGCAGGAACACGGATAGTGCCAGACTAAAAATGATGTGTAAGCTCTCGGACAATGCGATCGGAGACATCTTGCGGAGGGGGCGCATATACGAAGTGGGAGGAGCGGTGAGAGACCGCTTCCTGAAGGCTCAGGGACCCTCCAAGGACCGTGACTACCTCGTGACCGGGATACCTTTCGATGAGCTGACACGCATTCTCAGGAACCACGGCCGGGTGGGGCTGGTGGGCCGATCGTTCGGTGTCATCAAGTTCACCCAGTTCAAGGCCAACACACAGTACACGTTCGACATCACATTGCCCCGTCGCGAGCATTCAACCGGGACCGCGCACCGTGACTTCGAGGTGGACTTCGACCCGAATCTACGGGTTGAGGATGACCTCGTACGCCGCGACTTCACTATCAATGCCATGGCAATCGCGCTCGATGACGACACGCTGATCGACCCGCTCAGTGGAATGATCGACCTTGATAATCGCCAATTGCGCATGACTTCTAAGGTGTCATTCCAGGAAGACCCGCTCAGGATGCTGCGTGCGGTGCAGTTCGCCGCCCGTTTTGGTCTGGCTATTGAGCCGGAGACATTCAAAGCGATGCGAGAGCATGCGGCGCTGATCAATACCGTCTCGGAAGAGCGAATCGCCGAGGAACTGGTCAAGTTGCTCACACGCTCGGAGAAGCCTTCGGACGGCTTCCGCCTCATGCAGACTTCCGGACTGCTCAAGTACGTATTGCCGGAACTCGAAGTCTGTGTTGGCGTTGATCAACCGGGTGGTTACCACAAGTATGATGTTTTCGAGCACACGGTGCATTGCATCGATGCCGTCCCGCCGAAACTGAATCTTCGGCTGGCAGCGCTCTTCCACGATATCAATAAGCCGCAGTCGAAACGTCCCAACGGCGAAGGTGCGACTTTTTACGGACATGAGTCTTTCGGAGCCAGAACCGCTGAACGTGTAATGACCCGTTTACGTTTCTCGAACGATCTGATCGACGAAGTCCGCACATTGGTTGACCGTCACATGTTTACGACTGCCGTTACGGACAAGGGAATGCGCCGGTTGATCAAGCGGGTGGGGCAGGAGTTGATCTTCGATCTGCTTGATCTTCGCCGGGCCGACGTCATCGCTCAGGCAATGGGTGGCACGACTGAGGACGTCGACGAGTTTGAGGCAAACATCCGGGATGAATTGTTGCGCAAGCCTCCTTTTGGGTTCTCCGACCTGGCGCTGAACGGCAACGACATTATGACGATGTTCAACCTGAAGCCGTCGCCCACAGTGGGGGACATCCTTTCGTTTCTTATGGAGGAAGTTCTGGACGAACCTGAGAACAACACGCGCGACACGCTCGAAAGACTTGCAAAAGAATACTATCAAGAACGTTATATACAAAGCGATACTCAAAGTAGGGAAACGAACAAATGAAAGTTCATGAGCATCAGGCAAGGCAAATCTTTGCTGATCACGGCATGCCTGTACCCGCCGGTGAAGTGACGACTACGAACCTCGGAGCCAAAGAAATCGCTGAACGCTTTAACAAACCAGTAATGGTCAAAGCACAGGTGCTTGTCGGCGGACGTGGTAAGGCTGGCGGCGTCAAGTATGCTGAGAACGCCGAAGCGGCGAAAGTTCTGGCGACCAATATCCTTGGTATGGATATCAAGGGCGAGACGGTTCGCAAAGTACTTATTTCCGAAGCGGTTGATATTCTCTCTGAATCCTATGTCGGGATCATCCTCGACCGCGTGACTCAGCGTCCGGTGATTATGGTCTCCGCGGCTGGCGGTGTGGATATTGAAGAAGTCGCGGCAAAGACTCCCGAGAAGATTCACAAGCTGGCCGTCGATCCGGTCGAAGGTCTCAAGCTGTACCAGGCCCGCAATCTGGCCTACAAACTGTATCGCGACATCGGTCAGGTTCGCCAGGCCGCAAACGTCATTATGAAGCTGTACGATGTCTTTTGGGATGTCGATGCTTCCCTTGTCGAAATCAACCCGTTGATCACGACTCCGGCCGGCGAAGTGCTGGCTATTGACGCCAAGCTGAATATCGACGACAACGCCCTGTATCGTCGCAAAGAGATCGCCGCAATGCGCGACGTAGAGGCAGAGAATCCGGCCGAGGTGAAAGCCCGCGAGGCCGACCTGTCGTTTGTGAAGCTCGACGGCAGTATTGGCTGCTGTGTCAACGGTGCCGGTTTGGCGATGGCCACGATGGATCTGGTAAAACGCTATGGCGGCGACCCGGCCAACTTCCTGGATATCGGAGGATCTTCCAATCCGCAGAAAGTAGTAGCGGCCATGGAAATCATTCTGTCCGATCCCAATGTCCGGTCAATCCTCATTAACATATTTGGCGGTATCACGCGCTGCGACGATGTTGCCAACGGTATTGTGCTGGCCTTCAAGCAACTGAATCCGACGGTTCCGGTTGTGGTGAGGCTTACCGGTACAAATGAGAAAGAGGCGCAGAAGATTCTGTCTTCGGTCAATCTCCCTTCGGAAGACACACTTGACAAGGTTGTCAAGAAGGCGATTGAGCTGGCAGGAGTTGATGCGTAATCCGGAAACAAAGAGGAAGTAAAGACCATGTCTATATTCATTAACAAAAAGACTAAGCTGCTGGTGCAGGGAATCACGGGCCGCGACGGCTCTTTCCATGCCGCACAGATGAAAAAATACGGCACCGACGTTGTGGGCGGTGTCACCCCGGGAAAAGGCGGCACCAAAGTGTCCGGTATCCCGGTATTCAACACGGTGGAAGAAGCCGTTGCCAAGACCAAAGCGAACACGTCGGTGATTTACGTCCCGCCGCCGTTTGCGGTCGACGCGATTTACGAAGCCATCGCTGCCGGTATCAAGCTGGTTGTATGTGTCACTGAAGGCGTTCCGGCCAACGACATGATGAAGGTCGTGCCGTTCGTGAAAAAGCACGGTGCTCGCCTGATCGGGCCGAACTGTCCGGGGCTGATCTCGACCGAGCAGTCCAAAGTTGGTATTCTGCCGGGGAACATCGTCAAAAAGGGCGGCGTGGGCGTTGTATCGCGCAGTGGCACGTTGACCTACGAGGCAATCTGGGCGCTGACTCTGGCCGGTATGGGGCAAACAACGTGCATCGGTATAGGAGGTGACCAGGTTATCGGCACCAACTTCATCGACGTTCTGGAAGCTTTTGAAGCCGACAAATCCACCAAAGGGATCGTCATGATTGGCGAGATCGGTGGCTCCGATGAAGAAGAGGCCGCGAAGTTCATCAAGAAGAAACTTACCAAACCGGTGGTGGCATTCATCGCCGGACAGGCTGCCCCCCCAGGCAAACGCATGGGCCACGCCGGTGCTATTGTCTCCGGAGGTTCCGGTACGGCCGAGGGTAAGGTCAAGGCTTTGAAGAAGGCTGGTATTCCAGTGGCGGGGTCGCCGACCGAACTGCCGATTCTCTTGAAAGAACAGATGGAGAAATTCAAGGCCAAAACGGCTGCCAAAAAAGATAAGAAGACGAAATCTACGACAAAGAAGTCGAAGTCAGGCAAAAAGACAAAGTAGCTTCATGAATGATTGCGCAGCCCCGGGGACGGGGCTGCCAGGAGAAGTAATGACTAACGCAGATACAGCCGGCACGACCGGTTCACGACCGGGCCCACAGAGTAAGTACGACTACTCCAAGGGACCGGAACCGCTGGACATAAACCTGAAGTGGTGCAAGGCATGCAATCTCTGTATTGCGCTGTGCCCCAAGCAGGTGTTTGAACCCAACCGCGATGGTAAGCCGATTATCGCTCGCGCGGAAAACTGCACACAATGTACCATCTGCTGGGTTCATTGCCCTGACCTGGCGATTACCTCCAATTACAAGTGAGGAAGGAACGAACGATGCCACAAAAAGAAAGAGTCCTTGTACTGGGCAACGAAGCCTGTGTCAAGGGTGCCATCTACGCCGGCATGAAGTTCTATGCCGGATACCCGATCACTCCTTCCACTGAGGTCGCCGAGGGTTGCGCACGAGAGCTTCCCAGAATCGGCGGCCGGTTCATCCAGATGGAGGACGAGATCGGTTCCATAGCTGCCGTGGTCGGCGCCTCGGTTGCCGGGCTGAAAGCCATGACCGCAACGTCGGGTCCGGGTTACTCCCTGATGACTGAAAATATCGGATATGCCTACATGACCGAAACGCCGCTCGTGGTGATCAACGTGCAGCGTGGCGGTCCCTCGACCGGCTTGCCGACCAAGGTCAGCCAGTCCGACACCATGCAGGCTGCGTGGGGACCGCACGGCGACTACACGGCCATCGCACTCGCGCCGTCGACTATCGGCGAGACCGTCTACGAAGTTATCCGGGCGTTTAATCTTGCCGAGCGCTTCCGTACGCCGGTAACGGTTTTGCTCGACGAAGTAATCGGGCACTCCCGACAGATCATCGAGCTGCCGGAACCGGGCGAGATTGAAATCTATGATCGCGTGAAACCGACCTGTTCGCTGGAGGAATTCAAGGCCTTTGAAATCACTGAGAACCTGGTGTCACCAATGCCGGCTTACGGTGACGGATACCGCTACGTGACGACAGGCTTGACTCACGATGAGTATGGTTTCACCACCAACAAGCCTTCGGAAATCGCTCCAAAGCTGCATAAACTCAGACACAAGATTATCGATTATAAGGATGAGATTATCAGCATGAGGACAGAGAAGATGGACGACGCCGACGTGGCGATCATCTGTTACGGCTCTGTGGCACGTGCTGCCCTGCAGGCTACCGATATTGTCCGCAAGGTTGGTGAAAAGGTCGGAACGGTCCAGTTGAAAACCATCTGGCCATTCCCGGACGAACAACTCGTAGACATCTGCTCCAAGTGCAAGACGGTGATTGTTGCCGAATTGAATATGGGACAGATCGTCAATGAGGTACGCCGTATCATGCCGCCGGAAATCAAGGTTGAGCCTCTGCAACGGTATGACGGTGAAATCCTTACTCCCATGGAGCTTGTCAAGAAGCTCGAGGAGGTGCTCTGATGGCTACCGCGACAACAGAAAAACCAACACAGAACTCCAACGTCATTCTTGACTATCTGCGTCCGAAAAAGGGCATGCCGACTGTCTGGTGTGCCGGCTGCGGTAATGGCATCGTCATGACCGCGATTATCCGAGCCGTTGACAAGCTCGGCCTGGATAAGGACGGGGTCGTTATGGTCTCCGGTATCGGCTGCTCCAGCCGTATGCCGATCTATCTCGACTTCAACGCTCTCCACACGACTCACGGTCGAGCACTGCCGTTCGCGACCGGTGTGAAGTTTGCGCGCCCTGACCTGAAAGTGATCGTGATCACCGGCGACGGTGACTCGCTTGCTATCGGCGGCAACCACTTCATCCATGCGTGCCGTCGGAATATCGATATTACGACTATCCTGATTAACAACAACATCTACGGCATGACCGGTGGGCAGGGTTCCCCGACGACACCGTCGCACGCCTTCTCCACAACCACGCCGTACGGCAATGCCGAGAAGCATTTCGAACCGTGCGACCTGGCCCAGGCCGCGGGTGCTTCGTTTGTTGCTCGCTCGACCGTCTACCACGCCGTGCAGCTTGAGAAGCAGATTGAAAAGGCGATTGCCCACAAGGGTTTCTCGCTGGTTGAAGCGGTCTCCAACTGCCACACGTATTTCGGTCGCCTGAACAGGCAGGGCGATGCTGTGACCATGATCAACATGTTCAAAGAAAAGTCGATCCCGGTTGCGCAGGCGAAAAAGAAGACCGAGGAAGAGTTGAAGGACAGGATTGTCATCGGTACGCTCTACGAGAGCGATGCAACAGAGTTCTGCGACGTCTACGATAGCGTTATGGAATCTGCGCATGGAGGTAAATAAGCATGGCCAAAGGGTTGCTTGATAAAGTCGAAATCCCGCAGGACCGGTTTGAGATGCGTTTGTCCGGTTCTGGCGGTCAGGGTATGATTCTCGCCTCGGTGATTATGTCCGAGGCTATCGGAGCCAGTGACAGTCGCAACGTTGTGCAGTCGCAATCGTACGGTCCGGAAGCCCGCGGCGGCGCCTCCAAGGCCGACGTGGTCATTTCCGAAAACGAGATTTACTATCCCAAGGCCATGCAGCTTGACCTGCTGCTGGCCATGACGCAGGAGTCGCTCGACAGCTATTATCCGTTCCTGAAAAAGGGCGGGACGCTGATTGTCGATACTTCGCTGGTTACAGATGTTCCGACCGACGACTATTTTGGTCTGCCGTTTACGCAGCTTGCCAAGGAAGAAGCCGGTCATGTAATGGTTGCCAACGTTATCGCTCTCTCGGCTATTGCTGGTCTGACTGGCATGGTTACGCGTGAGAAATTGACTGCAGCCGTGCTCAAGCGTGCGCCGAAGCGGGCCGAGGACAAGAACCTGAAGGGTATCGAAATCGGTTTCGCAGAGGCTGAGAAACTGAAGAAGGAAAAAGCATAGGTTATGGATAGAACGCTGCTGATTGTCAAGCCGGATGCGACTGATCGTAATCTGATCGGCCATATTGTCAACCGTCTTGAACGTGCCGGTTTCCGAGTTGTGGATATGCGCATGCTGACCCTGACCGGAGAACAGGCTCGGAAATTCTACGCCGTCCATGAGGGCAAACCGTTCCTCGACTCCCTGGTCGCGTTTATGACGTCGGGCAGGGTGGTGCCGATGGTGCTGGAAAAGGAAAACGCGGTTGCCGATCTGCGCGCGCTCATAGGAGCCACAGATCCGACCAAAGCCGCCTGCGGCACAATCAGACAGGAAATCGCGGTGAACCTGGAGAAGAACTCCGTTCATGCCTCTGATTCAGACGAGAACGCTAAAGTGGAGGTGGCTTTCTTCTTCTCGTAATCCGCTTGATGCGAGAAGCTGGCTGATATGGAAATCAGGCTGGCATACGATCACAAGGGACTCACATTGGACGTACCCGATTCAATGATAACCGACCGGTTCGGCCTTTCAACGGTCGACCGGCCGGTCACCTATACTGAGTTTACGGCTGGGCTGGCCGCCTCCGGCGGGGAGCGATTCCTCTCCTGCGAGTTGCCGCTGTTTGTCGTCAACGACGGCTTCCGCAATACGCCGACACGGCGTTTGCTGGAGTGGTTGGATATGTTTGACAATTCAATCCTGGATCGCGCCCGTTTCCTTATTGCTACCGGCGCTCACGGTGGTCCGACCCCGGAACATCTATCGACAATCTTCGGATCGTATCTGGATCGTGTTTGCCACCGGGTGAACTGGCATGATGCCAGAGCGCTTGGAGATATGGACAAGATCGGGGTCGACCATTTCGGGGGAGAGGTCTTTTTGAACCGGCAGGCTCTGAGTGCCGAAAAGCTGTTCGTGATAGGCTCGGTTGAGCCGCACTATTTTGCCGGATTCACAGGGGGGCGTAAGTCGCTCTTTCCGGGACTGACCGATTTGGCAACCATAGAGCGGAATCATAATCTGGCCAACTCACTTGAGGCCGCGCCCCTCAAACTCAAGGGCAACCCGGTCTCGGAACATTTCGATGAATTGCTGGGGCTGTGTGATCTGGATCGCATTTTTACTGCCCAGGTTGTCATGGATGCGGGGGGAAGAATCGAGCGCATCTGTCTCGGTCGACTTGATCAGGCGTTCGCCGAGGCGACACAAGCGGCCGTGAGCTTGTACTCGCACGAGATCGCGCGGAAGTACGATATCATCGTGGCCGAGATCCGACCGCCCCTTGATAAGAATCTCTATCAGGCGCAAAAGGCTCTCGAGAATACACAGACGGCTGTAGTCGACGGCGGTACGGTGATTCTGGTGACGCCGTGCAACGAGGGTGTCGGTTCGAATCACTTTTTCGATCTGGCCAACTCGTGGGATCGCGAGACAAACCGGCCCGCCGACGGTATCCCCCGATTCGGGTCGCACAAACTCTCGCGTGTGAACGCGATGACAAAGCGGATCAATGTTCGGATAGTCTCAAGTCTGCCGGAAGATCATGCCCGGCAGGTTTTTTATGAACCTTTGGATGACATCAATGAGTATCTTGCGAAATATGAGAAGGAGACACACGGATTGAGATTGGCGGTCGTACATGACGCCGGTCATACTGTTTTGCACACAACCTAAACTTCCTAATAATTCTAACTAACCTCCGGGAGGGTTATATGAACAAGAAGATTGCAGTAATTGGAGCTGGTCACGTTGGAGCAACGACTGCCATGTATTTGGCAGAGGCCAACCTTGCGGACGTCGTGCTGGTGGACATTATTGAAGGTGTGCCTCAGGGCAAGGCTCTCGACCTGACTCAGGCGGGGCCAGTGCGCGGTTACAACGCCATGATCGAAGGATCGAACAAGATGACGGCCATCAAGGGTGCCGACATCGTTATCATGACGGCCGGCCTGCCACGCAAGCCCGGGATGTCACGTGAAGACCTGTTGAACATGAACGCTGACATCATCGGTTCAGTGGCGAAGAACATCAAGAAGTACGCCCCGAAGAGTACAGTGATCGTAGTATCCAATCCTCTGGATCTGATGACTTTCCACATGCAGAAAGTCACCGGCTTCCCGAAGAATCGGGTGCTCGGCCAGGCCGGCGTGCTGGATTCAACCCGCATGCGTGCCTTCATCGCGATGGAACTCAACGTGGCAATGACCGACGTACAGGCGCTGGTCCTGGGAGGTCACGGTGACACCATGGTCCCGCTGCCGCGTTACACCACCGTATCCGGCATCGGCATCAAGGAATTGATCTCAGCCGATCGCATCAAGGCTATCTGCAAGCGTACTGCCGGCGGCGGCGGCGAGATCGTCAAGCTGCTCAAGACGGGTTCGGCGTATTATGCGCCGGCGGCGGCCTCGACTCAGATGTGTCGCGCGATTCTCAACGATGAAAAGAAGGTACTCGCTGCATCAGCGTACCTGACCGGCCAGTACGGTATCAAGGATATTTACATCGGTGTACCGGTTGTTCTCGGTGCGGGTGGTGTAGAGAAGATTCTTGATCTGAAACTGACCAAGGGTGAGAAGGGTTCTCTCCAGGGTTCAGCCAAGACCTACAAGCAGCACCTGAAGATCATGGGCTACAAATAGAGGAGTACGCATGGCATACAAACATATAGTAATTCCTGCAAAGGGCCAGCCCATCAAGAAGAAGGGCAATAAGCTGTCTATCCCGAATCGTCCGATCATTCCGGTGATCGAGGGCGATGGCATCGGTCGCGACATTATGAAAGCTACCCGTCGGGTAGTAGATGCCGCCGTCGAGAAGGCCTACAAGGGAAGAAAGCAGATCGCCTGGATGGATGTCTATGCCGGTGAGAAGGCAAACGAGTTGTACAAAGAATGGCTGCCGAACGAAACGGTCGACGCCATTAAGAAGTACTACGTTGCCCTCAAAGGTCCGTTGACAACCCCGATTGGCGGGGGATTCCGTTCGCTGAACGTGTCTCTTCGTCAGATGATGAACCTGTACGCCTGCGTGAGACCTGTTCGCTGGTTCAAAGGAGTAGGCTCGCCGGTGGTTCATCCGGAAAGACTCAATGTGATCATTTTCCGCGAGAATACCGAGGACGTCTACGCCGGTATCGAGTGGAAGAAGGGTTCGAAGGAATGTAAGAAGGTCATTACCTGGCTGAACAAGAACATGAAAACGAATATCCGTACGGACAGCGGCATAGGTGTCAAACCGATCTCGGTTACCGGCACCAAGCAGTTGGTTCGGAAGGCTATTCAGTACGCCATCGACCACAAGTTGCCGTCGGTCACGCTGGTGCACAAGGGGAACATCATGAAGTTCACCGAAGGCGCTTTCCGTGACTGGGGGTACCAACTGGCCACGACCGAGTTCCGCAACAAGGTCGTGACCGAGGACGAACTCTGGGATAAGTACAAAGGCAAAATGCCAAAGGGCAAGATCCTCATCAAGGATCGTATTGCCGATTCCATTTTTCAGCAGGTTCTGCTCCGTCCGGACGAGTACTCGGTTCTCGCCACGCCGAATTTGAACGGTGACTATCTTTCTGATGCCTGTGCGGCTCAGGTGGGTGGTCTCGGAATGGCGGCGGGCGCGAATATCGGGGATTACATCGGTCTCTTCGAGGCTACTCACGGCACCGCGCCGAAGTACGCCGATAAGGACGTGATTAACCCCGGTTCGCTGATCCTGTCAGCGGTGATGATGCTCGAATACATGGGCTGGGACAAAGCGGCCGTGATGATCGACAAAGCGATTGGGAAGACTATCGCGCAGAAGACTGTAACGTACGACCTGCATCGTCAGATGAAGGGTGCGAAAAAGGTCAAGACTTCTCAGTACGCGACGAACATCATCAAGAACCTGCGATAGGTCCAATAATCTGTCACCCTGAGCCCGTCGAAGGGTGGACCGAACATAATAAAGCGGCAGAGGATTTTTCCTCTGCCGCTTTTCTGTCGGTTACTATCACGCCTATCCGTGTCTACGATACCTTCTTTATGCTTGTTTCACGTTTCAGCATCACGTATCTCTAATAGACGGGGCAGTGGACCTGCTTAACCGATATTGTAGAGGAGTACCAAATGAAGAACGCGAAAACTGCCATTGCAGCATTGTTGACCTTGACACTGCTTACACTCTGGTCGTGCTCCGACGACGACACCGTCGTCAATCCTCCTCCAGTCGAGGAACCGAATGTGATTGATGATCTCACTTCCGGCCTCACCGACTTCAACAGTTTTGTGGTCACCTGGACAGCTCCCGAGGGCGCCCTGGAGTATGACATCCGCTTCTCGACATCGGCAATCGACTCGACGAACTGGACCTCGGCGACTCCGGTCGACGACGAGCCGGTTCCAAAGGCCGAGGGAGAGGCAGAGATGTACAGGCTCAAGGATCTCGAAATGAGTACCGAGTATTACGTGGCAGTCAAGTTCGGTATCGATTCCGCTACCTGGTCCCCTCTGTCCAATATCGTCAGTGGGTTCACTTCGGAGTACGACTCGCGCAATAAGATTGCGTTCGTCTCCGCACTGGACGGAGATGACGAGATATACGTCATGGACTCCGATGGCTCCAATGTGCGCAAGCTGACGGACAACGCCAGCGCTGACAGGGAGCCGGCGTGGACCGGCGATGGACTGGGCATTTACTTTTCAACTGCGCGCGACGGCAACTGGGAAATCTATGCCATGGATTACAATGGGGCCTCACCGGCTAACATCAGCAATTCTGGGTCTTACGCGGACGGGAGTCCTTCACTGTTGTACCCAGGCAACCGGGTTGTCTTCAATTCTCTGCCGGCCAGCGAGAGCTGGAGCCATTTGTGGACTATGAACCCGGATGGAACCGGCAAAGTGATACTCCAGAATTACCCGGACAGTATGGAGGCGGATGCCGACTGGGCACCCGACGGATCCAGGATCACCTTTGAACGTAGATACCCGAGCGGAGGTAGCTGGGCTGTCTATACCGCAGATCCCGACGGTACCGGGGCCGAGCGCCTGATTGACGGCTGGCAACCTTCCTGGTCGCCGGATGGGTCAAAGATTGCATTCCGGAGTATCGATGGGGATATCCTCGTAATGAACGCCGACGGAACCAACCCCATCAACCTGACCAACCATGCTTCGGTTGACTCAGAACCGGACTGGTCGCCGGACGGATCCAGGCTCGTGTTTGTATCTGACAGGGACGGAGACACTGAGATATTCATTATGGACGCCGACGGCACTAACGTGACACAGATCACGCACAACGATGTGGCGGATGAGTCGCCCTGCTGGTCACCTGTGATGTAAAAAGCGATTTCTTGAAACTTTGTATGGCGAGTTCGTCTTTGGTTCTGTAGGGCAGGTTTGTCTTCAAACCTGCCGGAAAGGCAAGCCGCAGGCGGCTTGAGGTGCGATGGACGACGGGTCGCTGGGTCAAACTTGTTTGGCCCGGTTCAAGCCCCTCCAGACGAGTTTGAAGGGGCCACCCGGAATGACTGCATCCGTTCACTCTCAGGGCGGTGACCCGCCTTACAACTTGCGTATAATCACCCCTGGGCGATGTCCCGAACCACGTTCTGCAGTTTCTTCAAGACACCGACGTACCGCGAGAAATAGATATGCGCCACCTTGTTGATAATGTTGAAGCCGGTCGGGCAATCCTGCTTCAGCATCTCGCGGAACGGAGCAGCTTCAATCGACAGGATTTCCGAATTCTTGCTGCACTGAGCCGACAGCGTGTAGCACTTTGAGTCCAGCAGAGGCGAGACGCCAAACAACTCCCCTTCAGCAAGCCGTTGAATGACAAAACTGTGATCCTCGGGGCCGGTGGGTAGTCTCAGGTCGACCGCTCCTTTCAACAGCATGTAGACATGCGTTGCGGCGGTGTCGAATCCGAATACCATCTCACCGGCAGACATCATCTTTACTGACGAAAACTTGCTCAATTGATTGTTCTCATCGACGCTGAGCGAACGAAACAGATCGTGACCTTTCAATACCGTGTCTACAGCCATTTTCTACCTCCTTGCGAGTTTCTGCCTTCAGGCAATGACCGGGGACTCTTTACGGTAAATACGTAGTCATGGCAGTCCATTGGTGGGAACGAGGAGTATATTCCTGCTTAGCCGCCTCTGGGCGATTCGTCCGCTGACAGTATGGTCTCGGGTTCGAGATTGGCCGGGATACATTGAAAAAAATAGACGCAAGTAGGCGCGACACTCCAATGGGAGGGCAAGGAACGTCCCGGACACCGAATGCATCCGATACCGGTGCCATACTTACGTCGGCATTTTTGAGGGCCATGAAGCGAACTGAGCACAGTATAGCACGATTCGCTGTCAGAAAGTGGCAGTGGAAGACGAGATTTTTGAAAATAGTGAGGGCGCGCTGTCGATTATGCGTTTTTCAACGGAGATCATCCCTCGTGGGATAAAAAACATCGATCACCCGGCATTCCTCGATGGCCTTACCGGAATGGCGTACGTTTGGGGGTATTACGGCAATGGCGCCCGGTTCACAGATTTCGGTACGGTCGTTAATTCGCAGCTCGAGTCTGCCGGAGATGAGGTTGGTTACTTGCTCGTGGGGATGACAGTGTTCGGGGAGTACGGCACCGGTGGCGATTGTCCAGTAGGCCAGGGACATGTTGTCAGCATGTACCACGCGCAGTTTGAAGCCGGGGATTGGCTCGACTTCGGTGAGATCGGCAAGTTTCAGGAATTCCATGAGAGCACCTCATTGTCGTGTGGTTGTGCACAGTATAGGTGATCAGGGTCATCAAGTCAGCCACAAAAGAGAAAAGCTACCGGAGTGATCCGGTAGCTTCTGGTGAGATTGTCAGTCCCGGCGCTTCATTTCAGTGCCGCATAATCACCGAGAATGCGTTGCGTGTCGCGGGCGATCACCAATTCTTCGTTGGTCGGAATAACCAGCACGCGAACAGTGGCATCATCGGCCGAGATATCGATTTCTTTGCCCCGGGCGTTAAGATTCTTGTCCTCATTCAGCTTGATGCCGAGGAATTCAAGGCTTTCACAGCTCTGTCTGCGGATAACGTCAGAGTTTTCGCCGACACCGGCGGTGAAAACGAGGGCGTCGATTCCACCCATAGCCGCGGCATACGCACCAACGTACTTCTTCAGTCGGTAACAGGCGACATCGAGTGCCAGTTTAGCATTCTGCTGGCCTTCGGCAGCCGCTTCCTCAACTTCACGAACGTCGGAGGAAACGCCGGAAATGCCGACCATACCCGAATGCTTGTTGAGCAAAGTGTTGCCTTCGTGGAGCGACAGCTCTTCGCGAGCCATTATGTGCAGGATGACGGCCGGGTCGATATCGCCGGAACGCGTGCCCATCAGGAGACCTTCGAGAGGAGTGAAGCCCATCGAGGTGTCAATTGACTTGCCGCGGTCGACAGCCGCAATCGAAGATCCGTTGCCAAGGTGAGCCGTAACGATTTTCAACTCTGTTTGTGGTTTCCCAAGCATCTTGGCAGCTCGTTCGGCCACGTACCTGTGCGACGTACCGTGGAATCCGTAGCGACGGATGCCATCTCGTTTGTAGAAGACGTAGGGGATACCGTAGATGTAAGCGTGCGGTGGCATTTCCTGGTGGAAGGCCGTATCAAAAACGGCTACCTGGGGGACACCGGGAAGATTCTTGAAGCAGGCGTTGATACCCCGGATGTTGTGCGGATTATGCAATGGAGCCAGTTCGATCAGCGCCCGGAGCTGAGCCATGAGTTCGTCGGTGATCAGAACGGAATCCTGAAAACGTTCCCCGCCGTGAACTACGCGATGGCCGACCGCGTCGATATCCTTCTTGTCCTTGATGACGCCATGGTTCGGCGACAGCAGAATCGCAATGACGTGTTCCACAGCAACGATATGATCGAGAATCTCCGCCGAAACCACGACCTTCTCTTTGCCGAGAGGCTCATGAGTCAGCACGGAGGCGGACATGCCTATGCGGGTGACAGCGCCTTTGGCCAGGGCGGTCTTGGTTTCGATCTCGACAAGTTGATACTTGACCGAGGATGATCCACAATTAAGAACGAGTATTTTCATTTGGCTGCCTCCTCGGCAAGGCTCTTCGTACCATTAATGCGATTGCCTTCTTTGTCGTAATCGAAGAATCCACTGCCGGTTTTGACACCAAGATTTCCGGCGCGAACCAACTTCCGCAGGAGCGGGCAGGGATTGTACTTGTGTTCCGAAAGCTCGTCCAGGAGGTTGATCATCCAGGACATAACAACGTCGAGTCCCATCATATCAGCCAGCGATAGCGGGCCGACGTTAAAGCCAAACCCGAGTTTCATTGCCTTGTCGATATCCCGGGCCGAGGCAACACCTTCCATCAGTACATGCATTGCTTCGTTGAGAAGCGGCACGATGATGCGGGTAGTCACGTAACCGGGGTACTCGTTAACCGTGATCCACTTCTTGTCCAGTGATTCGGCAAAAGCGACCGCTTTCTGGAACGTGTGGTCGTTAGTTCTCAATCCCTTGACGATCTCCACGAGGGGGACCTTGGTAACGGGGTTGAGGAAATGCATGCCGATAATTTTTTCGGGTCGCTGAGTTGCTTCTGCAATCTCGGAGATCGAGAGGGTACCGCTGTTGGTAATCAACAGGGCGTCGGAGGAGCAGATGCGATCAAGGTTTTCAAAGAGATGGCGTTTCTTGTCGAGCACTTCCGGGATAGCTTCGAGCACGATTTCAGCATCCTCGGCCTGCGAAAGGTCGGAGGAGGGGAAGATGCGAGCGAGAATGGCCTTCTTGTCAGATTTGGTCAATCCCCACTTACTGATTTCTCTGTCTATCGCTTCAGAAATACCTTTGATGCCGCGTTCGGCCAATTTCGTGGTCCGGTCGATCAGGACGACTTCTTGTCCGGCCGTGGCGATGGCTTCGGCAAGTCCCTGCCCCATCACTCCGGCTCCGATGATTACTATGCTTGCGCTTGGCATGTCGAGCCCACCTTCAAACGTTATTGTGAAATAAATAACAAGCCAATTATCCGTGGCATTATATATATTTACTTAATCGGTGCAAGGTCTTTTTCGCTGAACTGGAAAGATTTAGGATCAACCGGCGGGAGTAGTCCAAACAATCGCACTAATCATTGGTTCGGGCCGTCTTATTGATGTATAATTGGGTACAGGCAACCCCTCGGATTTCTGTGACAGAATTCGACACCGGCGAGGGTTGGAACCGGCGAGATAGACTCATACGAGGGAGGTTCAATGTTTAGAAAAAGCATCGTTTCAGTAGTGATTCTGGCGGCGATTTTTGTTTGCGTCGCTCCGGCACAGGCGATTAACCGCACTGTGATTCGCTACAACACGTTCAGCGTCTATGGCGGGTTGACTCAACCGATTGGCAGTGTTAGCGGAACAGTCTTCTACGATTTCTCTCTCAATGGCAGGGAGTATGATGTCGCTGCAAAGGACCTGTACCAGGAGGGCTTTCATATCGGTATGAATTATGGCAGAGTTGTCAAGGGGCACTTCATGGTTACAGTGGGACTTCGCTACACCACTCACGACGTGAAAAACCCCATAGTCAGCAACGGCGTTTCGGTCACTCTGCCGGAAATACCCACATACCGGCAATACGATCTCGATGTTAATCTGGACTACTATTTCATGAATCTGAGGTATTCAAAGTTCTCTCCGTATTTCGGTTTTGGCACGCACCCCGGACTTATGGTGGATGTATTCGAGGGATACAAGAATGAGACAGACGTCACCTACGGTCTCAGTCTCAACTTTGGTGCCGAGATCAAAATCTACACCGACACCAAAAACGGCCCGTATTTGACGCTGGCGTCAATCAACAACTGGAATTTCGCAGGTGTAAACCGTCGTCCTCGCCATCTCAACATCGGGGGAGGGTTGAGGTACTATTTCCGATAGGGTTCTCTAAGAGCCAAAACCGACAAACTTGCAGGAGTTCATACCTTGCTGACCTTGAATAGACATTTGCTTTCATTCGTGCTATTAACTTTGGCCCTGTCGCTGCTGGCCGTCGGCTGTGGCGATGACGACGGACCGGTCGAACCGGGACCGCCGCCGAACATCCAGATATTTACGGCCGCCCCAACCGACCTTCCAGTCGGGGACTCTTCGCAGATTACTTACAAAGTTGCCGATGCAGATTCGGTCAAGCTGTATCCGGCCGGCACCAAACTGACGCCGGCTGACTCGGGGCAAACCTGGGTCAAACCGTTAGTAGCGACGACGTACATTCTGAAAGCCTTTAACAAAGACGGTCGAGATTCTGCAGATGTCCTGGTGACTGTTCAGGCACCGCCGGCCTCGATTGAGGCGATCAATGGTCTATACTACAAGGGCGTTATGGGAGGAGATTCACAAACTCCATCGCTGCAGTTCCGTGCGCTTGATGCCGGTGGCCATCCGTTGGTGACGCCGTGGATGCATTTCGAGATCGTTACCGGCGATGGTACGCTGTCGACCGATTCGGCGCAGGTTGATCGTTCGGGGACGGCGACGATTCTCTATGACTTTGACGGCGCGATGGGGCACGCGACTATTCGGGCGTATGTGCGCGATGTTGACACGGTGATGGTTGATGTTCGTGCCAGCACGATTATCCCCGGTCCGGGAGGGCAGGCGCAGTACGTGCTGCTTGATACAGACACCTACCTGGACGTGAAGAACTTCAACGGGGAGCCGGAGGGGATTGTCTATTCAAATGGACTTCATTATGTGGAATACGTTGCCAGCCTCGGACTCGTCATCATGGTGCAGGATACCGCGTTTCCGTCTGATGTATTGCAGGATATGGAACCGGTTGTGGGCGCGATTCTGACGACAGGATTCACGGGTGCGAGGACTGCCGATTCAGTAGGTCTTGGTTCGACTACGGCCGAGTTTGAAGCGGCTTACGGTACGGCTGATACCACATACCTCGACGATCAGGCTCCGCCCCCCTTACAGGCATATTTCTACGACCCTGAAGGTCTGGTCTTTTTCACTTCGGTGCCGGCCGGTCCGACGGCGACCGTGCAGGAGATGCACGTGTATTATCGCCCCCCCGGAAGTCCGGCTCTGATGGATTCACGGCGTGCGAGACGGGTGTCATCAGTGTTGCGGTAGATCGACGATCCAAATTGCTGCGGCAGGGTGGCCGGGTCAAACTTGTTTGGCCCGGATTATCCCCTCCAAACGAGTTTGAAGGGGCCACCCGACGTCCTGGTCGATCCTCCTCGCGAACACTTGACAATCGCTCCATCGCTCAATACATTTTGCCCCAATAAGTTAAGCGCGACATTGAAAGGAATACCATGAATCGCCTCGTCTGTCTTCTGCTTCTGACCCTTGTCCTGTCTGTCGTCTCTTTCGGTTGTGAAGAGAAAATCGAGAAAATCTACGATGACCCGTATTTGGATTCGTTGGCCGCCATTCGACATGACATTCGCAGCGGTGACAATCCGTTCGTGACGCTCGAAACGAACTTCGGCAAAATGACGTTTGAGCTGTTTCGCGATGTCGCTCCGAACCACGCGGATTCATTCCTCGCCCGCACCGAAGACGGCTTCTACGACAGCACGATTTTTCATCGGGTAGTGGACAACTTCATGATCCAGGGCGGCAATCCGATCCCGGTCGGCAAGAAGATGGTTGAGTATCAGTTGGACGCGGAATTCAACGATCTGCCTCACATGGACGGCACGTTATCCATGGCCAGAGCCAGGTCCGAGAACTCTGCCGGTACGCAGTTCTTTGTCTGTCTGGGACGGAACAGGTCCACAGAATGGTTGGATGGCAAGTATACCAATTTCGGGCATTTGATTCGCGGTTACGATGTTCTTCATCGGATTGCCAAGGTGCCGGTTGTGGCTTCAGAAATGATGGGGGGAGAGGTCTCTTGGCCGACTCAACAGGTGGCGCTTATTGACGCCTTCGTTTCCGACGAGGACGGCAATCAGCTCAAGTAGGAACAGCGGGCCCGGGCTGTTAAATCCTTGACGGATTTTGGGACCGTGGATATATTCGCGACCAGATTGAGAAGAAAACAGAGAAAGGAATCCCTTGCGAAAAGCCATAATCATCTTTGCAGCTCTCCTGTTGGCGGGAGTGAGCCAGTTCGGTTGTTCCGGCAAGGCGGCCAAAGTCGAGGTTCAGGAAAAGGCAGCCAAAGCTGAGGTTGCAGAAGAGGCGATTCCAGTTGTCGAAGAGCAACTTGAGCACAAGATGAGAAGCGACGCGAATGCCATTGTGACGCTGCACACGAATTTCGGCGATATGACGCTCGAATTGTTCCGCGATGTCGCTCCGGCTCATGCCGATTCGTTCCTTGCTCGCTCAAACGACGGGTTCTACGACAGCACGATTTTCCATCGGGTGATTGACGATTTCATGATTCAGGGTGGCGACCCGACCGGTACCGGCGCGGGCAACGCCGGGTATATGCTCGATGCTGAGTTCAGCAGTATCAAGCATGTCGACGGAACTCTCTCTATGGCCCGTTCCAATGACCCGAATTCCGCCTCGTGTCAGTTCTTCATCTGTCTCGGGCGTAACCGGGGAACGGCCTCGCTCGACGGCAAATACACAGTGTTTGGCCAGCTCCTGAACGGGTATGATGTCTTGCACGCTATTGGCAAGACGAAGGTCGGGATGACTCAGCACGGTGAACAATCTCGCCCGCTCAGTCCGGTAATGCTGATCAAGGCTTACCAATCGGACGCGTTCGGCAACCCGTTATAGGTCGAGGTAACCCGATTTGAACCGAATCAGCGGAGTGTGATTCCACTCCGCCGTTCGCGTTCCAAGCGCGATCCGTTTGGAACCAGAGGTGATCCGGTTCGTTAAAGAACGATATGAGCAGCCGTAACTTAGCCATTCTCGGGTCAACCGGCTCTATAGGGCAATCGACAGCAAGGGTGATTCTGGATCATCCGGGGGCATTCCGTGTCAAAGCGCTGGGGGCATACCAAAGTGTCGATTTGCTCGAAAAACAATACCGACAGTTTCGACCGGACTATCTCTGCCTGATCGATCCTGATGCGGCCGCAGATCTGGCGGCCAGACTCAAAGACGAGCCGGTAGAGGTCCTCTGTGGCTCGGAAGACATGGTCCGACTGGCAACTCTGGATAGTGTAGATACGGTGTTGAACGCGGTGGTGGGAGCTGCCGGACTTCGGGTGTCACTGGCGGCGGTTGAACACGGCAAGAGACTGGCGCTGGCCAACAAAGAGTCGCTGGTGGCCGGGGGGCCGTTGTTTCAGGACCTGTGCGGTAATTCCAAACCTGTGATCTTTCCGGTGGATTCGGAGCATTCTGCGATCTGGCAGGCGTTGAGAGCGGGCGAGGAAGAGGAAGTCCGGAACATCATCTTGACCGCCTCAGGCGGCCCTTTCAGGACGCTGCCGAGGGAAGAGTTCGTGAATATCACGGTTGAACGCGCTCTGGCCCATCCGACCTGGAACATGGGAGCGAAAATTACCATCGATTCGGCCACCATGACCAACAAGGGACTGGAAGTTATCGAGGCGGCGGTGCTGTTTTCTGTTCCGGTAGACCGGGTGAAGATTGTGGTGCATCCGCAGTCGATCATTCACTCGATGGTGGAATTCTGCGATTCCTCGATTATCGCGCAGCTTTCAAACCCTGATATGTGCCTGCCGATAGTGTATGCGCTTTTCTGGCCTGAGCGGGTAGAATCATCGTTTGGCAAGATAGACTGGTCCGAGATGAGGAATCTGACGTTCGAGGAGCCGGACCACAAGCGGTTCCCGGCCATTAAGTTAGCATACGATGTTGCTCGCCTTGGCGGAACGGCGCCGGCGGTGTACAATGCGGCGAACGAAATCGCGGTGGAGGCGTTCTTGAAAGAGGCGATCAAGTTTACCGATATCGCCGATATTGTGGTCAGGACTGTTGATACTGTCGATATTGTTCAAAGACCGCAACTTGATGACATCCTCCGGGCAGACGAAAAGGCCCGTGAGATAGCAAGACAAACGGTGGAGACTCAGGCATGCTGATATCAGTGCTTTCGTTTATATTCGTCCTTGGTGCGCTCATCTTTTTCCATGAGTTGGGCCATTTCCTTGTGGCCAAGAAAGTCGGCATACGAGTCGACCGGTTTTCGCTGGGATTCCCTCCGAATATCTTCAAGAAGAAGTTCGGAGAAACCGAGTACTGCATCGGCTGCATTCCTCTTGGGGGGTATGTCAAGATGGCCGGGGAGAACCCGGATGAAGAGGCAAGCGGCGCTCCCGATGAGTTTATGTCCAAGTCGATCTTGCAGCGATTCCTGGTGATTTTTGCCGGACCGTTTATGAATTATATTCTCGCCATTGCCATTCTGGTGGGTGTCTTCTATTTCGTGGGACAGGAGATTTGGGACAAAGAAGAGGTGTTCGTATCCAAGGTCATGGAGGATGGTCCGGCCGCCAAAGCGGGGATACTGGCCGATGATCAGATTCTTGCGGTGGGTGACATGGAGATGCCTCATTACGACTCAGTGTCCGCCCTGATCAACGCCGTTGTCGAGCAGCCGCTGAAGATCACCTGGCTTCGGGGCAACGACACGTTGTCAGCCGACATCACAACCATGCCCCGGGCTGTCGCCGCAGCCGACGGGGGAGAGGATACGGTAGGGATCATCGGTGTGTATTTTGTGCCGAAACTGGCCGGACATGAGAAGTTCAGTCTGCCCGAGGCGATTTCGGCCGGTTTCTTCGAAACGCATCATATTCTCGATACTATGGTTGTTTTTGTCAGGCAAATGGTGACCGGTCAGCAGTCTGCCAAGCAGCTTGGTGGGCCGATTTTTATCGCCCAGGAGTCGGGTCGTCAGGCGCGGCGTGGTCCTGTCAGTCTGTTTCTGTTCATGGCGCTGCTGTCTGTTAATCTCGCAGTATTGAATGTGTTGCCGATCCCGGTGCTTGATGGCGGTCATATGGTGTTCCTGCTGATTGAGAAGCTAAAAGGCTCGCCGCTCTCGATGAAGGCGAGGCTGATGGCCCAGCAGGTGGGTATGCTGGCGTTGCTCACGTTGATCGTATTCGTGACGTACAATGATATCGCCAGGTTCTTCAGCGCCTAGCGAGCCGTCTGCAAGTCCATAGTTCTGCTTGACTTGCCCCGTGAAACATATTATGAGGTGAGGCGTAGAAACCTGTAGATGTATCTGCGCGTGTCCGTAAGGAGCGCCTACTGACAGCAATGAGGGAACGATGAAACCTGCGCCACAAAACGCGCTCTGGGACAATGTCAAGCAATTCGGTCTGGCAATCGTGCTGGCCCTTATCATAAAAACCGGCGTTGTTGAAGCCTACAAAATCCCGACCGCCTCAATGGAAGACACTTTGTTGATCGGCGATTTTCTGTTAGCCAACAAGTTTGTCTATGGCGCCGAGCTTCCGCTGGTCGGCTGGAAGCTTCCTGCTATCAGTGAGCCGGAGCGTGGAGATGTCATCATTTTTACTTTCCCCGGCGACGGTGTCACCAAGTATATCAAGCGCTGTGTAGCGCTTCCGGGCGATATCGTGGAGGTCAAGGACAAAGTGCTTTATGTAAACGGCGAGCGGGTTCCTGACGCCGAGCACGCGAAACATGTTGATACTACGAAGTCGGGCAAGCAAATCATCCAGCCCCGACAGCCCGGCGGACGGGACAGCCGGGACAATTTCGGCCCGCATCCGGTTCCCCGAAACGGCTACTTCATGATGGGGGACAACCGGGACAACTCCTACGATTCCCGTTACTGGGGGGCCGTGCCAAGGGAACTCATTCTCGGCGAGGCGCTGGCCGTACATTGGTCGTGGGACGAAGAGGAATATCCGTCGCCGGACGTTTCGATTACGGATCCGCTGTCGGTCCCTCGATTGTTCCTATACAATGCTGTCCATTTTTTCCAAAAAGTGCGCTGGGAACGACTGTTTAGCGCGATCTCCTGATCCGGCGAGTCCCGGATTCTGAACCGGCTGGTACTAACGGAGGCTGCATGGTCCTGAAAACGATGGCAATCTGTTCTTTTTTCTTGCTCTGCCTGGCGATGTCAACTCAGGCCGAACCCAGGGTAGAGGTTTCCCACGGTACGATTGATTTCGGCTATGTCCATCAAGGGCAGACCCTGACACATGCATATTGGCTGAAGTCTATCGGCTCCGATACCGTTCGTGTCACCGACATTTGGCCCGGCTGTGGCTGCACGCAGATTCCCATTGAAGACTCCGTCATCGCGCCGGGGGATTCCCTGCCTCTGCAGGTCGTCTTCAACACCGGTCGTTTTCGCGGTTCGGTGAAGAAGCAGCCGAAGGTCACCACCAATGCATCGGACCTCAAGATCAGGCTTTACTTGTACGCTACTATCGTTACCGATTCACAGGATACCGGCCCTCTGAGCGTGCGACCGAAACGTCTTGATGTCTCCCAGTTTGGCGAAAAAACCAGACGGGTGGCGAAATTTCATATCGAGAACCATACTGATCAGGATCTGAAGCTGGCGATGGTTGATTCCACGCTGAAGAGCTTTGAAGTGAAGCTTCCGGACAAGATTGGAGCCGGCGAGACGGTCGAGGGACGGATTCGGGTGTTTGAAGATCGAGTCGAGACCGAGTTTGAGGAGTCACTGACGTTTCGTGCCGAAGACCTTGATCACGCGGTTTACACTCTGCCCATCAGGCGATTGTACCAGCCCGGTCAATGACCCGATCAGTATGAGCCTGCCGGGACGTATTCATATGCGCCCCTTTTTGGTTGATTTCACCCGTGCATTCCAGTTATTGAACCGCATGTACAGTCTTGTTGTGGACAATCTCGGAAAACGATTCGGCGACCGAAAAGTCTTCTCCGAAATCTCTTTTGAACTTCAGACCGGTGACTCTCTGGCTGTGGTCGGCCCGAACGGGTCAGGGAAATCAACGCTCCTCATGTTGCTGCTTGGATACTATCATCCGTCAAGGGGGAGTGTCTTGTTTTCGAACGGCGAAAGCGTTCTGGAGGAGGCGGATGTCCGTGCTTGTGCGTCGATGGTCTCGCCTTACCTGAGTTTGTACGATCATCTCACCGCAGAAGAGAATCTGACATTCTTCTCCACTGTTGCCGGGGGGCATGTTACGGGCAAGGAAATAGATGCCTTGCTGGCGCGAGTGGGGCTAAAAGGGAGAGGGGCTGATCTGGTCGGTTCCTATTCGTCAGGAATGAAACAGCGGTTGAAGTATGCAGTCGCCCTGTTGAATCAGCCCGAGTTTCTGTTTCTGGATGAACCTTCGTCGAATCTCGACGACGCCGGCAAGAAGATCGTGAAGGAGATTATTGAGGATTACCGCAAGCGGGCGGTCATTGTAATTGCCACAAACGAAAAAGAGGAAGAGTCGTTTGCCAACCAACTCTGCCGGCTTGACCGCTAAGGCGTTTGCCGTATTCGCCAAAGACCTGCGGCTGGAGCTTCGCTCCCGATTCGCTCTGAACACCATACTGATGTTCGGGGTGACGACGCTGGCAGTGATTTCTTTTTCTCTCGGTCAGAGCGGACTTCCCACGAAACTGCTGGCGGCCCTCTTCTGGATCACGATATTTTTCTCGGCGGTCGCGGCGCTCGCGCAAGTGTTTGTTCGCGAGGAGGAGTCCGGCACTGCGCTGGCCTTGAGGCTCACGGCGGATCCGAACGCCGTTTATATCGGCAAACTCTGCTACAATCTTGTTTTACTGTCGCTCCTGACTGCTATCATCACGCCGCTGTTTTTTGTGCTTACGGATGCTCCCACGGTTGGCGCGGGGCGATTTGTGATAGTGTTGGCTCTGGGCGTTCTGGCGCTGTGTGGTGCTACCACGCTGGTGGCCGCAATAATATCAAAGGCAGCGGTGAAGGGGGCACTATTTGCGGTACTGAGTTTTCCCATTCTTATACTGCCGCTGATTATGTTGGTCGGGGCGACAGACAAACTGCTGGGCGGGAGCGACCTTGGCGAGGTATCAGCGGCCATTCAGGGGCTTGTTGCCTATTCGATGATAATGATCACCGCCTCCTTGATGCTTTTCAAGTTTGTCTGGCGGGAGTAGATCCTGCTAACAATCGATAAAAGTGGGCTGATATTGTCTATTCTTGTTGGTTTTTTTCTGGTTCGGGGGCGTCTGACTTCGTATAATACAGGTGCAAAAGACAGATTAGTCAGGAGAATGATTCGTGAATCTCAAGTATATCATCGGCGGTGTCATCATCGCTGTTTTTCTTATCTGGGGCGGTTCGGCGTTTCTGAAGACAACCGTGCAATATGTTTCTATTGAGGAAGCCGGGTCAAGCCCGCGCACGGTACAGGTGATGGGGAAGATCGATTTTGACCGGGTGAGCTACGACCAGAAGGCCTCACGTCTGCAATTCGCCATCTACGATGCCGGGGCTGAGAGTCCGGTCGGAGCCGAGACGCTTCCGGTAGTCTATTACGGAGTTGTGCCGGGCAATTTCGATCAGGCGACTTCGGTTGTGTTGAAAGGGAAGCCGGACGAGGAGGGGCAGTTTGTGGCCGACCAGATGTTGATTAAGTGCCCGTCGAAATACCAGGGTGGAGGTGACGAGTATCAGGACGGCCGCAAGCACGACGAAGCCCAGCAGGCGGGTTTGTAGGAGCTACTTCGATCTTCTGCCCTTGCTGCGGATTCGGGCTTTGATGCGGGCCGCTCTCAGCGTCTCATTGGGACGCAACTTCAGCCGGTATCTTCTTTGGATGGCCATGACCTGATCTCGTTGCGGTTCTCGTGACCTGAATACGACAATATTCGTTTCGAATTCAGACAGGTCTTCGTTGGTCTCAGGGAGAAAAATCGACCAGAGATCACGGGGAATACCGGCCAGCAGGTTTCTAATATTCGGATACGGCAACAGTTTTTTCGGCGGGTCTTGCTGCATAAGTACCATCCATCCTATGGTGTCTACTGTTCTTGCTTCAATAAGTTCGTTCAGGCCGCCATCTATTACCCCTTTAAACAGAATCAAGGCATGTGCGGTTCCGACATGGGTTCTGTTTGTCATCGTTCGGATGATTTGTGAGCAATCCTCACTTGACAAATCGGAAGATCATGTGCAGATTGGACCTACAACGAACCGGTGCCGTTCAATTGGAACGGGTAAAAGGGAAGACGGTTAGACTCCGTCGCAGCCCCGCTACTGTATCGGCTACTCTCGCGGCATTACGCCACCTGTCTCGACGACGGGGAAGGCGCCGTGAAGGGGACTGACGCCGCAAGCCAGGAAACCTGCCGGAACTTAATTCGATAGCTGAACCGTCGGCGCGGGCTGACAGGCAGACCTTTCCCGCGTGCGGAATCGCTATCCGAGAAGGAAGCCATGAGGCGCGCCTTTGTTTTGGCCCTCCGGCCTTTTGTAACGGGAGCGATGGGACCCCGTAAGGCCTTCCGTAGAAAACATCTCAAACTTGCTCCGCTCAGAGTGATCTTCGCAGGTGTATGTGTGGTGGCTCTGGTGCTGACCGTATCGGTATCCGAAATCGCGGCGCAATCGACGACTCGCTTGAAAGGGGTTGTCTACGATCAAGACGACGGCAGCCCGGTAGAGTACGCCCGGGTGAGTCTGATCAATACGGCCTACGAGACCTGGACCGATGAGAGCGGTCGATTCCGATTCGAGAACCTTCCGCTTGACTGGTACCGCGTCAGGGTTACCGCCTTCAATTATGATTCCAGCGTCAGCGCGGAGATTCGAGTTACTTCGGACGTTGCCGCGAGCGTAGTCATTCCGTTGTCAAAGCGGGTCTACGAGCTGCCGGGGATTGTTGTGAAGGGGAAGCCGCTGGCGGTTCCTGCCGACCGGGTGACCGTGATTGGGCGGCAGGAGATCGAGATGGCCAACCCGTCGACCGTGGCCGACCTGTTGACCGGCGTTGTGGGGGTTGACGTTCAACGTGCCGACGCCTCCGGCGGGAAGGCGCGGGTCTCCATTCGCGGTTCCGCCTCGCGACAGGTGCTCGTTCTGATCGACGGCCAACGGATCAACTCTTCTGCCGACGGTGAGGCTGACCTGAGCAGCATTCCTCCCCAGGCGATTGACCGGATTGTGATCCATCGGGGGGGAGCCTCCTCTGAGTTTGGTCCGGACGCGCTTGGGGGCGTGATCAATATCATTACCGTGCCGGAGACTCGTGATCCACAGCGAACGTTTGATTTGCAGCATCAGGAAGGCAAATGGGGCTGGCGCACGAACGGGTTGGCTATCAGCAATCCCATTCCGCTTGATTCGGTGACGACTCGATTCAGCTACAGCCGGTCGACTGCCGACGGCGACTTTCCCTACAATTATACGGTGATGCCCTCAAACAGGGTGTATGAGGGGACGCGCACAAACAACGACTTCACAACTGAAAGCTATCATTTGTCCGGACTGTCTCAACCCTGGCGCCGGACAACGGTGTCCTTTTCGGGGCAATGGTATGTAGCCGAGCGGGGTCTTCCTGGAAGGGCGAGTGACCAGAACGACAGGGCCAGATCTGAGGACCGTCGGCTGTTGATGAACGGTGAGATCGAGCGACGATTCTCAGAACGTGTGCTTGGCGAAGTCAGGATCGGGTACTCACGTTTTAGGCAAGAGTTTGTGGATCCCGGAGATTCGGCCGGCCGCGGTCGATTCAACAGCGAGTACCGCAACAGCATCTATACGTCGCGCGCGACCGGGCGGATCGAACCGTGGTTCGGACAGACAATTGTGCTGGGGGCGCAGTTGCAGGCGGAGGAGCTGGATCATCTCGACAAAGTAAACGCCGCCAGGACAATGGGGCTGACAGACCGAACCGGAACCGGGCTGTTTGTATCGTCGACGCAACACTTTGGACTGCCGGAATGGGGGCTGTTCGAAAGTCTGGATTTCGATGCTGCCCTTCGGTACGATCATGTGAGCACAGCCAACGACTCCTCCGAGTCCGACGATATTGCTACCGATTATTGGGCGCCGAAAATCGGGGCGAGTCTGTCGGTTGGAGATGAGGTCTCGTTGGTTCTTCGCGGCAGTTACGGGAAGTCACTCAGGTTGCCGAGTTTGAATGCGCTATTCTGGAAAGAGGATGCGCGGTCGGAGGGAAACCCTGAACTCAAACCGGAGAAATCTGAACACTCAGAAGTCGGGTTTGAGTTTGGCGTGACAAAGGATTGGGTCGACATCGCTGTCGGAGTCACCTATTTCCATACCTTCTACTATGATCTGGTCAAATGGCGGAACTTCCTGGGGGTCTGGAAGCCGTTCAATCTAGCCGGGGCGAGGATCACGGGGCATGAGGATTTGCTCAGCCTGGCGTTCTGGGACAAGCGAATCAAACTTGTGTATGGGAACACGGTCATGACCGCGCTCAACCGTCAGCCCGGACAGAACTCCTACGGCAAGTACCTGACCCTGACGCCTCACTATCAAACGAGCCTGTCAATTACTGTCAACCATCCATGGTTCCTGATTTCCTACGGCGTTCGCAGAGTTGACAGAAGGTATGCCAAGGAAGCCAATACGAAATTCTATGACAGCTACCGTCTGGATGACCTCCGTCTGGTTGTCAGACAAACGATTGGCCGGTGGCGTTTCCAGACGGAATACAAAGTATATAATGCGCGCGGCGAGAACTACACGTTGATTACGCACTACCCGATGCCACCCCGCCAGTGGCAGGCAGGGATGTCGGTTACATACCGCATTCCGTGATCAGGCAGTCGTGATGAAGGTGACGACGACCCAAAAACATGTTTGCATACAACATCCCGACCGGATTCGCTTGGGAATCGAAAGGACACTAACCAAAATGATCCGCTCACTTTTTCTCATCCTCGCTGTGACCAGCCTGGCGACGGGAGTGGTTGCCGCAGATCCTACCGCTTACGTTGTCAATAGCACGGGGGAGACGCTGTCGAAAATCAATCTGAACACGGGAACGGTAACCAACAATATTCTAACGCTTGGCTCCGATGTTGAGTGTGCCCCCAATCAGATCGTGGTTCGTGATACGCTGGCCTACGTTATCAATTCTCTCACAGACGAGATCCAGATAATCGATCTGACGTCGGAGACGACGGTTGGATTCGTGAGTTTGCCGGCCGGCTCTAATCCATATTGGATGGAATTTTACGACAATCGATACGCCTACGTATCTTTGCTGAAGGCGGACGGCTTGGCAAAAGTGGATTTTGAGACTCGGACGGTCGAGAAGATAGAACCGATCGGTTTCGCTCCGGGTGGTGTGGTGATCCATGACCACAAAGTATACGTGGGACTGACCGCGTTAAACGATGAGTACGTGTACGGACAGGGGATACTGGCCGTTTACGATTGTCGCGGTGACTCGATTCTGACCTCTTTCAATGTCGGCACCAACCCGAACAATCTGGCGGTCGATGACCTCGGTCGGGTTCATGTCGTATGCACCGGAAACTACTCGAGCAGTTTTGGTATTGTGTACGTGATTGATGGCAGCAATGAGACTATTCTTGACAGTCTGTATCTTGGAGGCTCGCCGGGTGCCATCGCTATCGGTCCGGACGATGTTGCTTATCTGGCCGCCGGCGGCTGGGGTAGTGAAGGTTACATGTATGCCTACAATTCACTGACACTGGACGTCTACCATAATAGCAGCAACCCTCAGATCGTCGGAGTGGGTTGCATGGGTGTGGTGGCCTTTCAGGATTCCACCGTCTTTCCGATAAGCTTCTACGACAAAGTACAGCAAGTAGATGCGGACGGTACTATCCTGGCGAACTCTGCGGTTGGTGACGGTCCCGTTCATATCGCGTTCAATTATGTACCGGGTGACATCGATGGCAGCTTTTTGGTGACAATGGGTGACCTGACGGTGCTAATCGACATGTTGTTTATATCGCTTGAGCAGCCGGACTACCTGGTGTGGCGTGCCTACCTTGATGGTGACTTCCTTTGCACGATGGGTGACCTGACGCGGTTGATACAGTACCTCTTTATAACCCCCGGTGAAATTTCTCTAAAAGTTGGGCCAACTTGGTTGCGTTAATGCTTGACAAGTGGGATTCAGTTTTGTTTTATTGGCGGGACGAGAGTTTTAAGTCTGGGAAGTGGGCTATCTGGATAATCCCTCCCCCCCCGATCTGGGTAGCCCCGCCCAGCACTTTTTTCCCTGAGAAAAGCAGACTGAACTTCCTGGACATATGACCGATGATAACGGTATAAAGCCGTGAACGTCCGTCAAGTCTGTTGATGGAGTCGTTGGATCCGGTTTCTACCCGGGGGCAGCCGAGATGATCCAGGAACCACGAAGACAATCTGCGAGAGCACACATTATTACGGCGCAAGCGTCGCGCTATCAAAAGGGAGTGTTGCAACAATGGCTAGTTGGAGCATGGAATATACCATTGATGTAGATGAAGACAACTCTGTCGTCTTTGTCAAAATATACGGGCAGTGGACCGCCGAGACGGCTGAAAACTACCACCGGGATTTCCGGGAAGAACTGGAACCGCTGCTGGGACGCCCGTGGGCCAAGATGGTTGACCTCACCAATTGGAAGACCTCGAGGGATGAAGTCACGGGTGTCATCGGCAAGCATATGGCCTGGTCACAGAGCAACGATATCAGCCTGTCGCTCTATGTCATAAACAATACGAGTACTTTCAGACAACTTAACGAGATGTTTGCCAGGGGCAAGACCAAGAACGTATCCCATACATTCCGTACTCAAGAAGAGGCTGACAAGTTTCTAAAGGAGCACTGGATGGGGAAGCAGCAGACGATCTAAGTTTTGGGCTGTAAACAAATAGTAAACGGAGCTACCGCAACCGGTAACTCCGTTTTTCGATTTCAGCCGTCAGTCGTCCGTACTACTTCAGATATTTATCAAACCAGTTCTTGATCCAGTTGAGTCTCGCGATGCGGCGATCCGGTCGCCCATGGCGGGACAAACCGTGAGGCTCTTCGGGGAACCTGACCATCTCGACTTTCTTGCCGAGCACTTTCAGTTTGACGAACATCTGTTCAGCCTGTTCGATATTGCAGCGCAGATCCTGCTCGGAGTGAACGATCAAAACGGGCGTTTTGACGTGCTTGAAATAGGTGATGGGGGAACACTTGACGAAGTTTTCGAGATTCGTCCACGGCCATCCGTCGAACTCCCGGCTCAACTCGTAGCCGCAGTCGGAGGACCCGACAAACGACACGAGATCAACTACTGATCGTTGAGTCACCGCTGCCTTGAACCTGTCGGTGTGTCCGATAATCCAGTTGGTCATGTAGCCGCCGTAGGATCCGCCGGTTACGCCGATTCTCCTGGCATCGACGAACTTCTGCTTTTCCAGCCAATCGGCTGCGGCCATGCAATCCTTGTAGTCCAGATCGCCCCAGCCGCCGGCGATGGCCTCCGCCCAGGTTTCGCCGCGTCCCGATCCGCCGCGAGGATTGGTGTAGAGCACCACGTACCCTTTGGCCGCGAGGTATTGCATTTCATGGAAGAAGGTGAACGCGTACTGTGTGCGCGGGCCGCCGTGGATTTCGAGAATGGCCGGGTACTTTTTGCCTGGTTTGAAACCGGGCGGTGTCAACAGCCAGCCCTGGACCTCGGTGCCATCGAATGATTTGATCCAGACCTCTTTCGTTTTGCCGAGGGCGACATCCTTAGTGAGGAACGGGTTGAGATTGGTGTGGACGGTTGCCTTCTTTTCACCTTCCCACTTCGTCGGACAGGTTACGATTTCTCCCGGGTTGTTAAGGTCGGCAAGGACGAGAGCCGCTGTGCGGCAGGCGCCGTTTACCGAGAAGCCCTTGACGTGCACCTTGCCGTTGAACAGACCCGTCGGTTTGCCGCCACCGGCGGGGATAGAGTAAAAGTTGGTTACTCCGGTATCGGAGGAGACAAAAAACAGCCGTTTGCCGTCGCCGGACCAGAGCACCGTGCCGCCGCCGTGAACATCTCCGGTATCGCCAATGGATTGGTCAAACGCCATTCGATCAAACTTCGGCATCAGGTCTTTGGCCTCCGGATTTCCGTTCACTCCGACCGACCAGATGTGCATGTTCGTCACTCCCCAGGCATCGCGTGGGTTGTCATGACCGAGATACGCGATCTTCTTACCGTCGGGGGAGAATCTCGGAGAGAAGATTGGCCCCGCCGGAGTATTGATCTTCTTTTCCCTGCCGTCCTTCAACGGAACGACGAAGAGGTCATGGTAGAGCGAATCCAGATCCTCGTTTCTGGCCCGGTTGGAAACGTACACGACGCTGTTGCCGTCTGGTGAGACATGCGGCATTTCGTTGTCGCGTTTGCCAGTGGTTATTTGCCGCAGGTTCGCGGTATCGACATCCAGGGCGAAGACCTGCGTGCGGTGAGTCGGCAGATACCCGATGCCGTCGAGGCGGAAGAACAGGCGCGTGATGTGTCGACAGACCGGGGCTTCCTTCTTGCGCTTTTCATCTTCGATGAAGTGTGAGTCGGCGTATTGCAGGCCGAACACGAGTGACTTGTCATCCGGCGTCCATTGCAGGCTGGAGATGCCGCCTTCGATTTCGAGCAGCTTCCGTTCTGCGCCCCCGTTGGCGGGCATGAGATAGATGCCGGTTTTCTTATCACGGGTTGAGACAAACGCCATCTGGCTGCCATCAGTTGACCAGACCGGTTGACCGTCTACCTGATTGCCGTGTGTGAACTGAATTGACTTGCTGGTGGCCACGTCAAGCATGAAGATGTTGGTGTAGTACTTGCGCTCTTTTTCATCCATGCGTTCGACTGTGTAGGCGGCACGTTTTTCATCTGGAGAAATCGAGACACCGGTGGCGAGCCGCAGCCGGTACAAATCCTCGGCGGTGATAGCCGCTTTTTTGATCGTTTTGGTCTGTGGTTTCTTCATAAGACAAGGAATCCTTCCTGATATCTGAAAGCGTCGTGCAACATTTTAACATATCCTCGCTCGGCTTGCAAGCCAAACCCTTGTCCGTGAAGGGATCCCGTGCGGAAAGCCGGGGCCGTTTTTTTATGTTTGACGGCAACAATTATGGGAGCTTTTTGAATCAAGGGGTGTTATAGCCAATTGAAGAGGTCCATAATCAAACCTGGGAATGCCACATTTGCGCCCATATACTCCTCAAGGAGGTTGAAAGTTGGAAGTCACTGCGCTTATTGACAAGGTACGGAACTACGACGGTAAACTGCCTCGGAAACTGAAGAATGACCAGCCGCTGGACGCTTATTCCGGCAAGACCCCGGCTGAATTGAGGAAGCTCCTCGAAACGATGCTCAAGGCGCGTCGTGTTGAACGCGAAGAAAAACTACTGTTGCGAAAAGGGTACAATCGGTTCTTCATCGGTTGCGGCGGCAAGGAACTGATCGATGTTGCCCTTGCCAGCTCGGTGCGGCCTACCGATCCGTTTGTCGGGTACTATCGCAACAAGGCCTTTGATTTGTATCGTGGCTCCACGCTCAGGACCAAGATGCTCGAAGCGATAGGCGACCCGAAATCCCCCAACGGCGGGCAGCAGATTCCGGCGCATCCGGGGTATCCTGAGTTCAACATCATTCCGCAGGCCTCGCCGACAGGTGGACATGCGCTTGAAGCAGCCGGTATCAGTGAGGCGATTATTCATCCGACTCCTGTCTCGAAGCAGTCACACTACCCGGGAGGAGCTTTTCCGAAGGATGCGGTGACGGTCTGCGCGATTGGCGAGGGTTCCACTTCAGAGTCTGAGTTCGCGCGAGCTGTGTTCTATGCGTCGTTCTACAAAACCCCGGCGATTTTTGCGATCTACAACTGTGGCTGGGCGATTTCGGTGTCAGTCGAGGAGCAGTTCCCCGAGGGTGATCCGACCACGCCGTTTGAAGGATTTCAGCGGTTCGGCCTGAAGATCCTTCAGGTCGACGGGACCGATGTCAAAGACAGTCTCGCCAAATGTGCTGAGGCCGAGGAACACACTCGCTCCGGCAAGGGGCCGGTGTTGATGAATGTACGAGTGACCCGTGAGGGGTCGCACTCCGGTTCAGACGATCAGTCGTTCTATATGGACCCGGTCGAGCAGGACTGGCATACCTACAACGACTGTATCCTCAAGACCTCCAATGAATTCATCGAGGCCGGTATCGTCACGCCGAAAGAGTTCCAGAAGATGTGGGACGATATCGACGAGGCCATAACCGTTGAATCACAGCGGGCCGTCGCGGAGTTTGAGCCGAAAACCGCGGAATTCATTGAGAGCTTTGTGTATAGCTACGATTTTGACGACTGCAAGAAGACATGGAAGAAATTCCGCGATGCCTGCAAGCATGACCGTGCGGCGAAGTACAAGGAGTACCACGAAAAGGGTTACTTCACGACTCCGGAGCTTCCGGAAAACGCCGGTCCGATGACGATGCGGTTTGCGATCAACTACACATTGTTTGACCTGTTCATGTTGTCCGAGGACGTGTTGATGTTCGGTGAGGATGTTGCTGATTTCTCCGGGCACATGGCCACTGAATTCGAGAAGCAGGTCGGGTTGAAGGGTAAGGGTGGAGTGTTTCTTGTGTCGAAAAACCTTCAGCGTGAGTTTGGGAACGATCGCTGTTTCAACTCGCCGCTCGATGAAGCGGGTATTCTCGGGCGCGCTGCAGGGCACGCTTTGCAGGGACGTCGCCCGATCCCGGAAATCCAGTTCCTCGACTACATGTCACCGGGCTATCAGGTGTTGAAAGATCGTATCGCCACGACTTACCAGCGTTCCGGCGGCAAGTACCGGATGCCGCTGACGATCCGCACGACCTACGGTGGATACAAGCAGGGCGCGGGTGCGTTCTGGCATTCCGAGGGCAATCTCGGAACCTGGATGAACATCCCAAGTCTGCTGATAGCGGTGCCGTCGAACGCCCGCGACGCTGCCGGTTTGCTCAAGACCGCCTGGGCTACGGATGACCCGGTGTTGTTCTGTGAATCGGTGGCACTGTACAACCGTCGCGACTGGGAAGGTGTCCCGATGGAAGCGGAACTTCCCGATATTGATGAGTTGATCCCGTTCGGTGTGGCCAAGGTCTACGACGAGGAGCATACGGATATTGGCATTATTACCTACGGTGCCACTTTCCAGATGTGTCGTAAGGCATCGGAGATTCTCAAAGAGAAGGGGATTCATGCGCGTATCGTGGATCTTCGCACAGTCAAGCCGATGGACGAAGAGTGTATCCTCCAGACGGCGAAGGACTGCGGTAAGGTGATGATTGTGACCGAGGATCGTTTTGCTGGCGGAGCCGGACCGACGATTGCGTCGGTGATCACGCGCGGGGAGGGGCTGTTCGATCTTGAGGCTCCGATCAAGCTGGTGCAGCCGATTGACGCTCGTGTAGCATACGGTGTCGACGGTGACAACGCCTGCCTGCCGACGATTGACAAGATCGTCACAGCGGCCGAGGAGTTGCACGACAGTTACTAAGGATTAGTCCTTTGGGATATGGGAAGACGCCGGATGGTTTTTGTGCTATCCGGCGTTTTTTTTGTGTGGGATATTCGTCTTTGTTCCGTATCCGCTTGTGGTGCGAATGGATTCCCACCCGACGCTCCATTTCATTCCGCTCTGGGCGGGGTACCGAAGACCTTGCAGCTACGAATAGGCGTAACTACATCCCCAACCGCGCCCTGACCCGTGCCTTGTCGTCCGGTTCGAGGACGAGGTAGGCCGCGATTGCCGTCGGGAGCGTGACAATGACAACGTTAACAATCAGGCTCGGCCAATCAGTCGGAGGGAGCAAGCGCATGATCAGGATCGTCACCGGCAGGCAAACGAACATCGCCGCGAGACCGCTCCTGAGACCTGTCAACAGAATCCAGATTGTCGACATGTTCAGGGCACGTCCCATCAGCACGGGGTAGAGGGTGATATAAAGCAACAACTGCGGTACCGCCGCCGCGATAGCCATGCCGACCAGTCCGTATGGCTTGATGAGCACCAATGATAGAATCAGTTTCATTCCGGCCTCGAGCACCAGCACTTGCAGCAAGTACTTGTGTTTATCCGTTCCGAACAGCACCGCATTGCCGACGATCTGCGGCAGGAAAAAGGCGCTGCTCACTGCGAGAATACGCATCACCTCGGCAGCCTCCGCAAACTCCGGCTGCAACCAGAGAGCAACGAAAGGTCGGGCATACATTATCACCCCGGCGGACACAAAGAAAGACAAGAACGAAGCGTATCGGATGCCCTTGAGATACGTCTTCCGAATGGTTTCGGTGTCACCTTTGGCGTCGAGGTGCGAAATCGCTGCCGTCAGGGGCGTGGCTACGGCGTTGATGAGATTACGAAGCTGCAGCATCAGCATGGCACCGGGCGCGTAGATTCCGGCCAAGGCCGAAGATGACAGCAGACCGAGCAACACGGTGTCGGTATTGAAGATCACCAGCCAGGCGAGGGTGATGCCGAAGGTGATTTTCGAGTAATGGAACAGGTCGCGCGCCGTTGATTTGTCAAACAGCCCCGGAGCGAACTTGACCTCGGGATGGAGTCGCTTCAGCAACACGAACGCCACCACCTGCCGCAGGGCAGACATCACCACGATGGCGGTCGCCAGTGCTACTAGACCGTATCCGTTGTACAGAAGCCAGATCAGTACGGCAGCCCGCAGGATTTCCTCGATCACATTTAAGGCGTTGGCGATATCGAACCGCTGGAACCCGCCGAGTGATCCGGCGAACGGCAGAGCGAAGAACCGCAGCCCCATATAGGCGCCGATGATGATGAGCGCCGTCTGGCCTTCGGCTACGAGGGCCGGATCGCCGATCTTGAAATAGCCGAATAAAAGGGTTGAAGTAAGCGCCGCTCCGGCCATAATTGCGAAACCGACGACGATGTAAAGCCCGAATGAGGTGTTGAGGGTGCGGTTGATGCGTTCGAAGTTTCGTTCGCTGAGATATTTGCTAACGAACCGAACGAGCGCCTTCTCCAGACCGAAATCGAGAAGGACGAAGTAGTTGATAGTCTGGAAGACGATTACCCAGACGCCGTAGCGGGCATCGCCGAGAACCGCCGTGATATACGGGACAAAAAAGAAGCTGATCGTGATGCGAACCGCGTAGCTGGCCCATGATGACCAAATGTTCTTGAATAGTTGTTGCCGAAGTCTCGCCATTTGCATTATCCCTGTATGTCCGCAGTATAGGAGGATGCAACACGTGCGGCAACCGAATACTGAGCCGAATGCACGACCGGAGATTGACGGAATGAATCAATGATAGATAAGACGATCAAGAGTGCCCTCGCGTTCGTTTCAGTCGCCTGTCTGGCCCTGATCGCAGGTTGTGCCGGTACTCCGGGCGAACAACTGGTCATGCAGCCTCGCAGAGTCCACTTCGGTATTCACTTGCCGTACCCCGAGCGCATACCGGTCTATGACGAAGACACGCTGATGATCAAGAAAGAAATCGAACGGGCGGTTCCGTTGGTTGTGACCGTTGGCGCCGGAGGGAAGGTTGTTGATGTGCGTGTGGAAGAAGCAGGGGATGCTTTGGCTCTCGCCCACTACGCACCTTACATCAGAGACATACGCTTTGAGCCGGGGATGGTTGACAGTGTGAAGGCGGAGATGGATATCCCCGTGGTCATGCATGTTGCCGCTCCCGGGACACGGCCCCGTTTCCTTTTCCCGGTGGAGCGCAACCGGGCGATCATCGAGACCGATCTGTATTGTCAGGCGCTGGAGATGAATGGTGTCACGCTGCCGGGAATCAAGTGGTTCCCTTCGTATGGTGGCAAGCCGGTGGCAGAGCCACGTCAGAAGAGCTATCCGTACATCCTGCTGAGAGTCAGTTTGGATGCCGCCGGGACTGCCACGACCATCGAGCCGGTTCTCTCGACGCATCCTGCTTTCACAGACCAACTGGTGTCCGCAGCCAACTGGGCTGAGTACACGCCGCTGGCCGTCGCGGGAGAGCCTCGTGAGTCTGAAAACTACGTTCTGATTTCATTCTTTGAAGATATCAAATATCCGACTCCGCTTCTGGATCTCAATACCGGGAATCCGTCATTGTCGGAACGACTACGTGTTCGCATCTATCCGGATACAGTCGGGTTGATGGCTTTGCCGATTCCGCTGAAGTCCGGGACAGGAAGTGTCAATTCCGCCAACGCCAAAAAGCTGCCCGAATTCCCCCTCAGCGGTCGGTTGATTGTCGAGCCGGGCGGTATTATCAGACTGTCAAATATCAGTCCGGACAGCCTGTCGATAAGAGAATCAAGAAACCTTCAGTTGGCTTGCCGCCAGATCATGGGAGTGCGGGTGAATATGGCCCCGGCGTTGGATTTCCAGGGGCAGCATCAACCGTATGTGGGACTGGTGCGCTTTGAACGGCAGTCCGAGGAACTCGTACGAATTGACTATAGCTGGCTATCGCGAATACTCCTGCGCACTGTCGATTAACTCATATAGCCGTAACGAGTTACGGTTGTGTCGTTCGATTGGCGGAAAAAGGCAGCGCAGATTCTGCGTTCCAGAAGTTTTGGGGGGTGCCTCTTCGTTCTGTTCTTGTTCATCTCATAGCACAATATAATACAACAGGTTAGCCTACGGCCGCGTCTCGCCGGGCATTTGCGGCACGCATGTTGTCCCATTCGTGTGTGAAGGTGTTGTCTTTCGTTTCTCGGGCTTCGGCCCACTCACCCGGGAAGAAAGGCATTAGGTAAGTGTATAACGGATGGAGGTCAACGATGGTTATGGCGACACGAATACTGAATTTAGTATCGGCCGTGTTCATACTGGCGACCGGAATCTACCTGGTGAAAACGTTCGCGGATATAATGTCCCCGACTGCACAGATCGCGATTGGGACTGTGACAGTTACCTACTTCGCGATGCAGTTGAACAGACAGGTATTCCGGTGGTTGGAGCCGTCCCGGAGCAGGACCTCTCCCGTGAGTCGAGAACAATTTAGTTCTTGACTTTGAGTAACGAGCGTATATTTTTCGAGTCTTATGCGGAGTAACCTTATGAGTGGGAAGACCTTGAAACAACACGTTTTAGCGACCACCCTGAGTGTTTTGGCTGTGTTAATCTTCTGTTTCGCAACAGGGGCAGCCCAGACAAACGACGAGCGAGTTCAGGCCGCTCTTGATGCCGGACATATCAATGACGCTATCCAGATTCTTCAGGATGCCATCGACGCTGACCCTTCTTACTACGTGAACTACTACCAGCTTGGCGGTATTTACTATGATCAGGAGCAGTGGGCGAAGGCGGCGAAGCAATTTGAGATCACACTGGACAGGCGCAGCAAGAGCTATGAGGCGCTGTACTTCCTCGGACGTTGCCAGATCAATCTGGATCAGCTCGACAAGGCCGAGAAGTCGCTTTCTCTGGGGCTGAAGAAGGCCAAGGATCTGAAGGCCTGGTTTGAGAACGGGATGGGGGTGCTTGAACTCAAGCGAGGCAATTACAGTGATGCCGACATTATGTTCCGTCGCGCCCTCGCTGAGAATGAGAGCCGTCAAGCCAAAGAAATCAAAGACATTAACAACAAGAAGTACACCGATGAAGAGCGTGAGGCGTTGATCGAGTCCACCAATGCTCGTTATGCGCGAGAAAATGCGGAATACGCTATTAATCTTGGTGATGCGAACTTCTACCAGGGCGTACCTGCTCTGGCTATTGCCGAATACGAACGTGCTCTTGAAATCGACACCGCCAGCACCGAAGTGTATTATCACTGGGCTGAGGCCTGTCTCGAGATCAAAGATTACAACTGCGCGATTGAAAAGCTGCGCGTTGTCCTGACAAAAGATAGCACGCACGCTCCGGCTTGGAATCGTGCGGGAGGCATTTACTACAAGGCAGCCCGTTCGAGTCGTAATCGAGAGGAACGTAAGGGTCGGTTTATCGACGCTATCGGTTCCTACAAGAAGTACTTTGAACTGACCGGTGCCCAGCCTGATTCTGCGAATGTCCGTGCTTATTTCGAGACGGCGATGGCGTATGCCAGTATCAACGGGTATGAAGACGCCGCGGAGTATTTTGACAAGGTTCTGGCCATTCCGTTCGAGCCGAAAGACATATATTTCTACTATGGCAAGTCACTCTGCATTGTCCGCGACTATGTGCGAGCCGCCGATATGCTCAAGAAACATATCGACTGGGTGGCCGCTCAGGATGACGACTATCAGAATCGGATCGACGACGGAGAGTTGTATCAATTGCTTGGCGACTCGTACTTCTACCGTGATCCCAAGGATTTCAGCACGGCTGTTCGGTACTACAAGAAATCGCTGGAAGACCGCCCCGATCAGAAGCGTATTCTGCAGAACACCGCGGTTGCGTTCCACAGCCTCAAGCGATACGGCGAGGCTATCGAGTTCTACGACAAGCGCATCGCTCTCGGGATCGACTCCGGTTCGGTGGGTATCTTGAAGAATGCCGGGCTTTGTGCGCTGAATATAGCCGGTGGTGCCTCGGATGACGAGGACGAGGATCTCGAAGAGTTTGAAGAGGATGCGGAACCTGCCGCGCCGATAGGCGTTGATCCTGAGAAGGACTATTATGAAGTCGCAATCGACTATATGAACGGCTATCTGGAGATCATTCCGGATGATACGACCGTTATTCTCAGAGTCGCCAACACGTACCTGTATCAATTGCAGGACTGCGCCAACGGTGTGAGCTACTTTGAGCGCCTGCTGACCCTGACTCCGGACAATTGTCAGGCCAAGAAATCCCTCGGGTATGCCTATTTTGGCGGCGTGTGTAACAAGGACTACGGTACCGCCCTGAAGTATTTACGCGGTGCCTATGACTGTCTTTCTGCCGCTGAAGGCGGCTGTGCTGACGTTTCGCTCGTCAAGTGGATCGCCCAGTGCTATCACCTTCGGGCTGCCGCCGCTACCGGCGACACAAACAGTGATTATAAGAACGCTTTTGATTGGTATGAGAAAGTGCTGAAATGTGATCCGAGTGACGCCGAAGTGCAAAAGGCTCGGGACGAGATCAGATACGAGTTCAACTAGCAATCTAAGCATAACGCATAATTGGTAGGATAGATGAATGGCAGACGGGGATAAGAAAAGCCCGGAAAAGCGACGAATCACCGAGAGAGAGCGTTTCCGCTACATCGGGTTCGAAGTCTTTCGGGGCGCACCCAAAGACTTGTTCAAGAATGCCGCAGAGAAGGAGAAGTACGAGAAGATACTTGCTGCCAAGCGCGACAAGGGCGAGGTGATCCGAGAGGATTGCAAGCTGTTGGAAGACCGCGTTTCAATGTCCGAGCGCATTGTGTTGGCTGTATCTTCAATCGCGATTCTCCTGTCCCTGTTGTTGCCCTGGTACTCGGCCTACAGGGAAGTCACCAAAGAGAAGGAAGTGGTGGTCGAAGAGGCCGCAGTTCCGGTGGATTCCCTGCTGGCTGACAGTGCCCTGGTTGCTCAGGCTGAAGGAGATTCACTTGCCCTGGCCGCGGCTGCTGTGAATACGGTTGATGACGGGGTTGTCGCTGACGAGGGCGGCCCTGAGGTTCAATCGCATGCAGGACGGACCTCCAGGGAAGAGATCATTACCGGACATCAGGCTAAGAAGCAGAAGGAGAGAGTCTACACATGGCTTTCCGGGTTTGGCGCATTTGCCTCCCTTGGCGAAGTTGGTGGTGGCCTGTTCTCCTCCGGATTCGTTCTGGTTGTTTCCGGTATCTTGATGCTGCTGTACGGTCTTCTGTGCATTGGCCTGCCGGTACTGAATTTGTATGGTATTTTCGGCCTCAAGGGGACTCCTGACGAGGTAGCGATCAAGTTGAAGAAACTGCTTCGTTTGAACTGGCTGCCGATAGTCTTGTTCACCGGGGTGGTTTTCCTGTCTTTTTTCGGAGCTGACTACGGTTTCAGCACGGAAGAGACGTTTAAGAGTTTCGGTGACAGCTACGGTCCTGCTGTGTTGCTCGGCTCTCTCTCATGGGGAGTGTTTGTAGCCATGGCGGCCTCGGTGCTGGTAGCCGTAAAAGGTATCGAAATATAATAGTCCTATTTTTTGGAGGATAGAGTCACGTGGTCAAGCAAACTCTATTTGTAACAATTAACGCTATCGTGGCGTTTGCAATTGGATTCGGACTCTGGTACGGAGTCTTCAGAACTTCCACAAACCCGATCGTTCACTCAGTGTACAAGGGCGGGCCGCTCGTGGTATTGCTCATCATGATTTTCATCATGTTGTTGGTTTTCATCATCGAGCGCTACTTCTCACTGTACGCTGTTGCCAAAGGCAAAAGCTCGGTACAGGTCTTCTTCAAGAAGCTGATCACCCTGCTCCAGGGCGATGATTTCGACGGTGCCTTGGCTGCCTGCGACAAGCAGCGTGGTACGACGGCCAATGTCCTTCGCGCCGGTATCGAACGGTATCGCGAAATAAAGGGCGAGGCTGCCTACGACAGTGAAAAGAAGCTTCAGCTCACGCAGACGGCTATCGAAGAGGCCAACGCCCTCGAGGGGCCGCTGCTTGAGCGTAACCTGATCGCCCTGTCAACTATTGCTTCGATCGCTACCATGGTCGGTCTGCTCGGAACTACGATTGGTATGATCCGTGCCTTCGCCGCCACCGGTAACGTGGAGGGTGGTGTTATCGACGCTACCGCTCTGGCAACCGGTATTTCCGAGGCGCTGGTGAACACGGCCGGTGGTCTGCTCTCCGGTATTCTCGGTATCTTCTTCTATAACTTCTTCGTGAATAAGGTTGACGCGTTCAACTACACGACAGACGAAGCTACTTTTGAAGTGATGCAGTTGTTGAAGGTCAAAGAAGGTAAGTAAGCAATGGCGATTAAGAAGAAACGCCGGGTAGCTATCCGGATTGATATGACGCCGATGGTGGATATCGCCTTTCTGCTGCTGATCTTCTACATGGCGACAACCACCTTCAAACCACCGGAAGCCCGTGCTGTGGATCTTCCGGAATCGCACTCGCAGATCGAGCTTCCGGACAAAGATATTATCAATATTACGGTTACGAAGAACGACTCGATCTTCGTCGACCGCGTGGAACTCGTGGAGATTGAAGTCGACGGCGAGATGGTTGAGACCAAGGGTCGGCGTGTGATGAATACCGACGTCTACGGCGTTGCCGCTGAGATTAACCGGGCACGTGCCGGTCAGTTGCGCGCGCTGGTAGTCATTAAGGCCGATCAGGATGCCAGTTTCGGCATCATGCAGGACGTCATGAAACAGATGCAGGAAAATAGCCTGGAACGCTTCCTTATTATTACCGACAACGAAGTTGAAACGTCGGCGAAAGAAGAAGCCGCGCCGGGCGGGGCAGAGCGCTAGAACAGCTTTGGCAAACAAACCGCAAGGTTTGGGCGTCAAACATATTGGCCCCTTGCATATACCACTCGAAAGGAGTGTGATTTAATAGATGGCAGGCGATGTTGCAGAAAGAGCAGCAAAACCGACTAAGGGTGGTCGAAGACCCAAACGTCGGGTTGCAATTCGCATCGACATGACTCCTATGGTCGATATTGCGTTCCTGCTCCTTATATTTTACATGGTCTCGACCGTGTTCTCCATGCCTCAGGCGATGGAAATCAACCTCCCTCCGGAAGAGGAGAAGGCGGATGTCGAGGTCAAGGAATCCAATCTGCTCACTCTTCATGTTGACGGAGAGAGCAGGTACTGGTGGCATCTGAAGAGGTCCACGCCGGACAATCTGCCGAAACTGCTGCCGACTTCGCTCAATAAGGCGGATACTGTGGAGTATCGGTTGGATGCCGACACCCTTCGCGGTTTGTTGGTGACTCAGAATCGAGCGAATCCCAAGCTTAATACTCTGGTGTTGATTCACCGAGACGCCAACTACGAGGATATGGTAAATATCCTCGATGAGATTGACGTCATCGAGCGATCTTGGAACCACGCAATAGCTGAGAGTAAAGGCAAGAAAGTCTCCGAACTTACCAAAGATGACGGTAAGTTTTCATACCGGTATGCTATGGGCGATTGGGAAGCTCGTGACGACAGGGTGATGGCGGAAGCAGTGAATGCTGCCGTTGCGGCTGGAGAGTTATAGACAATTGACCGGGTGATTCCCGGTACCGGATCGGCGATAGGCGCCGCTTCGATATCGGGAGATCACAACGGTTTGGAGATACAAAAGGAGAGAGCAGAGATGGCACAGAACGTGCAAAACGCTCTTTATTCACCATACGGCGCGTATGAACTGAAGTCGAAGTACCAGCGGAACTTCCTCTTCGGCACCGGTATTACTTTTGCGACGGTTGCCGCTATCGTCCTCACCTCTTGGATAATGTCCCAGATGAAGGATGACGTGGTAATTGGCATGGGCGACAACGTGGTCGTTGTCAAGACCGTGGCCGAACTCGGCCCGCCGCCGACAATTGCCAAGAAGCCGCCGCAGGTCAAGGTGAACCAGCCAAACGTGGCTGCACCGAAAGTCGGTATTCCGAAGCCGGTCGCCGATGACGAAGTGCTTGACGACGACGTGGTCCTGGCCTCGAGAGAAGAGCTTGCGGAAATCGTGGCTCCGGACATCGTGGCTACCGATCAGGAGCGAGAGATCGTGGTTGACATCGAAGAGGACGACTATTTGCCGTCGATCGACGAGTTTGTGCCGGTAGAACAAATCGCTCAAATGATTGATTACAGGCAGCCAGAGTACCCGCGTCTTGCCAACCAAGCCGGTATCGAGGGTCTTGTCTGGGTGAAGGCGCTGGTGAGTAATCGTGGAGACGTATTGGACGCGGTTGTCTACAAGTCTTCGGGAACGGACTCATTGGACGATGCTGCTGTTGCTGCGGCGAAGTACAACAAGTTCAAACCAGCAATTCAGAACGGCCGTCCGGTCGCCATGTGGGTGACCTATCAGGTGAAGTTCGGCTTGGGCCAATAGAGCGACCATTCGTTAATTGCAGATGGTGACAGATAAAGACGCCCGCCTTTGGCGGGTGTCTTTTTTTGTGTTGGCTGACCAGGATGTTCGTTGGTACGGGAAAGTGACGTAGGAAAAGCGGCAGGCCATCCGTCGTCGGGTGGGTTGCATGGACCTGATGTTCTGGCTGTGAATGTCGAAACTACAGGAGTTTCGACCTACAAGATGCGTTGTACGGAGAAGAGTCACAGCTCTCGATCCTCAATCATAAACTGAACAAGAACACGGTCACACGCGTCTATATATATACGGGGACCTGAGCAAAATGACACGCATCTCGCCGGACTGATAATCGACGACTAGCACCAACGGAATAAGAGGACCTGCCTGCCCGGATACGTTCGAATCGGTGCACGGGTAAGCCAACTTCTAACCTCCGTCCGAAGGGAGGCCGTTATGTCTCTTACTAATTCACCCTGTTACACACCGTACGGCGCGTACGAACTCAAAGCCACGTATCAACGTAACCTAACTCTCGGCACGGTCATTGTGACCTTTTCCGTGTTTCTGCTCGTGTCCGGCGGCTGGCTGTTCTCATCGACCGCGGTCACCGGAGGCATAGTCGATAGTGATCCCAGGACACGAGACACAGTGTTGATCGTGGTCGACCTGCCCACTCCGATTACCATAACACGTGCGGAGCCGGACATTACCGTCGGAACGCAGCCCGCCGCGCCGATAGAAGGTGTGGTCAGCGACCTTGTGCCAGTCGCCGATGAACTGGTGATCGAAGAGAACGTCATGGCGACTCAGGAGGAGATTAGCAATCTAATCGACGGTCAGGGGGGCGGTTTGGTCGATCCGGAGGGAACTGGGGTGTCCGGCAGATTAGACTTCGACGGTGCGGTTGTCGAGGAAATCGACTATCCGGATCCCAACGCATTCATCGCTGTCGATCAAGCGGCAGAGATGGTCCACCACGAGAAGCCGACCTACCCGCGACTGGCGCAACAGGCCGGACTCGAGGGCGACGTCTGGATCAAGGCGCTGGTTGACACCGACGGCACAACTCTGAAGGCGCTGGTGCTGGTGTCGTCCGGGACTTCGCAGTTGGACGAGGCTGCAGTTGAGGCGGCTTACAAGAACAGATACAAACCGGCTATCAAGGGGGGGGAGCCGGTGATGATGTGGGTCAGCTACAAAGTCGTATTTGAATTGGATTAAGGAAGATCCTCTTTGCTCTCTTCGCGAACGGATGCAAAGGGTATCGCATCCGTTCAGAACGCCCCTTTATCGGGGCGTTCTTTTTTTCTATCAAAATCAGTCTCAAATACGTTTTGCTATTGACAGGGGCACAAATGTGCAGTATTATTGATTTATGACGATAAGAGTACTGAGAGACAAGAGAGGAGACAAGGACATGGAACTGTCAAATATCGTCTTACACGTTGTGCCGCAGTCGGATACTGCGCAGATGCCGGGTCCGTCGACGTTTGTCCCGGTGGCGCTGATACCGTCGGTCGAGGTGCCCCAGGCGTATGCTGATGCTGCGGATTGGAGTTCTGACTACACGTCGTCGCTCACCTACTGGGGGGGACATGAAAGTGAAGACTACGCCTATCACAATGCGGCGACCTGTCCTGATTGTGGTGGCGGGATGATTCGCCAGGGACGGTGTTGCGTGTGTCCGTCGTGCGGTTTCGAGAGTTGTCTGGTCTGATTACGTCCTGAGACGGGGCGGGGAGAATCGTAAATGCGTTTAGGTGATTTGCAGAGATACGGGTTTTCATCGACTATGCTTGAATTGTGGCGTCAGAGACAGGGGGAGGCATTATTGCCGGTGCAGCGTCGGGCAGTATCGGCCGGATTACTTGGCGATGCCTCGAGCGGTTCGGTGCCGAAGAGTATGATTGTCTCTGCGCCGACCTCGTCCGGCAAGTCTTTCTGTGCCGAGTTGGCCGCTGTGAAGGCTCTGACGGCTCGTAAGCGGGTAGTAATGCTGTTTCCTCTGAAATCACTGGCCTCGGAGAAGTATCGTCTGTTTGAGCGCACCTACGCCGATTATGGTATCAAAACGCTCATCGTAACCGGCGATCATCCTGAAAACGACCGCGCGTTTCTTGCGGGTGACTATCAGCTTGCGATCGTTATATACGAGAAATTCGATCTGTTGCTCACGCGCAATTTCGATCTCCTGAGCAATATCGGGCTGGTTGTTATCGACGAGATCCAGATGATCAGCGAACCGGGACGGGGAGCCGTTCTGGAGCGCATGCTGACGCGTATTTTGGCTTCGAGCTACCGACCGTTGCTGCTGGCGTTGTCGGCGGCGCTGAGTGACCGTGATGTCGCCCCGTTGGCTGAGTGGATGCAGGCGACGCTGGTGGAGGAAACGGAGCGTCCGTGTGATCTGATTCGAGGCGTCGTGGCCGACGGTCAGTTTCGGTTCCGGTCGTACAACGGGGGAGAGGACGGTCAGGAGCCGTTTACGGTTGTCGGCAATGAAGCAGGCGGTCGTTCGTATGATGACTCTGAGTCGTTTGACGACGGTGTATTGGCGTCGTTTATCGAGCGGATCAAAAAGGACGATGGTTGTACGCTGGTGTTTCTCAAGTCTCGTGCGGATGCGATGAATCTTGCGATGCGGCTGGCGACCTCGGTGAATTGGCCCCCGGCAACCGAAGCGCTTGAGCAGTTGGCTGGAGACGAACCGTCGTTTTTGAACCGGTCCCTCACGCGAGTGTTGTCGCACGGGGTGGCGTTTCATAGCGCGGATCTGTCGGCTTATCAGCGGAGTGTTGTTGAGCAAGCGTTTATTGATGGGGAAGTTAAGGCGTTGTGTTCAACTACTACTTTAGCACTTGGCGTGAACCTTCCGGCCGACACGGTTTACCTTGAGACGGTCAAATACACCAGCGGCGCATACACCTCACGGCCTGAGTTATCACCGATCAGTCGAGCGGAATTCGACAATATGACAGGTCGGGCGGGACGGCTTGGGATGGGGAATGGCTGTTCCGGCAGAGCTATCGTGATGGCCGATTCAGTTTTCGACCAGGAGATTCTCTGGGATCGGTATATCTCGCCTTCAGACAAACGACCGATCAGGTCGGCATTCGGGAGTTTGCCGCTGGAAGATTGGTTTTTGCAGCTTGTAGCGTCCGGTCTGGCGTCCTCGGAGGACGATCTCGAACGATTGACAAAAAGCACGCTCTGCGCTCACCTTGGCGGCGAGGCTGATCTCTGTCCCGACAATGCCCTGACGGAGCTTCGCAGCCACGGGTTGATTGCTATTGATGCCGTTGTTGTGACTCCGACGGGCATGTCTGTGGCTACGTCCGGTCTGGCTGTCCGTGCTTCCTGTCATTATTTGCGGAAACTGGAAGAGAGTATGCCGGAGAGTCGGTTTGGCTGGATCTGTTTGGCGTTGAGTTCGTCCGGGTGGTCGCTGCCGTCATCGGTGTTGAGCTGGTATGAGCAGACGAATAATCTCCCGGTTCGGATGCTCTATCAGCGGTTTGATCATTCGGTGGAAGATGCCTGTCATTTGTTGCCGGAGGATCATCGGCGAGCGCCGCTGACTCGTCGGACCGCTGCCGCCCTGAAGTCGGCGCTACTGTTGGATGACTGGTGCAGTTTGACGCCGGTCCAGGAGATCGAAGAGCGTTACCGGATGCATCTTGGTCAGATTCAGTCGTTGGGGGAGACTGCGGCGCATCTGATCCGTTCCCTGTCGGGTCTGGTACATGCGATTGACAGGGAGGCGCAGGTGGGAGGTTTGCTGGCGGATCATGCTTTTTCTCTCCGGGCTGGATTGCCGGCCTCTTTCCGGTCTCTGTATCGCAGGTTTGGCCGGTTGTTAGGAAGACATGATTTTGCCGCAATCAGAAACGCCGGGATAGAGTGTCTCGAAGAGTTTCTTGAGGTGCCGGCGGAGGAATTGGAGAGGTTGATAGTGGGTGGGGATAAGTATGGCAAAGTAATAGCATTACGAGATAATGTTAAAGAGGAGGTTGATATGCAGGTGTCCACTGTTGACAATCAGATTATGCCCAGTGCAAGGCCGCGGTCAATTGAGATCGACGGCAGTTTGGAGTCGGATCGTTATCTGATTCGTATCGATGGCTTCAACGTGAGGTTGACCGGCAAATCGTTCAAGTATCTCAGCAAACTGGCCTGGTCCCGGTTGAACGGTGAGGCCGGCTGGATTTATAAAGAGGATATCGAGGTCGGGTTCAATCAGGCCCGTTATCTGTATCGGATGAAGAACGAGATCAATGCCGGGTTTTCTTCGTCGTGGCCTATCATCGAAAATAACCGGTCCGGCTATTATCGATTGAACATTGAGCCGGATAAGATTCGTATAAATCTCGATAACTTGAAGAATCATCCGGATTTCGAACTCCGGAGCCTGTTTTCGGCGCAAACAGAGGGTCGGGCGGTCAATTGATCTGCCCGGCGACAGGCTCGTCCGATTGGCTGTTGTCCTCTTAGAGGTTGACAGGCGGACGGATTCTCAGGTACTTGCTCTTGAAAATGGTGCTGATGGCCGATAGTAACTAAGATTATGATAATAAAGAGCAAGACACCTCTGCCAGTCGTAGCGACTGATCGCGAGATCGCCTACCCGGTCCTCGCGCTCATGACCGGGGTTCTGTTCCCCGGTACCATGCTCACCATTCAGGTGGGTCGACGCGAGAACCTCGCGCTGCTCGAAAGCTCCTTTGCCAACGGCAGCGAGTTTGTTGCGTCGTATTCCCATGCCGTTGAGGGTGAAGGGGAGACTACTGTTCATCAGGCCGGAGTATTCGCGATCGTCTGTGATGTTCGCGATGGTGTTGGCGGCTCCAAAGTCGTCACGCTGGAGGGACTCCGCAGGGCATCGTTGGTGAGAATCACGGCCACGGAGCCTTATCTGACCGCCGTTGCGGAAGCTGTGGACTCGCTCCCGTCCTCCGACAGAGTTGTACAGGAGAAAGCCACGGCCGTCATTTCTATAGTTGGCGAGATCACACAGCTTGATCCGGTCTACTCTCCGGAAATGTCGAACGTTCTCAAAATGAACGTTGAGGACCATTCGCTTCTGGCGGATCATGTGTCAGCGACATTCCGTTTTCCGCTGGCCTCAAAGCAGGAGCTGTTGGAGGCGGTTTCTTTGGAGGAACGCTACTCCAAACTGTTGTACTACCTCAATGCAGAATTGAGTCGCGCGGCCACGGTCTTGAGTATCAATGAGAAAGTCCGACGCCGGGTTCAAAACGAACAACAAAACACGTTTCTGAGGCAGCAGCTCCATGAAATCCGCAAGCAACTCGGGGAGGATTTCAGCGAGGAGAAGGAGGCTGCCCGTTGGCGCAGCCAGATCAAGAGTATGCCGGAATTGCCCCAGGAGGCAGTTGATCGGGCGAGAATCGAGATTGACCGCCTGGTGCAGCTATCCTCGGCCTCTGCTGAGTATGGCGTAACAAAGAGTTATCTTGACTGGCTTCTGAATCTTCCCTGGCGAAAGAACTCGAAAGAAGACTATCAGATTCCGGAGGTTGAGAAGATTCTGTCCTCGGAATACTACGGTCCTTCCCATCTCAAAGAACAGATTCTTCAGAGGCTGTCGATCCGCAAACTGCTCGGAGGCAATGACCGCGGTCCGACGCTCTGCCTTGTTGGCTCCCCCGGTACCGGAAAAGCCTCGCTGGCCAAGGCCATTGCAAAAGCGTTGGGCAAGCAAATGGTACGGATTTCCGTCGGTGGCATCACGGACATTTCCGAAATCAAGGGCAACCCTCGCACCTATCTTGGGGCGTACCCGGGGAAAATAGTCCGGACGCTTCGCGATGCCGGGGTAAGTGATCCCCTGGTGCTGCTTGAGGATATTGACTACTTCAATGTCGAGAACGACTCCTCGGTGAATATGGCCCTGCTCGAGGCAATTGACTCGCGTTACAATGACAAGTTTTTCGATCAGTATATTGGCGTGCCGTTTGATCTGAGCAAAGTGTTTTTCATCTGCTCGGTCCGTTCCTATGAAGAGATCCCGGAGCAGTTCGTCCCGCGCCTCGAGATTATCGAGTTACCAGGATATATCGAACGGGAGAAGATCGTCATTGCCAAGCGATATATCATTCCAAGCATGCTCAAAATGCACGGTCTGGTGAAGTCTGAATTCAAGATGAACGACAAGGTACTGGCCAAAATCATCTCCTCCTATACGCAGGAGGCCGGTCTGCTGGGATTCTCGCAGCAGATCGAGAAGATACTCCGCAAGATAGCACTTGAGAAGGCAGAAAAGCGTAAAGAGAATTGGGTCGTCACCGAGCAGAATCTGGAATCGTACCTTGGAACGTCACTTTTCATACCTGAGAAGGCCGAGACTTTGTCAGAAATCGGCATAGCGGCCGGACTGGCCTGGACCGGTGCCGGCGGTGAGTTGATGTTTATCGAAGGTCTGAAGATGAAAGGGGAGGGGCAGATCATCACAACCGGGTCGCTGGGAGAGGTGATGCGGGAGTCCATTCAGGCGGCCCACTCATACGTGCGATCCAAGGCGGACGTTCTTGGAATCGACTTCAACGATTTCAACGACTTCGACATCCACATCCATTTTCCTTCGGGTGCTATTCCGAAAGATGGTCCTTCGGCAGGCATAACGGTCTCGCTGGTAATAGCTTCGGTTATGTCCGAACGTCCGATCCGACATGATTTGGCCATGACCGGTGAAGTTACTCTTCGTGGCAAAGTGCTGGCGGTGGGAGGCATCAAGGAGAAGATCGCGGCGGCCTACCGGGCGGGTATTCGTGGTGTATGTCTGCCAAAAGAGAATGAGAAGGACCTCAAGGATCTTCCCAAGGAGATTCTGCGGAGGACGAAATTCCATTTCATTGAGCGAGTCGACGATCTCTTTGAGCTGTGTCTGCGCGACTTCAAACCCTCCACGTTCACGCTCGAGAAGGTGTTCGCCGAGGAAATTGAGAAAGTGCGTAACAAGCAGGAGAAGCCGCAGGAAGGGTCGAAACCTGTCAAACCTCGCGCCGCGCGCAAGACCACCAGCAAGAAAAAGTAGCTCCCCGTTTCTACAATTCAGGGGCTAAGCCACACACTAATCTCCTTTTAACTTGACAGATTTGCTGTCCGGCGACTATATTGATGCTGATATTAGGTGGTCGGCGCGTGGGGTGCCAATCTACCAGCTTCTTGAGTACTGCAGCCAGTACGCGACAACAGCATGAGCAAGTGAACGTGTAATCTGCGACGACTCTCTGAATTCCTCGCCGAAATGACGCGTGCTTGCGGCAGGACGCCTGAAGTGTACGTCGGACATACCTTTCCAGTCCTGTATTGGATAACGATACGAATGTCTACGAACGATAAAGCCAGGAGGCGTGTGATGAGTAGTAAGTTCCTGTCGGTGTTATTCTGCTTGTTGCTGGCAGTGGCGGCACCTGCCAGCGCGGACTTCGTGCAGAGCGAATTGGACCTCGGAGCCGCAGACTCAATCGGAATCGAGTTCCCTGTGATTCCCCATGCAGCAACAAACCAGATGCAACTCCAGATGGACGTGCATGTGTTCAATGATGCCAATACCCTCAGTGCCATTGGCATAGGTTTTTTCTGGGACAACCCCAATTTCGTCCTGGATTCTGTGACTTTAACGCCCAAGGCTCTGTCCGCTTTTAATTTTGGTCAGTACTTCTACTACAAAAATGATATCGACAGCTCGAACTTCTACGATCTCTGCCAGTTGGGTTTGGCGCGTAGCGGAGGACCGGGGTACTCAACGGAGCCAAACCGCCAATTGGTGGCGTCCTATTACTTCACGGCAGCCAGTTGGACGGTCAATGATTCGATAACGATTGACACCACTCATTACAGCGGAAGTACGATATTGGCCTTTGCGGATGTTCAGACGCATCTGTACACGCCGTACTGGATCGGGGGGAGGGTCATCCACGACTCTGATTATACAGGTCCCACCAACCTGGTTATTTCTGAGGATACTCTGTTTTTCGAGTCTGTGCAGGGCGAGGCTACTCCCGTCCCGCAGACCTTTACAGTTGAGTCAGACAATGGGCCGCTGACTTTCAGTCTCCAGGAAGACGCCAGTTGGTTACAAAAGAGTCCCAACGGCGGGGCGACGCCGAGAACCATTAGCGTTTCGATCTCCACCCTGGGATTATCCCCGGCGACGTATTTTGATTCTATTCGTGTGAGTGCGACCGGGGCGGACAACAGTCCCCAGTATGTGTACGTGCAGTTTGACTATCAAGAGCCGCCGCCGACAATCGGTGTGAATGTTTCGCAGATGGTCTTCAACGCGATTGCCGGTGGTGGCAATCCGACGGCTCAGATATTGTCGATTACAAATACCGGCGGATCGTCGCTGATGTGGACGGTTGACAATGATGAAGCCTGGCTGATGGTTTCACCGTCGAGTGGTACGGACGACGGCGATGCAACGGTTAGTGTGGACATAGCGGGGCTTGACTACGGAGATTACTTCGACACGTTGATTGTCAGCGATCCGGAAGCTACTAACGATCCTGTTCTGATCCCGGTGAGGTTGTCGATCCTGTCATCGCTTCCGGTAATCGATGTTGATACGATTTTCAACTTCGTTGTCGATGAAGCGGAACTGCCCGAGTTCACGCGCCTTATTGAGGTGAGAAATGGCGGCGGCGGTGATCTGAACTTCTGGGTTCAGAGAAAAGTGAGTGCATCGGCGACCGTGCCCGAACTCATAGGATTCGATCCGGATACAGCATTGGCTCCGCAGATAATCACTCTCGAGTACAGTGGAAGCACACCGTATGTTGATTTCATCAAGACTGACACCGTGCTTGTCTTCTGCAATGAGGCCGCGAATTCTCCTGTCGAGGTTGAAGTCAACCTGAAGATTGTGGTTGAGCCGGCCTTAATCGGCCCTTCAGCCAATCCGGTCGTTGTTGACGTCTACGAGTGCCAGCAGGGCATGGGCATGAGTCTTGAGCCTATGACATTCCAGATCAGCAATTTCGGCGGCGACGACCCGATGGAATTCGATCTGGCATATGAATCAGATATGTATTCGCTCGATGTTACCTCCGGCACGGCTCCGCAGACGATCACGCTGACTCCGCTGGTGGAGGACATGCCGGTCGGGACCTATCTTGACACCATCGTTGTCACGTCAACCTGGGCGATGAACAACCCGCTCGAGTTGATTGTGCACTACAATATCAACGAGGGTGACGAAGGACCGGAGATTGAGGCTTCCAGGGCGGAGTTCCTCTGGCCTTACCAGATTGGTACCGGAGCGCTGGCTGATTCAGGGTTCACTGTTTGCAACCGTTTTGGCGGTTGCATGCCGTGGCAAATCGAAAACGAAACCGGCTGGATGACGACTTCGATCACCGAAGGCAACGCCAATGATCATTTGAATATCATTGTCGAGCCTGTCGGACTGACGATCGGCGAGTATGTTGATACGGTCAGCGTGCTGGCCGTGGGTGCAACGAACAGTCCTCTGGAACTGGAGATGAAGTTGCAGGTCTGGTTGTATCGAGGCGACTGGGATTGGGACGGTATCGTTTCGATGACAGATCTTACGCTCATGATCAATTGGCTGTTCATCGACCTTGGCGATATTCCTCCCATGCCGGTTATGGAGGTAGGGAATACTGATTGTGAGGGGACCGAGATTACGATGTCTGATCTGACCGCGCTTATTGATCACCTGTTTATTTCGCTTGATCCGATCTGCGGTAATCCGTAGGTCCGGCCTGTCACGGGTTTGATTTTATGCGCCGCTGTCTGTAACGACCGCGGCGCTCTTTTTTTTCGCTCGACAGGACCCTTGACAGGGGGGCGTATGTTACTATCTTGAGAACTGTCGACATACTTCTCAAGGGAATCTGTTCAGCCGGAGTGCTCTACGAGTCTTGCCCGACAGATTTCGCCAATTGAAACGCAAAATTTAGCGACGGAGGTCACAGTTGACTATATACGTGCGCCTGTTCTGTTTTTCTATTCTGCTTCTGGGATTGCTGTTTACCAACGGTTCTGCGGTGGAGCAAAGCCACGGCTTCTCTTCTGAGATCGATCAACTGCCGGCCTCTGACCTGCACAAAATGATGGCGGAGCGCAAGGCCGTTCAACTGGAGAAGTCTCGAGCGGCTGCTCGTATTCTTGCCGATGAGCCTCAGCGGGACCAAACAAACTACGATGTTGGTTTTTATGACATAAGCATCCGAGTCAACGACACGACAGAGATTCTCGAAGGTGTGGTCAAGATTGTCGCCAAAGCCGCCGTGGATGGCGTGAGCCAGGTTGAAGTCGATCTCCAAGCCGAAATGATCGCCGACTCGCTTGTCGCGCCGTCCGGTTTGCTGGCGTATACTCGCAGTGGTAATGTGGTCACGGTTACGCTGGATCAATCCTTCCTGGCGGGTGAGACGTTTGAGTTTGATTTCTGGTATCACGGACACCCGACCGAGGGTGGCCTCAAGGCGTTTGCGTTTGATACCTATAACGGCGAACCTTCGATCAGTTCTCTGTCGGAACCGTACTTTTCCCGGAGCTGGTGGCCGTGCAAGGACCGGAACGACGACAAGGCTGATTCCTTTAAGACGCACATCACTGTGGACTCCTCGCTCTACTGTGCCTCCAACGGTGATCTCGACTCCGTTACGAGCGCGGGGAACAGGGAGACGTTTCACTATACGATGCGGTACCCGATGGTCACGTATCTCTTCTCGGTGGCCATCGCGCCGTTTACTATCTGGTCGCAAGACTACGTGTTCAACGGCGGTGCAGATACAATGCCGATCATTCACCACACGTACTCGAACTGGTACAATACCTCTCTGACATCCGGCTGGAGCCAATCGCCTGAGATTATGAGTATCCTGTCGGACAACTACGGTCCGTATCCGTTCCTCGACCACAAATACGGTCATGCCAATTTCGAGTGGGGCGGAGGTATGGAACACCAGACCCTGACTTCCATGGGGGCCAGCTCGTTTGGTTTCAGCACCAACGTGACCGTCCACGAGATGGGGCACCAATGGTGGGGGGACATGATCACGTGCAAATCGTGGGAGGATATCTGGCTCAATGAGGGCTGGGCGTCATACACCGAGGCGCTGTACCACCTGGCTGTTTCCGGCTGGCCCGCCTATCACAGCTACATGGCCGGCATGGACTACTACGGAGGCGGAACGATCTGGGTCGATGATACAACCGATGTTTGGCGCATTTTCAACGGTAACCTGAGCTATGACAAGGGGGCCTGGGTCTGCCACATGCTGCGCGGCGTGCTGGGTGAGTTCAAGTTTTTCGCGGGAGTCGATGCGTACTACAACTCCGAGTTCAAGTACGGCGCTGCCAATACGGAGGATTTCAAGAACGTGTTTGAGGCGGCCACGGGGGAAGAGCTTGACTGGTTTTTTGACGAATGGATTTATGGAACCTACTATCCCGATTACGAGTATTCGTATTTCCAGGAACCGTCGGACACCGGCGGCTACGACGTCTACTTATACATTGACCAGACACAGAATACCATGCCTCGCGTGTTCCATATGCCGGTTGATCTCTTCTTCAATCAGTCAAGCGGTCCTGATGATACGCTGACCCTGAAAATCGAACAGGATCCGCAGTTGTTCCGTCTGAATCGCCCGACTTCAGTGAGCCAGATTCTCTTGGACCCCTCGGACTGGATATTGAAACAGGAGACGCAGGTGTCCTGGACGATGCATATATTGTCGATCGACGGCGAGTTATCCGATGGCAACAGGAGCGCCGCGTATATTGATACCGTGCAGTTCCGGGGTGGCACCGGCAGCAGCACCGTGGCTGTCATCTCCGGCGCTCTCCCGCCGGGATTGAACATCAACAACAGTGCGATCATATCCGGCGTTCCGTCCGATACGGGGACATACTCGTTCCGGGTGCGGGTCTACAATAGCGGCACCGGCTACTCGGATGAGGCCAGCTTCACGATGCACATTGGTCCGGCGCTGACCTGTTGTACGGGACCTTCGCGCGGTAATGTCGACGGCTCTGTGGACAATCTGGTAACGATGGGCGACCTGACAGTGCTTATCGATCACCTGTTTATCAGCCTTGAACCGCTGGCGTGTATCGACGAGGGCAATGTCGATTTGAGCGCTGACGATTTGGTGACGATGGGTGATCTGACGGTTTTGATCGACCATCTGTTTATCGATCTGAACCCGCTTCCGGCCTGCCCGTAGAAATCGAACGCGATAGATGTTATGAACGGCCATGCATTCGAGAGAGTGCGTGGCCGTTTTGTGGGATCGGCGGAGCGATCAAGTGATCCCATAGCACTCCTAAAACCCTGTTTTATGTTGATTTTACAGGCCAAAACCGTATTATCCGAAGATGGCCCGTGGAGGGTCTAACGGACGTTCGATCCCAAGGATCCGGCGTCCTCCAACGGTCACTTCAGGGGTTAGAAGACAGTGTCCAGAGAACGGAAAATTGAGACCTTCCATGTGTCCACTTACGGATGCCAGATGAATCTGGCCGATTCCGCGACTCTCTGTGCCTCGCTCATCACCCGTGGGTACCGTCGCGTCGCCGAGGAAAAGGACGCTGACCTGATCGTTCTCAACACCTGTTCTGTCCGCGAGAAAGCCGAGGATCGTGTAATGGGCCGTCTCGGCGAAATCAAGGGCTTCAAAGACTCCCGGCCGGGTATGAAGATAGCCGTTGTCGGATGCATGGCCCAGCGTCTGGGAGAAGATCTGATCCGTCGCGCCCCTCATGTTGATTACGTTCTTGGCACGGATCGTCTGTTTGAACTACCTGACCTGGTCGAAGGATTGGAAGGCACCTCGGGTGTTATGACGGCCTTTGGTCACGAGAACATTGATGACATCCAGCCGACTCTTGAGAACGCTCATTCCGGTTTTGTGACGATTTCCCGAGGTTGCGAGAATTTCTGCACGTACTGCATCGTCCCCTATGTCCGTGGCAAGGAGCGATCTCATTCGGCTGATCATATCATCGCTGCCGTCAGGAAGATGGTCGATGAGGGAGCGGTTGAGGTCACGCTGCTCGGTCAGAACGTCAACAGCTACTCTTTCGAGGACATGGATTTCCCCGACCTCCTCAAGAGAGTTGCAGCAGAATCGGGCTGTCAGCGTATCAGATTTATGACATCTCACCCGAAGGATCTTTCGGCAAAGTTGGTCGCCACGATTGCTGCAGAGCCTAAGATCATGCCGCATATTCATCTTCCGCTGCAATCGGGATCAGATCGTGTGCTCAAACGGATGGGGCGGGTTTACTCGTACGATCATTACAGGGGAATCGTGGAGAATATCCGGTCGCAACTCGACTATGTGACGCTGACGACTGATCTGATAGTCGGGTTTCCCTCGGAAACGCTGGAGGAATTCGAGATGACCCTTGCGGCGGTGCGCGATATTCAGTATGACAGCGCATTCATGTTCCGCTACTCGGTGCGTTCCGGGACAACGGCAGCCGGATTCGACGACGATGTTCCCGAGGAGGAAAAGATACGGCGGTTGAACGAGTTGATCGCTCTGCAGCAGCAGGTGTCATTTGAACGCAATCAGCGCGAGGTGGGGGAGATCAGGTACAGTGTGATCGAGGGGCCTTCGCGACGATCGGGGCAGTTCGCGCGCGCTCGAACTGAGGGAAACAAGACAGTGATTTTCGAGACGGACAGGATAGATGAAGGCACCGTGGTGCCCGTGCGGATCACTTCAGCCGACGCCTTCACCTTGCACGGTGAACCGGTGGAGACCAATTGATGCTTAGTATGCTTCCTTCGTTGCTCATGCCGGTGATAGTCCTGGTGGTTTTCGTATTTCTGACGATCAGGCTGGGGCTTTTCTCTGCCCGCGAGAGCGGGGGACGATACACGTTCGTAATCGGCGGAGTGCTGATTCTTGCCGCCTCGGTCTGGCAGGCGGTCAAAGAGACTCCGGAGTATTCCGACTGGTTTGTTCTCTCTGCTTATCCGATGATCGACTTCGCTCAATTCGTTTTGCTGACCCTTGGTATCATGTTGACCGTGGTTGGTCTGGCCCTGTACGCAGATTACTGGCAGACGCAGCGCGATGACATCGAGACACGCAAATCGCGATTGTCGATACTGGACAACCTGCACCATGACGCCCGTCAGCCGTACCACCTGCTTGAGCTTCTGAATATATCCCTGAAGGAGATCATGTTGCAGCAGCCGATGGCCTCCGGGGCGCTCTTCTTGGTGAACCGTACGCAGCGTCGGTTTGTGTTGACCTCATCGCAGGGTCTCAGCAAAGAAGAAACGGCACTTGCCGAGTATTATCCACTCGGTCGGAACATAGCGAGCCAGGCGCTGGAGCTTGGGGATCCCACACTGGTCTCCCGATTCGAGTTCATTGACCGTTCGGGCGGTGCGGTTGCCACGCGGTTCAAGAGCTGCCTCATTCTACCGCTGACGTCTGGGATGGAGAAGATCGGTCTGTTGATTCTCTGGTCGGAGGAAACAAAGCATTTCAGCACCACGGACATTGAGTACCTGGCGCCGGTAGTGCAATGGCTGGCGGAGAAGATTCGTTCTGCCCGGCTTGCCCGTGAGTTGAGTCAAGCTCAGGCCGGATCGGAGGAGCAGTCGGCCGGGTTTGCCGGAATGCTGACCCGATTTGGTGCCGTGTCACGCGCCCTGAACGCCAGCGATCCGTTGACGGCTTTCTGTCAGGCGATGGCCGGTACGATCGGCAGTGAGTCGGTACATCTCTGCGGCATGCAGGAGGGTGAACTGGTCATCCATAGCGGCAGTACGCCGATGCTGGAAATATCAGAGAACTACCGGACAGCCCTGATCGACGCGGTGGACAGAACAAGACCGCTGATTATCAATCAGGAAAACACGGATCCCGATCAGGCCAAGGGCGTCATTGCCTCGAGCCTGGTATTTCCGCTGGTTTCGAAAGACCGACAAGATGCCCTGCTGTTCGTTCGCAGCGGACATCCGTTCAAAGTCAACGATGATGACCTCGCCATGCTGGAGTCTTTCGCCTGGCTGGCAGCACTTGTCCTCAGACGCGACGATGGCGACAAACTCAGCCTGATGAGACGGACCGGCTTCGACGCCGTTCTCAAGATGCTCAAGAGTGACAGCAAAGTGCATCGGTTCGAAGAGGATCCCGGCGAGTTCATCCGGACTATGGTAGAGGCACTGCCGTTCGAAGCGATAGGTTTGTCCTTTTATCGAGACGAAGGCGGGGCGTTGACTCCGGCAGCGGTCACGGGTGTGGGTCTGGATGTGGGTGACCTGTCGTTTGAAGTATTCTCGGGCGAAGGTGCCCTGGGGGATGCTTCGTTGTATGGTGATGCGCAGTTTGCGTTCGGCAAGGATCAGGTCAAGGCTTCGCTTGAATCGTACGACGGGACCAATCGGGATGTTTTTAACAGCCTCTTTGGAGAGAGCGGGACCCCGGATTTTGTGGCTTGCCTTCCGATAACCGTTGTTGATGACGTTGTTGGTGTGACCTTGTTTGCCGTTTACGACCTTCAGGAGAGAGACAGGGGGGAGATGGAACGCCTGCTTCTCCTGGCGGCCGAGTTGTATGCACTTCGCCTGACGATGGTGAAGTTGCTGAATCTTGCGAGGGAGGAGACTTCGGGACAGATGTCTGCTCCGGTGATGAGCGCAACAGCTAGCGCAGGTGCACTTGCGGAAATCAACGATCGCTTTGCGGCCATAATCGGTATTGCGAAACTGGCAGAAAAGCGTCCGGATATCTCGGGCGAAAACGAAGCGGTTCTCCGACAGATTATCGAGGAAGCCGAGGAAACGCTTGAATTCCTCAGACAGAACCTGGCGCCTGCCGTGGACGGGCCGGGTAATTCTGAACCCATTGAAATCGTGAGGGCAAAGGGCGTCAACGACACCATTGAAGAGGTGCTGGAATCTCTTCACGTCTCCGGCGATCTGTACATGGCCGGTCAGCGTCCGCGTGAGATCCGTTTGAAGTTGGATGCGCTCGGTCCGATTGCGCTGGCTACCGATGAGATCCGTGATCTCTTTGAGTCCGTGCTAAACAGGTTCTCGTCGATTGCCCATGATGACGATGTCATTTCGGTTGCCACGTACACTCAGGATGGGTATGCATATCTTGATGTTTCCCGGCATCCGCGCAACTTTCCGCCGGTCAAACAGGTTGCCGGTTTCGGACAGTACAGTCTTTCCAAGACAGCGCTTGAGAACAGGCCCGGGGATGTATACCTTCGCCATCTCAAGGGGGCTGAGAGCTACTATTCGGTTGACAATACCAGCGCCGTGCCTTCGTTTCTTTCCTTCAAGTTTCCGCTCCGAAGGATCGACGAATCGACTCCCGCCGAGGGGCCGGTCTCCCTGTTGGCCATCGACGACCACGAAGTGATTCTAGACCTCATTTCGGCCATGGGGAAATCACTCGGGTACCATGTTACGACTGCCCTCTCAGGTGAAGAAGGGCTTGAGTTGGCGAGGGAAGGACGGTTCGACTTGATTCTGACCGATCTGACTCTTCCGGGCGTCTCGGGATTGGATGTTGCACGCAGGATTCGGGCTGATTCTCCGGAACTGCCGATCATTCTGGTAACGGGTTGGGAATCGAAGCTGGATTCGGTCGAATTGAGTGCTTCAGGCATTTCCAGAGTCCTCTACAAACCTTTTAGGATTGAGCAACTTACAGACATTGTCCAATCGGTCATAGCCCGGTCCTGAGTTTTCTGCATTCCCGCTCTAAATCGTCTCCTGCTATTTGCCGACATAGGTAGCATATCCCAAGGAGTACAGCGCGTAATGGAAAAACTCGATATCATTTCTCAGATCAAGGAACAGGACGGCCTGTTGTCCCTTCCTCAGGCCCTGGCCGAGATTCTTCGAGAAGTTGACAACCCTGATTTTAGTGCCGAAAGCCTCGCAAAAATCATCCTTAGAGACCCCTCTCTTACCGGCAGGATTCTGAAACTGGCAAACTCTTCAATGTACCAGCGGCGCACGCCTATTACGAATGTCCACCAGGCAGTGCAATTGCTGGGAGCGACCACCGTGAAATGCCTGGCGCTATCGACATCGGTATTCCATCCTGACCAGATTCAGGAGAGTTCCGGCATTGATGCCCAGATGTATTTCGCCAACGTATTGACCGTAGCCTCAGCCTGTGAGAAAGTCGCCGAGAAAGTGCAATTCAAGCGTGTAGAGGATGCATTTGTGGCCGGTTTGCTGCACGACATCGGCACGATGTTCTTTATGCACCACTATCCAGGCGAATACCGTCTGGTCGTTGATGGACGCGTTCCAAAGGCGAGGACCACGTGTGAAGCTGAGCGTATGGTCTTTGGTGTGGATCACTGTGAGGCCGGCTACCATCTTGCGACGCGGTGGCGCCTGCCGTCCTATGTAGCCGATGCTATCCGTCAGCACCATACCCCCGAGGACTCGGAGAAGGCAGATCAGATAACGAACATTGTCGGCCTGTCGTGCCTTTTGAACGAAGAGACAACTACGGGCTACCGTATGGATCTCGAAGATCGACTGAGGGCTATCAACCGTGCCGCCGAGGCTTTGGATATGTCCAAAGAGGATGTCGATGCCGTGTCCGTGTCGCTGATGGCTTCCACGATTTCTGTCGCCGAGTATCTCGGTGTTGATATAGGCGACATTGAGGAGATGCTCACTCGTGCCAACCAGGAGATCTGGAGCACGTACCTGATGATCGAAAACCTGTTCAAAGAACGTCAGGAAATGAGTAAGAAACTCCTCCAGCAGGAACGCGCACGTGGAGCATACGAGTCCAAGACGATTGCCATGGCGACGCTGTCGCATTATCTGAACAACGCCGCGATGGCGATATCCGGCCGTTCGCAGTTGATGCGGATGCAGTTCAACAAGGGCAACGAGGATGGGCTTCGCCAGGGCATGCCCGGTGCGTTGGATGTCATCGACAAGTCCATCAAGAAGATGGTCGCTGTGTTGGCAGAGATGTCGGAGATATCACCAATTGATGAGGTCGAATTCCTCAGCACGTCAAAGGCGATGAATATGGATGACCGTATCGCCAGGCGAATGACTGAGATGGACGGCAACGAAATTGTCTCGCGAGAGACAGAACTCTGCTCCTGAAGTGTACGAAAACGGCCGGTTGACCCGGCCGTTTCGTTTGTGTATCATCTTCTCATGCTTAACTACCTGACCGCCGGGGAATCCCACGGCCCGCAACTGACCGCAGTAGTCGACGGGTTGCCGTCCGGACTGTCTATTGACATTGATCGGTTGAACCTGCAACTGGCACGTCGTCAGCGGGGATACGGGCGTGGCGGGCGTATGAAGATTGAGCGGGATGAGGCCGCGTTTGTGTCGGGGCTTCGAGGTGGGGTAACTGTCGGAAGTCCGGTGACGATCGTCATTCCCAACCGTGACTGGCCCAACTGGCAGGAGATCATGGATCCTCTGAGGCCGGTGTCTGACAATCTCGACCTGAAGCAGGAACGCCTGGCGCATGAGACCACGAAGCCGCGTCCGGGTCATGCTGACCTGGCCGGGGGAGTGAAATGGAATCATCATGATCTGCGCAACGTGCTCGAACGCGCTTCGGCGCGTGAAACTGCAGCGCGGGTTGCAGTCGGAGCGCTGACTCGGCAACTGCTGGAGTATTTCGGAGTACAGTTCCTTTCGCATGTAGTTCAAATCGGTTCCGAGACGCTTCGTGTCGCGCCGGACTACAGTGATCTGGTGGAGTTGGATCGTCTGGCCGACGCCTCTGAGGTGCGCTGTATCGATCCAGAGACATCCGAGAAGATGATTGCAGGTATCAAAGGAGCCCGCAAGAAGCGCGACTCCCTTGGTGGCGTGGTCGAGATTGTTGTGCGTGGTCTTCCCGTCGGTTTGGGAAGTTGCTCACAGTGGAGCGGGAAGCTCGACGGCCGGTTGGCGGGCGCGATGATATCTATCCAATCCGTCAAAGGCATAGAGATCGGCAGGGCATTTGAATCTGCCGGGATGCGTGGCTCAGAAGTCCACGACCAGATTTACTACGACCCCGATGGTGACCCTGTTCGCAAACGGTTTTACCGACGGACCAACAATGCGGGTGGAATCGAGGGTGGCATGACCAACGGGGAAGACGTCGTGTTGAGAGTTGCCGCCAAGCCGATTTCAACTCTGAATCAGCCGCTTGACACAGTCGACGTACAGTCAAAAGAGGCCGCGAAGGCTATGGTGGAGCGGACCGACAACTGTGTAGTTCCGGCTCTTGGCGTAATTGGAGAATCTGTGGCTGCGCTTGTTCTTGCCGACGCGTTCCTTTCCAAGTTCGGCTGCGACAACATGACCGAGATTGAGCGAAACTACCAATCCTGGCTGGCTGCCGAATACTGATCACTTCGTTGATTTCAGACATCGCTATTGATCTCCTTAACAAATTAGTTGCTCCCCGCGTATTCATGTCTTAGACTTTGCCGAATCATAAGGAGACAACATGCAGTACAAATTCTCTTCAGACGACATTAAGAAACTCAATGTGGAAACTGTAGTGTGTTTTACTACCCAGTCTGACAAGATTGGCAAACACCTCAAAGAGATCGATAGCGCTACCGGGCGCGGCGTGACGGCGTTGCTGACATCCGGCGAATTCTGCGGCAAGGCTGGCGAGGTAGCATCGTTTACCAATCCGACCGGCTACAAGGCGACCCGTCTCCTGCTGGCCGGACTTGGCGACGAGAAGGACCTGACTCCCGATTCTTTCCGCAAAGCGATGGGGACGCTTTCACGCAACAACGGACTGTGTCTTGCGAAGAGCGCGGCAGTGCATTGTTGTGGGGCAACGCATGTCCTGTCGTATGCGGCACTCATCGAGGGATACATCCTCGGCTCGTTCAAGCATCTCGACTACAAGACCGGTGAGGCTAAGACAGACAAGTCTCGTTTGGCCGCGATGACTTTTGTAGTCGACCAACCCTCGGATATGGCTGTCCTCAAGAAGGGCATTCATCGCGGTCGCATTATCGCGGAAGGACAAATCATCACTCGCCTGCTGGCTGCGACGCCGGCCGCTGATCTCACTCCGCGCTTGTATGCGCGCAAAGTGCAGCAGTTGGGTCGCAAGCACGGCTTCAAGGTGAAGGTGCTCGACAAGAAGGCTATAGTCAAAGAGAAGATGGGCTGTTTTCTCAGTGTCGCTGCCGGTTCCGAAGAACCGCCGACATTCATCATCATGGAATACAAGGGTGGCAGAGCCGGTGACAAGCCGGTGGTGCTCGTTGGCAAGGGTGTAACGTTTGATTCCGGTGGCATTTCCTTGAAGCCCGGACTGAACATGCACGAGATGAAGCAGGATATGGCCGGCTCCGCTGCTGTAGTTGGCGCTATGTGCAACGCTGCCCGTTTGAAGCTCAAACTGAATGTGGTAGCGCTGATTCCGGCGACAGAGAATATGCCGTCGGGCCATGCAACGCGTCCGGGTGACATTATCAAGTCACGCAAGGGCAAGACCGTTGAGATTATCAACACGGATGCTGAAGGCCGTTTGATCCTGGCCGATGCTCTCGATTACGCCAACAAGTTCAAGCCGCAGGCAGTGATTGATATTGCCACGCTGACCGGCGCGTCGCTCTATATTCTCGGATACGCGGGTGCGCCGATAATGGGTAACGACGAGGAGCTTCTGAATCGTATTAACGATGCTGCCGATGCGACCGCGGAACGGGTCTGGCCGCTGCCGATCTGGGACGATATGCGTGAGCAGATGAAATCCCCGATTGCCGATTTGGTCAACTCGGGTGGCCGTCCGGCCGGAACGATTGCCGCCGGCGCGTTCCTGGAATACTTCATCGGCGACTGGCCTTGGGCGCATATCGACATTGCCTACTGTGATGCCGAACCCAAGGGGCGTCCGTACATTCCAAAGGGCGCGACCGGTTTTGGTGCCAGACTTCTTACGGAAGTCCTGGCCAATTGGAAAAAGCTCTAGTTTCGAAGACAGGTTATGAGAAAAAGAAAAGCCCGCCAATGGCGGGCTTTTCTTATGTCTTGATGTCGCGGCCGGTTATTTGACTGCAGCCTTTGACCATGCCGGGGAACCATCGAGTCCGGGGCCGGTCAGTCGCACGGCGCCGTTGCCGGTGATATCGCAGATCCAAACTGAACCGTCGGTGGTGCCAAAAGTCAGCCATTTGGAATCAGGCGAGAACGACGGGGCGGTGCTATAGATTGACGCGCCCGGGGGAGGTGCAAACACCAGATACTCCTCGGAGAAGTCGGCCGGGGCAATGAACAATCCTTGATTGGACATGCTGTTGCCGACGTAGGCTATCCACTTGCCGTCCGGAGACCAGGCCGGTCCGACCATATCGGGTTTCCTGCCGGACATGGCGCGCACGGAGTCCAGCGGAATCTGGAACGCAGACTTGTTGGCCCTGGCCAAACCGCGGGATTTGAAGCCGGAACCCTGCATTCCTGCCTGCTTGACTGTGATGAAGTGCACAAATACGATTTCGCCGTTGGCATTCATGGTCGGATTCTTGAAATACTCCGGCATGTTTTGCCAATCCTTGCGAAGAACAGACACGTGGGCACCGGCCGAATCCATCGTGCAAACCTGGTAGTTCGGCATTTCCGGATCACATAGATTGGCATTCATGTCACGGTAGTAGACGATTGACTTACCGTCGACGCTCCATTCGGGATCGCGACTGCCAAGATTGTTTGTCAGACGTCTCCAGAAGAACGTGTTGCCGGTTTTGCCGGAGTCCACGTAGGCGACGAAGATGTCGTAAACCTTGTGCATGCCACCCATGTTGTCCGGGGCGCTAAGAGTTGCTTTGCCGGAGCGGGTGAAGGCGATTCGTTGGCCGTCCGGGGCCCAGCTCAAGCGGCCCTCGGCGTTGCCGACTTCGCAGACTTTCGTCTGCTTGGCGCCGGTAGCTTCCATGGTCCAGACGTTCTTTTCGCGCAGGAAGGCGATTTGTCCCTCGGGGGCGCCAATAGTACCAGCCTTGGAGGCCGGCATTTTTTCCGCGCAAAGAGCAAACGATACGAAAACAAGTGTGCAAGCCAGAGCAAGGCACACCACTTTAGTGAGAAGCGGCAGTCGATTCACGTTACTATGGTCTCCTGTGCAGTTTCTGGGTTCGTAGCCAAAATACGAAGCAGACAGAGCCTGTCAACCTCTTTAGTTCGCTACGACTACCAGGAGAAGAATCTCTTGATCTCGATCTTGCCCTTCACGCCGGAAAACGCAAGGTCAACACGACCATCGGGAGTACCGTCGTAGCTGGCGACAATCTCCTCGTCCTGGGAGTTATACCAAGCAACGTTGTTAAAGTTCAGGTACAAGTAGCCCATCTCGGCACCGATAGCGAGATCCCAGAACTTCAGCGGATAGTCCGCTCCAAGGTTGAAACTGAATCCGGGGGCGCTTCCCTTGTAGGTGGTGTTTTCCTCGTCCGCGGCTGAAGTGGAGAGATTCAGATTCTGATACTGATCCCACAGATCCCAGTTGGCGAAATAGTAGCCCAAAGTACCGCCAGCGCGGACAGCGATGCGTGACAAACGGTTTTTCGTGTCCGGAGGGTTCACCAGGTAATACTGCACGCCAGTGGTAATGCCGTAGACTTTAATCTCGGACTTGGGGTTTTCGATCTCAGTAGATGTCGGCAGATACACCGGGTTTCCGGCAATGTCGTCACCCATTTTCATCCAGTACTCGCCGCCGACATGCCAGGCGATACGGCGATTGAAGACCATGCCGAACTCGACACCGAGTGAAGTACCCATATCCAGCCAGTTCAGGCCGGCTCCTTCGAGATTCTGGGACTCACGGGTTGCGAAAGTATTGTAGTCGTTGTTACGGTTGATCCGGTCCATGCCGAAGGTCGCAGAAGCCCAACCGATTTTCTGCGTGTACTTTTCTTTGCCCATCTGCAGGTAGCGATTGACAATGTCCTGTTCAGTGTCCTGGGCCAGAACATTACCAAACATCATGCAAACCAGAACGGCAACGGTGGTAAGTGCAATTATGCGACGCATTTTTCCTCCAATCAGATCATCTTAGGTAATTACCCAGTTTATCGGAAACTTGCCGGACTTTCTTGACATTTCGGGGCATACAGAGGATTGAAAGGAGAAAAAAAGCGGGTGCATTGCTGCACCCGCCCGAATATGATCAGAATAGACTCAGGCTGCTATTCAGCGTTTTCAGGATCGTCGGAGTAATCCATGGCGGCCAGCTGCTTGTAGAGCTTCCAGCGACGGTCGCAATCCTGCTGACCCAGTGCCAACAGCATGTCGGCGCGGTCTTTGTGACTTCCCAGAAGTGAGCGGAAACGGTTTTCAGCGTAGGCGAAGTCCTTGAAGCTGATCGACGGCGCTTTGCTGTCGAGCTGCAGCGGGTTCTTGCCCTGCTCGGCCAGTTCCGGATTGTAACGGTACAGTGGCCAGTGACCGGACTTGACAGCCATTTCCTCGTTCGTAAGGCCCTTCGACATGTTGATGCCGTGAGCAATACAGTGCGAATAGGCCAGAACCAGAGACGGACCGTTGTAACGTTCGGCTTCAACCATCGCCTTGACCGTCTGTGCATTGCTGGCACCGACCGCCACCTGGGCGACGTACACGTTGCCGTAAGCCATCATCATACGACCGAGATCCTTCTTCGGCATACCCTTACCGGCCGCGGCAAACTGGGCGGTTGAGGCGCGCGGAGTAGCTTTGGACATCTGGCCGCCGGTGTTGGAGTACACCTCGGTGTCGAGAACGAGGACGTTGACATTCTGGCCGGAGGCGAGGACATGGTCCAGACCGCCAAAGCCGATGTCATAGGCCCAACCATCACCACCGATGACCCAGACTGACTTATTCACAAGGTAGTCAGCAATGGTCTTGAGCGCCGCGACCTTTTCCGAACCGTTCATGCTTTCGAGCTTGGTCTTGAGGGCGACAACGCGTTCGCGCTGTTCTTCAATGCCAGCCTGAGTGCTCTGATCGGCATTGGCGATAGCGTCGTACTGATCGGATACGAGTTCTTTGACCAACTCAAGGGCGTACTCTTTGAGCTTGTCAGCGGTCAGTCTCATACCGAAGCCAAATTCGGCGTTGTCCTCGAACAAAGAGTTTGACCAGGCCGGACCGCGGCCGTCAGCACGCTGACAGTACGGGGTGGTCGGCAGGTTACCGCCGTAAATCGAGCTGCACCCGGTGGCGTTGGCGCAGAGGGCGCGATCACCAAAGAGCTGCGTCATCAGCTTGATGTACGGGGTCTCACCGCAACCGGCACAGGCGCCTGAGAACTCAAAGAGCGGCTTGACAAACTGCGAACCCTTAACCGTCTCGTTGTTGAACTTTGACGGATCGGTTTCCGGCAGTTTGTCGAGGAAGAAGTCCCAGTTGGCGACTTCCTGCTCGCGGAGCGGCATCTGCGGTTCCATGTTGATCGCCCTGCGGTCGGTCTTGTTGCCCTCGGCATCTTTGACGATGGCCGGGCAGGCACTAACGCAGACCTCGCATCCGGTGCAATCTTCGGGAGCAACCTGCAGGACGTATTTCATGCCCTTGAACTGCTTCGAGTTTGCATCGACCGACTTGAAGCCCTTCGGGGCATTCTTAAGCGCGGCTTCCTCGACAACCTTGGGGCGGATTGCCGCGTGCGGGCAGACGAGAGAGCAGATGTTGCACTGAATACAAGTTTCTGTATCCCAAACCGGGATATCAACAGCGATGTTGCGTTTCTCGAACTGCGTGGTGCCCGTTATGTAGGTGCCGTCATCCGGGAATGCGGAGACCGGGAGGTCTTCGCCGCGACCGGCAATGATCTCAGCGGTGACGTGCTTCACGAACTCAGGAGCGGTGTCCGGTACGATCGGCGGACGAGAGAAGTCACTGGTCACTTTGCCCGGATAGTCGACCTTCTCGATTTCAGCCTGGGCACCGTCAACTGCCGAGTAGTTCATGTTGACGACCTTTTCGCCCTTGGAGCCGTAGGTCTTCTTGATTGCGTTCTTGATTGCCTTGACCGCCTGATCTTCCGGCAGAATACCGGAAATGAGGAAGAATGCGGTTTGCATGATCATGTTGATGCGAGCGCCGAGACCAAGCTTTTTGCCGAGCGCAATAGCGTCGATGCAGTAGAACTTGGCCTTCTTATCAATCAGAGACTTCTGCACTTCTTTCGGAAGCTGCGCCCATACTTCGTCCTTATTGTAGGGCGAGTTGAGTAAGAAGGTGCCGCCCTCGACCAGCTTTTCGATCATCTCGTACTTTTCTACGAACGAGAAGTTGTGGCAGGCGATGAAGTCAGCCTTGGTAATCAGGTACGGTTTGCGAATCAGATCTTTGCCGAAGCGGACGTGAGACACGGTCACCGCGCCGGCCTTCTTCGAGTCATACACAAAGTAGCCCTGGGCGTAGTTGTCAGTATTCTCGCCGATGATCTTGATCGAGTTTTTGTTTGCACCGACCGTACCGTCAGAACCGAGACCGTAAAAGAGGCCGCGGAAGTTGTCGCCAACGAGGGCGAAAGACTTGTCCAGCTTCAGGGAGGTGTTGGTGACGTCGTCGTTGATACCAACCGTGAAGTGATTCTTCGGGGCGCTTTTCTTAAGGTTTTCGAACACAGCCTTGGCCATTGGCGGGTTGAACTCAGCCGAGCCTAGACCGTAACGACCGCCGACGATCAGCGGGTGGGCGTCGAATTTGGCCAGTTTGTTGTCCAGAGCCTCGTTGATGGCGGACTGGACGTCAACGTACAGCGGCTCGCCGACAGCGCCGGCTTCCTTGGTACGATCGAGCACGGCGATGCGCTTGACCGTGGCCGGAAGGGCCTTGGCGAAGGCCTCGACGGAGAACGGACGGTACAGACGGACCTTGATGATACCGACTTTTTCGCCTTTTTCAACGAGGTGGTCGACGACTTCGTGGACAACTTCGGAACCTGTGCCCATAATGACCACGACATGCTCGGCTTCAGGATGTCCGAAGTAGTCAAAGAGGTTATAAGTGCGACCGACCTGTTTGGCGAACGCGTCCATAGCTTTCTGCACGATAGCAGGAGCAGCGAGATAATACTTGTTGGCGGTTTCGCGACCCTGGAAGAAAACATCCGGATTTTGCGAAGTGCCCTTGATCGTCGGGCGATCAGGGGAGAGGGCGCGGGCGCGATGGGCCGCAACGAGCTCGTCCGGCAACAGGGCACGCATATCGTCGAACGTAATCTGCTCTACTTTGGAGACTTCGTGCGACGTACGGAAGCCGTCGAAGAAATGTACAAACGGCACGCGGCTATTGAGTGCGGCCGCCTGCGCGACGAGGGCGAGGTCCATAACTTCCTGGACCGACCCTGAGCCAAGCAGACCAAAACCGGTCGAGCGAGTGGCCATGATATCAGAGTGATCGCCGAAGATCGACAGCGCGTGGGATGCCACGGAGCGGGCGGTGACATGGAAAACCGTTGGTGTCATTTCACCGGCGATTTTGAACATGTTCGGGATCATCAGCAAGAGTCCCTGCGAGGCCGTGAAGGTAGTGGTCAGGGCACCGCTGGTAATAGCACCATGAACGGCACCGGATGCGCCACCCTCGGATTGCATCTCGACCACGCGGGGAATTGTCCCCCAGATATTCTTTTCGCCCGCGGCTGACTTGGCGTCGGCCATTTCGCCCATGTTTGACGACGGGGTAATCGGGTAGATGGCAGCGATCTCGTTAGTGGCATGAGCCACATACGCGGCAGCCGTGTTGCCGTCGATCGTCACCATCTTGCGGTTTATGTCTTTGCTAGCTTTGTCTGACATTTCCTTTTTATCTCCTAATCAAATTGACCGTCAAGCCGTGTAAGCTGCCGCTACTATCGGCAGTCCTTGTCGTCCTTCGACAGCGTTATTTCTTTTTGTGCCTGGTACTTTCCTTTTTTGTCCCGATACGAAACGTCGCACACCTCTGAAGCCTCCAGGAAGAGGAGTTGCGCGATACCTTCGCCCGCATAGATACGCGCCGGCCGGGGAGCGGTGTTGGCCAGCGACAGAGTCGCGAAACCTTCCCATTCCGGTTCGAACGGCGTGACGTTCACAATAATGCCGTTTCGGGCATATGTCGACTTGCCGAAACAAATCGTGACCACATCTCTCGGTATCTTGAAGTATTCCCTGGTGCGGGCGAGCACAAAGGAGTTGGCCGGAATCAGAATAGACTCAGCCGTGACATCCTTGAAATTATGGTCTCCATTGTTCTTGGGGTCCAGTTCCTCGGTTGAATCCGGGTCAAAGACCTTGAATTCATCAGCGAGGGAGATGTCATAGCCGTAAGACGAGACACCGAAACTGATCCCCTTGCGAACCTGACTTTGCGAGAAAGGCTCAATCATCTGACGATCCTGAGCCATCTCAATTATCCAGCGATCTGACTTGACGCCCATGCTACCGGCATTCCTCCAAGAAAGTCTACAAGCCGCTAAGATACGCAAAGTCGCTTATGTTGTAAACCCGGATAACGTCAGTTATGGGCTAAAAGATTAATCCATTACCGCCTTGGCCTGCTGCCACTTGAGCAAATCTGCAAGTGTGTGTTCCTCAAAGACTTCTACCAATCTGCGTTCGGCTATCAAAACCAGCTCTCTCAATGCACAGAAGCCGTTATCTCCTATGTGACAGGGGCCCATCTCGTCCATGTCTTTCATCAATCGATACGGTCCCTGGATGGTCTCCAGAACCCTTCTGACCTTGATCTCAGCGGGATCCTGGGCGAGCGTGAAGCCACCCCGGACGCCACGATGCGAGCGCACTATGCCTGCTTTGGATAGTGACTGAAATATCTTGGCAAGGAATTTCTCCGGAATCGACTGAGCCTCGGAAATCTCCGACAGCGGGGTTACCACTGTTCTGTCTTTTTGGGCCAAGTATAGTACCCCGTGCATTCCGTATTCTTCGGCTTTGGTGAACTGCATGTCTGCTAACCCTTATTCTTAGTTTGTTCAGTCACACTGTACGTTCCGTACATATCCCCGATGGAATGTGCCTTCAGACCTTGTGAAACAATTAACATAAGAATATACAAGCGCATACTCTTTCCGCAACAACAAAGGGGAGGATTAGCAAAAAAAAACCGGACTTTTATGGTGGTAATACAGAAATAATACACATCTTGCTGTCTGGGTCTCTCTGAATCCTTTTTTTTGCTTCCATCGGCGAACTCAACCGGTTAGAATCAGCGTACACACAGGAGGCGACCCAATGGCAGAAAAAGAAAAGGGTCTGTTAGTTGTTTACACCGGCAATGGCAAAGGCAAGACGACGGCTGCTCTCGGAATGTGCGTGCGGGCAGTGGGATACAAGTGGCGTATCTGCATCATTCAGTTTGTCAAGGGGAGCTGGAAATACGGTGAGCTGAAGGGTCTCAAGCAACTCCAACCCGAAATCGAATTGCACGTGATCGGGGAGGGGTTTGTGGGGATCGTCGATGATACCAAGGACTTTGAGGAACACCGTGAGGCGGCTCAGAAAGGGATCGCACTGGCGGTGGAACGGATTAAATCGCGTGAACACCGGCTGATCATTGTAGACGAGCTGAATGTCGCACTGGACCTGGGGCTGGTGAGCCGGGAGGAAACGGAGACGGTGTTGGATGCGGTCGACGATACCCAGCATCTGGTTGTCACGGGTCGAGGTGCTCCCGACTGGTTGATCGAGCGCGCCGATCTTGTGACCGAGATGACGGAAATCAAGCACCCGTATCAGAAGGGTATTCTGGCGCAGAAAGGTGTAGATTGGTAGGGGTTGATGAGGCGGCAGGAATTGCTTACTTTTGGAGGTGCAGACTTCGACAGGAGGCTGTGTCGTAGTAGGTGAAGCAGGTGCAGACGAGGGCGTCTGCCGCCCACAGATTGATTGAACGCGACCTTAGAGGTGTCGAAACTGCACGAGTTTCGACCTGCCGTGCTCTTTCAATAGTGTACACGTCGACGGGCTCGGCCTGACTTGTTGACAGTGGGTCGGTGGTGCGGGAGATAGATGAGAACTAATCGTCGAGATGCCCTGTTGCATCACAGTGATAATAGTACTGGAACGGAATCAGGCGAGTAAGGAACAGATCAATGGCTGAAGAGAAAATCTATGATGTGGTGATTGTCGGCGCGGGGCCGGGAGGATTATGCGCCGGGCTGTATTCGGCGCGGGCACGTCGAAAAGTGGTCTGCCTCGAGAGGTTTATTCCGGGAGGTCAGATTGCGAATACCGGGGAAGTCGAGGACTATCTTGGTTTCAAGCACATATCAGGCAGTGAGTTGTCTGAGAAGTTCGCCGACCATGCGAAAAGTTTCGGTCTTGAGATCGACATGGAAGAGGTCGAGGAAGTCTATCAGGAAGGTGACGAGCACGTCACTCGTTGCGCCTCCGGCAACATATATCGTTCCAGGGCGGTGATTCTGTCCACGGGTGGTTCTCCGGTCTATCTGGGGGTGCCGGGGGAAAAGGAATACTCCGGCAAGGGTGTGTCGTACTGCGCGATTTGCGACGGTGCTTTCTTCCGCGACAAAGTGATGGCGGTGGTAGGCGGGGGTGATTCGGCTGTGGAGGAGGGTATCTTCCTGACCAAGTTTGCCTCCAAGGTGTATATCATTCATCGGCGCGACGAACTCCGTGCTGCGAAAATTGCCCAGAAGCGGGCATTCGATAATGACAAAGTCGAAATCCTCTGGGACACCGTTGTCGAATCTATCAACGGCGACGGAACCCGTGTGACCGATCTCACGCTTAAGAATGTGAAAACGGGGGAGACCTCGAAGCTTGAGGTTGGAGCGGTGTTCCCGTACCTGGGTTTCCGCCCCAACTCGAATATCACTCGCGAAGAATTGAAGAAGGACGACGGCGGATACATCCTGACGGACTATCGCATGGAGACGTCGATTAAGGGAGTGTTTGCGTGCGGTGACTGCCGGATGCAGCTCGTACGTCAGGTCACTAATGCGGTCGGTGACGGAACCACGGCGGCTGTGGCGGCTGAGAAGCACATCGAGGAACTTGAGGACAAAGAGGCCAACCGGTCCTGATTGTCGTCGACTGTTATGCATATGAAAGGCCCGCTATCCGGCGGGCTTTTTTAATGTGACCAGATAGTTGGCCAGTCTTGAACAATCCGCCAAAGGCGTACGTTTTTGTGCCATGTTAGTACGTATTGAAAAAGTGATAAATTTCACTTGCGGTAAGACGCTGTGGGGGATATATTTGCACGTTGTTTTATACGGAAACTGAAGTGTAACTAGTTGAATTGTATCGCCTTAACGGGAGAGGTTAGCAATGGACAACACTGGTATGTTGGCCGCAGGTATTGGGGTAATTGGTCTCATATTTGCGATCTTACTGTTCGTTTGGATCAGATCCAAATCTGCCGGAAACGAAGTAATGCAGGAAATCGCAGGTCAGATCCATGATGGTGCGATGGTATTCCTCAAGCGGGAATACTCGATTCTAGTCGTTTTCATCGTTATTGTGTTTGGCCTTCTTGCATGGAAGATTGGTTTGCAGACGGGATACGCGTTCCTTGGTGGAACGTTCTGCTCGATGTTGGCCGGTTATATTGGCATGAAGGCAGCCACATCCGCCAATGTGCGCACATGCGCCGCCGCCAAAGACAAGGGACAGGCCGCAGCCCTTTCAGTCGCCTTCTCAGGTGGCGCCGTGATGGGTATGACGGTTGCATCGCTCGGTCTGATCGGTGTGGGCGTCGCGTTCTACTTCTTCGGCGGTGATCCGAAGACTGCCTCGATTATTAACGGTTTTGCCATGGGTGCTTCCTCGATTGCGTTGTTCGCGCGTGTTGGTGGCGGTATCTATACGAAGGCCGCCGATGTCGGCGCTGACCTCGTAGGTAAAGTTGAGGCCGGTATTCCTGAAGATGATCCGCGTAACCCTGCGGTGATCGCTGACAACGTTGGTGACAACGTTGGTGATACGGCCGGTATGGGGGCCGATCTTTTCGAGTCCTACTGCGGCTCGATCATTGCCACCATCGCTATCGCAGCGACTGTGACAGGCGGCTCGGAGATCGTGCGCGAAATCATGGAGCAGCGGTTGGCATACATGCAACTGCCTCTGCTGATCGTCGCCTTCGGTGCGCTGGCATCAATTCTTGGAGTGCTTTCCGTGCGTTTGTTCTCCTCGATGAACCCCGCCGCCACGCTTCGCCTCGTCACCTACGTTGGTGCTCTGGTCATGCTGGTTGGTGCCTGGTACATCATTGACTACATGGGACTTGACCAGAAAGTGTTCTGGGCGATTCTCGCAGGTAACGTGGCCGGTATCATTCTCGGCCTGTTGACAGAGTATTACACGGCTGCGAAGCCGGTTCGGGATATTGCAGAGTCTTCACTTACCGGTGCCGCCACGAACATCATCAACGGTCTTGCCGTTGGTATGGAATCGGTAGTGCTTCCGGTTATCGTGATTTGTGGTGCCATCTTCACCGGATACCAGTTCGCCGGCCTGTACGGTATCGGCATTGCCGGTGTTGGTATGCTGGCCACGATCGGTGTAACGATGTCCGTTGACGCTTACGGTCCTATCGCTGACAACGCCGGTGGTATCTCCGAAATGTCGGGTCTTGGCAAAGACGTCCGCGCTATCACTGACCGTTTGGATTCCCTGGGTAACACGACTGCCGCTATCGGTAAGGGTTTTGCTATCGGTTCCGCCGCCCTGACCGCGCTGGCCCTGTTCTCGGCCTACGCTTCGGCGGTGAAACTCGAAGGCATCAACATCCTCGATGTGAAAGTTGTGATCGGCTTCTTCATTGGCGGCTCGCTGCCGTTCCTGGTTGCCGCCATGACAATGACTGCAGTTGGTAAGGCTGCTGCAGAGATGGTGGAGGAAGTCCGCCGTCAGTTCCGTGAGATCAAGGGTCTCATGGAAGGTAAAGCCAAACCGGACACCAAGAAGTGTGTGGACATTGCGACTACAGGAGCTCTTCGCCAGATGGTTGCTCCGGGTGTTGTTGCGGTGGCCGCTCCGATTATCGTCGGTTACCTGCTTGAGAAAGAAGCTCTCGGCGGTATGTTGGCCGGTGCTACCATGTCTGGTGTTATGATGGCCCTTATGATGGCCAACGCCGGTGGTGCCTGGGATAACGCCAAGAAGCTTATTGAATCCGGCGCCCACGGCGGCAAAGGCTCCGACGCCCATAAGGCTGCCGTTGTTGGTGACACCGTAGGTGATCCTTTCAAAGACACCTCCGGCCCGGCGATGAACATTCTCATCAAGCTGATGGCTATCGTGTCTCTCGTAGTTGGTTCCGCGCTGTTTGCGTAGGCACAAGCGAGATTGATCATTGAAAGGGTCGGGTCTTTTTCCCGACCCTTTTTTTATTTGAATAGGCGGGGGGCTTTCGAGTATGCTGTCATATTAAGAGGACTTTCTCAACAGCTATCCGAACATTCGTCCGGTAGGCCCGCAGAGCGGGACAGAACGGAGGAGAATTGACTATGACCGATGAACAAAGTGTAATGCCAGAACCAACACCACCCGTCCAGGCAGACTCAGGCCTGTCTTTCAAGGGATTGTGGCAGGTGCTGGTCAGCCCGGGGGAGTTTTTTGAGAAGCTGAAGGATAATCCGAAGACGCTATTGGCCTACTTGGTCTACGTCTCCTGTGCGGCACTGTTCTTTGTCGCAGTCGGAGATTACCTCCTGGAAATCCAAATGAAGGTCCTGGAGGCGCAGGGACAGCCCACGGCACAGATGCCTCAACACGTCATGAAGATGTTCATGGTCGGTGGTGGAGTAATCTCGATTGGCCTGATTCCTCTTGTTACTGCGGCCTTTGCGATGTTTTTCGGAAACGTGTTCATGGAGGGGAGAGCGAAATTCAAGCAGTTGCTTTCGGTGGCGCTCTATTCAGGCTTCATATATGCGCTCGGGTTCCTGGCCGTGATTCCGCTAGTCTACGCCAAAGACAGTGCGATGGTTTCGTATTCTCTGGCGACGTTTGTCGCCGATCAGGGAATGCAAAGCGTATCGTACCAGGTGTTGTCCAAAGTAGGCCTGTTTTACATCTGGGAGTTCATCGTGGCCGGCATAGGATTCGCGAAGATCTACAACTGGTCGACCAACAAGGGAATGGTGTTGGCGGCGCTTTCGCTTGGCCTGCTGTCGTTGCTACACGTAGCCTCGACCGTGCTCGGATCGGCATTCGGACCACAGGGGTAGTGGAACATCACTTGCGTAGAGTGATACAGTATCGGAACCGGAGGGTCGTTTTCGGCCCTCCGATTTTCTCTCGAATTTCACCGTCGAACGGAAGTAATGAGGTAGAATCCGGGGAACACATACCTCTTGCGAATGTGAAACATTAGTACACGGGTTTCGTCTAGTGGGAGTAGATAGGAAAAGAATGACACCCGGTGGATCCGGCGCCTTCGGGCGCGACGCAGTACTGGATTTGGAGCGGGTCCGCCAAAACAGTTTCTCAGATATTATGAGCCTTCCAGAAACATAAGCGAGTAGTTGTCGGTCGTATGCGTAGGTATGCTTCCGGCGTGTAGCCAAACTGGACAGCCATAACCAACATGATCTTGTAATGGAGTGTTTGATGAGACGGATTGCGATGTTTCTCGTGGCCCTGTTCCTGCTGAGTACGGCAGCCGGGGCGGTACAGGCGAAAGAGCTTACGCTGGATGACTGTATCGATTTGGCCCTGAAGAACCGTGCCTCGATCATAAGAGCAAGAGGTGCTGAATCAATGGCCGGGGCGGCGAAGATGTCGGCGTTGGGTGCGTTTCTTCCGAATATCCGGGGATCGTATTCCTACAGCAAAGGCAAGGAATCCAATATCGATCCGGCGAACGAGAGGGGAGTCGGCGATCCTTTTGTGAAATTCGATACAGTGATTGTGGGTGCGGACACGGCCATTGATGCCGGATACGCGTATGGATCGTACGAGACGGTCGAGGAACAGGATCAAGGTCCGAGCAAATCCTTATATGCCCGAGCAGACATGTCCGTATTCAATCTGGCCAACTGGTTTGATCTGGCGTCCGCCAACGCGTCCAGAGCGCGTGCTCATCTAGACGTATTGGCCTCGGAGCAGGACTTGATCTACTCCGTCAAAGTCTCCTACTACGGATACCTTGCGTCGGAGGAGAATCTCGACGTTCAGGAAGAGGCGGTGAAGCGAGCCGACGAGCAGTTGAAGCTGATACAGTCGCGATATGATCTGGGGTCGGCGTCGCTGTCCGATGTTCTCAAGCAGAAGGTGCAGTTTGGAAATGATCGGCTGGCGCTCCTTCGTGCTCAGAACGGTGTAACGAATTCCAAGGCAGACCTGGCGTACACGATCGGGATCGACCCGCGTCAGGAGCACGAGTTTGCCACTGGCTATGCAGTAGGCGGATACGACGGAACTCTGGACGATGCGGTGGATTTCGGATTAACGAACAATCCGGGCCTACTCGGTCAGATGAAGACAGTTGACGAGGCAAGACACGGCGTTTGGTCGGCGAAGTCAGGCTATTTGCCTACGTTGTCGGTCTACGCGGATTATCGCAAATTCAACGGCACTCAGGCCTACCCGGTCTCTTTCGATTATTCTTCAAACACGAGATCATACGGGTTTACCGTGAGTTGGAATATCTTCGACGGGTTCTTCCGTGAACGGAGTGTCACGAATGCCAAGATATCTCACAACAACGCCCGCGCTGCTCTGGCTGACACGCGTAATTTAACTGCCAGCCGGGTGAAGACGGCGTACCTGGACATCGATCAGCTCAAAGAGCAGAAGACGGTTTCTTCGGAGAATGTCGCTGCGGCTGAAGAAGATCTGAAAATTACTCAGGAGAAGTACAATCTCGGGGCAGCCACGATTCTGGATCTGCTGGACGCACAGGTGTCATTGAAGCAGGCGCAGGTGGCACTTATACAGGTGGATTTTGATCTGAACCTGGCGATTGCAAAACTCGAAAACGCCATGGGGAAGATGTAGGCGTAAAGCAAAGGGTCGAGAGAGATGAAGAACAAAAAGGTCTTAATCATTTCACTGGTTGTAATTGTCGTCGCAGTACTGGTGACGGTCAACCTTACGATGGAAACGTCCAGCGGCGAGAAAGTGTTTGCCGAGGAAGTCGAAACGCGGGACATCGTGGAAGAGGTATCTGCCTCGGGTCGTATCCAGCCGCAAACCAAGGTTGATATCACCTCGGAGATCAACGGTGAGATCATCGCCCTCCCGGTTCACGAGGGACAGCACGTCAAGGCCGGTGATCTGCTGGTAGTGCTTGATACGGTGCAGACCGCTTCCGACGTAGAGCAGGCGAGGTATCGTCTTGATGAGATGAATGCACGTCTGGAAGGTGCCAAGGTGACTCTGGAGCAGGCTGAAGACGAATTCAATCGTCAGGAGAAACTCTTTGACAAAAACCACTCCACTGAGACGATCTTCAAGAACGCCAAGTATGCCTTCTTGAATTCCAAAGCCAGCTACGAGGCTATGCAGGCTCAGGCGGAGCAGATCAGATCTGCGTATGACAAACAACTGGATTACTTTCAGAAGTCAAAGATAACGGCTCCGATGTCGGGCATTATCACGTTTCTCGATGTGGAGGTCGGCGAAATCGCGGCCGCCCAGACTGCCTTCACGCAGGGCAAGACCCTGATGACGATCTCCAATCTTGAGGTTTTCGAGGTTGAGGTCGAGGTCGATGAGACTGAGATCAACAAGGTTGCGCTCGGACAGAAGGCCAATATCGAAGTTGATGCAATGCCTGATACCACGTTTGACGGTCGGGTGGTCGAGATCGGCAACACCGCGGTTATGGCCGCCTATGGGAGTCAGGACCAGTCGACGAACTTCAAGGTGAAGGTGACGTTTGTCGATGCCAATCCGGTCTTGCGTCCGGGTATGTCGGCTACGGTGGACATTACCACAGAGGAAGAACTGGGGACGCTCACGGTGCCGTTCAGCGCGGTGGTGGTACGTGCGTACGATCTGGATTCGCTTTTGGCCGCCCGTGCAGGTAGTACCGCCGAAAACGGCGCAGTCCAGGCTGCCGAGGTCGACGAAGACACGGTTGCCAGGGAAAAGGACAATGATGAGCCGGAAGAGCTGAAGGGTGTATTCCTTGTGAGAGAAGGCAAGGCCCTGTTTGCCGAAGTGAAGACTGGCATTGCAGACCATAAGAACATCCAGATTATTGGAGGCGTCAACGAGGGTGACTCGGTCATTGTCGGACCGTATCGTCTGCTTCGCTCCATCAAAGACAACGCCGATATCGAGGCGATCGCAAAACCGACCAACGAGGAGAAGTAGCAGATATGGCGCTCATTGAGACTGAGAATCTCTGGAAAACATACACGATGGGATCCGAAGCGGTGCACGCCCTTCGCGGTGTTACGATGCAGATCGAAAAGGGTGAGTACGTGGCGATTATGGGGCCGTCCGGATCGGGTAAGTCAACCCTGATGAACCTCATCGGCTGTCTGGATACTCCGACCAAAGGTGACTACTTGCTCAACGGCAAGCACGTCGGGACTATGGATGACAACGAACTGGCCTCGATCCGCAATCGTGAGATCGGATTCGTATTTCAGACGTTCAACCTGCTGCCGAGAGCGACCTCGCTGCACAATGTGGAACTGCCGCTGATCTACAACGGCTCATCTACCGCCGAGCGCGAGGAGAAGGCAAAACTGGCCCTCACCAGGGTACAGTTGGGAGATCGGATGCTTCACAAACCGAGCGAGCTATCCGGCGGGCAACGGCAGCGTGTGGCGGTGGCGCGAGCGCTAGTGAACGACCCTTCGCTTATTCTGGCAGATGAACCGACCGGCAATCTCGATAGCAAAACGTCAGAGGAAATCATGAGACTGTTCGATGATCTCTGGAGAGCCGGCAACACGATTATCACCGTAACGCACGAGATGGACATTGCCAAACACGCCCGGAGGGTCTTGTCTATCCTGGACGGCAAACTTGCCTCCGACGAAGTCGTACCGGAAAACGAACGCAACGGAATCCACTGAGGCTGTAGATGACGATGAGAATCATCGGTTCCATATTTCGTGTGGCCCTGGATGCACTACTCGCCAACAAGCTTCGTTCTGGCCTGACCTTCCTTGGCGTGGTGATCGGGGTGACTTCGGTCATGACGATTATCTCGGCGCTTGAAGGGATGATGGGACAGGTCGAAGAGGTCATGGACACGCTCGGGCCGAGCACGTTCATGGTTGACCGGCACATGGGATTCATCACATCAGACGAACAGTGGCGTGAGGTCCGCAAGCGCAAACCGATTGATCTCAAAACGGCCGAGGCCATTGAAGAGAACTGCACACTGTGCGAGAAAGTCTCTCCGAGGACGTTTTCCGGTGCGCGTTTGAAGTACGGATCACAGCAGCTTCGCGATGTCGGCGTGATGGCCGGTACTTCGGAGTTTGTAGACATCGTAGATTTTGAAGAGTCTATTGGCAGATTCCATTCGGCCGAGGATGATTTCCATCGACGTCGGGTTGCGTTTATCGGTGAGGATGTGAGAGAGGCCTTTTTTGCGGGTCTCGATCCACTCGGGAAGCAACTCAAGGTCAACGGCATCAAATACACGGTAATCGGCGTTGCCAAGAAACGTGGCATGATGTTCGGCGAGAGTCAGGACAAGTATATCGTCATTCCTCTTTCGACTTTTGTGCGACAGTTTGGAGAGCCCCGCTACGGTCTTAACGTGGTGATCAAGGCCGGTTCAATCGCACAACTGGAAGAGTGCATGGATGAAGTCCGGGTGATTCTCAGATCGCATCGAAACGTTCCCTACGACAAACCGGATGATTTCGATATGCTCACCGCTGACAGCGCTATGGACATGTTCAACGAGTTTACGCGGATGTTCCGCATTGTATTGATCGGGATATCAGCCATCTCGCTTGTGATAGGAGGAATCGTCGTGATGAATATCATGATGGTGTCTGTCACGGAACGGACGCGGGAGATCGGTATCCGAAAGTCCCTCGGAGCCAGGCGAAGCCATATCATGTGGCAGTTCCTCTTTGAGTCTGTGACGATTACGTTCACGGGTGGGCTATTGGGCATAGGACTTGGTTTCATCATAGCAAGGATACTTGTCGGTATGATCGACATGAGCATTGATCCGTCAATGATGGCCATATTTTCCGGATTGATTGTTTCGGGCGGCATTGGACTCGTCTCCGGCGTATATCCGGCGATGAAAGCGGCCCGGCTTGACCCTGTAAAAGCGCTCAGCTACGAGTAGTGGTGGATTATGATACTGACTCCGGTTGAAATACGTGATGCCATCCTGATGGCATTCTCCTCTGCCAGGTCCAACAAGTTCAGATCGTTCATGACGATTCTCGGCGTGATGGTCGGAGTAGCCTCGGTAATCGCGATGGCCTCGGTTATCGACGGACTCGACGGTGCCGTCGAGGGAGAGATTGACCGTCTTGGCAGTAACGTCATCATGGTTCACAAATTCGCGCACGATACCGATTGGGACAACCTCTCTGATGAAGAGCGTAATCGGAAGGCGATCACGGTGGGGGAGGCCGAGGCTATTTTGCAGGGCTGTCCCTCGGTGAGCGCGGTGGCACCACGCAACTACTACTTCCGTCAGGGGGGCAATGAGGCCAAGTTCAAGAATCGCAAATTCGACGGTCCTGCGCTGATGGGTACCTGGCCCTCGTACACAGTCGTTCGCGAGAAGAACATGTCAAAAGGGCGATTTTTCACGCCCACCGACGAGCAGTACCGGCTCATGGTTTGCTGTCTCGGATCTGATGTTGCCGAGGGGCTTTTTGAGGACGAGGAACCGGTCGGTCAGGAGATACGGGTCAACGGAGATAAATTCCGTGTGGTAGGTGTTTTTGAAAACGTCAAATCGAATTTCGGAGGCGGAAACAGCGAAAATCGCCAGATTTGCATTCCGCTTGGAACTTATCAGAAATTGATCCCGTGGGAAAAAGAGCTTGGTTTGGATGTCCGTGCAGTCAGCTATGACCTGATTGATCAGGCTAAGGAAGAGATTACTACGGCCTTGCGGATTTATCGCAAAGTTCCGTTTAACAAACCGGACGATTTCGCTCTATCCACACAGGATCAGTTCAAGGACGAGTTTGGCACGATCACAGACGGTATCTATATCGCTATGATTATTATTACTTCTGTGGGACTGATGGTTGGTGGAATCGGCGTGATGAACATCATGTTGGTGTCGGTAACCGAACGCACGCGTGAAATCGGCGTCCGCAAGGCGATAGGAGCCAAACGATCCAATATCGTCCTCCAGTTCCTGACCGAAGCGATGTCACTCTCCGGCATAGGAGGGGTGATTGGCATTATTTTTGGCCTGATCCTCGGCATCCTGATAAACAACCTGGCATCTTTCCCCGTCACATTACCTGTGTTCTGGGTAGTTGTCGGTTTTATGGTCTCTGTGACTGTGGGACTGGTTTCAGGCGTGTACCCGGCCTTCAAGGCGGCCAAGCTCGATCCAATCGAGGCGCTCCGTTACGAGTAACCTGCTTCACCCACCCAAGATCGACAAGCCATCCCATTTGAAACTTGCCCGACCCGACGGACATCATTAGATTGGAACCTGACGGTTTTGGGGTCGTTTAATAAATGATGACGGTCGCAGGCGGGAGAAAGCCATGTACGAGATTACTCGCAAGTTGTTGTTTCAGATCATCGCCGTGCTTCTTATCGGTGCAACCCCCGTCTTCTCACAATTCGTCGCCCCGGTGGACTTTGGCATTGAGAACAGCCATCTGGTCGTCGATTATGCCGCTTTTCGGGCGGATGACCCCGATCTTATCCGTGTCGAGTTCTACTATCTCATTTATAATTTCGGACTTGAATTCCGGGAGAAGGATGACAAGTTCCTTGCTCACTATGAATTGGTTATCTCTGTCGACGATGACGACGATAATCGTGTCGAGACAATTACTCGCGACAAGAAGGTCACCGTTCTGGAGAAGGAACGGACGACGTCTCGGCGTGATTACCGCACCAGTCAGGTAAATCTCGACCTGCCGCAGGGCAAGTACAAAGCGAGCTTCCGGTTACGGGACAAAAACAGCGGCGCTGTGGCCCGGCAGGAACTTGAGTTCAAACTCGACAAGCTGGCTGGTGACCACCCGAAAATGTCAAAAATCGAATTCGCCCAGGCGTTTAAGATGAAGGGGGAGAAGCCCGGCATTTTTGACAAAGGCAATATCGTCGTCGTGCCGTCAGTGACGAGAAACTTCGGCGGTGACGGAGGTCTTCGGCTGGCATACTATTTCGAGTTGTACCCCGGTGAGAACGCTGATTCGACCAAGTACGTTATTGAGACCAAAATCAATCACTACTTCCGGGGAATGCAGTACCGGGATACTCTCCATGTGACGCTGGCCGGGGAGACCGAACGGCAGCTTCGTGAGATATCCTTGGAGCACTTCGTACCGGGTGAGTACGAAATGGAGGTGCTGCTACTTGGGCGCCGGAATAAGAAGTTGGACCATCTCAAGGAGAATTTTGAAATCTCGTGGACACAGGAAGGTATGTTGCAGAACGACTGGAGAGGGGTCATTAACCAGTTGAAGTACATTGCCGAGACCGGCGAACTTGACGGTTGGAAGAACATCGAGTCTCTCGACGAACGGCGTGCAGTGTTTAATCAGTTCTGGCTGGACAAGGATCCGACTGTCGGCACTGCGGCCAACGAGGCGATGCAGCAGTTTTACCACCGAGTGGCGATTGCCAATCACAGTTTCAAGATGCCGCGCCGTGAGGGTTGGAAAACCGACCGTGGAATGATATTTATTCGATTCGGGCACCCGGATCAGATTGACGACAAGCCGTTCGATACTGACAAATATCCGTATCAGATCTGGCACTATTACAGTGATGAAGGACGCTATCGACGGTTTACGTTTGTCGATGAGCACCATGACGGCGACTACCGCCTGCAGTACCCTTACGACGGTCTGGATCAGAGGCCGTAAACAGGAGATTAAATGTTTCAGTCTGTGTGTTCCGCCGTACCGGTGCGGTTGGCGGTGGTTTTTTTGCTGATAATCGGTTCGGCCGTATGTGCGCAGGAGTCGGGGGGCGAGGACCTGACGGTGCGGGGGGGAGCTATTTTCTTTGCCAATCCGGAGTATGATACCGCGGTGTTGGTGCAGTTCCCGTATACGATTAACCGGCACGAGTTTGAGTTCTTTCGACCGGATTCTCTGAGCACCAATCTTGTGGCACGGATTTTTGCCCAGATCAATTTGTACGGTGTCGACGGTATGCCGCTGGACTCAGCCAACACATATTTCTCCTCGCTCGTTGCTTCCGAGCAGCAGGCGAAGACCAAGGGGATCAAGCTGTTCAACAATTTTTCTCTGCTGCTGAAGCCGGGCGTGTATTCGGCCCGGCTGACCGTAGTAGACGTGGCCAGCAAGAGAGAGGGTGAATTCTTCTACGAGAAGATTGTGGTCGATCCACCGGTAAAAGACGCCCTCACGATCGGCGGGAGGACATTTGCCCACCTGATATCCTATGTGGGCGACGATGCTCCGGCCTCGGATCGTCTGGTCAGAAACGGTTATCGTATTATGGCCAATCCGCTTGGGATTTACGGCACGTCCGACAGCGTGATGTACTTCTACGCCGAGCTTTACAACCTGTCTTACGACGCAGACAATCCTTCCGAGTTCCAGTTGGAGTATGCCTTCATGACTGAGGGCGGTGAGACTCAGAAGACGCTCAAATCAGCGAGAATGGTCAAAGGGGGCACGACGGCCGCTGTCGCAGAGTCATTTGATATCTCTGTTCTGCCTTCGGGCAATTTCTCGCTGAGGATGATCGCGACCGACCTTGCCTCCAATCAGGTTGACACACAGTTGACGGCGTTCTGGATCGTCTCGCCGTCCGATGTCCGTCAGTTGGCCAGAAACGCGATTGAAACAGATCCCTGTGATACCCTTGGGCTTGAGACTCGATTGCACCTGGTGCACTACCTGTTGAATCCGGTGGAGCGAGAAGCGTTGAAAGGGTTGTCGGATGCGGGCAAGGAGCGCTTCCTCGCGCAGTATTGGGCAGAGCGTGATCTGTTGTCTGATAAGCCGGGAATCAAACGCCGGGAATTATATGAGCGGTACTTGTTCGCCAATAATTTCTTTTCAAACAACGCTGAGAAGACTGATGGCTGGTCGACGGATCGCGGTCGCATTTTCATGATCTATGGTCCGTGGGAGCAGCGCGATGATATTCAGGCTCCTCTCGTAGGAGAGCCGTTCGAGGTCTGGTATTATCACAGCTTCCGCGAGGGGGCGGTGTTTGTGTTCGAGGATAAACAGGGTTTTCTGGATTACACGCTGGTGCATTCCAACGTCGAGGGAGAAGTCTACAGCGACTACTGGGAGAACCGGGTCAAGTATCAGGAATACGACACCGAGTTTTAGTCGGCATCTTAGATACCGTAGATAGTATACAAAAGCATAAGAAAAGGCCACTCCATCGGGGTGGCCTTTTCTTTGGTCTTTTAGTCGATTGCTCAGTGAGCCGCGTCTGGCAGCTTACCGTCTTCGGTAGAGGCAGAGGCACCGGGCGATTTCACGGTGCGCTTGACCGGAACCGTGAATCTCGTTTTTGCTTCGTCACTCAATTCAAAGGTGAACGACTTCTCAAACCCCTCGGAGATCATCTCCTTGGTGATGACAATCTCGCCCTCGGCGCTCTTACCGGCCTCAATCATCTCGGGCAGATTGATTTCTGACAGCACCGAAAAAGGTATCGAGACCAGTTTGAGAGACAGGTCCTCTTCGGACACGTTGCTGATCGTGAACTTCATCCGATCACGTACGGTTTCGCCGAACTGCGAGATATCCAGCTTGTAGGGCTTGATGATAACCGGATATGTGGAATCCGGACGGGTCACCATCTCCGCGGTAATGGTCACTCGCTTGTGCGGCGGACCTTCGTTGGTTTCAATACGCGGACGCTTGGTCGCGCGATTGGTATAGCGTTTCGTGCTGAAAATGATCTCAAGTGATGTGCTGTCACCGACAGCAAGCTCCGTCTTGGCCAGAGGAGCCTTGGTGCATCCTCAGCCAGGCACCACTTTGAGGATTTTCAGCGTATCATCGCCATCCGAATGAATCCAAAAGACGTGAGAAATACTGGAGTGTTGCGGCGCGTAACCGAAATCGAATTCGGTTTCCGGCAACGTCATACGCGGGGCCGCGCTTACTGACGTCGCCATAACGAGCAACACTACAAAGACCGCAGTTGTGATGACTAACTTCTTCATAATACCTGCCAGCTTATTTTAGCTTACTCCTCAATACAAAATACTCATTTCATTTAATTGTCGTGTTTGTTGGACGAAAACTGAAGTCTCCGTGCGATATCGGTAACGTAATTATATATACGGATTGTTCCGGCCTCTTGAAGCCGAGTGTGATCGATTCTTCAATGTCCTGTCCCGCAACAGCTTCAGCCAGGCGAACAGTCCCCACCACAGAACCGCGTGCCTCCAGCGTGTCTGGCAGGGCAAGCGAGTATGTCTCTTCGATCGGGGAAATACACTCGACGACCATCGTTTCATCGGTGTCGTTAGTCAGCACAAACCGCTGCTCAAATGCGTCACTGGCACCGAAATCCAGCGTGACCGGGCGACACTTGACCGGGCTGCCGGCGCTTGTCGGTATCATTCTGGAGGCAGACAGCTCAATACGGGAAGGCTCTGGTCCGGCATTCGTCAGCAAATAGATGGTCCGGTGTGTATCGGTAATGAACTGTCTCGTCTGCCAGGCGAAGCTAACGCGGAGGCTATCTCCGGGGCCAAGTCTGAGACCTTCAAGAGTCGTATCCGGCTCTGTTACGGCGACGCAGGCGCAGCCCGTCTTCACGCCGGTGACAGTCAAAGTGTCTTCGCCGGTCGAATGGAGCCAGACATGATGTACTACCGTACTGTTTGGGATCACCATTCCGAAGTCAAACTCGCTTCCGTCAATCTTGATCTTTGCAGCCGCCTGCAGGCCCGCCGCCAAGGCGAGTAGGCCAACAAAACAGACCGCAATTGCTTTCGATAAGTTTATAGTCACGTGCCGGGGCCAAAGTTCCTTGAGTAAGCGTAAATTATCCACCAAAGACGGTTTAGTCAAGGTGTTTTGCCTTATTTCAACTTGTTTTACCTGTTGGCATCAAGTAAGTTATCTTACTGAAATCGGACGGCAACGAGCTGCTATGGACATTATTGAAACAGTTGATCTGACGAAAATCTATCCCACCGGCATGCGCAAAGGGAACGTTGTGGCCCTTAACGGTGTGTCTCTGAGTGTGAAACAGGGGGAAGTTTTCGGTTTGCTGGGACCCAACGGAGCCGGGAAAACGACCCTCGTTAAAACGCTTCTCGGCATTACTTCGATTACTTCGGGCGAGGCCAGGGTGAACGGACTTGATCCTGATGATCCGACCTCGCGCGACAAAGTGGGTTTTCTTCCGGAGAACCATAGATTCCCGCATCATTTGACGGGTTTGGGGCTGGTGGAGTATGCAGGACGACTCTGCGGGATGAAGACGGACGAGATTGACAGCCGCGCCGAGCATCTTCTGGAGTTGACCGGCATGACGAAATGGGCCAACACGAAGATCCGCAAGTACTCCAAGGGGATGGCGCAGCGAATAGGCCTGGCGCAGGCACTCGTTAGTGACCCGGATCTTGTGTTTCTAGATGAGCCGACCGACGGCGTCGACCCGGTTGGGAAAGTAGAACTCCGATCTGTGCTCAAGAAGATCCGCGACGAGGGGAAGACGGTTTTCCTGAACTCGCACTTGTTGTCCGAGGTAGAGGCTGTTGCCGACCGCGTGGCAATCCTCTTGCAGGGCAAAGTGGTCAAGCAGGGTACTATCGACGAACTTACGACACGGGGCAGTCAGTACGAGATCGAGGCAAACATTGGTGAAAAACGGATCGAGATTCCTGAAGCAATCGGTAAAAGGCTTGCGATTACTACCAAGAGTATGACGGTGGCGCTGAACGATCCGGAAGATATCAATCGGCTGATCGACGAACTGCGATTGAGAAAAATAAGCATTCGCTCGGTCAAACCCGTGCGTCAGACGTTGGAGCAGTCCTTCTTTGAGACGGTAACCAATGAAGTGGAGCCGAAGGGATGAGAGGCATCACTCGCGATACCATAGTTGAGCTTGTCGACCGCAAGATGCTCTGGATGTTCGGCATTCTCACGGCGCTGGCGTGCCTGATCGTGTTTGGTGCCAGCAAAGCGGACATGACATTCAGCATGCACGGTCCGTCGGGGCTTGAAAACGACCTGGCGCAGCCTCTCATCTCGAGCATAGCAATCAGGGCGGCTTACAACCTATTGACTTTTCTGGTCTTTCTGGCGGTGGTGGCAACTGCTGGGATCATTCCCAAATTTCTTGAAAAAGGGCGTGCCGATTTCTATCTTTCGAAACCGATCAGCCGGCAGAACATTTTGCTTGGCAAACTCGGGGCGATGTGGCTTGTCTACGGTACGGTGATTCTCCTGTGTGGAATGATAACGTACCTGTTTGCTGCGCTCGCATTTGACCAGTTGGACTTCAGGATTCTCTATGTGTTTGGGTTCAGTCTGGCCTCGTATTTCGTTTGGCTGAGCATTACCGGATTGGCAGGTGTCTGGACGGGATCGACTGCCATTTCCGTGATGTGCGCATTCGTTGTCTGGGTACTTCAGAGCATCCTCCAACACTACGATACGATCGGCGACCTGATCAATTCAGAATGGATTTCACGGATCGTTCAAGGCCTGTATTACGTTATACCCAAGACCAGCCAGATGGCAGATCTTGGCATGAACCTTGCCCGTGGAAAGACCGGACCAGAACTTCTCCCGCTGTGGAGTTCGCTCCTGTTTGCGGCGACGATGTATGCTCTGGCCGTCGTTGTCTTCAAGCGCAAGAATTACTGATCACAGGACCACACGCGAGCTGATCGATATATGACGGGCAAGAACAGAGAACTGCTGGAACCTCTCAACACAGCAATCAGACTCGAAGTCGAGGGCAAACATCTTTTTTCCGAGGCTCTGGGGAAAGTCACGGGGCGTCACGCAAAGCAGACGTTTGAGTTTCTCCTCGCCGAGGAAGACAAGCATATCGCCCGCATCAGGGAGTTTCACAAATCGATCGAGCAATCCGACAAGATCGAACCGATTTCGCTCGACAGTACCGAGGCGCAACGCAATCTTGACTTCTTCAATAACAAACTGGCGGAATTTCGTCACGAGATAGAACCCACGGTCTCCGATATCGAGGCGTACCGGTTTGCTCTCAAGTTTGAAAACAACAGCAGTGATTTCTACGCAGAGAAAATGCACGAGGCTGATAATCCACACGTGAAAGCGTTCTATCGCTGGCTCATCGGCGAGGAAGAAACGCATGCCCGCCTGCTGGAGTCTTGCCTCAAGTTCGCCGAGGATCCGGCAGCCTGGTTCAAGGAGCGGGCAGGGGCCGCACGCGACGAATCCTGACAGGCGACAGTTCAACACTTTACAGCCGTGCACTCCGGCTCTATATTCTACCAGCAATGGAATGTTAACTCTGAGGAGATATCTCATATGACACCGGTACAGTATTTGAAGAAAACCGAAAAGAAGCGCATGGACGACCTGTTTGCTTTTTTGAAATTCGCGTCCGTGTCCGCTAAGTCCGAACACAAAAAAGATGTCGCCGCCTGCGGCAATTGGCTGGCTGACCACCTCAAGAAGATCGGGTTTAGGACGAAAGTGCATCCGACCAAGGGACACCCGATTGTCTACGCCGAGTATATTGTGAACAAGAAGCTCCCGACTGTGCTGTATTACGGTCATTACGATGTCCAGCCGCCGGAACCGTACGATCTCTGGGAAACGTCGCCGTTCAAGCCGGAGATTCGCTCCGGATATATTTTCGCTCGCGGTGCCGCCGACGACAAGGGGCAGGTCTTTACTCACGTCAAAGGGCTTGAGGCGGTTATCAAGTCCGAGGGAACGTTACCGATCAACGTCAAGATGTTGATTGAGGGCGAAGAAGAAGTCCATTCGGCTAACCTGCCGGTCTTCATCAAAAAGAATAGAAAGATGCTCGCTGCCGATATCGTCGTTGTCTCCGACACAGCGCAATTCAGCAAGACGCTGCCGGCGGTGACCTACGGGCTTCGCGGTATCGCTGCTCTCGAAGTATTTGTCTACGGTCCGGATCGCGACGTACACTCCGGCTCGTTTGGTGGTGCCATTGCCAATCCGATCAATGTGCTTGGCGGTATGATAGGTCAATTGCATGACAAGGACGGCAGGATCGCTATCCCGGGCTTTTATGCAAAGGCCAAGAAAGTTACTAAATGGGAGCGCGAACAGTTCAAGAAACTGCCGTACTCCGAGGCCGGCTATAAACGCCAGTTGAAGATTCCCGCTGTCCACGGTGAAAAGGGATACACAACCTTTGAGCGCAGTTGGTCGCGTCCGACCTGCGACGTCAACGGGATTACGGGCGGTTACCAGGGTGAAGGCGCCAAGACGATTATTCCGTCGTTTGCTTCCTGCAAGATCACCTGCCGTTTAGTTCCGAATCAGGATCCGAAAGACATTTGCAACAAAGTTGAGAAGTACCTCAAGAAGATCGCTCCGAAGTCTGTCCGGGTGAAAGTCGACAAGTGGGGGGGCGCCAAGGGTGTCGTGGTTCCGACCGAGGGTCCCTGGCTCGAAGCTGCTGCGCGCGCGATCAAGACCGGATTCGGCAAGGAACCGGTATTCATGAAAGAAGGCGGATCGATTCCGGTCGTGGTTGATTTCAAGGAAATCCTCGGGCTTGACACCCTGTTGATTGGTTTCGCGCAGAATGATGACAACATTCATTCGCCAAACGAGCGTTTCCGCGTAGTCGACTTTGAGCGCGGGTGCAAAACTGCGGCGGCGTTGCCGTTCGAGCTGGCCGGAGTTAAGGGCTAATGGATCTCGGACTCAAAGGCAAACGAGGGCTGGTTTCCGGTGCCTCCTCCGGGCTTGGTTTGGCCGCAGCAAAAACGCTGGCGGCCGAAGGTGTGCAGTTGGTAATCAACTCTCGCAGCGAGTTTCGTTTGGAGCAGGCGGCGGCTGAGATTGAGAAAGCTACCGGCGTCAAACCGATGCTGGCCGCTGGCGATTTGTCCAAAGAGAGCGAACGGCGGAAAGTGATCGAGTCTGCCCTGGATCAAGTTGAGGGCGGAGTGATCGACATTCTCGTCTCCAACGCAGGGGGACCACCTCCGGGTGCGTTTCTCGAACATGACTCGAAGTTGTTTGAGGAAGCCGCCGGTCTGGTGCTTGATTCGGCGGTTGGTTTGACTCACGGGCTGCTCCCAAAGATGATCGAACAGAACTGGGGGCGGCTGATTTATATCACGTCGGTGGGTGTGCTTCAGCCTATCGACGCTCTGATCCTGTCAAACACCTATCGCTCCGCCGTGACAGGATTCTGCAAAACGATTTCGAACACCTACGCGCAGCACGGCATCACGGCTAACTGTGTCTGTCCCGGTTATACTGCCACCGAACGGCTTAACAATCTGGCCGAGAAGACAGCGAGTGAGACCGGCAAACTCGTCACGCAGGTGATTGAGGACTACGCCGCGCTGATACCGGCGCGCAGAGTAGGCAAACCGGAGGAGTTGGCCTCGCTGATTACATTCCTGGCCTCGGAGCGGGCCGGGTATATCACGGGGACCTCGATTCCGGTTGACGGCGGCCTTCACAAGGGGCTGTTGTAGGTCTTCAATGACCGAACCAAAAACTAACGGCAACGAACACGCCCGGCACAGTTTGGCTGTGCTGGGCGGTACTATGTTGTTTCTGCAGGTAACGGCCTCGCTCTGTTATCCCATTGCCAAGTACGGTCTGGAGCAGATAGAACCGTTTACATTTGCCTTCTATCGCTTTCTCTTGGCTTCGGCCGTTCTATTAACTATCGCGCTCTTCATCAGCAAGAAGCCCAGGATAGAGCGACGGGATGCATGGCGCATTGTCGGGCTTGGCGTCCTGATTGTCCCGCTCAACCAGACGCTCTTTCTTGTCGGGCAGTCGATGACCGGGGCGGGCCACGGTGCCTTATTGTTTGCGACCACACCGGTGTGGGTGTTTGTACTGGCGCTGATTCATCTCAAGGAGCACACCAACTGGCGAAGAACCACCGGCATTATCGTCGCGCTGGCCGGAGTTATGATCATTCTGCTCTCAGGGGCCTTCGAGGTTGGCACGGAGTACCTGTGGGGTGATTTGGTCATTCTCATTGCGGTGATGGCCTGGGGGTACTACACGATTCTCGGCAAGAGACTCGTCGTCAAGTACGGTGCGCTTCGCGTGACGGCCTATTCGCTGGCGGCGGGGTCGACGCTCTACTTTCCGTTCGGGTTCTATCAGGCGTGCCGATTCGACTACTCGCAGGTCACTCTCGGTGCGTGGGGATCGATTGCGTACATGGCGATTGGTCTGTCCGTGATTGTCTACGTGCTGTGGTACTGGCTGCTGAAGCAGCTAGATGCCTCCCGGATTGCAGTGTACCATAACATCCAGCCGGTAATTGCCAGTGCGGTGGCGTACTTCTTTCTGGGTGAGAGTCTGGGACTTGCGTTTATAGTGGGCGGTTTCGTGGTCATCGGAGGCGTGATACTAACGGAACTGTAGTGCCGCTTCGGGTCCGACAGACAAGAAAGAGCGATCGAGTGAGTCCTCAGAAAAAAGGCTTCGGAATCATCCTTGCCGCTATCATCGGGCAGCAGGTTTTTGGTGCGCTCACTTTTCCCATTGCAAAGTTCGGGCTTGAGACAATCGAGCCGTACACCTTTGCATTCTATCGATTTCTTATTTCCTCAACGGTCCTGCTATCAATCGTGCTCCTCAAGGGCGGCGGCAAGCCGATTGCACGAGGCGACATATTGAAAATCGCCGGTCTCGGCGTGATGATTATTCTCGGTAATCAGACCACATTCCTGCTCGGCCAGTCGATGACTGCCGCAGGTCACTCGGCGCTCTTGTTTGCTACCACGCCGGTGTGGATTTACATATTGGCACGGATCCACTTGAAAGAGAAGCTCACCTGGCGACGGACGGTTGGCATCGTGATTGCGGTCGGGGGCGTGATTGTGATCATGTCCGAGGGTGCGGTAGGATTTGGCCCCGAGTATTTGATCGGGGATCTGATTGTGTTCGAGGCGGTGATAGCGTGGGCATACTACTCGATTCTCGGCAAGTCGCTCGTTCAGAAGTACGGCGCTTTGCGCGTCACCGCCTACGCTCTGGCGGCCGGTTCGCTGGTGTATTCACCTTTTGGTATCTATCGCGCGGTCGTGTTTGATTACGCGGCGGTGCCGCTGGAGGCTTGGTGGTCGGTGGCATACGTGGCGATAGGGACCTCGGTCTTTTCGTACGTGCTCTGGTACTGGGTGTTGAAATACATGGAGGCCTCGCGGGTGGCGGTGTACCACAACCTGCAGCCGGTGGTAGCTTCGGGGGTGGCGTATTTCTTTCTGGGCGAGCCGCTCGGAGTCGCGTTTGTGATTGGGGGATTGATCGTCCTCGGAGGTGTGATTGTAACGGAGACATAGCGGGGGAGTTGGATCGTATCTTGTCGGGCACGGTCTGTCTTCAGACCTGCCACTGTCCGATCAAGTCATCTCTGACAAACTAGTCTGTGAGCTTGTCGAAGACTGCATCACTTGATTGGCCTCTTCTCTTCAAAACTGCTCTGTTTTGTGATGGACATCACGGTTCAGTTTTGTACTTGAGAATGCGATAGGAGGGTTGACCATGCGTGTTTTGCTGATTGTCTGTTTACTATTGATCGGTCTTGCGACTGTGCCTCAGGGTGTTTCAAGTAGCAATACGGAAAACCAGATCATAGAAATCGCCACATTCAGGGGGCACAGTAGGGAGGTCTTATATGTCGTCTGTGTCCGGTCTCTGAAGACGCATCTCGACCAGAGAGCTAGGGATGAAATCATAGTTTTCGGTGCCCCGCCCAGAGCGAAATGAAATGAAGCGTCGGGTGGGAGCAAGCCACCCTCAAGGAAGCCTTGAGGGTGGCACCCAGAGTCGAATTTCAAACTTAGCGATCAACGGCCTTCCCAGCTCTGGAAATCTCCGTACTGCTTCGAGTCAACAAACGTCTGCGGGTCGGCCATGAAGGTCAGCATGTTGTCGATCAGGTAGACGTGATTGCGCTCTTCATCGGCGATTCGATTCAGCAACGTCTTGCGGTCAGCATCCGGCTCTTTCTCAGCCTCTTCCGTGTACAGCTTCACCGCGCGCTCTTCAAGTTCCAACGCCTCGACCCAGGTGGCACGGACGTCGTCGCCAAACGAAGCCGCTTTGTTTTCTTCGATAAGTTGCACGAAAACGTTTTTGGTCGTTTTCAGGGAGCCGCCCTTCAGCTCCTGGATGGCTGTAGTGATCTCGCCGTCGGCCAGTTTCTTGAAGAAGGCACAGTGGCGTTTTTCCTCGTCGGCCAGATACTGGAAAATCTCTTTGATCTCAGTCGTCGCGGCTGCCGCGGCTGCCTTTTCGTAGAACGCCTGACCGTCCTTCTCCATCTGAATGGCGAATGTGATAATGTCCATGATATCCTTCTATGGTTTTGAAGGATACCGGGCGCAGTCGCACCCAAGTATCCGTGTTTTATTCAGAGCAATGTCTCGACCGAGGTCGCTCAGTCCATGCCCTCGCCTCTGAGGTTCTCTTTCGAGAAGGCTGCTTCGAGTTTCGGGTCAGTGAAGACGCCGTCCTTGCGGATCAGCTTGTCATCGAAGTAGATCTCGCCGCCGCCGTAGTCCTCGCGCTGGATGAGCACCAGGTCCCAATGGATGGCAGACTGGTTGCCGTTCGGGGCTTCATCGTAGCACTGGCCCGGAGTGAAATGGAACGAGCCGGCGATCTTCTCGTCGAACAGCGTGTCTTTCATCGGGTGCAGGATAAACGGGTTGACGCCAATGGCGAATTCGCCAACATAACGGGCGCCTTCGTCCGTATTGAACACCTTGTTCAGCTTGTCGTCGTCACCGGAGCAGGTGGCTTTCACTATCTTGCCGTTTTCAAACGTGAGGGAGATGTCGTTGTAGACAATGCCCTGGTGCAGCGAAGGTGTGTTGTACGTGATCGTGCCGCTGATCGAGTCGCGGACTGGCGCGGTGTAGACTTCGCCGTCTGGAATGTTGCGGTGCCCGTCGCACTTGACGCACGGAATGCCTTTGAGAGAGAATTTGAGGTCTGTCCCCGGCGACTTGATATGCACGTTGTTGGTGGCATCCATCAGGGCGAACAGGTCATCCTGAGCCTTGGACATCTTGGCGTAGTCGGCGCAGCAGACATCAAAATAGAAGTCTTCGAACTTCTCCTGAGAGGTTTCAGCAAGCTGAGCCATGGCGTTGTTGGGATAGCGAAGCACAACCCAGCGGGTTCGCTTGACGCGCTCCTCAAGGTGCACCGGTTTGTAGAACAGGCTGTTATGCTTGTCGATCTGGCTGTGCGGGATGTCGGCGAGATCGAACGGATTGTCGGAGCCTCGGAGACCGATGTAAGCATCGGCACGCGTCATCAGTTCCATGTGCAGGTCGGCCTGACGCTTGAACTGGTCGTCACCGGCAGAGGCAACGAACTGACGGATGAGGGATTCATCGTTGTAGTACCAGAACGGAGTTGCGCCGCGCTCGGTGGCAATACGGATGATCTGTTTGCCGAGTTCGAGAGTTTCTTTGCCTTTGATTTCGACATAAATGACCTCGCCCTTCTTCAACTCGACCGAGTAGTCAATCAGTTGGCGGGCAAGAACTTCGTTGCGTTTATCTTTCATGGTGTCTCCTGCGTGCTAATTGTTGTCTTTTTCTCTGGCAGAACATAGCAAAAAAGGGGGACCGAAGCAACAATCGGGCGACAACTCGTGTCGGGCCGGGGATACAGGAGAGATTTAGTCGAACCTTTCCCATAGGGGCGTGTTCTAGAAAACGTGATAAGCGATAACGTCCAAATAGGCACGGCGGGATTCGGCTACAAAGATTGGCTGGGGAATTTCTATCCGCAGTTTTGCCCTCCGGCGGATTTTCTCCGGTACTACGCTTCAAAATTCTCTACGGTGGAGCTTGACGTGACTTTCTACCGGATACCTTCGGAAACAATGATCAAGAAATGGGCATCTTCGACTCCCGAGGATTTTACTTTTGCAGTGAAGTTTCCGCGCACGGTGACGCACGAGGGGGACATTTCCAGCCGACTTGAACAAGCTGAGCAATTCGTTTCTGTGATAAGCAAGCTGGGGAGTAGGCTGGGGCCGTTGTTGCTTCAGTTTCCGTGCAGTTTCAAGCCGGAGTCTTGCAGCACGCTGAAGGCGATTGTAGATTCGGTTCCTAAAGATATTCAACTGGCGGTGGAGTTGCGCAACAGAAGCTGGTTGTCAGAGGATTTGTATAAGTGGCTGGGCAATAGGGGGATAGCCCTTTGTCTGGTCGACCATATCCAGATGCCGAGGCTGTCAGTTAAGACGGCAGATTTTCAGTATATCAGGATGATCGGGGATCACCGGAGACTCACCGAAGATTTCAGTTTTGTTCGGCTGGACCGCGAGGATGATCTGCAATGGTGGCGCGACCTCGTGGTGCGGTTTGCTGGCGAAAGAGGCCGGATCTATGGCTATTTCAACAATCATTACTCCGGTCATGCGCCTACCACTGCCTGTCGATTCCTTGATCTGCTCCAGGCTGGCTGAATCCCTTCGGTCTCAAGCTGTCCTCTAAAGTCTTTCCAGCGCCGTCCGATAGTAACGGTAATAGCCGCTAACCCGGGAGAGAACCGTGTTGGTGGAAAAAGGACAGGGCTGAGGAGCAGAAGGCGGCACGAATAGACACCTTTCAAACCTTTGACACGATAGTAGGACAAACTGATAATATAAGGGGTAGGTTGAATGGAAGCTGAGGTTATGACAAAACAAGAACAGATCGGTGACGCAAATTCCGACGAGCTACAGCTGGTCTCGTTCAACATTGGCACCGAAGAGTTCGGTGTTGATATCCTGAAAGTGCAAGAGATCAACCGCATGGTGGAGATCACCAAGGTGCCGCAGGCCCCGCATTACGTCGAGGGCGTTATTAACCTGCGCGGCAAGGTGATTCCAATAGTCGATCTCAGGAAGCGCTTCGATCTGGAACTCAAAGAGTACGACAAGAACACGCGCATTGTTGTGGTCGACATCGGTGGCAACATCATGGGCATGATCGTTGACGCGGTCTCCGAGGTCCTTCGTCTCTCCACCAGCACGATCGAGCCGCCGCCGGAAATTGTTACCGGTATCAATTCCGAGTATATAAAGGGTGTGGCCAAGCTGGACGACCGTCTGCTTATCTTCCTTGATCTCTCGAAAGTAATCGACGTTGAGGAAATGGCGGGATTTGGCGCCTGATAGGCGGCCAGAAAAATCGAAGGTTATAAGGCCGGTCTTGTTTGACCGGCCTTTTTTTGTTTCGGTCTTTGACACGAGGGCTTTCGAGTGGTAGAATAACGGTGACCCGGGAGGTACGTATCAACGACCGCATAGATTTCCTCTACACCGACATCGGTCGGGGCCATCCGTTCTATCTCGACGGTATCATTGAAGCCGTTTCAAGCCGTTCTGCGTGCCGAATGGACTTAGCCCGCCACAATGTATTCGACTTGTCTTCGGGGCGCTCAACGCTCGCCTGGAAGGCCGCCAGATGGCTATACACCCGAGGGTCCTCTGGTGGGCTGGCAGGGGCCATCTACTCACGTATCCGCCGCGAGAACAACTACAATCAACCGAATCGGATGCTCGGAATAATGGGGGGGGCTGTTCGCAAGAGATTCATGGATGGAAAAGGACCACTGGTCGTAGGGCACCCCTCGCTAGTTGGTATTCTGGGCGGCCGGGCAGGTCTCATGTATCAGCACGGTGAGATGATCACTCCCTCGGAAGCGGTCGTGATGGGCGCCGAAACGGTACTGGTACCTACAGATCATGCGGCAAAGCCGTTTCTGGAGGCAGGCTACAAGCGGGAATCGGTCCGAGTTACGGGCCTGTGCATTGAGCAGTCCCTGGTCGAGGCTGCCGAGAGTATGTTTGGTGAGAGGATGCGGCGGCTGCATGTTGCAGGGCTGCCCACCGGGGCGTATTTTTCCTCCGGGGCTGAACCGACCGCCCATGTCGACAAACTGGTTCGCTGCGCGGTGTCGGCGTCACGGGCCGGAGGGCAAGTTATTGTCTTTGCCCGCCGCGGGGGGCGACTAGACAAGCTGGCTTCTTTTGCGTTCGAACGTACTCTCAAGAACTGGGCGCGATGTGACAGTGTGAAAGATATCCCGACCGATCTTCCGTTGGCCCTGCTGGTCGCTCATGATTCGCGGCAGTCGGAGAACGATTTGACCTGTCGTTTGTTTCACCGCTTTGACTACTTCGTTGCGCCTCCTCACGAGCGTACAAATTGGGCGATGGGGCTCGGTCTCCCGATGTTTGCCCTGACACCGACTGTGGGGCCGTATGCGCCCCTGAACCTGCAGTTGCTGCTTAGCGAGATGACTGCCCGAGTGATTGATTCGCCGGTTGGTGCGGATCGATTCGGTGAATCGCTCGTGGCGCTGAGTCGTTCGGAAAAGCTGACTGCGATGGCTAAATCCGGTTGGGGGCATTATGACATCAACGGGTTTAGCAATATCGCCGCGTATCTGCTCGACGTCTGCACTGCGGATTGACTTGATTCAGAAGCTACTTGGCGGTTGCACCTTCATTGCTCCCGTCTGTCTTTGCGAGTTCTGCTTTTGCTCCCATCATCCGCTGAAGATTCGATTGCGACTGCGGGTTATCCGGCCAGATCGCCAGCGCTTGATTGAACTGCTGGAGGGATTCGTCTATGCGTCCTTGCTGTGCCGCGCAGATACCGAGTTGATTGTGTAGCTTGGATGCTTCGGGGTCTGTCGAATAGGCGAGACGGTGTGTCGTGAGGTCAAAGCAGGCAAAATCGTCGACCGTCGGCGGTCTTTCGAGGAGAGCGATGACATCAGCTTGTCCCTGTGAGTCAGTAGCCGCGGCGAGAGTCCGCCGCAGCATGAAGACATAGGAAGAACACGGATCGATCATGCTGACCAATGACGACCTGAAGTACTCCTCGGCGATATCGTGCTGCTTAAGCCGCATGGCGACCTGTCCCATGTTACGATACACCAACGCCTGGTCAACTTCAGAACCCAGTGACTTGCGATAGTATGTAAGGGCTTTCTCGGGCTGCTCTTTTGCTGCGTACAGGTCGCCGAGAGTGAGATAGATCGCTCCCCGCTGCTGAACTCCCGTTTTCAGGAGCTGGCTCAGAATGCTTACCCCGAGCACCGTGTCACCGCACTGAATATGGGCAATGCCCAGGTTGACCCGGGCACCATCGTAGTCCGGGTTGATATCGATTGCTCTCTGATAATTGATCAGCGCTGAGCTGCAATCGTGCTGCTGCAGCATACAGACGTCTCCGCCGTGTTTGAGACTGCGCGATTCGACTTCGATTCCCCCCGCGGATATCTTCTGGAGCCAGCCGGGGTTGACCGCAGTAATAACCGCCCATACAACCAGGCTGCACCACAAGAACAGAAGTGTCAGCGTGAGTAGAGTGCGAAGTCGGGAAGGATGCTCCTGCTTGCTTGTGTGAGATTCAGGCCGGTCGGAGTCGGACCCGGAGTGATCAACAGGTATTGTGAAGAACGAAGACGACATGTTTCTGTTCTTTCTTCAGGCGGTTGAAGGTTTTGCACGCTTCTTCGTTTTGCTGTATGATAACCTGGATGCCTCGTCCGGTGAAGGCGTTGTATATGAACTGACTGGTATTGCTCTCAGGGAATCCCTTGCCGCCCTCACCGTTGTGACCACTGCCTATCAACAGAATGTCGGCTCCCTGCTTCAGCAGCAGCCGTTGGTCACGGAAATTGAACCCGTGCTTCTTGTCTACCGGGCGGAAAGAACCGTCGGGGTATATCATCAGGTCGAAGAACGGGATTGGCACTCCACGGTAGACCGTCAGCCCATGGTCGCAATACGTGATGCCGTCGCTGTAGTGCACGATGAAGAAGTAGGATTGCAGTCCGATGAGTGCCAATGCGAGAGAGATCACGGTGAGTCGGAACGGCTGGTATTGGCTGAGATGAAACACCGTGAAGACGAGGAACGCCGAGCAGGCACTCAATAGCGCCACAATCCACCAGTATTCAAACTCGGTTAAGAGAGAACTAATGAACATCAGCGATAGAGTGCTCACAAACAGGAGCATCAACAGGCTGAGCGGATTGTCTGAGTATTCGCGAATGCGCCGATAGTGCAGGTGAGACAGGTCGTGGCGTATCGATGACAAGCTCTCTGTACCGAGATAGATAGCGGTCAGTCCCATGACCGTACCCCACACATCTTTTGCAATGTCGCTGACATCAAACACTCGGCTGCTGAGGAACATCTGAAAGCCCTCATCAAAGGACGAAAACAGAAGAGCCAGGAAGCACGTGGTCAGGACTATGCGCCCCCGGCTGAATCCCTTGCGCGGGGACAGATCACGGTAGATCATGAACGCAAAGATCATGTAGGCGATGTAATGCCAGTTCTGTTGCAGATCATAATAGCTGTGATCAAAGTAGTAGTCGGCGAATTGCTGGGCAATGACGACCATCCCGATAGCAACTACACTTGCCAAAATCCTCAGCCATGTGATGTGAGATCGGAAGACGATAAGAAACGCAATGCCCGCCACAACGGCTATCGTGGGCACAACGACTATGTCCAGTCCGAGCAGTGAGGTCTGATAGTGCGATGCCTCGCCCAGAGCTTGCTGCAGGAAGCCCTGGAGCATCAAGAACGGGGTAGCGACGAGCAACAGGCTGTATAGTTCGGCCTGAATCCTGGTGGAATGAACCCAGTGGAGGGTTGAATGGGGCATACGGGCGTTCCACTCCAATGCAAAACGTATAGCAGCTGGCTCCGTTTTGCACCCGGTCGCGGGGGAGATGGAACGTTGCCATGCTACCAACAACGTGATGAATATGCGGACGATCGGGATCGTGCCATGACGTTGGAGTAAGTGTATAGTCGTCCGTGGGTTGATTGGAGGTCGAATCAAAGGTGCCGGGCCACAACCTCTGCCACAGTATAAGCAATTTCTGCGATTCATGCAACTACTTGCACTTATGTCCATGTTTACCGCTGATAATCCGGTTGTTGATATTCGGAGATAAGCGTATATTGGCTCCCGCATGATAAACCGAATGTTCACATTCTTCAGGCAATTCGACCGCAACCTGTGGATTCTTTGTGTGGGTTGGTTTGTCGGTGCGGCCGGTTTTGCCGCTTCGATTCCGTTCTTATCGATCTACTTCTATGGCGAACTTGGTATGACGACGACCGAGATCGGCCTGTTCTTTGGCGCGATGGCGGTTGTGCGGTCAGTCTTTCAGGCAGTAGGCGGGGAAATGTCTGATCGCGTGAACCGGACGATTCTACTTGTTTACTCGCAGCTTGCCCGTGCGGCGACGTTTCTTTTCATGGCGTTGGCCATCGCCTACGACTGGGGCTTCTGGTGGATTGCGGTGTTTGTCACCGTGAACTCGATCTTTGGCGGCGTGTTCATGCCGGCTGTGAATGCGCTGGTGTCCGACATTGTACCGGCGGCGAAAAGGCTGGACGGGTACGCCATTTCTCGAGCCGCGGGCAATCTGGGGTGGGCAGCTGGTCCGGCCATTGGCGGCTTTCTGGCCCACAGCTCCTACTCAGTGTTGTTCTATATTTCGGCTGTGATTACAACTGGATCCGGGTTGATTTTCTGGTTGTTTTTCAAAGCCCCGCAGCAGCAGAAGCCGCCCGAATCCTTCAAATTCAGAGACCTGGTTGCGCTGAAAGACGATAAGAACCTGGCGATTCACTCGATGCTGATTTTCTTCCTGTACCTGGTAGTGGCACAGCTCATTGCGCCGTTTTCCGTGTACACGGTCGAGATGGTCAAAATCACGGAGGCCGATCTCGGACTGCTGTTCACGCTCAACGGTCTGCTAGTCACGGCTCTGCAGATACCCACCACTCGTCTTCTGGGCCGTACGCGATTCACAACTCAGTTGGCAGCGGGATCGCTGTTCTATTTCATAGGCTACGGTATGCTGGGTTTCTTCACGCATTTCAGTATGTTCGCGCTGATTATCGTTGTGGTCACCATGGGGGAGATGATGATGTCACCACCTTCATTGACGCTCACCTCAAGGCTGGCACCGGAAGGGCGTATGGGGCGATATATGGGAGTGTACGGGTTTTTCGTGACGGCCGGATGGTCTTTTGGACCACTTTATGGTGGTTGGTTTCTGGAGAACTTCGGCCATGTGCCACACCTTGCGTGGCTGATGATTGCTTCGCTTGCGCTGGTAGCCTCGGTGGGGTATGTGTGGTTCGGAAAACGGCTTCCGGAGGACTTCAACCGAAAGCCGATATAGGACGCGGAGCAGGCTATTCGAGAATGACCAGTTTTCCCATCTGGGTTCGCTCCGGAGACTCCACCACCCAGTAGTACAATCCAGACACTACCAATTGCGTATTTCTCGTAATGAGATCCCAATAGTCATGCATCGACTCAGGCCCCCCCCCCGGCATGTTGTGGTCAATCTCGCGGATCAAATCGCCATCAAGAGAGAAGATGGATATCTTGCACACCGGGGGCAGGTTTGAGAAATTCACGATATGCCAGCGGTCCTGCCCGGTTGTTCCGTCTCTGTTTTCATATCCACGTTCGACGTAGTCAGCATCAAAGCGGTATGGATTAGGGTATACGTAGACGTCCAGATTGTGTTCCTGTATGTAATCGACAGAGTGCTGCGGGTACTCCCGAATAGCGCTGTTCAGCGGTTTGGTCTCGAGGGCGCCCAGACCGGATTTCGGCGAGCCGTAGTCAAAAGCCGTAACGGAAACGTAGTACGGGATAGTCGGCAAGAGGTTGTCGACAACGAATTCGTATTCGTAATATTTGGGTAGAGGTGTTCCATAGTCGAATACTAGATCCTCCTCCTGCCAGGCCGTGGTGTCCGTGCCCGGGTTCGGAGCATCCGGGTAAACCTTGCGTATGCCGTCAGGATCGAGCAGACTCGATTGGTTGAAGTCCTGCTTCTCAAAGAAAAAGAACTGACCGTCACGACTGAGTGGATGCGCCCTGGTGTATCGCAGCGGGGCGAACGTGGAGTCATCATAGATCGCGCGAAGCTCTTCCAATGTGTACGGTTCTTCATCCCGTATCCATTTGCTGCCCTCGTCTCGGTCAACCCACACAAACCGGCTGTAGTCCTCGAGATCATAGGAGCGGACGACCGAGAAGCTTCCCGGCCGGTCATCCAGGGCGGTGTACACCCGGTAACCTTCAAAGTCGACCAGTTGTGTGAACACATCTCTGGTCGTTTCAGAGAAATAGCCGTTGAAGCGCACAGTTAGTTTTCCGTCAGAGGGAATCAGCCGCATCATCGGTGCCGGGGGAGGGCCTGCGCCGCGAAAATCAGGGACGCCATCGCCCTCGTACCAGAGCGTTTCTGCCAGCGATGAATCGACGAGACCTTCGTAGCAAATCCGGTATTTGCCCCGGTAACCGTCGTCATCGGTGTCCACACCGGGGTTGTCGAAGACCCAGCTTGCCCAACGGGCATTCAGAGCCAGATCGGAAAAATCGAGTTTGTCGATATACCGGTCGGGGTGTTCCGGATCCCAATACTCCTCCCAGTCGGTTGGATTCTGATGGAAATTCTCGCCACCTACCCACGCAAAGCTCAGCGGGAGGGTTTGTCCGGGTTCCAGGTCGAACGGTCCACATGACAACAGATAGCGAAGGTCATATCCCGAGGCATACCCTTTGGCATACGACGGCGGTGGCAGCCACAAAGAATCGGTTGCCGAAATAGTAGCTATCTTCATCAGATCGTAGTCGAACTCCTGGTTCCGCATGACATAGTATTTGTTACGGTCGCCATCGGGCGTACCCAGGCCGGCACCGATATCTCGGAAGGGGTTCTGGGGCGTCCCTCTATGCCGCGGACCGAAATCCTGTTCCGCGTTGCCGTAGTTGGTGATCCACCAGTTGTAGGCGAACTCAAGCGTGTCCGAAGGGGTTCGGACGATTCGTGCGCCCACGGCGCTGAGAATCGAGCGGTAGTCCCACCTGTTCGGGTTCACTACCGGATACGGATCGCCATCATTGTCGGTATGGTAGGCAATGCGCACGGTGTCGATGAAGCCGCAGCCTTCCGGTGCCGGGTGACTGAAATAAAACCCGGCGATGTCGTCAGTCCAATGGTCATAGTCGGCCAGGGTCTCATGGAAAGCATCACCGTCGGCCCAGATGCCAATATAGAGTGCTTCGAGACGGTCATAGCCGATGTTTTCGATTTCGAAGTCAAACAGCACGAAGTCATCAGCGTAGTCATAGCTCCATGCCATCGAGCGTTGCGTGATTTTCAGTCCGAGCGGTTTATGGCCGCGGCCGTCCGTGTTGTCCCGCCCGACAAGATTCGGGTCGACAATCGTATCTCTGTACTCGCAGACGATATCTTCCTCGGAATAAGCCGGTCTGGTGGGGTCGTAGTATTTGCTTGACGGGTTTATTGAGTTATATGTGAGTTTGCCTCCAAGTTCCTCAGTCTCCGGCCAGAACTCATTGGTCACATAGGAGTCTTCCTCGCCACAGGACACGAGTGTATCGCGTCCGACAACCGCTCCGATCCAGAATGCTCCTACCCAGAGCAGAGTGATTCCGCTGTTTATGGGGTACTCGCAGGAGGGAAGCATTTCGCCGGTCACAGGGTCGGGGATTTCGACTCCGCTGGAGCCAAACTGGCCGTTGTTGGCGATCGTGAGGCGCATTTTGCCGACAGAGTGTGCGGCGTGGAGGACCATTCGGTCTGATGCAGCCCGTGTTTCGATGGCAGTTCGCGACAGGTCCGCCTTATTGATCGGCGGAAGGGGCTGTCGGGCAATCGAGTTGCCTGCCATGAGCAGTACAAGAAAGGCTGCCAGACACCTGCGTGCGTGGCAGCCTATGCTATTCGATCTATGCGTCATGCGGGGATTGTCTCTCCGTACATGCGTTACATGATAATGACCAGTTTGCCAATCTGCGTGTTGCCCTTATCATCCTCAACCGTCCAGTAGTACAGTCCTGAGACAGTCAACTGGGTGTTGCGGGTGATGAGGTCCCAGGTTTCATGGTTGGCCAGCGGATTGCTCGGTGAAAAGTCGTGCTCGATTTCGCGCACAAGGTCACCGTCCGGCGTGAAGATGCTGATCGTGCACCTCGGCGGCAGGTTAGCAAAATGGATTTTCCTGACGCGATCCGCACTGCGGGTTTCATCGCCTCGTCCTTCATAACCCTGGTCCCGGTAGAGGCCATCCCGACGATAGGGGTTCGGGTACACGAAGACTTCCAGGTCCTCTTCCATGACATTTGCGACCGATTCCAGCGCGTATGTCACCGACGGTAAAATGGTCGGGTTGGTCTCAAGAGAAGCCAAACCTGATTTCGGTGAGCCGTAGTCGAAGGCGGTCACGTTGATCCAGTAGGGGATCGTCGGAAGGAGGTTTTCGAACGTGTACTCGTATTCGTAGTACTTGAAGAAACCTTCAGGTGTCAGATACTGGGCATACTGAGCCTCGGACAAGGTATCGATATTGATGTCCTCAGGCGGCTTGGGAGCCGTCGGGTAGACCTTCTTAATAGGTGTCTGGGGATTCGCCTCATGACCGAGGATCGACATATTGAAGTCCTGTATGGTGAAGTAATGGACCTCAGAAGGATCAAGCGGATTCACATACGGTCTGCTCCGAGTGAAATTCAATGGGTGCCAATCGGGATCACCATCGCCGTACATGTCGCGAAGCTGTTCAAGGGAGAACGGGCTTACGCGGAGAGTGAAGTCTGCGATTTCGTCATCCCAGTCCCAGCGGTTATAGTCTTCGATATCGTAGGAAGCTTCCATGGCGTACGACCCGCGACGGTCATCCTGGGCATAGTACACACGGTAACCCTCAAAATCATACTCGCGAGAGAAGACGTCGCGCGTGTTCTCGGAGCGCACACCGTTCCAAATCACTCTGACTTTGCCGACCTGCGGTTCGACACGCAGGCCCTTGTAGCCTTTGTGGGAAGTGTAGGTGGACGGGGCAGGCGGCGGCGATGCGCCCTGGAAATCCGGGATACCGTCGCCTCGGCGCCAGGTGGTGTCGGCGTTGTCGTAAGCCCAGTGAGGATCAATCATGGTGTCCCAAGGAACGACTGAGGAGTCGACAATGGTATCGACTACCCAGTTGGAGTCTCCGCCCAGGTTGCAGATATACCTCTCACCGGCATAGCCATCGCTATCGGTGTCAAGTCCCGGGTTATCATAAATCCAGTCAGCCCACGTAGCGTTGGAGCCAAGACTGTCGAAACTCACGTTATCGTAGTAGGCTTGCCAGTTGTCTGGGAGATTAAGGAGGTTGTCTTCATGAGAAGGATCGTGGAAATCCTCACCGGCTACGTAAGCGAAAGAAATGGGAAGCGACTGACCCGGTTCGATATCGAAGGGGCCGAAGGAGAGCAAGTAGCGCGTGTCCATACCCTGTGCCCACTGCCTCTTCCGGTCGGCCGGCGGCGGCAGCCAGATGTCATTACTGGCATCAATGCTGCCAATCTGAGGTTGGTCGTAGTCGAATTCTCCATTACTGAGGTAATGGAACTTATTGCGGTCACCCTCGGGAGTACCGCTGCCTCCAGTTTGGAGCTCACGAAACTTAGCCTTGGTCTGCGGGCCGAAGTCAAGATCGGGATTGTCCTGGTTGCTGATCCACCAGTTGAAGGATACGTCGAGTGAGTCAGACGGTGTCCGCACAATTCTTGTGGCCGTAATGGATGGCACGGGCGTCGAGGTACCTGCATCAAAGTCACCATCGTTGTCGGCGGTCCAGGCGATGTTCACAATATCGCTGTCCGGGCATGCGCTGGGGAGGTACAATGCAGGTTGCTTCTCTCGAAATCCGCAGATATCATCCTGCGCCCCATCATTGTCTTGGCCGATCTGATGGATATCAGCGTCCACGTATATACCCATGTATACCGCTTCCAGTCGATTCTGACCTATGTTGCGAATGCTGTAGTCGAATAGCACAAAGTCATCGGCGTAGTCGTATGACCAGGCGTAGGACCGCTGAGTGACTTCGATATTCAGAGGTTGGTGGTTTCTTGCGTCGAGGAAGTCGTTGTCGAGTGTTCCGGGACAGTTGGGGCTGACACAGGTATCATAGTACACAGAGATGTAATCCTGCTCGGATACCGCGCCATTGAACGCAGTTTCGTCGGCCGGATCGATCGTCGAGCGATAAATCATCTGTCCGACTTGGCCACCATCCGGAAAGAATTCATTCGTCTGTGACCAGCCGTCTGCTGCCACAGACACCAGAGTGTCACGGCCGACAACAGCGCCAATCCAGAAGGCACCGGCAAACAGGTACTTTGTGTTAGACCCCTTTGGATATTCCAGAGAAGGAACCGGCATTCCGGTGAAGAAATCAGTGCACTGATCAACTGCACAGGTGGGGGAGAACCCGTCACCGAACGTGCCGTTATTGAGCACCGAAAGAGCGATTTTGCCGATATTGTGTACAGCTATGCCGTAGGCCGGGGTTTCCTCGGCTCCTTGAGTTTGAATTTGATGTCTGTCCTGGCCGGCGTCCCGTTTCAGCCGCGCTTCAACTGAAGCAGGCGAAACCAGAATCATGAGTCCGAGGCCAATCACTAGTCCTTTGAGTAGGTTCACAACAGTTACCCTCGCATATGTAGAATACAAGCCTATCATTCAACACACTAATTCAGAACCCTATTTTTACGAAAAAAAGGGCGAAAACGCAAATCAATCCTGTCTCGAGGCAGCACTTAGCGGCCAATAAAAACAGCCTTAACCATATGGGAAAGTCATTCGTGCGACTGTCGGAGCTTGCGCTCGGCCGTGTAACTTCTTGACCGCCAGTCCAGTAGGCTGCTCGCAACAACGGTTTGTTACGATTTTCCTCGCGGCGAATTGGTTCAAACGATTCAGGCCGGATCACACACACTTTCGACCTTTTGTCATAGCCGCACGATACTGTCTTTCCCAACCAGCGACCATGCCTCCGGAGCATGCCCAAGACATGCCGCATAAACGTCTAAGAAACGTTGTAACTTCTTGAAATCAAGCACTTTTTGCGTTTGTCTTGCGTCACACTTGCCGACAGGTCTATTGTTCTACACAACAGACGATTGGCGGCGCCTGGTGTCAAAAAAAAAGACCGACCCCGAAAGGGTCGGTCTTTTTGCACGTCGTGCGGCTGCACGATCTATCTTATTCGGGTTTGTCGAACGTACCGGCCGGCACATCGACGTTTACCTCGAAGGTTGTGTAAGCGGTTCTGGTGACGACCTGATCGTTCATCATACTCTCAGACTTCATGGCCATCTTCACTCCGCCGACCTCGGCGAACTCGCTGTAACGTTCCTGGATATTGCCCTCGCCGAGTGCGGTCTGGCCCCAGTATTCTTTGCACAGCAGTTCGTGGGTGCCGGCGTCGAAGCCGAGACGGCAGATCGGATCGCCGGCGGCGTCGATCAGCGCCACGTACTCGATGGCGACACCGTCGAGATCACCGCTGCCGTCATAGACTGCACGGTAATCGGGAGCATCAGACGTCTGCATGATGAAGAGGTTGGCACGACGGTTCTCTTTGTCATCGTTCGCCAGATCATCGGCAGTCTTCTCTTTGAGCTGATCGGTCATTGGATCGGTGGCCCAGCCGATGTCGTTGTTGCGAATGTCGATCATCTCACGCCCCATGAGATTCATCACTGAGTGGTCCTGGGTCGGCAGAACCTTGGTGGTTTCAAACTGGAGCGGGATTTCCTGCCCCTGCATGATGATCGTGTGGCTTCCGGCCGTATGGAGATTCTTTATCGCCTTGAAGTTGTCGAGACCGCCGTGAGCCGCCACGGCGGCACGAACGAGTCCCAGACCCTTTTCGAGGTTGGCGTCGGTGATTTCCAGTTCACGACGGGTTTCGCCGGACGGAATGCTGATATCAAGGACTTCGGCTTCGCCGAGACCAAGAGCGCTCAGAGGCTCGTCGAAATCGGCCTCGTTACCGACCACTACGTAGATCATCTCGTCGGTGCGGAGGTTGTTCTTCGCGGCGTTCATGACGTCTTCCGGAGTGACCTTCTCGACTGCGGCCTTTTCCTGCTGGAGGAAGTCTTCCGGCATGCCGTAGTAGTCGTAGTTCATCATGCGATTGACGACTTCGCCACGGGTGTCGAAGTTGAACACGAACGAGTTCAGATACCCGTCCTTGCCCTTCTTCATCTCTTTTTCGGTCGGCGGATCGGTCTTCATAGACTCGATCTGTTTCATCATCTCACGGGCGGCTTCGAGCGTACGGCCCGGCTGGGTCGATACGATGGTGAAGAAGTAGCCCGGATGTGAGATATTGGAGATGTAGCGACCGCCGGTCGAATAGGCGAGACCCAGCTTGGTGCGGACGTTGTCCACGAGGCGGCTGCCGAAGCCCCCGCCGAGGATCGAGTTCATGACGATCTTGGCCGCATAGTCTTCGTCGCTGACCAGGCCGCCGATGTGACCGATACGGACGAACGACTGGGCGGCATCCGGCTTCTCCGCGTAATACACTTTGCTGCGGAAATCGTAGTTGACTTCAGGGAGCGGGGGAAGGGGCACATTACCCTTTTCCCAGTCGCCGAAGTACTGCTTGACCTTGGCGATGATTTCCTTCTTGTCGAAATCACCTGAGATTGCCATCTGGATGTTTTCCGGGATGACAACGTTCTTATGGAATGCAACGAGATCGTCGCGGCTGATGGCGTCAATGGTTGCATACTCGGTGTGACGGGCATACGGGGAATCTTCACCGTAAATCTGCTTCTGGAATTCCCGGCGCGTGAGTCCACTCGGGTCGTCGTTACGACGGGAGATACCGGAGCGGCTCTGGACCTTTGCCAGATTCAGCTTCTCTTCGTCGAAGACCGGACGTCGAAGGACTTCGGCGAGGATTTCAAGTGCCATGTCAGTGTACTCGCTGAGCACGTTGATGCCGGCACCGCCGGATTCAAGACCGAAGAAGGTCTCGACCGCGCCGCCGACGCCTTCGAGTTTGGCATCGATTTCATCGCCGGTGTACTTCTTGGTGCCGCCGGTGCGCATGACCGTACCACAAATGTCTGCCAAGCCGACTTTGTCAGCCGGTTCGAGATAGGAACCGCCGGCAATACGGACGTTGACGTCGAAGACCGGGAGGGAGTGGTCTTCGAGGAGATAGAGGCGGATGCCGTTGTCGAGGGTGACAATTTCAACATCCGGGATTTTGATATCGTTGAGTTTTGGGAACTTAATGTCTTCAAGCGTCTGGGCCGGAATCGACGTGCCGAAAAGGGCCAGCAGCAAGAAGGCGACAGCCATTAGATTCAACATCTTTTTCGTCATTATTTCTGCTCCTGCCTAGTTTTCGGTCGTATTCAACTGAACCACGGTCCGGTTGTTCTTCACGAGATACTTGTTGGCGACTCGCTGTACCTCTTCCGGAGTCACGGCGTTGATACGGTCGATTTCCTTGAATGCCTCGCGCCAGTCTCCCCAGTAGTTCTGGAAGCTGGCCAGTTGTTGGGCAAGACCGAGATTGCTGCGCAGACCGTTAATGAACCCGGCTTTGGCCTGGGCCTTGATCTTGTCGATGGCTTCGGGCGCAAGCGGCTCGGTTTTCAGGCGTTCGATTTCAGTAAGAATCTGCTCGTGGCACTCGTCGTTGGTGCTTTCCGGCGACGGGATCGCGTAGAACATGCAAAGGCAGGGATAAGCACTGCCCGGCCACCACTGGCAACCGACAGCGGATGCGATCTTCTTTTCTTTGACGAGGTTTTCGTACAGCGGCGAGGTACGACCGTCACCGAGATAGCTCATCATGGTCGTGACAGCCGGCCAATCCGGATCAGTGCTTGACGGGATATGATACCCGGCAACGAGCAGAGGCTGTGACGGGTCTTCCAGGGAAGCAAACCGCTCGCCTTCTTGCTCCGGCTCGACAGTTGCAATCGGCTCCGGTTTCGGCCTGTCTTCAAGGCGACCGAAGTACTTGTCGGCCATCTTGAGGACCTTCTTGGCGTCGACGTCACCGACGATGGCGACCACCAAGTTCCTGGGAACGTAGTTTTCTTCAAAGTACTTACGTACGGCCGGGCGGGTATAGTTCATGATGTCGGACATATGGCCGACAACCGGCACACCGTAGGGGTGAGCTTCAAAGGCGGTTGCCTGAAGCATACCGAGCGTCCGCATGATCGGGTTGTTCTCAAACTGCTGGCGGCGCTCCTCGGCGATCACCAGCTGTTCCTGGTACATGCTGCGGAGCACGAGGTTCTTGAAGCGCTCAGACTCCATGTACATCCACAGTTCGATCTTGTTCGACGGCAGACTCATGATGTAGGTAGTATTGTCCTTACCTGTGCCTGCGTTGATTCCGACAGCGCCTTCTTCTTCAAGCAGGCCGTCCCATGCGTTCACTTTCATATATTGACGGGCGTTTTCCTTGGCAGCCTCGAACTCGGCTTCGAGAGCTTCAAGGCGGGTGGGATCAGTCTTCTTGCCCTTTGCCTTCTCGGCGCGGATCAGCATGAGGACGGAATCCTCTACCGCCATGGCGGCAAGCTCAGCCTCGATATCGGTCGTGCCGATAGTCGTGGTGCCTTTGAAGGCCATGTGTTCGAGCATGTGAGCAATGCCGGTGTAATCGGCCGGATCGTTGGCGCCGCCAACGTTGGCGAACGTCACACACGATACTACCGGGGCGTCATGGCGTTCCATGACGATAACTTTCAGTCCGTTGTCCAGCGTGGTCTCGCTTACCGCTTTCTCAAGCTCCGAAAAATCGAAGCCGAGGGCGGAAGTGAACGAGAACACGGCGCACAAGCCAAATAGTAAGCAGATATACCTATTTCTGCTATTCATCCTTACCTCCACAAGTTTAGACAGTTCAGTGAGATATGATGCGAATAAACTTCGACGCCCACATGCTGTCAAGTGATTCCTATGGCAACCGTGTCTTTAGTGTGTGGCGATATCTCAGAGTGAGATTGACACAAACCTATCCATCTCCCTCTACGGTGGTTTTCGCCTTATTGTTGCGTTTCAGTGCAGAAGACGGCTAAACGGGGCTGTTTGTCCATCAGGAATTTTCACGGGAAGAAACCTCGGCGATTCTGGTATCCCTGACAGATGACAGAGCGAACGAAGCCTCGCAAAGGAGAACGCTATGAAACGGGAAACGATTGTACTGATTGGCCTGCTGGCGGTTATCGCCGGAGGACTTGCCGCCGGGACGCATGACTTTGGCACTATTTCCGGCAAAATCACCGATGCCGAAACCGGTCATCCGGTTGCCGGCGCCTGGATTGCCATAATCGAGAACAACCTCGGTGCAACTACCGATTCGCTCGGACAGTTCACCATCTCAGATGTACCTCCGGGGAGTTATACAATGATCGTAACGCACGTCCAATTCGGGACCATCAGCGGGCTGAAATCCCTGTCTGTGAGTGTCGTTTCCGGGAAGAAGGTGCAGGTGGACATTCCACTAAAACGCTCCGCGCAGAAGATGCGCGAGGAGGCGACGGTTGGCCGTGTTCCGCAGCCTGTGGGCGACATTCTGGTCGAAAACTTCGCCGGAATAGCTGATCGTGAGGTCAAGACTCAATCTGGAAGCCAGAAGAAAGACAGAGACATTATTGTTGTGAGTGGAATTCATGGTTCCGACTACACTCCGCAGTCTTTCGGACGTGTTGGCAATCCAGTGCCCGCCCGTCCGGGAACCGTAATGGAACGGGATGAAATGTCTTTGCCGCCGTTTGATATGTTTTTCACCGATTACGGTACCAACGGGTTTATCGATACGCAACGTGACCGATTCTCGACCTTCGCTGTTGATGTCGACGACGCATCGTACACGCTCGTCAGACGGTATCTGGAGGAGGGCAATGTTCCGCCACAGGAGGCGATCCGCGTGGAGGAGTTCATCAACCACTTTGATTACGGCTACAACAATCCTTCGCGCGACAAATTCAGAGTTTTCACCGAACTGACTGACTCACCGTTCGACCGCAACGTGAAACTACTGAAGATAGGCGTGAAGGGACGGGAGGTCGATGCCGGTAGTCGCAAGCCGCTAAACCTGACTCTGGTAGTCGACGTCTCCGGTTCGATGGGCTACGACAACCGTATGCAACTGGTGAAGGAATCGCTTCGGATGCTGGTCCGCCAGCTTGATTCGAACGATCGGATCGGGATCGTAGCGTATGACAACAACGCACGGGTGCTTCTCGAGCCGATGGCGGCCGGTTCCCGTCGCGCGATCCAGGTCATCCACAGGGCAATAGACCAACTGCAGCCCGGCGGTTCTACGAACGCCGAGGCCGGCATGACGGTGGGCTACAGGATGGCCAACCGTCAATTCGAAAACGGACACAACAATGTCGTAATGCTGCTCAGCGACGGTGTCGCCAACGTCGGGAGCACCGGTTCCAACGGCATCATGGCTCGAATAGGTGAGTGTGCCAGGCAGGGCCTTACGCTCAACAGCATCGGGTTCGGTATGGGCAACTACAATGACGCTCTCCTTGAGCAACTCGCCCAGAAAGGCAACGGTCGGTATGCGTATGTGAACGACTGTCAGGAAGCTCAGAAGACGTTTGTCGAGGATTTTGTCGCCAATACGCAGATTCTTGGCCGGGACGTAAAGGTGCAGGTGGAGTTTGATCCGAGCCGTGTGACCTCATATCGCCTGCTCGGCTACGAGAACCGCGATGTCGCCGATCACCGTTTCCGCGACAATACACAGGACGGCGGAGAGATTTTCGCCGGTCATGAAGTCACTGCTCTGTACGAAATAGTACTGGCGCAGAAGCTCACGCACAAGAAGCGAAACACGGCTGATCTTGCCACAGTTTTCGTTCGGTGGAAAGACGCAGACGAAACCGAAGTAGCCGAATTGAAAGTTCCGGTATCACTGCAGAAGCACTTCAGTTCGTTTGACAGTTCACGTCCGGAACTTCGACTGGCCTGCGTGGCGGGACGCTTCGCCGAGATGCTGAAAGGAACCGCCTACGCCACGGAGACGTCGTTTGAAGACCTGTACCGTACAGCAAAACCGCTGGAGCGGGAGCTTCCGTCGGAGCAGACTGATGAACTCCTTGACCTGATTCAGCGAGCCGGGAATCTCTCGATCCAGCACACCGAGTGGCACGGGGGAGACGACGACAACTATGTGAACAACTACCGCAGACGGTAACCCTTGCCGCCTTCTAGGGAACCTTGCCCGCTGAGTGCTGTCAGGCGGCCCCGTCTGACAGCAGCCTGACACGTAGTCCGCACTATATCGGACATCTTGCGAATATCGCTCACAGGGTCGCCTTGCGACACATACTAAGGGGGGGGATTCGGTAGTCTTGCAGGGCAAAGAGAAACGGACGACTCAGGTCGTCCGTTCTTATGTCTGAGCGAGTAGGGTTCCGTCCCTGTCGAAATCGTGCGTCGGGGGTGGAGGGGCTGTCCCGGAAGCCATGAGTCCATGATGTCTTGTCATGGGCTGCCTACAAGTATCAACATGACCAATGCCGCAACTCAGTCGTCGCAACTACCTACGAACATGGTAGGTCAGCCCCGTCTTCGGGACTGACATCTAATTGTCGAAACCGTAAAGGTTTCGACCTGCTTTTGAGACAGCCCCTGGAAACCCGACGCTCACAGTTTTCCTGCTTACTCTACCACCAGCTAATCAGTTTTGGCTTTTTGGTATGCAGCAAGTGTTCGTTTTCCGGGACTACTCGCGCAGTGATGCCGAAACGACCTGATTCGTGGCAAGTTACAACGCCGTTGTACGAATAGACGTCGGCGGCATCGGACTCGCCGCTGCCGTTGAGTTCCGCCGGTAACGGCGAGAACTCGAGGAACTGCTCCTGGGAGTTCAGTCTGCCGGAGACGATTTCCACAGTAACATCACTCGGCTTAATCGAACCGAGCTGCACGCTCATTACCACCTTGACCTGCTGGCCAACTTTCACGGTGGAGCCTACGTCGGGGAACTCAATATTAGTGATGGCTATCCGATCCCAGCTTTTTGAGATGTTGTCCATCCATGCTGTGAGTTCTCTTTCGAGGACGAAATCATTCGCCGAAAGCTCTTCGCCGGATTTCAGGGCTGGCATATAGAAATTGGTCGTGTAGTCCATTAGCATGCGCTGGGCCGAGAACTGCTGTCCGGCTTTGTGGATGGACGCCTTCATCATCTTGATCCAGCGCTCCGGCAGCCGAATGTCGTTACGTTCGTAGAACAGCGGGATGATTTCCCGTTCCAGCGTGTTGTAGAGGGACTCAGACTCGAGGTGATCCTGCACTTTCGGATTGTCGTATTCCTCGCCGTTGCCGATTTTGAATCCGACCTGATCGTCGTATCCTTCAGCCCACCAACCGTCGAGAACTGAGAAGTGCATGCCGCCGTTGAGGGCCGCTTTCATGCCGGAGGTTCCCGAGGCTTCCTGCGGACGAACCGGATTGTTCAACCAGATGTCAGCTCCCTGAACGAGGTAGCGAGCGACATTGATGTCGTAATCTTCAAGGAAGATGATACGATTGCGGAAGCGTGGGTCAGAGGCCTTGTGCACTATGTCCTGAATAATCTCTTTGCCGGGGTTATCCAGAGGGTGCGCTTTGCCGGCCACAATGAGCTGCACGGGACACTTTTCGTTGTTGATTATTTTGGCCAGCCGGTCAAGATCACGGAAGATAAGATTGCCCCGCTTGTATGTCGAGAACCGTCGGGCAAACCCAATCGTCAACGCCTGCGGATCAAGATACTGCTCCGCACGCTGAACGTCGATCTGGCTTGCCCCGCGACGGGCCAACTGGGCTTTCAGGCTCTTGCGAGCGAAGAAAATCAACCGTTCGCGCCGTTTGCTGTGTACGCGCCAGAGTTCGAAATCGGGTATGCGATGCACTTTCTCCCAGACTTCAGGGGCGCCGGGGCGTTCCATGAACCTGGGGCCGAAATAGGACTCGTACAGCTCTTTCATGTCGTGCGACACCCATGAGAACGGATGCACACCGTTGGTGATCGCCCGGATCGGCACTTCTTCGCGCGGCAGATTGGGCCAGATGTGGTGCCACATATCCCGGGAGATGTTGGCGTGAAGCTCAGATACGCCGTTGCAGAATGCCGCCGATTTGAGTGCGGCTACCGTCATGCCGAAGTGCTCCTGGTCGTCAGTGACGTTGACCCGTCCGATAGAGACAAAATCCTGCCAGGGGATACCGAGTTCCTTCACCTTATCGCCCAGATACCGCTGAAGCAGGACCGGGTCGAATTTCTCGTTTCCAGCCGGTACCGGGGTATGAGTGGTGAATACTGAAGTGGACCACACATGCTGTGAGGCTTCTTTGAAACTCAGCTTGTGCTCTTTCATCAGCAGACGGAGACGTTCCAATGTCAGGAACCATGAATGTCCTTCGTTGGAATGAAATATCTCACAGTCGTGTCCCAGGGCCCTGAGTGCACGGATGCCGCCCACTCCGAGGACGATTTCTTGTCGGATACGCATATCCTTGTCGCCTCCGTACAGCACCGACGTTATCTCGCGTGCCTTGTTGGAGTTTTCGGGGATGTTGGTGTCGAGCAAGTATAGGGGAATCAGGCCGACGCGGACTTTCCATATTTGAATCTGAACCGGAACGCCGTCGAGCTTGAGAGCGACCCGCACCGGTTTGCCCTCGTCGTCCTTGACCAGTTCGACCGGCATGTGGTACCAGTCGTTTTCTTCGTACCTTTCCTGTTGCCAACCGTCGCTTGACAAAAACTGACGAAAATACCCGTAACGATACAGGAGGCCGATCGCAACCATAGGAAGACCGATGTCGGAGGCCGATTTCAGTGTATCGCCGGAAAGCACGCCCAGACCGCCGGAATAGACCGGCAGACCGGTGTCCAGGCCGTATTCAAGCGAGAAGTAGGCGATACGGTCCTTGCGACCGGTGCCGAATTTGTAGTCGAACCATCGCTTTTGGCCGAGATATTCCTGATACTGGTCGTAGACCTTGTCGAGGCTGGCAAGGAATGCCTCGTCATTGGCTGCCGCTTCCAGTTTGTGCTGCGGCAGTTTGGAGAGCATCTCCACCGGGTTCTGATAGCACCGCTCCCACATGTCGGCATCCAGCCGAATGAAGAGTCTGACGACCTCCCAGTTCCACGAATACCACAGGTTGTTGGCCATCTCCTGGAGTTTCTTGATTCGTTCCGGCAGTCGCGGTAGTACTAGTAGTTGCTTTACTCGCATAGTATGTCCTGTTAAAGTCCCTGTTCCCTGGGTAACACTCATCTAAGTATCGTGACAGGTCCCGTTATGCAACAAGAATATCCAGAACAGAGATTTGTTTTGCTTTCCGTTGTTACGTCCTGTGTTTTGGCGGTGCGTGACCCTTTTTTTATTTCCAAATCGGTCGATACTGTATAACATTGAGTGGACTAACAAACTTATGTGGGGTATATGAAAAGACGGAAGCAACGGCAACGGATTGGCGTTTTGACCGGCGGCGGAGATTGTCCCGGTCTGAATGCGGTCATTCGGTCCATCGTGAAGACGGCTGAACATGACTACGACATGGAAGTTATTGGTTTTCTTGACGGCTATGAAGGCTTGATAGAGAACCGTTTCCGGCCCCTCGGGCTGGCCAACGTCTCTGGACTTCTGGCTGAAGGAGGGACGATTCTCGGCACCTCAAACAGGGCTGACCCGTTCCATTTCCCGGTTCTGCAGGGGGAAGAGTACGTCTATCTTGACAGGTCCAGTCAGGCGCTCAGGAATTTTGAGAGTCTCGGGCTGGATACTCTTATCGCCATAGGCGGCGATGGCACTATGGCGGCCTCGGCCGGTTTGGTAGACCTCGGTTTGCCGATTATTGGCGTGCCCAAAACGATAGACAACGATCTGTGCGGCACTGATGTGACGTTCGGATACGACTCGGCACTTTCGATAGCTACTGAAGCCATTGATCGTATTCATACCACGGCACAGTCACATCACCGGGTAATGATTATCGAGGTTATGGGGCGCTATGCCGGATGGATTGCGCTTGGTGCGGGTTTGGCCGGTGGCGGAGACATCATCCTGATTCCGGAGATTCCTTACGATGTTGGCGCCATCTGTGAGAAGGTTCGTTCGCGCAATTCTCTGGGTAAGAACTTCTCCATCGTAGTGGTCGGCGAGGGTGCGAAAGCCATTGGTGGCAATATGGTTGTCAAGCAGCGTATAGAGAACTCACCGGACGCTATTCGTCTGGGTGGTATTTCGCACCAGGTGGCTGCGCAGCTCGAAGGATTGATTCACATTGAGTGCCGCGTCACCATTCTTGGGCATCTGCTCAGAGGTGGTGCACCTTCGGCGCGAGATAGAATCCTAGCCACACGATTCGGTGCCGAGGGCCTTCATCTGGCCGCCAATGGTGAGTCCAATAAGATGGTTGCCCTGGTGAAGGGTGACATCACTTCAGTGCCGTTGCGTGATGTGGCGGGCAAATTCAGAAGAGTAACCCCGGATCATCCGTGGGTAAAAACTGCCCTTTCGACGGGCATTTGTCTGGGAGTCTCTGACGAGATACCGTTGGGAGAGGCTTTTGCGGAGCCGACGGTTCCCGTCTAGGAGCCGCTTTTCGATTCGCCAGGCAACAACAGGCTGCGTCATCCGGGAATCCCGTACAGGTGACGTCAAGACAGGAGGTCCGTGCGGTGATTTCGTTAGCATTTCACGGTGCAGCTCGCATCGTTACAGGTTCCAAGTATCTAATCACGGTCAATGACCGGAAAATTCTCATCGATGCCGGCGTGTTTCAAGGGCGCAGAGAACTGCGACAACTGAACTGGGAGCCGCTCCCGTTTGCGGGTTCTGATCTCGATGCCGTCATTCTGACCCACGCGCACATTGATCATATCGGGTATCTTCCGCGACTGGTCAAAGATGGTTTTCGTGGAAAAGTATTTTGCACCGCACCTACGGCCGAACTTGCGGAGGTGTCGCTTCTGGATAGCGCGCATATACAAGAAGAAGACGCCAATTATCGTAACAAGAAGAAACTCTCCCGTCACAAGAAAGCCCTGCCGTTGTACACGGTCGAGGATGCGCAGGATGCTATCCGTTTGTTCCATTCCGTGCCGTACGATAACTGGGAGGGGCTGAATGATGAGTTCAGGTTCCGACTGCATATCGTGGGGCATGTCCTTGGTGCGGCAGGGGTTGAGGTCGGGTTGAATGACAACGGTCGTAAAACGGACATCTTTTTCTCCGGGGATGTCGGTCGCTACGGCAACCCCCTGACACGCAATCCGGCTCATCCGCCGGAATGTGAGTACATGGTCTGCGAGTCAACTTACGGGGGAAGACTCCATGCCCCGGAGGATCCGCGGGCGACGTTTATCAAGTTGATCAACGATGCTGTGAAGCGCAAGGCAGTGCTGTTGATTCCGGCGTTTGCGGTCAGTCGCACTCAGCAGATCACGTATCTCATAAACGAGCTAACTCGGTATGGTCTTGTTCCGCCGGTGGAGCTGTATCTTGATTCGCCCATGGCGATCTCTGCGACTGAGATTTTCTGCAAGTACCATTCGTTCCACAAGGTAGATATCAACAAGCTTGGTGGCCCGAACTGTGTGCTGAATGGTGAACGAGTGCACCTTTGCCGCAAGCGCAAGGATTCGCAGAAACTGAATAAACTCAAGGGACCGGCGATTATCATGTCGGCCAGCGGGATGCTTACCGGCGGGCGCATCATGCACCATTTGATGAACCGTCTGGGTGATCCGTTTACCACAGTTGTGCTGGCCGGGTATATGGCCGAAGGTACGCTGGGACGCAAAATTGCCGAGGGTGCCGAGGAAGTGAGTATTCATAAGCAGCTTTTCAAAGTGAAGGCAAAAGTGGTGACAATGCGGGGCCTTTCGGGCCATGCCGATTTCTATGAGATGTTGCACTGGTTGGAGGATATGGAAAAGGCTCCAAAGAGAGTGTTTGTCACTCACGGTGAACTGTCGCAGTCGGAGGCGATGGCCGAGCACTTGAGGACGAAGAAGAACTGGGAGTGCCATATTCCCAATCTTGGTGAAGTTGTTGAATTGTAATTGAGTGACAGGGCTAAGAATGAGCAAGAAGAAGACCGAAGACAAAGCAGCTATGATTCGCAGACTTGAGCGGTCGCCCGCCTACCGGATTGCCTATCAGGATCCGGATTTCATGACCGGTGAGTTCGCCCGTCCTGCCAGGCTGGAGTTGGAGTTGTTGAAAACCGAAATCGGGTTGCACAAGCACCGGATAAATTCCACGATCGTGACTTTCGGCGGCACGAGGATCGTGGAGAGGGACGAAGCTCTGAAGAAAGTCAAGGCGTTGGAAGGGAAGATCAAACGGAAGCCGGATGACCGGGGGTTGCGCAAAAAACTCCGCATCGCGAAGTCCATTCTGGCAAAATCAAAGTATTACGACGAGGCCCGCGAGTTTGGGCGGCTTGTCTCTGCCGAATGTCAACGAAACTCCGAGTGTGAATACGTCATAATCACCGGCGGAGGTCCGGGAATCATGGAAGCGGCCAACAGGGGGGCACATGACCTCGGGGCCAAATCTATCGGGCTTAATATCACACTGCCGTTTGAGCAGGAGCCGAACGCGTATATCACCGAGGGTTTGTGCTACCAATTTCACTATTTTGCCGTTCGCAAGATGCATTTTCTGCTTCGTGCCAAAGCGCTGGTGGCGTTTCCTGGCGGCTACGGGACCATGGATGAACTTTTCGAGGCTTTGACGCTGGTGCAGACGCACAAGACTCCACCGTTGCCGATCATTCTCTTTGGGGAGGAATTCTGGAAGGGGTTGATTAATTTCGACTTCCTGGTAGAACAGGGGACCATCGACGAAAAGGATATCAAGTTGTTTGTGTACGCTGACACGGCCATGGATGCCTGGAACTACATTAAGTACTTCTGGGAGGCCGCGGCTGTTCCTGAGTGATTCCAGGAGGTTGGATCAGAATCACTGTTCGTACCGCATATGGAAACTGTATCGATTGGCGCCGATCTGATCGCTTCCTTTTTCGTAGATTTTTACGGTGGCCTCGTACGTGCGATATCCCGGCTTGCTGGCGGACAGTCTCTGGTCTCCGGTAGGCAGATCGTCAATGGCATACTTACCGTCGGAGTCGCTTTCGGCTCTTCTGCCACCTATTAGAATAGTCACACCGGCCAGGCTCACCTGACTGCCGGAATCGCTGTAGACGACGCCGGACAGCTCGCCTTTTTTACTCGTGCCAAGAATGTCGGAAAGACTGCACCCGTTTAGAGCAAAACACAGTATACCTGCAATAACAAGTATTTCTGTAATTCTGGCGACAATCGGTCTGCGTTCTGCTGTCGGTGTTTCTATGGTATTCATATCGTCTCGTGTGTCTGTTGTATTCTAGTCTGAATATCGCCGAAAAGTTCGCGAATTGCCACATTAATCAGATTCATCGTTTCAGGAAACCCTTGCTGCGCAAGTACTCCAGCAGGTGCGGGCGCTGCACAGAAGGGGATTTGCTGGCCATGCGGCGGGCGCTGTGCTCCGACCAGGAATAAACGCCTTCAAATGAAGGGTAGTTTTCCGTCTCGATTTCGCGGCCTTTGAGGTATCCCAATGTGTTGATTGTCTGGTCGTACTCACTCACAGCGCCGGTTATGGCATCTGCATTGTACTCTTCAGAAAAGCACAGGCCGGAAAGTGGCAGGCGGGGTTTCATAATCGTCGGTTTCTCGGGATAGCCCAGCGACATACCCATCACGGGGTAGACCTCGTCCGGCAGGCTGAGGAGAGAAGAAACCTCCTCAGGGTTGTTCCTAATTCCGCCGACCATTACGCCTCCTATGCCCAGCGCCTGCGCCGCCTGGAGAGCGCGACCGGCTGCCAGGGCAGCGTCGATGGTAGCTACAACAAACGCTTCGGCAGTGTCACCGTGGAAATCATAGCCTTGTCCGCGGTTGATTGTCCCAAGTCGGTGCAAATCAGCACAGAATACCAGGAAGAGTGCTGAATCGGCGACATGCTGTTGACCGCCGGAGAGTTTGGCCAGCTTGTTTTTCTTCGATTGATCACGTACGGAGATCATTGAATATGCGTGGAGGTTTGACGAAGTGGGCGAGCGTTCGGCGGTGGCGAGGATAAGGTGTTCATCCCCGGCCGAGATTGGCTTGCCGGTGAACTGCCGTACAGAGCCATGGCTGTTCAGAAACTCCAAAATCTGGTCCATGTGAGATCCTCCTGTTATCTGTCATGAGAGAGGCCGGATTGAATTTCAATCCGGCCTGCAATATAGTCATTGACTACAGTGCGTCAACTCATGCCTAGAGTCGAGAGTACTCCCTTTGAGCGTTCTTGGCGGCTTCGATCTGACGGACGACTTCCTTGAAGTGTGCCAGGGTCATGCCGTTGATCGATTTGGAGTCGGCCGCTTTGCGAGCGGCGGCTTCGATGATATCGAGATCATTGGCGGCCAGGGTGCGGGCATCCGATGGGTAGATCACAGGACCGCTCAGGTAGATATTGGTGATCCTCTGGAGATGCGCCAGCTGTAACTGTCTTCGATAGCTGTTCACGTTGGCAGCGCTCAGCACTTCGCCCCAGATGGCCTTTCTGACGTCGGTGAAGAGGTCGTACATGGTGTACATTTCTTCGCCCTCTTTATATCGCTCCGTGTTGTTGATCAGACGGCCAAGCGTAGCCGGGTTGTACAGCGTCGCAAGGGCGGCCGCCTGTACGTTCAGAACGCGCTGGTGCCATGGGTAATCGAGCGGTGAGCGATAAATGGTGCCGACGAAATCGCCGCCCCGGTTTGGCTGGAGTTTGTTCAGCAGGTCTTCCGGTAGATCAAAAGCGTCGGCGGCAAAAATCTGTTTGCTAATCAGGTCGATCGCACGGCGCTGCTCTGCGGCTGCCACCGGACGGAAGGGGATATCACCGCCGGGATCACCGATATGATTCTTGTTGTGATGCAATCCACCGATGAAGTGAGACGCAAACAGGGCAGACTCGTGGTAAGAGCGCCATCCGGTGGCGAATACGCGGCGGATCTTCTCATAGCTTTCACCCGGTTTTTCGAATTCGCTGATAGAGTTATCCCAGAGTTCCTTCGTCAGTCTGATCTTGTGCTCACAGAAGGCAAGCGGATCAGCGCCGAGATCGAAAACGTTCACGTATGGATCAACACCTCCGCCTGCACGATCGAAATCGGTGGCGTAAGCCAGCAGGGGATCGGCAGAACGAGAAGCGATTTCCTGCAGTTGCTCGATCTCATCTGCGGGCTGTTTCGCACCGAAATCGCGATAGCCGTACTCCACGCGCCAGTAGTCAAACGGGCCTGGCACGGAAGCGTAGAACTCACCCTGCGGCTCCCCTTTTGCGGCGATGTTCGCTGCCGGGTATTCCATGATTGTGCCTGTGGTACTGTGCTCGCGAGTGAAGTTGCGGTCGCTGAGTTGTTCGAGCGTGTAAATCGTCGACGCCTTGAAATTGTGGCGGAATCCCAGCGTGTGACCTACCTCATGGGCAATCACTTCGACCAGATACGAGTGTACGTACTCGCGTGTCAGAGAATCCTTGTCGACAAAAGCGCCGGCGCTGCTCAAGAGGTACGACAGTCCGAACGCTGCTTCTTTGGCGGACTCTCTGGCGTAGATCGCACAGCAGTTGTGCTCGTTGTCAGGGTCCATCAACTGTTCGTGAATGTCCGGTTCCTCGATGATTGTGCCGTCGTACGACACCGGTGAAATGAAGTTCTCCATGGTATTGAACATGGCCCGGATGAAATCAACCGAGAGACTGATGTCGGCATCGTAAATCTGCCCGGTGAACGGGTTCGCCCGGCTCGGACCTATAGCGTACACACCGGTACCGATCATCCAGCGAATAGTATTGTAACGTACATCGAGCGGATCCCAGTCGGCCGTGTCCGGCATCTGCTTGGCAATGACGGCGTTCCTATAGCCGATTCGCTCAAAAGCGGGATTCCAAAACTCGATACCTTCGGCCACCGCATCGCGGTACTCCTCAGGCACGGCTTTGTCTACCCAGAAAACAATGGGCTCGACCGGTTCCGAGATACGGGCATCCGGATTCTTCTTCTTCAGATTCCAGCGTTGTATGTACCGGACATACGGCGACTCCTGATCGAGCGTGCTGTAATCCTCGTACATTGTCTGGAAAAAGCCGGTACGGTCATCGGCCAGTCTCGGCACGTAGTCAGTTTCCGGGAGGCTTGACAGAGAGAAGTGGTAACGATGGAAGAAGCTCTGGCCGCTCTGCAAGGTGGCACCGCCGTTCGGCTGTTTCGATGCAAAGTGCAGGATAGCATCGATCTCGCAGTTCTCAGGGAATGCCTTGATGGTCTTGACGTAGCTATTGCTCTTGTCAAAACCGATTCCTTTGTGCGCCCGTATGCCGAGATAGTAGCCCGTGTTTTCGGCGTCGCGGACAAACAAGGGAGAGGCATCGAACAGTATTGCCTTGGTCGAGTCATCGGGAGTAGACTTGACCGCGGTGGAGGCGTACAGATGGTCGGAGATTCCTCGCGGGATGGCATCGGCCAAAGTCGAAGTGCTGTCGGCTCTTATTCTGAGGTTTTTTTCGATTACCTGGATGTTCTTGCCGACCCGTTTGAAGTAGAACGGGAAGGTACGTCCGAGCGGGCCAGTATCATAGAACGTGCCGTCGCCGGCAGCCCTGGCCATAGACATCAGGTAGATCGGGCCAATCTGCTCCGGAGTCACTGCCATTAATACAGAATTGTCAGTGGTGTCTTCGTAGAACGTGAAGAGACCTTCAATAACAACTTTGTCTTTGGTCAACTCAGAGAAAGGTTTCAGGCCGTTCTTTCCGTTCGGCTTTTTGGCGTTTTGAGATGACTGTGCTTTCCTGTGGCGAGCAGAGTGGTCTCGTGCGAGGGCGATGTTTGGAATCGTCAGGCAGATCAAAGCGATTGCTGCCAGTGCGATCCCGATCCGTGATGTGCGCATGCAAATCCTCCTATATCGATCAGCTTAGCATGTTCGAACCCACAGTATACAGTATGACGAGCCACTTGGCAATCGGTTGCACTACAAATGCATAGGGGATATAGCAGGTCTACTATATACTTGTTCAGGCTGAACGATCATCGTGTGTTGGAAGTTCCATGCACTGCTCAGAATGCCTGGGTTCAGTCGGCGCTGAAATCGAGGTAGGCGCGGCCCCGGTCGGTGAGTTCGTAGTAGGTGTGATTGCGATGTTTGATCCACTTGTTGTGGACTATGCCTTTGCGATAACGGATGATAAGCGGGTCGACCCGTTGCAGGAGCAGCATGTCGCGCAGCTTTCTGTGCCGGTCAAAAACGAGTTGTCTGTCAATGTACAGCATTCGGGCGACTTTCTGGGAATAGTCGACGCCGTACACGAGGTGGTGTCCGAGAATGGCGAAATCCGTTTCGTCAAGATCGTGGAAGTCATTGTCGGGCGTGAACTTGACTATGGCAATAATGTCTTTCCACTCAAGCTGCACGAGCCGGTTTTGGTCTGCCTTGGCCAGGTTGGTGCAGTCGGCGCGGTGTACTTTGATTTGATCGTCGAAGGAGCAATACCCTACAATTGCGTCATCCTGACGCGGATTACAGCATTTTGACGCGGTGTATTTCTCTTTGAGTTTTGGAGTGTCCTGCATACTGTTATAGATAACCGCTTCGATGCGTCAGCTCAAACGAAAAATCCGATTGTCGATTTCCCGCGATTCTATTACAATTCGTCCAACCGTGGACCCAACCAATGGATCAGCATGCCTGAAACCCTGATTTCATCACCGGCCGGTATCATTGCCATGATCGGTGCCGTGTGCTCGTTTTTCTTTTTTCTTGAGCGCAAGACCGAATCAAAGATATTCAACTACCTTCCACCGTTGATTTTCATCTACTTGATTCCTGTAGTGTTGTCCAACACGGGTGTGATTCCAAGCAAATCACCGGTGTACGATTTTATGGGGTCGAGTATTCTGCCGATGTTCCTGGCTATCATGCTGTTGGATGTAGACCTATTGGCCACGATCCGCGTGATGGGCAAGGGGATATTCGTGATGTTGCTGGGCACTCTTGGAGTTGTGATCGGTGCGCCTATCGGGTTTGCTGTTGTGAGCAGCGGTCTTGGACCGGAAGCGTGGAAGGGGTTTGGAGCACTTGCGGGAAGCTGGATCGGCGGTACAGGCAATATGCTGGCAGTGGGGCAGATGGTAGGGTTAAACGAAAGCTCGCTCGAATTCGGCTATGCTGTGATAGCCGACAATGCAGTGTATCTGGTTTGGCTGCCGATTATGCTGGCCTCGAAAAACCTGTCGAAACGGTTTCACTCCTTCACCGGTGTAACTCAGGATCGTTTGGAGAAGATGGAATCTGCTGCCGCTGAGCTGACGACCGACAAGGGGCCCATGGAGATGCGGCATTTCTTGTATCTGATCATGTTCGGGTTTGCCGTAACGGCGGTGGCGACCTGGATTTCAGGAATCTGTCCTCCGATCACGACAGCCGACGGTCAGACAATCGTATCGGCCAACACGTATAAGATACTGCTCGTTACGGCGCTAGGTGTGGCACTATCGTTTACGAAGGCGAGCACTATTCCCGGATCTCATGCCTTTTCGATGGCGCTTGTGTATCTTTTTGTAGCTCGCATGGGGGCAAAAGCTGACCTGAGCAATCTGGATTCGTTGGTGTTTCTGTTTCTCGGCGGGGCGTTTATCTGGATATTTATCCACGGCGGTTTTCTGCTGGCCGGGGCGCGGCTGTTCAAGGTTGATGTTCACACGGCTGCGATTGCCTCTGCGGCGAATATAGGTGGAGCAGCGTCGGCGCCGATTGTTGCGGCTTATCACAAACCGGCGTTAGTACCTGTGGCAGTGTTGATGGCCCTCCTTGGATATGCGATTGGAAACCCGGCTGCGTATGTGGCGGCGTTGCTGTGCCGATGGGTGGGGTGACGAGGAGAGAGCTAGGCTTCTTCCACCGCGCCTCGCATAAGCACAAACCGGACGCCGTAGAGTCGGGTTCGTGTGAGACCCTCGGTCCTCTTCTCATACAGAAACAGATCTTGCCCATAGGTTCCTGTAACGAGGGGAATAATCATCCGTCCACCCAAAGCCAGTTGGTTGGAGAGTTCGTCGGGTAAGAAGGGAGCGGCGGCGGTGACGAGGATGCCGTCGTAAGGCGCATGCCTGGCCCAGCCGAAAGCGCCGTCGCCGCACCTGGTGTGGATGTTCCTATATCCCAGTGCCTCGAGCCGCTTCACCGCCTTCTGTTGGAGAGACTCCAGGCATTCAATTGTATATACCTCGGACGCGATTTCTGCCAACACAGCCGTTTGGTATCCACAGCCGGTGCCGATTTCCAGAACCCGGGAGTTGTTGCTCAATCGCAACTCCTGAGTCATGGAGGCCACCACATAGGGTTGAGAGATCGTTTGTCCTCGTCCGATAGAGACGGGATGGTCTTCGTATGCCTGGTGGACATCAGCGGCAACAACAAACTTATGGCGAGGCACTTTGCGCATGGCGGCCAGTACGGCCTCGTCTGTTATACCGCGCTCAAGCAACTGGCATTTGACCATCTGCAAGCGCCTGTCCTTAAGATCGGACTCTGTTGGAAACTTTCTATTGCTCATTGCTATTTATTATACTGACCAACAATGCCGGACTGAAGTAGAAATAGACGGGCGGGGCAGATCCGCCGAAGGAGACAAACTTGATGGCAAAGCGATATTGGCTGTTCAAGTCAGAGCCAACAACGTATTCCGTGAAGGACCTTGCGTCGAAGCCGGGGCAGACTGATTGCTGGGAGGGCGTGCGCAACTACCAGGCCCGAAACATGCTTCGGGATGACGTTCAGAAGGGCGACGAAGTGCTGTTCTACCACAGCAAAACGAAGGTGCCGGGGATAGTCGGGATTTGTACGGTGGTGAGATCCGGTTATCCGGATCACGTGGCATTTGATCCTGACAGCAAGTATTTCGATCCGAAGTCCTCGCCGGATAATCCCCGGTGGTTCATGGTTGACGTGAAGCTGAAGAAGAAACTGGCTGAAATCATTCCGCTGGCCGACCTCAAACGGATGCCGGGCCTGGAGAACATGGCGGTGACACAGAAAGGCTCCAGATTGTCGATTCAGCCGGTGACACCGGACGAGTGGAAGGTTATCATGTCGCGGGTGAAGGGGATGAAATAGACTGCGCTATCTGACGAGGAGCATTTTGCGACCCTGCGAATGCCGGTCAGTCTTCAAGATGTAAAAATAGATGCCACTTGCTGCTTGCTGTCCTGCGTTATCATCTCCAAGCCAGATGACTGTGTGGTCTCCGGCGCGCTGGAATTCATTCAACAACGTGCGAACAGTTTGTCCGAGGGAGTTGTACACGGTCATCTCGACTTGTGAGGCACGGGGGAGACTGTATGCAATCACCGTTTCCGGATTGAACGGGTTGGGATAGTTTTGTGACAGGCTGAATTCAGTTGGCAGTCCCTCCGGCGAGTCGCCCACTGTCGAGACGGGGTCAACAATCATGTTAAGTGCGAATTGAGACGTGTTGCCGTCACCGTCAGTGATCGTTGCTGTCACCGAATCGCCCGCGACGACTCCCGTCAGCGGGACGGCGAACTGACCGCTCATATCCGACAGTCCGGCGCCTACGTGCAATTCGCCCTCACCCTCTCCTGAAGGATCACTTGCCGCGAGGTATATATCGACTGTGCCGTTGGCGGCACCTGATACTCCGGAGACAAGATTGGCGTGTGCTTCGGCAATGACCGGCGGCCGTATGTCGTTCTGGGCGGAGTCGGCGAGGGCGATACCGAGGCTGTCGTTTTCGAAAATACTGTTGTAACGAATCAAGTTGTGTTTTGTGGTTGAACCGTGGACAAACACGCCGTTCCAGTCGTTGCCGGAAATGCCGTTGCCCTCTTCGGGAGAAGTGCCGCCGATGTAGTTGCAGCTGGCACCCGCGAATAGTCCGACGCCGTGGCCGGAGTTGGCCAGCGTGCCCGATCCTGCGGCGGTAAGGCCGATGTAGTTGCCGATTATCCGGTTGTATTTTGTGTTGACGCCAACAATGTGTACACCGCGAGCGGTGAAAGCGGTCATGTCTCCTGAGCCGTTGCCGGATATGACGTTCCGTTCATCTTCGGTAATGCCGCCAATGACGTTGTACTGGGGGCCGCTGCTGATGACTACTCCGGCGCTGCCGTTGCGGAGGGCGCGGGCACCGTTGATGTCGGGGCCGATGTAGTTACCGCAAACGTGGTTGTAGTCCGTGCCGGGATCGCGAATCAACACACCGCAGCCGTTGGGAAAAACGTCCGAGCGGTTGCCGGAAATGATATTGCGCTCACCGGCGCTGGAGCCGCCAATCGTGTTAAGTTGAGCGCCGTTGGATAGCACCACACCGGCACTGTTGGGGGAGGAACTCAGCCCGAGGCCGTTTGTGCCTATGTAGTTCCCGCTGACAATGTTATCTGAAGTTCCCGCTCCAGAGATGTGGATGCCATACCCAATATGGCCTGAAATCGTATTGCGGGAGCTTTCATTGGCTCCACCAATCAGATTGGACGAGGCTCCGTCGTCGATACGAGCGCCGGCGTGGGCGGCATCGCCGTTTGAGAAGGTGACGTAGCCCTGATAGTCCAATCCAATGAGGTTGCCGGCGAGCGTGTTTCCGTCGGTTCCTGCGCCTGTAATGTGTACGCCGTCAGCTTCGTTGGCGGAAATCACATTGCCCGATTCCAGGGATCCGCCGATCATGTTGTCGTGTGCGCCGAGTTCCAGTCTGATGCCACACCCGTGGTTGCCGAGAGGAAGACGCCCGTCGGGATCCATGCCAATCAGGTTATTGGTTATCGTGTTGTCGCTCACGAGAGGTCCGGAGAGCGTGATGCCGCTGTAGTCGTTGAGGGAGATGGTGTTGCCATCGCCAGGGTCATCGCCGCCGACTACGTTGTTGCTGGAACCCTCGGCGATAAGAATCCCACCGAGACGGTTGCCGGGGCCGGTGGCATTACTGGCGTCGATGCCGATGTAGTTACCCTCGATCCGGTTGGCGGACGGACGGTTGGATATCAGCACGCCGTAGCCGGCATTGCCCGAAATGATGTTTCTGGTTGACTCGCTACTCCCGCCTATCAGGTTGTCATGAGCGTCGTCGTCAATGCGCACACCGTTCCTGTTGGCATACACGACCGTGCCGTTTCCGTGAACACCAACAAAGCAGCCGGCGACTACGTTGCCGTGGGCGGATGAACCGGAGATGGCCACACCTGCTGCGTACTGGTTATCCAGCCCGTTGCCAATAAGAACAACACGCTCAACTTCATTGCCACCACCGACGAGATTACAGGCACCAGTTATGAGGATACCGTCGCCGCGTGATCGCCTCACAGTGACTCCCTGCACGACGCAACTGTCGGCGGCGAGAATCATAGTGGCGTCATTGAGTGAATTGTTTACGCCGTCTAATACAGGGTAGGTCGTTTCGCCAAGAACATGAGTCGCGTTGTCGGAAACGATTACTGAGCCAAGAAGCAAACTGATGGGCGAAACATGCCCCGGGATCAGGATTGTGTCAGGGCCGGGGAGAGCGCTGGCCTCTTCGACCGCGGCGCGGAAGGTAGTGAAGGCTGAATCAGGAATCAAGTGATCTGCCGCGACTGAATCGCCGGGATTGATATCGTGGCTGTCAGCGGTTGAATTCACTACGAAAGTGGCAGCGCTGAGATTCAGGACGATGAGGCATCCCAGACACAGCAAGGCGAGAGTCAGCTTCGCGAAGGCGTTAAGTACAGTCATAGTCGGGCATCACTTGAGTAATATCATTTTTCGTGTTTCAACGGATTGTTCTGTCTCCAGCCGATAGAAATAAGTACCACTGGCTACTTCGTTGCCGTTCCTGTCGGTTCCGCCCCAGAGCACGGCATGTTCACCTGCACTAGAGCTTGCATCGAGCAGCGAGACAACTTCCTGACCCAGCAGGTTGAAAACACTGAGTTTCACATCAGACGCCCGGCTGAGGTTGAAGACAATGGTCGTGGTCGGATTGAACGGGTTGGGATAGTTCTGCCTGAGACTGAAATCTCCAGGGACGAGTAAAAGCGGTTCATCGTCAATATCGGTTGGCGAGTCAAGTGTGAAATCGTATGGATACAAGTAGACGGCGTTGCCGTCAGAGATAGCAATGTGGTTCGAGGTCGCCGCGATCATGCTGCCGCCGTAGCCGCCGAAATCGAGTAGCTGCGGAATATCGTATCTCGTATCGAAAACGCCGATGCCCAGTTCGCCGATTGTGAGAAGGATGTCGCCGACTACTGTCGACGCCTCCACATCTACCGGAAGCGTACCAAGGAAGTTGACCTTCGGCTGTTCTGTGCCGAGGACGTCGACGCGGTACATATCTCTAGAGCCAAAGCCGAGGAGTTGGTCGGTGCACAGCACCAGATTGTCGAGTTGATCCGGCGTGGCGATTGTCCAGTGATGGTATGCCTGGAGGTCTTCGTCGACGCGGTACCCGTACGCCTGCCAGTTGTCGGTCGAGAACACGAGGAGTGAATCGACAAAAACGACATCGAGAATGTTGCCTATGACGTTGATTCGGTTGCTCTCGATAATAATCCAGTCGTTTGTCACCGCTGACAACGTAATCTGCGATTGACCGATCGACAAAAGGAGATCGAGCGTATCAGACGGCGTTTGTTCGTAGAATCGTAGTTCGGTCACGTCATCTCCAATACCGTCATAGGCATGGAGGATCTCAATTGAATCCCGGGTGACAAGCATAGAGATGGCAGTTCCGATCTCAGGGTAGAACGCCAGTGTTCGCTCGCGAGCGGAGACAATTGAGGTCGCGTTTCGCAATCCCGGCAGTAGATCCTGACGAATAGCCTGACCTGAGGTATCGATGAAGTACGACTCCAGCGGATTGTGGACGCCTCCGATCATAAGGACACCGTCTTGAACGTGGAGATCGGTTATTGGCCCAGGTCTCTCGTATGCGGGATGAGGATTGTCAGGGAGGTGCATTTGATCGATATCGTAGGTTGTCAGCGCCGACTCATCATCCGGAAGCAGCAGCGTGGCCTCTCCTGACGCGTGGTAGGTGCCGCCATCGGCCATAATGTTCGTAGTGGGGGGCATTGCTACCGACAGGACTTCTCCACTGTTCAGATTGACCCGTTCGACTATGAGATTGGAGGCGTCTGCGGTCACTATAAACGAGTCGATGGCGAATAGTCCAACCGGGTGTGAGAGAATGCTGATGGTGTCGACTATTGACCCAGTGCCGCCCGAGTAGTCTCCGATTAGCAGTTGCTGTCGGTCTTCCAGAGAGACAACCACAGTCGAGTCATGCTTCACAAAAGCACGCGGTTGACTTGGTATTGCCAATAGATCGACAAAGTGTTCGAGATCGGACGAAGAGAGATCGTATCGAAGGATGCCGTTGTAATCATCCAGCGCATAGAGCGTATCGTTGTCGATATCCATCTGTACACAATGTACGCCGGCGAGGCTGGAGTCGGCAAAGATCGGGTCGTTGTATCCGGTCATGCGATAATGACGAATGCCGTTGTATCCTGCGGCAACGTAGATGTCCTGCCCGACAAGATCGATATCGTTGAATTCAATTCCAAGATCAGCCTGGCCGAGCAGGGATATTGACGGGAGGTTCGAGATGTCGGCGAAATACACCAGTCTTGCCTTGCTCAGAATAACCGCCACATCGTCGCGAATCTTGATCGTTAGAGGTTCGGTGGACAGCGATAAGTGGCCGGATTGTGTGAGGAGGCCCGTCGCATTGTCAAGCGTCAACAATGCCACTCCACGGGCCGTGGACGCCAGGGCGAAGCTGTCGATCACACGAACCGAGCCAAACTCGCAGGACAGAAAAGTGTATCCCGGATGATCGTAGATCTCAGCAGAGGCCGGAATTGCAAATATGAGCAGGCACAGGGTCAGAAATAGCAATCGAGTCATTTTAGTAGTACCATTTTCCTTGTCATCTCAAAATCGTTGGTCTGAAGCTTATAGAAATAGACACCGGACGCAAAGTCGGCAGCATCGAATTCTGTTGCAAAACTGCCAGCTGGCAGGTCACCGTCGACAAGTGTCGCAACCGTTTGTCCGAGAATGTTGACTACCCGAAGAATTACTGTTGAACGGTTCGGAAGGTCGAATCGGATGGTAGTCACCGGGTTGAACGGGTTGGGATAGTTCTGCTCAAGACGATAATGCGCGGGTAGGTTTGGTGGTGCCACCTCGATTACACCAGTCGGGTCAATTGATGTCGGGATCGTGCAGCTGTTCGTCGGATCGGCGTAGAGGCGGCCGGTGTTTGCGCCGCCTTCGGCGGAGGCATCGAAATCCCACACGTAGACTTCGGCGGCCTCGCTGACTACAATCAACTCGACGAGATTGTCGCCGTCGATGTCGTCGACCAATGCGATTTGCGGCGTCGACGTCACAGCGGAGGCCGGTGCGGGTGTTTTGACCGGCCAGCCCGGTATTGGGTTCAGGTCATGGTCGAGCACGTAGATTTCCTCACGGTCCGTGCCGGGGAAGAGGTAGCCGCCGCGAAGAACTACTTCCAGGCGGGAGTCACCGGTCAGGTTGGCTGCGATTGGAGCGCCGAAAGTCATCGGGACCAGGAATCCTTCGCCGACGGGGCGATCCTCAACTGTGCGATAGGGGGAGCCGTCGGCCTGAAACACATAGAGCGCGCCAATATCGAATTCGGAGAACGTGCACAGTATTTCCGGGCTGCCGTTCTGATCGAGGTCGGCCACTGTCGGAAATGTGGATGACCACCCGTATAGCTCCGGGAAAGTCCTGGGAAAGCCGGGGAAGTCGTCCGTACCGTGGGTCTTCACCCAGAGTGTTTGGACTGCGTTTGTATCGGTACCCAGCGAAATGATCTCCGGCAGGCTGTCGCCGTCAAGATCGGCAAGTACGGTGCCCCTGGAGTCGGAGGATCGAATCACCAGTTGGTTCGGCATACCAAAGGCGGGCAGGCCGGTGCGTCCGTCGAATAAGGCCACTCCGGCGGGTGGATTATGGATGGGAGAGAACGTGGCGATGACCTCGGGGACACCGTCGCCGTTGACATCCGCAGCCGTGACGTTGTTTCCGCCGTGGAAATACGGGCCAGGTGCCATGCCGTGGCTGAACGCTGCAAACTGCCCCTCAAGCGCTGCGAAATGCGAAGTGCCATCGAATTCATAGGCGAGTATGACTCCGTTGCCGTTCACGAGCACGATGACCGAGTCGGCAGCGGGATCGAGTGATGTGATGGTCGGAGTCGGATAGCCTATCCGGGTGCGCATAGTTACACAATTTACAGGCCAACCTTCGGTGCAAGAGCCGTCAGCGTTGAAGACGTGGATGCCGTCTTCGGCGGTGCAGACGATTTCTCGTTCACCGTCGTGGTCTATGTCATAGACGGCGGGTACGCACTGGACATCGGTGCCGACCAGAACCGGGAAGCCGCTGCACATCTGACCATCGTGAGAAAAGACGTCAAGTCCGAACATGGTAGCGACGATGATCTCTTTTTGTCCGTCCCCTTCCAGATCGGCGGTAACTGCCGACACGGGGCCTCGCCCCTCGATTGTCTGTGGCCAGCCTTCGGCGAAAGCGGATACCAGAGTGAACGAAGAACTGTCCACGAGGCTGTCGGCACCGAAGTACCCGTGCAGGTAGAGCGTGTAGTCACCGACCTCGATGCCGGAGGCGTTCCAGAGGTAGATGTCGGAATCGAAGGACTCACCAGTGATGTTTTCGAGAAGGACTTTGGGGCCACCGGATAGGCGATAATACAGGGCGGAGGATTCATAGCCGGCACCGTGGATTGATCCAGCAACAGGAATGTTGTAGTTGTACTGAAGCCCATTGACGGGCGAAGTCAATTCTGTTTGTTGAGAGGTAACCAGTGTTGAACTGGTGTATCGTGAGACGTCGTTGTCATCGGTCAGGCGGAGGTGGACGTGACCTTCGATTGCCGAATCGGAAAACGTGTACAGAAGGGAGTCTGACGGGAGCGATGTTCCTGAAGCAACCGTTTGCCAGTTTCCTGAGTCGGGAGTCCGCGTCCAGGCTAGCTCCCAGCCACCGCTGTAGCCGGCTATCGGAGCGGCGAGCACGGGTAGAGAATCTTCGAATCGTGCCGCACGGACCGGCTGGACGAAGTAGACGCCTCCGTTCGTTGCCAGTTCAAGAGCGTTGCGCACGTTGAGCAGTCCCCATCCGCTTATGCCGTCGGGTCCGGGCAGATTGTCGCCGACATCAAATGGGTCGAGCATGTCCACTGCACCGTGGCGGAGGGTGGATTCCAGCGAATCAAGAGGCAGATCGGGGCGCAACGAGCGGATCATCGCAGCGGCGCCTACCACGAGCGGTGTGGCCATGGAGGTGCCACTCGCGAGGTAATACAGGGAATCTTCGCCGATGATATGTACCAGTGGTTCATTGATTGATTCGTACATGTCAGTGCCGGCGGCGCGAAGGGAGAGGATATCCAATCCGGGCGCGACGAGATCAATGTGCTCGCCCCACGTCGAGAAGTACGCCACATGGCCGTCGGAGTTGCTCGCCGCCACTGCAAATGCGCTGTCGAAGTATGCGGGATACATGATGTGGTTCCCGCCCGTGTTGCCTGCGGCAATGCCGACAAACACGCCGTTGGCGCGGGCAAAATCGAGTGCATCCTTGAGGACCGCAGGGTAATACGGAGTGCCCCAACTGATGTTGATGGCATCCGCACCCGCGTTGACTGCGTAGATGATGCCGGCCGCCCCAACCTGGGAGGTCGCATTGGGGCGTATTTTTACGGCCATGATCTCTGCCTGTTGCGTGACTCCCATGATTCCGTGAGCATCTGCCGCTGCCGCGACCAGCCCGGCAATGTGCGTGCCGTGACCGAAGTAGTCACTCGGGTCATTGTCGCCTATGGGATCGAAATAGTTCAGTGAGTCGCCGGAAACGTCGTATCCAAGCGTGTCATCGACAAACCCGTTGTGGTCGTCATCGATCCCGTTGCTGGGGATTTCATCCGGATTCTGCCAGAAACGTCCCTGCAACTCCGGATGGGTCGGGTCCACGCCGGTGTCTATGATGGCGACAACTACGCGGGTCGAAACGGCGGGCGTGTGGTCGTAGTAATAAGATACTCCGATGTCGAAACCGGGGGTGCCGGATCGGACTGTCAGCGTGTCGTTGAAGTCGTCGTCAAGCCGTTCGACGGCGGGATACTCCTGGCCCGTGTTGTGCAGGTACCACTGGTGATCGAACAATGAGTCCTGCGGGAATTCAAAGAACTCCAGATGGTAGTCCGGTTCGATCCATTCGACGTTCTCCTTGCCAATCAAGGCCGTTGCATTTTCGATTGTCAAACTAGTGTCAGAGGAGAAAAAAGTGTGGATTCGCCGGATGTCATCAGTCCCTTTGAGTTCGCTTCTGATCTGCAACTGGGATATGGGGCCGAAACGATAGCTGCTATTGAGTGCGGTTCGTATAGTGGTTGCACTGGCCTTTGGCGTCAGTTTTACCACGAACTTCCCGGGGATTGGACCGGTGGGGGTGGTTTTCGCAGGTACCGCCTGCAAGGTCGACGCCATCAGCACCGTTGCGACGAGTGTGGTCAGTAACCTGAAGCTGGCCGACATGTCTGGACTCCTTTTTTACCGAATGCGGCTTTGGGCAGTTCGGGCATCCGCAAACCATGCGGCGGTCTGGTTTGCTACAGAGATGCAACAAATATAGCTAATAAGAGGTTTCGAGCAAGTCCCTCGGAGGTGTCACCACCCTGTTTCACCCGGAAAGACAGTACAAGCAGGCTGTTTTTTGCAGCTTGCCTGCTCTTGCCAACAGATTGAGAATTGATTACATTCGCATACAGGAACCTGAGTTCCACATCAATTCGAGTATATGTCGTTAGTTTTACGGAGGATAGAGAGTATGTCCGGTCACTCAAAATGGTCGACGATCAAGCGCAAAAAGGGAAAAGCTGATGCCGAACGGGGCAAGATTTTCACCCGCTTAATCAAAGAACTCACTGTTGCCGCACGCGAAGGCGGGGGAGATGCCGACGGCAACCCGAGACTGCGTACGGCTATCGCATCGGCCAAAGCCGCCAATATGCCGGCGGACAACATCAAACGGGCTATAATGAAGGGAACCGGAGATTTGCCGGGTGTTGTCTACGAATCAATCACGTACGAAGGTTACGGACCCGGCGGCGCCGCCCTCTATCTCGAGGCCCTGACCGACAACAAGAACCGCACAGTGGCCGATATCCGGCATATTCTTTCCAAATACGGCGGCAATCTTGGAGCTAGTGGCTGTGTTGCATGGATGTTCGACAAGCGAGGTGTGATTACAGTTGAGACTTCGGCTACAGACGAAGATACGCTGATGGAAGTCGCCCTTGAGAACGGAGCGGAAGACATCAAGACCGATTCTGGTGTGTTCGAAGTGCTGATGGAACCGGCGGTGCTCGACGATGTCCGCATGGCGATCGAAGGGGCCGGTATCGTGATGGAATCCGCTGAGGTTACGATGGTCCCGCAGAACACGACCAAAATCGAAAAAGAAAACGAGGCCAACTCGATGCTCAAGGTGCTCGATTTGCTCGAGGACAACGAAGACGTCCAGAAGGTCTACTCGAATTTTGATATCGACGAGGCACTGCTCGAAAAACTGGCGCAGGATTAAGAGCTGCGCTCTTGTGGGGGGCGTCTGCCGCCCACAGGAATGACTGTCCCATAAGTAGGTCGAAACTCCTGAAGTTTCGACATATTCATGGCGGATTCGAAGACGGATCCGCCCTATGTATGATCGTAAAACCCTATGTTTGATGGCACTAGTGGTTTCCTGTTCGATCTTGACGGCACCGTTTATGTCGGCGATAGGCCGATAGACGGTGCCGTGTCTGCTATCAACCATATCAGAAATAGAGGCATTCCGCTCAGATTCAGTACGAACACTACTACCAGATCACTGGCTTCGCTGGTGGGCAAACTCAATGACATGGGCTTACCGGTAGGGCTGGACGAGACGTTTGGCGTGATTCAAGCGGCCGTTTCGTATCTCCGGAGGAAAGGTCGTCCCACGTGCCACGTGCTACTGACGGATGATCCAAAGTCGGACTTCAAGGAGTTTCCGCAGACGGACGAAAATCCCGAGTATCTGGTGATAGGGGATATCGGCAAGTACTGGGACTACGAGTTGATGAACCGACTGTTCCGCATGGTGGTGAACGGCGCGGAAATGATCGCGCTGCACAAGGGGCGCTACTGGGAGACCGAAGACGGGTTGCAGGTAGATATTGGCGCTTTTGTGGCCGGTTTGGAATACGTGACAGGTAAACAGGCGACAGTGATCGGGAAGCCCTCGGCGTCGTTCTTCCACGAAGTGCTGAGTGATATGGCGCTAGCTCCCGAGGAGGTCGTGATGGTTGGTGATGATCTGGTCAACGATGTCCTCGGTGCTCAGCAAGTAGGTATGAGGGGTGTGCTGGTACGTACGGGGAAGTACCGTGAGGAGCTGGTCGCCCAGTCGGACGTCAAACCGGATCTGATTATTGATTCGGTGGCGGACTTGATCACACTTCTCTAGCTCAGAAACTCAAGACTAGACCGTAACGCGGGGAGCCGTCGAGGCCCTGTCGTACTCCCAAGTTCAGACTGAGGTTTGTCTGGTCGTTGTTGTGCAGGCGCACAGCCCTTTTCAAGTGTCCGGTGGCAATCACTTCGACAGATGTTGCTGCGATCAGAACGACGGCTCCGCTCAGCGCGGTGTAGGTCGAGACGTCTGTCCATTCTTTCTTAAACACTCTATAGATACCGGAAAACGCAACGGCACCGATGCCGAGGCTGAAGAAGTTTTTGGAGTACGTTCTGAGCGAGTTGTATTTCCTGACTTCTTGAACCGCTCTGGGGTTGCCCTCCAAAGCCTCGCACAAACCCTCGCAGTGTGGGCCGAGGGACTGGAAGGGACTTCCGTTAACAGAGAATTTCCAGTGTCCCGGAAGAGTATTCTTGAGGACTAGCTCGTCGGCTGAAACAGCCTGTGCGCCGAGACAGAAGAGAAGCATTACAGTGATAGCCAGCAATATGCGCAATGGGGATTCCTCCACCCGGTATGATTTGATCTTTGGACCGAATAGTAGTGCTGTGCGTCCGGTTTGTCAAGACTGAAGATGAAGGGGCGCACCCCTTCCATACAACTCGGTTGCAGGGAGGTTATGGTCGGTCGGAATACTTGACAAATTCCGTCATTGGTTCTATCTTCACTGGCTGGAGATTGCATATCTCCTTGCCCGGACCGGACATCCGCATACTGGGCACGCATGAAACAGGATTTGCGGGATAGTTCGGAGTTAGTTCTAGAAGCCGATACAGTATATAGCGTCTCCGTTGATTCAGGGGGACCCAGCAAGATATCGTCGGATTGATAGACAAACTCAATAATGACGAGTTAGCACAACGGGAGAGTGGATTCTAAAGGTGGACGCCAAAGGCGACCTGCACTGGTGATTCTGAGAAGGCAGGAAGGGCAATATCGACGGTACAACAGGATCGGCGGTCTGTCCGGAGCATCTCTAAAGATGATGAGTGGATACCTGAGTTTCGACTAATGAGAAATGCCGTACCGGAAAACGACGTTCTTTGCAGGGTTTGTAATCGTCATTGCCCTCGGCGCATTCGCCTTGCACTACTTCCAGGGAATCACGGGCACTAATTCACCGGAGACGATAGGCGACCAAATCGGCCGGGCGGATTTTCTCGAATCACAGACCCCCTCTCACGTCCTCGTTCGCATGGACCCACCTGCTCCCACGTTTCATGCAGGCGATACGGGCAGCTTCACAATTATCATAGAGATCGATACCGCAACGACTATTGACGGGACGAGGTCCTCGTGGAACCGCGATCTGAAAGCTCCGGCGGCGGCTTGGTTGTCGGTTACTCGCGAGAGTGGCATCGTATTTACGGACAGACGGAGCATCGATGGGGGGGGGCACGAGACTCAATTGACATTTGAGAGTCCTGATCCGGCCAATCCCTCAGTCATGGCAAAACGAGTGAGCTATGCCGTGGATTCCAGGGTTCAGGCCAAGAAATACAATGTTTCGCTGGAGGTCGTAGCAGACCTGGTAACCGATAACGGGTTGCAGGTGCAGGACATCGGCACCGTCAAAATCCCCGTTTCGGTCGACACCCAACTCGCGACGAAATTCCTCATGCTCCTGACCGTAGGTCTCGCGATTCTGCTGTTTGTCGTCGAATGGGTTCGGATCGATGTGGTAGCCATGGTGATGATGGTGTTGCTGCCGGAATTGGGATTGCTCAAAGCCGGGGACGCATTTCGAGGGTTAAGCAGCAATGCGGTCATTGCAATCATCGGTGTGATGATAATCAGTTTTGGGTTGAACCGGACGGGATTGGTGAACCGATTGGTTCAACCTATCCTGAAGTATGTCAGGAAGGGGGAGTCCCGGCTAGTGATTGTGTTTTCTTCGCTGATTGCCGCGATTTCAGGTGTTATGCAGAACACCGGGGCTGCTGTGCTGTTTCTTCCTGCAATCAGGTTGGTAACAACCCGCGAACTCAAGATTCACATATCTCGCGTTCTCATGCCGATAGGCATGGCGGCGATTCTGGGCGGTACGCTTACGATGATCGGCACCAGTCCGTTGATACTGCTCAATGACATCCTTCCGGCCGGGATGCCCAAGTTCGGTTTCCTTGAACTGACTCCGATCGGTCTGGCTATCACCGTTGGCGGAATCATCTATCTGTCAACGATTGGTATGAGGCTTCTTGCGAAGCGGAAAGTAGACTCGTCACGCGCTGGCGGTCAGGACGGAGTTATCTCTCCGCTCGGGATCGACAGCAATTATCCGGAGATAATCGGCCCCGTTGAAGTGTTCATCCCTGACGACTATAAGCCCAATGGCGAGCCGCAGGAAATCGCAGAGATTCGGCGCCGTTTCCTCGTGAATACAGTAGCGATGTCTACGAGGGATGGGTCGCTCAATATTGCTCCGCATCCCAAGAGGACTCTAAAGGCGGGCAGAAGCATGTGCTTGTACGGTCTTCGGAAGAACATCGAGAAATTCGTCAAGACGTACCGGCTTGTGCTGAGGGACAAACCCGTCCATTTCAAGAGGACTTTGTTTGATCCGTCGTACGCCGGAGTCGCGGAGATGATCATTGCCCCTCGATCTCAATTCGTCGGTAAGTGCATTCAGGAAATCCGTTTTCGCCAGACTTACGGCCTCAATGCGCTGGCCCTTCACCAGGACGGTGCGCTTTACTATCGAGAATTGGCCGATCGGTCTTTGAATCCGGGCGATGCGGTGCTGGTCCATGGAACGTGGGAGCAGATCCAGAAACTGAAGGAACAACACCACAACTTCATTATTGTCACGTCGTCAAAAAAAGATATTCACAAGCCGGAAAAAGCAAGGTATGCTCTCATAAGCGTGCTTGTCAGTTTCGTGCTGATGCTGCTCTCCAGTTTCTACTTCCAGGGCATGGCGTACAACCCGATCCCTTTGTCGATTTGTCTGATGGTGGGCGCGCTTGGGATGGTCATCTCCAAAGTCATGACGATTTCAGAGGCATATAGGTCAATAGATACGCGAACAGTGTTTCTGTTGGGCGGACTAATCCCTTTGGGGATGGCTGTGGATCAGACCGGGACGGCTCAATGGTTGGCAAAAGGTATTATTCTCGGGTTGGGCAGTTTCATGTCGCCTCTGGTGCTGCTCATTGTTCTGGCTGTTCTGAGTTGTGCGTTCACGATGGTCGTATCGAATGTTGGTGCCTGCGCTCTTCTGGTCCCCCTTGGCGTATCTCTGGCCAGTCAATTGGGAATCGATCCCCGGGTAGCTGCGATAGTCGTCGGCATAGGCGTGTCTAATTCCTTCATTCTTCCGACGCATCAGGTGAATGCGCTGTATATGGGACCGGGGGAATACCAAACGAAAGACTATCTCAAAGTCGGCAGCGGGCTTAGTGTGGTATATATGGCAATACTGGTGGCAGTAGCCTATTTGTTGTATCTCTAGCAGGTGTCGGGGCGCTTGCCGGACCGATTGGTGTCAGGATTGTCTCTTGTGATGATTGCTCTATATATCTGATCGAGCCTGTCGGCGTGCTTGTCGAGAGTAGGAGGGGCACTCCAGAATCGTTCGTATGCGTTTTTTCCCATGGCAGACACCAGCGAGTTGTCGGACAGTCTCAGAAGGACCCGTTTCAGGTCGTCCTTGTCGCTTCCTTTGAACCAGAGTCCGGTCACGCCGTCTTCAACCATACCTCTTGCGGCTGAGGTGTCGGGTATGACAGCGGGAATACCGAGTGCGGCTGCCTCAAGCACTACCAGTCCCTGCGTCTCGTAGCAGATCGACGGCAGCACCAGTGCTCTCGACCGCTTGAGCATGGGGAAGAGGTCATCTCTCTGAAGCCATCCGGCCATCTCGGCCTTCGGATTGGCCGACCTGATTTCTTCGCTGCTTTCTCCCTCGCCGATGAAGGTCACTTTCATGTCGATTTCCGCGGTCGCCTCCGCCAGCAAACGGCAGCCTTTCTCTGATCCCAGCCGACCGACAAACACGACTCCTTCGCAATTCGAAGGATTGGCAGAGGACTGTTTTTCGATTTCAATCGGGTTGGGAACACGATACGAATATGCCTCCGGGGTAAAATAGCCTTTCAGGACGTTGCGGCTGAAGTCGGATATGGTGATGAAGTGCTTCACCGATTGGGGAGATGTCCGCATGATTGCTGGACATAATGCCGTGTCATTCGCCAGAGCTTCTGTGGGTAACTTCGCTTATCACAATTCGTCAGCAAGCATCTTAGTGACCCGCCGGTCAGCTTGCATATCTGCTGCTTCTGAAAGTTGTAGAAGCCGGCGTTGGGGCAGCCGATGGCGTAGTCATGCGAAGTAACAACCACGCACCGGAGCCACGGCGGTGAGCAGTGATACGGTGATGCCTCGCTCAGCCATTCTGATAGCTGAACTGAGAACTACCTGCGCAGCGCCTCCGTTTATGTGGGCTAAATCGAATACAACAACCAGATTGTAATCGGCAGACATCCGGATTCCTCAGTTTTTGACCCATCGCCAGATCCGGTGGCAAGTTAGTGACTATGATGAGGCATTGTCAAAGCATTTGGTTGGCTCTCGTCAGCCCGACCTCACATCCTCAGCGCACAGCCGTTATTTTGTTTGAATTCGGGCGGGGATCCCCCCATATTGCAGACCTATGCGTGTACTAGGAATCGATCCCGGATTGAATATAACGGGCTATGCCGTCCTCGAAGACCGTCAGTCGACTATCGGTGTGGTCGAGGCGGGCGTGGTGCGGACGAAAGCATCGGCGGATATGTCGCTGCGTCTCAGGGAGATTGCCGCCGGAGTCGGAGAGGTGATCGAGCAGTTCAAACCGGATGCTCTGGCGGTCGAGGAGCTGTACTCGCATTACGCTCACCCGAAGACGGCGATCATTATGGGCCACGCGAGAGGAGTCATCTTTCTCGAGGCAGCCAAGGCCGGAATCGAGGTCTTCTCGTACGCGTCGACGCGAGTCAAGAAATCACTCACCGGTAACGGTCGCGCACCCAAAAGGCAGATGCAACTTATGATCACTTCGACGCTCGGACTCAGCCAGATTCCGGAGCCGGCGGATGCTGCCGATGCCATGGCGATTGCGCTATGTCACTGCAGGTCACTACAGCACCAGGGAGCGTTTGCCCGATGATAAGTCGCATAGCAGGGAAACTGGCCCAGATCAGTGATCAGTATGCTCTTGTGGAGAATCACGGATTATTCTACGAAGTGTTATTGCCGTCGGGATTGGCAGAGCGTCTCAAGGGCAACGGCCAGATCGGGCACGAGATTCAGTTCGAGACCATTTATTATATTGAAGCCGGAGACAAGAAATCGAGCCATTATCCGCGTATGGTCGGGTTCACAGACCGGATCGACCGTGAGTTCTTTTCGATCTTCACACAGGTGCCGGGGCTTGGGGTCAAGAAGGCGTTGAAGTCGCTGGTGTTGCCGGTGAGCGAGATTGCAGCTGCGATAGAGACAAAAGATGCGGATCGCCTTAAGCGCCTTCCGGGGGTCGGGGGGAGGCTGGCGGAGAAGATAATCGCCGAGCTTCACGGCAAAACGGCCAAGTTTGCGCTGGCAAAAAACAGCGAACCGCTGGTAGCCAGGCAGTCCAGAGAGACGCCCCCGTTTGTTGAGGAGGCACTTGCCATTCTTGACCAGTTGCAGTACTCTCCGTCTGAGGCAAAAGATATGGTCGAAGCTGTGATGAAAACGAACCCGAAGATCAAGCAGGCTGAGGATCTCATTTCACTGGTGTTCCGGACCGCACAACAGGAAGGGGCCGCTGACTGATGGCTCGTGAACGGGTAGTAACCGGCGAACAACTCAGTTCCGATGAGGACCTGACCCAGTTCTCACTCCGTCCTCAGAGTCTTGCAGAGTATGTGGGACAGAGTGAGTTATGCGAGAAATTGGAAGTGCTGGTTCAGGCGGCGAAAGGTCGTGGCGAACCGACCGAGCACCTGCTGCTCTACGGCCCTCCGGGACTTGGCAAGACAACTCTGGCGCACATTCTTGCGCACGAGATGCAGACGAAAATCATATCCACCTCGGGGCCGTCGTTGCAACGGGCGGGGGATTTGATGGGGATTCTGACGAATCTCGCCGAGGGGGATATTCTCTTCATAGATGAAATCCATCGGTTGTCCTCAGTGATCGAGGAGTTCATTTATCCGGCGATGGAAGACTTCAAGGTTGATTTCGTCGTTGATAAAGGTGCGTTTGCCAAAGTGATCAATGTGCCGCTAAAACGGTTCACACTCATCGGTGCGACGACCAGGGCGGGAATGCTCTCCGCGCCGCTTCGGGATCGGTTTGGTCTGTATTATCATCTTGATTTCTACCCGCCAGAAGAACTGGCCCAGATTGTTCTTCGTTCGGCCAAACTGCTCGAAATCGTGATCAACGAAGAGGCCGCGGGTCTGATTGCCGCGCGGTCACGGGGGACACCGCGCATTGCCAATCGTCTCCTCAGGCGGGTGCGGGATTACGCGTCAGTCAAGGGGAACGGAAAGATCGATGCCGAGATCGCAGTGGTTTCGCTGGACAAAGAGGGAATCGACGGCGCCGGGCTTGATCCGCTGGATCGCAAGTTGCTTGAGACTATTATCAAGTACTACAACGGCGGGCCGGTGGGCATTGAGGCTTTGGGAGCCACGCTCAACGAAGAAGTAGATACGCTGGTGGATATGGTCGAGCCGTTTTTGCTCAAGATCGGGTTTCTCCAGCGTACCAAACGTGGGCGGATGGCGTCGGCCTCGGCGGCGAAACATCTTGATATGAAACTCAACAACGGGTCCGGGCAATCCAGTCTGTTCTAGATTGCGATTGACTCAATCTGCTATGATCCGGTTTTCAACTGCAATGACGAAGATTCTTGTTCTGATGCTGATGACAGTCGTGTTCGTTGTTGGGTGCGGCAATGACGAACCGATCGCGCCGGCTCCGGCTGCAGCGGACGGCGTGATTATGCCGCTGGCGGTGAACAACAAATGGGTGTACGACGTCATGCAGTATGACATTGGCGGAATGCTTGTGGACGAATGGACCGATAGCTTGATCCTCGAGGACTCGGGTACAGTGACGACTGACATCTGGTTTGTCGACGACGGTGACAGCTATTACGCCAATCGCGCTGACGGTCTCTGGTTTCGAGCCGCCTCGGGTGGCAGCGTATCGCTCCTTTTCAAGTATCCCGCCAACGTCAACGATGTCTGGCCGGGGAGCGGCTACGCGATGTTGCTGGAATCAAAAACGGCTGCAACCTCAGTGCCGCTTGGCAGTTATACTTGTTATCAGTATGTGCGGGAGTATCCATCGGGAACGGGCCTCGGGATGGAGTTCTACTATCTCGTGCCGGACACGGGCATTGTGCGGTACGAAAAGCGTGATTCAAGCAACGGGTTTGTCGAAGAGATTGGACTGTTGCGAGAGGTTATTCTCCAGGACCAGTGAAAATAGTATGAGTGATTCCGAAAAGAAATACGATGCTGAAAAAGTCAACGAAGTGCTAGCCGAAGAGACGGTCAAGTTCCGTGACAAACTCGCTATGACAACCGGCGAGACGTTGACGGTGGGGGATACTCGAGTCGCACTCAACGCGCTTGAGGATTTCATGAACGGCAAATCGATGCTCGGAGTGCTCAGTCCCAACCAGAAGAAACTGTTCGATCTCTGGATTCGGCGTCTGAAGAAACTGAACGACGGGTCGGACAAGGAAAACGACTGACGTGGATATCTCCCTTTTTGATTACGACCTGCCAGACAGACTCATCGCCCAGTTTCCGGCTCGAAAGCGTGAGGAGTCCCGGCTGTTGCTGCTGGACCGCGGCAACGGGTCAGGAGTGCAGCACAGTCAATTCAGGAGCGTGGTGAATTACCTGAGGAAGGGTGACGCGCTGGTGGTCAACAACACGCGCGTGTTTAAGGCAAGATTGTACGGGCGTCGTGTAACCGGAGGGAAGGCGGAGATATTTCTGATCCGACGGCTGGAAGACCAGCCGGGGGAAATCTGGGAGGCGCTGGCGCGGCCTTCGCGACGGCTCAAGCCGGGGGAAGAGGTTCTATTCGACGACGGCAAGTCGGTCGTTCTCAAGGCTGATCTGAACAACGGCCGGTGGCATGTCGAGTTTACATCGCGCACTGCCTGTGAGCGGATTATCAGTCGACACGGTCACATTCCTTTGCCGCAGTATATAGGGAGAGATGATCAACCCTCGGACATCCGTCGATATCAGACAGTGTATGCGGATAAGGAGAAAACCGGCGCTGTTGCGGCTCCGACCGCGGGATTCCATTTCACACGGAGGATTCTGGATGAGTTGCGGGCCAATGGCGTGAAGGTGATCGAGCTTACGCTTCATGTGGGGCCGGGGACGTTCAAACCGATCACGGCCGATGATATCAATCAACATACGGTCGATGCGGAGTTTGCTGAGTTGTCGCCTGATGCTGCCCGGAGGTTGAACAGTGTTCGCTCGAATGGGGGATCGGTATTCGCCGTTGGGACCACGAGTGTGCGAACGCTGGAAGCTGCTTCGATTGAAGACGGCAAGATTGTCCCGTTTTCCCGGATGGTTGACCTGTATATCAAGCCGGGATACAAGTTCCGAGTCGTTGATCACATGGTGACCAATTTTCATTTGCCCAAATCCTCGCTGCTGGTGCTGGTGTCGGCATTTGCGGGCCGTGAGAGGATTGTCGAGGCGTACCGTGAGGCGGTCGCTGAGGAGTACCGTTTCTACAGCTACGGCGACGCCATGCTCATCTTATAAAAGGCTTTTGCGGTCTTTCAATCCGGCCTATATTCCGCGTCTATGAAGACTTGTGCCATAATAGTCGCTGCCGGAAACTCTGTCCGATACGGGGGAGCGGTTCCGAAGCAGTTTCGCGAGATTTGCGGCCGTCCGATGCTGGCCTGGACGATCAGTCGTTTCGAAAAGGCGTCCTCGATAGATGAAATCGCTCTCGTAGTGGCCGAGGACTATATGCTGTATGCCAGCGAGAATGTGGTCGATAAGTTTGGTCTCAACAAGGTGAATCGAATCGTCCCCGGCGGAGAGACGCGGCAGGAATCGGTACTGAAGGGACTGGAGCGGCTGCCGATTTCGACTCAACTGGTGGCAATTGCAGACGGTGCCCGTCCGCTGACAGCCCCGGGTGACATTGATGCGGTGGTTGCAGTGGCTGCGAAGGATCAGGCAGCCATACTGGCGGCGCGAACCACCGACACGGTCAAGCGGGCCGAACAGGGGTACGTTTTTGCAACCTTAGATCGCAGATCGCTGTTTTTGGCACAAACGCCTCAGGTGTTTCAGTATGACCTCATTGTCGAGGCGCACCGTCAGGCGGCAAAGAGTGGCGATGAGTTTACAGATGATGCTTCGTTGATTGAGGCCCGTGGATTCAAAGTGAAAATAGTCGAGCCGACGGCAATCAACCCGAAAGTGACAACTCCGCAGGATATGCTGATTGCCGAGGCGATATTGAGGGGAGTGGTAGATGATCAGTCATAGCGACATGAATGTGAGAATCGGTCACGGCTACGATGTCCATCGGTTGGTGACGGGACGCAAGCTGATTGTTGGCGGGGTGGAGATTCCGCACAACAAGGGGCTTGACGGCCATAGTGACGCCGATGTTCTGTTGCACGCAATCTGCGACGCGCTTCTTGGTGCGGCAGGTTTGGACGATATCGGGCAGCATTTTCCGCCCAATGATGACGAGTACAAAAACGCGGACTCGCTGGAGTTGTTGGAGCGGGTGGCAGCGATGATCCGCAAGTGCGGGTACGACCGGATCGGCAACGTGGATTGTGTGATTATGGCGGAGGAGCCGAAGATGAATCCGCACGTCTCCGAGATGAAGCGAAAGATTGCTCTAGTGCTCGGAGTTGGTCTGTCTCAGGTTGGAATCAAAGCGACGACGACAGAGAAGCTCGGGTATGTTGGCAAGGGAGAAGGCATCGCCGCCTCTGCCGTCTGTCTGATCGGCAAGAAGGGATGATCTCGTACGTTTATGAGTGAATCACTGGCCATCATCAACGAATATCTTGATAAGGCGTTTATGTACGGTCCGTTCTGGGCGTACTTCGTGATTTTCGCAGCCTGCTTCATCGAGAATATCGCTCCGCCGTTTCCGGGTGACAGTTTCATTGTGGCGACCGGGGGATTGGTGGCTGTGCACCGGATTGATCCTCTCTACGGGTTGATGGCGATTCTCATTGGCGGGATGGCCTCGATCATGTTCTATTACTATCTGGGCCGCCGGTTTGGCCGTGATTATTTCATGCGGAAGAACTTCCGGTTCTTTTCAGCGGAAGATATTGTCGAGATGGAAGGACGGTTTCAACGACGCGGTGGACTGTTGCTCGTAGCTTCGCGGTTCATAGTAGGTTTTCGGGTAGCACTGGCTCTGGCGGCGGGTATCGGGAAGTATCCGGCGGGACGGATGTTTACCTATACGTTGATTTCGTACATCCTGTTTTCGAGCCTGCTAATGTATCTAGGATTCAAGCTGGTGGAGAATTTTGACCGGATCGGGTACTATTTCAAGACATATAACTACATAGGTTGGCCGATAGTTATTGGGATCATTCTGATATGGGGGATCAGGCGTTATCGCAAGATTCGTGAAAGGAACGGCTCATGAACGTGTTGCTACTGGCCGGCGGCGACTCCAGTGAGAAAGAGATTTCGTTTTCTTCGGCAGTTACAATCCACGGCGCGCTGGAACGACTGGGACATCAGGTCACGGTGCTGGACCCGGCAATGGGGCAGAAGCTTCTTTGCTGCGACGGGGCGTTTATGCCGCTGGGGGGCGATGAGGCAACAGAAGCAGGTGTGAACCCATCGGTGCTCAGAACACTGGCTGGCTATTCGTACGACGGCGTTGATGTCGTGATGATTGCGCTCCACGGTGGGTTTGGCGAAAACGGTGGAGTACAGAATATTCTGCAAATGGCCGGACAAAAATACACCGGCTCCGGCATGACCGCCTCAGCGGCCGCGATGAACAAGGCGATGGCCAAAAGGCTGATGTCTTCGGTGGAAGTGCTCACGCCTCGCTGGGGATTCTGCAAGGTGGAGACGCAGGAAGATGCCGAAGAGTTGGTGGGGCATGTTACGCAGAGCTTCGGATTCCCGCTGATAATTAAACCGAACGATGGTGGCTCGACGGTCGGTCTGACGAAAGTGAACGATCCCTCAGGCGTGGCGGCCGCAATTGCCGAATCGCTGAAGTATTCGCCCGAAGTGCTGATTGAGGCATATGTCGCGGGTCGCGAGTTGACGGTCTCGGTATTCGACGGACAGGCATACCCGGTGGTGGAAATCCGGCCCGGAAACGAATTGTATGACTACGAGGCGAAGTACACCAGGGGGAAGAGCAACTATCTGGCGCCGGCGCCGATTGAGGATGACCTGGCGGAGAGAGTTCAGGATGCGGCAGTGCGCGTCTATGACGCTGTCGGGGCCGAGGGGCTGGCGCGGATTGACTTCATTCTGGGCGATGACGGTGATTTCTATTGTCTTGAAATCAACACGCTGCCGGGGATGACGGCGTTGTCATTGTCACCAATGGCCTTCAAGTGTGAAGGGATTGAGTTCGACGGGTTGATTGCTATGATCCTTGACGCGGCGCTGAAACGGAAAGAATAGGTATGGACAAGATTAAGCCAAAAGCGATCATATTCGATCTTGGGTCGACTTTGATAGAATACGAGGTGATTCCCTGGGACGAACTGGGGATTGAATGCGCCGAATCCGGCCGCAAGTTTCTCGTCGATCGGGGATATGACCTGCCGGAGGGGAACGGGTTTTTCGAAGCCTTCTGCGAGATTCGAGATACGTACCGCGAAGTTGCTCAGGAGCAGCTCGTTGAGTGGGATGTCCCGACGGTTGCTTCAAAGCTGTTTGAGAAGCTGGGGATGATCTGGAACGATGATCTGGTTGACGCCTTCTTCGACGCCTATTATAAGCCGGTGGACAAGCGTTTGTACGTTTATGACGACGTGCCGGACACGCTCGAAAAACTGAAAGCGGTCTATCCGGTAATGGGGTTGGTATCGAACACGGTCTTTCCTGAGCGGGCGCATTTACATGAATTGAAGCGGTTCGGGATTGAATCGTATCTGGACTTTACAGTGTTTTCATCGACGTTCAGACTTCGGAAACCGCACCCGGATATCTTTTACCACGCGGTCAATCTGGCCGGGTTTGCGCCTTCTGAGTGCGTTTATGTCGGGGATCGGTATATTGAAGACATTCAGGGACCCACGGAGATTGGCATGCATGCTATTTTGAAGGTCAAAGAGGGGCGGGAGTATCCGGAAGAGATGCCGTTGCTCAGGCGCAGGATTGACGCGTTTGCGGAGTTAATGGATCATCTGGAAACGTAATGTTGCCGTCGCGGTTGCTTTTTCAAAGAGAGAGCTATATATTTGCCGGACTTGCCGTTGGGTAGAATCTGATTCGCAGAAACTTACAGTCTTGAGGTGATATAGTGGATAACACAGAACTGTTGTTAAAAGAGTTGACCGAGGCCAACGGTGTCTCCGGTTATGAAAAAGACGTTCGGGCTATTATGACCCGTGAGTTGGGGGAAACAACGGAGAAGATCGAGTATGATAAAATGGGCTCGATCATGGGTGAAAAGAAGGGCACCGGCGAGTCCCCGCGCGTGATGGTGGTCGGACACATGGACGAAATCGGGTTCATGGTCAAGGAAATCACCAAGGAAGGGTACATTAAGTTCCTGGCGCTCGGCGGTTGGTGGGGACATGTGGCGCTGGGCCAGCGGATGCGTGTCATTACTTCCAAAGGTCCGGTTCTTGGCGTGATCGGTTCTACGCCGCCTCATCTTCTGCCGATGGAAGACCGCAAGAAAGTGCTCGAAGTCAAAGATATGTTTATCGATGTCGGCGTGCAGGAGAAGTACGATGTCAAGAAGAAGCTCGGGATCAAGGTCGGTGATCCGATTATCCCGGAATCAGAGTTTACGATCATGGGCAACAACAAGATGTATATGGCGAAGGCGTTCGACAACCGCATGGCCTGTGCTGTTGTGGTCGACGTGTTGAAGAAACTCCAGCGGGTGAAGCACCCGAATACCGTTCTCGGTTGCGGATCGGTGCAGGAAGAAGTTGGTCTTCGCGGTGCCCAGACTCTGGCCCAGTTGGCCAATCCTGATGTTTGTGTCGTTTGCGATACCGGCATCGGACAGGACATCCCGCCGGATGGATTCTCCAAGGATGAGAAGCTGGGCGCCGGTCCGGCCATTCTCGTGTATGACGGCGGCATGATTCCCAATATCGGCCTTCGCGATCTTGTGATCAAGACAGCCGATGAGAAGAAAATCCCGTTCCACCTTACCTATATGGAACGTGGTGCTACCGACGGCGGCAGAATCCACCTGAGCCGTATCGGTGTGCCGACAATAGTGATAGGACCGGCGGTGAGATATATCCACAGCCATAATTCTATTATGAATCGTACCGATTATGATAATACAGTCAAGCTGATAGTAGAGACGATCAAGAAGCTTGACAAGAAGACAGTTGCCCAACTTACGGAGGCCTGAGTAGCCATGCCATTGGTGTTCAAAAACAGCTTCACGCGTGCCAAGGAAGAGTTCAAGCCGATTGATGACGGGAAAGTCCGCATGTACACCTGCGGGCCGACGGTCTACGGCTTTGCCCACATTGGTAACTTCCGGACGTTTATCTTTGAGGACCTGCTCAGGCGTTACCTGAAGTACAAAGGGTACGAGATTACGCATGTGATGAACCTGACGGATATCGATGACAAGACGATCCGTGATTCGCAGGCCGAGGGGATTTCACTCAAGGAATTCACTACCCGGTACACAAAGGCGTTTTTTGAAGACCTTGATACTCTGGGCATTGAACGGGCCGAGCACTATCCGGCCGCTACGGATCATGTTGACGAAATGGTGGCCATGATCAAGAAGTTGGTTGAACGCGGTATGGCCTACGAGGTTGACGGCAACTACTACTTCAAAATAGCTGCTTTCCCGAACTACGGTAAACTGGCAAATCTTGATATGGCCGGTCTGAAGGCTGGTGCGCGGGTTGCCTCAGACGAATACGAGAAAGACTCGGTGTCGGACTTTGCGTTGTGGAAGGCCTGGGATGAGGCTGACGGCGATGTTTATTTCGAGACTGAGATTGGCAAAGGCCGTCCGGGCTGGCACATTGAGTGTTCGGCCATGTCGATGAAATATCTTGGCCAGCATTTTGACATTCATACGGGTGGCGTGGACAACATGTTCCCGCACCATGAAAACGAGATTGCGCAATCGGAAGGGGCGAACGATAAAAAGTTTGTCAACTACTGGATGCACAGTGAGTATTTGCTGGTTGACGGGCGCAAGATGTCCAAATCGATGGGGAATTTCTTCACGCTTCGGGATATCATCGAGAAGGGATACTCCGGAGTTGTCATGCGGTATATGCTCATGGCGACGCATTACCGTCAGCAGTTGAATTTTACGTTCGATGGCCTCGAGGCGGACCGCAAGGCGCTTGACCGATACAACGATTTCATCTCGAACCTGTCGGACTACGCCGGTGGTGAGTCGAGTGGGGAAGCCTCGGAGATCACGAAGAAGTTGCTGACCGGTTTCGAGACTCACCTTGACGACGATCTCAATATCTCCGGTGCACTGGGCGATGTCTTTGATTTCATCCGCGATATCAACCGATTGAAAGCTGAGAACAAGCTTTCGGTTGAAGAGCGAGATGAGGCACTGGCGGCGATGCGTAAGATTGACACGGTGTTGGCATTCGAGCAGAAACAGGAGATGATCGACGCTGATATCGAGGCGCTGATTGTCGAGCGTACCGAGGCACGCAAGAGCAAGGATTTCGCCAGGGCGGATGAGATTCGTGATGAACTGCTGGTGCAGGGGATTGTTCTTGAGGATACCGCCCAGGGCGTGAAGTGGAAACGAAAGGTCTGATAAGACCGTCAAGCAGACTGAAAGTGAGAAATGGACTTGACGTTTTCGTTAAGTTGTGATAGTTTCTCAGGCTCCAAGCCAAGCCGGCGTAGCTCAGTTGGTAGAGCAGCTGATTTGTAATCAGCAGGTCATCAGTTCGAGTCTGTTCGCCGGCTCTTTTTTTGCCTGAAAAACCGATTAAGATGTTTTTGTTTACTTGGATTGCGAACAGGGATACCGTCAACTGGATAGATATGGGTGACCATGATTCGGCGCAGTCTGCGTCGACTGGAGACTTCCGTGAGTAATGACGGGTTTGACAGACGAATCGCAGTAACAGGTGGGGCCGGGTTTATCGGCTCTAATCTGCTTCTGCGTCTGGTGCCGAAGTATCCCCGCTATCTGTTTGTCAACGTCGATTGCCTGACCTATGCCGGGAATCTCGGCAATCTGGCTGCGATTGAGAGAGCGGAGAACTATCGCTTTGAGAAGGTCGATATCTGCGATTTAGAGGCGCTGAAAGGCTGCTTTGAACGCCACGCAATTGATGCCGTCATCCATTTGGCCGCGGAGTCACATGTCGACCGTTCCATTGTCGGACCGGGATCGTTCATCAACACCAACATAATTGGCACCTTCAATCTGCTAGAGTTGGCTCGGGAGAGAATCGAAGGCCCGAGGCCATGCCGCTTTCACCATGTCTCGACGGATGAAGTTTTTGGGTCGTTGGGGGCGGAAGGCTATTTCACCGAAGAGACGCCGTACTCGCCCAATTCGCCCTACTCGGCCTCAAAGGCATCGGCTGACCATCTTGTGCGGGCGTATCACAAAACCTACGGGCTTGATGTTGTAACCACGAATTGCTCGAACAACTTCGGGCCGTATCAATTCCCGGAGAAGCTGATCCCGCTCATGATCCGCAATGCGGTGGCAGGGGAGAAACTTCCGGTCTATGGCGACGGTCGCCAGATTCGGGACTGGCTGCACGTCGAGGATCATTGCGACGCGCTTGATCTTGTGTTCCACAGGGGACTGACCGGTGAAACGTACAATATCGGCGGCAACACCGAGATTGAGAATATCGAACTGGTGCGGAAAATCTGTCGACTGCTTAATGCCAAACTCGGCGGCGAGGCAGAGAGAGAAGTTGATCGAGTTTGTGACCGACCGCCCAGGCCATGACCGAAGGTACGCAATTGATGCCTCCAAACTGGCTCACGCGCTTGGTTGGCAGCCCTCGCATACTATCGATGAGGGTCTGGAACAGACGGTAGACTGGTATCTCGATAATGCCGCCTGGTTAGAGAATTGTGTCAGCGGTGAGTATAAGAATTATTACACGATGATGTACGGTAACCGATGAGGGACGATATGAGTGGATCAATTCGGAAAGGGATCGTCTTGGCGGGAGGAAGCGGCACACGTTTGTATCCGGTCACTCAGGTTGTCTGCAAGCAGCTTTTGCCAGTGTACGACAAGCCGATGATCTACTATCCGCTGTCGACTCTCATGCTCTACGGGGTCCGAGAAATACTGATTATCTCTACACCTGACGACCTGCCGCGTATTGAATCCTTGCTGGGAAATGGCGAGCGTCTTGGTCTGTGCATCTCGTACAGGATCCAGCCGAAACCGGAAGGTATCGCGCAGGCATTGATACTTGGAGAGGAGTTTATTGGGGGTGATTCGGTCGCGCTGATTCTCGGAGACAATGTCTTCTACGGCGTGTATGACTTCCTTCGTGATGCACATAGGTTCACCGACGGTGCGATGGTGTTTGGGTACTACGTTAAGAACCCCGAACGGTACGGCGTGGTCAAGTTTGACGGTGACGGCAACGCCATATCGATCGAGGAGAAGCCTCAGAAGCCGCGCTCGCATTATGCCGTGACGGGGTTGTACTTGTATGACTCGGATGTGGTTGGCATCGCTAAAGGGCTTAAGCCATCCGCACGTGGCGAACTTGAGATCACCGATGTGAACCGAGCGTATCTGGATCAGAAGAAACTCCAGGTGGTCAAACTCGGTCGGGGGATCGCCTGGCTTGATACGGGCACGCACGAGAGTCTTCTCGATGCCGGGAATTTTATCGCTACCGTGGAAAAACGACAGGGGCAGAAGATTGCCTGTCTGGAGGAAATCGCGTTTCGGATGGGTTTCATTACCCGTGGGCAGTTGACCGACATAATTACCAGTATGGCCGATAACACGTATCGTGAGTATCTAACGCGGGTTGTTGAGGAGTTCGATGGCGAAGCCTGAGAAACTGCTCATTACCGGCAGTCGGGGGCAACTCGGGAGAGATTTGGTGTCGATTCTGTCACAGGAATACGACGTCACGGGGATAGGTCTCAAGGACGCCGATATCTGTGATCGCGAGGCGATTTCCTCGGTGGTCGAGAGGGTTCGTCCGGACGTAGTGCTGCACACGGCCGCACTTACGGATGTCGATGGGTGTGAATCGGAGCAGGAGCGAGCGATGGCAGTGAACGCAGAGGGCACGAGGAATGTCGCTCTGGCCTGCAAAAGCGTGTCCGCTCGTATGATCTATTACTCGACAGATTACGTATTCGACGGCTCAGGTGACAAGCCTTACGCTGAGACTGACAGAACGAATCCCCAGACGGCTTACGGAAAGAGCAAATTGGCCGGGGAAGAGGCAGTGATCACTGAACTCCAAGACGCGGTTATCATACGGATTGCCTGGGTTTACGGGCAGTACGGCAAGAATTTTGTGCGGACTATGCTCAAATTGGGGAGTGAACAGCTCAGGGCCACACAGCGGGGTGAAATCGCTGCACCGCTGAGAGTTGTGGATGATCAGTTTGGCAATCCAACCTGGACTGCAGACATAGTGCACCAGACGGCGGCGATTCTAAAAAGCGACATTCGGGGCGTCGTGCATGCTACCAGCGAGGGTGAGGTCAGTTGGTATGGTCTGGCAGGGGATGTATTTGAAATCACCGATCAGGCCGTTTTGTTGACGCCCTGCACCACGGCTGACTATCCCCTTCCGGCACCTCGTCCCCGACGGTCATCGCTGGAAAACACATGTTTGAAGCGGCTTGGGCTGAACCTGATGCGACCGTATCGCACCGCACTGCAGGAGTTTCTTATACAGGGGAAGGCGCTATGACGAGTGCGATAATAGGCGTGGAAGTCCGTACCCTGAAGCAGTTTCAAGATAACCGGGGCTGGCTGGTGGAGCTGTTCAGAGAAGATGAACTGGCTGAAGAATATCATCCGGCGATGAGCTATGTCTCGATGACGCTTCCGGGTGTAACACGCGGGCCGCATGAACATGTTGATCAGGCAGATTGTTTCTGTTTTGTCGGCCCTTCGACATTTCGGCTATATCTGTGGGACAATCGGCGCGATTCGGAGTCTTACGGAGTGAAATCTGTTTTGGAGTGTGGCGAAAAAAGCCCGATGATGGTGATAGTACCGAAAGGCGTCGTGCATGCATACAAGAATGTTGGGGGCGTCAACGGCATCGTCTACAACGCTCCGAATCGGCTGTACGCGGGGGCAGGGAAGAAAGAACGTGTGGACGAAATCCGGCATGAGGATGATCCGGATTCAAGATTTATTGTTGACGATTAGAGGAGCAGGAGTTATCGTCGTTAACCGAAAGGCAGTGTCGGTGGGCTACTTCACGTATTGCAGGCATGAAAAAGGGGTTCAGGAGCCGTTTTCTCCCCAAAAAGCACGGTGGGCGGCTGTCTGTACGGGATTTTGGGTTGATTAAAATGGACTTTGGAGTTAGGTTCTACGCATCATGAATGGAAGGACAGCTTAATGCTTTCAGGGAAATCGATACTGGTAACGGGCGGAACGGGATCCTTCGGCAAGAAGATGATCGAGACGATTCTGCACAAGTTCCCCAATGTCAGACGCGTAATTGTCTATTCTCGCGATGAACTGAAGCAGTTCGAGATGAGCCAGGTGTTTTCAGAAGCCAGATATCCGCAGATGCGGTATTTCATTGGCGATGTGCGCGATAAGGAACGTTTGGGGCGGGCAATGCGCGGAGTAGATGTGGTCATCCATGCTGCTGCTCTCAAACAGGTGCCGGCGTGCGAATACAATCCGTTTGAGGCGGTCAAGACCAATGTCATCGGCGCACAGAACGTGATCGACAGCGCCATCGATCAGGGTGTGAAGAAAGTGATCGCGTTAAGCACAGACAAGGCCGCTGCACCGATCAATCTGTACGGGGCCACCAAGCTGTGCTCGGACAAGCTGTTCGTTTCGGCTAACAACTACAAGGGTAGTGCGGATATCAAGTTTTCAGTTGTTCGCTACGGCAATGTTATGGGCAGTCGAGGGAGTGTCATTCCGTTTTTCATGGGTCGGCGGCACAAGAGTGTCATTCCGATCACTGATACACGGATGACCCGATTCAACATCACGCTTGAAGAAGGTGTGGCGCTGGTGATGCATGCTATCACTCATGCCTGGGGTGGCGAGATTTTTGTACCTAAGATCCCCAGCTATCGTATTCTGGACGTTGCCAAAGCGATTGCGCCGAAATGCCGGCAGGAGATTATAGGGATTCGTCCGGGCGAGAAACTCCACGAGGAGATGATCACGGAAACGGATGCTATCAACACGCTGGAGTTCGATACGTATTTTGTCATACTGCCGTCAGTGAAGCTATGGGATGTCGATCGATACATGGAAACATTTCGTGGCAAGAAGTGTCCGGACGGGTTCAGGTACTCCTCAGGTGAGAACAGTGAATGGCTCACCGTCAATCAGATTCGCGAGTTGATAAAGATGCATGTAGACAAAGACTTTTCTGTCAATGAAGACGGGGAGTCTGACGCGGACGATAGCTCTGTTTCGACTTTTCAACGCGGCACTCAGATCACTTCGAAGGAGTCAGCCGAGGACTAGCGATCTGGTGTCCTTCTCAGCGGCACGTCTCACAGTGTACAGAGGACGTTGACTTGAATACGATGCCGAAATCTACTCTGACATTTCTTCCGTACGGCCGTCAGCATGTTACGGATGACGATATTGCAGCCGTCGCAGAAGTTCTTCGGTCAGACTGGCTGACCCAGGGACCTACCATAGCTGAGTTTGAGCGAGAGCTTGCCGATGTGGTTGGAGCCAGGCATGTGGTTGCCTGTGCCACCGGGACCGCGGCTCTGCATCTGACGATGCTGGCACTCGGTATTGGTAATGGAGATGTGGTTGTCACTTCGCCGAATACGTTCCTTGCCGATGCCAATTGCGCGCGGTATGTCGGGGCGGAAGTGCAGTTTGCCGACATTGATCTTGCCACCGGAAACATCGACCCTGACGCCTTGGCCGGCGTTCTTAAGCGCGATGCCGGACGCTGCATAAAGGCGATCATTCCTGTTCATTTTGCCGGACAGCCGGTTGATCTTCCGCGCATTTGCGAGTTGGCCAAAGCGCACGGTGCGGTGGTTGTGGATGATGCCTGTCACGCGTTGGGAGCGACATATGATTGCTGTGATAAGGCTCACAGAGTGGGAAGCGGCGTACACGCGGCGATGACGGTCTATTCGTTTCACCCCGTGAAGCATGTTGCCATGGGCGAGGGGGGAGCGGTAGCCACGAATGACGATGCGTTGGCCGACACGCTGCGTCTGTATCGTAATCACGGCATGACAAAAGAGAATCTCAAGCAGTCTGACATGGCCTTGTCGCCGGATGGCGAGCCGAATCCCTGGTACTACGAAATGCAGGCTCTGGGGATGAACTATCGGCTGACGGATGTTCAGGCGGCGTTGGGTAAGAGTCAACTCAAGAGATTGAACTGGTCGGTGGAGCGTCGCAACCAGATTGCCGCCTACTATCGTGAGGGTTTGAAACAGCGCTTCGCACCGGAGCGGGTGAAATCGCTTGATTTGCGTGATGGCGTTTTGCATGCCTATCATCTGTTTGTCCTGCAAATAGACTTCGAGAGTTTCGGCGTGTCACGGGCCGCAGTTATGAACAGACTTGGTGATGCTGCAATCGGTACACAGGTTCACTATGTCCCGGTTCCGCTCCAGCCGTATTATCGTGAGTGTGGCGGATTCGTTCCGGGAGATTTCCCGAGTGCCGAGACTTACTATGAAAAAGCGTTGAGCATCCCGATGTATCCGGATCTGACGGATGAAGATCTCGACCGCGTGCTGGACTCCTTGCGGGACAGTCTGGAGGGGAACGCATGAGAGTTGTGCTGATCACTCAGGCGAGAATGACTTCCACACGACTGCCGGGGAAAGTGCTCAAAGAAGTACTCGGCAAACCGTTACTTGAATATCATGTCGAGCGACTCCGGCAGGCACGGAACGCCGACGAGGTGGTTGTTGCGACGACAAAAAACGACACCGATGAGCCGATTGTCGAGCTGTGCGGAAAACTCGGAGTGACGTGTTTCCGCGGCTCGGAAGAGGATGTACTCTCACGATACTACGGGGCAGCCGTTGAACACAGCGCTGAGGTCATTGTGAGGGTGACGTCGGACTGTCCGCTTATTGACCCGGCGGTAATCGACCGCGTCATTTCTACGTTTCAGGACAGGCTGCCGGAAGTGGACTATGTCGCCAATACGCTGGAACGGACTTTTCCCCGGGGCATGGACACCGAAGTGTTGACTTTCGGGGCTCTGGATGAGGCTCATCGCGAGGCTACGGAGACGCCTGATAGAGAGCACGTAACGCGGTTCATCTATATGCATCCGGAGCGGTATCGGATGGAGAACGTGGCTCTTGAATCCGATCTGAGCAGTCATCGATGGACCGTGGATACTCCCGAGGATTTCAAGTTGATTCGACTTCTGATTGAGGCGCTCTATGTTGCCAGGCCGCGCTTCACGCTGGAAGACTGTCTTGAGGTGTCGTTAAGGCATCCTGAATGGGCGAAGATCAACAGACAGGTGAATCAGAAGACGAAATAGCTGCCGGTTTCTTTTCGGTCTGGATAATGGCTATGGCGCAGGTAATATGAACATCATCATTCGGACAGACGCCTCCAACCAGATCGGTACCGGTCATGCGATGCGATGTCTCACGCTCTCGGAGTATCTGCGAGACGAAGGTTGCACCGTGAGTTTTGTCTGTCGCGAACATCCGGGACATTTGGGTGAAATCATCACGGGGCGTGGTTTTTCCGTTCATATGCTGCCATTCCCGGAATCGCCGGTTGCGAGTGATGACCCCGACAACTACGCAGCCTGGCTGTCTGTGTCTCAGCGGGTCGATGCTCAGGAGACGGCTGGTTATCTGATTGAGAACAGAATCAGACCCGACTGGCTGATTTCCGATCATTACGCTTTGGATGTCGAGTGGGAGATGATGCTACGTGCTCATGCCAATCGACTGATGGTCATTGACGATCTGGCCAATCGTCGCCACGACTGCGATTTGCTTCTTGATCAGAATTACTATGATGATCTTGACGTGCGGTACGATTCGGTTGTGACCGATGCCTGTCACCTGCTTCTGGGGCCAGGGTATGCGATTTTGAGGAAGGAGTTTCTCAGGGCCAAGCAAGAGGCGTCACGGGTGCGGGATGGTTCGATCAGACGTATGTTGGTGTTTTTCGGCGGATGCGACTCTACGAATGAGACCGGCAAAGTGTTGGCCGCGTTGCGCGAGTGGTCGATGACGAACGTTGCTGTCGATGTGGTGGTGGGGCTGTCAAACCCGCTTCGGGAGCAGATCAAGCGGGAGTGCGACGAGATATCCTCGGTGATGTTTCATTGCCAGGTTGACTACATGGCTGAGCTGATGAGCAAGGCGGATCTTGCCTTTGGCGGTGGGGGCACAGCGACGTGGGAGCGGTGTTTTCTCGGATTGCCGTGTGTTACTATTGAAGTGGCGGACAACCAACGTATCATGCTTGAGGCGCTCGACAGGCAGGGGTCGATTCGACATCTGGGATATCATGGGAAAGTGACGCCGAAGATGATCGCAAGCGAGATGGACTTTTTGCTGGCTCGGCCAGAGACGGTGAAGTTGATGAGCGAGCAGGCGGTGAATCTCGTCGGAGACCCGGGTGGTGATGGACGATGTCCGGTCGTGAAGACGATTATGGGCTTCCCTGAGACTATCGGGAAGCGGATGCCGGAACAATGACGTACTCGGGATGAGTACTTGATGTTGAGAGGTTAGGGCTATGGAACTTAGATTTAGAAACATCACCGACGATGACCTTGAGATGATCATGAACTGGCGTACTATGCCAGAGGTCAGTGCGTACATGTACACCGATTTTGAGCCGGACATTGGAAAGCAACGGGCCTGGTTCAAGTCGGTAAGTGTAAACAACAAGCGGCTGGACTGGGTGATCGTTGTCGACGGTGAAGATGTCGGCCTGGTATCCATTGTCGGCATAGACCGTGTCAACCGACGGTGCGAATGGGCGTACTATCTGGCGTCCCCCAGCGTACGAGGCAAAGGGATCGGCAAGAGTGTGGAAATGAATATGCTCGCGTATGTTTTTGAAACGCTTGATCTGAACAAGCTTTGCTGCGAAGTGTTCTGCTCAAACGAGATCGTTATCAAGATTCATGAGAAGTATGGCTCTGTCGTGGAGGGCACCCGCCGTCAGCATATCTTCAAAGATGGTCAATTTCACGATATCGTGCAGATGGGTATTCTGCGCGAGGACTGGGAGAAGAATGTTAAGGGCAAGGTGGAGCACGTCAAGGCTGAGTTTGATACTCCGGACAAGGAGGCTCTGAATGGCTAGCAAGACGTATGATGAACTGGCAGTCGGAGATGTTGCTGAGATGTCCAAGACGATTGCCGAATCCGATGTCTACCTCTACGCCGGTATTACGGGTGACATGAACCCTGCTCATACAAATGAAGTATGGGCACAAAACACTGTGTTTGAGAAGCGGATAGTGCACGGTATGTTGCTGTGTGGTCTGATCTCAGGAGTTCTTGGAAACCAAATCCCCGGCAACGGGACTATATATATGTCGCAGAGTGTGAAGTTTCTTGCTCCCGTGTATTTCGGAGATACAATCACCGCCCGGGTGGAGGTCACCGAGAAGAAGGAGAAAAAGCGTGTGGTGCTCAAGACTACTTGCACGAATCAGGACGGTGTCGTTGTGGTAGACGGCGAAGCACTGGTTTCGCCTCCCCGCAAGTGACTGAGAAGCCGAATAGTGGAGCAGGTTATATGAGAATCGGGAATCGCGAGATTGGGCCGGGGCGACCGCCTTTTGTTGTGGCAGAATTATCAGGCAATCACAACCAGTCGCTCGACCGTGCTCTGGAGCTTGTTGATGCTGCAGCCGATGCCGGTGCACATGGAGTCAAACTCCAGACGTATACCGCGGACACGATGACTTTGGATATTCGTGAGGGCGATTTTCTGATCTCGGATCCCGACAGTCTCTGGAAAGGTCGGACGCTGTACGATCTTTACGACGAAGCTCACACACCTTGGGACTGGCACGGAGCGATTTTCAAACGATGCCATGAGAGGGGAATCATCGGGTTCAGCACGCCGTTCGATGCAACCGCCGTGGGGTTCCTTGAGGAGCTCGACGTTCCCTGCTACAAGATTGCCTCGTTTGAGAACACTGACCTTCCGTTGATTCGCAGAGTTGCTTCGACGGGCAAGCCGGTGATCATATCGACCGGAATGGCGACTGTGGATGAGTTGGGGGAGACAGTGGATGCCGTCCGCAAGGCTGGATGCACCGACCTGTTGTTCCTTAAGTGCACGAGCGCGTATCCGGCGCGTCCCGATGCTGCGAATCTACGCACGATTGCCGATCTGCGCGAGAGGTTTGACGTGGAGGTCGGTCTGTCGGATCACACTATGGGGTTGGGAGTGTCATTGGCGGCAGTCGCACTTGGTGCGACATTCATCGAAAAGCACTTCACGTTGTCGCGTGCCGACGGTGGAGTGGATTCGGCCTTTTCGCTTGAGCCTGAAGAGATGAAAGCGCTTGTTGAGGAGTCAGAGAAGGCATGGGAGTCTCTGGGCACGGTCAGTTACGAACTGACGGAAAAAGAGAAGAAGTCCATTGCGTTCAGACGATCGTTGTATTTTGTCCGCGATTTGCAGGCCGGAGCGGTGTTGACCGAGGGTGACTTTCGTGCCATACGTCCCGGCGCCGGACTGTCACCGAAACACTTCGACGAACTGCTAGGCAAGAGACTGAAGGCAGATGTGACGATGGGAACACCGGTCTCTATGGATATTGTTGAGTGAAGAATCTGTTCGGTAATTCTCAGACCGTCTTCTGCTGGATTAGGAAGCATATGCGGACATTTTGCAGTTGTGTGGTCTGTGTGCCAAGGTTTGTCTACGTGCTGACTATCGTTCGTCAGATGTCTTGTCATCGCCACACGGGGACAGCATATGCGACATGATGGAAGAATCACACAGCTTCTCAAGGAGCTGTTTCGTAGAGTTGTTCCTCGGGGAACGGTTCGTCGAATCTACAGACAAATGGTCTTGGACTACATAGGCGGCTTGTCTCCCGAATACGATCCCTCGCGCAAGACGATCCTCGCGATCAACCACTACTACGATCAGGATCTTCGGGCCCTACAAAACGCGAACACGCGGTTCAATTTCGTGGTTGTGGATTTTGAAGTTCTGTTCAAGATCGGACGACTCTACTTCTCGAAGCCCGTCAGGGAAATGATGGCGCCTTACGATGAGGAACCGGCGGAGATTCGCGAGGGCTACAGGGACGAATGCCGTGTGATGTTCCACGACCTGCGCAGACGATTCCAGCCCGACGTCATCCTGACTCCGAGCGATAGCTTTGCGTTCATTCGTGAGTTTATAGCGGTCGGCCATGAAAACAATATCGGCACGGTTGTGTACGACAAGGAGGGGACGCTTTCTCCGTACGGCTTCAGGGCTGTTGCGGACTGGAAAAAACGGTTTGCTCCCCACATATCGGACAACGTGCTGGTCTGGAGCGAGCGCCAACGAGAGTTTTATGAGTCGATTGGTGTTGCTCATGAGGATATAGCAATTGTGGGGCAGGCCAGATCTGATCTGTTCTTCACTGAGCACAAGAAGGATATTGACAGTTACTTTCCCAAAGAACAACCGTTGATAGGTATCTTCACCTACCATGATACCGCCTACATACCTCGCGAACTGGTCTCGGAAGGGGTGTCCTGGCGACAGCAGAAGATGGACACGCTTGATGACATGTTGGCTGCCGCAAAGGAGCATCCTGAGTTCAATTTCCTCGTCAAGGCTCATCCTCAGCAGTTAGATATAAAGGACCTCCAGAAGCGTTATGAATTGGAGAATCTGAAGGTGATTGGAGGAGCCGCTATAGCCAATGAGCTGATACAACGGTCGGAACTGATCGTAGCTTTTCAAACGACCTCAGTGACCGAGGCTATGTTCATGAACAAGCGGGTGATCTACACCGCATGGGATGCGAATTGCGCTACGCTTCAGCACGAACTTGTGCCCTTCCACGCGGCCAGGGGCATCATCATTGCCGAGTCGCGGAGACAATTCAAGGAAGTCTGCGACCGATTCTTTGCCGGCGATGTCAGCGACTTTGAGTTCTCACCCGAGGAAATCGCGGCGCGGGATGAGTTTGTGAATGCCCACCTGTATAGGCCTGACGGTCATGTTGCTGAAAGAGTACTTGACGAATTGGACAGGTTTCTCACCAGAGAGTCTCAATGATAGATCGACTATGATCGAATCCAGCGCTATATATGTGAAAGATGTATTCATCAATCCGTTCCAGGTGCACGTGGAGATACACGATTCGCCCGTCGAGATACACGGCAACGATCTGTTGTTCGGCTTTCCTCTTTGTGAGGAGCCTCTCTTGAGAGATCGCGTCTCCGGTGTGCAGGATGTCCTGAGTACGGCGCGGGGTCGTCTCGCGTGTGTAACTGTGACGGATCGTTACGTGTCGGTGGCCACGGACATCGTTGGGAGTTATCGCCTCTATTTCTGCCAGATCGGGCAGGACATTTACATTTCAGACACCTATAGGCCGTTGCTGGAGCGTATGAAAAAGGACTCGCCGCTCGCTCTTGACCGACATGAACACCAATACTGGCAACGTCACGGTTACACTACCGGTGGGTCGACCCTCGTGCCGGGTTTGCACAAAGTGCCACCGGCCTCGATCTTGGAGATCAGTGCAGCCGGGGTTGCAATTCGATCGTATTTTGCTGACGATGCCAATGATCCTGACCCGGTAGCCCACTGTCAGGCATTTGAAAGTGAACTCCAGCAGACGATTTACCTTCTGTCCAGGACGGAACGCAAAGCTGTACTGTGTTTCTCAGGAGGCGCTGATTCTACGTTGTTGGCGGTGATGATGAAAGAGCAGGGGGTCGATTATGACCTCGTCTTCTTCAGGCCGGTTCCATCGATTGCAGTCAATGAGTCCGATCTAATCAGGGCGAAGATCGTGGCCGATCAACTGGGCAAAGAACTTGTCGAAATCGAAGTGTTGTTGACTCCCAAAGTCGAAAGATATCGGCCGGTTGTCAGACAAATGCTCTTTGACAGACATTTTGCCGTACTTCATTTCGAAGCGCTGCGAAAAGTGAGAGATATCTACGGGACCGGCATTCTTGTGGTGAATGGCCAGGGGAGTGATTCAATTCTGTCCTTTGGTCCCTCTATGCCTAACAAAGGCGATCTTGCTGCTCGGTTGTTGCTGAACAAGCCGTTCGGTTGGTTGGCTCGCATGGCGGCTCTGTCGGTACGGTTGAAATTCGGTCAGCCCTGCCGTATACCCGGGAATCGAGACGAGTTTCGAGCTGCGTTCTTTGATCAGAAGGGATACTTCACCGTTATAGAGCCGGAGCTGTCTCGCGGTTATCGGAAGTTCATACACGAGATCATCACGGATCTGGCTTCGAGGTTTGAGCATGAGGCGTCACTGTTGATGTACCTTAAAGTGTACGGGTTCATTCAGGGGAGTGATTTGCAGGTTGTGATCCGGTCCGCCTGTGCGGCCGGATTGAAATCGACAGTGCTGCCGTTTGCCACGCCCGGTGTGATTCAAAGTACGATCAGGCTCAGGGATTCGTCGAAGGATGTCTTCCATCCTAAGTACGCAATCCAGAGAGCTCTGGAGAACCGGGGATACTCGGCGCCAACGACAAGATCGACGGCTCCTCGGTCAGAGGCGAACTGGTTCGATAGACTCAGTAAGGGGCTGGACCGACTATACGCCGAGGAAGTCGAGGCTTTGTTTGCCGCGCAGGCATAGGATCGGATACGAATGAAACGACTCTTCAACAACACGCTGATGACACTGTTCGACTACTGCGTATTGGTCGTCCTCAGTATCATCGCAACGCCAATCCTTATCGAGAACTTCGGTGTGGATGGTTACGGCGCGTTTGTGTTCTTGAGTATTTTCAGCATCTATGGAGCCCTTGCTGTGTTCGATCTGGGCATGGAAGGTGCCCTGATGAACTACACGGCCAGGTTTGAAGTTGCCGGCGATCATCAGAAGATGCAGGACGCCCTTGCCGTGACCATTGTCTATTACGGGTTGATAGGTGCTGTGCTCGGTGTGGCGCTTCACTTCGTGGCCGGTTTTGTCGCATCGCACCTTCTGAAAGACGGCTCGACAGTCAGTGTGGATTCTGTTCTTGCGGCGATCAATGTCGTTTCCTGGGTGGTGTTTCTCCAGTACCTTTCGGTGCCACTCACGGCTGCCTTGCAGGGCATGCGGAAGTATGTCATCACCAAGACGGTCAATTCGGTGATGAATCTGATCCGGTACACTCTGCTGATTGCTGTTGCCGTATTGACTCGTCGGATTGATCTGGCATTCATGATTGTGCTTGCAATGACAGTCGTTCGAATACTCATTCTCCTGTACTACATTCTGGCGAGATCGCCCCAGTACAGCGGGATGCGACTGCGTGTAGATATGGCGGTGTTCCGCACGCTGTTTTCGTACAGCTCAATCCTGTTTGTTACGAGGATTATCGGGCTCATTCACAACCAGTTGCCCAAGGTACTAATCTGGTACTACATGGCGGTTGCAGTAATAACTACGTATGATGTTGTGGCGCGTCCCTCGATGATGCTGCGCGTTGTTTTCGGCGTAATTACTGCGGCGGTGATTCCCGAAGTTGCAATGCTGCACGAACGCAAGGATACGACTGCCATCTTCTCGCTATACAAGAATCTAATTCGCTATGCCTATCTTATCATTCTGCCCCTCTTGGCAGTTTTGTTCGCCCATATCGATACGTTGCTGTCTGTTTGGGTGGGGGAGGCGTTTGAATCAGATTCATACCTGGCTCTGATTCTTCTGGCAGTCTATCTTGTCATACCCGCACCGGCAATTGCCAGCACCATGGTCGTGGGGTTGGAACAGGTCCGTCAGACGATCTGGATTCCGATCGTCGCCACCGTGATCAATGTCGTCCTTTCAATAATCCTGCTTCAGCATATCGGCCTCGCCGGACTACTGATCGCATCGTTGTGTGCACAGGCGTTCAATGTTGTGCCTTACGTGAGATTCATGAAACGATTCCTGGGCTTCTCGTATCGGGACATAGTTCTTCCCGTGCTGCCGGCATGGGGACTGGCACTCGGGTTCTACTTTCTGAACCTGTTAGTGAGATTTGTCGGAGCGAGACATCACATTGTGTTGCTGGCAATTGCGGGTTGTCTGGCTCTGGTCAACTATGGGCTGTACTATTGGTTTTTGTTGTCCTCCGAGGAAAGGGCTTTCCTATGGGAACGCTTTGGGAAAGTCGCAGTCCGCCTGAGGGGTGCGTCAGGAGCGAACTGACTCAATTCCCCAAGGCAGGGGAGTTGAGATTCTTGTTGCGTCACAACGGGAACCGCTTTAGTGTGAATAGCTTATGTGCGTTTTTAACTTCGGTGGCAGATGTGAGAAGGGCACCCCGGCAAAGATCGGGATACCAAGGTGATGATGAGAACACTGATATTGTTGGCAATCGCTATAGTCCCGTTCAATCGGCTCAGGATCCTCCTGTACAGATCGATTTGTGGATACGATATTTCGTACGACTGCCGTATCGGATTGATGAACCTTTTTAGCGTGAAAGACTGCAGTATGGAGGGAGCGGTCATCGGGATTCTTAATCAGATCAAGGTCGAGAAGTTGGTTATGTCCCCAGGGGCAAGCATTGGCAGATTCAATAAGATCAAGAACGTCAAGAATGTTGCTATGGGGAAAAACGCGGTCGTCAATAATCGCAACAGTATAATGGGTACACCGGCCGGTCTAACGCCCTACAAAGAGTTTGAAAACTTCTCTCTGGGTCAGGACAGCATAGTGGTGGCAATGCACTACTTCGATCTGTCTGATTCGATCACTATAGGCAGAAATGTGACCATCGGCGGTCGCAGCACTGAGATATGGACACACGGTTTTGATCTTAATCACGTTAAGATTCAAGCGCCAGTTGAAATCGGAAACGATGTCTACATGGGGTCTCGCTGTTCGGTGATGCCCGGTGTGACGATTGCTGACAGAGTTTCGATTGGCTCCGGGACTCTGATCCCGAAGAGTGTTACGGAGTCGGGGTACTATGTGTCCTCACAACTGATCCGCAAGGGGGATGTGGCAGATTTCACCGAGGAGCCGGGAGTTGTCACGCACAATGGTTACAGGTTTTTGCGAAAGTAGGAGAGACCTGCGCATCAACAGGCGTGTGTTATCGCGATGAAGAAGAACCTCGCATTCATCTCGTTGTTCGGATTGACCGAACTCTATCAGGCAATAGCAAGGAAGCTTGAGCCGGAAGGGTTTTCTGTCTATTGGATTACGACCAATCAATGCTGGACTCACACGTTGTCAGAGAGTGGCATTCCGCGAGACAAGATTCTGGAACTTGTGTATAGCAGATCGGACTTTCTGTCCGACGAAACCAAGAGCCAGCTTGCGCCTGAAATCGCCCGATGCGAGGAATTGTGCGATCTCACCGTGAATCAGGTGCTGTTAATGGACCGGTTCATCTCGGACAAGTACTTTCCCGCTATTGGCGACTATGTGGCTTTGCATTACCGGGACATTAAACGGTTTCTGACCGATCACAAGATCGATTGTGTCTTTGCCGAACCTACCAACATGAACGATTTGCTTACTTACATGATCTGTCGCGAACTGGACATTGACTACGTGTCTCCGCGCGATATGAGAATACCTGCGGGACACATGGTGTTTTTCGAGGGGTATCAGCAGGAACGTATTGTTCCGCGCTCCGGGGGCGGGCCGGATATCAACGGACGGGAGTTCATCGAGGAGTTTGCGGAAAAACGCTCCACGCCGTTCTATTTTGAGAAGTTCAAGACGAAGCGTGTGATATATCCGGGGAAGATTTTTAAGGCGATCGGGAGGCGCATCCAGGCCGCTCGTGTTCTCAAACAGGCCAGCCTTACTCACTACGACGCCTGGGGGAGAGTCAAGCTTACTGCTCGCCGCACGATTGGTTCGTTCTACCTAAGAAGGATCTGTAAGTACGACCAATTGGCTGATATCCAGGGCAAGATCGCCTACTACGGTCTCCATGTGCAGCCGGAAAACGCGGTCGATGTCCTTGGCTCCTATCGAAGTGATCAGTTGAAGCTGATCAAGGATATCAGGCGTGCTCTGCCTGTTGATGCCACTCTGGTGATAAAAGAACATCCAAACTTCCTCGGCCAGAGAACGAGGAGATTCTTCACAGAGCTACGGAACATTCCGAATGTGAAACTCCTGAGGCATGATGTCTCGTCGTTTGACGTTTACAGTCGCGCAGGCCTTGTGGTTACGATCTCCGGGACGATGGCCTACGAGGCTGGTTTACTCGGGATACCCGCAGTAACCTTGAGCCCGATGTATTTTGGTGGGTTGTCATCCGTGCATTACTGCTCTTCACTCGGTGACCTGAAGGAGTTGACGCATCGGCTATTGCAGGGGACTGAACGGGACCAAGATGCGGATTGTGCGGAGATCGAGAGGTTAGTGGGGCATTCATACAAGGCCTGGTGGAGCGATCCGTACTTCGATCGTTCCTCTTTGTCTGAAGAAAACGTAGATAACCTTGCGCGGGCTTTCCGCACGATGCTTTCCGATGATACTCATTAATGCGATAGGTGTTGCAATCTATTTGCTGAGCACCTGGTACATTATGTGGAGGCACAAAATGTATCTGGTGTTTTTCATCCTACAGGCGTTTGCGTTTTCGTGGGGGCTCGTTTCCTGTTTTTACAATGATCTCGGAATCTACAACCTGGAGTTGTTCAGGTACACGCATACCAGCATAGCTACTTTCCGGCTGGCAATGTTTGGCACGGCACTGAATCTGGGCTTCCTTGCTGTGGCGGCGCTGATCGGACGCCGACGTCTGGCGAGACAGGACTATCGCATTTCCCGAGACACCTTCCATTTTGGCAATCTGAAGATGTCGGCGTACATTGCGTTGGGGCTGGTTCTCGTCTATTTTGTCTTCGTGTTTGCGACCGAGGGTGTTCCACTTGTTTCAGGTCTGGGACGACACGTTTTTATGGAGAGTGCCAACCCCTTTGAGCGCATCCTCATCATCTACGGGGCGCTGGCGGCCTTTCTTCTCGGGTACTATCGTATCAAGCGCGGTCGGTACTCCGTCAACGGCATTCTGATGGCTCTGTTTATCTTGTTTGCAATTCTCATCGGTAACAAGTTCAGCTTTTTGATTCTAATCGCATCGTATTACTTCGCATCGATCTACGCGAGATACCATTCTAGCACACCCGGGCTCACGATTTTCAGTAGGCGCAAGATCACTGCTTATGCTGGTGTGTTCGTTGCAGTCATCGCGCTGGTTTTTGCCAGTTACGCTAACACTAAGGGAGACACCCGGGCTGCATTCACATACATGTACAACCGTGTGCTCGCCTTCCAGGGGCAACTCTGGTGGGCCGTCGACAATGACGTGCAGAACAGTGGGCGGTATGACCGGGACCACTGGAAGACTGAGTTCGATGTCCTGGTCGACCCCGGTAATCCTGAGAACGGCGAGGTCGGGCTCAGGTATATCATGGTGAAGGTTCTCGGACCGGACAAAGCTTATCCGATTATCGACAATGGGTATTTGTACACCGGTGCAAGCCCGGCTATTCTGATTGCCACGTTTCCTTATGCTATTGCGCTCTCAATCCAGTTTTGTGCCGGCATGATACTCGCGTTGATGCTTTTCTATTTCTACTACACGATTGTCTATCGCCACTCTATTCGCGCGATTATCATGGTAGTTGTGTTGTTGCCTTTCATGACGGCCCTGGGTAGCGGCAATCTGGCAGTGTTTGTGACTTTCGGTATGGTTGTCAAGATCGGCATATTGATCCTGTTGGAGCTTGGTCTGGTGCGAACCGGTGTTGTTAGGGGCGAGGATTCCCAGATGCGTGCGGTGTCCCATGACTGACAGATTGGTGATTAATGCCACGATCCTCAACAACCCCGACATGATTGGGCTGGGGGTTTACGCCCACAACATCCTTCGGCACCTGTTGCCTCTTCTGCTTGAGACAAAAGAGGTGAAGAGCATCGTGCTACTCGGTGACGCGCACCGCATGAAGAGCTTGTTTCCCGAGGACTGCAGGAGTGAACGAGTAGAAATTCGCCACATTTCCACGACCAACCCGATAGTTAGATTGATTTCACTGCACAGGGCAGTGAAGAAACTGCGAAGCGAAAACGACTTGCTGTTTTATTCTCCTGCCCATCACGGTGTCTCAGTTAAAGGAGTGAAGCAGATAGTTACGATACTGGACGTGTTTCCGTTACTGTTCCCCACCAACTATCGTCAGCAGTACTACTACTTCAAGTATATTCTCCCGCGTACATTGAGTCGGACAGCCACCGTTGTCACTAGTTCCGCATCCAGCGCTCGCGATATTGCCGAGTTGTATACCGCTCAATGCAAGTGTGTGACGATTCCGTGTGGGCTGCGCGACGAGTTTTTGCGAGTGACGCCGGGCGAGATTCCGGGATTGGCAGGTCGGAAATTCTTCTTGTTTGTGGGGCCTAGCCTGCCGCACAAGAACTGTGAGCGCCTCATCGATGCCTTTGTCCGGTTCTCGGCGGAGAACACGGGCGACGATTATGCACTCGTTTTTGGCGGCGGAAAGGAACCTTACCTGGGCCGTGTGAAGGCGCACGCAGCGGCGGTTGGTGGCGATCTGAGCAAGCGAATACTGTTTACGGGCCACATCGTGGATGAGGAGCTTGCCTGGCTTTACGTTAGGGCACAGGCACTCATGATCACAACCCTGTATGAGGGATTCGGTCTACCGGCTCTGGAGGCAATGCATTTTGGGTGTCCGGTTGTCGCATCCGATCGGGGCTCACTGCCCGAAGTGTGTGGCTCTGCGGCGCTTTTTGTAAATCCGGAGGAAGTGATTGAAATTTCTCTGGCAATGCGCCGGATTAGTCGCGATCATACACTCAGGCACAATCTTCAGAAACTGGGGCGAGAGAATCTCAAGAGGTTCAGTTGGGACATAGCAGCCCGAGAAGTGTGCGAAGTACTCCTGCGACAGTAAAACGCGTTGTCAGGTGAATTGACTGCAACGAAATGTGGATTTCGTGCGTTTCATATTGCAACACCTGTGTGGAAAAATCTGCGGCTGATTTGCGGAAGTTCTTTCCCATGTGGCGCGAGACCCCTGGTTCCGCGGTCGCACAATAACCGGCTTTATGTGCAGGGTAGACCGTGCCTAGACTATTATGAGGCATCGTCGAAACGGTTCTGGCATGCATTTTGTATATAGATTAATGAATTGGAGGTAAGTCATACATAAGCCTATGGAAAAAAGACTGACGATTCACAAGACGCATGCCGAAAACGCTTCTGACAATTCGTCAGGAGGGGCCGGTAACCAATTCGAGATCAATCCGCTGGCGCTCATGCGTCGCGTAATAGAAAAACGCCGCCTGATTGTGGCCATTTGCAGCCTGGTGGTCCTTGCTACTGCGGGCTATATGCTGCTCCAGCCCAATCTCTATACGTCTCGCTCAACTATTCTGCCGTCTGGACAGGGAGATAACTTTTCCTCGTTAAAGGCTATGGTTGGCCTCACGGGGGCAATCGGCGGCCAGGTTGACGACAATTCCTCGACTCTGTTTCCGGTCATACTGAAATCCGACCTTGTTCGGAGCGGTGTGCTTGCGAAGCAGTACGACTTCACAGTCGATGGCGAGCAAATGAGCCAGACGCTGTCGGAGTATTTTGGTCTTGATGATCCAGACAGGCTTCGAGATGCCCTGGCCGGGATAACGAAGGTAGACACGGACTCTCGCACAGGGGAGATCGCGGTATTGGTGGAAACGCAGTATCCGTCTCTCTCTCAGGCGATCTTGCGTGAGTACATCAGCCAGTTAGAGGCCTACAATCTCAACAAGCGGCGTTCCGGTGCCAAGAACAACGAAATGTATCTCGCCCGCCAGATGGAGAGCGCCGGGAGTGCGCTCGAAGCGGCCGAGGACTCTCTGGAGGCATTCAGACTAAGAAACGCAGCCTGGGCCGAGTTTGCCTCACCTCAGGTGATGAAACTGCACACCCGGCTCCAGCGCGAAGTGGAGCTTCGATCACGGGCATATCTGTTGCTCCAGGAGCAGTTTGAACTGGCCAAATTCGAGGCACAGAAAGACGTGCCGATCGTGAGGATACTTGACCAGCCGACACTCCCGACTCAGAAATCGGGACCGTTTCGTAGAAATATAGTCATATTGTCCGCCATACTATCTTTTGGGCTCATGGTGTTTGGCATCATGATTGCCGATTTGATCAGTCAAGCGATCAGAGGCGCCAACCAGACTACGTACGACGAGTTGAAGGATGACGTGCAGAAGGCTTTTCCACGCACTACCCACATTGTCGAGAGGGCTCACAAGCGGGTAAGCCGGCGACGAGAGATGGCATCTGTAGACAGATAACTGGCACAATCGACAAGATTACACTATATTTGTGGAAACGGTTGTCTTCGAGGCAACCGCCACGGATAGGGCGGAGAGCGTGACAGCGGTCAGGCTGATTCGTGAACCGGATGTCGTCCGGGAAACCACAATGAAGGGGCATTGGCAGGAATGCGGTCACCGACGTTTGACATCAACTCACTGAAGATCGCTATAGTACATGACTGGCTGGTCGGCTACGCAGGCGGTGAGATGGTCACCGAACAGATATTGCATATGTTTCCCCGGGCCGACCTGTTTTCTCTCGTCGATTTTGTCCCCGAGCACAATCGTGGTATTCTGGTGGGCAGAACTCCAAGGACTTCGTTCATTCAGAAACTTCCTTTTGCCCGGACCAGGTATCGGACGTACCTGCCGTTTATGCCGTATGCTACGGAACAGTTTGATCTTTCGAATTACGATCTGATAATCTCTTCAAACCTCGCGGTCACACACGGCGTACTGACCAGTGCTGAACAACTCCATCTGTGCTATTTCAACAACACGATGATTTATGCATGGGATCTCTATCAGCATTATCTCAAAGTGGGCGGGCTGACGAGAGGTCTCCGAAGTCTGGTCGCCAAAGCCATCATGCACTACATTCGCATCTGGGATACCTCGACGGCTCACCGGGCAGACAGGTTCATTGCGAATTCGGCATACATGGGCCGCCGCCTTATGAAACAGTACGGTCGTGAGTCGACGGTGATATTTCCTCCGGTCGATGTCGAGCGCTTTGCGCTTCATCCGAACAAAGAGGAGTACTATGTCGTTGTGGCCCGTCTCGTCCCGTTCAAACGCATAGATATCGTCGTGGAAGCCTTCAAGAGAATGCCTGATCGCAAGCTGATAATCGTCGGGGGAGGACCTGATCTTGAAAAGCTGTCACAGGGAGCCAAGGGCAATATCGAATTCGTGGGACAGGTGAACCTGGACAGGGTCAATGAGTACGTGAAATGCGCCCGGGCGCTCATACAGCCCTCAGTGGAACCGTTTGGAATTTCAGTGATTGAAGCTCAAGCTACCGGCACACCGATTATTGCCTACCGAGGGGCAGCATCACCGGAGATTGTCAAAGAAGGCAAGACCGGCGTGTTTTTTGAGAGGCGCGAGGCGGGGGCTCTGGTGAAAGCGGTGCAGGAGTTTGAAGAGATTGAGGCAGATTTCGATCCGCTGGTTCTGCGAGCACATGCCGCGGAATTCTCCACTGAAAAGTTTAGAGAACGGTTCCTGGGATTTGTGAAGTCAGAAGCGGAGCAGCACTTTTGCCGTGACTACGAGGCAAGCGAAGCAGAATCGCTGCAGGTGAAACGGCGATGGGATTCGCCGGAGCTGACAGTAGAGGATGACGGTCGTGAATAGCAATCAGACACAGACGAGTTGCGTGATATTCGGGGGGGCGGGATTCATCGGGACTCACCTTGCACAGCACTTTCTGAACAGCGGGCGGTTCACGCATGTCCATATTGCGGACATTCGGTCAAGTACGCTTGAGGGGCTGTCTGGAATCACGTATTCCCGCACTGATGTGCGCAAGCCAATTCCTGCCGATCTGATCGACAGCCCACCTCGGTGGATATTCAACCTGGCAGCCGTTCACCGTGAGCCGGGACATGAAGCGTATGAGTATTTTGAGACGAATCTTGCCGGAGCGCGGAACGTATGTGAGTATGCCGAGGCAACCGACTGTCCAAATATCTACTTCACAAGCTCTATTTCAGTGTACGGTCCGACTGACGGTCCGACCTCTGAGGAGTCGCCGATCAAACCGTCGACTCCATATGGTGGTTCCAAATTTCCCGCTGAACTGATCCACGAAGCCTGGCGACGTTCTGGGCAGGGAAGACGGTTATTGATTTCGAGACCCGGCGTGGTCTACGGTCCCGGTGACCCGGGCAACATCATGCGGATGATCAAGGCAATTCGCAAAGGGTACTTCGCGTTTCCGGGGAAACCGTCGATATTTAAGTCCTATGCGTACATCTACGGATTTGCGGACAGCGTGGATTTCCTGATGGATCGCTCGGATCCGCAGGTGGTATACAACTACGTCGAGTCACCAACCCAGCCGCTAAATGAGCTTGTCTCAGGTATCAAGGGGTTTTTCAACTGCAAGGCGTTTGTGATTCCGATCCCGTTATGGATGCTGCTGCCCGTGGCGAAGCTCGTTCAGGCGCTTTTTGGATCGAGGAATCCCGTGCACCCGGTACGCGTTCGCAAGGCCGCAACGCCGACGCACATTATCCCTGGGACGCTTGAGAAGATGGAATTCGACTTCAAGTACGATTTCCTCTCGTCCCTGAAACACTGGCTGAAGGTTTCTCCAGAGGATTTCGGGCAAGAGGCACCGGAGAATTCGGCTCAAGGGAAGCTCAGGTTGGTGAAGAAGAACCACGGTCTTGAGCCTGTTGAGACGTCCACTACCGTCAACGCCGAGTCTGAGTCTGTTCGGGCCGAGTAGTCTGTTCGACTCAGGCCCTGTCGAAGATGGCCCAACCCCAATGTGTCTGGAAAAGTCCGCTGAGATTTGCGGTAATCTGCTTTTTTTGGATTGATTTTTCGGATTTTGAACGTATATTGTGCCTCCTTATCAAAGGCTCGGGTGTCGATAGCATTCGGGTTCGATGAACGAAGTTGGTGGGGTTCCCGAGTGGTCAAAGGGAACAGACTGTAAATCTGTCGGCGACGCCTTCGAAGGTTCAAATCCTTCCCCCACCACCATTTTTACCTCAACCGTATCTTTGCGACGCTCTGAGACTGTTTCATTTGAAACAAATGCCTGCTGGGCGGCGTATTGTCAGGTTGATGTTTCCGAAGATAAGGTTGACTCTGCATGCTGACGTTGTGGACAGGACACCATGGTAGACACGGCTGAAAAGACACCTAAGACTCCTACAGATTTTACTGAGGGATCGATAATCAGGTCAATTCTGAAGATGGGATTGCCCTCGATGTTCGGCTTTCTGGCGCAACACATCTACGCCATGGCTGACATGTTCTGGGTGGCGCGTCTTCCGCAGGCCGAGGCCGGAGTGGCTGCAATAACGTTCTTCAACAACCTTCTGTGGATTCTCTTTTCGTTTAATTCGCTGGTAGGGAGCGGATCCGTGGCGGTCATCTCGCGACGGTACGGCGAAAAGCTGTATGATGAGACAGAGAAGTCCATAAAAGAGACGATTTTCCTGAAGCTGTTTTTTGGTACGCTGCTCGGTGTCGCCGGATGGTTTGCGCTGCCGTACATGCTTCCGCTGCTCGGCGCCAAGGGAGACGCGCTGGAAATGGGTATCGGCTACGGTCGGATTCTGCTCTTCGGCATGCCGATCATGTACGCCGCCTATTCGATCTTCACCGCTCTGCGGGGAATAGCCAACCCGGCGCTCGCTATGGGCCTGATGGTCGCGTCGAACATCCTAAATGCAGTCATGGACCCGTTGTTCATTTTCGGTTGGCTCGGGATGCCGGAGTGCGGAATCAACGGCGCGGCCTATGCTTCTGTGCTAAGCTATTCGCTGACCTTCATCGTGGGAATGGCGCTCTTCAGGACGAATTGGGTGAATGTCAAGTTGCACCTGGTCGGCAAGGCGTCGATGACGTTGAAATCCATGTGGCAGATCGTCAGAATAGGTGTGCCCTCATGGGCGGCGGACCTCTCGTTCTCCGGCTCACGGATGTTGATAACTCCTATGATTGCCGGGTTCGGCACCGCTGTCGTGGCGGCCTATGGCGTAGGCATGCAGCTCTTTGCCTTCGGAATTATGATCCTGGTAGGAATGGGATTGGGATTGTCGTCGTTGATCGGCCACAACGTGGGCGGCAAGAAGCTGGAGCGGGCCAAGAAAACGGGCGATCAGTCGATTCTGCTCGGAATAAGCGTGATGAGCGTTATTGCCGTGCTGACGTTTTTCTTTGCCGAGTTCTACATGGGGTTGTTCTTCGATAACCCTCAGACTGTTGCCCACGGTGTTGAACTGTTGCGAATCGGAGCCGTTGTGATGCCGTTCTTTGGCATCTTCATTATGGTCGAGCAAATTCATGTCGGCGTTGGCCTGAACACCCCGATGATGGTGATCGTCACAATCCACTCATGGGGATTCCAGGTATTGCCGGCATTAGTCGTGACACAGGTCTTAGGCATGAATCAGACGGCTGTCTGGTGGGTATTGACGTTCGCCGGGATCGGCAGTTCAATACTGTTCTGGCTGTATTATCGTCGCGGTAAGTGGCTTACAGTTAGGCTGTAACGGGCGTCTAATGAAGTGCAGCATCACATGTGACACTTCGTATCTTCTGCACTACTTACCATTTCCGAGGGGGGCGCATTCTCATGAACAGGTTGACCTTGGGGTTCAGCAGCACCGCCGCCATCTGGGCCCGAAGGGCTCTTTCGACCAATTCCTCGGTATCTGCTTCGTCCGGTTTCTCCGTTACGAGTATGCCGAAACAGGAGAGAGCCTGACCTGAATAGCAGGCCGCCTCGCACTTTTCACGATCTCCGGTGGGGAGCAGTTTCAATGCTTGTTCGAAATCCGCGAGGGCTTCGGGGTAACGGTCGTCTCTGAGGTGTTTGAAGGCCTCTTCAGCGATCTCTGCGAACTGGTTGTCGGTAGGCAACAGTCTGGGTGTCCAGTACTCGAGGCACATGAGGGCGGCCTGCATGCATTCGCCCCAGTTTTCGATCAGGGTCGTCTCGCGGGCAATTTCAGGGTGAGCGTAAAAGGCCTCGACAAACGCCTTCAAGGCGCCTGACCAGTTCTCATCCTGATCGAGCAACTTGTGCCCTTTTTTGAATAACTCTGCGGCTTCGGTTTCTTTGGTCTTTGGCATAAAACCTCCTGACAGCTTGTCAATTCTCTAATACTGTCATCGACCGTAGTGCCCGTTTTGTGAAGTTACGAGCGGAAGAACGGTAAACGCAAGACGAATTACTTGTTCAGAAAGTGATACCAAACAAGAGAGACCAATCAACTTGTGCTTGACAGACTCAGATCGCCGGCTCAAATTGCGCGGTATCATCAAAACAGGCATTATCTGAGAAAAACAAGGGTACTTATCAAGGAGTGTAAGATGAGAACAGCTGCCTTATGCATTATGGTATTGGCGTTTATGTGCGCCGCGACAGTATCAGCCGGGGACGGACCGGCCTGGTTTGACATGGAAAAATGCGGGTTTTGCAAGCACCTGATGGAAGACGCGGAGTTGCTGGACCATTGCATTTGGGAACATCACAAGATCGATAACGGAATGGTGTCAGTGACAACCGTCGACAAGGAATATCTGCCGTCTTTCCGCACTGCTATGAAGAAGATGGAAGAAACCGGCAAGAAAATGGAAACAGGCGAAATGGTTCCCATGTGCGGTATGTGCACGAGCATGGGCGCCCTTATGATGAAAGGTGCCAAGTTTGATGCCATAGAAACGAAAGTTGGCTCAGTGTTGATCCTCACCGGAACTACGCCGGAGCTGGTCGCCGAAATCCACGGCATCTGCGACAAGAATAACGAAGAGTTGAAGAAGCTCGAGGCCAAGGGCATGCACGAGTAGCCCAGCTAGTTTCGAATGAATCAAAGCCCGGTGGATCTTTGACTGAGACGGACCGCCGGGCTTTCGTTTGTTACAGGGGGAGACTGAAGTGTCTGGGATAAGTCGGGTGCCACCCTCAGAGCCTCCTTGAGGGTGCGAGTCTCTAGCTTACGTAATCAGCTTTCGCCGAATCAACTTCTTGAACTCCTTCTCCGATAACTCTTCCTGTCGACGTTCCAAAACGTGCAGTCTGAAGTATCTGCGGACCACATCTGCGCCGGTGTCTAATTCTGTGCGGTAATATACCCATTCCTGTCCGCGGTAGAGCCGAATTGGTCCCTCGTAGACGTTATCCGGCGTGTAGACGGAATCGCATTCGCCGATCTGCTTCCGTTCGAGAAAAAGCTGTGCGCCGGGCGTCACGGCGATTCGCACCCAGGTCGATATGAGGCCTTCGTTGCCGAGCGCAGAGTAGGAGGCGTAGACGGTGCCGAATTCAAGACCGAGAGTGACGTCATTCTCCCGAAGTTGCAGCAGTGACTGATGCACCTCTTCGATTTCCTTGAGCGTGACCGGCTTGTCGAACACCAAGATGATATTGGAGTGGTCGCAGACTACGTAGGAGCCGACCGGACGGCAGTTGTCAATAATCATAGCCGAGGTGTCGATGGTGATGTCATGGCTCTCGAAATGGTGTCGAATCCGCTCCCATTGGTTGCCGTACTCGTTGTCCTCGTGGTTGATGGCGTTGATGTTGACCACGAACTCATCGACGACGAGTTTACGCCCCTTGTTGAAATGGGTGCAACCTGCAGCACAGACAACGGCGATGGCTGCTGTGAGGAGCAGTACGGACAGGCGTGAATATCTTCGGACGGACATAAGTATCCCTTCTGATTGCGACGCGCGCAAAACGCATCAGATACCCGAAAGATATCCGCTTGCGAGAGAATCGGTCAACTAAAAGCACTGATGCGATTACTAATAGATTGACTTGGTTGGTGCGATGCAGTATCTTGGTCCAACTGTCTATTTTGTAATGTCGGGGGATAGGCACATTCCCGCAGTGCCCATACCTTGAGGGAGTCATCGATATGTCTACTAAGGATGCGTGGATTGACCAACGACTGAGCGAAGCGCGAGAGGGCAACGATCTCGTGACGGACTCTGTAGAGACTGCCCTTCGACAGTCATTGGCTGGTATCTTCTGCGAACGCAAACTCACGTCCAAAGAACTAACTGTGGCGGCGCTGAATCTATTGGCAGAGACGGGTATTGGGGACACCAAAGAGAAGGAGGAGCCAGATGAGGATTGATTCCATTGCATTGACATGGTTCCGTGGAGCGGCGAACAGCGCAATACTCCAGCCCAACTGCAAATCCTTGGTTGTATTCGGTGAAAATGGTTCGGGCAAATCCTCCTTTGTTGACGCGATTGAGTATGTAATGCGTGATGGGAAGATCGGACACCTTGAACACAAGTACAGTGGCAGGCGTCAGGAGAAGGGCGTCCTCAACACACACAGGCCAGAAGGATCCGAAGCCACACTCGAGATCAAACTTCAGGATGGTGCGATCTGCCATGCCGCCATCGATCCGAACGGGGTCTCCTCCCTGTCCGCAACGGCTATGGATGATTGGGACTATCGACGCACAATCCTGAGGCAAGATGAAGTCGCTCGATTCATCACTGCTACAAAGGGAGACAAATACTCCGCTTTGCTGCCGGTATTCGGCCTTGATCATATTGAGATCGCGGCTGAGAATCTCAGGCAACTTGCTAAGCGCGTTGAGAGAGAGTCGCAGCTTGCGTCATTAATCGGTCAAGTTCAATCCTCCGAGGCCAAACGGAGAGATATCTTCGGTGAATCAACCTACGATGACATCGTCCGTACAATCGAGACTCTTCACGGTCAGTACTGTCCTAAGTCTGAGAGCACTGTAGATTGCACTGAACGATGTGACGAGCTTGAGAAGGTACTTGAGTCTCGTACCGAGAAGTACGACACAATGAAGATTCGATACGCTACACTGAAAGAACTCGCGGATGTCGACTATGGCAGCCACATTGTCGCCATCCGCCAATCCAACAGCAAGATGGCGGAGACAGTGGAACCCTTTGTTGCAGAGAAGCTGACGGTTCTTGATTCCACCGAGGGATTTGTAGCAAATCTCGAAGACGGAACAGTTGTCGTCTGCCCATCTTGCGGTCGGCCAATTGGAGTGGAGGAATTCAGGGAGCATGTTGCTGCCGAGATGGAGCGTGTCAAGGACTTGATGACGGTGTTGGGCGACCGAAGAGCTGCAGTCAATCGGCTGTGTGACTGTCTTGGGACAGCGAAGTCATGTTTGGCCGAAGAGGAGCTTGCATCTTGGATAGAGGGACTCCCAGAGGATTGTCGAACTCGGTGTGTGCCAGACGTCGAAGGGGTGGATCCCGATGAGATCAGGAAATCTGTTCGCGAGGATGACTTAGCGAGAATCGAGCGTGCACTGGAACCCTTGGTGAATGCTGCAAAGGTGTCATCCGCCAGCGCACCGGCAGATGTCAGCGAGCTTTTCGACGATCACAAGAGGGTTGGGGCGGCCAAGGTGGTCATCAAGGGGAGGGAGCTCAGTAGCACGATTGTGCAGATAAATGACCTCATGGCCTATTTGAATGCGTTGGAGCAAGGTCTCCGGGATGAGATCCGACAGCAATCTCAGAAGGTTATCGAGGAGATCACCGATGATGTCCAGGTGATGTGGTCGATTCTACATCCGGGGGAGGCGATTGAAGGAGTCCGGCTCTACGTACCTGATGACTCGGACAAGGCGATAGACATATGTCTCACATTTCATGGGGTCGATCAGGATTCCCCTAGGCTGACTCTATCGGAGGGACATCGTAACAGTCTAGGCCTGTGCATTTTCTTAGCGATGGCGAAACGAGAGGCAGGCGCGGATCGACCGGTCATTCTGGATGATGTCGTTGTTAGTCTTGACAGAAATCATCGGGGCATGATCGCCGAGATACTGGAGAAGCTGTTCTCTGAGAGGCAGGTCATTCTCCTCACGCACGATCTCCACTGGTACATGGAACTCCGGCATCATTTGCTCCCGCCTCGATGGCAATTCAAGACACTTATGGCCTTTGATAGACCTGATGTCGGAATATGGTGGTCTGAGAGGAGATTCAATCTCAGTGATGCACGCGCTCATCTGAAAGATAGCCCAGACATTGCCGGAAGCACTGCCCGCAAAATAATGGATACGGAACTGGCATTCGTAGCCGAGCGTCTGCATCTGAGGAATCCACATTTATGTGGTGAAAAGAACGATCATAGAATGGCCCACGAGTTTGCTGTCCGGTTGGCTAAGCAGGGCAAGAAGTGCTATAGGATAAAGGATAATGGCAAATATGAGACGCATTCAGAGGCCATACAGTCGTTTGAGAAGCTTGGTGGACTCCTTGCCTCTTGGGCCAATACATCTGCCCACACATTTGACATTGTCCCCAGCGAGGCCGAGAAGTTGGTCGCGCATTGCGAAGCGGCGCTTGATGCATTTGAGTGTAGTGTGTGTGGCAAACCTGTGTATATGTTTGACGACAGCTCGAGGCGTCGTTGTCATTGCCAATGTGAGGGCTTGCGGTGGGCTTACGATAGGGTATAGCCGGCCTCACGTCCCCTACCTAAAATCCCGCGTCTTCAATGAGACGCCTTCTTTGCTCAAGCTCAAAGGGAGGAACTCGCGGCCGATCACGTTTACCACGCCGTCGCGGCGCTCCACCTGGCCTTTCACCAGAAGTCCGTTCGAGTACACAATCGCTTTGCGACATTTCAAGACGTAGTTCGGTTTCACCACGATATTGGCGAACCCCGTTTCGTCTTCCATCGTCAGGAACATAAACCCCTTGGCGGTCATCGGGCGCTGACGGATAATCACCATTCCCGCAATACTGACCTGCGATTTGTCCGGCACTTTACGAAGGTCCGCCGCTGACAAAATCTCTCTCGCTTTCAACTCCCGCCTGACGAGTCGCATCGGGTGCGGCCCGGTCGACAGCGCCATCCCCTTGAAGTCCGCCGCGAGTTGTTCCCCGACCGCCATCGGCTGCAACTGAGCCGCACCGGTTTCGTCGAGCTTCATTGTCAACTCGTTTTCCTCCTGCTGCGCCACAGCGAGCATTTCCCACAACGCCTGCCGTCGCGTAATCCCAAACGACCGAAACGCCCCGACCAGCGCAAGCTGTTCCAGGTGATCCCTGTCCAGCCCGGTGCGGAACACAAAATCGGCGGGGGAGACAAACGGACCTTTGGCCAGCTCCGGCTCGATCCGCTCTTTGGCCGAAGTGCCCATGCTTTTGACAAACCGGAATCCGAGGCGGATCTTGCCGTCTTCAATCGTGCAATCCCATATACTCTTGGTAATGTCCACATTTTCGAAACGCACGCCGCGGCTGCGGCCTTCGTAAATAATCGTCGACGGTGAGTAAAACCCGAGCGGTTGGGCGTTGAGCAGGGAGCAGTAGAATTCCTCGGGGTAGTAGTGCTTGAGGAACGCCGAGACGTACACCAACAGCGCAAACGAAGCGGCGTGTGATTCGGCGAATCCGAAATCGGCGAAGGCGGCGAGTTGCTGGAAGATACGCGCGGCTGCGTCCTCGCTGATACCGTTGCGGACCATGCCGGCGAGCAGGCGGGCGCGGAGGGCTTCCATCTTTTCGGCCGAGCGTTTGTGGCCCATGGCGCGACGGACTTCATCGGCCTGGCTCGGGGTGAAGTCGGCGGCGGCCATTGCTACCTGCATCCCCTGTTCCTGAAAAAGCGGGATGCCGAGGGTGCGTTCGAGGATCGGTTTCAGTTTCGGATGCGGGTATGTTATCGGTTCCTCGCCGTTGCGTCGGCGGAGGTACGGGTGCACCATATCCCCCTGTATGGGGCCGGGGCGGATCAATGCGACTTCGACAACCAGGTCGTAGAACTTCTTCGGTTTGTGACGCGGCAACGTGTTCATCTGGGCGCGTGACTCTACCTGGAAGACGCCAACCGTATCGGCGGTGCAGAGGAGATCGTAGACGTTGGGATCATCGTAGGAGAGAGTCGCCATATCAAGCGTGACACCGCGATGTTGCTCTACGAGTTTGAAGGCGATATCGATCAGCGAGAGCATGCCCAGCCCGAGCAGATCGATTTTGACCAGGCCGGTAGCTTCGACATCGTCTTTGTCCCATTGGATGACGCTGCGGTCGGGCATGGTGGCGTTTTCAATCGGGACGATGTTCGACAGCGGGTTTTGGGTGACGATCATACCGCCGACATGGATGCCGAGATGACGCGGGAAACCGTAGATCTGGCCGCAGAGGGCAGTGAGCAGTTTGACCCGTTTGTCCTCGGGGTTGAGACCGGCCTCGACTATCCGTTCGCTGGTCTCTTTGCCGCGTGAGAAATGATCGTGGAGTTTGGCCAACTGGTTGATTTCCTCGAGCGGGAATCCGAGCGCCTTGCCGACATCGCGCACCGCCGAGCGTCCGCGGTAGGAGATGACCTCGCAGACCATGGCGGCGTGTTCGCGGCCGTATTTTTCATAGACGTACTGGATGACCTCCTCGCGGCGGTTGTGGGCGATATCGATATCTATGTCGGGGGCTTCGGTGCGTTCCTCCGAGAGGAACCGTTCGAACAGGAGTTTGAGGCCGATCGGGTCGACTGCTGTGATCTTCAGACAGTAACATACCGCCGAGTTTGCCGCCGAACCACGCCCCTGGCAGAGGATACCCTGGGTGGTGCAGAAACGGGTGATGTCCCAGACGATCAGGAAATAGCCGCAGAGATCGAGTTTGCTGATGATCCGCAGTTCGTGTTCGAGTTGATCGACTACGGGCGGGGTGATTTCGCCGTATCGTATTTTTGCACCCTGATAGGTGAGGTAGCGAAGGTAACTTCGGACTGAGTAACCGTCGGGGACGGGGAAATCCGGCAGCGAGGTTTTGAGTTGGTTTAGCAGGAACCAGCAGCGGTCGGCGATGACTGTCGTGTTTTCGATTGCTTCGGGGCAGCGGGCGAAACGGGCGGCCATCTCCTCGGCGGACTTGAGACGGCGTTCGGCGTTGGGATACAAAAGCGATCCGGCCTCGTCGAGTGTAGTGTGATTCTTGATGCAGGTAAGGACATCCTGTAGCGGGCGACGGTTGACCTCGGCAAAGTGTACGTTGTTGGTGGCGACGACGGGGATGTTTAGCTTTTTGCCGAGACGGATTAATCGTTCGCAGAGCTGTTCGTGCAGGGGGAGGTTGTGGTGTTGCAGTTCGAGATAGAAATTGTCTTTGCCAAACAGCTCATGATACGTTTCTGCTGCAAGCGTAGCCTGATTCGTGTTTGCTGCTGTTGACGTACTTGCTGTCAATGCCACAGCTATCTCACTGTGTGAGCAACCCGAAAGAGCGATGAGGCCGTTGTGGTATTTGTCGAGCAGGTCGGGTGATATTTTGGTTTCATTTTTTACACCGGCGAGTTGGGCCTCGGTGAGCATGCGGGAGAGGTTGGCGTAGCCGGTTGCGTCTTTGGCCAGCAGGGTGAGATGGGTTTCGTTTGCGCCGGAGTCGTCGACGCAGGTAATCTCTGAACCGAGGATCGATTTGATGCCGTGTTCTCGGGTGGCCTGGTCGAACCGTACTACCCCGTAGAGGCCGTTGTGATCGGTCAGGGCGAGGGCGGGGTAACCGAGTTCGGCGGCCCGTGTAGCCAACTCCTCCGGATGAGAGGCACCGTTGAGGAAGGAGAAGTTGGAATGGCAATGAAGTTCAACGTATTGCATGATTATTCGTGGTGTTGCTATTGTCTCTTGAATAAGGTCCACACTTCGACAGGCTCAGCGTGACTTATTTGTAGCCACCTCAATCAAATACCCCCTGCACGAACCATTGTGAGGTTAAACGGTCTAAGAATATCAAATACTTTCGGCAGTTGGCGCTTTGGACCTCCCAGTAGAGGCGGTCGAATCGCTCGCTCCACCATCCGCCGGAAAGCTCCCACGGTCCTGCGACCTCAAGTCGGTTTATGTAGCCGACGGTAATCGGCTTGCGGTGGTCTTCGGTGACTTCGATGGCTCTCGGCGGCTGGAACAGGCGAAGGCCGCCTATTGTCCCCAGTGCATACACGCATCGTCGATTCATCGGTGTTTTATCTTGCGTAAGCGCTTTGTATTTCTTGAGAGGTGTGGAAAAGGTAAACCGTTGTTCCGGAAGGAACGTGTCATGCGCGACAGGTACAGTGATCGTGTGATTGTCAGGGAGGTCGTTGAGTGGGGCAACTCCTGCGGGTATGCCATCGTTTAGGGGAAGTTGTTCTGCTCGGAGTGCGGCGATCTGTGGGATGGTCACACGGATGCCCTCGATTGGAGCAGAGAGTTTAAGCCTCTCCATGAGCAATTGCAATTGCCTTGTGAACACGGTTACGGACAAAGTTGGTTGTTCCACACTGACCGGTATGGTGTGCAGGTTTTTGTCGTCGAGGAAGAGCGTTACGTCGATTGTACTGCATCCCTGGCTGAACCGGCTGAGTTGTTCCAGGAGCGGCGCGAGCATTTGTTCGACCTGCGCGATTACGATCGTTTGCTGGTAGATTGGCGGGGTCAGCCAAACGGTGTCCGAGACACTTTCGGTTGGTTCGTTGGGATCGAAAAATGCAGTGTCATCGCCTCGCGCCAGTTTTGCCAGTGCCGCCCCCTGCGAACCGAACCGTCGTGTCATCTCGTTCGCCGGAATCGAGGCAAGCTGGCCGATTGTTTTCAAACCGAGATCATCCATGCGGGACATGATTTCCTGAGAGAGCCTCAGATGTTTGATGGGCAATGGTTTGAGAAAGTCGGCTTCCTGATTATAGGAAACGATACTGAAGCAGTCATCAGTGATGACCTCGGCGGCAACTCTGGCTACAAACTTGTTGCCGGCGATACCGAGCATGATCGGATAGCCGGACGGTTTCAGTGTTGAGACGATTTCCCCGGCGAATGTCCGGTCGTCTTTGTAGAGAAATCCCAACCCGGCAGCATCGAGATAAAACAACCCTGTCTCGGCCTCCTCGACAAAGGGGGAGAGGCCCTGGAGTTTTTTATAGAGATCGTTGGACTGTTCAATCTCTGTGTCGACATTCCGCACCTGAATTTTCAAACGGGGCGATACGGTGTGTCCCTGGGCGACCGTCAGGCCGGCAAACAGGCCGGAGTCAGCAGCTTTTGTATTGACCGCCAGAATCTCGGCCGAATCCAGATTGCTTTCGGCAACGGCAAGCGGGTGGTTGTCGAGGCGGCGGTTTTCGTGCAGGCAGACCTCGACCTGAAAATTTGGCACCCTCACGCAAGCCACACGTGGATAAATGGGCGGGGCAAGGCTCACAATTGCACCTCTACATGGGTCCCTTCGGTGGTAATGCGGCTTTTGGTGATCGAGATTGCCAACCGGTTGGTATTGGTACGGCCGACAGTCAGGCGTAGCGAAGCCATGCTCGACGGAATGATATTGGGACTTACGCCGTTTGTTTTGACCGGTTGGGTCAGGAAGATTACCAGCCCTTTTGCCCTCACGGTTTTAAGGCGCAGGCGGTGCAGAAGCCCGATTGGCAGGGTGTCTTTTCTGTGATACCCGACCAGGTCAAAAACTATGATATCAGCGTTGCGGTCGCGAAGCAGCAGCTCTGCCGTGCGAAGGCTGTTTTTGATGCAGTCATCCCCTCTGACGTTGGGTTTGATAACCAGCAGTCGGGAGAGATCAAGGCCGGAAGCCGAGGCGGCATCGGGAAAAAAGGCATTGCTGAAATCGACATACGCCGCAATTCTGTTTTGAGTTGCACAGGACAGCATGCGAAAGAGCAGGCCGGTTTTCCCCGAGGATACCCCGCCGGTGATTTCTATCAACTGACCGTAAGGAATGCCGCCCATCGGGAACAGACTGTCGAGTTCGGGAAATCCGGTGCTGAAGACCAACTCGTTTTGATCAGAGAGGGAACGGATTGCCTCGGGCCATTTGCGGGTGAGTTTTTGTTTGAGGGTGGAGATCGGCGGTTTGTTGTAGTGGGTAGGAGAGGTGTTGTTTGCATGAATCCCACCGCAAGCGGCGGGGTACAGATGTTGTTTGAGGCTGGTTACGCCCAAAAGAACCGGGGGGCGACTTCCAAATGTATGTGAAGCGGTATTTCTCATTGCTTAACCCTCTATCGACCATACTGCATATACGTGCAGTATGTAGTGTATGCGGAAGAGGGATGGTTGTCAATAACATCCTCTTAAATTGTTGTAGTGTAATTTGTTAGGCGGTTCATTGAAAGTCCTGTTCGTGGTCTGGAGGAGACAAAAAACGACCCGGCCGAATGACCGACCGGGTATCAGCTATCAATCAGGTCATCAGGGACAGGGCTAGTCGTTTGATGACATATCCACGGTCAGTTTGAAGCCAAAAGAGTAACGGAAGAATCGCTCGTAGAAGAGGTCGTCATCCAGAGGGAGCAGGAAGGATAGTCCCGTATGGCACTTTCCAAACCGGTAGCCTCCTGAGAACTCAACCTGATGTATGGAACGATCGTCGAAGCCTTCGATCTCCCCCTCTGTCAGCATCATCCCTGCAAAACCGATGCTACCGCTAACTCTGCTGTCCTCAAATCCGAGGCGGGCACCGTATTCGAAAACGGCTGATTTCTTGTAGAAACCATCTGTCAGCGGGCGGGCAATTGTCTGATCAGTATAGGAATCAGATTTGTCTTCCGGAAGTACCACCGATACGCCGCCAAAGATATGATAGGACAGATTTTTGGGTGTCCGTCCCATACAACCGATTCTCAATTTCACGGTTGTTGTCTTCAAAAGGAAGGCATCGAAACGAGTGATGTCAGCCAGGCGGCCGTACGTAGATGCGGCTCGCCTGTCGTCAGGGACAAACGGAAGGCGCACTCCTATCTGGACATATGCCGGTGTGTTCTTAAAGGTCTGTCGAATTCCGATATGTGCGTTTCCAAAAACGTTTTCGCCCTCACCCGGAGGACAGCCGGTGCTACCTCACGTATTGTCTGCTTCTCTTTCCTTCAGCTTGGCGAAGGGCATCTCAACCAAAACCAGTGTCCGGTTCGACACAGGGATGCTGCCGGAGAGGTAAAGGGCAGAAGAGAGGGTGGTGAATTCACCGAAAGGATTGATCATTTGAGGCTTGCGGAACTCGAAGGAGAGGGACGGGCCTTGTGGTGATAGAGAACAACCAGACTGTGCGGACGTGTTTACGGGAAGAACCGATGTGAAGATCACAGTCACTACGGCACAGATTGCAGACCTGAGGGCGATGTGCATTGAGCACCTCCAACGATGGATTGCTTGTTACGCGTTAACGAAGGTCTGCCAGGCGCCTCTACTCTTGTGTGTATCCAAGTTCCGCAATGCGGAACGAATTGCCTCCGGTGTCCAGTCCGCAGGACTTTTTTGTCCGCTCGACTCTGTCTCGGGTCCTATTCGCACTCCTGCAACGGTGTGAGGGAGATGAACAGGTGATCTATCAGCATCGTCAGGTCAGCCATGGTGACTTCAGGGGCACTATCGAGATGAGCTTCCTCGGGACAGGCAAGGGGAGCCAGGGAAATGAAGAGGTTGTCTATTAAGACGGTCAGGTCCGACATACTAACCATGTCTTCGGAATCCCCGTCGATGTTACCGACCGTGCCGGTGCAGCAGTTATTGCAGCCCGGTCCGTATGTGCCCATCTGTCCGCAGGCGTTGTTTTCCTCCAAACATGGCGAGCCAACGGTCAGGCCGTAGTCGCCTCCAGCCGTGTCGCAAAGGAGAGGGTCGGCAGAGATATTATCATTTTCGCCGAGTTGCGAGGCCAGATATTCGGACCAATCGCCGCCTTCGTTGCCGTACATATTGCTGCAACCAAAGTAGACGTGGGACGGGGATTCCACTATTTGGATCGGCATACCGCCAGAGTTGAAAGCCACGTTACAAAACTCCAGAGTGGTAGTGCCGGACCAGGTTGCAATTGCCGCGCCCGTTTCAGAATGGTTGCGCAAAAACGTGCTTCCGACAATAACGGTGTTTCCGGCAACTGCCAGAGCTCCACCTGTCGGACCAGAGTTATTTACGAAAGAGCAGTCGAATATCTCCAGCAGTACACCGTAGTCGAGCACGCCGATAGCTCCGCCGGCACTTGCGGATACGTTGTTTTCAAAGGTGCATCGTTCAACCGTTACGTTGGACCCGCCCGCGCAAACTGCCCCGCCACAGTATCCCTGATTGTTCCGGAACACACAATCTGATATCTGCGCCGTGCCGCCATCAATGGTTACGCCGTTGCCTCCGTCCGGAAGCCCCTTCCCGAATATGCAGTTGCTTACGGAGATGTGTGCGTCGCTCCAGGATACTTTGGCTGTAATGCTTTCCGTGAAGGTGATCCCTTCGAGGATTACGCTGTCACCGTCTCCCGATAGAATGTAGTCTAACTGACCCTGGCCGTTTATAGTCACACAGTTCGGCTCTCCAGACTCACTGCGCAGACAGACATGCGATGTATTCAGCACAATCCCTTCTTCCTGGTATGTCCCGCAAGAAATCAGCACGGTGTCGCCGGATGAGGCCACATCGATCCCGGCCCGAATAGTCGGGGCGTCACTCGGAACGTGGATGGTCGCTGCTGAGGCGAATCCAGAAGTCAATACAACAAGCGCGCACAACGGTAATAGCACACGCCAGATACGAGTGTTGATTACAGATACAACTGCCATTGCATGAATCTCCCATAAGGATGCGATAGTGAGCACAGTCCTGTTTAATTGTGCTTGCCTGTAACAGATAGACCAGCGATTCGGATGCTCTCTCCCGGTATCTCAAATATAACGGATTGCGATTTCGACGCAAGCAGTATGTAGATATCACGCGCCATGATGTATTGCGAGGGCGACGTCTATGCTTTCCGGCGATGCTCAAGCAGAATCTGATTCTTTTCCGAGCGTGACTCGCCTACTGCCGTTATATAGATCGCCTTCTGGTCCGCGACCGGACAGGCGAATTCGCACGCGCCGCAGCCGGTGCAGATAGCAGGATCGATATACGGACGTTTCACTCGCACCTCATCACCTTCGTGATTGGTGACAATCTCCTCTTTCAGGTAGATAGCCTTGGGAGATGTCGGACACCATTCCTCACAAACGATACAAGGTGTAGCCATGGCCCACGGTAGACAGCGCCCTCGATCAAGGAAAGCGGTGCCGATCCGATTCGGCTGTGTCTCGTTGTCGCCGACCTTCTGTTTGAGCGTCAGTTCTTGAATTGCGCCGGTGGGGCAGACCTGACCGCAGAGCGTGCAGGTTGGCTCGCAGTAGCCGATTCTGGCAATCATCACCGGAGTCCACATCGCTTCGAGGCCTGACTGCAGAAGCGTAGGGTGGAGGGCATTGTTCGGGCAGACGCGCATGCATTGTCCGCAGCGGATACATCGTGCCAGGAAGTCATGTTCGTCGACCGAGCCTGGAGGACGAATAGTCAAGGGACTGGCATTGACTGCGAAAGCATCGCCGGAACGGAAGCCGGCAAAGATAGCCAGGCCAGCTGCCACTGATCCGATGACTTTCCTTCGGGAGATGTCAACTTTCGGTGTTGCAGCCGGGTTTTCGACCGTGTTTTCCTGTTCGGGGAAGAACTTGAAACTCAGCGCTCCCTGTGGACATGACGCCTGACAGTTCAGGCACAGATGACACTCCGCCTTGCGCCAACGTGTGCCTACGTCGGGATTGTCCGCACCCTGACAGGATACCAGGCAGAGGTTGCAGTGATCGCACGCTGACGCCTTCTTTTCCAGTCCGAGAATCGCAAAACGTGAGAAATAACCGAGCAGTGCGCCGAGTGGACATATCCCTCGACACCAGAACCGGGTGAATAGTCTGTTCATGACAATGACGATGAAGAAGAAAACGCCAAGGCTGATGATTGTATGAAAGTGCGCCTGCCTGAACGGAAGCAGAGCGGCAGCAAACAGGTCGTACAGGAATCGCGTGACCGACATCACGGGCGGAATACCGGTTCCCATTAGAGTATCGCGAGCACCTATCGACAACGTGTGCAATATCGGTAAGAGAACCGTCCCGATCGATCTTGCCAGCAGCGGCAGCGGATCAAGCAGTCCCATCTGAAGGCTCCCGCCTATCGATGTCCCTATTAGGGTGAACAGGATGTAGTATTTGAGACGTTGGTACTTCTTGTATCGATTAGACTCGATCCTCCGGGCGCCCTTGCGTGCCCTGCGTTCTGAGCCTATCTCAGAAATCCAATGATTGAGCGTTCCGAACGGGCAGACCCAGCCGCAGAAGAATCGCCCTATGAATATAGTCGGTATGAGTATCACCAGTGACCACAGCAAACCTTTGTAGATCGAACCCGTGGTCAGGAGTGTCATCAGTGCCACCAGCGGGTCAAACTCGAGCGCAACAGAAACCGGATACGGGAGGATGATTGCACCGGCGTCGCTCGGACTGAAATCGACCTCAAACGTCGTTTTGAGAATTAGCCAGAAGAACACGAAGAAGAAGACGGTTTGAGAAACGCGCCGGAGATTTCTGGCAGTTCTGACGGTCATGAAATAATCTCTTTGTAGCCGATTGATTCGTAATCCACTTTCCCAAGTCCGGATGCCTGCGCCAACGCGATATGGCTCACCAGATCGCCGCTCAGTCCGAGGAATTCACAGGCGCGGGCGTCGAGCGCCACCTGATCAATGGAACAAATCACTGTGTTCTCGATAGTCACATCGTCGAGCGATCCGCCCTGCGGGCCACCCCGGTGCAATACGCGAGTGGCATCGGCAATCGTCAGTGTGGGGCGACAGAACGAGGCGAGATCGACAATGGATTGATCTATCTGCTGATGTAGTTGGTTCCGTCGGCCGCCGAGAATACCGTATAGGTTTTTCATTCCCACAGTGCAGGTTGAGAGTGAGTGCTGTTTGACGATCGGCATGTTTATCATGCGGTCGGTTTCGACGAAGTACTTCAACACGGGCCAGGAAGTGAGCAACTTTCCGCCCATGTCAACTTTGATGTAGTCCTGCTCGACAGGGAGAATGACCTCGGCACCAGCTTTTTCCGCGGCTTCGCGGATTCCGGAGCGAAGGAAACAGCGCCTGGGGTCGTTGCAGGTCACGTCGGTAACGATGACCTTTGATGCTCCTGCTTGATAGCAGAGCCGGACCATCTCGCCTACGAGAATCGGATTGGTATTGGCTGCCTGTTCGGGTGCGCGATCCCAGCCGACATTTGGTTTGACCGTAACTTTTTCGCCGGGCTTGACGAAGCGTTTTATACCGCCGATTGCGTCCAGAGCTGAGTTCAAGGCTGCGACCGGATCGTCCTGTCGGGCAAGCGTGATTCCCGGAAGTGACTTGTCCGGCGCGGCTTCAAAAGAAGTATTCCTTTCCAGCACTGAGCTGTGGCCGGTTGAATTGCGATTATGGAAGAACAGACCGGTGGCACTCGTGACGGTGGCCAGGGCAAGCGCTTTGCCACCCTGCTTGAGGAATTCTCTTCGTTTCATATATGTGTCCGTGCGGTTGGATTGCTATTCGGAAACATAGTGCGACACAACGGGAAACGCAACATTGTTTGTCCGGAAGTGGGGATATCTCGGGGGCGTTTGCATGCTGGAAGGGTCCTCATGGTTGGATACGATACTGACGCGACGAAGATCGTGCTTGAAGCTAGCCAGTTAAGATGCTATGCTGAGTCAATCGTGTTACTGATACTACTTGAGACGGGTACCTATTATGATGTTCTCCACGCCTAATGATGAACCGATGCCAGAGGATCAGCAGACTCCACCTAAAAGTGATGGACTGTGGACGAGATTCGTCGGTGTATGTAATCGAAACAAGCCTGCTATCGAAGTCATATCGCTTGTTGTCGGAATTCTCGTGGCTTGCTTGTCTCTATGGTATCTGAGTTACCAAATAGGGAATATTGCCGAGCAGAACCAGAATAGTGAAAAGAGAGCCTCGGCGCTTGCCAATCAGACGCAGGCAGTTGTCAATCAGTCGAAAGCCGTCATCGAACAGACAGAACAGAACAGAGCATCGGCAGCAGAGCAGATAGATGCAATCTTCAAGCAGAACCTCTTGCTTTCTGGGCAAGCTCAAGCCCTGTGGTACGCGACTCGTCCTGCTATCAAGATTCTCCCCATAGCTCCAGATGCAGATATCCGGCCATTTGACGGCGTGTCAATGGTACAGATAGGGTATGACCCGGATTCTTACAGCAGGGATTCTGATACAGCGAACAAATTCAACATGTACTATACACTTGAGAACGTCGGGAGGTCCCCTGCACTACTCGATTCCATAAAATACGAAGTAGTAAACCAGAGTTACACGGCCTTCCCAATGCAAGGCTTGTACAGTTTGGTCCTAGTGCAAACTGACAGGGTGGTACAGCGCGTCCCTATAGTGTTTTCGAAGGAAGACACGACGCTCCTGCAGATTGGTGTTTACTACAGATTCGAAATGACAACCCCTGTAACAACACCGTTTCCTCCGTTGGTCAAGAGCTTTAACATAGTGTTCACGGATGATAAATGGCGGGTTGGGGTGTTGCCAATCGAAGAGTTCGATAGACTGGTCTTACGGTTCAAGAACGCGGCACTAAAGACCGAGGGTCAGTGAGGGCTTAGATTCTTGTCATACTGGGATCCAGAGTAACTAATGAGGAATTCTCTTCGTTTCATATATGTGTCCGTGCGGTTGGATTGCTATTCGGAAACATAGTGCGACACAACGGGAAACGCAACATTGTTTGTCCGTTTGTCGTGACTATACTCTATCTTGAATAGAATTCGATGGCTCAGGAATTCTGAGCCACTGACACGGATTGTCTGGCGGTATCTAGTTCGGTTCGTATTGCCTGAGCAATCGACTTGAGGGTTACCGGCTTTTTCACGAAGGCTCCCGCGCCAAGTTCGATAGCGGCACTGACACGGTCGCTCTCGGCGTAGCCGGATACGATAATGGCCTTCTGCTCGGGGTTGGTCGTCAGGATGTTTCGATAGGTATCGACCCCGTCCATTCCGGGCATGATCATATCCAGGATCAGAATATCCGGAGTACTCTGAGCGACCATTGCGATAGCCCGTTCTCCGCTCTCGGCGACTCGTACGTTATAGCCGAGCTTCTTCAGAAGCATCTTTGTAACTTCCCCCTGGGGTCCATCGTCGTCAATGATCAGGACGCTCTCAGTGCCTCCCGTCAACTGCACGCGGCTCTCCCCGGTGAGTTTCTCGTCAGTGACGGGGAAGTAGAGATGGAAGGAAGTCCCTTCATCCAGCGCGGTTTCACACTCTATCATACCGCCGTGATCTTCCATTACTGCGTGGACGATACTCAGTCCGAGTCCGGACCCACGTTTGCGATCTGCTGATTTGGTGCTGAAGAACGGATCGAACATGTGGGATATTGTCTCTGATGACATGCCCGGACCGTTGTCGGCGACAGTGAGGCGGACGAATTGTCCCGGGAGAGGGATGCCTTGTTCCAGGGTGACGTTTTCCGTTTGGATTCGCACCTTCCCGTCCCTTGATACCACGTCATGAGCGTTCGTGAGCAAGTTGTTGATTACGCGCATGATCTGGGCGCGACCGCCGCGTGCGAGAAGCAGGTCGGGATGCAATTCGGTGCTTATGGACACACCAGTGTTTGTGGGGTCGATTGCCATAACGGCCTGCTCAACGACTTCGTTCAAGTTCACTGGCTCCATATTGTAATGGCCGCGTCGGCCCAGCGTCAGGAGCTGCTGGTTGATCTCAGATATCTGGCTGGCGGCAGCTTCCATGCTGGCCAGCATGGGCAGCACGGAATGATTCTCAGGAAGGTCAAGCCGGATCAACTCAGGGAAGGCCACCAGCGGACCGAGCAAGTTATTGAAGTCGTGAGCCACCTGACCGGCGACTCGTCCCGCGGTCTCAAGTCTCTGTGCCTGTTCGGCGAATTCTCGCAGTTTGCGAATCTCGGTAACGTCGTGAACAGCGCCGAACATGCGGACGGGCTTGCCGTCCACAACTTCCAGTTCGTTCATGACTTCTGCAATCCGCACACTTCCATCCTTGCGGATCAGGCGACACTCGAATGTACTCGATCCATGACGCTCTCGCAGAATGCGGTATTCTTCTTCAACGCGCTCCCAGTCGTCGGGGTGCGTGGTCACACGCACTCTTTCGGATGCAAGGGCCGGCAATTCATCGGCACTGTAACCGACGATTCGCAGAAGTTCGTCCGACCACCTTATGGTATCAGTGATAAGATCGTAATCGAAACTTCCCATGTGGGCTGTTGCCTGGGCACGGGCGAGGTGATGCCTGCTTTGCTGAAGGTCCTTTTCGATCTGTTTGCGTTCCGTTATATTCTGGGCGAACAGAACGACACTACTGACTGATCCGGTCGCGTTTTCGACAGGTCGGCATATACAAAAGTACGTGTTTCCGTCACGGCAGTCTTCCCATGAGGCTCTTTTTCCGGTTTTAATTACATCGATCAGGATGTTCTCTCTCGATGCTGCAAGCTCGGCAGGGAAATGTGAGAATATGACTGTTCCGACAAGCTCCTCGGGTGTTGTATTGAGTCTTTCGGCGCCGGTCATGTTTGTCGCCAGAACAATACCGTTGGAGTCGATCATCATGAACGTTTCCTGCGTAGTATCAATGAGTGCGCGTGCCGTTTCCTCGCTGCGTCTGAGTTGCATTTCTCTCTCGAATCGTTGAGAGATGTCTCTGAAGACGACGACGACTCCCAATACTTCGCCGTCGTGGTCACGAATCGGTGCGCCGCTGGGGGAGATATGCTTGCGCGTACCATCTCGAGCAATCAGAGTCGATTCGCTGTTGAGGAACACTTTGTCGTCGGTCGGGTTTAGGGCTTCCTCGACGACAAAGATATCGGTCAGGGGCCTGCCTGCGGCCTCGGATGCCGTCCAGCCGGTAAGCTCTTGGGCGATAGGGTTGATCCCGATTATGAAGCCGTCCCGGTCCGTGCGAATAACGGCTTCACCTATGCTGTTGATAGTCACAAGAAGTTCATCGCGACTCATCTGGAGTTCAGAGAGCTTTCCGGTCAGGGTGGAGCAAAGAGTGTTGAAGCTATTGGAGAGGGACTCAAGCTCGGGGCTGCCGCGTTCGTCAACATGCTGGTCGAGATCGCCAAGAGCGATGCGTTCGGCCACGGATGTGATGCGAGTCAGCGGGCGAGCCACTATCTCGGCCACCAGAAGACTGGCCGCAACGCCGATCAGCATCATGACCAGACCAACAAGTACAGAGTTCTTGAGGACACCTTCCAATTGTGCGCGAACGGCATCCGTGTGCACACTGGCACCATACAAAACGGGACGATTCTGACCGTCAGTCGCCGGTAGAATGGCCGTGCGGGAACTGCCGAGTTCGTCGATCTTGTCTATCACCCTGGTAGTCCCCGTGCGGGATATCTCGAAATACACATCTATTCCATTCCGGAATGCAGTGAACAGTGGTACGGCTGGATGGTCCGGATTGAGTTCCGGAAGAGAAGAAGTAGATGTGATAACCCCCTGGCTGTCCAGTAGCAGCATGCTGCCGACCGACTCCAGATCATAGGCAGTGCACAGAGAGTCCAGTTGATTGACAATGACCATATATCCCGGTTCGCCCAGCGACTCCGCTGGTTCAATAGAGTCATGATACCCCTCGGGGAGCGTTTTCCGGACCAGATCGGCTGCCAGAATGAGTTTGGTGTCTATGGAGTCGAGGAAAGAGGACTTCTGTCTGTTGTAGAGGATAAAGCTGAAAGCGGTTGAGGTGAGTATAACGATCACACTCATTACTATGAGTATGCGGGTTTTGATGCGCATGCAGTAGCTCCGTAGTCCCTTGTGTAGTGCCCAGTACCGATACGAGTTCGCTCAGTTCCTGGTGGTACGTGCGTGCGAGGTGTGTTCGGCCATTTGATGATCTACGCTATCGTGCCACTATTACCAGTCTATCGGCAGAAGCGGATAGCATTTAACCCGTTGTTGTTCAATAGATAGAGATAGTGGAGTGTATCAATCATAACACCTGAATCACGCAGCGTCAATTGTGTGGTTCTCTTGTTGACACAAACCCATGGAGATCACATCTTGAACGGGCGAGGTCTTTTCGTGGTCCGGTTGTGTATCAGGACAATATTCAAGAAGATGCGAGATAGTCAATGTCTGCGAACATGTTGGATCGTGCTTTGTGGTACACTGATCCCGGCGCAAAGGATCGGGAATCATACACTCTTTTGTTGCAAGTCTGGCCACGGCGCTGAAACTGAGCGATGGTGCCGTGGACCCGGTCTGGTTAATGGGCAGCACCGGATTTGCATTCAGACTGTTTGTCAACGAGACAATGTGCCCCAGCGCGATGAGCGTTTTCGATTGGACGCGAATCCTCCCGGAGTCGGTCCGGCAGATGGGACGGGAATGCAGCTATATCAGTCGGCTCTGGGAAGAAAAGGCGGTGGAAGAGAGGAGAGACGTCGCGAGGGGCATCAGGCTATTGCAGCCGGGATTGAGCGGGGTGTTCCAGCGGTGGTGTGGGATGTTCATGACACTGAATGGGGTGTCATTGTCGGCTATGACGACAACGCGGGCGGTTACAACACTCTGACCTGTGAGGGAAACGCCGGATCGTTGCCTTACGAACTGCTGGGACAGAACGGTGTCGATGTGCTCTCTGTAGTGATACCGGGGGATGTGAATCATCGTGATCGCAAGGTTGTGATCAGGAACTCGCTGGAGACGGCTGTACGGCATGCGCGGCAGCAGGAATGGGCTGACAGGCCGGAGTACCAAAACGGATTGGAGGGATTCGATCTCTGGGCGCTGTTGTTTGAGCGCTGGGGGATGCTCATCGAGACGGGGAATGCGAGTAATATCGGTGTCGATATTGAGGCTTTCGCGAGATATTACGCCAATCACCACTTCTCGGCCCGTTGCTATGCATGCGACTATCTCAAGACAATCGCCGATGGAGATGCTCTTTTAGAGGGGGCGGCGCGTCAATACGAAATGGTCGCGGAGTCCCTGAGACCCCTGTGGAAGCAACTGGTTGTGAGCAGGGAAGAGGCCACTTCAAGTAGCCTTCGTGGCATGTCTGAGCGCATCAGAGAAGCCAAAACGGTGGAGGAAGAAGGGATTCGTCTGATTGAAGCACATCTGGATGAGGTGCAACCGGATCTGTGAGCCTGCCTAACGGTATGTCGGTCTGCAAGTTAGTAGCATGTGCACGCTTTGCGCAGCAAGAAACGCCTGATTGTGCTAAAATTAACCTTGACTTTGCCGATAAATATGATTGTATATGCAATAACAGGCGCGACTGCGGCGTATGGCCCCGGTAGGAGAATGATGATAGCATGAAGAATGACACAGTACATGATGAGTTTCTGCGGTCTGTAGCCAGATGCTGGTTGGCGTTCAAGGCAGCAGCTCGTCAGTATTTGAAGGAACAGGGATGGGATCTCACGTTTGAGCAGGCGGCGACGCTCTCTATGCTGCATAAGGAGGACGGGCAGAATCTGAAGACTATCTCCGAGATGACCGATCGAGATCGGACTACAACCACTAGAATGATCGACGGTCTTGAGAAGAGGGACATGGTTGTGAGGGTTCCTGATCAGAACGACAATCGTCAGAAGAGAATTTACCTGACGCATAAGGGCCAGAAGTACATGGAAGATCTGCAAGCTCGGACGAGCACGTTCATGGAGATGACCATGGGGCAGGAATCAGAGAAAGATTTGAGCTCTGTCGTGACGGTTTTGGAACGTGTGGCCGATCATCTGGAGAAGAAGTGAATGTGTTTTTTTGCAGAAATAGGTGTATGTGCATATAGCGCACACATAAAGAGAGCTTGAAGAGTGTTTTTTTTAGTGGCTATATGTACCTACAACCAATGTAGCTGCACGATAATATGAAATACAACGCGGAGGATTAGAAATATGAGAAAAGTGGGTGCGATCTTGCTTGCAGCGGCTCTCGCCGTGGTGGTTGGTGCCGGGTGCAGCGACAGCGAGTCTGCCGCCAGAAGCATGGAGCAGATTTACGCCGAAGAGGGAGTTCCGGTCAAGGTGCACGAAGTAACTGCGGAACCCTTCTCAGTGACACTGGAATACAATGCGACTCTCACCGGAATCGAAGAGTCCTCGGAATATGCGATGATAGACGATCGAGTCGAAGCGATAACGGTTTCGGTCGGTGATCTCGTTCAGAAAGACTCCGTTCTGGTCACCTTCCCGACCGACAATCCGTCGGCGCGGTACTATCAGGCGAAAACAGCCTACGAAAACGCCAGGGCCACTTATGCCCGGATGTCCGGCTACTACGAGACCGGAGGGCTATCACTGCAGGAATACCAGGATTGCCGTGCACAATTCAGAGTCGCCGAGGCTGATTGGGAGGCCGCCAGTCAGTCGGTGAATGTGAAGGCGCCGATTTCAGGTGTGGTGACGAAACTCAATGTCCGCAAATCGGACAATGTGAAGAAGGAGGCCGAGCTGTTGACCGTCTCGCGCACGGACAGCATGAAATGCCATATATGGGTTGCCGAGAAACAAATCAGTCAATTGCACAGCGGACAGACAGCCACAGCTACCTGGAACGGCACTGTCCTGGCAGGATCAATTGATCAGGTCGATATGTCGGTCAACAGCGCGCGACAAGCCTTCGGCGTCATCATCAAATTTGCCAACCCTGAGTTGATTGTGCAGTGCGGAGTGACCGCTCGAGTGCAGGTGGCTACTTACGTCGCCGACAAAACAGTGTTCACCGAACGGAAGAACGTCTTCACCAAACAGGGCAAGAGCTTTGTCTACGTCGAGGAAGACGGCTTTGCGCAAAAACGTTTTGTGACCCTGGGCAGGACCAGTGGATTGGACGTGCAGATACTTCAGGGGCTTAACTCCGGCGACAGATTGATCGTCGAGGGGCAACTCCAGTTGGAAGACGGTAGAAAGGTTCGCAATATCGAAGAGGCGCCGTCGGAAACGACTGTGGCGCAGCTTACGCCCGAGGACCGGCAGTAACCAGACGACAGCTTTGAGAGGTTAGCGTACGATGTTTCTTTCAGATTTATCGATAAAACGGCCCATTATGATGAGCATGTTTCTGATCGTGTTCATGCTCTTCGGGGGACTTGCGTTCTACTCAATGCCCCTTGATCTCATGCCGAGTGTTGACGTGCCGTACATCATGGTACAGACAGTATACGCAGGCGCCGGCCCAAAAGAAATAGAGACACAGATCACGAAGAAAATCGAGGATGCGATTTCCTCAGTCAGCAAGATCAAGAAGATTCAATCCTATTCCATGGAGGGGGTCTCTTTTGTCCAGATCGAGTTTGAGATGGACAAAGACGTTGATGTCGCCAACCAGGAAATCAAGGACAAGATCGACCGGATCATCAATGAGCTTCCTGACGATGCCGACCAGCCGATTGTCGAAAAGCTCAACGTACAGGAATTTCCGATAGTGGAACTGGTGCTCTCAGGCGACCTGCCCACCACCGAGCTGTTTGACATTGCTGACAAGACACTGAAAGATCGATTCTCGCAGCTTGAGGGTGTGGCACGGGCCGATATCACCGGTGGTCAGGAACGGGAAATCCAGGTTGTGCTGGACGACCGGGCTGTGTTTCAGAATCAGATATCTCTGGCACAACTCGCCCAGACCCTGAGCGCTCAGAACGTGGATATGCCGGGGGGACACTTTGAACAGCGGAGCCAGGAATACACCGTACGTTTGACCGGCGAGTTTGATAGCCCTGAGGATCTGTCGGAACTCGAAATACCGACTGCTTTCGGCACAAAACGCCTGAGCGATATTGCCGATGTTCGTGATGTCGGTGCAGAGGTTCGCGAACGATCGGCCTATTTCAATAACGTCGACAAGATCGGACGACCGGACGCTATACTGCTCAGTATCGTCAAGAACTCTGAGGGTAACACTGTGGAGATCGCAGGAAAAGTGGCTGACGTGCTCCCGGAGATTGAAGCCACGCTGCCGGCCGGTTGTCAACTGGAAGTCGTCACGGACAAATCGACCTTCATCAAAAGTACGGTCAGCGACACGTTGACGAATATTCTTCTCGGAATCATCCTCACCGGTCTTGTACTCATGTTTTTCCTGCACGATCTACGATCCACGATCATTGTTGCGCTGGCGATGCCGATGTCGATCATCTCCGCGTACATGCTCATGGGGTTCGCAGGCTTTACCCAAAACATCATGTCACTCATGGGACTGTCGACTGCTGTCGGCATACTGGTAAGTAACTCGGTCGTGGTGATCGAGAACATATTCCGGCAGAAGGCGGCTGGCAAGAGCCGACGTGATGCGGCGTCGATAGGAACCTCGCAAGTCGTTGTGGCGGTCCTCGCTTCGACTGCAACCAACATTGCGGTGTTTCTGCCAGTGGCTAATATGTCGTCAATGGTCGGCCAGTTCTTCAAGGAATTCGCGCTCACTGTTACGTTTGCCACGCTGTTCTCGCTGTTGATTTCGTTTACGCTCACCCCCATGCTGGCATCGCTCATTCTGAAAGAGGACGAGAAGAAGCCGGGAAGGATAAGCTCGTGGATTGAATCGCTTACAAGAAGCACGGAAGAGTGTTACGGAAGACTTCTGCAAAGCGCGCTCCGCAGTAAGGGGCGCTCGTCTATTATCGTCGCTGCCGCCGTGGCATTGCTGATCTTCACGTTTGCGTTTGCCGGCAATGTCGGTTTCGAGTTCGCGCCGCTCATGGACGAGGGTGACATACGTATCGAAGTGGAGCTGCCCCTGGGGTACAATCTCGAAGAGACCGCCGCGACACTGGATGAGATAGAACGGCGCCTGAAAGACACTCCTGAGGTCAAGCACATCGTGACGCAGCTTGGCAAGATCAGTGACATGGACCAGGGAACCAATCTGGCCGTGCTGAATGTGAAGTTGATTGATGTTGGCAAGAGGGAGTTTGTCAGTGAAATCTATGCCAACAACTTCATCGCCGACTTGTCGGATATTCCGAACGCAATGATCCGTGTGCGGGCAATCTCGTCAATGGGGCGAGGTGACGGCTCGCCGATCGAATTTAATCTAAAGGGACAGGATCTCGACAGAATCGAAGAATACAAGGAACAAATCCTGGCCAGTATCAAAGATGTACCCGGGATAGTCAATCTCAATACATCGTCCCGTTCGGGCAAGCCGGAGATAAACATTGTCCCGGATCGAAAGAAGATAGCGGATGCCGGCCTGACGGCGTACGACATAGCAATGCAGCTCCGTGGAGCCATGACGGGGCTGGTGGCAACGCAATTTCGTGATCAGGGTGAGGAGTACGATATTCGGGTGCTTGTCGATGACGCCCTCCTGGACTCACCGGAGGAGGTAGCGAATCTCGCTATATCCGGCAAGGGTCACACCTTCACGTTGAATCAGCTTGCTGATGTCAGGTTCGCCGGGGGATTGAGCAAGATTTTGCATCTTGACAAGTTCAAGTCTATCCAGTTCACCGCTTCGCCGGCCCCGGGGGTTCCTCTCGGCGACGTCATGAACGAAATTACCGCTCGACTGGACGGCATCGAATTCGCATCCGGCTACCGTGTTGACTGGGGTGGCGACGCAGAGATGATGAACGAAACTCTCATTGATATGGTAGGAACTCTCGCCCTGGCGATCGTGCTGACCTATATGCTGCTCGCGGCGATTCTCGAAAACCTGACGCAGCCGTTGATGGTGTTGGGCACATTCCCCCTGGCCTTGATCGGGGTGATCGGAAGTATGATTTTGACCGGCGCGACGCTGAACATCATTGCGATGATGGCGGTTGTGATGCTGCTTGGCATTGTGGTGAACAACGCCATCCTCATTCTTGACCATGCCAACGTGCTCACTCGGGAGCAGGGGATGGACATTCGATCCGCGCTCCTTGAGGCGTGTCCCGCCAAGCTGAGACCGATTGTCATGTCCACGGCCGCTATCATTCTGGGTATGATGCCGATGGCGCTGGGCATCGGCGATGCCGGCTGGGAGATGCGGCAACCTATGGGCATCGTCACAATCGGTGGGTTGGTAGTCTCAACGCTGCTGACGCTGGTTGTGATCCCGGCCTTGCTGAATCTGCTCTCAAGCAAACGGAAGCGTGCAACCAATGACAATGTTTCTCATGAGGTCTAGGAAAATGACTAAGAGAATACCACTCTATATATTTCTGATAGTCTTGCTGGTGTGCAGTGGCATGGCGGTGCCCGCACAGGCCTCGGAGTGCACCGTCGACCAGTTTCTCGATCTGGTCGAGCAGCATTCCAAGGACATCCAACTGGCCCGAGAAGAGGTGGAAGCGGCCAAGGCTGAAAAACGCGAGGCAACCTCACTGGCGTTACCGCATGTGAACGCATCGGCGGGGTACACACGAAACCTGAAAGACACCTACATGTATATGGACATGTCCGCAATGGGCGGCGAAGGCATTGAGAGGCTCCCCATGTCCAAGAACAACAATTACTCCTTCGGGATTGCGGCCCGACAAACTGTTTTCAGCGGTCAGGTATTCAACGCCATCAAGGCGGCGGGTCAGTATCAGAAGTTGACAGACGAATCGTACGAGTCTGCCCACCAGCAGATCATCACGCTGGCAAAGCAGGGCTTCTATCAGGGCCTCTTGCTGAAAATAGTATGGGATGTCGCTCGCGATGCCGAGCAAAACGCGCTGGAGAACTTCGAGAACGCACAGCATGCATTCGACAACGGGTTAATCTCAGAGTTTGAATTGCTCCAGGCTGAAGTCCGGTATCGTGACGCCATCCCGCAGACCACACAGGCCCAGCGCAACTCTGAAGTTGCCCTGGTTAATCTCAAGAACCTCGCCGGCATTCCCATTGATAGTGAGTTCGATCTGGTCGGGGATCTCGAAACGGTTCTGCCGTTGCCGGGAGACATCGACCGGAATACGGTGCTCACGAAACGACCTGACTTTCAGGCACTGGCATGGGAAGAGAAACTTCGGGGGACAGGTGTCCGTGCGGAACAGTCGGCGTACTGGCCGTCGGTGGACGGGGTACTTGCCTACAACTACTCGGCGGCATCTGATGAGTGGAGTCTCGACGAAGAGAACAACAGTGTTACTGTAGGTTTGCAGTTGTCAATCCCCATTTTCCAGGGCGGAGAAACGCGGGCGAAGGTTCGCAAGGCACGCGTGGAGCTGGAGAAGACCCGACTGCGCCGGGAAAAAGCAGAGTTGGATATTGCCAGAGAGTTACGCAACGGACGGTTGCATCTCGACGAGGCATATCGACGTATCTCCGCGGCCAGGTCCGCACAGACTGCCGCAGAGAAGGCATTCTCTATTGCTGAAGCTACCGTGCAGTCCGGTCTGATAACACAGCTACAATTGAAGGACAGCCGCGTGGCGCTGGATCATGCAACCGTCGGGTACTATTCGGCGGTGTATGAGTATCTTGTTGCCCATTTCGAATGGCAGCGCATAACGGGAACGGTCGAGCCATAGGGGACAGCTCGCGAGGAAGTTGCTCGCCAGTGCCGTGAAGAGATAAGTTTTTGGAGTCCCCTCCCGCACCCCTTCTGAAGGCGCCCACCCCGGCCCCAGGGGGGGAATCGAGACGGGGAGAGCACACGCGAAAGTGAGAGAACATATGAAATCATTTGGAGGAGACAGAGACACGAGGGAAATCATCCTCCGGGAGGCCTCCCACGAGATTATGCTGAAGGGCCACCAGGCCGCCAATATCAATCTGATAGCCGAACGTACCGGCCTCACCAAAGGAGCACTGTACCACTACTTTAACGGCAAACGTGAGCTGAGCCTGTCGGTGTATGACGAAGTCTTCTGTGCCGAGGCCAATACGCAGTGGATCGAGCCTCTTCGATGCTGTGAAAACGTAATAGAATGCCTTGAGGGCATTCTGGGCGGGTTTGGCAAGATCATGAACAGTAGCAAGCGGTGGCTCGGATCGCCGCTCCTTAATGTGTCTATGGAGATGGCTCCCCTCGACGATGAATTCAAGAAGCGTTCCCGACGAATTCAGAGGCGAAGCCGCGAGGCACTGCTCAAGGCTATTCGCCGCAGTATGAAAGCGGGTCACATCAGCGCCGATATCGACCCGGTCAGGGAGGCGGAAGACATATTGATGCTCTTGATGAGTGGCATCTCACTCTCTCGTGCGCAACAGAGTCGTCAGCCCTACAGAATGGCTGTGGAGTCGGTTATATCGCGGTTGGAGGAACTCAGAGCCAACTAGATGGGCCGACTTTGCACCAGGCAGGAGGGGAAGTCACTCTTAACGGACTTCTCTTGCTTTCTTTGTCTGTCACGGTCTCTAGCCTGGAGTGTGTCGGAGACGAGGTCCCTGTCCTGTACCGGGATGTCTGCCGGTCGCACGTATTGCTTCCACTGCGCGATTGGTGTGGTCCTCGTCGCCCGCAGAATTCGGAGAGGGATATATGTCGTACATCTCTCGGTAAGGTGCAGGAGTCAGCCTTGGCATTATCACATTAGCGCCTGAGCGGAGACCGGCGGTATATCCCTGATCAGATACAGTAGCAAGGGCGGTGGAGGCGGGGATGTTGGCTTCGGGACACAGTATTCGGGCGAGAGCAAGGACCTTACAGGTCATTTCCGGGGAATTCGGGACGTGCCCGGAATCCAGACCCAGCTTTCGGTACTCTCGGTCAAGGGGCGTGTCCGGATTGGGTATGTATGGTCCCAGTCCAATCATGTCCAAATCAAGTTCCGCAAACAACCGAATGTCATTGGCCAGACTCTCGAATGACTGCCCCGGAATACCTACCATAACGCCGCTGCCGATTTCATAGCCTATCTCGCGAAGTGTGGGGAGTATATCGAGACGATGCAGATCGAGTCCGGGATGAATACGGCTGTACAACTCACGGTCTGATGTCTCAAAACGCAGCAAGACGCGATCTGCTCCTGCTTCGTGCCAAATGCGGTAATTTTCGTAACTCCGTTCTCCGACACTCAGTGTGACAGCCAGAGGGGTTTCGCCTTTGATAGTGCGTATTGTTTCGGCCAGCCAATCAACGGTGCTGTCCTCGCATTCACCTGATTGCAGGACAACCGTACCGTAGCTCCGACGAGTCGCCTCGCGGGCACACTCGGATACCTCGTCCGTGGTCATTTGATAACGTGGTGGACGTTGATTGGCCGCTCTCAGACCGCAGTAGAGGCAGTTTCGGGAGCAGCGGTTGCTGAATTCTATAAGACCGCGAAGATGCACGGCGTCGCCGACGACCTTGCGACGAACAGCATTCGCGCGTGCGCACAGTTCCTCAAGACATGCCGGATCGTTGTCACGAAGCAGTGTGAGAATCTGTTCCGCATTCATTTGTTGTCTCTGTTGTGTAGGCTCTGGCGGCCTCGGGGAAAAGTCCGAGGGCGCGTTCAAGAATGCCAAAACAATGGGCAATAGTCATGCCGTAGTTCGTGACAGGTACGCTGGCGTTTAGACATCGTTGAATCCGGGTGAGAACCTCACGGCGATTAGCCGTACACGCACCGCAGTGGATCACCAATCGATAGGGGGAGAGGTCGTCGGGAAAATCATGCCCGCGCACGTGGTCGAATACGAGTTCCCCGCCCACACGCTTCCTGAGCCAACGGGGGATTTTGATGCGCCCGATGTCATCTTCAATAGGGTGATGAGTGCAATGCTCGGCGATCAACACGCGATCACTCGGCACGAGATGGTCTATGGCCGCAGCGCCGGCGGCCTGTGTAACGAGGTCTCCTTTCAGACGAGAGAAGAGGATCGAGAAACTTGTGAGCGGAATGGCCTCTGGTGTCACTTCTGCCACGTGTGCGAATGCCTGTGAATCGGTCACAACCGCCTGAGGTGGCTTCTTGAGCGAGTTCAGAGCAGCAGTAAGCTCCGTGTCCCTGACCACAAGGCATTGTGCACCGCGGTCGAGCAAATCCCTGATAGTCTGCACCTGCGGCAGAATCAGGCGACCTCTTGGTGCCTCTTTGTCGATTGGGGCGACCAGAACAACCATCTCACCGGGGCCGATGAGATCGGATATGATCGGGCGACCGGTTAAAAAGCTATCAGGGACGCAGTCGATCAAAGCCTGTCGGAGATCATCAAGTCCGGTTCCATGAACAGCCGAGGTCCGCACAACCAATTGACCAGCATCGATTAAACCGTCCACGTAGGAACATGACGTTGCTTCCTGGTCCCATTTGTTGATAACAACGATCGCCGGTATCTCGCGCAGCGCGAGCCTGTCCAGAAGATTGTTTTCATACTCCGTCCATTCGTCCGGAGTGCTTACGACCAGACAGACGTCGATCCGGCCAAGGACTTTTTGAGTGCGTTCGACTCGAAGATCACCAACGTCGCCGACATCATCCAACCCTGCCGTGTCGATAAACAGTACCGGCCCGATGGGCAGCAGTTCCATGGCTTTTTCGACCGGATCGGTTGTTGTTCCCGCAACGTCAGAAACGATTGAGACCTCGCGTCCGGTGATTGCATTGAGCAGGCTTGATTTGCCGACATTGCGACGTCCGAAGATTCCAATGTGCAGGCGCATTCCCCTGGGAGTTGCCAGTGTCATATTAGAGTCCAAGCCAGCGAGATCAGAACCTGATGTCTCGCTGTCCTTTCTCGATATCCTTGAGTTTCGCTCGGACCTTCTCACGCATTTTGTCAGGTAGCCCGTCGACCTTCTGCATGATCAAGTTGTCGCCGGAAGCCTGCGTTTCAGCAGAGGCGTAGTCAATCAAGTACTCCTTCATCGTGAATATGGCGTTGGGGATGCAGAATTCGTGGACTTTCCCACTCTTTGCCATATTCATGAAACACTCACCGGTACGTCCGCAGCGGTATCCCGCCGTGCAGAACGAGGTGAGAAACCCCATTTCAGCAAACTCGCGAGTGACCTCGTCGAGACCTCTGGTGTCGCCGAGATGGAATTGCTGGCGGTTCTCCTGTTGCTCGTACGCCTGATCGCTGTAAGAGGCAAGCCCAATTCGAGAAGACGCATCGGTCTGCGTGCAGCCGAGGTTCATTGCCGCCCGACGGATATGGGCAGGTTCTCGGGCAGTAACAATCATGCCGGTATAAGGCACCGAGAGACGAATCACCGTGATCAGTTTCTTGAAATCGTCATCGTTGACTCGATACGGATTGTCCTCGTTTGTCAGCGGAGCGCTGGCCGCAGGTTGCAGCCGGGGGAATGAGATCGTGTGCGGTCCGACACCATTAAACCTCTTTTCCAGATCGATGGCATGGTAGAGCAAACCGAGGACTTCAAAGCGCCAGTCGTACAGTCCGAAAAGCGCGCCAATGGCGACGTCATCGACGCCCGCCTCCTGTGCGCGGTGAAGGGCATACAGACGCCAGTTGTAATCAGACTTGGGACCGCGGGGGTGCACGCGAGCGTAAGTATCGTGATGGTAGGTTTCCTGAAAAACCTGATAAGTGCCAATGCCGACTTCGCCAAGCGTTTTCATTCCGGCAATTGTCTGTGGAGCTGCATTGAGGTTTGCCCGGCGGATTTCACCTTTGTCGACCTTCACGTCATAAACCGTGCGCACCGCTCGGGCCATGTAGTCCACTCCCGTGGAAGGATGTTCCCCGAACGCCAATACCAGACGTTTGTGTCCGTTGGCAACCAGGGCCTCTGTCTCACGCCTGATTTCCTCTTCGGACAGCACCCGTCGCACCATCTCTTTGTCCTCGCGACGGAATCCGCAGTACAGGCAGGAGTTTACGCAGAGATTGCTGCAGTACAAGGGGGCAAAGGTGACAATGCGGGGGCCGTAAACCCGGTTCTTTACCTCGGCCGCTGCGGCGAACATTTCGCCCCAAAGCGCGTCGTCCGTGACGTGCAGGAGAGCGGCCGTTTCAGCAGGGTCGAGCCTTGCCAACGAGAGCGATTTCGCGATAATGTCCCGCACATGTGCCGTTTCAGGTCCTGAGTGAGCCTTAAGAAGGCGCTCGATCGCCTCGTCGTCGATGAAGCTCTTGCCGCTGTCAAGATATCTGTCTCTCTCGTCATGGAGTGTTTTTGATGTCGACTGTGAATTGTCCATAGCGCCCGCCTTTGTCTGTTATTCTCAGGACTGTTGAAGACTCTCAGGAGCCTCGCTCTTGGAAGAGGGCAGATTCACGGTAAACTTGCTACCCTGTCCGGATTCACTGGTGACGTGTATCTCTCCTCCATGCCGCTCAACGACTTTCTTTACTATGGGCAGTCCTAGTCCCGTGCCGACTTCATCGAGCTTGCGTGCGTTGTCGGCACGATAGAATTCATCAAACACATTCTCCAGGGCCTCAGGCGCTATTCCGATACCGTTATCTCCAACCTCAATACGAACCTGGTCAGCGCCCGGTTCGGAAAAAGTGATCTCTATTCGTCCACCGGAAGGCGTATATTTGATGGCGTTTGACACGAGGTTTTCCAGCACCTGCAGGAGCGCCTCGGGATCACCGAGAGCTCTCGGTTTCCCCTCGCATTCATTGACGATCAGCGCGATAGATTTCTGGTTGGCTTCTTCCGCAAATGTTCGCTCGACGCGTTTTCCCAGTTCACGGAGATCTACCGACTCTCGTACTTCCTTGATATCCTCGTTTTCGCGTGTGAGGACCAGCAATTCGTTGATCATCGAAATCATGTCGTGTGCCCGGTGGTGGATGCGGCCGATGCTCTTCTTCTGGTCATCGTTAAGAGGTCCCTGGTATTCATTCACGACGACATCGAGCAGACTGGCCATGGCAGACAGGGGAGCGCGAAGATTGTGAGCGACACGCATCATGAACCACGAACGTTCCTTGCCGAGTCGCTCGATCGCCTGGTAGGATCGAGCGTTGTCGATGGCAATGCCAACCAGACTTGCGGCCAGACGGAAAAACTCGATTTCATCTGAGCCGAAGCGGTCGTCCTCGGTACAGTATGCCCCAAGGACGCCTATCGAACGATCGTCGACGGTGAGCGGAACGAACAGGGCAGACCGAATCCCGGCCTCGTGCATATCGTCGGCATATTGGAGGCTTTCGTTGTCACCGGCTTTCCATACGGCGAACGCCTCGCCCTCGATCACTCGTCGACTGAGCGCACTGCGGTTAAGATCAATGGTGCGGTTCATGCGGGCATCCGGCACGACGCCGTGCACCGCAACCAGACTGAGTTGCCGGGAGTTGTTGTCCAGCAGTTTCACGGAAATGCCGACCACCCCGATAATCTGTGCGAGTTCCGTGGTGACTATCTTCAAAACATCGTCCAGGTCTCTTACCGATCCAATGGCCTGAGTCATAGAGAAGAGGGCGTTGAGCTTGCGGTTCAGGAGGTCGACCGTATGAGACATCTCCATCAGGTTGTCAATGCGTTTGCGGAGCATGGTCATGATCGTTGTCGTCGCGGCGGCAGTAATCAGCACCGAGGCGGCGAAGAAACAGAGTTGCACAGCAATCTGGTAAGGCTGGGTGTAGAGATCGCTAGCCCTGCCGGATATTACTATCTCGTGGTTCGGGAGCCATCCAAGGTACTCAACCACGGCAACAGTGGTCATGCCCGCCACGACCATAGCTGCAAAACCCCAGCTTGCTACCGGTCGCAGGAGTATCGACGAGAAGATGATATGGAAAATGAAAAAGAATATCAGCGGACTGGCGATTCCGCCGGTGTAATGAACAAGGAGGAACATCGAAATGTAATCGAACCCCACCTGCCATCGGGTGAAGTGTCGGATAGTCTGTTGTTCCTCTCTATCAATGATCTCCGGCAACCGTTGCCGAAAAGCGAAAAAGACGACATTGTAGAGGAGTATGAAACCGGCAATCACAAGTATTGCCGCGGGGGACGACAGCTCGACATGCAGCCACGAGGCCATGAGAACGCCGGCTGCTATTCCGAAGGGCACAAACCAGCGCAGCTTGATGAACCATATAGAGCGATCTCTGAGTTCGCCCTGCATGATCCGTTGCCCGCGATGCCACTCGTGCGGCAGATCATACAGTCCGATAGTCGGTCTCTCTGTCGTCATCGTTCTCCCCGGCAGTGTATCGTTATGAATCCAATACTGCCTTGAGTTTCTTTAGTAGTTTTTCGGCGGGAATCGGTTTCTCAAAAATCCATTTCGCCGGCCACTGCTGGCCGAGAATGTGCTGATACTGATCCGGTCCGTCCTCACGCACCTTGTCGAGGAAACTCGTCAGCATGAAGATCGGTATATTTCCGCATCCGGGCCTGTTGCGAAGCTCGAACGCGAAGTCGAATCCTTCCGTGTCGGTGGTCATCATTACGTCGAGAATGATCACATCGGGCGTTTGCTGGTCAATTGCCGCCAGCGCTTCTTTGGCGCAGGTGGCCTTGGTGACACCGTACCCGTTTCCTTCAAGGATGATGCCAAGCGCTTCCCGTATGTCGGGGTCGTCATCTACGATCAGTATCTGGTGCTTGTTCGTCATATCTGAATTCCGTTAGTCAGCCTGTTCTCGTATCATATTCCACGCTTCACATAGCGCGTGTGAAGGTACTTATGCGCGATTTCTCCGGCTGGTTCCTCCAGGAACCTTTCGTAGACGGCCTTGACCGCCGGGTTGTTATGTGACTCCCGGTACTGCTGCACGTCAGAATCATCCCGATACAGCGCCTTTGCCCGAAGGGCGAGTTTGTCTTTGCCACCGCCGAGCGGTTGGCCGCCGCCGCCGATACATCCGCCGGGACAGGCCATAATCTCAATGAACTGATACTTGGCAGTTCCTTCTACTATAGAATCAAGAAGCCTGCGCGCATTGGCAAGTCCGCTGGCCACAGCTACACTGACCGGACCAAGAGAGCCGATCTCAAGCGTTGCTTCTTTCACTCCATTAAGCCCACGCACGGGCAAAACGTTTAGATTGTCAAGGCTTTTACCCGTTACCGTGGCGTAAACAGTCCGTATTGCCGCCTCCATGACGCCACCCGTCGTGCCAAAAATCGTTCCCGCGCCTGAGTATTGCCCCATGGGCGTATCGTGTTCGCCATCAGGAAGATTGACAAAGTCGATTCCCGCCTCGCGGATCATCCGGGCCAATTCTCGCGTGGTCAAAACAGCGTCAACATCCCGATAGCCCGAATCGCACATTTCCGGTCGCGAAGCCTCGTACTTCTTGGCTGTGCAGGGCATTATGGAAACTACGTAGATATTCTTCGGGTCGATTCCGGATGTCTGTGCGTAGTAGGTTTTGGCGAGGACACCGAACATCTGCTGCGGAGACTTGCAGGTGCTAACGTGATCCAGCAAATCGGGGTAGAAGTGCTCGATGAACTTCACCCATCCGGGACTGCACGACGTAATCATCGGGAGTTTCTGGCCCCCTTGGAGGCGATGAAGCAGTTCCGTACTTTCTTCCATAATCGTGACATCCGCGGCGAAATTCGTATCGAAGACCCTATCGAACCCTAGATACCTGAGTGCAGTCAACAGTTTACCTGTCACGAGCGAACCGACCGGCATCCCAAACTCCTCGCCGAGGGAAGCTCGAATGGCGGGGGCTTCCTGAACGATAACGTGTTTGGACTGATCATCGAGAGCGGCGAGTACTCGAAGGGTGTCGTCCTTTTCGACGATTGCACCGGTGGGACAAACGGCCGCACACTGCCCGCAGTAGGTGCAGGCCGAGTCTGCAAGATCAGCACGAAGGGCCGGCACGACGCGGCAGTCAAAACCCCGGCCTTCCGGAGTGAGCAGGCTGACTCCCTGAATCTCAGCACATACCGTCACACAACGAAGGCAATTGATGCACTTGGCGGTGTCACGAACCAGCGCAGGGGAGGAGTCATCGTATTGGCGCCCTTTTGAGAGATCCGTACGCGGAACGCGCACGTCGCTCACGCCGACTCGGGCCGCTAGATCCTGCAACTCGCACTGACCGTTCTTCAGGCAGGTGTCGCAGTCCTGCGGGTGATCCGAAAGTAGAAACTCAACAATACCGCGACGGGCATGCCGCACGCGGGGTGAGTTGGTTTTTACTTTCATCCCCTCGGCGACTGGATACACGCAGGAGGCGACCAACGAACGGCTTCGGTCAACCTCGACCACACAGACTCGGCAGGAGCCGGGCGCGTGATTGATCTCCTCCATGGCGCAGAGAGTTGGTATCTGTATACCGACTTGTTTCGCCGCCTGAAGAATGGTGGTCCCAGCCTCAACTTGAACCTCGCGGTTGTCAATTGTCAGAGTAATCATCACACCACCTCCACAGCGTTGAACCGGCAAACTGACCGGCACACACCACATCGAGTACACAGGCTATCATCGATCGTGTGTACCTGCTTCTTTTCACCAGTGATTGCCCCCACCGGACACTTCTTGACACACGCCAGACAGCCGGTGCATTCGTCGGTGATGCGATAGGTGATGAGATCGCGGCAAACTCCTGCGGGACAACGTCTCTCACGGATGTGTGCCTCGTATTCATCCCGGAAATAGCGAATCGTGCTCAGCACCGGGTTCGAGGCCGTCTGTCCAAGACCGCAGAGCGAAGCATCGCTGATGGTGGCCGCAAGGTCCTCGAGCAAATCAAGATCACGCTCGTGAGCGTGGCCACTGCAAATGCGCTGAAGTATCTCCAGCATACGTCGGGTACCCACGCGGCAAGGAGTGCACTTTCCGCAGGATTCGTCCTGGCAGAACTCCATAAAGAAACGAGCCACATCTACCATACAGGTCGACTGATCCATTACGACCATGCCGCCGGAGCCCATGATTGCGCCGGCCTCGCAAATGGCATCATAGTCAATCGGCGTGTCGAGTTTCTCCTCGGGAAGACAGCCACCGGAAGGTCCCCCGAGTTGAACCGCTTTCAGCTTGCCACCGTCCGGCACACCGCCGGCGATCTCGTTGACAACGGTGCGAATAGTGGTTCCCATCGGAACTTCGACCAGTCCGAAGTGTTTGATTTTGCCCGAGAGGGCAAAAACCTTCGTGCCGTGGGCGCTTTCGGTGCCAATGGAGGCGTATTCCTCGCCACCGTGCAGGATAATTTGCGGGATGTTGCAGTACGTCTCTACGTTATTCAGAATGGTGGGTTTGCCCCACAGCCCTGACACTGCGGGAAACGGCGGGCGTGGTCTGGGCGTTCCGCGCTGGCCTTCAATGGAACGCATGAGGGCAGTTTCCTCCCCGCACACAAATGCTCCGGCGCCTTTGTATATCTCAAGATCAAAATCAAAACCGCTGTCGAATATGTCCTCGCCCAGCAGGCCGTACGCTCTCGCTTGATCGATGGCTTTCTGCAGTCTCTTTAGAGCGAGCGGGTACTCCGCCCGACAGTAGACATATCCCCGGTTGGCGCCGATTGCGCGAGCTGCAATGACCATGCCTTCAACCACGGAATGCGGATCTGATTCCAGAATGCTGCGATCCATGAACGCACCCGGGTCGCCTTCGTCGGCATTACAAAGCGCGTATTTCTGATTACCCTTCGCGAACGAACAGAACTGCCATTTCAGACCGGTGGGAAAACCGCCGCCTCCACGGCCGCGGAGACCGGATTCCTTCACCTCCTGGATGATTTCGAAGGGGGACATTTCCTCCACCGCCTTGTGAAGGCCACGGTATCCGTCGCGGGCGATATACTCCTCAATGTTCTCGGGGTCGATTCTGCCGCCGTTGCGCAGAGCCAACAGCTTCTGACCGGCAAAGTAGGGAAGCTCGTCCACCGTTTGAACAGGAGCGTCCAGGTCGTTCTCCGAGTACATCAGGCGTGTCACCGGCTGACCGTGCTGAAGGTGCTGTTCGACAATGTCTGCCACGTCAGCGTCTGTCACCTTCTGATAGAAGTAACCGCCGGGGTTCACTATCATCACGGGCCCAACCGCGCAAAACCCCATGCAACCGCATTCGCTCACCCGTACGCGGTCGCAAAAATCCCGGGAGGAGAGTTCACGTTCAATTGCAGACTTGACCTCAAGGCCGTCAGCAGCCCTGCACGGTGTCCCGCTGCAAACAAGAACGTGGTGGTCGTATGATTTCTCTTCCGCGGTGACCTTTTGTTTGATGGCATCGAGATCTTCGAGGCTGCCGATTCGGTCCAGCCCTGCCACCGCCTGACGGTCGTCATTGCTGCTCACGTTATCGGTACTCCTTCAGAATGCGGTCGAGTTGGGCGGGCTTCACTTCCTTGTGAAGGTCGTCATCGATCAACATGACGGGGGCCGGACCGCAAGCACCGAGGCAGCGCACTACGTGGAGGCTGAACTGGCGATCCGGCGTGCATTCATCGATGCCAATGCCCAGTTTCCCGGCAAGCTCTTCGGCGATCCTTTGACCGCCTTTCACATGACACGCCGTGCCGAGGCAAACGCGTATCTGGTGTTTCCCGCGCGGGCGCATAGTGAAAAACGAGTAAAACGTAACCACGCCATACACGCGACTGAGGGGGAGGTTTAGGCCGACGGCCACTCTGCGCTGGATGGATTCCGGCAGATAGCCCACGCGGTCCTGGATTGCCTCAAGTACGGGAATAAGCGAGCCGTCAATATCCCGGTGTTCTTCAATCACCCGGTCAATAAACGTCCACTCGTTCTGACTGAATTCTACAGTTGTTTGTGACATCGGTAAAGAAGCTGTTTGATGCATGCATCGGCCCCGAATTTAGTCCCAAGTTGTCCGATCCCGCGATCCAGCCGTTGTCGCCAGCAGCCTGAACGCTGGACCAAGGAAGCCTGCCATTTGTCAATACCTATCGGCAACAAATCACTTGTCGATCAGCGTCGCGCGAATATCTGTAGCGATGCGGTTTTTGGCAAGGACTTTCGACCGAGAAAACCAACATTGTGCCTCAGGTAATACCTCTGTGTACACATTCGATTTCCCTCGGCCTCGGGGCCATTGTCAGGTTGTCGGTTATGTTCCCTGACTTCAGCTGTTTCCAGGTTCAATCGGTGTCAACTCACGAGAGGTGTTGCTCAAGGGCCAGATTGGATGGAACCAGATGTGTATTGGTCTGTTACCATGGTATGGGCCAGACGTTTGAGGTAAAAGACTGTGCGTTAATCACCCGCATGGGGGGGGTCGAATCAGCCTTCTCGATACGAGAGCTACGCGAACGGATTACCGTATGTCCGCCGGAGTGTCTCTTCCACCACTTTTGCGAAACGGCTCCGCGACCCACTTTCGATGATCCCGAATTTCGCAACGACTTCTCGGTCTGGGCGGCGAGATTTCTCAGGGATCGGGTTCTGGCTGAACGATTGGGAGTTCTGAACCCGTACTCGTTTCCCGACATGGAAAGCCTCCGTCGGGCGGTTCTGGACGTCCTGGATGATCGTCACGCCGAAGTGCCGTACTTGACTACGGTGCCGAGAGGGGAAGAGTTTCTGTTCATGCGGGCCGTAACGGTTGTGTTTTCGGCAGGGCTAGTACTCAAGGAGCCGAAACACCTGACGAAAATACTGCCCCAAATGAGTCTTTCGAGCATTTACTTCCATTTCATCGAGGCACGCCGGCGCACGCCTACCGGCCTGGATGATTTTAGCGAATGGTTCAAAGAGTTTGATGCGTCGGAGACTGTTGACATGATTGCCAGTCTTCGGGAAATCGACTTCTATTATCTCAGCCTGAGCCAGCTCAAGGAACGAATGATTCATGATCTTTCCAGCCTCAAGGGAGTTGCTTCATGAAGGCTGTGAAGCTGGAAACCTACGCAGATATTGTCGGTCGTCCGGCGATCAGGCAGCTCCAGCAGCTTGCCTCCGGTCTCAAGGGAGCGACTGTCGTGCATGTGAATTCCACGCGGGTTGGCGGCGGAGTGGCTGAGATTCTGGCCTGGCTCGTTCCTCTGATGAACGATCTTGGATTAAAGGCCTCCTGGGAGACGATTGACGGAACTTCGGAGTTCTTCCAGGTGACGAAGGACTTCCACAATGGTCTTCAGGGAAAACAGGTAGTCTTACCACAATCAAAGACCGAGACCTATGAAGAGGTTGTCCGCGACAATGCGAAACGTCTCAAACCGATTCTCGAGTCGGCAGATTTTGTCGTCATCCACGATCCCCAGCCAGCCTACTTGTTGAACCTGTGCCCGGACCGAAGAGGGTTGTGGACCTGGCGCTGCCACATAAACGTCGGCCAGCCGAATCGGGCTGTCTGGCGGTACTTGAGGCCGATAGTGGAACAGTATGATTCAAGCATCTATTCTATGCCACGGTTTGCCCAGCGATTGGATCATCCGCAGTTCATCATAGCTCCGAGTATCGATCCGCTTTCCGAGAAGAACTGTGAGATGACTGACGACGAAGTATTGTCGACTATGCGGCGGCTGGATATAGATACCGAAAGGCCGATCATTTCACAGATTTCACGGTTCGATAGATTCAAGGATCCCGTGGGCGTGATTGAGGCTTTCAAGCTGCTGGGTAATGGCACCGACGCGCAGCTCGTGCTGGCCGGGGGGGGAGCAACGGATGATCCCGAAGGAGCGGCCGTTCACGACGAGGTGATGGAAGCGGCTCAGAATGACGAGCGGATCAAAATACTCATGCTGCCTGGTGACGCCCACCGAACGATTAATGCAATTCAAAGGGCGTCCACGGTTGTTGTCCAGAAGTCACTCCGAGAAGGCTTCGGACTGACGGTGACGGAAGCGATGTGGAAGTCGCGCCCGGTGATTGGTGGCAACACCGGGGGGATTCGTTTGCAGGTGCACAACCATCACACGGGATTTCTCGTTGAATCTCCTCAGGGAGCGGCACTGCGTATCAGGGAGCTGCTGCGTGATCCGGCGATGTGCGAACGGCTCGGTAAGACGGCAAAAGTGTTCGTAACCGAAAACTTCCTCCTTAACCGCCATCTCCGCGAGTATCTCACTCTCCTTGTCGGACTGAAGAAGGGTCTCACCGATCATCTACTCGCATTCTAGCAGGGACTTATGAAGATTCTCTCTTCAGGCGCAGATGTCGACGGTTTCCTGGCGCAAGTTGGAGAGTCCGCGCAGCCGGTGCTGATGCTCGATTTTGACGGTACTCTGGCGCCTTTTCAACAAGACCCGTCGGCTGTTACAATGTACCCGGGGGCCAAGTCAGTGCTGGACGCGATTCAGGCGCAGGGGGCAACGCGACTTGCGATCGTCAGCGGTCGTACAATCGAAGACCTGCAGCCGCTGCTTGATATCAATCCGTTGCCCGAGTTGTGGGGATGTCATGGAATGGAGAGGTTGACGGTCGAGGGTGTTTACCTGCAAGCGCCTATCCCGGAGGATACGGCAGGTCAAATCGAGCGAATCGCCAATTGGGCCAAAGGTCCCCTCTGTACGGCCAGGTTTGAGGTGAAGACATCAGGCGTGGCGTTTCACTGGCGGGGTGCTTCGCCGCAGGAGATAACGGAGATCGAGACGGCCATTCGACAAAAGTGGGGACCGCTGGCCTGGCGGTATGATCTGCAACTTCGCAACTTTGATGGCGGTCTGGAGATACGGTATGCCAAGTACGGCAAGGCGTACCCCGTGCGAAAGGCTTGCACTCGGGCGGGGCCGGGCGTTCCGGTAGCCTACGCCGGTGATGATGAGACCGATGAGGATGCGTTTCGTGCACTGCGCGCGCCCTCGCTGGGAATACTCGTGCGTGAGGAGGCCCGGGAGACCGAGGCGGACATCTGGTTGCAACCACCGACAGAACTCGTAGGGTTTCTGGAGAGATGGCTGAAGGCATTAACAAAAGAATAATCCTGGTGTCGAATCGCCTCCCGGTTCAGATTGAGACGGGGGATGAGGGCCCGGAACTGCGCGCTGCCTCTGGTGGATTGGTGACGGCCCTTGCGCCGCTGATTCGCAAGGCTGGCGGCACCTGGATCGGCTGGCCCGGTTGCGATTCCACCGTAGATGCCGGACCACTGCTGGATTCTCACAGCAGCGATCTGGGGTACCGCCTCAAGGCGGTGAGTCTATCTCAGGATCAAATCCGTGATTTCTACCGAGGTTTCGCCAATCAATCGATATGGCCGCTCTTCCATGATCTTCTCGGGCAGGCGAGTTTTCATCTCCCGAACTGGGAACAGTACTGTGCCGTCAATCGGCTTTTCGCAAAGGAGACCTTCCGGGCCATAGACGATGACTGTTTTGTCTGGATTCACGATTATCAGCTCCTTATGGTCGGCAAGGAGCTTCGCGAACTCGGCTACGACCGCTACCTGCATTTCTTTCTCCACATTCCGTTTCCCTCGCGAGATCTCTTCCAACGATTCCCGTGGCGGGATGATCTCCTGAGGGGAATGCTGGAATACGATCATCTCGGGTTTCAAACAGAAAAAGACAAACGGAACTTCCTTCAGTGTGTAAGGGCGTTTGTTCCGGAAGCCGCAGTGAGATCGAAACGGTTTCAGTCACAGGTAGGGTACGAAGGTCGCACGATCAAGGTCGGCAACTACCCGATTAGCATCGATTTTACTGACTTCGATAGCGGCGCCCGAACTGAGGATGTCGCCAACGCGTCGTGGTATATCAAGGAGAACGTTCGGGCGGACACTCTCGCTCTTGGACTGGACCGCCTCGACTATACAAAGGGTATCGGGCAGCGATTTCTCTCGTGGGAGCGTGCGCTGGAGAAGTATCCCGAGCTGATCGGTAAACTATCGCTCCTGCAGGTAGTGGTGCCCAGTCGACTCAACGTGCCAGAGTATCAGGATATCAAGGTTGAGCTGGATCAACTGGCCGGAAGAATCAATGGACGTTTCTCAGAGCACGGTTGGATCCCCATTCACTATATGTTTCGTAGACTCGACCGGGTGCAGTTGCTCGGGCACTATCGAGCCTGTGAAATTGCTCTCATCACGCCGCTTCGCGACGGAATGAATCTGGTGGCCAAGGAATACTGTGCCGCCTCTGTTGATGAGGGCGGCGTGCTCATCCTCTCGGAGTTTGCCGGTGCCGCCGCGCAACTGGATAAGGGTGCCCTTGTTGTCAATCCGTACGATGTTGAGGGTACGGCAGACGCAATCTACGCAGCCTTCTCCATGGATCCGCAGGAACGCGCTGCCCGAATGCGGAAACTGCGAATGGGGATTCGTTGCAATGACGTTCACCGATGGGTTTCCTGGTTCATGGAAGAGCTGCCGACGATTCCGGAAGAGTCTCTGGCCTGAAACCACGGAACTCATTTACGAGGATGCTCCGGGGAGTCACTTCCGTGTGTTTGTTGATCGGGAAACCGGGCATCTGTTTCTGGCCGACCTCCAGACATAGGCAACGCTCCAGAGACATTAGGCTAATCAGCCGCTGACTCCAAGCCGATAGTAATGCATATATAGAGGTTGCATAATTGCAATCCGATTAGTACATTACGGTCGGAAGTAGGTTAGCCAGATGAAGAAGTCAGTTTCCAATCCCGACAGCACGGGAATCATTCTCGATTCAATCGCCGATGGCGTGTTTACGGTGGACCGTGATTGGCGGATCACCTCGTTCAATCGAGCCGCCGAGGACATCACCGGCATAGCGCGAGAAGAAGCTGTCGGGCAACGATGTTGCGATGTCTTCCACGCTTCCATCTGTGAAACAAGTTGCTCGCTGAGAGAGACTTTCGATACCGGTCGCCCGGTCGTGAATCGCGCAGTTTATGTGGTTGACTCCGATGGCGAGCGTATTCCGATTAGCATATCCACCGCCGTACTCAAAGACAAAAAAGGGAATATCGTTGGCGGCGTGGAGACGTTCCGGGACCTGACAGCAATCGAAGATCTCCGGCGTGAATTGGAACGAAAGTACTCGTTCCACGATATTATATCCAAAAACAGCGCCATGCTCGGTATTTTTGACATCCTTCCGGGGGTCGCCGAAAGCGACAGTACGGTTCTTGTGGAGGGAGATACTGGAACCGGCAAGGAATTGATTGCCCGGGCGTTACACAGTTTATCTGAACGCAAAGATGAACCGTTTGTGGCGGTCAATTGCGGCGCATTGCCGGACACGCTTCTTGAGTCGGAGTTGTTTGGTTACGAGGCGGGAGCTTTTACTGATGCCAGAAGAGACAAACCGGGGCGGTTTGCGTTAGCTGAAAGGGGAACGTTGTTTCTCGACGAGATCGCTGACGTTTCTCCTGCTCTGCAAGTACGGCTTCTTCGGGTCATCCAGGAGAGAGTGTTCGAGCCGCTCGGTTCAACCAGGCCTGTGTCCTCGGATGTTCGTATTATTGCTGCTTCCAATAGGGACCTGGCTGCTCAGGTTAAGGCAGGCACTTTCCGCGAGGACCTGTTTTATCGAATCAACGTCATCAAAATCAAGCTGCCACCGCTCCGAGATCGACGTGAGGATATACCCCTGCTCGTGGATCATTTCATTCGCCGGTTCAACAATATCAAGAAGAAGCATATCGAGGACGTTTCTCCCGATGCTCTCGCCGTGCTCGCAGGTTACGATTACCCGGGCAATGTCCGTGAACTGGAAAACGTGATCGAACACGCCTTTGTATTGTGCCGCACTGGGATGATAGAAGTTGGCGATCTTCCGCCCCAAATCAGAACGGTGTCCGAAGACAACCCGGTCATTCGCGCCAAATCCATGGATGATCTCGAAGCCGCCTACATCCGCGACGTATTGAGAAAACACGGCTGGAATCGGGCCGAAAGTGCCAGGGAATTGGGCATGCACAAGACGACTCTCTGGCGCAAAATGAAGAAGCTCGGTATTCACAAGTAGGCAATCAATAGATTGCACTAGTACAACCATTCGCAAATTACCGCTATTGCAATAGTGCAATCATTGTGTTTTTGACCGCCTTCAATTCCATTCAAACCATGACCGCATTTCGTTGTGGGGCTGTGCGATAGCCGCTGTGCCCAGATGTCGTTGAGGCAATTGGCATGCTTTCTGTATTGTCGCACGGCATGAATGCGAAAGTTGCAATACCTGTATGGGACGGAAGAGTCTCACCGGTGATGGACACGGCTCAGTGTCTGTTGGTGGTTCGGCTCCAGGACGGTCATGAAGTCGCGCGAGAGACGGTGACCGTTCCGCCCGGTCACTTTGCATCTGGGGCAGCATTCATTTCCAGCCTGAACATAGATGTCCTTATCTGCGGAGCGATCTCCTGCCGGTTTGAAGAAGCTCTTCGATCTGGCGACATCAAGGTTCAACCGTGGCACTGCGGTGAAGCAGAAGACGTGTTGGCAGCTTTTGTCAGGGGTGATATCGAGAACGAAGGGTTTCGACTGCCCGGCTGTGGGCGCGGACGTCGAAGAGGTGGCACTGGTGGCCGCTGCCGCGTCCGTGGTGGAGCAGGACAGCGAAGACAAAACATGAGGAGCAAAGATGAGAATAGCGGTTTCGGCTCAAGGAAACGAACTGACAAGCAACGTTGATCCGCGGTTTGGCAGGGCGCACTGTTTCCTGGTTTTTGACACTGCTGATGACAGTGTCGAGGTAGTGTCAAACGACCAGAATATGAATGCCGCGCAAGGTGCCGGAATCCAGGCCGCACAAACTGTGGCCAACAAGAATGTGGATTTGGTAGTATCGGGTAATTTCGGACCAAAGGCATTCCGCGCACTGGCGGCGGCCAAGATCAAGGCTGCCTGTTGGGCCGAGGGGACGGTCGCGGATGCGATCCAGCTTGCCCGTGATGAAAAACTGGCCATTAGCGACGGAGCTAATGTCGAAGGTCACTGGATGTAGGCGACGAAAGGAGTCAGGTATGCCAGGTGGAGATAGAACCGGACCAAATGGAGCCGGACCGATGACAGGACGTGGTGCCGGTATGTGCGCCGGATACAATGTCCCGGGATACGCCAGCAGCGGTTATGGCCGTGGCTTTGGCAGAGGAATGGGTGGTGGACGCGGACGTCGTAACCGGTTCTTTGCCACCGGAGCACAGGGTTGGCCAAATGTCCCGCAGCAGCCGGGGGGCAGCGAGCTGGAGGAACTTGCGATGCTACGCGAGGAGACGAAGCAGCTCAGAGCGGCCCTGGCAAAAATAGAACAACGGGTTCAGAACCTGCAACCAAAAGATGAGTAGGCCAGCCTGAACGGCAGGAGACAGATGAATACTATGGGGCGACACAACAATCAGGGTAGAGGTTGCGGTATCGGTCAGGGCCGGGGATGCGGCAGAGGGCGTGGGATGAGGGGAGGAGTCGGCATGGGTCAACAGCCGGTCTTCGGTGCCTTTGGGCAGTCAACGACTCCTCAGGAAGAAGTGTTCGTGCGACAGTCAGTGCCTGTTCCACAGCCGACAGAAATCGCGCCCCAACGAATTACACCACAGACCGGCGGCAATATCGCTGTTGTCTCGGAAGACGAGTGTATCGGCTGCGGCATATGTGCGGATGTCTGCCCGTCGGGCGCCGTTTCCATAACGGACGACATCGCTGCTGTGACGTCTGAACTCTGTACGGGCTGTGGAGCGTGTGTCGACGAGTGCCCGAATTCTGCAGTCACGCTGACCGCACGGGTGTCATAGTATGAAAGGAGTCTATCATGCCACAGAATAACAACATGGGACGAGGCGGAGGAGGCGGGGGCCGTGGGAGCGGTCAAGGTGGAGGTCGCGGTATGGGACGAGGCGGACGAGCGCTCGGTCCGGGAGGCGAATGCGTCTGCCCGCAATGCGGAGCAACCGTACCACACAGGCAGGGGGTACCGTGTATCGATGAAGACTGTCCCAAGTGTGGCAGCAAGATGACAAGGAGATGATCCTACGTCCAACGAGATTGTGAGAATCGCAGTAGCCAGCGGCAAAGGTGGCACCGGCAAAACGACCGTTGCTACCAACCTCGCGGTGGCGATCGCAGGGACCGGACGGTCGGTGGCCTGCCTTGATTGCGATGTTGAAGAACCGAACGGGAGTATCTTCATCCAACCCGACGTGCTGAAAGAGTTGGACGTTAAGGTGCCTGTCCCCCGAGTGGATATGAAGAAGTGCACATTCTGCGGCGACTGCTCGGCAGCCTGCGAGTACAATGCACTTGCCGTTCTCGGCACAACAGTCGAAGTTTTCGACTCGCTCTGCCACAGTTGCGGTGCTTGCGTCGACGTGTGTCCGGAAGGCGCAATCACCGAAATCGAAAGAACCATTGGCAGAATCCGCAAGGGGACAGGCAAGGGAGTGGAGTTTCTCGAAGGCCGCCTGAATGTCGGAGAGGCGATGTCTCCCCCTGTCACCAGGGCGCTCAAGAAGATGTCCCTGACTTCAGACGTAGTCATACTCGACGCACCGCCGGGAACATCATGCCCGGCCATAGAGGCAATCTCGGCCACGGACTTCGTCGTGTTAGTCACTGAACCAACTCCGTTCGGATTGAACGATCTGAGACTGGCGGTCGGCATGGTGCGCGAGGTCGGATTGCCTTTTGGCGTGTTGATTAATCGCGCCGATTCCGGAGATCGACGGACGACGGAATACTGCCTGAAAGAAGACATCGATATTCTTCTGAGCATTCCTTTTGATCGTCGTATCGCCGAGGCATATTCGCGCGGTGACATGGTCTTCCAGGTAAATGAAGATTATCGACGCAGCCTCTGTGAGTTGTACGAGAACATTCTAAAGCGAGTCAACCATGACAGAGTTGGTAGTAGTCAGCGGTAAGGGAGGCACAGGGAAAACCAGCATGGTCGGAGCGCTGGCCTCGCTGTTTGACAATAAGGTATTAGTGGACTGTGATGTCGACGCAGCCGATCTTCACTTGATCACAAACAATCAAGTACTGGAAACGCATTCGTTCATCGGCGGCAAACAGGCACGCATCGTGGAAGGCAAATGCAACGGCTGCGGCATCTGTGCGGAGAAGTGTCGATTTGAGGCCATTCACGAATCCGGCGATCTCTACCGCGTTGACCGGCTCGCCTGCGACGGCTGTGGGGTATGCGTACGCCAATGCCCCGAGGAGGCTATAGAATTCAACGATGTCATGAGCGGCGAGTGGTTTGTGTCGGAGACGCCGTTCGGCCCCATGGTCCATGCACGTCTTGGGCTGGCTCAAGGGAATTCGGGCAAGCTCGTGTCGGTACTCAGACAAACTGCCCGGAAGTTAATCGAAGAACAGAAGCGGGATTTGGTCATCATCGATGGCCCTCCTGGAATCGGCTGCCCGGTTATCGCCTCGACCACGGGCGCATCGTATGTACTGATCGTGACCGAGCCGTCAATGTCCGCAATGCACGACATGGAACGCCTGAGAGAGTTGACCTCGCATTTTGGCATTCCCACGGGTCTGTGCATCAATAAGCACGACATCAACCCCGACATCACCGCACAAATCGAGTCATTTGCCGAAACCCACGATACTACTGTCCTTGGGAAAATACCGTACGACCCAGCGGTGACAGCCTCACAGATAGCAGGCTCAAGCGTAGTGGAATACAGCAACGGCATAGCAGCAAAAGCAATTCGACAGATCCAGAATCGGTTGACAGAAGAGATGGCGCACCGTACGCCGACCGGTCGCAAGGATATAATCACATTATAACTATATTAAGAAACGTGAAAGAGAACAGAGCATGAAAATCGCAATCCCGACCGCCGAAGGAGTCTTGTGTCCGCATTTTGGTCATTGCCAGCAGTTTGCAGTAATGGACGTGGATATGGAGACAAAGGAAATCACCAATACTGAAATGCACACGCCCCCGATGCACGAACCGGGCGTACTCCCGGCCTGGCTGGGTAAGATGGGCTGCGATATGATAATCGCGGGCGGGATGGGGCAGAGGGCCATTACGCTTTTCGAGCAAAACGACGTGCAGGTTGTCATCGGTGCTCCCGTTGGCAAACCGGATGAGATAGTAAAGGCCCACTTGCAGGGTGCGTTGGAAACAGGATCCAATCTCTGTGACCACTAAGGGTGGCAGAGAATCCATCAACCACCTGCGCAACACACATCATTCGCAATGCATAGTGTGCGGGGATGCCAACGGGCATGGCCTGCACCTGGAATTCTCTCTCTGTGACGACGGCTCAGTCGAGGCAACGTTTCCGTGCGACCTCTCGTACCAGGGGTACGACGGCATTCTGCACGGCGGCATAATCTCCTGTCTGCTGGACGGTGCCATGACAAACTGCCTGTTCTCACAGGGAATCACGGCGACAACGGGTGAATTGGTTATGCGGTTCCATCACCCTGTTGTCGCCGGAGTTCCGGCGACAATAAACGCCCGAGTTTCCAAATCACGATCCCCGCTGCATCTTCTTGAGGCGGAACTGATTCAGAACGACAGACTCATGGCACACGCAACCGCCAAGTTTATGGAGATTCACTAGCGGGAGGTCGTCTCCTGTCTCTGACGTTAACCGCTGCCTCTCGGCAAGCTCGCGGTCGGCTTTGTCTTATCGCGGGACGGCCGGAGAGAGAACAGTACCGAGCCGGTCAGAACAACGGTTATCAGGGCTAGTGATATCAGGATTGGTACCTCGATCACACTCGACAGGAGCATCTTGAGGCCTACCAGAACCAGAACCACCGCAAGCCCGGCTTTGAGATAACGGAACCGATCGAGCATGCCAGCCATCAGAAAGTACAGTGACCGCAGTCCCAGTATCGCAAAAATGTTCGACGTAAAGACGATAAACGGGTCGGAAGTTATCGCAAAAACCGCAGGGATAGAATCCACCGCAAAAAGAAGATCCGAGAACTCCACCGTAATGAGGGAAAGAAAGAGTGGCGTGATCAGCCAGCGACCGTTCTCTCTGGCGAGGAAATTCGCTCCCCGGTGACCGTCAGCTACCGGGACGAGGCGTTTCACCAGTCGCACTATGAGGGAACGATCGACATCCATTCCCTCTCTCTTCTGCCTGAAGAGTCTGATGCCGGTGGCGACGAGAATCCCGCCGAACAAATACATCGTCCAGTGGAAATGGGAGAGCATCGCTCCTCCCACCAGGATGAAGAGGGCACGCATAACCAGAGCGCCAAGAATGCCCCAGAAGAGCACGCGATGTTGCCACTCCGAGGGAATGTTGAAGTACGAGAAGATAGCAACGAAGACAAACAGATTGTCCACGGACAATGCCTTCTCGATGACATACCCGGTCAGAAACTCGAGAGCCTTGTTCGAGCCGAACCAGAAATATACTCCCAGATTGAACAGCAGTGCCAATCCCACCCAGACCGTGGACCACGCCAGAGCCTCGCGAACAGAAACCGTATGCTGATTGCGGTGGAACACGCCAAGATCAAGGCCAAGCATAAGCAGCACAAAAGCCACGAAACCGGCAATCAGCGTGGGGGAACCGATGGATTCCACAATCATCGTTCAGGTCTCCGGATTATTAAGTCATCCTTGCGCACTATACTCTCCTTCACATGCCGGCCGAGGGCCGCTCATTCTGCCTTGTCAGTAATAACGGTAAAAAGCGATTGTTGGTAAATCACAAAATATCATATTGACAGTTCGATTATACCGCAGTATGTTTTATGCCATGGACTGGCTCAACTATCATCATCTGATGTATTTCTGGACGGTTGTCAGGAAGGGCGGACTGGCTCCTGCTGCAGAAGCACTGCGTTTGTCACCATCTACGATCAGTTCACAAATACAACAGCTTGAGACCGTGCTGGGTTACAAGCTGTTTGATCGGTCGGGGCGTCAAATGACGGTGAACGATGTCGGCCAGGTTGTGTATCGGTACGCGGAGGAGATATTCACTCTCGGCCGAGAGCTGCAGGATGCTCTTGAGGACCGCCCGCACGAACGTCCGATACGGGTCCAGATAGGTCTTGCGGACGTCATTCCCAAGCTAGCTGCGGCCAGACTTCTGGCGCCGATTTTGGACTCGTTGCACACATACAATCTGGTGTGTCGTGAGGATCATCCTGACCGCCTGGTTTCCGAGCTGATCCTGCACGAGCTTGATATTGTTCTGACGGACGCACCTATCGGACCGGACCTCCGGGTGCGCGGGTTCAATCATCTGCTGGGGGAGAGTCCGGTTGCCGTCTATGCCTCTCCGGAGCTGGCTAAGCGCTACAGGGGCAGTTTCCCGGAGTTCCTTGATGGCGCTCCCTGCATACTGCCCGGCGATCGAACGGTCCTAAGGAGATCTCTGGAGAGTTGGTTTGAATCTCATGATATACGTCCGAAAGTAGTTGCCGAGTGCGACGACAGCGCGTTGATTATGTCGCTCGGACAATCAAGAGTGGGCTGTTTCATGGCTCCACAGATTGTGGGAAAGGAAATCGTCCGCCAATATCGCGTTCGAGAGGCCGGCGTTCTTGACGGTGTTGTGGAGAAGTTCTACGCGGTGTCGATGGACCGACGGATAGAACACCCCGCGGTAAAAGCAATCGTAGACCATGCTAAAACAGACATCTTTGGCCAGGGCGATGTGACCTGAGAGGATAGACACAAACGTCAGATTGGTGATGGAGTGATATGCATGAGCTAGCCTATCTCCGCGATCTGGTTATCATACTTGGATTCGCGGTGGTCATCGTTGTTCTGTTCCACCGATTAAGACTGCCCTCGGTTGCAGGGTTCATCCTGTCCGGCGTGCTCGTCGGGCCGCAGGGACTTGGCCTGATTGATGACTCGCATCAGGTTGAGGTGCTGGCAGAGATAGGGGTGGCGCTTCTCCTGTTTGGTATCGGTGTTGAACTGTCCTTGAAGAAGCTCCAGCGGTTGTGGAAACTTGTTCTGGCCGGAGGCACCCTTCAGGTTGGACTCACTGGAGCAGTCGTATTCACCCTGGCCCGTATGTTAGGTCTAGCGGGCAATTCAGCTATTTTCATCGGCTTGGTCGTCGCACTCTCCAGTACGGCGATTGTCCTAAGGGGATTACAGCAACGGGGAGAGGTCGATGCTCCCCACGGCCGCCTGATACTGGGCATTCTCGTTTTCCAGGACTTCGCTGTCATACCGATAATGCTGATCATCCCGCTTCTGATTGGCTCTAATCCAGACGCTGGCGCATTCGGCGTCATGCTTGCAAAGTCCGTCGGCATTGTGGCCGCTGTACTTCTCCTGGCTATTCTTGTCGTGCCTCGCATTCTTCGTCTTGTAGCCAGAACTCGACAGCGACAACTGTTCATTCTGTCTGTTTTTCTGATATGCCTCGGAACGGCCTGGCTTGTCACCAAATCCGGCGCTTCACTGGCGGTTGGTGCGTTTCTGGCCGGCCTGGTCGTCTCGGGAAGCGAATACCGGCATCAGGCCCTCGCGGATATGATATCTTTCAGGGAGGTTTTTGCCAGTCTCTTTTTTGTGTCGATCGGTATGCTACTGGCACCGTCGATGATTTTGGATAACCTCGTCTCGATTCTCATTATTCTCGCTGCGATTCTCATCGGCAAGTCACTGTTCGTGTTCATCGCGGCAGCGATCCTCCGCATGCCGATACGAGTGTGTATTGTCGCCGCCGTTGCACTGGCCCAGATAGGAGAGTTCTCATTTATCCTACTCTTTTCCGTTCAGGGGACAGGGTTGGTAGAAAAAACCCTCGAGAGCACACTGGCCTCGGCGGCGATTCTATCAATGTTTATAACACCGTTTGCCATGTCCTTCGGCCCCCGACTGGCTGCCGGACTGGGGAGATTCAAGCACTTCAAGAATCTCTTTGAAGTAGATTCCGCGGAAGATGTCTCCGACGCCGTGGCGGGCCTGCGAGATCATGTGATTGTCGCCGGCTATGGCTTTGCGGGCAGAGAGCTGTCGCAGGTATTGGATGCGCACGATATCGCGTACGTGATACTCGACTTGAACATCGGCAATGTCCGAAAGGCTACCCGTGAGACAGGGAAAGCTGTTTTTGGCGATGTCACCAATGAGGGCGTACTCAGTAAACTCGGCGTGGAGCACGCCCGTGAACTCGTCTTGTTGATTAACGACCCCGCAGCTTCGGAGCAGGCCGTTCGGGTGGCGAGGGCGCTCGCTCCCGATCTGTTCATAAGTGTGCGGACAGCATACCTGCTCGATATCAAGGGACTGCTGGCGGCAGGGGCAAACGAGGTTATACCCTCTGAGCGAGAAGCGGCTGTGCAGGTTGCGACACAACTCCTGAGGCGACACGGGGCCGACGAGGATCAGGTTTCCAGGCATGCGCTGAAGATCCGGGGCCACTCTGAAGATGATTGACTGTCCGAGATTGCCCTGAGCGGGTGATTTCAACAAACCGATTCCGCGTTGCGCATTCTCAAGTTTCATCCTACCTTGATTTCGCTATGAAAGATCGCTCAACCAGAGACACCAAAGAACACTACTCCCCGGCAAACTTGCTGGACGGAATCCGTGTAGCCCTGTCAGAGATGGGTGTTACGGCTGAGACGGTGACGCTCGACCACCTGGCAACCCTGGATGAATTCCATATCAGAGGCCGGAAAGGTACTCAAGAGCTGTTTGCACTGCTGAAGCCGACGAGATCAATGCACGTGCTGGACATAGGTGCCGGGCTTGGCGGTCCGGCGAGAGTGTTGGCGTCGCAATACGGTTCGACCGTGACAGGCCTGGACCTTTCGGAAGTGTTTGTCGATGTCGGCAACGAGCTGTCCGAATGGCTCAATCTGTCCGATCAGGTCCAGCTAGTTTGCGGAAACGCTCTGGAGATGCCGTTCGAGAACGGCGGTTTCGACGCAGCCTTCACCATTCACACGCTGATGAATATCAAAGACAAGCCTGCGCTAGTAGCCGAGACTGCCCGCGTGCTGAAACCTGGGGCGGCGTTGGCGATGTTCGAGACGTTCACCGGTGACGGGGGAGAGATTCTCTTTCCACTGCCGTGGGCCGATCATACACAAATCGATTTCACCGGCTCACGAGAGGCTCTGGAAGCTGCATTGACCGAGAACGGATTTCGGATCGAAACGGTCATTGATGCAACGCCTGAGTGTACGTCTTGGATCGAAAACTCGGCCCGACGGGTGAGTAGCGGCAAAGGGTTGCCGCCGCTCGGATTGAACCTGTTGTTGGGAGAATCGTTCGTGAAGAGGATACAGACGTTCGCGCGCAATCTCAGCGAGGGACGCTTGACGGTAGCAAGGATCGTAGCGACGCGGAACATGTCATAAGATAAGGGACAGCGCATTACGCGCCGCCCCTCAAGCATTACTTCATGTGCGATTGATCTTCGCTACAAATACATCATCAGAAAGACTAGCGGCACAACCAGACCAACTCCGGTCAGCCAGGCGCCACGTCCGGTGATGCCTTTTTTCCCTCTGAGAACAAACAGCCCGGTTATGCAGATCAGTATCAGCGCCACGCAGAACAAATCCGAAAACCAGGTCCAAAGGCGCTGGGGGTTATAATGTAGGAAGTTAACCTCAAACAACAGAGGTCGTTTCTCCAACTTTTCAATCAACCCATGGCCGGTTGCCAGGTTGACATCAAGCGTACCGCCACTCTTGAGAAATACGCGCATGGCGTCCGGCAACGGTTGATAGTGCATCTTGTATTCACCCGCCAGATCGGTCTGCTCAAGCAGTTCCAACACTGCTGCCTTCGGAACCAATTCGCCTTCCGAGTACCTCTGGTCCCATTGCACCTCAGTGTGAGTCAGCGAATAGTTCGGATTGAAGTCGGCGCGGTGATTAAGCGCAATGCCAGACAACGAGTAGATGACCGTCATCCCGAAAAAGATGTAACCCAGATCGCGATGAAGGATGTTGTTCCACTTACGCCATTTCATAACCAGACCGATGTCGCTTTACTTGATCTCTTCAAATGAAGTGGCCTGGAGGCTGTAAAACGCCAGATATCCGTGCTCGCTCTCGGCGACCTGCTTGCGCATCTCTTCGATCTGTGCCTTGGCAGCCTCGTCCTGCTGAGCCTGGGCTTCAGTGTCAACACTTTCAGCAGCCTCAGCGACTTTCTCCTGTCCCTTGGCGGCGGCATTCTCGATGCTCTGCTTCTCGGCGGCGCAGGCTTCGCCTTCCCAGTTGTCCAGGTATTCCTTGTCGACCTTCAGAACCTCGACGATACCTTCAACACGTATTTTGCTGCCTTCCAGCGCAATATCAAAAGTGCCAATCTCCGGCCCGGCTTCGACTTTGATGGTCGTTTCCGGATCGTCTCCGATGAGGAAGAGGCGCTTCCCGCTGTGCTTGCAGACGTGGTTCACGGTGCCGGTGATGGCAAGGGTCTGGCCCACGAAACCTTCGGCTTTGGCATCAAAGTCGGCGACGGCGACCGTGGTCACTTCGGCAGCCTTTTCTTTAGTCTGGTCGGCTCCGCAAGAGACGATGAAAAGAGCGGCCATAATCAGTAGAAGGGAAGTTTTTAGCATGTTTTCTCCTGTCCGTATGTTTGAATCGTTTAGTCGCTGCAACAAGGTGATCGGCACTCGGTGCTGGGGTCAGACGAGGACAGCACAGTACTTCTGCGAGTAACACATCACACTGCGAAGGAAAGTATGTCTGAGGTCACATTCTGTCAACGGGTTATTGTTCTTCTTGTGCGCGGGGGAGAGCATTGACCATAGTCTATTCAGGCTCCAGTTCTTCCGCTTCCAGCAGTTTTCCTACAAACAGGCACGAGTTCTTCACGAAGAAGACAACCGGCAGATCGCCAACCAACGATTCAAGGCGCTTCACATATTCCAATTCATCACCAACCTCGGGTACTGCCAGACCAAGGAACACCGCGTCTGCCGTCTCACTACGTGATTGTATTAGCTCGCCAATGCTCTTGTCCTCAGGCTTTATGAACACATCGCAATCGGCCTCAATGCGAATATCCGTAAGCATAGCCTCCAGATATCGCTCGGTGTTTTTCTGAGCGAATTCATTCGATGCGGCGCAAAGGATCTTAAGGTCGGAACCGCGCCACTCCGGATTTCGAGTTAGCAGGTAAGCCAGGAGAAGCATCAAATCCCCGTTCTGTCTGAGTCCACCCCACCACACGTGGATCTCTCGTTTGGCTTTGCGAACCGGGAAGATGAGCTGCGGGTTGATTTTTCCTATCACGACGGACTTCTGGATTTTCTCAAGCCTGCGGGTCGTCACAAGGAAGTCGCACATCCTGTTGGGATCCTTGGGCCAGCCCAGGACAATCGTGTTGCTTGAGAATCCAGCGATCCCGTTGGCCTGAGATACGTCCGCTATCCCGCCAACGATGTTCTCCACAACGTCCACTTCGGTGAAGACACTGAGGTCCTCGCTTGCCATAAGCTCTTGAGTCGCCGTTAGCTTTTCCCTGGTGTCTATCTCGTCCTGCAACAGATCACCTACAACAAGTTCACAAACGGTCACTATGCCCCGGTTCTGACTGAACCATGAGGCAAACTTTATGAGGTCAAGTTTTCGTCGGGCGTCATCAACGAATACCAGAACGTGAGGCCGCCAGTTTCGGGCGCTCATGCTGCGATGAGACAACCGAATGAGTGCCCAGCGGAGCATCGCTTCATATAGACCCCGTCTGGCGTCGCCCCATGCCGCCAATTTCTCGCGGCGTGCGAAAAGAAGCCAGAGCATCAACTCTATGCCGATCGCCATAAGACTGGCGAGCGGACTGATCAAGAACATAACCCAGATACAGGCCAGCCCGCAGGCGATATTAACAGGCCACGGTATGCGGAATCTTGGACGCCAGGACGGATCACCACTCAGGGTTTCAAGTCCTGCGGCGAGGTTGACCGTGCCGTAAACGGTCAGGAAGAACATGGTCACGACCTTGGCAACCGCGTTTAGATCGCCCAGGAATACGGCTCCGAGGGCTATTAAACTGGCCAGCAGAAGGGCAATACGAACCCCCATCTCGCTGGAGACAAAATCGCGGAGTCGCCGGCCGACTATCTGGTCGCGGCATACGGCCTGCAGGGTACGTGGGGCTCCCAGAGCAGACCCGAGAGCCGAAGAGAGGATTGCACCCCATAATCCCGGCAGTACAAGAAAAATTCCGTACGGGGCAATCTTTAGCCATATCAGTGAGTCGGTCTGCAATTGGTCAGGATCGGCCGCTCTGGACAGCAACACCGGTATCAGCAAATACACGATTAGCCCGGTGATAGCGGCAGCAATGGCTCCCAGCGGTATTGCCTTGCTTGGATTTTTGAGGTCACCGGATAGGCTCAGACCGGCCATTACTCCCGTAACCGCCGGGAAAAACACAGCAAAACCGACCCAGAAACCGATCTCGTTTGCCCGTGGAACGACGACAGCAACATCCTCTGGCCTTGCAGACAGCAGTGCGCCAACAGCCAGAGCACCTATGGACAGGGCTACCAGCACGAGAAGAGGGATCTGTGTCTTCAGCGCAAACCTGGCTCCATATAGCGATACCACCGACACCAGCAATATCACTAATACGCAGGCGGGAAGAAGAGGGACGTCCGGCCAGACAATTCGCAACGACTCGGCCAGACCGTAGGCGTAGAGCGTCACTGAGATTGCCTGAGAGAGAAACAGCGGAACACCGTATACTGCCCCCCATTAGTGACAAGAGGTTGTTAAGATAGTATTTTGCGGCTGGACCTTCAAAGGAGCTCAGTCATGAAGCGACGTAAGTGGGATTCAAAGACGAAAGCCAAGATCGTTCTGGAAGGATTAGCAGGTCGGTCGGTTTCAGAGATTTTCAGTGAGTATCAGCTGGGTCAGACACAGTATTACCGCTGGCGTGATCAGTTTTTGGCTAAGTCTTATCATGCTTTTGATTCAGACAAAGACGGTTCAGAGATTCAGCGTTTGAAAAGAAAAGCAGCTCGGTATCAGCAGATCATCGGTTCCCTGACGGTTGAGTTAAAAAAAACAGAGGACGAGTTAGAATGAGACGGCCATCGCAGTCGGTTATCTTTCGTAACGCACCTCTGGTTGAACGTATTCGTTATATCAAGGCTGAGCATCCATTCTGGGGTTACCGTCGTACTTGGGCCTATTTGAAGTATGTTGATGGTTTAGTAGTTAATAAGAAACGAGTATACCGACTGATGAAGGCGCATAACCTGACCGTCCTTCCGAATCATCAGTTGAAAGCGAAGCGATTGTCCCATAGACGGAAACCTCGGCCTGATCGTCCCAATCAATGGTGGGGGATCGACATGACCAAAGTGCTGACCGATTCCGGCTGGGTTTATGTCGTGATCGTTCTTGACTGGTACTCCAAGAAAGTTGTCGGACATTATTCTGGAACCCAGGCGACTTCCCGTCATTGGCTGGATGCTTTGGAACGCGGCCTGAATCGTCAGTTCCCTGACGGTGTTCGAGGTCACAACTTGCATCTGATGTCTGACAATGGCTGCCAGCCGACCTCGTTGCGGTTCATGAAAGCTTGTTCTGATTTGAAAGTCGATCAGGCGTTCACCAGTTACAACAACCCGAAAGGGAATGCTGATACGGAACGGATGATGCGAACATTGAAAGAAGAACTCATGTGGCTACGTGAGTGGCCGAGTTCGACCGAACTGAAGAAGGAACTTGATCGCTGGATCGAGTATTACAACGAGAATTACTTGCACTCGGCCTTGGGCTACCGTCCACCGAACTGGGCCGAAGAAACCTATAACATCAGCTGCGGTACTCTCTTAAAATCAGCTTGACTAAACGGGGGCATTACAACCGATTGCCGCCCCGACCCCCAGGCCAAGGCTGCGTGATATAATAAAATAGGCGCCTCCACCACCAACTTTCATGTTAGTTGCCATGGATGAGAACGACAGCGTTGTAATCAGAGTGATGGCATTCGCGACGATAACAACGAGGAGCGTCTGAAACAGTCCCAGGTGACCCACGACCCACCCGAAACGGAGGTACATTATTACACCCAGGATGGTGAGAATAGTGGGCGTGTACACTCCCAGAAATGCGCCGAGATTTCCTCTTCGTTGTTTTTCCAAGCTTCTAGTCCTCAATATCATTCGGTTGCCTGGGCCGTACCGCAGCTGGCTCAACTCTGGCGCCGGGTTTGCCCTCCAGGGGATTGTAAAAGCGGCGCATTGTGGGATAGGCGAAATCAATATCGTCGCAGTCGGCGAAACGTGTCAGGATATCCTCCCATACTTCCTGCTCGCTTCCACGTCGTTCGCGCGGTTTGCACAGATATCTGATGGTGAGCATCACACCGCAATCCTTTACGGAAGTATAGACCGTGGGGGTCAGAGTAGTATAGAAGACCATCATTTGTGCTGATGCCTCTTTGAGTCGTTGCGCTGCCCGTTCGGTCAGGTGCTCTGCATGTTGCTTGCCGATTTCATTCAGTATCTCCTTGGCTTTCCTCCAGTTGCTCTCGAACGTTAACAGGACAGGAATCTCGTTCCAGATGTATTTGAATCCCTTGCTGTAATTGGCCAGAACTTCGTTGAAGACCCTTCCGTTGGGAATCCTGATTATTCGACCGGTAGATTGGTCCGCGTCCACCCAGTTGCCGATCTCCATAAGAGTGAATTGGAAAATCCTCAGGTCGATTACATCCCCGCGGTAACTTCCGATCTCGATTCGGTCCCCGACCGTAAAAGGCCTGCGCCACAATATGAACGCCCAGGCCGCCAGGTTGACGAGGGGGTCTCTAAGAGCAATCGCAATACCGGCAGAGACCAGCCCCAAATAAGTTGCCAGAGACTCAAAACCGGCAAACCACACTCGGACAAGCAGGAGAAACCCGAACGTTGCGGCCACATAGGTGATGCTCTTGCGCCAGTTATACCGGGTTCGGACATCATCCGTTTTGCCATAGACGATTCTTAGTGCCAGGAACCTCAAGACACCAAAGCCAATGATTACCACTAGCGACGCAACGATCTTGTTAGTGGTTCCCGGATCCAAAGCTATTAGCTCAGAAAACTGTTCCAGCAAGCGGTCCATCTGATACACCTCGGATAGTCATGGTTGCTTCTTGTCCATAACGTTACAACGCACGTGTATAATACAGTTATTGTGGAAAGGTGTGAAGTGTTTACCGTCCGGCACGCGATATATAGTGACAGATTATCCCGGCTTCAATTAGCTGCTAGACTATCTCTTTGAAGGGATAAACAGCAGGCATACCGGGCGTCTGTGCAATCAGACACCTTTGGCGGGAAAGCACATGACTCAATGGTTTGTCAGGCCAGTCGATCCCATTACCTGTATTGGGAAAAGCAATTTGAAGAAGAGCAAGACGCGACAATCTGCCGTGGGTCAGTTTTTGACTGTTCTTTCAGATGCTGGCGCGGAGATGGGAAAAGAGAGAGGAGACACAGGGAGACTTCTCACCATCTTCAATCTCAAGCTTGAGTCTACGAAGAAGATCGAGAGCGCAGATTTCGTAGTTGGAGTAGGCGCGGCCGGGACAACCGATGGCCCGCTCACCGTAGTCAAGACGGCAGACCCCAACGTCACGCATCCGCTGCGACAGATGGATGTACTATCCAAGCGGAAACCGTCGGCGGGTCAAAGCTGACATCATACGTTCTTCAAGCGTTAGTCTGGAAACACGGCGTCAAGGCCAAGATGAATTGCTGCTGGCAGGCAAGCGAGGGCGTGTTAGCGCGATATTCAAATGACTTCGTGTTTGGTTGCAGCAGCTTTCGAGCAAGAGCGTAGCTAGCGCGATTTCGGAATACAAAAAGCACAGGAGGAGTAAGAAAAAGAAGCAGTCGGTGAAGTAGGAAGGCTCTACGGCTCTTGCCACCTACGGCGATTGCCGCCATGTCCCAACACCCTGCACTGAACGGGCGGCAGCACATCCGCCGCTCATTCAACCATCTATCCCAATCAGTAGGAGGATCAAATGTCACAGAATCTGTACGATGCACATCGTCAATAGGCCGTTCGCCCACCGGATGAGCGTCTTTCGAGCCTCGCCCGGCCCCGACCGGCAAACCAGCTTCTTGCGGCTGCACGCCATAAATCAGCATAACAATCTGGCCCCCACTGTTATACCGGCCGTGATTGGACGTAGGCCATTCGAAAGGCTGAGACACCAGATCGAACGGCCCGCCCCTCCGAGAGGCTTTCTATCTTGCCTAACTCGAACAATATGCCTACCTTTGCCACATTGCCGGAGTGGTGGAATTGGTAGACACCAGGGACTTAAAATCCCTTGAACCATAGGTTCGTGCGGGTTCAAATCCCGCCTCCGGCACTTCTTTTGTCATTCTTCTGTCCAGATGCAGCCCAGTGGCTCAACGATGCTTACTCGACGGGAAGATAGGCGATTATAGGGCCACATTGTCCAGTTACTTACAGCCACTGATGTAGACACACGCTCAATCGCAGGATTTGCCCTTGGTTTCGGGCACAAATACCCTATATTTACTGTATCCTATTGTACAGGTACTGCAACTTACATCGCAAATCACTTACCGATGGGACAGAAATGAAAAAGGGACTCCTTATCTTTCTGGGACTGGTTACACTGGCAATCAGCGCTCAGGCAAACGGAACAGATAAAGCAGAATACACCGGAACGATTCGGGTCTATGTCGTTGAGCCGTTTTCACGCTGGCAGGATGCCACGGCCGTGAATTATCACTTTGGGTTCCTCGATTTTGCTCTGGTCGAACCGATCTCTGTTTCCAGCGATGAGACCTGGCATCAGACGGTCGTTTTCGATGCCAATCTTGCCGGTTACCCTGATATTCAAGAAGACAACATTATGGCCACGGCGGTGGTATTCAACAGCGAGTCTGTCGTTCAGGACGCTTTCCCGCCAAACGGCAATATGTTCAACGCCTACTATGTCGACGCTGGCGCGGCAGCGTCCCCAGGTAATCCCGGACAAAACGAGGTCTACGGTGACTACACCCACACGGTGTTTATCGAAGAAGCCTCGGAAACCGGCTGAAGTTCTTGCTCTGTAGCGCGGTCTGCGCTAGAACAGATTTATGCCTCTGGAAGCTACAATTTCCTCTACGCGGCGTTGATTCACAATGTCAACCCGAAAGCCCGTGACCGCATAGAGATCGACCTCAATTACGGCACGACTCCGACGCTTTACTTCGATGGCGGGTACGAAATCCTAGCGGGCGCCTCTTCTAATCTGACGCATTACCAGACGAAGATTGAAAAGTCGGGCGAACGTGCCGTTGCGGCACTTGATCTCATCACTAGAGTGAACTGGCTCGGCAACGCTCAGATCGAAATCAACGTCGCTCTTGGCAATGAAGTGCCTGCCAACGGAGCACCGCTGTCTCCGGGATCGGTTTCGGGAGTAGCTCTTGCACGGCCCGGTATCAGCTATGATTTCGGAACGAGTGCTGTTGATCCGGACGCTGACGCGCTTCACTATCAGTTTGAATGGGAAACCGATGCCGGGTCTATCGATACGAGTGTCTGGCTCGGACCATACCTCGCCGGAGATCCGGCATCGCAGACACTCTCGTGGGCTACAGAAGGCGACCACGACATTCGGAGCCGGGCACGAGACATTTGGGGGGAGATCAGCGACTGGTCAACTCCAAAGACCGTAACTGTCGCGGTCGGTTGCTGCACCGGTTCTTCTGTTGGAAATGTTGATGGCTCGGTTGACAATCTCGTGACGATGGGGGATCTGTCAGTTTTGATTGACCACCTTTTCATATCTCTTTCTCCGATTCTCTGTGTTGATGAAGGAAATGTCGATATGAGCACGGATGGTCTCGTGACTATGGGAGATCTGACCATATTGATCGACCACTTGTTTATAAGCCTGACACCACTGCCTGCATGTCCCTAGAGTTATGACGATGCTACATCATACCAAGCAGATTCTGATCGCGCTGGCTGTCCTGGCGGCGGCGAGAATAGGTGTACTTGCCGAAACGCACTCGCGAGACGCCTATGATGGGACAGTCCGTGTCTACATTGTCGAACCAACCTCCCGCTATCAGGACGGTCAATTGACGCCGTACGATTTCGGTATGCTTGACTTTGCGCTCGTACGCGAAGTCGTTGTTCCCGACGCCTCCGTTTGGGATACCACAATTGTCTGGGAAGGTATTCCGGTCGGATTCCATGACGTTCAGCAGAACAATATCATGGCCATAGTTACCGTGTCCAATGTCGATTCGACTCTCACCGATGCCAACCCGCCGCACGGGTATCACTTCTATGCTCACTATGTTGATGCCACCGCTGCCGCATCCGATGGCTCGCCTGGGAGGAACGAGGTCTGGGATGACTTCACGCATTCTGTCTTTGTGGAGGAGGCGAGCGAAAGTGGCTGAAGTAGCTGCCCGACAGCGCGGTCTGCGCTGAAAGAGATATTTGAATCTGGTGAATACAATTTCTACTACGCAGCCCTGGTTGGAGCTGGAAACTACGCGGCCAGCCTGCGTCTCGAAAACCAATTGAACGTTGCCGTGTATCCCACCTGCTACGCCGACGGGGGGTACGACATACTTGTGGGAGACCCCTCGGAACTGAGTTACTACCAGAACCTCATATCCGGAGCAGGGGGCAGGGCAGTGCCGCAACTTGATTTGTTGACAAACCTCACGTGGCTTGAAAGCGCCTCGGTTGAAATCAGAGTCAGGCTGGGCAATGGTGCTTCTGCCAACTCTGCTCCGGCACCTCCGGGACAACCAATCGGTGAAGTCGACGTCGATCTTGGCACTCGCCATATCTACGGCACGGGTACGGTTGATCCTCAAGGAGACAGTCTTTCGTACCAGTTCGTCTGGGGCGATGGTGACACGAGTGTCTGGCGCGGCCCTTATCCAAGCGGCGACACTACGCTGTTATCGCACAAGTGGAATCAAACTGGAACGTTTGAGTTCCGAACCCGGGCACGCGATTTCTGGGGAGAGTTGTCTGACTGGTCCAATCCTTTGACCGTTGTTGTGTCCGAAACCGAAGGATGCTGCACAGGCTCTTCTGTTGGTAATATTGACGGTTCTACTGATAATCTGGTGACTATGGGTGACCTCACCGTCCTCATCGACCATCTGTTCATATCGTTGACTCCAGTGGCTTGCGTGGATGAGGCCAACGTCGACGCCAGCTCCGACGGTCTTGTGACCATGGGTGACCTGACCGTATTGATTGACCACTTGTTTATATCGCTCAATCCGTTACCTGCCTGCCCGTAGCAGGTGAGTACGCATGTAGCCGCTCACAACGGTTGACAAACATAAGGGCCTTTGGGTACACTGTACTGACAGTTCACCTGAAGGCCCTTTTCTTATGGAGTCTGGTCCGCAGTGATCAAGGTAGCGTACGATGTCACATCATTAGCGCAATCGCCGTTCGGCGGTATTGCGCGGGTCTGCTATCATACTCTTGATCAGGCAGGGAAGCACCCCGACATCAATCCTGTCGCCTACTACCGAAGAGGCGAAACGGGGAACATCACTATTCCGGAAGTGAAACTTCTGAAGCCGTCAATGCTCGGCCGTTTCACGTCAGGCGAGTTTGACATCGTTCATTCGCTGTGCCATCGTCTGTTGCCGATAAAAGGAACACGCCTCGTGTACACGTTGTATGACGCGTGGTCGCTCTACCCGAATAAGTACCAGGCACCTGACTTCCAGAAGAAGATCGGCAAACGGATGCGAGGCGAACTGCGGAAAGTTGACGCTATCGTTTCTATAAGTGATGCAACGCACCAACGGTTTCTCGAACTTGATCTCGTCGACAAAACGAAGTGCTCGGTCGTTCATCCCGCTGTTTCGCCGCCACCACAGTGTCCCGATTCACCGGACAACGACCGCCTGACGAGATGGATCGAGAAGCCCTTCGTGCTTTTTGTCGGACGTCTCGAATACCGCAAGAATCTCAAGCACGTGGTTGAGGCTGTTAAGTCGCTGTCTCACTTGAATCTCATAGTTGTCGGAGAACCGGGGTACGGATACGAGGATGACGTTAGACCACATCTAGAGCTCTTTCCGCAGGACCGACTGCTGAACATCAGGCATGTCACGGTCGGAGACATGGAGCTACTATACAATCGCGCCCTCGCAACTCTGCTGCCCTCGTGGGAGGAGGGCTTCGGTTTGCCGATTCTCGAGGCCATGGCGCGCGGCTGCCCAGTCATCACTGCCAATTGCTCAGCGTCAGCCGAAGTTGCGGGGGAAGGCGGCATCCTTGTTGATCCGTCAGAGCCGGGGCAGAGCCAGAGCGCACTTCAGCACCTTCACGACGACCAGTCTTTCCGTGATGCCATGCAAGGGGCTGCGCTGAAACGTGCTGCCCAATTCAGTTGGGAGGGTTATTTCGCCAAACTTGTTGCGGTGTACGGGGCGTTGTTATAGCTGACCGAAGGACCTTCAACGAGAATCAGCTTGCGTAATCCACTATTTGTATTATATTGGAACGTTGTGTCGTCGTTGGCTGTACGATACGTATCGGTCCAACTGACGATGCAAAACCGGCAATCACATAACAAGGGTCACGCCTAGCAAAAACTGCTAAAGACAGCTTAACGAACTTGAACGTCCGTTGCGGAGGTTATATGTCTTTGGCCAGAGCAGACTGTCTTTTCTTCCTACCGATAACCTGTTTGCTCCTTTTTCTGCTACCCTCACCGGTCTTGTTAGCTGATCCGTCACTCGAACTATCTATTGATGAAGTTTCTGCCCTGGCCGGAGACCAGAGTTTCGGCCTGCCGGTTCACCTGACCAATGTGACTGACACCATTGCGGGGATCGAGTTCTGGTTTCAACTTGATCGACCCGGAGCCGCGTTCTTTGTCCCAAAGATAGACACGGTCGGCACTTTGCTTGCCGGATGGGATTATCTCGATGTCCGGTTGATGGGCGGCTCTGATCTCGGTGTGAAAGTCACCGCGGCGGCTGACCTGACGCCTCCCATCACCAACCGTGGTTTCGGTCCCCAGTCTGGCGATACTCCTCTGCTGAAACTCCAGGTGTCGATTCCAGAGCAGCCAGATCCGATCACCGAGTTTGCACTCATTCACATAATCACGGAGGTCGAACAGTTTGGATTCGCCACTCCACAGGGAGGAGCTTTGTGTGTTGAGTGTGAGGAAGAGATTGTAACCACTTTTTTTCGCTGCACGGAATGGCATCCCGATCCGGATAGCGGCTGTGTCAACTGGATCGAGGTCACTCAGCCGCCGATAGACTCCGCCCACACGGATACAACATACTCCTGCTGGGTTGACACAGCATGTGTCCGTATAGACGGAGGGAGAGTGACAATCATCGATCCGGTCTGCGGCAATATCGACGGCAGCCTCGACGGGCTGGTTACTATGGGCGACCTGACGCTTCTCATCGATCATTTGTTTATCAGCCTCGAACCTCTACGATGGCCATCAATCGGCAATGTAGACGGCTCGTCTGACGATCTGGTGACAATGGGTGATCTTACGAAGCTAATAGACCATTTGTTTATCAGTTTGGATGACTTGGACTGCGTTGAGTGAGTAGAGGAGATACGCGTGTCCGTTTTTGCATTATGCAGTTGCTAATGGGTCGCGCACAGCATATATTAGAAATATCAACATGGACAGTCATCAGACGGTTGACGATGAGTGCGCACGGGCATGTGGTCAACGATGCAAATCTGTAGTGTTCGTGTGCCAACGGGTAACTTATGGGATATCTCAATGCGTAACACACTGAAACACAAGATTGCAATCATCACAGCGTTGACATGCGCGGTCGCGTTGGCGACTTTCTCTTCGCCGTGCGCCGACCCCGATCCGAATCAGCCCATCATGACTCTGAGGGTTGGGGACGTCATGGGAATGCCAGGCGATACTATCCTAATGCCGGTATACATCAGTAATGTAATAGACACGGTCAGCGTTGTGGATTTTGCGATATACGCTGATCCGTCGCCGACAGTACGGATAGTGGACATCGTCGATGCTGAGGGTTCTCTTATCGGCCCTTGGGACTATGTAGACCACAGCTCATCCTTCACGGTTTTTGCTGTCGCAGACATTGACGTGCCGTTTACGAACGATGTCATACTTCCCGGATCGGAGGAACAGCTCCTCGCGCTTCTGCAGGTGGCAATCACGTACGACTCCGATGTTTTGCCCTGGTCGATGGCCGTTCGGGCAGACGTATACGCAACGAGCGGATTCCCTTTCTGTGTAGACAGAGTCGATAGTTCCTTCTGCGTATGTGAGTTCTGGGTTCCACCCGATGAAACGGAGTGCATGAGTTGGCTTTCTGTCCCGGAGGGATCACACGATACGGTCTTCGTAACCGAGGGCAGGAAGTGTTTCGTTCCTGAGGGAGCCTTCGAATCTATCGAGGGTACGCTGCTGATTGGAGGCGTGTGCGGTGATATCGACGGCAGCCTCGACGGGCTGGTTACTATGGGCGACCTGACGCTTCTCATTGATCATCTCTTCATCGGCCTCGAACCTCTACGATGGCCATCAATCGGCAACGTGGACGGGTCCGCCGACGGTCTGGTGACAATAGGTGATCTTACGAAGCTAATAGACCATTTGTTTATCAGTTTGGATGATTTGGCGTGCCAGTAGCGCCCGATGCGAGAGCAACATCTCATTGTAGAAGATAGGATATAGCCTATTCGCGATTGCTAAGGATTAGATACAGATCAAGATTACGATCTCTGGGAGGAATCATGTTCTTTAGCAATCTGCTCCGCACTGTTTTTGTATCCACACTACTCACCGTTTTCTGCCTGCATGGGCCGAGCCAATCCGCACACGCTGACCCGGAAGTTGACATTGACATATGGGTGGGCAGCGTCGTCGGACAGCCCGGTGATTCCGGGTTGGAGATTCCCGTTTATCTGACCAACCACACCGACACGGTGTCGGCCTTCGAGTTGCAGTTCCAAATGGATGACCCTAGTGTAGCGACGTTCACAGCGGACTTGGACACTGTCGGCACTCTGCTGTCTGGATGGCAGTATTTGTCATGCCGTGTCTTGACACTCGATGAAGAAGAGTTTCTTAGACTCACAGCAATCGCAAACATCGACAGCGGGAGCTGCGTCCCTGGGTTCGGCCCTCAATCCGGAGAGGTGCCGTTGGCCCGGTTGAGCGTATCCCTGGCGAATCTCCCGGTCCCGACCGTGGACTCTGTAGAAATCAACGTCAGCTACATCCCTCCGATTGAGTTTGAACCGCCGTGGCCGGACACATCAGAATACGACAGCTGTGCTTGGGTAATGGACACCGCGTACTACCGCTGCAACTTCTGGGTGCCGCCGGATACGTGTCAGTGTCTCGATTGGTCGCGAGTGTACGAACCGCCGTATGACAGCCTTCATACCGATTCCACTTTCCAGTGCTGGGGGGACAGTCTGGTCGTACATACTACCCCCGGATACATTCGCATACTCTTTCCGGTCTGCGGCAATATCGACGGCAGCCTCGACGGGCTGGTTACTATGGGCGACCTGACGCTTCTCATCGATCATTTGTTTATCAGCCTTGAACCTCTGCGCTGGCCATCAATCGGCAATGTAGACGGCTCGTCTGACGATCTGGTGACAATGGGTGATCTTACGAAGCTAATAGACCATTTGTTTATCAGTTTGGATGACTTGGAGTGCCCTATGAATGGCGTGATGTAAAAAGGATATGACAGACAGGCATTATGCCTGTCTGTCACATATAGATAACACAGACTTTGTCAAACGACACCAGGGGATGAGACGAAGCCACGATATCGGCCTTCCCGTCTCAGATGAGCCATGAATCGAGTTGATACTCATTAACGTAGATTAGGAGGAATTGTGTCCTTTAACAAATCATTTCGTCAGGCCTCTGTATGCGTTCTGGTCGCTGCAATTCTGTTTTGTGGCGTTTCCATGCAAGCTATTGCGGACCCGGAGATAGATGTCCGTGTTGGCAATGTGGAGGGTGAGTTGGGGGAGACCGGAGTGCTATTGCCCATTTATATCTCCAACTATCTGGATTCCATAGCGTCCGTAGGCCTATTCCTTCAAATGGATCGCCCCAACGTCGCCTCCTTCATGGAGTCTTTCGACACCACTGGTACGCTGGTTGGAGGCTGGGATTGGATAGGTGTAGACCTTTATTCCGGCACTGGCCACGATATCAAGATTATGGGGGCAGCAGGGGGCCTGCCCGGCGGATCGCGGGGAATCGGTCCCCAGTCGGGCGAGATTCCTTTCATCAATCTTCGCCTGGCTATGCCTGACGTTCCTGACCTATTCGAAGACAGTGCCAATATCCTGGTGAGTACGTTTGTGAGCATGTTTTCGATAGGCACGCCCGACGGACGTACACTGGGTGTATCGTACGAAGAAGTGTGGGATTCTACTTGTTTTCGATGCGAAAGCTGGGTGCCGCCTGAGTCTACCGTGTGTCTTTCCTGGCAGCAAGTTTCAGCGCCACCATATGACTCCTGCGATGTCCAGATGAACTCGATCCCCTTCATTGACACTGACAAGGTCCGCGTCGTTAGCGGATCTGTGGCCACCACGCCGCCGGTTCTGGGCAACATCGATGCCAGTCTCGACGGTCTCGTAACGATGGCCGACTTAACGATGATGATTGACCACCTGTTCATCAGTCTTCAGCCGTTGCGCTGGCCGACTTCAGGTAACATCGACTGCTCGTCCGACGATCAGGTAACGATGGGAGACCTGACGGTGATGATCGATCATCTGTTTATCAGTTTGGATGAATTGGACTGTCCTTTGAAGCAGAACGAGGGGGCTGCTCTGCAGGACTGAGCACACAAGAAAACGGCCCGGAGTCTAGACACTCCGGGCCGTCTCTGCAAAACATCTGTTCGAAAAAACCTACAAATCAAAAATCTTGCCGGGGTTCAAGATACCCTGCGGATCAAACTGCTGCTTGATCTTGCGCATAAGGTCGACCGCTGATCCGTGCTCGCGATCGAACAAGTCCTTGTGACCGAGACCGATTCCGTGTTCGCCGGATATCGTTCCACCCAATTGAAGCGTTTTCTCGATTATCAGGTTGTTGATCCTCTGCGCCGTAGCCCATTCCTCCGCGTTGTCGGGTCTCGCAAGCATCAGAGCGTGCAACAGTCCCATACCGACATGACCGAAGGCGAACATGGTGATGCCGTTTTCGTCGCCCAGCTTGTGGCAATACTCAACCATCTCCGGCAGCTTCGAAATGGGAAACGCCACGTCGTTACGCATGATGCCGTATCCGGGCTGGAAATGCTTGACGGCATCCGTCGCCCAATGGCGAATCTCCCACGGTCGGTGTCCCTCTGCAAGTTGCAGCCGTTCGGCCCCTAAATCTTCACAGATGGAATCGGCCATCTCCTCGTTTGAATCGAGAACAGCCTCGGGTCCGTGGAACTCCAGAAACAGCAGGGGAGATTCCTGCAGGCCGTACCCTTTCAACTTGTTCAGGGCCACAGTCAAGCGTCTGTCAAGAAACTCAATGGCAGCCGTATCGAGACCGTACCGTCGCATCTCAGAGACGGCTTTGGCCGCCTGGACATCGGTTTTGAACACGTACGCGGTCTGGCGACGACCCTCGGGAAGTCCGGCCAGCTTCAACGTGATCTTGGTGATGATCCCCAGCGTTCCCTCTGAACCCGACACGAGATCGACGAGATTGTATCCGCTGGAACGTTTCACCGCCCGGTTGCCGATCCGCATGATCTCTCCGGTACCGGTTACGAGTTCCATCGCGAGCACATACTCGCGCGTCCCGCCGTACTTGACCGAATAGATGCCGCTGGCATTGGTAGATACCATACCGCCAACGGTAGCAATGTCCCCCGACCCGCCCGGCGATGGCGGAAAGAACAAGCCTTCGTTTTTCAACTTTTCGTTCAAGTAATCGTATATCAGTCCCGGTTCAACCTCCACTTGCAGGTCCTCCGGCCACAGATTGCAGATTGCCGTCATTCGACTGAGGTCAAGCACTATGCCGTTTTCAAGCGGAATAGTGGAACCCTCAAGCGCACTTCCAGCGCCACGCGTCGTAATCGGCGTACCCGACTCGGCGCACAGCCTGACGACATGCGCCACCTCCTCGGTGTCTGTCGCCCAGGCTACAGCCAGCGGCGTCACGCCCGGCAGGGTAGACTCATCGCGTGACACAACCTGCAGTTGGTCCGCCTGAGTCGATACCTGATCCGAGGGCAGGAATTCTGCGAGCTGATCAACCAGGCTCATCTAGGCGTACAATCCTCTCAATTCAGCGGCCTTGACTACTCGCTGGATCGACACTACAAACGCAGCCGTGCGCATTGGAACTTTGTACTTCAGAGACGTGTCCACAACTGTCCTGAACGCATTGTTCATCATGTTTTCCAGATCTTCCTGGACGCGCTCGTTGGTCCAGTAGTAGCCCATCCGGTTCTGTACCCACTCGAGATACGAGACCGCCACACCGCCAGCATTACAGAGAATATCCGGAATGATGAACGTACCCTTCTTTTCGAGAATATCATCTGCTTCCGGCGTACACGGTCCGTTGGCACACTCGGCGATGACTTTCGCTTTCACGCGACGGGCGTTCTTCTTTGTGATCTGGTTTTCGAGCGCAGCCGGTATTAGAATATCAACAGGCAGTTCAAGCAGTTTCATCGGATCATCAAGTCTTTCGACCTTGGCCGTCTTCTCAAAACCCTTCAGTGATTTATGCTTCTGTATGTGCTCCACCGCGAGAAGGGGATCGATACCTTCCTTGCAAAAGAATGCCCCGTCGACATCGGAGATCGCCAGGATAGTGCATCCCTGATCGTGCAGGAGTCGAGCTGCGAAGGACCCCGCGTTGCCGTATCCTTGAATCGCTACTGTAGTATTGGACAGGTTCAATTTCAAATGTTCCGCGGCCTGGATTGCACAGAAGACCATTCCCTGGGCAGTCGCAGATTCGCGTCCGGCCGAACCTCCGAGATCAAGCGGCTTGCCTGTTACAACTGACGGTATGTAGTCACCACGATGGTGCATAGAGTAAGTATCCATAAACCAGGCCATTACCTGGGGGTTGGTGTTGACATCCGGCGCTGGGATGTCACGGTCGGGTCCAAAAAGATCAACCATCTCGGCGAAATAACGCCGTGACAGGCGCTCCATTTCGCCCATTGACAATTCACGAGGGTCGACAATCACGCCTCCCTTGCCGCCACCCATGGGAATACCAACCACGGCGCACTTGAAAGTCATCCAGAAGGCGAGTGCTTTGACTTCATCGAGACAGACGTCAGGATGGAACCTCACTCCACCCTTGGCCGGGCCACGGGCCACGCTGTGCTGGACGCGGTACCCTTTGAAGGCTTTGATGCTGCCGTCATCCATGCGAATCGGCAACTTGACCTCAGTGATTCGACGCGGTTCACGTATGAACTCGACCTGATCGCTGGTAAGGTTGATTGTTTTGGCCGCCCGGTCGAACTGGGCGAGAGCATTATCAAACGCGGACACCGGTCCGCGCATCATCTGGAATTTGCTTTTTGCTGGGGATTTCTTAGTGGCCATCCCGGGGCTCCTTTCAATGGTTGGGTCCAGTTTGGCCGGATAGTATGTTGCCGCGATTAAAAAATCCAGTGAAATTTCGTGTCCCGGTTCGCAAGATCAGGGTTGCTGCACATTAGATCACCGGACGTTTTACTGCACTTTCGCGTAAGGATTTACGGCCAGACTGACCCGGCTCTGCGGCATTTATATATTGTCTGGGCGAGTTGAATTGCGTATTCTTGTCAAGTATTAGCAAACGTTGTTAACATCGGCTGTCAATCCTAATCACTCGCAAAGGGTCGCCCGGAGGGCGGATACGCTGCCTTGAGGCCTCACTGCGACGTGCAGAACCGATTGATAAGGAATGTTGGATATTGCCTCTGAATAGTCAATAACCCCCGCGAGCAGTGTTGCGGATCAGGTGGGCAGACTGAACAAAAAGGGTAGGCAACTCGAAGCTTTCCTTAACGCCATCACTGAAGAGGTTGAAAGCAGTATGTCTCAGTGCCAGCATCAGTGGAAAATGACCAATATAGAATTCGGATTCACCGTTTGTGAACGGTGTGCCAAGACCCAGGAAGTGCGTACGTACTTCTCCCTTGAAGACACCTGGGATCAGTATGTCGAGGGCGACAATTACTGGACCATCGTTGAGAACGCTCAGACGTTCCGATTCGATCTGAAATGCACGGCCTGCAACCGTCTTGAGAAGTTCGATGAGCTAATGGGCATCATGTACTGTCCCGGCTGCACGGATGAGTGCAAGGTAGAAATCCAGCGCAAGAAAGGTTTGGCCTCAAAGACGTTCGTGCTTGTCGCGTTCGGTTTTCTGCCCCAGGCGCTCAGCAATCCGCTCCCGCAGGACAAGCTGGATGTTCTTAGCGAGCATTTCAACCAGCGACGGGACACCAGACGGTCAACTATTAAGATAATCCCGTTCACTGATATCGAGGATATTTCGCAATGCAAGGGTGAGTTCATTCGCGATGTGGGGATGTTGTCCCTGGAACCGGAAGACAAGAAAACCCTCTAACCGTTTTTGCCAGAATTCGACTTACGAAGTCTAGTAGGAGAGCTTCGATGACTACACAAGATGTGATTGAGAAGGCCGGACTGAAAGCCCTGAGTACGTTTGAACACCGGGATGTCAACGGTGTTTTCATTTCAGATATGTTGAGCGATGTTATGGCCGGAGCCGGCATGGGAAACCTCTGGTTAACCGTGCAGACTCACAAGAACATTGTCCCGGCAGCTAACCTCGTTGATGTGTCCGCTATTGTTGTTACGAGCGGCAAATCTGTGCCGCAGGATACTATCGAATTGGCCAACGAGCACGGTATTGCCATTCTCTCGACCGAGCTTGCCACTTTTGAACTGGTTGGCAAACTGTACGGTATGGGGCTTCAAGCCAAATAGGCTTTTTCCAACTCCGGCCAGGCACATTCTATATTCGCGCCTTCTCCGCCCATAATCGGTCGGGGAAGAAGTCCCCAAAGTAAAGGCAGGGCGTTTGAACATAGCCATGATCAAAGAGGCTCTCGAGGCCTCGCTTGTCGAAGGTAAAGACCAGCTTAATACCGAGGTGTCCCATATCTACGCGTCCGACCTCATGAGTGATGTCCTGGCTTTTGGCCAGCCGAGTTCGCTGCTGATCACCGGCCTGGCCAGTGACCAGGCGATCATCTCTGCACATATGGCAGAGTTTGTCGGGGTGGTGCTCATTCGCGGCAAAAAGACACGCGAGGGAGCTATTCGACTGGCCCGACAGCATAACCTTGTCCTCCTGTCAACTGCGCTCGATATGTACGAGTCCTGCATTCGACTCTCTATGAGAAAGACCGGACGCCTGCCCGCACTGGCGGGAATGCATCCCAAATCCTCTAATCAGGAGATGCTCCTGAGCAGGGACTTGTTCATTGAAGGCAGTGATTTTGCCAACGCCGGCATGGTCTCTACTGAAGTCAAGGCCACACTTAAGAAGATCGGCTTTGACCCCGGCCTCATACGAAGAGTCGCCATTTCCACCTACGAAGCCGAGATGAACGTCGTCATGCACGCTAAACGGGCCAGGGTGAATTTGTCGATTACGCCGACCTGTGTCGAATTGACTATCGACGACGAGGGCAAGGGAATCCCAAGTGTCGAAGATGCCATGCAGGAAGGTTGGACTACTGCCACCGAAGAGATGAGAAAAATGGGCTTCGGATCCGGAATGGGACTTCCGAACATCAATAGAAATTCCGATGATTTGCATATAGAGAGCAGGGTCGGCGAGGGAACTCTGCTCAGCATGAAATTCTTCACCTAGATGGTCCCCGGTAGGTCCTCGGAGGCAAAAAAGAATATGGCGAGCTACTATCATGCACATCGCGTAGTATCTGACAAGTGTCAAGGACACATGACTTGCATGCGTCACTGTCCGACACAGGCCATTCGCGTGCGAAACGGCAAGGCGGTCATTGCCGAGGAGTTATGCGTCGACTGCGGCGAATGCATGTCCGTGTGCCCCGAAGGCGCAATTGAGGCCATCGTCGACCCTGTCGGTGAGATTTCCGGTTTCAAGTACAAAGTTGTGATTCCTTCACCGGTCCTGTACTCACAGTTTGGCTCGGACGTGCATCCTCATATAGTGCACGAAGCGCTAAAAATGCTCGGTTTCGACGAGGTTGTCGACGTCGTCTATTCCAGCGCCGCCATGGCAGCGAGTCTCGTCAAATACGTCAAGGAGTCCGACGGACCGTTTCCGCTGATTTCATCGTACTGTCCAACGATCGTGCGCCTCATCCAGGTGAAATACCCTGCCCTGGTCGAGCAGGTGGTACCGTTGAATGTACCGCGCGAAGTCACGGCACGTGAAATACGGAACACCCTACCCGAAAAACTCGGCATGACGGCTGAAGATATCGGAATCGTCTATCTTTCACCGTGCCCGGCGCAGATAACCTCCATCAAACAGCCGGCAGAAAAAGTAAAATCGTATTTCGACGGTGCAATCTCTATCCGCGACGCCTATTCCGTCTTGCTTCCCAGAATCCGGGACATAAAAAAGAGTTTTGTGGAATCGGATATTCCGGAAGATTTCGTCTTCCATACCGGCTGGGTGAGAACCGGAAGCATTCTGAGATACGCCAATATCGAAAACTGGCTCGCGGTAGCCGGCCTCGACAATATCGTGCAGATACTTGACGATATCGAAAACGGCCGCCTCCACAATGTCGAGTTCATCGAAGCCCTCGCGCATGTTTCCGGCTGCCTGAACGGTCCATTCTGCCTGGAAAACCCGTACGTGGCACGTCACACCAATATTCTCCAGAGGGAGAAATACGAATTGAACGTAGTCGTAGACCCGGATGATATCGACCGCAAATTCCAGGAAAAACACTACTTCCTTGAAGGGCAGATCCTGCCGCGCCCGGGGCAGTTCTTCGACACAGATCTCGAGACCTCCATCAAGCGGATGAAAGAACGGGAGCGTGTCTTCCGGAATCTCTCGCAAACGGACTGTGGCTGTTGTGGTTCACCGACCTGTATGGCATTCGCCGAGGATTTCGTCAAGGGAGACGTGAAGCTGACCGATTGTATTTTCCTCGGTGGTAACAAGAACAATCGCTCGTAAAGAAACTTCTCCGTTAACGCTTCAGAAACGGATGAGAGGTCGAAGACGGCCCGGTCGCATGGGCCTCACGGATGTCATGGGCGAGATCAATCGACGGTCGCACGGCATCGAGTCCATAGCCGTTCCCCAGCAACACCTGGCGATACACTTCCGTGTGAAGATCCGTGAATCCACCTGAAAACTCAATCTCTTTGCCGTCAATCGTAATCGAGCGGAACGTCATCTGATCCTGCTTCCGGACAGCCTCCGGCAGGTCCCGTCGATCTATGGAAAGATACCATTTCACTCGAGCGCGCTCCAATTCGATATAGCCGGAATTTCGCATTTTGTCCGAAAAGTGCACTTCGTTCTTCTCTACATCGCCAAAAAGCCAGATCAGCATATCAAAAAAGTGTATTCCGATGTTCGTCGCGAGACCACCGGAACGTTCAATCTGGCCTTTCCAGGAAACAAGATACCAGATGCCGCGCGAAGTGATATACGTCAATTCTACGTCGGCCTTTTTGTCGAACGGAGCAGATTCGATTTGCTTCTTGAGGGCTATCAATGAGGGATGTACCCGGAGCTGCAAAACGGTATTGATCTTCCTCCCGCTCTCCTGTTCAAGCTCTGCCAGCGCGTCCAGATTCCAGGGGTTGAGCACCAACGGTTTCTCGCAAATAGTATCTGCATCCACACGAAGTGCAAATCGCACGTGCGCGTCATGGAGATAGTTCGGCGAGCAGATCGACACATAGTGAATGCGTTCTTGCTCGCCCATGCGACGGAGTTTTTCGATATGGCGGTCAAACCGCTCAAACTCCGTAAAGAACGCCACGTCGTCAAAATGGCGATCCAGAACTCCAACCGAGTCGCTCGGATCCACTGCCGCTACCAGCGAATTGCCGGTGTCCTTGATTGCTTTCAGATGGCGCGGGGCAACGTAACCGCCAACGCCGGTAATTGCGAAATTGTATGCCATGCCAAATCCGTTTGTTTCAAGCCTCTGAGAGTCACATCACGATGCGACATAGGGCAGGAATATAGACGACCCGTCGTCTGGTATGCAACATAAATCAGGGGGCGTTTTTGACTGACGGAATAAGCTTAATTCCCATGCCGGATTTCCTTGACAAACAAGACCCGATTCATATCATGCCGCAGGATTAACAGATTTGGAATCAGAGAGGTAGCATGGGACAGAACCTGGTTGAGAAAATAGCGCAGAAGTTCGCAGTCGGCTTGGAAGACGGTCACGTCGTCCAGAGCGGCGACTTCGTTTCAATCCGCCCGGCTCACGTTATGACCCACGACAACAGCGGTGCGGTTATTCCCAAGTTCAAAGCGATTGGCGCCACGAAAATCGCCAACCCGCGTCAGGTCGTTTTTACGCTGGATCACAACGTCCAGGACACCAGCGAAACGAACATGAAGAAGTACGCCGGAATCGAAGCCTTTGCCAAAGAAAAGGGCATTGACTTCTATCCCGCCGGCAGAGGCATCGGACACCAGATCATGTGCGAGGAAGGGTATGCTTTCCCTGGCACGATGGTCGTAGCCTCCGACAGCCACTCCAACATGTACGGCGGCCTGGGCGTCCTCGGCACCCCGATTGTCCGCACCGATGCTGCCGCGATCTGGGCAACCGGACGTACATGGTGGCAGGTGCCCCCGGTAGCCAGAGTTGAACTCAAAGGCAAACTCAGGAGAGGCGCAACGGGCAAAGATGTCATCATCTCCCTGTGTGGTAAGTTCAACAAAGACGAAGTCCTCAACCACGCGGTCGAGTTCGTCGGCGATGGCATCCCGCAGCTTTCTGTCGATGACCGCCTCACAATTGCCAACATGACAACAGAATGGGGTGCCCTGACCGGCGTGTTCCCGATCGACGACACGACTATCGCCTGGCTTCGCAAGCGCGGCGAGTTTGTCGCCAAACGAGGCCTCTCCGGCGTCCCGTCAGATGAAGACAAAGAGCGTCGTCTCGGTGATTCCCGCATCAACGCCCTGGACGCCAATAGACCTGCAGCCGATTCGGACGCCTTCTACGCCCGAGAGATTACGGTCGACCTCGGCTCTGTCACGCCCCACGTTGCCGGGCCGGACAACGTGAAGAACTTCACCTCGGTGGCCGACATGCGCCAACAGAAACTGAAGATTCACAAGGCGTATCTTGTCTCCTGTGTCAACAGCCGGGTCGAGGACCTCTCTGCTGCTGCCGCCGTCATCAAAGGCCAGCAAGTTGCCGAGGGCGTCGAGTTCTACGTGGCCGCTGCCTCCAGCGAAGTACAGGCCGAAGCCGAACAACGTAATGACTGGCAGACCCTGCTCGACGCCGGTGCGATTCCGTTGCCTCCGGGCTGCGGGCCGTGTATCGGACTTGGGAAGGGATTGCTCCAAGACAACGAAGTCGGTATATCTGCCACCAACCGCAATTTCAAAGGGCGCATGGGGTCCCGCTCAGCCAGGGCGTATCTGGCCTCGCCGGCAGTTGTCGCTGCTTCCGCTGTAGCAGGGTATGTCGATCTCCCGGACGTCGAAGGAAACGTCGAAATCGAAGGTACTTTCAGGACCAACGTCAAACCGGCTGCCACGGGTGGTGGGGTGAGGATTCTCGATGGTTTCCCGGAAGCAGTCGAGGGTGAGCTGATCTTTTGTCATCAGGACAGCCTCAACACTGACGGCATCTATCCCGGCAAGTACACGTACATTGACGACTTCACTCCAGAACAGCAGGCGGGAGTTGTGATGGAGAACTACGACACCGAGTTTGGCAAGCTGATCAACGAGGGTGATATCCTTGTCGGTGGATTCAATTTCGGCACCGGCTCCTCGCGCGAACAGGCTGCGACTGCTCTGATGTATCGCGGCATCCGTCTTGTACTGGCTGGCTCGTTTTCTCAGACGTACAAGCGCAACGCAATCAACAACGGCTTCCTCGTGATCGAGGCACCGGAACTGGTCAACGACTTGAAGAAGCGATTTGGCACTGACAAGCTCACGGTCAAGACTACTATCAAGGGCAAGATTGATTTTGCGAAGGCGACCCTTGATGCCGACGGCAAAACGTATTCGCTGTCACCGGTGGGAGCAGCCGCACAGGAATTGGTCCTGACCGCCGGTCTTGAAAACTGGGTGAAGCAGAAGCTCGAAGACTAGTTACCTCGGGCCCGACCGGCCGTCTGTAATTCGTGCTGTCAGACGACTCCGTCTGACAGTCGCGTGTGCCAGCAATTCGCGAGCGACAGGGTTCCATCCCGGTCGCTCTTTCTATCTCATAACGTTAGTGTGTCGAAATCCAATCTGCGATATCAGCGACAACAACACCTTCAACATGAGCCGAGGAATCAGCGTTGTCGATAGTGAACAAGTGCCCCAGCTTCGGATATGATTTGCAGGTCACATCCTTGCGATCCGTAAGCTTGTCGTTCCAGATTTCGAAATCCACCATGCTTACCTGAAGATCGTTTTCGCCCTGCAATATCAACATCGGGACCTTGCATCCTATAGCCACGCTGGCAGGCGCGTATCCGCGCAGGTCCAGCCAATACGACGCACAGACGCCCAATGGCAATGAAGCGGTGGGCGTCGAGTCCGTCAGTTCACTGCTTTTCACCCGCTCTATCTGACTTGTCAGCTCACCAAGATTGATCGGTGACTCGACTCCACCGGCAGTCGCCAGAGAATCCTGAAACGTGAGTTGCTCAAGCAGAATGTCTTCGAGGGGACGCGCCGCTCCGGCCAGTACCACCAGGCCCGCCAGTTGGTCGGTACGGCTGGCGATCCTCGGGGCAGCCATGCCGCCAAGAGAGTGCCCGATCATGAAAACGCGATCCCGATCGACATCAGGCCGTGCCGCTACGAACTCTATCGCCGACAGAGCGTCCTCCACCGTCTCCTCGTCAAGCGTGTATCTGTCACTGCTGGCGAATCGCTCACCATGCACCAGCGTACGTTTGTCGTAGGTCATGACGAGTATCCCCTGCGAAGCAAGCCCGGTCGCGAGATCACGGAACGGTTTGATATCGCCGACTGTCTCGTCGCGATCATTCGGGCCGGAGCCGTGCACCAGAATAACTGCCGGATGCGTCTCTCCCGTTGTTGGCACGTACAATGTTCCGGGCAATTTCCAGCCCTCGACTCCAAAAGTGAACTTCTCCGTGGCGTAGGCCGAAGGATCTGCGTAAGCAGCCGGACTCCACTCAACCTCAGCCTTTGCAGGTTGGAAAAACAACCCGGCGACCTTCAGATCAGGATCATAAGCCACCCGTATGTCCAGAGCGGCGAACTCAAACTCAACCCTTACAAATACGACCTGATACTGACCGTGAGTTTCGGTCCTCGCGCCACCCTGCTTCTTGACATCCCCAACCTGGAGCAGAATCGAACGCCAGGTTTCCTCAAGGGTAGCAGCGGGCATCGCGGCCGTCATAGTTGAATCGAAGCCGGATGCCGCCGTAGTGAAATCTTCCTCTATCAACTGACCGACGAACTTCTCGGCTGCACCGACTGCGGGTGATTCAGCATCCTGTGCTGTCAACCACGGCGTCAGCAGAGTCAACAGCGCAATCGCCAGGGCGCTTCTACGAATTACAGATCCCATGTTAATTCTCCCGTCTATTCATATTGCTCACGGCAGGTATTTGGCAGCATACTCATATTGCGGCGCACTATTCAACTGTTTTTCTCAACTTGCGCACCGGCTGGACACAAAACCTCGCCCTCCAGAAAACTCTTTTTGAAATCTGTTTTTCACTGTACCTTGAGGACCCATACGCCGAATACGGCAAAAACCGGAACGCTAAATCGAGTAGACGAGAGATGGCCAAGGACAAAAAGCAGAAGACAAAGCGCGTAAAACCACAGGTACTCAAGGGATTTCGTGACTATCCGCCGCAAGAGCACATAGCCCGCGACAAGATGGTCGGCAAACTCCGCGAGTCATGCGAACTCATGGGATTCCTGCCGCTGCAGACGGCTTCTCTGGAATACGCCGCCACTCTGCTTGGCTCGCACTACAACGAGGACTCGTTGTCCGAATTGTTCGGGTTTGCCGGCCCCGACGAGGTCGACATGGCCCTCCGCTATGAGTTCACCGTCTCGCTGGCCCGCTTCGTCGCGTCGCAGCCGAATCTCCCGCTGCCGTTCCGACGCTATCAATTCGGCAACGTCTGGCGCGTGGACAAACCGGGACCGGGGCGTTTCCGCGAATTCATGCAGTTTGATATAGACATCGTTGGCACGAAGAATCTCTTGGCCGACGCCGAGATCATCGCGGCCATGGTCAACACGCTGGATCATCTTGGGATCGAGCGTTTCGAAGTCCGTTTCGCCAGTCGCAAGATTCTCAACGGCTTGATCGAATGGGCCGGCATTCCGACCGGCCGCGGCCCGGACGTCCTTCGCGTCCTTGACAAGTTTGAAAAACAGGGGCAGGACGCTGTCCTGCAGGAACTCGGGGGGGGGCGCATCGATGACTCCGGCGCCAAGATCGACGGTCTTCGTCTTGATAGCCCCCAGATCGACAAGATCAACGACTTCCTAAGCGAAGCCCTCTCTCACGGAGTCGACGACAAACTCGAATGGGCAACCAACAATCTCGCCGGTCTCAAACAGGCCGAGGAGGGGATTGCTGACCTTGCGACGATTCAGGATCATCTGTCTCACCTGAATATTCCCAAAGACAAAGCTGATATCGACCTCACAATTGTCCGGGGTCTTGGCTACTACACCGGCACTGTGTACGAAACGACGCTGAAGGATCTTCCTGACTACGGCTCGGTCTTTTCGGGTGGCCGGTACGATAATCTTGTGGACCGTTTCCAGGGGCAGCAGGTGCCGGGGGTCGGTGCCTCGATAGGTCTCGACCGCTTGCTCGCCGCTCTCATAGCTCTCGACAAAATCAAGTTGACCAGTGCCACGTCGAAAGTCCTTGTGACCGTCATGGACCGGGACCGGTTGCCGGATTACCTCAAGATTCTGGAGGAGCTGCGTTCCGTGGGAATCAATTCCGAAATCTATGTTGGAGACACGAAGAACCTGACAAAACAGGTCAAGTATGGCGACAAAGTCGGTATCCCGTTTGCAGTTATCGCCGGTTCAGATGAGTTCGAGGCCGGTCAGGTCACGGTCAAAAACCTTGCCGCCGGGGCCGATGTCGCGGCCAACACGGCTGACCGCGAGGAATGGCTCAAAGCCGAGGGTTTCCAAGAGACAATCAAGCGTGATCGACTGATCGCTTATTTGCAGGAAGAACTGGGGCGATAGACCGGGTCTCCAACTCCACCTCATAATCTCGATATTCGGGCGGGAGAAATCTCCCGCCCGCTATCATCTCCCGCAGAAAATTATTCGCACTCAGGTCGACACAACTCGGTCGGTCCACCAGAACCGAACATATGATCAACCAGACGAGTAAGGTCGGAGATATTGACCTCACATTCAATGCTTCCGTCCGTATTCGCGGCTGAATGACAGGCAAGGGGATCACCCGACCCGAACATGTAGTCGACGAGCCTCGTCAAATCCGATATGTCCACCGCACCATCGGCATTGACGTCGCCCGTAAATCCGTAGCAGCATCGGTCTGCATTCAGCGTGAGAATCGGATAGCAGAAATTGCGCGCCGGGTAGCCGTACGGAAAGGCAGCAAGGCCGTAGACGAAGTAATTCGAAAATATCTCTGCATCCAGACGATCGACTATTCCATCAATATTGAAGTCCAGATTGGATAAATCGCAGATCGGAGTAGCATCTCCGCTGAGACAACGATTCAACATCACCAGGTCTGCCGAACTCAAACCCATCCCGTCGCAGTTCGCGTCCGCGATGGCATTACCGATACAATGTGTCGTGAAGTTGTCGAAAAAGAAAATCGCCGTGGAATGGGGCACGGGATATCCTCCGTACGGGTCGAAGGCAGACATTCCGTTCTGGAAGTAGTCCAGAAAAATGAGAATGTCCAGCGTATCTGCCACACCGTCACCGTTGAAATCGGCATCCTCCTCGTTGACCGGTACCGCGATGTCCCCGTTGTTGGCTCGTATGAACACGCGAATGTCATTGGTGGTGAGACAATCCCCATCCCCGTCAATGTCGCCCGTGGCGTAGTGGACACCTTGGGCGAACAGCGGGGAGGACAAGGCAAGAGCCAGCAGTGCGGTTAGCAACGTGATAGTGGCGTACTTCTTCATGAGATTACCTCCTCAGAATGTGAATGTATCGTCCGCATGTGCCCGACAACGCACACGCGGGCACAGGCTATCTACTCGCAAGGCAACCGGCACAACTCGGTCGGTGCGAATGTAATGAATAAATGGTCGATCAGTCGCGTCAAATCCCCCATGTCCACACTACAACTGAGACTCCCATCAACATTACCGGCGGCAGGGCAATCCAGTGGCTCAAATGTATTGAACAGATGGTCGATCAGGATCGTCAGATCGCCCATATCCGCACCCCCGTTTCCGTCGAGATCACCAGTGAAACCCGTGCAGCAGCGATCTGTATTAAGCACCAGAAGGGGATCACAGTAGTTGGAAACGGGATATCCACCGTAAGGTGCAAACACAGACATGCCGTCGATGAAGAAATCATGCAATATCTGATAGTCCTCTGCATCGACGATTCCGTCAGCGTTGAAGTCCGATTGATAGAGGTCGTTGGCCGGCCCAACCTCGCCGTTGAGCATTCTCTGCAGGTACGAGAGGTCCCCAACTGAGAGGTTCACAGAGTCCCCGTCGACATTGGCATATGCATACCCGATGCAATGGGCGGTAATGGTATCGTAGGTGGGAAAGCTGCAATCCGTCGAACAGGGATACCCCCCGCAATTGTTGAAAGCGGCAAGCCCGTTTTCGTAATAGTCCAAAAAGACGAGCACATCATTGGTGTCCACTACCCAGTCGCCGTTGATATCAGAAAGATACGCATCGGAAGGTATGGCACCATCCTTGTTAAGAGCCTGGACCAGTATACGGAAATCTGTCCCGGTCAGGGGCTGTCCGTCACCATCCACATCTCCCGTAGCGTCACAGTACTGTTGTGCCTGGACAGGAACGACGAGTGCAAACAACATGAGCGCGGTAAACAGCGCGCCGCTAAAGCATCTTCTCATGAGATTACCTCCTCAGGTTCTGGGTCTATCGTCCATTAGTATGCACCGGATTGCCCGGGCCGTGAGCGCTCCAAAAAACAATGCGATTGCGTAGTGCCTGAAGATGGTCCTGGTTGTCGGTGTGACTGTCCCTGCCAAAGAATACATACAGACCGGGCTGATGTCAATAGTAGAAGTGTGTGACGGGGGAGAGCGCGAGGCGCGGCAAAGAGCGAAAGAGAGGCGGGACCAGCGCCCGCCCCTCGAACGGAAACTACAACCGAATGACATCTCTCTTCAAGGAGTGGAGGATGCCGAGGACTTCGTTTCTTGCATCTGCGGCGATGTTGTTCTTGTCGAGCGCGAGCATGACATCGTCAACCACTGCCAGAAACTCTTCCTCGCTGATGTTCATGCCCCGATGTGCCTCCTTCATATCCTTGCCGGTGTACTTCTGCGGTCCTCCACTTCCCATTCCGAAGAATTCCAGCGACAAACGATGGAGTTTGTCCGTGTCAGAGTCCTGAAACCGGGTTTTGATTGTCGGATTGTTCATGTGATTGGTAATCACGTCCCGGACTATGCTGGACAGTCCTGACTCGCCACCAAGTCGTTCGTAAAGCGTGTCGCTCATACCGGCGTCCCTTCCTGTAGATTATGTTATTTGTCCTCTTGTGGCCGCGCCCTGACGATAAGACTGCGAGAAACGGCAAAGCAGGCGCGAACCAATACATGGACTACGTGGCTCGATGCCCGCCTGTTTGTGCCGTTTCTCGCGGCGCAGGTACCTGTTGCAGTCCCTTGCGCCAGGTATTACATTTACCACGGACCACTTGTTGAACCCGAACTGCTCTGAACAAGGAAACCGATATGCCGGCCAAATCTGTTTTCGAAATCTATGCCCGCGAATACGATCTGATGACCAATGCGGTCGCGCGCGAAAAGTATCACCAGAAGGAGGTACAGGCGTTGGTCGATCGGTTTCGTCCGCAATCAGTCCTCGATGCCGGTTGCGCTTCCGGACTCACCGCCCTGTTGTTTGCCCGACAGGGAGTCGAAACCGTTGGATTGGATCGCTCTCGAGCAATGATAGAAGTCGCCAAAGATACCCGTGGCGACTCCTCGTTGCCCCTGAGTTTTCGGACCGGACGGTTTGAAAAACTCCCCAAAACACTCACCAGTCGATTTGATTTGGTCGTCTGTCTTGCTAACTCGATAAGCGGTTTGGACAACATGCGCGACCTGCGAGTTGCCCTGAAGGGATTCTCGAGGGTTCTTCGCCCGGGCGGCACTCTTCTTCTACAGGCGCTCAATTATGCCTCGATCAAAGAGGGAGAGATATTCCCGATCAAGGCCACAAACAACGACGGTATCATCTATACGCGCTACTCCCGCCGGGTTGGAAAGAGACTCGAGATCCATGTCACCAGACTCGACACCAACCAAGACCCGATGCAGTTTGAGCCGTTCTGCCATGAGTTTGACAACTTCACCGCCGACCAGGTGATAAAAACGGCAACATCGGCCGGATTTGTCAGGGTATCGAAATTCGCCGATCTCTACTTGAAGAGAAAGTACTCGAAATCCTGCCGTGATCTGGTTCTGGTTTGCTCGAAATCGGGCTGATTCGTTACACTGAACCGGGAAATCGCCGATAAGCGAACAAAGGGCTATGAACACAAGGAAGCGATTATGATCGGGCTGATGAGTGCGCTGGACGAGGAATTGGTTAGGTTCTGCGATAAACTGGATTCCAAGAGGACTGAAAAACACACCGGAATCGAGTTCCATCTCGGCTCAATGGCCGGGCAGGAAGTCGTTTTACTCAAGTGCGGTGTTGGAAAAGTGAACGCCGCGGTGGCCACCCAGATTCTGATCGACAGGTACGGTGTCGACAAGATCGTCTTCACCGGCCTGGCCGGATCGCTCGTGCCCCATGTCAAGCGGGGAGATGTGGTTATCTCCAATTTCGTAGTCCAGCACGATGTTGACCTGACCGCCTTCGGCCGTCGCCACGGCCAACTCGGCGATACACTCAGAATGATCGAATCCGACCCGAAACTGGTCCATGCTGCCGCAGATGCCTTCGAATCAGCATTGCCGCCCTCCGATGACTCACCACGACAAATGGTTGTCGGGACTATCGCAACCGGAGACTCTTTTGTCTCGGACCCGGACAAGATTCGCTGGCTCCAACGGGAGTTTGGTGCTGTCGCCACTGAAATGGAAGGCGCCGCGGTCGGACAGGTCTGCCAGATGAACCGGGTGCCGTTTGTGGTCATCAGGGTTGTTTCAGACGGAGCCGGTGGCGGCGCAGCCGGTGAGTTCATCATGTTTCTCGATGAGGCGTCCGAAGTTTCGTTCAAAATAGTCGACGCTCTCCTGACCGGTTTTGGTGACCGGGTTGCAGAGACAAGCCGAAGCTAGCGGTAATTGAATTTGACACCAGTCCGAAAAATGATATCTTCTGCCATTACTATGTATCGAATAATCACTTACGCAGTTATCCTCCTGGCTGCGGCAGCCGGCCTCCAGGCGCAGACCGCCGCTCCGGCCCCCCCGAGTCGTCCTCTACAGCGCTCGATCTCAGCCTCAGACGCAATCGAAGACTTCCGTCCCACAGGCGAACTCAGGCTGTGGACGTTCTTTGCCAAGCAGAAGGCTTTTGGCAGACTCAAGTCTGTCGTGAAGGAATCAACCGATATCAACGGCCGGATGGCTGTGGTGTTTGAGGATGAACTCAGCATTGACTACAGTGAATTTGGCTCTGATCGCAAAGTGGCAATATCGGGTGAGCAGTATGCCTCCACCAAGGGCGCTTACCTCGGCACCAGTTACAAGATTGGACCGGCAGATTCGGCTGAATCGCTCGAGTTGAGTCTGAAAGACAAGACCGTCGAGGGGTATTACACTCGTGGCGGCAACAAGATAGAGGCCTCAGTCGATTTCGCAGGTGACATGTTTGCCTGGGATGCAGATTTTGTTGATCAATTGGAACTCATGCTGGCAATGCGGGACATCTCGGTCGGCGACTCGATCATTGACTCTGTATTTCTGCCACAATCTCTTGTCAAATCGAGGGTTATGGGCACCGTAGACTCCTGGGAGTGGAACCAGATATACAAAGGTCGATGGGATTCTGTATTCGTGATCAATCTGACCTCTCCACAAAGGTATCAGCTTTGCTTTGCGGCGGACAAGCGACTTATCAAGATCAACATGCTTGATCAGAACCGTCGCGTCTATCTCGATCTCGTCCAGAAACCCAAACCGGGTGCCGTTGCTCAGCAGAGCCACTCATTCAGTGCCGCCAATCTGGTATTGGCACTGCCACATTATCTCGTCTATTTCCTTGTCGGCGCAGCAGTCGTGATGTTCCTTGCGGCGGCGGGGAGAGGCTGGCTCAATTCCTACTTGGCACTCATTGCCGGTGGTGTCTTGTTTGCGTTCGTTCCGTTCGTGCAATTGCCAATCCAGCAATGGATCGCCGAAACGTGGCTGTTTCCTGCCATGAAAGACGGAGGTTCCCTGTACGGCTTGTGGCTGGCCCCCTCGCTTGTTGCGGGGGTACTTCAGGAAGGTCTGAAACTCGGAGCGCTCGTCTTGATCCTGATGGCTCGCGGCGAAAAGGGGTACCGGTTTGCAGCTGTTGGCGCATTCCTCGGAGCCGGATTCGGTATTGCGGAGTCGTGCTACGCACTTGGGTTCACCACTACGCCGCTGTTTACCTGGGATCTGCTTGAGAGGACGTTCCTGATCGTTTTCCATACCGGCTCAGGCGCTCTGCTCGGGTACGCTCTGGATCGCGGCAGAAGTCACCTGACGATGTTCGTAATCCTGACGATCGCACTCAATACACTGTTGAGGTATTCTCCTCTGTTCGTAAGAGAACAGGCTATCGACGCCGGCCTAATGCACTTCATACAGGCGTTTCTTATAGTCGGCTTCCTGTTTCTTGTGATTTCCGTTCTGAAGAGAAAAAACCCACAGGAAGAACCGGCCTGACGGATCCGGCTTTGAATCTTGACATGGTATTCGGGCCGTCTTATTATGGCGCTGTTTGTCGCAAGCGGGGACGCTCCGTTGCGGATTGGCAGAAACTGCTCTTTATCATCGGTTTGATCTAATATGTCTGACAAGCGCGCCTATGCCGGTATAGATATCGGTGGCACCAACATCAAATACGGTCTTGTTGATACCAGGGGGGAAGTGCTCTTCAAAGAGCAGCGCCCGACTATGGCCTCAAAAGGGGCCGAACCCCTCTTGCACCTCGTGACCAACATCGCCGAAAGCCTTCTCTACCAGGCCGCCGAGGAAGAGGTTGAGGTTCACGGCCTGGGAGTCGGTACTCCGGGCGCGGTTGACAACAAAACCGGCACTGTTATCGGACTTTCACCCAACATCGCGGGCTGGAGGGGAACCGCCATCGGCGAAACCCTGCGCAACCGCCTCAATATGCCCGTTTGGGTTGACAACGACGTCAACGCCATGGCGCTGGCCGAATCACGTTTCGGCGCTGGTGTCGGCTATAACTCTCTGGTATGCGTGGCCATTGGCACCGGTGTCGGCGGGGGCATTGTCATCGACGGCAAACTCTGGCGCGGCGGTAACCACACTGCCGGCGAAATAGGTCATCTCTCTATCGATTACGAAGGCAACGACTGCCGATGCGGCCGAAAAGGCTGTCTTGAGACCTATTGTTCGTCTTCGGCCATACTGAAAAGGGCCAAAAAGAAACTCAACGGAAGACTCACGCCCGTGTTTGAGAATGTCCTCGAAGGCGACATCGAGAACCTTAAGATCAAAAAACTGTTTGCTGCAGTCCGAAAAGGGGACGAAATCGCCCTCGAGGTTATCAACGAGACGGCCGGCCTTCTGGCCGAAGGATTGGCGGGAGTTGTGAACCTTTTGAACCCCGAGATCGTAGTAATAGGGGGAGGGGTCGCTGACGGCGGCGGCGGGTTTGTCGAGGCGGTGTCCGCAGAGATACGCAAACGGGCTTTTGATACGGCCACGGAGAATCTTCGCGTTGCCAAAGCGACGCTCGGTAATAATGCCGGATTTATTGGTGCCGGGATGCTCGGCGATTTTGCGTAGCTCGAACCCAAAGGATGACCATGTCACAGTCTGAAGACCAAAAACGCTCACCATTGTTTACCGTTGCAAAATGGTACGGCTACGTGTTCGCCATCATGTTCACGCTCTACGGCGGCCTCAAAATCGTCCTCGGATTCCTCGACCGGAACACCACCGGCTGGCAGGAGTGGATGATGTTTGCGATGCTCGGCGTGGTTGTGGCGGTAATTTGCTTTGCTTTCCGCGACGGTAAAACGTGGGGATGGTACGGCATGATCGGTTTTAACGGCCTTGTCGTGCTGCTGGCTTTGTTTGGATTGAGTCAGTCGATGAACATCATATTGTTGGTTTGTTCGCTGGGTATGATTGGTCTTTTGTTCCATCCGCAGACGAAACAAGAGATTTTCAGCCACCGCTAATTATCTATTGACATCCCGCCGAATCTGCATATTTTGCCAATTCTCGATTCTAAATCGATGGCGCCCTAGCTCAGTTGGTAGAGCAACGGACTGAAAATCCGTGTGTCCGCAGTTCAACTCTGCGGGGCGCCACTTTTTTTTGCCCAATTCAGCGTTTACAGCCCGCCACGCAACATCTCTTCGTAGGGCAGGTTTGTCTTCAAACCTGCCAGGTGCGCATTGTTCGCGGCAAAGGTCACCGCCACGAATGGCTGTCTTCAAACCTGCCGATCTCTTGTAGGGTGGAACCCTTTAGCGGTTCCGCCGGAATGAGAGTCGCCTTTGCGAACAATGGCAGAACCGCTTCGATGATGTGGAGTGATCTGTGATTTCATCTATTCGGGTTCTGCCCTACAGTTACTCCTTCGTAGGTCAGGCCTGTCTTCAGGCCTGACAGGAAAGCGAGTCTTTTCGTAGGGAAGGTCCGTCTTCGGACCTGCCATTCTCTTGTAGATCGGGGTTCCGAGTCGCGCAAACCATGCGCGGTGAGAAACCCGACATCTTCTTGGTCTCGGCAATCGCGTCACACTGAGCCTGTCGAAGTGTGCGTCGCGCGATTGCTTCTCACGGAATTACCCAAACCCCTTGCTTCTCCGCCCGCCAATCCCTATCTTAAGGACAAACAAGTCGTCATTCGGGGAGGCTTTTCTGTGGTACTCTATTGTGGTTCTGCTGGTCCTGTCACCTGTTTGGGTGGTCATCTGCCACCGCAAGCGTCTGAGGATAGTGTTTGGCCATCAACGGCTCAAGGCACTGCACAACTTCTTACCAACAACCTATGGACGCAGGGCGTTTTGGCCGCGACGGTATTAGCGTTCATTCTGTTGTGGTGTTTCCGTCTTGTAGGTAGGCCATTCGACGACCAATGGATAGCGATATTTGAGCGTTGAAGGTTTCGGGTTCCTTGCCGACATCGTACTGTTTGGTGTCTTCATGACCATCCTGCAGGAACGGAGGGAGCGGAAACGCACGATTCGCGAGTATCAAAACCTACTTGTCGACTTCATCCCCTGGGAGAGCCAGGAAGGTGTGCTCCGAAAGGTCGGAATTATCAAACGGCTGAACGAAATGAGGGCACCGCTGCCTAACATGTGGAGCATTCACTTGGAGAAGGCGGATATTGAGCGTGTCGACCTCCGCAGGGCGAGCATGCGCAGCGCCAATCTTCAGAACGCTAAGCTTGGAGGAGCCGATCTTGAGGGAGCGGACCTTGCGCTTGCCCGACTGGAGGGAGCGAAGTTACAAAGCGCCATCCTGAAGGGGGCTGATCTACTTGAGGCCAAGCTGTACTCGGCCGACATGGAAGAGGCCGACCTGAGGGGACTTGGCTGATCTAGCCTTGTCCGATCTCCATGGTGCAGATTTGCTATTGACCAGACTGGAGGGGGCAAAGAACCTCACACTGTTAAACAGATAAAGCGGGCCTTCCGTTGGGAGTATGCGTTCCTCCCAAACGATCTCCAAGATGAGTTGACCTGAACCGACGGCTGGTTACAGAGGGAAGACGACAGAGGCCGCGTCTATTGGTACAACCCCAATCGTGGCAGGTTTGAACACAAAACTGCCCTACCCAACTCACCCACACCCATCGCACAATCCACACGCCTTGATCTTGTCTGTCAGCACCTCCAAGTGCACCGTCGCGACAATAGTCACGTCGTCCGGACCGTAATCGACAGACTCAATCGTCAACAATCGCGACTGCTCGTCGCTCGCATCGCCACCGAAAACCGCCAGCGCGGCCTGAAGAGAAAACAGGTGCTTCAACCGCAAATACTCCAGCACATCATCTGAGCCGTCAGTGTCCGCAACAACCGTCTCGGCGCGCAGAGCGAGCACTTCGTCAGCCGTGCGGTGCTTCACAAGCTCACGGATCAACCCGCGTCCCGCTACGCTTCCGCCACAGGTCTGCTTGGTCAGTTCATAGCCGATAACGCGGTCTTCGTGATCGAGCGTAAGGCTAAGCCGTTCTGTAACATCGGAACAGGGCATAAATGAAGGACCGCAATAATCCACGAAGAGTCAAGCGATTGTTTCGTACGCAAGTCATTGCAGTCTATCGGCATTACGGCGATTGGGGTTGAAATCCGGCCCGGGATTCCTTATATTGAAGAACCAGAAGTAGTTATTTATTGCGTTTGAGTGTGCCCCGCCGTGCAGCATCGGGCACACATAGAGTCGAGAGGAGTGACTTGTGATTACAGGCATGCAGGAAAAAGTACATCCTGAAAAATGGAAAATAGCATCACATGTTCTGGACCTTGAGACTTCCATTATCAGGGAGATCCTCAAGTTCTCGTCCCAACCGGGCGTTATATCTTTTGCGGGTGGTCTGCCCGCCCCCGAAATGTTCCCCCTCGATGATATCAAGCGTATTGCCGCCGAAGTCATCGATACCTACGGTCCCACCGCCGTTCAGTACGGTATCTCTCGCGGTGTCGTGCCGTTCCGTGAGCTAATCGCACAGCGAGCCACGGATCATGGTACGCCGACCAAAGCTGATAACGTACTCATTACATCCGGTTCGCAGCAGGGTATCGAACTGCTCGCCCGCGCTTTCATTGAACCCGGTGATTACATTCTTACCGAGAACCCGACTTATGTCGGCGCTCTTCAGGCGTTCAACTACTATCGGGCCCGGTATTGCACTGTGCCGATGGACCACGACGGTATGATTGTCGACGAAGTTGCCGCTACAATCGAAAAGTATAAGCCGAAAATGATCTATACCGTGTCGAATTTCCAGAATCCGACCGGCGTCACGATGACCGAGGATCGTCGGAGACAGTTGATCGAGATTGCTGCCGGCTACAACATTCCGGTTATCGACGACAACCCCTACAGTGACATTCGATTCGCCGGTAAGCATTTGCCGACCATGAAGTCGTTTGGCGGCGACGAAGTCATCGCCCTGCGCACCTTCTCGAAGACGGTGGCGCCGGGGTTCCGCATCGGCTGGATGAACGGACCGGAGAAGATCATCGCGCAGTTCGAGAAAGTTAAACAGTGCGCCGACCTTCATACCAGCACCTACTCACAATATGTCATTTACGAGTTCCTGAAGCAGGGTCTGCTGGAGCCGCATATCGAGAGGATCAAGGCCGACTATCTTGCCAAACGCAACGTGATGTTTGAGGCCATGAAAGAGCACTTTGCCTCCGGGATTACCTGGACCAAACCCGAGGGCGGTCTGTTCCTCTGGGTGACGCTTCCCGAAAGTGTGTCGGCGAAAGTGCTGTTCCCCAAGGCAATTGAACTGAAGGTCGCCTACGTTCCGGGTTATCCGTTCTTCCCGAACGGGGGAGGCGACAATACGCTGAGGCTCAACTTCTCCAACTGCACCCACGACGGCATTCGTGAAGGTATCCAGCGTCTGGGCAAGCTCTTCAAGGAGAACATGTAGGACGCAGATAGAGCTACGAAGGAAAACCCGCCTTCGGGCGGGTTTTTTTATTGCCCGCCTTTGCAGGTGAACGCTTAATAGACGCATCATGAAAATAGCATTCAAGAAATACCACGCTCTTGGAAACGACTTCATCATTCCAGACATGACCACAGCTCGTGTGTCCAAGAATCGTATTCCCGAACTGGCCGGAACCATCTGCGACCGACGCTCCGGCGTTGGTGCTGATGGCATCCTCGTGCTCGGCAAAAGCAAAGCTGCCGACATCAAGCTCGATATCTTCAACGCCGACGGCAGTTGGGCCGAAAAAAGCGGCAACGGCCTGAGGATTTGTGCGGTACACATCGCCTCGTCATCTCGCAAACGCAGCTTCCTGATCGAAACCGGCACGTCTGTCGACAAGGCCCGTCTGGGCAGCAAGGTTCGCGGCGGACATATCGTCACAACTGAGCTTGGACAGCCTGAGTTTGCAGCCAAGAGAGTGCCCGTCAGATCGCGCCAGAAGTTCATCATCAACAGTCCGGTCAAAATCGGCACGGTTGAGCTTCCCATGACCTGCCTCGCAGTGGGCAATCCCCACGCGGTGATTCTCGTTGAAGACTTTGATTTCGATTGGAAAACACTCGGTGAAGAGATCGAACACGCCAAACCGTTCCCCAACGATACAAACGTAGAGTTCGTCCGTGTGCTCAGTCGCAAAAAAGTGCGTGTGGCCGAATGGGAACGCGGCGCCGGAGCCACCGGCTCATCCGGTACCGGCGCGGGGGCGGTTGTCGCCACAATGGTCACGCTCGGCCTTGTCGATCGGGTCTGCGAAGTACAGTTCGATCTCGGCTCGCTCATAGTCGAATGGAGGACGACAGACGACGTCCTCGAATTGACCGGCCCGGTGCAGTTCGTCATGGAAGGAGTATTTGATTTCCGATGATCTCCTTTAACGAAGTTTCCAAACTCAATCGCAAGGGCAACATCATCCCGCTGCATGTGCGCATACCTTCCGATCTCGAAACACCCGTCTCGGCGTACATGAAGCTGGCCCTTCGCAAGCGACAATCCTTTCTGCTGGAGTCAATCGAAGGCGGGGAGAAGCTCGCCCGCTATTCGTTCATTGGGTTCGATCCGTTCCTGCAAATAGAAGGCAAGTCCGATCAGACCGTACTAAGAAAGGGACGCTCCCACAAATCCATCAACGTCCCACCCATTGAGATACTCGATGAACTTTTCGCCGTCTACAAGCCAATCCGCGTCGAGGGCCTGCCACGGTTCACCGGCGGGGGAGTGGGTGTTTTCAGCTACGATACTGTGCGATGGGTCGAGAACGTCCCCGACGACAATCCTGACGAGATCGGCATGCCGGACATGTTGTTCGGCATGTACGCCAACCTGGTTGTGTTTGATCATCTGCGCCAGGAGATAGTGGTCATTGCGAATATCCTTCACGATCACGGCCACCCCGGATTGAAGGCAAAGTACCAGCAGGCGAAGGCTCATATTGAGACCGTCGTCAAGAGACTACAGGCCCCGCTTCGCAAACCAAAAGCATTGGTGCTCAGCAAAAGAAGCAGGGTTGAGTCGCTGACTGCCCGTAAGGATTTCGAGTCTTCTGTCCGGCGGGCGAAGAAGTATATCAAAGAAGGCGATATCTTCCAGGTCGTGCTCTCACAGCGCTGGCAGATCGAATCGGAACAGTCACCGCTGGAGGTGTATCGCCGACTGCGCAGGATTAACCCTTCGCCGTACATGTTTCTGCTCAATTTCGGCGACAAGTCGGTAGTAGGTTCCTCGCCGGAAATGATGGTCCGTGTTGAGAACGGTGAAATTGAAACGCGCCCCATCGCCGGCACTCGCCCAAGAGGAAAAACTGACGCCGAGGATGAAGCACGTATCGCCGACCTCCTCACCGACGAAAAGGAACTCGCCGAACACACGATGCTGCTTGATCTCGGACGGAACGACATTGGCCGCGTGAGCGACCCGGGCACGGTGCGTATCAAGGACCGAATGATTGTCGAAAAATACTCGCACGTGATTCATATTGTCAGCTCGGTAGTCGGCAAGTTGCAGGATGGAGTGACGCCCCTCGACGGCCTGTTCGCCTGTTTCCCCGCCGGCACCGTCTCTGGCGCACCCAAGATTCGGGCAATGGAAATCATCGACGAACAAGAGACACTCCGACGCGGTGTGTATGCAGGAGCAGTCGCATATCTGGATTTCTACGGCAATCTTGATTCCTGTATTGCTATAAGAACAGTGGTAAATGCGAAGGGACACTACTATGTGCAAGCCGGTGCCGGGATCGTGGCGGATTCCAAACCAGCCCGCGAGTTCAAAGAAACAGAAACAAAAGCAGCGCCACTCATTGAGGCCATCGCCGGAGAGGTCGACCGATGATCTTCATGCTCGACAATTATGATTCATTCACCTACAACCTGGTACAGTACCTTGGTGAACTCGGCGCTGATCTCGAAATCGCCCGCAACGATGAACTCACCGCCGCCGATGTGTTGAGCATGGCCCCGGAAGGCATCGTGCTTTCACCCGGTCCCGGTCGGCCTGATGGCGCAGGCATCCTGCTGAATCTCGTCGAACTTGCGGCAGGGCGCATTCCGATTCTCGGCGTCTGCCTCGGACATCAGGCAATGGCACAGGCTTTTGGCGGCAGGATCGGATACGCGCCGTACCTCATGCACGGAAAAACGTCTGAAATCCACCACAACGGCTCCCTCCTGTTCAAAGACATCGATTCACCCTTTGTCGCCACACGGTATCATTCCCTGGTAGTCGATCCGGATTCATTACCGAAAGAATTCAACCTCACTGCCTGGACTGACGATAAGGTCATCATGGGCATTCAGCATCGGAAGTATCCGCTGTATGGAGTGCAATTCCACCCGGAATCGATCCTGACCGGCTGCGGCAAGAAGATTCTCGGCAACTTTTTGGGAAGCCTCTCATGATCAACGGTGTACTGAACAAACTCCAGTCTGGGAAGGACCTCCATCGCGAAGAGGCTGTCCTCACGATGGACACCATCATGGAGGGCAAGGCAACTCATAAGCAGATTGTTGACTTCCTGGTTGCACTCAACGAGAAAGGCGAACAGCCGTCGGAGGTGGCCGGGTTTGTCGAGTCGATGCGCAGCCACAGTGTTCGCATTCAGTTGGACGACGCCAACGCGGTCGATTGCGTCGGCACCGGCGGCGACGGATCTCATACATTCAACATCTCTACAGCTTCCGGAATAGTGGCTGCCGCTGCCGGTGTGACGGTTGCCAAACACGGCAATCGGGCAGTAAGCTCAAGTTGCGGCTCGGCTGATCTTCTTGAGGCGACCGGTGCCGACATCAACCCGGGACCGGAGCGTGTTCGGGAGTGCATTCACCAGATCGGATTCGGGTTCATGTTTGCGCCCGGTTTTCACCCGGCTATGAAACATGCCGCTGGCCCCAGGAAAGAACTCGGCGTCCGCACGGTTTTCAACATCCTCGGTCCTATGACCAATCCTGCCGGCGTGAAACGTCTGTTGCTCGGTGTGTATGATAAGGCTCTCATGCCGATGATCGCCGACGTTCTTCATCTGACGGGTGCTGAGCACGTCATTATCGTTCACTCTCATGACGGTCTCGACGAGCTATCTGTAAATGCACCTACGGACTGCTACGAATTGAAAAACGGAGAAGTCACCCGATGGACGGTCTGTCCCGAAGATGTCGGCTTGGCCACTCACCCTGAAGGTGCCCTGCAGGGCGGAGACGCGGCGGAAAACCTCAGCATACTCACAGGCATCTTGAACGGTGAGCACAGCCCCTATCGCGATGCCGTGCTGTTCAATGCCGGGGCCATGATTCGTGTTGCGGACAAGACTGCGACAATTGCCGACGGTGTTTCGCTGGCGGCCAAGGCTATCGATTCGGGAATGGCCAGAGACAAACTTCAGCAATGGGTTGAATTCACCAGGAACTAGCAGATGGCTGTATCACCTCAGGATCAGAAGACCTCCGAGGGCATAGCTCAATCCGGGGGTGTTGTATCTGCAGGATCGCCCGTACGCGACTACATAGCCAGCGTCCGTCTTTTCTCGACCAACGCACGGTTGTATCTGACGGGGTCGTTTTTGATCGGAATGAATTTCGCCGTCTTCAATCTCCTGTTCAATCTGTATCTGAAGGAACTCGGGTTTGTCGAGGGTGACATCGGCATGATCAACTCATGGCGTGCGATGGGCATGACTGCAGTTGCGATCCCTGCTGCAATGATACTCAGTCGCGTCCGCTTGAAACCGTTGCTACTAGTTGCCTGCGTCCTGTTTGCGTTCTTTTCGTTCGGCGTGACTACATATCAGCAGATGATCCTGTTGGCGGGCTTTTCGATCCTGTCCGGAATGGCCTTTGCCTTCTTCCGAGTAGCATCAGGACCGTTCTACATGCGCAACTCAACGCCGAAAGAACGCACTCACCTGTTTTCCTTTTCCTTTGCCACACACCTTGCCGCGGGCATGCTCGGCTCCTGGGCAGCCGGTAATCTCGTAACAATTATCGGAGAACGCACGGGCGACATGGTCCTCGGCTACCAATACACGCTGTACACGGCGATAGCGGTCAGCTTTCTGGCCTTCATTCCGTTTAGCTTCGTGAAAGCAGCCAAGCCGTCCGCTGAAGAGAACCGCATATCGCTGAGTCTGGCCCAGTTTAAACGGCGCGGACGGTTCTATTTTCGGATCACGTTTGTTAATTTCCTGATAGGCACGGGCGCGGGGCTGATTATACCCTTTCTGAATCTGTATTTCCGCGACCGCTTTGGACTCCAGCCGGACCGTATCGGCCTGTATTTCATCCTGCTCTCATTCGGAATGTTGGTCGGCACACTTTCCGGACCGTTCCTCACGCGCAAGATAGGTCTCGTTAGGACAATCGTTCTCACACAACTGGCCTCGATTCCGTTTATGCTCATTCTGGCGTATAGTTATTACCTGCCGCTCGTAGTGCCGGCCTTTGTTATGCGCGGTGGTCTGATGAATCTGGGAGTGCCTATTAGCAGCAATCTCGGCATGGAACTGGCGGAGAAAGATGAACAGGGGCTTGTCAACGCCCTCCTGATGATCTCCTGGACAGGCTCGTGGATGATTTCAGTGTGGATTGGTGGACACGTCATCGAAGCCTTTGGATACACCGTCACTTTGAACATATCAATCGTGCTCTACATAATCTCGACCGTCGCCTACTATTTCTTCTTTGGCAAAGTAGAGAGAAAAAACACTGACCGGCCGGGCTGGCATATCAGACAGGTGACGCACATATGACCGATCTCCTGAGAAAAATAGCAACCGAGCGACAGGCGGCGATCAATAACCTCAAGATACTTCGGCCGCTAAACAGCTTCGTGCATTCTCTGGCCGGGTTGCCGGGTTCTCGTTTCAAAACGGCACTTGAGTCAGAAGGTCAGGTGAACATCATTGCAGAGATCAAAAAGGGCTCGCCCTCAAAGGGCGTCATGGTCGAAGACTTCCGACCCGCCGATTTGGCTGCACGATACAAAATCGGCGGCGCGGCGGCGTTGTCTGTGTTGACAGAAGAACAGCACTTTTTCGGCCATGCCGACTACATGGCAATCGCAAAAGACACCAGCGACCTCCCGGTGCTCTGCAAAGACTTCATAGTTGATCCGTACCAGATTCAGTTTGCAAAACTTATGAAGGCAGACGCCATCTTGCTCATCGCTGCCCTCCACACCAGAGAGTCGCTTGGCGCGTTTATCTCCACGGCTGAGCAAATCGGTCTGGACTGCCTCGTTGAGACTCATGATGCTCGTGAGATTGAGATGTCCCTTGAAGCTGGAGCCACCATACTTGGTGTCAATAATCGTAACCTCAAGGATTTCAGCGTATCACTCGAGACCTCGGAAACACTGGTCAAGCTGATTCCCGACGATATTGTCAAAGTCGCAGAGTCGGGCATTTCCACGCCCGAAGATATTTCACGACTACGTGCTTGCGGGTTCAACGCTTTCCTGATCGGCGAGGCGCTGGTGACAGCAGACGATCCGGCGGCACTGCTTCAAACTCTGAGGTCGGCATGAGGAAGTTCCGTGTCAAAGTATGCGGCATCACCAGACCGCAAGACGGGCGACTCGCGGCCGAACTCGGTGCCGATATGATCGGTCTGATCTTCTATCGCAAATCACCCCGGTTTGTCTCTCAGGTGAACGCGGCAAAGATACTGAAGACCCTTCCGCCGATTGTCGCTCGCGTGGGTTTGTTTGTCGACGAGTCATTTGAGATTGTACTAAAAACCGCCGAGCGTCACACTCTGGACTACATTCAATTGCACGGCAATGAAAACGCCGCTTACGTGAAACGCATCCAGAAAGCCGGTTTCCGCGTCATCAAATCGTTCACTATCGGAACGAGAGCAGACTACCGCGCAGTGACCATCAGCCCGGCTGACATTTGCCTCCTCGACAATCGCACCGATGAACGTCCCGGCGGCACAGGGGAGACATTTGACTGGTCGATAAAGCCGCTCAAAAAGATATCCAATCTCATGCTGGCCGGCGGAGTGACCGCAAGAAACGTAGTCGACGGTGTGAAAACCTTTAATCCGCTGATTGTCGACGTCAACTCCGGCGTGGAAAGCAACCCCGGCATCAAGTCCGCCGCCAAGCTCAAAGCCTTTTTCAAAGAATGTGACCGGATTCGCTATGGCAAATGACCAATGCACGCAACCTGATTCAAAAGGCAGATTCGGCGATTTCGGTGGCCGATATGTCCCGGAGACAGTCGTTCACGCCCTCGATGAACTCGAAAAGGCCTACGCAAAGTTCAAGAAGTCGAGACCGTTCCAAACCGAACTACACGGATATCTCGCCTCGTTTGTAGGCCGTCCGACTCCACTGTACTTCGCTGAACGTTTCACGGAGTATCTAAAGGGTCCCAAAGTATGGTTCAAACGCGAAGACCTCAACCACACCGGAGCGCACAAGATCAACAACACGGTCGGGCAAATTCTCCTCGCCACGAAAATGGGCAAGAAACGAATTATCGCCGAAACCGGCGCCGGACAGCACGGATTGGCGACTGCGACCGTCTGCGCGCATTTCGGTTTGCCCTGCGTTGTTTACATGGGAGCCGAGGACATCTCAAGGCAGAAACCGAACGTCGATAAGATGCGCCTGCTCGGCGCAGAAGTCGTTCCGGTAACATCCGGTTCGCAGACGCTCAAAGACGCTACGTCAGAAGCCATGCGGGACTGGGTAACCAACATCGCCGATACGTTTTACATAATTGGCTCCGTGGTTGGTCCCCACCCATATCCCATGATCGTACGTGACTTCCAGTCCGTCATCGGCAAAGAGGCCAAACGTCAGGCACGCGCCCAATGGAAAGGGCTCCCGGATTACGTCATCGCCTGTATAGGTGGCGGCTCCAACGCCATCGGGGCATGGGATGCTTTCCTCAACGAAGAATCCGTGAAACTTATCGGGGTAGAGGCTGCCGGCTGCGGACTGAAATCCGGCAAGCACGCCGCTACACTCACCAAAGGCAAACCGGGAGTGCTCCACGGTTCATACAGCTACCTGATCTACGACAGCGACGGGCAGATCATCTTGCCGCATTCAATCTCAGCCGGACTCGATTACCCCGGAGTGGGACCACAGCATTCCTACCTGTATGAGAGCGGTCGTGTCAAGTATGGCTCGGTGACCGATGCCGAAGCTCTCCATACATTCAAACTTGTATCCCGACTCGAAGGTATCATCCCGGCGCTCGAGACCTCCCACGCTCTGGCATACATTGTGAAACACCATCGCAAGTTCAAGAAATCCGATCGGATTGTGGTCTGTCTCTCCGGTCGTGGCGACAAAGACATGCCGATCATCAGCGCACAGGGGGAGCTATGAACCGCATTAGGGAGATGCTCCACACACGCGACGGACGCAAACTGCTGGTGCCGTTCCTGACAGTCGGCTATCCAAACTTCAAGACGTCTGTCGAGTTGATCAGAACGGCAATCGACAGCGGTGCCGATATGGTCGAGCTGGGCATGCCGTTCTCCGATCCTATGGCCGATGGCCCCCAGATTCAGTACTCCTCGCAGATCGCATTGGACAACGGCACTTCTATGAATGACGTTCTCGCAGCGGTCGAGCAGGTGCGTGCGATATCCGACGTCCCCATAATCCTCATGGGCTACTACAATCCGGTGCTTGCGCATGGTACCGCCAGGTTCGTTAGACAAGCAGACACTGCCGGTGCCGACGGGTTCATCATCCCGGACCTGCCGATTGACGAAGCAACAACATTCCGCAATTCTCTCGACAAACAGGATATGTCTGCCATATTTCTTGCGGCGCCGACCTCGACACCCAAACGTGTAAAACAGATCAACGCCGCCTCGACTGACTTCGTGTACGCCGTTACAATCGCCGGTGTGACCGGGTCGGGCCGTGGTTTCGATACTACTACCGACAACTACCTCCAGCGTTTGTCTGTCTCTCTGACCAAACCTTTTGTCGCCGGATTCGGCGTTTCCTCGCGCGAGTCGGCGTTGAGACTTTGCCACTTTGCCGACGGTGTTGTCATTGGTTCAGCGCTCATTCGCACCTACCGCGAAGCAAAGAACAAGAAGGCGGGACAACAGGCTATCGGCCGGCTGCTCAGAAGCATCCGAAGGGCCATTGACTGACAGCAAATGAGTCGCGATGCCGACGGACAACAAGTGTGGTTCAAAGAATTGATTTGCCATTGCCCCCCCAAAGCCTGATATTAACTGCTTCCATGAGCGGACAATTATGACTGATATGACAAAAGACAAATACAAAGTACAGTTTGCAGATGCCGTCTCAGCCGCGAGCCGCAACCTGTTCCCCGATGCTCACAAAGCGATGGGGGATAAAGAGCTATTCGACTCTGAGACTCTCTACGGGTCATTGGTCAAACCCAAAGACGCTTCCATGGGACGCTTCGCGTTTCCGGTGTTCAAGTATGCCGGGTTGCTGAAATCCAAGCCCCCCGAAATCGCATCCAAAATCGCCGATGAGGCCAACCGTATTCTCGACCGCAGCGATACAGCCTCAATCATCCGTGTTGTCGCCGCCGGCGGCTTCCTTAACGGACAGGTCGACACCTCGGTCCTGACACGCGAAACCCTGAAAGCAGTTCTCATCGGTGAGAATGCTTACGGATCAAGTGAGCTGGGCAAAGACAAAACCTATCTGGTTGAGTACTCCTCGCCCAATATCGCCAAACCGTTTGGCGTCATGCACCTGCGTTCGACTGTCCTTGGCAACTCACTGCGTAGGATATACAAAAAGCTCGGATACACCACTGTGGGCATCAACTACCCAGGTGATTGGGGCACACAGTTCGGCAAAATGATTGTCGCCTATCAAAAGTGGGGCACTGAGAAAGACCTCAAGGGTGAGGCAGTTAAGAACCTTCTGGCATTGTACGTCAGGTTCCACGATGAAGCCAAGACCGACAACTCTCTGGAAGATCAGGCGCGCGAAGCGTTCAAGAAGCTCGAACAGGGCGATCCCGAGTGTGTGAGACTCTGGCAATTGTTCAAAGACGTCTCACACGCTGAGTTTGACCGCGTGTACGGACTCCTCGGAGTTGAATTCGATTGGGTCTACGGCGAATCAAAACTCAACGACAAAATGGAACCCGTTATTCAACGTCTCGAGAAAGCCGGCCTCACAGAAATCTCCGAAGGTGCACTGGTAGTGAAACTGCCGGACGAAAACCTTCCGCCGGTACTCCTCAGAAGGGGCGATGGCGCCACGCTGTATGCCACCCGCGATCTCGCCGGCATGGTCTACCGCTGGGAAGAATACCCGTTGTTCCACGAGTCGCTGTATATCGTCAACGTAGCCCAGACGGATCACTTCAAGCAGTGTATGAACGTGATCGCAATGCTCGAAGATGCGGAGCGGGCTCCCTCCGATCATCGGATGAGCGGCCGCATGAAACATGTCGATTTCGGTTGGTTGAGATTCGGCGACCAGACCATGTCTACGCGCGGCGGCAATATCGTCCTGCTCGAAGAAGTCATAGACAAAGCTGCCGAACTCGCCCGCGAAAAGATTGTCGAGAAGAATCCCGACCTTAAGAAGATCGACGAAACCGCGCATATCATCGGGCTGGGGGCAGTCATCTTTTCTCAACTCAGCCTCAGACGACAACGGGACATCGACTTTCAGTGGGACGAGGTTCTCAGTTTTGAGGGCGAGACTGGTCCGTACTTGCAATACACCCACGCCCGTCTCTGCTCGCTGATGCGCAAGTACGACAGACCTGTGCCGGTTGATGTCGATTTCAGTTTGCTTTCAGGCGACGAAGAACAGCGGGTGATCGAGCTGCTCGCCGATTTCCCGAAAGTGATTCAAGATGCCGGCGAACAGTACGAGCCTTTCTTCATTTCGACTCACCTGCTCAGGCTCGCCGCAGCCTTTAACAAGGTGTATCAGCGCAAGGATGAAGAAGGAAGCATTGACAAGATCATTTCCGACAACGACACCCTCACCGGCGCTCGCATTGCCCTGGTGAAGGCCGTTCAATTGGTGATAAACGAAGGTCTCTATCTGCTGGGTCTCGAGGCCCCGGAAGAGATGTAGAAACGAGTAGACGCAAACCTTGCCCGATAGACTGAGTCGCAGAACGCACCCGCATTTTAGAGCGACCGGGAGATATAAGTGCTAGTTGTAATGGAACGTGCCGCTACCGCCGAAATGGTGGCGAAAGTTTGTGACGAAATCAAAGAAATGGGATTGACGCCCCACCCGATGCCGGGCGCCCTGCGCACTTCTATCGGTGTCACCGGCAACAAAGGACAGGTCGACTCCGACCGGGTGATGACGCTCGACGGTGTCCGCGAAATCATCCATGTCACTCGACCCTACAAACTAGTTAGTCGCGAGTTCTTCCCCGAAGATTCCGTGATTGATGTTGGCGGTGTCAAGATCGGTGGCCCCGAATTCGTGGTCATGGCTGGCCCCTGTTCGGTGGAGAGCAAAGATCAGTGCTTCGCTATCGCTGAAAGAGTGGTCGCTTCCGGCGCAAAGATATTCCGCGGCGGTGCCTACAAACCTCGCACCTCACCATACAGCTTTCAGGGGCTGAAGGAGGAAGGTCTGAAGATTCTTGCACAAGTACGTGAAGAGTTCGGACTGAAAACCGTCACCGAGGCAATTGACACCGAAACCATCGAACTTGTGGCGTCCTACGCCGACATCGTTCAGATCGGCGCCCGCAACATGCAGAATTACTCCCTGTTGAAGAAAGCGGGAAGAGCAGGCAAACCGGTCTTGTTGAAGCGTGGTATTGCTGCAACTCTCGACGAACTGCTCATGGCCGCCGAATACATCATGGCCGAGGGCAACCGCGACGTCATCCTGTGTGAACGCGGCGTTCGCACCTTTGCCGATCACACGCGAAATACGCTCGACCTGTCAGCTATTCCGTTCATCAAGCGCAACTCGCACCTGCCCATCATTGCCGACCCAAGCCACGGTACCGGACGAAAGGAAAAGGTCCTGCCACTGTCACGGGCTTCGATTGCGACGGGAGCCGACGGACTGATCATCGAGGTACATCACAAGCCACAAGAGGCACTATCGGACGGCGTCCAGTCGATTACGCCTGATATGTTCGATCAGCTTATGACCGAAATGCGCAAACTGGCCGTTGTCCTTGACAGGACCTCTTCGTAATGAGAAAACTCAGCCCGGTCAAGCATATCAGCGGCACGATCTCCATGCCTGGCGACAAGTCCATAGCACACCGTGCGGCACTTCTGTCCATCCTGGCCCGTGAGCCAATCTCGGTCAGAAACTTTCCGTCAGGGGCCGACTGTCAGACCTCTCTGGGAGCTGCCAGGCAGCTCGGCGTCACAGTTGCAAGCGGAGATGACGGCGAAACCATTCTCACTCCGCCGGAGAACCTGCCTAGTGGATCTGACACGCTTGTCGATTGTGGCAACTCAGGAACCACTGCCCGACTGCTCTCGGGAATTGTGGCAGGCTCCAGCACCAGTGCGGTCCTGTCTGGCGACGAGTCTTTGTCCACCCGCCCGATGTCCCGTATCGTAAAACCTCTCGCCGACATGGGGGCGGAGTTGTTCGATACCGAAGGACATCTTCCGTTGACCGTCAGGGGCAAGAAACTCCTGCCGTTTGAATACCGGATGCCGGTAGCCTCGGCGCAGGTGAAGTCTGCGATTCTTCTCGCCGGGCTGGCCTCGGGATGCTCCGTAACGATTCAGGAAAAGATCATAACTCGCGACCACACCGAACTTATGATAGCAGCCCTCGGAGGCGGCATATCAACGCGGGTGATCAAACCCGTGGTTGAGGACGATCCTGATGATCCCCGCAAGAAGAAGCGCTTCATGCCGGAACCGTTCAAGAAGGAGATCACGCTTGCATCCGGCGCCAGCATAGCTGGTGGCTCGATTGATATCCCGGGTGACATCTCGACCGCTGCGTTCTTTTTTGCGGCAGCCGCCATATCCGGGCAGACAATCACCGTGCGACGTTGCGGATTGAATCCGACTCGCACCGCCTTTCTCGACTTCCTTAAGCAAATCGGCTGCGCGGTTGAAATTACTGAGAAGGAACTCTCGGGCGGTGAACCTTGTGGAACGGTGATTGTAACAGGCGGCCCGCTGAAATCGCGGAAGATAGCCGGTGATTCCACGGTCGGGCTGATAGACGAGATTCCGATCATCGCCGTCATCGCGGCCTTCGCCAAGGGGACGACCGTAATACGAGATGCCGCCGAGTTGAAAGTCAAGGAATCCAACCGCCTTGAGGCCATCGCACACAATCTCGGACTCATGGGCATATCGTGCGGACTGCTCGAAGACGGCTTGGCCATTGAAGGCGGCATTGACCCCAGCGGCGCAGACTTCAAGAGTTTCGGAGATCACCGCATCGCGATGGCGTTTTCTATCGCCTCGCTGTTCGCAACTGGACCGTCGACAATCGACGACGACAGCGTAGTAGACATCTCGTGTCCTGAGTTCTATAACTTGCTGGACAACATCACCGGATGAAAAGCCTGCACTTTGCCCTTATCGGGGAAGATATCGAGTACTCGTTGTCGCCACGCATTTTCGACGCGGTCTTTGAGCAGTTGCGCGTAGACGGCCAATTCGAAGTGCACAGCGTACGGGCCGCTGAGTTGTCCTCGCGTCTCCGCCAGATGTCGCTCGATGGCATCACCGGCTTCTCTGTCACTATCCCGTACAAACAAGCTGTCATCCCGCACCTCGACGACATCGGCCCCGTCGCCAATACAGTACAGGCCGTGAATTCGATTGTGGTGCAGGACAGCCAATTGTTTGGCTACAACACTGACTGCCACGGCTTCTCATTCGCATTGAAACCGCACAAATCTCTGATCATCGGAGGCACCGCAGTGCTTCTCGGAAGCGGGGGAGCTGCCAGAGCCGCGATTCATGCCCTGTACAAAGACTTTGGCCTTCGCAGCTTCCTGGTCGCCGGAAGATCACCGGAGAAAGCCGCTGTAACTGCCGAGCGGATGGAGACGGCCCTTCCCGGTGCCACAGTCACTTCAACTTCATTGAACGAAGTTGTTGCTGTGATGTCAGACTCCTCTCTGGTCGTCAACTGTACGCCGCTCGGCGGACCAAATCACATAGATCGGTCGCCGCTGCCCTCGGGGTTTGACCTCAGCAAGGTGAAGCTGTATTTCGACTTGAATTACAATACGGATAACATGTTCATAAATAAGGCCAGAGAAACCGGTATTGTTGCTCTCGATGGCTCAGCCATGCTGGTGGCTCAGGCACTGAAATCACTCGACATCTGGACAGGACAGACAGTTAATTTCGATCCGGTGTACGAAGCTGTGTTCGGTAAACCAGCCTCACGATGGTAGGATTGTTCTTTTGGCCAAGATCAACCACAGACTGTTTCTCATTGGTTTCTCCGGCTCGGGGAAATCCACCGTCGGGCCACTTGTGGCAATCAAGCTGGGTGTCAGATTCGCTGACGTTGACTCGGTGATTGAGAAGAATGCAGGATGCAGTATCCCGGAAATTTTTGCGGAACAAGGTGAGAACCAGTTCCGTCATCTCGAGCAGGAAGCAGTGCACGAAGTCATTCAGAGCAAAAGCGCCTACGGAGTAGTCGCACTCGGTGGCGGTGCCTTTGAAAGCAGTTACATACGCGATATCGTGGCGAGGAACGGCAACACCGTCTATCTGAGCTGCGCCGCCGATGAGATATACCGTCGTCTCAAACGAAAATCCGACCGGCCTCTGTTGCAGGTCGAATCCAAATCGGGAAAGACTCTTCGCAGTGCCAGGTTACGACGCATCGGCAAGTTACTTACAGCACGAAAGCTGAACTACGGTCGGGCCGATTGGGCCATCTCCACCACGAGAAGAAGTCCGCAGGAAGTTGCAGAGATTATCGTCGCCCGGTTCCTGAAGGAGAGCAAAGCATGACAGTTATCCAAGTCAAGACGGCTCAACACAAGTATCCGGTTGAAGTCGGCGTCGATATCGGCAAACAGTTGCTAAGGCTCACCAGATCGGAGACCGCCAACGGACGACTTTTTGTCTTCTATGACGCTCAGTTCTATGCCCTCTTCGGGCGAAGGTTCAGCAAAGACATACATAAGACGGCGCCAAAGAGAGCCATTGAGATGGTCCTGCCATCCGGCGAGAAAACCAAATCACCGAAAATGCTCTCCGAAATCTACGGGTTCCTGTTGGAACAGAAAATAACCCGGTCCGACTTCATTCTGGCAGTGGGCGGAGGAGTTACCACTGATCTTGTCGGCTACGCGGCAGCGACGATTCTTCGCGGCCTGAAATGGGGAGCCGTTCCGACCACATTACTGGGCATGGTCGATGCCGCTATCGGCGGAAAGACCGGCATCAATCACGCCCTGGGCAAAAACATGATCGGTGCATTCTGGCAACCGAGATTTGTCTGCTGCGATGTCGGCTTTCTCAGTACTTTGCCTGGACGCCAGTTGACTGCCGGCCTGGGCGAAGTCCTCAAGTACGCCGGCCTGGCCGGAGGCAAGATGCAGAAGCACTTGTCCTTGTACGTCAGCGACCAGAACCCCGACTACTGCGCCGTGATGACCGACCTTGTCCGTTCTTCGGCTGCGTACAAAGCGAAAATCGTCACCGGAGACGAACGCGAATCCGGTCTCAGAATGCTGCTCAATTACGGTCACACTTTTGGCCACGGAATCGAAACTGCCCTCGGTCACGGCCGCCTGCTTCACGGTGAAGCGGTAATACTGGGTATCCACGCAGCTCTGGAACTGGGAAGACTCCACGGACACGAATCAGCGGCGCTCACAGGATATCAAGAATTGGTGGAGAGGTTCATCGACGAACTGCCGAATAGAAAGATAGATGCGGTAGCGGTCCGGGAAGCGATGGCACTGGACAAGAAACGCTCAGCCAAGGGTCTCAGATTTGTCTTGCTTGAGAAGCCGGGAAAACCGATAATCTGTGACAATGTAGACCACAGATCTATGACCGTGGCGTTGAAACAAACGCTGGCCGTGTACGCAAACCGTGGAGGCAGAAATGCCTAAAATACTCGTGGTAAATGGTCCAAACCTCAATCTTCTGGGCAAACGTGAGCCAGATATCTACGGAGCGACTTCACTTGACGAGATCAACGAAGGTCTTGAAGCAAGAGCCGCCGCGTCTGGAGGCGAAATCGTCGCGTTCCAGTCGAATCATGAGGGTGCCATCATTGATTTCATTCAGAGAGAGGGCGAAACCGCCGCCGGCCTGATTATAAACCCCGGCGCCTACACCCATTACAGCTATGCCATCCGGGATGCCATAGTCGCAGTAACAGTAAGAGCAATAGAGGTCCATGTTTCAAATGTGCATGCCAGACAGGAATTCCGTCAGAAATCAGTTATCGCTCCGGTCTGTGTGGGACAAATATCAGGACTCGGCGAAATCGGATACCACGCCGCGCTCACTTATTTCCTGGAACACTCTGAGGGCTAGTATAATGAGAAAACTTACGTTCTTAACGTTGTTGGCTGTTTGCCTGATGTTGGCAGTTTCGTGTCAGAGGCAGGATACTGCTGGTTCCGCCAGCGGGAGCGAGGGGGACGTTGGACTGACACTGGACTCCCTGGAACTAAAATACTCTCAGATTAGCTTCCGCACGGCGGAAGAGACGTGGCAGAAGCTGACCGACGGGTATTCTGACTCACTTGCGTTTTTCCAGAGGATGGAGCGTTCGGTGATGGGCCAGGAGAACGTGTTTGACGCCCTCCGCAACGGTCGGGCACGTCTTGACTCCGAGGTAGACGAGCGTCGATATGACTTGTTGTATCCTCGTGTGCTCCAGGCATACCTGGACAACTCGTCCAAGATTTATCCACTGGCCGATTCCTTGCGCGAATTCTACAGCCAGGATTGGCGTATCTTCGAGACCAAAAGACAACCTCTTGCGCAGATCCGCGAGGTAGTGGAACAGGACAACAATCGGAGCAATCGCGAACTGGCCTACCGCGCCCTGGCGACATCCAGCGAAGAACATACGGACCAACTGGGACGTCTCTTCCGTATGCGCAATCAAGCTGCCAAGAAGATGGGATTCAACGATTACTTCCGACTGGCCGGCAGTGCCGTTTCCGATGATTACCGCAAGTTGATTGACGATGTCGATGAGGCCACAAAGGAAGCTTACGAACAGACACTCCGCGGTCTGCAATCGCAAAACGCCGGACCGCCTGAAGTCTGGGACTGGCACCACACCTACCTGAGAGCTTTCACCGAGGTGGACCGCAGTTTCCCGGTCGATTCGCAAATGACTTTCGTGTATCGAAGTTTCGACGCGCTCGGTTTCAAGTTGACTGCTTTGCCAATCTTCTTCCACATAACTGAAGACACGTCGACTCCCGCTTTTGCAACCACTGTAGTCGTTGATGCGCCCGCGGATATCCGCGTTGTCGCTAACCTCGTCGACGGTTTTGCCAGCATGCAGAGACTCATGGGGGCTGTAGGACTGGCAGTACGAGCAGCCGAGGTATCCCAGGAAGACCCTTTGTTCGCTCGCGCAAACGATCAAGCCCTGCTTGACGGTATCCAGCGCTTCTTTGCGCATGTCTGCTACCGCCCGGAATGGCTCAAGACCTACGGCAAGCTCTCCGACGGTGCCATCTCCAGATTCGGCGATGCCGCACGGTCAATTGAATTACTGAGTATTCGTCTCATGCTCGTTAATGCCAGATTCGAATTCGAGGCCTACCAGAACCCGAATCGAAATCTGAACAACCTGTACTGGGACATGTTCGCCGAATACACTTCCTTGCCCAAACACACGGACCTCAGCCCCTGGGCTTCATGTACGGGCTTCCTTGAGCGTCCGCTGACCCATGGTGCTCATCTCCAATCCGCTGTTATTGCAGCACAGACAATGGACTACGTAGTGGATAACTACGGCGGAGTGGCGGACAACGCTGATATTCGGGCGTTTCTGGTGCAGAATTACTTCCGATTCGGTAGCCGCTATCCGTGGAGAGAATTAGTAGAGCGAGGCACGGGACAGGGCGTGTCCCCGCATCATCTAATCGCCCGCTAGGAGCATCCCGGGCCCCGCGCCCTCAGACCATCATCAGGGTTCCGTCCCCGATGTTTTTCGACCGGCATCACGGCTTCAGAAGAAGTTGGGCGAATTCGCTTGTCTCTCAAGAGCAAACGGCTTACTCTGCCCAGACCAAAATAGGGGTGAGCACCCGTATTACCGTACAGGAGCGTTGACCGACCGTGTCCGATAGACAAAAAGACAATAGGTCCGATTCCATCACTTCGGGCCCCCTCCTCAAGGCCATCATCGCCCTCGCCTTGCCGGTTACCGCCGGTATGCTGATGGAGGTCTCGTTATCTGTCACCGACTTTTACTGGGTTGGCAGACTGGGGGCAATTGCGCAGGATGCCGTGACCAGTTCCATGGTCATCATCTGGACCATGTACGCGGCCATTTCGATTATCAGTATCGGAGTGACGGCGCTCGTCGCGCGGTATATAGGCGCAAAAAACACTGCGAGGGCCGGGCATTATATCCGGCAATCGGTCTGGCTGACCTACCTTATCTCCGGCACTCTGACAATAGGCGGTTACCTATTCACTCCAGCGGCGCTTGAGTTCATGGATGCCGGTTTGCCTACACAGGCCCACGCAATACCTTACCTCCGGATATTCTTTGGTTCGTGCCTGTTTTTGACGCTTTCCGAAACGCTATTCGCCGTTTTCCGTGCTTCGGGCGACACCAAAACACCGATGAAAGTGGGAATCACCGTGGTGCTGATCAATATGGCCCTGGACCCGCTTCTGATATTCGGTCTCGGTCCGATTCCGCCACTCGGAGTAGCGGGGGCCTCGGTCGCGACAGCCGTCTCGCACGGCTACGGACTTATCGCCATCTGGCGCTATTTGAAGAAGGGACATCTCGGTTACCGAGTGGACAATCTCCACGGCGAGCGTCCGTCCATTCCCGGTATGCTTAAGATAGCCCGCATCGGCCTCCCGATCGCGAGCCAACAACTCGTTTTCGTTGTCGTCTACTGGTTTCTCATCAAGTACGTGCATGACTTTGGCGAGGCTGCCGGAGCCGCAATGGGCATCGGCAATCGCATGGAGTCTATCTCGTACCTGACGTGCTACGGCTTTTCGATAGCCGCGTCGACTTTGGTCGGCCAGAACCTTGGTGCCGGAAGACCAAACCGGGCAGCAAAAGGGGCGTGGGGAGCAAGCGGGCTGGGAATCGGTTTTACGCTCATTCTGTCTGCGATCTTCATCGGGGCACCCGGATTTCTCGCCGGCCTGTTCACCAACGATCCCCATGTCCGCGAAATCGCCATGGACTATTTGATTATTCTCGGCCTGTCACAGTCTGCAATGGCTATCGAAATCATCATCGAGGGCGCATTCTCTGGCGCCGGAGATACTATGCCGCCGATGATTGTGGCGATTCCAGGTGCGATTGCCCGGATACCGCTCGCATACTATCTGGCCTTCACCCTCGACTGGGGCATAAACGGGATATGGTGGACTTTGACCATTACCTGCATTCTCAAGGCGATTGTGCTTGGCTGGTGGTTCTGGCTGGGAAAATGGAAGTCTCGTCGGGTATGATATTTAATTGACCTGCCTTGCCGGTGATGCTTAATTCACATGTATGAACCCTGGAGGCAATCAGGATTCGATCCACAACTCCGGCATAGGATTGACAGGCGCATGAGCAGAAAATACGTTAGATTCACCAGCGAGACCAATCTCAACGCCACCTACGGTTCTATTGATGACAATCTCATACAGCCGCTTGACAAAGCTCCCTGGCTGAACGGAAAACCGTGCGGTGATCCCATTCTCGAATCCTCTGCATCTCTGCTGGCGCCTGTGGAACCATCGAAGATTGTCTGTATCGGGCTGAACTACCATGCCCATGTCGAGGCGTCGCTGTCATCAGACAACGTCCCGGAAAAACCGCTCATGTTCCTGAAACCCCCGTCATCCATCATTGGCCCCGGTGAGAAAATCGTCCATCCTGAAGATTCCGAACGCGTCGACTACGAGGCTGAATTGGGCGTGGTAATCGGCAAGACAGGCAGCCATATCCCTGAGGATAGCGCGGAGGAGTACATCCTCGGATATACATGTGTCAACGATGTCACCGCGCGAGACCTGCAGAAGAAGGACGGGCAGTGGTCCCGCGCCAAAGGATTTGATACGTTCTGTCCGGTGGGGCCATGGATTGTGACCGAACTCAACTACCGGGATGTTCTTGTCGAAGGAATCCACAACGGTGAGACAAAGCAATCAGGACGAACCTCCCTGATGATCTTCAACATTCCGTTCCTGATCAGCTACATTTCCCGCGTAATGACACTGAACCCGGGCGACCTGATTTCCACCGGCACACCCGCCGGAATCGCTCCGATGAAGTCCGGTGACACGATTGTCGTCAAAGTGGAGGGGATTGGAAGCCTTGAAAACGTCATGGCTTAGCTCTATTGTCCTACTGATTGTTCTCACGGGCACTGGCTTTGCCCGCGATCAGATTCGTGTCGAGGCACGTCTCAACGGTGAAACGCACACGGTAACCGGGCGGGTGGACTTCTCGATAGCTCCACGCAACCTGCTGTATGATGAGTTGGTCTTCCGCCTGTATCCGAACATCGTCATTCCGGACTCGCTCGCAGGCGGCATCACAATTGACTCAATTGCCGCCGGAGGAGAAAGTTACACGTCGGGTCACAGCCAAAAGACCAAAACCGACTACTGCCAGTCGCTGGGCAAGCCGGTTGCTGTCGGCCAATCTCTGGAGGCTACGGTCTGGTTCACCACTCGCATACCGGAGATGGCAAACCGCTTTGGCCGGGTGGGATCACATTACACGTTGGAGGCGTGGTATCCCATGCTCGCCCCCTGGGGCACTGACGGATGGCAGAGTATTGAATACAGAGAATGGCTGGAACCGAATGCCGATCTGAGCGATATCGCGGTCACGTTCTCATATCCGGATTCCCTCCAGCTTATCGCCCCCGGATTCCAGGATCAGACATCGGAGATCCTGACCAAGACCGCCTCGCTCAGACTGGAACAGGCATCCGACCTTCCCCTGGTCTTATCACAACGCTTCACCGGGGAAGACTCGAATATCAACGGGGTATCGCTCCGCATCTATTACCGGGATCATTGCGCGTTCATCGTGGATTCCGTGCGCGAGGTCGCCGCAAACACTCTGGCATTCATGGGCGACAATGCCATGCCGTACCCGTTTGACGAACTCACGATCATCATTGGCGGCCTCAATACATCTGGCGGACTGGAGATGCCACGCATGGTTCTGATGCAGGAACCATCTCCAACTATGCTGCACCGCGGCTTCCTCAATGCCGTTGTTCACGAGCTTGTCCACCAGTGGTTTTACGGGATCATGAACAGCAATCAGGCGGATCATCCCTGGCTCGATGAGTCAATCACTGAGTACTTCTCGGTTGCCGTCAATCAGAGAACAAACAACGGTCGTCCCGATGTCGTAAACGCTCTTGGCATGACGGCCTTTCAGTTTACCGAGGAGCGGCTCATCGGCAGATCGTCTTTCGGCTCGGTACCGATGAATCGGGCCGGACAGGCTTTCTTTGACAATCGAGAGTACTACTCCGCTGTCTACGGCAAAGGTTCTCTGACTATCATGACAATAATGCGGTTGATGGGACCGGAAGACGAGCGACTGTTCTGGCAGGAGTATGTGGGCGCGCACCGGTTCACCAGTGTCAAACCAAACGATTTCATGACAATCGCCGATAAGTACCTTCCGCCGACGGAACACGGAAGTGTTGAAGGCATCCTCGGGCATGTTGCACCGCTGGACTGGCAACTGCTCGACCTTTCTAACACCCCTTTCTCAGTTTCACTCGTGGACACAACCGGCACCGACAGCAACAAAATCACCGTCGACTACGCCGCATACCACCCGCTGGGATATCCGGTTGACCTGCGAATCGAGTTTATCGACGGCACAACATTCGACACAGCTCTGACGCCCATTGCCGGTCGTCACCGGTTCGAGCTTTCCACAACCATTCCCGCGACAGGAGCAGTTCTCGATCCCGAATACAAGTACGCCATTGATGTCAACCTGCTCAACAACTCAAATGTACGCGAAGGATCCCGGGGCGCCGGACTCCGGTTGTCATCCGGCATCCTCTATCTCGTTGAATCCCTCTTCAGCAGCCTGTGGGGATTCTGATGGTCAGCACCATTCGCATCGGCCTGAGTAACCTTCGCACCCGACGCCGGCTCTGGGGTGGTTTGTATCTGGCCAAACTGACCCTGGCACTGATTTTCATGCTGCCGGTGATGGTACTGGTTTCAGCCAAACTGGACTACTCCAGATACGCCGCACCGTTGTTGGGGAGCTGGTCTATTGATGTTATTCTGGAGCTGATTCAAACCAGCGACGATCTCCTTCCGGCAATTATAGCCGTATTGCTCTTTTATACTATCGCCGTTTTTTTCGTTGGACAGTTTCTAAACGGCGGAGTCTACGACTCGTTTCTCTCGAGGGAACCAATCGGGCCGGTAAGGTTTGCCGCCCAATCGACTGCGCAGTTCCGGGGCAATCTTAAGATATCGCTGGTAATGGGGGTGCTGTACATTCCGTTGTTCTTACTGGCTATTCTTACCGGGGCATTCATTCCACGAGATACGCTCGGACATTTCGGCGACGCAGCTTTCGGCGGGCTCTTTTCAAGATTGGCCGTCATCTATGTGTTCATGATCACCGGTTCCATCTTCTCGGAGTTGCTGAGGATTCACCACGCTTTGCATCCTGCCGACCTGATCATCAAGGGAATTCGCCCCGTTTTCAACTTTTATATCACTAACCTTGTAAAACTCACAGGCGTCTATTATCTGTATTTTCTGCCGTTTGCAGTGATTTGGCTTCTGGTTGAGAAGCTGGCGATCATCGTTACCGGCGGCCTGACCGGGCTGCTCGGAGTAATGCTGGAGTTGTTTCTGTTCCAGCTATGCTCGCTGCTGCGAACGGGACAATCGCTGGCGTTCACGGCCACAGTTGCGCCCCTGGCACGAAAGGCATTTCCCGGACGGTTCGAGGACGAACCGACGGAGCAGACCGATGACTGAGAGACTGTACTACGACAACCCGGGACTCCTTGAGTTTGATGCGGAGATAGTGGAGACAGGTGCTCAGGAGTCCGGACTGTGGACGATCCTCGATCGGTCAGCCTTTTATCCAACCTCGGGCGGACAGATTCACGACACCGGCACTCTGAACGGAATAGAGGTAATAGATGTCATCGAATCCGAAGATGCGCGTGTCCTGCACATCACTTCAGAAAAAACCGGCGATCCGGGGGAGAAGGTCACCGGTGTTGTAAACAGAACCCGGCGGCGGAAGAACCGTCAGAATCACACGGCCCAGCATATTCTCTCCGGGGCCTTTGTCAAACTGTACGATCTTGACACCGTGTCTGTGCATCTGGGGGAGGAATACGCTAATATCGAACTGCCTGTAAAATCCCTCACCGAAGAACAACTACTCTCGATCGAACGTCTCGCCAATGAAATTGTCGCCGAGAACTTTCCTGTCGAGATTCTCTCTGTTGATTCAAAGGATGCAGCCAACCTGCCCCTGCGGAAAACTCCCAAACGGTCGGGCAAACTGCGCATTATCCGAATAGACCAATTCGATTGTTCAGCCTGTGGAGGAACCCATTGCTCCTGCACGGCCGAGGTGGGACTTATCAAGATTATCGGAGTAGAGAACATGCGCGGCCGCGTAGCTGTGCGCTTTCTTGCTGGCGATCTGGCGCGCGAAGACTACGCCAGTCGCTTCACCATCACAGACCGGATCAGCCGAAGGTTCACCTGCCATATCTCAGAAGTCGAGACCAAGCTCGACGGTTTCGCAATCGAAAACAAACTGCTCCGCAAGTCGCTCGGAGACACCCAGAAACAACTCCTGCCAATGAAAACCGAGCAGCTGGCTGCCGAGGCCGACACGAGCGGCCGGATTCCCTTGCTGGTGACTGAAGTCAAAGACGTCGACAGTTCCGTAGCAAATCAACTGGCCGGAATGATGGCGGACAGAATCCACGGCCTTGCGGTCTTGTTAGTTGATGGTCGCTTGATCATGTCCGTTGCGAGCAAGACCGGTCTGCATGCGGGCAAGCTCGCCAGAGACGTCGCCGAGGGAACCGACCTCAAGGGAGGCGGCAATGAGCGCACAGCGCAACTCGGTGGGGCGCGCGCCGGAGAGATCGACGCATACAGGGAGAAGCTGCGAACGCTTATCGCCCATGAGTAGACTTGCAGTGACATTCTCCCTGGTACTGTGTTTGCTCATCGCAGCAGCCAGCAGCACACTCGCACAGGAAAATCGGCTAAAAATCCAACATCAGGATGTGTTTGAAGTCGTCTTCTCCAAGGTACCGGGACAGCCAGATACGTCGTTTGCTTTTGGCTCGGTCGTTTTGGAGACAGCTTCCGGTATTATGATCTATTGCGACACCGCCATTTACGCCGTTGGGGCCGATGCCCGTCTCAAGGGACGAGTGGTGATCGACGACATCACTTTCCGTCTGGCTGCTGAAGATTCCGTCTTCTACGATATCAAAACCGAACGCGCCACTGCTTACGGCGACTACGTCGAACTGTGGTCACGCGAGGATTCACTGCTGGCGGTGGGCAAGCATGCCTTTGTCGATCGCAAACGGGATTACTTCTACATGCTCGACCGCCCGACGGTCTACATGGACTATCCGGACACCGCCAACATGACCGAGGTGATCGGGGATATCATTGAATACGACAAGGCCAACGGCGTCGCCGAAGCATACGGCAACGTCAAAATCAACTCCAATGACATCAATGCCACTTCCGGCTGCGCGGTCATGCGCCCCGACGAGCACACGCTCGATCTGTACGATCAACCGAAAGTCATCCGCAGGCGAAGCGAAATCACCGGCGGTTTCATCTCGGTCAATATGGATGCCGGCGTTATCAAGCAGGTCGATGTCATCGACTCGGCCTACGCCGAGTTCGTCGAGCCGACCGACTCCACCCAGATGTATTTTGACCGGTCAATTCTCTCCGGCAAACGGCTCATTCTTGATTTCGAGTACGGTCAACTCAAGTACGCCACCTGCCGTGGAGAAGCCTACTCATGGTACTATCCCTGGGCGGCACAGGGAGCCGAGACGACAGAGAACGAAGTGTCAGGTGACTCTATTCAGTTTTTGATTAACAATGACGCACTGGAACAGGTGGACGTGGTTGGCGGCGCGGTCGGCACGTATCTCAGTTCCACGCAAGTGCAGGCGGACTCACTCATCACCGTTATGACGGACACAGTCAACTACCGGGGCGAACATATCGTATACAACCTGCCGGACTCCGTTATCACCCTGCGTTTGAACGCGCAGACAGAATCTGACAATATCGTCTTGGGCGCGTACTTGATTGATCTGGACACGCGGGCGAAGATCATTGAGGCGTACTCGGCGTCAGCATCACGAGACTCACTCACTTACGAGAACATCTTCGCCAACCAGCTTCAGCCGAACGATATCCCGGTCGTCTTGAAAGACGCGGAAAAAGACATGCTCGGCGATTACCTCCGCTACTCGATAGATACAAAAAAGGGCCGGATTGTTACCTCGAAGTCCGAATACGAGAAGGGGATATTCTACGGCCACAACCTGTATCGCCAGACTGAAAAAGTGTTCTACCTCGAACAGGGTCGGTACACCACCTGCGACGCAGAAGAACCACACTTCCATTTTTCGATGAAGCACATGAAGCTGATCGAGGGCAATCGTTTGATTGCCAAACCGGTCACGCTCTATATCGGGCGGCTGCCGGTCTTTGCCCTCCCGTACTACGTCTTTCCGTTGGAGAAGGGTCGACATTCCGGGATGCTTCCCTTCCAGTTCGGCAATATCGAACGGGGGGAGAGGTATGTCAAAAACGTGGGGTATTACTGGGCCGCCTCAAAGTACTGGGACTGGCAGACCTCGATTGACTACTACGAAGAACGAGATCGGCTGAACTTCCGCAACATTCTCACTTACAAAAAGCTCTACGAGTTCGACGGAAAGACAACGTTTGAATGGGGCCGTGAAACAGCTTACAGCCGTTCTGTTGCCAGTGAATTGAAGTCTTCGCGGTGGGCGTTGAAGGCAAACCACAGCCAGACGATTTCTCCTTCATTCAGACTCTCTGCCAGCGCACAGTTGCAGTCAGACGCCACGTATTACAACGACTACTCGACGAACCTTGAAGATCGTCTGAACCGCGTCATCCGCTCCGGTGTGACGTTTAGCAAGAGATTCAGCAAATCAGTCACCTTGTCAGGCCGACTCTCTCATGATAATAACTTGGACACCGAGGCCCGTACTGATGTTGTACCGAGTCTGAACCTCTCGCTGCCGACCCTCTATCCTTTTGGCAGCGGCAAGATGAACGACGAGGGAGAGGTCGAACGCAGGTGGTACAACGACATCACGCTCCGCTGGAGTCCCAGCATGACCAATTACTCTCAACGGACGACATTCAAAGAGATCGTCAATCAGCTATATGATACTACCGTAACTGCTGACACAACGATCGCAATCGACACTCTGACGAGTATTGCCGACACAGCCATCGCGTACGACACGACTATCTCCTTGGACTCACAGGATACTCTTTCATTCCGTTCGCGAAAGAAGTATACGCGTGTTGACCATAGTGTAGGACTAAGACTCACCATCCCACTGTTCACGTATATCAATATCCAACCTTCAGTGAGCTACCGTGAGAGCTGGTACAAAATCTGGCATACCGATCAGTCCGATACGAAGGGTATCGACGCCTCCAGCACCTACCGCACTTACACCGTTTCGGCTGGCGCCACCCTCTCAACCGAACTCTATGGCACAGTGTATCCAAACATCTTCGGACTGCTCGGACTGAGACAGGTCCTGACGCCATCGCTTGGCTACTCCTTCACGCCGGACATAGTCACGCATCCGGACATTTCCGGCTACGCCGGAGGAGCCTCAGGCCTGCAAAGGCGCAGCCAACGGTTGAAGGTCTCGCTCAACCAATTGTACCAAGCCAAAATCAAGCAAGGAGATGTTGAGAAGGCCATTCAGCTGGTTTCCATCAACTCCGGTTTCAGCTACGATTTCGAAAGGGATACCCGGCGGTTTAGCGATGTCAGTACCACTGTTAACTCTTCGCTGCTGAAAAAAGTCAGCCTCTTCGGCAGCATGAGGCACTCGCTCTACAAGCCAGATTCCGATGATCTTGACTTCTGGAATCCCAGGCTGGAAGAAGTCAGCATGAGGGCCAACTTCTCTCTGGCTGGCAAGAACTTCATGTTTTCCGAGGCACGTGAGCAGGAATTACCGCGTGGCGCAGACTCAGCGTCACACATGGGGCAGAATCGGTCCGGCTACGGGGCGTGGAATCTGTCGGCCAGTTACAGCTTCACAGAGCGAAACCGACACTCCGATTACTATCGCAAAACGAATCAAATCAGCCTGAGCCTTAGATTCAACCTGACTCCCACGACAAAAGTCACTTACAGCCAGTATTACGACTTTGTGGACAAGAAGACGATCAACAACCAGGTCAATATCACCCGCAAGCTCCACTGCTGGACTGGCGTATTTCACTGGGTGCCAATCGGTTCCAACAAAGGATGGGGCTTCAAGCTGTTCGTCACCGACCTTCCGGATATCAAAATCGACCAGTCCGGAAACGCCTTGAGTTCCTCGTACTTTCAAGATACGTTCTAGCGTCAGAGCATCCGGCGCCTGACGTCAGACGAAAAAACCTGTTTTGCCCCTGTTTCAGGCTATTTACACCCAGTTTTTTAGTTGACACTATTCACTAAAGCCCGGTTTTTCCTCGTATATACTACTCAAACCTTAATTTGGAAAGTAACAGGAAGGACCCGTCACTATGACCAAGGAAGAGATGATTGGAGTAATGGCCGAGCGTTCTGGCATTTCAAAGAAGCAGGCCACCGAAGCGCTGACAGCGTTCATGGATAACATCACCGGGCAGTTGAAGCAGGGCGAGAAGGTCAGTTTCGCCGGATTTGGCACCTTCGCCGTATCCGCCCGCAAGGCCCGTACCGGTCGCAACCCGCAGACCGGCGCCGAGATCAAAATCCCGGCCACCAACGTTCCGGTCTTCAGAGCCGGCAAGAACCTCAAGGAAGCCGTACGGAAGTAAGCATACTCCGTACGCAAGGTATGGAAGAGGCAGGGCAAGCAAACCCTGCCTTTTCTTTTCGGTTTTTATCGTTGCTAGAGAGGCGAAAAACGGCGATTATCACCCCTGATGGCCAGACGTAAGAAAAAGAAAATCGAGTTCAATCAGCGACGAAAACAGATACTGGGCGCATTCATATTCCTTGCAGCCCTGTTGATTCTGATATCGCTCGTTACTCACGGTGAGTTGGACGACGCCCGAATTACCGGTGAAGTCGACGGACAGCTCGATCCGTTTGAAATCCAGTACCACAACCAGGCGGGTATGCTCGGCGCATACCTTTCATACTCAATGACCGTCATTCTGGGCTGGCTGGCGTTTTTTATCCCGATAGGCCTGATTCTGATTTCCTTGAGGCTGTTCTCGTCTGAGATGGTCCGCAAACTGGAGATCAACAGCTCCCTTCTGTTTGTGGTGGCCGTCCTCGGAACGCTAATATACAATGTTCATCAGGTGGCAAATCCGACGGTCGGCTATGAAACCGGCGCCATCGGCGGCTATCTTGTTATCAAACTTACTGAATTCTCGGTCAAAGTGGTGGGCGAACTGGGCAGTTATCTGGTTGCCAGCGGATTGATACTCATTCTGTTGATGACGTACACCTCGATCACACCCCTGCTCGCAGTCAGGCTGAAGCTACCGTGGAGAGCTTTCTTCCAGCGAGTGGTGTCGACTCTGGGTGAGGGGTGTCGCAGAGTTTTCTCGTTTGATTGGATCATGCCATCGCGGGATGAATCAGACGAAGAAGAAGACACGCGCGAGTACGTGGAACCAACTCGCCGGGCAAACGAATCTGCTCAGATATCGACATCGCCTGACAAGCCCACGCAGTTCGCCATCGACACGCCCCCGGAAGGCGAAAAGCCTCTGAAGACCGGCAAGACCAAAACTACGATAAAGCGGACATCAGAGCCGGTGCAGATCAAGTCAATGAATTACACCTATCCCGGCCTTGACCTCATGCAGGACGCAGTGATTTCCGGCAAGCTGGTCACGCCGGAAGAACTTGAAATGACCGCCCGGATGCTTAAAGAAACACTTGAAACATTTCAGGTAACTATCCAGGGGGACATAGCAACGTTCCCGGGACCGGTCATCACGCGCTTTGAATTAAAACCTGCTGCGGGAGTGAAAATCAATCGCATTGTGGGGCTGGCCGACGATCTCGCACTTGCGCTGAAAGCCAAGCGGATCAGGATTGTTGCCCCGATACCGGGCAAAGCCGCTGTTGGTGTCGAGATTCCGAACCGCAATCCACAGTCGGTCTACCTAAAGGACATCATCAGTTCTGAAGCGTTCAACAACGGTAAGATGATCCTTCCGCTGGCCCTTGGCAAGACCATATCCGGAAAACCGTTCGTGACGGACCTCGCCAGAATGCCACACCTGCTTATAGCGGGTTCCACCGGCTCAGGCAAGTCTGTCTGCATGAACGCCCTGATTACATCGCTGATCTATAGCTTGCATCCGATGCGGGTCAGGTTCGTGTTTATTGATCCGAAAATGCTTGAGCTATCGATTTATAAGGGAATCCCGCATCTTGGCCGCCCCGTTGTGACCAACCCCAAACGGGCCGAAAAGGTGCTCGGGGATATCGTCGTAGAGATGGAGCGCCGCTACCGCCGTTTGGCTAACGCCTCGGTGAGAAACATTCAGGACTTCAACGACCGTCAGGAAACTGAAGAAGCCAAACTGCCCTATATAGTGGTGTTCGTCGATGAGTTGGCCGACCTCATGATGTCCGCAACTTCATCCAAGGTTGAGCTGTTGATCACCCGTCTCGCGCAGATGGCCCGCGCGGTCGGGATTCACTTGATTCTGGCGACTCAACGGCCTTCGGTCGATGTTATCACCGGACTCATCAAGGCCAACTTCCCCGCCAGAATCGCCTTCCAGGTAGCGTCGAAAGTTGATTCCCGCACTATTCTCGATCAGAACGGCGCGGAAAAACTCCTCGGCAATGGTGATATGCTCTTCCTCAACAGCGGGCAGCCGGAGCCGGATCGTCTGCACGGCGCATTCATATCGAGCGAGGAAACGGAAGGACTAGTCTCCTTCATCAAGGAGCAGGGGATAGAGCCGCTGTTGCTCGAGGGTATCAGCCAGTCGGTTGGCGAAACGACAGAAACGGAGGTTGATCTTGGTGATCCATTGTTCCGTGAGGCATGCGAAGTCGTGATCCGCCACAAACAAGGATCTGTCTCGCTGTTGCAGCGAAGGCTGGGAATCGGCTACCAACGGGCGGCGAGATTGATTGACAAGCTTGAGCAGGCCGGAGTGGTAACGCCGTTCGACGGCTCCAAGGCGCGCGATGTTCTGGTAGACAAAAACTTCCTTGAGGCTATGTTTACTGGCGGCGTAAACAAAGTGCCGGACGAATCCTGAGTAAACCTATAACGGATTCAACCGTATAACCCATGATGAATAAACGACTGATTATTACGGGCTTAGCTCTCTGCATGCTGGTAGCCACAGCCACCGGGGCCGGTGACACTTTTGAGAAGATCAAGAAGGAACTGGCGGGGGCCGAGTTTTGTCGCATGGAGTTTCTTTCGATTCTCGAATCCGAGGTGTTTCAGTCTGTCGACACAACTCAGGGACACGCTTACTTTGCCGTTGATGGCCGTTATGTCGTCAAGATCGGGCCGGACACGTATCTATACGACAACGAGACTCTATACAGTTACTCTGAGACTCAGAATCAGGTCACGGTCGAGCGGCTAGCCCCTTCGCAGGCAAGGCGGGACGATGTTTCTTTTGTGACGCGTCTGGACGACTATTACGAAACGTTTCCGGTGACGCCAAACGCAGAATACCGCCTTGTTAAAACGGTACAAGAAGCCGAGAGCATCCCTGACTCACTTCGCCTGTTTGTGAACGGTGAGTCCGGTCAACTTGATCGTATAGAGTTCATTGACCTGAATGAGGACATCAACCGGATCATTTTCCTTGATGTCACGGTTTCCGATATATGCGATACGGCCATGTTCATTCCCCAGTTCCCGGATTCCGTGGAGACCATCAGACTCTAACGTCATGAAATTTTTCCTGCACAAACTGGGCTGTCCCAAGAACGATGTGGACGGCGACTACATTTCCGCCCGCCTGATTGCTGAAGGGCACCAACCTGTCGAGGATCCAGACGAGGCCGATTCGATAATCGTCAATACGTGCGGCTTCATCCAGTCGGCCAAGGAGGAGTCAATTGAGGAAATCCTCCGTCTGGGTCAGTTGAAGAAGGAGGGCAATCTCAAAACCCTTTACGCCACAGGCTGTCTTACGCAGCGATACGGCGACGAGATGCTGAAAGATATGCCGGAATTGGACGGTGCATTCGGTCACGGGGCGCTGGATTCGATCGCCAGGGCCGTGTCGGGGAATATCCCGGAGCGCAAAACCGTCAGGATCGAAACGCGTAAGCTCGGCTTCCTGAGTTGGAAGGATCGCTTCATTGCCGATGGCTACCCGTACTCATATCTCAAGATATCCGACGGTTGTGACCGTGGCTGCACCTACTGTGCCATTCCGGGCATGCGGGGGAAATTCCGGAGTCGTCCGGCGGATTCGATCCTTACCGAGGCTGAGTTCCTCGCAAAAAACGGCAAACGGGAGTTGATACTCGTATCGCAGGAAGCTACGCTCTGGGGTTATCGTTTGGACCAGAAATCCAACATTGTCGATCTCCTGAGACAACTCGATGAAGTAGACGGTGTGGATTGGATACGGCTGATGTACCTGTATCCTTCGCAAGTGAGCCATGATCTGATTGAGTATCTGGCCGCCGACAACAAGACATTGAACTATTTTGACCTGCCGCTTCAGCATGTGAACACGGAGTTGCTGAAAGCAATGCATAGACCGATTGACCGTCCGAAGACCGACAAGCTGCTTCAGACCATCCGTGAGAAGGCACCCGGAGCTACCATCAGGACAACGTTCATAGTCGGCTTCCCCGGTGAAACCGACGAGCAATTTGCCGAGTTGATGGATTTTGTCGCTGAGTGGAAGTTTGACCGCCTCGGTGTGTTCACGTATTCGCCCGAAGAAGGCACTCCTGCGGCTGAATATCCGGATCAAGTGCCGGAGGACGTCAAGGCCGAGCGGATGGACGAAGTAATGCGCCTGCAGGCCGAGATCGCTTTCGAGAAGAATAACTCCTTGATTGGCAATATAGAGGAAGTTATCATTGACACTGTTGATCCCATCGGATCGGCAATAGGTCGAACCCGTGGTGACTGCCCGGAGATTGATCAGGAAGTGTACCTGGCGGCCCCGGGCGATAACGAACCGGGGCATGAGGCGGGGGACTTGTGTCGGGTGCACATTGACGAAGTAGACGGTTACGACCTTATGGGCACAAGGGTGAGGTCGTAGAGGACTATCGGACCTGACGGAAACGGAGCAGGGAGCGTTACGGAGCAAAGCATGATTCAATACGAGAAACTGGGGATATTCTTATCGAAGCCTATCGCCTTCCTCCTCGTGGTTATTTACCTGGTGCAATCGGGCCTGTTGGTCTACCTGATCGCCGACAAGTTCGAGCTTGAAGAACAGATAGCTTTCCAACAGAAGCGAATCGGCGAGCTTGAAGAGCGGCTTCAGATTTTCAAGGCAATTGACGATTTCCAAATAGGTTTCAACAACGAAGAAGTCGGTCAGTTGACCGATGTCATCTACGACGAGAGCAAGAAATACCAGTATGACCCAATGTTCGTTCTGGCGGTGATCCTTACCGAGTCCTCATTCAAAAGGGGACAGATTTCGGCCAGCGGCGCCCGCGGCCTGATGCAGGTCATTCCCTACGTGGGAGAGGATGTCGCTACGCGTGCGGGAGTCGACTGGACGGGGACAGAGACGTTATACGAGCCGGAAGCTAACATCAAGGTGGGTACACTCCACTTGTTTGAGCAGATTCTGAAATTCGGTGATGTCAAGAAGGCGCTCGTGGCCTATAACATGGGGGAGACAAGGCTCCGCTCACTCATGCGGAAAAACCAGCCTCTACCGAAACGTTACCTCAATCGAGTTGTAGAATACTACAATATGCTCAAGGAGAATTATCAGGTTTGACCTCACGAACTGCCAGAACCACCACGCTGTTGATTGTAGCGTTTTCGCTTGTCGCAAGTTTCTGGGGATGCGGCGGTCCCCCAAAAGTCGCCGGTCTTTCCGCACGTCAGCTCTATGATCAAGGCATGGACAAGTATGACCATGGAAAGTACTTGCATTCGATAGAGCTGTTTCAGGCCATAGTGTACAATTATCCGGGTGAATCGTTAATCGACACCGCCCAGTATTATCTGGCCCTGTCGTACTACGGCAACAAGGATTACGGACTGGCCACCATTGAGTTCAACCGGTTGTTGATGAACTATCCGGCATCCGTATATGCGACTCAGGCGCAATTAATGAAGGGTGTTGCTTATTTTGAGAGTATCCCGGACAACTTCGGTCTCGACCAGAGCGACCTGCCGCAGGCCATTCAGCAATTCGAAGATTTCCTGATTGATCATCCCGAGTCGGATGCGGTTGAAGACGCCAAAGCGTATCTGAACACTGCTCGCTCCCGTCTCGCGCAGAAATACTATTCATCAGGGATTGTGTACACCCGCATCCGGGATTATAGGGCCTCCCGCATCTACTTCCAGAAAGTGATTGACGATTTCACCGATACTGAGTACGCCCCACTCGCGGCCTACCAGATTGCGGAGGGTGACTTCCAATCAAAGAAGTGGGATGATGCCCACGATGAATTCGACAAGTTCAGCCTCGTTTTCTCCCAGCACGAAATGGCCCCAAAGGCTATCGAGCGCAAGTGTGAGGCTGCTTACAAGGGAGGCGAGGAGGCATTCAAAAAGGGTGACTTCGGTCTCGCCAAGACGCGTCTGGACCGCTACCTGCTCGTGTGCGGAGACGATGAAGGCAAAGTCAAAAAGGCCAACGAATGGCTCGAACTAATTGGTGACGTTCCGGTGGTTGAGGCTGAGGGAGAACATGCCGGCTCCTGAACCGGGCCAGCGCTGGGGGATTCTGGGAGGCGTTTTTGATCCCGTCCATCGCGGCCATGTCAGTTTGGCTGAGGATATCTCGAAAGGACGCCGTCTCGACGGCGTTCTTTTTGTGCCATCCTACCGCCCCCCCCACAGACTGGAGGAGAGCCGGGCACCGTTTGAGGATCGTCTAAGCATGCTGCGATTGGCTCTCGCGGACCATCCGCGATTCATCACCAGCACAATTGAGCAGGAATCCGACGAACCTGGCTACACCTACAATACGGTCAGGGCTTTGAAACAACGTCACCCCGGCGTGGCATTCTCTTTTCTGATCGGGGCAGACAACGCGGAGAGCTTCAGGACCTGGTACAAATGGGAGAAGATTCTTGAAGAAGTTGTCCTGCTGGTGGGGTACCGACCGGGAGCGGATGTTCAGGCAGTGAAGTCGTTTCCGTCCGGGCGAATGGAATTAGTTGAGACGGGAGAATACGATCTCTCCTCCACCAGGATTCGCGAATGTGTTCTTCAGGGCGTGTCGGCGCGCGACTTGAAAGTTATGGTACCGGATGACGTGGCGGAGTACATTCTGAAAAACGAGTTATACCGATGACTGAAAAGAAAAAACGGATATTCCTGATAGATGGCTCGGCAGTGTTCTACCGGGCCTACTTTGCTTTCATTCGTAACCCCCTGATCAACTCCAAGGGAGAGAACACGTCGGCCACTTACGGTCTGATCAATTCGCTGGCGAAGATCATCAGGGACGAATCTCCGGACTATCTGGCGATTGCTTTTGACACCAAAGCTCCGACCTTCCGACATGAGATGTACAACGAGTACAAGTCCACTCGGGCCAAAATGCCGGAGGATCTCGTATCGCAATTGCCGCGCATTCATCAGGCGGTTGAAGTCCTGAATATCCCGTCCTTTGAGATGGAAGGCTACGAAGCGGATGATATTATCGGGACAATGGCCAAGGCGGCCGAGCGACAGGGATTCGAGGTCTGGTGTGTGACCGGCGATAAGGACTATTTCCAACTGGTTAGTGAGAATATCGGTGTGTACTATCCGAAAAAGGTCTCGGAAGCCCCCGACAAGATGAAGCGAGAAGAGGTCAAGACGAAATTCGGCGTCTACCCCGAACTGGTGATCGACAAACTGGCCCTCATGGGGGATGCCTCGGATAACGTTCCCGGCGTACCGGGCGTGGGAGCCAAAACCGCCGACAAGTTGCTTGAGCAGTTTGGTTCACTCGAAGCCGTTCTGGAGAACTGCGACAAGATCAAAGCTAAAGGGGTGCGGGACAAAGTATCGAACAATATCGAGCAGGCACGGCTGTCCAAGAAACTCGTGACAATTAAAACGGACGTGCCGGTCGAGTATGATCTCGAATCTCTCAAACGCCATCAACCGGAATTCGAGCCAGTCAAGAAACTCTTTGTGGAAATGGAGTTCACGCGGCTGATGAAAGAGTTTCTGCCGGAACCGGGATTGCTCGGAGGCTCGAAGGAAGAGACGGCTCCCAAGAAGACGAAGCAGTTCTATCATACTGTCACAACGCTGGACGAATTGAAAAAGCTCTGCGACGCCTTCAGCAAAGTCAAGGAGATCGCAGTCGACACCGAGACAACTTCGATCAACACCCTGGAGGCTGAACTTGTCGGCGTGTCGCTGGCTGACCGCGCTCATACCGCGTACTACATCCCCCTGGGGCACTCAGGTGAGGGGGAAGAGAATCTTCCGTTTGACGATGCACTCAAGATCATCGGCAAGCTGCTTACGAACAAAAACGTCCAGAAAATCGGACAGAACATCAAGTACGATCTGGAAGTCTTCCACCGCTACGGTCTTGATATTGAGCCGATTTCGTTTGACACGATGCTGGCCTCGTACGTACTAAACCCGTCGGGCCGTCGGCACTCGCTTGATGCTCTTGCGATGGAGCATTTCGACTACCAGATGCAGCCCATATCCGATTTGATAGGAAGTGGCAAATCGCAGAAGACATTTGATATCGTTCCGGTCAAGACGGCGACTTTCTACGCGGCCGAGGATGCCGACCTCACGTTTCAGTTGCGCGGAAAACAAGCTCCGTCGCTGGCAGAGCTGGAGCTTGAGAATCTCTACTACAACATAGAGCTGCCGCTGATCAAAGTGCTGGCGGATATGGAAGAGGCTGGAATCAAAGTAGATCACAAGTTCCTCGCCAAACTCTCAGGCACAATGGACAAGAGCCTCCAGAAGATCATGCTGGAGATATACAAGATTGCAGGCGGCGAGTTTAATATCAACTCCACTCAGCAGTTGTCACATATCCTGTTTGAGAAGCTTGGACTCCCAACCAGGGGCAAAACGAAGAAAAAGACCGGCTACTCAACTGATGTCCGTGTGCTCGAAGAACTCGCGAGTCTTCACGATCTGCCGAAGATGATTCTTGAATACCGACAGTTGACCAAACTCAAGAGCACCTATATCGATGCCATCCCGCGCCTGATAAATCCCGAAACCGGGCGGGTGCATACGTCGTTTAATCAGACGATAGCTGCCACGGGACGGTTGTCGTCGACCGATCCGAATCTTCAGAACATACCGATACGCACCGAAGAAGGGCGTCAGATCAGGAAAGCGTTTGTCCCGCGCGACAGCAACCACGTTCTGCTTGCGGCTGACTACTCGCAGATTGAGCTTCGCATTCTGGCGCATTATTCTGGCGACAAGGGACTCGTGAGTGCCTTCAAAAACGCAGAGGATATCCATAGTCGCACGGCGGCAGAGGTGTTTGGGGTTGACCTCAAAGACGTCACTCGCGAACAACGAGGCGTGGCTAAGACAACAAATTTCTCTGTCATATACGGCGTGTCGGCGTTTGGGCTGTCACAGCAGACGGGAATGAAAGTAGACGAAGCAGGCAAGTTCATCGACACTTATTTCGCGCGCTATCCCGGTATCAAAACGTACATGGATGAGACACTTGAATTCGCTCGCAAGAACGGCTATGTCACGACTATGTTCAACCGTCGACGGTACCTGCCTGAAATCAACGAGAAGAACCGCAATGTCCGTCAGTTCGCCGAAAGAACCGCGATCAACACACCGATTCAGGGGACGGCGGCGGACATCATCAAAAAGGCGATGATCGACATTCATAAAAAGATGAAGAACATGCGCTCAAAGATGGTTCTTCAAGTGCACGACGAGCTGGTGTTCGACGTCCATAAGGAGGAACTCGAAGAGATGCAGGAGTTGGTCCGTTCGGGTATGGAGAAGGCGGTCAAGCTGAAGGTGCCGGTGGTGGCAGATATGGCAATCGGCGCCAACTGGCTGGAGGCGAAGTAAGGGGAGGTGCTCGTGCACGGCTTGTGCTTGCATCGGGAGGCAGTCAGTGGTAATATAGGGGAGACACACGAAGGGGAGATGTGTGGCATGAGACAGGTCATTGGTCTTGCAGTTCTATTTGCCGCTATCGTCTGTTGCGGCACGAGCGCTCTTGCAGGTGAGGTTGTCTTCAAAGACCTCAAGGGCCGGACATTCACAGAGCCGCGCCAACAGATCGGGTTCAGTGTCGGATATCGTACGGACGAACGTTCTTACACCAGTTCTAATCCTCAGTTCACTCTGCAGTTTCTACATTTCCTTGCACCTGCTCTGGCTCTGAAAGCCGACCTGGGATTCACGGACCGGACGAAGTTCGGCGACGGTTCGCACGCCCGATCGTACTCCTACGGAGCGGGCTTCCGATTTCAGCGACCAGAGAAACTGATTACTCCGTGGGGTGAACTTGGACTGGTCATCCATACATACCAGGCATCTTCCGTTGGGAACAGTTCTTCCTACAGCAGAACCGGCGTTCTGGGCAGAGCAGGTTTCTCCTTCAGGCTGAGCAATAACTCTCAAATCGACCTGGGCGCGGAACATGTACTCAATAGTACATCCGATTACACGCTCGCGGATAGCGGCCCTATGCCTCCGGCTCCCGGACACCTGCCCTGCTGCGGGACATCAGCAGTGTCTGACAAGCTATTCAACCCGACTCACGTTTTCGTACGCTATCGATTCGGATTATGAGCCGACAGAACGGCAACCGGACAGTATTTGACAACGTATATATTTATGGACTAAACGATAACTGCCGGAGTGCAAGACAATGAGACACTTGGTGATGCTAGTTCTTTTCATGTTACCACTCAGCGGCTATGCCGGGGTGGAACGGGTAGAGATTTCACCTTCGGTGATGGTTAATCTTGCTGAAGGGCACTCCGGCACGTTTATGGGAGGAGCGTTGACCGGCGACGTATTTTTCGCGCGCGGCGTGGCGATCCGGACCACAATCGGACTCACAAAGTCACGATACTATCCGGCCGAACTGGATTACAACGAGGCGGACTACGGCTTCTGGCTGTCGTTTGCGCCGTATATTGAGATGTTCTCCGGCGAGCGCGTCAGGCCCTATCTGGCGGTGCTCGGAACGTTCAGTACGAGCGGAGAGTATGCGGGCAATCCGGGCGCTCCTGCATTTGGGCTAGATCGAGCACCCGTTTCACGTCTGCAATATGACGCGAGGGATCAATCGTTCTATTCGCTTGGATTGAGTCTCGGCAGCAAGTTTCAGGTAGTCGGCCCCGTATCTGTCTTCGGCGAGTTCACGCATTACTTCTTTTCGAGTATCTCCGACGATGTGGTCTATTTCGGGCCGGAACTCGGCCCCTTTGGGAGAGAGTACGATTTCGAGCACAACCCGACTTATTTGTCGTTTGGGCTATCGTATTCTTTCGAGATACAGTAGGGCAGATCAGCCCCGCAAGTGGCGGCCTCGAAACCGCCAATGTCCTCGCAGGTCTGAAGACCGCCACTGGCGGCGTTGACCTTCGCTACGAAGACAAGTCCAGCCGGGGCGGCCTAGCCGCTCCAATCCTCCATTAATTCGAATGAATCACCGGTCTTGTTATCCAGGCTGTTTTGTGCTTTATTCTCTCCTATGATAATCGGGTTGACCGGACAAATAGGCGCAGGGAAGAGCGTGGCGGCTCAAATGCTCGCCGAGTTTGGGGCGCATGTGGTCGATGCGGACCTGATTGGCAAACGGGTCGTTGATCAATCCCCGGCGCTGCGCAAGCGGCTGGCGAAGGCTTTTGGCGCGGACATTCTGAAGCCGGACGGGACGCTTAATCGCAAGAAGCTGGCAGCGCGTGCATTCGTGGATGAACAGACCAAGCGCACGCTCAACGACCTGGTTCATCCGCATTTGCTCAAGGAGCTTCGCGGGCAAGTCAAGCAGGCAACTAAGACGTACGCTGTCGTCGTAATCGATGCGGCCCTGCTGCTGTACTGGGGACTTGAGAAAGAGGTCGACTCGGTGCTGGTGATACACACCTCGCGAGAACGCCGCTACGCTCGTATGGCCGAACGAGGAATCTCCAGAACTGACGCTGCCGCACGAGAGAAAGCGCAATTGCCATTCGCGGAATTCCGCTCCAAGGCCGATTTCCTGCTGCTGAATAATCAAAACATAGAGAGACTTCTGACCAAACTGGCGAGAGTCTGGAGACGCCTGACGGGTGAACCGGCTCCTCAATCACAGGTGAGTGCTACGTGACAATGAAAGATTACTCCATAGACGAACTGATCGAACGCGCCGCTTACATGCGCGGTCTCAACGAAATCGCCCTCTGTTCGGCCGGCTCCGGCCATTCCGGCGGGACGCTGGGAGTAATGGATATCGCGGCGGCGCTGTACCTCAAAATCGCTCGCCATAACCCGAACGACCCTTTGTGGGCAGAACGGGACCGCATCATCTGGTCTGCCGGACACAAGGCACCCGCGCTATACACCTCATTGGCCGTCTCAGGCTATTTCCCGGAACGTGAGTTAATGAAACTCCGCATGCTCGGGTCACCGTTCCAGGGCCATCCGCACTGGAGGGACTTGCCGGGCGTGGAGTTTTCCACCGGATCGCTCGGGCAAGGGTTGTCCCTGGGGGTTGGCGTGGCATTGGCGGCGAGGTTGAATCAAGAGAATCATCGGGTGTTCGTTATCTGTTCCGACGGTGAACAGCAGGAAGGATCTATCTGGGAGTCGGTGATGTCCGCCGCACATTATCACCTGGACAATCTCGTTGTCATCATAGACAAGAATCGGCTGCAAATCGACGGCGCCTGCGACGATGTAATGCGAATAGACTCACTGGTCGAGAAGTACCGCTCGTTCAACTGGGAAGTGGTTGAAGTCGACGGCCACGACATGCAAGACGTCGTCACAAAACTGGACGACGCACGGAACCACAATAACTCCGGCCAGCCGGTCGCACTGATCTGCCATACCAACAAAGGCCGGGGCGTGTCGTTCATGGAAAACGCGCTCGGATGGCACGGCAAGGCGCCGAACAGGGAGGAACTCGACAGAGCCCTGATTGAACTCGGCGTAGCCGACAAGTTTGATGTCGACGCTCTCCTGGCGTACGGAAAACAATACGAGGACAAAGTCGAACGTGAGATCACGGGGGAGATGCCGCAGTTTTCGAAGGACTACTGGTGGAATGAATCCCCGAACATGCAGGTCGTCATGCAACCAACCCGTAAGGGGTTCGGCGCGGCACTGTACAAGCACGGCGACGACGAACGGATTGTCTGCATCGGGGCCGATATCTCCGATTCAATCTGCATCTCCGATTTTCACAGGGACCATCCGGAGCGCGCCCGACGTTTCATCTCGGTCGGAATCGCGGAGCAGAATGCAACCACGGTCGCGGCCGGTCTCGCCAAAGAAGGAAAAATCCCGGTGTTCGGCACCTATGGCGTTTTCTCCTCGGCGCGCAACCTCGATCAACTTCGCGTCTCCGTATGCTACAGCAACTTGAACGTGCTGACAGTTGGTGCTCACGGGGGTATATCGGTCGGACCGGACGGAGCCACCCATCAAGAACTGGAATCAATGTTCCAGATAACGGGCCTTCCGAATATGAATATGGGGGTGCCGTGCGATGTCATTGAGACTGAGAAGATGACGCGTGCGATGCTGTTTGATATTGTCGGTCCGAAGTATCTCCGGTTCGCTCGTGAGGCAACACCGATCATCACGAGAGAGGATTCGCCGTTCGAATTCGGCAAAGCGAATGTCTTTAGATTCCGCAGCGTGGCACAGCAACTGGTTGATGCCTTTGACGTAGCCCTCGCATCTGAATACCGGTCCGAAAACGAGGCACTGACAATCATATCGTGTGGGCCGGAGACCGCCGAGGCGATCAGAGCCGCTTATCTACTCAAATGCGAACATGACATCGAGACCCGTGTGCTGCACCTTCACACGGTCAAGCCGCTCGACCGCGATGCGATAATTCGCGCCGCCGGCGAAACCGGTGCAATCATTACTGCCGAGGAACACCAGGTCGGAGGATTGGGCAATCGCATCGCGGCCGTATTGGCAGCAGACTCTTCTCTGGACATGAGAGGCCTCAAGCCGTTTGCGATGATCGGAGTGCAGGACAGGTTCGGGGAGTCGGGGAAGCCGTGGCAGTTGATTAAGAAGTTCGGGCTGGCGGCGGAGCATATCGCTCAGAAAGCGATCACGATTCTCTCGCTATAGAGTTGTCTTTCATGGCGTGCAGTAGACAAACCGGGTGGTTTCGCCCGGTTTTTTGTTGCTCAATTTCGCGCGAACAGGCAATCTTGAACTATGAGATACGCGTATGTCGTCTCGAACCTGATTGATCTGTGGGCAGAACCCCGGTTCAACAGCGAACGAATCAGCCAACTGTTCTTCGGCGAACCGCTTGTGGTAACGTCGACCCGCATGGGATTCTGTCGTGTCCGACAAACGGATGGCTACACGGGATGGGCAGATTCCCGCCAGCTAGCTGCGTTTGCTTCAACAAAAGAGTATCGGAAGTACGCTGAGGGCACCAACGCGGCTGTCGCGCACGGCCCTGCAAAAGTGTATGATAGAGGAGGACGCAATTCGGTCGAACCGTTTTTCCTTTACTACGGCACTCCACTGCACGTCGGGAACACGCCCGGAACTCTGGCGACCGTGAGCCTATCGGATAGCCAAAAAGTGTTCGTTAAATCACAACGAGTCAGGCGTTTGGCGGGTAATACTTGTAGAAGCATTGTAGGCGCTGATCTGGTCCGCGAGGCACAGAAGTTCCTCGGCGTTCCGTATCTCTGGGGCGGCATCTCGCCGGCAGGATTCGACTGCTCCGGGTTGGTGCGCACTGTCTGCGGCAGTTTCGGACTAAAACTGCCTCGCGACACGAAAGATCAGATTAGGTGTGGCATTGAAATTGGCCGCGACGAGGCAAAACCAGGAGACCTGTTGTTCTTCAAGCGTCATGTCGGACTGTCGATGGGCGGATCGAGGATCATCCATTCCTCCGTAGGAGGGGGAGGCGTGAGGATTAACTCACTGCACGTTGGTGACGATGACTATCGTAAGGACCTCGACGACAGCTTTGTAACCGCCAGGAGGATATTGTGATAGAAGTTGAAACCGTGAGATTGGCTCTTCCGCTCAAGACGAAGTTCTCGGTGGCCAGAGGAGAGGCTGACACCAAAATCAACGTGATCGCTATCCTGAACAATAGATATAGCGGCGAGGCGGCAGCCTCCGTCCAGTACGGCCCTACTATTGAAGAGATAGAGAAGGACCTTCGCAGGGGCATCGGGCATTTGAAGCGCCGGAAGAAGCTTGATCTCGAAACCCTGCAGGCGATTTCAAAATACAAGATTCATCCGATTGCCCGTTCAGCTCTGACCGGCATGGTGCTGAACTACATTTCCGGCGAGACCCATCGGTATCCGTGGGAGATTCTTTCTCTTGGCGCACCAGTGGGCATTCGCAATTCGAATACTATCAGCATAGATGAGCCGACTGCGGTGATTGACGCGATCAATGCCAGCACCTGTTCGGTAGTGAAAGTCAAGATGGGCTCGGACTATGACCGGGACCTGATCGTACGTCTGAAAGAGATCGAGGACAAGGAAATCCGCATCGATGCCAACGGCGGCTGGGAGCCTGAGAAGGCCGAAGAGATGATTTATTACCTCAACAAGCAGGGTATCACCGTTATCGAACAGCCGACCGACATCGAACACGTATCCGATTGGCCGCATCTCAAGCCGAAGGATTCCGAAGTCGAATTGATCCTTGACGAAGGGCTGGAGACGCCCTCGGACTATGACAGGTACGCGGCACATATCGACGGTGTCAATATCAAGATGGAAAAGAGCGGTGGGATTATCGATGCCAGTCGGATTGCCAGCATTGCTCGACAGGACGGCAAGAAGGTCATGCTTGGGTGTATGGTGGAATCCTCGGTCGGTATAGCGCAGTCAGTGTATATGTCGTCGCTGGCTGACTATCATGATCTGGATGCTCCCCAATTGCTCGAGAACGATATTGCCAACGGGATTGTTTACGAGAAGGATACGATCGTTGTCGACCGTGAGATTATCGGCGGTCCGTCACTGAAAAGGGAACTCGTTGAAAAGTACATTCGGGACTAGCATGCGAGTCCTCGCTCTCACCCTCCTGCTCCTGCTGCCGACCGGTCTCTATGCCCGGGGGACAGCGCCCTCAATTCACGTGGTGTATCCGAAACCGGACCAGACCGTTCATGCAGTGGATTCAACCTTCATATTCGGTCATGTGACAAATGCCCCGGACAATGATAACTGGTTTCTGGAGATCAACGGTGCACAGGTTAACGTGCACTCAGACGGCGGTTTCCTTGCGTTTCTTCCGGTAGCGGCCGGCGCATTCTCTTTTGATCTAGCGCTCAAGTCGACGCGGGCAGACAATCTCACGCTGGCTGAAACAAGCGTGCCGGTCAACATTCCGGTGCCGGTGCACACGCTGTCGATGGACAGTCTGGCGATTGTCAGGGATCACAACCCACCACTGGGCGATCTTGTACTTGCCACGGGCGATGAACTCAGGGTGAGTTTCTGGGGTACACCAAACTGTCGGGCGTGGTTCTCGATTCAGGGCGTGATTGATTCCGTGCCGATGGCCGAGACTCCGCCGGAGCAGCAGCCATACTGGGGAGAAGCGGTATTCGGTGTGGGGGCCGTTCCCGACACTATGCTGGTGGGAGGCATCTACACCGGGTTTTACGAAGTACCTGAGTCGGTGTCGGTTGCCGACACAAATATCGTCTACCATCTGGCGCCCCCCTCGCGCGAACAACTGGCCGAGTTCATACTCTCCCACCCGCATCGGTTGAGCGTACGAACGCTGATTGAGTACCTGGAAGGGGTTGAGATCAATACCATAAGTGGCTATACGGTAAGTCTGAATCCGCCCGACTATCCGTTTACGGTTGAGTTCTCAGACTCGGTGCAGATCCTTCGCCATGGCCCCAGAAAAGGCTACTTTTCCATATTCCAGACAGAGGGCATACGCGCGCTCGTAGTGGGGCGCGAGGGGGATTGGTACCGAATGAGACTCTCACACTCGCAGTACGCATGGGCGGACTCGGTATCTGTCATGAAGCTCGCAACGGGCATGGTCCCGCCACACTCGTTCATTCGCTCGATCCGCACAAGCGGTGACGAAATGCAATTGAGGGTTGAATTCCCACTCAAGGGAAGACACCCGTTCCGGATTTACGAGGATGACCCGCGCACAATCCGTATTCAGCTCTTTGGTGTGACGACTGACACTGACTGGATTCGCTACGATGCCGACGATCCGCTGGTGGAAATGGCAACCTGGTCGCAGCCCGAAGACGGCATGTACGAGTTCCGTCTGAATCTGACTCAGGACATTTGGGGATATGACAGCTTCTACGAAGGCAACACGTTTGTATTCCAACTGAACAAGGCACCGGAAAGAGTTGGCAGCCTGTGGGGCAAGACGATAGTAGTTGATCCCGGGCATTCGCCTGATCCCGGCGCGATCGGCCCGACCGGATATACCGAGGCCGAAGCGAATCTGGGCATATCGCTGAAACTGGAGCAGGAGCTAAAGAAAAAAGGCGCCCGCGTTATTATGACCCGCCGAGACAGCAGTCCGCTGTCGCTGTATGATCGTCCGATTATTGCCAACGAGGTAGAGGCCGACCTTTTTGTGTCGGTGCACAACAATGCGTTGCCGGACGGTGTGGACCCTTATGAAAACTACGGCACGTCCGCGTATTACTACCATCCGCACTCGGCAGGTCTGGCACGGTCTATTCTGGAGCAAATCGTGCGGCACACGGGCCAACCGAATCATGGATTCTACCACGGGAACCTTGCAGTCCAGCGCCCTACCCAGTATCCGGCGGTGCTTGTGGAGTGTGCGTTCCAGATTATCCCGGAGTGGGAGGCGAGACTAAAGACAGACAACTTTCGTCGCAAGATCGCACGCGCGATCACACAGGGGATAGAAAACTTTTTGGAGAGCTACGATGACCGAAACTGATGTCACCAAACCGGGAAAAAAGAAAAACGCGGAGCCGTACTGGCTGATCTACATTTCGGCGATCCTTTCGGGCCTGCTGCTTATCGGCTATGCGCTTGATATAGGGGCGCTTCAAAAAATAAGCGCGAGACTGGGGATCGGACTGCTATTCGGAGCGTTTGCGTTGATCGTCGGGAGAAGCCGGGTGGCGGGGTACATAGCGGCGGGACTTGTCGGATTTGTGGTGATACTGACGTTCTTCCTGTAATGTTGTCGACACAACTGTCCTAGTTCCCTGGCATTATACACCACTTCTTGCGTTGGGATCTGAACATGCGAGCTGACACGTCGGCTGAACTCATGTCTCAATGTTGACTCCATATTGCAACAAAATCGTTGACAGCAGATACCACTATGTTTATCTTGTGAGCAAATGAGCCCTATCACATAAACCTATCTGAAGCCCCGGGGAGTGTGTCATGAAACAGGTTCTTCTCGTTTGCGTTCTCGCTCTCTTGTTCTCCGCCAGTGTTTCCGCTCAACCGATTGTTGTCCTTGATACGCTGGAAGGCGGGCTGTGCGGCAATCCTGCCCCTGGGAGTTACTCCACACAAGTCATATCAATCGCCAACCCGGACACGACACTGTACAAACTGTCGCTGTGTTTCCGCGTGCACATTGAAGGAGGAAACGGAGATGTTCTCTATCCTGAGATAGAGTTTTACAACGGCTTCCTCGAGCACTTCACGCACTCGGATATTGGGACCATGCAGATGATCAATACGAGTTTCGAGCAAGACGGTCGTGACCTACTCGTCAGCATCAATCCAATCAGCGCACCGGAGAACTGGTATTTTGGGGACTGGGGTCTTCCGGTGTCAAACGATACTATTCCGTATATTGGAATCAGATGCGACCCTTCCCCCATGGGCCACGATTATGACCTGTGTGTGTCGGCGGCAGTATCGGACAGCGTTCCACAGTGGTACAGCTACCCCGGAGTAGAGACCCCGCAGTTTGGGGGAGAGAAGTGCTATTGGATCGACGGACCGTTCCCGAACTGCACTCAAGAGTTCGTTAGTTGCCCGGGGACTCTGACCGCGACCGGCTGCGCACCGGTGACCTTCCAGTTCGAGGTGGGAGATTGGAAATGCAAGTCCTGGCCGGGGCAGTGGCATTATGAAATGGTTTCCGGACCTGGGGAAATCGACTGGAGTACGGGTGTGTACACGTTCGCACCTGACGCTGCCGACGCCGGTCAGAGTTTCTCCGTTGAGGTCAGACCTACGGAAGACTATTGCGGTGATAGCACAGGTTTCTTCTGGGGAATCCCGTGCGCTTTCACGGTTGTGGTCCCCTCCGACTACTCCGGCGCGAGCGACGATGCCCCGAGTTTTCCCACTCAGAACCAGTACTTCGTGGCTACTACCGGTGACACGCTAGCAGTCGATCTGATTGTTGAGGATGCTGGTCCCTGCAACGATCATCACTTCGACTGGTACTCGTTCGAGCAGGACGGTACGCCGAACAACGCCTGGATAGATGAATCAACCGGCACGTTTTACTATCTCGGTGCGGTGGCAGACACAGGCGAATACTGGATATACGAGACAGTGGAGGAACGGGGACGGGGAGACACCGCCCTTTTCATAATCCAGCACTACGACAGCTACATCTGCGGTGATTGCGATCACGACGGCGTAGTCTCGATGGGGGACCTGACGAAGATAATTGACGCGTTGTTCATCAGTCTGATTCCGCCGGCTCCGCCAGAATCGGGCAACGTCGACTGCGAGCCCGGTCTGACAATGGGGGATTTGACGAAAATGATCGACCATCTCTTCATCAGTCTTGGACCCTTGTGCGACGGATGTGAATAGCGACTGACAATCCCGATAACCGACAAACGCAAGAAAGGCCGGTGACTCACAGTCATCGGCCTTTCTCTCGCAAATTAATTAGCGCGAGCTATTTCTTGAATCGACGAACGACTCCCAGACCGGCCAGACCAAGTCCGAAAAGACTCAGAGTCAGCGGTTCCGGAGTGGGACGAGCATCGGTCGACGTATTCATGGCAAGGGTTGAACCGTCAATACGGAGATCATCCCAGCACCAATCCTCGTCTACGTTGATCGTCACACCAAGAGCACCATCAGCCCATACGGACTGATCTACATAGCCCGGACCCAGGTCGATAATCGTCCCGTCGTTGGAATGCTGCCAACTCCAAGTGGACCATGACCAGGAAACGTTATCCTGAGCGAGGGTACGCGTGGTGAAACCTTCGATTTCGACCGAATTCCCGTCAGTGTCGACATACATTGCGTCAATACGAAGTTGAGCACTGGTGACAACATCCGGGGGAACGGAGAACGGGTGGGTATGAGTCCACGACACGGAACCGTCGCCGAAGAAATCAGTACCTGCCCATTGTCCACCAAAATCGTAGGTCTGCACGTAATCCCAGCCAGGATTAGAATAATCGGTAGTGATACCGGTCGGTGTGATCGGCAGTGCGAATGCAGCACCCGCCAGAGCCAATACACAAAGACACATCATGCCGATTTTCGCCAGCTTGAACATGTAGTTGCCTCCCCTTCAATAAGGGTTGGTTAGGGTTATTAGTGCGAACTAGACACTTACATAGCAGCAAAGTCCGTGCCACACCGCATCGTGTTGCACTGCAACGGCTTTCCGTTTCGATGGCGAACACCAATACCGAAAATGGTCAATTGTCGAACATTTTTGTGCAGTCAATTGCGGTCCCCAAAAGAGGTAATAGGTCTATCACACGACATTGCAGGTCATCGCGTTATGCTCGTGTGTGGGTTGCAAAGGGGGGCAAGGTGCGGATGACAAAACGTGTCACACGGCAGAAGAGAATACCCCCGTCAGGAATCGAACCTGAATTCCCGGCTCCGGAGGCCGGTGCGTTATCCGTTACACCACGGGGGCAGATCCTAAATCGAGATGTCGCCACACATGCAAGACGGTGTTGTCTGAGGGCGGCGGACCTATACATATCACAAAGCGCAGGTTAAGGCAACAGGAATTTCCGTCAAATCGAGGCGGACAAAAACTGTCGGAGGCCGCCCAGTTTTGGATTGCATTACGGGGGGGATGCCGTATACTGAGGATTCCCTTCGGCCGGGTACTATTGCAGACGTCGGCCGGCGAGCTTAACCAATTGGAATGTAAGGATTTGATCGATGCGGTGGAGCCAATCATACTTACCGACTTTGCGGGAGAAACAGACCGAAGCCGAACTGATTTCTCATCAATTGTTGCTTCGCGGCGGCTATATCCGCAAACTGGCCGCGGGCGTCTATTTGTATCTGCCGCTCATGCAGCGAGTGATCCAGAAGTTTTCAGACATCGTGCGCGACGAAATGAACAAGGCCGGCGCGCTCGAGATTACGATGTCCGTGCTCTGTCCTGCTGAATTGTGGCAGGAGTCCGGTCGTTACGATACGGTCGGCAAAGAGCAGATGCGCCTTAAGGACCGTCACATGCACGACATGGTCCTTTGCGGCACGCATGAGGAGACGGTCACCAAGCTGATCGCCGGTGAGGTACGCAGTTACAAGCAACTGCCGTTGAATCTCTACCAGATACAGGTCAAGTTCCGCGATGAGATCCGTCCACGTTTCGGCCTCATGCGGGGGCGCGAGTTCATCATGAAGGACGCGTATACGTTTGACGCCACCGAGGAATCGTTTGCGAAAAGCTACCAGGGAATGGTTGACGCGTATTTCAACGTCTTCAAGCGGGCTGGCCTCGATGTCCTCAAAGTCGAATCTGACACCGGCGCTATGGGAGGCAAAGCCGCACATGAATTCATGTTGTTGGTGGATACCGATGCCGGTGAAGAGAAAATAGCAGCCTGCACCAAGTGCGAATACGCGGCCAATGTCGAGAAAGCCGAGGTCAAGGACTCCGCCAGGCCGGAGATTGACACCGAACTGAGAGACAAGGAAACAGTCGATACTCCGGGAGCAGCAACTATTGAAGAGGTTACGGCTTTTTTGAAAGTCGATTCGACTCATCTGGCCAAGACACTTATCTACATGGCCGATGGCAAACCGGTAGCGGCGATGGTTCGCGGTGATCGCGAACTGAACGAAATCAAGTTGAAGAACGCTGTCGGGGCAGTCGAGTTGGACATGGCCAGCGAGGAAGATGTCCTCAAGTACACCGGCGCTCCGGTTGGTTTTGCCGGCCCGGTTGGACTGAAGGATGTGCAAATCGTTGTGGATCCCCTCGTTGCGGAGTTGAGGAACTTCGTCGTGGGGGCGAACGAAAACGAAAAGCATGTTCTCAATGTCAACATCGACAGAGATTTCAGGGCCGACTTGATTGTCGACCTGTCGACTGCCCGCGAGGGTGACCTCTGTCCGAAGTGTGGTGGGCCGTTGACGGTAAAGGACGGTATTGAGGTTGGCAACACGTTCCAGCTCGGGACCAAGTACGCTGAGACCCTCGGAGCCAAATTCCTCGATACTGAGGGGAATGAACATCCATGCATTATGGGATCGTACGGTATCGGTATCACAAGAACGCCGCAGGCTGCCCTGGAGAAATACTCCGATGACAACGGGATTATTTGGCCGAAAAATATCGCCCCGTATCTTGTGGAGCTGATTCCCCTCCAGATGGGTAAGGAAAACGTCGTTGAGGCGGCTGAGAAAGTCTACAAAGAGCTTCAGGAGGCCGGTATTGACGTCCTGATGGACGACCGTCAGGAGCGGGCTGGAGTCAAATTCAACGATGCTGACCTGATTGGCATGCCTATCAGGATCACAATCGGAGATAAGTCGCTACAGCAGGGCAAGATAGAGATGAAAGCACGCTCCGCGGAGCAGGTTGATCTGGTTCCGGTGGACGGAATCGTCGAGGCTGTCCGGGCACTTGCCGAGCGGATCAATTAGCTGATAATTTTGTTGCGCTATAAGGAGTTAATCCTTATCATACTCAGCTTGAAGAGTGGGCCGGAGCCCACTCTTTTGTTTAGGCTGTCTAAGCGAGGTCAATGAAGGACGAGACTAAACAGGAGTTGGCGGGTCTTATTGTGGACCCACTGGCACAAGCCGGCTATGAACTAGCCGATGTGGTGCTGTCGCATTACAAGAGTAATGTGACAGTACGGGTATTTGTGTATGGGAGTGAGGGGGTCACTCTTGATGCGTGTGCCCGATTGTCACGACTTGTGGGCGACGTCATTGAGGAGACGGAGTTGTTCGCCGACGGCTACACGCTTGAGGTGTCTTCGCCCGGTTTGGACAGGCCGCTGAAGACCGCCCGGGATTTTAAGTATCGGGTAGGCGAGACGGTCAAAATAGAGTTTGTAGAGAAGGCCAGGAAGCGATTACGGGCGGAGATTGTCTCCGCAGATGACCACAGTGTGACCCTGAAGCAGGGTGACGAGGCGGTCACGATCGACCTGACGGATATAGAAATGGCAAAAATCGTTTTTTGATGGAGAATTCCTGATGCCGTTTGATATGGTAGAAGCAATGACGCTGATCGCCAGGGAGAAAAACATCGACTTCGATACAGTGGTGGAAACCCTGGAGGAGAGCCTTCTGGTCGCCGCCAAAAAGAAGTACGACAACATTGACAATATTTCGTTCAGGTTTGATCGCAAGACTAACGAACTGTTCATGATTATGACCAAGAAGGTGGTTGATAACGTCGCCGAGGCGAATCTCGAGATCAGTCTCGATGAAGCCAAGGAAATCGACGACACCGCCGAGCTTGGCGACGAGTTGGACATCTATCTTGACTACGAGGCCGAGTTCGGACGGAACGCTATCGCCTCCGCCAAACAGATTCTGATCCAGAAAATCCGCGACGTAGAGCACGAGCGCATCTATGACGAGTTCATTGACAAAGTCAACACGCTCGTATCCGGCGTCGTGCAGCAGATCGACAAGGGCAACGTGATTGTCAATCTCGGCCGCGGCGAGGCTATCCTGCCGATCCGCGAGCAGATTCCGCGTGAGAAATTCCGACAGGGAGACCGCGTCCGCGCCTATATTTTGGACGTACAGAAGTCGCCTCGGGGTCCGCAGGTGATTCTCTCCCGCGTAAGCAACGACTTCCTTAAAGCGCTGTTCGCTATTGAAGTGCCGGAGATTTACGAACGTATTATCGAGATTAAGGCAATCGCCCGCGAACCAGGGGAACGCGCCAAGATCGCCGTGTATTCATCCGATGATCGGATTGATCCAGTGGGTGCCTGTGTGGGCATTAAGGGTGTTCGCGTTCAGTCGATCGTCCGTGAGGTCAATAACGAGCGCATTGATATTGTACCGTACACCTCCAGCCCCGAAGTGTTTGTGACACGTGCTCTCGCCCCGGCCCGGGTGGTGAGTATTGATACGTTTGATCTTGAGAAGAAGATGACGGTCGTGGTCGAGGACGATAAGCTCTCGCTCGCCATTGGTCGTAACGGCCAGAACGCGCGGTTGGCCTCAAAGCTGACCGGCTGGAAGGTCAATATTCTCTCAGAGTCGCAATACAACGACGAGAAGAAGCGTGAAGCCGAGATGTTGATGCCGGTGGGGCAGGTTGATGGGATAGGTGGCAAGATTCGCGACCGCCTTATCGAGGCTGACATCAGCACGGTCCAGCGCCTGGCTCAGGCATCGGTTGAGACGCTCACCAAGATCGAGGGGGTTGGCCAACGGACGGCTGAGACGCTTATCGAACGCGCCCAGGATATCGTTGTCGAACTTGAAGAAGAATACACGGCCCGTGAGGCCGAGCGCAAAGCTGAAGAGCCTGAGCAGGAAGATGACAGGCTTGAAGAGAGCGATGTTTTCGCCGAAGAAGGCGAATTCGTGACGGAGGAAGACGACGTTCTCGAGGCCGAGGCACCTGATCTTGACGAAGTTGAAGAAGACGAGGTGACTGAGCCGGACGCAGAGGAGGACGAATCTCTCGAGGCTGAGGCTCCTGCTCCTGACGAGGATGAAGAAGATGAGGCAAGTGAGCCGGACGCAGAGGAAAAGGAAACTGAGTGATAATTCAGTGCAGATCATTACGGGTCAGGACAGACCCTTATTTTCGCGGAGGTAGGAACGCATGGTAGCCGTCACTAAGAGAATCTATGAATTGGCTAAAGAGTACCGAGTCTCTTCCCATGCGATGCTGAAAATCGTGCAGGAATTGGGCTTCACTCCGAAGTCACACATGTCGATCGCGCCTCCGGATATGATCAATGCGGTCAGCCTGAAGTTTGCCCAGGAGAAACAGCAGGCCAAACGAGAGATGCGCGAGAAGGAAGCCGCCGCCAAAGAAGCTGCGAGGCTTAAGAGTGAAGCGGAGGCCAAGGCGCGCGAGGAAGCTCGTGCGAAAGCGCACCAGAAAGCCCGCGAAGAGGCCCAGGCCAAAGCAGCGGCCAAGGTCAAGGCCGGTATACCGGTCAGAAAGGCCGAGCCCAGAACGGCTCCGATCGGCGGCAAGGTAAGGACCAAGGCGCGTCCGGCCGAAGCACAGGCCCAGCCGGACACTCCGGCCCCTGCCCCGTCAGCGAGACCGGCGACTCCCGGCACGAGACCTGCAGCTCCAGCCAAATCTCCATCCAAGATAGTCGCCAAAACCGAGGTCTCAGCCGGGACTACCGGTAAACCGATGGATGTCGCCGGCTTGTTCAAAAAGGCCGAGAAGAAAAAGAAACGTAAAGACCGTCGGAAGAAGAAAGACTTGCGCGTTGTCGACCAGACCGAGGTCGCGAAGAGTTTCCGTGCCACCATGGCCAATCTGGGGGGCGGCAAAGGCAAGAAGAAGTACAAGCGAACATCCCAGAATGGTGAGGATGGTGCTCCCGAATTCACCAACGTCATTGAGGTGAACGAATACATGTCGGTGGCCGAGTTGGCCAACCTCATGGACCGTAAGGCCGCTGAAGTTGTTGCCAAGCTGCTTGAGATGGGAATGATGGCAACCATTAATCAGCGTCTGGACATGGACACGATCGAGATGTTGGCTTCCGAGTTTGGATTCGACACCAAGGCCATGGCCGAGATTGGCGAAGAAGTCCGCCAGGAGGAAATCGAAGAGAATCTCGTTCAGCGTGCGCCAGTAGTAACGGTCATGGGACACGTCGATCACGGCAAAACCTCGTTGCTTGATTATGTGCGCGAAACCAACGTGGTAAGTGGCGAAGCGGGCGCTATCACCCAGCATATCGGTGCATACGAAATACACCACAAAGGCAAGAAAGTGATTTTCCTCGATACGCCGGGTCACGAGGCCTTCACGGCCATGCGCGCCCGTGGTACTCAGATCACAGACATCGTCGTACTCATCGTAGCAGCTGATGAAGGTATCCGCCCACAGACAATTGAGGCGATAGATCACGCCCGCGCAGGCGGTGTGCCGATAATCGTTGCGATTAGTAAAATAGACAAACCGGCAGCGAATCAGGATGATGTCAAAACGCAATTGGCCAACCGCAACCTGCTCGTTGAGGATTGGGGCGGTAAGGTTATTGCTGTCGGGATTTCGTCCAAAACCGGTGAGGGTATTGACAAACTTCTGGAGATGATTCTCATACAGGCCGAAATGATGGACCTCAAAGCCGATCCGACCATTCGCGGCCAGGGAGTTATTGTCGAGTCCCGTCTGGAAAAGGGTCGCGGTCCGGTTGCCACGGTACTCATTCAGCGCGGTACCTGCAAAGTCGGCAACACGATCGTTGCGGGTGTTCACAGCGGACATATCCGTACGATCGTGGACGATCGTGACCGCAAGCTCAAAGAAATCGGCCCGTCGACACCTGCGCAGATAACCGGTTTGTCCGGTGTGCCACAGGCCGGTGACAGTTTCCTTGTGGCAGTCGATGATCAGGAAGCCCGTGAGATCACGATCAAGCGCAGCCAGGTGAAACGCGAGTACGACTCGCGCCGTCCGCAGGGCCCGGTTACTCTGGATCGCATTTTCGATCAGATTCAGGAAGGTCAGATCAAGGAAGTTCGCCTCATTATCAAGGGTGACGTGGACGGCTCAGTCGAGGTGCTTTCCGATACGCTCGGTAAGATTGCGACCGAGGAAGTCAAGACGAATATTATTCGCGACGGTGTTGGTGCAATTACTGAATCCGACGTTCTCCTGGCAGCGGCGTCGGACGCCATTATTATAGGCTTCCAGGTTTCTCCCGACCTCAGGGCACGCGAACTGGCCAAGCAGGAAAAAGTCGATATCCGTCTGTACGACATCATTTACGAGGCAGAGAACGATGTCAAGAAGGCGCTCGAGGGCCTGCTGGCTCCGACGCTCAAAGAAGAGTTTGTTGGCTCTGCCGAAGTGCGGGAAGTCTTCAAGGTTCCGAAGATTGGTCTGATTGCCGGCTGCTACGTCAAGAGCGGGCGGATAAATCGCAAGGACAAGGTCAGATTGCTGCGAAACGGCAAGCTGGTATACTCGGGAGCGGTTTCCTCGCTGAGACGTTTCAAAGATGACGCCAAGGAAGTGAAGGAAGGCTTCGAGTGTGGTATCGGTATTGAGAACTTCAACGACGTCAAAGTAGGAGACATGATCGAAGCGATCGAGATCGTCGAAATCGCCCGGACGCTTGGTTAGCGTTCGGCCACGGACTCGGCATCTCACAGCCGACGGCAAGCACAGACGCCATAGAGGGGCATCGCCAACGACTACGCACAGCTATCGAGACTGGTCCTGATCAATATACACCATGAGACAGTTCAAGAGATCACAGAGACTTGGCGAACAGATTCACCGCGATATCTCGCAGCTACTGGAGCGAGACCTCGCGGATTTTGCCGGGGGAATGGTCACGTTTACCCGCGTCAAGATGACCGATGACCTTCGATACGCCAAAGTCTATTATTCGTTCCTCGGCAGCCCCGAGGATCGAGTCCGAGTTGACGAGTATCTTGCCCGTCGAAGAAACAAGATTCGCCATGACATCGGCAAAAACCTGCGAGTGCGCAACATACCAGAGTTGACCTTCAAGTTTGATCCCTCGGTGGAAGAAGGTCTTCGAATCGAACAGCTTCTGAATGAGATCAACGATGAACGCGATGCGCAGTAATATCAGCGGCAAAACGGCCTCTCCAATCCACCGAATTCGCGAGGTGCTGGAGAAATCCCGACGAGTCCTCGTCGTCTCTCACACCGAGCCCGATGGTGACGCGCTGGGTACCCAGTTGGCCATGGGGCAATACCTCAAGGATTCCGGCAAGGAAGTTTTCCTGGTCAGGGATTCGGAGATTCCGGGCAAGTATAGATTCATTCCGGGTATTGAGAGCATTCTACCGGCGAGTTCGCTCGGTGACGACCTCAACATTGACACCGCACTGATACTTGAGTGTCCGGTGCTGAGGCGGGCCGGGTCGGCCGTCCGTTTCTTCAAACACGGCGTCAAGACGGTGAGCATTGACCATCACCGCGACTGCGACAAACACAGCGATGTGAACTGGATTGATGTAGGATCGTCCTCGGTTGGTGAAATGGCATTCGAGTATCTTAAGGCGGTCGGGTATGATATTTCGCCCGATGTCGCCGTGCAACTGTACACCGCTATTCTGACCGATACCGGCAGATTCCGGTACGAGTCCACTTCGCCGCGTACGATGGCGATTGGCGGCGAGTTGATTCGCCTGGGTGCCAATCCGCGCGAAGTCTGCAACCATATCTATTACGATATGCCACGGTCCACTATGCTCCTGACAGCGAAAGTGCTCGGTAGCATGGAGTATCATCAGGACGGTCGTATTTGTATTATGGCGCTGACCAAAGAGATGCTGGCCGCGTCTGGTGCCAAGTCGCACGAGTCCGACGGCCTGGTAGATTTCACGCTCTACACGAGTGGTGTGATGACCGGAGCGCTGCTCAAGGAAGTGCATGATAAGAGCACCAAGGTCTCCCTTCGTTCCGGCAACGGCGTGAATGTGGCCCAGGTTGCGGCGGCGTTCGGCGGTGGCGGGCATTTCAATGCCGCAGGCTGCGAATTGAAGATGCCCCTGGCTGAGGCCAAAGAGACGATTATCAAGATGCTGAAAGAAGCTGATGTCAAAGGGAAATGACAGATACCACGGCGTATTGCTTCTCGATAAGCCGTCGGGCATAACCAGCCACGACGCGGTAAGCAAAGTACGTCGGATAATCCGTCAAAGGTCAATCGGACACACCGGCACGCTCGATCCGGCGGCCGAAGGGCTGTTGGTTTTGTGCCTTGGCAGAGCGACGAAAATTTCACGCTTTCTTTCAGCGGACCGCAAGACATATCAAGCAGAGATGAAGCTTGGTCGCGTTTCGAAGACGTACGATGCAGAAGGTGTCGACGAAAGCACACCGGTCGAACCGATCCCGGCGCTGGATGAGGCAGCAATTGAGAATGTTCTCTCCGGATTTAGAGGAGAGATAAGACAACAGGTTCCGTCCTACTCCGCGGTCCACGTGAATGGCAAACGTCTCTATGAAGCGGCACGCAAAGGCGAAGAAGTGGAAGCCCCCGTCAGGAATGTTACCATCTACCGCCTGGGTCTGCTTTCTCACGCTGATGACAGCATCAGGGTAGAAGTAGAATGCAGCAAGGGAACGTATATCAGGAGCCTTGCTCATGACATCGGCCAGGTGATTGGTTGCGGTGGTTATCTCAGTCACCTTCAGAGAACGGCTGCCGGACGTATGGACCTCAGCGCGGCGTTGTCGTTGGAGCAGGTTGAGGAGTTGCACAAACGTGAAGAGTTTGACGCGGCTTTGTTGAACATCGATCGCGCTCTTGAGTTTGGTGCGGTGACAATTTCTGACGATTTCAGCAGGTATATTCTGCACGGACGGTCGCCGTTTGCGACCGATGTGATTGACGTCGAGGGGAGTTTCGACGAGGGTGACCGTATATTGGTGAAGCATAGTGACGGCTCGGTTCTTGCGGTTGGCAAGGCCAGACTGTCCTCGCAGCACCTTCACGAACACCGGCCGGGAGAGATTGTAACTTACGACAGGGTATTGAATTGACAACCGGGTTCATACGAGGATTGACAAACTACCCCGCTGCACAGCGAGGTTCAACTGTTGTAACCATAGGCACCTTTGACGGTATTCATCTGGGACACCAGGCCATCCTGCGACGTGTGCGCGAGGTGGCTGACGAAACCGGACTCAAGCCGGTGCTGGTGACTTTTCATCCGCACCCGCGTGTGGTGGTATCGCCGAACGCGGTACCGATGCTCCTTACATCGGTAGAGGAGAAGTCGAAATTCGTCCCGCACTTCTTTGACGGCGACGTGCTGGTTCTTGAGTTCAACAGGGAGTTGATGAACCTTACCGCTGAAGATTTCGTCAATCGGGTACTTGTGGATACGCTCGGCGTTAAGCATCTTGTAGTTGGGTATGATCACGCACTCGGCAAGGACCGTCGCGGAAACACTGATGAGCTGCGCCGACTTGGAGTGGCCAAGGATTTTGATGTCGAGGTTGTCGGACCGATCATTCATCGCGGTTCGGCGGTTTCTTCGACTCGCATACGTAAGTTAATGTCGGCGGGACCGTACCGGGACGCCCTGGAATTGCTCGGACACGACTATGCGATATATGGCAAGGTAGAACGCGGCCTTGGTCTCGGACGTAAACTCGGATTTCCGACGGCGAATGTAAACTATAGCCTTCGCAAGCTTTTGCCGCCGGAAGGAGTCTACGCCTGTTGGGTTCAGATTGGCAAGGAAGAGTTCGATGGTATGATGTTCATCGGGCAGAATCATTTCAATCCGACTGCCAAACTGTCGGTTGAAGCCAACCTGTTCAACTTTGACCGCGACATATACGATGAGGAAATCGTGGTTTACCCCACGGTATTCATCAGAGAGAACCAACGTTTCGACAGCACTGATTTGCTGGTGGAACAGATTCACTCGGACAAAAAGAACGTATTGGATATAGTACAAAGAGGAGAAAAGACATGTCAGTAGACAAGGCCCGGAAGGCGGAGATCGTAGAGACTCACCGTCTTCATGAAAGCGATACCGGTTCACCCGAGGTGCAGGTTGCGCTCCTGACGGAACGCATTAATCATCTCACCGGGCACATGAAGGAACACAAGAAGGATTTTCACACTCGTCATGGCCTGCTGAAATTAGTCGGCCAGAGACGGCGCATGCTCGATTATCTCAAGGATCGTGATATTGAGAGCTATCGTGATGTTATCAAACAGCTCGGCATCAGACGCTAAGAGCGAAAGTAGTAGGAAATATGGTAAGCAAAGTTGAATTTGAGCTCGGTGGTCGGACAATGATCATCGAAAGCGGCAGAATGGCGAAGCAGGCAAACGGCGCCGTCACAGTTCAGTACGGAGACTCAATGGTGATCTCCACCGTCTGTGCGCAGACCGAACCTAAGAGAGGTTTTGACTTCTTCCCACTCACCGTAGAGTACCGAGAGAAATCGTATGCCGCCGGCAAGATTCCCGGTGGCTTCTTCAAGCGGGAAGGACGCCCGTCGGAGAAGGAAATTCTCTCGGCCCGGATTATCGATCGTCCGATCCGCCCGTTGTTCCCGAAAGACTTCAAAGGCGAAACACAGGTCATCAATTTCATTATATCGCATGACCAGCAGAACGACACAGACATTCTGGCACTTGTCGGCTCCGGCGCTTGCCTCGCAATATCTGACGTTCCGGTTGCTGAAACGGTCGCCGGTTGTCGTGTTGGGCGACTTGACGGTGAGTTCATAATCAACCCGACTTTTGACCAGCGCGAAGAGTGTGATCTCCAGATCACCATGGCCGGTTCTGCCGATGCCATCGCTATGGTTGAAGGCGGCGGTTACGAAGCCAGCGAAGAAGACGTCATTCAGGCTCTTCAATTCGGACACGATCAAATCAAGATCATCGTGGCCAAGATCGAAGAGCTTCGCGAAATGTGCGGCAAAGAGAAGTTCGAGTACACCCCGGTGACGGTGGACGAGGGACTTCTGGGCCGTGTGACCGAACTGGTCGGTAACCGTATGGACGAGTTTAATCATATCGTCGACAAAACTGAACGTAACAACGAGAAGAAGAAGCTCAAGAACGAAATCCTTGAGGCTCTGGCCGAGGAATTCGCGGATCAAGAAGGCGACATCAAAACCGCCATCCACGATCTGGACGCAGTCTCCATGCGCTCGATGATTCTCAACGAGAGCAAGCGCATCGACGGTCGTCAGACCGACGAGATTCGTCAGATCACCTGCGAAACCAGCGTGCTCCCGCGCACTCACGGTTCGGCCCTGTTCACTCGCGGCCAGACCCAGGCGCTCGTAGCCGTTACCCTCGGCACTAAAGTTGACGAACAGCGCTTGGACGAGCTTGAAGGGGACACCACCAAGAGCTACATGCTGCACTACAACTTCCCGCCGTTCTCGACCGGGGAGACCAAGCCGATCCGCGGCACCAACCGCAGAGAAATCGGTCACGGTAACCTGGCGGAACGCGCCCTCCAGCCGGTCATTCCGGATGAAGGAAGTTTCCCTTATACGGTTCGAGTAGTCTCTGACATTATGGAATCCAACGGTTCCTCGTCGATGGCGTCGGTCTGTGGCGGTTCGCTGTCACTAATGGACGCCGGTGTCCCGATCAAAACGGCAGTTGCCGGTATCGCGATGGGCTTGATCAAAGAAGATGACAACGTCAAGATATTGACAGACATCCTCGGCGATGAAGACCATTTCGGCGACATGGACTTCAAGGTTGCCGGTACCAAGGACGGCATCAATGCCATCCAGATGGATATCAAAATCGCCGGTCTGGATATCGAGATCATGCGTCAGGCGCTTGACAAAGCGCGCGTCGCACGCCTCTCGATTCTCGGCAATATGAATGCTGAGCTTCCGAAGCATCGTGACCAGCTCTCGCAGTTCGCTCCGAGAATTATCACTATGAAGATCAACCCGTCGAAGATCGGCGAGGTGATTGGCCCAGGCGGCAAGATCATTCGCAGCATTGTCGAGGAGACGGGTGCCAAGGTGGATATTGAGGACGATGGCACCGTGACAATCGCTTCGACCGACGGTGAGGCCGGTGCGGCCGCAGTGGCCCGTATCGAAGCTATCGTTGAAGAACCTGAGGTCAATCGTGTGTACAACGGCGTTGTTCGCCGTACGACTGACTTCGGCGCCTTTGTCGAGATCATTCCGGGCACCGACGGTCTGGTGCACATTTCTGAACTTGATCTGGAACGTGTTCGTAAGGTTGAAGACATCTGTCGTGTTGGCGACCGCATGGAAGTTAAAGTGATTTCCATAGACGGTGACAATCGTGTACGGCTGTCTCGCAAGGCTCTGCTGATGGATAAGCGTCAGCCGTCCGACGAACCCAAAAGCGATAGCTAATCACAGATTGGGGCATTGTGCCGAAAGCAAATCGTCAAGACAACGGTAGCCTCTACCGTAAGACAACGATGAGAAACGGGCTGAGGGTACTCTCCGAGAGAGTACCTTCGGTCCGTTCCATTTCTATCGGAGTGTGGGTCGATGTCGGCTCACGCAACGAACACGCGGACGAGGCCGGGCTGTCTCATTACATTGAGCACCTTGTCTTCAAAGGCACCAAACACCGTAACTCCAAAGAGGTGGCAGCCTCGCTGGAGTCCATCGGCGGTGTGCTCAACGCGTTTACTTCCCGCGAGCAAACCTGTTTTACTGCGAGAGTTCTCGACGAGTATCTGGATGAGGCTCTTGATGTCCTTGCTGACATCACGTGTCATGCCACCCTTACACAGGCGAACATGAACCGCGAGAAACAGGTCATCTGTGAGGAAATCAAGGAATCCCTGGACAGTCCCATGGACCGCATCCATGATCTTTTCGCGGAGGCGTTCTGGGGCGATCATCCTCTTGGAAAACCGATACTCGGGACCTACGACGGTATCCAGGCAATGACGCGCGGGAAGTTGATGAAGTACGTCGACCGCAATTATCGTGCTGGCTCAATCGTCATCGCTGCAAGTGGCTCGATCTCGCACGCCAGGCTCCTCAAGCTGGTCCGCGAGAAGTTCACTTTTCCAACCGGCACCGTTGAGCCGTTTGCTCCTGCGAATCGTGATAACTTCCGGAAATTGGCCGTTTTTCCGGCCGACATTGCACAGACTCACTTTTGCCTGGGACTGCCGGGTATGAGCTTTGACGATCCCCGCAAGATGATTCCGATGCTCATGGCGTCGTATCTCGGCGGCGGGATGTCATCGGTCTTGTTCCAGAAGATCCGTGAAGATCGCGGTCTGGCGTACACCGTTTATGCGTATCACGATTTCTTCAGGGACTCCGGAATATTCGGCGTGTACCTCGGGACGGACAAGCACAACGTGCGCAAGGCATACGATGTCACCCTGGCAGAACTTCGCAAGATGAAAAAGAAGACGCTTTCGTCAGGGGATCTTGAGCAGGTGAAGGCTCAAATCAAGGGACACCTGACCCTCGGAATGGAAGGAACGTCGAATCGCATGTCCCGCCTGGGACGACAGGAGTTCATGCTGGGGACGTATGTCAGTCTTGAAGAAACGCTGAAGGCGATTGACAAAGTTACGCCGGCGGAGATTCGCGACGTAGCAAATGAGTATCTTGATGAGTCCCAGATGAGCATTGCCACGCTGGGTCCCATTGACCCGAAGGAATTCGACGATATAGCCTGACGGTGAGGCAGACACCGCTGGCTGTACTCAGGGAGGCTGTCAGTCGAATGTCACCTGTTCCTGTTGTGTTGGCCTTTCACAAACTGATGCCGGAGTTCAGTTTCGGATCAACGAATTTTTCTCCCGGACGGTTTGACCGGCTGCTTACATTTCTGACCGATCTCGGCTACGACCTTAACTCGTCGGGGACAGGACCACACCTCACAATCAGTTTCGACGACGGCTATCAGCACCTGCTCACTTATCTACCGGAGCTGGTGCAGCGCCATCGTTTCACCCCGATTGTCTTCATGCCGACCTCGTTGATCGGCCAGCCCAACGCATGGGACTACAGCTACCTAATCAGAACGACACCGCATCTGGACAAAGAGTCTGTTTTGAGACTGGCCGGTTTCGGTGTTGAGTTTGGTTCTCACGGACACACGCATACCGATCTGACCGGACTTTCCCGAACATCGCTCGAAGCAGAATTGAGGACCTCGAAAAGCATCCTTGAAGACATTCTGAAACGTGAGGTGACGCAGATCAGCTATCCGTTCGGCCGGTCTAACGTACGCGTGACGGAGGCAGCGGCTCGGGCAGGCTACACTCACGGCTACACAATGGACTTTCCGTCAGACGAGGCAATTCACAATCCCTTGACTGCTGGTCGGGTCGCCGTGTACGGCTATGACACACCGCTGAGCGTACTCCGCAAGCTGCGGCCGGGGCCGTTCCGTGCGCTTGAACAGGCCAAGGCGAGGATAACCAATCGCCTGTCGGGAGGCACCGTTCTCCTGAACCGGCTTCGAGGCCGGTGACCGACACCCCAAACCGCTCAAAACTATTGCTAATCCACCGATATTTTGATACAATTGCGTCCAATCAGAACGATACGATAGAGAGTGAATCATGCCCGCAGAAAAGACCCCGATCCCCGAGTACAACTTCGCAGAAATAGAACACAAGTGGCAGGAACAGTGGAAAAACGAACGCCTGTACAAGGCGCCGGATCTCGCTGACGCAAAGAACAAGTTCTATATGCTGGTGATGTTCGCCTATCCGTCAGGCGATATCCACATGGGTCATTTCCGCAATTACATCATCGGTGACGCCGTAGCGCGCCAGCAGATGATGCTCGGCAAAGACGTGCTGCATCCGTTCGGGTGGGATTCTTTTGGTCTCCCGGCGGAACGTGCGGCGATTCAGCGGCATATTCATCCGGAAGAATGGACGCAGAAGAACATCGGTGTGAGCCGCGCTACGTTGCAGAAAACGGGTGTGTCGTTTGACTGGGAACGCGAAATCGCCTCCAGCAATGCCGACTACTACAAGTGGACGCAATGGATGTTCATCCAGTTGTTCAACAAGGGTCTGGCGTATCGCAAACGCGGTTTTGTCAACTGGTGCCCAGAGGACAAGACGGTTCTGGCCAACGAACAAGTGGTCGACGGCAAGTGCGAACGGTGCCACACGGAAGTCGAAAAGAAAGACCAGATACAGTGGTACTTCAAGATCACCGACTACGCCGACCGCCTCGTGGATGATCTGGACAAGCTCCCGGATTGGCCCGACAACCTGAAGACTATGCAGCGGGAATGGATCGGACGTTCCTACGGCCTTGAGGTGGATTTCACCATCGAAGAGACGGGGGAGAAGCTCCCGATCTTCACCACTCGCCCGGACACTATTTTCGGCGTTACGTTTATGGCCATTTCACCTGAAGCGGAGATTCTGGACAGCCTGAATATCGAAAGCGAGTATGCCGAGAACGTCAGTTCTTACAAGAAGAAAGCTGCCGCACGGACCGATATAGAACGCGCTGCTGTCACCGACGACAAGGACGGTGTGTTCACCGGCAAGTACGCGATCAACCCGTACAACGGCGAACGCGTTCAGCTCTGGGTGGCAGACTACGTTCTGGCCGGCTACGGCACGGGCGTTGTGATGGCTGTCCCGGCGCATGATACGCGCGATTTTGCTTTCGCCAAGAAGTATGACATTCCGATTCGCGTAGTGATTCATCCCGACAAAAAGACCTCGCTCGACGCTGATGCTATGGAAGAAGCCTTCACCGAGTACGGTCCCATGGTCAACTCGGGACAGTTCGACGGCCAGGCGGGCAAGAAAGCCATCGCGGCAGTCTCCGAGTTTGCGGAGAAAGAGGGATTCGGACGTCGCACGGTCAATTACAAGCTCAAGGACTGGTCTATCTCCCGTCAGCGCTACTGGGGTTGCCCGATACCGATCATCCACTGCGACAAATGTGGCCAGGTGCCGGTGCCACAGGAGCAATTACCGGTCCATCTGCCGACAGTCGAGGATTTCCATCCGAAAGGTCGTTCGCCGCTGGCCGATGTTGCTGAATACATGAACGTCAAGTGTCCCAAATGCGGGGGAGAGGCGCAGCGGGATGCGGACACCATGGATACGTTTGTCTGCTCGTCCTGGTACTATCTTCGCTATGTCGACCCGCACAATGATGAGCAGCCGTTTGATATCGAGAAGGCCAAGCGTTGGATGCCGATCGACCTGTATGTCGGCGGTATCACGCATGCCACCGGGCATTTGATCTATTTCCGGTTCTTCCACAAGTTCCTGAAGGATCTGGGGTATGTCGACTGCGATGAGCCGGCAACACGCATGTTCAACCACGGGATGGTTCAGGACAGCAACGGCGAGACGATGTCCAAATCTAAAGGAAACGTGGTATCTCCGATAGATTTAATGGCAAATCGAGGTATCGACATTTCGCGCCTCGCGATGTTCTTCACAGCGCCTTCGGAAAAGCCGGTCCAATGGTCCGATGACGCTCTGACCGGAGTCGAGAAATTCGCTTCGCACAAGCTTTACAACATCGTTGAAAGCTATCGACACAGCTCACCCGCCTTAAAGCAGTACTTTAACGCCGATAGTGATCTTACTGCGGATGAACGCGCTATATACGTCAAGTTAAACCAAAGCATTAAGCGCGTTTCCGAGGGTTACGAGCGGCTTCAGTTCAACACGGCGATCTCAGCGCTCATGGAATTGGTTCGTGACTTCAAGCCTGACAAAATCGCCAACGACCAACTCAACGACCAGATCGTCCTCAAAACGATCCAGATGATCGCGCCGCTGGCGCCGCACATGGCCGAGGAAATGTGGCGGCTGGCCGGATTCGAGGATTCGGTGTTCAAGTCAACCTGGCCGGTATTTGACCCGGAAGCTGTTGTCGGCGATACGGTTGAGATTGCGGTGCAGATCAACGGCAAACTCCGTGATACCGTGACGGTACCGGCTGATCCGGACCAGCAGACGGTCGAAGATGCCGCGTTTGCCAGCGAGAAAGTAATTCATTGGACCGACGGCAAGCAGATCATCAAGAAGATCTTCGTGAAGGGCCGACTCCTTAATATAGTGGTCAAGGGATAACGACCCGAGACCGCGACGACTATCAAGACCGGAGGGCAGGACAGGCCTTCCGGTTTTTTCATGTTGGTCCCTCCTTTAATCATCATAGTGTTATCATAATATATGTTATAAGACACGGCAATAGGCGAGAATGAGCTTGATGATCTCGGGAAACCCCTTCTGCCTTTGGATTTGCCGCAGAATGAGTTTGGACCGATGCAAGTCTCGATGGCCGGAGGCGTTTTGATCTCATATTTGGCCGTTTGAGTCTTCCGTAGCGCAGGTCAACGACACGAGTGTCTGTCTTTATCTTCAGTAGCGCAGGTCTGTCTTCAGACCTGCGAGGACACTGGCCTGTTGATTGTTCGTGCAAGGATGTGGAACGGTGTTCGGTTGACAGCCCGTAGCTGGGACCGGACCTCTCCCTTCCTCAGCACAGAATGTGATTGACAGTCGTCGATAATGATGTCTTCTTTCATGTGGTTATCGGAAGGATCGCAAAGTGAAGGTAGATAACAATGGAAGACTTGCTGGTTATTATCGAATGGCTGCTACGTTTGGTCGGCGGGCTACTGCACTCGTCAGAGTGGTTTCCTGCGGCAGTGGGTGCATTCTTTGCCGCAATCGCCGCTTTCAGCGTCAGCCAATTTAACGAAAAGGTCAGAAGACACAGAAAACGCTGGTTGGAGCACTTCAACGCGCTGGTTCCCCTAGATCACGCGCTGAATGAAACCGTCGATAGGCTATGGGCAAACAGGGCACTCGCTCATCTTGCTATCGATGCCATCGGCCAGGCTGGCAAAGGAATCACGGTCATTTATAGGTTGCCAAGTCCTTTGCCTCGCAGCGACGCACATCTTCGTAGTTATCTAAGGCTTGAACTCATCAACGAAGTGTTTTCCTTCAATGTCAAGATACGCAGACTCAACGGCGACATCCGCACCGTCTGCGAGGCATACGCGGAGATGAGGAGTGGGTTGCTTCGACAGGAACTCCGTCCTGAACAGTATCATTGCAGTCTAACTCAATTCCAAGCCAATCTACAGAATCTAGTAAAGGCATTCGACCTTGTGCTTTCCCGCACACTTGATTTGCACGCACGAGTCCGAGTCACGATGAAAGAGGACAAGCGACACAACAACGACACTTTCTGGAAATTCCTAAATGGCACACCGAACCTTGCAGTGATCGACTCAGACCGTCTTCAGTCAGAGTTGGTTCAAATGAAGCGGGAAATGGACGACGTACAGGCCCGTAGCCGCGAGGAAATCAGGCAATGGTATGGCGACTCCACGCTATAGCTGACGGGTGGCCGGTTCAAACTTGTTTGGGTCGGATTGGATAGCCAGCGGGCAAGCGTTGTCGTCCCCACAGGATGCCAATCAAGTCCTTGAGGCTTCGACAGGCTCAGCCTGACCTGATTGGCCATTCGCCGAGATTTGGGTCCCCTCTCCCCTACAGAAAAACGGCCGGGATGTGGTATCCCGACCGTTAGTCCTTGATCGAATCCTGCGGATTCGCTTCTTTCGGCAGGTCTGAAGACAGACCTTCCCTACGAAGAGATGCGTCAGGCCAGAATGCAGCCACTTGTGGCGTTGGCCTTCCCTACCGTCGAAACTACAGGTAAGGTAGTTGGTGAACATGACCGCATCGGTGTGGCGTTGGCCTTCCCTACCGTCGAAACTACAGGAGTTTCGACCTACAATCCCCATGTCGCTTGCTGCCACATGTCGAAACCACAGGGGTTTCGACCTACTCTGTCACCGTCAGCTTGGTGATCACGTCCTCGAGGGCCTCGGTGAATTCGTCCGGGCGCTCGAACATCGGGAAATGACCCACGCTGTCCATTATCATCACATCAAATGAGGTCGCCAGCGTACGGTTGCCCTCGACATTTGTCGGATGAACCGATGAATTCACGTTGTAAATTGGGGCCTTCACCTCCGCCAGAGCCGTAGCGTAATCGTATCTCACGAGGTTTGACATGGAACTGATGCCCACCTCTGTGGGAGCGGACGACATATCGTCCATGATGTTTGCCTTGACGGTCGAGTCTGCGTCGGGAGCGAACATACCGTTGACCATCATCTTTGTCGTCCCTGCGAAATTCGCGTTTAGAGCACCGAGATAGCCTGCAATCTGCTCATCGGTAAACTTCTGCTCGAAGTTCTGGAAGTTGTCGATGCCGATCAAACCGACGACCTTCTCAGGAAGCAAACGCGCAGTTTCAATAATCACTGCGCCGCCCATCGAGTGCCCCACCAGAATCACTTTCTCAGGGTTCACCTTGTTGATGACCGCCGCGACGTCCTGAGCGTAGGCTTCCATTGTGTAGTCCTTGCGGCCGAGCGCCGACTCACCGTGACCGGCAAGGTCGACCGCCACGACCTGGTAGTTGGCTGCCAGCTCCGGGAATTGCTCGTTCCAGTAGGTCCGGTCACAGCACCAGCAATGCACGAGCACAATCGTCGGACTTCCGGTGCCCTCGACCATGTAATGGATCATGACGCCGTCGGCAGAGGCCACGGAGTCGACAACGCAGACCTGTTTTTCTACGGCTTCTTCTTTCTGGCCGCACGCACCGGCGAGCAGCGCCGCAACGAGGATTGTCAGCAATAGCGCAATGAACTTCCTGTTCTGGATCATGGTATTCTCCTGTATTCAAAGTATAGAAGTGTTTTTAGGTCTCCTGTCGAAACCGCAGGGGTTTCGACGTACAAAACTCAATTCTCGATTGGATGATGTGTCTCTATTGCGGATAAGGACGGATGTTTGGGGGCGGGTGTCAAGTGGAAGTGCGGTGTCATAATGCTAGCAGCCGGAGCGAACGTCGAGTCATTCCTCAACTTGGTGGGGCCGCTCCGATTACAGCGATGATTGACTGCTGATCCACCTTAACGATCTCGGCCCAAATGTACACTTGTCCGAAGTCATACACTTTGAATCGATATCCCTCTGCTAACCGAATAGCTGTCTTGGCGTTGCCAATGCGGATATCTCTTGGGCGATATGTCACAGCCGGCATAGTGAAGTCGGCACAATCATCCTCTCTTTCGGACAACACGAGTCTACTTGAAGACCAATCAATGTCGAACCCTGATAAGCATCTCTGAGAACTCGGAGCGTAGACCAGTGGATCGCCACGAAATGAGTAGAACACCGCATAACCCAATGGGTACTTCTGTTTGAGATGCTCATGGTTGGTCGGCAAGTAGTCTCGCAGGAAGTCGTCTACTTCCTCGATTCGCGACTGGGACTCCACTCCAGAATGCAAGGCATACACACCAATGAGCAGGCTTACTACGGAGAGAACTGACTGCACAACCCGATTCCTAAGATATCCGATTAGCCAATGCTGTGTTTCTCGAGCCTTCCTGACTTTCTTTCTTCTGGGCTTTCTCTTCTTCCGTCCCAACTGAGGTCCTCCCCACGTCCTTGAGATTTGGCAGGTTTGAAGACAAACCTTCCCTACGACAAAATCTGATTTCCCTACGTCTGTTTGAAGCCCCAGTCGACGAGGCGGCGGGCTTCGCGGAACCGGAGTTTGTCGCCAGGTACGCCGAGGACGACCAGCGTCAGCCTCTCCCCTGCCTTATTTTCGACAAGAGTTGTCAGGCAATAGTCAGCAGCACGAGTATAACCCGTTTTTCCGGAGAGAACGTCGTATTTGGAATGTATCAGCAAATTGGTGTTAGCCATCTGCAGGCGATTGTTCCGCTTGCGATTGAGGACGGTGCAGCGATACCGTTTGGTCGAGGTGATCTTTGCAATTGTTTTGTAATCGTAGGCATAATGGAGCAACTTAGCCACCTCGTGCGCGGTGGACACGTTGCGTGAGTCCAGCCCGGTCGGTTCGTAGAACACAGTATGTTTGAGGCCGAGCTGCTTCATTTTGAAATTCATCTCTTTGGCAAACTCTTCGTACGAGCCCGAGGTCGCCCTTGCCAGCGCCCGGGCCGCACGATTGTCAGAGTTCATCAACGCGGCGTACATGAGGTCACGCACGGTCATCTCGAAGCCGACCTTGAGTCGCGATTTCGACGAGCGACGGGCGTCCTCTTTGGTGATTTTGGCCGTACTGTCGAAGTCGATTCCCTTGTCAATCACGACCATCGCGGTGACGAGTTTGGTGATCGACGCAATCGAGCGCACCTTCTCGCAGTTCTTGGCGTAAAGGACCTCGCCGTTGTTGTAATTCACCAGAATCGCGGATTTGAGATTGAGGTACGGTTTCTTCGTGTCAGGGATGTCGTCAAAGTCAAAGTGACAGACTTTTTCCGAGGCGGCAAACAGCGGTCCGCTCGGCTGCTCCAGGAAGTAGACGGAGTTGGCCGAAAAGAACACAAAGGCGGCCAGCATCAGAAGCACTTTTGGCAAGGTACGTCTATTCAACATGACGGTAGAACGAAACCTCCTAGTATCGAATCCATTTGATCAGTTCGGGGACAGTCGGCCGCTTGCCGTACATGAGGATCCCGATCCTGAATATCTTGGCCGTAACCCAGATAATGCCGAGAGTCGTTAAAACAACTCCAATAAATGCTATCGACGCCTCGGCGACAATACCTGAGAACAGCGAGTAATCGGTAACGGACGGTGCGATGAATACGATTCGCTCAAGCATCATGGTCGGTGCACAGAACGGAATGTACGCGAGCACCTGCACCCAGGTGGCGTAGGGGTCCCTGGCAACGGCCGACCCGACAACCATCGGAATCATAAGACAGCCGACAATCGGGAAAACAAAGCTCTGGGCTTCCTTGTCGCTGTTGACGATTGCACCGATGAGCGCAAACAGCGTGGAGTACATGATGTATCCGGCGACGAAAAACAACACAAAGAACACAACAATCACCGGGTTAAACGCCATGCGTCCAATTGCGGGGTTGATATCCAATCCGGCGCTGCCGGCGTAGACGTAGATTCCGGCCCCCATCAACACCCACACCAATACCTGTGTGAAGGCAGCTCCTCCCAAACCCAGCACTTTGCCGAGCATGAGTTGGAACGGTGTCACGGATGAAACGAGCACTTCCATAATACGGCTGGTCTTTTCCTCGATAACAGAGCGCATGAGGATTGAGCCGAAGGCCATAATCATCATATAGACGAGGAAGACAAAAATGAGGGCCGCAAAGAATTTCACGATAAATGGTATCGACTCACCCTTAGTATCCTGACTCTGCAGGTTGACATCTCTGGTCAAAGTGAGCACCGAGTCAACCGGCAGGTTGATGTCCGACATCTGGAGTCTGTGGGTGGAAATGATGTTTGAAAGTTGATGTTCGAACCGCCCGATGGTCTGGTAGTCATCGGAGTTCGTGAGGAGCAACAAATTGCTGTCAGCCAGATGGGCATCCGGCCTGACAAAAAGGACATACCGGAGTTCTTTCTCGGATACCGCGTTCCTCAGCGAATCTTTCGTTGCGGTCCAGGTTGTCTCGTCGCCGGGCTGAACTCTTGTGACTTCGGTGACGATGTAAGCCGGGTCTTCAGAGTCCGGCAGCGTGTACCTGACGATAGCATCGGCGAACTCCTGCCCGATTCCCTTCTCACCCTGGTCGACAACCGCCACCTTGTCGACAGAAGAAGTGTCGCTTGTGGCCAGCAACGCGGGGACAACCATCAGGGCAAACATGATCACCGGTGTAACCAGAATACCAATAATGAATGATTTCTTCTTGACCACTTCGGCATATTCGCGTTTGAAAATTACGAGAAATTTAGACATGAGCCTCTCCCTTCTCAGCTTGTACCCTGGAGGGATCGACTTTGGCAACCTCGATAAATATGCGATACAGCGAAGGCTCCATGACCTCGAATCGACGCACCTTCACTTTCTCAATGATACTCTTGAGAATGGCGTCCGCATCAGCCCCACCGTTGAGACCGATCTCGATAGAGTTGTTAAACTCTGAGACGCCCTTGACCCCCGGCAATGATTCGATGAACCCACCGTCGCCTTCGATGTCAACCTGAAGCGTGTTCTTGCCGAACTGCGCTTTGACATCGGCGAGTCTGCCGTCGAGCACCTTTTGGCCGGCGTTGATCATACAAATGTAGTCACACAGTTTTTCGGCCTGTTCCATAACGTGAGTGGAGAAGAGAATCGTCTTCCCCTCACGTTTGAGATCAAGAATCACGCTCTTGATCAACTCGATATTGATGGGATCAAGGCCGGAGAAGATTTCGTCGAGGATAATCAAATCCGGGTCGTGCAATATTGTGGAGATGAACTGGAGTTTCTGTGCCATACCCTTGGAAAGCTCTTCCACCTTGCTTTCTTTGTAGTTCAAGAGATTCATCCTCTCGAGCCAGGTGTCGATCTTGGGCGCGGATTTCGATTTGGGGTAGTTCTTGAGTTCCGCCATGTAGCAGAGGACCTCGCGAACCTTCATCTTCTTGTAGAGACCGCGCTCCTCCGGCAGATAGCCGACACGGTTCTTGAACGATTCATCGACTTTCTTTCCGTCGAACCACACGCTGCCGGAATCCGGCGCGATGATGTTCATAATCATGCGAATCGTCGTTGTCTTGCCGGCCCCGTTCGGGCCGATAATGCCGTAGATAGCACCCCGGGGTACTTCCAGCGACAGGTTATCAACAGCGACCTTTTCGTCGTATTGTTTTCGTATATTCTCAAGCTTTAGATACATATCGCCTTTCTTATATTAACTAGTAATTATCTCTCTATTCAGATGTCCCGTCAACAAGAAACAAAGCGCTCTATTCTGAGAGCATTTGTGCGAATTGCTGGGCATTGTTGGCTGCCTGGCCGAGGTGACAATTGTTGAAAAACACGTAAGTCTTCTTAACTTTCTTCATGATCTTGCGGACCTTCTCTTTCCAATACTCCAACTCATCGTCCGAGTAGTTGTAGTCGTAGCGCAGCGCTCCGCCGTTCCACCATTGTTCGGCGTTTCGGCCGTGGAGGCGGACATAGGCCGTGTCGGTAGTGGCAAAACAGTCCGGCTTCAGGAGTCCTCGGAGCGGAGGCTCATCGACGGCCACATAGCCGATCCGCTCTGTCCTCAATCTGTCGTACATTGGGCGATTGACCCAGCTATCGTGGCGAAACTCAACGAATAGCGGATTTGGCGCAACGGCATCGCGACAAACGCTAAGATAATCGAGTGTCGGAGGCGAGAACTTGAACGAGTACGGAAACTGTGCGAGCAAACCCGACAGCTTGCCGGATTCGACTAGCGGCGCTATTGCCTCGCGAAAGGCTGCGATATCTCGGTCAAGTTCCTTGCGTTGGTGCGTGAATGACTGAGGGACCTTGACCATGAAGTCGAAACCCGTCGGGGCCTTGGAGATCATGTTTTCAAACACTCGCGGGGAGGGAATTCTATAGTACGTCATATTGATCTCGACTGTCGGGAAATGCTTGACGTAATGATCGAGCATTCTGCCTTTGTCGATCTTCGGAGGATAGAAGTTACCCACCCAGTCGGCAAAGCTGTATCCCGATGTGCCGATGCGGACCCGCTTCAGGGGGTCATTCGTGTCGCTGGCGCCTGCAACGATATCGCTCATGCCTGTTACCTGTTAACGAAAACCGGGTTAGCCGCCCCGTCGGTATGTCTACTGCAAACTGTGCGTCTTTGAATATACTCAGCTTACGAGGGATTATTCAACAGGTTTCGACTGTGTGGAAATCACATTCGACTGATAGCCGTCAGGCGGTTGCCTGACAGCACCTGGCGGGTGAAGTCACCCACCTCACCCCTTCTTGATCTGCTGGAAGCGGACACAGCCACATTTGGGACAGACCCACTTGCGCTGTTTATGATAGGTCCGTTTGAGTTCCTTCATGGGAGTTTTGCACCTGGGGCAAGTCATGGTTGGACCGGGCTAGCTTGTCAGATGAAGGAAGTCGGATAGCAGGAATTCCATGCGACCGATAAAAGTTGACATACGCGACATTACCGTATATCCGAAAGTGGTGCCGAAGAATATCATCAGGAACCATGTACCAGCTTTCGCAGCTCTGCCAAGAACGCCTTTGTGTTCGCGGCTGAAATAGAAGTAAGAGAGAGTGCAGAGAACGCCAACAATCACGACAATGCTGGAGAAATCGGGCATACCAGATTCGCCGATGATTGGTGCTACCGTGGCGGATATCTGTTTGATCGTCCTCGCACCGAGCATGGCCGGTATCGCGACACCCGCTCCTGAGCCGATCAGGACCGCGATGGGGATGCGCGAAAACGTCGATGTCTTCGGATGAAAACGACCGAACATGAGCAGACCAAGAGCAAGCGGTATCAGGAGCAGCAAGCGTCCGTCATCGAATAACGGATGGATAAGCAACCCCATGAGGGAGTTCGTCCAGGTGATGACTAAGAAGTAGCCGATCGACACGCCGATGAGCAGAGATTCCGCCATTTTGTAGACCGGATTGTCCCGGTACAGAAAAGTGAAGATTGCCAGGGTGAGAATACCGGCAACGAGCGTTGCAATGTCCATCAGGCCCCCCCCCGCTTTCCGCGTTGACGAAAGTAGATGATGTTGCCAACAACGATAAGCAGAATCACATAGAGATGCGAGCCGGTCTGTGCAAGCATACCCCGTGCACCGCTGCCGCCGATGCCGATCAATTTCTCGTACTCGGCTGCACCGCGAAGTCCCCCGACCATGGCGTACATCTGATCGGACGCAAGATACGGGTCGTAGGTTGTCACCATTGCCGCCGTCACAAATCCGGACACGCGGACGCCATAGCGACCGTTGCCGTATTCGATCCAGTGGGTGGTGAGGGAACCGTCGGCAATGGAGATCACACCGGCGATGTCATCGTAATTCTCGACTCCAGCAAGCATCGGAAACTCACCGTACTTCCTGCCAAGATAGTCTTCCGGAAAAGTAGCCGGAATCGATTCCCCCATAGACAGTATGGCCGCGATGAACTGCGGTTTGAAACCGAGATAAACGTAATCGGTGCCGTACTCTTTGTCGTATTCGGCAGCAACCTGGCGCATCAGACCATACCCGACACCGGTACCCTCCGCAAGAAGGGCCACTCCTGCCAGACGGAGGTTTCGTGAGAAAGCATGGCGCAGCATTGCCACCGCCAGCGGGCGGATTTCGGGCAATGAAGAAGCCTCGTGGTCAAACGATACTATCAGCACAGCCCCTTCGGGAAGCGATTCAATGTACTCGTACATGCGATTCGTTTCCGGAGAGGGAGTGACTTCCGGTCGGAAACTGAGCAGCATGGTGACGGCGACCACGAGTGCCAGACCGATGAATGTGTAGTGACGACTCTCGAGTTTCACTTGCTCCCTCCCCCGAGCCACGTGCGCTCTATGCCGAGAATAACGCGCAGCGAAGTAGTCAGTGAACCGAGGCCAATACCTATCAAGATAGCGCGGCGGGCAGACATGGAAGGATTGTTGCGCACCCAGTCGGCAATTTCAGGAAGGTGGTCGGAGAAGATGCCACCGATATCTGAGCGACTGAGAAGCGTCAGCAAGGCTGAGAGGAGCAGAACAGCAGCCGGAAGCGAGCGCGCTCTAAATCCGCGGAATGATGCTGAGGCGACAAAAAACGCGAGCAGTGCAAACACAGTCGATTGCATCGGCACCTGTATGTTGTCGAATACCCACATGAACGGGGAGCCGCCCTTGATGCCCCATACGATCGCAAGAATCGGCATTGCAATAAGCCCGACCATAGAGACAATCTTGTAAGGAGTATCCTGACCGCGTTGGATCGACTGCAGGTTGACTTTGGCGAAACTCGCCACCCCCACGAGCAACGTGAAAGCGAATATGATCTGCCAGTACTCCACCAACACTGACTGGTTTATGGCGCGCGCCGTGTCAGTCTCGACAAAAAACAGGACAAACAGCAAGACACCGAAAAAGCCACACACCAGTTGAGGAATCTTGCGTCTCACTAGAATTTCCACCAGGTAGAGGTTGCATCGAATGACGCCCAGATAGATGCCATTGTCAGCAAAACAGCAATCACGACCTTGAGGATGTCCTGAGCCCGCACCGAAGCCAGAATCGACGGATCGCCTGACAGGTAACCGGATGCCGCGAAAAGCTCTTCGCCTATTAGCGTGTAGTCGCACGCTACGATGAAAAACGACAATTGTATAGTCGAATCAGTACCGGCAATCTGAATCGCCCCCACCGTATTGCCGGTTTCAGCCAGAATCAGCGACTCCGCCTCAAACGTGCCGAGCAGGAAGATTGAGGCCGGGTTCAACCTGGAGATCATACCATCAACTGCAGCGGCGTAACCAAACTGCGAGGAAGAAACATATCGTATGTTGTCTTTCTGGAATCGGTCCGGGTATCCGGCACGCGCATAGGCTTCTGCCACCACTTCCTGCGCCACTGACATGATAACCGGATCGTGCGTGGGATATATCAATGGACAATCATATGTTGCCGTGGTCTGCGCGACATTGCTGAGTATGTTCATCGAGGCAATGGTTGTCGGACGTTGAATATCTCCCCCCCATCCGGGAGTGAACAGTATCGGGCGGGCCATTTCGGTGGCACGGCCGATGGCTTCCTCGACGGCGTTCAGGCCGGCGATCTTGCGCATACGGTATCCCTCACGGCTCTTCTTGTGGTAGGTTGTATAAAGGACGACCACAATAGAAACAAACGCCCCAATCAGGACCGGAAGTTTCGACGTGTCGAACCATCCTCCATCGGAGGCTAACAGTATCAGCAAGGGGTGCCACAGCATGAAAGGCAATTAGACGGCCCACAGACAGTCGTTCAACAAAAAGATTTTAAGTTGACCCGGACGGCCTCACAGATATATTCGACCAGCAGACTTCATAAGGACATATTATGCGTTTAACTACCCTGATATTCTGTATTCTCATTTTCGCAGTCGCTTTATCGGTACAGGCGGAAACAACCCTGGACTGGTGGCAACTCTGGACCGACCCGAGTATTAAGCCGACGATCGAAGCCATGGTCGAAGAATTTGAGCAAGCCAATCCGGACATTAAGGTAAACCTGACCGATCTCACCTGGTCAAACGGCCACGAAAAGATCGCCATCGCGTTTGCTTCGGGTTCCGGCCCCGACGTGGTGGAGCTTGGCTCCGACTGGATCGCACAATTCGCAGTCAACGGTCACCTTGCGGACCTTTCAGAACACATCGCCGCCGACAGCGCTGATTACCAGGGATGGGGTATGGCAACCTATCGGGACCGAGTGTATGCCAAGCCCTGGATTCTGGGCACCAGAGTCCTCTATGTCAATCGCGACCTTCTCAAGCAGGCTGGCTTCGAGGAGGAGTTCCTTCCGTTCAGCGTTGGCGATCTCTTTGACGCGGCAACGGCAATCAACAACTTGGACAGAAACACCTACGGTTGGGGATCGAATACGGCTGAGAAGCATCGTCTTTACAAGAAGTTCCTACCCTTCTTCTGGTCAAACGACGCACAGGTATTTACAGATGACGGCAAGTATTGTGTCGTCTCATCTATGCAGGCGATCAACGCTCTCGACTTCTACAAGCAGCTTCACGACTCCTGCGGCTATGTCTCGAATCAACGCGGGATTGAAGATGCATTCCTTGACGGCAAGATCGGTTTCATCCTGTCTGGCGATTGGCTGCTCAAACGCATAGAGTTGGAAAACCGGCATATCAACTTCAATACGACGATAATGCCGGGGGTACCGAATAGCCGGAACAGTGCATCGGTTGGCAAATCGTTTCTAGGCGGCGAGTTCTTAGCCGTTAACAGCGCCTCGGATCATCAAGACGCGGCCCGAACACTGGTCGATTTCATCACCTCGCCGGAGAATCAGGTGCGATTCTGCAAAGCCAATCGTTCGGCCAATCCATCGAGCAAAATGGCACAGAAGGATGCCTATTTTGCGGCCAACAATCACCTGCAGACGTTTATCAGTCAAATTCGATTCGCCGCGCATCCGCCGGTCGATCCGGATTGGGTCCACATTGAGACAGAAATCGAAAAGGCAGTTGAGAATGTCGTGTTCGGTAATACCGGAAGTGCCACGGCTCTGAGGAAAGCACAAATCAACATCGCCAAGATGAAGGCAAAATGAAACGGTTCGGTGCAGGTGGCAACCTCATACTGACCTCCCCCTGGATAATAACGTTCCTGGTCTTCTGGGTATTCCCCGTGGCCTGGTCGTTGTATATGGGCTTCACCGATTACCGCCTGCTGGTCAAAGAGACGTCGTGGGTAGGGTTTGACAACTACCGGGCATTACTTGGCGATCAAGATTTCGTCGACTCCATCAAGAACACCTTTGTGTTTGTTCTCGGAACGATCCCGGTAACGACTATTGTTGCGTTGCTGATGGCGCTGCTGGTCAACCGCCAATTCAAGGGCCGAGCTTTGTTTCGGTCGGCCTTTTTTGTGCCATCGATTACGTCGATGGTCGTCATCGCATTGATCTTCACCAGCCTCTTCCAGCGCGGTGGGTACATTGCTCTACTGGCCGAGATGGCAGGCCTTGCTCCACCCCTAAATGGCTTCCTGTATGACAGTTCGACGGCGCTGTATGCTATCATGGGAATGGATATCTGGATGTCGGTCGGGTACTTCATGCTGATATTTCTTGCCGGTTTGAAAGCGATCCCGGACGAGTTGTACGAAGCTGCCGAAATCGGCGGGGCGTCATCAATCAGGCAGTTCTTTTCGATCACCCTGCCGCTGCTGAGGCCGGTGGCGCTGTTCATACTCGTGATCAACTCGATCAAATCGTTTCAGGTGTTTGTCGAGATTTTTGTGATGACCAAGGGCAATTTCGACACCTCTACCGCCGTCTATTTCATCTATGAAAAAGGCCTGACGACAGCCTTCGAACTCGGCTATGCATCTGCCGCAGCGTATATCCTGTTCATGATAATCGCGGCGTTCTCAGTGGTCCAGTTTGTCCTCATGCGCCGGAGATCGCACACGTGGTAGGACAGAGGAACAGAATCACCGAAAGCGTACGCTATCTCTTGTTGACAGCAGTCTTGATCGTCATGGTCTTCCCCCTGCTCTGGATGTTCCGTGTGGCCTTCATGGAAGCCGGTTCCAATATGGCGTTTTCAGGGCTTGCCACTTCAAGTTGGACTTTAACTAATTTCTATGATCTGTTTACAGCTGCGCACTTGGGAATGGCGTTGTTCAATTCCATACTTGTAGGTACGTTCGTCACGGTCGGCAATATCCTGTTCTGTTTCATGGTTGCCTACGCGCTGGCCCGACATAACAGCCTGGCAAATCGGGCGATGTTCATCTCGGTGATGCTTGTCCTGATGATCCCTGTACACATCGTCATCATTCCGCTCTATCTGCTGTGTCTGAAGGGGGGAATGTACGACTCCTACTGGGCGCTAATCTTGCCGTGGCTGGTCAATCCCATAGGGATATTTCTGGTGAAACAGTATATCGAGTCCATCCCGCCCTCTATGGAAGAAGCTGCCAGAATCGACGGCGCCGGGGAATTCACGATTCTCTTCAGGGTCGTCATGCCGATGTGCAAACCGGCGCTGGCAGTACTGGCAATACAGGTCTTTTTTACCAATTGGAATTCATTTCTGTTTCCGTTTATTCTGACGTCAAGTGATTCGCTGAGGACATTACCGGTCGCTTTGGCGCTCTATCAGGGGCATCAGGCGATTGACTGGCAGCACCTGATGGCCGGTTCCACGCTGGCTGTGGTGCCCGTTCTGGTCTTGTTCTTGATAATGCAGCGTCAGATAGTCTCCGGCATAACTGCCGGAGCGATAAAGCAGTAGCGGCATAGAGATTGATACACCCCGATCGGTCATGGATTCGCCCCTCCGTCGCAAGGTCGTTTACCACCATTTTTTTCTTGCTTTCGACGCCAATCTGGACTAGCCTTGTCCTTCAGATAGGAAGGGAAAACCTCTGTTATGGCAGGAAAGGAATATAACTGAAATGAGAACACTGACTATTGGACTTATCGTGGTGATGCTTTTCGCGGCCGGCTGTGGCGTCAACAAGGACTTTGTGTCCTCGGAAATCGCTGCTTCCGAAGCTCGCACGGGTGCGCAACTTACCGCTCTTGGCGACAAGACTGATGCCAACACCGCCGAAGTCGCAAGACTTCAGCAGTTGTCTCGTGAGCTGGATGCCAAAGCCGAAATGGCGATCAACAAAGCCAAGGGTTTTGAGAATTACCAGATCATCTGGTCCGGCGAGATCAATTTCGCGTTTGACTCCTACGACATCGACGGTGTCGCGAGTGCTATTCTCGACGAAGCCGGCATGAAGATGGAAGAAGTCCCGGGAGCGCTCCTGGAGATCGCCGGCCACGCCGACAAGACCGGCTCGGCCAAGTACAATCTGCTGATCGGTGAGAAGCGCGCCAATGCGGCCAAGCGTTATCTCGCTGACAAGTTTGGTGTTTCGCTGTATCGTCTGTTCATCGTCTCCTACGGCGAAGAGAAGCCGATTGCGATGCCGGACGAGAAGAACGCCAGTTCCAAGAACCGTCGCGTGAACCTCAACATCTGGGGTGAGCTGTAAGCCGCTGACGATTCAAACGATTTTAGAAAGCCCGCCTTTTTTAAGGCGGGCTTTTTTTTTGTGGGACACCGGACATTCACAGTTGAGAGATCGGTGTTATTCAACAAGCTCGGTCCACCAGGCTCTGGTCTTCTCTGCACCCCAACACCATGGTCGGTAACTAAAACGGGGGATCGATTCGGCAGCTACTTAAACTCAACCACAATACCCGCTGTCTCGAAGCGGGCGCGGACTGATACTGTGTCAGGATGAACGACATAAGTTTCGGCAAGACGTGGAGGATTGATAGAGCCGGGAGTGAGTTTACCGTCGCCGTCCTGGTCGAGGAAGCCCGTCAGGATATACTCCCCCGCCGGCAAATCAGTAACAAAGGCACCCGTATTTTCAGCATTCCGTCCAGGCGCTAAGCCTGCCACGGTGACCGTGTAGCGGTCCTTTCCCCCGACCTTTTGGAAAGTCAGTTTCGCAGGACTCTCTTTGCGATCCTCAAGGGCTATCTCAACCGTGCCGCTGACCGATCCAAGTGAGTCGTCGTCGTACGTACTGAACGTGAACGACCTCAGCGAATCCCCCATCAGGTTGCCTGCGTAGTCGGCGACGTCGAACTCGGTAACATCAAGACGGTATTTGTGGCCAGCGGTCAATTGGTCTGTGGACAGGCCAAGATGGAACGGGTCGGCCCAACGCAAATCGAGTTGGATAAATCGATTGTCGTCCTCGGCAAGAACAAAAGTCTGCGGCGTGATTTTTACGGTATCAATCGGCTCTGAGAACTCAACCTGCATATCAACCTGGTGAACGAACATGGCGTCGGCGGCAGGCAGGAACATAGAGATTTCCGGCGGTGTCTTGTCCTCGACCTGCTTGAACTCCATACTGTCGAGAACCAGCGGAGCCTCGTCGGCACCGTACGTCATCTCGATACGATACTTGTCTTCAGGGAGCACACCACACCACATCGTGAGCTTGGAGCCTTCGGGCTCGGCAGATTCAGCAAAGCTTGAGGCGGCGTACGAAATCGCCGTATCGCTGAGAGAACGCAACGATATGTGTGTCGATGGATCTGCTCCCATCAGCGCAAACGATACCGGCTTGCTCAATCGCACTTTCACCAATCCCCCGTCGCTGCCGATAGCACTCAGGATTCGCGGCTGGAGCGTATCGTGGCTGGTCATCTCCAACTTGAGATTATCCAAATCTATTTCCCCGCCCACTACGATAGGACGATCCGGCAGGGCAAACTCCTCGAGGTTCGGGTTGAATCGCTCGCTGTTGTTCTTGTCCTTGAATCCGATCAGGCGATACTCTCCCTCGGGAAGATACTGAAACTTGAACGCACCCTCTTTGTTGGTGGTCACCAGGTAACTGGGGTAGATTGAATCGAGCGGCACTGATCTGTCAACGAGCGCTGTTGACTTGTAGAGCGCCATGACAACATCCGATGCAGGGAGTCTGTCGAGGTAGGTAATGCCGCCGATAGTCCCGGAGTCAATGGCGTCGCCAGTTGAAAAGGCGATTGAAATCGTACCGTCGAGAGGGTTGTTGCGAAGGTCCCTGACGCCTGAACTAACGGTAACGATATAGGTTTGGTTCGCGCCGAAAGGCTCGTCGAGCAGGATGCTCAGTTTATCGCCGGACCACTTGATTTTCGGCTTTTCGGTTTGTCTCGGCGAGATGAAGACTGCGTCCCCTCTGGCAGGCTCAACCACGTGTTCGGAAAACTGAAGGGATATCCGGTTGTCCGGCTCCACATTTAGAGCGCCGGCTGCAGGAGTTGATGTCAGCAGAAAGGGGCCCTTGCGGTCAACCTCTCCCCCGGGCGGCGCGGCTATTTCGGCGCATCCGTAATAGAGAACAGAAGACAAGCAGCAGGCGACCAAAAGAACGGTGAGTCGTCGCACGGTTTGTCTCAACGGTCCAGTTTCTCCCTGATGGTCTGATTGTCGGGTTGTAGTTCGAGCACTTTCTCCCAGTACACTCGCGCCTCATCAATCCGTCCCGCAGCGTGGTAGGCATCACCCAGATGATCGAGAATAACCGGGTCGTTGTCAAGAGCTGCGGCAGATTCAAGATAGAGAACGGCGTCCTCATAGTTGCCAAGCTGGAAATTGACCCAACCGAAACTGTCGAGATAGGCCGGGTTCTGGGGTTGCATTTCGATTGCCCGAGATATGAGGTCATGGGCATACTGCAATCGGATGCCGTGCTCGGCCAGCGTGTAACCGAGATAATTCAGCGTCTGATCATGGTTGGGGTCATGTTCAAGTATGTCCTCAAACACGACTACCGCGGAATCGATTTCACCGATTCGCTCGTAGGCCGCCCCGAGTGAGAATAGCATGTTTATAGCACTGACCTCGGAGGGCATGTGATCGACCCCCTCACGGTAGGTCGCGATTTCGTTTGCGTCATCGTTTAGATTCCGATAGGTAATCGCCAGATCCATCCAGCTACCGAAAGCCGTATCGGCCAGTTGTGTCAGGAGAATGAATTCATCGCGCGCCCGCTCAAAGTCATCGCCGAGAGCGGCTATGCGCCCGAGATAGTAGTGATTGGCAGCAACTTGCTCACCGGTGCTCACCAGATACGTGAGAATCGAATCGGCCTGTTGCAGGGAATCCAGCGTGAAGTACAACATCGCCAACCTTCGGCTGGCATCATGGTCGCCGGGCATGAGTTCGGCAATACGGCGCACATGCGGCAAGGCCTTGAGCACGGAGTCCTGTTGGAAGCATATCCGGGCCATCGTCTGGCGCAGACTGATATCATCGGGAGCCGATTCGATACCTAGCGCAATAGTAGCTTCCAGCGAATCCACATCCTGCGTGAGTTCGTGCAATTCAGCCAGCCCCAGCAGGGCCTGCATGTTGTCGCCGGCTCCGACAGAATTGAGTGATCTCCGGAAACTGTCTTTCGCATCCTCCAGGTCACCTGTGGCGGCTTGAAGACGTCCCAGTTCGTTCAGCAGCTCATGGTTGCCGGGACGGATACGATCCAGTTGCCCGTACGCCCAGATCGTGGAATCAAGGTCTCTGTCCTGCTGATAGTGCGCGGCCAGATTGAGATAGGCATTAGCATTAAGCGAATCGATTGCGATCAGTTCGAGGAACTGCTCTTTGGCCAGTTGATTCTCACCAACCATCTGGTAGCAGGAGCCACGAAGCTCCAACAATTCAGTGTCGGGATAATTGAACGATTGCAGGGTCTCCAGCGCAAGGGCGGGTTGTCTGAGCCGGACCAGACATCGAGCATAGGCCAGACTCAACTCGAGTGATTCCGGGTGAAAATCAAGCGCACTGTGAAAAGCGCGGGCAGCGTTTTGCACCTCCCCTTCGCCCTCATAGAGCAGCCCATCAACATAGAATTTATAGGCGTACTCGCTCATCGGCTCGTACTCGACCTTTTCAGGGACCGCTTTTGCTTGAATCCCTGTTTCATCGGCTACAACCACAGCCGATGAATGCCGAACCGCGCCCGTGGAGCAACCGAACAGAACCATCGCCGCCAAGCCAATTACTACTAGTGATTTGCGAAATCTGCTCAAAGACCCATCCATGTTGCTATTGTTGTTCCCTATTACTGATAATGATTGAGCAGTCGAAAAGTTGCAGTTTATCAGACTTTCAGTCTGAGAAAACGCCGTTTGCCGACTTTTAGGATCATCTCTTTGTCCAACGGAAACTCGTAATTCGGATCGGTAACCTTGTCGCCATCGATACTTACCGATCCGGCCTGAATCAGTTTCCGCGCCTCGCTGTTGGACTTGCTCATCTTGTTCTTGGCTATCAAATGCACGAGATAGATAGCATTCGGGTCGATTTCCAGATTTTTGAGATCCTCGGCAGTAGCCTCCGGCATGTCATCCGGTAGTTGCTTTTTGGAGAAGACGCGCTCGAATTCCTCGCGGGCAGCCTTACCGGATCCTTCGGGATGGTACTGATCGACAATCACTTCGCCCAGTTCCTTCTTGAGAAGCATCGGGTTGACATCGGCCTGCGAAAGCTGCTTGCGAATCTCCTCTACCCTTTCGGCTGTAACCTCGGTAGCCAGCTCAAAATAGCTCGCAATCTGTTCGTCGGGGATAGACATCGCCTTGCCGAACATCTCCCTCGGAGCTTCATCGACGCCGATGTAGTTGCCCAGTGATTTGGACATCTTCTTGACGCCGTCGGTTCCGACGAGAATCGGCATAGTGAGAACGCACTGCGGTTCGTCGCCGTATGCCTCCTGCACCGTCCGGCCGGCCAGCAGGTTGAACGTCTGTTCGGTCGCACCCAACTCTATATCGGATTTCATGGCAACCGAGTCATAGGCCTGCATCAGAGGATAGAACAACTCATGCACCGATATCGGAGTCATGGCCTTCATGCGCTTCGTGAAATCATCCCTCTCCAGCAGACGGGCCACGGTGTATTTCGACGCAAGGTGCATAATGTCCAGAAATTCCATTTTTTTGAACCAGTCACCGTTGAAGAGGACTTCGGTTTTGTCCTTGTCGAGAATCTTGAAGAACTGCTCCTGATAGGTCTCAGAATTCTTCATAATCTGGTCGTAGGACAGCACCGGACGGGTCGCGGATTGTCCCGACGGATCACCGACCATAGCAGTATAATCACCCACGATCAACACCACCTGGTGTCCCAGGTCCTGGAACTGCTTCAGTTTGCGGATGCCAACAGTGTGGCCAAGATGAATATCCGGCGAAGTCGGGTCGAAACCCTGCTTGACCCTCAAGGGACCGCGTTCTCCCTTGAGGAACCCGGCCAGTTTGGCTCGCAGTTCATCTTCGGGAAGGAGGTCGACCGTGCCTCGCTTGAAAATCTCAATCTGTCGTTTGAGTTCTTGTTTCAGGTCGGTAGTCAATTCAGAATGAGCCAACTTAGTCTCCCTTGGTACGTTTACAGCTAAACATCGGCACGTAAGTTACAGTTGTTGATCGTCTTCGATGCAGAAAACGAATGCAAAAACGCCTAACTCATATAGTGAAATGTATAACGATTATCAAACAGATAAATGGCTGACCTGTTTTATGTTGACTGGATCGGCTTTACGTGGGTAAATAGGCGATTATGGCTGTACGTACCAATAGACCTGTCTTCAGGAAAAAAACAAGTCACCGTCTGCGCAATTCGATCATCGCTCTGGTAGCTGTGTTGATCGTGTTTGCCGCAATAATCGCCCAAAAGACGTACTCCGTCTATCAAAGCGACCTGCCGTCGTTTGAGGCGCTGCACAACATTGAGCCTTCGCTCAACACGAAAGTGTATGACCGCAACGGAATCCTTCTCAAGGAGTTTTACTCCGAGAACCGGGCATTAACACCCTATGATGAGATGCCGAAATACCTTCGCGACATGTTGATAGCCAGCGAGGATCAGGCATTTTACGACCATTGGGGCATTCACTTGCGAAGACTGGCAGTGGTGGCAGCCGGAAATATCCTGAGCGGTCACATTCAGGGCGGCGCTTCGACTATCACCCAGCAACTTGCGAGAATGCTTTTCCTGACCCAGGAGCGCACCTACAATCGTAAGATCAAAGAGGCGCTGACGGCGGTCAAGTTGGAGAGATCGTACTCCAAGGACGAAATCATCGCCATGTACCTCAACCAGCACTACTTCAGCCGTGGTGCTTACGGGGTTTCCGCTGCGGCACGGCTTTTTTTTGATAAGTCTGTGGGCGAACTGACGATAAGCGACTGCGCGGTGATAATCGGCCTCCTTCCGGGGCCGAATATCAATTCTCCCCTGAACAACCCTGACAAGTCCCTGCAAGCCCGCAATCGGGTGCTGCACTCGTTTTACTCATGGGGAGGAATAGACCGTGCGACATTCGATTCACTCAGCAGTCTGCCGCTGGAAATATCTCCCCCGGTTGAGAAGATTGGTATCGCACCGTATTTTACTGAGACCGTCCGTCGCCACATACTGGACACGTACGGTGAAGACGTCTTGTACTCCGGCGGCTTGAAAGTCTATACTTCTTTGGACGCCAACCTGCAGGCGGCTGCGGAGAAAGCAGTCTATCGGAAAGTTGATTCGCTTCGTGCCCGAATAGAACGACGATACGGTTTGGGTGACCCGAACTATTCGATGATCCTTCCGGACACCGTCGATGAGTACGGTGACCCGATCAGGGTGCACAAAAAGGTCGAGGGAGCGATGGTCGCAATCGACAACGCTACTGGCGACATTCTGGCCATGGTTGGTGGTCGCGATTTTGAGGAGTCCAGATGGAATCGTGCGGTTCAGGCTCAATTGCAGCCGGGTTCTGCATTCAAACCGTTCCTCTACACGGCCTGCATTGACAACGGGTTCCATACCACGGATATTGTCGATGATAACCCCATTGTCCTGCAGATTCCAGGAGCCAAGGAGTGGCGTCCGCACAATTTCGACAACAAGTTCATGGGACCAATTACCCTTCGTGAGGCGCTGAAGTTCTCCCGCAACCTCGTAAGTGCACGGCTGATGCTGACTATCACGCCGGAGCAGGCGATCTTTTACGCCCGACGAATGGGCATTACGTCGCCGCTCAAACCGGTTCCTTCGCTGGCTGCGGGTGCCGGTGAGGTCAAGATGGTGGAATTGGTCTCAGCGTTCAGCACGTTCCCCAATCGGGGCATACATATCCCCTATCGCATGGTGACGAAGATTGTTGATCGGTATGGCAGGGTGCTTGAGGACAATTCCGCGATTGAGAAAGAAGAGGTTTTGTCAGCCCAGACCGCGTTTATCATGGTGGACCTGATGCGCTCGGTCGTCGATAGCGGTACGGCCCGGAGTTCCAGGTGGAGAGGCTTCACCCGTCCGGCAGGCGGCAAAACAGGCACCACGAACAATTTCTGTGACAACTGGTTTGTGGGATATACGCCGCAAATCACGGCCGGTGCCTGGCTTGGTTTTGATGAGAAGCTGTCTCTCGGCCGGGGTCAGGACGGGGCCAAGAACGGCGTTCCGGTCTGGACGGAGTTCATGATTGCCGCCCATGATTCGTTGCCGATCGAGGAGTTTGTTGAACCTGAGGGAATCGTGCACCTCGATGTCTGCCTGGAATCGGGCGAGATTGCAACTGACCGCTGTATTGTGGTCCGGAACGAAGTCTTTATTCAAGGAACGGAGCCGACGAATACGTGCCAAATGCATCCATCGGCGGGAAAGTACGTGCCCACGCGCGCAGAACGGGATAACGAGCCTCCGGAAGACACCACCGAGGAACGAGTGCACTTCTAGCCGTCGTCAGAAGTAGTTGACATTGACGATATGTCCGCATGAACTGACATTCATGCGGGCCTTTTTTGTGAAGAGCCAGGATCAGTTCATACGGGTGCCTGATCTACCGATCCTGACCAAAAAGTTGAATAACTAGGTCTTGACAAGGGCTTGTTGTTGCATATCTTTGGTGCTCACCAATCCCGGATGCGGAGAAGGTTCTGCTTTCGGGAAACTCTTGTAATGCCGGAGTGGTGAAACTGGTAGACGCAGGGGACTCAAAATCCCCCGATAGCAATATCGTGTCGGTTCAAGTCCGACCTCCGGCATTTTGTTGAAGCCCTTTCCGCAAGCAATGCAATGTCACCAAATCCATGTTTTTCCCCTTGACAAAGTCCTCAACATTGACCATAATTAAAGACAGGACAGGTGCTTGGGCACCGTCCGCTCATAGGGATGGGATATGTGGCGGGGAGAACAGCTTGGAAAACGACATCATAAACTGAATCACACGTTCGAGCCGGTATTGGCATACGTCTGGCAGGTACGGCATACCGTGTTGCGGTTCGGACAGTCGATTGAAGGACGTAGAGTTATGAAAAACGCAAGTTCACTCAAGACTCATCCGACGACACGCGCGGTGTTGTTGTGCCTGCTGGTGGCGGTCTTCTTTGCGTGGCTCTCTCCCCCGGCAATGTCCATGGATCGTGATGCTTGGGTAAGATCCCAGATAAAGAGCACTATTCCCGAAAGATTAGATGAGTGGCCTTGGGTGGATGGAAAGAGTGTTTCCTTCCAGAACCCTGCTACTCCTTTCTATCAAAGCGTGATCACGGTCTTGGTGGGAGCTTTGTTCCCGCCCGAGACAGAGGTGTTGGAAGTTCGTTCGGAGACTATAACAGAGAACAGTAGTGACCGACTAAGGATACCAGAGTTAAGTGACGTCAACAACTTCACAGTACCTGACTCAAGTAGTCCGTCTTCTTCAAGAAGGTAAGTACTCAGACGCGCGCGAAGCGCTAGACAGAGAGCGTCATCCGTCACCGGGTGACGTTGACTGGGGAGAATACTGCTTGCTAAGGGGTGAAGTCTGCCTCGCTATGGGAGAGATTGATCACCGCTACCCGGAAGAGGCGATAGAGGTCTACATATCTTCATCTGACAACGCAAAGTACGCCCGGGCGAAATACCTTTTCGGTTGGAAACTGCAATTGGCTGGTGAGTATCCGGACGCCAGCGAAGCGTTACTGGAATCCCACTCCGCGTTCATGCGCGTATCAGATATTCTGATGGCAGGAAAGGCTCTGAACAAACTGGCATTCATCTCAGTTCACCAAGGAAAGACACAACAGGCGATACACCACTTGCAGAAGTGCGTCGATTGCTTCCGTCAGGCAGGTTGTGAGATTGAGGTCGCTAACCAACGATGCAATCTAGCTCTCGTTTGTTTTTTGGCAGGTCATGTTCGGGAGTCCTTGAGCACCTATCGGTCCATCTCGAAGATCCTTGGCAGACTCAGCCAGCCGGCACAATGTGGATACTATCTCGGACATGCAGTGGCCACGGCGCTGACCGGAGACTCCCCCAAAGTGGAAAGACTGATGAGGGTAGCCCGTGAGCTGGCGAACGGTTTCAAGCGCAGAGAAGCACAGTTCTTGGAAATGAAAGCTTGGATCGCCCTCCTCGACAACGACTACAAGACCGCTGAAAGTGCACTCAAGAAGGGTCTTGCGCTATCGCTCGAAATCGCGCCGGAATCGACCCTCATTTCGCAGATAAAGCGACTCTATGGTGACCTGTATGTCGCCACCAAGAGATTCGATCTGGCGGAGAAGTCTGCGACCGAAGCACTCGAAGTTGCTACCAAGCTCACCGAGCGTGCCGAAATAGCCGCCTGTCATCGTGTGTTCGCGCAAGTGGCACAGCATCGGGGCCATGAAGACAAAGCGCGCGACGAGTTCCAGCAGGCAATCGACCTCTACTCGCAGATCGGCGCACGATACGAGTTGGCCGCCACGCGCTACCTTGCCGGTGTATCCATGCTGTATCGCAACGGTGAGCGCACTGCCCTGCTCTATCTCGCGCGTGAGTACTTTGAATCCGAAGACATCAAGCACTATGTCCGGAAGATCGACGATGAGTTCGCCAAATCTGAGAAGCCCGTTTTACGGCACACAGCCCCTGAGAAGAAAGGTGCCTGTGGCACCACGCCTACCGTCATTGCCGTCAATCCGGCCATGAGAAAACTAATCTCGTTGGCCGAAAACGTGGCTGGCTCCGAGATGACCGTACTGCTCACCGGCGAGACCGGAACAGGCAAAGATCTGCTGGCACGGTACATCCACCATCACAGCGGCCGCACAGGACGATTTGTGTCTGTCAACGCCGCCGCCGTACCGGGAAGCATGATTGAGTCCGAGTTGTTCGGGCATTCCAAAGGCGCCTTCACCGGTGCTACGACCGATCGGGCTGGTCTATTCGAACAGGCCAACGACGGAACGTTCTACCTCAACGAAATCGCCGACGCTTCGCTTGAGTTCCAGGCCAAACTGCTTCAGGTGCTGGAAACGCGCACGGTGCGCAGGCTCGGCGACAACCAGGAACGTCCGGTTTCCTTCCGATTGATCGCCGCAACCAACCACGACCTCCAGAAAGCGATCAACGAACAGAAGTTCCGTCTGGACCTCTTCCATCGTCTGAGAGAAATCCCGATCCACCTTCCCCCGCTCTCAGAGCGAACCGAGGACATCCCCGCGCTGGTGGACCATATTCTCAAGGAATCCGGCATCGATTCATCCCGCAACGGCAATCGAGGTGATATTGAGCGACTGGCCCGCTTGTTATCAAGCTATCCGTGGCCGGGGAACGTGCGCGACCTGAGGTCGCGCGTCAAACAACTGACGATCACTGCGCAAGGCGACCTCGGTCGCATGCACACATTGGCTCTTTCGGCGACGCATGAGCCGGACGCCGACCGATTACTCCGCATTCTCGAAAGCACCGGCTGGAACAGATCGCGCGCGGCCGAGATTCTTGGGGTGAGCGAAGGGACAATCCGCAATCGCATCAGGAAGTTCGCGCTCGAACAGGGCAAATCGTAGACATCACACACCCAATTCGTAACAAAACCAGCCAAATTCGTAACAATTACCGCTGAACTCGTAGCTCTAGCCCTCAATTCGTAGTATTTCGCCCACTATTCGTAACAATTCGCCCACTATTCGTAAACACGGCTTTGTCGACCGATGTGACGCTGTTGTCGGGCCGACGCATCGCAATCGTAAGTGCCACACAGTTAGTAACTTAAACGAATATCTCCCAACGTGACAGCTTTTGGCACACGACTTGTAGTACTTCTTTGTGGCGCGTGTGGTGCTTATACTTTCCGCTCACACGCATGGTGAGAGCCTACCCGTTCCGGGTTCGGCACGGCGGAGTGTCCGGGAACACACCGTCGTTGCCGGACCGGGCGGGGATTCATAGCCCCCCCGGGCAGAGGATGGCATGTTGGTGCACGTGTTCTGGCTGCACATATGATGGAGGACACAGAAATTCTCGACCTTCATCCATAGAAGAAGGGAGGTGTTACACCTGATTCACTTCTGAAAGTGAGTGATTGGCGGAAATGTTTCTTGAACTTGAAAGGCAAAAGAGATTAGTTGTACTAAGATTCATTCAAAGCGGCATGCTTAAGGCAGTCTAGCTGGCAGCGGCAGCGTTTCCGGGCTGCAAGTTGGATTTCCATATGGAGAATGGTCATTGGGAACCTTGGTCAACCCCAAACACACACAGGACGGAACGGTGCTGCGAATCTGGTGGACACGAATGTGTGGTTGATGGCCATCTGGGGATAGACTGGCCAGGAGACTCACATGACAACCTCATCAGACCTCATTAAGACTCCCGAACTGAGATAAGGGCAAGCGGGCCTGTCAGCCATCGGGACAGGTCCGCATAAACAGTGCAGTCGAAACTGCAGGAGTTTCGACCTACTGCTGTAGCTGCCGAGACTCCAGGCAGGCCCGCACAAGATCGACAGGCCACACTCATAATTGGAGGGTACAGGCGTATATGAGGACGATAGTCATACTGCTTACACTGGTCGCCAGCATTCTGGCTGTTCCTGATGCCGGGGCCGAGACTCTCACGGTTGTTGAGCGCAGGTTTCAGGCGATGGACAACCTCACGGGTTGCCCTAGTAGTCTGTCAGCGATCAAACTTGGGGGCGACAGCCTGATGCACAGCTCATATCTAGGAGTGTTTGTGCAGCCGGACAGCATGCAGCCCTGGGAGAAGGTGATTGACTGCGTAGATGATTATGAGGCTATCTCTTATTATGATCGATGTTACTCGCATAAGAAACTCAAGCAGTTGGTTCGACCCGAGGGATTGTGGCGCGTTCCCGAGACGAACGAAATCATCGTTTTTGATGCATACTGCGATTGGCTGTACTCGCTTCATCTGGGAACAGACCGGGACAGCTATGTCAAGTTGTGGTCTGATAGAGTGAAGGATGATCAGTTCAATGCCGTGAGCATTCAGAACGGCCTTATTCTGTGTGGATTACCTCGATATCTGGGGGACAGGGCACTTGCTATCCAATCAGTACACATGACACGCTACGACAAGGTATTCGAGTATTCGGAGCGGTTGGCACAAAGACTCGATTCTGTCGGCATAGGCATCGGAAATCCCTTCTGCTATCCGGCTTTCAATCCTCATGACAGCACGCTGTGGCTGGCAATCTACGGATACGATTTCATATATATCACGGATATGACAGGGCACGTTCAAGACAGCCTGCCAATCGATGCATCAGACTACATAGTGCCGCCTCAGATAAAATCTCGTATTGCCTCCAACGCTGTTGCTGTAGAATGGTGGCGACAGTGGACTCAGACAAGGTCATTGCACTACGCCGCCCCCGGATACTTCCTCCTGCAATACGACATCGGACTCCAGGAGATTGAAGGCATTGCATTCCGACAACATTCCACGGTAGTCTGGAAGGCTGACGGCGAGAAAGTGCCTCTGGAGGTCAGCAAACGCTGGGTGTTGGCCGGAGTCGAGCCTGATGGTGAGATCATTTTCTCCTGCTACGAGACAGATGGCGAGCAATCAGGGATCGCGTTTTACATAACGAGGATTCAACCATGAAAGCGAGTCACAGGTCACTGATGAAAGTTGTCGCGTGTGTCCTGCTGCTACTCGTCCCGATGCTCGTGGGATGGGCGGTATCGAAGGATCACAACCAACCGATCTTTCTCCACTCGGTATTGGGCGAACTTCCAGCCGGTCAGGAAACATATCACTTACTCATCTACATTGACATTGACGCCTGCCTCGCCTGCACTGAAGACATGGCCGCCTGGATTGAACTCGAAAACGAGTTGCCAAAACATGGTTGTTCGTTTTCGCTTTGGGCGCCGCCCGCCGATTCATTTGACGTAGCCTACGCGATGGAGCTTGAGGGCCTCAAGACACCGGTGCGGACTCTCTCGATGTCGACGCTGAAAGATCTCGGGTGGGCCGACAGCAGGACGCCCATACGCGCATTGCTCGACGATTCCGGATGCGCCTTTCACATCCAGGGACCGATGGGGCATCCGGATCAATCACGGAAGTACGCTGCACGACTACTGGAGGAGATATGCTCACACGAATGAGAAGGCGCATTCTGGTCAGTAGTATTCTCGCGACGTTCTGTCTGCTAGAGACGGGTTGCATGTGGCTCCCACGCCGTCCCGAGTATCGCCTCCACCTGGCTGACGCACAACCGGGCATTGCGCGCCTGTTGGAATCCTACCCTGCTACCTTTGACCATGGGATGACGTTGGTCACTTTTCTTGATCGCCGTCCCTGAGGCCTCAGCTATCTGGAGTCCCCGTGTTGGGACGATTGGCAGCAAGGCATGACAGACCGTGGACTGGGGTTTGTCTTCGTAACGACCGACATCGATTCCTCTGGCGTGGTGTGGGCGGCGCATCTCGAAGGTGTTCACGCGCCCGTACTGGTAGTGGACTGGTATGACGATTTTTTTGAGGAACTCGACCTTCCACCGGGACTGGCACCGCTTCACTTCCTGATCGACTCCACTGCAGCCATTCATGGCGGGTGGAGTGCTCAGCTTTTCAACGAGGAGTGCTGCGAGAAGCTCCTTGGCGTGGTCGACCTGTGGGTTCCGGCCTCAGACAGCCTTGGCCATCAATGACCAAAAATTCCGGCTGGGGCTGTTCCTTCCACCGAGTGAAAAACACGCCAAGTCACCTCCTCCCTCTGTACGAGCGCACCGGGATATCGAATCGGCAGGTCCCGTCTTGCCTCTCTCGAATTTCGTTCCCCGGACGTCTTCTGTCTACTTGTTGCGGTCTGAGACAGCACCTGACGTACTTCCATTAGGGCCCATTAACTCCGGTCTATCAGACCCGATACCACTGCTTTGAAGTCGCAAACCTTCGGGTCAGCAAAGGAACGGATTAGAGTCATGTGCGTACGTATCATAATCAACGCCGATGACCTCGGATTCAGCGTCGCCGTGAACGACGCCATCTTCGGTCTGGTAGCCAAAAGGCTTGTGACGTCGGCAACGATCCTGGCCAACGCCCCCGGTACAGCTGATGCTCTCGCGCGACTGTCCGAATTCCCTTCCTGTTCGTTTGGCGCTCACCTCAACGTCATGTCGTTCGCACCGCTGACAGAAGCGGCCGCTTTCAACGGCCTGCTTAGTGACGACGGTGATTTTGAAGGAACATTCGATCGCGATCCTCTTCCCCACACAGTGCGAACGGCTATTCGCGAGGAGTGGTGTGCGCAGGTCGCTTTCCTGTTGGACCGGGGAGTCGCGGTGAGTCACCTTGACTCTCATTATCATATTCACACTCGGCCCAGGTTGTTCTTCGCATTCAAGTCTGTGCAGAAGCGGTTTGGAATCCGTCGAGCGCGGTTGACAAAGAATCTATACTCTGCGGCCGTTCCGCCGACCTCGACAACCCTTGCTGTAAAGAAGAAGCTCTGGAATCTTGCCCTCGCGCGCTACTTCGCTACGACCACAACTGACCGTTTCACTGAATTCGGCACATTCATGGAAGTCGCCCGTGAGGTGCCCTGGTCCGATCAAACTGTTGAGCTGATGACTCATCCCGGCAGCGCTCTCTGCGCCAAGGAGACAATGATGCTGGAGGCATTTCAACCGGGTGAGCTGCCGTTTGAGGCCCGGCTGATTAGCTATGATGAACTGTGAGCCGATCATATCGCGTCCAGGATGTTCTCTATGACCTTCGTTGATTACATTGAGATGGTTCTGCTCGTGAGCTTATCACTGGGCGTCCTCTACCTGTACTTCCTTGCCGCAGTTGGTATCTTTGGCAAACGGAGATTATCCTCGCCTTCGAGAGACTGCGCGATTCGCATTCTTGTGCCGGCCTACAACGAAGAGGCCGGTATTGCAGACACCCTGGCGAGTCTGCAGAAACTTGAACCGGCCGGCTGGGTTGAGATCGTTGTCATCGCTGACAACTGCACGGACCGAACCGCCGAGATAGCACGAGCGTACGGCGTGCGTGTACTCGAAAGAGCCGATCCAGATCACCGGGGCAAGGGCGAGGCTCTTGAATGGGCCATCGACCAGTGCGGACTTGATGATTGCGATGTCGTGCTAGTAACCGATGCCGATACCGAGGTGGAGTCAAACGCGCTGCGGGTGATCGCGGCCGCAGTAGAGAGCGGAGCGGGGGTCGTACAACTCAACCTGGAGGTATCGGCAGGCTGTGGAGCGCCGCTGGCCCGCCTTCAAAACATAGCGAATGCCGTCGAAAACCGGTACTTCTATCACGGGCGTTCTCTGCTGCACCTGCCCGTTCTTCTCCGCGGATCAGGCATGGCATTCACTTCCGGCGTTTTGCGCAACTACCCATTCCGTTCTCACTCGATTACAGAAGACTCGGATTTCGCCGTCGATTTGATGCGTGGCGGCGTCCGGGTCGATTACGTCATGGAGAGCACGATCAGTACAGCGGCGACATCGACATACTACCAGAGCCAGGCTCAACGCGATCGCTGGGCTTCGGGCATCTTCAGTATTATCAAGTCTCGCACGATGCCCCTGCTGCGGACCGGATTGGCGACGGGCAGATTCGGCCTGGTCGAGTCAGCCTCCAGTCTCTTCCTGCTCAGTAGATTAACCATGATCTATCTCGCTGCGATCTGCATGATGCTCTCGCTCGGCTGTTCGGTCGGGCACCGGATTCCCTTTCTCATCTGGAGCGATCTGCTATGCATTCTGATAGTTCTGTACTTGATCTCCGGAATTCTCCTTGTCAAAGAAAAGAAGGCGGCACTTGAGTCCCTGCTGTATGCTCCGGCCTTCGGCATCTGGCTTTTTGCAGTTCAGGCCAGAGCTTTGTTTGGTCGTAAGGATCACAAGTGGGTCAGAACCGAGCGCGAGAGCAGGACAGGAGTGCTCAAGGACTGATCGGCAAGAAAACACTCCGAGCGCCGCTTTCTTCTGAAAACTCAATCTCGCCCTTCATCAGCTTTCTGGAATCAGTGGTCTGCTGCGGGCCACAGTGCTGTTCCTGAATCCTACCGCCTCTGCAAAAACGACACTCGGAAAGAATCAGGCGGTCCGGAGACCGCCTGATTGTGAAGGTACTATTGCTTGAGAGAGCGTCACCTTCGACATAGGGAACTGTCGCTCTACTCGACTCAGCGTGTGCCTATTTGAGCAACAGCATCTTCTTTGTCTCTGTAAACTCACCCGCCTCCAGGCGATACAGGTAGACACCGCTCGCCTGAGCCGAGGCATCCCATGAACCGCTGTGCCGACCGGCCGGCAACTGAGCGTCGATGACGGTTGCCACCCGCTGACCAAGAATGTTGAACACTTCCAGTTTGACGTGTGTCGCTGTCGGAAGCGCAAACGGAATATCTGTCGTCGGGTTAAACGGGTTCGGATAGTTTTCCGACAGCCTGAACGTCAGCGACTCATCGTCAACCAACTGCTGCTCCTCATGCGGATGTGGAACGTCAACATACTGAAGGGCAAACACCGGTCCCCAGTCATCCGAGCCAACGGCGCGCACCTGCCAGTAGTAGATTGTCGTATCCTCTCCTGTCAGTTCGTTCACCAGTCTGTAACTATTGCCGGCCACAAAAGCTGTCTCGAGAACGGTCTCGAATGTCAGCTTGTCCGAGATGCGGAACTCACCCGTTGCCTCATCAGCCATGGGAAGACTACTCTGGTGAGTATCGGTGTCAGCCAGCGTGCGATCCTCAAGAACGTTGTCGGAATTCCGATACGCCGGTGGATCCGGAATAGGAAGGATATTCACAATCCCGTCATCCCACGTGAACTCAGGGCGATACTCGACGGTGGCAGCACCCTGCACTGGCGAGATAGGAGAGTTTCCTTCCGGAAAAATCGGGAACGTATAACCGGAACCGGAGGTCGACTGGTCCCTGGCAATCACGTAGCGTTCACTGCCGAGGCTGTATTCAAGCGAGAACAGCGCTGACTCTTCCCCGCTCTGCAAGTTGCCCACTATGAGGTCGTAGCGACCAGAGCCAACGGACGGCACGGTTGCGGTAGCGTCCAAATGAGAGTCACCGTCGAGGTTGCGACGATAGATCGAACCCGAGACGATACCGTTTGAAACTGCACTCAACCTTGCCTCATTCGGTGCAACGATTTCGATATCAGCGTTGTTTCGAACGGCAACCTGTAGAAGACCGGTTGATTGATCCATGGGATTTAGTGAGTTCCGGAAGAGATGGAGAGATGATACAGGCGCCCCGAGGACGGTCTGTATTGCAGAAACCACGATGTCGATGTCACCGTCGATGTCGATATCCATGCAATCGATCTGACAAGGTTCGTAGCCGGACATATCCATCCGCATCTCGTCAGTGAATTGGCCCAGACCGTTTCCGAATACTACCCCGACATACTCCTCGCTTTCGTTGATGAAGGCAATGTCCAGCAAGCCGTCATTGTTGACATCCGCCGGACTTGTTTTGGACACGATTCCGCGGAATGTACGGACGACCTGCTGATTGAATGAGCCGTCGCCATAGCCCAGATACACTCTCAGTCGGCTCATCTCTCCTCCGATAACCGGAGAAGCAATACACAGATCAAAGAGTCCGTCGCCGTTGAAATCAGTGCCCGCGCCAGTAACTTCGATATCCGGCATGGAGAACGGCACAGAATACGAGTTGGCCAGCACGTAGTTGGCACCCAGGAGGTTCATGTATATCTCAATGCCCTCGTATGTTCCGATCGCAAGATCATCTAAACCGTCGTCGTTGAAGTCTGCACTGTTGACAGACATAGGCGCGCCGCCAGCGGCAAACGTCAGCGACTGGGTGAAACCGCCATCTGCCGATCCCGCGTACACTGTCACTCCGGTTGTGGTCGCAACCACATAGTCAAGGTAAGCGTCGCCGTTGAAATCAGCCATCACGGCACCCTGGACGTTGCCGTCCGGTTTGGCTGCCGTGTTGTCATAGACGGTGAAGGTGTTGTCACCGTTCCCGTGGAATACCCAGAGATTGGAGGAGACACAACTGACAGCATCCAGATACGCGTCATCATTGAAGTAACCGGTGGCGATCCCCAGGTTCGAGGACATATCCTCAATGGCAAACACTTCCTGGAGACTCGTATTGCTGTAGAGATCGTACACGCCGAGTACCTTGTCGGTGCCCCAATAGGTCGATGACATGACTATCTCCGGACGGAAGTCTCCGTCGAAGTCACCGTGAGTCATCGCAGTTGCATGCTGCGTTCCGTAAGTAGAAGACTTGAGGTAATCAACAATGAAACCGGTCGCCGAAACGACCTGAACCGTCGCAGTCTCCGTTGTGCTCAGGCCGGTCTGCAGATCGGTGGCCTCAAACACGGCCTCCCAGACACCGACGTCATTGGCGTCAGGATTCCAGTAGAAGTCGCCTCCGCTGAAGTCGACCATCGCGACTGGCGCCAAGTGCGGGAAGTCGGGGGTCTCGAAGGAAACTAGTGATAGATCGATGGGATTGCCGCCCGGTGAATAACCTGTCACTGCGAACGAAATCGCGTCGCCAACGACAGAAACGCCCGGATCAACCACAATCGTATTGATTACCGGCGGCAAAGAGATGGAACTCCCCACGCCGATCAAACCAGGGACCACGGTCGGTTCGATGCGATCGCCGCAGTTTGCTCGCAGGCTTGAGCCGACACCGAATCGTTGGTACGGCCCAACGATCACATCCCCGGTAGCAAGACCCGTAAGGTACAACTCAGCCACCGGTCCATCACCCGCGGCCAGTTCAAAACCATGAGTATCGTAGGCATAGGCCACGATACTGTCGGGAAGAACACCATCAGCAAGAATTGCGCCATACCCCTGCTTGCTGACCAGCGCCGGCGCCATCAGACGGCCCATCCAGCGAAGTGAGTCGAAGCGCACGTTACCGTTGTTGTAGCTCTCGATATCGAGATACAGTGACAGCCACTTGATCGGTTCATCGTTGAACAGATTGACTGTCACGGGCATGGATTCGCCGACGGAAATCTCAGTAGGAGTAATGTAGATCCTGTCAGGCTGGCCCTCGTCGCCGATGCCGGTTCCTCCGCCGCACGAAAGCGGCAGAATGGCAGTCAGGATAACCTCGTCAAGCGCAGGAACGAAGTACTCGTTGTACTCACTGCCCACGGGCGAGAACTTCGGATGACTCTCGTTGATCGATCTAAGAGTCATTGTGCCGGTCTCGTATGCGGTGAAATAGGCAGTGGCAAGAGTACCGTTGAAATCTGCCGGCAAGGGCGTGCCTTTCATGTAAATCAGCAACGTGTCTCCAAAGTCACCGTCCTCGTCGCCCCTGAAACTGACAAACCGATCACCCAAAGACGAACCGCAGCCATAGACTACCGAGTCAAGCTGCACCAATGCCGGGACTGGTTCGATTTCCGCAAACAGCTTGATCCTGATCATATCCAGCGCTTCGTCGTTATAGACTTTGATCGGTACTGGCGTAGACTCCCACATTGCCATATCGGTGGTCTCCAGAACGACAACATCGGGGGTACCCGGGTCGTCAAGGATTGGCGACTCGATATCTATGACGTCGAAGACTTTCGGCGGACACGCAGGGAAGTAATAGTCGTTGCCGAGAGGATCCACGCCAGCTCCCCACAGCTTGGTTTGACCGTTGAGGTTTCTTACTTCGATCTGACCGAGAGACTGACAACTGACGTTGATTCTGCTCGCGGTCCAGGGATAATCGTATCCTGATGTGTCGAAGTCCGGGAGGTATTCGTCCGGACTGAGAGCATATCGTCGAAGGATAACCGTATCAGGCAGCATTCCGTCAGAGACTGTCTGCACCTGAATGTTGGGCAACCAATCCCCCGGCATGCCGCCGGTGAAATGATAGAAATCATCCACGCTGATACTTGCGCCGTCAAGCGAAACGATTTCGAGCACAAACTCGACTCCTGACAATTCATGATCGACCTTCAAGTCAAGACCAATGCACTGGTTGAGGCCGTCGGGTTGATTGCATTCAATAACCGCGTCGTTACCAAAGTGTATGAGCACCGAATCCTGCAATTCGGCATCGTCGGCAGCCTGGGCTGCCGGGGTCATCGCACCCAGGCATAGGACCAGGGTCAGAACTACCAGAATAGCACAGCTATTCGCGTTGAGGTTTCCCGCACGGGAAGTCTGATTCGAGTTGCATCTGTTTAGCCGTAGCATGTCTTTCCTCCTACTCTCTACCGGCTCCGAATACGGAGAAGGCTGCCCAGTGAAATGCCGAAGGGAATCGTTCCCTTACAGCCAGGGCTGCCTCCCTGGTGGATTGATGAACAGTGAGGTTCTTCAAGTATGACGTATAGAACGTGCGCATCCATAGTGCGGTGGATGCGTCGTCCACTGCCCAATGGCTGGCAATAACGTTGCGTGCGCCCATCTCCAACAATGAGCGCACCAGCCCGGTTGACTCCTCCCCCGGCATGTAGGACTGCTGCCCCGTACGGCACGCGGCAAGCGTCACCAGCCCGACACGGTTTTGTCTCAAGCGGAAGTCCGCCGCAAACAGCGGACCATCGCTCAACTGAAGCGAAGAATATATCGGATTGTCACTGCGGTACTGTGCATGGCCAAGGTAATGCCACACACCACTACTGCCCTCGAGTGGCCAATCGGCACGGCCACACCGCTCGTGACAAGTCACCTTCCATTCAGCGTTATTGTGAAAGACCGCCAACTCGTCGTTACTCGCCGACAATCCCTCGGTATTACCAACAAACACGTCGACCGTGCGGTCAGGGAGGTCGATTGAAATCGCGTTCAGGAAGTGCCTGAGGCTGGGATTGACAATCACACTCGTAATCTCAGCCAGAGGTTTTCCGTCAACGATCAACGCCTGCCAGGGGAAATTGGACAATTCACCTTCCGGCAGGATGAGAATCTCGCGGGATCGAGTGATCTCCTTCAGCGGTCCGAGTAGCCAGTCGCCCATTTCTGCAAACAGACCTGCTTCTTCTTCGGGGTCAAAAGGTGAGCTGCATCCACCTGAGTGCACCGCACGACCGAGCAGCAACTGCAGGAGGCCTTCGTATCTCCGCAGTCTCTCGCGACCTTCTACGTGTCGATGACAGCGAGTCTCGCCTCTAGAGTGAACAAAGGTGAGTATATCTCTGCCGTCCATGTGCACTTGGAAAACCGGAAGTCGCTCAGAAACCTTCGCGAAGGCGGACCGCAGGTTTGCCTGTTCAGTGACGCGCGTTTTGGACGAGGACTGGATTTCCCGCAGCCCCCGAATCACACGTGTCTGCAGATCGCGGACTCTCCGGGGTTGCAGACCGGGATTGACTCCGCCGCGAGTAGTCTTGCCGTCCACCTGGGTTGCAAGGGAAGACACCTGCTGGGCAAGCTCGGAGAGATCGTCATGCACTCGACGGGAATCAGAGCCAACAGGTGTCCACAGACCGGCGGTACGATGGCGTTCGGACCAGACCGCTGCCTCTTGCGGGTTGTCGTCGGTCAGATCGGAGACAAGGCGAAGATATGGATCGTTGCGTCGACGCGAAAGGAACGACCGTACCTCGGCAGGCGGCAGCTTGACGCGAACCGCATCCATCTTCTCCGCTGCCTTGATCCAGTGCCTGCGAGCGTCGGCCTTTCGTCCCAGCCTGTGAAGGCGATCCCCCAATACCGTCTGCCAGGCGGCAAACAGATGTGGGACTGCCTTTACTGCCCGGTTGCGACCGAGTCTCTGGCGGATAGAATCCGCATCGGGGTAAAGTGATAACAGTTCCAGATCGGCAATAGCCTCCCACAGAGGCAGTTGCGTTCTTGTGAGGCTCTCACGAGCCTTCAACAATTCGGAACGTTGCGTTTTGTCCCCGGAGGCGGCGAGCGCAGACATCACTCCGACCACTGCCTGAAACGACGGATTATCTGCCTCGCGAAAACCTTCACCCGCACGTTGCAGCGCCCGCTTACCCGACGGAACGTCCCCCACGGACAGCAGCGCTTTGGCCTGAAACAGGCCTGCCTTGGCGGCCTCGTATTTCAGTTTAAGCTTGCGAGCGGTTCTTTCGGCAGCCCTGGCGGCGTTGCGGGCGTCAGTGAATAAGTTAAGGGCAAGATATGTTTCGGCCCTATCAAGCTGGCACAACATGGCACCCTTATGCTGGCCGGCTTGTTGATAGTATGTTTCGCAGTCTGCAAGTCCGGTCAGCGCATGATGATAGTTGCCCTGAAGCATTTGAAGCCACGCCAAACCGTACCGACATTCATTCGCGTACAGATCGTAGCCCAGGGTGCGGAATCCTTCCTCGGCCTTCAGGTGAAGCCGGGTGGCTCCGTCGAAATCGAATGTCTGAACAAGAGTATTCGCGAGGTTGTACCGGCAAACGGCAAGCGATCGTTGGTCGTCTGTAGCCTCAAGGACATTGAGTGCTTTTTTGTAGAGTCGGGCGGCGTCAACGTGTCTGTCCTGACGGTGCAACAGGTTGGCGTAGTTGGCCCGCGTTCTGGCGGCCTGGACTTTGTCACCCAAACGTTCGAATGTCCGTAGCGCGGACCGGTATCTCGAGCGTGCCTCAGAAGTATTGTCGAGATACATGAAGACATCGATCAGGATCAAATCGACCCTTGCTCGCCAGACAGGATCACGGGCCAACAGCTTTCGGGCTTCAAGGTAGGCGTCGCGCGCAGCAGCGTATTTGCCTCGCACATGTTGAGTCCAACCGAATGTTCTCAGGGCGGTTGACAACAGGATCCCGTTGTGAGGCCGTGCCCTGTCGACAAACCTTGCAGCCAGACGCTCCGCCTTTTTGGGCGAACGTTGTGTCTCCTGACGAATCAGGCCGCTGAGATCACTCGCAAGTCGGTCGACATCAAAGTTGTCCAGCTTGCGACCGACAAGAAACCGCTGCGCCGAAGTTATCGGCCTTTTCATCGAAGGGCTCACCATAGTATGCTGTCGCATTCGATATTTGTTGACGGTGAAAGGAGTTGGAGTTTTCGAGGCGGCCTGTTCGAGGTCCAGAAGTAGCAGCCACGGAATTCGGGGCTCAATCTCTCTTTTCCAATCTTCAGGACGAACTCAGACGATGCCCTGCCGCCCTTGTAGCAGCGCGCCACAAAGCGGTATCCCTCGGGCCTTCGCTCCACAACCAACTCGAGACTGATGTCACCGGCGGCAAAACGGAGACGCCTCTCCATACCGCAGGCAGAATCACGCAAGGCGGCCGGGTTCGACTGCCAGGTGTCCAGAACAGATGTCCCGCGAACAAGGTCCCGGGGCATCCAGTTGCCGATCAACAGCGGCAGAATCGCCGAAGAAGACGCGCTATCGGAAGACACTCTCGTACGGGAGATGTCTCCGACAGTCTGACTGACTGCCATCAACTCGAACATGGTTCGACATTGCTCGCACTCGTCAAGATGCGTCTGAAACGGCACTTCGCCCGTCCTGACAGCCCGCAACATTTCGCCGCGTTCCGGATGTTCTGTGATTGCTCTTGACTGTTTCATCATACTTGTTTTGCCTCTGCTCTGTACTTAAGTGCCGTGAGCGTCGGTTCTAGTACCTACCAATAGCCTAATTCCTCAAGAATTTTGCGAAGTTTGTTGAGACAGCGTGTGCGGGTGGGGCCAAGACTGTTGGCCGGGATGCCGAGATCGCGGGCAATATCGGCGTACTTCTTCTTCTCAGGAGCCAGGAAAATGGCGTCGAGCAGCTTGTGACATCGATCACCCAGCAATTCCATCCCCTGTTTGAGAATAGCGGCCGATTCAAGCAATTCGAGTTCCCGGTCGGGTAGTCCCTCTGAATGCTCGGGCAACTCGGGCTGTTCGCTCTGGTGCCTTGATCTCGACTTGATGATGCGCGTGGCCTCTCGCGAAGCCACTCGAATCAGCCAAACCGGAATGCGATTCGGATCTTTGATTTTGTGGCGTGATTGATAAAGCGCTGTCCAGGTCTGCTGAGCGCAGTCTTCGGCTTCTGTCGGCTGAAGGCCCGACTTGTTGGCAACAGTATATACGAGCGGACTGAGTCTGTGAACAAGTTGGCTCCAGCAAGCAGGATCCTTGCCCAGAATACCAAACCAGATATTGGATATGCTGTCGTACATGTCTAACGCCGTCCCTCGCCCGGTGAGTCCTCGACCCAAAGAAAACCTCGATGCGCATACCTATGATGCAACCTAATCTTCTTTACGCAAGAGGTACGCAAAAGATAGTTTGTTTATTTTGGTGACGTGGTACTAAACGACGTTGTTCACGCCTCTTTAGTGGGGGAGGATGATGTAGTGCGGACTGTTCGCGCTAATCGTCGCTGAGGCTGTCAAACCGGCTGAGGATCTTTTCGATGAGTATTTTCATCAGCTCATCGCTGAGCGCTTCTTTGTCGATTTTAAGAGACCACTTCCCCGTGCTATCGACTTTGAAGCTCACACCCGTCTTGAGTACCGCTATCGCCAGCGTGACTACTACAACGCCGGTCACAAAATCTATCGCCATCTGATCCGGCTTGGGGCCTCGGGCGAGATCGTCTATGCGTGTTGCCAGTTTTGGTTCGCAAGCCAGCACTTGGAGGGCCGCACGGGCCAAGTCGCCGTCGGTGACTCCGCCTTCGACGCCTGCCGGGCAGAACTCGTTGCGCAGGGCAGTCTGTTCCTCGGGCGTGAGAGTTTCCTCTTTCCCGTCTGCGCTGAGTTCGTATCGGGCAATTGTGTTCAGCACGTAAAGGGCTGTCTTGTCATCCAGATTGGCTATTGTCTCATTCATTGGTATCTCTCCGTGATTCAACCTGAGTTCCGTGGGCGGTAGTTACCCCTTCTGCCACTTCGTCTGCCGAGTCATCGATTTCTGGGAACGGCCCGATATCGGCCTCTTCCCACATAGCTCGGAGTTTGGCCTGGTCCTCGGTGGAAGAATGGCTAAAAGTCGTCTTGAAAACCGCCGCGCCGCGAGAGGAGTTGTGCTGATCGTTGGTTTTCCGAAACGTCCGGATGCTTTTGATCAGCCATGTGCCTGATTCAAGTATATTGCCCCGCAATCCGGCGAGTATACCAAGTTGGCCCAAGGTGCTGGCAGCGCCATTTTCGTCGTCTTGTTTCTTCTTGATCGCAAGCGACTTCTGATACCAAGTCTCCGCCAAATTGAAATCACGCCGCTGCTGCGCAATCACCCCCAACTCGTGGTACGTAAGAGCAGCTCCGTGCCTGTCTTGCTTCTCCGAGATCGCTAACGACTTCCGATACCAAGTCTCTGCCGAATTGAAATCACCCTGCTCCCGTGCTATCAGACCCAACTGGTGGTAGGCCATCGCCATGCTCTGGTAATCTGACAGTTTCTCGAAGAGTTCGAGTGTCCTCAAGTGTAGAGACTCCGCTTCAGGGTAGTCTCGTCTCATCAGAGCCAGACTGCCGAGTTGGCCATAGCTCTTAGCGGCTCCTCGCTCGTCGCCATGCTTCTCCTTGATCGCAAGCGACTTCTGATACCAAGTCTCCGCCAAATTGAAATCACGCCGCTGCTGCGCAATCACCCCCAACTGGTGGTACGTTTGAGCAGCTCGGTGCTTGTATTGCTTCTCCGAGATCGCTAACGACTTCCGATACCAAGTCTCTGCCGAATTGAAATCACGCCGCTCCTCGGCTATTCTACCCAACTGGTGATAGGCTCCCGCCTCACCCTCCTTGTCTTCGGCAACGACTCTGTTTGCTGCCAGAAGTTCAAACAACCGGAAAGCCTCATCGAAGTTGCGGGTTTGGAGAGAGTACTGCGCCAGTGACTGGGTCAGTGCGCCCAGATGGGTATCCTGCTGGAGGCGTGTGGCCTCGGCTAGAGCGTAGTGGAAGTTGGCACCGTGCAAGAGGAAAAAGTCACGTTGCTCGTGCAACTCTTTGGGAGCAAGTTCATTCGCCAGACTTCCCATGACATCAACGAATGCCCGCGTCCACTTTTCTGCAACATCCTCAGACTGCTTCGCAAGCAGGGACGAGCGCAGATAACCTGTCAGGGCCGGGTGCAATTCGTAGATTGCCTGCCCCACGTCCCTAAGTACGCCCGCGCTCGCCAACGCTCCGCAGAACGTGTCAATGTGGTCACGCGTAAGGCCTTCGTCGACCTGTTTTACCATGTGCTCAAGCAAGTCGGCATCAACATACCGCTCATGCAATGCCAACGGGATCAGGAGCGGTTGCAACTCATCGGAAAGGCTATCCGTGGCGACTTGAAGCGCGCTGTACAGTTTTTCAGTGCCTTCACCGAGGTCGGCCATATTGGTCTTGATCGCCTTGATCATCTCCTGCGCAGATTTGCTCTCAAGACGAGGCAACACGACACGCATAGCCAGCGGGTGCCCGTCGAGGAGCTTCATCAACTGAACAAGGCCTTTATCAGTGCGGTCAATCTCTATGCCCAGATCACCAAGAATCTTATCGCAATACTCCCAACGTTCTTCACCTCGCAGGCCGCCGATAGATATCTTCTGCCGCTCAATGCCCAGCCAATCTTCGTTGCTTCGGCTGGTAATGATGACCTTGCTCTTCCCCCCGCGTATCCGCTCCAGCAGAGTTTTCAGTATCTGCCGATCCTCGGACGGCATGGTCGGTTTGATATAGGTGCCGTCTATCCCCGCCACAACCTCAAAGTTATCCCAAACAATGACAAACTGGTTGGCCCGCAGAGCGCCCACAAGCGCCTCCAACTTCTCGTCTGTCTTGGCCTGGAGAAAGCCCGACCCAAACAACGCGCTGCCCATCTGGTTGATCACAAACTCTGCGCTGCGGACGTCGATAAACGTCTGCCACAGACAGCCCTGCATTCCCTCGGTTTGACCCAGCCATTTCACGAAGCCTTTCGCCAGCGTTGTCTTACCAACTCCGCCCAGACCGCTTATCAGAACGGCCGGAGTGTCTTTGCGCAGAGCACGCTCAAGTTTGAGCAGTTCACGGTCACGACCGATGAAACCGTACGGGTTGCTGGCATCCTGCGCCTCTTCCGGCAATTGGGTTCCAGCGGCTTCTGCTTTGGCGGCAACCTGCTCCAACGGAAGTTTGTACGGCTCCAACTGATAGATGACCGGTACAACGAAATCTCTGAGGGGGAACGTCCCCCGGGCGCAAACGCGTTTGTCCTGCTCAAGCATCTTCTGTCGCCCGGCCAGAGTTGCGTGTGACAGATCGCCTTTCCCGAACAACTCGCGGTAGAAGGCAGGCAGGAATTCCTGCGCCGCGCTGACGTAGAGCGAGTAGGCCATGGCCACGACACCGCGAATGCCTGCCTTAACCAGAGCCGCCGCCACCGAGGCGAATGGGTCTTCGGCCTTATCGGAGATCATAGCCGACTGACAGGCGTTGAGGACCATCATCGGCACGGCATGTTTGCGAAGCAGGGCACTGAGTTTGTCGGGTTTGACGTAATTCGGCTTTCCGTCATCATCTTCGAAAACGAGAACGCCCTCCGGCCCCTGATACTGATGGTCACCGTTAGGACCTGAGAATTCGCCCACACCGTAACCGCCGTGGCCGTCGAAGTGGACGACGTGATAGAAATCCGGGCGCTCCTTCAGATGCTCCAGAAGTCTCTCGAACGTGGGAGGACGGAGCACGTGAACCTTGGCCGGCAGTTTGTGTTTCTCGATCAGTTCAACCAGCGGGCGCGAGATTGAGCGATAATGGACATCGTCGTCGTACGGTCGTGCCGTCACCAGAAGAATGTTTATGCGGTCTTTCGGGAGTTTGTCCGACACCTCGACCGGGTCCCCCACGCCGTTCATGCGACGCTCTACCAAACTTGCAACCGACAAGTACGTCTTTTCAGGCGCATGGAGAGCCTCCCACGGCCAGCCGAGGACAACGGGATCATCGGACATGATTTGCAGTCGCAGATTGTCGTCGCCCTTTTCGGTGGCTCGGTCGAACCAGCCATAAGGCTTGCCCGCGCCGAACAGAGCCGTAAAGGTCTTTTTTCCCCAGTCATCGAGAGCGTCGCGGATGTTCTCGGCCCTGACAGTCCACGGATCGTAAGGGTAATCAAGAAACGTTTCCAGATACCAGGCCAGTCCGGCCATGAGGTTGCTGTCGGGCAGGTCCTGGACCCTGGTGTCGTAGGGAGAGACCACTTCAACGGGATCGGCAGCTTTGCTGTCCTCCCCGCGTATGACGCTGAACTTCGGCGGGTTACTGTCTGGTTCGTGCTTGATAATCAGTGTGTTCATCTTGCGACCGCTCATTTTCTAAGGCTCGGCGGAGTCCGGGCCGGTACGTGTATGACTAGATTCGTTGTCGTTCGCGCTAGATAATGGGATTACACCCACCCCTGTCCTGTCATATATAATATGGAATCGGTGACCTGTAAAGAGGGATTGCACGAAAAAGCGGCTGCCTCAGGTAGAAGCAGCCGCCAAGTTTGTACAATAGCGAAAGAACTACGGGCAGGGAGGAAGCGGCAAGAGATCGATAAACAGGTGATCTATCAGCCTGGTCAGGTCACCCATGGTCACAAGACCATCGGCACTCAAATCGATATTCCCCTCCTCGACACAATTGAGCGGCTCGAGTGTGATGAACATGTGCGAGACCATCGTGGTCAGGTCGCCCATTGTGATCAGGTTGTCAGCGGAGCCGTCGACATTGCCCACAGAGGGACCGGTGCAGCAGCCTTCAGAAGGCACCAACAGAGTGATCTCGTCGATTCGAACGTCGCCCTCATAATCATCGGTATGCGGCTCTCCCACGTACAGGAACTCAAGCGGCTCATCCATGGCAAACACGAGGTCGATGTCGACCGGCGTGGTTTCCTCAATGATGTTCTTCGCCTCATCATATAAACGCAGCGTAATCGTGCTGTCCTTCTTCTCCAACTCGGCGTAGTACCAGGTGTTGTATGCATAGGTGTAAGCAACGTTCCAGTTCCAGAGAGAAGTGTCCCAGGATGAGCCGTCCCACGTCCGCAACAGGTTGCCGCCAGCGTTGGTTTCGGGGGCCATATACACCATATAGACAGGATGGACCGTCTCACCTCCGCCGTAGTTGATGTGGTTGTCAATATCAATGACCATCTTTCGATGATAGTGCCACCACAACTCGGCACACTCACTCTCAATGCACGTGTCGTTGGTAACGGTGAGGAAATACATGCCATTCTCGTAATGGCCCGAATGGCTGTTGAAGTCCGGATGGTCGAAGTCTGCCTGTTCGTAGTTACTAAGATCGTAATTGATGTATCCGATTTTTGTCCGGATCTTGTATTCCTCGGGCAACGAACTGGTGCTGCGGATCAAGGCCGCGTTCCAGAAATCGGGAGCACTGAGTTGCGCATAGCCGTTGGCAACGGTAATCACGCCGCCGTTAACGAGTTGGAGGATCAGCCAATCGCCGGCGCCAAAGGTCTCTCCGTCGACACCGACGAAATCGGTATCGAAATCCTCCTCGTGCAGGAGACTCCACCCGGTATCGTCAAAGTCGGTGGTTCCCGCGACTGCGGGGAAAAAGCCCGAAACGAAAACTGCCGACACGATTGCAATCAGTACTCGAAACATCCGTCCGCTCCCTCGGATTCAATCCATTATACGCTGTTCCACAACTGACGGTTCTCAGTACACTAGTACGAATCGCCAACGCACCGCGTTTGCACGTCAGAGCACTCAATATAGTCGGTAGATGGCAGTCCTGCGACAACCGTTTTTTTTGGGGGGGGATCAGGCGATCTCCGGCTCTCCTCGGGAGACCGTTCAACCAGCTATTCCCGAAACCGGTAGCCAACGCCGCGAACGGTCTCAACCAGGTCACCGTAACTACCCAGTTTCTTCCGGAGATTGGCCACGTGGACGTCCACCGAACGGTCAGTTACAATCGCATCGTCTCCCCTGACTTGATTGACTATCTGGTAACGGCTCAGCACCCAACCGGGAGACTTAGCCAACGCCAGAAGAATACGGAACTCGGTAAATGACAGGTCAACCTGCCGCCCCGCGGCCAACAGCTCATATTTGCCGGGATGGATTTGCAGGTCATGGATCTGAATCGGGTCCTGCGAGTTGACTTCCATGGCAGCCTTGCGACGCAAGACAGCCCTGATGCGGGCAATGAGCACTCGGGGACTGAACGGCTTGGTCAGATAATCATCGGCACCGACTTCAAGACCGGCAACGATATCGGACTCTTCTGTTTTGGCCGTGACGATGATAATTGGTATGTGCTTTGTACCGGCCTCGGTTTTGACAATACGGCACAGCTCAAGACCGTCCATCTCAGGCATCATCAGATCCAGGACGATCAACTGCGGCATATTGGCCTTGATTTCGTCCAACGCCTCGATACCGTTGGCTGCAAGACTCACGCGGTAGCCCTCGCGCGTCAGGTTGAATCTGACCAGTTCCTGTAGGTCGTGTTCGTCTTCTACTACGAGTATCTTTTCGCGTCCCATGGCTTTTGCTCACCTCTGGCTGAATTATAGCAGTTGACGGAAGTAACGTGTGCTCTGTTAGGTTTGCGTTAACAGACGTTTAGAAATGCGTTAGTCATTGCCACGCTTATTCTTGCCCAGGAATCAGGAGCAAGATTCACGGAACCTTAACAATCGACGCATACAAGCTGAACACGGGTCAACTATTTCACACCATCGAAAACGGAAGAAACAGGAAGAACTCTCTGGCGGAAGGAAGAGCCGCCGGACCCAAGGAGGGAAGGAATGCATTACTGGAGGAATCAATTGAATTTCGTTAAGTACTTGTTATTCGGCTTGGTGGCTTTGTTGGTGGCTTCCTCTGCGATAGCCTCCGACGACGGCAAAATCACCGGCACCGTAATCGACGCCGAAACCGGAGACGCCATCATCGGTGTCAGCGTGTACCTTGAAGGTACCTCTCAGGGCGCAGTAACTGATATCGACGGCACCTACACCATTAAGAAGGTGGTTCCCGGGACCTACTCTCTTCGCGTACAGGCTGTTAACTACGCCACAGTACGCATGACCGACGTTGATGTCGTCTCAGGTGATAAGGCTGAGGTCAACTTCAAGATGAGTACCATGATTCTCGAACTGGATGAGATCATCGTGGTAACGGGCCAGAAGATGCAACGGACCGAGGCATTCATGCTGAAGCATCGCCAGGCATCCGAATCGGTTTCCGACGCGATTAGTGCCGATGAGATTTCGCGGTCTGGTTCAAGCGATGCGGCTGAGGCAGTGAAGACAGTTGTCGGCGCGTCTGTTGTCGATGGCAAGCATGTGTATGTTCGCGGTCTTGGTGATCGTTACAGCAACACGCAGCTCAACGGTGCGGCCCTGCCAAGCCCTGATCCCGACAAACAGTCTGCGCCGCTGGATCTGATTCCATCGAATCTGCTGGACAACATCGTTGTACAGAAATCCTTCACTCCGGACAAGCCGGGCAACTTCGCCGGCGGCAGTGTCAATCTGAGCACTCGCGACTATCCGGGTGAGCGTACGTTGAAGTTCTCGACTTCAGCCTCTTACAATAGTGTAACGACATTTGAAAACGACTTGTTGGCACATGACCCCAGTTCCAAAGACTGGCTGGCCTATGACAACGGCAAGCGCGACGTCCCCGGAGTCGTGGCCGATCTCGATCCCGACCTTCAGGATCGCATCCCGCAGAATCGACGGTTTGTGGTCGTCCGTCCGGGCGAGGGCGACTACTATGCACCTGTCCTCGACTACATGGATGAGTCCGCGAAGTCGTTTAATCCGGAAATGCGAGCCAAAACACGCGAAGCGCCGCTCAATCAGAGCCATTCCCTCGCCTACGGAGATCAGTGGAATCTGTTCGACAGGCCGTTGGGAATCGTGTCGACGCTGTCCTACTCCCGCAAGCTCCAGAAATACAACGGCTTCCAGGGCCGGTATCGGCGTGGAGGCACTCAGAGTTCCGCGTTGACCCCGGACTACGAATTCGACGATGTTCGCGGCAAAGACGAAGTCCATTGGGGTGGGTTGGTCAATCTCCACTACGGAGTACACCCGAATCACAAATTCGGCGTGAGCTACATGCACAATCAGCACGGTCAGTCAACCAGTCGCTACCTCTACGGGCAGTGGCTCGAGTATTCAGACGCGGACGTCAACGTGCGCAACTACGTACTGCATTACACTGAACGGCACTTAGATAATCTGCAGTTCTCAGGGCAACACGCCATCGGAGGCAACAAGCTGCGGGTTGAGTGGCAGGCGTCTCTCTCCTCTACCAGCCAGTACGAACCTGATTTGCGCTTCTTCACCGACGAGGTTGTCCCGGTTTACCTTGAAGACGATGACACCGGCGACCTGGTGAAGACTGACTCCGTTAGCTACGTGATCCAGACTTCCCGCTACCGCGCTCCGCAGCGTCTCTGGAGAGACCTAAATGAAGATCGCAACGACTTCACAGCGGACTTCACATACCAGCTGAATCAGCGCGCCAAATTGAAAGCAGGAGGCGCGTATGCGAAGATGAACCGGTCAGTTACCGAACGTCGCTTCCTGTACCAGAATACAACAGGCTACAAAGCATTCAATGGCAACATCGATGCCTACGCCGCAGATATGGGCCTCGACTCGATGTACACGTATTACTCAGGTCCGAACCCGGACGACTCCACAACAGTATATCTGTACAGTAATTACCTGTCCGAATCGACAAATGAACGCGATCAGTACCACGGTGAACAGAAGGTCAGCGCTGCCTACGGAATGATTGAGACTCCGTTGCTCGGAGATCTGACGTTCATCGGCGGGCTCCGTCATGAACACACCGACATGTCTTCCCAAACGGACGATCAGAATTATGACAAGGGTGAGTTGAAAGAAGACGATCTTCTCCCGTCTATCAATTTCGTGCATCGCACAACAGATCGGATGAATCTCCGTCTTTCGCTCGCAAAGACTCTTGCCCGTCCAACGTTGCGCGAGATGACGCCGTCCGCGTCTGAAGAATTCGCCATAGGTAGCTTCTTCAACGGCAACGCCGACCTGAAGATGACCCGTATTACCAATTTTGATCTTCGCTGGGAGTGGTTCGTAAAACCGGGAGAGATCATCGCGGTCAGTGGCTTCTATAAAAAGTTCAAAGATCCTATCGAGTTGGCTATCGTCACCGTCAACCGCGACATCAAGCCGCTGAACTCCGAAGACGCTACCGTTATGGGACTCGAATTTGAGTTCCGCCGCCGCCTTGATTGGATATCCTCGCACCTTGCCAGTTTCAAGCTCGGCGGTAACCTGACGCTGGTCCGCTCGCGAGTGGACATCGCCCAGGAAGAGCTGGATGAAATCTTGCCGCTGTTCCCTGATGCTGATCGCGAGCGCCAGATGGCCGGTCAGTCACCGTATATCGTCAATTTGGACCTGGAATACGACCATCCGTCGAGTGGCACCTCGATTTCGGCCTATTACAACGTGTTCGGCGAACGCTTCGCCTTCAACTCTGAAGGCATGACACCCGACGTTTACGAGCAGCCATTCTCTCGACTTGACCTGAGATTGTCCCAGAAGTTCATCGCCGGTACAACTCTCAATGCCGGAATCTCAAACCTCCTCGACTCCAAGATCGAGTACCTCTATGAAGATAAAATAGGCGACAGTGTCGCGGATGAGGTTTATGAATCCTACTCTCCGGGTCGCACTTTTTCCCTTGGCGTCAACTACAACGTCTGGTAAAGACACTTCAATGCGAAGGTGCTGACAATCGAATCCAGGCCGGAGCGGACAACACGCTTCGGCCTCTCTTCTTCCCCTGCATGCCCCCACCTGGCCCACTTTGGACCGGCGATTTCCTCCCACTCGCGCCATCTTACGGAATAATGACTTCTTGCTAATACAGTCTAAACGTTTCTCCAGGAAATTGTCGTCGTGCGTGTGACCACTGCCATTGTTCAGAGCCACTCCCAGCCCAAAGGAGGAATAATGGCAGGAAATTACGATCCGCTTCCAGAGGACGAAAGTGACATGGGTAATCTAAACAGAGAAAACGCAAGGAGGAACACTGAACCGGTACTTGCCACAGAAATCACTGACTTCAATTACCACTATATCGAAACACAACAGTCTGAGCCTGATGGCTCACATACTGAAGGAACAATGTAAACATGTTGAAAAAGCTATTTTTCATGCTGATGGTCGCCGCAATGCCGGTACTGGCCTTTGGACAGGTCAGTGACGACGGTAAGCCGGTCAAGGTGATCACCGACGCTGACATCGTGGCCGTTAACAACTGGGTTTCGGACACGGTCTACAACCTGGCCGGTTTCTGTTTCGTCGAGGACGGCGAAGTGCTGAACATTGAACCGGGAACGATTATCAAAGGCAACGAAGGCTCCGGCGCCAGCGCCTCCGCTCTGATCGTCGCCATGGGCGGCCAGATCTTCGCCGACGGCACGATCGAGGAGCCGATCGTCTTCACCTCCATCATCGATGACGTCGATGACCCGAATGACATTCCGCTGGCAGACGCCCGCGGCAAATGGGGCGGCCTCATCCTTCTTGGCAAGGCCAGCCTGAACACTACTACTGTCACCCGTCACATCGAAGGTATCCCGGAAGAGGAGCCTCGCGGTGACTACGGCGGCACCGACGATGACGACAACTCCGGTGTTGTCCGCTATGTCTCGATCCGCCACGGCGGCTCTGAAATAGGCGCTGCCAACGAGATCAACGGCCTCACCATGGGTGCCGTCGGTCGCGGTACGACCATCTCCCACGTCGAAGTCTTCTACAACCTCGACGACGGTTACGAGTGGTTCGGTGGTACGGTCAACTGCGACCACCTTATCGCTGCCTTCTGTGGCGACGATTCCTTCGACTACGACGAAGGTTTCCGTGGCGCCGGCCAGTTCTGGTTCACGATCCAGGCTTCTGACGCCGGCGATCGCGGCGGCGAGCATGATGGTGGCACGTCTCCGGTGGACGGCGCCCCGTTTGCCACTCCGCTGATTTCCAACGTGACCTACATTGGTCGCGGAGCTGACCAGACAGGTACTCAGCGTTGCTTCGAGATTCGCGACAACGCAGGGTCGGCCTATTACAACTCGATCTTCACCGAGCACGGCACCTACGGTATCGCGGTTGAGAACGAAAACTCCGAGCCAACCGACTCTCAAGATCGTCTGGCCGGCGGCCAGATTAAGTTCATGAACAACATCTGGTACGGCTTTGGCGACGGCAACACACCGACTGCTATCTGCAATGGTGATGCCGCTGTTGAAGCTGCCCTGTTCACCTCCGGCAACGACATGGTCGGCGACCCCGGTATTCGCGGAATCAGCCGCACTACCGATAACGGACTCGACCCTCGCCCGACCAGACTTGGCTGTGCCGGATGGCACCACTGGATCAACCCGAAGGATCCGATCGACGGTTTTAACCCGCCGGCCGTCCCGGGCTACCCCGGTGCTATCGACGTCGACTGGGCCGACTTTGAAGTCGTTGACTACCCGGGTGCCATTGACCCGAACGTCTCTGTGGAAAACATCTGGATCGCCGGGTGGACCGCGCTGACTCATTACAGCTTCCTTTCCACCACGCCGGACGAAATCACTGACAACGGCAAGCCGATCAAGGTCGTGACTGACTTTGATATCGTTGCCGATAACTACTGGTCTGCCGACACTGTCTACAATCTCAACGGCTTTGTCTTCGTCGAAGACGGCGAAATGCTGACCATCGAGCCGGGAACCATCGTTAAGGGTAACGAGGGTTCCGGTGCCAGTGCCTCCGCTCTGATCGTCGCCATGGGCGGCAAGATCTGTGCCGAGGGTACACGCAATGAGCCGATCGTCTTCACTTCCATCATCGACGATATCGATGACCCTAATGACATTCCGCTGGCCGACGCTCGCGGCAAGTGGGGCGGCCTCATCCTTCTCGGAAAGGCCAATCTGAACACTACCACCGTGACCCGCCACATTGAAGGTATCCCCGAAGAGGAACCGCGCGGCGACTATGGCGGCACGGACGATAATGACAACTCCGGTGTTGTCCGCTACGTTTCGATCCGTCACGGCGGCTCGGAAATCGGCGCTGCCAACGAGATCAACGGCCTCACCATGGGCGCCGTCGGTCGCGGTACCATGATCTCTTACGTCGAAGTGTTCTACAACCTCGACGACGGTTACGAATTCTTCGGGGGCACGGTCAACTGTGACCACCTGATTGCTGCCTTCTGCGGCGACGATTCCTTCGACTACGACGAAGGTTTCCGTGGAACCGGCCAGTTCTGGTTTACGATCCAGGCTTCCGACGCCGGCGATCGCGGCGGTGAACACGATGGTGGCACGTCCCCGGTCGATGGCATGCCTTTTGCCACTCCACTGATTTCCAACGCCACTTATTGTGGCCGCGGTGCTGACCAGACCGGCACCCAGCGTTGCTTCGAGATTCGTGACAACGCCGGTTCGGCATACTACAACTCAATCTTTACCGACCACGGGACTTACGGCCTCAAGGTTGAGAACGAAGATTCCGAGCCGACTGACTCGCAGGATCGCCTGGCTGGCGGCCAAATCAAGTTCATGAACAACATCTGGTACGGCTTTGGCGACGGAAACACGCCGACCGCCATCTGCAACGGTGACGCCGCTGTGGAGGCCGCTCTCTTCACCTCCGGCAATGACTTTGCCGGCGACCCGAAGATGTGCAACCTCAGCCGCATTCCGGAATCCAGCCTCGACCCGCGTCCGACCGATCTGGCCGGTGCCGGTTGGACTTCCTGGATTGACCCCAAGGATCCGATCGACGGTTTCTTCCCGCCGACCGTCCCGGGTTACCCGGGTGCCATCGATGTCGATTTCGCTGACTTCACGGTTGTTGACTACCCTGGTGCCTTTGATCCGAGCGTAGCTATCGAAGACATCTGGGCCTACGGTTGGACCGCCTTGACCCAGTACAGCTTCCTGGGCAACGCCAACGGCTGTGTCTCCTCCGGTTGCTGCACCGGTCCGTCTGTCGGCAATGTCGACGGTTCCCCTGACGACCTGATAACGATGGGTGATCTCACCGTCCTGATCGACCACCTGTTCATTAGCCTCAATCCGCTGGCGTGCATCACCGAGGGTAACGTCGACATGAGCGCTGACGGCCTAGTTACCATGGGTGACCTCACCGTCCTGATTGACCACCTGTTCATCAGCCTCAATCCGCTCCAGTCCTGCCCATAAGAAAGCACTTCCTTCCTTCTTCCACGGCACACTTCCTGTGTCCGAAACACGCTCCCCAATCGGGGGGCGTGTTTTTTACTGTCAGCAGCACGTAACCAAATCAGTTGCCGCATCGTAGTATTTGCTATATCATGCAATCGGAACAAAATAGTCGTGTTATGAAAGGGCTTTGAATATGAAGAACCGCCTAAGGTTTATAGCACTCGTGCTGGCAGTCGTGCTGGCATTCTCTTCGACTCTCCTGGCTAACGAGTTCCTTGAAGGACTTCAGCAGGACCAGTCGGTCCACGGATTCCGCACCGCCAATATCTACGAAAACGGAGCTGGCAAGGCTCTGGGAGCTCGATTCGTTTCAGAAAAATACGGGTTCGTCGTCGACTTGATGCAGATACAATCGGTGCCACAGGCTTTTTACTGGATCAAAACTCCCGTTACCGGCAGTCAGGGCGAGCCGCACGCGTGTGAGCATCTGTTGCTCGGCAAGGGCAAACGCGGTCGCTACGTTGCCGCCCTTGAGGATATGGCCCTCGGAAACAGCACTGCGTACACGCAGCAATATCGCACCTGCTATCATTTCAACACCTCTGCCGGCGAAGAGACATTTTATGATCTCTTTGAAGCCAAGTTACAGGCTTTTCTCCATCCGGATTTCACAGATGAAGAGATTCGGCGCGAGGTTTGTCACATCGGTGTAACCGAAGACCCGCAGACCGGTGAACTGTCTGTCGAGGAAAAGGGTACTGTTTATACTGAAATGGTCAGTGCATTCGAGAAGCCCTGGTACTACACCTGGGGTACTATGAGCAAATTGACCTACGGCGAGGATCATCCCCTGGCGCACTGCTCAGGCGGTCAACCGGACTCCATGAGAAACATGGTCCCCGAAGACATGTGGGCATTCCACAAAGAGAATTACCATCTGGCGAATATGGGAGCGATTGTGTCTATCCCTAGTCAGATAGACATCGAGACGTTTCTTGAGAGAACAAACACAATCCTCGGCAGTTGTCAGGACTACGCAGACTCCAGTCCAAATGTAGGTATCGGTGCGTACGACTTTCCGGATCCGAAACCGGCCCCGCTCGGTACCACACAGCTCGTCGGATTCCCGAGCGACAAGCCGGAAGATCCCGGCGATCTGATGTACACGCTGCCGTTGACGGCCAACATCGATTTCAACGAAGAGTTCATCCTGGACATATTTCTCTCCACATTCTCCAGCGGTGAGACATCAGACCTGTACAATACGTTCATCAACTCCGCCACCAAGAAGACGGATTTCGGCGCTTCCAGCGTGTACGGCGGTTGGGATGACGATCTCGGGCACCAGGTCTACTTCGGCCTCTCCGGAGTCCCCAACGACAAAGTTACCGAAAGGAACCTCGACAGTGCGTACGCCATGATTGTCAGCGAGATGCGTCGCATTCGCGCGCTGCCGGAGGGTTCAGAAGAGCTTCGCGAATTCAATGCCCGTGCCGCCAACCGGCTGGCGTCCGACAGGAAGTTCACAGAGAACTACCTCAATCAGCCTCCCATGTTCGGCTTCCGCCGGGGACCAGCAGGCACCTGGCTGAACATGCTGGAGGACCTGGAGAAAGAGCCGGGATTCCGGAAATCTCTGGTTCTGAAAGACCGTTTCGAATACGCGGACAGTCTGATGCATTCAGAAGGTAATTTCTGGCGCACGTTCATCGACAAGTGGGGACTCCTCGATATCCCACCGTACGCCATTGGTGCCTACCCGACGCCCGACATTCAGGCGGCCAACATCGCAGCGAAAGAGTCTCGGGTTGCCGGTTACCTGGAGGACTTCCGCGAAGAGTATGCGACAACCGATGATCAGAAAGCGATCAGCAGGTTCAAGGAGGATTTTGACACCAAGACAGCGGAGTTGGATGCACTCGCCATCGAGGACAAGATTCCCGACTTTATCGAAAACCCGCCGATGACGTTGGATGACCAGCTCACTTACGAAGTCCTCGCGCTTCCTGGTGATGTGCCGATGGTAGCATCTACATTCGAGAACATGACGTCTTCGCAGATTGGTCTCGCCCTGAACCTGAACGTGCTTCCTGAAAACCTGTTAGTCTATCTCCCCGCCCTGCCGTCGGTCCTGACATCAATCGGCGTAACCCGTGACGGGGAGGTTATACCGTTCGAAGTGATGAGCGAACGACTCCGCAGTGAGGTCATGAGCCTCAACGCTTTCTATAGCTCTAATGGTCACACCAATCGTGCCGAATTGGTTGTCTCGGGTCGGGCAAGCAATCTGGAGGAGCTGAAGAACGCCCTCGGCTGGATGGACGCGGCCCTGTACTCCCCCTATCTGTCAGTCGACAATATTCCGCGCATGATGGATTTGATCGATCAGGCGCTGGTTGGATACCGCAACAGGACCAAGGGTTCGGAGGAAGACTGGGTTGACAATCCGGTTTTCGGTTACAGGTATCAGACAAACCCGGTACTCATGTCGACCGGCTGCTTCCTTACCGAGTTGCACCACATGCAGCGCCTGAAATGGATGCTGACCGACCTTGGTTCCGGAGAACAACAGCAGGAAACCGTTGGCGCTCTTGAAGCGCTCAAGCAATCCGCCTCCGGGTTGGATCGAGAAGGTTTGACCGCGTTTCTGGACGGTGCCGACTACGCCGAACTTGGTGAGCCGCTCGCGACTGTCATGACCGATGTCAACGATGCCCTCAAGGCGACGCTCGGCGACATTCCCGACGAAACTCTCTCAGCAGATTTCGCGTTCATGTGTGACGAGATCAAGAATGATCTTCTCGTGAAACCGGAAAGCGCCCTGACCGATATCAATACTGCGCTTGATCTGCTCAGGAAGTCCGACAATGCCCGCATGTATATGATTTCAAACAGCGATGACCGCAATGCCTCGATGGAACTCATTCGCGAGTTCGTTGGCAAGCTAGACTCCAGGACAAAATCGGTCGATCAGCAGTATGCCAAATCCAACCGCATCGCTCAGCGACTCATAGATCGCACACCGGGACTCGACACTAAGCCGGTTTACGTCGGTCTCCTGCACGAAGAGACACGCAACGGCGTCCTCCTGTTCGGTGCCAAAGAGACCGAAGTGCGGTATGACACCTCGACGTCCCAAGTGCTCACCTGTCTTGCCGGCAAATTATACGGCGGCGGCGGTCCTCACGGTTTGTTCATGAGGACCTGGGCGGCGGGTCTGGCTTACAGCAACGGCTACGGCTACCGAGAAAACGCTGGGCGCGTATCCTACTACGCCGAACGCTGCCCCGATGTAGCCGAAACCATGCGATTTGTCGTCAACGAGTTGAAGACGGCGAAGGATGACCCTTCGCTGACCTCGTACGCCGTGGCACAGGTGTTTGGTGCCTCGCGTTCTGCCTCCCGCTACGAGACTCGTGGGGCGGCCATGGCAAGTGATCTGGCCGACGGTCAGTCACCGGAAATGGTTCGCGCTTTCAGAGAGAAAGTGCTCGCGATCAGAGACGACGAAGGACTCTACGACGACGTGAAGTCCCGCATGGAAGAGGCGTACGGTCCGGTCATGATCGGATACGGTGCCCCACTTGCAGAGAGCAAGGACTCTTATTTCTTCCTTATCGGACCGGATGAGCAGTTTGAATCTCTCGAGAACTACATCGCCACGGTTGAGCAGCCGCAGGCGGTGTATCGTCTCTACCCGCGCGACTACTGGTTGGTCGACTAGGGATCGAAAACAGCCAATCTAGAAATGGCACTCAGACAAAGCGGCCGTTCTCGAAGGTGAGGACGGCCGTCTCTTTTGTGGTCGTAGAATTAGGGACATAGACGAGAATTGCCTTGAACAAATGTGCGCCCCGGTGTATATATAGACACATGTCAAGACCATTGGTGCTTGTGCACAGTCCATGCTTGCCGTTTTCGGGGGATCGTCACTTGTCGGCAGCCCCAACGTTACGCTGTCCGCACACACGTACTACGCCTTGAAGTGTCAATTCGAATTGCTTGTTTGTTGGAGGGACCTCACATGATACGTTGCATGCGCCCCTTGCGGGTTCTGCTCGCAGCTTCTTTGATTACACTTGTCTCAATTGGCACCTGTTTGCGCGCTGAAACGGGCGAAATCCGTGGTTGTGCCTGTGTGGACCGGGTAGGCAATATCGACTGCGACTATGCCGATCACGTGGACATGGCCGATCTTGTTGCCCTGATTGATCACCTTTTCATCTCGTTGGCGCCACTGCCGCCGTGCCCGTAAACTGCATACCACGCATACAGAACGGCCGCCTTCCAAACGGGAGACGGCCGTTTTCCATCGTCTATAATACTGGCCGGTCAACGGGCCAGACAGCGAGTGATCTCACCGATATACATTCGGTGGTAGTCCTTGTCAGGATATTCCTCGTCAATTGATGCGTCAAGGAATCTGTCGGGATCGAAGTCATGAGTGTAGAGCTTACGACACTCGAGCACGAGCTTGGCTTCGGCGAAATAGATCGCGCCGGAGTCGCTCTCCACGGCCGTCAACTCCGGAATCGCCATCTTATCAACATCGCGACCGGACTTGTGCCCGCAATACTTGAGAACATCGCGGTATTGCTCATCGAAAAACGTCAGCGTGAAGTATTCCTGCTTCTCGACAAACTCGTACGTGTGTCGTACCGGCCTGATATAGCAGGTGGCTACCTTCTTGTGCCAGAGCTCACCGAGACCGCCCCACGATGCCGTCATCGTGTTGTATGCGTCAATAGTCCCGGCAGTTATGAGCATCCAATCCTTAGATATCAAGTGAATAGCGTTCTCTTTTATTTCGAGAGCATCTATGAGTTTCAGTTCTTGTGCCATTCCGCTTGTCTCCTTCTAGTTATTCGATAGCTCGATCGGCATGCCCATTAGCGGCCAAATCACGAGGATGAACACGGCCAACACAGCCAACAGAAGCAGACTTGCCGGAATACCCGCCTTGAAGAATTCGCCCGAAGTAAACTGCTTGCTCTCATACGCAATCGCATTTGGAGCCGCACCCACCAACAGGAGGAACGGCATGCCCGCCACTGTCAGTGAAGAATAGAGAATCACCTCAGGTGCCACCCCAAGGTATGGCGCTATTACAAGAGCGACCGGCAGACAGATGGCGATGGCCGCAACGTTCATAATAAAATTCGTCATCACCAGCACGAACACCGCAATCCCCATCACAAAGATAAACCAGTGCGCGCGCTCAAACATGACCAGCCAATTGATAGCCAGCCATTGCGCGGCACCAGTCTGCCAGAGACAGAAACCGATACTCATCGCGCCGCCAAACAGCAGAACGATATTCCACGGCATCCGTTCCAGATCCTCGATAGTGAGAATCTTGAACACGAAGAACGCTATCGTTGAGACCAGGATCAGTGCGTTCTTGTTTAGAGGCTCCAGAGCCGGTATCGCCTGACGGAGACCGATGGTGGCAATTACACTCAAAGTGATTACCAGTGTTAGCATCTCCGTTCTAGAAATCGGCCCCAATTTCTGGTACAGCATCCCGGCCCGTTGTTTCAGCCCCGGAATCGAGCTTTTCTCGGGGCGGAAGAACACCATGAAGAAGCCCCACAGCAGCAAGGTCATGACTATCCCCAGGGGAGCCATGTAATACGTTAACTCGAAAAAGCTGACATCCCGATTGACCACGTCCGAGAAAAACCCCAACGCTACGGCACCTCGAGCGGCACCAAGCAGCGTGACAACACTGCCGGCCCCTGCGGTGAAAGCCATCCCGATGAAAAGTCCCTTGCCGAATCGGGTTGGCTTGGTGTCCTCGGTGTACATGCCATAGATGGCCATCAATAGTGGGAACACAGCGGCCGCAACCGCCGTGTGGGCCATAATGAGCGTCATGCCCGCCGTCAGAACAAACGCCCCCATATAGATCATGCTTGTCCGTTCACCTACCAGGGTCAGCATCTTGTAGGCCATTCGCTTGGTCAGTCCTGACCGGGTAAAGGCCATGCCTATCGCCAGCGAGCCTATGATGAACCACACCGAAGGATCCATGAAATCCGTCAGGGCTGTTCGCACCGGCCGGATCAGGAATAACGCCTGGATTACGCCGATGGCGATACTGGTGATGCCGATCGGCACCGCCTCAGAAACCCACCATACAACAGCGAGGAGAAAGAGAGCCAGGGAGGCTTTCCCTTCGCGAGTCAGTTCAAAGTGCTGGCCGCCCGGGTCTATTGCGTCCGGAAGCGAGGGGGCGAAATACATCATCAGAAACAGCGTCACGCCAAGTGACAGGAGAAAAATGCGTCTCCAGTCGAGTTTCCGCACAGCCTTTGCCAGATAGACGCCATCCGGCTTCTCTGGCAAGCCTCGGTGAATGTCGTTATTGCTCATAGGGTCTGTCCTCGAAGAAATCCCTGACTAACTATTCAATGATGAGTTTGTAGATTTCATGAAATACGTCAACCGATCTCACGACGCCTGCAACCTTACCATCTTCGAGTACGGGCAGCATAGAGAGATTCTGTTTGTTCATCTCGTAAATCACGCGAACTATATGATCCTCGGCGTTGACGGTTGCTTCGATCGGCAGCATCACTTCGCTGATGGGCGACTCGGCGGCCTGCTTGACACCGTCCATAACAGTATCGTAATTGAGTTCCGACAGGGCCGGATCAACCTGAACATCCCACAACTTTTTGCGGTAATGGAGTGACTTTTCCTTGAGGAACTCAGGCTCCAGGCCACGAAGAATGTCACGTCGTCTGGCCATACCAATCAACTGATACTTCTCGTCGAAAACCAGCACCATTCTGGGCAGCGACTTACGCCCGTTGATCATCAGCTCCGACTGTTCCATTTCAACCATCGCCTGCCGCAGCGTGAACCAATACGGCAGGTGAGGGTACTTGTCCAGTGGGACCATCACATCCCTGGCCCGTATATTCTCCATATAGCTCTCCTTTCAATCAGTCCGATCGATTCCATCTGAACCGGTCCAGGACCTGTCTCCGTAACCGCTATGCGTCCCTCATAGCTTCTTCTATCACCTCGACCGACAGTCCCGAGTGCCGTGCTATCGCCTGGATATCACCGTCGACTCGCTCTGCAAGTTTGCGTACATATTCTCTTTCGAAAAGTGCTCGTGCCTGCTCGAACGGCTCAGTGAGCAGCAGAGCCTCCGCCAGGACGGCATTGCACCGAATGGCCTGCAGTTGCAGGGCACGCTCCACTGCAATAATAATCTGTTCCTTCTTGAACGGCTTGGTAATGTAGTGGAATACCCCCATCTGCATAGCCTCGGTAGCACTATCCAGAGAACCAAACGCGGTCATGATAATGACTTCCTCGCGGCGGTTATTTTCCCTGACATGTTTCAAGATGTCAAGACCATCCATGCCTGCCATCTTGAGATCACTGATGATCAGGTCGTACTCGTGTTGTTCCAGCAACTCGGGCACTTCGAGCGAGTTGTTGGTTGTGGCAATTCGATAAGATGTCTTCTCCGTAATGATTCGTTCGAGCAAACGCAGCATTGCCGGCTCATCATCGACAGCCAATATTCTCGGCTTCACCCATCGCCTCCTCTCACAGCGTTCCGGTCGTTGAGTACAGGCATAGATACGGTGAAAACGGTACCCGCGGGTCGACCGGGACTGTCTTCCTGTGACACGCTCTCGAATGTCAGATCGCCCCCGTACTTCTGTACGATACCGTATGACAACGACAGCCCCAGCCCCGTCCCCTGCCCAACCTCTTTCGTGGTGAAAAACGGATCGAATACTCGTGGCTTGATCCTATTCGGTATTCCGGTTCCGGTATCCTGAACATGCACTCGCAGCCAATCATCATCCGCCTCGGCAGAAATCGTGAGCGTCCCCCCCTTTTCTTCCATCGCCGCCGTGGCGTTAGTGATCAGATTGAAGATCACCTGCTGGAATTCGCGGGTATCGCCACCCACCGGTGGCAGATTCTCCCGAAAGTCGGTTATCACTTCTATCTTTTTTGTCATGAGCGTAGTCTTAGCGATCTTCAGAACCGTGTCAAGAGCAGAGGCCGGTGAGATAACATCACCCAAACCCTCTGTTACCCGTGCAAATCCAAGCAAGTTCTCCACTATCGACCTGGCGTGATTGGCGTTGGACTCGATCATCTCAAGATCTTCGTAGGTTGATGAGCCTTCAGCATACCTCTCTTTGAGAAGGTCTGTCAGGCCGAGAATGATGGCAAGCGGATTGTTTATTTCGTGCGCCACTCCTGCTGCCAGTATCCCGATCGACGCCAGCTTCTCCGCGTTATAGATGTGCTTATCCATTTCGACTTTCTCAGTCACATCTTTGACGATTGCAGCACTTCCGACGGGCTTGCCCACCTGGTCGCAGATCAAGGTACGGGATATGGCAACTGTCACGCGACGGCCGTCTTTGGCAAGGCGCTGGGTTTCATAGTTGCTCAGATGTCCCTTCTGGTAAACCTCATCCCAAATGCGATCCAGATCCTTGCTCTGGACGAGTTCAGGCGGCACCAGATGGTAAAAGTGCCTGCCGACCATTTCGTCGGCTGTGTACCCGAAGATCATCTCGGCACCACGGTTCCACATGCGCACACGATTGTCGTTGTCGATGAATATGATCGCGTCGACCGAATTCTGAACAATCGCCGTCAGCCAGCGCTCCTGTTCCGTCAGACGTTTCTTAAGTGCGCCCGACACTCTGCGTTGATAGTCGGCAACCAACAGCGCGAAACCGAAAATCGACACGATCATGGCAATCTCAACCAGCAGATGACGATTGTGAAACTCGGTGACGATTTGACGGAGTTCGATTTTATCGACAGGGCCCGTCAACTGATCAGTAATGCTCGCCGTCTCGACATGAACAGCATACAGAGCGGCTCCGAGTACCAGGAACAGGGCTACCGAGCTGACCGGAAGAAAGTAATTTGAGGAGAGAATCTTGTAGACAATCCCTCTTGGGCGTGAACCCGTGGATGTCATCGACTCCCCTTCCCCGGTTTGTCGTAACCGAGCTTCCGGATGATGTCCTCTGTATACCACTTTGTCACGTTGGCGTTGGATAGCGCCATATCAAGCTGTTTGGTGAGCATAGTGAGGCGCCCGAGATCGTGCAACCGCTTGTAAAGCACCTCGGATTTCTGATAGGCGAGTCGTGTATCGAGGAAGTCACCCTTGCTGTGATGCTCAAACCCGACCGATGACAGTACATCCCGTATAAGACGGATTCGTCGCGAACGACGCTCCACCGAGGCTCCGCCCTCTTTGTATTGCATCCGCACATAGTTTTTGCCCGGCTCCTCAGTACACATGGCTTCGACAGTCATGAAGTGGTATCCCATACGCAGGCTGAGAATCATATACTCCTGACTGAGAATAGCGAAACTTGTCTCAGAAAAATCCTCTCGCTGGCCATCCGCTACCGTGGTACCGAGAACACTCATGAATCCGCGTGTGTTTATGGTCGGTACTGAAGGCCAGCCTTGATGCTTCACCCCGGCCCAGAACTGACGCATCGGTTCAGACGCGACATCCTCTTCCTCGACCCACTCCTGTTTGGCATAAGTGTGATAGTCCTGATCAACGTAGATGATATTGACTTTCAGAGGGATATTGCTTTTCAATCTTACCGCGATCTGGTCTTTGCACTCGATATTCAGACCGCCCTCAAACATCTCGTCTATCGCTCTTTGGTGACAGAATCGAGTGATATCGTGAAATGTGCGGCACTGCTCGGCAACAAAGTTAGGCGAATTCGGATGAATCAGATTCAGCGGCGAAATGTAGTTGAGAATCTCTTCGAGCATGTTGAAAATCGCCATATCGCTGAATAGCTCGTACTCGGGCCGACGCGCCTCGATGAGCTCTTGATGCACTCCAGCATAGATGACAGCCGAGGTGGCATCGACCGTTACCACCTGTCCTTGCGGCAAGTCCATCGCGGAAGTCACCGCGCCCAGAGTCGGGATGCGATATTCGCGGGCCACTGTGGCCATGTGGTTGGCCGCTCCCCCGGTTTCAGTGACGATGGCGCTCGCTCTGGGCATCACGGTTATCAGACCGGGGAAGGTGTGCGGCGCAACCAGCACCGCCCCATCAGGAACTCCGGGAAGATCGCCCGTTGTATGGACATGGTACACCGGGCCTCCGCCCGCCCCGGGACATACCGTATCCCCCTCTGCGACGATTAGCTCGTAGGAAGACACATCCGGACCATCGTCCTTGGTCGGTCTGACGACATGCAGCGGACGAGTCTGGAGTATTGCCAATTTGCCGGCTTGATCAATGGCCCACTCAATATCCTGCGGGGCATCGTAGTGCTCCTCGATTCTAAGGGCGCACTCGGTCAGCGCCAGCAACTCTTCTTCACTCACCGACGGCTGATCCTGCATCTCTGCAGGCACATCCTCGCAAGCGGTGCCCCCGCTTTTCTTATCCAGGACAAGTCTCACCGGTTTGTGGGCTATCTGACTTCTGAAAACTGCTTTCTTCTCGCGCGAGACACAGAAGATGTCCGGAGTAAGTGTTCCGTCGACAAGATACTTGCCCAGACCGTAGATTGAGTTGACCAGTACGCAGTCGTTGCCCGAGTGAACCGGATCCTGAGTATATATCACACCGCTCGCCCGCACGTCCAGCATAACAACACATCCCACACTCATCGCCAACTCGGATTCGGAAAGGTCATGGCTCAAGTAGTAGTAAATCGCTTGCGGCGTGAATTTGCTGGCGACAACTTTGCGATAATTCTCCACAACCTCATCAAGCCCGATGTTGAGGAAGGTGGCGTATTGTCCGGCAAAACTATACTCGGTGTCTTCGCCAATTGCACTCGATCGAAGCGAAAACTGCGTTGCGCCCGAACGTTTCGAGAGTGCATCTGCCTCGGCGGCAATGGCCCCGGCCAGTTTCTGCGGAATCTCCGCCTCACGTACCATCGCCTGTATCTCGTCGGATACCTGCACCAGATGCGCCAGTTCAGTCGGGTCCAGTTTGTCCAGACGACGGCTGATTCGATCCTGCAGACCGTTATGATCCAGAAACGCTTTGTAAGCCCAACCGCTGACAGCAAAACCGTCAGGTACACTGAGTCCCAGGCGTGACTTCAGCTCGCCCAACTGGGCGTTTTTGGAGCCGACACTGCACGCCCTTTGCCGACAGAGGCGGTCAAATGGGATAGTGAAATCGTCGGACCCCAGGGAACGACATCCGGGCAGAATGGCGTCGATCTTGCCGTTTATTTCGCTGTACACGGAGGTCAGCGGAAGATACTTCTGTCCGCCGAGCGCAACCATCTCCTCAATCAAGCCGCGAACACCTGCCCTGATCTCCAACAAACTGGCACGAATGTAGTTGATATCGAAAAGGAATTCCCCCTGAGACTTCTCCTCCATGTCGCTCAGTATTTTGAGCACCCGGTTGTTTTGATCCAACAGGGAAAGAAAATGGGAGAATTTTGCCTGAATTGCCTCCAACACCCGGTGGGAATCCTCGGGGCTATCGACAAACAGGTTTCGGAGCCAATTCATGGGTCACGTTCTCCAACAATAGCCGCAGGTCATGGAATCAGCGAGCAGCGACCACAGCGTGGCCGCGCAATTGCAGGCAATATCCGCGACCTTTCAGGAAAAATCAACAGGAATCGTACCCGCCCCCGGGCCGTACTCTCGTGTCAGCTCACGCGAAGTATCCAAACCGACCTTCGGCGATGACACTATCTTGAGCCTCTGATCCCTTCAACGTGGACCGGTCACATCCGGGAAGGAAACACGGAACCCGGCATAAACCCTTGACGTTCAGTGGATAAAATGTATATTTGCTCCATAGGTAGGCATATGTGGTCCTCCCTCACACCGCCACTTACTGCAAATGCCGTTAGCGACAGAAGGAATCGTTAGTACATACGCAGCACGACACGATAGCAAGCGCTGTCAAGTCGTTCAGTTTTGTCTGGCATACTTCTCGATACTGCCGATAGCCTTACAAGGTATGCCAAACGACAACTGAATTGTTGCATTACACATCATTTGAACCGGATTGGAAGTAATGAACTACAAACCACACCAGATCAGTCGAATCCTGTCATCGGACAGAATGCTAAGCGGGATTATCGCACTGACTCTTATTCTCTCCATGGCCCTCGCTCCCGCCTTGTTTGCGGGACAGGAAAACAACTCCACCGCAAAAGCTAAGCAGATCCGGAATGTCGAGCGAATCGACACCTTCATGGAAGCCAAGAACGGCGTCCCGCGATATGTTGAGGGCGTTCTGTCGGCTCCGACTGCGGCATCCAATCAAGTGAATGCGGCACTGACGTATTTGCAGAACAATGAAAATGTGTATAAACTGACGAACGCAGCCCGTGACATGCAAGTCAGTCGCATTATCGAGGATGACCTCGGCATGCGGCACATTCGATTCCAGCAGCGTTTTGAGGGTCTCCCGGTTATCGGTCAGGAGATGATTGCACACTTCGGCTCAGACGGAATTCTGAAGACTGTCAACGGCACCATCGAACCAAAGATCAAACTCGATACGGCTCCCGACATTCAGACACCCGAAGCAGTTTCCATCGCCGACGCGGACCTCCGGAGTTTCTTTGGTCCGGGCGAACCAAACACGCCGGAGTTGGTCATCTTTCCCTGGGAAGGGACCACGTATCTTGCCTGGCGGATGTTCTTGTACTCCAACTCTCCGATGGGACGCTGGGAGTACTTCATCGACGCTCACACCGGCGAGGTGATCTACAAAGCCAACCGCGTGATGCAAGACACCAGGGACAACGACATTGGTACTGGTACCAGCGTCATGGGAGACGCACGGAATCATATCGACACTGATTACAACGGCAGCACGTACGACATGATCGACGAGACCCGCCAGACGTCGAACAATCCCCACGGTCACGACGGTCAGATGCCGTCCGGCGAGGATATCCGCACTTACATCGCCAGCTCAAGTCTTCCGGGAACGCTGGCAACCGACGGAGACAACGTCTGGAACACTACCGAGCAGGCAGCGGCTGTAGACGGCCATGTGTACAGCGCCCTCGTCTACGACTATTGGCTACGGGAGTTCGGTCGCAACAGTTTCGACGACAACGGTTCAACCATGCAGGTCAGTGTCAACTACAGTGCTGAAGGTGACAACAACGCGTACTGGAACGGCTCACAGATTGTCATATGGAGCTATGGCACCGGCTGGCGCTCCCTCGCCGGTTGTCCGGACGTGATTGCTCACGAGTGGGGTCACGCAGTAACCGAAAACTGTTCAAGCCTCGCCTATCAGAAAGAATCCGGCGCTCTCAACGAGTCGTTCTCCGACATGATGGGCGCAGCATTTGAGTGGGCACATGACTCGCTCGACACGCCTGATTGGGGAATGGGCGAAAACGGTCGCACCAGCGGCGAGCCGTTCCGCTCCATGTCGGAGCCACACGACTACGGTGATCCCGATTTCTACGGCACCTCTGATCCGAACTGGATCGATGTCGAGGGCTGTTCTCCCTCATATTACAACGATTACTGCGGCGTTCACACCAACAGCGGTGTCGGCAACAAGTGGTTCTACCTGCTCTCAGACGGCGGCACACACCACAGCGTAACCGTCACCGGTATTGACGTTGACAACGCCATCCAGATAGCCTATCGCGCCAATCAACTATACTGGGGGGTCAACACTACGTATCATGAAGCTGCGCTCGCGACTATCACCGCAGCAAACGATCTCGACGGCACCGGCGCCTGGGCTTTGCAGGTTGCCAACGCCTGGAATGCTGTTGGCGTATCTACCCCGCTCCCGGGGCTTTCATTTACGTACACAACAGGCGCACCTGAGACAACTTTGCCGGGTCAAACCACTACTTTTGAAGTAGTGGTCAGCTCGTACCTTGGCGGTGTACCGATCTCAGGCACCGGCCAACTTCACTACAAACTCAACGGTGGCGCTCTCCAGACGACCTCAATGACAGAGACTGTGACCAACACGTACGACGCCGTTCTCCCGGCCATGAATTGCGGCGACGCGCTTGAGTATTATGTCAGCGCCGAAGAGTCAACCTACGGTCGCCTTTATGATCCAGACCCTGCCTCGCCTCGCACAGCGGTACCCTCGACGGGCACAGTTACTGCGTTCAGCGATGGCTTCGAAACTGACCTGGGGTGGACTGCCAACGGACTGTGGCAGCGCGGTACGCCAGCCGGTGCCGGTGGTGATCACGGCAATCCTGACCCGTCGAGCGCCCATACTGGAAGTAATGTCTTTGGCTACAATCTGTCCGGTGACTACGGAAGCAGCCTCTCGGAAACACACCTTACTTCGCCTGCCATAGACTGTTCGGATCTGGCAAATGTGAGCCTCACTTTCTGGCGCTGGCTTGGGGTCGAGCAGCCTCAGTACGACCATGCCTACATTCGCGCTTCTAACGACGGCTCTTCCTGGACAACTCTGTGGGAGAACGAGACCGAGGTCACAGATGACGCCTGGACCGAAATCGAGCTGGACCTGTCCTCTGTGGCAGACGGTCAGCCCACAGTCTATCTGCGCTGGACGATGGGTACCTCGGACGGAAGCTGGCAGTACTGCGGGTGGAACATCGACGACGTGGAACTGACCGGTACTGAATGCTCCTCACTGCAGGACTCTGACGGTGACGGTGTCGCCGATGCAATTGACAACTGCCCTGACGACTACAATCCGTTACAGGAAGATGACGATTCCGATACGTTTGGCGCAGCCTGTGACTGCGACGATACAAACGAGGATATCAATCCGAATACCGTATGGTATCAGGATTCTGATAGCGACACGTACGGCAATCCTTCTGTCTCACTGACACAGTGTGAACAACCTACCGGCTATGTACTTGACGACAGCGATTGTGATGACACAGACGCCGGAATCAACCCCACCACCGTCTGGTACCAGGATTCCGACAGCGACACCTACGGCAATCCTTCTGTCTCACTAACACAGTGTGAGCAACCTACCGGCTATGTACTTGATGACAGCGACTGTGATGACACGGACGCCGGAATCAACCCGACTACAGTCTGGTATCAGGATTTCGACAGCGATACTTTTGGCAACTCTTCAGTCTCGTTAACACAGTGCGAACAGCCAACGGGATACGTTCTCGATGATTCGGACTGCGACGATACCAACGCGGGGCTGAATCCAAACACCGTCTGGTATCAAGACTCCGATAGCGACACCTACGGTGATGCCGCTGAAACGTTGACTCAGTGTGAGCAACCCGATGGTTACGTGCCTGACAACACCGACTGTGATGACACAGACGGCGCAATCAACCCGACTACAATCTGGTACGAAGACGCCGACAGTGACACGTTCGGTAATCCAACTGTCAGCCTCACGCAATGCGATCAGCCGACCGGCTATGTGTTGGACAACACCGATTGCGATGACACAAACGGTGCGGCCAATCCAAACGCCATCTGGTACGAAGATGCTGACAGTGACACATATGGTAATCCAGATGTGAGCCTCACGCAGTGTGAACAGCCAACGGGATACGTTCTCGATGATTCAGATTGTGACGACACTAGCGCCGACATCAATCCCACTACCGTGTGGTATGCAGACACCGACAGCGACACCTACGGTGATGCCGCTGAAACGTTGACTCAGTGTGCGCAACCCGATGGTTACGTGGCCGACAATACCGACTGTGATGACACAAACGCCGCGATCAATCCGACTACAGTCTGGTACGAGGACGCTGACAGCGACACTTTCGGTAATCCTGCTGTCAGCCTCACACAATGCGATCAGCCGACCGGCTATGTGTTGGACAACACCGATTGCGATGACACAAACGGTGCGGCCAATCCAAACGCCATCTGGTACGAAGATGCTGACAGTGACACATACGGTAATCCAGATGTGAGCCTCACGCAGTGTGAACAGCCAACGGGATACGTTCTGGATGATTCAGATTGTGACGACACTAGCGCCGACATCAATCCCACTACCGTGTGGTATGCCGACACCGACAGCGACACTTACGGTGATGCCGCTGCAACGTTGACTCAGTGCGCGCAACCCGATGGTTACGTGGCCGACAATACCGACTGTGATGACACCAATGGCGAGATTCATCCGGAGACAATCTGGTACATAGATGTCGACGGCGACGGCTATGGCACCACGGCGGCCACGCAGACCGGGTGCGAACAGCCCACCGGATTCGTTCTTGTGGACGGAGACAACTGTTGGGCCAGTCATAACCCGGATCAGGCTGACGGCGACCTCGACGGCTTTGGCGACGCCTGTGACAACTGTGTAGACGACTTCAACCCGGACCAGGCTGATGCAAACGAGGATGGCATCGGCGACGTCTGTCAGACCTGTTGCACCGGCCCTTCGGTGGGCAATGTTGATGCCTCGCCGGACAATCTGGTGACGATGGGCGATCTCACGGTATTGATCGACCACCTCTTCATCTCGCTCGCGCCGCTCCAGTGTGTCGATGAGGGCAATACTGATATGAGCGAGGACGGTCTGGTGACGATGGGTGATCTCACGCTGCTGATCGACCATCTCTTCATCACGCTCGACCCGCTCCCGGCATGTCCGTAGTCTCTCAGAAGAACACGATTCAAGGGCCGGTTCTCGTATCAGAACCGGCCCTTTTCGTTACTAAGTCACAACTTCAGTCCAGGTCCTACTTGACAAAATGGGTATCCGACGATATTATTGGAGTAGAGTACACAGCAATTGAACGGCGTCCACCATATTGGACCCCATTAATCGGGAGACCAGAACCTCCCACGCCAAACGAGGCGAGGATCATATGCGTAGTTATTTCTGTATCGTCAGGGGACGATTCGCTATTCTCCTGCTGGTCGTTCTGCTTGTTGCAATGAACGCTTTTTCCCACGATTGCTCTCGTTTGCCCGTTCCTGAATACGTTGACAACGGTTTTGTCCCTCAGGATGGCGACTACAAGCTGGCCGTCTATTGTGTCGTTCCGACCAACGTCACTTACGACCCGGAACTGCTTGATACGCTGATTGCCGCCACACTTGAAATCCAGGCCTGGTATCAGATCATTTCGGGTGGCGTCACGTTTGACCTGGAGTATCCGGAGGTCGTGCGCACCTATTACGGCGAGCAGACAAGAGAGTACTACCTGAACCACGGTGATTGGTGGGGCTCACTTCCTGCTGAAATGGATGCCAACGGACACCCGATCTGGGAACCCGGATATATCGTATTGCTATTCGCTCACGGTTCAGGATGGTGGGCCGGAGCTGCCTCCAGTTGCGGCGGTGACTGTGGACTGGCCATAATCGGTACCGAGGCGTTCCCCTACTTCAATAATCCTGCCTACTCCGGGGGCGACTGTCCCGGCGGTACCGGAGTCGATGCCTGGCCGTGCACACCGGTGGGAGCGATCGCCCACGAACTGGGACACACTTTCGGGCTGAACCATCCGGCCGACTTTCCGGCGACCGAGCCGGTTTCCAGGCACAGCGTTATGCAGGAACACTGGCACTACCCCAACTTCGCCCCACCCGCCAAAAGTCCGTGGGGCTTGCTCACTCCCGAAAGAGCATCCCTCTTCACCAACCCGTTTATGAAGGACAGCGTTGATCTGGTACAGGTTCACGAGAACGCAGACATCGTCAATCTTCCTCGCGACGAAAGCCTCATGCAGGTCGAGTGGGACGTATCTCTCCCCGACGGCGACGGTTACCCGGACGATGGTTACAAAATACTGCTCGACGGCAACGGCTATTTTTATGTCGGTGGTCGCGTCTCAGGCGCTGGAAGCGATCTCTCGCTCGTGAAGCGCAGCACTGCAACCGGCGATACGGTCTGGACACGACAGTACAATCACTCGGGCAATGGAAACGAGGAATTCTGCGACATGGAGTTGGGCCCCGATGGCAGCATCTATGTGTCGGTGTGGATGTACATCTCCGGCGGGCCGGCAGACTACGTGACGATCAAGTACGATAGTGACGGCGTTTTGCAGTGGGCTGAAGAATATGACGGCCCGACCAGTGGCTGGGACTACCCGAAAGATCTTGCGGTCGGCGCCGACGGCTACGTCTACGTCACAGGCTGGAGCAACCAAAACAGCTACGACTACCTGACCATCAAGTACACGTCCGACGGTGACACGGTCTGGACTGCCCGTTACAACAACAGCGGGGACAATCGTGACGAGCCCCGCGCTCTGGCCGTCGATGATGCCGGTAACGTGTACGTCACCGGCATGTGCTGGCGCAATGCGACTTACGACTGGATCACGGTCAAATACAACTCCTCGGGCGACACACTGTGGACAGCGGTCAAGGACGGTCCCTCCCACAGTACGGACGAGCCGAGAGACATCGCAGTCGATGACGAGGGCAACGTGTATGTAGCCGGCAAGCTGCTCGTCCCCGGCGCGGCCGCATCCAACTTCGCCTTCACGACTATCAAGTACAATCCGTCTGGAGTCGAACAATGGGAGAACTTGTTTGAAGGTCCCTGGGGCACGGCTGAAGCCAAACAGGTTTTGATTGACCGCACCGGATGCCCGGTAACTACAGGCAACTGCTACACGGGCAGTTATTCCGAAGGCGGCACGGGGTACGATTACTGCACAATCAAGTACGATCCCGCTACCGGCGACACGCTCTGGACAGCCCATTACAGCGGGCCGGGCAACGCACGCGATAGCGTAAAAGAGATGACTATCGACGATGACAACAATATCTACATCACCGGCCGGAGCTTCGGAGCGAGTAGTTTTGGGGATGACTTCTGCACGGTGAAATACGCTCCGTACGGCGAGGAACAATGGGTCGTCCGTTCGGATTCCGCCCTCCACTATACCGAGGGTGCGTACTCAGTCGCGGTTGACGAGTCCGGCTATGTCTATGTCACCGGATCGAGCGACTGGAATCAGTGGACTCTCAAGTACGGCCCCACGGCGGGAGCGCCCGTGTATCCGGATGCGCAGTTCAGTTGCACGATCGACGGCTTGGATATCACATGCACCAACACATCGACTGACGCGACCCGCTACTACTGGACGTTTGATGATAGCACCATCAGTCATGAAACGAACCCGTCGCATACATACTTGCGAAGCGGCGACTTCACCGTGCGATTGCGCGCATCGGACGACGACGGCAACATGGATTTGTTTGCCGAACGGATCACCGCCAGCGGCACTTGTTGCACCGGACCATCCGTGGGCAACGTCGACGGATCTGCTGACAATCTCGTTACCATGGGTGACCTGACAACTCTCATAGACCACCTCTTCATCTCTCTCATCCCATTGGTCTGTGTGGATGAGGGCAACTGCGATATGAGTCCCGACTTGCTGGTGACGATGGGCGACCTGACCGTGATGATAAGCTCGATGTTCATCACCCTTGATCCGCTGCCGCCCTGTCCGTGAGGCCGTGTCCACACCCGAACAAACGAAAGCGGCCACCGTCAATTAAGATAGTGGCCGTTTTTGTGTTTTGCAGTTGTACCGAGGCGCGCTAGTAACTGCTGGCGTTCAGTTTCACTTTTCCGCGGAATATCCAGTATATGCTCACCGTGTACGCAATCACCAGTGGCATACCCAGGACAGCAATAGTCAGCATGATCTCAAGCGTTCGTGTCGACGACGCCGCACTGTAAATCGTCAGACTGTTTGCAATCTCCGGTTTTGACAGTAGCAAGTTCGGATACATGCCTACTCCGAACGTAGCCATAAGGGCAACCATCGACGCACACGATGACAGGAACGCGAGGAATTCCCGACCATGGTGAATCTCTCTCGGTATGTTGGCAATCGCCAGCATGTTGAGGATCGGTATGGCCCACAGAATCGGGTTGTTGTGAATGTTCTCTGACATGTGCGGAGCGTAAATCAGAGTCGCCATCGTAGCAACCGCATAGCATATGATGAAGAAAATAATCGTACGATTGATCCAACCGCGGACTCTTGCTTGAAGTTCGCCCTCGGTCTTCATCACAGCATAGATCGCGCCGTGCATCATGAACAGGGCCAAAGTTGTCAGGCCCACAACCAACGTATACGGGTGCAGCAGACCCAAAAAACTCCCGGCAAACTCGTGGGTTGTGTCGAGAGGTATCCCCCAGGCGACATTGCCGAGGGCTACGCCTATCAGCAGCGCCGATAGAATTGAGCTGACACTGAAACTGATATCCCAGAATTGTCGCCACCATTTCATCGGCAGTTTGCTTCGAAAATCGATGGCCACGGCACGGAAAATCAATCCGACTAGCAGAAGCATCATGGCCAGATAGAAGCCGGAGAAGGCCGTCGCATACGCCTCCGGGAAAGCAGCAAACAGAGCGCCGCCGCCGGTGACCAGCCAAACCTCATTACCATCCCAGACCGGGCCGATTGCGTTGATCATGATGCGCCGCTCCGTATCGCCTCTTGTGAAAAGATGGAGAGCGCCAACCCCAAGATCGAAACCGTCGAGGATGGCATACCCGGTCAACAAGATGCCGACCAGAAGGAACCAGATGGTGTTGAGATCGAATACAAAGTTCATACTGTCCCCCCTTCTACGACGGTATTCTCTTCAGGCCCGTGTGATATCTTTTCGTTCAAGAGATAAACGAACAACGCCCCCAACAATAAGTATATCAGAGAAAAGAGAATCAACGACACAATGACCTCCGACGAACCGACACAGACAGACAAAGCATCAGATGTACGCAGCAAACCGTGGACAATCCACGGCTGACGTCCGACCTCCGCTGAAAGCCACCCCAACTGATTTGCCAACACCGGCAGCAACACGGACACAACGAGTATTCTCAGCAACAGCCGATTTTCAAACAGGCTCCCTCGCCACCACAAGAATGCGGCCAGCGCAGAGAGAAGGATCAGAGCCATCCCGATCGCTACCATCAGGTGGTAACTCTGGAACACAATGTTGACGGGGGGTCTGTCCTCTTCCGTAAATGCCTCCAGGCCGGTTACCGGAGCTTCGGTATCGAAATACAGCATGTAGCTCAGCATGCCCGGGATCTTGATGCCTGACACCTCGCCGGTTTCGTCGTCAACCCACCCGACAAGGTACATCGCCGCCGGAGCCGATGCCGGATAGTGCCCCTCGAACGCTGCCAGCTTTGCCGGCTGCGTCTCGGCGACCGTATCCGCACTGCCATGTCCAGTTGACAACTGCAGCACCGAAGCAACCAGCGCCACTATAACTGCAATCTTCATTGAGCGCTTCGCAAAAGCCTGATGTCTTTTCTTGAGCAGATAGAAGGCGCTCACGCTAAGCACGAAAAACGCTCCAGCCTGCCAGCATCCCATATACACATGGCTGATTCTATCCAGAAACGACGGATTGAACACGACCTGCCAGAAATCCACAATCTCCGCCCGTGCCGCCAATCCGGTGCCGACGATGTGATGCCCGGTCGGCGTTTGCTGCCAGGAATTCGCCACCACAATCCAGATTGCAGAGAAATGCGCTCCGAAACAGACGAGAATCGTTGCAATAAAGTGCGTCCGCGGTTTCACTTTGTCCCAGCCAAACAGCAATATCGCGAGAAACCCCGACTCCAGGAAGAAAGCGAATATCCCCTCAGCAGCCAGTGCACTGCCGAACACATCGCCAACATATCGACTGTAGGTCGACCAATTGGTACCAAACTGGAATTCCATGACTATCCCGGTGGCAACCCCGAGAGCAAAGATCAGCCCGAAAACTTTCACCCAGAATCGGGTCATCTGGTGGTACAGGACATCCCCCGTCTTCAGGTAGGCACTTTCCATGATGACGAGAAAAAGACCCAACCCGATACTCAACGGCGGAAATAGATAATGAAATCCGACCGTTAGTCCGAATTGAAGACGTGAGAGAAATGCATAATCCATCGCCAAGTTCTCCATTGAGTGACACACAATCTGCAGATAGGTGACATCCAAGTCGACCTGACTCAGCATGCTAAAACGATAGCAGTTCGTCAAGTGTTTTTGACAGCGGCGCAGAAGTCGCGACGCAATCGACGGTCGTGATGTGGTCGGAACTGACACAAATCGACATATCTCCAGTAACCTAAATCCTTGACAGGACAGGTAATAAGAATATATTATCTGAATAACGGACGATTAGAGATTGCATGCCTCATTTCTCGGACAACCTAGACCCCCATTGTTTAGTATTGGCTCCCGTACTTCCTCCGTGGCATATTCAGTCCAATCACCGTTGACTGACACCGGGTGTATCGACACATTGTCGTTTTCCACTGTAACTTACAAGCCTTCCGAGTGACACCTCAGGCTGGCACCAGAGACGAATCATCACCAGAACAATGGAGTAGATGTAAGATGAACATTTGTCAAAAAACGCGTCCACACGCAACAACCCGGGCCTGCACGGCCTTACTTCTCATGCTCACAGTCTGCCTCTGTAGCGCAGCCACCGCTTCGGCAGCCGACAAAGGGGCCAATAGCGCGGACTGGCTCAGTCCCCAGAGAGTCGAGTTGTCAAACAGCGCCCTTGCCGATCTGAAGGCCGATGTGCCGGGCGTCAAGGCGTACAGGACTGGCCAAAGGGTAAGTCGTCTCTACGGGACCACTTTCAGCCAGGGAGCAACAGCCGAACAATCGGCAGACCAGTTCCGCCTGGAACACGCTGACATATTCGGTGTCGCGCCGCAGGACCTGGTAGCGGGACAGCCCACCAAGCGCGGAGCGCTCACACAACCGGTGATGTATGATCCGGAATCCGGCACTTATAAGTTCACTCTCGTCTATTACAGCCAGAAGATTGACGGAATTCCCGTCTTTGAATCCGAGCTGCGCCTTCTTGTCCGCAACGAAGCCGACTACCCGCTCGTTCTCGCCGCCTCGGCACTTCGCGATCTCGGTGACTTCGTGGTCGACCGCAGCAAAACCAGCGCACACTCCGTGGCAGCAGAACAGACGGCCGTTATGGTGGAGCCCAGCCTGACTTCCTTTTCCGAACAGGAGACAGTCATCTGGGCCGGACTTGACGATCAACTGGTCAAGCCGCGCATGGCCGTCTCATTCATCGGCGAGTCCGATTTCCCCGAGAAATTCCTGTTTGTTGCGGATCCCGTCACCGGCGAAATACTGTACAAACGCAACCTGCTGATTTTTGTCGATATTGAAGGTACCAATATGGGCATGGCATCGCAGGGTCCCGCCTCGGAGCAATGTGTTGAAGAGATTCCCGAGGCCCTCCCCTACGCCCGAGTCAACGTCGGCGAACAAGTAGCATACAGTGACGCCGAAGGCAACTTCGTTATCACCGATATCCTGGCTCCCGGTTCTGTGAACGTCGAGGCAAGACTCTGGGGCACCTGGTTCCGCGTTTACAACTACACCGGTACTGATCTGGTTACGACCATCCCGGTCACGCCTCCCGATGCCGCTGATATTATGCACAATGCTGCCAATGACGACGAAAGCATTCGTGGCCAGGTTAACGTGTATATCGAAGCCAACGTCATTCGTGATATGGTCGTCAGGTGGAACCCCTTGTATCCGAGCATGATGGACAACGAGTTTCCTATCTATGCCAGCCGGACCGACGGCTACTGCCCCGGCAATGCCTGGTATGACCCTTCCGAGGAATCCATGAACTTCTGCCTCTCAGGAGACCAGTATCCGAACACAGCCTGGTCCTCGGTTATCCACCACGAGTACGGTCACCACCTTGTCAATATGGCCGGCTCCGGTCAAGACCAGTACGGTGAGGGACTGGGCGACTGCATGTCTGTCCTGCTATCGGACGTTCCAGAACTCGGCCTCGGATTCTACGGCCCGTGCGAGGATCCCCTGCGCAACGCCGACAATGACTTCCAGTACCCCTGCACTGGATCAGGCCATACCTGCGGCCAGCTTCTGTCCGGTTCTATCTGGAGTACGCGCAACGAGTTGGCACAGACGCATCCCGACGATTACCTGGATATCCTCCAGAATCTGACAGTAAACAGTATCCTCATGCACACCGGTTCAGTCATTACGCCTCAGATTACAATTGACTTCCTGACGCTCGATGACGATGACGCCAACCTCGAAAACGGTACCCCCCACTACTGGGAAATCGCCGCGGGATTCGGCGCGCACAATATGCCGGCACCGGAGCTCAGTCTGGCCGAGTTCGACTACGCGAACAGCGTTCCTACCCTTCTCTGGCCGGAAACTCCAGACACCTTCCAGGTGAGCATCACCGGACTGATAGGTGAAGAGCCGGTCTCTGGTTCAGGAATGCTCCATTACTCCGTTGACGGCGGCGCAACCGTATCGATTGCAATGGAAGAATCCGCCGCAAATCAATACACGGCCATTCTGCCCGGGTTCCCTTGCTTCAGCAAGGTCGAATTCCAGGTCAGCACCGTGCTGGCAAGTGGCCCGACCATCTACAATCCGGCTCCTGGCAGCGAATTCAGTGCCCTTGTGGCCACGGACCAGAAGATAGCCTTTGAGGATGACTTTGAGTCCGACCAGAGTTGGACCGCCGAAGGTGCCTGGAGCCGAGGGACACCGACCGGAAACGGCGGGGAACACGGCAACCCGGACCCAACCTCAGGCCACGACTCACCAAATGTTTTCGGCTACAACCTGACCGGAGACTATGACAATGGCATGTCGGAGACTAACCTGACTTCGCCGGCATTTGATTGCTCAGGTCTCGGTGGAGTGACGTTGAAATTCTGGCGCTGGCTCGGTGTCGAACAACCGTCTTATGACCACGCATACGTTCGAGTATCAAACGACGGCTCAACCTGGACCACGGTTTGGGAAAACGACGCCGAAGTCGCCGATGAAAACTGGACCGAAGTCGAATACGATATCTCTGCCGTTGCCGACGGTCACTCCGCAGTCTACGTGCGGTTCACTATGGGGACGACCGACGGATCCTACAGGTATTGCGGCTGGAACATAGATGATCTTATCGTGTCCTCTTATGAGTGCGATGCCACGCCCGATTCCGACGCCGATGGCTATATGGACACAGAAGATAACTGCCCGTTGGTCAGCAACCCTGATCAGGCTGATACGGATGAAGACGGAATCGGCGACGCCTGCTGCTGTTCTGGTGCCGTTGGCAACACCGACTGTGACCCGAGCGGTGAGACGACAATGTCCGATCTGACGGTGTTGATAGACCACCTTTTTATCTCGCTAGACCCCATCTGTTGTCCGGGCGAGGCGGAGTTGGATGGAGAGGCAGACATCACAATGTCTGACCTGACCGTGTTGATCGACCACCTGTTCATCTCGCTTGCACCACTCAGCAACTGCCCGTAAGCTATTCGCGTAGCACACTTTAGCGTACGATTCGAGGCTCCGCCCTTGGATCGTACGCTTTCTTTTACTATTGTTAAACTCTTGACAAATCTCAATTTATGGATATCTTTATCTCGCATGGCTGAGAGAATGGGCGCCATGGGACACATCACGATTCTCTGAGTCTGGATAAATACCTCACACCCTCAGGCAGTTCGCGACAGCGGTTGCCTTTTATCGGACAATACAGCGACGGTGGCTAATTCCACAGCTAATTCCGCGTGGAGAATGGGATCACACGCAAGGGAGAACCAAGAGGAGAGAATATGAGAACCGATTGCCAACGACTTTCTGGTAACAAACTGATGACTTGGGGTGCAACTTTGTTGGCCTTGATCTGCTTTGTTGCCGTATCAGGACTCGCGGCCGACCGTACTATCGAGACCGAGTACGAGTTTCAGTACCCGCAGATTTCCACTATTACAATAAACGGAGAGGTGTACGACCGGCTTACTCTCAACGGTGCGCCCAACAGTGGCCGCGTCGGCCAGCCCTCGCTGCCAACCGCTCCAGCCAATATCCTGCTGCCCTTCGGCACCGAAGTTGCATCGGTGGAGATCATTACCGGCGAGCAGATTTCTCTTGGTTTGGGCTTCTACGTTGAGCCTGTAGCCCCTCAGGGCAAGCTCTATAAAATGGGTGATCTTCAGCCGCAGGACATCCAGTATGCCACACCGAATGCTGCGATCTACAATGCCGACGCTCCGTTCCCCGGCACACGCCACGAGAAGATCGGCACATACGGATTCCGTGGCTACCAGATCCTGACTCTGAAGCTCCAGCCAGTGGAATTCGTCCCGTCCACCGGTGAAGTGTATTACTACAAGAGCATGAAAGTGATCGTCCACCTGGCCGACGCAGACAAGTCTGCAGACATGCTTCGCGGCCTTGCAGAGGATGAAAAAGAAGTCCTCACGCGCGTTGACAATCCTGATCAGGTACATTCGTATGCCTCAGCCGCAACCGGGGGTTCCAAAGCCTACTCCATGCTGATTATCACCACTCCGGAGTTGGCAGCCTCCTTCCAGCCGCTGAAGGACTACCACGATGCCAACGGCGTCCCTACCGAAATTCACCTGACTTCCGACATCGGGAGCACAGCACCGGACGATATCCGTGCACACATCCAGTGGGAGTACTTCAATCAGGGAATCGACTGGGTCATCATCGGCGCCGACGATGACATCATCCCGGCCAAGGATCTCTGGGTCGAGATGTCACCGGGCGGCGAATATGAATCAGCCATGCCGGGCGATCTCTATTTCTCCTGCCTCGACGGTGTGTGGAACTTCGACGGTGACACGCGATGGGGTGAGCCAACTGACGGTACGGACGGTGGCGATGTTGACCTTGTTGCCGACGTGTTTGTTGGAAGAGCATCCGTGGGCAACGCCACAGAAGCCGACCGTTTCGTCACTAAGACCCTCCATTACATAGGTGCTAGTGGCCAGTACCTCACCAAAGCTCAGTTCGTGGGTGAGTACCTCGGGTTTGGTGAGATTGCCGATTATGGCGGCAACTATCTGGACGAATTGGAAGACGGGAGTTCTGAGCACGGTTACACCACCGTTGGTATTCCGTCCACGTCTTACAGCATAGCGAGACTCTACGAAAGGGATCAGTCCTGGAGCAAGAATGACCTTGCGGCTCTGATCAACGACGGCGTCCACATCTTGCAGCACCTCGGTCACGGCAGCGAAGACCAGGCAATGCAAATGTACAATTCGGACATTATTAGCCTGCTTACCAACACCGACCTCTGCTTTGTGTACTCGCAGACCTGTCTGGCCGGTCACTTTGACGGTACGGACTGCTGGGCCGAAACGATGAACATCAAGACCGACTACGGCGCCTTCGCAGTTATTATGAATGCTCGGTATGGTTTCGGTGAGTTCAACAGCACGGACGGCGCCTCTCAGCGGTTCAATCGTGAGTTCTGGGACGCGATCTATTCAATGTCGGAGTTGAAACCGGAACTTGGCCGCGCAATGAGCGACTCCAAAGAAGACAACATCTGGCGAGTCAACGACGACTACATGCGCTGGGTCTACTACGAGCAGAACCTGTTCGGAGATCCGACCGTAACGTTGGCTACTCAGGGTGCAGTGGCACTCGAGTTCCCGGACGGCACTCCGTCGCAACTCGTCCCGACCGAACCGACTACATTCCGTGTCACCGCAACCGGCGTGTACGGCGGCGTCGCTGTCGCTGGCTCTGGCCAGCTACATTACATGGTCGACGGCGGCCCTCTTGAGACGATCGACATGGTTGAAGTTGCCCCCAACGACTATGAGGCCACACTCCCGGCCATGTCCTGCGGCCACTACATCGAGTACTACGTCAGCGCCGAAGAAGTTGAAGGCGGACGCATGTACAACCCGAGCCCGAGTTCTCCCCTGAGAGCCTTCCCGGTAACGGATGTCACGACGGCCTTTGAAGACGATTTCGAAACCGATAAGGGCTGGACAGCGCAGGGCAACTGGCAGCGCGGTACACCGACAGGTGGCGGCGGCGACCATGGCAATCCGGACCCGACCTCAGGCCACAACTCACCAAACGTCTTCGGCTACAACCTGAGCGGTGACTACGAGAATAATATGAGTGAAGTACACCTGACATCGCCAGCCTTCGATTGCTCGGGCATGTTCGCCACTGAGCTGTCATTCTGGCGCTACCTGGGTGTCGAGCAGCCGGTGTACGATCACGCGTACATTCGGATCAGTACCAATGGAACCACTTGGACGACCGTCTGGGAAAACGGTGGAACCATAACCGACGAAGACTGGGGCAAGGTCACGTACGACATCTCTTCACTGGTTGATAATCAGCCCACCGTGTACCTGAGATTCACCATGGGCGGCAGCGATGGCGCCTGGATATACTGCGGCTGGAATATCGACGATCTCGAAATCGTCGGCTACGGCTGTGAGATGAACCCCGACGGCGACAACGACGGCCACCCCGACGCTGAAGACAACTGTCCGTACGTCAGCAATCCGGATCAAATCGACACGGATGAAGACGGAGTAGGTGACGCTTGTTGTTGCGTAGGGTCACGCGGCAACGCCGACTGTGATCCTTCCGGCGAAACGACTATGTCTGATCTGACGGTGCTCATCGACAATCTTTTCATATCGCTTGATCCGATTTGCTGTCCGAACGCAGCTGATCTCGACGGCGATTTCGATATCACAATGTCCGACCTGACGATACTCATAGACAATCTCTTCATTTCATTGAGTCCTCTGTCCGACTGCCCGTAAATCTTCACCAAATGCGTTAACTACAGCGGCCACCTGCATCTTGCGGGTGGCCGCTTTCTTTCTCCAACCGTACCCCGACGAGTGAATACCACTCTTTTGTTGACAGTATTACCAATACGCTCTAGCATGACCTATAATCCTGAGAGAGAGGAACATCCATGCCTACTATTATTCTGTTGAGTGTGGTCGCCGTCGTACTGATTACGGCGGCATTGATGTATAACCGGCTCGTCAAGCTAAGAAACACTGTCCGCTCATCATGGTCGGACATTGACGTGCAGCTCAAGAAACGATTCAACTTGGTTCCGAGTCTTGTGGAAACGGTGAAGGCCTACGCCAAGCACGAAGGCTCCGTCTTTGAGAAGGTCACCCAGGCCCGGACGATGGCCATGCAGGGCGGTTCACCGGGACAAATGGCTCAGTCTGACAACATGCTGACGGGGGGGCTCAAGAGCTTGTTCGCCGTTGCCGAGGCCTACCCCGAGCTTAAAGCCAACGACAACTTCCTGAGCCTGCAATCAGAATTCAGCGAGCTTGAGGACAGCATTGAGGCGGCCAGACGGTACTACAATGCGGTCGTCAGAGACTACAACACACTTACCGAGACATTCCCGTCGGTTCTGATAGCATCTACTTTCGGTTTCAAACCGGAAGAGTTTTTCGAACTTGACGATGCCACTCAGCGTCAGCCGATCAAACCGGACTTCTCCTGATAGGAATCAATCGCATGAAACGCAATCCTCTGCAGGTAACGAGCACGGCTATCGTCTGTATGGCCATAATCTCCCTCGTTGCGCTCATTCCGACAGCCAGCTTGAGAGCCGAATACTTCACGATAGAAGACTTCCACGCTGATGTAACCATACACGAAAACTCGTCGCTCACCATTGTCGAGACTCTCGATGTCCGCTTCACGCACGCTCGTCACGGCATATTCAGAGCCATACCCTTCAAGTACATTGATGAGCTGGGAGACCCCATGCGGACTCCGATTGACGTACTATCGGTGAAGGACGAGTCGGGAAGCAAACGACCGTACAAGGTCACCCGGGAGCACAACGAGATCAGCATTCGCATCGGCGATGCCGACAGATACGTCAGCGGGCGCCAGATATATATCATTGAGTACGAAGTCGAAAACGCCATGCTGTTTCTGGAAGACCACGACGAACTCTATTGGAACGTGACCGGGAATAACTGGCCGGCACCGATTGCACGCGCATCAGCCCTGGTGCATTTCACCAACAGCATAGTCTGTGACAGCCTCCGAACTGATTGCTACACCGGACGGTACGGGTCGAACCACTCTGACTGTATCGCTGAGGCACACGCGGGTCAGGTGTCATATGAGACAACCGAGCCGTTGCGGGTTGCAGAGGGGCTGACCCTGGTATTCGGTTTCGACAAAGGATTGGTCGCGCCTCCCTCAGCTCTTCAGCAGTTTATCTGGGATTATAACCTTGGAGCAACCTGGGTGATAGTAATCCCCTTCATCGTACTCATATTCATGTTTTTCCGCTGGCGGAAGAGAGGCAGAGATCCCAGGGTCCGCGAGGCCGTCGTAGTCAAGTACGAACCGCCTTCAAGCAACGGCAGACAACTGACGGCGGCAGAAGTCGGGACACTCATAGACGAGAAGCTGGACCAACGGGATATCACAGCGGCCATCATCGGTCTGGCAGTGAAGGGATATCTCAAAATCGTGGAAAAGAAGGTCAGCGGCGTGATTTCGCTTCTCGATTCCATGGAATACCGTCTTGAGAAAGTGAAAGAGTCTGACTCCGAAATGACACCTTTTGAGAAGACACTCATGACGAGCCTCTTCAGGGACTCTCAGGGATCAATCTATCTGTCAGACCTGGAGAAGAAGTTCTACAAAGACCTTCCTCGCTTGAACCAACTGCAATACTCCGGATTGACAAGCAAAGGCTTCTTCTCGGACGACCCCTCGAAAGTTCGGCAGAAATACGCTGGTTTTGGAATCATGGTTACAGTGATCGGAGTGGCACTGTCGTTCGGCATCGCGTCAGATGCCATATTGATCCACATAATCGCCAGCGTCCTCACCGGCGCAGCCATTTATGGCTTTTCCTCGGCCATGCCCGCCCGTACCCGCGCTGGAGCTACTGCTAGAATGGACGCGCTCGGCTTCCAGGAGTTCATGACACGCGCCGACAAGGACCGCCTGAAACGCATGGGAACCGGGATTTTCTACGAGTATCTCCCCTACGCCATGGCTCTTGACGTGTCGGATCAATGGGCGACCGCGTTTGAAGGCCTGTTTAAGGAGCCGCCGGACTGGTACGTCTCAGCCGGGGGATTCAGCCACTTCTCTCCGGTCATGTTCAACCACTCGCTCTCCACGGCAACCAACAGCATGACAACCGCCATGTATTCAGCCCCTCGCGGCGGAAGCGGCGGTGGCGGTGGCGGCGGCGGTGGCGGTGGCGGTGGCGGAAGCTGGTAAGCTCTCCCACAGCCTCTTCCAACGGCCTTGCAAAGTGCATCTCACCAAGTCGAGGGATGGCGTTCCGTCCCTCGACTACCGTGCGTGACAGCTTCTTTCTGATCTCGGCGAATGCGCGTTGAACCGAGACCACCGGCGTCCTTTCTGACGCTTTCCGGCACGAACCACGTATTGACACTGCCCAAAAGGAGCCACCGACGCAATCCGACAGCGAGGCGCCTGAGAATTCCAGTCAGATCACTGAACCAGAGAATACGGCACGCCGATACAAACCATGAGGCCAGTTTTTGCTGGACTTGGAAAAGCAGGCCCATTAGACTACTTGTATAGTACTGGATTCGACTCAGATGAGGAGACACCGACGAACCGTCGCCGGCAGCCTCACAGCAGCAGACGACATGAACTTCGCCAGCCCCACGAAGGTATTATGAAACGTTTCCCCCCTCTCACTCAAAGTGTGTGCACAATTGTGCTTGCCGCATTCATCCTGACTGTGGCTCTTGCGACGCATACCGCAGCGGCTTCTGCCGCGGAGCAATTCACCGATGCAACGAAGTACGTGAACCGTACTCGTGGCCTGACGCTCTCAATCCTCAAACAGATCAAACAGGTCGACAAACTGTACCGGTCTTCGACCGGAGCGCCAGCAGAAGGCCAGCGGCCGGCGGCAAGAGAGCAACTGGCGGCCACCAAGCTGCTGGTAGGCTCCTTCGAACAGACATCGCGCGAAGCTGAGGATAAGCTTCGTGCCCTGAAACAGAATCCCGAGTATGCCGGCAAGGCGTCGGCTATGGAAAGAGATGTGAGAAAGTACCGGAGGGCCGTCAATAAGGTCTACGGCAAGGCAATCGACGATTTCGGAGAACCACCGGACCGGGCGTCTTACTCGGCCACACCGATTCAGCCCGGAGCAAAACTCTCCATTACCGGCGAGGCAACCGGAACGCTTGGCTGGTCCGGCTACAAACGTCCCAATGCCGTCCCGGAATTCGATCAAAGCACGACGGATTTCGGCCTGGGCGCCAAAGGCAAGTGGATACTCAATGAAAAGTGGAATATCGACGCCAAACTGGGGCATCTGTCCACAGTCGAGCGCGTCGCCCAGAACAGAAACAACTTTGGTGCAACAGCCAATTTCGCAGCCTCACCTCAGTTGTATTTCAACGGTGGACTTGATTGGTCCGGTTACAATGAGAGTGATACCGACGCCAACGACTTCAGTGATTTCGATCTTTTTCTGAAGAGTGACTACCGGGGCACGGGGCTTCGTGGCAACGCCATGATAAAGAAGTCTTCCCGCGGATACTCCGACAAGGCGGTTGCAAACGTTGCCGATTACGGGACCTTCAATTTCCTGGCCAATGCCATCGTACCAACCGGTCAGGGACCGCTGAAACTTCAATTGAACTATCTCACGAGAAGCAACGAGATCAAGGCCAACGATCACAAGGAGTTCAATCCGAGTGCTGTCCTGGAATTCGGTCCCAACGGTAACGAAGTGGGCGTCAGTTACCAATCGCTGTCACACCCGGAAGTCAACGATTCTCCGCTCGATGCTACGCGCATCAAGGCACATTTGACCGTTAAGAGCAGGATAGAATCCGGCACCAAGCAGTACGGTCCCTCAGTTGCCCTGTACTCCTATCCCAACGACGAGGAGCGTAACTTCACAGACCTCAAGTTCGATTACAACAAAGTCTCGTTCGCCAACGGCTCATCATCTGCGAACTTCCGCCTGACATATCGAATGACCGGCGACAACGCCTTTGACTTTGCCCAGCTTGAGTATCGAACCAACAAGGTCCCGAGCGGCGCTGGAAGGTACAATAGCACTAATTTGGCGGTGCGCTATTACACCGAACAGTCTGCTGACGACGAATTCTTCAATCTCGCCCCCGCGCATACCATCGACGCTAACTGGCGCTTTGGCTGGAATCTCACAACCTCGGCCCCGATCAATCGACTGTCGGTCGGCCCGGTGATCGGCGGCAGGATGTTTCTCGACACTGAGCGCAACGACAAATTCGATGGTGATCTGCTTGATGTCGACTATCTCTGGCAGAACCCACGCAACTTCTTCCGCCTGGGAGTCGAGGCCGCAACCGGTATCGTAACCCCGACTGGCTTCAAAATCGACGGCAAACTCGGCTGGCAGACGGTTGTGCTCTATAATTCGGATCCCAAGCGCAGCACGAAACTGCTGACGCTTGATGTTCGTGGAAGCTACCAGATCAATTCACAGTTCTTCCTTGACGGCGATGTCGATTTCCATCGCACTCGCGCCGACGAAAAAGCGTTTGCTGATCTGGATAGAACCGGAGTACGCTTTCAGGTACGGTACCTGATCGACGTTCAACAATAGACAGGATGACAGGACGGAGATAGAACAATGAAGTACTTCAATAACAAAACACGGATTCCCTGGCTGATAGTATTGCTCCTGTTAGCCCTGGCGCTTTCGGCAAGCCCGACCTACGCCGGTTGCTTCGAAGACGACGAGTACGCCGAAGCCCTCAAGCAGACAGAAGACGAATGGAACGCTGTCCAGGAAACGATGAAGCAGTCCAGCGAGAAGTTCAAAGAGTTTCGCGAGAAATACCAGGAATACGAAGATAACATCTTCAGTCAGGACTGGGAAAAGGGCATCAGATTCGTCACACGTCTTTTCGATCTGGACCCCAAAGACGAAGCCCTGGCCAAACAGAAATTGAAAGAGGTCCGCGAAGGGTTCAACAAACTCGATGCGGCCGGCATCAAGACCAAGCTGGACTATGTAACCGATAAGTTGGACCGAGCCGTTGGCATCTCTACAGAGATCACCAATGCGTATGAGTTTGCGAAGAAATTCGACCCGGCCAACGCCAAGGACAACCCGACCTACGGTCTTCGCATGATCGGCACGATCCTGTCTGAGAGCGCGGGAAAAGTCAAATCCATCCCGCTGGTCGGCCAGATTCTCGGACCCTGGGTCGAAGCCTACGCCGAAGTGGCAGGTGACTTTGCCAACGCTCTGGATCGTCTGGGCAAAAAGATCAAAGATTTCCGTCAGGACAGTCTCTGTGCCCAGCTTGGTACAGGTACCGATGCCATGGCCGCCTTCGAGTCGGCAGGAAAGGCATCCTCAGTTTGGGACGGCGAAACATGCCTGACGTATTTCGGCACCGGTGCGTTCAAACGCATGAAAGGCATGGCCTGGGAAGGCAACAAGACCTATTTCCTCTTCAATCCGGTCGGTTGCCTCGGCTACTTCTCCCTCAAGGGCAACACCGATAAGGTCTATCGATGGCACGAGCTGCTGATCAAGCGTCGCGCCCTCGAACCGGACTGGCTTGCGGGCCGGGCTAACTCCCTGAAACCTGAACTCGAGAAGACCGCAATCGAATGCTACCAGAAATTCGCCAGTTGGGATTCACGCTCGCACAAAGGCTGGATCATCATTGACAAACTCGGCGGCTCTTACGCCGACACGGTCCGGACTTATGCCAGATACGGGCAGGAGACGTTTGTCGCCAACTTCATGCTCGACGAGAGATGCAAAAGGAATATCCTCGCCGTCATCACTGAATACGAGAAGTACACGTACATAGAAGGTCTTGTCTTTGGCAATGACGGAACCGGCAACAAAGGCTTGAGCGGTGCGTCTGTAGACATCACGATGGACGGCAAGAGCTTCTCCACCACTACCAGTTCCGGTGGTGATTTCGAACTCCTCATGGCCGCGAAACATGGTAGTATTAAAGGCAAAGTAACCGCTGATGGCTATGAAGACCACAAGATCGACGGCAGCATTCCTGACAACGTTCTGCTCGGCATGGTAATCAGCCTGGGAGGCGAAGTACAGACCTTCTCGATTAGCGGCAGGGTCGTCAGGGCCGGTGCAACTCCGACCGCTCCGGTAGCGGGAGCCACCGTAACAGTCTCAGGCGGCGCCAAATCCGGAGGAGCAGCCACAACCGGAGCTGACGGCGCATTTACGCTTTCCGCAACTGCCGGAGCAGGCACCAGTCTCGATCTCTCGGCCGTTGCCGGCGACGAGTCCGGTGGAGAAACTGTGGTTGCAAGAGGCGAGTCCATCGCCGGCGTGGTCATCGGTATCGGCTTGGATGGAGGCACGGGCGAAGGTGTCCCATGGGATCTCAATGTAACCGTTCTCGACAGCGATGGTCAGCCCTTGCCGGGCGCCGCCGTTACCGGCGGTGGACTATCGTCTGCGACAGGTGGTGCCGGGACGACAGTTCTTGGGCCCATTGCGGTCAAGAATCATACGAAAGAGAATCCCTTCTCTGTCACAGTCAGCGCTTCGGTCGCCGCCGAGGGCAATCAGACTATCGGTGCCAGCCCGGCGACAGTCACATACACGGGTGAAGCTGCTTCATCCGTCACGTTGACCGTTCCCGTTGAGCAGGCCGCCGAGGTCACAATCAGCGGTCGTGTGCTCGATGCTAACGGCGTCGGTGTCCTCGGTGCTACCATCAGCACAGATGCGGGCGTCTCCACATCAACTGGCGGTGACGGTGGCTATTCGCTTCCGCCGGTTACGGTTTATGTGAACACGCCGATCAACGTGAGCGCCTCATATTCCGACGCCAACAACAGCTTTGCCGACGGTCCGAAGGCTGTCATCTACGACGGGAAGACCAAAAGACTCAGCGCCAGTTTCACATTGAGTATGTCGCAGGCGCTCTCGGTAAACATATCCGGACGTGTGGTTGACATGAGAGGCGAACCGTTGTCCGGAGCTTCCGTAAGTCTTTCCACAGGACAGGCCACGAGCTCGGGCGGTGACGGCTCTTTCACGATGCCGCCGGTCGAAACCGAACTTGGGGTCGCAGTCGTAGTTTCGGCCTCGGTCACCACGTACGACGGACAGAGTGTCGGCGGACAAACAACCGTGATTCCCAGAGACGTCGACTGCGGCGGTGCGGTGATTTCTATCGAGGTCGAGCAGGACCCTACGGTAACGATCACCGGGACCGTTACCGACACCAAAGGCGATGGCATATCCGGCGCCAGTGTCAGGGCTGGAGGCATGTCGACAACTACCGGCGGCGGCGGAAGTTTTACGCTTCCCCCGTTCCCGAGCAAAGACGGCACCTCGGTTTCCGTCTCGGCAACCGCAACTGACGACGACGGCAATTCTCATTCGGGTCAGGGATCGGTTATCCCTTCGACCGAAGACGGTACCGGGAGCGTGTCGATCACCATCGACATGACTGCCGAACCGGACGAAGGAGAAGACGAAGGTGACGATGAAGACGTCGAAGATCTGATCGACGAACTCGAAGAAGAGCTTGGCGGTGGTGCCGGTTATGATGCGGCTCTCTCAGCCTTCCAATCTATGATCTCCAGCCTCGATGGTATCGCAGGCGAGTTCTACAGCCAGATTGACTACTTCGACCAGCGCGTGCGTGAACTCCGTGAGGAATCCTGCGAGGCTTCCGACGTCGGCTACGCGCTCAACGCAGCCGATGCCCAACTCACGATGTACGACGTTGCTCTGTCTCAGTTGCCCGGCCTGTACGCCGACGTGGTAGCCACGACTCCCGAAGATCCGGATCCGGGTGGTTTCGTGTCTGTCGAAGGAGAGCTGAACCGCGTTGTTGGCCAGGGAGATGGCATGGACGGGGCATATAGCGCGAGCCTCGGTCAATACGGCGCATACGAATGCGACAAAGACGCCTCGGATGCGGACGCTGGCGCAACAGCCGATGAAGACGCTGATCCTGATGACGTCGGAACAGGCGCTGAAGGCGGTGGTGGTGTCGAAATCTGCGGCGACGGTATTGACAACAACTCCAACGGAGAAATCGACGAGTGCAGTGCCGGGTGCTGTGACAAGAGTGTCCAGATCACCGTGTCTGACTGCGGAAACGCGGCTGATGACGTCTTCCAGGTTGCAATCGACGGCAGTACGGTGGGTGTGACTCCCAAGGGCATGTACAACACCTTCAACGTCAAACTCGACCCGGGCTCTCATACGGTGACCATCACCTGTCTGGACGACGGCGGCAATCCGCTCGGTTCCGACGTCGGCACCGCGTGTGTCACAGTGGTGGTCTACGGTGCAGACTCACCGGTAGGAGGTGCGGGTTCTTCGCCGAGTATCGATTATGGTGCCTCGGCCGAGGTGAGCTTCGAAGTCCCGGCAGGTCCGGGCACTCCGACCGCTCCCCCTGTCGTCACAGGCGCCATGCACAAGGCCCAGGGGCTGCGGTAGAATCATCTTCTCGATGCAACACAAAAGCCCCCCGACCACACGGCCAGGGGGCTTTTTCTATCGGTGTATTTACTACTACTTCTCTGCCCAATCTTTCAGCTTGTCCGGCTGATAGCCGAGCATCGCCCGCTGACCATCCCGCACAATCGGCGTACGTAGCAAGAGCGGGTAGTCAAGCAGCACTTCCTCGATGTTGTGCCGCAGGTATTTCAGATTCCGTTTTTCGTACTCGCGCCCTTCAGTGTCAATCAGATCCTCAAGAGGGATCGTGCGGCAGATACTTCGAAGCTCCCCCGGACTTACGCCCTTCTGGGTTAAGTCTATGAATTGTATCTGAATACGTCGCTCCTTGAAGAACCGTATCGCCTTTTGCGTTTCTTTGCACTTCTTTGTCCCGAATACCTGAATAGCCATCACATACCTTTGTACGAAAACAATCAGACTCTGTATCTCCCCCATATTACTGTAAAAACCGCTCAGAAAAAGCGCAAAGTGGCGGCTCGCCGCCTTCCTCCGGGGAAAACGTCTCACACACTCGTGGATTCTGCCGATAACGAACCTTAATGCTTTGAATTGACAACGACAGCTTTGTGTGGACAACTTGGGATTGAACGACTGCAAAACAGCAGATAAGATACTGCTTAGTAAAGCCTTAACGCTAATTGTGCTTTTTGCGCTGCTGGCCGCGCCGACGATGGCCGAACAGCCGTATTCTTTCTCATTCATTCAATCAGACGGACAACAGCTATCATTCGACGCCGATTTCGACAACGGCAACCTTCTTTTTGCAGCGCAAGAAGGCAATCTGTTCACAGTCGGTCCAGGCTTCTGGCTCCATTTCAGAGTCACCGGAGTATCTCAAAAAACACCAGCATTCCGGACTCAACAGATCGGCAATCCGCACTACGTAGATTCGCATCGCATGGTGTTTCGATATGAAGGCGAAAGCTCGTGGCAACCAATGGACACCGGCTATTTGAGCAACGACGACTACTACTTTGGAAATCGAGAACCTTTCGACAAAGACACTGTCTACATCGCCTACTGGTATCCTCGGACGTTTGAACAGACCGCGACATTCATAGATAGGATCCAGGATGAAAGAAACGTCCGCAACGCCGGATCGAGAGGCCTCTCACAGGAAGGTCGCCCCGTCTACGGTTTTGAGGTCACTGACCCTTATGTCCCTGACGAAGACAAAGCACATGTTGTATTCATTCACCAGCACTCTCTGGAAACGCCGGGCGCATTCATTATGGAAGGCATGGCAGAGTACCTGATCAACTCAAGCGAACCGGAAGCTGAGTATCTTCGCCAAACAGTCGTCTTCCACTTCTACCCACTGGTGATGCCAGATGTTCTGTACCACGGCTATGAAACCGGGTTGAACTCAAACCGCGTCTGGCATCCCGGACCGCCGCAGGAAAATGAGCCAACCTCCGTTCGTGAAGTAGACATTGTTCGGCAGGCCATAATCGATGAAGCCGACGGCTGTGCCGCCTACGCTCTTGATTTCCACGCCCATCCCGGTCACGTCGGTGATTGCTACTATTGGGGTCTTCAAAACGGTCCGACGCTCATGGTCGACGCCGCCTACGAATTCGTTGAACGCGTTCATAAACACGATAGCGCAGACAATCGCGGCAAGCCGATCATTTCCAACAACATCGCCTCAGACTTGAGAGACTGGACCAAAGGCCCCCCGGCAGACATGTGGCTCTACGAAACGCTGGGAGCAATAAGCTTCACAATCGAGCCGGGCTCGGTGCCCACGCACAGCATCGAACGCTTGAAAGAACTCGGCATCTCATTCTGTCTCGGTCTGGCTGACGTGATGCACGATCACACCAGCCACCTGGCCTCGCAGCAAGAGACGATCGACGTTTTGGAGAGTCCCGTCAGATCACTTCGAAAAGATACGCCAGACAGAAGTACAGCCCGATCCCGATAAAGACCACGCCGGTGATTCGTCGACTCCACAATTCGAACAACGTCAGTTTGTTGAACATCGAGCCGACCCACTTCGCACCAAAGGCAATCAACACAGCAAAGAGGAAGACCGGCAGCCCCGTTCCCACGCCGTAAATAACCGGCAGGGTGATAGTCGAATTCTCCCGCACCGCCAGAGGAATCAAACTGCCGAAAAACAGCGCGGCCGACACCGGACAGAACGAAAGCGCAAATGCAATCCCGAGCAGTCCGGCGCCCCATATCCCCATGGATTCGACTCGCTCCTGAAACTTCTCCCCCACACCGCCGCCTGAAACAGGTAGACGGATCCAACCAACAAGAACAACTCCGACAAGAACAAGAACCGGCCCGAGGAACTTGTTCATATTCCGCTGCAGCCACATGGACGCGTCCGATACAGACATCACCAGCGAGACAAGCAACATACCCAGTACAAGATACGCTACGACCCGTCCCAGAGTATAGAGCAGTCCGGAGAGAAACACCTGCCGCGAACTACCAACCCTCCGTCCTATGAACGATATCGCGGCGATATTGGTTGCCATGGGACAGGGACTGATCGATGTCTGAATGCCCAGCCAAAGAGCAGACGCAGCAGCGACAAGGACACCGTCCATTAATTCTCACCCAGAAACGTCTTGACCTCAGTCTGGACATAGTTTACAAACGCCGAATCGTCACTCACCAATTCCCAAACCCTATCGAGATTCTTCCACGAAGCGGTGTCTCCGGCATTCGGTCTGACCAGCACCACCGACTGCGAGACAAGGCCATAATCTTTCACGATATGCTCGTTGCCTGCCTCCTCGAAGTTGACCACATCCCACGACAGCTTACCCTCGCCCAGAGCGTCGGCAAATCCCTCGGTTAAGGCCTTCGTTGCCAGTGATTCGATCTTGAGGCAGGTCTTGCAACGTCGGTTACTATGGAAATAGAAGGCCTGCACTTCGGCGGAGCCGGCCGTATGGTCGACTTCGGCAGTTGCAGCGATCTCCGTGGCCGGTACATCCTCCGCTACTTTTTCTTCTGAACCACACCCGACCAATACCATCAGGCCCAATACCGACAACACTGCAAGAATCATATTGATCTGTTTCATACCACATCCTTCCGGAAATATCATCAATTGACTGTATTCGATTCACGCCCGAATTAAGACAACAGCGCCACTATCTCGTCCTTCGAAGGTACTTTGCCTGTTACCTTGACCTCTCCGTCAACCACCAGGGCGGGTGTCATCATAACGCCGAATGCGAGGATTTCCTGAATGTCCGACACTTTGGTGACCTCACACTCCAAGCCGATTGAATCTGCCGCCTCTTTCGCTACCTCGTACAGTTTAACGCACTTGGCACATCCGGGCCCTAGAACCAGCACCTTTTTCACTATTATTTCTCCAGCAAAACGTTATTCTCTAAAACCAGCTACCATATATCATGCCGCTGACCGTCGCCATCACGACCACGAGCGCTACATACACTGTTGTCTTCTTAGTTCCCATCACGCTCCTGATTACCAACATGTTGGGCAGGGACAATGCCGGTCCGGCCAGTAACAGAGCCAGCGCGGGACCTTTTCCCATACCGTTGCCCATGAGGCCTTCGAGAATCGGAACCTCGGTCAAAGTCGCGAAATACATAAAGGCTCCCGCGACCGAAGCAAACAGGTTCGAGCCAAGCGAATTGCCTCCCACTGAGTTCTCGATCCAAGCCGAGGGAATCAACCCTTCCTGCCCCGGCCTTCCAAGCAACACACCGGCGATCAACACTCCGAAAAACAGCAGCGGAAGTATCTGACGAGCAAACCCCCAGGATTCGGCAAACCATTCGCCGGTATCCCCTTTCGACGTGGAAGTCACAACAGACAGGCCGACGATTCCACCGGCGAACGCAATAACGGGATAGCCGGGGAACGCCACCCCAAGAATCACGGCCGGCGCAGCCGCCAACAAGACACGTTTCCAGGGCATCTTGATCCACATGACAAGAATGACTGCCAGTGCCAATGCCGCAGCCGATGTTATCAGCCATTTGGCAGAAAACACGGCATGAAAGAACCCCGTCGCCTCTTCAGGGGAACCCCAGTTGGCAAATACCAGCACGGCCACCATGGATCCAAAGTAGATGCCGTTCTGCCACAACGGACGCCCGATATCCTCCTGTGGCTGAACCGCCTGGATTTTCACGCGCTCCTCGTCCTCCTTGCGGAAAAACAAATGCATGAACAATCCGATCACGACACTGAACACAATCGCCCCCACTGCACGCGCAACGCCCATTTCCACTCCCAGCACACGAGCCGTGAGGACAATAGCGAGCACGTTGATTGCGGGACCCGCGTACAAAAACGCCGAGGCCGGACCAAGCCCTGCTCCCATTCGGTAGATTCCCGCAAACAACGGAAGCACCGTGCAGGAACAAACCGCGAGAATCCCCCCCGACACAGAGGCAACTCCGTACGCCAGAATCTTGTTAGCCCCCGCTCCGAGGTATTTCATCACCGAGGCCTGACTGATGAAAACTGCAATAGCCCCGGCTATGAAAAACGCAGGCAACAGGCACAGGACGACATGCTCACGCGCATACCACTTGACCAGATGGATCGCCTCAAGTAACGCGTTGTCAAACCGCAGGCTGCCGACCGGCAGATAGTAACAAGCCAGAAACACACTTACTATCGCCGCAAGCGGTTTCCATTCCTTTTTCCAATCCATTGCGTTTTCCCGGCACACCCCGAACGAGCCGTGCCTGCTTCTCTTCTATTTGATGTTCGTCACGGCCAGCTGAATCCGCGCGTTGTGTTCCAGCACCGACTCCAGACAACCAAAGAAATTCATTATGCACGGTGTCCGAAGCGAATAGAATATCTGGGAGCCACGCTTATCTATGTCAACCAGACCCGCCCCTTTCAGCACGTTCAGATGCTTCGACACCGTAGACATATCGACATCCACCATTCTCGTTAGCTCGGCAACACACTGCTCACCAGCCGCCAGTTGGTCTAGCATGAATAGCCGAGTCGGATGTGCCATTGCCTTCAGGACAGCCGCCCGCGCATCGAACAGCTTTTTTGTCTTGTCATTCATCACAATCTCCACGCGCATTGCCTATTTGGCCATTTCGCCAAATATACAAGTACATCTCAGATTGTCAACAGCTTATTTACCTTATGTGTTTTCTCCCTTCGCAACGCACAAACAGTCCTGATTATCTTCCTTTTCCCTTGGAGATACGGCAAATCCCTGTATATTCGGGGAACAGTGGTTTTCGGAAGGCTACCCCGACCACTGAATTTGCAAACAGGCCGGCTCTTTGCCCGAATGCGGCAGAACCTCAACATCAACTTCAGCGAGCTTGCAACACAGTCTGCGTGCTTGGCTTGGCTCCTCGACAATGGGATTGGTACTGAAGAAATGAAATTGACCCTGAAAATGTTTACGACCTGCATATACATGATGGCTCTCCTTGTGTCAGCCTCTTCCACGGCCTTCTCGGCCGGTATCACGGCAGATCACAACGCGGTGACCGCGTTTGACAATATCACGCCCGCCACAGTCGCGGAAATCCAGAACACATATAGGTTCTACTACGGGCACACCTCTCACGGATCGCAAATCATGAGCGGCTTGGACATTGTCGAAGGCGAGAATTCTCTTTACACGCAACCATACTTCAGCGAGGTCGGTACTGACCTCGGCCACAACGGCGACACGTCCTGGGTACCGCTCACGCGTGCCTATCTGAACAGCACTCCCTCCTGTAACACCGTCATGTGGTCGTGGTGCGGTGGTGCTTCAGACAACACACCGACCGGTATCAATATCTATCTGAACGCCTTAAACGGCCTTGAACAGGATTTCCCCGCCATCACATTCATATATATGACAGGGCACCTCGACGGCACCGGTCCCGACGGCAATCTGTATGCTATGAACAACCTCATTCGAGACTATTGCGAAACCAACAGCAAGATACTCTTTGATTTCGCTGACATCGAAAGCTGGGATCCCGACGGCAATTATTATCCTGATGAAACCGATGCCTGCGGATGGTGTACTGACTGGTGTGCTACACACACCTGCCTCTCCTGCGCCAGCTGTGCGCATTCCCACTGCTACAACTGCTACGTGAAAGGGAAAGCCTTCTGGTGGTTGATGGCATCCATTCTGGAACCACAGGATTCCGACTCGGACGGACACCTTGATGCCGACGACAATTGTCCGCAGAACTACAATCCGACTCAAGCCGATTCAGACAACGATACCGTGGGCGACGCCTGCGACGAGTGTCCGGGGCATGATGATCGTATCGACTCCGACGTTGACCTCGTCCCCGACGGCTGCGACGAATGTCCGGGGCACGACGATCGTATCGACACCGACAGTGACGGCGTCCCCGATGGCTGCGACGAGTGTCCGGGGCACGACGATCGTATCGACACCGACAGTGACGGCGTCCCCGATGGCTGCGACGAGTGTCCGGGGCATGATGATTTAGTCGACACAGACGGCGACAATCACCCCAACGATTGCGACAACTGCCCGTCAGTGCCAAACCCCGATCAGGAAGATTCCGACTCCGACGGGATTGGCGATGCTTGCGAAGAAACATGCTGTATCGGCACAAGCGGCAACGTCGATTGCTCAGGCGACGATCTGGTAACAATGTCCGACCTTACTGTTCTTATAGATCATATGTTCATCAGTCTCGCCCCGCTCTGCTGCGTACCGGAGGCAGAGGTTGACGGAACACCGAAGATCACCATGAGCGATCTGACCGTCGTGATTGACCACCTGTTTATCAACCTCATGCCGCTCCCTGACTGCCCGTAGGCGCTGTGCTCCGACATCACCGCACAGGCATCATCCAGCTTTTTTCGGCGCAGGAATTGCGACGGGGCTCTATTTCTATCGCCTCTCCACAGGCGAGTTTGATCGGCCCATGAGGGTGCTGCTTGGCAGTTAGTGCTCCCGGAAGACGATCCAACAACCGGCCGGTTCCTCGCCGCAGAGAGCCAGCTGAGCAGTAATTCATAAGGCGTTGCACCGCAGGTACTTAACGACCTGCACGTTCGGATGAGAGAGCGTACCTGCCTGCGTCGCAGATTCGTCTCCCGGTCCTCAGGCTTGTGGCCACAAGAACAAGACGGACAACCATGGCCACTCTTCGAACGCGCCCCTCCCTTATGTGAATGTCCCGCAGCTACTTACAATGCCAGACATTTGTGAACCCGCGGATGTGTTAATTCATCTGGCAAACACCATTTCACTCGGGGTTCTACAGAAGAATTCACATTGACATCCTCTACTATATTGTTATATTGTAGCCTAGTATAGACTTTACTCACCAAAGACAGCCTCTTTGCTAAGTCTTTGCGGACAGGTACTCCGAAATAAACACAAGCACGCCTTCTTGCATGACAACTAGGACGATAAACAATAAACTCATTTTCTGTATCCTATTGGACTGGAGGTAGTTTTGCGGAAAGTAGCTATCGGATTTTGCACTACGCTGCTCCTGTGCCTCTCCCTTTCTGGACTCGCTTTTGCAGGCCAAGTACTGCAAATCAGCGGCGCTCAGAACGGCGTGACGGTATTGGATCAGGGCTCCGACGGGCTTACGTTACAATTGGACGTTGGCAATGTCACGTTCAGCGACGTAACAACCAAAGGTGGAGACTTCACTCTTCTCTCAGCCACGAATCTGATTCGTTCCTGGGAAGTTGGTGAACCGAACCTTCCGGTTAGTAACAAATTGATCGTCATACCCGACGGATGCGAACTCAAAGCATCAGTACTCTACTCTGAGTACGAGGACTTCAAGCTGTCTGATTACGGCCTGACCAATCTGATCATGCCTGCCCAGCCGCCGCTTGAGAAGTCTGTCGACCCGATGGACGTGCCGTTCGAGCACAACCAGGCCTTGTATGAACAGGCCGGTTTCTACGAACGCCCCATGGTCGAGGCAGAATTCCTGGGCGTCATGCGTGATGTCCGCCTTGGAATGGTCCATATTCGCCCGTTCCACTACAATCCCACGGAGAATACTCTTCGTGTGTACAAAAACGTGCAGGTCAACGTTACTTTCGAGCATCCGAACTGGGCGAAGACCTACGCCGACATGGAACAGCACTACTCTCCGATGTTCACCTCCATATTCAACCGCACGTTGAACTATGAGAGTCTGGCCTCTGGCGTAAAGGCTGACCTGACCAAGTATCCGATCAAGTACGTCATCATTGCCGACCGGCAGTTTGAAGCCCAATTGGTGCCATTCATCGAATGGAAAACCAAAAAGGGGTTCCATGTCGAAACGTACTACCTCGATGATATCGGATCGACCAATACGGTAGTCAGAGATTTCCTTGAGGGACTGTACAACGCGGGTACGACGGCCGATCCGGCACCGTCGTTTGTGTTGTTTGTCGCTGATGATAACCAGCTGCAGGCATTTGCCGGCTCGGCCGGTTCTCATATCACGGACTTGCGGTTCTGTGAATTCACGGGTGATGATTTCCCGGAAATCTACTACGGTCGTTTCTCCGCACAGACTCCTGCGCAACTGCAACCGCAGATTGACAAGACTCTGGAGTACGAACAGTACCAGATGCCCGATCCGTCCTACCTCGAGAGAGTGACTCTTGTGTCCGGTTCCGACGGTACCTATGCCATCACTCACGGCAACGGTCAGATCAATTACGGTACGAATCTGTACTTCAACGAAGCTCACGGTATCAACGCAAACGTCTGGCTCTACCCTGAAACGGGCAGTGGCGGTACGGTTGCCGCGGACATCATTCAGTCTGTCAGCGACGGCATATCGTTCTACAACTACACCGCTCACTGCGGCCATGATGGCACGGGCACTCCATCCTTCACGACGTCAGACATCCCGGGCCTGACCAACTATCACCAATACCTCCTCGGTGTTGGCAACTGTTGTCTGTCAAACACTTTTGGCGATGACTATTCCACCCCGTGCTTTGGCGAAGCCTTCCTGCAGGTTGAAGATAAAGGTGGCATTGGCTACATCGGCGCCACCAACAACACGATGTGGGATCCCGATTACTACTGGGGTGTCGGTGCTGGTGATGTCGTATCGGAAGGCCCGCCTTACGAGGAGACAACTCTGGGTGCCTATGACGGCATTTTTCACGATCACGGTGAACCCCTTGCGGATCACTATGTAACCAATGGCGCCATGATTTTCGCCGGTAACCTCGGTGTTACCGAGGGTGGCTCCAGCGTCCAGTACTACTGGGAAGTGTATCACCTCATGGGTGACCCGTCTGTTATGACTTACATGGGCGTTCCGGCGGTCAACCCCGTCAGTCACATAGCGGCCCTCATGATGACGGCGCCGTCGATTGACGTTACTTGTGACCCGTACTCACTGGTCGCTATCAGTGTCGACGGCGTGCTCAAAGGTTCGGCTTTCGCCGACTCCAAGGGCACCGTTACCGTGCCGCTCGAAGCCTTTGACCAGCCCTGCACGGCAGACATCGTCGTCACCGCGCAGTTTAGACAGCCGTACATCTCGACAATTCAGGTGATCGCTCCTTCGGGACCGTACGTAGTTCTTGATTCCTACACGATTGACGATGCCGCCGGCAACAACAACGGCATGGTAGATTTCGGTGAGAGTATCGTTCTTGGCATGCAGCTGAAGAACGTTGGTCCGGACGACGCTCTTGACGTCAACGCGACCATCGCCACCGCTGACGGTTACGTGACGATCACCGATGACACCGAAGCCTACGGCACAATCGCCGGTGACTTTGGTCTCAGCAACATCGCCGACGCCTTTGCGTTCGACGTTTTGCCGAGCGTCCCTGACGGCCACGTCGTCACGTTCACTCTGACCGTAACCGGTACGGCGCGGGATACGTGGGAAGGTACTTTCACCATCCCGGTCCACGCTCCTGAAATCGGTTATGTGTCTGTATCCATTGATGACGCTCTTGGTGGCGACGGCAACGGTATTCTTGATCCGGGTGAAACGGCTGACATTATTGTCACTGTTGAGAACTCCGGTTCGGGCGATGCCTTTGGTGTCGAGGCCTACCTGAGCGAGTCCGATTCGTACGTCACGATTGACGATGACTACGGTCTGTTCGGCGACATCGCCGCCAGTGCTTCGACGTCTAACGCCGGTAACGTGTACACGGCCACGGCCGACGCAGGCTGCCCGATGGGTCACGCAGTGTCGGTTGATCTGGCTCTGTCCACAACCGGTGGTTACACGACCACACTGAACTTCTCGTTGACGGTAGGTGACCGGGTGGTCTTCTACTTCGACGATTTCTCGGCCGATCTCGGCTGGACCGGTCTTGGTGGAGGCGCCGAGTGGCAGATTGGTGAATGTATCGGCGGCGGCACGACCGGCCGTCTCGATCCTACCGAGGATCATACTTCCAGTTCTGACAACCGGGTACTGGGTAACGATCTGACCTCGGCCGGTTTGTACAGTTCGGGTCTCAGTGAGACTTTCTGGATCTACTCGCCGGTGATCGACTGCGCCGAGATGACAGGGGTGGAGATGCGCTACTGGCACTGGCTGGGTTGTGAGTCCTCGACTTATGACCATGCGCATTTTGAGGTATTCGACGGCGAGAACTGGGTAAACCTGTTCTCGAACAGCGCCACGAACCAGGAGACCGCCTGGGCGGAAGAGTTCTACGACATGTCGGCCATCGCGGACAACAACCCGGGCTTCCAGATGCGCTGGGGTCTAGGCTCGACCGACGGTTCGGGAGAGTACTCCGGTTGGAACATTGATGATATCGAGTTGAAGGGATACAGCGGCAGTGGTTCCGCTTCGATGAGCTTTGCTCCGGCCGTTCTGGTTGACAGCCTTCAGCCCGGTGAATCCGGTGAGCAGTCGATCCGCGTGTACAACACGGGCGATGGCAGCCTTGGAGTCTGGTTCTCGACCAACGATGCCTGGTTGGACTTCGCCTACGACAAGGTAACGGTTCCTGCCGGTGATAGTGTCGACGTAGTCGTGACGATCCAGACGACCGGTTTGCTTGGTGGTGATCATGTTGGCGCGATGAACTTTACATCAAACGACAACTCGAATGCCAGCGGCAGTGTCCCGGTGCAGTTGCACGTGTACTCGCCGAAGATGGAGATCGCAGAGACGAGCATTGAGCAGCGTGTGTCTCCGGAAGAGACGGCGACATATGAGCTGGTCGTGACGAACAGCGGTCCGGGTAACCTTCTCTATTCGGTAGGTTGCCAGATGGATATGAAGGCCAACGGTGTTGCCGCAGTTCAGGAGACCGCAACGCCTATCGGCTACCGCGCAACCGATCCTGACAAGGGTGGTCAGCAGGAGCCGTTCTATGATACCCAGACGAAGGGATCGGGCGGTCCGGATGCCTACGGTTACACGTGGATAGATTCCGACGAAGCTGGTGGTCCGGTGTTTGGCTGGATTGACATTTCGACGTTGGGCACGGAGATCACGCTTAGTGATGACAACTATGCTCCGTCGTACGGATCGCCTTTGGCGATCGGCTTTGACTTCCCGTTCTACGACAGCCTGTACAGTGCGTTGTACATCGGCTCGAACGGCTTTATTTCGTTTGATTCGGGTTACGGTCGGGCCTCAGGCGGTCCTCTTCCTGATGACAACTTCAAGTCGTACATAGGCGTGTGGCACGATGACATTGATCCTCCAGAAGTCCCGGGTCATGTGTACTATTACCATGATGCGGCTAACGGTCGTTTCATTGTCAGCTACGATCATGTGCGCAACTATGTGAGTCCGGCCGGGACCGGCGACCTGTCCTTCCAGATTCTTCTGTACGCGAACGGGCAGATCACGTTCCAGTACGACACGATGGATCCGGGTTCAGACACCGAAGGTCTGAACAGCGCCACAATCGGAATTCAGAACTCAGCCGCAAACGATGCGTTGCAGGTTCTGTATAACGCGGCGTACATGCACGACCAGTTGGCGATCAATATCGGCGCCGCGTCGTGGCTTTCGGCCGAGCCGGCGAGCGGCACGGTTGAACCGTACGGCACGCGGACGGTGCACGTGAACTTTGACGCCGCCGGTATGGAGCTTGGTGACTACACCGGCTCGGTAGTGTTCAACTGCAACGACGGTGACACGCCGACAATGTCGCTTCCGGTAACGATGACGATATCTGCCGGTTGTTGTTCCGGTCCGTCGGTGGGTAATGTGGACGGCAGTGTTGACGAGTTGGTGACGATGAATGATCTGACGGTTCTGATCGACCATCTATTCATCAGCATGGATCCGCTGGTTTGTCCGGCCGAGGGCAATACGGATTTGAGTGCCGATGAATTGGTGACGATGAGCGACCTGACGGTACTGATCGACCACCTGTTTATCAGCCTGGATCCTCTGCCGCCGTGTCCGTAATCTGTTAGATTGATACCGGTTGGGTGACTGTCCAAACGACAACACTCAACCAGAGAGATCGATACCAACCGGCCGCCCCATACAGGGACGGCCGGTTCCTTTGTGAGGACGTGAATTTTCCCCGGGGAGCGTAACGAAGCTGGACTACTCGAACCGTCCCTCTCCCCCTCAGGCTGACACTGCCCTGGTGCCCGGACACGGCAGACCTGTTGAAGAAAGTGCTGTGAACAGGAAATGGGGATCAGCAAAACTTATAGTCAACTTGCAGGCCCATGCAGTTGGCGCTCTCCCACGCAGGCGCGCACAAAAAAGCCCGACTCTGAGAGCCGGGCTTTCGCATTGTTTGCTTCGTTAAGCTACAGCTTACTTCGCACCCAACGGGATGGAAACACCGCCGACAATCTGAATCAGCTCAAACATGTCGTCAGCCATGACAATGTGAATTCTCGGCATGACAAACACGTTGACGGTCGGGGAGACCTTTTGCGAATACATGAAACCGCCGTTGAAGCCGATTTCAGTGTCGCCGAAGTCATAGAAACCAACGCCAGCAGTCAGATACATGGACTTCTTTTCGTCATCGCTCATCGCGTACAGAGCGTTGGCACCAAAGTTCAACTTGGTCTCAGATTCGTCAGCGTCCTCGAAAGTAAAGCCCGGAATACTCGGACCTGTATACTCACTCTCAAACTTGTAGGACTGGAAGAACGCCTCACCGCCAAGCATGATCTTTTCAGTCAGACCGTAATGGAACATACCGCCGAAAGTGATGCCAGCCTTGGTCGAGAAGCTGTAGTTCTCACCCTCGTAGTCATCAAAAGCGTCGCCCATACCGATGGTGTAGCCGCCGTAGCCGCTGATCATCATTTTGCCTTTGACACCCTGGCCGAAGGCCGTACCGGCGAGAAGCAGACTCGCCACAACCATAATCAATAATGCTTTCTTCATGTCACCCTTCCGTGATAAACATTCATATAACACAGGCCGTCTTATGTTCTCTGGTGCTGCGAGCGGATCAGAAGCTTGCTACTCTGGAACAGCAAACCCAAATCCCCTCATTTCACTCGCGATAATACCTTTGTTGAGGCCCGCTGTCAAGTTTGTGTTGAGTGATTTGAGAATTATTGACAGAGAATTATGGCTCCCTCGCCTGCTAGGAAATAGGCGGGGAGTACGCAATAACAACGCTGCGTACTCCCCGGTAGGTATGCTAGAGAGCCATCCGCAATCCGAAGAAGACTTGTCTCGGATTGCTGTAATGCGCGGGGTTGGCCTGCATAAGCGTGTATCGCGACTCAAACTCCTCGCCGTAGTTCTCGCCTGTGTGGAGTAGACTTCGACGGGTTCTTTTTGCGATTCAAGGACGTTCTTGATCCAATGGCAATTAACTCCGCTTCACGTCGCGCATCCGCTTGATTTCGTCCTCGCCGAGGGGTGCCTTCCCCTTCACACGAAGGCTGTCGACAAACTCAAAGGCAAAATCCCGCTGGAGTCGCCAATTAATCGCGGCTGTTACCAGCATCGCAATGATTGCCCCGGTCGTGGCCAACCCCATATCCTTGTGGGCGTCCCAGATATCCCCCTGAGTACCAAGATATGCCACGCCCAGGTCGCCGCCGAAGAACTCCGCCGCCGCCCATTCGAAAAGCTCGAAAACCATCGAGGTAGACATTGTCACATCGAGCGGAAGAAAGTATCCCCAGAATCCCCGCACTTGAGCTACTCGATGGAATATCTCGCGAATCGGATAGGCCAGCAACAGACCGTAGGAGAAATGCACCAGCCGGTCGAAATGGTTTCGCTCCCAACCCCAGAGAGAGTTAAACGACCGTCCGAATACCGCCTCAAACCACGTATCGTACGGAACGGCGGCATAGGTATAGTGAGCGCCGACTTCATGCAGACACAGAAAAACAAATATGACCGTGTATGAAATCCGGGATAGCGGCAACCGCCTGTGACTGACGACCAAAAAGGCAACGAAAAGCACCGCCAACGCGTTCTCCAGCGCCCAATCGTGCCGGTCGTGGGGTGAGATCGCCAGAATCGCCGCAAAGACGAAAAAAACGGCACCCAGTGTAAGCGCGTATGTGCGATGTGTTTCGTTTGTGTTCATAATCCACTCAGATATAGTCAGTCTTCGCGTACTTGTTTGCCATCATTGAACTTAAGGGTGGTTTATGGCACTGTCAACAAAACGTTCTCTCCCCTCCCCCATGCCGCACCCCGCCCCAAATCCGGGTCGTCGGTCTGCCCTCACAACGCACCCTGCATCTTTTTTTGAAAAGTTGACAGGTCAGCGAAACTATTCTATTGACTCGGCGTACAAGGCCGATATAATACATACCGTCCAGTCGGTATCAATGACATACCGGCAGGTTTGTAGCACAGACACCAACAGAGAGAAGGACATGGCGAAGATCAACCAGAGCCCCAAACAGCCCGCAGCCATGAGGCGCAAACAACTGCTCACTTCGGCCCAACAGTTGTTCATCGAAAAGGGTTACCGGGGAACCTCGATAGAGGAAATCGCGCAGAAAGCCAAGCTCAGCAAGGGCGCCTTCTATCATCATTTTGAGAACAAAGAGGCCGTTCTGCACGCTCTGGTGACCGAAATGGGGTGCAACTACGACGACTCCTTCCAGATACTGTTCAGAAAGGGAAACATTACTCCAATGGACCTGCTGCGTGCACTCCTCGACGCTCACAAAACTGATGATCTTGTGGAGTTCAATACCATGATTGATCTCTGGGTCCAGGCGCGCAGAATTCCGAGCATTGTCGACAGCCTGGAGGAAGAGCATCGGGCCATTATGACGGAGGTCGTTAAGCACATGGATCGCTCCTATGGTCGAACGACCGCGGCTCGTGCCAAAATCGCCCAGTTCACGCTCCTATTCTACAACGGCCTGGCTGCCCGCAAGGCAACCAAACCGGATGCCGTGGACGTCAATGAGCAACTGGCTGTGTTCGCAGATTGCATCAAGGCATGGAAGAACTGCCGCTAATTACCTTGAGGATATGATGACAAGACTTTTACGACTACTGGATTTAACTATGACATACAGACCCGGCCTTTTCCCGGTTGTCATTCTCCTGCTCCTGACGATGGCTGCGGCTGCAATGGCAGACACAAACCTGACGATTCACGAGACCCGCTCACGAGCGCTGGAATTCAACCGGGGCCTGCTCTCGGCAAAGGAAGACGTGGCAATCGCCAGGACCGACGTAACTAAAGCCAAGGCGGACGCGCTCCCTAACCTGAGACTGAATGCCGGTTACAACCGGAACTTTTCGGTAGCGAGCAGTTTCGTGACAATAGGAGACCAGACGGAGGAATTCCAATTCGGGTTCAAAAACTCGTTCGACGCCACGGTATCTCTTGAACAGGCAATCTGGCACGGCGGCAAGGTGTTTAGTGCGCTCAAAATAGCCAAGATGTACCGAGGATATTCTGACGCCATCGCCGACCAGGTGGCCGCTGATGTCGTTTTTGCAGCCGATCAGCTTTTCTACGCTGCCATTCTCGCGAACACGCAGCTCGACGTGCTGAACAAAGCGTTTGAATCCAACTCCGCCAATCTCGAAGTCATTGAGAAGAAGTATTCCAGGGGCGTGGTCTCTGAATACGAGGTGCTTCGCGCTAGAGTCGAAAAACAGAACCTGCAGCCGCAGATTCTCAACGCTGAATCGGAGGTACGACTGTCAAGAAAACGACTCAAGTCATTCCTTGGCATCGACCTCTCCGAACCGGTGACGCTGATTGAGGACCAGACCGACACAGCGCTCACCAGTGTACCGGCTCTCCCCTCTCTTGTTTCCGACGCCCTGAGGGAACGCCCGGAAATGAAGCAGGCCGGATCGCTGAGAGACATCTCCAAGAAGGCAATAGGTGTGGCCAGGGCCGACTACTGGCCCAGTCTTGACCTGGTGGGAGCTTACTCCTGGAGCGCTGGATCCGATGATTTCACGCTCTCGGACAACAGGTCCGACTCTTGGACGGCAGGAGTACGGCTGTCGCTCAACATATTCGACGGTTTCCGCACCCGGGGCAACGTCACCCAGCGCAAAGCGGAGTACAATCAGACTCGTCTCAATCTCAAACAGACAGAGGACGACATCCGACTTGAAGTCGAGGCAGCGTATGATGTTCTTATGCAGGCCAAGAGGGCGCTCGAAATTCAGGGAGCAACGATTGATGCCGCCGAGGAAGGATTGAAGATCGCCCAACTGAGATACAGCTCAGGCGTTGGGACGCAGTTGGAAGTCCTTTCGGCTCAAACAGCACTCACTCAGGCAAGACAGGCACAGGCGCAGGCACTCTACCAGTTCAGAGTCGCCCGGGCAGGACTCAAGAAAGCAACAACTCTAGATATGGATACAGACCGATGACAATCAGACGAATTCTCCTAAGCACAACGACTATTCTCGCAGCCGCCTCACTCCTCATCGGCTGTGCCCAGAAGGAAGAGGTCGATCAGACTGAGCGAGCACTGTCGGTGAAAGCCACAACCGTTAGCGCCGTCGACCGTGAGATCACCGTCACTTTCACCGGTTCACTCGAAGGTGAGAAGCAGGCCGTGCTGGTCGCAAAGCTGTCCGAATCTGTCGAGGCAATCAGGGTCAACGAGGGCGATCAGGTGTCGGCCAATGATGTGATCCTGTCGCTTGACCATACAGGACCAAGTTCGAGCTATCGGGAAGTGCAATCGATCTATCTGAACGCAGAAAAGAACCTCGGCAAGATGGAATACCTCTTTCAGGAGGGCGCTATTTCCGAAACCGATTTCGACGGTTTCAAGCTTAATTACGACGTGGCCAAGGCCAATTTCAACGCGGCTAAGCAACTGGTCGACATCCAGACCCCAATCGCAGGAACGGTTACTTCCATCGACGTCTCCCCCGGCGATCAGGTCAATGCCGGCAGCAGACTCGCAACGGTAGCCACCACCGGCAAGCTCCGGGTGAAGTTTGGCGTGAATCCGAAGGAAATCGGCTACTTTGCCACGGACGCGGAGCTGCGCATATCTACCGACGGGGTCAAAACTCCGGGATACGGCAAGGTCGTATCGGTTGCCAATTCCGCCAACCCGATTACCCGAGCTTTCGAGGTCGAGGCGTTGATGGACAACTCGCAAGGACTATTCAAACCCGGCATGTTCGTACATATCGACTTTGTCAGGGAGCAATTGTCATCGGTTTTGGCAGTACCGCGCGGAGCCGTACTGACGCAGAGCGAAAGGCAGCTGGTCTTCGTGATCAGCGACAGCAGGGCGGTCGAACGACAGGTCCAGCTCGGACCGGAACTCTCCGGCGAGGTGGTTGTCCTGTCAGGACTCAACATCGGTGACACGCTTGTCACCCTCGGCCAGGATTACCTGGAGGACGGCATGCTGGTTAACATCACAGAATTGAACGAGCACTAAATCATGAAGATTTCAGAATTATCGATAACACGCCCGGTCTTTGCGACAATGATGATCCTGGCCCTGCTGGTCATGGGGGCATTCTCGTATCTTGGCCTTTCGGTTGAAATGTGGCCAAAAGTCGACTTCCCGTTTGTCGTTGTCCAGACCGTCTACCCGGGTGCTTCGGCGGAGACAATCGAGACCGAGGTCACGGAAAAAGTCGAAGAGGCGGTAAACCAGATATCCGGCATTCGCCACATCGTATCCAAGTCACAGGAAGGCTTCACCTACACGTTCGTGGAGTTCGATCTTGAAGTCGACGGTGCCGAGGCCACACAGGATGTTCGCGAGAAGATATCTCGTATCCGGGGCGATCTTCCCGATGATATCGAGGAACCAATCGTCACCCAGTTCGATATGGAAGCCCAGGGTGTCATGTCCCTCTCCATCGCCGGACAGAGGTCCGCAAGAGAGATTACGCAGATTGTTAAAGACAGGATAAAGCCAAGACTGGAAGCTGTTTCCGGAGTAGGATCGGTGGAACTGGTCGGCGGCAGCGAACGCGAAATTCAGGTCGCGCTGCTACCCGATCGCATGGAGTCCTACGAGATAACAGTCGACGACGTCAAGTACTCCATCCAGATGGCCAATCTCGAGATTCCCGGCGGACGAATGGATGAGTCCTCGCGGGAATACCTGGTCCGAGTGAAAGGAAAACTGACCTCGGTCGACCAGTTCGAGAACATTGTTGTCAAAAACAAAGAAGGCACGCCGATATATCTGTCCGACGTTGCGATCGTAAAAGACACAATCGTTGAGCAGAGATCGCTCTCTCGCTGGAAAGGCGAACAGGCAGTGGCCTTGAACATAATCAACCAGTCAGGCGCCAACATCGTTGACCTCGCGGCGGGAGTCAGGGAAACGCTGTCAGAACTGAACAAGGAACTTCCTCCTGACATTATCATCACTACCGTGAACGACAACTCGGTCTGGATTGAAGACTCGATTGACGAAATACTGTTCAACATTGAGTTCGGTACGCTGCTGGCCGTGATTGTGATCTTCCTGTTCCTGTTGGATATCAGACCAACGATCATCACCGGTCTGTCGATTCCGATTTCCATTATTGCCACTTTCACGGTGATGAAATGGCTCGGATTCACGATCAACTTCATGACGCTTCTAGGGCTATCGCTGGCTGTAGGTATATTGATCGATGACTCCATCGTGGTGGTGGAGAACATTTATCGGAAGATGCAGGAGGGGCAGAGTCCCTTCAAGGCGGCGTTTTCGGGCACCAAGGAAATCGGCCTCGCCGTTGCCGCTACCACTTTCTCGATCATGGTCGTATTCCTGCCCGTGGCTTTCATGGAAGGTATCATCGGACGCTTTTTCTACCAGTTCGGTATGACCGTGGCGTGCTCGGTGCTGATATCGCTTTTTGTTGCCTTCACACTGGTGCCAATGTTGACCTCACGGACGCAGGCTCCCCGGGAGGACAAAGAGTCGCTTGACCCAGCCAAGGCCAAAGGGTGGATGGCCCTGTGGTTAAGAATTCGCAAGCCACTGAGCATCTGGAATCGTGCCTTTGACGCTTTCAGGCCTTTCTATACCAGACTGCTTAGAGTATCGCTCAAACACCGTTGGGTCGTCATGCTTGTAGCCACAGCCTCGTTTGCGGTAGCAATCGGCATCGTAGCGTCCGGTCTGATCGGCATGGAGTTCCAGGCCAAGACCGACCAGGGCAAAATATATGTTGCCGTCACCACGCCTCCGGGCACGACGCTGCAGGAAACCTCGGATAGAATAGACCAGATGGAGGCGATTCTTGAGGATCAGCTCAAGGAAGTCGTTGGCTCCTTTGTGACCGTCGGCGGTGACAATACGCCTGTCACCGAGGGGCTGTTGCTGGTTAAGCTCGTCGACGCCGCTGAGCGCGAAATATCGGCTCTGGACCTTATCGACTCCGTACGTACGCTCGTATCGGTCGTGCCCGGAGTGAAGGTGTCTGTGGCGGGAGAGCCTTCCGAGGGAGGGTCTTCCAAACCTGTTGAATTTTCGATCCGCGGTGCCGATCGCGACGAATTGGCAAGAATCGCGCACAAAGTGCAGAACCTCGTGGCCGCGGCGCCGGGTGCAGCAGATGTCGACAACACGCTCGAAGAAGGCAAACCGGAACTGCATATCACCGTCGACCGCGATCTGGCCGACGACCTGGGGCTGAATGTTCTGGCTATCTCCCAGACAGTGAGAACGCTTGTCGAGGGCGACGTGGTCACTCAGTTCCAACAGGGTGACGAGGATTACGACGTCAGGGTACGCCTGGACGAGCGGTATCGTAACAGCGAGGATGCAATCGGGAGAATCAAGATTGCAAGCTCTAAGGAAGTGGTGGGCATGGATCAGTTCCTGGTCCCCTTGAACCGGGTCGCCCGATTCGACAAAAAGACCGCAATCGGTGAGTACAGTCGGTACGACCGTTTGCCCGAGGTCCGCGTCAACGCCAACCCGATGCGCGGAGCTTTCGCCGGTACTCTGACAAACAACGTAAGGGATATTGTCGATAGCACGATTCAATTGCCTCCGGGCTACACCGCAACACCTGTCGGTGAGCAGGAGATCATGGAAGAATCAAACCAGAACATCGGCATGGCTCTTCTACTGGCAATCGTCTTCATCTACCTGACATTGTCCTCGCAATACGAGTCGTTTTTCGACCCGCTGTCGATCATGCTGTCCCTGCCGCTGTCTCTAATCGGAGCCATCCTGGGCCTCTGGTTCTCGGGATCGTCGTTTAACATCATGACTCAGGTGGGTATTGTGATGCTCATGGGGCTGGTGACGAAGAACGCGATTTTGCTGATTGACTTCGTGAAACAACAGCGCGAGACGGGCATGAGCAGGTCGGAGGCAATTCTCACAGCCGGACCGATCAGACTCAGGCCAATTCTCATGACCACGCTGGCTACCGTTTTCGGGATGCTTCCGCTCGCCTTGGGAATCGGCTCCGGCGCTGAGCTGCGGGCACCAATGGCTCAGGCAGTTATTGGAGGTATGCTCTCCTCCACCCTTCTCACTCTCGTGGTAGTCCCGGTGGTGTACACGATTATCGATGACTTCGTGGGATTGTTCAGAAATAAGAAGACCGACTCTCACGGAAGTACTGTACAGGAGCCTGAGAAACTGGCTCAGAAGGCATAGAACGACCAATCCAACAGTATTGAGGCCCGGAATCCGGACCGATTTCGGGCCTTTTTCGGGATGACGCCGACACAACTATTGCGCCAATCCCGTCCCACTCCCGGATTCAGCCGATCAACACAAAACTCAGCTTGGATGTCTTGATTTCCCGCTCGAGAAATTCGGCGTAGCCTGCTGCAATTCAATGCCTTGACAGATATTGAATTCACTATATATTGTATAGATACACCGAGCCTCCTCTCACCGACCGCTCGCCTGTACTACAACAGATGTGAAGTTTAAATAACCTCTAGTCCCTAAGGTGTCTTCCATGAAGAAGATAGCTATCTTCGCTTGCTTCCTGTTGGTATTATCGACGACGATATTCGCCGCCGGAGACCATACCGAGACGTATTTCAAGTTCCGTGTAAACACGCCACAAGAGCTTGAAAAACTTACCAGAATCATCTCGATTGACAACGTGCAGGACGGTGTCGTCCACGCATACGCGAACGAGAAAGAAATCGAAGTCTTTAAGACTCTGGGATATGACTACGAAGTCCTTCCTCATCCGGGCACGTTGATTGATCCGGTCATGACCGACTCGAAAGATGGCTTGAAGGACTGGGACACCTATCCGACGTATGAGGCCTACGTTGATCAGATGAATCAGTTCGCCATTGACTACCCGGACCTCTGCCAGATAGTCAACGCCGGCAACTCCGTCGAAGGACGCCAAGTCCTATTCGCAAAGATATCCCACAATGTCGGTGTCGAAGAAGACGAACCGGAGGTCATGTTCACGGGCACGATGCACGGTGACGAAACCACCGGCTACGTCCTGATGATCCGCCTGATAGATTCTCTCCTGACGGGGTACGGCAATGACGCCAACATCACCCGACTGGTGGACAGCATGGACATCTGGATCAACCCGGCGGCCAACCCGGACGGCACTTACGCCGGTGGCAACAGTTCGGTTTCCGGGTCCACGCGCTACAACGCCAATGGTGTTGACCTCAACCGCAACTTCCATGACCCGGAAGACGGCGAACATCCCGATGGGAATTCCTACCAGCCGGAAACCATAGCCATGATGAACATCGCTGCGGCACAGAATTTCATCATCTCGGCCAACTTCCACGGCGGGGCTGAAGTGCTCAACTACCCGTGGGACACCTGGGTTACACGCCACGCTGACGATCAGTGGTGGCAGGACGTGTGCCGTACCTGGGCAGACTCGGCACATGCCTATGCTCCGTCGGGCTATTTGTCCGACCTGAATAACGGCATCACCAACGGCTATGATTGGTACACCACCTCCGGATGCCGTCAGGATTACATGAATTACTTCCAGAGCTGTCGTGAAATGACCGCTGAGTTGTCTGGCACTAAGTTGCTCCCTGCCAGCCAACTTCCGGCACACTGGGTCTACAATCGTATTGGCTTTGTCATGTATCTGGAGAATGCCCTGTTTGGCATTCGCGGTATCGTAACCGATGCAGGCACGGGCGATCCGGTTGCAGCCATGATTACGACACTCAACCACGACAACAATAACGCTCAGGTTAGGACGGACCCCGACGTCGGAGACTACCATCGGATGCTTGAAGCGGGAACCTATGATCTAGTTTTCTCCGCTCCGGGCTACTTCTCAGACACGGTGACCGGTATCAGCGTCGTAGATCGTCAGGCCACCCGAGTGGATGTGCAACTGACAGCGCTTCCCGATGATCCGTTCCTGACTTTTGCTGAGTATGACGGCACTGCCGCCTACCCGGACGACGACGCTTCGATCAATATCACGCTCAATAACTTGGGCGCCGGTATCGCTACAGGCGTTGTGGGCGTGCTGAGCAGCACGGACGAATTCATCACGGTCACCCAAGCCACTTCCGCCTACCCGACAATCAATGCGCTCGGCGGCGAAGCGACTTCAATAACCGCATACGAATTCCATATCGATTCCGAGTGTCCCCTCTTCCACGAAGCCACATTCATGCTTTCGCTCACTGACGACGACACCTACTCGGACGATGTAACCTTCAGCTATCTCGTTGGCGATCGGATCGTCATTTTCGCCGATGACTTCTCCTCGAACCAGGGCTGGACCGGTCTTGGCGGTGTCGGCGAATGGACAATCGGTGCCTGTGTTGGCGGCGGTACGAGCGGACGTCAGGATCCGACCGAAGACCACTCGTCCAGCGGCGATAATCAGGTGCTCGGCAATGACCTGACCTCTGCCGGAACGTACAATGACGGCATCGCAGAAGACTGGGCATACTCACCGGTCATCGACTGTGGCGGCCGCACCGGTGTGGAGCTTCGCTACTGGCACTGGCTGGGTTGCGAGTCCAGCACCTATGACCATGCGAAGTTCGACGTGTTCGACGGTGACAGTTGGATCAACCTTTTCTCCAACGGTTCGACAAGCCAGGCAACGTCATGGACTGAGGCCTACTACGATCTTTCAGCCTACGCAGACGACAACCCGGGCTTCCAGATGCGCTGGAGCATAGGGCCAACCGACGGCTCCGGAGTATACTCGGGCTGGAATATCGACGATATCGAACTCAAGGGCTACGGCTCAAGCGGTGGTTCGCCGGTATTGGCCCTATCACCGACCTCAGTTATCGATAGCCTCCAACCGGGTGACCAGGGACAGGCTATCTTGAAGGTCAAAAACACCGGTGACGGCAGCCTCGGTGTCTGGTTCTCGTCGGCCAATTCCTGGCTTTCGTTCTCCAAAGAGAAGCAGACAGTTCCTGCGGGCGACAGTCTCGAATTGGAAGTTACGATTCTCACTGCCGGGCTCGTCGGCGGGGACCACGTTGGCAGCATCGACTACACGTCCAATGATGCCGGTAACGCATCCGGATATGTCCCCGTTACACTGCACATCTTTGTACCGGATATCTCCATAGGCGAAACGTCAATCGCTAAGAGCCTGAACCCGGATGAGACGGACACCTATGCGTTGGTCATTGACAACGACGGTCCGGGTAGATTGATCTATCAGGTCGGAACCCAGATGGACATGAAGTCCAAGTCAAGCCAGGCCGTCACGGCGATTCAGGAACTCGGCACTCCGATCGGTTACCGTACGGCAGACGGCGACAAGGGTGGTACACAGGAACCGTTCTATGCCGCCCAAACGAAGGGCTCGGGCGGTCCGGATGCTTTCGGCTACACCTGGATAGACTCGGACGAACCGGGTGGACCGGTCTTCGACTGGATTGATATTACGACACTTGGAACGGAAGTCACACTAAGTGATGACAATTATGTTCCGTCGTACGGTTCTCCCCTGGCGATCGGTTTTGACTTCCCGTTCTACGACAGCCTGTACAGTTCACTGTACATCGGTTCAAACGGTCTTATCTCCTTCGATACCGGTTACGGCCGCGCTTCTGGTGGTCCTTTGCCGGACGACAACTTCACTTCCTACATAGGCGTCTGGCACGACGATCTTGATCCGCCGGAAGTCCCGGGACACGTCTACTACTATCATGATGCAGCCAACGGCCGGTTCATCGTGAGTTATGTCAATGTGAGAAACTACGTGAGTCCGACCGGGACCGGTGATCTCTCCTTCCAGGTCATCTTGTACCCCAACGGTCAGATCACCATGCAGTACGATGTGATGGATCCCGGTGCGGACACCGAGGGCCTCGCGAGTGCCACAATCGGCATACAGAACTCGGACCGCACCGATGCTCTGCAGATATTGTACAATGCGGCCTACATGCACAACCAACTGGCAATTCAAATCGGTGCGGCATCCTGGCTGTCAGCCAATCCGACTTCCGGCACAGTTGACCCGTACGGAACCACCACGGTGAACTTGCTCTTCGACGCCTCGGGCCTCGAAATCGGCGACTACACAGGTAACTTGACAATCATCTGCAACGATCCGGATACTCCGGCCAAGGATATCCCGGTCACTTTGACGGTCTCGACCGGTTGCTGTACCGGCCCGTCGGTAGGTAATGTCGACGGAAGTGTGGATAACCTGGTAACGATGAGCGACTTGACGGTACTTATCGACCACCTGTTCATCAGCCTTGACCCGCTGACTTGTGTGGCCGAAGGCAACACGGATATCAGTGAGGATGAGTTGGTGACAATGAGTGACTTGACCGTGCTGATCGATCACCTGTTCATCAGCCTCAACCCGCTCCCGACGTGTCCATAGAAGTCGAGTCGAACTGACTCTGGAATCACTATGAGCCCGGCCCCGGATCACTCCGGCGGCCGGGTTTTCCTTTTCGCCATACCCCGTCTTGCCTTGCCGTTCCCCGATGGAACAGGCGAAACGCTGAAGCACTGTTTCAATATTGCAGTTAGCGAGAATACGTGTCCAAAGACGCATATTGCCTGTTCAATAATCTGACAGTGTTGATCCGTTGAACAACCAAACCGACTGGTAAACCCTTTTCACACAGCAATACATCGACGTATTTCATTGCCTGACAATGCACTACCCGATTCACCTGAAGTTGGCCTGCAATTTGAATAACATTCTGACAACTAGGACAACACACGGGACAGAAATCGGAGACGTCATGCACTCTGAATCGAACACCAACAGCTACGGAACGGCACTACTCCTCTTAGTCTGCACGTTCCTGATACTATCCTCACCGATCATGGCCGCCCTGACGGCGCTTGAGGCCGCCCCCAATTCTGTGACGATCAGTTGGACCGCACCCGGCGACGACGGCACCACCGGCACCGCCACCAGCTATGACGTACGCTACTCCACCTCGATGATCAACGAGGCCAACTGGGACGCCGCCACTCAGGCAACCGGTGAACCCTCTCCGCAGGCTGCCGGTTCCAGCGAGCAGTTTGCACTGAGTGGACTGAATCCGAGCACGACCTACTACATCGCGATCAAAGTCGCCGACGAAGTGCCCAACTGGTCCGGCCTCTCCAACGTAGTGGTCAAGTCGACCACCGTGGAAGAAACCGCTCCGGCCGCAATCGCCGATGCAAGTGTCGGAAACCCGACCGAAAACTCTCTCACCCTGTCCTGGACTGCCCCGGGTGACGACGGCTCGACCGGCACCGCCACCTGGTATGACGTCCGCTATTCGACTTCAACCATCAGCGAAGCCAACTGGGACGCCGCCACTCAGGTGTCCGGCGAACCCGCTCCGCAGTCAGCCGGAAGTTCCCAGTCTCTGACAATAGCCGGTCTTTCCCCGGAACAGACGTATTTCTTCGCGATTAAGACTGCCGACGAGGTCCCCAATTGGTCCGCCCTCTCCAATATCGCCTCAGGATCGACCTCGGCCGAGACCGTCCCCCCGGCGGCTGTCGCCGACCTTGGCAACAGTGGGAGCACCGAAACCTCGATCACGCTTGTGTGGACCGCCCCAGGTGACGACGGAGCCAGCGGCACTGCCTCCTCGTACGACATCAGATACTCGGCTTCTTCTATCAACGCCTCAAACTGGGATGCTGCCACCCGGGTGACCGGAGAACCGTCACCGGCCTCAGCCGGCAGCACTGAATCGTTTACCGTCGGCGGTCTGAGCTCAGGTTCCACGTACTTCTTCGCCCTCAAGACCGCCGACGAAGTTCCAAACTGGTCGGCCCTGTCCAACGTCGCTTCCGCCGCCACGCAATTCGACGGAACTTCTCCGGAAGGCGTTGACGATTTGCTGGCCGGACTCCCGACTCTGAACTCGCTCACGCTCGTCTGGTCCGCCCCGGGTGATGACGGCGCAGTGGGAACGGCCTCGCAGTATGACGTCAGATATTCGACCTCACCGATCAACGTCAGCAATTGGGACGCAGCGTCGCAGATTTCCGGTGAGCCGTCGCCGAGTGTGGCCGGTACGCCGGAATCTCTGACCGTAGTCGGTCTGGCCGAAAACACAACCTACTACTTCGCGCTCAAGACCGCTGATGAGCGCGACAACTGGTCGGTGCTTTCAAATGTCGCCGCAAACACCACTGCGCTCGACAACACGCCGCCAGCAGCCATCAACGACCTTTCAGCTGTTACCGGTGAAGAAGACGGACAGATCGAATTGACCTGGACCGCTCCCGGCGACGACGAGCTGATCGGCCAGGCTATGGGCTACTCTATCCGCTACTCTTTGGACCCGATCACTGAAGGCAACTGGGAATCCGCGCTCGTATATATGGACGTGCCCAATCCGGGCGCCTCGGGAACCACCGAAGCCATTACTATGGAGGGGTTGACACCGGGAGAACTCTTCTACCTCGCGATCAAGACTTACGATGATGCAGCAAACCCCTCTCTGTTGTCCAACGAGGCCTCGGCGATCTCCGGTCTTAATATCATAAGCGCCGCCGGAGATCTCGCCGCGCCGACGTTCCCCGCCAACGATGCCATTGTGGCCACCTCCCTGCCCGTGCTCAAGGTGGAGAACGCCAATGCTTCCAGTGACAATGTCTACTACTTCGAGTTGGCAACCGATCCTGACTTCTATGGATTGGTTGCCGGCTCGGTAGTGGACCAACAACCCGGCGACGTGACTGAATGGAAAGTGAACGAGAGACTCGCAGTCAACGGGACCTACTACTGGCGTGTGGGTACCAACGATGAAGGCTACAGCGAAGTTTTCCGATTCAACGTCGAAGCATTCACCCACGCCTACCCGAACCCGGTCCGTCTGGCCGACGTTGAGGCCGCTACATTTACAGATATCCCGGAAGGCAGCGACCTAACCCTCCTCTCCGTATCCGGTAACGTTGTTCGTGAATGGTCAAATGTGACCGGCAATGATATCGTATGGGACGGTACGAATGAATCCGGCAACCAGGTAGCTTCCGGCACCTATCTCTGGTATGTTTCAGGAACTGACGCGAATGGCAAACTGCTGGTCGTACGATAACGCACGAGACCGAACAGCAACAGCTTAGGCACGCATATTAAAGCGGCACTTGACAAAAGAATCACTGTCTAAACGAACGTCTTGACGATCTCCCGATGGAGGCCCTGCAAATCGGCGTAGGCCTTATTGATCTCGTCAATCTTCTGGTGCAGCTTCTTCATGAGCTGCTGTTTTTCCAGACCGTTGCGGAGGACGATAAGGATATCCTCGTTGTCCCAGGGCTTCTGGATGTATTGATACAGGCCCACCTCGTTGATCGCTTTGATCGCGTTTTCTTTGTCAGCATAGCCAGTCAGAATAATGCGAGGGACCTCGGGGCGCAGATCGCGCACTCTGCCGAGGAAAGTGATGCCGTCCATTTCTGGCATGAGGTAGTCAGAAATAACGATGTCAATGCTATTGTCCTTGATGAAATCAAGAGCTTCGTTCGCAGACAGGAATGTCCTAACCTCATAGTCCGTCTCAAGAGCCAGAAACGAACTCAAACTGGTCAGAACCATTTCTTCATCGTCAACTATCGCAACTGTATACTTGTCGCCGGAGTTCGCCATGAACCTCTCCTGTAATTATCCATCTGTCAATCCCGCCACAGAGGAGGCCGGATAGTGGTCTCGCGTCGACAGCGACGCTGAATTAACAATATCGTAAAACTCAAGCAGGATTGCCAGTGTAACCTGCATCTTTCCGCAGTCTCGCGCTTCAGGCCTATTCTCTTGACGAACCGGCCGATACTGCCCCTCCCCCACCTACTCTCCCCATAAGACCTCGCAGCCGGGAGGCCATCTTCTTCAAGACGCCACGAGTGATTTGAACGTGATCAGAGAGCAAATCAATGAAGTCCTCCCGGTCGACGCGCAGGAGTCGCGTGTCCTCCACGGCCGTGGCTGTAACCACATTTGGTTCCTCGTCAAAAAGCGCCCAGGTACCAAACGCCGACTTCGAGTTTGCCCGTGTGATTTCTCTCCCACCCTGATGCAGCTTGATCTGTCCGTGAAGAACGAGGTACAGTGCCTCGGAAGGAGTATCCTGCTGATAAATGTCCTCATCCTTCAGGTACGAGACTTCTTCAGCAATCGCCGCAAGGTGTGCCAATTGTTCGGTTGGCACCTCATCGAATACATCGATATTCTGGAGAAACAGCACTTTTTCTACAACAGTCAGCATATAGATATCCCATTGTCGCGCTTAAAATGTCTAATACCACAGCCAACCACAAGTGGTTTCCGGCTAATCCGGCCCCCCGCCTCAGTCTTGCACTACCAGATGACTGGTTTCACGCACCACTGGATCCGGGTCGTCCAGTGCTCGTTGACAGGCCTCACGCAACGCGGCAGTCAAGCCTTCTCTGCTCGCGTAGATAGCGCACGCACGCAACCAACCGTCGTCACCCTCGATCAGATGCAGCAAAGCCGCCTCCCTGGTGTCAAAGGTCAGACCGAAGAGCGTCTTCCCTGTCTGGATCATCGATTCCGGCGGAGTATCATCCACAATTGGAAACAAATGCCGTTTGCGCTCACCATCGAGTAGATTGTCCAACAATTCTATCGCGCTGCCTCTCTGGACCGGGTTGTTTCCCACGATACTGCGATACGCGTTAACGATATCCTTTGCAGAGTAGCAGAGCCCCAACAGCCGGAAGATTCTCTCCAGATTCTGATCCAGCTTTTCCTGCAGTGTCCGAATCAATAGCTCCATGGCCGGAGATTTGAAGTCCAGACCGTTTCGGTACAGTAGCTGGTGAGTCTCGTAGTAATGCCGCGATTCGTCAATCAGAGAAGAGGTAAGCAGCAAGTCGGGGAACCTGAGCTGGTCGAATCGATCCCGCAGTTTGTTCAAAGCGCGCACAACGGGATAGCGGTGTAGGGGAGCCACTTCGGGAAGTACGCCCAAAAGAGTATCGATGGCGGCTTGATCGGGGATGCGCGATATAACTCTCGGGATGTTGTTCCGAATTCTGAGATCAGTGGATATATCCAGTAACCTGCTTCGCAGTGTCCCCAGAACCCCCGGACCATAGTCCGCCAGTGCAGCAATTGCTGACGGTCGGCAATGACTGTCACGAAGTCGGTTCAGAAGCGGATCGACGAATACATGACTCCCCGACTCACCCGCACTCTGAATGGCTGCTCTTACCACCATCTCAGACGGATCCTCAAGCAGTTGTGTAGTGCAGTAATACAGATCCGTATACTGAAGCTCTCCGATAGCACGCGCGATAGCGGCCCTGACCAGTGAACGATCCTCCCCGGGATAGTCCATCAACTCGAGGATCATGTCACGGTCTACCAACGCCCGCTCTTCGTCCGAACCACATTCCACAGCGCAATCGAGCGCCGCGATTCGTATGCGGAGGTCGGAGTGACGAAGATATCCGGCCAGGCCGATCTTACGACCTTCATCATCCAGCATTGCTGCCAGCAGACTCACAGCCTCGCGGCGAATATTCGGATCGGAGTCGACCAGGAATCGCTCCACAAATTCCGCAGAGAGCTTCTCGGGATACTGTTTGAGGACTAAAAATGTAGCAAGCCGCACTTCCGTAGATTGACTATCCGTCAATCCGGCGACGACATCGAAAACGCTGTCGTCCTTGACGGCCGAGAGCATGTTGATAGCGTAAACAACCTCGCGGTCGTTCTCGCTCTTGAGGGCTTCAAGCAGTGTCTTTACCGTGGCTGCCTCGGTGATGTCTATGCGGATGTCTTTCAGGTCAATCTCGCGGGTCCGGAGCAACCGGCTGAGAGCCCTGGTGTACTCTTTGCGGGCAAAAATCACCAGGCACAACCAGGCCGCCGTCAGCATCCCCACAACAAAGCTGACCTGTGAAACTGAAAGATGCATCACCATTGTAAACAGCAGGAGTAGACCGCCGGCAACGCCCTGAAACCATCGATCAACAAACATATCTATGAAGACTTTGGTGCGCTTCTTGACTTCCAGAGGCACTGGTAAGTAGAGCAATTCACGTCCGGTCTTGTCAGCCGAGTAGCTCAAGCTGCCTTCGAGTCCGCGAACGACGATCGCAAGAGCCAATCCCGGCAGCAGGAACATACCGATTGAGCCGAGCAACAAACCCAGCGGCATAATCAGAATGACTCCTCCCACGCCGTATTTCTTTAGCAACCGGTGTGTCAGGAACAGCTGGAGCAATACGGAAGCGACACTGAGCAAACCATAGAAGCGTCCCAAAAACGCCGTCAACTCACCCTCTCCCGGATAGACAGCGGCCGCCACGGTCTTGAACTGAAAATCGATCAGAGAGGATGACATCGTTGTGAGGGCGATTATCCCCACGATAATCATCAGGTACTTTGACCGACTGATCGTCCTGAGAACCATCCCGAGCGGACGATTCATTCCCAGACGGTCTTTTTTGGGGTTTGCCTCTTCAACAAACTCGGTTGGCCGTTTGACCCAGATGAGGTTTACCAACGATACGGTCAGCGCCAGAATGCCCATGCAGGCAAACAGCAAATCAGAGGTCGACAATCCCAGAGTCGAGGTAAGTACACTCGTCAGCCCACCGCCGAGTATGGCGCCGGCAATACCGCCCAACCCCAACAGCACAAACAACCGCTTGGCCTGCGAAGCATTGTACACGGCGTTGGCCAGCAACCAGAATTGCGAGACGGTCAGGATCCCGTAGATACTCACCCACACGTAAAACAGATAGAACACCCAGGTCCCCCCAAAACCCATAAGCCAGCGAAGAATCAGCAGATTAGCGATGAGCACAACTGTGGTACCGTTGATGAGACTGCGAAGACTGACCTTTCGACTCGCGCGAGCATAGATCGCGGTAACCGGCACCCCCACTAAAGCGATAAGAATGAACACCCAGGGCAACTGGTTCGCACCCAGCTTCACAAGAAACAGGCTGTCTCGTGCAGGCTTCAGCAGATACAACGTTATCAGTATGAGGAAATGATACAGCGCCATCAATAGCGTGATGGTTCGCTCTCCCTCACGGATATCGTACGCTCTGAAAATGAAGCCGAACATCGGACTGTCAAGCCAAAACCGTTAGCTGATCTTGCTTGATCCCCCTTCCCCCCGGTCGTCGACCAGCTCGTCGAGATTGACTGGCAGCTTTATGGTGAAGGTCGTTCCCTCCCCCACGCGGCTTTCGACCAGGATTTCGCCGCGATGATCCTGAATGATCTGGTAACAAATCGACAGCCCCAACCCTGTGCCAACGCCCACACCTTTGGTCGTGAAACCGGGATCAAACACCTTGTCCAGTTTCTCTGGTACGATGCCGGCCCCGGTATCGGATATGGCAATGACGATCTCGTTGCTATCTCTTCTCGTGTTGATGGTAATAATACCCTTGTCCACGATCGCCTGCCCGGCGTTGACGAATAGATTGAGGAATATCTGGTTGAGCTGTCCCGGATAACAGGCTATCGGCGGGATATCGCCGTACTCCCGAACGATGGTCACGTGATGTTTCAACTGGTGGTGCACCATGCTGAGGCTGTCCTCGATTCCCTCATGTATGTCGACAACCTTCAGCTCGGCCTCATCTAAACGGGCAAAACTCTTCAGACGTCTGACTATAGAGGTGACCCGTTCGCAGCCTGACTCTATGACGCGATTGGCATCATCGATAACTTTGAAAGCCCGGCTCGCTTCAGAGGAAGAGTCACTGTCTTGATTCTTGACCGAATCCCGGAGCTTGCTCATGGCTCTCACAAGCGTGTTGTGCATGCTGGAGATAGCGCCTACAGGAGTGTTGATTTCATGCGCGACCCCAGCCACGAGCATCCCCATAGAAGCCATCTTCTCCGACTGAATGAGCTGCGATTGCGTCCGTTTGAGGTTTGCGTGCGTCTTCTCCAGATCTGCCAGAGCTTTTTCGAGCTTCTCCGCTTCCTTGAGCTGTTCGGCCTGGTGCGCCAGATCCTGCTCGAGGAGCTTGCGTCTCAATTCCTGCTCCTTTGCCTCGCGTTCCTGTCTGAGAGTTCGCTGCGACAGGTCACTCACTTTGGCCAATTGAGTGGCCAGTTTCAGATTGGTGCGCGCGATATTGCGAGCAACGGAGAACGACATGGAGATCAGCAGTATGAGAATCCCCCACAGGTACGGGTAGCTGAAGAGACTCATACCTCCATACCCACCACCAACATCGAAGAGCATCTGAATCAACGATAGTACAATGAAACAGAAGCTGCCGACGCCAATAATCAGAGAGCCTTCCTTCTTGTGCTTGATACCCACTACCAACACCCGGAGCATCTCGACCAAGACAAGAACCACAAAAACATAGATACCTGACTCGGGCATAGTCCAGCAAAAACCGGCAAAAAGAATCCCCAGACCGAGAATCACCCAGAACTGCCGTGGTAATCGAGTATAGAAGATGCCGTACAGAAACCTCGCCCCGGTTATGCCAACGGCCACAAGCGCCACCTTGAAGAGCGTAATGGAGGCGATGAACCAAACGATGTTCTCCTGACTTACCGCCGCGAACGGCAGATACGCGATCGCAGCGCATGAGAACCCGAAAAGCGCGAAGTACAGATTGTTCTGATCTTCCCTGCCCCATCGATTGAAGAAGAAAATCAGAAGGTGTATCAGAGAAACCACGAGTGCGGATAACGCAAAGGTAAACTGTAGGATCTTCAAGCGATTCGTCATCTGGACAATGCCCCCCATACCCCGTTGGACAGAGGTAACGCCCGCAAGGAAGAACGTCTCGGCACCAACTCGATCCTGAGCCGCTATTCTGTGATTCGAGAACCGCACGGCAACAACTACCGTGTCCCGGCGCAGAATAAGCGACCTGGACTCTGGTCGGATGATGAGAGCGTATTCCTCGGCCTCCTCGGTGGCTCCGACCACGCCGAGCGACTGCTCCAGTTTGCCGTCTACATAGAACTCTGAAGCACCCAACTGCCAGACTATCAGCAACTGTGGCATTCCAATACGCCCGGAGTCTACCGGGACCCTCGTGCGAAACCAACCGATGCCTGTCCAGTGCGGTCGAACTTCATCTTTCCACCCCGCGACCGGATTGACCAACCGCCAATCCCGGTCATCGAAGTCCACACTTTTCCAGGTCGAGTCGTCCCCAGGACTGAAACGCCAGAGAGGACCAAAGACGATATCCGAACCGGTTGTATCCGGCGCACCAGGGAGTAACCTGGGGACGGCCTCGCTGACACGACTTGAGGGATCCTGAGCTCCCATGACAGTGCCCCCCGGCAAGAGGAAAGCGCAGGCCAGGAGTACTGTCAATGACAGACTAATTCTGTTCATTTTCCACAATCTCGTCAAGGTTCATCGGCAGTATAATAGTGAAGGTCGTCCCTTTCCCCAAGCGGCTTTCGGCCAAGATTTCGCCGCGATGATCCTGAATGATCTGATAGCAAATCGACAGGCCAAGTCCGGTCCCCACGCCAACCCCTTTGGTAGTGAATCCCGGATCAAACACCTTTTCAAGATTCTCCGGCGCTATACCCCGACCGGAGTCCGTTATCCTGATGGCGATTTTGCCGTCTTCACGAGAAGTAGCAATCCGTATCGTCCCCTTGCCGTCAATTGCCTGTCGCGCGTTGTTAAGCAGGTTCAGAAACACTTGATTGAGCTGCCCGGGGAAACACGCAATCTGAGGAATGTCACCAAACTCTCGAACGACTTCTATTCGGTTTTTGATTTCGTGATGAATGAGCGTCAGCGTGTCCTCGATGCCGTCATGCACGTCCACCGTCTTCAAATCCGATTCATCTAGCCGCGCAAAACTACGCAGACGTCGGACAATGGTGGTGACCCGTTCGGTTCCGTTTTCGATCACCCGATTGGCGTCATCTATCACTTTGAGCAGCGAAGCCAATCTGTCTCTTGCAGCACAATCCAACCCGCAGTCTTCCGCAAGCGACGTCTTCAGCCTATCGTATGCACGCACTAATGTATTGTGCATGCTGTTGACCGCGCCTATGGGCGTGTTTATCTCGTGCGCAATCCCTGCTACCAAGAGGCCCAGCGAGGCCATTTTCTCTGACCGCACGAGTTGTGATTGCGTTGTTTTGAGGTGCGTGTACGCCTCCTGCAGCTCATCATTGACTGCCTTAATGTGCGTGATATCGTGAGCCACGCCGATAACCTCGATTATCCGATCTTGATCATCCTTGATAATCGAAGCATCGGCGGAGAACCACAGGTACTGCCCGTCCTTGTGTCTGAGGCGCGAACCGGTGTATGCTTTTTCGCCGCGATTCTCACTGGAGAAACCGCCGGCAATCCATTGATGTGTATCCGGGACGTCGTCCGGATGCAGCAGCGTCGTGATCCGCTCACCGATGAAGTCCACGATGTCATGCCCCAGGAATTCTGTGAATGAGGGCGACAGATAGGTGAAGCAAGCATCGGCATCAAGAGAGAATATGATCCCTCTGGCATTCTCTACCAATCCACGGAACCGCTCCTCGCTGACGCGAATCGCGACCTCAGCTTCTTTGCGGGCACTGATATCGTAGATGCCGCCGATGATGACCGATTCGCCCGCAAGCGACGAAACCACCAGCGAGAGCAAACACCAAATGAACGATCCGTCGCGCCTCTTCAGTCTGAGTTCAAAATCGCGGACGGCCCCATCCCTCTTGAGTCTCCTGACCAACATGTCACGGTCGTCAGAATCGTAATAGAAGTCTGGCGTCAACTTCCCGAAGAGTTCGTCCACTTCATACCCCATCAGCTCACCCAGATGACTATTGGCATATATGATGAGGCCGTCGTCGACCCGACTGACTATCAGCGGAATGGGCGACGCATCGACAATGATCCGCAACTGCTCGTCAGCCTTCTTCAACGCCGTTATATCGCCAAAGGACCAGACACGGCCCGGCTGTCCGTCGCCCTGACTGTCCACAGAAATGGATTCGAGATTGATGATCCGTCCATCGGGCTGTTTGAGAGTCAGCGATTCTCGAAACATGGAACGAGGATCTTCGTCCATCGCCGGATGGCCGGCATTCTGTTCAATGACTTGACGGACTCTGTCGCGGAAAGAACCGGGAAACTCAAACCGACCTTCAATACTCTCACAGAAGGCGTCAAAAGACATACCAATGGTTTCCGTCATACTGAGGCCGAACATCGGTTCCACGCCCCTGTTCGCAATCGTGATAACGCCTTCGTGGTTCACCAGAATCAGCGGAACGCTGGCAGCATCGAGGATAGCTCGTAGTTCGTCCCGACTCCGAGCCTGAATAGCTGCAAGCTTCTCAAGTTCGGCGTGCTTCTCCTCCAGTTGTTCTTGAGCCACGAGAAGTTCCACGTTGGCATGCCCGAGTTCCAGGGCGCTGATCTCGAGCTGTTTCGCCTTTTTCCGAAGCTCTTCGTTAGCGTCGCTGAGGGACTCGGTGCGTTCGCGGACTGTGTTTTCAAGATTCTGGTATGACCTCAGATTGTCAAATGCCAGCCCAACCATTGACGCAAAAGTCTCGAAGCGAGCAATATCGTGAGCGCCCATAGAACGCTCATGAAGCTGCATGTTCGCAACGAGCAAACCTATCGGCTCTTCTCGCAGCCGCACCGGAGTTATTACCGCAGCATTTGCCTGGAGTGCTTCGGCAGCGGCCCGGGGCCATCGTTTGTCAGCAAGAAGATCCGGTACGAAGATGGTCTTATTCTCAGAGAGAGCCTCCTCAAAATGCGGAGGAGGACTCGCCAGTTCCTTCTTCACGCGTGTCACTTGCTCCATACAGGCTTCATGGGAGACGCCATCAATTGCATGTGAAACCACGTCAAGCTCACCGTTTGACAAAAGCAGAAGTCCGGCCCTGTCAAAATCGAGTGACTGGATCAACAGCCGGGGTATTATCTGCCGGAGTTCCTTCTCATCGACAATCCGAGACAATGCCTGCGACACGGCGTTAAGCCCCTCCAATTGTCGATTAGCGTACTCAAGGCTGTTGGTACGCTCGCGTACCTTCTGTTCGAGTTCCTTCTGGTACTCCGCAAGCTGCCGCTCCAGCGCCGCCTGCTCCGTCACGTCACGCGCGATGCCGTCGACACGAACGACCCCGCCCCCGGCATCAAGAATCGTATGACGATTGGCCTCCAGGACCTTGGTCTCTCCGTTGCTGGCGACCATTCGGAACCGGACAGTCTTCGAGCCCGGCCCCGGTCTGTCCGGACCATCGGTGTCGAACTCATCAAACACCGCGGCGTCGTCAGGATGAACCAGCTCCCTCGGTGTCCGCCCCAGAACATCCTTCGCAAGATACCCGGTAATGGATTCAAAAGCCGGACTGATGTCCGTCAATCGTCCCTCTTTGTTGAGCGAGAAAATGATGTCCGGGACGTTCTCCGTCACTGATCGCAGATTGTTTTCTGATTCTTGAAGTCTGTTCTGAAGACGTGCCAGTTCAATGGCCTGATGAATCGTAATCTCCAGGTGGTCTATCTCAACTGGCTTCAGACAAAAGCTCTGGGCGCCTCGCTTGGTGGCCTCGACCGCCTTGGCAATAGTACCGTGGGCCGTCAGCAGAATGAACGGAGTTACCGCACAGCATCGTCTGATCCTGAGAAGCACCTCCAGGCCATCAATACCTGGTAGATTCAGATCACAGAGGATGAGGTCGTGGCTTTCTCGATCAAAAGCCTCTATCCCTGCCTCGCCCGAGACCGCCTCGCTGACAACAAATCCGCGAGCGGTCAGCAATTCCGCAAGTTCCTCACGCTGGGCAGGAACGTCTTCGATATAGAGAACGTGGATTTTTTTATTCACAGCATTCGTACACGCCCGTAACGGTTCTTCATTAGTAACGTCAACATAATCGTTGGCTCAGCCTGATTCAACCAAAAGCCGAGCCGTGGAACAACGAATCGATCCAACTGCCAGTTCGCAAAACGATTCGCATTTATGACCCTATCTTACGTCGGTCTCACAGTCTAGGGCCGCCATGGACGCCCAGTAAACCAATGATAATTAACCGGTTAGGGCTACTCTGCGGCCAAGGTCACCTTCGGCACACTTTTTACAACGCTTATTGCCGGGAGAAACTGATTATGGAACACACAATCGCAGAGATCTACTCAACCGGTACCATTGCTCAGGCTTCCGGTCTCATAGCAATGGCCATCTTCTTCATCGTCGTGAGCGTGCAAGAACTCCGGGATGAACACCCCGCGGGACTCTTCATGCTTGCCCTGTCTGCTTTCTTCGCGGTCGTCCATATCCTGCTGCTTGCCGGCGTGTTTACTTCAGGCCCCCTGGGGCAACCCATCCCGCACCTCAACATGTGGACCTGGCTGGCCTGCCTTCTCGCTCCGGCCGTAATCGGCCTCTTCGTGCTCAAGGGACTCTATGGTCTCCTTGCTTCCGACACAAGAGCGGGGCTGGTGAAGATGTTTTTTGGCCTTACTCTATTGTGCTTCCTGCACATGATCGGAACGGATTGGCCGATTGATGTCAAGGCCGTCCTGACCGTAATCTGGCTTACGGTGTTTTTCAAGATGGAATTGGGTGACCTCCGTCACTAGTCGCCGCCGTCAAAAACATTGGCAAGACTTAGGTCCCAATCGTCAGTACCGTCGGCCAGCAATCCTCATATCTGCCATATCGCACATTAGTCACCACCCGAACCAAAAACGAGCGGCCGATCCAGTAGATATTTCTGTCTCCCGCTTCCATCAGTTCTTCGGGATCCGGCGTCGCGGGCCGCTACGGGACAAGTCCGGCCAACAGGTGTCCCATGACCATTTGCCGGATTCGATTACATTGATAGACAGCGACATGGGAGGGGACAATCCGTCTCCTCAGCATCGGTGTACCGTACCTTAGGTACTACTACTGAAGGACACATCCATTGATCACAGAAACGCTATCCTTGATGAATTTGGCCCGTCGGGCTATGATTGCTATCCTCTTGCTGGCACTCGTGGCTGGTCTTGTGCGGGCGGACGTCGAAGACTGTATGCATACAACAGGACAGGCATCCCTTACTCCCATGTCCTGGGACAACAGTTGCTTTCTGGCCGTGGGAGCCGTTCTTGAAATGCCCCCCGGCACTTCATCGGTTGCTCTGTTGAACGATGTTTCGGGCGAGGTTGAGGGGCGCCTCTGCTCGGTGAGCGCCACAGTGGATTCATCCTGTGTGGTCGAGGAACCCGGTTGCTGCACGGCTCCTTCCGTGGGGAATGTCGACGCATCGCTCGACGGACTGGTAACGATGTCCGACCTGACAATCCTCATAGATCACCTGTTCATCTCGCTGCAACGACTGGCCTGTCCCGAGGAAGGAAACGTGGATATGAGTCCCGATGAGCTGGTAACCATGGGCGATCTGACGATCCTTATCGACCATCTCTTTGTTTCGCTCAACCCGCTTCCTCCGTGCCCGTGAGCGCCGTTCCATCGGTTAGGTCAGGCACATAAGTCCTTGACCCAAAATAAAAAAGAAGTATATTGTAAATGTTCGTGAGGTTTGTCCCCCTTTTATGGTTGCCTCACAACCCCATTTGACTGCAAGTTTATCGTCCCTCACGCTTCGATAACTACGTCGGCCTACGGGTCATGTTGCGATCTGTCGACCCTTATGGCTTGACGAACAACAGAGTTATGCGACGGCCACATTGACTAATCTGGAATGTTTCATTTCGTGCGGACTGACCGCTTCAGCGTTTGCCGTGGTCCTGCATGGGATACCCTCACACTCACTGCAAGCGGTGCTGAGTGCCGCGTTGTCGATGACACTCGGCCCCGCCTTCTTCCCCACTCTACCGACGGATTACCGGATCGCCAAGAGACGCAAGGTTCTGGCGACGGCCGAATCCCGGCACGTGCTCACCGCACGCCTGCATCAGGAATTGATCAGTAAGGACGCTGTTGCCTTGCAAGATGGTTGCTCAGCGCCTGTTTGCTGAGGTTAGCCCCGATAGAATGACACCGTTACCCGCCGCCCATCCACATCTTACCCGGCAAAAAAACTGCGATTCGGCTGAGACCGGCGCGCTTCAGCAACCGCAGATCGTTAGCTGTTACCGAATACATACACACACAAGACAGAGAAGACTCTTACTGAACACTCAAGGAGATCAAGAGGGAGCACCATGAAGCGAAGAGATAAAGACTTGCTACTACGACCACATCTGATGCTGGCGATGTTGGCCGTGCTATTGCTGACCGCTGCCAGTTCCGTCCTCGCAGCAGAGCAAATCAGTGTCGAATACACGTTTGATCGTCCTTATCTGGAGACTATTGTTCTGGACGGCACTGCTTATGACCGAGTAACCATGTCCGGTGCCCCGAATTCCGGTGAGGTGGGACATCCGTCTCTCCCGGCCTCCGGAGCGCGCATACTCATCCCCTACGGCACTGAAGTGACGGGCATTCAGATAATCAGAAACGACGATGTTCTGGTAGCCGACGGAGCGGTCGTTGAACCGACTGCACGGCCCGTCAAGCTGTCAGCAGATCCAAGCGAGTTCGTTGTTCCCTCAGAAGACCCGATCGTTTACGCCATGGATACTCCCTATCCGGCTACCGACTTTGAATCGGTCGGCGTTCAGAGCTTCCGCGGCTACCGCGTTCTGCACCTGAAATTGCAGCCCGTGAAGTACATACCGGCTTCGGGCGAGCTGTACTACTCACCGTCAATGACTGTGATTGTGACGACCACCGACACCGGCAAGAGGTCAACCCTGTTACGTGGATTCGAGTCCGATGAAAAGGAGCTCGTTTCCAGAATTGATAACCCGGATGTCAGCAAGAGCTACCCGATGACTGGCGCCAAAAACCGCGACGCTTTTGACATGGTTATCATCACAACTGCTGCCCTGGCACCGTCATTTGCCCCCTTGAAGGACTACCATGACAGCACCGGACTCGCGACGGAAATCCGAACCACCACCGAAATCGGCTCGAGCAATCCGGACGACATCAGAGCATACATTAGTGACCTGTATCTCAACGATGGCATCCAGTACGTTATAATTGGCGCCGACGACGATATCATTCCCGCTCAGAACCTCTACGTGCTGGCTTACAGTGGCGGCGATGTCGAAACGGCTATGCCCGGTGACCTCTTTTTCGGCTGCCTCGACGGTACCTACAACTATGACGGAGACAGCTACTTCGGCGAACCGAACGATGGCGAAGGCGGCGGCGATGTCGACCTGGTGGCTGAAGTCTACGTCGGACGAGCGTCGGCGGGCAACCAGGCCGAGGTGGAACGCTTTGTCGAAAAGACCATCTGGTACCTGTCCAACCAGCACGGATCACCTGACAAAGTATTGATGGTCGGCGAATACCTCGGATTCGGTGGTGTCTCTGACTACGCTGCCGGGATGATGAACCAGAATGTTGACGGTTCCACCGCTGACGGTTACACCACCGTTGGCATCCCCTCCGACCTTTACACTGTCGACCGTCTGTACGACGAGACCTGGCCCGGCAACGACTGGCCGCAGTCTGAAATCGTCAATCGCATAAATGCCGGTCAACACATACTCAATCACCTCGGTCACGGCAGCCCCGACTACGCTCTGAAGATGTACAACAGTGATGTGACCGGCGACCTGACCAATACCGATCTCTGCTTCATATACTCGCAGACCTGTCTCGCCGGTCATTTTGACGGCACAGACTGTTTTGCCGAAACGATGAACATAAAAACGGACAACGGCGCCTTTGCCGTCTGCATGAATGCCCGGTACGGGTGGGGATCCGGATATAGCACCGATGGTCCCTCGCAGCGATACAATCGCGAGTTCTGGGACGCCGTTTATAATCCGCTGGAAGCTAAGCCGGAAATCGGCAAAGCCAGCCAAGACTCCAAAGAAGACAACCTCTATCGGGTCAACGACGACTGCATGAGATGGGTATACTACGAGCAGAACCTGTTCGGCGATCCCACGGTTGCCATCAAGGGCGTTGACGCAATTGCCTTCGAGTACTCTGCTCCCCTGCCGGGCACTGTTCCGCCTGGAGACGCTACGACAATCGAAGTCACGGTAGTTCCTATCGGTGGCGGCGTTCCGGTGTCAGGCTCAGGGTTGGTACACTACTCTGTCAATGGGGCGACCTATGTCGAGGCGGCGATGGACGAAATCTTCACCAATGTCTACGAAGCCACTATTCCCTCGCTCTCATGCGAGGACAATCTGACGTACTATTTCAGTGCCGAGGAACAGACCAAAGGCATCTTCTACGATGTAAGCCCCTCGTCGCCGCATACACTGTTCGCGGCTACAGGTGTCTTCTCAATTGTCGATGACAACTTTGAGTCCGACAATGGCTGGACTGTTTCCGGTGACGCCACAGACGGTCAGTGGAATCGCGGCGTTCCGGCAGGTGGCGGCGAACGCGGTGACCCGCCGACAGATTTCGACGGCTCCGGCCAGTGCTTCCTGACTGACAACGAGGCGGGCAACTCTGACATCGACGGCGGAACGACTATCCTGACCTCTCCGACATTCGCTCTAACACCGGGCAACACCAGTGTCTCCTACTCTCGCTGGTTCTCGAACGATTTCGGTGATGCTGCCAACGAAGACGTCATGCGTATCTTCATATCCAATGACGACGGTGCCTCCTGGGTGCAGGCTGATTCCGCAGGACCGATTGTAGACGCAGGCGGTGGCTGGGTTCAGCACAGCTTCTCGGTCGGTGATTTTGTCGAGCCCACTTCCACAATGAAACTGAAATTCGAGGCTTCGGACCTGATAAACGGCTCAGTGGTGGAAGCCGGTCTTGACGCGCTTTCGGTCACCACTTTCGAGTGCTTTGGCACCGATCTGTACATCACAACCTATGCGCTCCCCGAGTGGACGCAAGGCGTCGCCTATTCTCAGCAGGTTGAAGTCACCAACGAAGTCGGCACAGTAGTCTTTTCCGACAAGTACAGCGACCTCGCTGGAAGCGGACTGTCGGTCTCCAACGACGGTCTGATTTCAGGCACCCCGACTACATCAGGAGCTGTTACGTTCACGGTCGAGGCCACCGACGAAGCTCCGTTTACGACTGAACGTGAGCTGACCGTGCTCGTCAATCCGGCTATCAGTATTGCTTCAATCACGCTCCCGGAATGGACGGTCACTCGCGCGTATCCTAATCAGCAGTTCAGTTGCACTGGCGGCACCGGCACGCTCGTCTGGTCCGACCAGGGTAGCGCGCTCGCCGGAACCGGTCTGACCCTGTCTGCGGACGGCCATCTCACCGGCACACCAAATGCGACTGGCCCCCTGAATTTCACAGCCGTGGCGACCGATCAGGTAGGCGGCACCGCAGAGAGTGCTCACACGATCACGATCAACCCAATGCCGAGTATCACGACTGAGACTGTTCCGGGTGGCAGCGATGAGACCCCGTATTCTTTCCACCTTGAATCCACCGGCGGTACCGGCATTCATACCTGGTTTGTAACATCCGGGAACCTGTCCGGAGTTGGCCTTTCTCTTTCAACGGTCGGCGTGTTGTCGGGCAGCTCACCAGTTGAAGGCGTGGCCAGTTTCACCGCTCGTGTCATCGATGACGCCGGTGCGGTGGTAGACAAACCTCTCAGCGTTGAAATCCTTGGCGGATGCTGCGTTGGAAGTATGGTTGGCAATGTCGATGCCTCACCGGACGATCAGGTAACCATGGGCGATCTAACCGTCCTGATTGATCACCTCTTCATTAGTCTCAGCCCCGTGATATGTGACGAGGAAGCCAACGTCGATCTCTCTGCCGACGGAGAAATCACAATGGGCGACCTGACTGTGCTCATCGATCACTTGTTCATCAGCCTTGATCCGCTGTCAGCCTGTCCGTAACCGCGACAGCCGATCACACGCTGACACAACAGCAGAACGGCCGGACTCTCACCGTGAGTGAAAGTCCGGCCGTTTCTTCTGGATATTGATGTTATCAATAATCGCCGCAGTTGACAACCTGCCACGACATTCAAGAATTGTACTCAACTTTGGTCCGAGCCCGTCAGATCCTTCCGCGTCAAATGCACCTTGTCGAAACTCTCCGACGAAATGACGTAATACCAATCGGCGAACCTCGCGTTCAGCTTCGCAGACAGCTCACGTCCTGCGTTGACCTTGCGCTGCCACGCATCCAGAGCATCCTGCTTCTGCTTGTTCTCTCGATCTCCTTCGCTCCAGAGCGAGTCAGGTTTGCCGACGAACTCAGTCGATTTTGGTGCAGGTGGTTGCCTGAAATACCGCTCGTTGAATTCGGTCGTCACGAACAAGTATCGATTCTCTGTCTTCTCAGCGGCTCCCTTTGCTGGCTCGTCGTCGGTCAAACCGGCAGTGACGTCCATCCCGGAACCGTAGAGTACTTCTCCAAATCGAAGCGTGTACACGACGCCATCGTCTGTACTGACGCGAATCTCACCCTCGTTTGAAAGAAGGCGGCCATCGCGATGGAAATAGAAACCCTTCTGCGAGAGAGACATTCGATCCTGCTGAGAGAGGTTGCCCCCTTTGGGGTCACCGCTCAGATTGGCGGAAAGCCCCTCAGGTTTCGGACGAACTCCCACAATACTCAATCCCTCGAGGGCGGTTAACAGACTCTGGACTTTCGCTGAGTCCGGTTTCCCTCCAGATCCCATACCATCGATAATCCACGAGTCATTCTTCTTCGCCAGCGTCGTCTTCTCACCGGCCACCACCGAGGACGTCTGTTCGTTGATTGAGTAATTGTCGAGAACCACCCGTTCCATCTGATCTTTCTTGATGTCGAACAGCTTCGTCTCTATCCAATCCGCGAAATTGGTGGAAATGTCGATCTTCATGCGAGCGGCATACACCCGGTTCTGTCCGGGCACTCTCACGAACCTGAAACCCTCGCGTCCGGGTACGTTCTTGCCAATAATGAAGTCCGCCAGCACCTTGTCTCCGGCGGCTTTGAATGTGACGCGACTCCCACGTCCGGTGAGCCCCGGCACCGTAACATCCAGCGGATCGATCACACCGCACGCCTCATGCTCGCTCACACTACTGGTGCGGATGTCGTCCTTCTTAATGTCGATCATACCGGCCGCCGTTTGCGCCAGCCGATCCTTTGCATCGGCGGGATAATTGTGATGCGACGGGATCGTCCAGGCACTGCCGTTGAACGTAACCTTGAAAGGCCGAGCCTGACCGGAAGTCTCATCGAAAGTAACGACTTCGAGCGTCGTCGCCTCATTGGGATCAGTGAACTCCGGGTAGAACGGCTCCCCTTGATCGAGAAACGCGTCCGGAGTGATGCGATCCGGGGCGAAGGCCCAGGCGATCAGCGCAAGTAAAACGGCGGCCCCTACGAAATATCCTGTTTTCTTTATCTCGCTCATACCTAACTCCTCAACCTCCGGGCAGCTGCCGCCCCTTCACGCTCCCGTTTGCGACGCTTGACAAACATAACGACACCAATCACGAACACCGGAATCGGAGGCAAGGTCACTGCCACCGTTTTGATGCGGCTTTGAATGCTGCGCACCTCGGCTTCCATGTTCGCGCGGCTCGCCTCGACCGTCGCCTGTTCCTGAGCCTCAATATTCGCCTTGACCACTTCAAACCGCCGACTCTCGACTTCCTGCAGATTTCTCATCATGATCTGCTTCGCCCGTTCGTCGAGATCTGTCCGGTTTTTCACCTCGGCTACTTTCTCGTCCAGCCTGCCCTGTGCCTCCGCCAGAGCAGCCTGAGCGTTGGCCTCGGCGTCCTTTTCTTCAGCCATACGACGTTCGACAAATTCGGCAGTCTGCGCTTCTACCGTCTCAAGCGTGCGATGCTTGACCCGTTTCTTACGAAGCTCCACAAACGAAGTATCACCTACGAGTAAATCCATGCAGTTCAGCACAAACGATACGTTATCGAAATTGAGGTTCCCCATACCGCGCTCACGCAGGACAAAAAACTGCTCAGAAATCATGTCAAGATCGGCAATAACAATCGCGTTGACGCTTTCAGTCGGTGCCGAGAGGTTTGTTGAATCCGCCGGCGTGACGGACCTGGTACCCTTTACCTGAGCCGCAACGATAAACGACTCGCCGCTGGACTGTCGACGGGGATTGCGATTGATTTGCAGCCCGAAGAAGCTCCGCTGCACGAGCTGATTCCAAGGCAGCATACCGCTGAGTCTTCCTGACCTCAGCAGCGTTTCAAAGGCAAACGGACTCTGCGCCGCCTTGAACAGATACCCCGGGTACAACGCAACGACCTCCTGCAGACCGGATGAAGCCGGATTCTCCTGGTTGAACACCTCCGCCGACTCGTTGGCAGCATCCATGAATACTATTTCGGGCGGCATAGCGCTCAGATCCGGATGTGGGTTGTATGAATCCCAGATGACGTGCGAGGGATTAAACATGACCCCCATCGACTCGAGCAACGCAGAGATATTGCCTTTTGGTGGTTGCTGATTCTGCTGCTGCATGAACGGATTCTGCTGTCCGCCCGCCGGCACCAGCGGGGACAAACTCGGATTGATGATCGGCAACGGGTCCACCAGCAGAAGGGTCGGGTTGCCAGCCATCACGTATTGCCTGAGATTGTCCATCTGCGGCTGCGTCAACGACGACGGCAGCACAACGAGAAGACCGTCGATATCTTCGGCAATCGGCTGATCGGCCGAAACATCGCGTATCTCATACTGCTTGCGTAGCTCGCGCACCACTCCCCAGGCAGGCGATGAGTTCATCGTCTGATAGTCGAACCCGCCGGAAATCTTCGCCTCGGTCGCCAGCACGCCGACAACCTTGCGCTCTGTTTTGGCCGCCACTCGAATCGAGCGGACCAGTTCATATTCAACCGGCAAACCACGATCAAAAAACGGTATCACCTCTTCAGCCGCACCACTCGTGAATGCCAGACCGAGGAAAACCTTCGCGGTGCTTGTGCGTGCGCTCTCGGAAGTAACGATTTCGCGGGGCATGATGCCGAATTTCTCACGTGCGTCGCGCGCTTCCTGACTGAACGGCTCCGTATCGTGAATCAGGACCTGAACCTTGTCGCCAGCCGCTGCCGAGATTTCCTCCAGCGAAGCGATGATATTTGCACGAGTCTCCACATACATACGCGGGACTTCAGGACTGAGATACGCCTGTACCAGAACCGGTCGATCGGCATCAAGTTCGTCGATCAGCGTTTCGGTTTCGTCTGAAATCGAATGCAGGCGTTCGGCCGTAACGTCGAGACGTCCTCCTGCCCGGGCAAGAATCACGTTTGCACTTATGACCACAACAACGAGCGCTATTGCCCGCACAAACTGGTGTGTCCAGTATTTCTGCCCATCCGCCTCAAGCGGCCAGTGACGACGCCCCAGCAAGACGGTATTGAAATACAGCATCACGCCCGCTAGAGAGGCAAAATAGACTATGCCCGAAAAACTGACTAAGCCGTCGGCGAAATCCGAGAAATGCGCAAACACGCCGAGGGGCGCGAGAAACCCCTGAATGGAGCGGCTCAGCGTCCAGGTATTCGAATCAACGAATACGAAGAACGAACAGAACACTGCTCCGAGTATGAACGCCACCGTTGCGTTGGCAGTTATCAGCGAAGCCACCATGCCGACCGAAAGCATCGCGGCACCGATCAGCCAATAGCCAACATAGTTGCCGAACATCAATCCGAGGTCCGGGCTGCCCAGCCAGAAGAGAACAACCACATGACTGAGCGAAAACACAAGTGATGCCGTGTAAATCCCGAGCACTGAAAGATACTTGCCCAGAACGACCTCGGTATCGGTCACTGGCAAAGTCAGCAGCAACTCATCAGTCCCTTTTCTCCGCTCTTCCGCCCACACCCCCATTGTAAGCGCAGGGATAAAAAACAACAGGATGAGCGGGAACAAGTCATTGAGTTGATACAAACCGGCCAGGTTATTCGCAAAAAAACGATCCTGCCAGAATGCAGCGGCCGCACTCAGGAACACAAACAGCGTAATAAACAGGTATCCGGTCGGACTGCTGAAGTAGGAGCCCAAGTCGCGTTTGGTAACAGCAAAAACGGCTTTCCAATTCAAGTTCATGACTGCACCTCCCCTGCGGGCCCGGCGCTCACACGACCGTAATTGGTCAGCTTGTAGAAGGTCTCATCAAGAGCGCTATCTTTGCTCAACTCCTCAGGAACACCGTCGAATACAAGGCTGCCCTCGTTGATAACAAGCACTCGTCCGGCAACTGCGGTGACCTCCTGCAAGATGTGCGTGGAAATGAGAATCGTCTTCGTCTCTCCCAATCGCTTGATATTGCTCCGGAAGTCTCGGATCTGGTTCGGATCCAGACCGGATGTCGGTTCATCCATAATGAGAACTTCAGGGTCATGCAGAAGCGCCTGGGCCAATCCCACACGCTGACGATACCCGCGCGAGAGCTTGCCAATCGGCTTCTCCAGCACATTCTGAAGTGCACACTGGTCAGTGACAAAGTCGATCCGACTCTTGAGCCGACCTTCCGCCAGGCCACGTGCCTCGCCAAAAAAGCGGAGCAGGCTCAGAGGAGTCATATCGTCATAGAGAGGACCATTCTCTGGCAAGTATCCCAGCTTCTTCGAGGATTCGATCCGGTTGGTCCGGACATCAAGCCCGCCAATCGAGGCAGATCCTTCGCTGGGAGCGAGAAAACCGCTCAGGATTCGCATAGTGGTCGATTTCCCGGCGCCGTTGGGGCCAAGAAAGGCCACGATTTGTCCTTTCGGTATCGAAAACGAAATATCCTTGATTGCCACAAAAGGGCCGTAGTACTTGCTCAAACCACGAGCCTCAATCATAGCCGCTTCTGAAGATTCCGTCATAAGCAATCCTTCTGACTTCTGTTACAAACTTACATAATACGAGTGCGGATAGATTCCGGCAGATTTCTGAATTATCAGTTTTGGAAAATAACCTCTCCCGTGTTTCCTGTCAACCCGCACACGAACGAATCACACAGAAACGCACGCATGCATCAGCGGAACTACATACTAATAAGATTATAAATACGAGAGGAACGGGAGTTCCAGAAAACCCGACCAAGCCGGAGCAATCAAACAACAGCGCAACCCGACATGTCTGAAGATCGGGACAGCCTACCTTGACTGCTCTTCAAGCTTCTTGACCTTCTTATCGAGTTTCATCAGGAATCCAAAGAGCCCCAACCAGACTATCAAAGTGACTGCCAACGCAACGTAGTTGCCATCCATCTAAAAATCCTCCTCCCGTCGTGAGCGAATCAGACGCTGCGTCCGCAGAGCCAGGTTGAATATCCAGAGATACACCGTCGTGAAAACCACCAGCGACGCCGCGAATATCGATCCCACCACCGCCGTCATCTGGAACCTGAGGTTCTCATCGACAATCGAATCTTCAGGATGCAGCGAGGGCATCATCCGGGGCACGACGAAAATAAGAAACGGTACCGTCAGAAAAGCGAAGATCGAATACACTGCCGCCAGCGCAGCCCGTTTCTCTTCGACCTCAATAGCATTCCTCAGTGCAAAGTACGCGGCATAGATCAGCAACAGGACAAAAATCGAGGTCTCCCTCGGGTCCCAGTTCCAAAATGATCCCCAGGTGACTTTGGCGAAAATCGACCCGGTTACGGTCGCCAAAATACAGAAGACGAATCCCAACCCTGCGGCCGTCACTGCTTTGTCGTCCTCGGCCAGAGATCGCGTGCGAAGATACCGAATAGAGAACAACATCGACATTGCAAACGCAATTACACATATCCAGGACTGAGGGATGTGATAGTAGAATATCCGACTGGATTCCCCTATCTGCTGCTGGGGGGCAACAGTCAGAAAACTGGCCACAATGATGCCCGACATCGCCAGTCCTATCAGCATTTTCCACCACATACGCGCCCCGTTAATCATGATTCTCCGACCAATCGGTATCCCCGGCCTGAAACACGCGCGAACACCTTTGTTCATCGCACAGGTCAAAAAGGTCACCGTGATGCCGAAAAGCAACTAAATTTGCCTGTTTGCCAACTTCACTATAATGCTCCTGAAATCGGAATGTTCCTGCCCGACGTGTTCATTATTGGGTAATAGGTGCCGTCCTGCCATTGGCATATTGACGCCGGCCTCTGGGAACACTATCATACCCGTAGAAACAGGAACTATTCTCAGCATGCGAGTGCGTGCTTCTGGAGTGTAAGATGGACATAAAGACAATTGCAATCATCACGTCCGGTGGTGACTGCGGAGGCCTGAACGCCGTGGTGAAGGGTGTTTCTCAGATGGCCACGCGCAAGGATATCAAGACCTACGTAGTCCCCAACGGCTATGCGGGCCTGTACAATTTGGTTGACATGGACGTACTCGTTGAATTGAACCCCACCAGAGTTGACTCCTTCAGCATCGGCCTTGCCGGGTCAGAGGCGGGTCACTCGCGCGTGAAAGTCGGAAGAATCAACGACGAGCACAAGTTCGACCGCATCAAAGCCGGACTGGCGAAATTCGGCATCGACGGCCTCGTAATCAGCGGCGGCGACGACACCGGTTCGGTCGTTGCCGATCTCGCAGGCGAAGGCATCCGCTGCGTGCACTGCCCGAAAACGATGGACCTGGACCTCGTCCCCTACTCCGTGGGCGGCGATTCGACCATGAACCGCATCGGATTTATCACGCGCGAACTGAAGACCACCGGCCGCACTCACAACCGAATCATGATTATCGAGGTATTCGGACGCTACGCCGGTCACACCGCTTTCCGGGGAGGTGTCGCGGGTGAAGCCGACGCTATCCTGATACCGGAAATCCCGGTTGATTTTGAAGAGCTTTATCGCCACATGAAAAAGCTCTACACCAAACGCGTGATTGAATCCGATGTAAAAGCCGGAACGTACACAATCGTCGTCGCCGAGGGTCTCAAAGACGCCTCCGGCAGTGAAATCTACGACGAAGAGGCTGGCGTAGACGCTTTCGGACACAAGAAGCTCGCGGGTGCCGGCAAATATGTTATGCAGCGTCTGAGGGCCATGCTCAGGTCCGATAGCGAGATCAAAGACTTCATGAAACGCCAGGGTATGTTCATCGAAGGGCTTTACGAAGTCCCCGAGATACGGACGATCATCCCCAGCCATCTGGTGCGCGTGGGGACGACCTCGGCAATGGACGCCAACTGGGGCATGGAAATGGGCGCCAGTGCGGTCATGATGCTCCTGAGAGGGCTGACAGGCGTCACGTTCGCAAGCTATCAGAACAACACGGTTAGCTACATGGACATCAAAGAAGCGATCACGCAGCGTCACGTTGATTTGCCGGAGATCGCGTTGTTTGAGCAACTGGGCATCTGTTTTGGTCGAGTCCGCGAGGAATTCGAACCCAAGTGCGAGTTGGTCACGGGCATGATCGACCGGGCTTACTAGGCGGCAGCCGAAGGCGTCCTTCCCGATATGCTTTGGACAGAACAAAGCGGGCATGTAAGTATTTTTGTGTAAGCGGCCATGATGTATATTGGATTGAAGGAGGATACGCATGGCCAAGAAGCTCGACAATGCAGACAAGCTTATCGATGAAATGATCGCCGGGAAGACGCCCGAGGAGATAGTCGGCGAGGGCGGTCTTCTCGAAGCGCTTACGAAACGCGTCTACGAACGCGCCCTCGAAGGCGAGATGACGCACCATCTGGGCTACCCCCCCAAAGCCCCCGAGGGCCGCAACAGCGGCAACTCCCGCAACGGCAAGACCACCAAGACAGTTAAGACCGGGGCCGAGGATGTGAACTTAGCGATTCCCCGGGACCGCAACGGCCAGTTCGAGCCACAGCTGGTCAAAAAGCATCAGCGTCGCCTGCCGGGTTTCGACGACAAGGTACTGGCGCTGTATGCTCGTGGGCTTTCGACCCGTGATATCCAGGGTCATCTTGAGGAGATGTACGGATCGGCCGTGTCGCCGGCGTTGATATCGGCGGTGACGGACGCAGTTTTGGAGGAGGTGACGGCGTGGCAGAACCGTCCGTTGGAGCCGGTGTATCCGATCGTGTACCTTGATGCCATCCACCTGAAGATGCGTCACAGCGGGCAGATCAAGAACCAGGCAGTGTATCTGGCTCTGGGGATCAACCGTGAGGGCGGCAAGGAGTTACTGGGGTTGTGGGTCGGCGAGCACGAGGGGGCCAAGTTCTGGTTGAACGTGCTGACCCAGTTGAAGAACCGTGGGGTGCAGGACATCCTGATTGCCTGTGTGGACGGTCTGAGCGGTTTCCCCGACGCGATCGAGGCGGCCTATCCGAAGGCGCAGGTGCAGTTGTGCATCGTGCACATGGTGCGCAACTCGCTGAAGTATGTCTCCTGGAAACAGCGCAAGGCGGTGGCCGCCGATCTCAAGAGTGTTTATTCGGCGCCCAACGTGGAGGCCGCCGAGGAGGCCCTGGCCGCGCTTGAGGCCCGGTATGAGGACAGCTTCCCGCAAATCGCGCGCTCGTGGCGATCCTGCTGGGTGAACATCATTCCGTTTTTTGACTATCCGCCGGCGATTCGGAAAGTTATCTATACGACTAATGCGATTGAATCGATGAACGCTCAGCTGCGGAAAGTTACGAGAAATCGCGGCTCGTTTCCGACCGCCGACTCGGTGAGGAAGGTGCTGTATTTGGCGATACAGAGAATCTCGATGAAGTGGAAACGACCGATCAAAGACTGGGTGGCGGCACTCAACCACTTCAGCATCATGTTTGAGGGAAGAATCTGACAACCGTGAAAAGGCTGCTTACACAAAATTCTGTACAGACCCAACAAAGCCCCTGGCCTTGATAAGGCCGGGGCTTGTAATATCTAAGAGCCACCGAGCAGGATCGAACTGCTGACCTATTGATTACGAATCATACTTAAGTGGCGGTCATGCCAATGACATACGTCTTTCGCAGCCATCTACTTTGACATAGCCCGATTCCCGCCGCTGGATTTGAAACAGCGCCCCGCCGACTAACAATCTCAATCCGACCCGCGCAAGAATGCTTCGTGGGCGTCCGACATTTGATTAAGCCAATCGATGATTGTCCGTAGTCTGTCCGACATCACGGTACTACTGGCAACACTATCTGAATATGCTATCGCTGCCTTGGCTACAAGCAGTGGAAAACCACTCATGAGTTGGGGTCTTGGCATAGCGAAGTTCAGATTCGGTGTCCAAGATTCGCCATCTCTCTCAAGATGGTACTTGATTAGTTCGGACCAACTGCCATGAGTGACTGAACTTAAGTTCTTGTATATGTGCTCGTATAGGACTTCAATCCCACAATCCCGTGCCCGTTCTCGTGCGTTGTGTTCCCTCCGCCACTGACTGGATTCAACATCAGAAAGGGACAATCCCGCGTCGCGAAAATCATCCATTATCGATGATTTCATCCTTTCCCGAATCACTGTGTCGCCCACCCCATCTTCCTCGTCCTTGATGAGTCCTTCGAAGGCCTTCTTCTTCTGTGCTAATGACGTCGTAATAAACTCGTCGAGCCTCGCAGTGCTCCTTGCTTGGCAAAAATACAGAAGATCGATTGCCGTATCACAGGCAGACCTTGCGACTATCATTGACACTTCCATGCGATGATCGCAGATCAGCAGAAGGAAAGTGTCGAACAGTTTGTAGAGACGGACCATCAAACCCACGAGTACGGCAAAGTGCTTGGGCTCCATCTCTACTACTGTAGGCACTAGTGTCGAGCACATAGCAACAGATGTGCGAAGCTCGTTTCCACCCACAACTAGATCATCCCAGAACTCACTCTCGGTTTCCCGGTTTCGGTCAAGCCGTGGCAGCTGGAGTGGTCGTGGAGTCACGTGCATTCCGTCAGCGCTCATTCGGTGGGCTCGGAGTTGTCGGGTGGCCCGTCTGGTTCATCCGACGGGAAGAGATCTTCTTGCGTCTTCTGTAGATCGAACACCTCCAACTGACTAGGCCGGAGATTCTCGTCCAACGACACCTTGCACCGAATCTTGACGGGGCCCTTATGTGAAAACAGGCGATAGAGTTTCTCGGGGGCATCGCCGACATAGCGAAAGAACACTCTGTTATTGTCTGGCAAATAGACCCATCCACTTTTGGTTGATTTGGTTACCGAGTTGATTTTCACGACAAGCTCGGTCTCTTCGGTCGTTGCGGCGATTTCGTTCTCCGCATCGAAGAATTGGCGCTCATCGGCCGAAACCGTCTCCGCTGACTGCTCCTCCCCATCAGAGGTAACAGAGAGCTTCGCCGAATCGATACGGCCGTCTTCAAGTGGGCGCATCATGCGACTAAGGTCTGAATCGAGACGACCGCTCACAAACCAATCGTAGGCCTCGCGTTGGAGTGTGATTTCTACTTTCTGGCAGTTGCTCATTACAATGCCATTGTTCGAACCAACCTTCACTTGACACGGCTTGTTTCTGGCGTGTCGCTTAGCCCTGATTACCTCCAGCAGCTTATCCACGACCCACGAGGCTCCGCTCACGCAGGTTCCGAGGTCCACACCTGCCGCTTGCACGCTCGCCAAGGCCTCACCATTCTCGCTCAGCTGCCTGACCACCTCTAACACGATATCCGCTGAGCCAGAACGGACTCCAGTTATGCGGATATTGTGGTTTGCGTCTGGGTCTCCGGTTGAAGCAATCTTGGCATATGCCCCAGAGAATCCTTGCAGCACCGGTATAATGTCCTCAACCGACATAGAGCCGTCATCGACATCCGGTCCGGCAAATCTCAAATGGACTTCCACCTGCTCCTTGATAGTCTGTTGCTTAGTCATAGTCTCCCCACTTGATAAAGTCTGTACCCATCATACCACATTGTTGAATAGATGGCAATAACTTGATACAAGAAACCGACCCTAGTCCGGCCGGCGCTCCAGCAGCCAATCAGTGTAGTCGCCCTTCACGGTGTCATTCGTCGTCTCCAAGTGAGTAATGACGCTGTCCATAAACTCCACAGACCCCTGAGAAGAGCTGGAGCTAACCCTGATTCGATTACGGTGCCGTATCAGTTGGTTGAGCGATTGTGTGTAGCTGAGCATGATGGCTGTCCGATTATTGAAAAAAGTGTCAGCTGGCAACAGCCGCGGCAGATCCGTGTTCAACGCCACCAAGGCTTCGGTGGAGTAGAGACGCTTCACAGCCAATGAGTCACCTTTGTCGCTGAAGGCACGTGAGTCAGTGCCCCACAGGTGGTTCTTGTCGATCTCGAGAGTCACTGCGTCAATTCGCGCTCGCAGCTCGTTCAGGCGCGCATCTTCGTCGAAGCCCTGCTGCTGTATGCCTGCGGCCCAGAAGCCTACGACCGCGCCGAGGAACGCGCCCAGGATTGCCCCTGGTAGCTCGTGCCGGAACCATCCCCAGAGACGGAGCCAGTATGTCTTCAGTTTTTGTATGATCTTGTTCATAGAGTCCTCATTGTTAGAAGGCAGAGTGTGATGCTACCCTACGTCCCCGGTTTCAGGCTCGTCAGCGTCGGGCTTCTGCCAACAATCTCTGCCGGATTGGTCCTTACCAAGAATCCAACCATCGGCTCTCAGCTCTTCCTCGATGCGATCTGGCAGGTCCGCATACTCCCAGCGGACAGCCTTTCGGATCTGTTCCAGTTTGACGTTCATTGCGCGCCCAAGTTTGGCCGCCTTCAGATACGCCCCCTCCAGATTGGCACCCGTCAAGTCGGCGTCTCTTAAGTTGGCTCCCCACAGATCCGCCCCCTCAAGGAAGGCAACCGTAAGTTTCGCCCCCGCAAGATTGGCATATGTCAGATGCGCCCCCTTCAAGTGGGCAGCAAACAGGTCCGCCCTCTCAAGGTTTGCACCAAACAGATTCGCCCTCTCAAGGTTGGCATCAGACAGATTCGTCCCCCCAAGGTTGGCGCCTGTCAGATTCGCCCCCTCGAGGTTGGCGCCAGTTAGATTCGCCCCTTCAAGGTTGGCCATCTCCAGTTCCGCCCCCTCAAGGTTGGCCATCTCCAGTTCCGCCCCCTCAAGGTTGGCTTGAAACAGAGCCGATCCTTCAAGGTTAGCAGACCTCAGATCCACCCCCGCAAGGTTGGCATCAGACAGATTTGTCTCCTTCAGGTAGACATGGCGCATCCAAGGCAGCGACGCCTTCAACTCGTTCAGCCGCCTGATAATCCCGACCTTTCGAAGCCCCCCTCCTGACTCTCCCATGGGATGAAATCCGTCAGTTGGTTCTGGTAGTCGCGGATCATCCTCTCTCTTTCAAGCCTTCTCAGCATGCGACTATGCGCACGCCGTCGCAGCAGCTCGGCCTTCTTCATGCGTGCCTCACGCCGTTGATCGAGAATGGCCAGGATAACACCAAAGAGTACAATGTCAGCGAGAAATCCGACTCCTTCGGCAGTCAGGTTCTCAGCCCAACCGCTGTCGAGCGTCCTGCCGACAATGCGAAAACCCCAAAGCAGGGTCAATGCGACGACAGCCGAGGCAAGGATGGAATAAGGCCATACACCGGACCGCATCCACTTTGGCAGCCTGCTGGTCGTCGTCGGTCTCCACCACACAACCACCACCCACACCGCCGCCGCTATCACAAGAATATAGAATAACACAGAAGCCTCCCCGGAATGACGACTTGTTTGTCTTTAAGATAGGGATTATCGGCAAAAAAGCAAGACCGTGGGATTGCCTGCGCTCGACACATTGCCACGCTTCAACGGCGCTGCACGCTGGGAAATCCAGGGAACCAATAAAAAAGAGCCACCGAGCAGGATCGAACTGCTGACCTATTGATTACGAATCAATTGCTCTACCATCTGAGCTACGGTGGCTTATCCCGGTTCTTCCGGTCTGGCAAATCTATTCAAATTCATCGGAAAGTCAACACTAAATCCGTCGTACCCTGCGAAGATAACTTCAGACTGCCTCTTGAGATGCAAAGCCGGGGCAGATTGTCATCTGCCGCCCACAGACTCACATTGGCTGTAGTCAGGTGAGAACACCCGGCTGCACAAAAGGGGAGGGACATTCGACTGCACTTCAGCAGGGCACCCTGCAGCATCGTTGCGGGTGGAACAACCGCAGCTCACTGTCGCGAGCCAGCAGCCGTCTATCCCATCCGACGGAGCAGTCCCACAACCTTGCCGGCGATTCGGAATTCCTGTACGTCCTGACCGACCAGAATCGGTTGAAATTCTTCGTTCTCCGGCTGAAGCCGCACGCCGCCGTTCTCAGGGAAGTACCGCTTCACCGTCGCTTCACCGTCGACTATCGCGACCACAATCTCCCCCGCGTTGGCAACTTCCTGTTTCTTGACTATGACCACGTCTCCGTCGTAAATCCCGGCGCCGATCATCGATTCCCCGGTGACCGTGAGACTGAACGTCTCCCCCTTCGGCATAAATGACAGGTCGAGCGCGATCTCTCCCTCGACGTTCTCCACCGAATCTATCGGATTACCGGCCGGCACCGATCCGACCAACGGCACCCTCCCGATATTGGCGGCCAGATTGCGTGTCAATTCCAAACCGCGCGAGATCAACTCGTGCTTCTTGAGATAGCCCTTCTTGATGAGGGCCGTGAGGTGCGTCCTGACGCCGTTCGTAGAGCTGATACCAAACTGCTGGCCGATTTCGCGGATCGTCGGTGAATGTCCCCTGTCGAGTATTTGAGACTCGATAAACTCGAAGATCATGCGCTGTTTGCGGGTCAGTTCCGGCCTGGCCATGCCTCTTCCTTTCGGTTCCCTGCCTTACCTTTACTGCACACTACTGCCCATTTGTTCATCTGTCAATGACTTTTCGGACTGAAATCGAAGAAACCCGTCAGCCCTCGACCTGCTCAAAAAAAGGCGTCCACCAATGGCGGACGCCCATGTAACGATAAATGTAACGCGAAGACTATGCTTCGGCCTCTTTTTCAGCCTGAGCCTCGGCGATGATCTTCTGTGCAGCGTCGTGAGGAACGTTCTCATAGTGCGAGAATTCCATCGAGTACACCCCCTGTCCCTGCGTCATCGAACGAAGATCAACCGAGTACTGATACAGCTCAGCTCTCGGCACCTGCGCACGGATGCGCTGGGAGCCACCCTCCGGATCCATACCGGCGATTTTGCCGCGACGGGACGAGAGGTCTCCCATCACATCACCGGTGAAGTCATCCGGCACGAGAACTTCGATATTGTAGATCGGTTCGAGAATAACCGGCTTGGCATCCATAAAACCTTCTCTGAAGGCCTGCGAACCGGCGATTTTGAACGCCATATCGGAAGAGTCCACATCGTGGTACGATCCGAAGTACAGCGCGACCTTGACGTCGACCACTTGCGCACCGCATAGCGCTCCGGAAACCATGGATTCAACGATTCCCTTTTCCACAGCCGGTATAAATTTCGTAGGGATCACGCCGCCCTTGATCTCATCAATAAACTCGAAACCGCCGCCTCTGGTATTCGGCTCAATCCTGATATGTACGTCGCCGTACTGACCGCGTCCACCGGACTGCTTCTTATGCTTGTACTGCTTCTCAGCCTTGGCAGTAACCGTTTCCCGATACGGGATTTTCGGTTTCACGAGTGTGCATTCGACACCAAAGCGCGACTGGAGTTTTTCCATAAGCACCTCGATCTGGGTAGATCCCTGAGAATACAGCACCTGCTGTCTGAGGGCGGCGTCTGCCACCAGACGGAAAGTCGGGTCTTCCTCATGCAGCTTGTGGAGGCCGGAAGCGATCTTCTCCTCATCGCCCTTGGCTTTCGGCCTGATGGCTACGTCCATGACCGGATCGGGGTACGCCGCGCCGTTGGCACTCACATCGTACCCTTTCTGGGCCAGCGTGTTGCCGGTGTGTGTGTTCTTGAGCTTGACGGCGACACCAAGATCTCCGGCTGACAGCGAAACGACATCGATTCTGTTTTTCCCCTGGAACGTATAAAGCTGAGTCATCCGTTCAGTAGCACCGGTTTGCTGATTGACCAACTCAGTACCACCGGTAAGCTTGCCGGACAATACTTTGAAGAAAGCCAGTTCCCCAAGGCGAGCTTCAGTCAGGTTCTTGAAGACGAATATCGCAGCCTTACCGTTCGGGTCGGCAGCGATTTCTATCGCCTCTTCAGTACCGGACTTGACACCGTCCATGGGAGCTAACTGATTGGCGGATGGGAGATATTCGGCAGCAAAGTCAAGTAACAGTTCAACTCCGATATTCTTCGAGGCACATCCAAACAACACCGGGTATAGCTTGCCTTTGGCAAGTCCGGCTCGGATCCCCTTGACGATATCGTCCGGCTCCAGCGTACCGACATCAAAGAACTTCTCAAGCAACGCGTCATCAGATTCAGCGGCAACTTCAATCAGGCTCTCGCGCCGGGCATCGGCCTCATCTTTGAGATCGGCAGGAATATCGACTTCAGTTTTCTTGTCACCGTCATACGTGTAGGCCTTCATGTGGAGAAGATCGATCAACCCCTTGAAGGTCTCCCCTTCACCGATTGGAAGCTGTATAGCGACAGCACTCTTGCCAAAAGCAGCCTGTACAGACTCAAGCGCCTGCTGCCACTTGACGTTTTCTTTCTCCATCTTATTGACGAAAAACAGGCGAGCAAGCCCCTTCTCAGGCATCGCTTTCCACTGTAACTGAGTGCCTATCTCGGCCCCGGAGCCGGCGTCGATAACCATGCAGGCCGCGTCGCTGACATGGGCGCTGGAGATAACCTCTCCGATGAAATCCGCGTGCCCTGGGCAATCCAGGAGGTTGATTTTCTTCTTGTTCCAGCTACAGGCCAGCAGCTTTGAAACGAGAGACGATTTACGGGAGATTTCTGCGTCGGTGTAGTCGAAATACGAGCTGCCGTCATCAGATCTGCCTACCCGATTGTTTGCCCCAACACAAAACGCAATCGCGTCTGCCAGGCTCGTCTTGCCACAGCCGCGCTGTCCGGCCAGACACATATTACGAATATCCTCAGTCGCAAACTCCTTCACCTGGAAACCTCCAAACTAGACAAAAACTATGTATATACTACCCGAATCACCTATGAGTGACGGGATTCTGTTCAAGTCGTCCAGTATATTACATAGCCTGTTGATTGTCAATCGGTTTTGGCGGAGTTGCACGGGCACACAGCGCCCGTCCAGAAGCAAAAAAAAGGCCCGTCATTTGTTGACGGGCCATAATAGTCAAACCTCGTCAGCCAGCCTTATTCAGCTCGACTTCAAGCGTGATTTCAACAGTGTTTCCGACAACCAATCCACCCGTTTCCATTGTCCGGCTGAAACTCACACCGAAGTCCTGACGGTTGATCTCTCCGGTTGCACTGAAACCGGCTTTGGTCGTCCCCATGAAATCCGCTGAACCACGGAATTCCGCATCAAGAACAACTTCTTTGGTCACATCACGAATCGTCAAATCACCGACTATCTGAAACTCATTGCCCTTCACGTTGGTGATCTTCTTTGACACAAACCGTATTTCAGGGTACTTTTCGGCATCGAAGAAATCCGGTGCACGAAGGTGCTTATCTCTATCCGCGTTGTCAGTATTGACCGAGGCGACATCGATAGAGACCTCTACCTTGCCCTTCTCAAACGACTTGCCGTCGAATTCCACGATGCCGGAGAACTTCGTGAAGTTGCCGGCAGTGCTGGATATCACCAGATGACTCACTTTGAACCCGACCGACGAGTGAGCGGCATCCAACTCCCAACTCTCTGCCGATACGACGGAGGCCATCAACAAAACGGCCAACACCAAAACGCTGCTTTTCTTGAACATAGACAAATCCTCCAGGTCCTCGTGGACAATAATGATCCTATTTGTATTATCCCGATAACCCGGAGATCGGGAAATTGGTTCCTGAGGATTGTCAGCGGGCAAAGAAGACGAGTGCGGCACCGGTAATATAGGCTGCCACCCACCAGATGTACGCCAAACGGGAATACAGGTGGAATCCGGAGGTGACCTCGGCATCACCGTGGGCCAATCGATGCCTCCAGGCGAGGGCCGTATCGGTCAGCATGGCAACCAGAGAGGAGTAACCGAGGAGGCCGTGGAGCGTAAACGGAGAGTTACTGGAACCGATTATCATGCAAGCGGTTGCGATAACGTCAAAGATCACGCCTACCGTAAGGAAGCGGATTACTCGCTGCGAGACCCGGTGGGTCCGTTGTTCGGTAATGATCCCGATTGAGTAGGCAATCAGGGCCAGATTGACGATTGTAGTGCCGGCGATTAGAATCGGTTTCAATACAGCAGTCTCCTCGTATATTCTGAGTGTGAAACAGGCCCCGCCTGTGCGTATATTCTGTACGACTACCAGTCAAACGCTTGCGCCCTGACCATCGCATAACGCGGAAATCGGGGCGCTTTTGCTATCTGACCGACACACGCGGCTTTTCAACGGGCACACTCACGCCGACTCGTCGGGTTTGTGCCGCGCACGAAAGTGACAACTCGTGGGCGGCAGACGGAACGTCTGCCCCAGCCTCACATTATGTCAGGCTTTCCGCTGCCGCACGGCCTCATACAAACACACTCCGGCGGCCACAGATACATTGAGGCTCTCAACCGATCCCGCCATCGGAATGTTCGCGAGAAAATCGCACTTCTGCGAGGTCAGACGCCTTATCCCCTGCCCTTCAGCCCCGAGCACAATCGCAAGCGGTCCTTTGAGATCAATATCGTAGAACGATTCCTCTGCCTGATCCGAAGTCCCCACCAACCACACACCGTCCTTCTTGAGCTGATCCAAAACGCGAGCCAGATTCGTAACGGCCATCAACGGCACATGCTCTGCCCCACCGCAGGCAATCTTACGCACCGTGTCGGTCATGCCGACCGAGCGGTCTTTCGGCACGATCACCGCGTGGACACCGGCCCCGTCGGCTGTGCGAAGACACGCCCCGAGATTGTGAGGATCTTGAACCCCGTCGAGTATCAGAAGAAACGGAGGGCCGTCAAGGTTCTCGAGCATCTCAAAGAGATCATCCTCGTTGAGCGTCCTAACCGACTCCGAATAATCCGTATGTGTGTGCGTCCTTTTTGAGAACGCCCGTGATTTGCGCAAACTGTCATCTCCTATTTAGTGCCTGATAAGGTATGTTTTTCGTCCGTCAAGCGCAAAGAGAAAGGTGCCCGACGCGGGCGAAGTCAACTCCGGAGGGTTATTCTTGACCGGCGAGAGACTATTGCCGATGTTACACGTATAACCGTTAACGAAAAGCCCGCCAACCCGGCTTGTTGCAATAGAGGAACTCCGAAGTGACCAAGGAATCTTACATGCTCCCAGTCTTCGCCATTGTCGTGTTGTGCCTCATGCTCGTCTCCTGCGGCGATGACGATCCGGTCGGACCCGATCCCGACACCACCCGCCCGACAATCACCGAAGTCTCCCCTGTCGACGGCGCCCAGCTCATCGCCCGCGATGCCGTCGTCACCGCAACTTTCTCTGAAGACATGCGCGTCTCAACGATTGACTCGGCCGCTTTCGAAATCACGCCGGACGTGCCGGGTTCCGTCAGCTACGACAACCGCGTGATGACCTTCACGCCCTCGCAGTTGCTCGACAGCAACATAACCTACACGGCCACTGTAACGACTGCCGTCAAAGACACTGCCGGAAACGCATTGGCGTCGGATTTCTTCTGGGAGTTCTCGACCTCAACGGTCGCGATGATCTCCCCCGCCGACGGTGCCGTAGTCGGTGACCTGGTACTCATCCAAGTGGGGGACGGTAGTTCCGGAGTTATTGACCATGCGGAGTTTTTCATCGACGGCTCCCTAGCCACGACCGTTTCGGCCCCACCCTACCTTCACCTCTGGAACGCCGCCGGCGAGGACTTGGGTAGTGAGCATGAAATCATCGCGAGCGCGTATGATTCAACTGGTGCCACAATCCTCAGCGACACGGTCACCGTGCATTATCTCTGGGAGTTACTCATAGCAGACGACAGTCTGGAGTTCGATGCCGGTTCCGGTCTCATAGTCGCCCGCGATCTGAAGAACATCTACGCAAGAAGCACCTCGACTCAGCTACAATTCCGAGTCGAAACCAACCGCGGTTGGGGTGACTATGACGATCCCAACGAAGGCATCGACGTCGTCCTGTTCATGGACACTGATCAAAATGGTGCAACTGGAAGAGACCGTGTGGAATCGGTCGATACTTACATGCTTAATGGAATCGGTGCGGAGGCCCGTGTGATAGTCGGCAACAATGGGAATGACCTCTGGACGTACTCTACTAGCTGGATATCTCGAGGAGGCGCAAATCTGCTGAACATTGTTGACAGCTCCAATTTCTTTGAAGTCGGCGTTAATCTGAGCAGGCTCGGCAATCCGACCGCACTAGACATAGTGGCGGCAAACTTCACTTACTCCACAAACGGTATGAGCAGCGCGTATCTGTGGGACTGGGCACCCAATCAAGGCGAAGGGTTTGCTACCTACGTAATCGACAACTCCTACCAGGCTGCCCCGGCTCGGCCAAATGCCAAGTCGTCCAACCGCGTCGCAAAGGCGGCCGGGAGTAAGGCCAATCCGTTCGATTGACCGGCGAGGTTAAACAAAGCAACTCAGACTGCCGTCTTTCGTAAGGACATAGTAAGGTGATTTGCCCGGGACTCAAGGAGAGAGCTTGTTGACCTCAGCTAACGTGTTCAAGTACACCGTGATTCTGATCAGTCTCGCCCTGCTGTGCGTGTCCTGCGCCGACGACAACAACCCCTACACTCCGCCTGAGCCACCGGTCGATCCGCAGGCCCCGGTCATCAATCAAATGGTGCCCGACAGCGGTGCCCCAGGCTCCATTATCATGCTCTACGGCTACAATTTCTCCTATGATATCACGGCAATCAACGTCAGTTTCGGATCTCAATCGGCAGTAGTCAACGCCTCAAAACCGTACGAGATATCAGTCACGGTTCCTCGAGGCATCACCACAGGACCTATCGAAGTCAAGATAGACGGTCACATTGGCACTTCTCAGACAGACTTCACAGCCCTCTTCGAACCAATTTCGTACCAGGGCAGCACAGGCCCCTGGACGGACATCGTCTGGACCGGCAATCGATTCGTCGCTTCTGGCGACCATGGCGCTATCCTGACTTCGCAAAACGGTCTCGATTGGACAACATTACAGGCGCCGACGGCTGGCTCACTTTGGTCGATAGCGCACAACCCAACCGGCATTGTAGCTGTGGGCGAAGACGGCGCGATTGTCTTCTCGGAAACAGGTGAACACTGGACTCTGCAATCCGCTCCTGCCGGAGTGAACGGCAATCTGGTTAGTGTGGCCGCGTCGCCCGGTCGGTTCGTTGCAGTACCCTCACAAGGAAACTACATCCTCAGTTCCGCGAACGGCCGCAGTTGGCAGAAGCACGATCTGGATTCAACCTGGACCATGAGCCACGTCGCCTACGACGGCCGGTTTGTAGCGTTCGTCAACCGAGCCTGGCTACTGGCATCTTCCGACGGCCTTACGTGGACAACGACGCCCACTCTTCTAGTAGAGCCACCCGTACAAAACAGCGCCTGGTCCGGACGGTATCTGATCATCACCAAGCGAAGTGCCATGTTTCGCCGCATGAGCGAAACAACCTGGTCCGATGACACCCCGAGCAGCTCGCTCATGGCCGAATTCTCTGACATCACCTGGGACGGAACCAGATTCATAACCGTCGGCGATGGTGCAGTCATCACGGCGCCGGCCAACGGCCGCTGGAGCAAGTATGCGCGGTTGGGACTCTCCTCCTCGTTTCCGCCTCGAATCGCCGCCAACGAAAACGTATGCGTGGTAGTCGGCGGTTACGGTTCTCGGGTGCTCGTCTGGCAAAGATCGTAAACCTGCCTTTGCCGGACGTTTATCTCCACTATTGCCTCTTGACTTCCGACTCCGTTTCACGGACATTGAATCACGCAAAGAACAAACTCAGTGAGGTTAGCAAATGCCACGTCGCAGCTTGATTTCAATTGTCTTTGGTTTGTCAGTCTTGGCGCTCGCCTGCTCGGCACAGAAACCAGACCATTTCAAGGCAGGAGACGTACTCTTTCAGGATCTGAATTCTCCACAGAGTCAGGCCGTAAAGCTTGCCACCGGTTCAGAGTTCACGCACTGCGGGATCGTCCTCGAACGCGAGGGTGAACTTGTTGTCTACGAAGCGGTTCAACCCGTGCGCGTAATACCTCTCAAACAATGGATCAATCAAGGCGTTGAAGGCCGCGTCGTTTGCAGGAGGGTGAAATCCTCGGGTCTGGATCCGGCGAATCTGGAGAAAATGCGGCTCGTCGCCGAAAGTCACCTCGGAAAAAACTACGATCTCTATTTCGGTTGGTCCGATGATCGTATGTACTGCTCGGAATACGTCTGGAAGATATATGACCGGGGCCTGGGAGTCGAGCTGGCAGCACCCCGCAAGCTGGCCGATTACGACCTCTCTCACCCGGCCGTTCAAGCAAAGATGGCCGAACGATACGGTGACGATGTACCGCTTGATGAGCCGGTCGTGGCACCCTCGGACCTTTATCAATCAACTTTTTTGGAAACAGTCTATGATAGCAAGAGCGGCAAAGAGAAACAAACGGGCGATTGAGTCGCTGCCGACCAAACAGCCGGCAGCACTCTTCACTCGTAGCCGTTATTCCTTCTTCAGATATGTAATCAATGACACGGTCCCGCCGGTCGGATCAGTAATCACGCTGAACCGTCCAACTTCCGGAATGTCGGTGGGTGGCACGCACACCTTACCACCGAGTTTCTCCACGTGCTTGCAGCTTTCATCGACATTCTCGACCGTAATATAGGACATCCAATGAGGCGGTAGGTCTCCCCACTCTTCGGTCATCTGCATCATGCCGCCAACCATTGCCTCGCCGTCTTTGAGTATGGTGTACTTGCCTCCCGACCCCATATCCATTTCGGCGGTGGTCCAGCCAAGTAGTTTCGTATAGAAGTCACCAGCGGCCTTGGTGTCTTTGGTCGCGAGTTCGTTCCAACTGAAATGTCCGTGCTTCATGCTATCGTCTGACATGTTCCATTCCTCCGGGTTTGTGTTTGGGCTTTCAAGATGTACGCATATACCCTATAAGGCAATCACATACCTCACGGTTCCAGACAAATGTGATCCTGAATAATCACGCCCCGTACAAAAGAGCCTGCGAGCAATCTGCTCGCAGGCTCTCTCTGTCCCCCCGACATAGCACAACAAGAAAAAGGCGGTCTGTTACGACACGCCCATCACCTTTTACCTTCTAAGCCCCCGCTCCCACGATGCACGATCGCGCGGAGTTGCTCGAATGCGGGTGTTGATCGACAATCCTGAACTCAAAACCCAACAGAGATTGGTTCTTCAGGTCGCGGTCGCTCGACCAGCCGGTGGTCAGCCTCGCTTTGGATCCGTTGCTGACGTCCGGAAAAAGCTCCCCGATACTCGCGTCGGCGACTGCAATCTCTTCCGCGCAAACACTCGATTCGTTTGCTATTGAATAGTATATCTTGAGAAAGGGACGGCTGTCGGCATCTTCGCGACTGGAGAACTCAGCGCGACCGCCGTTCGCGTCCACCTGATCGAGCAACACGCCGAAGTTATCGACGGCACCAGTCAGCCAGTCGTCTAACAACGTAGTGACCTCAACAGACATCCACCTGACGGTGTCCGCCACAAACGACTCAACCGACTCGCCGTCGTAGCCGTTGCCGAAGGTGTTCCAGGTTACTGACTCCTCAGACCAGGGCGCAGTGATGCGCCGGACGTGTATTGTCTGGTTGTTTGCGACCGTCACGTAGAGACACAGAAACGCCGAATCAAGTGTCGCGCTGGCGGGTATGCTGACTGCCGACGGCTCGCCCTCGTACGGCTCGAACGACCACTCGCTGTCATGACGGATGACGTCTGATTCGCGACTGCACCCGGCACCAAGGAGTAGCGTCAGGACTGCAAAAGCACAGAGACAGGTAAAAACGAATAGAAAGTGTTTCATCCGGGACAAGCTAGGACAGCTTTGTGACATTTCGATGAAATTCGTGCAAGGCTTCTGCAAAACTACTCCCGACAGAAAAGAGTCACGTCGGATCGCGCCAACAGCTGCCAACAGGGTGAGCAGTGATGCAAGCCGCGTGCAATACAGCGAGAGTGCCCCCGAAATCCCCCCTTATTGATGGTTGGAGACCCGCTGGAGGCTATCGGCGCGGCGATATTGTCCAGGCACTGTCGAAGCCTCTTGCGCACAAGGAGCACGCAGTCACTAGAAGTATGTCCGAGGCGGACATATCATCTTGCCTCCAACATAACATTTCCGCCAAAAGAAAAACCCCCTCCACTTTCGTGAAGGGGGTTTCTATTTAAACCCGGCGGCTTTCTACTCTCCCACACCTGCTAGGGTGCAGTACCATCGACGTTGACAGGCTTAACTACTGTGTTCGAAATGGGAACAGGTGTGACCCTGTCGCTATTGCCACCGAGAATTTCTTCTCATAGTATTTGATGACTTCGTTAACGTAACGTATCACCCAATAGGCTACACATTAGTGCAATGTTGCCCAATAATTAAATTTTTAATTTAATGGTTAAGCCTAACGGTCTATTAGTATCACTCGACTAAACACATTGCTGTGCGTACATCTGTGACCTATCAACCTGGTCATCTTCCAGGGACCTTTATAGACGTAAAGTCTGGGAAATCTAATCTTGGAGTGGGCTTGGTACTTAGATGCTTTCAGCACTTATCCCTTCCCAACGCTGCTACCCTGCGATGCAACTGGCGTCACAACAGGTGCACAGGAGGTTGGTTCAACTCGGTCCTCTCGTACTAGAGTCAACTCTCCTCAGATTTCCTACGCCCGTATCAGATAGGGACCGAACTGTCTCACGACGTTCTAAACCCAGCTCACGTACCACTTTAATTGGCGAACAGCCAAACCCTTGGGACCTTCTTCAGCCCCAGGATGTGATGAGCCGACATCGAGGTGCCAAACCCCCTCGTCGATATGGACTCTCGGAGGAGATCAGCCTGTTATCCCCGGAGTACCTTTTGTCCGTTGAGCGACGGCATTTCCATACACAACCGCCGGGTCACTAAGACCTGCTTTCGCACCTGCTCGACTTGTAGGTCTCGCAGTTAAGCTCCCTTATACCTTTACGCTCTGCGGCCGATTACCACCCGGCCTGAGGGAACCTTTGCGCGCCTCCGTTACTTTTTTGGAGGCAACCGCCCCAGTTAAACTACCCGCCTGACACTGTTCCTGAACCAGATTCATGGCTCGAGGTTAGATATCCAATAGCACGAGGGTGGTATTTCACCGGTGGCTCCACCGATCCTAGCGGACCAGCTTCAAAGCCTCCCACCTATGCTACACACGCAGTACCAAATACCAATGTCAGGTTATAGTAAAGGTTCACGGGGTCTTTCCGTCCCGATACGGGTAAACGGCATCTTCACCGCTGCTACAGTTTCACCGAGCCTCATGTTGAGACAGTGCCGCACTTGTTATACCATTCGTGCAGGTCGGAATTTACCCGACAAGGAATTTCGCTACCTTAGGACCGTTATAGTTACGGCCGCCGTTTACTGGGGCTTCGATTCAAAGCTTCTCCACCGAAGTGGATGACCTCTCCTCTTAACCTTCCAGCACCGGGCAGGTATCAGTCCCTATACATCGTCTTTTGAGACTTAGCAGAGACATATGTTTTTAGTAAACAGTCAGCGCGACCTTTTCACTGCGGCCACTTTCGGCTCCAAACGTATGTAATTCACCTACTCGTGGCACTCCTTCTCGCGAACTTACGGAGTCAATTTGCCGAGTTCCTTAACATGAGTTCACTCGAGCACCTTAGGATTCTCTCCTCGCCTACCTGTGGCGGATTGCGGTACGGTTAATTGTGTAACTGGTATAGAGGTTTTTCTTGGCAGCCTGCTTACGATCAACTTGGTCAGAATGACTTATTCTTTCAGCCCTCAACGTTAGGATCGTGGATTTGCCTGCGATCCCCGTCTACGACCTTGGAACGGGACGTCCATCACCCGCGTGACCTTCACTTCTGCGTCACCCCATAACTCATAACGCGACACAACCAGTACAGGAATTTTTACCTGTTTTCCATCGCCTACGCCTTTCGACCTCGGCTTAGGGTCCGACTAACCCTGGGAGGTTTAACCTTCCCCAGGAAACCTTAGGCTTTCGGTGAGCAGGTTTCTAATCCTGCTTTATCGCTACTCGTTCCGACATAATCTCTTGTCTACGGTCCAGTCTGCCTTACGACAAACCTTCAGCCTGCAGACAATGCTCCCCTACCACTTGTCCGAAGACAAGTTCACAGCTTCGGTGCCATGCATAGTCCCGTGAATTATCGGCGCAGAATCACTAGACTAGTGATCTGTTACGAACTCTTTAAATGGTGGCTGCTTCTAAGCCAACATCCTAGCTGTTTGAGTAATTCCACATCCTTTACCACTTAGCATGACTTGGGGACCTTAGCTGGTGATCTGGGTTGTTTCCCTCTCGGCAATGAAGCTTATCCCACACTGCCTGACTCCCGGAGAACATTTCACGGCATTCGGAGTTTGGTTGGGGTTGGTAGCCTTGTGGGGCCCCTAGCCCATCCAGTGCTCTACCTCCGTGAAACTATATTCCGAGGCTAGCCCTAAAGCTATTTCGGGGAGAACCAGCTATTTCCAGGTTTGATTGGCCTTTCACCCCTATGCACAGCTCATCGCCCAATTTTTCAACATTGGTGCGTTCGGACCTCCGGTTCGTTTTACCGAACTTTCATCCTGGCCATGCATAGATCACCTGGTTTCGGGTCTAGCCCCTGCAACTAAATCGCCCTATTAAGACTTGCTTTCGCTGCGGATACACGAGAATTTCGCTTATCCTTGCTACAGAGGACTAACTCGCCGGATCATTATTCAATAGGCACGCCGTCAGTCCGGAAAGTCCGAAAACTCTCCTTTCCTCCGACCGCTTGTAGGCACACGGTTTCAGGTACTATTTCACTCCCCGCCAGGGGTACTTTTCACCTTTCCCTCACGGTACTGGTTCACTATCGGTCACTGATGAGTATTTAGCCTTACCAGATGGTCCTGGTGGATTCGAACAGGATTTCTCGTGTCCCGCCCTACTTGGGAAATTCGAAGAGAGTCATATGCATTTCGAGCACGGGGCTGTCACCCTCTATGGCAGACCTTTCCAAGTCCTTGCTCTATACATATGATTTGTAACTCTCTGGCTCGTTTGACGCCGAACCGATCGACTCCCACGACACCGAAAGCACAACGCCGTCAAGCTTTAACGTGCAATTCGGTTTAGGCTCTTCCCCGTTCGCTCGCCGCTACTAAGGGAATAACTATTGTTCTCTTTTCCTACGGGTACTTAGATGTTTCAGTTCCCCGCGTACGCTTCGTACACCTATGTATTCAGTGCACGATGACCTGCCTTACGGCAAGCCGGGTTGCCCCATTCGGAAATCCCCGTCTCAGTTTGTTTGCAACTAAACGAGGCTTATCGCAGCTTATCACGTCCTTCATCGCCTATCAGTGCCAAGGCATCCGCCGTGTGCCCTTAGTAGCTTAACCAAAAATCTACTTGAAGAGCATCACTACACATAATTAATGCGCAGCCTATTGGAAGATACAATTTACGTATCATATAAATAATAAACGTAATCAATCAAATACTATGAAGTTGTCAAAGAGCGTCGTCACCGAAGTGACTCTATGTCAAACCAAAATAGGTTTTCTCGTCTTGGTGGAGATGATCGGGATCGAACCGACGACCTGTGGCTTGCAAAGCCACCGCTCTCCCAACTGAGCTACATCCCCAATCGGTCCCAGGCTACATCAAGTCCCCTGGAACTCGAAGACTGCAAGCTGCCCCGAAGGACTCTGCTTGAAGATCTTCCGCATAACCGAGTCGAAGCCGTACATGATGCGGCCCCAAAGGCCACCGAATACCTGCCAGCGCGCCGGTAATGTCAACGCTTCCCAGCTGAGTATTCCTGCCCACCGAAGGATGCTGTTAGCAAAGCCTTCCGGCGGAAGCATCATAAAGAAGAGGGGGCGGACTTCGCGAAGTCTAAACCCCGCAGCCGAAAACACCTCTTTGTACATCTCCAGTGAACGCTTCCGAACGTGCTTCAGCGTTGACCGGGTCTTCGTACCAAAATCATCGGTTATGAAAACTTTTGTCCCCGGCCGGCTCAGTTTCGCAAGATTCTGCGCCGCCTGGGTAAATCTGCCATACTCCACCATGTGGAACATGACATCAAATATGCTTATATAGTCGTAAGTACCTTCAAGGTTCAACGCGGGATCAGTTAGATCCCCATGGTGGAAATCGGCTTCAGGATATTGGCTCTTCAAATTCTCGACGGAGACCTCGGTGATATCAACACCGGCCACCGGAGAGGCACCACGATTGGTCCAATGATCTATAAAGATACCGGTTCCGCAACCTACGTCGAGTGCGGAGCGGCCTTTGATCGGCCAATCGTTAGTTTTGAAGATACTATCCAACATCTCTATTCTTGCCTTGTAAACCCAGCTGTTATAGGTCGTGCTTCTACGCCTGAAACCAACACCGGCGAGATCAAACTGCTCACCTAATCTGTTTTTCCAATACGTACCAGCGTCGAACTTCTTAACGGCTTCTCCAGCATTCACCGGGTTAACGTTTTCCGAAGGCTAGCTTCGGCCTTTTCTTTTCCACCTTCCAGGCCACCGTTACAATGGTGGGCCTGATTGGAGTTGAACCAATGACCTCGCGCTTATCAGGCGCGCGCTCTAACCAACTGAGCTACAGGCCCATTGGAGGGACTTACATCGCCCAAAGGCGATAAAATTTATATCTAAATAGCCAGCTAAAGATCAAAAACTTGGTCGGAGTAATAACATGTCGCGTCGACCTAGGTAAGTGTCAATAAAGACACACCGTACTCCTTAGAAAGGAGGTGATCCAGCCACAGCTTCCGCTACGGCTACCTTGTTACGACTTAGCCCCAGTCGTCAGTATCACCTTAGGCGTCGCCATCCTTGCGGTTAGGCAAACGACTTCGGGTGCTCCCAACTTCCGTGGCTTGACGGGCGGTGTGTACAAGGCCCGGGAACGTATTCACCGCTGCCTGCTGATCAGCGATTACTAGCGATTCCTACTTCATGGAGTCGAGTTGCAGACTCCAATCTGAACTGAGACCGGTTTTGGGGATTGGCTCCACCTCGCGGTATTGCAACCTACTGTACCGGCCATTGTAGTACGTGTGTAGCCCTGGGTGTAAGGGCCATGAGGACTTGACGTCATCCCCACCTTCCTCCGGCTTGTCACCGGCAGTCTCCATAGAGTTCCCAGCATTACCTGATGGCAACTATGGACAGGGGTTGCGCTCGTTGCGGGACTTAACCCAACACCTCACGGCACGAGCTGACGACAGCCATGCAGCACCTGTGCAAAGGTCCCCGAAGGGAAAACTGGCTTTCACCAGCGATCCTAAGCATGTCAAACCCAGGTAAGGTTCTGCGCGTTGCTTCGAATTAAACCACATACTCCACCGCTTGTGCGGGCCCCCGTCAATTCCTTTGAGTTTCAATCTTGCGACCGTACTCCCCAGGCGGGGTACTTAATGCGTTAGCTGCGGCACCGAGGGGGTCGATACCCCCGACACCTAGTACCCATCGTTTACCGCTTGGACTACCAGGGTATCTAATCCTGTTTGCTACCCAAGCCTTCGCGCTTTAGCGTCAGTATCAGTCCAGAGAGCCGCCTTCGCTACTGGTGTTCTTCCAGATATCTACGCATTTCACCGCTACACCTGGAATTCCGCTCTCCTCTCCTGTACTCAAGACCCACAGTATCGAATGCAGGCTAGCAGTTGAGCTGCTAGTTTTCACATCCGACTTATGGGCCCGCCTACGCGCCCTTTACGCCCAGTAAATCCGAACAACGCTTGTTCCCCCCGTATTACCGCGGCTGCTGGCACGGAGTTAGCCGGAACTTCCTCTGCGGGTACCGTCAGGCATGGGGCAGTTACTACCCATACGTTTCTTCCCCACTGACAGGGTTTTACACTCCAAGAAGCGTCATCACCCACGCGGCGTTGCTGCGTCAGACTTTCGTCCATTGCGCAATATTCCCTACTGCTGCCTCCCGTAGGAGTCTGGGCCGTATCTCAGTCCCAGTGTGGCCGGTCACCCTCTCAGGTCGGCTATCCATCGCAGCCTTGGTGGGCCGTTACCCCACCAACAAGCTAATGGAGCGCGGACTCATCCTCAAACGGCAGGTTGCCCCGCCTTTGAACTTTCGACGATGCCGTCAAAAGGTATTATCCGGTATTAGACCTCCTTTCGGAAGATTATCCCAGATTCAAGGGTAGATTGTCCACGCGTTACTCACCCGTTCGCCGCTTTACTCGCCGGGCCGAAGCCCAACTTTCTCGCACGACTTGCATGTATTAAGCACGCCGCCAGCGTTCGTTCTGAGCCAGGATCAAACTCTCCGTAAAATATTACGAAAAATAAATATCCCATGACTTCACGTACGAACGTACGCGTTTTGTTCATGATTTACAAAAATGGTCTCGAATCTTAACAAAGCTAAGATTTCGAAGACCCGCGACATGAAAACAAGAAACAAATTCTTGTCTTCAGCGTGGCTATTTAGTTGTCAAAGAACTAAGTTCGTTCCGAAAAAAAACCGCCAGACGCTTTGTCTAGCAGGTGCCTAGGGTAAAGACAAAGCCGACATCTGTCAAGGGCAATTTTCAAAAAAATGCATCTTTTTTTAGGCGCCCCTAATCACCTGAGACACAACGACTTTACTCACACCTTTCCCGCTAGTACACTATCGACAGCCAGTTTCCTTTCTTTAGCTTTCGTTCTAAAGTCCTCCAAGAGGCCTCAAACGTCCCGCCAAAACATCCCATCTGAACGCTCCCCCATCGCTGTTCTTGCGCTCATCATGATCTTGCCTACCCACTTCACGTTGACGACAATCGTGCAGACGGATACTCAGACAAGAGATTCTACGCACCGACGGACTTCATAGTGGGAACATTCTGGCTGGACAGTCTGCCTATTTGCATTATAATGTAGAGGTCAGGATCACGCCACCGTTTTCAGGAGGTTTTCAGCGTTTTGCTCGTTGTCTCAGACTCCGCACGCATGGAATTGAGCCGTCTCCAGGCCGCTGACGAGGCTTGTGGCAAACGATTCGTCATCCAGTTTCGGGGGCACGGCTGAAGCGGCCCGTATTTACGCCTGGCCCTGGAAGAGTCAGTTCAAGACCTTGAGAAGCTCTCTCATAATAGCATTTCGGTGTACCTGGATCCTCGTCTGAAGGCATACATGAGAGACGTCGGCGGCATCTACATAGACTACGTGGACCGATGGCCCTCTGATAGTGGCATTCTTGTCAGATCAGGGCGCCAGGTTCACGGTTTCCCCTGCGGGAGTGAGTGCGACAAACCAGATTCCTGAGTACTCTTTCATCCCGGCTGGAACAATCATTACTTTTCCAATGTTTTTCCTACTCAGATGAATCATTTTTGCTATATTCCGATCAAATGAGAAAATGAGAAACTTGAAAAGGATAGACAACACAATGCTTGTAGTATCAGACCTTGCAAAAGAGAACCTTCAGAAGGTCCTTGAGTCGGATCAAGCCAAGGGCAAGAACTTGATCATATTCTTCCAGGGTCACGGCTGAGGCGGGCCCACTTTGGGCATGGCTCTGGATGAGTCAACCGATGGTCTTGAGAATCTGGAAGCGAACGGTATCTCGGCGTATATCGATCCGAAACTTCACGTGGAATTGAAGAAAATCGGCGATATCAACATTGATTACGTCGTGCAGCCCGGCGGAGCCGGCTACACGATCCGCGCCGGAGAGCCGAGCGATTGCGGCGGCTGCACCAGCTGCTAGCCGAGTCGAACGTACTCGATAGACATCGAAGGCCGACCTTTCACGGGGTCGGCCTTTTGCTATTAATCAAGTCATGCTGAGCCTGTCGAAGCGTGCACCTCATCCATGGACACAGAGCCGGTACGTAGTCTGGACCAACGACACCCCGACAGGGGCAACTTTGTCTGAGATAAGGTCTTGACTTGTAGCAACAAATGTATAATATGGGAGGACTTTGCCGGGGTAGCTCAGTTGGTTAGAGCACCAGATTGTGGATCTGGGGGTCGAGCGTTCAAATCGCTCCCCCGGTATAGATTTTTCCACGCAGTCCTCTCCCCCATATTTCAGCGAGAATCACACGAATCCAACATAGAAGCGGCCACCCCGTTACCAGAATGACCGCTGAGTGTTCGAATTATGCCGTTGTCGCTTACGGACACGGCGGAAGCGGCGTCAGGCTTATGAACAAGTGGTCAATGAGAATCGTGAGATCGCCCATGGTGACCAAGCCATCCACGCTCAAATCAACGTTGCCCTCCTCCGGGCAATTGAGAGGATCAAGACTGATAAATAAGTGATCGATCAGAACCGTCAGATCGCCCATGGTGACCAGGTTGTCAGGACTGGCATCGACATTGCCCAGCGTGGGGCCGGTGCAGCAGCAAACATTGCCTATACCATCGCGGTCGTTGTCCTCCTGCTCGGGATATCCTGGGTTGAATACTGAGGGACAGTTGTCGGGGTGATCCAGAACGAATTCCAACTGTTGATCACAGCCGACTATCGTACTGTCATCCGTGCCCCAGCCATCCCCGTCTTCATCGATATACCACACTGTCTCCGGATGTTGGCGGGGGTCAGTATCATCGCAGTCTCCCCCAGCGAGGACATAGCCAACCGGCTGCTCACACTGCATCAAACTCGAATCCGGGTTGCCAAACGTATCCAAATCAGCGTCGAGGAACCACTCCGTGGCGGGACCGATCTCGGCATTCGAGTCATCGCAATCGGTTCCGGGAACAATCGGTGGAGATACTTGATCGTCACCATAGTCATCTCCGTCGGCATCAGTCATGCAGGCTTCAGGATCATCTAGCGGTGCCGCACCCGGATGAGTATTTGAATCACTATCATCGCAGTCATCGCCGCCGACAACCAACGGATCACCGTCCCAGCCACCGGCGTCGATTTCGCATTCTACGTAACCGTCACCATCGTTGTCGATTTCCCCCTCAGGTATTCCATCCACACCATCGTTGTCGAGTCCATCGCATAACTCTGGAGCTCCCGGATACACGGTAGAGTCAGCGTAGCGAGAAGGCCGTCAGGATCACAAACTGCGCCGTAACCATCCTCATCAACATCGACTTGGTCAGTGTTTGCTGTCTCAGGACAATTGTCACAACCGTCGGGGACGGTGTCGCCATCAGAGTCAGCCAAATCATCGTAACCGGGACAAGCATCGCAACCGTCTGGAACACCGTCAGAGTCAGCATCATCGGCATCATCAAACCCGGCACAGACATCACAAAAATCGCCGGCACCATCCCCGTCTACGTCAGTCTGCTCCGGATTGAAGATGTCCGGACAGTTGTCTTCGCTGTCGCAGATCCAATCGCCATCAACGTCGGCGCAATCCATCTTCCATTGAGCAATGTTGTTGACGGGGCTGCCTCCCGCCGTTGTGAACTCCCCACAGGCTATCAGAGCGCTGTCATAGACGACAAGCCCTCTCACAGGGCCATTCACGCCCGCCCCAAACGGCGCCCAAGTTTCGCCGGTCCACCAGGCAATCCTGTTGACCTCGACACCGTCGGCATGAGTGAAGTGCCCGGCTACCACCAATCTGCCATTGTACATCGTGAAAGCCCCTACTAAACCGTCCATACCGGACCCTCCAAACGATGACCACTCTGAGCCGTTCCACGCCGCAATTCTGCTGGCGGGGACACCGCCCGCATACTCGAAACTGCCGCCTACGATCAACAAACTATCGTACTCTTGAAGAACCTGCACACAGCTGCCATTCGTGCCAGACCCTAGTGAGTCCCAAGATGCACCGTCCCAACTTGCGATGTGGTTGACAGTTGTCCCGCCAGCTCTCATGAATACGCCGCCGGCATAGAGTTCTCCCTGGTACTCAGTCGCTGCCAGCGCGTATGCACCCCATTGCGGATCCCCATCTGGATCACTGAAGCCAGAACCAAGGGAAGCCCACGATGATCCACACCATTTCGCGATATAGTTGGCGGGAACTCCGCCGGCAGAAGTAAACATTCCTCCGGCGACCAGACAGTCGTCGTACACTGTCATTCGAAGCACAAAGTCGTTGACCCCGCCAGAAACGTGGAACCACGTGTTTGAGTATCCATCCCATCCAGCAATTCCGTGTGTCATACTGTTGTCGTAGTGGAAATTGAAACCACCACCTACATACAATTGACCCTGGTACTCTTGTAGGGCAGATATGGTATAGGTGAAGTTGGCCGTTCCCATACGGGACCATGAAGTTCCGTCCCAAGCCGCAATACGGTTGACCTCAACACCATCCGCGTGGGTGAAGGTCCCACCGGCGATCAACTTCCCCTGATACACGGCCACCGCACAAACAAGTCCGTTCGTGCCACTCCCGACACTGGACCAAAAGGCGTCGTTCGATCGCCCGAAGGCAACATCCTGCACATCGGTCTGATTCGAACCTCCGTTCCGATCATCATTTGCTCCATCGACAGTTCCTTGATCTGAAGCAGACGTCGCCACTGATAACAGCAAACACACTGCCATAATCGCTCCGACTAGCGTTACAACTTTCCTCATAAGACCCTCTCCCGCATACGTGTAAACTGCCAGAGGCAGGTACGATTTGACAAGACCAACCAACGCAAGCGGCCGTCTCCGACGCACATCAGCGACGTCGCAGCCTTGGCAGTGTTGTCCTTCGAATGTATTGGTGTACTCAATCCATAATAGCACACACGCAGAAAAGTGTCAACTCTATTATGGAGATATTAGTGATGTGATTGCAGACTGCAAACGGGGGTTAGCCCCTACCGGCAGCCGACACCACCGACCTGGATGTCCCCCGAAACAACCTGGACCGTCGACTCTTTCCCGCATCGCCAGCAGAATTCGTAGTTGAGTTGGAAACTGTAAGGGACGTTCTCACCGTCGACCTTCGGAGGGAAAAAGATGCTGTTCTGCAAAGCGCTCTTCAGCGACTGTGCGAATCCAAGCCCCGGCGGGTCCTCGACTATGACATCGAACTCCTTCAGCCGTCCGGACCGGTCCGCGCTCACGATCATCACCACCGTCCCCGGACTCTCGCCCGCCTCTCTCGGATAGATGACCTTCGCCATTTCCAGAATTGGCGACTGTGTGATCTTTCGAGTTTTCGGCATCCCCGGCAAATCCCACTTTCGCTCGCTCGGAGTTGACGCTTCGATATCCATCAGACTCGGTGCTCCCGGGAGGCCGTCGCCCCAATCGTCGCCCGTGCCGTACATGCCCGGAGAGTCACCATAGGTGGGATACCCGGCAAACAACGACAAGTCAATATCCGGATCGAAAACGGAGACACTCTCACTCCCGACCGGGCCTGTCCATGAGACAACATCCTGCTCCATGACTCTATACCCGTGAAACCCCGCAAACCCCTGGTGTTCGCGATATTCCTGAGGCCGCAAATCCGGAGGGTTCATCCCTCCCGCTTTTCTGGCGGTCGTCCCGGAGCCGTCTTCGCCCGGTACCACGGTCGGGCAGGCTTGCTCTTGCACAGACCTCGGACCAATACCCGGAACGAAACCCGCTATATAGACAGCGGCCGTAGCGGCGATAAACAGCGTCAACGAGATCGCCTTCAGCATGTTCGGTTGGTAGGCGCGTTTATGTTCGTGGAGCAGGCACAGACTGGTGCTGGGGGAGTATTTTTGTCCGGTCATCGCGGCAAAGTCCTATGAGAGAGAGAGTTCCGAGAGGGCACGTTCTGTCCCTTTCATATCGTCATTAGATTGACGAGCGGCAGGGCTATCTGTTCATAAAATAGTCACTTGAATTGGCCCGGATCGTGTCCGTAAGATCGTGATAGATTCTGACACTTTGGGCGCTCAGGTACTTGCCTCGCCCGGAAGATTGTATTCCTTTGGGTCAAGACAAAGAGGACGCCGCTGGCAGGTTTGCACGACTTCTCGGTCCCACGCGGCTGGGTGTTAATTTAAGGGGGACGCCATGACCATTACGAAAGACAAAAGCCCGGCATCGTACGAAGAACAGACAACGATAATTCGACCGCCGTTGCCCGGCGTCGAATCACCTACTATTCCCGACGACGGAGAACTCACACGCAAGAGCATTCTGCCGAAACTTGATGCTCTTGCCGAAGAGGCTGGCTACTCGCCCGACGGTGACAGGGACCTAGCGATTCGTCGCATCCAAACGAATATAGAAACCACCGTTCTTCCCTTGCTCACTCGATTGGAAACCGAAAACAACGAACGTAAGCGCCAAATCATCTCTCTCATACGCCAGAACCTCACGGATATTATGTCTCCCTTCCTGCAGAACCTCAGATTGATCAGCATCCGCCTCACACCCCGCGAGACGCAGGTATGCTCGATGGTCCGCCAGGGCTTGAGTTGCAAAGAGATAGCCGCCCTACTCCATGTCTCAGAGCAGACCGTGCTCAAGTTCCGCAAGAACATACGCAAGAAACTGGGCATCGCCGGAGAGAAGGTGAACCTGAGCAGCTACCTGTCAGAATTATCTCTCTACGAGTCTGTCAGCGGCCCGTGAGAGCACACAAAAAACGAGGAACAGCCCGATGAGCTGTTCCTCGTATGTCTCGCACACCAACGGCTAGATCACACGCCGCTGAAGTGAATGTCCTTGAAAAAGAGCGTCGGGCGACGATTCGATGAATGCATATACGGATCGTTGCCAACCTCCGCCAGATGGTCCCAGAACTCGGTCTGGTTGGCGGAGATGTTCATTTCGTTAACCGGTTTGATGATCTTGCCGTCCTCGATGTACAGTCCGACAATACCGTAAGAGAAGTCACCGGTGGTGCCGTTGGAGTTGCCTCCGACGAAACTGGTAATCAAAATCCCTTTTGCGATATCCCTAATCATCTCCTCCTGCGACCGGTCACCGTAGGCGTAGATCGTGTTGGTGCCGCCGCCTATGGTCGGTTCCATCTTCAGCTTGCGGCCGTAGTAGTTGCCGATGTAATACGATTTCAGCACGCCCTTGTCGATCATCACGCGCTTTTTGGTCGCCATGCAGTCGCCATCGTACAAAGCAGAGCCCAAGCCTCCGACAATGAACGGATCGTCAATGATCGACAGCTTGTCCGAGACGATTTTCTCGCCGAGTTTGCCTTCGAGGAAAGTACTCTTCTGATACAACGAACTGCCGGACATACATCCGGTAAGAGCACCGATCAGGTTGGTGGAACAGCGGTTGTCGACCAGCATGTCGTACGTGCCGGTATCCATTTTCGACGCGCCGTACTTCTTTGCGGCCCGTTGAACGGCACCCCTTGCGAGCGCTTCCGCAGGCGGGAGGTCTTTGTGGAATCTGGCGGAATACCAGTCCCAATCCTGGAGACGGGAGTCACCTGTACCCTTCAGCGTAGCCTGTGCGCCTGCACCGAAGACGGTCGACTCTTGGTGGCCTTCGAAACCGTTGCTCTGCACGTCGACCGACTGCGAGAGCGTATCGGAATACCATGCCGTGTAGCTCACCAGCCGATCCTTTCCCGCCTCGGCGGCACCAATCGCTTCGATCTCTTTGGCCAGGTTCACCCGCTGATCGGAGCTAACGCGCTCATAGGCAGCATCTCGGAGCCTGAGATCAACGCTCTTCTGCCCCTCGTAACGGGCCGGGTCCGGCAGCACACGGAATTTATCCTCGCCGAGGTACAGCGTCATTGCCACGGCTTCTTCGATAAACTTGCCGAGAGAACTCTTGCGCAAATCGCAAGTCGAATGCGTTGAGTAGCGCCCTTTTGCATATATCGACAGCCCCATCCCGTTCTCCGTCGCTTCCGTCAGCTTGTCTACTTTGCCGTCACGGAACTCAACGTCGACCGTTCGGGAGTTGCCGATACTGACGGAGGCATCATTGGCCCCGTATTTTCTTGCCTGTTCCACGATCCAGTGAGCCAGGTCCAGTTTTTCTCTTGTATTCATAATTCCAATCCTGTTTCCGTTATCATGTTCACCGCACTCTTCAGGACACGCCGCCAACGGTTATTGCGGACGCCTTCACAGTCGGCAATCCCAGAGAGACCGGCACCGACTGTCCGTCCTTGCCGCAGTTCCAGCCGCCTCGAGACAGCTGGAAGTCATCGGCTACCATCGTGACGTTTTCGAGAACTCTCGGGCCGTTTCCGATGAGGTTAATATCCTTCACCGGCGCCGTCAGCTTGCCGTCTTCAATCAGATAGCCCAGCTTGACATAAAACGTGAAGTCGCCCTGCCCTATGAGCACTTGGCCGTTGGTAAACACCTCGGCGTAGACGCCTTTCTTGACGGACTGGATAATCTCCTCACGGGTGTGGGGTCCGGGGAGCATGTACGTGTTGCGCATACGCGGAAGCGGCGAGAAACGGAAGGATTCGCGACGACCGTTCCCCGTAGGCTTCACGCCGTAATGCTTGGCGCTGATGCGGTCGTGCATATAGCTTCGGAGGACACCGTTCTCGATCAGCACCGTGTTCTGGGAGTCGTTCCCCTCATCGTCCACGTTGATCGAACCACGCACGTTTTCGTTCTGGCCGTTGTCGACGATTGTCACGAAGTCCTCAGCCACCTTCTGGTTCATCTTGTCAGTGTAAATCGACGTTCCTTTTCGGTTGGCATCGGCTTCCAGACCGTGGCCAATCGCCTCGTGAAGGAGAATGCCGGAGCTTCCGGCCGCCAGCACCACTGGCATCTCGCCGCCTTGCGGTTTGATAGCCTCAAAGCCAACCAGCGTCCTTCGCACCGTCTCCTGTGCCACGTAATCGATCTGCTCCGGAGTGTAGAACTCAAGTCCATCACGGGCGCTGATATCAGCATGACCCTGTTCACGCTGACCGTTCTTCTCGATCGTCGTGATCGCAATAAGCCGTGTGAGCGGCTGGTAATCGGCTGTCACCCGCCCTTCGGAGTTGGCACACATGATATAGGACGTATCGTTAAGCATGACCACGATAGTCTTGATAATCGATGGGTCAAGAGCCTTGATTTTGGCATTCAGCTTCTGGAGAATCGGTATCTTCTGATCGATTCCCACATCCTCCCAGGGTGTTGTAATCTTGTAGTAATTGGGCGCTTCGTGGAAATTCAGATTCTGCGGCGGAACAGACTTGGTACCGGAAGCGATATTTGCGGCCGTCTTGGCGGCAAGCTTCATGGCTTCGGGTGTCACTTCCTCGGTGAAAGAGAACCCGGTCTGATCACCCTTGAGCACGCGGATACCGACACCAAAATTGACTTGTCCGACCGCCTTGGATACGACATCGTCCTCAAGTTTCGCCTGGTTGTAAAGATTGTGTTGAAAGAACAGATCACAGTAATCGCCGCCTTTTTCCATTGCTGCGGCCATTACCTGCCTGATAATACTTTCGTTAACACCGAAGTGTTCGTAGTAATCTGTCACAGTGTTTGTTCCCTCTCCGGGAGTAGCGAACGCCGCCGTGGGGTCAAACTGGAAAGCCAGCGGTACTGCCGCCAGCGCCAGACCCTGGGCGCTCCTTTTCACAAATTCTCTTCGGCTTATTTCGGCCATTTTCAGGTCCTCCGTGCGAAGTATATGTTTGTCTTTGAGTGATTGCACACAAAACCCTATTCAGGGGATAGTATTAACGACGTGACTCACACGGAAAAAGTTTAGTAAAATCTTCCCGATATCACTCAATCACTTCACGTTGGCCCGATGCGAATACGCGATAAAAACGACCGTCTTCCCAGAGTAGACCCTGCCACAACGACTTGTCATCCTCAGGAATATCTATCGCATACACACGCCCGTCGTAGAGACTCTCCACACGGTCCACCCCTGTGTGACCGACCACCACAGATTCTGTGCCAAAATGAGCAAGAATATCGATCAAGTCCTGCTGTGTGGCTCTGGGGTACCTGTCCGACTCGTCGAAGTATCCCCGATACCAGAAAGGGCCAGAACTGCCGTAGAAGTACTGCACGTCCTCGTTGAACGCCTTTGCATAGGAGCGATCATCAAGATGCGCGCGTGCGGTTTCGTTAATATCACGAATGGTAAGACCGCGTTCCACTGCACCGGGTTCTATTCCGCCGTGCACAAAGAGAATACCGTTTATCTTTACGGCCACATGCTTAGTACGCAGCCATCGGCCAAGTTCCATGTCCGGCCCGTAGAGATCCATCTCATATATGCGACTCTTGCGTGCAATGCCCTTGAGGTATTTGTCGTTCACATAGCGAACGTCGCCGCGAAGCACCATCAGTTCATGATTCCCCAGCGTCAGATGTACTCGCCCCCCGGCTTTCACGGCCTGCTGCTCAAGTCCGTAGATCAACCAGAGGATTTCGTTGACAAACTCACCACGGTCAAAAACATCGCCGTTCACGACCAGATGGCCGTCGCCCCAGATCCAGTTGAGGTCGCTGTCTATCACGGCGCCCCCTTGAAGTGTCGCTACAAACATATCGTACAGACCATGAGGATCGCTCACGGCAAAAATGCGTGAGACTCCCTCGTACTCATCCGGCTGAATCACGGGAGGAACGACCGGGATCGCGTAGTCAACACTCGAATCAGTACAAAAGCCCTGGAAGCGAATCGTGTCAATGGCAGCCAGTACATGCTTCTGCAGTGTGTCAGCACAGAGGTAGAACACCAGCGCCTCGGTAGGCGATTGCCAGTAAACGTAGGGTCCGTCGTTGATTGGAGGTGCGGTGGCAGTCGAGTCTTCGCTCCCGGCCCATGCGAAACCAGCAGCAAACAGCCATGAAACGGCGATGTAGAGTGAGGCCTTCTTGATCATGAATGTGGGTTCTCCTTTGGTAAGCGTTACAAACACCGAGTCAGCAAGGTAAGTTCTGCGGTCGACTCCCGCAACAAGATCATTGACATTGATCGAAAGCGTCGCGCCTATCTCGTTATACCGAGAATACTTAGCACCTGAAACTTACCGCCCGACCCTCCGTATAGGCGGTTATAGGGTATCTCAAGAGGAAAACCGGAGGCTGACAAATGAAAACAGTCGCAATGCTTTTGCTGACCGCGGCATTGACGTGTTCGCCGCTGCTGGCAGGCGAAAGAACTTCGTATCACTCTGATCGGCACTTTGACTTCGATCAAAGCCACCTGTCAGATGTTGATCTCGATATTGACCGTGACGGCACTATCATCATCGAAGCCAAACATCGCAAACGCCAGGAAGTCGAGATCACGAAGGAATTCGAGCTGTTCATCAACGGCGATCAGATCACGCTCGACGAGGACCAACGGAAGCTCGTTGAGGAGTATTATCTTCTGATGACAGACTTGATCGATCAGGCCAAGGCCATCGGTCTGGAGGGTGCCAAAGTCGGCGTTGAGGGGGCCAAACTCGGACTCACTGCGGTCGGAAAACTCTTCAAGCTGCTTTCGCCCCGGTACGACACCGATGACTACGAGCGAGAAATAGAGGACGCAGCGGAAAGGCTTGAGATGAAGGCTGAGAAGCTCGAAGAAAAGGCCGAAATCATAGAAGATATCGCCGACGACCTCGATGATCTGGCCCACGAAATGCGCCGCGAGATCCCCGAGATTCGTAAGCTGCGCTGGTTCTAGGGACCGAATAACCGTCGGAAAAGCAGCCGCCCCTTAACGGGGGCGTCCCTCACAGCTCCTCACCGAGGGTATGAAAGGGTGGACAATTGTCCGCCCTTTTTCTATTTTCACATTTCTCCGTTCAATTGACCTACATCAAACCTCCGCCGTCATTCGCCGCCTATCTTCTTGCCGATAACGGAACGTTACAAAAAAGGACAAGATATGTTTTGCTACCAATGTGAACAGTCAGCCAGAGGCATCGGATGCACCACCCTCGGACAATGCGGCAAAGACCCCGAAACCGCCGCTCTACAGGACTTGCTCGTTCACGCCGCGAAAGGCATCTCCATGTATGCCCATCGCGCCCGACAGTTGAAAGCTGTTGACCATGAGATAGATATGTTCGTCACCGAAGCACTTTTTACCACTGTCACCAATGTCAATTTCGACCCCGACCGACTTAAATCGAATATCAGGAAAGCAGCGGTTGTGCGCGAAAAAGCAAAAAGCATTTACACAAACGCCGCAGTGGCCGCCGGCCAAACCCCGGAAAAACTCTCCGGCCCGGCGACATGGGCCATTCTCGAAGCCGTCGAATCACCGATGACCTCTGCATTTGAGATAGCCGTGGAGAAACGCCGCGAGAGACTCGGGGATGACATAACATCTTTGATCGAACTCATCACGTACGGACTGAAAGGCATGGCCGCCTACGCCGACCACGCTTCTATTCTTGGACAAGAGGATGACACCGTATTTGCCTTCTTCCACGAATCCCTGGATCTGCTCACCAATCCAAAGCAGGAGATCGGTGCCCTTGTTGGCCATGCGCTAAAATGCGGCGAAGTCAACATTCGTGTCATGGAAATGCTCGACGCGGGCAACACTGGGACCTACGGTCACCCGGAACCAACTTCCGTAAGAACAACCGGCGTGAAGGGCAAGGCGATTTTGGTCTCAGGCCATGAGTTGAGTGATCTCGAAGCCCTCCTAAAACAGACCGAAGGCAAGAACATCAATATCTACACTCACGGCGAGATGCTCCCTGCCAACGCCTATCCGGAATTGAAGAAACACGCCCACCTTAAGGGCAATTGGGGTGGTGCCTGGCAGGATCAGCAGAAGGAGTTCGAGGCTTTCCCGGGCGCGGTATTAATGACCACGAACTGCATCCAGAAGCCGCGCGAGTCCTACAACAAACGCATCTTCACGTCCGGTCTGGTTGCCTGGCCGGGCGTTACGCACGTATCCAAAAAGGACTTCGGGCCGATCATCGAGTCCGCTCTGTCTGCCGATGGTTTCGCCGAAGACGAGCCGCAGCACAACATCACCATCGGCTATGCGCACAATGCTGTCCTCGGCGTTGCCGACAAGGTGATTGCGGCCGTCAAGGGTGGCGACATCAAGCACTTTTATCTGATAGGTGGTTGTGACGGCGCTCGTTCCGGCCGCAACTACTACACTGAATTCGCCGAGGCCGTCCCGAAGGACAGCGTCATTCTCACGCTCGCGTGCGGCAAGTTCCGTTTCAACAAACTGGAGTTTAGTGATATCGGTGGCATCCCGAGACTGCTCGATGTCGGCCAGTGCAACGACGCCTATTCCGCGGTGAAGATCGCACAGGCGCTTGCAAGCGCGTTCAATACTGACATCAACGGTCTGCCGTTGTCGTTCATTCTCTCCTGGTACGAACAGAAGGCCGTCTGCATTCTGTTGAGCCTGCTTCATCTTGGGGTAAAAGACATTCGCCTTGGACCAACCATGCCGGCGTTCATCACACCGGCCGTGCTAAAGGTCCTCGTGGACAATTTCAACATCATGCCCACAACAACCGTCGAGAAAGACCTCGGCGGAATCCTCGGCACGAACTCCAAGGCGGGGACCCAACGAACCGTGCGGTTATAGCCCGTACTGTGCGAAAAGTGAACAGTTGCCATTGGCATTTTCCGGCGCACACTCTGCGCCGGAAAATCGGTTCTCTCCGACGTCTGGGGTATAAAACGGGGTCACCCTTGTCTATTACTGTGACAGCTTTCGACAGAGCGTGCGATGAAACAGTTTCATCACGAAAAAACATCGCTCAAAAACCGGACGCCCGCCACAAACTTCTTGCTTTTCTGACAACAATCGACATATTGGTTTCATAACCGGCTTGTTTATCTTAGCGGTCGGGTGTGCTCTTTGCCCCCCCCTCTACGCCGACCGCAACAAGCAGGGCACAACAGAAAGGCTCCCGTTTACGGGGGCCTTTGTGTGTTTAGAGAACCACCATGGAGTCCCCTGCACACGACAACTCCACCTCCGTCAACGAAGACAAGCCCGTCCTCAAAGACGATATCACGGTACATGATAGTTATTGACAACTTGCGTCTCGTTTGTTTTCTTTTACTTGGGCAACTGATTCTGCCGTCATCTTTCGGGTCTTCACCGTCAGTCGTCATCCACTGTATTCCAAGGTCGCAACTACTAACGAACGGCGTTACCGCCAGAGGACCAATTATGAGAAAACTAGCTGCCGCCTGTGTCTTTGTGTTTGCCGTGATCCTGGCCATCGTATGGTTAACACCGGAGAAAGAGAGAGCACCCTGGGATCTCACCAAAAACCAAATCGCCTATTACAACTTGAAACGAAGCGGAAAACCTCCCAAACTGAAACGTCGCCCGAACCAGGAGTTCTACGAACAGCGCGCGTATCCCTACGATGAAATCCCCAAGGAACAGTACCTGGAGGCTCTGGATGAAGGCCAGGACGCCCGCGCGGCCCTCAACAGCAAGAGAGCCGTCACCTGGGAATCGGTAGGACCCACCAATATTCCGGGACGTATTACCGACATTGCTTCTCACCCGGTCGAGTTCAGCACGGTGTACGCCGGAGCGGCGGCCGGGGGCGTTTTCAAATCCAACGACAAAGGCATATCGTGGACAGCGATTTTCGACGATGTCGGCACCTATTCCATCGGGGCCATCGCCATAGATCCTAACGACCGCAACACGATCTATGTCGGGACGGGTGAACCGTCGGCGGCAATTGACGACTACGAAGGCAACGGCGTGTACAAGAGCATCGATGCCGGTGACAACTGGACGTACGTCGGTCTGGACAGCACGGCACTGATCGGGCGCATTGTCATCGACCCCCTCCATCCTGATACGGTCTATGTGGCAGCGCTGGGAAAGGTCCTTGGTAGCAACCGTAGTGCGCAGCGCGGCGTGTATCGTTCTGAAAACGGCGGCATTTCGTGGGACAGAATTCTGTTTGTCGACAGTGGTGCCGGCTGTGTTGACATAGCATTGCACCCCTCCACCGGAACCGTATTCGCCGCCATTTGGGATGTGTACGAGGGGCCGTTGAGTGCTCTTTGGCGCTCATCAGACCATGGCGACACCTGGGAGATGCTCTCCGGCAACGGTGGGGGACTTCCGGCACCTGCCAATACCGGACGAATCGGCGTCACCGTAGACCCGCAATCGAACACCGTCTACTCCATACACATTGACGGCAGTTCCCGCGATCTCATGGGACTCTACAAGAGCACAGACCTTGGCAATACCTGGACCCGTACCAACGATGGTGTGCTCGACGGCACATTCGGTGGTTTTGGATGGTATTTCGGACAGGTGCGAGTCGCGCCCGGAAATCCGGACCTGGTATATTCGCTCGGAGTACAGCTTTATCGCAGCTCTGACGGCGGTAATTCGTGGGAAAACGTAACGTACGAATCTCATGTCGACCACCACGCGATGTGGATACACCCATACAACTCCGCCGTTGTCTACGGCGGCTGCGATGGCGGGGTTTATTTCAAGCAGAACAACGACCCCGCATGGAACGTCCGCAAGAACATGCCCAATACCCAGTTCTACGCTATAACGGTCGACCCGAACAACGCTGACAAGATATACGGGGGGACGCAGGACAACGGTACCATGCGCACTCTCACGGGAAGCACTGACGACTGGACCGAGATTTACGGCGGCGACGGATTCTACTGCATAGTGGATCACACGAACTCTGACATCATGTACGCCGAGTCGCAGTACGGCAATCTCAGCAAATCCACGGACGGCGGCTACAACTGGTACTGGGCGCAAAACGGCATCACGCCAAGCCCGGACGAGCCTCACGGCTGGAGCACGCCGGTTGTCATGGACCCGAACAACCATCTGGTACTCTACTACGGAACCGACCGCGTGTACCGAACTAGCGACGGTGCAGACCTCTGGACCGCAATCAGCCCCAGCCTGTCGGCACGCTACCTGACAACAATTGGCGTCTCAGCCATCGACGACCAGGTTGTCTATGCCGGGTCGCGTGACGGCGCTGTGTGGGGCACAACCGACGGCGGCGCGAACTGGGACGATCTGACTGCCGGTCTTCCCGACCGCTGGGTCACCCGACTGACACCGGACCCGTTCACTGCCTCAAGAGTCTACGTCACGTTGTCGGGCTACATCACCGACGGTTCCTCACTTCCCCACGTTTTCCGGAGCGATGACTACGGGGCAACCTGGTCTGACATTTCCAGCAACCTCCCGGACGCACCGGTAAACGACCTTCTGGTCGATCCCATGGATGAGGCGTTCCTCTATGCCGGCACCGATGTCGGCGTTTTTGTCTCGCCGGACACAGGTGCCACATGGGCATTGCTGGGGACCGGCATGCCCGTCACCTGCATCGCCGATCTGGAAATACATGAAAACACGCGCAAGATTGTGGCCGGCACCCACGGCCGATCGATGTTTCAGGCCCGACTCGACTGCCCGGATACAACCGACTCGGATGGCGATGGAGTCGGAGACCTCTGCGACAATTGCCCCTTGCACGAGAATGCCGACCAGGCAGATATTGACGGTGACAACATCGGTGATGCCTGCGACGACTGCGTCGACCCAGACAACGATGGCTACGGCTCACCCGGCTACCCGATGGCCACCTGCGACGAAGACAACTGCCCTGACACCTACAACCCGGGCCAGGCAGACTTCGACGGCGACGGTGAAGGTGACGCCTGCGAGGCTGCGGCAGCACCCGCTTCCGATACCATATCCAGTTCGTGCCTCAGTCTGCAAGTGAGCAACGACGGCAACGCTGCTGCGAAAGGCACGGCCAACATGACGCTGGACTACGCTCTCGAGGGTGACTGCGAATCGAAATATCTCTATGACGGGGGTCCGGTTGTTGTGCGCCGCCAGGGCACCGAATACGTGGCCGACTACAACATCTTCAACGCCGGCTCCTTTACACGGTCTGTCACGGGGACACCGATGACTCCCACCACGGATATGGGAGGCTACCAGATATTCAGCTCCGGCACGTTCATTACGGCCGACGGACACATCGCTCTCGAACAAACCTGGTACGCACCTCAAAATGCCGACAGCTGCCAGTTTATGATTACCGCGATCAAGGTCTATTCGTGGGCAGGTGTCACCGATACGAATCTCTACATCGGCTTCCTGTGCGACTGGGACGTCCCGTCCGAGTATGAGTCTGACAACGAAGGCTACGTCGACGCAACCTACAAGTTGCTGTATCAGCGTGGCATAGGAGTTGGGTGCGACAACAACACTTTCCGTTACGCGGGACTTGCCATGCTGGGTATCGCCTGGGGAGATAGTTGCATGTCTGGCGAACAGCCGCACGGCGCGTACGTTGCGGACAATGCGCAGTACGTATATCCGACGGGCAGCCTGGTGCCGCAGGAGTTGTATAACAACATGTCGCAGACCGGATACTCCGTGTTCGGAGAACAGTCGGACCTCCACTCAGTAATAACGGCGCTGGGCGATTACACGCTAACGCCGGATGACACTCTGACATTCTATATGGTGCTCAGCACCATTCGCTTTGGCGACGCGGATGACCTTGTCGACAACATTCTGAAGGCCAGGAAATGGGCCTCAAATCACATTATTGGCGGATGCAGTTGCTGCACGGGACCTTCAGTTGGGAATGTCGACGGCTCGCCGGATAACAGAGTGACCATAGGTGACCTGACAGTGCTTATTGATCACTTGTTCATTTCGCTAGTCCCTCTGCAATGCGTTGACGAGGGTAATATCGATATGAGTCCGGACGGACAGGTGACGATGTCAGATCTGACGGTGTTGATCGACCACTTGTTCATCAGCCTGGATCCGCTCTCCCCCTGCCCGTAGACATAAGAGACCCCTTCCCGGCTTCATGTGGCGCTGGGTGCCTCCACCCGGTGCCACTTCGTGGGGCGACACGTTGGCAGGAATCCGCGGCAGAGCCCCCGAACATCCCTCACCGCCACAACACCCCTTGCCAATATCGCCACAACGTGTATATTACTTGCGGAGAACGCACTTATACTTGCATCCGTTACTCCGATATAATTCTCATGGGAACGAACACGCCGAAAGGATAACCATAAATATGACCTCAATACCGATAACGACTTCTCCCGTGATCCGGCTCACAATATCACTGTGTATTCTCCTGCTGGCCGGAACCGTATGGGCTGAAACCGAAAAAGCTCCGGAGGACTGGTGCGGTACGATGAAAGTCTACGAGCAGAAACATTTGAAGCAGTTCGGGCGTGCCCCGGAAGACTGCCCCGTCAACGGCGACTGTGACTTCCCCGCCACTCGTGACGGTTGGATTCCCGACTCGCTGACGGCCCCCATGTACCTTCGAGCCGTCGTTCACATCTTCCGCGAAGACGACGGTCAGAACCCAACGACTACCGAAGAAGAGGTTTGGATCCAGATCGCTGAATTGAACGCAGACTATGCGCAGGTGGGCATCCAGTTCGTGGTAACACTGGATTACATCAACTCCACCGAGTGGCGCAATCTGGAGGAGAGCGAAATCGACGACATGAAAATCGCCACGGCGATCGCGCCGGACAGTTGCCTGAACGTCTGGATCCCCCACGTTGAATTCAATTACTCCTTCGGCACCTTCCCCTGGAGTTTCGACGCTAAGGAGGCCACCGGCGGAATCGTTATGGGTCAGTTTCATTGGGGCGCTCGGCCGAACAGCGTGTTCGCGCACGAGGTTGGACACTGTCTCGGCCTCTGGCACATGTTCCACGGAGTCGATGAAGTTGACCAGTGCGGCGATTGTTACGAATCGCCGGGGCTGTCACCTGACACCGGGGATATTGTCGGCGACTTCTGTTCTGACACTCCTCCGGGACCGCTCAACCGTTCTTGTTCAAACTCCTCTGGTGCCGATTCGTGCAGCGGACTGGACTGGGGATACACGATGCCCGAAAACTACATGGGCTATGCCGAGGAACAATGTTTGACAACTTTCACTCCGCAACAACGCGGACGGATTCGCTGCTGGGTAAACTACCTCGATACGTGGCTGCTCCCCTTCAAAGCAGAAGCAACCAACAACTTTGGACCGGCCCCGATCGAGGCTGATTTCGCCGTGACCAGCCACAAGTCGGTCACTTCGTGGCTCTGGGACTTTGGCGACAGTACAACCTCAACACAGGACACGGTCAGCCATGTTTTCACAGATCCCGGCTTCTATACAGTGACAATTGATGTCGAAACGCCGGATGAAACTTACCAGGGTGTCTATCCCGGTATGGTCGCAGCCTACGCCGACACGCTTAGTTTCGATGCTCCTGTGGTTGAAGCAGGCGAGCCGCTCAAGGTGGACATTCTCTGCCACAACTACCTGCCGTTGAAGGAGATCAACCTGCCATTCTCGTTCGGCGGTCCCTTCGGTCTGGTATACGACTCTTTCTCCACCGCCGGCCTTCGCACGGAATACTTCGACCTGCAAAATCAAGTTAACTACGACTACTTCAATAATCGCGCGGCCATCGCCTTGAATTGCTCAAACAGCGGCTCCCAGCCCTACCTTGAACCGGGCGCAGGGCCGGTCGTCAGCCTCTGGTTCACCGTACCGAGCGGCACTTTGAGCGGCGAGAATCCAATTGAACTGCTCTCCTACTCGGGCTTCGAACCGGAGTTGGTCACATACGCCGGATCATATCCACCGGCCACAATCGCGGGCAGTCTGGCCCCTGATCCGTCGTGCTGCACGGGCCCTTCCGTGGGCAATGTCGACGGTTCTCCTGACAATCTGATCACCATGGGCGACCTGTCTGCACTGATTGATCACGTGTTCATCAGTCTCGCACCGCTGGCGTGTCCCGTCGAGGCCAACGTCGACATGAGTGAGGACGGGCTCGCGTCGATGTCTGACATCACAACGCTGATTGACCATCTCTTCATTTCGTTTTCGCCGCTCCCTCCGTGTCCGTGACCCGATCGCAGGCTTTCTGTGTGAGTTCAGCCGCCGGCTCTTGTGTCGGCGGCTTCCATTTTGTATTAAATGGAGTCACAGAACCCATCTTTGTAAATCCGGAAGGACACTCGTCAAACACACACCAAAGCAACAGCTAACGTATTATAATAACACCGCATAGCGACGATCCTTAAAGCCCCGCACAACCTGACAAAGCGCTTATCAGGAATGTCTGGATGTCATAAATCTTCTTGCTAAAGCTAAATATAATACTATATTGGGAACGATTGTATACTGCGTACGGTTACCCCAACAGAAACTCTCGAGCGCACAGCGAGGGTTCGATAATCCTGCGACATTGAAAGAAAGGACCCGGAAATGTCTCTGAGGACACCGACTATACTTGTGAGAAACACCCTTCTTCTGGTTGTGTTTTCCCTATTGCTATCTTCTCTGCCTACTCTGACCCTTGCTGAGACTCCCGCCGGGGACTGGTGCTATACGCAGGTCTTCTACGCTGAAAAAGTCGCCAACAACCCACTTCTCAGAGATCCTGAAGCCTGCTTCCAGTATAGCCTGTGCGACTACCCGGAAGAGCGTGATGATTGGGTCCCGGCAGTCGACAAGCCGATCACCTACATCCGCCTGTATTTCCATCTTTTCGCCAATGACGACGGGTCGAGCCCGGCTGCGACAGCCGACGATGTCGCAGAACAGGTCAACGCGCTCAACACCGATTATCTCCCGTATCGCATCCAGTTCGAGTACCTGGTGGATTCGGCCAATTCGACGCAATTCCGCTGGATTACTTCAACAAGTGAATTCGATCAGATGAAAAACGCCTACGCGATTTCACCCGACGAATATCTCAATATCTTTGTGGTCGATGTCAATATTAACGGTTCTGTATACTCCTTTGCCACCTTCCCCTGGGACGGCGACGTCACTTCAAACACAGGCGGCATCGTCATGAACGACAGTCAGTTCTGGCCGCAAGATGCCGGCACTCTGCCACACGAAATGGGTCATGCACTGGGACTCTGGCACACCCACCACGGTGTCTCGGAGGTCAGTCAGTGCGGCGCCTGCTACGAGTCCGTGGGAGCCTCTGACCGTGACTATACCGGCGACTTCTGCTCCGACACCGATCCAACCCCGACAAACTACGCGTGCAACGGTCCGGGGGGAACGGACCCGTGCTCGGGATCCGACTGGGGACCAACCGATCCGCAGAACTACATGGGCTACGCCCCGTCATTCTGCTATACAGAATTCTCAACTCAGCAGTCCGGCAGAATGCATTGCTGGATAAACGAAGAACTGCTCGGGTGGACCATCCCGCTGGCCATCAGCGGGACGAACACTTTCGGAGCTGCGCCGCTCACCGTTGATTTCGACGCCGCCACGCCGCGCACGGTCACTGACTGGGCGTGGAACTTTGGCGACGGCGGTGCTGCCGGCGTCCAGAGTCCCACCCACGACTATGCACCAGGCTATTATAATGTGGGCCTCACCATCACAACTCCGCAAGGTCCTTTCTCCGAAGTCATCGAGGGTATGGTCTCCGCCTACGCCGACACCATGTGGATTGAGCAGGTTGAAGGCGAAGCTGGAGAAGTAGTGAAGGTTGATGTCTACGCGCAGCATTACCTCCCGCTCAAAGAGATCACGATACCTTTCGGTTTTGCCGGTCCTCTTGGCATCGTCTACGACTCCTTCTCCACCGCCGGAACGAGAACCGACTACTTCGATATCAAGAGTCAGGTGAACTATGACTTCTTCAACGACCGTGCCGCCGTGTATTTGAACTGCTCCAACAGTGGGACTCAGCCTTACCTCTCCCCCGGTAGCGGTCCGATAGCCAGCCTCTGGTTCACAATCCCCGGAGGAGCACCCAGCGGAGAGAATCCAATCAACTTGATCTCGTACAACGGCTTTGACCCGGAGTACACGAGCTATGCGGGCACCTATCAGCCCGTCGCCAACGATGGCTTTGTCCTCCTGGACCCCAGTTGTTGCACAGGCCCCTCGGTCGGCAACGTCGATGCCTCTCCTGACAACCAGGTGACCATGGGCGACCTCACGGTGTTGATCGATCATTTGTTCATATCGCTCGAACCGCTGGCATGTGATGTCGAAGGCAACGTTGACGGAAGTCTCGACGGTCAGGTGACCATGGGTGACCTTACGATACTGATAGACCATCTCTTCATCAGCCTGTCGCCGCTGATGCCCTGTCCGTAGACAGGGATCTAGGCGGCAGCCGGCATTGCTATAGGATAACAGGGAGTGTTATATGAACATAATTGGACACAGAAACCATACTTTACGGGCCGCCTTACTCATCGTTGCCATTGCAGTGATGATTCCCTCCTCGGGACAGACCCAGGAATCAATCGCTTACGGCAAGAGCGGCGAGAACTGGTGCGGAACCGACATCCGTTGGAAGGAAAAGATCGCAATTGATCCGCTGGCGTCGCCCGAAGCCTGCAGTCAGTACGGCATTTGCGACGACCCGTCGTATCGAGGCCTGTGGATCCCGGACGGGGAAACGCCTTTGGTGAATGTCCGCCTCGTCGTACATCTCCTGAGAAACGATGATGGCTCCAACGCGATCTCTTCAGATGCCACCGCACTTTCTCAAATCGACAATCTGAATTACGACTATGCGGCGGCCGGCATTCAGTTTGTCCCCACTATTAATCACGTCAACTCGACCGCGTGGCGCACGCTGTCAGAAAACGAAATCAACGCCATGAAGAACGCGACCGCTATTCAGCCGGATTCGCAGCTTAACATGTGGGTTACACAGGTTGATTTCGGTTATTCGTTTGGCACGTTTCCGTGGGATAACGACGCCCTCGGCAACACGGGCGGAATTGTGGTTGGGAGCTTCCACTGGACCGGCAGCGGCAATTCAGTCGTTGCTCACGAGGTCGGCCACTGCCTCGGCCTGATGCATACGTTCAACGGTGTGACCGAGGTCACGGAATGTGGTCCCTGCTATGAATACGTCGGCGCTCCAGATGCCGACCTTCTCGGCGATCGCTGCGATGATACTCCTCCTGGCCCGATTTATTATAATTGTGGCAACACGGGCGGCACCGACGCATGTAGCGGGGAACCCTGGGGGTACACGATGCCCGAAAACTACATGAGTTACGCCCCCCAGTGGTGCTATGACACGTTTACGCCAAAACAACAGGGGCGGATGCGCTGTTGGCTGGACGACCACCTGTCGTCCTGGATCGAGGGTGTCAAGTTCACAGCAACAAACACATTCGGGTCAGCTCCCCTTGAAGTAATGTTCGAGGCTACTGCAACTCGTGCGGTCAGTTCGTGGTCCTGGGATTTCGGTGATGGCACCGGCTCTGGCATGCAGTCGCCCGATCATACGTATTCCGAACCCGGCCTTTACTCGGTATCGGTTACGGCGGAAACAGACGGCGGGCCGTACACGTCGCTGCAGCCCGAATTGGTCGCGGTTCACGGTGACACTATGCGGGTAGATTCTGTCCAGTACGTCCAGGGTGAGCCGCTGACTGTTGAGATTCTCGTCGATAACTTCATCTCTGTCCAGGAGATATTGATCCCCTTTGGTTGGGCGGGACCGTACGATCTGACCTTTGACTCGGCTACCACCGCAGGATTGCGGACCGAGAACTTCAGTTATCACACCCTGCTCAACTACGACTTCTTTAACGACCGCGCCACGATCCTCCTGCGCTCAACCGGGTCTGGCGTTGATCCTTTACTCGCGCCCGGCTCAGGCCCCGTGCTGGCGCTTCACTTCACAGCCAACGAGGTTTCGTCAGGGATCAACCCCATCTCCTTTGCAAGCTACAACGGCAACGAACCCGGCTTCGTTGCCCCGGGCGGAGCGTATGTCCCCACACTCTACAATGGCGCCATTACGTTCCAGCCACAGGCCGGCTGCTGTGATGGACCGTCCGTGGGAAATGTAGATGGCTCGCCAGACAATATTGTGACGATGGGCGACTTGACGGTCCTGATCGACCACCTGTTCATCAGCCTGTCCCCTCTTCTGTGCACAGACGAGGGCAATGTCGACATGACTCCCGACGGTCTCGTGACGATGGGTGACTTGAGCGTACTGATTGACCACTTGTTCATCAGCCTCGATCCGCTTTCTCCCTGTCCGTAAGCGGCGCCACGACAATGCCGAATACTCAGCGGGCCGCAGTCACTCAGGTGATTGCGGCTCTTTTGTTTCACCTCGTGATATCCCGGTTAATCGAGCCACTATTCCAATTATGATCTTGACCCATTGTGACAAACACTTTATATTGTCCTTATCATCACGAGACATCTTACCAGACACATATTCAACCATAAGGTACTTGTTATAGTCCTATCGCCAACGTGAATCGTCCGTACTGGTAACCTCACATTCTAATCGGGAGAAGCCCTATGATTCTCTTCAGGTTGTTCTTCACGTTGTCCGTACTCTTGCTCACGTCACTGTCGGTCTTGACGCCGGCACCTGTCTTCTCGCAGGACAGGGTAGAGTACTTGAGCAGTTGTCTCTGGTCCGATTTCGATCTGTACGACGTCCGGGTTGACGGCGACTTTGCATTCGCTGCCTGCTACGAAGGACTGATGGTCTTCGATTTGCACGACCCTGCGAACCCGGAGCCATTGTCATTGGTCCCCTTACCTCGTCGTCCCCTGTCACTCCGCCTTCACGACGGCAACGCTTTCTTAGCGGTGCAGTCCGGCAGCTTACAGATTGTAGACATCTCCGACCCCACAGCGCTCTCAATTGCCGGGAGTTATGAAATCGGAAGCCCGGCAGTGGACCTTCACATAGCAGACGGGATTGCGTACATTTCGGCCATAAACGACGAGCGGGTCGTTCTTATGAACATCGAGGACCCGTCGAATCCTGTGTGGATCAGTAACTACTTCTGTTCCGACATCGGCAGTCCGACTGGCATGGACCTCTCAGACGGGTTGCTGTACGTTGCAAAGGACGGATGGTCCGAGTATCCAGGCGGTCTTGAGATCGTCGACGTGAGCAATCCCGCGGCTCCATTCCTGGTCAGCACGTATGACTCCGCAATTGTCGGCTACAGCGTCACTTCCGCCTTTGTGAGAGACAGTATCGTTTTCATAGGCGGAGACTACTTGTCTCTGGGCGTTGTGAATGCCGCAAACCCCGCCGCACCGACGCAAGTAGACAATTTCCAGCCTTTCCCAAGTCCGGCGTGGCACCACCACCTCTTCGTCGACGATGACCACGCTTACGCCACTGCCGATTTCTGGACCTCCGGCTATGACACGAGTCTATACGTGTTGAACATCTCAGACGCAGCCAACCCGTTCGTCGAGGGTCGCTTCGCAACACGGGGGCCATCCGTCCGTGCCTGCGCGGAAGACACGATAGTGTTTCTCTGTAACACCGTCAGCACCTACGGACCGCCGTCACGGAAGGGCTTGCAGATTGTCAACGTCGCCGATCCCACGCATCCGACGGAGATCGGCCATTACGACATTCCAGCAAGTCTGTCGAAAGACGTTTTCGTCAACGGCAGAACAGCCTTCGTGAGCAGCACAGGAGACAGCGTCGGCGCCTTCGACATTGTCGATTTCAGCGATCGGAGCCGTCCGATACACGTTGGGTCGTACAGGGCACCACATGGAACGGTGGATTCCTACGTATCGAACGATCACGCTTTCCTTGCTGCTGGAGATTCCGGGCTGTTGATCCTGGACATCTCTGATCCATCGCTGCCCATACTAGCGGGTAGTTTCAGCACGGGAGGCAACGTTGCCAGCGTAGCCGTCGCCGATGACCGGGCCTGCATCACGGATGTCGATAGCGGATTCTACGTACTGGACGTGGGGAATCCCTCCAGTCCCAAAGAGATCGGCCGGGCCGACTCGGCAAGCTACGCCCGGGACGTTGCCATTAGAGATTCACTGGCCTTCGTGCTGGACAATTGGCGTTTGGAAGTCTATTCGATCATCGGACCGGCAGCACCTCAACTCGTCGGTTGGTGCACCACCCTTCGAAACGCCACTCGCCTCTGTCTGCACGACGACTTCGCGTTCACGACTGACGGTGATCTGCAGATATACAACATAAGTGATCCTGCCAACATGGCTCTCGTCGGGACTTACGTGACGCCGGGCACCGCTTCCGGCGTAGCGGTTCAAGACACCCTGGCGTTCGTCGCCGACGGAAGCTCACAGATTCTTGTCTTCAACATCAGCGACCCGACCGCGCCTGCACTCATAGATTCCTGCGAAACCCCGGACAATACGCAGGACATCGCAATCCAGGGAAACACCATTCTTGTGGCCGACCTCACCAGTCTCCTGCTTCTGACCACGGACTATCTCGGTTGTTGCACGGGAATGTCAGTGGGCAATGTCGACGGCTCGGCAGACGATTTGGTGACGATGAGCGACTTAACGGTCTTGATCGACCACCTCTTTATTGGACTCACCCCACTTGAATGCACGGGCGAAGGCAATATTGATATGAGTCCCGACGGTCTCGTGACGATGGGGGATCTGACTGTTCTGATTGATCACTTGTTCATCAGCCTCGATCCACTCCCGTCCTGTCCCTAGGCGGTCAGCAGACAACGACGGCCCATCCGTGCGATGGGCCGTTTTCTCTTGCGCGGAATGAGCCAGGAGGTGTAGGCTTCCCCCCAATTCCCCTCTTGCTTCCTCCGCCAAACAAGATATATTACGCCGTATGCCGTCAGTATTCACCCGAATCATCAAGCGCGAGATCCCGGCCAAAATCTTCCACGAGACCAAGGATGTCATCGTGATTGCCGACCATCGGCCCAGAAAACCGGTCCATCTGCTCATCATACATAAGGAAGAGTACCAGAATTTCCAGGAAACCCCGCCTGAGATCATGTCCGTCTTGTGCGAAACAGCCAAGGAAGTCGCCAACAAACTTGGCATCCCGGATCACTACCAAATCGCCATAAACAACGGCTACGGGCAGGAAATCGACCATATTCACCTGCATTTCCTGTCAAATCGGGGGATTGACAAACTCGTTTTCGAGTCAGAAGAAGTCGAATAAACCGTTCTGTTGTGCGGCTAATATTACTTTGCGGCCGATCCACCGTTGACAAAGGGATCCGAATTCCGTATCATATTTAGCTCTGGTATCTTGGATACCGGCTACAAGTATGTCCGAACTACGAACAATTAAGCACCCGAAGGGGGTGAAGTTAATTGACCGGTGTTAGAGTAAGGGATGACGAATCGTTTGAAAGAGCGTTGAGACGTTTCAATAAATTCTGTGAGAAGTCTGGTGTTCTCTCGGATTACAAGAAGCATCAGCACTACGAAAAACCGTCTGAGACCAAGAAACGGAAAATGGCCGCAGCCCGTCGTAAGTCACGCCGCAACAGGTTCTTAGACAAGCACTAGACGGTTACATGTCGATTATCGAACGAATTGACAAAGAGACTATTGAGGCCCTGAAGGCGGGCGAGAAAGCTCGAGTTACTGTCCTTCGGGGCCTTAAGTCTGATCTAAAATACAAACAGATCAATCTGGGCAAAGAACTCACCGAACAACAGGTGCAGGATGTCCTGACCAGCTGTGGGAAAAAACGACGCGAATCGATCGAACAATTCCGGTCCGCGGGACGCGAAGATCTTGCCGTCAAGGAAGAATTCGAGTTGACCGTGATTTCTGCCTATTTGCCTGAACAGATGTCCGAGGATGAAGTGCGTGAGTTGGTTTCCGAGGCGATCAAGGAATCCGGGGCTGATTCTCCGCAGAAGATGGGGCTGGTCATGAAGGTCCTGATGCCCAAAGTCAAGGGCAGAGCCGACGGCAAACTGGTCAGCAAATTGGTCACAGAATTGCTTGCAAAGTGATCTAAAAACTCTCTATCTTTTTACACCAAGCTAACCTATCGCAGGGAGTGCTGTATGAACTGGGTAGACGGCGTACTTATCGCTTTGCTCCTGGCTTCTGTAATTGTTGGATCGAAAAAGGGCCTTGTTCGTGAGTTGATGGCTTTTGTCATCTTCTTTGCGGCGATCATCTTTTCCGTCAACTACATCGACAACTTCGCGGTCTACGTCTACGAAAAGCTGGGCGGTTCGCCGCTGGTATCCGCATTCCTTTCGTTTGCGATTCTCCTGGCAGCGTCGTATGCGGCATTCAAACTGCTGGGCCTGTTGTTCTACAAAATAGCTGACGTTAAGAATGTCAAGAAACGCGACCAGATGGGCGGTGCCCTGGTAGGATTCCTTCGTGGCTGGACAGCCATCGGTTTCCTCACCTTCATCGTTTTCCTGTTGCCGTTGCCGGACGCGTTCTATGTTGACTTTGAGGATTCTTTTTTTGGCCCCACGGTTGCGAAAACGGTACCTCTGATGTATGAAAGCACCGCGCGTATACACCCTCACAATCCGAACTTCCTGAAGAAAATCGAAACCACACTCATCATGGAACCTTCAAAATCCAACGGCGGTCAGGGAATGATGTCTGAGGAGCGAAGCGAGGTGTATCGCGTAATGTACCAGATTGATCGTTTCTTCAATCTTGAACCTGAAGCGGAGAGCTAAATCGGTTTTCATTTGAAATCGATTCGCATATATTGGAACCGGCCTCAGGGCCGGTTTTTTATTTGAGCGGAAATGACAGAACCATGATAGACCAACACACATCTCAGACCCTGGAATTTAACAAGGTCATATCCGGCATACGGGAGTATTGCCTGACGCCGTACGGCCATCGAGAGGTTACTTCCTTCGTGCCGATGTTCAACAAGAAGGACATCGACGTACGGCAGGCCGAAATCTCCCAGATGAAAGACCTCATCAATTTCGGCAATGCCTTTCCCCTGTACCGTATGGACGACTGCCGCGACCTCCTTGAGAAGTCACGCATTGAGGGCACTTTCCTGGCCCCGGATGAAATCCGTGCCGTGCTTGAGCTTGTCGAAATTTCCATTGCCATACACGGCTACGACAAAGAAGCCCGCGAAAACTTCCCAGAGCTGACCGCATATCTCGTTCGGATGCGAGCCTTCCCCGAATTGAAAAAAGAAATCAATCGGGCAATCGACGAAGACGGATCCGTAAAGGACCGCGCGTCATCTGCGCTGAAGCATATCCGCATGGATCTCGCCGACAGCAAGCGCAAAATCATCAGTCGGCTCGACAGCATCCTCTCCTCGTCCCAGAAGCAGCCGGGATGGCAGGACGACGTCATCACCCAGCGCAACGATCGGTACGTCATCCCCGTCCTCGCTGGACAATATAAAGCCGACCAGGGAATTCTCCACGATCGCAGCCAGTCCGGCGCCACGCTATACGTAGAGCCCAAAGAGACGGTCGAGCTGAATAACAAAGTGAATATGCTGATGCAGGAGGAGCAGGCGGAAATCGTCCGTATCCTCCGCGCACTCACAGCAGAGATAGCTCAGCGATGCGAACCGCTGCTTGAAAACACGGAAATCATCGGCAAACTGGACGCCTTCCATGCAGCCGCGGGATTCGCCAACGAAATCAAAGCCAACCGGCCGATTGTCGATTGCGACGCGCGCTTCGAACTGCAGGAAGCCCGCCATCCTCTGCTGATTCGCCAGTTCAAAGATATCGAGAAAGTCATTCCCCTGGACCTGAGTCTTGACAGCGACCATCAGGCCGTTCTCATCACCGGTCCCAACACGGGTGGCAAGACAATCGCGCTGAAGACAGTCGGTCTCATGGTGCTCATGGCCCAGTGTGGACTGCCGATTCCGGCGAAGGAGACGTCGACCATCGGTATCTTCTCGCAGGTATATGCCGACATCGGTGACGAACAGTCGATTGAACTATCACTGTCAACTTTTTCCTCGCACATCCGAAACATCACTCGCGCAGTGAGCAACGTTTCGGACACTGCTCTGATTCTGCTGGATGAAATCGGCGCCGGCACCGACCCGAAGGAAGGCGCTGCCCTGGCCGAATCCATCATCCTGTACATGGTTGAACAGGGCGCACGGCTGCTGTCCTCGACGCACTACTCGCAACTGAAGACGCTTGCGCTGGATCATCAGGAGATCGAAAACGCGTCGCTCGAATTCGACCGGGAGACCCTCGCCCCAACCTACCGGTTGCAAATGGGCATTCCGGGATCATCGTACGCAGTCGAGATAGCGGGACGGCTGGGCATGCCCAAATCGATCTGTGACCATGCGACCTCTTTGCTGGGTACCGGAGAGCGAACACTCGCGGACTTGATTTCATCGCTGGAAACGGAACTGGCACAGGTACGAGAAGACAAAGTCCGCCTATCCGAACGTCTGGCAAGAGCGGAAGCGCTCGAAGCTATCTACAAGGACAAAACCGACAAGCTGAAAGAAGAGATCGAGAATACTCGCACCGAGTCTCTCAAAGAGACCAACGAGCTTCTTGAAACGACGCGAAAAGAGACCGAGCGGCTCGTAGCAGAAATTCGCAAGTCTCAGGCTGATGGCAAGTCAGTCAAGACTATCCATCACTTCCTCAAGGACTCCCAGGAGAAAGTAAAAAGCGTTCGCCAGCGTGCTGACAAGAAAAGAGATATCCAGTCTGACCCTGCCAGCTTCCGGACAGGTGATTCTGTTCGTATCATCTCCCTCAACCACGAAGGCGAGATTGACGAAATCATCGGCGGCCAGCGTGCCCGCGTCCGAGTCGGGTCCGTGAGCACAGTTGTAGAACTTCGCAATCTTGAGAAACTCCAGAAGCGGTCGGCCATGGCAAAGCGTGCGTCCGCCGGATCATTCCCTTCCACCGGCGAGATGAGCCCGGAGATTCACCTGCGCGGCATGACGGGTGACGAGGCGATGGAAGCCGTCGATCAGTTCATCGACCGGGCGGTCGTCGCCGGACTGCACCAGATATATGTCGTTCACGGCAAGGGCACCGGGGCGCTGCGTCGAGTGTTAAGCACCTTTCTCAAGGAACATCGTGAAGTCGACTCCCTGCGTCTCGGCAACTGGAACGAGGGCGGCGCAGGCGTAACAATCGTGAAACTGAAGTAATGATACCGCAGGATGTCATAGAGCAGGTCCGTCAGGCGACCGACATCGCACAGATAGTCGGCGAATACGTGCGCCTGAAGCAGCGCGGCAAGAACTTCAAAGGCATCTGCCCTTTTCACGTCGAAAAAACACCTTCGTTTAACGTCAACACCGACAAACAGATTTTCCACTGCTTCGGATGCGGCAAAGGGGGCAACGTCTTCACGTTCCTCATGGAGCACGAGAAGATGTCGTTCGTCGACGCCGTCAAACATCTCGCCCGCAAAGCAAACATCGTCATCAAAGAGAGCGGATCCGACCAGAACCGGGAACGGTTTGAGCGACTCAACTATGCTCACACAGTCGCAGTTGACTATTTCCACAAACTGCTGTTCGACAAGAGATACGATGTCGTTCTGACAGATTACTTGATGAACAAACGCGGCATCTCGCACGACACGATCGAAGAATTCCAACTCGGTTTCGCCGGTGAAGCGTGGGACGGCTTGCTAAACGAGGCTGCTCGCAAGGACATCAAGGGCGAAGAAATGGCCCGCGCCGGCCTCGCAGGCAAGTCTGAAAAAACCGGCAATTACTTCGACCGCTTCCGCTACCGCTTGATGATTCCGATTTACAACCTCAGCGGCAAACCGATTGCCTTTGGCGGACGGACGATGAAGAAGGGCGAACCGGCAAAGTATGTCAATTCGCCCGAGACGCCGCTCTACAGCAAGAGCAACGTCCTGTATGGACTGAACTTCTCACGCGATCACATCCGCGACTCAAAACAAGTGTACGTTGTCGAGGGATATTTCGATGTCATCTCGCTCTGGCAGGTTGGCATCAAAAACGTCGTGGCCTCGTCCGGGACCGCCTTCACTGAGCAGCAGGCGCGACTTCTGGCCCGATTCGCCGAGGAAGTCTATCTCTTTTTCGATGCCGACTCCGCCGGGCAGCAGGCCGCCTTACGGTCTGTCGATGCCTTGTTTGATGCGGGCCTTGAGGTGAAGGTCATTCAGGCCCCCGAGGGTGAAGACCCAGATTCACTGGCCCGCGAACACGGCGTGGCAATGATCGAGAATCTGCGGGACCATGCGCTCGGCTTCATCCCGTACCGTCTTCAGGATGCCTCGCCTCACACCTCCGGAATAATGGGACGGGAAAAACTTGTCAAAGAGCTGTCTGCGCTGGCAGCGAAAATCAGTGATCCAACCCGCCGCGCCCTCTTCATTCAGGAAGCCGCCGCCAGTCTCGACGTCAACCAGGCGCTAATCCGCGAAGCAGGACGCGGCCTCGTCCCAGCCGAAACGAAAGCCCCCTCCCTGACCAATTCGCTGGTGCGATGGGAACGCGATTTCATCTCGCTGCTGCTGAACAACCCACCGTCGATCCGGTATGCGCTTGAGAATATTGCACCGGATGATTTTGACTCCAGGCGCATCTCGCGATTGTATAGCGCCATTATTCAACAGCACAGCATGGACGGCGAAGTACATGCCGGACGTCTCATGGAGAATTTCGATGACGAGGAAGCCGTCTCGCTCCTCAGCGAAGTAGCCACTATCGAATGGGATGAGGAAACGCTCGAGGAAGAGACAATCCGACACACCAGGGACATTCTCCAGCGAAAAGAGAAACGCATTCGGAAACGATATCTTGATGCCCTCAAAGCCGCCGAAGCCGAAGGTGACCAGGACCGGGCCGACGAAATCGTTCAGGAAATGAAACAGCACGGGTTGTACGATGCTTAACCGTCTGAAGATATCGAACTTCGCGCTTGTCGAAGATGTCGAGCTGACTCTCGGCAAGGGGATGACGGTCCTCACTGGCGAGACAGGTGCCGGCAAATCAGTAATTGTTACCGCGCTCGGACTGGTGCTTGGTGATCGAGCCGACCGCGAACACATCCGCCACGGTACAACGCTCGCCACGGTTGAGGCGACATTTACAGTCGACCGTATGGCCAGGACCTATCGCGACAGGTTTGAAGAGTTCCTCAGTAACAATGAATTCACCGTCACCCGTGAGCTTCGTAAGGACGGGTCGTCCAAGGTCCGCCTGAACGGCATGACGACGACGGTAGCCAAACTGAGGGAGCTGACCTCTCCCCTGGCTGAGATACTCGGACAACATGCCAACCAATTGCTACTGGACGAGTCAAACCATTTGTTATTCCTCGATAGGTTTGCGGCGCTTGATTCGGACCGGGAGGAGATTGCAGAGTTGTACACTGCCTGGGAAAAAGCTCACAACCATCTCAAGAAGATCAAGGCACGCCGCGATCAACTCGCCAAAGAACGTGAACTGCTTCTGTTCCAACAGAACGAAATCGACCAGGCGCAAATCCGTGTGGGCGAAGAAGAAGAACTCGTCGCCGAGCGACGGATTCTCGATTCGTCACGCACTCTCATCGAGTCATCGGCCCTGCTGCAGGAAATCCTTGACGGCGAGGGACACTCCGTCCTCGACAACCTGCGCGCCGCCCGCAAGGAGATCGACAAGATAGCGGCTATCGACCCCGCCCTTCAGCCACAAGTCGAACAGGTCGCCGATCTGGACTTCAGACTCGAAGATCTCCGGGCATACTTCGAGCAGTACGGCTCTTCGATTCCGGATGATCCGAAACGCCTCGAAGAAATCAATCTCAGGCTCGATGATATCTACAATCTCAAGCAGAAATACGGCGGCTCGGAAGACTCCATCCTCAGGATGTTGGAAGACATTCAACAGAAACTGGTGGATCGACCCGATATCGACATCCAGATATCGACCCTTGAAAGAGACACCCGGGAGCGGCGCGAACACTATGCTGTGAAAGCACTCACGCTTTCGGAAGTCCGCAAGAAAGCGGCGAAGTATCTCCAGAAACTTACTGTGAAAGAGCTGAAGGACCTGGCTATCGACAAGGCCGGATTCGAGTGCGACTTCGTCTATGAGGATCGATCCGGCGGAGTTGAAATCGACGGCCGTACGGTAAAGCCGCACCCGCACGGCCTGGAAAACGTCTACTTCCGATTCTCCGCCAATCCGGGGGAGCCGCTAAAATCGCTGGTCAGAACGGCCTCCGGTGGTGAGATTTCCCGGGTCCTGCTGGCTCTGAAAGCCGCCGAAAAGAAAAACAACAACCTCGCCCAATCTCTGCTCGTATTCGACGAAGTCGATGCCGGCATAGGCGGCCAGACAGGGATCGAAGTAGGAAAGAAAATCAAGAAGCTGGCCGAATCGGCACAAGTACTCGTCATCACCCACCTTCACCAGATTGCCCGTCTCGCTGACCAACATCTGCTGGCCACCAAAACGACTGCGAGAGGAAAGCGAATCACCATCGACGTGGCACAGCTCGACGCCGCCGGTGTCCAAGACGAACTCAATCGCATGGTTGCCCTACCCGAAGACTGATCTGGCGCACTGCGTGCCATTTTTGAATTGACGCAGAATTCGCTTGAGTTCTCCGGCAACTTCCGCAATCTTGTACCGTAGCTTCTCAGATACACTATCGGAGTCGGGATAAGGGGATACCATTGGCAACGCTACGAATCGCCCGCACCGTAAGATTCTTCATCAGTTCCCTCGTATCTTCGCTCCTACTGGTCGTACTTGTTTTCGGACAACAGAAGGACAAGCCACACACAGCCGCCCGGACCTCCGGGAGTATTTGTGGGACGGTAACGGCCGCCGGCTCACAGAAACCGCTTGCAGGCGCAAACATCCTTTTGACGAACAGGTTTGGAGGCACCTCCACCGACACATCGGGCACATTCCAGATCAAAAGGCTCTCCCCCGGAACCTACTCAGTGAAAATCAGTTTCGTCGGCTACGAATCGAAACAAGTCGATGAGATTTCGGTTGTCTCCGGTCAGCCTGCCACCGTTGATGTGATGTTGATTGAGAAACCGGCAACCCTGAAAGGCATCACGGTAACCCCCGGCCGCTTCACGATAATGGGCGAGGAAGCAACCACCAGCCAGACTCTCACCAGACGGGAGATCGAAACCCTTCCCCAGCTTGGCGATGATCTTTATCGCGCGGTGCAGCGCCTGCCCGGCATGGCATCCGATGATTTCTCCACTAAATTCAGGGTGAGGGGCGGCGAATATGACGAAGTATTGGCGACTCTTGATGGCCTCCAGATCTACGAACCCTTCCACCTGAAAGACATCAAGGGGGGAGCAATGAGCATTGTCGACGTATCTTCGGTGGAAGGCATTGACTTGATGACCGGCGGGTTCACCGCCGAATACGGCGACCGGATGAGCGCGGTGTTCAACATACGTTCCAAACAGCCCGCACCAGATCACAACAGGCTCTCCCTCAGCGCCAGTTTCCTGAACACACGCCTGACTTCAGAAGGCACCTTCAACGACAATAGAGGCTCGTGGCTGGCGTCGGTTCGTCGCGGATATATTGACCTCGTATTGAAAATTATGGGGGAAAGCGACCTGATACGTCCTACCTACTACGATCTGTTCGGCAAAGTACAATACAAACTGGGGTCCAGACATGTCTTCTCAACCAGCGTTCTCCATGCTGGCGACTACTTGAAGGTATTTGAAGATGAAGAAAACAGCGCGGATTCCATGGAAGCGTCCTGGAGCAACAGCTACGCCTGGATGACCCTCCACTCAGAACTGCACCCGAGGCTACTTGCCCGAACGATCGCTTCGGCGGGAAAGGTAACCCACGACCGCTGGGGGCAGGGGCTCTGGGGAGACGCACGGTACCTCGACTCCCGGACCAACGACAAACAGAAGTTCACCGCACTGGGTTTCAAAAGTGACGTCGAATGGGAATTGTCAGACGGTCAGCTATTCAAGCTGGGCGGCGAACTGCAATCGTTGGACGCCGAATACGATTACTTCAGCGAGATATGGGACTACAGCTCCCGCTGGACGCCGGACAGTACTTATTACGTGGTGGAAGACATCGACTCAACCATCGTTAACATCAATCCATCCGGTGAGAAGTTCGGCGCCTATCTGTCAAGCCGCACACGTTTGGCAAAGCCGCTCACGGCAGAAGTCGGGGTGCGCTACGATCATTGCTCGTACACCGAAGATGACAACCTCTCCCCGCGCGTGAGCCTGGTCTGTAACTTTGGCGAACGAACCTCGCTCAAACTGGGATGGGGGCACTTCTATCAGACTCAGCGGATCGATGAAATCTCTGTCGGCGACGGGGACACGCAGTTCTATCCGGCGGAAAGGGCCGAACACAGAGTCCTGGGTTTTGAGCATGCTTTGGAGTCTGGGCTCCACTTCCGCGTCGAAGCCTACTACAAGAAGTACACCGACCTGCGTCCGGAATTCAGAAATACCCAGCTTCTGATGAGTCCCTTCCCGGAAGTCGAATACGACCGCGTGCTCGTGTATCGCAGCGAAGCGACCTCCAAAGGACTCGAACTGTACTTCAAGAAGATTTCCGACGGAAAGATTAATTGGTGGTTGAGTTACGCTTGCGCCAAAATAGTAGACGATGTGCACATGGTGCTGTTCGCGGATGATATTCTTGGAGCAGCCATCAACCGCTACATGCTCAATCCGGCAGACCAGCGCCACACGCTGTATCTCGATGTCAGCTACACGCCGAATGCGAACTGGCAGTTCAATCTCGCGGCGCAAATGCACAGCGGTGCGCTCTATACCGACTTCTCCATCCGCACCGTTGTACTCAACAATCGTGTCTACTGGTATTGGCAGTCAGGTGAATTGTGGGGATCACAACACGAAACTTTCAGTCGAGTCGACCTTCGCATGAACAGGTATTTCAATGTATCAAGAGGACGTTTTGCCCTCTACGCCGAAGTGCTTAACGTGCTCAACAGGAAAAATGTCAGAGACTACGAGTACCAGGTACACCGCACTCCGACAGGTTACCAACTGATAGCCGAGCCGGAACACTGGTTTGGCCTCATGCCCTCTCTGGGCGTGACATACACCTGCGACTTGTGAAGTGGCACAACCACGCACGGGGAAACTGAAAACCGACCACCACCACTCCGGTGTGAAATATGCTACCCCGTCTACACGAAACGTCAAATTCTTCGCCCGTTTCCGACAATTACCAAACACGCCTCTCCGCCATCGCGTACAAACGCTACAGGGCAAGATGCACATTACTCGATACAGGTCTGACACCACGAATTCGTACCAGCGTTTTTTGTTTTTTTGACTCAGGTCGAAGGAACCCGTCTGAAACAGTGCTTTCCCACGCGAACCAGGGAAGCCCAAACCGTGAAGACTGTCAACGGGAGAGGTTCCATTGTCTTACAACCACAATAGCTTTGGTCAGGAAGAGGGCCTCAGGGTTCGCTTTGAGGAACAGACCCTGCCGCACCTCGACACACTCCTTAGAGTGGCCCTTCACCTGGCTCCCGATGAACACGAGGCAGAACGCCTCGTAAGAGAATTGCTCGTACGGACGTACCGCCAGTGGTCGCAGACGGGCGTGGACGAATTGAATCGAGCTGGCCTTGTCCGGTCCATGGTCAATCGATTCTACGACAATCACCTGTCTGTCGAACACGCATGATTCTCAACAGGAAGAGAATCACTGGCTGGTGATCTGATCAATCAGGTCGGCATCGTCCGGCAGAAGCTCGGACCTCACGAGCCGGGGAACGAGTATCCGCCAATTCTCATCCTGCTCAAACACACGCTTGAAGATAGGCAGCGAGCGTTCAACCTGACCGATCGAAGCCAGTGTCACTGCATGCCAGAAGAGAATCTCCTGGTTTCCCGGCGCCAACTCGGCCGCTTCGGCATAAGCAACGGCGGCTTCATCAAACATCTCCTCGGCGATGAACTCGTCCCCCTCATTCATTTTGTCGTACGCCCGGGAGACATTCAACAACCGCCTGAGCTCCTTGAGCGGTTCCGGGGAATCGTCCACCCGGAGATCAACCAGCCGGTCCCGCCAACTCTGACCGGTCGGTTCGCCGGTGACAACCACCATCGCCGCGGACTGCATCCCCCGAATGTCACCTCCCTCTTCCTGTGCCGCCTCAAGAGCCGCCATCATTCGTTCGGCGAGATCACTCTCAGTTGACTCAAATGCCTCGGCCATCGCATCCCAGACCGTGTTCTTCTCCATGAGATTCGCCTGCACAGAGTAGTTGGCTCCGATCCGGTGTCCGGCCTCAGCGATACAATTCCCCCCCGTGTGCACAGAGATGACACCACTGGCATCAATCATCGCTACCTGCCTGACGTCACTGCCGGGATCGGAGACGAGCAACCCCGTCAGCGCCTCTTCTGCCGACTTTCCGTAACTCATCATTTCAAGTCCAAGCGGTCCATACGAAAACTCTGCCAGCGACTGAGTTGCAACCGCGCCGACGCCCGGCTCGACCCAGATAACGTCGGCCACCTTGAACCAGTGCGACTGCAATCAGGATCGCCGCCAGGTACTCAGACATAACTCCTCCACGGCCCCTTGACACAAGAGTTAGCTCAATCTAGCACTGTCCTGCTGCAGAGCGTCAAGCGCCTTCAGACTATGTTTTTTGAATTGCATAACTATAATCTGCCGAATAACTTGACGATCAACATAAAAACCCGACCAAAAAACGATCTGTTTATTGAATAAAGAGCGAATCGCGGAGTATGACCGGTACGAAGGATAGCAAACCTATGGATATTGATTCCGCACTGGTCATGGATATTGGAGCTGGAAACAAGAAGGCGTTTCAAGAGCTTGTCGAAAAGCACAAGAAATCAGCCTTCCGGATGGCTCTCGGGCTTGTAGGCAACCGCGACGATGCCTTTGACATCTCGCAGGAGGCTTTTCTCCGCGTGTACAAGTCGGCCGGGACATTTGATCAGGACAAGCCGTTTCTCCCCTGGTTCTATACCATTATCGCCAACCTCAGCCGAACATGGCTCCGGCGCCGCACCCGTCGAGATAACAAGATGGTCGATGTCGACGATGCCGAGTATCTGCTGGTCTCCGAGGATAACCCCGAACAGGCGATTATCCAGAAAGAAACCTCCGGGCGACTCCGCGATGCCCTTATGCTGCTTTCCTTTGATGATCGCGAAATCATTACTCTGCAACACTTCAGGGGAATGTCATACGACGAGATTGCCGGTCTCTTGGGAATTCCGCGCGGCACCGTGATGTCACGTTTGTATTACGCGCGGAAGAGACTGGCCAAGCTCATGAGGCAACACGATGGATGAGAGAATCAGGGAACTGCTCGCAGGCTTTGTCGACGGCGAACTGTCCGAATCCGAAAAAGTCGATTTCGAACGCGAGTTATCAGTAAACGCAGAACTCCGGACGGAACTCGAAGAGTTCCAAAAACTCAAACAGGTAACGAGTACCATGCGATATGCCGATTTGCCGGACGAGGTATGGGAGTCCTACTGGGCCTCCCTGTACCGCAAGACTGAACGCGGCCTGGGATGGATATTCCTGTCGATCAGCGCCATCCTGATGCTCTGTTTCGGCGGATGGGAACTCTTCAGCGGATTGTGGGCCAACCCCGAGACCCCACTGTGGCTGAAGATCGGCGTATCGGGCGGAACGCTCGGCGCGATAATTCTACTTGTTTCCTACGGCCGTGAGCGCCTTTTTGCCTACAAACGGGAACGGTATTCGGAGGTAATCAAGTGATACTGGCAACTACGGATTATATACAGGGCAAACGGGTCATCAGAACGATCGGCCTGGTCAAAGGCAACACGATTCGCGCCCGTCATATCGGGCGCGATATCGCCGCGGCTTTTCGCAACATGGTCGGCGGCGAGATCACCGACTACACGAAAATGATGGCCGAGTCGCGCGAGCAGTCAATTGACCGCATGATCGCCAGTGCCCAGGAGAAGGGTGCCAACGCGGTCATACAGGTCCGTTTCTCAACCTCTTCGATGATGCAGTCCGCCGCCGAACTCCTCGTCTACGGTACCGCCGTAGTAATCGAAGATGAATGAGACCAAATTGTAGGTCGAAACTCCTGCAGTTTCGACTCTCTTTGTAGGATTGTGTCAGAACATGGGTTGCAGTCTATGTTTCGAACCCGCCGCCCAAATCGTCTAACTCATTGGGCTTGATGCATGAATCCTCATGACGTGCAAATGAACTTATGATAATCACCTCCGGAAACGATATTCACTACTGCCACGTCACGAAAACACTCGGACTGGTGATGGGCAACGCAATTCGGGGAACGCATCTCGGAAAAGACATCGCCGCCAAATTCCGCAATCTCATCGGCGGCGAAATTACCGGCTACACCGAGATGATGTCACAGGCCCGCGAGCAGGCACTGGACCGAATGGTCGCCGAGGCTTCCAAGCTCGGTGCAAACGCCGTAATCAATACTCGATTCTGCACGACTTCGATGATGCAGGGCTGCGCGGAATTCCTCGCCTACGGCACGGCGGTCGAGGTGGACGAGGGCGAATAGCTACTTACCCCCTCTCCCCAAGTCCCTACAGTATCGTCCAAATTGCTTGCAATCGTCGCACAATCGCACTATATTCATCACGGGCGGAGGACATGATCCCCACTCTGGACCAACGATGTGATCGATCTACTTGGTGCTTTCCCGTTGGGTCTTGCAGGACCAGCGTTTCTTTCGCGCCACCGCGCCCCGCAAAACCGTGAGGAGAATACTGTTGGAATTCGATTATGTGGACATCAGGAACTTCAAGGGCATAGAGCATGTCCGGCTGGACTTTGCACAGTCCCCCAAGCAGAACGTGTACACGCTCGTCGGCCTGAATGAAAGTGGAAAGACCACAATACTGGAGGCACTGAACCTCTTCGGTTATGGCACCGAGAAGTTGGGTCCCCTCAACCTCTACGGCTACGACATTGGAGACTTGCACGACCTGATACCGGTATCAAAGCGTGACAATTTCAACGACGACATCACCATTTCATTTGGATTACGTTTGGATGCGTCAGACGAAGAAAAGGTGTCGTTGTTCATGAAGAGGAATCACAAATTCACTATCAAGGAGAAGATTCGCGCCTTTAGCATCACTCGTACAATGACTTTCAAAAACTCTGAGTTCTTGCCAGACCGATCTGTAATGCTCTGGGAGATCGACGTCGTCGGCAGGAAGTACAGAGGCAGAAAGGTTATCAGACTGGAAAGCTCGGACGTCGAATGGGATAGCTGCGCCGAATTCATCAAGAAGAGGATCCCTAGCATCCTGTTCTTCCCCAACTTCTTCTCTGACTTCCCCACCAGGATTTATCTCGAAGACTACGGCGACAACGATGACCTGCATGAGTTCTACCGTTCGGTATTGCAGGACATACTAAACTCCTTGGGCACGGGTGCGAACCTGACAACCCACGTCCTCAAACGCGCAAAGTCTGCTCAGACAAGAGACCTAAGGAGTCTTGACGCACAACTGGCGAGGATGAGTAGTCACATCACGAACGTGATTCTGAAGAAATGGAGTCGCATATTCAGCCGCACTCTAGACGACAAGGAGATCGTGCTCAGATGCCAGAGCGACGAGCATGGCGATAAGACCAGGTACTATATCGAGTTCCAACTCAAGGAATCGGACCAATTGTATCTTATCAGAGAGAGGTCTCTTGGCTTTCGCTGGTTTTTCGCCTTCTTCCTCTTGACGCACTATTGGCGATTCCGGAGCGACTCCGCCACCAAAGCGTTGTTCCTTTTTGACGAACCGGCATCTAACCTCCACCCTTCGGCCCAGCATCAACTACTTCGGAGCCTCGGAAAACTCGCCGAGAACTGCAAGATTGTGTATACTACGCATTCCCACCATTTGATCGACCCTAATTGGCTTGAGGGCGCGTACGTGGTGAAGAACGAAGGTATTGACTATGGCGAGAACATTGAGTCCTACAACTCCCGAAAAACCCGCATTACGGTCGACAGATACCGCAGTTTCGCCGTTAAGCATCCGGACCAGACGACCTACTTTCAGCCAATTCTCGATGTTCTTGACTATGCTCCGAGCAAGCTGGAGTCGGTTCCGCGTGTGGTCATCGTTGAAGGCAAGAACGACTACATCACTCTCGAGTATTTTGCCAAGGTGGTGCTTGGATTGGATACAACGTACGGGTTAATGCCCGGGTGCGGTGCAGGAGGTTTGGACACGGTAATAAGACTTTACCTTGGTTGGTCTCGTGACTTCATGGTGCTCCTAGATGCAGATAGCGAAGGAGCGAAGCAAAAGAAACGATACATCGAGCAATACGGCAATGGGATTGAAGGTCGTATCGCGACGCTGGAAGACATTAACTCCAAGTGGACGAAACGCTCGACAGAGGGGCTCTTTGCTGAGGCTGATCGACTATCGATTCAAAATCTGGTTGACCCGAAATCCAAGAGATTCAACAAGACGCACTTTAACAGGTCTGTCCAAGAGCTGCTTGCCCGCAACAAACCATTCAGCTTCGATGAGGAGACGGTTGAGAACTTTCGCCAAGTGCTAGAGTTCTTTGAAGGCAGGCTAGGTAAGTAGATACAGGTCGTATGTCCCTCCTGCGTTGTCAGCATCGCCGGTCAACTTCGCCCATGTAGTAGCCAAACCGGCAGGGATGGATCCCTGCCGGTCACGTTCTCAATGCTACATAGAAGCTATCCTACTCCAGCGAGCCGATCTCTTTCTCGACCTCTTCGAGAACCTCACAGGACTTCACCAAACGCTTCATCTCGGTGTGATCCGGGTACAGAGGACGGTCGATTTCGAGGAAGTCAACATACTTGCGAACGATCTCCTTCGCCTTTGTCACGCCCTTGCCGAAGTTGTACTCACGGAAATCAAGCGCCTGAGCAGCGGCCATCATTTCGATACCCAACACGCCGTAAGCATTGTCCAAAATCTGGAAGTTTTTGATTGCCGTGTTCATGCCCATCGACACGAAATCTTCCTGATCGGCCGCAGCCGGAATCGACTGAATGCAGGCTGGTGCCGAAAGAATCCGCTGTTCGACAATCTGCATATCGGCCGTGTACTGCGAGAGCATCAGGCCGGAGAACATGCCCGCGCCCTTAGTCAGGAACGGCGGCAGACCGACGCTCAACGCCGGGTTGTTCAAACGGTTCATCCGCCGTTCCGACATCACGGAGATCATTGTGATGCAGGCACCGGCCATGTCCATCGGGACCGCCACCGGCGTGCCCTGGAAGTTGGCGCCGGAAAGCTGAAGGTTTTCATCCGGGAAGAAAATCGGGTTGTCGCCAACACCGTTGAGTTCGATCTCAACCTGTGATTTCGCATACGCCAGAGCGTCGTGAGCCGCACCGACAACCTGTGGCGTGGAGCGCATCGAATAGGCATCCTGCACCTTGCACTGAACCTTCTGCTCGGCAAGGTCTCCCCCGGCCACCAGCTTACGGATCGACTCGGCGGAGCGTACCGCTCCTTTGAATCCACGCACCTCATGCAGTTTGGCCGAATACGGCTTCATGTTGGCCTTGAGAGCCTCCAGGGACATCGCAGCAGCGATCTCAGCCTGTTTCAGCCAGCGGTTGGCGTCATACAAGAAGATCGCGCTCATGGCCGTAAGAACGTTTGAGCCGTTGATTACCGCAAGACCGTCACGGGCCTTCAGACCCGGAATCTCGATCCCGGCTAATTGCATCGCCTCCTTGCCGGAGAGCAGTTCACCCTCGTAGTAGGCCTTGCCTTCACCCATCATCAGCAGTGCTATCTGGGACATCGGAGCCAAATCACCGCAGGCGCCGACAGAACCCTTCTGGCACACAAACGGCGTCACACCCTTGTTGAGCATCTCTACCAGCGTTTGCGTCACCACTGGACGCACTCCGGAATTACCGTGAGCATGAACGTTGATGCGGGCCGTCATAGCGCCCCGAACATACTCAATCGGAGCCGGGTCGCCGATGCCGGCGGCATGGTTGTAAATGAGATATTTCTGGAAGTCTTTGACCTGGTCGTCATTAAGGACGACTTCGGAGAACTCACCGATGCCTGTATTGACACCGTACATGATTTCTTTGGCTTCGATCTTTTCTTCGAGCATGGCCCGGCACTTCTTCATCCGTTCCACTGCCTCGGGGGCAAGTTCCACCTTTTCGTTATGCCTCGCGACCGCGACCAGCTTTTCTATTGTCAGTCCGGCGCCGTTGAGAATAATAGCCATGATATTGCCTCACTTATTACGATTTTGCTACACAATAGGAGTTGAACCGGAACCAGTCCGGCTATTCAAGGACACGCTGGGGCGAAAAACCCTATTCGTCCTGAAGGCCGGAGGCAAGAAGGGAGTTATACCGTGAGGCAAAGGACACAATCGGCTTCGTGAATCGAGCCGACAATCGCAATCTTTCCAGACAGGTATTCATTATATTCCTCCGGCACAAAGATAGCGTATAAATAGCGATTGTCAATCAGTTTGAAAAGGACGATACTGCTTCATGCGCTGGCAAAAGATGGATGACGACTTCTTTCAGGGGCTCGACTTCGTGGCTTTTGACACCGAGACGACGGGCCTCTGGGCACCGGTCAATCGAATAGTCGAGCTTGGAGCGGTGAAGTTCAGACTTGGCAGCAACCGACCGGACGTCTTCTCCGAATTAGTCAACCCCGAACGGCGCATTCCGCCTGAAGTAATCCGTGTCCACGGCATATCCGACAGCATGGTAAGCGACGCAGATACTATCGGCCCCGTCCTGGAGCGGTTCTTCGAGTTCTGCGGTCCTGAGTCTATTCTCATCGCCCATAACGCCAAGTTTGACATATCGTTTGTGGGGTGTGAAATGTCCCGCGCGGGCCTGCCGATGATCCCCAACCGAGTGCTGGACACGGTCGACATCTGCAAGCAGTACTACCCCGGTCTCGACTCGTACTCACTGCTGTCACTGTCTCAGGAATTCGCGATCAGCCGAACACAGAACCACCGGGCCGCCGATGATGCCGCACTTGTGTGGAAGCTCTTCTCGAAGGTCTCCGAGGCTTTCCCCTACATCAAGTCCGACAGCCTCCTGCGTCGCGAGTTCAATTTCTACTCGATGGCTCAATGGCAGGGCGACACACCGGAATTGCCTGAAGAGTTTGCGGAGTTGGAACGCGCTATCGACGAAGAGCTGACTGTGGACATCGTCTACGGTGCCCCCGGACGCCGACCGGAAGAGCGACGGATCAGACCCCTGCGAGTACACTCACTCAAGAATACTACCTATATCGCAGCCTATTGCGAGAAAGTCGAAGACGAACGGACGTTCCGTCTGGACCGCATCAAGAGATTCACGCTGGTTGATTGACTCTGGGCTGGAGAAGAAGGTTTGTCAGCCGGAAGCGTTGAGACACCGGCAGGCCTAAAGCTTGACGTTGTTCTTCCCTGACGGTTGCCACAGCATATCCTGAACGGAACTGACTATCAGTATAGCAAGAACAGCACAGGTCAGGAGACTGGTAAGACCGGGCTCCCATATCGAATCGGAGATTTGCGATTTCATAGCAGTCCAATCAAACGAGAACTCAGGAAGCTGAGCCCATAGCCAGGCAGAAGCTCTTGTGGCCAGAGGCAGCGGATCACAAGCGGAAACGGCCGCCCACAACCCGGCTTTGAGCGACAAGACTCCGGTAATCACTTTGTAGGCGGCACTGCCGATCAGGGTGCTCCAATCCACGATCAGGAACAAGCCAAAAGCCGGCAGAGACCAGATCAGACACCACGCAAAGAAGCTGAGAATCCGCGCTCTGGCTCTGCTGGCGGTCGAGGGCGTTGCTTCCGGTCGAATCGCCGCGTGAGGAGGCAAAGCTATTGTCACTTTGCGCGCAAAATCTTCCGGCAGCATGATCGACGGAATCTCCCCGGCCTCGCCGTAGAGCCGCGCGTACTGACTGCGCTGTTCCTGACAAAGCATGCAGGAATCAAGATGCTCGAATGTTTCTGTCTCTTCAGTCGTCCGATCATCTGTCCGGTCGACGTCCAGGAACAGCTGAATCTCTTCATCGGTAAGGTGTCTTACGCGCATAGCTCCTCCTGCGAATAGCGGGAGAGCATGCGTTCCTTCAGCATCTTGCGGGCCCGGAACAGGTAGCTCTTAACCGTCCCATCCGGCAAGCTCAGGATTTCACCGATCTCAGCGTAACTCATATCCTGCAAATGATATAGACTGACAATCGTGCCATAGATCACCGGCAGCGTGTCGATTTCCTCACAAAGTCGGATTGCCGCCTGACGAGAACTCACCCATTGAGCCGGAGAGGCATCGTTGCATTCGCAAGAGTCTACGCTCTCTCCTTCGGGACAATGGTCCTCGTACAGCGGGACCTTCTTCTTCTCGAGATAGTTCAGCGACGTGTTGTACGCTATCCGAGCTATCCAGGTGGACAGCTTGGAGTTATGCTGAAAGCGGCCGATATTCTGGTACACCTTCACGAACACATCCTGACAGATATCCTCACGATCATGCTGACCGGACACCATCCGGAACACAATCTGACTAACCAGCCGCTCGTTCTCACTGACAAGAACGGTAAACGCCCCGGGGTCTCCGGAGAGTATTCTGGCTATGAGTTCTCTTGAATCTGTCATAATGAAAACCTTATAGCATAATAGACTGATAATTAGCGCCCAAAGTTGCATTTATCTACCCTGCAACTTTTTCCGTAGATACCGGTCTAATGCGGCAGAGAGCAGAAAAGGACAAACGAAAGGAGCTAAGCCATGCTTGAGACACCACTTATTGTTGGCATCATCTTTTTCTCGATAGTCGCGATTGTGAAGATTGTCTCTGACCATTCCGCCCGCAGGAATCTGATTGCGCGAGGGGAGGTCGATGAAAAAACCCGCAGGATCCTTCTGGGACACGCCGAATTGGCCGCCCTCTCGAACGTCAAATGGGGCATGATTCTGGTCGGAGTAGGCGTTGCCTCCCTCATGTCCTACTGGCTGCCTGACTACTGTTCCGAAGAAGGAGCGTTGGGACTGGTCTTCATTTTCGCAGGGCTTGGGTTCCTGATCTACTACCCGCTGGCTCAGAGACGGCTAAAAGAAATCCAGTCCAGACAGCTTGGAGAGCCGCCGACAACGATTCCGTAATGAACAGATAAGAGACCTAATGGGACAGGTCTGTATCTGCAGATCGGGCCCCGAGGACTACACTCCCGTATCCTCGGGGCCGTTTTTTGTCCGGCACCGGAGCACAGATAAACGCCGGGCGTGGCTGTCCCCAGTTCCGCCGAGCCGCCTCGTTGGTGAGGGTTCTTCGCAGGTCTGATGACAGACCTGCCCCACATAAAGGAGGGGCAGTCATCCTTGAGGATGAACTGCCCATATCTCTGCCAACATGTCTATCGAACCGAAAATCGGCCAACTGTGCTCGTTACGGACAAGCCGACAGAGGATTCAAGCTTATGAACAAATGGTCAATGAGCACGGTCAAGTCACCCATCGTCACCAGCCCATCGCCACTCATGTCGACGTTACCTTCGGTAACGCAGGCCAGTGGCCCGAGGCTGATGAACAGGTGATCGATCAGGACCGTCAGGTCGCCCATAGTAACCAGGTTGTCTGGCGAGCCGTCGACATTGCCCACCGACGGTCCGGTGCAGCAACCGCTCTGCGGCTGGCCTAGAGTGTACCATCCAAGTGAGGACAATCCGGCAATCGTCACAGTGTTCAGGACGGTATCGATTGCGGCGCCGTCGAGCGTGCTCCAGGAACTACCACCGTTAGTAGATTCGTACAGCGTCAGATCGGCTTCAGCTAGTCCGTTCAACTCACGATCGGCATAGCTGAACGTAACTGTCGCATCCAGACCGCTGTTTGTCGCGGCAGCGATGCTGAAGTACCTCGCTATTCCTGCCGCGCCACCAACTGCCTGCGGAACACCGGTCACACGAGCAACGGTGGTAGCGCCGGGAGCAGCACCAACCGCAGCGATGCCGATTCCGAGACCACCAAAGGCTTCCGGAGTAGACTGGCTCATGGTACGGGTTGTCCGAACCGTTCCCTGCACTACCCAGATGGAGTCCTCAACAATACTCGCAGCCGAAGCGAGTGTCACGGCGTGAGCACCGGTCGTCAGGATGCTATCCTGAAGGGCCAGCGTACCGTTGACCGTCACGTCTGCGCCAAGGGTCACGCCCTGGTTGCCACTGATAGTCAGATCACGGAGAACCGACGCCGAGGTCGGGAGTTCCGGACCTGTGGTAACAGCACCAACCGTGCTGATGTAAGCCACGTCGACGACGCTGCCAAACGTCGGCGCTGCGGTCAACTCACCGGTCGCGCGACGGATCACGGCTTCGTTGGCCATAGTCAGCACCTTATCGTCGGAAGCACCGTTGTTATCGAATATACCTGCGGACAGCGTGAGGTCGCCGTTTACCGTTGCGTTTGCATTGAGTGTGACGGTCTGATCCGAAGAGAAGATCGTGAGATCGCGGAGGATATCTGTCGCGGTCGGCAGTTCCGGTCCGGTAGTCATACTGGCCGCGGAACTGGTGTACCGAACATCGGCCACGCCCGTGAAATCCGGTGCATTTGTGATGCTGCCCGTGGCCACCGAGATCAAGCCTGCATCGGCAAGCTCCAGAGTAACGTTGGCGTCGCTGTTGTCCAGCGAACCACTGGTCAAACGCAGCGTCCCGGCAACCGTCAGCTTGGCCGCGGATGCCGACGACAGCACCAGGTCGGCACTGTTGTTGACGATCAACGAGTCGGCGACGATGCGGTCACCGGCCAGATCCCAGAGTTTCCGGCTGTCGTCGGTATCACCGTCGAAACTGCATTCAACATCGTAGTAGTCGATATCAGCCAGAGTCTGGTCTGATGTTGTACTGGCGTCGCGCTGATACCGCACCTTGCCATCGTTGACAAACGTTGGGGCGAACACTGTGGAGGTGGCATACGCTTTGAAGACACCTCCTCTATTCAAGATCACAGCCGACGAATCGAACCAGATGTCGCTTGAGGTCACACTATGTAGCGATGCGCCGGAGTCGACCGTTATCGTTCCCGGATTGAATTCCGGGCCATAAGTCGAACTGTACATACCGGTCCCAAGTTTTACTTCGCCGCAAGCTTTGATATCAATACCGGCGATATGAATGTCATAGGAACTGGCATCGTAGAATTCGACCTGACCGAACACGGTCATACGGCCGATCTGCGAACCGACACCACTGCGAATGAAGTGTGTGCCGTCTCCGTCAACAAGAAGGAACTCACCCTGCTCACCGACGGTGATTGTCAAATCCTGGTTGTTGGTATGATTGCCGCTGCTCGCCCAGCGCGCCTCCAAATCATCATCCGCAGCAAGAATCAGCTTGCCAGTTACGATATCGAGGCTGTTCTGAAGGGCGAGTCGCATACCGGTACCGGCAGTTGTGACGACTGTGCCGGAGTCCTTGGCGATAATGACGTCGCGAAGAGAAGTCGACCCACCGGTGGTGCTCCAGCCGGAAAGCGTCTGCTCTGCCCCGCCGGCAAACTTGATGAAGGCACTGTCGGAGGACCAGCCGGCTGAAAACACGTTGTGTTCTTCACTGTAGAGCGTAACGTCTCCGTAGACAGTCAACAGACCTCGCGCATTCATGTCAATAAGCGCGTCGTTGCCACCAAACGTCATGGCCGCACACTCCGCAAACTCGTCATCAACCGATACCGTATGTCCGGCCAGGATGTAGATATCATCGGTGGAAGTCGGGAGATTGCCGCCCTGCCAGGTTGCGGGATCGGTCCACGAGCCGGACTGTGCCGAGACAACCAAACCTTCGAGAGACGCACCGGAGAGAGTCCAGCGGGAGAATCCGTTGATACCGGACAGCGTCACCGTGTTTTCAACAGGATCAACGACGCCGCCGCGAAGCGACCACGTTGCCCCGCCGTCAACCGAGGAGAACAATGACAGACTGTCCTCGGCGATGCCGTTGAGTTCGGTGTCTCCGTAGTGGAAGACCATCGTTGCCGCAAGGCCGGCGTTTGTGGACGGAGTTATGTCAAAATAACGCAAGACGCTCGGTGTGCCGTTAACATCCTGAGCCTCACCGGTCACACGAAGGACCGTCGTGGCTCCCGGCGCGTCGCCGGAAGCAGTAAGCTCAACGCCAATGCCACCAAAATCTTCCTCGATTGACTGGGCCATAGTAGCGGAGGAAGCCAGATTGCCGCGCACCGTGAAACCGGCGTCTTCGACAATCGAAGCACCCTCGGCCAACGTGACCGTGTAGGTATCGGTGATGAGATCACTCCCATTGAGCGAGAGGATGCCGTTCACCGTCACGTCTGCCCCCAGAGTAACACCTTCATCCCCGGTGACCGTCAGGTCGTTGAGAGTCGAGGCCCCCGTCGGCAATTCGAAACCTGTGGTCACGTGACTGACGGTGCTGATGTACTCAACATTGACGCCAGCCGCAAATGCGGGCGCCACCGTCAATTCGCCGGTAGCGCGACGGATCGTGGACCCATCGGCCATCGTCAGCGTGAAGTCATCTTCGTCGCCATCGTTGTCAAGGCTGCCCAATGACAGGGTCAGATCGCCGTTGACAGTAGCGTCGGCACCAAGCGTAACCACCTGCCCTGAGGAATAGATCGTCAGGTTGTCAAGTGCAGAGGCTGAAGTCGGCAGTTCCGGACCGGTCGTCACCGAAGTCGAGGAACTGCTGTATTTCACGCTTGCCGAGCCGACAAACGAAGGAGCGGATGTGATTTCACCGGTTGCACGGGATATCCATGCGCCGTCGCCTACAGCCAGCAATACATTGGCGTCGCTGTTGTCTATCGTCCCGCTGGTGAGCCGCACCGTGCCGTCTACCGTAAGTGTGTAAGGCGACAACGCACTGATAACGAGATCGGCGCTGTTGTTTATCGTAAGGCTGTCGCCTACAGTACGATTGTCAGCCAGTTCCCACAGCTTTCGACTGTCATCGGTGTCGCCGTCGAAACTGCACTCAACACCGAAGTAATCCATGTCGACCAGAGTTTGATCCGAAGTGGTGCTGATGTCGCGCTGGTATCTTACCTTGCCGTTGTTGGTGAATATCTCGGGAAACACCGTGGTCGTCGCTGTGGTCCGGTACTCGCCGCCCGGATTGATAACTACCGCGGCGGAATCAAACCAAACGTCTGAGGATGTCAGACACATCACTATGCCGCCGGAATCAATCGTAATGGTTCCCGGATTCAACTCCGGTCCGTAGCTGCTGCTGTACAAGCCGGTGCCGATTTCCAGCGTGCCGCCCGCGAGGACATCAATATCGGCGATGCTGATGTCAGATGAACTGCCGTCTGTCAGCACTACGGTGCCGCTTACGGTCATCTTTCCTATAGGCGTCGAACCGGTGTTGCTTCGGATCCAATGGGTTCCGTCACCATCGACGAGCGTGAACACACCGTCAGCCTGAACCGTGATTTCCAGATTCTGGTTGTCGGTCAGGTTACCGGAACTCGCCCAGCGGGCTTCGAAATTATCGTCGGCAGCCAGAATGAACTCGCCACCGATGATCTCCAGGCTGTTCTGAACTGCAAAACGCATTCCGTTGCCAGCCGTGGATACTACCGTGCCGGCATCTTTGTCGATAACCAGATCCCGGAACGAGGTCGAACCGCCTGTGGTACTCCATCCGCTCAGCGTCTGTGTCGGCTCGGCACCGGCCAGAACGATCTTCGCGTCGGTACCGGACCATCCGGCCGAGAAAACGTTGTGTTCTTCGCTGAACAGTGTGAAATCACCGTAAACAGTCAGACGACTATCGGCGTTCATGTCGATGTGGGAGGCCGTATCACCAAAAGTCATCGAATGACATTCGGGCGAAGCATCGTCTATCGAGATCGTATGCCCGGCAGCGATAACGACATCGTCATTGCTGGTTGGCACCACTCCCCCAACCCAGGTGTTCACGTCGAGCCACTCGCCTGATTGAGCGGTGACAACTTCACCTTCGGCCGGAAACGTCAGTGCCACAGCATTCACCAGCTTTTGCCAATTCGCTTCCGTATCGCGAAGCCCAGTCCAAGCTTGTTCCAGATGAATGAACTGGCCGGTCGTGGAGGTGGCCGCCTGCGAGCACGGGTCAGCGACGCCGTTCACCAATCGACCTTGCACATTTGTTACACCGATCATGCGATCCCAGTCGGTGTCAATATGGGCGATCTTGAAAGTCAGACTGTTGTCCTGATTCAAGAGGTTGTCCCTGAGAGTCGGAAGATAATCCACAGTCGGAGTCAGTTTTGTCCCGTTACTCATTACCAGGTGTGGGTCCCCGCTCTCCATAGTAAAACCGTGAGGCTGAATAATAACGAGGTCTCCGTCAACCGCCAGCAGTTCCTCGGTCATGGCCTGGAACGTACCGTCGACAATGTGAGCCTGATCGCAATTGCGATACGGTTCGGCAGTCTCGCTGCAGGAAGTAGAAGTCCCCGCACAGGGGGTGTATGACGAGGAGTTGCACTTGTGAGTCCCGGCCAGACAGTACACCCAGGCACCGTCCTGCTTGAACACACGGAATCCCTGCTCTCCCGTGTTACGATTCTGCAACGGGTGCGGAGCCTGAATGACCAACTTAGAGCGACTCGGATTCGGATTGAATACGTAAGTCCCCCAGTAGTTGGCAGTCGAACCCGGGGTCATCTCCAGAATGTAGTAGACACGTCCCGGAACGGTCGTGTTGTCGGTAAACTCGACCACCCGGTATTCCAGAGATGATGCCGTGGTATTCGCAGACGCATAATCCTCGTCCAGAATATCCTGAACGATCTGGCGCCATTGTTGGTCTGCCGTGGTGTTTGGTGTCGAGTACTTGTCCATGTCACCAGCGTCTTCACCAGGGATGGTGGTGATGATGCTGTCGATGTGGCTGACAATGTCACCGCTGTCAATGACCTGTCCGCAGATACTTGTACTGATCAGGAATACCCCGATAAGCGCTAGCTTTAGATACACGTTGTTACTCCTCCTGCAATGCGGTGAAGACCCTTCAGCGTCTCCCCGGACTGCACTTAGCTATCGTCCGTTGGTCGAACTCGCCTCCTGATTCGACCTCTGTTTATTGTCCGCTTCAATCCGTCCATTAGTATCAGAAAAGCCCCTGGTCACAAGTCATGTTGATCAGTGCCTGCGCAACCGCGGGCGAGGTTGATTCCAAGACATGGCTGATGGACGCAATCGCCTCGTTGTCAACGGGGACACGTGAGACGACCTCAACCTGAATGTCTGTTCTAGCATACCGATTACACAGAGTTGGCCGAAAAAGAAAATCCGCCATGGCCGCATTCGGATCCAGTGCGGTCACCTCTCTCCCGAAAACACCGGCAAATGAGCCGGCGAAGACATCACGGGCATAACCGTAATGCGTGCAGCAAAGGCCAACAAACAACCTGCCGGTGTTGTCAGGAGACTGCTTCTCCAGTGCGTCAACAGCATACATGTCGATCATCGCCGCAACGACGTCACTGGACGGATCGGCCTGTATTTCGCTTTCGAGCATATCGCAACCCTGCGTGACTACGCGCAATGGGTCAATCCCACGATCTATGAGCAACTGTCGGTGTTTCCCGGATTCAATAGTGGTCGGCGTCCCCACGATGACCACAGAGGCCTTCGTGTCCTCAGTCAGCGCTCGCTGCATCATGTCCACGCCAAACTCGACAATCCCCACCACCGGAATCGGAGCCGTCTTAGCGAATTCAGTCTCGTCGTAAACGACCGACAACGTGTTGCAGGCAATGAGTATGACGTCAGGCGCGTATCGCTTCTGGCATCCAGCCAAAGCTGCTGAAAACGCCGCTGCCTTCTCCTGGCTGTTGGCCATGCGGTTGTACGGGCGATCCTCATCGGGAAGGGCATTCGCAAAAACCAACCGGACAGCCCCGAACGGATGGCACTCTCGAAGCTTCTGCTCCATGGCGGCCACCACTGACAGGCCACCCAGCCCGGAGTCAGTGATCAATACCGTGATCTCATCGCGTTGATAGAGCGAATCAACAGAGCTAGCAGAGGGAGTTTTCTGGGATGATCCGTCGGTGCAGGAGATTGGCGACAGAGCTACTGACAATAGAGCGACGGCAATTGCCACAAAGCGAGATGACCTTCGCAACGATCTAAGAAGTCCGCAAAATGTGCTCGCAGATATCACGAGAATAACGCCTCCGAACAATCAGGAGCTTCAACGAGTAATTTCGATACCTGCCGGCCCCGGCTGGCTTCCGGGTGCGCAATCCGGCATCGGACGGGAATCCTTGTCGACAAGTAAAACAGGCACTACATGTGTAACGTCCGAGGGTCTATCCACCTTGGGACATTCAAAATCCGTGCCAATCATCCCCCCCTTGCATGTCAATAACTTACGCCCCATCAACGACTTGCATACCCCCTTTCGCGAGCGATTATAGCACAATTCCCCGTGCGCATTTCGCCCGAAACCGCCCCCGGGATAAGACCAAAGAAATAGAGCCGCCCGGACGAATCCGCGACGGCTCCAGAGTATCCGGGAAGGATATTGCTCGATTACGGGCACGCCGGAAGGGGGGCCAGACTGATAAACAGAGCATCTATCAAAGCCGTCAGATCACCCATCGTCACCAGGCCGTCCGCGCTCAGATCCACGTTGCCTTCCTCCACACAACCCAGTGGAGTCAGGCTGATGAAAAGGTGATCGATTAACGTCGTCAGGTCGCCCATCGTCACGAGGTTGTCAGGCGATGCGTCCACGTTGCCCACGGACGGTCCCGTGCAGCAACCTCCGGACTGCACTTCCGCGAGAGTCAGGCGCGACAATGCAGCAATCCCGGTAACAGTCACCGTGTTTAGATTCGGATCGCCAACACCGCCGAGGTCAGTCCAGAGAGTGCCGCCGTCAGTGGACATGTACACAGTCAGTTCGCTTTCAGAAAGGCTGCCCAATTCTTGATCGGCGTAGTGGAATACAACCGTTGCATCCAATCCGCTGTTCGTGGCCGGAGCAACATCAAAATAGCGGCTGACACTGGTCTCGCCATTGACTGATTGCGGAGTACCGGTCACTCGGGTTACAACCGTGGCGCCGGGCACGGCACCCTCGGCAGTAATCTCCAGACCAAGTCCTCCAAACGATTCAGCCGTTGACTGAGTCATGTCGCGAGTAGTCTGTACAGTACCTTCAACCACCCAGATCGAGTCTTCGACTATCGCGGCCGAGGAACCGAGAGTCACCGCATGTGCACCCGTAATCAGCGTACTGTCCTGCAGAGTCAACGTCCCGTTGACAGTAACGTTTGCACCCAGCGTGACACCCTTGTTCCCGACGATAGTCAGATTGCGCAGAGCCGTACCCGACGTCGGCAATTCCGGTCCGGTGACGACACCTGCCGAGGTGCTTGTGTACCTGACATCGACCACTCCGGCAAACACCGGCGGATCGGAAAGCTCACCGGTGGCACGCGAAATCTCGCAGGCGTCTCCGATCTGAAGGGTAACATTGCCATCGCTGTTATCGACCGAACCGCTCGTCAAACGAAGTGTCCCGGTCACCGTCAGGACCGCGTCTCCCGACGACGACAGCACAAGATCAGCACTGTTGTTAATGATCAGGCTGTCTGCGACCGTACGGTCTTCAGCCACGTCCCACAGTTTGCGGCTGTCGTCGGTGTCTCCGTCGAAACTGAACTCCACGTCGTGATAGTCACTGTCGACTACAGTCTGATCGGAAGTGGAACTCGTACTGCGCTGGTAGCGTACCTTGCCGTCGTTGACGAACGTCGGGGCGAATACCGTGCTCGCAGACGAGGTCTTGTAGACACCTCCACGATTAACGATTACAGACGCCGTGTCAAACCAGACATCGCTGGTCGTAACGCAGTATGCTGCACCTCCGGAGTCTATCGTGATCGTACCCGGATTGAATTCAGCGCCATAGGTTGAGCTATACATACCCGTGCCGATTTTTACCTCACCACCGGCTTCAATATCGATACCGCCGATATGGATGTCGTACGAACTGGCGTCATAGAACTCAGCCTGTCCATACACCGTCATCTTCCCTATCTGGGAGCCGATGCCGCTGCGAATGAAATGGGTGCCGTCACCGTCGACCAGAACAAACTCACCCTGTTCACGGACGGTTATGAGTAGATTCTGATCATTAGTGTGGTTGCCGCTGCTTGTCCAGCGAGCTTCCAGATCGTCGTCCGATGCCAGTACCAGCTTGCCGCTGATGATATCCAGGCTGTTCTGAATACCGAGGCGCATACCGACGCCAGCGGTGGTCACGATTGCCGTAGAGTCTTTATCGATGATGACATCGCGAAACGAGGTCGAGCCGCCGGTGGTGCTGAATCCGTAGAGAGTCTGCTCAGCGCCGCCCGCGAACCGGATGAAAGAGCTGTCCGAAGACCAGCCCGCCGAGAATGCGTTGTGGTCTTCGCTGAAGAGAGAAAAGTCGCCGTAAACGGTCAGCCGGCTATCGGCATTCATGTCGATCAACGCGTCATTGCCACCAAAAGTTACGTCCGCACACACGCAGGTCGTATCATCAACCGAAACGGTGTGGCCAGCCGAGATCACTACATCGTCCGAAATGCCGGGTACCACTCCACCTTGCCAGGTATCAGGGTCGAGCCATTCGCCGGATTGAGCAGACCCGAAAGCGTTTTGTACCGGGAACGTTGCCACGACAGCATTCGCCAGCTTATACCAGTTGGCCTCAGTGTCGCGAAGACCGGTATAGGCCTGTTCCAAATGAAGGAATCGCCCGGTCGATTCGCTCGCGTAGCTGCCACACGGATCGGCGCAGTTATTCATCAGTCTACCTTGAGTGTTCGTCTCCGCTATCAGTTTTGTCCAGCTCAGGTCAATATGGGCTACTTTGAACGTCAGGGTCGCGTCCTGATTGAGCAGGTTGTCGCGGAGCTGCAACAGAAGATCATCACCCGGAGTGAACCGGGTTCCGTTGCTCATGATGATGTCAGGGTCGTCATTCCCTTTGGAAAAACCGTGAGGTTGAATTACCACCATCTCCGGCATCGCCGACAGCATTTCCTCGGTCGTAACCTGGAACGTGCCCAAAACCACGTGCGGTTGGTCGGAATACTGATACGAGTCCCAGTCGCCGGTGCAGACAGTCGATTGACCGTCACACGGCGACAACGTGACGCCGTTGCAGCGATGCGTCCCCGAGACGAACCAGGCCCTGGCACCGGCCAGTTTGAATACAAGAAATCCCTGCCCGCCTGTGTGAAGATCGTGCAGCGGGTGCGGGCACTCAATAACCAGGTTCGGACGAACCGCGCTGGGGTTGAACACAAACGTTCCCCAGTACCGCGAGCTGGAAACGGGAGTCCTCTCCAGGATGTAGTACACCTTGTCTGGAGATACCGAGTTATCGGTGAATTCAACCACTTGATAGCTGAGTCCGGCCGCGATGGAATCGGCAACGTCGTAGTGTTCCGCCAGGATGTTCTGCACGATGAGCCGCCAGGTGTCTCGTGATGAGCTTCCCGGCTGCAGGTATACACCCTGGGGAGTCGATCCCGGAATAGAACTGATGATGCTGTCCACATGGGCGGTGATGTCACCGCTTTGAACAACCTGACCGCTGACACTTGCGCTCAGTAGGAGGATGAGAATGAGTAGGAACTTCGTAAACATGGTTGATCTCCAGGAGTCTCTCTCAAATCGAGATATGAAGTGCAAAATGATTTCACATTGTATATTGTATGGAGTCATTGTCCCTCCGCATCGGCGTTTCGCCAGCCCCGTTTGCGTCCAAACCGCCGCCAACAGGCTAGTCCGCCAAGAATGGCCGCCAATCCTGCAGCCGGCCCGGCCATGACAACGCGTCGTTCCGTGTACAGGGTTTCAGAAGTGGTGATCGTCTTACCGGGGGCAATTGCCAGACCATAGCGAGAGGCAATATCTTTTATATTCAAAAGGTGAATGAACGGTATCCCCTGCTCGGTCATCCGTGCCACCACTCCGCGCTCTTCGTGGTCGCACGATTCATACTCGGTACGATAGCCATTGGGGACGGTGGAGCCGTGAGCACAACCGCCGAGGTTGGCTTGATTGCCTCCGATATTCACCAACAAGTCAACTCCAGCGTGAGTCAGAATGTTGGTACGAGCCGAAATCGATTCCGTCAGTGTGGCGAAATGGTACAACTCGATGCCGTTTCGCTCAGCAGCTTCGCGCATCATCAGCAGACCTTCTTCTGCCAGCCCTTCGCCGTTGTCATTCTCGGCCCCGGGCGTAACCAGCCGCGAAGTGAACTGCAGATCGGAATGCTCACGCAGCCAGTGTTCCATGTCAACCCAGGTCGCTCCGGGTTGATTCGCTCCGTAGGTAGAAGAACCGAGCGAACTGAGCATAACCGCATCCGCCCCAAGCGTCTGTACTGCCGCCAGCGTGGCCATCGCCAGCGACGGGAAGGATCCCGACAGCGTCACGCCGATCGTCGAGGTTGAATCCAGTCCGGCCTCGACGAACAGGCGATACACCAGGGCTGCAAACTCCGGATTGGCAGCAGTTTCTTTCGCTTCCAATGAACCCAGCGTGGTAGTCATCGGCGTGAAATCATCGCCGATCATCCAGTGGAAGCACGTATGCGAATGACTATCTGACACTATGTCGCGGGACGACTTCATCTCGCCGACTGACTCAAACCAGCGCGTGGCACGCTCTGCGGCCTGCTCCATCTCCGCAGAGTAGGGCCGTGGTGTCTGTTTGAACGCCCAGGCTCTCACGCCCCAGACCGCACCAATAGCGAGAACGAGGATTATCAGAAGTCCGTAGCTCTCTCTGGTGGATATTTTCGACATCTCATCTCACCATCAGAATAACGAGGTATATCATTGCCGTCACGATTCCAAGACTGGCGATTGTAGGAACGACACGCTGACGTAGCATTTCATTAGCAATCAGACCGGGAATGATATAACCGATTGACTGTAAGTCGAATTGAAACGCCGGCAGCGCCTGCACCTGTGTTTCGATAACGACCTTGATGCAGAAGCCCAGCAGCAGGCAGACCAGCAGACGACGACGGCCGTATAGTATCAGATGTCTCGACAGCAGTTGGACGATTCCGAAGACGGCCAGAGCGATGATTACGGTCATGACGATTCGATTAGGCTCATGAATGAACAGCGCACAATAGGCCGGTGCGATAACACCGCCGGGCGACACACTGGTCATCTCGTAGTAGATGAAACCGATGACCAAACCAACGAAGAAATACTCAAACAGCATGTTCGGTTCCTCCTCGCAGGGTCTCAGCAATCTCAAACCCGTCACCACCTATATTCCCGAGACCAACCACGAGCGTATCGGTTGAACAGTTTCCGGCGATTATGTTCTTCACGTCCTTGATCTCACTATGAGAAAGCGTCACCACCGGGGCATTGTCCAGGCCGTGTCGTTTGAGCGCTCGACGCATATATGAAGCGTGATGCCCGACAAGAAACACTGCCGTCAGATCCGACAGTCCGGGAAGCCACTCGGAAAATACCGAGGAGCGCAGGGGGCGATCCGGGCGAGAATTGAAGACCACAGCCAATCGATTGACTTCAGGCAACTCTCCGCACCAGTACTCGATGAAATCCGTCGCCGAGGGTACGTCATTGACCGCGAAACCGTCGACAAAATACAAGTGTCGTTCCTCGTCAATGGTCACAAGAGCACGCACCTGTCGCAATTCCTCGGCAATGATCGCGGGAAAGGCGATATCCGGGGCAACACCACACTCAGCGCAAACCGACAACGCCAACACAACATTCTCGTGAAATACACCCGAAGGCACCCGGGCAGCCTGTTCCGCGCTAAGCGGCTTCACAATGTCAATTGGATTACCGCTTCCGGCTGAATGCTTCCGTACAAATGGAACGTGGTATCCATCGGTCGTGAGAATCTTCGACCCCGCCACGATCGGTGAGCACAGCGCATCGGCCTGATCGGCAGGATCGCTGCCGAACACTTCCCGATGATCGTCCTTCACATTGGTCAAGACATAGATGTGTGGTCGGAGTGTACGCCCCTCCAGTTCCTGCAGCTCTGGCTGCAGGGACATGCATTCCAGAACGAGGGCATCCGCGTTGTGTCGTGCCGCCCTGAACGCAATCTGAAACTGTTCCTGGACCCTGGCCCCCCCGCGTCGTTTTATAAGAGAACTGCCGCCGTCGGCATGTATGAGCGTTGGCTTTGTCCCCGTAGTCTTGGCCCATACTCGCTTCCCTGCCGCACGAAGGCCAGCCGCAACGTAACGCGTCACGCTCGATTTACCGCGCGTGCCGTTTACGTGAATGCGGAGGCCGATGCTGTCGATGTGCCGTCGGGTAACGACAGCCTCCACAATCAGCACCGCGACAACCAGTAGCAGCAGTACAAAAGGAACCAGCATTCGGACAGTCCCTCAAAGGTGCAAGTATCGGTTCGAGCTAGTACCCGATCGCCACTCCCCCGCGACGCGGATCGGCTGAACCCTGGTATTCTCCGGAAACCGGATCGACGAGTATTAGCTGTGCACCGCCGAAAAACAGATCCCTGTTTTCGTAAACACGCACAGTGTGTCCCATTCGCTCCAGTTTCTGGCGCACTTCATCGGAAATTCCATATTCCAGATGCAGGTAATCCTCAAACTTCTGACAATAGAAGCGAGGTGCCCAATTGGCCTCCGTGGCACTCATATCGAAGTCAACAACATTGACAATCAATTCGACAACGGTTGCAATAATCCGTCCGGCACCCGGCGATCCGATGACCATTGAGGGCTTCCCGTCTCTCAGGACTATGGTGGGCGAGATCGAGCTTCGCGGCCGCTTGCCAGGCTGAAGCAAATTCGGCGCTGCTGAAAGCGAGAAATTGGACATGCCGCAGTTGAGCAGCACGCCCGCCGAGGTGATGCCGGACCCGAAAAACGTCCCGAGCGTCTGTGTGAGCGACACCATGTTGCCGTCCTTGTCGATCACTGACAGGTGCGTGGTGTGGCCGCCGTACTCCTCTTCCCAACTGGGGTCGTCGTCGACAATAACACTGTCTTCTTCGGACTTTTTGCCGCCGCTGTCTTTGGGGGGACGATCTTCCTTCTTCGCCTTTTTCCCGCCCCAGGTGTCAAACAGGTTTTCTCCCCAGGTGTCGTAGCTGGACTTGTTGTCGTCTTCCTCGTCACTCCAATGGAACTCTTTGCTCTGCTTCCCGGGATCAAGGGCCTCGATAGCAGACATCTCCCCGCGATCATACTTGGCAGGATTGCCCGCCTGAGTCTGGCGATATTCGGGAGGGTCGGCCTGGAAACGGTTGATATCGGCAAAACGCTCACGAGCAAATGCTTTGGAAATCAAACCACCGGCCGGAACATAATTGAAATCGGGATCGCCCATGAACGCCCAGCGGTCAGCATAGACTCTTCGGAATGTCTCCGCCATGAGGTGCAGAGTCAGGGGCGATTCACTGAAATGTCCCATTGCGGCCAAATCTTCGTTTTCAAGCATGTTCAGAGCCTGAAGAATGGCCTCCCCGGATTGCGGTACGCCGGCGGCCAGAATCTCGTACCCGCGATAGCTGCCTCTCAACGGCACACCCAGTTCGGCCTCGTAACCGGAAAGATCGTCAGCCGTCATAACGCCGCCGCGGGATGTCATTTCGGCAATCATCGCCTCGGCCACCGGCCCCTTGTAGAAACCGTCGCGACCGTTAGCAGCAATAGTCCTCAAGGTCGTGGCCAGTTCAGGCTGATAGAGCATGTCCCCTTCCATGCGCGGGAAATCATCTTCAAGGAAAATCGCTGCGGTACTGGAATCGCCAAGCAGCATTTCAACGTTGTCCAGCAGGATCTGCCCGAGGGTGGCATCAATGGCGAAGCCCTCCTCGGCATATCGAATCGCAGGCTCCAGAACCTGCTCCAGAGAAAGCGTACCGAACTCATCGAGCGCCAGCGTCAGACCGGCTACTGTCCCCGGAATCAACACGGCCTTGGCGGTATGCCGATCTGTCTCCGGATCAAAGCTAATCTTATCGACATCCTCGGAAGTGCGCTGATAGTAATCAATGTAATGCGCTTCCTGCTTGCCGTTGAGATAGACAACCATACTTCCCCCCCCGCCAATCCCGGAGCCGTCCGGTTCGACAACGCCGATAGCGAAAGCCGCTGCAACCGCCGCGTCAACCGCGTTTCCACCCGCCTTCAACATGCTGAGGGCCGCCTCGGAGGCCAGAGGGTGAGCCGTGGCAACCATACCGTTGGTACCGGTTACGGCTTCGGCTACTTCAGCTTCCTGAGCAAATCCTGCTGTCCAAAGACACAGGAGGGACAACAGCATACAGATCACACCGGCTGTCCTGCGTAGGGTGCTGGGGGTATCGCTCATTACTACTCCATCATTCTAAGTTGCTGTTTCGCCGAAGGCTCTTAACTGACTTCAGCATCCGAACGTGTTCGGTGACTACTGGAATAGCTCGCCGAGGGGCTTGCCCGCCATTGCGATTTTCTCAACGATGGTTATCGGTATCTTCTTCTCTGTGGCCAGTGTCGAGAAGAACTTGTCCTCGTCGCCCTGTTGCACCACGATCATTGACTTGCAGGACTCCGCCGCAAGCTGGTTGAACCCATCGGACTGTCCACCTCGTCGGGCCTTGCCGCCTACGTGAACAGTCACAATTGGAATGCCCTGCTCATTGGCTGCGTTCACCAGCAGCGTCACCCGATCCATTTCCTCCTTCTGGCTGACCCCTGCAGCGCCGAGGCCCTTGGAGCTGAAGCCCGGTACGATCACGAGGGTCTTGACGCCTTCAAGGTCCGAGGCCGTGGCCATGGTCACTACCTTAGTCTCCAGCTTCTGACGTTTGGCGAGCATTCCCACCAGTTTGACGTCGGCGCTCTGTCCGGCTGAAGAGATCAGAATTGGCTGCTCAAATGCTGCCTTGACTGTTTCCTGCGCACTCACGGATGCGGACAGGCAGAGGGCCAGAATCAGGATACCGAGTATTGTTGCTGTAGTTTTCATGAGTATCACCTTCATTTCGCTGTCAGTGCAAATAGTGCCCAACGCCGTTTTCCATTAGATCGGCATAAGAGGGCAGATTGTCTATCTCAATCGGATTGTCTTCATTATACATGGAATACACACTAAGAATAGTCGTAAAACCCTGCACATGCCGTCCAACGCGACGCTCAAGCGGCTCGCCCTCAGGACGATACTCGATCCGCAGGGCACCAGATTCCAACGCCTTGAGATACTCCGGGCTGTTCCCCTTGAGAATCAACTCAGCATTGGTTTTTCCACGGAGACGTCCCTGGATCGGGTTGCTGGTCTCCATGAGAAACGGCATAACATTGGTCCTGTCTCCCCACTCGCGATGACTCAGCCCCCTGAAATTCTCAGGTGAAAGCTCAGGCGAGTAACGCATATCCACCATCTCAAGTTCGAGAACCGCACCTATGGCAATATCCTCACACTTCTCGTGGTAAACAATAGCGTTGATTATAGGAATCTCCGGCGCGGCTTCATGGAGATCGAAAGCAACGTCAACATCTTCCTTCTCAATCAACTGCATGATCGAGTAAGCCACCTTTTCCGTAAACGTACCGTCAGGCCGTCCGGGATACGAACGGTTGAGATTCCGTGTTTCAAAACCGGAGAGCTGTTGGCCCGAAGGATATTGCGAATATACGAGCGGATCCGGCCATTGGTCAAGCGGACTGGACACTCGCGAACCAAAGCGGAAATCCCGGGGACCGGACTTGCTCTCGATCGTGAAGAACTGCGGGCATCCTTCAAAAGGATCGGTGCACGTAAATCCGCTGGCACAGGCGTGCCGGACAACAAGAACACGTCCTCGCTCAACTCTGATGTTTTCGAGAATCAATGTTGCGGCTACTGTCGACGCCGGTTCATTCGGATGCGTTCCCCCCAGTAACAAAACGGTCGCTCCAGGTTTACCGCTATCAAACTCATACACTTCAGTATCTCCCGCGGTCCCCTTGATACCCGCAAAGTAGTCGCTGAGCATCTTCGTTGCCGTGAGCGCGTCGCTCGGGTACGCGGCTTCCGGAATTCGCATTTGTATGAACTCACGGGCGGCTAAGCTCGCAACAGCGGCGGTGACAAGCAGGATGACAATAGCTGTTATATGATGTGTGCGCATCGATTGCTCCTCACTTGATCAGAAATATCCGCAGGACGAACGGCATTAGCAGCATCGCGTACGCTATTTGTTTCCGCCAGTCCTTTTCGTTGAAATGCTCGATCAGGACAACGACGGTCAGGTACACGGCAATCAATATGTATATCCAGAAAAGCATATCTTCCTCCTGGCGTTGTCTAAAAGACAACCGACGCAATCTCCTCGGCAAAAACCACTATCAACACGCCAACTGCCATCGCAGCGACGATCGGAATCACGCTGGCCCTGAGTATCTTGAAATGGTTGCTCTCCTTGACCATCTGGCCGGCGTAGGCACACAGGAGGGACGGCGGCGGCATAAGATCCCCCATTGCCGCCATAAGCGCAAGGGCAGCCGTGACGACGATTTCGTTTTTACCGATGAACACAAACACCAGCGGCACGCCGATTACCGACGCCGACGCATAGGCCGAGCCGAAGAACGGCATCAGCAGCAATGCGAGATACTTCAACTGCTCCGGAAGGAACAGGGCGCTCACAGCCAGGTATCCACGAACGCCAGTGAGTGTCAGGATTTGCAGGAACATTCCCACACCCACCAGGATCGCCATCACCGGCATCGCATCTCTCAGGGCGCTTCGTGACACGGTCAGAAAGTTGAACTTCTCGCCGGTTCCGAAACCGAGCAGAGCACCGATCATGAAGATCAGCGGCACGCCAAGGTGCGGCACATACTCCGGGATCACCTGTTCAACCACCAGATACCCGACCACGAAGACAAGCGGCAGATACAGCTTGAGGCCGTGCTTGTGATAGACCGGCTTCTTCAGCCGAGACAAAACGTCGTCGATATCGAAGGTTCCAAGGTATCGATACCGGTAGAAAACCGCCGTCGCGACAGCCACCGGAAACGACGCCAGAAACAGCGGCTTGGCGAAGCCGATATACGGCATGTCCACCCCGCCGCCAATGATCATCACCGGAATACAGATCGGCGGAGCGATCTCTCCAAATACAGCCGCCATGGCGATCAACGAGCCAACCGCCTTCTTCGGCATACCCATCGCAAGCAAACCGGGAACAACCAACGCCCCTGTAGTCAGGATACAGGCCGATGACAGCCCGGTCAGCATGCCCGGGAACATGACAAAAACAGTAATCACAATCAGGAGCAGCGTAGGCCAGCGATGAAGCGTGCTTATCAGCGTGTAGTTAATAGTGCCAAGTGCCCCGGTAGCATCCACTACCTTCATGAAGATCATGGCGGTCGCGATAATGAGGATGGCCTCCATAAAACCGAAACCACCTTCTACCAGATGCCTGACCGGAAACCCTTCGCCGGCGACCAGCGCCCCCACTACGGCAGCCGCCATAAGTGACACGCCAGCCGGAACTTTCAGCACAAACACGCCTATCGCAAACGTGGCAAGCATCGCCACAAGAATAATCAGTTCAAAACTCACTTGGAATCAGTCTCCGTTTCCAGTTGCTCGTCCGCGCAAAAATGTGTGTTGACTGACGTCCATGTTGCCCTTCGATTCCGCACTTCTAGAACTTCACCTGAAGCTCTGCCATGAAACGCGTCTGTTTGACACGATCTTCCGACCACGTAATGGCGCCGCTGTCATTCAGGTCGCGATCATCGCCGTTCGGATAATTGCGGGCGAATCGTAACTGCAACTGAGTCTGAACCGACAGCCGGTAGTACAACTTGGCCGAGAACTCGTCGTCCATCGTGTTGTAATCATCGTTATTTACATACTCATTGATCTTGACATATTGCAGTTGGAGTCTCAACCGGGGCATCTTGCTCGGAATGACATAGATACGTGAGTACCAGATCCGGCTTCCTTCGGGATTCCTCCCGTTGTACGGGTAGTCTCCCCCGATCCCTCCGTCCACATACCCCCTTCGACTGCCCCAATAAAAGCTCGGATACAGAGGGCTGAAGATTTCCACCTTATCGGTAGAGGCATCGTCGCCCTGGTATGCGGCGTACTTGGTCTCAACTTTGACCGAGCGAAACGGCCCCATCGACCAACGATAGCTCACACCGCCCATGCATCCGCGACCGCCCTTTTCAGGAAGCCCGTCAAGGGTGTTGAAATCCTGCCAGGCAGCCTCGGCGAAGTAGGTCAGGCGGTCGTCCATAAACGCACCACTGACACCACCGCCGACCACATAGCTGTCGTTGAACTGCCCGCGCAGTTTGTTGTAGATGTAGTACCCCATCACCTGCTGATTAAGGACCGGTCGGGTAAGCCGGGCCACGTACAACTGATCGCTGCCGGGGTCCGGATACAGACCGCTCTCACTTACGTTCTGCTCGGTGACAGAACCAAAGAGAGACAACACCCAGTCGCTTCGTGACATATCAAACCGAATACCGTCGAACTTGTCGTAGAAGTTGTTGGATTCGCCCTGCGACAGCCCCTCACCCACGGGGAACTGCTGCCTGCCGACTCGTGCCCGAAAGAGATCAAACACCAGAAAGTCCGGCTCCACGATCTCGGCAAATATCTGGCTGATGCCATATTCCATCTTGCCGGTGCCTGCAATGTTCCTGGCCGGTGACACCGGATTGTTCTGAGTCCAGGTGATCAACTCAGTATAGAAATGCACCTTCGGGTTCACCTGCGCCTTGGCTCTGAGCCTCCCGAGATACCGGGCATAGTTTTCAGTACCACGGTTATCGAGAGACTCATCGAATGCGTCGCTGTACACGCGCATCCTGAAATCGCCATCCAATTGTATCTGCGCCGGGTGCGCTACGTCGGCCGCCATCGGAAGCAACAAGCACGCGAGGCAGAGCGCACCAATCAATCTGTATATGCTATTCATGATCTTCACCTCAGTCCTGTGTGAACGCAATGCCGGTTGGTGTTGCGGGGTCTCTGTCTGGAACCTCGTAGGTTCTGAGAACCACGCCGTCGATGCTTACCTGGAACAAGTAGTCGAATTCATACGTGCTGTTGGCAATCCAGAAGTTAACGCCATCCCAACACATACCGGTCGCATACCTGTTGCTTTCTGTGCCATTCGGCGGAATCGGCGTTCCGAATACGGCCGTCCATGTCGAGGCGTCGAAATCGTAGACAAACACCGTGTCGATTATGCGATCGTTGCAGTACAGGTCGCCATCAGCAAAGACCACACCGCGCGCTTCGTCACCCGGAGTCGGAATCGAATCCAGGATATTCCCTGTTGCGGGGTCCTGCTTATAAATCTGATCCGTGGTGCTGTTGGCCGTCCACAGGCTTGTTCCGTCGAAAGTTACTTCTCTGGCGATGCCTGAAGCCTCAGGCGGAGCGGTGATCGACTCAATCTCGTCCAGCGTTGCACCGCTCGTGTTGAGCTTGATTAACTTATCGTCGGTGCCGCCGGCGCAGAGCCACAGGTTGGTCCCGTCGAATGTCAACCCCTGGGGCGAGCCTCCCGGAGCGACCTGCGTGAGATCCCACTGCTGCACGATGCTCGTATCTGATATGCGGATTTTGTAGAGCAGGTCGGCATTGCCATCAGTCAGCCAGATAAAGCCGGAATTGGGATCAATGGACAGTATCGTGAACAGGGAGTCGCCCACCGCTGTTTGACCGTCGGGATTCGTCACGGTGACATCCCTCGGCCCGAAGTCAGCATCGGGAGCAATGTCGATGATAGCCGTAATGCTGTTGCCGTCAACAAACGTCGCCTGCACGGTAGTGATACCCGCCCCAAAATCCACCGCCAGACCGTCACCCGGCCTGAAGTCCGTCCCCGCAACAGAAACTATGACAGAACCCCCACGGGTGCCCGTATTCGGAGAAACCGCCGTAACCGTCGGAGCATTCGCGGTGCGAACATCGCCTGTGGCCCAGGCGATCGGTCCCGGAGTAGGAAACGGCAGTTCTACACGCTCGCGCTCAATCCCCTTATAGTCCAGTTTGTAGAGATGGTCACCCGAGCTGCTGCTGTTGATCAGCCAGAAGTCCGAGCCGTCGAAAGTCAGCCCGCACGGGAATATATAATCGGCTCCGCGCGGGGGCTCCGGCGAGGCAAAAGCTTCCTGAGTGAGCGATATGTCAGTCCGGAAGCGGTATATCTTGTCGAGATCAACGTCAGCTATATAAACGCCGGACTCAGCCCCGTTGCCGTAGGCGGCACCAGTCTCTCCGGCCCACGCCAAAGCACGCGGTCCTGACTCTGGATACGTGTACTCGGCGAGTACGGAACCATCGGTGGGATCGAGCTTGTACAGAGTAGGCGAGATAGCATACGTGGCCGAACCGCTGTTTATGGCCCAGAGGTTGGTGCCGTCGTAGGTGATACCACGAATCGTGCCCCTCCCATCAGGAGGAGCATTCAGAGACCGCAGAACAGCCAGGGAATCTCCGGAAGCGTCTACCTGGAAGATCCTGTCAATTGAGCCAGCCATGGAAATCCATAAGTTCTTGCCGTCGAAGGCAAGCCCCTGTGCGCGCGTGTCCGCCCCGAGCGGAGCCAGGCTCCAGGATTTCATCACGCTGAGTTTCGGATCAAGCATCCTCAGCTCGAACGTACCGTTGTCAATCAAGTAATAATATCCCCCGCGAGTCGTAATGCCGATATCGGAATCACCGTCATCGACATACATGCTGTCGCATGATACCAGCCATCCCGCTGCTAACAGGATCAGACCAGTGAGAATCTGCAGATGCAGGAGTCGTCCCCGGATCAATTCGTACCTCCTTACGGTAGTCTTTTCCATCACTGCGCGGCCCAGAATCGCCACAAAGTTGTCGGTCACATGCTCGCCGAATCGGCATTCGTCGACTCGCTCGCACGGGGCTGACACTTCTTGCAGCAAACAAACAACGTGCCAAGCCTCCTTTGTCTGGCTTCTGCGGCGATAAGTCCAACTGCGACAAGATAAATAGGGCCGGTACGGCAATCCCACTAATACTTGACCGCCGGCATCAAAAACGTGCTATATTAGCCCACGTGAACGTGCGGATGCAGCACGAATCAGACGATAACTGGACGAAACTCGCTGTCTCACAGGGGCGCCAAACGGGCACAGATATTGTTACGTGCGATTGGGAGACACAAAACGAATGATGCAAAATGAAACACCCACTAGAAGACAGGCAGAGTTGGAAAGCATCGTGACTATGATTATGGCAAAAAGCCGATGAATTTTATTCGCATTCACACCCGGGCTATTGTCTGGGCAACCGTGTTTGCTGCGGTGGTCGTCACGGTATCAATTGCGGTCCAGATTTCTCTCGACAGTTGGACGCGCGAGGTCGTAAGTACCAACAAGACGCTGACCAAGGTCGTTGCCGAGCAGCTCAACAGCGCCGCACATCCGCTGGTCGATTCCCTGAACGCGGAGTGGGTTTTTGAACAGGATTCCCTGACTCTGGACGAATCCAAGTCTTTGGATGAGCGCCTCAAACTACTGTCTGACAGTGTCTTTACGCATGTGCACGGCATTGAAGGCGGTTTCTTCATTATTCATCTGGACGAATTCTACGGCTACTCCTATCCGACCTCGCCCCCGCCGATTCCAGTCTACGGTCCCCCGCCACGCTCCTACAATTTCATCAAGTCGCAGGTACTGGAGACGATTGACAAGGGCGAGCAAATCGTCAGACTGCATCAGTTCGATCCGGCCATCTTCCCGCTGGCTACGCATCCGGTAACAGTAGAAGGAAAAGTCATAGGCGTGGTCTGGGCCCGAATTCATATCGAACGAGAATTACCGGCCATCAAACTCAGACAGGTAATCAATTTCGGCGCGATCATTTCACTGCTCGGTTTCGTAATTGCTCTGCTAACCTCGATCTCGCAACGACGCAAGATTCAACAGATGAGCTCCGACCTCGAACAGGTCAAATCCGGCAACGCCCGACAGGTTACGGTCAGCAAGGGGGCGCTCGGGTTTGTCGGACAATCGGTCAATGCCATGATCAGGACCATGCGTGAAGAGAACGACCGCCGTGAGCAACTCGAACGCGAACTGCATCAGAAGCAGAAGATGGCCTCGCTCGGCAAGGTGATCGCCGGAGTGGCTCATGAAGTCAAAACACCCCTCGCGATTATCAAAACCCGAATACAGATATGGCAGCAGGCGATTCGTAATTCGAAGAATGGAAAAGATATTAAGGGCGTCTTCACCGATGACTCCCTCCAGATGGTTGTCGATGAAGTCGATCGTCTCGCCGATCTGGTCAAACGACTGCTCGTCTTCTCAAAACCGCAACCGGGTCGCATGGAGCCGACCGACATCAACGGATTGCTCAAACACAACATCATGTTCTCCGAGACCCGGAGCACCAAGAGAAGCATCACCATACAATCGAATTTCGATCCTACTGTGCCTCCAATCCTGGCCGACAGGAGCGCACTCGGGCAGGTTTTCATTAATGTCATCAGCAACTCTATCGAGGCCGTGTCCGAAAACGGCGCTATCAATGTCAGGACAGAGTATGACAAACTGGGTTCCCTCTGCCGCGTTACTATTGAAGACGACGGCATAGGCATCCCCGAAGACCTCCAACAGAGTCTGTTCGACCCCTTCGTGACAACCAAAGAAAAGGGGTTCGGGCTGGGATTGTCCATCTCGTACGAAATCATCGAGGGACACGGCGGCACAATTCAGCTTCGACCGCGCAGCAACGGAGGTACGGTCTGCATCATCACTCTACCAAACAACCAACCCGGACGGGACCTACCAGATGAGTCAAAATAGAAGCATCCTGATAGTGGACGACGAAGTCTCCATGCGCAGAAATCTCTCGGACCTGTTGACCGTGAACGGCTACGAAGTAGCAGAGGCCGGCGATGGTGCCGAGGCAATCGACAACGTGGCCGATTATCATCCCGATCTTGTACTACTGGACATCAACCTGCCCAAGCTTGACGGCATTTCGGCACTTGCGAAAATCAAGGCAGTGCGTCCGGATCTTCCGGTTATCATATTCACGGCCTATGGCACCAGTGAACGGGCCATCAGGGCGATGAAGGCTGGGGCTTACGACTATGTCGAAAAGCCGTTTGAACTCGATGAACTCATGCTCATAATCCAACGTGCCCTGGAGTACTCGGAACTGCTCTCCGAAGTCAGGGAACTTCGTACCCGTGTATCAACGATTTCGCGGACTGCAAACGTGAACATCATCGGCAGCAGCCCGGTGATGAAAGACATCTTCAAGCTGATCGGCAGAGTCTCGGCAACCGACGCCACAGTCCTGATTCAGGGTGACAGCGGCACCGGCAAAGAGCTTGTAGCCGATGCCATCCAGCGACATTCGCTGCGTGCTGAGAAGCCGTACGTGAAGGTCCATTGCGGGGCACTGTCCGAAACCATTCTGGAGAGTGAGATATTCGGCCATGAGAAGGGCGCTTTCACCGGGGCTATTTCGCAGCGTCAAGGCCGGTTCGAACTTGCCGACGGCGGTACGATCTTCCTTGATGAAATTAACACCATGTCTCCCTCGCTGCAGGTTCGTTTACTGCGTGTCCTGCAGGAACGGACCTTCTACCGCGTGGGTGGAGAAACGCCGATTCGTGTCGATGTTCGTGTGATCGCAGCCTCCAACAGGGACGTCGGGTCCGAGGTCAAGAAGGGCAGCTTCCGCGAAGATCTCTACTACCGTCTCAACGTGGTGCAGGTCAACGTCCCCCCCCTTGTCGAACGACGAGAGGACATCCCGCTACTCATCAGACACTTCCTCCAGAAACACTGCCCTGATCGTGAGTTGATCGTACAGGAAGAGGACCTGCGCGCCTTGCAGGAGTACACCTGGCCGGGCAATGTCCGCGAACTGGAAAACACCATCCAGGGCGCTATCGTCATGGCACGGGAGAACGTGGTATCCATAGGCGCTCTTCCCACTCCTCCGGAAGGCAAGGCTCTGCCGATATCACCCGAGAAACAACTTGAGAACGGCCGACCTCTGAAGATCATCCTCTCCGACATCGAGGAATCGCTTATCAGGAAGGCGCTCTGGAAGACAAACTGGAACCGGACCGAGGCCGCCCGCTATCTCGGCATCCACCGCCGATTGCTGTATTCAAAGATGCAGGAATACAACATCAGCCAATAGCCCAGGAGTCGCACACCTCCTTGAAGGAACGCGGCGGTCGCAGACCGTGCGGTCATCTTCCTTATTGACAGGATGTATACGTCGATCTATATTTCCTCTAAGTACCGAACCTTAACAAAGTCCTATCTAATCTGGTTGCTTAAGCCGGGGAGGTTTGCCATGCTGCGATCAATGTTTCACAAGCTGAATCGAACTCTCCCGATATCCGCTAATTCTGGCTGTTACTCTCTATTCGCCTGTACTCTGGCCATACTGGTCTTCGGAGGACTGACAGCACAAGCGGCAGTGCCGGTTGTTAGCGGCCCAACAGACTACTCCTTCAGTCACTGCGAGACGGGGACGCTCGATTTCGTGGCCTCTGATCAGGAGAATAACTTCCCCTACGATTGGGAAATCGTCTCCGGGCCGGGAACCCTTGCCGTTACCGGGGCACATTCGGCTCGCTGGACCTGCGACGATGCGCCGCAATCCGGCACGGCCGTGCTGGAAATCCGCGCGTGTGACATATCTGGCACCTGGGGACCTGTCCATACGGTCAATCTGGAGTTTCTGAACACTGCACCGGAGATTGTCTCAGTCGAGGACATCAGCCCCTGGGAGGCGATGCCAATCGGCGTTGGCCAGACAAAAACTCGCACGATTGTCGCATTGGACTTTGATGAGTGTGACAGTCTGAGCTGGTCGATTGTGTCTTGGTTTCCGCAAAGCTCGGGGGACCTGGTCACTATAGAGGATGGTGTAGTAACTTACAAACCGGCAGACGGAGAGGCTTCCGTGGAGATGGTCGTAGAAGTCTCTGACGGTCTCGAGTCAACTCAGATCACGATTCACTGGCGCGTCAGATGGTGTGTCTGCAAATGGCTCCAAATTGACAGAGTTGACGGTGCGATGCCCGGTCAGTTCGCCGATGTCGTCGTAAGGATCAATGACTTGGACTCCTGGTACGGACTCGGTAGTTTCGATCTCCTCTTCGCCTATGACGCCGGAATCATGACGTTCAACGAGGCCCTCCGGGGCGATATCTATGAGGACTGCAATTGGGAGTACTTGAGCTACCAGGTCGGCATGAATGAAGATGGCTGTGCCACTTGTCCCACCGGCCTGGTTCGCGTTGTCGGCGTGGTTGGAGCAAGCGGACCGCAAGAGCCTCCCTATTGCATGCTCGAGAATGACAGAACAACGCTGACCGTACTTCGTTTCCAGCTGGCGGACGACGAACGGGTCAGTTGTCAGTTCGCTCCCGTGCGATTCTACTGGGCTGATTGCGAATCCAATCTACTCACAATCGCTGATGGTACAGAGAGCCAGATATCTACTAATGTGGTCGACTACGACCCGTACCAGGGATTCGTGGACATTACTGACGACTTGTCGAGTCTCCCAAGTTATGCCGGAACGCCAGACGAATGCCTGACGGGAGAACCCGGAGAGCCATACCGTATCTGCACATTCATCAACGGCGGCATCGAAGTCCTTTGCCCGAATGGTGATCCCGAGCCTGGCGATATCAACCAGAACGGCATCCGGTACGAAATGTCCGACGCGGTATTGTTTCAGAGATTCCTCACTGAGATCATTCCCTGCCCCGATCCTCCAGCCCAGGGGGGGTATGCCACTGACATTAACCGTGACGGCCAGATCCTCACGGTCGCAGACTACGTCCTCCTGCTGCGCATAATCACCGGCGACGTTCTCCCCGGTTCGTACAAAACATCTCCGGCTCCAGCCGCCTATACGCACAAAAACGGCACACTCGGTGTCGATACGAAGATGGGGGCCGCCTTGGTCACCCTCAGAGGCGACGCGCCGGTTAGATCGCTCGCCGAGGGCATGGATATGGCCCAGGGTGTCGTCGAGGGTAACCGTCGCATCCTTCTTTATTCTCTCGATGGCAAAGCTACTTTCTCAGGGGCGTTTCTTGAAACCGACGCCGAGATACTGAGTATCGAGTTCGCAACCTGGGACGGCCAGACAGTCATGCTCAAGAACCAGCCCCAGACGTTCACTCTGAAGCAGAACTATCCGAACCCGTTCAACCCGGTTACTACGATCTGCTTCGCTCTTCCCGAGGCCTCCGATGTCTCCCTGGACGTAATCAACGCCATCGGACAAACGGTAGCCCATCTAGTTGCCGAGCGACTCGACAAAGGTCCGCACATGGTTAAGTGGGATGCGATCAACATGCCCAGCGGTGTGTACTTCTACCGTCTGAAGGCGAACGGGATTTTCGAAACGAAGAAGATGGTGCTTCTGAAATAGCTGCAAAGACACAGAGATGGCCGCTCACCCTGTGGCCACTCTTCCCAGACCTCCCCATAAGAAGCGGGGCTGTCACGCTAATTGCGAGACAGCCCTGTTGTCATGTGGTCTCTGTGTCTTGTGAGGTTGGATTACTCGGCAAGCGTCACGGTGATCCCCCACTTGCGCGGGTTGTCCGGCTGACGGACATTCCAGTCGTTGAACGAATGTGATCCGTCGGAAATGTAGAACACGTCGTACTCACCCTTATCGAGTGTCACGGTACCGTCGAACATCCGGTTCTTGTCGCCACCGCCGGCGTGGTCGGTATTGCGACGAGTCATTTCCCAAACCGTCTTGCCAGTCTTGGCATCCTCGATCCAGCCGTAGTCGCAGAAATTCCGATCGCCTGCAGAGTATTCGCCAATCGCAAGAATATTGACCTTGGTCTCCTTTGAAAGCGCGAAATTTGCCCGGCGACGTTCCCGGTCGCGAACGCGAGTCAGCGAACAGAGGACCTTGGAATCATCCATAACCTCCGCCTCGGTCAGGAAAGTCATATCCTTGGCATCCATACCTTCACCGCCATAAATCGTCATGCCCCACGCACTGGGATCAAACGGGCGTTTGACGTTCCACGAGCGATAGGCGTGAGAGTCATCGGTGGTATAGAAGGCAATATACTTGCCCTTCTCAAGATCAATGATGCCGTCGAACATCCGGTTCTTGTCGCCGCCGCCGGCAGGCTCGGTATTTCGCCAAGTCATCTCCCATACTGTCTTGCCGGTGACAGCATTCTCAATCCAGCCGTAGTCGGCGAAATCGGAACGTTTACCCGTGCATTCGCCCAGCGCGTAAACGCGCAACTGACAGTCCTTCTTTAGCTCAAACGCCTGTTCCATAAAATCGTCATTACGAGCGCGAGAGAAGTCGATCAGCGGATCCACGGAAAGTTTCTTGTCCACAAGATGGAACGCGGAAGGGTCGAGATCCTTGCCCGGGAACAACGTCACGCCCCAGTTCAGCGGATCGTACGGCGGAGCGACATTGAACTCCTCGGCAGAGTGGGAGTCATCCGACGCATAATGGAGTACATAGGTGCCCTTATCGAGTCTTACTTCGTCGTCGAATTTGCGGTTCTTCTTGCCGCCGCCTGCTCGCTCGGTGTTCCAGCGGTCCATCTGCCAGACTTTCTCACGAGTCTCGGCATTGACGATCCAGGCGCCATCGACCGGAGCGTCCCAACCACGCGGGTGCTCAATCAACGAGTATATCCGCAGATTCATCGGCTTATCCAAGGTGAACATCTGACGAATGTACTCGTCGTTACCGACGCCGTTGAAGCGGGCAAGGGCATCGGAGAAATCACCGTTGACGTCGAAAGTCTTCACCTTGTCGACGCCGATTTCCTCGGAGGACACTTTCACATAGCAGTCATCGAGGTAATACCGGACATCGCGGTAGTAGTACTCGTCGTCCTGATCTTCCTCATCGTCGAAAATATCACCGAGGAGATCGAAGAAATCCTTTGAGCCGCTCACGTTGAAATTGCCGGTGAAGAGATCTCCGGCATACATGTACAACTCGTACTTGCCCTTCTCAAGGAACTTGACCTTCTCCGCAAACCGGAGTGCCCGGCTTTCCTTGTGTTTGGCGGAGCGCGCAAGGCTCATGACCCAGACTGGCTGGCGGGTTTCATGGTCGATTATCCAGGCATAGACTGCCATTTGCTTGGAATAGCGCGTGCGCACTCCCACGGCCTCGATATCGACCTCGGCACCCTGGGTCAGCTCAAACCCGACCATTTCCAAGTCGCCCTGGCGAATATCATTGATTTCGACCAGCGTCCCGGCGGACGCTATCGCAGCGGAGAACAGAATCACCAGAAATCCGACCGCGAAACCTATTTTGCTCTTCATATAAGTATCCCCTTCCTCAAAGGACTAAAACACAGATTGCACAGAGTTAGCCTAGATACGTGTTGCCGGCTCAATTTGTTTCACGCGTCGAAGCTTTGTCGTTCGAGGCACTGTCGCCGGCTGTAGCTCCCTGCGATTCATGTACTTGGTGCGCGCGCCGCACGGAACCGTCTTTTGGGCCCGTCATTATGGAAACTCTCCCTCGCGTAGGCAAGGTTGAAATTTGATCCTTCTGGAGTGCTGGATTCGTTGGGAGGCCTTTCTCAGCGCCGAACCTGCGGAGGCCACTCCGACTTCAAAACGCATTCAAAAGCACCGCGTTTTCGGACCCAATTCGTAACGATATACGCCAAATTCGTAACATATACCCCTCGATTCGTAATCTTTTGGCCCGAATTCGTAACAATCTACCCCCATTTCGTAACAATCAGCTGCCGATTCGTAATCCAGCCCATTTCGGCTGATGTCGCTCTTCTGCGATTCCAATGCGCTGCCTTGTATACGACTGTCTCCCAACATATTACACGAATACAGCCGAACGCGCCCCGCATTGGCACAGATATTGCCATATACGGATGTGCGAGGGTGGCATTTCTTTCTTTAGAGCACACGGTTAGCGAGAGCCAACCCCTTCCGGGTTCGGCACAACGGAGACCCGGCGGAGACCGTTGTTGCCGAACCCGGTTGTGGGATTTCGCTAAAAAAGACAAAAAACTATATTGACACCGACGCTACCTGTCAGGCAGCTTGCTTATGCTATCCCACAGATTGGCATCTCGCTGTCATCGGGTATTTCGTTCTCCGCCACACTATCGTCCTGAGTGAACGACTCGCACTCGTATGGGCTGTCGCCTGCGTGTCGTCGTAACATATGGGGAGTCTGGGAAGACATGTTAGTTTCGGACGGATTGAGCATAGCAGGGGCTGTCTATCGAACGGCGATGGAGGTATTCTCCTTTCCAAAGCCGTTTTCCGGATGTCGGGCCACCCGCGATTGCATCGCGGCACCCTACATTTTGCTTGTCCTTCTGCACCTGACTGCCGCCGCCCTGACCATCTCTCTTGAACTGTCGGTCGAGACGGATGCGATTCACGCAGAGTTTGGAGGATTCGCTCCTTCCAGATTGTTCGTTGGCACGGTGATTCTTGTCGCCAAGTCGATGCTGATGATAAACCCACTGGTTGTGTCGTTCATTGCGCTGCTACTCCTGAGATTGAATATCAGCACCAAACCCCATTATCGTGACATACTGTCGGTCGTGCTAAAAGGCGAAGTATTATTCGCCGTGGGCGTGTTGTTGACGGCTCCCCTGATCCTGATTACTCAGGACGTCCACTCGTCACTGTCGCTGGGACCGGTGGTCCGTCAACTCGGATACCCAACATCAGGTGCCTTGTACTTTCTTGCGACGACGCTGAGCGTGTTTTTTGTTCTGGAAATCGTTGTAGTGGCCAGAGGGCTTCGCTCAATCTTGTCGATTGGAGCAAAAGACGCCCTGGCTGTTTCGATTCTCTCAGTCGGCGGTGTCTCCATAATCATCTTGGGAATAAAGGTTCTCTAGGGGGCTGTATGACTGATTCATCGTTCTGGATAGTCACTCGCCGCATTTTCGAGATCGCCGGCATGGTGTTTATAGGCTTGGTATTACCGGCCGTAGTACTCTTTTACGGCTTTGTCCTGAAGCCGGCCTTTGCCTCGCTGGAAAAACCGAAGACCGAGCTAGAACAGAGTCAGGAACTGACACTGAGTTACACCAGCCTGGATCTCTCACACAAATCTATAGTCAGCGTATCACGTTTATATGAGATAATCAGGGACTCTATCGGCGAGCACGACGACTTTGCTGAAGGTCTTCCCGAAGGCTCCGTAAGGTTTTATCGCCGCGGCGACAGCCTGGCAGCGATACTGCGGTACAATCTTGACTGCGGCTGCCCGGCCGAGAGCGAGAAGTACGATGTCGTGAGCTATTCGGTTCGCTTTGCCGATAGTATACCTATGGTGCACAGCAGCGTGTACGTAAGGGGATTGAATCATAGCGAATACAACCAGCTTGCAGTTGTTGGAGTGTCTATCGAGAAGGACGCTCCAAGCAATGAGGTACCAGATGACAATCTGAGAGCACACGCCGAGGAATCCGCCGGGGTAGAGAACAACAGAAACCGTCGCGAAAGGAGGTGAAGAATTGACAAATCTCAGAAAGGGATTCGCGGTGTTATGTACGATGATGCTGATTTTCAGCATCACCAGTATCGTCTTCGTGGGCGACAGTTATGCCGGCGACCCGGTCGGCGCACCGGGATTACTGGAATACCGGAGCCGATGCGACATCAGCAATTGTGGCACCCAGAACTGCATCATACGAACAATAGCAAACTGCATTGGCGGCTACGTAGACCTCTCTTGTAGCAGTCTGGTGTGGGACGTCGGAAGCTGACAATAAGAGGCATGTGCCGCCTGGTGAGGAGGGGCTGCATGCCTCTCCTCCGGGGGCTCAGTGTGAGGGGACAAGATCAATGCGATACCTGAAGTATAATCCTTGCGCGAGTATCAGTGCGTTGCACGAGCACAAGCGGGCCTATCAGCCGAATCTACTGAGAGCGATCCTGCTGGTCTCGATCGCGTCAGCTATTGCCGCACTCGGCATCCGATTGCGGGCGCACGAGCCGGAGATCAGCGAATATGCGGACGCTGAGCAGCAGGCCGACAGGTTTGAGTTCGGTGCTGCGGATCAACCCGGAGTCGATTCTAAATCGACAGGCGGTAACGCAGATTTCCGTCCGCCAACGTACCGTAATCATGAGGGGTTCGCCGGGTTTACCGGCTATCGCGTTCTGTCACAGGCCACTCTGCCTTTGGTCGAGACGTCGATCAGCGCCCCCGAGTATTTTGACCTGATCCCGGCCATTGACTTCGCATCGACGCGGATCGGTTCTGTAGACGCCGCACTCCCGATGTACGGCGCCGGTGACGATTACGGCGACGGTCTCCCCGGCGCAATGACATTTCTTGACATGAACCTGCCGTCACGAAGCAACGATTGGAGCCTGCCGGGGATCGGTTCGGGTAGGGCGTTTGATCAGCCTCCGTTGCTAAGACTGAAGCGAATCAAGTATCCGTTGAAAGGGATCTATGTCGATGGTAAAGTAGTGCTCATTGTTTGTGCCGATAGCACGGGTTTCATTAGAGACTGTGAGGTCGTATATGAGGAACCCTGGGGCTGTGATTTCGCCCGGGCATTGAAGGACGCACTGTACGCAAGTACCTTCTCTCCCCCGGTAATAGACGGTGAGAAAGTACCATATCGGTTCGAGATGACCTACGAGTTCTGTTGGCAGTGCCCGAGGCCCTCCGAGATTGCAGTAGTCTCGGGAAACTTGATTCTCCGCGGACCGAATACCAGGTAATTGCGTTGTTGGGGGTAGGCAAGATGACCAGACTCGATTACAAAACCTGTTCCACGCTCTGTTTTCTGCACGAGCACAAGCGGGCCTATCAGCCGAATCTGCTAAGAGCGATCCTGCTGATCTCAATCGCGTCTACGATCGCTGCTATCGGTATCCGACTACTGGTGCAGGCGCCGGAGATCATCGAGAACGCCGACGCTGAGCAACAAGCCGACGGGTTGGAGTTCGGTGCTGCAGATCAATCGGGGGCCGACACCAAATCGACGGGTGGATATGTTGATTTCCTCCCGCCGGCGTATCGCGACCACGAAGGATTCGCCGGGTTCGAAGGCTATATGGTTCTGCCTGAATCGCATCCAACCGCAGAACTATCAACATTCGACCCCACCGAATACACGAGTATCAGCCCGGATGTAGACTTTGCCGCAGTGCGTATCGGGTCGACAGACGCCACGCTTCCACTCTACGGCACGGGCGATGACTGCGGCGACGGTCTCCCCGGAGCCATGACATTTCTTGACATGAACCTGCCGAAACGCCACGGAGAACACTGGCGTTTCCCCGGCATCGCAAACGGGACCCCGACCGGTGATGGCCGACACGCACCTATCCTGCAATTTGCCAATGTGCGGTATCCTCAAAAGGGCAAGTTCATTGACGGTCGCGTGATGATGATTGTCGACGCTGACCGGGCCGGTCGACTAAAAGACATTGAAGTGATCTCCGAGGAACCGTCCGGACACGACTTCGCCGAAGCCGTCAAGGATGCCCTGGATCGAAGTCTGTACTGGCCGCCCGTGGTAGACGGTGAGAAGGTTCCGTACCGGTTTCAGCTGACCTACGATTTCTGTTGGGCCTGTCGACGTCAGTCAACAGTCGAGGTTGTTTCGGGCGACATGATCGTGGCCGGGCCTGTCAGGACGTCGTTTCAGACCGAAAGGTGAACGACAATGAACGGAACCGAATACGCTCCGTGTTCGTGCATCCGCCTTCTCCACGAGCAGAAGAAGGCGTACCAGCCCAATATGCTGAGGGCAATCGCGCTCACAGCTGTTGCGTGTGCGCTCTTTGCTTTCTGCCTTATGTACTTCACGTCTCCAAACCAGTCTGACATCTTGCAGATGACCGATGCACCAAGCGGAGAACACGGCACCGGAACAACCGCTGCCAAGGCCAGAGCGGTCGGGCTTGATTTCCGCCCGCCTGAGTATCACGAGCACGAAGGGTTTGCCGGGTTCAGGGGATACAGACTTGTTCCGGCATCGGTAACAATACCGCCCGAAACATCCCCGATACCTGTTGAGTACACTCGGGCCAACCCCGACCTCGATTTCGTAGCCACCCGATTCGGCACCATGGACACAACCCTTCCCCTCTACGGTACGGGCGATGACTACGGCGACGGTCTCCCCGGTGCTCCGTCGTTTCTTGATATGAACCTGCCACCGTCGCATAGTACCGACTGGTCGTCACCTGGTATCACTTCCGGAAGAGTGAAGCCGTGGAGGTCGGACCGACCGCCGGTGTTTCGGTTTGCAGGGGTAAGCGTTGGGCGAAATTTCCAGGAAGGAACTGTAGTGATGATTGTCGAGGCCGACAGATACGGCTGGATCGTGAACACCAAAGTCATTTCCGAAGAACCCAAAGGACACGGTCTTGCCAGGGCTCTCAGCTCCGCCATTTGTAACAGCACCTACTTCCCTCCGATCGTTAACGGCGAGAAGGCTCCTTACAAATTCCAACTCACTTTTCGTTTCTGTCGTGACTGTCCTCGGAAGCCCACGTTTCGAGTGATATCCGGTGACCTGATCGCACGCATGGCGGAACCCTAAGCCTCCTTCTTAGCCGCATATGAATAGGTCAGGTTCGCGAAGCGATTCGTAACAAAACCAGCCAAATTCGTAACAATTACCGCTGAATTCGTAGCTCTAGCCCTCAATTCGTAGTATTTCGCCCACTATTCGTAAACGCGGCTTTGTCGACCGATGTGGCGCTGTTGTAGGGCCGACGCATCGCAATCGTAAGTGCCACACAGTTGACAACTTAAACAACCATCTCCCCACGTGACAGCTTTTGGCACACGACTTGTAATACTTCTTTGTGGCGCGTGTGGTGCTTATACTTTCCGCTCACACGCATGGTGAGAGCCTACCCGTTCCGAGGCCCGGCACGGCGGAGTGTCCGGGAAAAGTCCGTCGTCGCCGGACCTTGGATCGAGTGCAATTTCTGCCCGAGATAGGAGTGCCAATGAGTTGACGGACGAGGAAATATGGCGTCCAAACTCATATGTCATGGACTCTGTAGGTTTTTTTACTTGATATTCATGGATAAGGAGATTACGCTATGATAACGGGGAACTTCATGCGAGTTATTGCAGCATTTCAATAGGCACTACTGAATAATCGACCGCCACAAGTGGTATTATTAGTGAAGCAGGTAATACCACGATTGGAGGATTCTATGCCTGATCAAATCGTAATGCTGGCGCTGTTCCTCGTTTTCATGGGGGCTGGCGCGGCTCTCTCGCTCGTGGCCCGACACCATCGCACTGCCGAGTGCCCCGCGGGCACTAAGATATGGTCGTTCAACACGCGACACTAGAAACCGATCTGGAAGACGAAGTCCTGGTTCACTCCAAAGGGATATCATCTCAATCTTGCTGCTTTGATCCTCTTGGAGCTAGGGCTGGTGCTGTTTCTTGTCACGCTCTTTGTGTCCTGGCCAGCGTAGGCGAATACCACATCAGATAATCGGAGGAACAAATGGAAACAAGAGAAAGACTCAGAGAACAGCGCAAGGCGAGTTGGCGATCCGGTTGGCCCATGGGGGTCGGTTTGGCCCTCGGGCTGATCCTTGAATTCCTGCCGCGTATCGCTGAAGGTGCCGAGACGGCATTTGTCCAGCATGCGTACTTCCTGATTGCGTTCGGACTCGGTGCAGTCTGCGCCCTGACCGGCGTGTGGCTGACCGGTCACGAGATCAGAAAGTCGCGCCAGACCGACGCTGTGTGAGCGACTCCTGTTCCTCCGGGATCTTCGCGCACGCACTTTCGTCCTTCAGTAGACTTATCGGAGAGGAGCATTGACCTCCTTTCCGGTCGTCCCATTCCCATGTCGGGCAGCGCCGGACATTCGTTCGACGCACCTGGCTGTCATCTGCCGATTTCCATCTAAGACACTTTTCCCATTTTTCCATTGACAAAATAGTCAACACGGTCCTATATTTATAAATAGGACGGTTGCTATCGCGCTGTCCGCACATAGGGATTTGATATGTGGTGGGGACAGCTTTTCTAAAACAGAACATCTTGAAATGAGTTACGTCAGACCGACAAAGGGAGACGTCGGTGGTGCGTCAAAGCCTGTAGTGGCATGTCGGTCGGAACTCCTGCAGCCACGACAGAACCAGCAGTAAGTCACGCCGAGCCCGTCGAGGTGTCCACGAGCGCCTTCCTAGCTAACTGGCGTCAAGAAGAAACGATGCATATTTTGAAGGCCCACAATTTCGTTTCCCAAAGGACTGGTCCCACAGGGACGGACGGCATGGTGATAGTAGCAAGGTCCAGGAACCTGCTGCTAGTTGTCCGCATCCCAGCCTCGGTTAGTCTCTCAACCCTTCTCGGGTTGAGCGGGCTGCTCGTCAACTTATTCAGCAAGCGATAAGGCACCGGCCCAAGCAGGCCCTGGGAGCATACGCAGGGCCTGTCTTGTTGCGCTGGGCAGACACAAACCTCTTCTGCGCTACGCAATAGCGTCCAACAACAAACATGACCCCGAAAGTCGTGTCCCAATTTCGCTCACCAATGGCAAGTCAGAATGTGGGAGTCTCGCCACCCCGTAACATCGTCAATAAACGACATGATTGATTGACGCGCAAGCCAGGTCGCGCTACTCAATGACCAGAGACGTCAGGAATGTCATCGCTACATAAGAAGAAACCCTCACCGTTCAACCGGTAAGGGTTTCTTCTAATTTGGTGGAGCCAGGGAGGATCGAACTCCCGACCTCTTGACTGCCAGTCAAGCGCTCTCCCAGCTGAGCTATGGCCCCATTTCGAGCACCAATTATAATCGGATTGATCTCCCGTGTCAACCCATTTCCGTCGACTTATCGACCACCTGCCGATTGTTCCGAATCAGACAGAAAATCAATCCCATCGCTGCAAAACCGATGGCTCCGGTTATGACCGTGCGGTAACTCTCGACAAAAATCAGGTTGGCATCTCCCAGCGAGGCGTTCGCGGTTTGCAGATAGGCAAAATACGCCGTTGAAAGCGCCACTCCGACAGACATCCCAATATTCCGATTAGTGGCCAAAATCCCGGACGCAGTAGCCCGGCGCTCCTGACTCACTGATCCCATTAGGGCCGATGAGTTCGGCGTACTGAACAATCCCACTCCCCCGCCCAGAACCACCAGGCAGGTGACAATGTACCAGGTCTCGCTGTCTACTGACAGGTCTGAAAGCAGCCAAAGCCCAGCCCCCATGATGACCATACCCGTACTCGTCAGGAGTCTGAAACCGATCTTGTCCGATAGCTTCCCCGACAATGGCGCGCCGATGAACATCATGATAGGCAGAATGACCAGAAACAGCCCTACCCGCTGAGGCTCAAGATGCTTGATGTTCTCGAGGTAAAACGGAATCAAAATCAGCACTCCCGAAAGCCCGGCGAAATGCATCAGTTGCGCACCGAGCGAAGCGGAGAACGTGCGGTTTTTGAAAATGTCAAGCCCGATAAGCGACCGCTTCGGATTCATCTCAAGCCAGAAATACAGACTCAGGAATACCACCGAAACAACTGCAACTCCCCAGACGCGAACATCGGACAACGCGTAATCGTCTATCAGCGACAAGCTGAACACGCAGCTCACCAGTCCGGTCGACAGACAGACCGCAGCAGGCAGGTGTATGGGGCGGGGTTCTTTCGGGGGCGTAAGCATCTTGAAATACCGCCCGGTCATATACAGACCAAACAACGCCACCGGAATGTTGATCAGAAAAATGGCATGCCAGGAAGCAAAACCGAGGATGTATCCCCCCAGCGGAGGTCCCGTCATAAACCCGGCCGATACAATCATCACCATTAATCCAATACCTTTTCCGCGCTCTTCCGGTGGAAACACAGTGGTAATCATGCCCGGCCCCACTGAAGCGAACATAGCTGTGCCCATCGCCTGAAACACTCTGGACGCGATCAGCATGTAAATGTGGTCGCTCATGGCACAGGCTATCGACCCGAGCAAGAAGAACACAAATCCAAACTTGTACGAAAAACTGTATCCTCGACGCTCAGTCCAGGCGCCGAACAATATCAACAGGGAAATCATTGTCAGTGAATACGCCAGCACCACCCAGGCCACAAGGTTGACAGGCGCTTGCAGATCGGTCGCAATTGAAGGTAGCGCGACGTTTAGAATAGACCCGTCCAGCGTAGCCATGAAGGTCCCGATGGCTCCAACAGTGAAGAATTTGTACTTATTCTTGTGAATCAGACTTGAATCCATTGGCCGCCATTACGCTAAGTCGTTGCCCAAAAAAAGATTGACAAGATACAGACATAACCATAACCTTTAGGCAAATGTCCGTCAACAGGTTTCTGAAGTTTTGACAAACCGGCCCCTTGTCCGTCTTTATTCCGTATGAGCATTAGGGTATGACACAAAATATACCCGAGTTGGTCAGGGATTTTGCTCAGGGTGACGATTCGGCCTTTGCCGAGTTGGTCTCACGCTACGAAAAGCGGATATATTACCTCGCCTTTCAGATGCTGGGAAATCACCTTGATGCCGATGAAGTAGTACAAGAGAGCTTTGTCCGCGTTTACAAGAAACGAAAGGGACTGACAAATGTAACGAATTTCACCTCGTTTTTGATTCGGATAGCCACCAACTACTCCATTGATCTGCTGCGCAAGCACCGCGGTCACAGTCAGATTGCTGACGATTCCTCAGCCCTTCCGGGAGAAGTTCAGGTAGAGTTATCGCGGAAGGTTACGACCCCGGATGATCATTTCAGGAACAAGGTGTTGATGGAGGAGATTCACAAAGCGTTGGGCACGTTGCCACCTCGACAGAAGATTACAGCTTTACTTCATGACGTCGAAGGATACACCAAAGCGGAGATATCCGATATTCTCGAATGTCCCGAGGCGACGGTCCGCTCGAATCTCCATATAGCCCGAAAAAAGCTGAAAAAGATTCTGAAGAAGCGACTCGACAAGAAGGAGTAAGAATGACATGCCGTCAGGCTCAAGCGCTCCTGGAGGACTTCGTTGACCACGAGCTGAACGGTTCGGACTCACAGCAACTCAAGGATCATCTCGATATCTGCGAGGACTGCCGCAAAGAGTACGAATCCTCAGTCAGGCTCAAAGAACTCCTATCCAACGGAGCCGGCCGGGATCCCGGCGACGATTATTTCACGGAAGTGCACAGCCTTATTATGGCTCGTACGGTGGAGTCATCGTCGTATTCAGGGGGCTACCCGGCTATCGCCGACCACGATGCCTCGGTGCGATCGCCGTTTGTACGGTCGTTGCTAATGGCAGCCGCGTCCATCTGTTTGTTCTTCATTTCCTTGTTGATCGGCTCCAATCGTGAGCTGGTCTTCTCGGAAGCACCGGACAGCTTTGACCAGCAGGGTACGATTACCCTGGTGACCATGGCGCAGTCAGAAACCGATACTCCCATGACAAATGCCGAGATCCTGCGAGTGAGCCACGGTGTGCTCTTGCTCGGTCCGCCAGGAATGCTCGGGCGTGTCGATGGCATAACCGGTGCACTTGACCTCGAATAGGTCAGCCTCGAAACAAGGAACTGGAGACAAGTTTTGATTAAATCTATAGTTGCGTTGGCCATGGTCGGCCTAATTGCTATGCTCATAACCTTCGGGTGCGATTCAGGCGAAAAGAAAGTCAGCCTGAAAATGAAATTCGTGCCCGACATGAAAGTGAGCTACAAGCAGATCACCAAGGGGACACTGAAGCGGTATCGCGACGACAGTCTGACCCTGGATCGCTACAACGAAAACACGATGAATATCGACTGGCATGTCCGTCGAGTGCTCGAAGACTCTACCGCTGAGATACTGGAACAGAAGAGTATCAGGGTCTTCTCGAAGGATGAAACCGATTCAGTCGTTACGGACACGGTTCGCGAGATGACCGGCTACGTACTGTGGATGAAGCCAAACGGCAAGGTCATCGATCTCGATTTCACTTCGGATCGCTCCTCAGTCGATCTGGCCTATGTGCGAGATTACTTCGAACAAGGCGCAGCCGTCTTTCCGAAGGGTGAGCACAGTCCCGGCTACAGTTGGACCCAGACTACGCGCGTGATCCTCCCCGATGGTCCTATTGAGGCATCAACCACATACACAATTTCGTCGCTGGTTCGCGAGCGAGGCTACGACTGCGCCGTGATTGAGTACGAGGGAAACCTCATCCTCCCCATCCAGCCCTACCAGTACCCTGGCATGGAGGGCGTTCGCGCCTTTGAACAGATTAGCGGTCTGGATAAGATCGAGACCTCGGGCAACCTCTATTTCGCCTACAAAGAAGGAATGGTCGTGCTCCAGCGGGAGAAGTGGAAGCTCGACGGTGACCGTTGTCAGGTCTATAAGGAGACAAAAGAACAACCGACAGACACGGTCAATCTGAAGATCAAAATCGAGTACGACGTTGACTATTCGCTGCTGAAGCTCGACTACGGCAAATAGCACAGATTCAACACGGATTGAGCGGTCTCTCCTTTTCGGGGAGGCCGTTTTTTCATATCTTCGCTTCTGTTGCAGCCAAACCAAGGAGGACGGATGCAGAGTATCCTGCATGATCTGAACCGACGTTTCGACCACACCCTGCTCCGGCCCGATGCCGAGTCGGCGGATATCGCCCGCCTGTGCGATGAGGCCAGGAGGCACGAATTCTATGCGGTCTGCGTCAATCCGATCTGGGTCGAGTTGGCCACCGAGAGACTGACTGAGAGCGAGACCCGTGTTGTGACTGTCGCCGGTTTTCCGCTGGGGGCATCCCGGACCGATGTAAAGATAGTCGAAGCGGTCAAGGGGGCTATCGACGGTGCCTGTGAAATCGATGTGGTAGCCAATATTGGGTGGTTGGTATCGGAGGAGTATGCCAGAGTCGAGTGCGAGCTAACGGATATCCGCCGGATGCTGCCGCAGGAGACAGGGCTGAAGGTCATCATCGAGGCCTCAAAGCTTAACCAAGCGCAGCGGGTGGCGGCAACGGAAATAGTCGTCAACTCAGGTGCCCAATTCGTCAAGACCGGCACGGGGTTCTTTGGCGTGGCGGAAACTGCTCAGGTGCAAACACTTGTGAAGGCTGCACGAGGGCAGATCGGGGTTAAAGCGGCAGGTGGAATCAAGACTCTGGCGCAGTGTAGAGAACTGCTTGAAACGGGGGCCACACGTCTGGGTTGTTCTGCCTCGGTGATCATTATGGATGAGCTTGCCGATTCAACACTGTCGTAGCAACTTCTCGCACAAGCACCCGCCCCCCCTCGTGCCCTTTTTGGTTTTATAACTTGCTCTCGGAGATTATATTTGCGTTAGACTAGTATGACGGTAGAGAATAAGGGAAAGAAGCGACCTTTTTTGGGCGTCTACTTCAAGTGCTGCCACGTTTATCAGCGCTTGTATCTAAACCGTGAAGGGACAGCCTTTGTGGGGTATTGCCCCAAATGTGCTGCCAAATCGATGGTGAAGGTAGGTGTCGGCGGTTCCAAGTCGCGCTTCTACACTGCTGAATAATGGCGAATACACCCGTGTCACTGCTGAAATCAAAGATTGTCGTTGTCCCGATGGGCGAAGTTGACTTCATGCTCGTCAACAAGCTGGCATCCGCTGTCGGTCCTGTGTTCAATCGCTCGGTCGATATCCTCAAAGGGATGAAAATGCCCCCTGAGTCCTACAACGTCGTTCGAAATCAGTATTACGCCCAGGTGCTTGTCTCCAAACTCGAGCGCACCAAAGCCAACAGTCGCGAGAAAGTGATTGCGATTTGCGAAGAGGACCTGTATGTACCGGAAGAAGCATACGTTATGGGTTGGGGCGACGGAGTCTCCGGGTGTGCTATCGTCTCGCTCTACCACATCCGCCAGGAGTTTTACGGACTCCCGGAGGATGACAGCAAGATCTACCCCCGTCTCTACAAAGAGGCGATCCATCACCTTGGGCACCTGTTCGACCTCAGCGAATGCCGCAATCCGAAATGCGTCAATTATTTCAGCCAGATGATGCTGGACATTGACAACAAGAGCGACAAGTTCTGCGATATCTGCCGTCGTCGCCTGACCGGCGTGGTCTAAGAACCAGGTCGCCGAACGGGAACGCATGACACTCGAACAGATTATTGATTTCCTGAAGACCGACCGTGCTATCGGCCAGAACATCAACCACTGGCACACGCAACCTCCCAAAGACGCCCGATACGCCGATTTCCCGCCAAACCTCGATCTGCGTCTGGTACGAACGCTCGAAGAAAAAGGTATCAAGCAGCTCTATACGCACCAGAGCGAAGCAATCGAGGCCATAGTCAACGGAGATGACGTGGTAGTCGTAACTCCGACCGCTTCCGGCAAGACGCTGTGCTACAATCTGCCGGTAGTGAATGAGATTCTCAGAAACCCGTCGTCGCGTGCGCTGTACCTCTTCCCTACCAAGGCCCTGTCTCAGGATCAGCTCTCGGAGTTGCACGACTTGATCACCAAAATCGATGTCGACATCAAGACCTACACGTTCGACGGCGACACGCCGCAAACCGCGCGACGCTTGATCCGCTCCGCCGGGCATATCGTCGTCAGCAACCCGGACATGCTCCATGCCGGGATTCTCCCCCACCACACCAAATGGATCAAGCTGTTCGAGAATCTCAAGTTCGTCGTGATCGACGAGGTCCACCACTACCGGGGCATATTCGGTTCACACCTGGCCAATGTCATTAAACGCCTGAAGCGCATATGTCGTTTCTACGGATCCAATCCGCAGTTCATCTGTTGCTCGGCGACAATCGCCAATCCGGATGAACTGGCAGGAAGAATCATCGGACGGCCGTTGAAACTCGTCAACGACAACGGCGCTCCTTCCGGCGAAAAACACTTCCTCCTCTACAACCCACCGGTCATAAATCCGCAGTTGGGCATTCGAAAGTCCGCAATCAAAGAGGCCTCGCGATTGGCGGCATCGTTCCTGCGACACCGCGTACAAACGATTGTATTCGCCCATTTCAGACTCTATGTGGAGGTCCTGCTGACATACCTGCAACGAGAACTGAAGGGCGATTTCGGACGAGGCGTCAACGTGGCTGGCTATCGCGGCGGTTATCTTCCCAACGAGCGGCGACGAATTGAACGTGGCCTGCGAAACGGCGACATCACCGGCGTGGTCTCGACCAACGCGCTGGAACTGGGAATCGATATCGGCGCGCTCGACGTCTCAATCATTGTCGGCTATCCCGGATCAATCGCCTCGCTCTTGCAGCAAGCCGGACGGGCCGGGCGACGGTCATCTACATCGCTGACAGTCATGGTGGCAAACTCTTCGGCGATCAATCAGTTCCTGTGCAGCGAGCCGAAGTATATTTTCGACCGTACGCCGGAATCGAGCATCATTGATCCCGACAATCTGATCATCAAGACGAATCATCTCAAGTGCGCTTCGTTTGAATTGCCGTTCGATGATGAAGAACTTGAGGGCGACGTCACCAGCGCCAAGATCCTCGATTACCTTACGGGAGAAAACGTCGTGCGGCGATCCAATAACCGATATCACTGGTCGTCGGAAATCTATCCCGCGCAACAAGTATCTTTACGATCGGCCTCCCCGGAGAACTTCGTTATTCTCAACGACTCCGACAATGCGCGTGTGATCGGCGAGGTCGACTATTTCTCCGCACCGATATTTCTGCATCCCGAAGCGATTTATCTCCACGGTGCCGAGCAGTATCAAGTCACTCAGTTGGATTGGGAGGGCCGCAAGGCGTACGTGAAAGAAGTTAAGGTCGATTACTACACCGACGCCGAAACGAAGTCGGATTTGAAAGTGCTGGCGGTCGAGGAAGAAGAACAGACAATCGACCAATCCGCCTCTCATTGGGGCGAGGTGTCGCTGACCTGCACGACCGTCATGTACAAAAAGATCAAGTTCGAGACGCATGAAAACGTCGGCTACGGCGACTTGAAACTCCCCGAGTTGGAAATGCACACCAATGCTTTCTGGTATTCCTTCCCCGGCGATGTGCAGTTCAAGCTTGAACTCGAAGGCTCCCAGTTTGGCGGGTCGCTTCGAGGTCTGGCGAACATCCTTGGCAAGATCGCGCCGTTGTGGGTGATGTGTGACCATCGGGATTTGCGCTCGATCTCACAGGTACGGGCACCGTTCACCGAACGACCGACCGTCTACATCTACGAAAACATCCCCGGCGGCGTTGGCTTGTCTGAGAAGCTCTTCTCACATTCTGACAAGCTGTTCGAGGCATGCAAACAGCACGTGACCTCGTGCCCGTGTCCGAAAGGGTGCCCCTCGTGTGTCGGCCCACCGATGGAAGTCGGCCAGGGCGGCAAAGAGGGCGTGTTGAAGCTGCTGGATTACATGCTGGCGGTCGCGGAGGCGTGAGGTGTATGGGTATTGGGGGTATAACTTGAGCGAGGCATGCCCTAGAATCCCGGGATGTCTTACCACAGCGCGTGCCACCCTCAAAGAAGCTTTGAGGGTGGCACGCGGCCGTTGAAGCCAGACTATGTCGAGATAGTGTCTATTCTTCGGTGTCAAGCATGCAGGGATACTCGAAAACGGCAGTGACATATGAAGGCAGCACACTCGTCGAATCGAAAACCGCATACTCCAACAGGATTGTCTTGTCGAAGTATCTGACGTACACACAAGGGCCATCCTTGAAGTCGTCAAGCCATTCTGCCGAAATGGCTGACATCCCGCCCCGGTATCTAAACTCTTCAAACAAGTACGTTGTATCGATGACATTCCACCCTCGCGATCTCAGGAACGACTCCGAGTAGACTGACAGCGAAGGGAATGATCTCGCATTGAAGTGGACTGACGCAAGCCTGTCGGCTGTCGACACGATAGGCACAAACACATCGGAAAGGCGCCGGACCGCGCCCATATAGTCTGCGTGAGCAGCGACAAAGTCCTCGTCCGCATACACATCCAGGGAGTCCTGTGAGATATGTCCTTGATCAAACCGTGAGTCCCAAGCCGCAAGAGCCGGCTCAATGCTTCCGTCCTCGCCGACCCCGTAGCAACGTCTGAATTCCTCACTACGAAGGAATCGAAGAAGGTGGAAGCCGTAGAGAGTATCCCCACTCGAGTCTTCAGAGCACAGAGAGTACACGTCGGACTTCATACCGCGCACCTTGTCCGAGATTTCGACGGCCACTGCTTGTAGGGCGGGAGGCAATGCTAGGTGTAGACTATCCGACTCGTCTGAAAGCGAAACTAGTAATCCGTTGCTTCGGTCAACCTTAGGAGGCGAAAACGATTCCTCGTGCTCTGAACATGCAAAGACACAGAGCACGACTACAAACGTGGTCGCCAATGCGAATGCTATACGTTTTGGGGACACTGCTCCCCTCTAGAAAACTGAAAACTTGAAATAGTCTCTCGGGTTATCCTGGATGTCCGTGATAAGATTGTTTGCACGGGCCAGAAGATTCGTCATCTCCACGTACAACGCCGTGTCGTTGACAAGCAATCCCAGGTTCCCCTCGGCTACGTCGATCTTCGTCAAGATCGAGTCCAACCGCGCCGTCGTCCCGGCCAGGTTGTCGTACAACGCCGGGTCGGACATCAACCGGCCAACCGTACTTTCGTTCTGATTGACCTGATCCGCCAAAGAAGCAACCGAACCGGACATCTTCTCAAGCGATACCATCAACCGTTCTTGATTCGCCTGGAGACCTACGGAAAGCTCGGTCAAGCTGGCCAGCAAATCTGTCATCTGCGTATAGAGCTCTTCGTCGCTGGCGATACGTCCAAGCGTCCCTTCGCCGCGATTCATTCGAGTGAGCATCGTATCAAGACTCGCTACAACCGCTCCTGCGCTGTTTGCGGCCTCTTCCCCGGCTTTGAACATATCGGGAGCATTGCCGATCTCCTGAGTAGCGATTACACCCATATCTTCGATTATATCTCCGCCGTGCACCCCCGGCCTGATCTCGATATACTTGTCTCCGAGGAACCCAATCGTCCCAAGCACCACACGAGCATCCTGAGTCAGATACGGCCAAATCGACCTCTTTACTCTACAGACGACCCGCACGTTTCTGGACTCGTCGACAATATCGAAATCCAGCGATGAGACGTTGCCAACCTCAAGGCCCGACATCCAGATGGGGGAGCCTTTGACAAGACCGTTGACGTTACCAAAGTAACAGACAAACGAGCCCTTTTTATCAAATATGGAAGTACCACCACCGGTAATGGAAGTGTACATCAACGCCGTAAGAGCGAACAGAAGAAGGGCACCCACCCAAAGCCGTCCCCACTTGACCCTAATCGATCTTTGCATAATCTAAACCTTTGCTTTCCGGCTAATCATCCCGGCGTTTTCCGTAACCATCATCGGGAGAGTCCTGGATACGGATGAATCGCTTCCGGGCAACTTCTTCAAATGAATCTCTAAACGGTTGTAAAAACCCGACTACGCGCTCATCGTCGCTGGACCGCAGTTCTTCCAGGTCTCCGTCAAACACGACATGCCCCGCATCGATAACCACAAATCGGTCACCGATCGAGATCGCATCGGCAATCTGGTGGGTCACGATAATCGATGAAATGCCCTTTTCCCGGTGGAGCTTCATGATCAGCTCCAGCACGTTCAACGTGGCTATCGGATCAAGCCCGGTAGTAGGCTCATCATAGAGCATAACTTTCGGATTTGTAGACAGCAGTGCGCGACCGATAGCCACCCGTCTTCGCATCCCGCCTGAGAGTTCTTCCGGTAACTTGTCGCCGACCTCGTCAGGGTTCAGCCCCACAAAGCCGAGCATCTCAGCGGCGTGCACGGCGATTTCATTCCAGGACTGACGCGTATGTTCCAGCAGATAGTAGCCGACATTCTCCCCCACCGTGAGTGAATCGAACAACGCGCCGTCCTGAAACACCATCCCGATATCTTTTCGCAGGTGACGTTTGTCGCGCTCTTTCATCACGCAGATGTTCTGATCACCGATCATGACCTGTCCGCTCTGCGGGCATTCAAGGCCAAGAATCAGCCGCAACACGGTCGATTTGCCTGAACCGGAAGGCCCCATCACTACCACCATCTCAGAGTCGTCAACCTTAAACGAAACGTTCTTCAAGACCTGTTTGTCACCGTAGGAGAAGTCAACACCTTTGAGCTCAATCATAGATACCCCTTGAGTGCGCCGCCGACAATCTTGGTGATGAAGAAGTTGACGATGAGAATCGTTATCGAAGTCATCATGACCGAATTAGTGGTAGCTTGGCCGACTCCTTTGGTCCCTCCGCTGGCAGTAAAGCCGCGATAGCACGAGATAAACGCGATCACAAACGAGAAGATGACCGGTTTCAGCAACCCCATAAAGATGTTGCCAAAAGTCAGCTTCGCGAACACTGACGACCAGTACATGGTCGAGGTAACATTGGCAATAAAGAGAGCGATAATCCATCCGCCCACAATCGCGACCACGTCGCAGACGATGGTCAACGCCGGCACCATGACCATCAGCGATATCAGTCGAGGGCGGGCAATCTTGCGAATGGGATCGATACCAAACGCGATCATAGCGTCAAGCTGATTGGAGGACCGCATCGCGCCAATTTCGGCAGTGATACCCGAGGCGACACGAGCGGCAATCATCAGGCCCGTGAGCGTCGGAGCCAGTTCCCGCACAATTGCCATAGACATGATTCGCCCGAGATAATCCTTCGCCCCGAATGCGGCCAGTTCCTGCGAAAACGCCAGCGCAAAGCCTTGACCGGAGAATGCGCCCGTCAAAATCACCAGAAACAGCGATCCCACGCCGATAAGGTACATCTGCTCCATCGTCTCGGCAAAGTAGAACGGACGACGAAACAGCGAGGCAATCATCTTGGCCGAGAAGAAGAAAAGGCCCTGTGTCTCCTGCGCGGCGAATTTCAGCCAGTTGTTGAAGGCTCTAAGAATGGGGATGTCCTTTCACTTTCTTCGCCAATGGTAGCCGGATGCATCCATCAAGTCAAGGTCAAACGGAAGGTTGCCAAATCGGGTAAATGTCGTATTATCCCCTGACAAAACGACGAACAATCTTCGCGATAATTTGTTTGTACACTGTATTGGAACGAAAGACCTCAAGTATGTCAATAAAAGATTCTGAAAAACGTGGCCACGCCATCGCTTTGTTCTCCGGGGGATTGGACTCTTCCCTGGCGATAATCCTGATGCTTCAGCAGAACATCGAGGTCACCGCACTGACTTTCATGACACATTTTGGCTGTGATCTCGGTGACCGATCCTCCTGTGGTACCGACCCGTATCCTGTGGCCGAGAAGTTCGGTTTCAGAGTCAAGCTGGTTCATCTGGGACAGAAGTTCGTGGACATCGTCGAGAAACCGAAATTCGGACGTGGCGGCAACATGAACCCGTGTGTAGACTGCCGCATTCTCATGCTCCGCGAAGCCAAAGAGTTCATGGAGATGTCTGGCGCCGACTTTATTGTTACCGGTGAAGTCCTTGGTCAGAGACCGTTTTCACAGGTGAAAGACAAGATCAATCTTACAATTAGAGAGGCCGGCCTGAAGGGCAAACTGCTTCGTCCGCTGTCGGCCAAGCTTCTCCCTCCGACGGACGCCGAACTGAGCGGCATGGTCGATAGAAGCCGGCTCGAAGACATCTCCGGGCGCTCTCGCAAGCGTCAGATGGAGTTGGCGGCCAGGTTTGGGCTTGAGGACTACCCCAACCCCGGCGGGGGTTGTCTGCTAACCGACGTCGGCTACTCGAATCGCCTTCGTGACTTGCTGCTGCACACGGAACACCTGAACTTTGACGACCTCAATCTCCTGCGCGTGGGGCGACACTTCAGACTTGATCCACAAACCAAGCTAGTGGTCGGGCGAGACGAACGTGACAATAACCTGATCATGGGATACAAGCAGAATCACCACTACTTACTGGAAGCTCCCGATATTGGTTCACCGTTAACGCTTCTGGTGGGAAATGCCAGTGAGGAGAATCTCAAAATGGCGGCGATGATCACCGCACGGTACAGCTCAGGCAAGCGCGAGTCATCGATCCGTGTGGTCTCCAATCGACTCTCAGATAATGTGGAGACTGAGATGACGGTCGCTCCCGCTTGCGATAAAGACATAGCTCCGATCTCAATCAGACAGTAGTATTGTGCAAAAAAACAGAGGCCCCGGTACTCACCGGGGTCTCTTGCTCCTCACACAGCCGAAATTGCCATCGTACAGTGTAACCGCCGTGTAAAACCGAACGATGTCCCTATCGGATCGTCAATGTCCGGTACCAGGAAAGGCCGGACAGCCTTCGTCGATCCGCATCGGCTTCGCCCATATATATGGCAATTCGGTTGCCAATCGCACCGACCATCACTCATGCCATTGGCTGTCAACGAATTACGGGGGCAGCCTATGTTGAGTCGCATGGCTGCCGTCAATGATCACGCGCAGGATGTGCGTTTTGACTCTGCTTGATTCGTAAGGATATCCGAAATCGCGTGACTTCGTTAAGTGAACTGCCTCCAAACGAAGAAAGCCCTCTCCACTTCCTGGAGAGGGCTTTCCTGTACTTTATCAATCACGCAGTTTCACACTACCGATCTGACGATCAGCTTATTTGAGCATCATCATCTTCTTCGTTTCGACGAAATTGTCCGCCTGGATACGATAGAAGTACACTCCGCTAGAAACCGCTCCGCCGCGAGAATTGCGGCCGTCCCACGTAACCGTATGGTTTCCGGCCGGCATGTCCTGGCTGACCAGAGAGGTTACTTGCTGACCAAGGACATTGTACACAGTCAGTTCGACACTCGACGGTGACGGCAGACTGAAGGCAATCTCGGTGGTCGGATTGAACGGGTTCGGATAGTTCTGCTCCAGCGCAAAGACCGTCGGCAGGTTCTGTCCAGCCAGTCCGGCAAAAGCAACGGTCACACCTTCAAAAACCGGCATGGTTTTGTCATGTGCAACCTGGTCCGGGTTCGAACGGGTGTTGTAAATGAACATCAGTTCGTGATGTGGTTTCTCCATGACAAGCGGGCTAAGCGTAAGTTCGCTTACGGTCGGATTGTCCACCTCGAATACGAGATTGGCAATGGCACCGTGCCCGGCTGTAAGAGCCGCCCTTTTCGTCGGAGACAACTGGTTCACCAAACCGATAATGACAACGTTCTTTTCATTGTCAATATTGGCCAGTTTCAGATCCCAGTCTGCCACCCGCGTGTTTTCAAAAGTGACTTCTTTCAAGGTCACGCCTTCAGAAAACTGCAGCGGGATGTCCATGGCCATCAGGCCGTTGTCGTTAGCAATTTCCAACGGCACCGTGATCGTGTTGTCCGCACCGATCACCGCATCCTTCGCTGCGAAATTGTCGGCGGAGAACACCAGCGCGGGAACCAGCAGGATTGCTACGAGAATAGTGATAGTATTAAATCGTTTCAACAATGTTCACCCCCTCAGGGTTGAATTAGTTGGCGTTGTGGTTGATCCGTGAAGACTCCTGTCAGCACGGCAACCGCTTCCTACCGCAATACGAAATTCTTTTTACAAGTCAGTCAAATACTTCGCGTGTATGTGGCGCAACCAGAGAAGCGGTAATACTTGGCGGGATTCCTTATCGTCTTGTTTCAAAAATAACCCCGCGGACACATGTTGTCAAGCTGTTTCTCTAGTATCCTCATACTTAACAAGGTTTTAGCAACTGTTAGGCCGATAGCCTCAAGATTGACCAGATCACCCCGAATAATGTGCTGCACACCCTTTCACGCCCTCGTAACTGTATTACAATTGAACAGCCGGTTTGGTTCCATACTAAAACAAACATACAATCACTTTGCAGAAGTACCCCCGTTTGCCTCATTCTGGACGCAGATTCTGCGGACCAGCCCTCTTATAGGGGATCAGTGCTCGAACTCCACGCATCCAATTGCACATAACGTGCGGCAGGACACTCGCGGATTGCACTCTCCGCCCCCCGCCTATCCTTTAAATCCTTGACATGATTGCAGTTTAGGCCAATTTTGGGAGTCAAATCATCGGCTCAAACATATCTCACTCTGGAGGTCAGGTGGACAACTCCCCCGGAAACTCGACCAAGAAATTCACGCCGGTCATTCCTGCCCATGAAACCGTGGCGGAAGTAACCTGGCGGGCGATCATTCTTGGTGCCCTCATTTCGGTACTTTTTGGCGTTGCCAACGCGTATCTGGCACTCAAATTCGGCATGACTGTATCGTCATCTATCCCGGCAGCGGTCATTTCGATGGCCGTGCTCAGGGTTTTCATGAGAAGCCGTCGGGCGACAGTGCTGGAGAACAACATTGTACAAACGGTCGGCTCCGCGGGTGAATCTCTGGCCGCCGGCCTGACTTTCACGATCCCGGCGTTTTTCATCTGGGCCGCCAACGATGAACTGGTCGCGCAGGGTTATTTCCATGAGGTTTCGAAAACCCAGATTTTCTGGCTGTCGATGCTCGGCGGTGCGCTGGGTATTCTCCTGATGATCCCTCTTCGGAAGTACCTCGTGGAAAAGGAACACGGCAACCTGAAGTTTCCCGAAGGTACCGCCTGTGCCGAGATCATTGTCGCCGGAGACGAAGGCGGCAGCAAGGCCAAGATGGTGTTCACAGGCATCGGTCTTGGCGCCCTGTATAAGATCGGATATGACATCATTGAGGCCTGGCCGATTACTCCGCAGCACAATTTCAAGGGTTTCCTCAAAGGAGGTACGATAGGTGTCGATGCCACGCCTGCACTTCTTGGTGTCGGATATATCATTGGGCCACGGATTGCGGCCCTGATGCTTTCCGGCGCGGTGCTCGGGTATCTCGCAATCGGTCCATTCCTCTCGTACATCGGCGACATGCTGCCGGGCATGATCGTTTCCCCCGGAACCATTCCACTGGGACAAATGGACCCTGACCAGTTGAGAGGAGCGTACATCAAATACCTTGGCGTGGGTGCGGTCTCGGTCGGAGGGTTTGTATCGTTGCTGAAATCGTTCCCGATCATCATTTCTTCATTCGGCAAAGGTTTCAGCGAACTCCTCGGAAAACGCACCAATGCCAACGCTCCGCGCACAGATCAGGACATCCCCATGAAGTGGGTACTCCTCGGCGTGGTCGGAGTAATCGTCGGTATCTGGCTGATCCCCGGAACGGGATTGACGCTTCTGGCCATCTCGCTGGCAATCTTTTTTGGATTCCTGTTTGTGGTGGTGGCAGCACGAATCGTAGGAATCGTCGGCTCGTCATCATCACCGGTCTCTGGGATGACGATTGCCACTCTTCTTGTCAGTTGTCTGGTATTGGTCTATTTTGGTGCGTCCGGCATTACCGGGATGATCGCCGCTATGTCGGTCGGCACAGTAGTCTGCATCGCGGTGTGTATGTCCGGTGACATCGCACAAGACCTCAAGACAGGATTCCTGCTCGGAGCAACTCCAAGAAAACAGCAGTGGACGGAATTCATCGGGTTGCTCTTCCCTGCCATCGCGATGGGCTTCACAATCTACTATCTGAACGATGCCTTTGGCTTCACGGCTGTCGAGGGGGCGACCCGTGATCCGCTCCTGGCGCCCCAGGCCAATATCATGGCAACGGTAGTCCAGGGAGTTATGAACTCCAACCTGCCGTGGGAACCGATTATCGTGGGCGGCGTCATTGCCCTGTCGATTGAATTGCTGGGTATCGGTTCGCTTCCGGTAGCCATCGGATTGTACTTGCCGTTGTCGCTCTCGACCCCGATTATGATCGGGGGACTAGTCGCCTGGCTCGTAAAACGTCAATCAACGAAGCAACAGTATGAGAAACGCAACCTGCGCGGCATCCTTTTCGCCTCCGGTATGGTGGCTGGCGACGGTCTGTTCGGTGTGGTGGGTGCCTTCATGATAGGCTCCTGGCCGGCGTTCGCTGACTACTACGACGGACATTACGGCATGCTCAATTCATTGTCAGGTAGCTACGGCCCCTGGGTTGCGCTGGGTGTATTCGGATTGCTCACGGCTACCCTCGCACACATGGCGTTCAAGGGATTTAAGAAGTAAACGCGCAGTTCCAGACTAAACGGCTCCGTCTCCGGCGGGGCCGTTTTTTCCCCCCCAACAATGCCGCAATTCCCTTTACTCCTTGTTGACCCGACCAAACGTCTGCATTACCATAGAAGCCCGCCACTAACAAACTGGCAACTCAACGAACGTATATTTCGGAGTCGAAAACTGTTGGCAGCAAAAAACAACAAAGCGCTCTTCAAGGTAAGACGGTCCGGCATCCAGGGAAAGGGTGCCTTTGCGACCCGTCGTATCCGCCCGGGACAGCGCATAATCGAATACAAGGGGGAACGTATCGACGACAAAGAAATCGAGCGTCGGTACGATGACGACGCCATGGAGCGCCACCACACATTTCTTTTCGGCGTAGAAGACGATGTCACCATCGACGCCACCCGTCGCGGCAGCCAGGCCAAATACATCAACCACTCGTGCGACCCGAACTGCGAGGCGGTTTTGGATGCGGGACGGGTCTATATCGAGGCGATCCGCAATATCCAGCCAGGGGTGGAACTCTGCTACGACTATGGATTCGAATACGAGGGGCGTCTGACAAAGGCCATGCGGGAACAGTATCCGTGCCGTTGCGGCTCGGCTAATTGCCGCGGCACTATTCTTAAGCCGAAAACGAAAAAGCGCCCGAAGACGAAACGCGGGTGACTTGTCGCCATCAGTACTTTTTGCGCCGCTCAATCATGTAATTGGAACCGGGGTTGGCTTTCACAGCCTTCTTGAGATCTGCGAGCATACGGGACAGCTCGCCAAGATGACGAAACTCACCATTTTCGTTTATGATCACGCCAATAGATATTGAAAGTATGGGGAAGCGTTCGTTCTCGCCACGACGGTTGATGGTGTCGATGTAGCCGCGCTGGCGGTCGACCTCATCGTATCGATACGGAATGAAGGCATCAAAACATCGAATGATCCAGCGACAGACATCATGGACAATATCAGCCGGTATCACGCAGATAAAATCATCACCGGCGATATGCCCCACAAATCCCTCGGGACAGAGATCAAACACAATGTCACGCAGGATACGGCCGGTCATGCGAATGATTCTGTCGCCGTAGACATAACCGTAGTAATCGTTGAACGGCTTGAAATTATCCAGGTCGGCGTAGCAGATCGCAAACCGTTCACCGCGTGTCAGTTGGAAATTGATTTCCTTCTCGATGCTGGCCGGTCCCGGCAAAGCGGTCGACGGGTTGACGGCCAGATCGCGACGGCTGCGCGCGATCACTGAAGTAATCCGCACTTCGACCAGCTTTTCCACCCATTCGCCGTAGATAAATTCTTCAACCTGACACTCGTAAGCGGCAACCACCATATTCAAGTCAGGGTCGGGATGGTACAGAATGACCGGTACGATCGAGAGCAGAATATTCTGTTTGATGGCTCTGACAAGGTCAATCTCACGCAGGAAATCACCGCGTCCGCCAACGAAAATGGCGTTAATCGGGTGGCGATGACAAATCGTCACCAGCTCGTCAAAACTGTCGAAAAAGTGGAAGGAATGGGGTCGATCTCTGAAAAACCGGTCTACATGGTAGTCAAGATTCACCCCGGTCTGCTTCATCGCAAAATGAAGTATTGACTCAGTCTTCGTCTCCGCTTCGCTGGAAACCGGCCAATTCTCGAGGGTGATGTTTTCTATGCTCTGCAACGATATAGTCTCGGTCAATTCGGGTGTAAATCTCCGTAGTAGATATATCGGCATGTCCGAGCATTTCTTGTACAGTTCTTAGGTCCGCCCCGCCCATTAGCAGATGTGTTGCAAAGGAATGCCGGAAGCTGTGGGGTGTCACGACCTTGAGAATGCCCGCTCCGACGATTGCTTTTTTGACAATTTTCCACAATCCGACACGGGAAAACGTTCTACCGCTGTGACTTAACACCAAGTAACCGTTCGCCGCTGTCCGCAGGGGGCCGTCGCTAACTTCGAGATATTTCTCGACAGCTTCCTTAGCAGGGCCGCCTATGGGAACCAATCGTTGCTTGTTGCCTTTGCCAGTGACTTTAACGAATCCCGCCTCGAATTCGATATTGGCCACCTTTAGACTGATCAATTCGGATATCCTGAGACCGCAACCGTAGAGCAGTTCGATGATGGCCCGGTTTCGCTCCGGCTGACGGACGTTTCTTCCGGCAGCATCGATTATTCGCCCTACTTCCTCGGCGGACAGATAATCAGGATGATATCGGGCAATCCGGGGGGCGCGGTAAGCTTTGGCCGGATTGTCTTTCATCCCAGCCGAAAGCTCCGTCTCTATCAGATAATCGAAGAAGTGCTTTACGCTGGACAGTTTGCGGGCAAGCGTGGTCGGTTTACGCCCTTTCTGCACCAGTTCGCCGAAGAAGCGGGTAATGTCGGAGGGGGTGATTGATCCAGGAACGCAGTCTTTGAAACGGGCGGCCAACTCCCGAAGATCGGTACGGTAGGCGGCCAGCGAGTTCTGCGACAAACCTCGTTCGAGCCGCAAGTGCTGCATGAAGATGTCTATCGCATTTTGGAAAACAGCGTTAGCCACAATTACAGACCGTGAGCCATGGCGATTACTGCCGGTACCCTGTAACCGGCCTTGATCAGTACGCGGCGGGCCTCAAGCACGGTCTGCCCGCTGGTAACGACGTCATCCACGAGAACCAAGTTGCGCTCATTGTCTTGAGTCTCAGGATCGACCAGTGTGAAAACGCCCTTGATGTTGCGTTCACGGTCTGACTCCTTGAGCCGCGACTGCGGTTTGCGCCTAATCGTCCGCACCAGAGTCTGATCGTTCACCGGAATATCCAGTCGCCGTCCGATTTCTTCGGCCAGCAACGTTGCCTGGTTGTACCCGCGACTGTACTCTCTCGATGGATGCAACGGTATCGGCACCAATTCGACCGTACCAAGTTTCGTTATTCCATCCCCAAACTGGCTGACGATTTTGTCTGCCAGACAACCAGCTATCCCCGTGACGCCACGAAACTTGAAGTTGATAATGATCTCCCTCAGCGGGTCGGAATAATCCCCGGCAGCAAACAACTGCAGTTCGCTGGCTTTGCCCGTGTCGTGGGAAGTCGGTTCCTTGGTGGCCAGCATAAACGGAGTCTGATACCAGTCAATCCTGCTCCGGCAGAGATCGCAAATATCTCCTTCCTCCTCGTGGAATCCTCCACAACCGGCGCAGAGCGGCGGGAAGGCGAAGTCCAGCATTCCCCTGATCACAGGGAATTTCTTTCGCAAGAAAGTTAACATAATATCCAAGGAACAAATACAGAGAAATCTGGCAAGTAAAAAAAACGATACGTGGTGTCGATGTGGTATCGTCAGGCCAAACGACCGAACCAGCGCTTGAACGAGTGCCAGAACATGAGTGCGCTCAATGAAACGGCACAGACGATATTGAAAAGCGAACCTGAGTGTTCGTGCCCCACGTTCCGGTACAGCGGATTGATGCCAAGAGCATCGTACAGCCAATCCACCGCAAGGCCGCAGACAATCGACACGGCAGCAATCACGACCAGATACCGAATCGTGGCCGGAATACCGAGAATCCGTTTTAGCACCGCCAGAGCGGCCATATTAGTGGCCGGTCCCACCATGAGAAACACCATTATTGCTCCCGGGGGAAAACCGGCTGCAAGCAACACCGCCGCCAGCGGAGTCGAAGATGTGGCGCAGATATACAGCGGAAGCCCCAGCACAATAGCCCCCACGTACGCCAGCCAACCGCTCGTCAGGCTTTCCGGTATGGCGTCAAGACGAGGCCCGAGTAGCGCGGCTACGAGTCCCGCCAATACGTAGCCGACAAGCAGATAAGGAGCAAGATCGCCGATCAGAGTAGTGAAAGCGTGTTTCAGCCCGGACCATATCTTCGAAAAGAGCGAGTCGTATGTGTTTGTCTCAGCAGAATCACAGCAGCAGTCTCCTCCGCACGCTGCGGCCACCGGCATGGGAGTCATCGTTTCCTCTCCGGAGCCAAAGGCGTTTTCAACGAACCCCGCGGTCATCGCGGTGAGAAAAGCGGTGATCGGACGAGCCACTGTCAACAAGGGGTCTGTCAGGGAATAAGTCAGGAGGATCGAATCCACACCGCTCTCCGGCGTGGATACGAGAAACGACACCGTCCCCCCTTTGCTCAACCCCGACTGCCTCAACTGTGATGCGACCGGCAAAACCGAGCAGGAACATAGCGGAAGCGGAACACCAATCAGGGCGGCCCGAACCACGGCCCCACTGCTGTTCTTCCCTACCAACCGGGACAGATTCTTCTCGTTGAGAAAAAGCCAGACCAGACCGGCAAGGGCTAGCCCGACCAGAAAGAAGAACGCCGAGTCGATCAGCATCATCCAGATCGATTCCAGCCAGAGGACGGCGAAGGTAGCCAAAAACTATCCTTCCATATCTTTCAGTAACTGCCGGGCAGTCGGCGCCGAAGCACCGTCCGGAGCGATACTAAGATATCTCTCCCAGTAAACTCGGGCTGAATCAGTCTGCGCCTGACCGTGGTAAACGATGCCGATATTGAACACCGCAACCTCATGGCGCGGGTGAGCTTCGACAACCTTGAGGAATTCCTCCAGGGCGCGTTCCGGCAGTCCCATTGCGTACAGACAGGCACCGTAGTCGGTACGGACATCGGGAGAGCGCGGATCAATCTCAAGCGCGCGACGGTATATCTCTGCCGCGAGGAGGAACTGACCGTCATCCATCTGTTTGTTGCCGGCACCAACGAGACCTTCGTAGTCCTGAGGTAGATCAGCAGGCAAGGCCATCCCCATACCACCTTCGTGCCCTGGCGCGCCGGAGGAAGGTTGAGCGGTGGGAGGCACAGGCGGCGTTCCGGGCGTTTTGAGAGCAAAGAATCCAACGCTGAAAAGCGCAATCACTCCCACGACGATCAGTAGATCGTGATAGGACGAGCGGCTTCCCGAGGGCGCCGCGGTCCTCTCTCCTTTCACCGTTGCACCGCACTCCGGGCAGAATCTCGGATTTCCGGCCAGCGGCTTGCCGCAGGCATTGCACTTCAATTCACTCATATACGACAAAACCCCTCGTAGTTTTCATGGACCTAATATAACCATGCCAGACCAATAAGCAATCCCTGACTTCACTCAATATACGCATGACAGTCCGTTGACAATACCGTATTATACAACTCTTATACTGGCGTTCAAACCGGAAAGGAACCCGATGAAATCGCTTGTTGTCCTCACAATCGCCCTGACACAGTGCTGTGGCTCGCTCGGAGCCGCTGCCTCCTCTTATCCCCTCACCGAAGACTCACTCCACGCCCGCGTTGCGGTCCTTGCGTCGGACTCGCTGGAAGGCCGAGAGGTCGGCGAGCCGGGGGAGTTGAAAGCGGCCCGCTATATTGAAGGCGTCATGCGCTCTTTCGGCCTTGAGCCGCGCGGCGACGACGGTACGTACTTGCAGGCGTTCGAATTCACAAAAAGAATCGAGCACGGTGAGAAGAACCGTCTGGCGATAAACGGTGAGGACCTGCAAATCGGGACTGAATTCGTACCGTTGCATCATACTGCGAACACCGCGTTTGAATTCAGTGAGATTGTCGACATCGGCTACGGCATCATCAACGAAGATAGTTCCTACAATGACTACGAAGACAAGGACGTGGCAGGCAAGGCGGTTCTCATCCGCCGTTACGCTCCGGAAGTGGAAGCTGACAGCGCTGACACCACCGGTACAGACACCAACCCTTACGACCGCTACTCTGGTCTAACGAGCAAGATCATCACCGCGCTTGATCACGACGCCGCCGGCGTTTTCTTTTACACGCCGGCTTCTCACGATGACACACTTTTGGCTTCCGGCGTTACCCGTGTCACGCCCAAAGATATTCCGATCGTTTTCCTTCGACGGGCGGGGCTTGAACGGCTCGGGCTCGATCTTGAAAGGCCTGACATTCGGGACCTCGTGGGTGAGACAGATCTCGTCCGCGTACGCGACACCGGTTACAACGTGATAGGATTGCTGCCCGGAGCAACTGACAGCGCAATCGTGGCCGGCGCTCACTACGATCATCTCGGTTGGGGGGGACCTGCGTCACGTTATCTTGAGAAAGAACCTAAAATCCATTACGGCGCCGACGACAACGGTTCCGGCTCCGCAGCACTGATGGAACTGGCCGGCTATTTCGCGGGGCGAGACAGCCAGCTCAGACATTCGCTGCTATTCATAGCTTTTTCGGGCGAAGAAGCAGGGCTGCTTGGATCGAGTTACTTTGTGCGCAACTGGACCGTGGACAGGACCAAGTGCCAGATGATGGTAAACATGGACATGATCGGCAGACTCAAAGAGCAGGAGAAGGGACTCATCGTCATGGGGACCGGCACCTGTGAGCAATTCAAGGACTACTTTGACTCGCTCGACACCAGCGAGTTGAGAATGACATTCAGCGAATCCGGCAGTGGTCCCTCCGACCACGCCGCCTTTTATAACGACAGCATTCCGACGCTCCATTTTTTTACCGGTGCACATGAGGATTACCATACGCCGAGCGATGTCATCGAGAAAATCGATTTCGGCGGACTGGTCCGTGTCACGCAAATGGTAGGTGACATTGTGGAGCACTTCGACAGCTACTCGGGGCCGCTCGTATTCCAGCGCACCAAAGACTCAGGGGAAGGACGACATCGGTCTTCGTTTTCCGTTACGCTCGGAGTCATGCCTGATTTTATTTCGGAAGTGAGGGGACTGAGAATCGACGGTGTCTCCCCTGAGCGTCCAGCCGACCGCGCGGGGCTGCTCAAAGGCGACATTATTATCCGCCTTGGCGAATACAACATCGGCGACATCTACGACTACATGAATGCACTGGGTAAATTCCGCAAAGATGACACAGTCGAGACACTGATTGTCAGAGAGGCAGATACCCTGACCGTCACGGTGGAATTCAAGTAGGCCCTGTTCAGTCTGGCGTCTTTTGGACAACGGGGCAGGAAAACTGTTCAACTTCTGAACATTGACGCATTTGGCTCAACATACTCCGGATCGGGGCCTCTCGGGATTTTGTCAACTTGGAACGCTTCTCAGGTAAGCCTATGATTGTCAATGTCTTGCATTGATGTCGCGGCTTCGTGTTCGGATTAAGCTCGGCGCAAAGAAGGGTCATCCGCCCGCCCGCCGGTCCGTTTCATTGCTCGTGAGTTCCAAGTGGCCGCTCTTTTTCATTAATAAAGTCTATGATTGTCAAGGAGATGGGGGGGATATCCGATATGCTGTCCTATGCATCTGGTTGGACTAAATAGAATATGTGGCCCGATTCTCTTAGCCTTCGCGGTCCTGCTGACATTTGGCGTTACGTCAACAATGGCAACGCACTACTATGTCTCCTCCACAGGCGACAACGGGCTGGACGGCCTCTCCGAAGGTACTGCCTGGGAGTCGATTGACAACGGTGATTTAACCGCTGTCCTCGTGCCCGGCGATACCGTGAACGTTCTTTCCGGTACGTACACCCTCTCATCCGCAATTGCTCTGACCACCAGTGGCACCTCTGGCAATCCGATCGTGTATCGGAAGTTCGGTTCCGAACCGACTGTTCTGGATGGTGATGACAACAATTTTGTCCTGTTGACAATCAGCGCACAGTACCTGGTACTTCAGGGTTTTGAGATAATCAATACCCGTGACCACGGCATTCTTGTCCAGCAGGGAAACGCTACGGTGACCGAATGCCTCATTCATCATCTGGGCAAGGAAGGCATCCGGGTTGAAGGGTCTGATGCGCTCCTTCTGCAGAACAAGATTCACAGCGTCGGCGATCACGGCATACACATCCGCGACGCCGCAATAAACTGTTTGATATATGGCAATACGATAGCTTACTGCAGCAAGCAGGGCGTTGAAATGCGGGGCGGTGTGGAAACAGCCCGCATTTTCAACAATACCATCATCGAGAATGACAGGGGCATAAGTGGTAAGGTCGAAAACATCTGCGCTTTCAACAACGTTTGGAACAACTCCAATACTGACTATGACGATCAAGTAGTTGATTCCGCTAACGGCATCTCCTCTGATCCTCTGTTCATCAACGGTCCCAACGGTGACTTCCGTTTGCAGGCCGGGTCGCCGTGCTTCGATGCCGGTTACGATCTTGGCTATGCCTTCGAAGGCGCGGCTCCTGACATGGGCGCGGTTGAGTACGACGAGTTTGATGCACGCGGCATGGCGATCTGGAGATCATCGGGCAGCACAATCCCAGAATATCGGTTTTTCTACGATTCAACCTTCGCCCCCGAACGAACCGCTGCGGACATTGGCGAGTGGAAGATTATGCAGGGTGCCGTTTCGGTGACCCGCGATGAAGCCATCACGATCGGTGTGACAACCGGCGGTGCCGTCACAGGACAGTTGTGGAACGGCAGCGACTGGACCGCATTCCCCGACAACGATCTCTCCACTGTGAGCGAAACATTCTGGTGGGGCAGCGATGTTGCCTATGAGAAGCTCTCCGGAGACGCCATGATTGTGTGGAACAGCGGAGGAGTCACTTCGAGGGGCATCGACTACATGACATGGAATGGCAGCACTTACTCCGTTACTGACTCGCTCACCGCCCCGATTGCGACAGAACCTCAACAGATGCAGTTGGTTGCCAGTCCGAATTCCGACGAAATGGTATTGGTCGTCAGCAACTCAAACAGTGTTGATTATGCGCTTGTCTGGGACGGTACAGCCTGGGACAATTCTGAGGTGTTGGACAACCCCGGCACCGGTGACAACCGGACCGATATCGCTGTCGCCTATGAACAACAGAGAGGCGACGCATTGGTCGTCTACGGTAACAACAGCGAGTACGTCTTCTTCCAAAAGTGGGACGGCTCCGCCTGGAGCGTGGAAGACTCGTTGGCTCCACCGGCAGGGGCGACCGGTGATGTTAGATGGTTGACTCTCGCTGCTAATCCTTTGAGCAACCACATTGCTCTTGGTGTCCTGACGGCAGATAGCGATATCTGGCTGGCAATATGGAATGGGTCTTCCTGGCATACCCCCGAACTCGCAACAAATACGGCCAACGGGATGACCTTCCCGGCGGTGGGCGTGGCATTTGAATCAACATCTGGTAACGCTCTGGCCTGCTACGGAGAGGCTACAAAAGTACAGTATAATGTGTGGCAGAGCGGTTCTGGGTGGTCTGTGGCGGCAACCGCCGCGAACACGGGTGCGAATCCCAACACCGTCCTCCTCAAGTCGGATCCCGCTTCGGATGAGATCATGCTATCCGTTCAGGATGACGCCAACGACTTGAATCTGTCTTTGTGGAACGGTTCCATCTGGGGCACGCCGGTCGAACTGGAGACTGAAACCGGTGAAGACAAGAATCAACCGTTTGAGTTCATGTGGTTTGACCACAGGGAAAACACACCCCCGATTCTTGCTTCCATAGGGGCACAGTCGGTTACCGAAGGCAACTTGTTGTCCTTCACAGTTACGGCCACAGACGCCGAGTCGACTCCCACTCTGAGCGTGATCCCGATGCCCATAGGCGCCAACTTGACCGACAACGGCGATGGCACGGGCGATTTCACGTGGACGCCGACTTACCTGCAGGCTGGCACATACAACGTGACCTTCACGGCAACGGATGGCTCAGCGGCCATTGACAGCGAGGTCGTGACGATCACGGTCACAGAAGCCGGCAACCAGGCCCCAGTGCTGACGGCGATAGGCGCACAATCGACCGACGAAAACGTCAACCTGAGTTTTGCAGTCTCGGCGACCGATGCTGAGTCAACACCTGCACTGACCACATCCGCATTGCCCGCAGGCGCTAGCTTCACAGACAACGGTGACGGCAGCGGTGATTTCGATTGGACACCCAGTTTCCTTCAAGCAGGCACGGACAGCATTACGATATACGTAACCGACGATTCGTCGGCAGTCGATAGTCAGATCGTCCCGATAACCGTGAGCAATTCTCCCGGACACTTCTTTGTATCTCCGACTGGGGACGACTCCGCCAACGGCCAGACCGAAAGTACCGCCTGGGCCACTCCGGACAACGGAGATTCGCTGGCAATTCTGCAACCGGGAGACACCATAAATATCCTGCCGGGAACCTATACTCTGTCCAACGAGTGCCACCTGACCAGTTCCGGTACAGAAGCACTGCCTGTCGTTTATCGCAGGCACGGCGCTGCCGCCGCAATAATCGACATGCAGTACCAGGATTACTCCGTAATCTGGTTAGATGGCAGCAATATCACGATCGACGGTCTGACGCTCACCAAATCCAACCGCAACGGCATTTATATGACCGCCGATTCCTGCATTATCACCAACTGTGTCGCCAGCTTCAATCTCCAGGACGGCATCAATATCGAATCGGGTCATGAGAATGAGCTTCTCCGAAATCAGATGTATGACAACGGCCAGTCAGGGGTAGACAACCTCAGTACTGCCACAAATACACTGATATACGGAAACACGGTCACTTCAAACACTTCTCGTGGCGTCTACCTGCGTCCCGGAGTGACCACTGTAAGGATATTCAACAATGTTGTCGTGAACAACTCGCCGGGAATTGAGGGCAGTGTTCAGAATGTCTGTGCCTACAATGATGTCTGGAACAATGGCTTCAACTACTATCTGGGCGTCGCTGACTCTGCGGGCGGCATATCCTCGAATCCGCAGTTTGTCAATCCGGCCAGCTATGATTTCACGTTGCAGCCAAGTTCACCCGCAATAGACAAGGGTCTGGATCTCGGCTATGCATTCGTGGGTCTTGCCCCCGACATGGGCGCATTTGAATCCGGCAACGACCTGCCGATACTGGCGGCTATTGGGCCAAAGGCGACTGCCGAGGGCGCGAACCTGACGTTTGGCGTCTTGGCTACAGATGTTGAGTCAACACCGGTGTTGACGACTTCTACCCTACCGACTGGCGCAGGATTCACAGACAACGGCGACGGCACGGGTGATTTCGACTGGATGCCTGACTTCCTGATGGCGGGCACTCACAACGTTACGTTCTATGCAACCGACGATTCCGCCGCGGTCGACAGCGAAGTGGTAACGATAACCGTCACAGAGGCTGGCAACCGCTATCCGGTACTGGCAGCCATTGGCGCACAATCGACAACCGAGAACGTCAATCTGGCATTTGCCGTCTCAGCCACAGACATCGAATCAACGCCGACGTTGACGACTTCTACCCTACCGACCGGGGCAGGGTTTGTCGACAACGGCAACGGTACCGCCGACTTTGATTGGACACCGACCGGAATGCAATCCGGCAGCTACAACGTAACGTTTTATGCCACGGACGATTCATCCGCCGTAGATAGTGAAGTAGTAGCAATCACCGTGGCCGCTGCGGGGTTGAGCTATATCGCAATCGCGCCGGATTCGGCTGTTGTCAGTGCCGATTCCACGCAGCAGTTCACTGTGCAGGGATACGATTCTGAAGGATACGCAACCGACGCCGGCAACCTGACCTGGGGCTTGACAGCCACACTTGGCACGATAGATTCCGCCGGTTTGTTTGATGCAACGACAGTCGGTTCGGGGAAAGTGACGGTAACGTCCGACCTCGGCCCCGTAGACACCAGTGCCTATCTGGAAGTGATCCCCGGCGATCTGGCAATCCTGTCGGTCTCACCGGACTCGGCCCGCGTCGGGGTGGGTGACACCGTCCTGTTCAGCGCCGTCGGGCATGATGCCGACGCTAATGTCACCGACTACGGTTCACTTACATGGAAAGCAATCGGCCGGGTAGGTGATGTCGACGCCTCGGGCATGTTCATTGCGGACAAACCGGGTGCCGGTCGCGTGGCCGCAACCAGCAGCATCGCTGCATTGGCAGATACTTCGGCCATAATAGACGTCGAAGAACTCGTCATCACTCCGATCGCGCTAGGCAACACGACTATCTCGCCCGGCCAGAGTTCTGCTCTGGTGATGGCCTTCAGGATTGAGAACTATTTTGACAGCGCAAAAACCCTCACCCAGGTGACTGTTCGTGATGCCTCACAAGGGGCCGGAGATGCTGACGACCTGCTGACGAACATTGAAACGGCATCGCTCTATCTGGACGTCGACAACGACTCCTTGTTGTCTGCCAGTGACAGCCTGATAGCAACGGGTACCTACGCGGCGACTACAGATCTGAGTTTCGCCGCACTCGAAATCACGTCCGGGACTGGCACGACTTTCTTTGTCGCTGTGGATGCCTCACAGTATCCTCGCGATGGTGATTCAGCCGACGTGTTTGTCAATCCGGCAACCGATATACAGACGTCCGATGGAACAATCGTGGCTGGCCCCGCAAGTCTCAATTCGCTGGGCTACGGATTGTTCGACGGGCTGATAGCGTCACAGTTAGGTGTGGCTGCTACCGGCGCCTCGACAATCACTTCGGATGGCGAACGCCACCACGTTTTCTCCCTTGACGTGCCGCGCAACGGATATGCTGAAGACACACTTGAGGTCGTAAGTCTGCTGTCAGTCGGCACCGCCACGCCTTCAGACCTGGCAGGCCTGTACCTCTATCTGGACGACGGCAACAATCTATGGGATACGCCTTCGGGCGAGACCTATCTGGGGCAGCTCGTTTACACCGGCAGCCAATGGATAGCCAGCGGACTGATTGCACCCATGACAGAACCGATGAATCGCATTTACGTCGCTGCCCTGCTGGCAGAATTCCCGACTAACGGCGCCACGCTCGCCTTTGCAGTACCACCAAATGGCCTCCAGATGACGTCGCAAAACGACGGCCCCCTGGACGTCGCCACTGTTCCCGCGGACACCGCCACGATTCAGACCGTCGAGGAGCTCATCCTGAGTGCCGCCACGATTCCGACTCGGACACTTGTTCCGGGTGAATCCGCAGGTCCGGTACTGGGTCTGGAGTTCTTGAACAGCTATGTAGCATCGTCGACTCTGGACAGCCTCAGACTGGACCTCATTGCAATTGATCCCCACGGCGCGACGCAAGCCCAACTGGATAGTCAAATCGACAGTCTGGTACTCTACGTTGACAATGACGGTGATATCACAGAGGTGGGGCCAACAGACTCACGAATATCCACTGCCGTACTTGACAATGGGACCGCAGTGTTCACTACCGGCGGTGTTACAATCGCCGGTAGTGGAGATGTTACGACGTTATTCGTCGTCCCGTTCCTCAGCGCTCAGAACGCGCGTAACGGAAATTCCATCAACCTCAGTTTGATTGAAGCCGGCAGCGTTTACCTCACGGGCGGTATGACAGTCGAGGGTGCATTCCCGCTTAGCAACGCCACCGGCTTTGAGATCGACGCCTTCCCGGCCGCGCTGCTGCCGCTTGATGCCATGGAAAGCCACACGTACTTCGGAGGCCAGACCGAATGTCTGCTGATGTCGTTCCGCCTGCCTGGAGACGGTTACGCCCCGGGCACGCTTGAGTCACTCAGGCTGCGAAATGTCGCGTCGCTGGACCCGACCGAAGCTCTGACAGCCGTCAGACTTCGACACGATTTGAACGGCAATGGCCCGGACGGGACCGATCCTCTCGTAGGGACCTTTGAGCCCAGGATGGGCGAATGGCTCATGGAACATCAGGCCTATGCGCTTCCGGCCGAGGGTGGCGCGTTCTATGTCACCGCCGACGTCGCCAGCACACAGTTCGAAGGTGGTGTGCTGAACCCGCAGATACCTGTCGGCGGCGTGGTGTACGGCTCCGGCACCAACGGACCGGACGATCTACCCGTGTCAAGCACGGCCGCGCATCTGGTCTTCCCGTCGGATCGAATCACGGTCATTTCGATTCCGTCCGCCACAACCACCGTGGCACCGGGTTCAGTTGGCAACCCGATGCTGACTTTTGCGCTTTACAACGGCTATCGGGACGAGCAGCAAACTCTGCGGGCCTTGAAGTTGACGAATATCTCACGTTCACTATCTACGCAGGAATTCGCAGACAGCGAACTCGGCCAGCTATCTTTGTATTTCGACGAAAACAACGACCGCATTCTCGATGGCGACCCGCTGGTCGGCGGCGGACGATTCGCCGACGCCAGCCTTCGCATGAGCGGCTTGAGTGTCGATCTCGCGCCCGAATCACTGTCGTACTTTTTTGTGCAAATCGATGTGCCGACTACCGTTATCGATTCCGACAGCCTGGCCGTTGAGATATCGGGGCCGTCTGACCTGTCCTTCTCGCAGTCTGTCAACGTCAACGGCGATCTTCCCTTGACCAGCAGCGGTTACCTTGTATGCGACGGTTCGGTGGTCGAGCAGTACAAACTGGTTCCGCTCACACCGCGAACGCTGTCCCCTGGCGATACCTCGGTTACGCTTTTCGGCTTCAAGCCTGCCTTCAACGGTGATCAGGCCGACGTATTGCAGTCGCTGCGAATTGAGAACACAGAGACAGCCGACGGTGATGATTTCCCCTCGGTCGATCTGTGGACAGATATGAACGGCGACGGGATATGGCAGCCCTCGGATTCGCTCCTGGGGGCATTTGCCTACTCCGGCGGCGGTTGGACCATTAGTAGTCTTGGGTTGCCTGTCGACGAGACCCCGCCGACCTTGTTCATGATCGCTGATGTATCCACAACGGCGACTCCCGATGCTGCTTTCCGGGGTCGCGTGCCGTTAAACGGGTGTACATTTGCATCGGCCAACGACGGACCTCGCGACGTGGCGTTGACAACCACGATCACATTCACGATTTCCGATCTCGGACTGGGACTGGCATACACTCAACTTCAGGAATCGTATTCCGTGGGCCAGACAATCGAGCTGCGCATGCAAGTGTCCAACCTTCTTTCCGATCCCATTGCAGATGTGTACGGCATCGTACTCGACATATCAGATTCGACAGCTGTGGCTCTGGACAGTGCGAACTCCGGCCCCTCTCCTCTGGCTGCTGGAGGAACTGCCGAATTCGTTTACTACTACACGGCTCTGCAGCCAGGCTCTGTTCGCTGGCATGTCCGCGCCACTGCGCCCGGCGTACCGGATTCATCGGCGTTGATCCAGACGGTTGCTGTAAACATACAGGCCGTTCCACACAATGTGCCGCTGAGCCTAATTAACTCCGTCCCCACGTCAGTTACAAAAGGTCAGGCCAATCTGTTCCCGGTCAGTATTGTGTTTGTCCACCCGGACACGGCACAGTCCGCGGCGTCTCTGAGGCTAAACAGCCTGCGATTGCGAGTTGAGGATGCCGAGGGCACGCCGATAAATGCTAGTTCGGTCTTCAATCAACTGATACTCGCAGCCGGATATTACATTCAGTATGTTTCCGATGAGCCGCCAGACTCACCGTATATGACGATGGACTTCGTCGAGCCGCTGATTGCAGTTCCCGGTCAATCGACTTCGCTGTCGCTTCTTGTGGGAATCGCCGCCGATGCCACCGCGTCCAGTTTCGCGATAACGCTGGAAGCTGCCTCGGATATCCCGCTTTTGGACAACAACACGCTGCTCCCGGTCGGCATTGATTCCGGTGTGACCTTCCCGTTGACGTCGGCCTCGTCACGCATTGACGACCCATCGCAGAACATGGCTGTCTCGTCCCAGTCCATCGCCGGCGACAAAGTCAATCTCGGACAGGAAGATGTTGAGATGCTGAGACTGCGGCTCCGCCATCCGGGAGGAAGCAGCACTTCGCAAATTCAGTTCTCGGCCTTGTCCCTGCAGTTGCTGGACAACAGTGACAGTCCCCTGAGAGGCGCTGACATCTGTCGGAGCATTCGGCTTACCAAGGGTTCGTTTGTCATTGGCGAACTGTCCGGGGCAAACTTGACCTCGACGAGTTTGGATATGCCGCTCAATTCACCGGTGACACTGAACCCCGGTGAGACAGACTCGGTGATGATAGAACTCACACTGATCGAGAACTCTCCGGAGCCAGGATTCAAGATAAGCATCTCAGACAGCACTTGCTTCACAGTGCGGGATCTCAGCTCCGGCTCGACTCTGGACGTCGTAACTGACGAAAGCTTTGTCTCGTCGGGCTCGGCGTTCCCCATCATCTCAGGATGGGTGGCAATCACCAGACCGGCCAGTACTGTTTCGTACTGTCTCTCTTCGTCCCTTCCCGACGCCATTATCGGTGGTATCGACGAACTCAACATGATCGATATTCAGTTGTCGTATGAGGCTTCATCCGAGTATTCTCCGGTCCGGATCGAGCACGTTTCGGTGCATGTCACGGACTCTTCGGGGGCACCGTTGGATGCAACAGACTTGTTCGACAGGGTGGCAACACGCATCGACGACAACTCGGCTGTATTCCTGCCGTTTATACAAATGGCCGCCGGTGCTGTGGTGTTCGATCTACCGGACGGTGGTCTGGTACTCAATCCCGGCGACGCCGTGGACATCGGTCTGGTGGCAGACATTGAGGCCGACGTCCCGTTCGATCACTTCGTCCTGACCGTGGCGCCGGCCGGAGCAATTGCAGTTGTCGATGTTACCGATACCACCAGCCATCCGGGACTCATCGCGGCTGCCGGCTGCACAAATGCGTCGTCTTTCGACACGCCCGCAACACAGGTATTCCTGCCAGCCGGCAGACCTACGATCACGGTCGAACCGTACGTTACTCAAATAGCGTTCCCGGGGCAGTCGAACCTGGACATTCTGAGCAGCCAGTTGTCGTATGACAACCTGACCCAACAGGGAACGATAGCGGTACACAGTATGCTCGTAGAGACGCTCAAGCGTACCGAGTCCGGGTTGGCCCCTACACCGGCGGCCTCAGTATTCAGCGCGGTGCGCCTCATATCCGGCGAACAACTAATAGCCACTGACTCCGTGTTCGCAGGCGACAGTGTTCGATTGATAATAGATGAAGCACTCGACCTCAAACCGGGCACGGCAAACGAGATATCACTCGTTGTTGACATCAATCCGGCAGCAACAATTGGAAACTACCTCGTGCGACTGGGAGACTCAACCTGCATCTCTTTGACAGACAAGAACCTGCTCACCGCCGTTTATCCTGTCATGCCCGCCGGTTCAGTCTGGCCCGTCCTTGGCACGGAGATTTCGATATCCGAGTCCAATCTCGAACACTCGTTCACGAATTACCCGAACCCGTTTAATCCGTCGCTGGGAGACTCGACTGTGATCGGCTACGTGCTGCCTGAAGACGCCCGGCTCGACATCGAGTTGTTCACGATAACGGGCGAGTTAGTGAAAGAAGTCGCCCGCGACGCCTTCCGCGAAGCCGGTGCCCACCACGATGACATCTGGCTTGGTAGCAACGACGCAGGTCTCGAGGTCATTCCGGGAACATACTTCTGCCGTATTACCGCCCGGTTCATATCCGGCCGCACGGAATCGTACAGAAGAAAGATAGCGGTGATCCGATGACACACCTGAAGATTGCCATATTCGTTTCGTTATTGTTTGGGGGTAGCGTGTTTGCCCAGGGTGACGGCGGCACGACCTCTCCGTTTGCCTTTGGAGCCGGGGCTCGGGATCTATCCCTCGGCGGAGCTGACATGGCCGGAAGCGATGCGACCACCGCCCCGTTCTGGAACCCTGCCCGGCTGGTCGACGCCCAATACGTGGCCCTCAGCGGGTTCCATTGCAGCCTGTATGAATCAGACGTCGCGTATCAGTATCTCGGGATTGTCATGCCCACGCTAGATTTCGGCACGTTCGGCATGGGCGTTTTCCGACTGGGAGTAAGTGGCATTGAAAAACGCGATGCGGGTAACGTGTTGCTTGGTGAAATCGATGACAGCCGACTGGCGATTTATCTGGCCTACGGACGCCAGATGTCCGGCATTGATTTTGGTATCGCCGCCACGCTTGAACATCACTCGCTTGACAGCTACAAGTCAACGTCCTCGCCCGGGATCAACCTGGCGGCCAGTCGTCGATATGAACCTGCGCTCGGCTTCGTGGACCACGTGACAATCGCGGCGATGGGTCGAAATATCGTCAGCCCGTCCATGGACCTGGTTGCAGAATCAGTGCAGCAACCGTTTGGTTTCGAGACCGGCATCACGGTGGGGCTGATTCCGAAGTCCGACTGGGATCAACAGGTGACGCTCTCGGCCAGACTACTGAAGAGCGAGTCGATTGATCCCCGCCTGGCGGTCGGTCTGGAGTATTCGTTTAATCGGCTCCTGCAGCTTCGGGCAGGCATTCGCGAAAGCAAGGCGTCGTTCGGTGTCGGCCTCGAGTACCGGGCGCTGAACTTCGACTACGCCCTGGTAGATCGCGATCTGGGTTCTCTGCACATGTTCACGCTCACCACATCGTTTGGACAGTCTGTAAACGATCGCCGCGTAGAGCGTGATACACAGCGTGAAAACGACTTTAACTCGCTGATGCAGGATCGGCTGACAGACCGCAACAGAGAAACTGTCACGCAGATGGCGCAAGATGGCGAGAGACTTCTTGGTGAGGGCGATCTGCTCGAGGCTGCCAACAGTCTTGACCGTGCTCTTTTCCTTGCCAGGGCCAACGAGATGGACACGCTGCACATTCACGATCTGCTGGCAGAAACAAACGATCGTCTCGAAGAAGTTCGGAAGAAGGTTCGATTCTCGGACAATCTGGCAACAGCTAGATCGCATCTTAAGTCTGACGACTTCCTGACTGCGGCCCATTTCGCCCGCCTGGCCCTTGAAGACTCTCCCAACTCTCCGGAGGCAACCCTTGTGCTCGAAACCGCCGAAGCCGCCGCTGATGAGACGGAGGCTCGTGACCAGATGATCGAAACGCGTCTTGCCGAGGTCGATTCGCTTCTGAGCTACGGCTTTGTTGATGAGGCACTGGCCGCCGTCCGGACTCTCAGAGATTACGCTGACAATTCGGCCAGTATCAGACTCGCCATTAAACGGGTTGAGTTTGAGCACTGGCGCGAAGTTGCCTCCGCCGCACTCGACCGCAACGACTTGACCGCCGCGATGACAGCACTCGATACGGCCCTGACCCTCTTCCCCAACCACCGGGGACTGAAAGACGTTCGCGCCAGGGTGGCGGCCGACCTGCGGCAGCCGGTGGCAGAAGTCGCACCGGTCATCGCGCCCGAGCCTGAACCGCTCAGCGCCTCCATGGTAAGGGAAATCGAGGCCACCGGGAAGATTGCGCAGGAGGCGTTCGAAAAGGGCGATCTGGAGCGTGCCATTGCCAACTGGGAGAAGGTTGAGCGCCTCGCACCCGACTACCAGAACGTCAGGACATATCTGGTCAACGCGTACAAGTATGTCGGTATCGAACAATACGGTCAGAACCAGCTCCATGAAGCCGTGGCCACCTGGGGCAAAGCAGCGGCGCTTGATCCGGACAACGCGGAAATCGCCGATTACCTCAAGCGCACCAAGAACGAAATCGTGAAGCTGCGGGAGTTGACATATGAGCAGTAACCAGACAACGCCACAGCCAGACAGCTGGCCGGAAGCGGGCCAGTTTCGTCGTTCAATCCGTCTCGAGTTCTCACTCTACGTCGCGGCACTCATTCTGGCGTTGATGATGATTACCGGCTATGTATTGAAGGAGAAGTATGTCGAGACCGTCACGCGCGATGTTGTCGACAAGATTCTCGTTCAGGCCCGCTCATTCTCCGGGAATGCCGGCAAACACATCATGTCGGCCGATGCCTTGATGCTGAACAACGTGTGCAAGAAGCTCGCCAGTGACAATACCGATGTCTATTGGGCGGGCATTTCCGGTCCGGATGATGTCCTCCTTGCTCATACCGATATCCGGCAGGTGATGGCCTCTGCCAGACTCACTCCGCAGAGCGGTCCCGGGTTCGGCGAAATTCTGAGGCCGGAAGAGACTTTTGCGTCGCGCGGCGACACTATTTTCATTACGATCCCGATTAAGGAGAACGATCTTCTCCTGGGCCGACTGGGCGTGGCCTCCTCGCGGCGTCAAATTCACGAAGCCCGCGCGGCCACATTGACAACCGTGGCATCGGTGACAGCGCTGATGATACTCATCGGTCTGCCGATCATGACGTTGGCGCTTAGTAGAAAGCTCCGCCCGATCAGCGTGATTACCAACAGCTTGAAGAACATCAGCGTTGACGATCTGACAATTGACATTCCGTTGTCGAGCAAGAACGAATTCGGATATCTCGCTGAAACTCTTCGTGTCATGGGCTCCCGACTGAACACCGCTCAGCAAGAGCGTCTTGAAAACGAACGGATCACCCGTGAATTGGAAATCGCCCGCGAGATCCAGGCAAGCATCCTTCCCCGTTCCTATCCCCATACGGAACTAGTGGAGTTTGCAGGCACGTATCAGAGTGCTCGTGAAGTGGGTGGCGATTACTACGATTTCATCGAGTTTGACGAGAACCGACTGGCCTTCCTGGTTGCCGACGTATCCGGCAAGTCGCTGCCGGGCATGCTGGTCATGCTGCTGACCCGCGACATGGTTCGCCAGTACACCCGTACAATCCAGCCCCCCGCCACGATATTGTCTGAGGTTAATCGAGATCTCTCAGGAAGTATCAAGAAAGGCATGTTTGTCACGATGTTTTTGGGCCTGCTGGATCAGCGGACCGGACAATTCGATTTCGCTTCCGCAGGGCACAACCCGCTAATTCGCGTCGATGGTGAAACCGGCGCGACAGAAGAATTGAAAACCAAAGGGTATCCTCTGGGCATGCTGCCCGCGGGACCATTCGACAAACGCATCGAAAGCGGCTCACTGATTCTCTCGAAAAACGACTGGCTGGTGCAATACACGGACGGGATCAACGAGGCACAAAACGAGTCGGCCGAGGAGTACGGAATGGAAAGATTCCTCGAAGAATTACACAATCACCACGCTCAGTCCCCGGAAAACCTGATTTCGGGTGTTCTTCGGCAACACCGGCAGTTTGTCGGGGAGGCTCCACAATACGATGATATCACGTTGCTGGCGATGAAGTGGAACGGCCTGACGGTCGATAATAACAGTAACGTTCACTCAGAGGTGATTCATGCAGGTTAAGGCGAAAGAAGCACGGCGCATAGTGGTGCCTGCCGATCTTTCACCGGAAAAGGTCGAAGACTTCGACGCCAGTGTTGCTCGATTAATAGAGCAAAATCCACATACACTGATGCTCGATTGCACGGCCCTGACTCAGGTGACATCGAGTCATGTCAATATGCTTTGGCGCACCCATCTGGTCGGCTCAGATGCCGGAGTTGCCGTGAAGCTGGCCTCAGCGCCGGACGGTTTGGTTCGTGTGCTGAAGGCGCTGGATTTGTACGAGTTGTTTTCTGGAACCGGCGAAACGCAGAGGATCAGCATTCCAAAGCTCCCTCCGTCGGCGCCAGCCAGATCTACTGAGGCGTATTGCGACAGCTTCTGCTGCAACGTGGAGAGCATGAATGCCGCCCAGGCCAAGTTCCTGGATTTTCTCGACAAGATACAGGCACCCGACATAATCGGGTTTGAGTTGCGGACCATTTTTCACGAGGTCACGAGCAACATATACACCTACGCCGCCCTGACGCCGGAGAGTATGATCAAGTTGCAGGCGCACTCTGGACCTGACAAGATCACGCTGACGTTTGTAGACAGCGGCAGTTTTTTCGACCCGACCTCCAAACCGGCCGAGATTGACTTCGCTGAAGCAGCCCGCACAGGCCAGAAACGAGGATTCGGCATTGCCATGCTGCACAAGCTGACGGACAACATGGCCTACTGTCGCAGGGATGGATGTGTCAACGAACTGACCGTGGAAAAGAACTGGAGTTAATGAACGTGGAAGCGCACAGCATAACGCAACGCACCCTCAACGATGACACCATAATCATCAGCCCCGGAAAAACGCTGGACAACAATAACGCCCACGAAATGGTGGACGTAATAACGTCTGCCCAGTCCAGAGGGTTCAAGTACTTGATCGTGGATATGACCGTTGTCGAATTCCTCTCTTCCTCAGGGGTCGGGTCTATTCTCGGAACGGTCGAAGTGTCGCGCGAACTCGGTGGGGATATCATACTCTGCAACCTATCAGAGACGGTGGCTCATGTCTTCGACGTTCTTGACCTCACTGATTATCTCACCATAAGAACAAGTGAAAAGGAAGCCGCCGAAGTTTGCGGCGTGAATCTGTAATACTATGGCACAGACTACCTCGCACATATCACCGGCTCCACCGTCAGCGTACGAACGTCTCGCAATCGACAAACAGACGCTGGCCCTCGACGCCCTTTCGCAATTGACCTGGCAGTTTGCCAAACAGCCGGATTTCCATCATCTGATAGATATCCTGCTGCTGACAATTTCGGGGCAGTTCACTGTGGCTCACGCCTTTGCGTCCGTCCAGGATCCGAGATCATCTGTCGAAAAGTCATACTTCATCGGTACCGGCCGACTCAAAGCGAATGACTTGTTGAGTGCAATCGGCAAACCGGAAGAGCACGTGGAGTACTTTCTCTCTCATCCAGGCCCTTGCCGTGTCGAGGATATGGATCGCTCCGGCATTGGTGCCGAACTGGCCGATACGCTGAGCGACCGCAGGATTATGCTCATAGCCCCGCTGGTCTATGGCAGCCGACTCATCGGAATAGCCGGTCTTGGCGAAAAAGTTACTAATACTCCGTTTGAAGATTCAGACATTGACCTGCTTGGAACACTCGCCAATACGGTAACGCCGTTTGTCGCGAATTCGTTTCTGTTCATGGAAATAGCCCACCTGAACGCGTGGTATCTGGAGATACTCAACAGTGTCAGACAGGGCGTATACGTGTTTGGTCCTGACAATCGCCTCAAACAGATGAACACCGAAGGGCAGGCCATCCTGAGCAACACCCTGCCTTATGATATACAGAACCGAAGTGTCCTGGGCTGCTCCATCGAATCCGTTTTCGAAGACAGCGTCTTCCCCGGCTGGAGCCGTCGCCTCCTGAAGGCCCGCAAAACAGACCGTGTCGCCAGCGCGCACAGTCTCGTGGCCAAGGGCGCCGATACGGAGCGCATCTACAATGTACGTGTCTCAGTCATGTGCCAGGACGACGACGCGGACCTCGATCTGATCATCACCCTCGACGACATTACCGCACAGAAGGAGAGCGAGCAACGCTTGTTCGACCTTGAGAAGTTTGCTGACAAAGGCGTCATGGCCTCTTCGATAGCCCATGATCTGAACAACTTCCTCGCCCTTATCATGGGGGGCACGGAACTGGCTCAGATGAACCTCAAGCGCGGCAAGATCGAGAAGGTCGAAAGCTCACTTGAGAAACTCAAGAGCAATGCCGGCAAGATGGAACGATTCACGGCAGGCCTGATGGACTACACCAGGCTCAACACCAGCAAGGCCCCGAATGATCTCAACACCGTAATCACCGATGTACTGTCGTTCATGACCTCACAGAAGAAGATGCAACGGATAGTGATCAACACGGATCTGGCCCAGCGACTGCCGTCGTTTGAAATGGACTCCGATCAAATCGCCCAGTTGATGCTCAATCTGCTCAACAACGCGGCCGATGCTATTGCCGAAGCAGACCACGACGAGGGCGTCATCACCGTCTCGACCAGCGGCAACGGAGACAACGTTCGTTTGAGCATTGCGGATAACGGGATCGGGATTGTCCCGGAGACTCGGGAAAAGATGTTCAAACACCACTTCACGACCAAGAAATCCGGCCACGGCTACGGGCTGGTGACGTGTGGGACTATTATCAGAAACCATGGAGTCGAGTTCGATATCGAGTCAGAACAGAATGTCGGCACGACCTTCACATTCGATTTTCCGACGAATTACTCGAAGTCTGAAGAAGACGAATCAGAGTAGTCAGTTTGCCCGGTCAGTGTAGATCACTGGCCGGGATCGTACTTGCGGCTTCTCTTTACCTGAATAACGCCCTTCACTTTCTTGACCTTGTCAATAACCTTGATAAGGTGCGACAGGTTAAGCACTTCAATCGCGAACTTGCCCACAGCAGTTGAGTCACCCGGCTGGATTTCCGCGCCGCAGACGTTGGTATCGGCATCGGCAATAACCTGTGTGATGTCGCGAAGCATCCCCTTGCGATCTTCCACGACGATCTCGAGTTGCACCACAAACGACTGATCACCACTCGCATCCCAGGTTGCCGCGATCTTTCTCTCCGGCTCACGGTTGGCAATCTCAATGGCAAGTTTGCACTCAGCATGGTGAATGGTCACTCCGCGTCCCCTCGTGATGAAACCGATAATCTCCTCGCCCGGAACCGGTTGGCAGCAACCGGCAAATCGAAACATCATGTTGTCCAGTCCCTGAACGCGAATGCCCTTGGATCCACGAATCCGATCCATCACCCGGCCGACCAGACCGACCGTATCCTTCTTTGGCTCGGGCGCGATGAGACTGACAAGTTGCTGCGATGACTGCGATCCGTTGCCTATCGCGGCAAACAAGTCTTCAACGGTTTTGCGATTAAGCCGTTCCGCGAATCCCTGAAGAGCATCGTCTTTGGGCAGCGCGACACGCAGTTCCTTGAGTTTACGCTCGACAATCTCTCTACCGAGGCTCACCGATTGTTCGAAGCCAGACTGTTTGAGCCAGCGGCGTATTCGCGACCTTGCGGAGGACGTCTGCACGAGTTTGAGCCAGTCATGCGAGGGCGTTCGATTCGGGTTGGTGATGATCTCCACCCGATCACCTGACTTGAGCTTGGTCGATAGCGGCTGCAAGCGGGCGTTGATCTTGGCGCCGGCGCAATGCAGACCAACCTCGGTGTGAATCTGGAAGGCAAAGTCAAGCGGTGTAGCCCCGGCAGGCAGGTGAATCAGCTTTCCGTTCGGCGTATACACGAAGATATCATCAGAGTACAGGTCCATCTTCAGATACTCCATGAACTCCGCCGGATTGGTCATGTCTTTCACCGATTCCAGAACGTCGCGAATCCAGATCATCTGCTGGTCATCACGATCCATCTGCTGGCGGCCTTCCTTGTACAGCCAGTGAGCAGCAATACCGTTTTCCGCGAAGTAATGCATCTGATGAGTACGGATCTGAATCTCGACAAGTTTGTTCTGAGGCCCGATGACAGTGGTATGCAGAGAGCGATACCCGTTGGGCTTCGGGTTGGCGATGTAATCGTGGAAACGATGCGAAACAGGTTTCCACATGGCGTGAATGATGCCCATCGAATGATAGCATTCACGTTCAGTGTTGACCAACACCCGGATTGCCAGCAAGTCGTAGATTTGCTCGAAAGGCACCTTGCGGATTACAATCTTCCGGTAGATCGATTCGAGGTGCTTCGCCCGTCCGTAGACGGTTGCAAGGATATTGTCGCCCGCAAGCGCTTCTTTCAGCGGTTTGACGACCTCACGGATATACGATTCCCGCTCGACCTTCTTTTCTTTGACCGCCTTCACCAACTCCATGTAGACATCTGGCTGAAGATGTTTCAGCGAGAGGTCTTCAAGCTCCACCTTGGCCTTGTTGATACCGAGGCGATGTGCCAGCGGGCAGTAGACATCCCGGGTTTCCTGTGCGATTCGTTTACGTTTCTCCGGCGGAAGATGATCAAGAGTACGCATGTTGTGAACGCGGTCGGACAGCTTGATGAGGATTACGCGTATATCCTTGGCCATTGAGAGCAGCATCTTGCGAAAATACTCCGCCTGCTGCTCTTCAAACGAGTTGAATTGCACCGCACTGATTTTGGTAACGCCGTCAACCAGTTCGGCGATCTCGTCACTGAACTCAGTACGAATATCCTCGAGGGTGTACTTGGTATCCTCGACCACATCATGGAGTAAACCGGCAGCGAGTGTCGTTGTGTCCATGTGGAATTCGGCGAGGATCAGGGCAACCTCATGGCAGTGTTCGATGAACGGTTCACCGGAGGAGCGTTTCTGGCCCTCGTGAGCCTTATCAGAGAACTCGTACGCCTTACGGAGCAGAGAGATGTCGACATTCGAGTTGTACGACTCGATATGTATGATGAACTGCGCCAGATTCAGGCGAACCTGCTGGCTGCTACTTGTTACTGCTTTCATACACTTTTCCTACCGCCCCGGCCACGGATTCCACAGAGATAGTATTCATACATCGGCACTGCTTCTGGGGACACTTGCACTCTACGCCGGTTGGCTGAATTACCTCGTGCCCTTTGCCGACCGGCCCCCAGCGAACCGGTGACATGATCCTGCGGCCCGGATATAGCCCCACGACCTTTGTTCCTACTGCCACTGCAAGATGAAGCGGGCCAGTAGAATTGGCAACTACAACTGATGCCTGCGACAGTACCGCTCCCAGCGTGCGTAGATCGGTGTCACCCGCGATGCAGTTGACCTTGACGCCGGCCTTTCCGGCGGCCTCGCGAATCACCTTTCCTTCAGCCTCGGAGCCTGTGACAACCACCTGGTGTCCCGCCCCCTCCAGCAGGGGAATCAATTCCATGAAGTTTTCCATCGGCCAACGCTCCGCGGAACCGCCGGAGCCTGGATGGACAACCACGCATGATTTCTCCGCCCCGGCGTCGCGGAGGACTCGCCGAGCATACGTCAGCTCCTTATCAGTCGGGTAAACGGTCGGCATCGTCACCGTATCGCCGTCGACGAAATACCGCAGGAAATCCAGATTGTAGGCCGACTCATGTTTCCTGTTGGCCTTGCGACTGTGCCTCAGACGATGCGTGAAAAACACCGAATGAAAACGGCCAGCGGTTCCCAGACGAAACGGTATTCCTGTCCGATGAAATACCCGGCAAATGTTCCTCTCTGGAAACAGTGCCACTGCAACGCTATAACCGGCCATCTTTATTTTCCGTTCCAGGTCCTTGCGATATCGTGCATTGGAGATCAATTGGTCGTTCTGAACACGAACGATGCCATCTATTCGCGGATTGTTCTCGAGTATCGGCGAGGCATACAACGATGCCAGTACATCCACTTTGCAGTCGGGATATCTTGCCTTCAATGTCTCAACAAACGGAAGAGCCAAAATCAGGTCTCCGAGACGGTCCGACCTGCTGACAAGTATGCGATCACCAGATTGTATATCTAAAACGTTGTTCATCCAGGTAGTGCCCTTCCACTATTCTCTCTGCGCGCCAGATCACGGGTCTTGGCGTACTTCACCATAACGTAGCAGGCCGAGAGGATCGCGAGTAACAACCCCTCCAGACCGTCGAGAAATCCCCCCTTCACAACATATTGCTTCACGAACTTCACAAGGGGATTGATAACCACGTGACGCACTCCCACTTTGCGGCCATTCTGATGCGCCTCACGCGCCGCCAGGGAGGTGTAGCGATTGAACTTCCGAAAGTAATCGTCGAGTGACGGATAACAATAGTGCAGAAGATCGTGTCTGAGACGACCGGTCTCGCCGTCGAGAACAACTTTTTCATGCACCAGCGCCTCGTCGAAGTTTCCCCGGTCCTTCCTGAACAGACGCAGCACAGGATCAGGATACCAGCCGGAGTGCATTATCCACCGTCCCAGAAATTCAGTGCGACGCGGGATGTAATATCCTGCCACACTGGTTGAGTCGCGGACGGCGTTCTGGATCTCTTCTGCCAGTGCAGAGCTGACTTCCTCGTCGGCATCGATGGATAAAACCCAATCCCCGTTTGCCGCCGAGACCCCTTCGCGCTTGGAGAGTCCGAATCCACGCCATTCAGTCTCGCATACTCTGGCGCCATACTCGCGGGCGATGTCAAGCGTCCGGTCGGTGGAACCGCTGTCGACAATCACGATCTCATCGGCAAACTTCACCGAGGCGAGACAACGGGGCAGGTTTTCTTCTTCGTTGCGCGTGATGATCACCGCTGAGAGCTTACTCATGAAGTCACCTGCCGTCTCTGATCAAGTATCTGTACCACGCGTTCAAAGACTTCCTCTGGGGTGATGTCGAAGATGTGGCCGTCGTGATTGGAGACCACCGCCCCCTCCTCCTGCTCAAACGGCCGCCACCGCTGGAAGTTTTTCTTTGCACTGCAATACAACCCGACAACCGGGATATGGAACGAACGCGCTATGTGAATCAACGACGTGTCCGGCGATATGAGCAGATCAAGTTTGGAGATCAACGCACTCACCTCCATGAGATTCAGATCCGGAGGCACGTGGCTCACCGAGCCGTCAAGCTTCGCAAGTAACGTCTCCCCCCGCTCACGGTCGGCCGGAGCGGTGATGAGGACGAGTTGCGTCTTATCATCTCTTGCCAGCAGTTGCTGCGAGAGTCGCTCGGTCTTCTCCGCCGGCCAGATGCGGGTTGGGTTGCCGGCAGAGAGGTTGAATCCGATTCTCAGGCCGGAACCGAGAGCTTTGATATAACCGTGAACTTTCGCCTGCGCCTCGGCAGACACATACGGCGGCGCATAGCCGCTGGCGTTCCCGGTATCAATCCCGAACGGTTCCAGGAGTCTGAGCGTGTTCTCGATAATGTGACCGCCAACACCGTCGGCGTGCAGGTAGTTGTAATCGTAGAATTCGTCGTATCTTGTCTTACCTATGCCAACTGTCGGTTTCCCCGGTGCGGCCAACTGCGACATGAACAGCGTAGTCACAGAATCGTCGTTGATCATATCGAGCACGCAGTCGTATCTCTCTCGTCGAATCGCCCGAAGCATCCGAAAGTCTCTCAGCAGATTCTTGCGGTACAGAAATATCTTGCTGAAACGGGGATCGTCCTTGATTACGGCATAGTTGCGAGGCGACCCTACCAGACCAATCTCCAGATGCGGGAACTGCTTTTTCAGGGCGTCAAAGACCGGAAACGATATAACCATGTCGCCTATCTTCTCGGGACGGAGGAAAAGCACCTTGCGCATTGACCTGCCATCAAGTGTGGCATTTGCACCACGCCGTCTCCTGAGACTCGGCGCAAACAAGCGAAACAAGAACGCCTTGAATTGGTGCTCGGCAGCCTTCAGCTTACGCATGGACGTTCTCCCCGGCAACCACAGACTGCAGATACGATTCAACATGGTTAATCATGACGTCGTAAGAAAACTCGCCTTGCCAGCGCGCCCGGGCCGCCTTGCCATATTCCGCCATCCGATCCTGACTGCTCAAGAGGTGAATTGCGGCGGTCGCAAACTCGTGGGCTTTCTCCGGCTCAACGAGCAGCGCGGTCTCTCCTTCGCGAACAACTTCGGGTATCCCGTCCACTCTTGTAGCCACCGCCGCCAATCCGGCCCGCATCCCCTCGGCGAGGACAATTCCGAACGGCTCGATGATAGCAGGATGCAGCATGATGTCTGACCCGGCCAGCTCCAATTCAAAATCATCGAGCAGTCCGGCGAACACGAAGCGCTCTGTCAGGTTGGACGCCGCAATTTGCTCGCGCAAGGTCTGTTCGAGCGGGCCGTCACCCAACAACAGGAAGCGAACGGTCGAGAATCTCGCAACTATCTCCGAGGCAGCCTCGACCAGGTACTTGTGCCCTTTTTGACGCACGAAGCGACCTGAAGTCACGGCAATAATCGAATCCTGCGGCAGAGCGTACTTGCGACACAGTTCAGCTTTGGCCTCGGCTCGCGAAATCTTCAGTTTCGTATCAGCAATACCGGTCGGAATGACTTCCACCAGCGACTCAGGAATGTATCCGAGCTTCGTAATCTGCGCTTTGAGTGAACGCGAAGGCGTAATAACACCATCGATCAATTTGGGCGTGAGAAAGCGATGCACGAACGTATCGCGGGTGAGATTCACTCCGACTCGCCAGACGATCCTGGCACTGCCACCCAGTTTGGAGGCTAGCCCCCCGAGGCGGATATCTTTGTTGAAATTGACTACGGTGATGTCGATCTTCCGCCGGCTCAGCTCTTTTTTGATCCTGGCTATCGTGACGGGATTGATGTCACTGGAAATGTCCAACTCAATCGTATCGCACGAAGGTTCGGCCAGTTTCGTGCGGCGCAGGAACTCGGAATCGGGTCGTCCGATGGCGCTGATACGGTGACCTCGCCCGACAAGTCCGCAACTCACCATGCCGATCCAGTGTTCGACCCCGCCGTAGACGTCGGCAGCGATGGAGTTCAAGAACATCACGTTCATCTGTCGTTCCTGAACTGCATCATGTAGAGTCGTTTGTAAAGGCCGTCCTGTTCCATCAACTCGTCGTGGGATCCGGACTGTACGATTTTGCCCCCGTCGAGAACGAGAATACGATTCGCGTTTTTGATAGTCGACAACCGGTGTGCGATCACCAACGTGGTCCGGTTGTGCATCAAGCGGTCGATCGCTTCCTGCACCAGAGCTTCGGATTCGGTATCAAGCGCCGACGTGGCCTCGTCGAATACGAGTACCCGGGGGTTCTTGAGCAGAGCGCGGGCAATGGCGATTCGCTGACGCTGCCCGCCCGACAGCATGATACCGCGATTTCCGACCAGCGTATCGTAACCTTCTTCAAACTCGGATATGAAATCGTGCGCGTTGGCCATACGGGCAGCCTCTTCGATACTGCTCGAAGCCGTGCCGTTCTGTCCGTAGGCGATATTGTGCCCTATGGTGTCATTGAACAGGTACGTTTCCTGTGTGACGATCCCCATCAGGTTCCTGAGCGACGGCAGTGACAATTCGCGAATGTCAGTACCGTCGATACGAATAGTCCCGCCCTGCGGATCATAGAACCTCGGGAGTAAATCGAGCAGCGTAGACTTGCCCGCGCCCGAGGGACCGACAATTGCCACGACCTCGCCGTGCTTCACCGTGAACGACAGGTCCTTGAGAACCGGTTCGTTTTCTATGTAGGAGAAGTCAACCGAATCGTATTCGATAACGTCTTTGAATGTCTCAATAGTCTTGGCATTCGGGGCCTCGACGATTTTCTCGTCGGCGTCCATCACCCGGAAGATGCGTTCGGACGCGGCCATGCCTTCCTGCAGTTTGACGTGAATCTGGCTGAGGGATTTCACCGGTTTGATCATCGAAAACATCAAAATCAAGTACGTGATAAAATCACCGGCGTCCAGTTTGCCCGTACCGGCCATGATCTGCGTACCGGCGTAAAAGAGAATCGCCATTCCTGAGAACATCGCCAGCATATCGTTAATGGGCGAGGAAAGATGTCTGATCCGGACCATCCGCACCAGCGACTTGAAATACTCGTATGTCGACTGAAAGAATTTCTTTGACTCAAAATCCTCCATTGAGAAGGCTTTGACGATACGGACGTTGTTGACCGCTTCTTCGAGCACAGAGTTGACATCAGCCATGCGCCGTTGAGCACGCTCTGAGTATTTGCGCATCTTTTTTCCGATGAACCAGATGAATCCAAATACGGCTGGCATAACCAGAGCTGCTAGGAGCGTCAATTCCCAACTGATGATGATCAGGGAACCGGCCAGCACGAACAGCATCACGCTATCGGTGACAAGCCGGTTGAAACCGATGTCTATCGATTCGTTCAGCACGACAACATCGTTGGTGACTCGCGAGATAATCTCCCCGGTGCGACGAGCATGGAAATAATCAAGCGACAGTCGCTGATACTTCTCAAACAGCTTGTTGCGGAAAGCTCGCACCACGGATTGCTGCACCCAGACCATGAACCAGCCCTGAATATAGTAGAACACGTTTTTGATCAGAGCGACAATCAGAATCAAACCACAGAAGTTGAAAAGTGTGTCGGTTCGATCTTTCCCCTGAACAAGTTCGTCGATCCAATCTTTGAAAGTATTCTTGATCGCATACAGGCCGCCGGCGGCGTCCTCGACAACACCACCGATTTCTCCGGCAACACCGGGGACTTGCGTTGCGTGCTGTTCGACTTCAACGGGAGCGGTGCCCATAATATCGGACGTATTCACCTGGAAAAGCGTCATCAGCAACGGGCCGATCATCCATATCAGGAGACCGTCGAAAACGGCATGTATCGCCGCCGAGGACGAGGCAGTCACCAGATGTTTCCAGTACGGCTTAATCGCCGAAAATGTGCGGGCGTATATGTTCAAGCGCGAGCTCCAAATTCTGGTATAATCTTATAAGATGCTTAATAGCAGACGGGTTGTCAACGACTCTAAGTTGTGGGTCCTCAGGGGGTTAGCCGAACAGCATCCGGCGGGAGAACGACCTCGAATCGTTTTCGCTTGATTTTGGCCGAGTCACGGTACTTTTCGCGTTGTCCACGTAGGACAGTTCCCTGACCGTCAGTGAACCGAAAACTGCGGATTCTGAAGCCGGGATCGCGTCGGTCATAGGTGACCGTGATCTTCCACGGACAGCCCTCAGCCGAAATGATATACTTCGGACGATCGGCGTTTTCATAATCCGACACCACAGTGATTCCGTCGGAGAGTTTCACGTGCTCTGGAAGATTATAGAACAGAGAAATGATATCGATTTCAGACAACGGGAACGGACAATCCGACCCGGCCACGAGATCGTCTAGAGCTTCGCAAACGTACTCCTTGCTGGAGGGGAAAAAGACCTCCAGTGAATCCGAAGTCACTCGTCCCTTGAGGGCGCCCCTGCCGAGATAGCCTCGTCCGGAGAGACCCAGCATCGAATCAGTCTGATAGATTTCGAGCTTGAACGTGGTCGGTTTGCCGTCGCGTTTGAGTCGAGCGTTGAAGGAATAGGCCTCGACTTCTATTGTCTCATCCAATCGCTGTTGGACCGATTCTTCAACAATCACTCCGCTGTGAGGAGTGCCACAGCCAGAGAACATCGCACCGATTACGAGCATCAACACCGCAAGTAGGTCGAGACTACTGCGGTTTCGACATTCGTGACGGGTCCGGAGACGACCACTCGTGGCGTTGACCCGCCCTACAGTGCTGGGTGATAGCGATGACCGGTACATACTGACTCAATACCCCAGAAGAAGGCTTGATAACGAAACAACCAGTGGACCGATGATCTTCCAGAACAATCCGGTTATGATGATGATCAACAACAGAAACGGCGCAAACTGATTGAACCTCTCGAATGCGGCTTGATACTCTCGCGGCAACAGATTGCCCAGAATGTGGGAGCCGTCGAGCGGGAAGATCGGGATCAAATTAAAGAATGCGAGCGTCACGTTGATGTAAACCCCTGCCTGAAGAGCCATCGGGAGAACTTCCGACTCCTGTCCCAAGGAAACACCGCCAAAAAGTTGAAAGGTAAGTCCGGCAATAAGTGCCATTCCGAGATTAGACAGCGGTCCGGCGGCCGAAATCCAGATGTCGGCCACACGCGGATTCTTGAGATTCATCGGGTTGACCGGCACCGGTTTGGCCCAGCCGAATCTGAAGCCGGAAACGACCATGACAATCGTTCCCATCATGTCCAGATGCGCAAGAGGGTTCAACGTGAGACGCCCGGCTCTTTTGGCGGTATCATCGCCAAACTTGTGCGCCGTCCAGGCATGAAAAAACTCATGCACGGTCAACGAAAACAGTATCACCGGTCCCCATACAATCGCGCGTTGAAGAAAAGCCTGATCGAACACCTGTTGTCACCTTACTAAGAGTTACATTCCTGTCCTGATTATACTGACCTGCGACCGAAAGGCCACAAAAAACAGGCCGCTCGGCGGCTTATCAGCGTGGTTTCGATACGGCAATCGAATCGCCGTCGTAGAACCGCCAATGCCGCTGTGTGGCCTGCTGAATACCTATACGCCCGGACGTAGCCACATTCTGCACAACGTCATCATGATCCTCCAGGTACAACATCTCCCCCGTCAAGTCGATCCCGGATTGCTCAACCGTCAATCCGAAGGCACGGCAGAACTTCCCCGGCCCGCTGAGGATTTGATCCGGCGCCTTGCAAGCACTCTCAGGTGAGTTTGCCAGCATGACGTCCAATCCCTCGATCGGTTCGGCTCCCCTTAACAGGACCGCAGCCGGAAAACCCTCCGATTCGGTAACAAAATTGAGACAGTAGTACATACCGTAGATCAAGTAGATGTAGCTGAATCCGGGCGGGCCGAACATGACTTCGTTCCGTTTTGTCATCCCCCGGGCGGCATGGCAGGCCGGATCGTCCTGTCCCACGTACGCCTCAACCTCGACAATGCGAGCAGCAAGCTGCTGCCCTCCGCAACGATAGACAATCCTCTTGCCAAGCAGGTCGCGGGCGACCTCGATTGTCGGGCGGTCATAGAATGATCGGGGAAGCCTTCTGCCGCTTTCGGAAGCCACTGCGCTCCTCCTCAATCCGGTTCGTACGATCCGGTCGGGGGCACAAGTGCGGATGCCTGGTCGAAATCCGCTCCGACATCTTCGGGCGTGTGGGCATCGGAACCGAGATACCGGATATCGACTCCGGCCCGCCGTGCAGCGTTAATCAGTTTGATGCGCGGGTAGAAGTCTTTGAGGCTCTGGCGCATGCCGGACGTGTTGACTTCGAGGCAAGTGCCGGATTCAATCAATGCCGGAAATATGCGATCTTTTGCACTCTCCAGAATCAAGTCATCCAGCACAGGGCCGTAGAATGGAACGCCGTGCGCCCTGATCCTGTCCAGATGTGCGATCGTGTGAAAGAGACCGCAGTTTGCCGCCGCAACAATATCATCGGTGTACCTTGCGACTGCTTCCCCCACGCTGAACCGCGCGAGTGATTCGGCCGCCGTCTTGTAGTAGCAGAAGCACAGGTTATCCAACTCGTGAATACCACACAGCATGTAGTCGAATCGAAACTGATTCTGGAGTGCCGCCACGGCCTCTTCGCAATGGGCGTACCAACCAAACTCTACCCCCAGCTTGACAACCAGACCGAGCGAAAAGAACCTGTCGGCGGCTCTCTTGACGTCGTCTACGTAAGGCTTCAGATTCTCCGGAATCGCCGGTTTCCTTTTACCGTTGATGCTGATGAAGCTGGGACCATCGATTGATTTCGGGTTGCTGTCGTAATGGGTGGTGAAGCAGATCTCCACCAGCCCTCGTTGGACAGCCGCGCGGCAGTACTCTTCGATTGTGCCGGTTGCGTCAATCGAGTAATCGCAGTGACAATGGTAGTCTGCCAATCCGTGGACGTGCAGCGGCTCAAGGCTGTCCGGGTCAGGCAAAATCCTCTCCCGTAAGAAACGGGTTGGAATTCCGTTCTGCACCTACCGTAGTGGCTGGACCATGACCGGGCAAACACACGACGGCGTCAGGAAGGGTCAAAATCTTGGCATAAATTGATTTCATGAGAAGTTCATGGGAAGACCCGGGAAGGTCTGAGCGTCCGATAGAACCGGCAAACAGCGTATCGCCGCAGAACAGCACCCCTTCTTCCTCGAGCAAGTAACAAACCCCGGCAGGTGAATGCCCCGGCGTGGAGAGCACCTTCACACAAATCGCCCCTACCCTTATGGTTTGTTCGTCGAGGACGGCATGATCCGGGGTTGGCGCCACAATCGGGCTGTCGAAATAGGCCGAGACGTTCGCGCTGGGGTCGGCCAGCAGACCTTCCTCGCCTGCGCCCACGTATAACGGAATGCCGTACTTGTCCTTAACGGGCGCCACCGCTGCAATATGGTCCCCATGACCGTGCGTCAGCAGGATAGCCTTCGGTGCCAGCGCGAGCTGTTCAATTTCGTAATCGATTACGTCGTCATCGGCACCCGGATCAATAATCAGGCAATCACTGGTGTCTTCGTCGAAGAGCAGATAGCAGTTAACGGCAAAGGGACCGACCACAACTGTGCGTACTTTTCTAGCCATTTGCATAAGATATAGTGCGGCGCGATTCTGTCAACCTCTCAATGCGTATTAACGGCTTGTTTGATAGGCGGTTACAGAAGGCGAAAAGTATACGCAAGGCCCGAATACATTTGCCCTTGTGAAGAAAATAACATATATTCCCGCCTTACATTTTTTTGGGAGAAGACGGACTGATATGACTGCTGAGTTGAAGAGCTTAATCCCCGAGCTGAGAAGCAAACTCGACAAGCTAGCGAGGTATCTTTGACCTCGATGAACGTCGACAAAAAGTAGCCCGGCTCGAGAAGAAAACATCGGATTCCGGATTCTGGGATGACAACCAGAAAGCCCAGTCAATCCTCAAAGAGATATCACGGCATAAGAAGCTGATAGAGTCTATCAGTAAGCTCGAGAGCGACCTGGGCTACTCCGAAGAACTTCTGGAGATGGTCGAGGACGATTCCCCGGAAGTCGCTGAGATCAAAACGATGCTCGACAAAGCGGCTTCCCGAATCGACAAACTGGAATTCGCATCCATGCTGTCGGGTCCCGATGACCATCGGGACGCACTCGTGACAATCCACCCCGGTGCCGGTGGTACCGAGTCTCAGGACTGGGCCGACATGCTTTTCCGTATGTACAACCGCTGGGCAGAACGTCGCGAATTCACCGTGCAACTCATGGACTACCAACCGGGGGACGAAGCGGGACTGAAATCAGCAACAATGGAAATCAAGGGCGACTACGCCTACGGTTTTCTCCGAGCGGAATCAGGCGTGCATCGTCTGGTCCGCATTTCTCCCTTTGATGCCGCCTCGCGACGTCACACTTCGTTCGTCTCGGTGCACGTCTACCCGGTAGTAGAGGACAACGTCGAAATCGAAATCAGAGATGAAGACGTCCGCATCGACACCTACCGGGCATCCGGTGCTGGAGGCCAGCACGTCAACAAGACATCGTCAGCGATCAGGATTACGCACCTTGAAACCAATATCGTCGTAACGTGTCAATCCGAACGCTCGCAGCACAAAAACAAAGATGCTGCATTTACCGTGTTGAAGGCCCGTCTCTATCAATTGAAGAGAGAAGAAGAGGCCAGGAAAAAAGAGCAATTCGACAAAACAAAGAAGAAAATAGAATGGGGCTCGCAAATCAGGTCGTATGTCTTCCACCCGTATAATATGGTCAAGGACCATCGCACCTCGGCTGAAACGTCGAACGTGCAGGCGGTCATGGACGGAGATATCGATCAGTTTATCGAAGCCTTCTTGTCTGATCCGGAACTGAAGGAGCACGTGGTCTGACAGCACTGCGCTCGTTGGACGTGCTCAGCAGGAGATATTGATGAACGCTGTAGAACTGATTAAGGAAAAGGCGAAAGCCAAGCACCGTCGTGTTGTGCTTCCGGAAGGCCTTGAGCCCCGGATGATCGACGCCACCAAGAAAATCATAGACCAGGGTATCGCTTCGGTGACGCTCGTCGGCGATGAAAAGGAAATCGAAGCTCTGGCGAAAAAACAGGGCGTTGACCTCGGCCAGGCTGAGATCGTCAACCCGACCACCTCGCCCGATTTCGACGCCTATGTTGCCGAGTTGATGGAACTTCGCAAGCACAAGGGCTTGACCGAAGAGGACGCACGCAAGTTTATGGCCGACCCGTTGTTCTTCGGCGCTATGCTTGTCCGTCACGACAAGGCCGACGCTTCGGTTGCCGGTGCCCAGAACACGACCGGCAATGTAATGAGAGCCGCTATTCAGGTCATCGGACTGAAGGCGGGCATCAAGGCCGTTTCGAGTTCATTCATCATGACGCTGCCGGAGTACCGTGGGGTGAAGGACAAAGTCCTTATGTTCGGTGACTGCGCCGTAATTCCGAATCCGACTGCCGAGCAGCTTGCCTCAATCGCTGTCTCAACCGCCGAAACGATGACCAACCTGATCGGCGAGGAGCCGAAAGTGGCTCTGTTATCGTTTTCGACCAAAGGCTCGGCGAAACATGAAGATGTCGACAAAGTTCTGGCAGCGCTCGACATCCTTAAGAAAAACTACCCGGATCTCAAGGTGGACGGCGAGTTCCAGCTCGACGCTGCGATCGTTCCAGAGGTCGCGAAGAAAAAGGCCCCCGATTCACAGATCGGCGGCGATGCCAACGTGCTGATTTTCCCGGACCTCGATGCCGGAAACATAGGATACAAACTCGTACAGCGACTGGCCGGGGCTATGGCTACCGGTCCGATCATTCAGGGACTGGCCAAGCCGGCCAATGATCTCTCCAGGGGCTGTTCGGTAGATGATATTGTTGATGTGTCTGCAATTGCAACGCTGCTAAAAGGATAACCGCATGAGTATTAGTCTTCTTGCCCGGGAGGTAAAAGAGTCTCCGACGCTGGCCCTCAATGAGGCTGCCCGCAGACTCCGAGAGAGGGGCGAACCCGTAATCCATCTTGGCTCCGGCGAACCAAAAAGCAAGGTTCCCATTGACGCCATCATGGCCTGCGCCTCCAAGTTGAAAACAGCCGATGTTCGCTATACGCCTACCGAGGGTATCCCCTCACTGCAAAAAGCAATCATCCGTTACACTGAAGAGAACTATAACAAAATCGTTGGCCCTGAGAACGTCTGTGTTCACTCCGGCGCCAAGCAGGCCATCTACAACCTGCTGATGACAATCGTCAATCCGCAGGACGAAGTCGTGATCCTGGCCCCGTACTGGGTCAGCTATCCCGAAATCGTCAAGATGGTTTACGGTGTCCCGGTGATTGTCCAGCCCGAAGACGGCCGGTTCGCTCCCCGCATAGAGGACATCAAGGAATCGGTTGGTTCTTACACCAAAGCGATCATTATCAACAGCCCCAACAACCCGTCAGGGGAAGTCTTCTCCAATGAGTTCATCCAGGAAATCGTTGAATTCTGCGAGGCCAAGGGCATCTACCTGATAATGGATGATATTTATCACAAGCTGGTGTTCGACGGTCGCACGGCCGCCTCGGCCTACGATTACGCGAAAGCCGACGATGACACCAGCAAACTGGTGATCGTCAACGGCGTATCCAAAGCCTATGCCATGACCGGTTTCAGGATCGGCTGGACAATCGCCAATCGCAAGGTGACGGGCGCGATGATCAACGTCGCCGCACAAAACACGTCATGCGCCTCGGTGGTGCTTCAGGCAGCCGCCCAGGGAGCACTCGACGGCATCCAAACCTGTGTGGAGAGTCTTCGCCAGACTCTGGAGAACAGCCGTAACGTCATGCTGAACGAATTGAATTCTTTCACCGGCGTACGCACGATCAAGCCGGGCGGCACATTCTATTGCCTACCGGATTTCAGCGCCTACAGCAAGGACTCAACGGCACTCTGCAAGTTCCTTCTGGACAAAGCCCGCGTGGTGACGGTTCCCGGAGTAGAATTCGGCATGGAAGGTCATCTGAGGCTGAGCTACTGCGGCAGCATCAAGGACATAACCGAAGGGGTCAAACGAATCAAATGGGCCCTCGATCCTGACTCGCCGAACGAAATCTACATCGGCGACCGCAAACTGAGGAGGGATTGGAAATGAGCCAGTACATAATCGATATCAAGACTCCGGCCCAGGCGCAGGCAAAAACGGTCAAGAGCGAATACAGCCTCTCGAATTACGGTTTCCGTAATTTGCACAACGTGTATTGGAACCTTCCGGCGGAAGCGCTCTACGAAGAGATCGTTTTCCGCGGCGAGGGTAAAATAACCCTTAACGGCGCGGTTTCTGTCGATACCGGCAGACACACCGCCCGTGCCGCCAATGACAAATTCGTGGTCAAAGAGGCCGACAGCGAAGGCAATATCTGGTGGGGCGAGTACAACCGCCCGTGCACGGTTGAGAAATTCAACGCCATGTACCAGCGCATGCAGGGATACCTGCAGGGACGCGACCTGTTTGTGCGCGACTGTTATGCCGGCGGCGACCCGAACTATCGCCTGCCGGTACGGATCATCACAGAGTATGCCTGGCATTCGCTTTTTGCCCGCAATATGTTCATACAGGCCGAAACCAACGATGAACTTCGCAAGTTCATCCCGGATTTCACCGTTCTCGCCCTCCCGGAATTCAAAGCGGCAGAGGAGATCGATGCCACCAACTCGCCGACATTCATTATGCTGAATTTTGATCAGCGCCTGTGCATTATCGGCAACTCCGGTTACGGCGGAGAAATCAAGAAGGCCATTTTCACTGTGCTGAACTACCTCCTTCCGCTTGAAGGTACCATGACCATGCACTGCTCGGCCAATGTCGGCGACGACGGCGACAGTGCCCTGTTCTTCGGTCTCTCCGGCACCGGCAAAACGACGCTTTCGGCCGATCCGAGTCGGAAGTTGGTCGGTGATGACGAACACGGTTGGAGCGATGAAGGGATTTTCAACTTCGAGGGCGGCTGTTATGCCAAGGTGATCGCGCTCTCCCCCACTGCCGAGCCGCAGATATATGCCTGCACCAATAAGTTCGGCACGGTGCTTGAAAACGTGATTTTTGATCCGGTGACTCGTCGCCTGGATCTTGACGACGAGGTGTTGACAGAAAACACTCGCGCTGCCTATCCGCTGGACTTCATCGACAACGCGGTTCCTGAAAAGATGGCGGGACATCCGAAGAACATCATCATGCTGACGTGTGATGCCTCCGGTGTGATGCCGCCAATCGCGCGTCTGACCCCGGAACAGGCGATGTATCATTTCATTTCGGGGTACACTTCCAAGGTGGCCGGTACTGAGATCGGTCTCAGCACTGAACCCGAGCAGACGTTTTCCGCCTGTTTCGGCGCACCGTTTATGGTCCACCACCCGTACAAGTACGCCGAGATGTTGAAGAACAAGATCAAGAAGCACGGTTCGAGCTGCTGGCTGGTTAACACCGGTTGGACCGGCGGACCGTACGGTATCGGCAAGCGCATGAGCATTCACCACACCCGCGCCCTGTTGAACGCAGCGCTGTCCGGTGAACTGCATAACGTTGAGTTCCGTGTCGACCCCGTGTTCGGATTTGAAGTCCCCAGGACCTGTGGCGACGTTCCTCCGAAAGTGCTGGAACCCGCCAAGACCTGGGAAGACCCGGTTGCGTACGAGGAGAAGTACGTTCAGCTTGCCTCGCTGTTCATCGAGAACTTCAAGAAGTTCCGTGACGGCACCCCGCAGGAAGTGGTCGACGCCGGACCAAAACTGGTTAAGGCCTAGACCTGGGTGGTGTAGATTATTGCGAGGGTTACGGTCTTTCCGTAGCCCTCGCATCCGCTCAGAAAGAGGGCGCTGACAAGAACACGAACAACCAAGAGCAACCCGGGAGACAAAACAGACCGATGCCGACATATCAGTATCTCTGCGATTCGTGTGGATACGAGTTCGAAGAATTCCAATCGATGTCCGACGATCCAATCTCAGAATGCCCTAAATGCAAGGGCAAACCCCGCCGTTTGATCTCCGGCGGAGCCGGCTTCCTTCTCAAAGGTAACGGATTCTATCAGACCGATTACCGGAGCAGCAAATACAAAGCCGAGGCACAGAAAGACATGTCTAACGGCCTGACATCATCTTCGTCAGACTCGTCGAAAAAGACAGACAAGCCCAAATCAACGGGTGACAAGTCGTAACCAGGGTCACAGGGAGTAATCATGAGTTTCGAGGAACTGCGAGCCACATTGCTGTCACCTGATTCGCTGATTCTCGATCTGTCTGAGCACGAGGTGTACTGCCACGACGCCACCCACTACTCCTCCACTCCGGCCGCGCTCCTTCTCGCTGAATCTGTCGAGGACATACAAACTACCGTCGCATTCTGCCACAGTCACAGCACTCCCATCACAGCTCGCGGCGCAGGCACCGGACTTTCCGGCGGCTGTGTGGCATCAAAGGGCGCACTAGTGTTGTCGACCGAACGCCTTCGCAGATTGGAAATCAACCCGGAGACGAGAACCGCCATCTGTGGTCCCGGGATCATCACCAAGGAACTCTTCGACGCCGCTGCGGAACACAATCTCAGCTATCCCCCGGACCCGGCCAGCTACGAGGAATCCACGCTTGGCGGCAACGTGGCCGAAAACGCGGGTGGTCTTCGGTGTCTACGCTTCGGCGTCACCAAAGACTACGTTCTGGGGATGGAGGCCGTCCTCGCCGACGGGTCCTTGATCAGAACCGGCCTCTTCAACAACCACCAGGGTTTCTGTATCGGTGATGTCCTGATCGGCTCCGAGGGCACCCTGGCGATCATCACAAAAATCGCTCTTCGCCTGATTGATCTCCCCGGCCGCGGCGACACGATACTGGCGGCGTTCGATCGACCTCTCGATGCCGCCCAGACAGTCGCCGACATTACACGCGCCGGAATCGTGCCGACCGTCATGGAATTCCTGGACGGTGACGCCGCTGCCTGCTCCAACGAATACGAGAGGACCGACGGACTGGACAAAGTCGCGGCCATTCTCCTGCTGGAAACGCATGATCGACACCGGGCCAGCCAAACCGAGGAAATCAAGCGTTTCTGCCATTCCAACAACGCTTCTTATATTCGCGTCGAATCAGATTCCGCCAAAGCCGAGACACTCTGGCGTGTGCGACGCAACCTGTCGAAAGCCACCAAAGCCGCAGCGCCCCTTCGCATGTTCGAGGATGTTGCCGTAACCAACAGCAAGTTCCCGATTCTCGTCGATTTCGTGGCTGACATGAATCGACAGAGCAGGCTTCGCATCAATTCCTATGGACACGCTGGCGACGGCAACCTTCACGTCAACTTCATGGCAGAATCCGACAATCCTGAGAACCGCCGGGAGATCGACGGCTGGGTTGACGTTCTCATGCACCGCACGATTGAGCTGGGGGGGACACTTACCGGCGAACACGGGATCGGTCTAGCGAAACAGAGATACCTTGGTCTGGAATTCTCACGTCACACAGTTGAAAGTATGCGCCAGATCAAATCGCTATTTGACCCTGACGGAGTATTGAATCCGGACAAGCTGTTCCCTGTTTAGTTTTTTTTGGACTTCTGTAAGTTCAACACTTGACAACAGTTGAAACGGGCACTAATTTCGTAGGCAATGTGAAACATTTCACATCGTTGCACTTGCGGTTCGACCAGGTATGACCACTTTTCTCGTTTACCATATTGGAAGCCAGATAAAAGGAGATCATCATGGCTAAGACTCTCAAAGAAAAACTCGGGACTATTATTCCCAAACTCCGCGAAGAGCGTGTGAAGCTCATGAAGGGGTACGGGGACAAAAAGATTTCTGAGGTCACTGTCGCACAGGCCATCGGCGGCATGCGCGGCGTCAAAGGAATGGTGTGCGACACGTCAGTCGTGGAACCGGACTCAGGATTGATCGTCCGCGGCACGCCTATTATGAAGCTGCGGAATCGCTGGCCGGAGGAAATCTTCTGGTGTCTGTGCGTCGGCAAGTTCCCCACCAAGGATGAGCTCGCCCTGTTGCAGAAGGAGCTGAGGAAAGCCGGCAAGGTGCCGGATTACGTTTGGAAGGTCCTCAAGGCCATGCCGAAATCTTCGCACCCGATGGCAATGCTTGACACAGCCATTCTCGCGATGGAAAACGAATCAGAATTCCGCAAGCAGTACAGCAAAGGTCTCAACAAGATGGACTACTGGAAACCGACCCTGGACGACGCTATGCGTATCCTCGGCACGATCCACACCATTGCTGCTGGCGTCTACCGCATCAAGTATTTCAAGGGAAAACTGATCAACCCGTCGCCGAAACTCGACATGGGCGCCAACTACGCCAAGATGCTCGGCCTTCCGCCTGCCAAGGGTGAGACTGCCGAAATGGTCCGCCTCTACCTGACTCTCCACTGCGACCACGAAGGCGGCAACGTCTCGGCCAACACCTGCCACACGGTAGGTTCAGCGCTTTCCGATCCGTTCTACTCGGTTTCCGCCGGTTTGAACGGTCTGGCCGGCCCGCTCCACGGTCTGGCTAACCAGGAATGCCTCGGTTGGATTCTGGACACCATGAAGAAGTTCAAGGGTGCCCCGACCGACAAGCAGATCGAAGACTACGCATGGGAAACGCTCAACAGCGGCAAGGTTATTCCGGGCTACGGCCACGCTGTCCTGCGCGTGACCGACCCGCGCTTCTCGGCCTTCAACGCTTTCGGCAAAAAGTATCTCAAGGACGATCCGGTCTTCCAGACTGTCGATCGCGTCTTCAAGATCGTACCGAAGGTCCTCAAGGCTCACGGCAAGGCCAAGAACCCGTGGCCGAACGTTGACGCCGGTTCCGGCGCTCTGCTGTACCATTACGGTCTGACCCAGTTCGAATACTACACGGTGCTCTTCTCCGTGTCACGTTCGATGGGTATGCTGTCGCAGCAGGTTCTGAACCGCGCCCTCGGCACACCGATCACCCGTCCGAAATCTGTCAGCACCGACTGGCTGTACAAGGCGGTCAAGGCGAAAAAGTAAGACGGCTTACTTTGAACGGTATGAGGCGTCCGCCATCCGGCGGGCGCCTTTTTTTGTGCAGATGCACGCAATCGCAAGATAATAATTGACAATCACCCCTCTTATACGTTATGTGTGTGTATCGAAGGGGATATTCACTCTGGGGGAATCTGATAGTCTGCCGGTATTCAGGTTCACGTTTTCTGTATTTTGACGGATAGTCGGCTCTCGTCGTTTGATTACGGAAATCCCAACACCGCACGCTAATGGCACTACAGAACCATAAACGACGGAGGGACTATCTTCTACCTATCAAGTGAAGCGTCAGCTAGCGATATTGTTGCTGGCAGGCGCAATGATCGCAACTGCGCACGAGGCAACGGGTCAAGTGACCAACGACCTCTCGCGGGCCGAATCGCAAGCGTATCGGATCGTTTTGTGGGCGGCAGACGCCCTCGTCTGCCCCGGTTAGAAGGACGCAAAACATGGTAGTAAGAAAGAGACTAGACATAACCGGCCCCACACTCGTCTTCATAACCACCACTGTGTTTGATTGGCAACCCGTGCTAACTCAAAGGACCGTCGCCGATATCATCATCGAAGAGCTTCGCAAAACGCAATGTCTGTTTGAGATGTCGATTGTGAGCTACGTAGTCATGCCGAGTCATCTTTATCTGTTATTGGGGTTTCAAGAAGTCGGATGCCTGTCTCAGTGTATCCAGAGTTTCAAGAGCATCACGTCAAGGCGGATCAAAGACTCGACTCTCCAGAAGTTGGCGTCAAATGGCTACCGGCTATGGAAGCCTCGGTTCGATGATCTGGTTGTCCATTCGGAGAGGCAGTTGAAAATCAAGATGGAATACATCCATAACAATCCGGTCAGAGCAGGACTGGTGGAGCGAGCCGAGGATTGGCTGTACTCGAGTGCAATTGACTGGCTGTCTTCGAAGCATGGGATGCTTGAGATTGACAAGGAGTTCGGGTGGTTGGCGAAACGATAGGTGAAGGGGCAGACGAGGGCGTCTGCCGCCCACGGAATCTGACCCAACGCTGGCACCGGAACTCGTAATTCGCCCCGCCTTCTTCAGGAATTTCGATACAGAGGAATTGTCTCCTATCTGGGTCGTTGATCTCTTCGGGCTCGAGGGGAGCATTGGCTCCTCGGGACACACCCACCTTCGGCGTGAGTTTTGGACTCACCAGCAATGCACTGTCGATTATAACACCGGCGGGTGCAGATCCTGCAGTATGCCACCCGTATCAAGATGGGATGATCCCCCTGAAGAGGACGAAACATGGGTCAATCCTCGTGGTCGCATACACATGCGCTCGAAGGACAGCGATCCGAAGTAAGGCATCCCGCCCGGGGTCGGCTACACGCTGGCTCCGGGATATCCTAACTGATCTCCCCCCCTAATTCCGCACGTACTTCGTTTTGACCGCTTTGGCCTCGGTGCCGTCAGGCATCACGTTGTACGCCGTGATCGTCAGATGATTCGTGTCGATCAACTCGAATACCGTCCTCCAACCCCAATTCGGTTGACCCGCACCAACCGCGTACTCGCCGAATACAGAAAAGCCGGATTCGGTAGGCTCACCCACGGAGAACAATATCCCGTCGCTCATGTGGAAGTCGTCGAACCACGAAATCTCAAACTTCTCCTTCACAGAGTTGAACGCGATCGTCTCCTCCCCCGTGCGCGGTTTCCCCTGAAGTTCACCCTCGTACGTGTGCCGGAGCACCCGTCCGCCGAGAATGAGCTGGAACTCGCCCGTCATGTTCGATTCGTCGGCCAGTTCACCGGGTCGAAACCAGGTGCGGCAGGTGCCTTCCCATGAACCGACGAGAGATTCCAGAAACGTCTGCGGTCTAACTGTCATGTCTTGTCCCTTTTCAGTCTGATCGTCCGTCGCGTCTTGTCCGAAGGCCGCTATCGCCATTACGAAAAACGCGCACAACGCCAGGGCGAGTGGTTTACAAACGTTCACAATACGACATACCCTGCTCTAAGAGGAGTGCATACTTTGCTATTGCATATCTAACTGAACGTTTCTCTTTCCGCAAGTGCTCATCCTCCCCTTGACTCTCTCACGGCCGTATGATATCGTACGCTTTCCGCCGGTTCCAGAAGACCGGGTGTCTTCAGAGTCGGCCTGTATTAAGTGAACGGTGCAACTTCGCGATAGATGCAAGGAGTCTGGTCGTTATGATCACTACGAAGAACCTCAGTGACAGACTGATTGAAGCTGAATACGCGGTGCGCGGACCTATCGTTATTCGTGCGCAGGAATTAGAGGCCGAAGGCAAGAAAATCACCTATTGCAACATAGGTAACCCGCAAGCCCTCAAACAGAGACCGCTGACCTACGTGCGGCAAGTGCTGTCTCTGGTAGAATACCCGGCGCTGATGGATAACCCGGCCGCAATCAAGGACATCCCCAAAGATGTAGTCGAACGGGCTAAGTCTATTCTTGCGAGGCATTCGTTCGGCACCGGTGCCTACACGCAGAGTGCGGGGATTCCGTTCATTCGCAAAGCAGTCGCTGATTTCATTGCCAAACGCGACGGCATCCCGGCCAAAGCGACGCACAACATCCTCACCGATGGAGCTTCCAAAGGCGTACAGGCGGTCCTCAGCGCCTTGATTAAGGGCGACAACGCCGGCCTGATGATACCGATTCCGCAGTATCCTCTTTACAGCGCCACTCTGACGCTACTCGGCGGCAAGGCGATTGGCTATCATCTGAATGAAGACAAGCAGTGGCAACTGGATGAAGACTTGCTCACCAAAAGTCTGACCTCGGCCAAGGATGCGAGCGTCAATCCGATTGGTATCGTCGTGATCAATCCGGGCAATCCGACCGGCGCGGTGCTCTCGCATGACAACGTCAAGATGATCATCGGATTCGCCAAACGACACAACCTGGTGGTCATCGCCGACGAGGTTTATCAGGAAAACGTCTACACCACCGGCTGCGAGTTCCATTCATTCGCGAAGGTCATGCACGAACTCGGCGAAACCGAGGTCACCCTGTTCAGTATGCACTCGGTATCCAAGGGATTCCTCGGAGAGTGCGGACATAGGGGCGGATATCTGGAACTTCGCAACGTCCCGGATGACGTGCTCGCGCAGTTTGTCAAACTCCAGTCTATCAGCCTTTGCGCCAACGTGCCAGGACAACTCACCACCTATCTCATGATGACCCCGCCCGAACCCGGCGATGAAAGCTACGATACCTACATCGCAGAGAAGAACGGCATATTGAACGATCTTAAGACCAAGGCTGAGATTCTGGGCAAGGGCGTAAACAAGATCGACGGCATGTTCTCGGACATTCCGCAGGGGGCGATGTATGCTTTCGTGCGATTCGAGTTGCCGATACCGCCAAGTGTTGATACAAAGAGCATGACGACCGAAGAACGGCTGGCCTGGGACAAAGAACGTGACAGCAGATACTGCATGGCGCTTCTGGAAGAGACAGGAATCTGCGTGGTGCCGGGATCAGGATTTGGACAGTTGCCGGGGACGCTGCATTTCCGGACGACCTTCCTTCCGCCGCGAGATGAGATCGAGGATCTCGTCGTGAAACTCAAGGAGTTCCACGAGGCATACGTAGCCCGTATGTAGGAAGGGGTTCCACCGCAAGTCTCTGATCCTCCGTAAGAGGGAAGTGGGCTACAAGATCGATTGTCCCCGGAGTCGGCCATGCGCCGGCTCCGGGGACTGCCTGTCTCACTCATCCCTCAGGAATCGTTTTACAAACCGGTAGCTGAATTTCACCGCGCGGCACGAAATAGGTTCACAGATATGTGGCGGGTTGTCCTCTTTGAATCCTTCCGGACGAAGAACGCTGCATGTCATGCTCCCGAACTCCCGCTCAAACTCGGTTGCGTACCGATCACACGCCGCCACGATTTCATCGTCGGCAATCCCCCGCACACGACCGATCATGCCGAGGAACATCAACCCGCCCTCAGCCAACCCGCACTGCGCACCGTGTTGTCCGGCACCGTTCAGGCCGAGAGTGGAATCAAGTGTTTGCGGGGAAACCTCCAGATCGAAGCACTCCCCGAGTATCTTGATGGTAGTCGTGGCACAGTTGATTTCGAGATCACGGAAGTAATGCCGCACGAGTTGGTCGATTCTGGCGTCTTGGTTGGTGCTGATGTCTGTCATAGACGATCCTGAGTTGGGAGTTAAGAGGCGGTTTTCTATCGTGGCCGATCTCCTTCGTAGCGCAGGTCTGTCCTCAGACCTGCGAGGCCACGACCGGCTGGAACGGGGTTCGCAGGTCTCGAGACAACCATTCATGGTGTTGACCTGCGCGACAAGATGTCTGGCAAGAACCACTTGAATACGAGCTACGCCGCAGGTAACGTGATGACAAACCGCGTACCGCCGTCGTGCTTCGAGTCCAATTCAATGTCACCGCCGAAACCGGAGACGATCCGCTGCACGGTCGGCAAGCCGAGTCCTGTGCCTCCGGTTTTGGTCGTGTGGTACGGAGCAAACACCTTCTCTCTGGCCTCCGTCGGTATCCCCGGACCGCTGTCGGTTACAAGTATCTTCACCTCGTTATCGGTCCGGTTGGCTTCGATCGCGAATGTTCCAGCCTTGCCGTCAAGCGCCTCTTTCGAGTTATTGAACAGATTCAGAAAGACTTGCTTAAAACCGTCAGAGTCAGCATTTACGATCAGACCCCGCTCACAACTGACGGTCACTTCGATACCCTGACGGTCTCCCTCAATACGCAGCAACTGCCCGATCTCTGCCAGCAGCCTGTCAACGTCAACAGCGATGCGTTGCTTGTTGCCTTCGCGGGCGAGCGCAAGAAATCGCGTAATGATATCATTCAGACGTGAAGTTTCACTTCGGATTTGGCCCGTAATCTGTTGATAATGCTCGACATGCTCTTGCGGCACGAACTCTCCAGCCAGACGTTGTGCAGCTATGGCAATCGTGTTCAGCGGGTTGCGGATTTCGTGCGCTACCCCTGCAGCCAGATTCCCCATCTCTGAAAGTCGCTCCCTTCGCGCCGAGGACCGTTCGTATTCCTTGAGACGGGTGATGTCGTAGACCACCATGACCACGGCCCCCTGCAAACCCGATTCATCTGTCAGTTTCGACCGCGCGATCAGAATCGTCCGGCGCTCACCGGCAACGGAGAAGCTAATCTCCTTCTCGTCGGCACGGGCAGTCCTATCGACAAACTCACTTAACAGACCAGCGTGATCGTTCATCGTCTGAGACCACTGTCGGCCGGTGATACCTGTCACCGCAAACGCGTCTTCAAAGGCTCGATTCGCCATGCGAATGGTGCCGTCGTCGTCAATTGCCGCCACACCGGTATCCATCTGTGTGAAAATGCGATCGGTAAGAGACTTGATGTCGGAATACTTCCGGCTGAGCGCCTGGCGTTTCCGTCTCATGTTCAGATAGAGCAGCACTACCAGTAAGAGGACAAAAAGCGTCCCGGAAACGATGATGATCTGCTGGTCGAACCCCCTGCTGACCGAATAATACCCGTTGAGCGACAGCCCCACGCGGAACAAACCGTAGGGGTACATATCCGTGGAAAAGGGTCGAACCAGCTCCAGCACGTTCTCCCCCTGGAAGTCCAGCTCACGGCTCACGATTGAATCACTCTCCAGCGCGTCTTTGAGAAACGGATCGGATTCGATAGCCAGCAGTTCACCCGGTTTGCGGGAGGCGAATATGATTCCGTCGGTCGCTTGATAGATGATATATTCGACTCCCTGCTCACGGGCCATGTTCTGTGCGAGGAAACCGATCCCGGTCTCCGTGACGGCGCGAGAGTAGTACTGGGCATCGATTGCCAGCACAATGACAATATCCTGCCGGTCGGTCAGCTCCAGGTAGTAGTGAACCGCCTCTCCCTGAGTCTCCCCTTCCTCCAGCAACAAAACATAGTTGGATTCTGGATCGGCGAGTAGACCGGCGACTTCATCGACGACAAAGTCCGGCAGAGGCTCGTAGGGGCCTCGCGCGACCACCCCCATATCAAGCGTGGAATCCGCGTCGTAGACATAGACTCCGAGCACATCGTGATTGAGCGCAAAGGACGCCAGTTGGTGCTCAGAAATCCTGCTGATATTCCAGTTAACCAGCGAGGTAACAAGATCACTGTATCTGGCCTGGACGAGATTGTCATAGAAGGCTTCAGCGGTGATTGCGTTTTGAGAGGCCTGCGCCAGCGCTTCGGTGAAGGCAGCGCCCTGCTCTCTCAGAAGAAGAAAACTGTCTGACCGGCTCTCTCTGATCGAGAACCATGCAATAAGAAACACGGCGACCGCGAAAGAAACCGCCATAATCGACAGCAGGCGATGATCGAATCCGGTGGGACGATCGTTGGCACTTCTGAACATGCGGTCAAGCTACCCGTGACAGAACTCTTCGGCAACAAAAAACGGGTCAGGCTACCGTCCCGGCCGGCTTCGGAATCTCACCGGTGGTTGCGGCCACGCCGTTTCGTCTGACCGGCAGGCGAATGCTGAACACCGCGCCGTTGTCATTGCGGTAAGAGATCGTGCCGCCGTGGTTAGCAACAATCTTGCGACAGGTGATCAGTCCGATACCGTGACCCTTCTTCTTGGTCGTGAATCGCTCTTCAAAGAGACGGTTCTCGCGGTCAGCAGGTACGCCCGGACCGTTGTCACGGACATCCACCTGAACATACTCGGTATCATGAACTGTCACGGCAGACGTTGCCACAGTGATCCTCTTCTCCCCCTCCTGCTCCAGAAGGACCTCCGAGGCGTTGTAGATCAGGTTGACGAGAAGTTGCTGCAATTGTCCCTGGTCAACCTCAAGCACGGGAACTTCGGGAGTGAGATCTTCAAATATCTGAACAATATCGAACCTGTTCTGCGGCTTGATGAAAGCGATGATGTTTTCCACCAGCTGATTGGGCGAGGTCAACTCAAACTTGGCATCGCCATGAGACCTGTCCATCAGCCCGTTGGCGAACCGGGCAACCTGATCCACGGTGGTCTTCATGATATCCAACTTCTTGTCAATGCGCTCAGTTTTGCCTTTCTCGAGCAGCATGGGCAACAGTTCCAGATTGCCCATCAGTACCGCAAGGTAGTTGTTTATCTCGTGCGCGATTTCCCCGGCCATCTCGCCGCGAGTATAGTATCGGTCAAGCCTGATCATCATGTCCTGGAAGTTCTTACTCTCGGAGATATCTCGAATGATGTACAGGGTCGCAGCAGGTTCGTCTCCCTGCGAGAAGACCGGCGACGACACAATGTACGCGGGGAAACTCTCATCATCTTTGCGGATGCATCTTGCCTCACGGTCGGATCGTCCGCTTGAGTCCTTGTCTCTATTATCGGCACGGTGCGGTGGTTCGGCAAACAGCCTGTCCACTGGCTGACCCACCGTCTCCTCGCTCGAGTAACCGAAAACTTCACTGGCCGCCTGATTGAAAATCAGGATTCTGCCGGCAGCGTTTACTACGATGATGCTGAACGGCGAGTTGTCGATTAGCGTCGCCAGGAATAGCTGTGACTCGATAATCGACAAACTGGACTTCTTCAGCTTGGTATTGTACTTCTTGAGTTGCTTCTGGTTATCCCAGAGTTTGCGAGTCATTGTGTTGAACGCGTTGGCCAGACGTCTGAATTCGGAATCGCCCTCCGGTTCGATCAGGTAATACAGCTCCCCTTCCGAGGTCCGTTCCAAGCCCCGGATAAGCTTGTCCAACGGCTGACGGAAACGCTTTGACATCAGGTACACCGTCAGCAGCGAATTCAGCGCGGCAAACAAGAAAAGGATTAGCAGAGCATATTGGAGGCGGGATCTTGTCGACATCACCAACCCGTGATCGGCAGACGCCACCATAACAGCAGCCTGACCGTCGTGCTCGTATTCCAGGCGGGTGTAGATTACGGAAACGGGTATTTCCGGCGAGGCATGAATCTGATCACCGGCTTTGCGTCCGAGCATGAACCGAATGATGGTTGTGTCTACGTACTCGATCAGGGCTTCGCCCGAGTTATTCTCGCCGTGACCGCCATGGGAATTGGAATGATAGAAAAGCAGGCCGGGGCCGACACCCTCGCCCGCGAGATATACCGCAGCCTCGTCGATACCGGGCTCGGTACCTATCAGTGAATTGAACTCTTCCTCACGCGCGCTGGAATCAGTGTCGCGGTCTGACGCCTCCAATGCACGCGAGACCAACTGTGCGGTTTGCTGGACATGCTCGCGGACAGAGCATGTTCGCATGCGATGCTCTCGATCCTGACCGGGGAAAAACAGGATGAGTATGAGAGCAGCAAAAATGAACAGTACCTGGAAGATGATTAGATTGCTGAGTCGTACGAATATACCGGGTCTGTCAGTGAACAAGGGTAATCCCCATTTCTAGACGCTTTTTCGGGAATTATCGGCCTGGAACCGGAATCATTGACTACAGAAGACAAGTGAAAGAGAAAAGAATAGGGAGTGGCGGAGGGGGGATGCCCGACTCTAACGTCAGGTGGCTGGAGGTCCAGCACACACCACTCCCTACATCTTAACGCTATTTTATCGGAAGTAACCTATCGTACTTACGACATGACTGAGCAACATCTGTGCCACGAAAGTACAGGCGGGTACATCTAACCACCAACTTCAAATATAGACCATAACACGTTAGCGTGCAAGCCAAAATGCACTATGAACCTGGGGGCAGCCACGAACGGACAAACGCTGACGAGAACCAGATGCAACAAAAGTACATAGATTGCGCAGATCATTTCAGCCCCAAACCGGACACTCACCCCCTTCTCGTCTGTCATCTTCCGGCGCAATCGCCGCGTCACCTCTTGTGGAATATGAAAAGGCCAGCACCACAAAGGATGCCGGCCTCGATAATCGCTGCGTTTAGCCTCTGATCTACAGTCTCTGGAAAATCGCCCGAACACGCGGAAAGCCGCCCGAAGACTGAATACCGCGAGTCCTGTTGGTCATCTCGACGTCGTTGCCATCCCAAGCGTTCGGCAGAGTCGAAAGGAAGGCAATCAGGGGGAAATTGGTCGTGTCTGTCACCCGGTTGACCGGCTCGATACTGATAAACACCGTACCATACTGTGAGCCAAACGGGGCCGGCAGCAGATTGTAGGGTGCCGTGACCAATCCGCCAGTGGCTGCACTGAGTGCAGCGCCATCAAGGAAGTCCTCACCCGGATAGACCGGCTTACGATATATCGTGTCGAGGACACCAAGCGTGTCAACTTCGATCCGGTCGATCACTTTCAAAGTGAAAGGATCTCCATCATCGACCGAATCGATGTATTGAAACGTACCGGTGGTCATGAGACCGCCCAAATCACCTGGAATATCGTTGTTGCTGCCAACTCTGTATACATACGCCGGAGGGGTGAACTCTCCAAGAATGCCGGGATCAATCTCAAGGGAAGTCACCCACCCCTGATAGTTCCAACCCCAGTCCGCATAAACCGGGAAGTCGAAGCGCTCCTGCGAGAAGATGTCCAGATCAACCGTATGATCCACAAAGTGATTCTCTGTTACAACCCAAGTAGTGTCAATATGCATGGGGAACTCCCACACCGTGTCAATTGAGACGATGATCCGAAGCGGGCTTTGCTCAACAACAGTCATGTAGGTGAACGGAGGAGTAGAATCGGGCACGTCCCTCGTATTGACGGTCGCCGAAACGTGCATGATCGTGCTGTCCAGTCCCAGGGTAAGCGTATCGGAGCCAAAAATCAGCGGGACGGTATCGTAGACAACCCATGCGCTGTCCGGACGCGGCGCATAGAGCGAGTCCAGATTCAGTGTGTCACCGGTGGCCGGATCAATAATAATGTCGACAGTATCTTCTTCCAGCGCGATACTATACTCGAGCGTATCAACATAAGTATACTGGGCGGATCCATATAGCGTAAACCACAGCCCATAACCATCATTGCTGTTGTGGCTGCCGTCAGAGGGTGTCTCCATATTGTAGAATACACCCGCGTCGCCAAGGGCCACGTCCAGCGGGAAGTCCATCCTGATGGTATCGGTCCTGCCGGTAATCGGCTCGACAAGCATGATGGGGCCCGGGCGATTCGGCTCGGCATCTATCATCTGCTCCACCGTCACGAAGAGGCCGGAGTATTCGAAAATGTCGTCAGGAAGGACGAACTGATTGCTGTCACCCCTGACCGCGCCGGTTTCATCGAGAAACGCAACGAGAGAATCGTCGGCAACATAAGAGAAACGGCCGAGAGATACCAATTCATTGTCGGGAATGTTATTCCCGGTCACGGTGTTTTTCGCCACCCATAGTTCGTAAATCATATCCGCCGGCGGACTGGGCAGCCGTTCGGCGCTCAACCAGACGTTGGTGAGAGATTTCGAAGCGGTGATGTCATCGGTCTGACTGCAACCCCAGGTAAGGATCATGAGACCAAGAGCCAGAATGAGAAACAAAAAGCGATTATCAGGTTTTGGCATGTGTATTTCTTCCTCCGGGGAGCGACCCCACAAACATTCTCTCCAGCAAACAGGTAAGTGACAATTATAGGCAAGGAGCCGACCATCTGTCAAGCCAGAATTTGGAGAGTGCCTTCCGTATCCACCATCTCTCCTAATAGACGGCTTAGTCCCGGCATTAATTTAAAGATTTCCGGCATGGCGGACGATAACTAAAGGAAGCATCGTAAACCTCGTCAGGAAGAGTGATCTTGAAAGATAGCCCTAACGACACGGAAAGAGAACAACTGAACGACCCCGAGCCGAACCGACTGCCTGTCGATCCGGAAGACACTCCGAGAACCGAAAGTGATGATCGGAGCGATCTTGACTTCGTGGTTACAGAAACCGAGCCGAACGAAACGGAACTCGTTGGTGGATACGGACCTACGGTAGACACCCAGGACGATCTGGGAATCGAGTCCAACGCCGATTTATTGGAAAAAGAAGTTGTTTCCGGAGCACGTGAGCAACATCTGGACCTGTCTGATGAGCCAGATGAGTTCATCGAGGATGCCGGCCCCATGCCGGAACCGTTCGACAGTCAGGTCATTCCTACGTGTGACGATTCCGTCATTGAACCGTCTGAAGACCGTCTGACTCCGCCAACTTCGCCTGACAGCATAGAAAAACTCTCTGATGACCGAATACGCGAATTGTCCGAAAAGATGCGTGGTTCGGACGGTTCACCGGCCTACTTGACCGAAGAAGAGAAGGCTAGTCTGCTGAATAACCTCGGCAGCGTTGGCAGCACTGCTCCCCAACAGGAGGCAGAACGCTCCATGGGCTTCGACAACTCTCCGATCATTCCGCCGAAGAAAGCGGCGGCGGAGGCCGCAAAACGTGAGGAGCATGCTCTTGCGACACCGCAATCCGAACAAGTTTTTCAGCCGATGAACCAATTCGACGAGGCACCGGTAAAACCGAAATCCGCCGGCCGTGTCCGGGGTGTAGCCTTCTTCTACCGCAACTACATTCAGATCACTGGCGATCAGGACTTGCACGCCGAAGATGAGATCAACATCAACGGTCGTGACTATCTCCTGCGTAAGAAGAACCTCAGCAACAAGCTGATACTCTCGATTGTAGTGCCTTTCGCAGCTCTATTAGTGTTTACCATCGGGGCCTGGCTATCTTCGGACGCAAACCGCGGCGAAGGGAAGATCGTAGGCGTAGTGCTCGACGATTACGCGCAGCCGTATATCAGTGGTGCCACGGTCAGATTCCCTGACCTGGGCAAATCGTACCAGACCGACGGTCAGGGGTTTTTCCAGACTGACGGCCTTCCGTCCGGGACTCAGAAGATCGAGTATGTCGTTGCCGGCACGCTAGTCGGTTCCGAGTACGCAACCGTCGCCAGAGGAAAGATCACCACCCTTACGATTCTGCCGGACGAACCCGAAGACGAAGAGCCACCGGTGGAAGTCTCTCAAGTGACGACACCATCCTCCCCGGCTCCGCCTGAGAAGAAGACGTCTGCGCCGGTGGTCGACAAGCCAGCCAAAAAACAGGCTGAAAAGCCCAAGACTGATACGAACGCCCCCCGCTTCGCAAAACTCACGCTTGCAGCCAATGTCGAAGGCGCTAAACTCCAACTTGACAAGTGGATCGCAGGAGCGGGCAACCTGACATACACGAAAGTGAACCCGGGCAAACGGAAATACACGGTATCCAAAGAAGGCTACCACACGGCTACGGGGACCATCAATCTGAGAGCGGGCCAATCGCGTACGCTGGAGGTTAATCTTGAGCCAATCGAAGTGGTGCGGGCGCCCGACCCGCATCCAGAAGTTGACTACTATGAGGCAGGTCTCGCAAGCAATGAGAGCCAGGCCTATCAGAGCGCAATTGCGAACCTGAACGAAGCCATCAAATTGTCACCACAATATGCCCAGGCCTATCTTGAGCGTGCCCGTGCACACCAGGGATTGCTCGATTCCCGTTCGGCATACGCTGATCTCATCAAAGCCGGCGCGCTGCTCAAGGAACAGGGGTATTTCAGCGATGCCGTTACTGCCTTCAATGAAGCGATAGTGCTAGACGACAATTCGGTGGATGCCTATCTCGGCCGCGGAGATATCTACCTCGTGCGTGGAGAGGAAATCGCCGCTATCGCTGACTATGATATGGTAGTGAGACTCGACAAGCGCAACCTGAGGGCATACATGGGTCTGGGCCAGGCAAGATACAACCAGGGGTACTTCAAAAAAGCGATCGATCGATTTAAAGACGCCCGCTCTCTGGCTCCCGAGGATCCGCAGGTGCATCGTCATCTGATGCTTGCGTACCAGGCCAGAGGGGACGAGAAACAGGTCAAAAAGAGCTACGAGAAATACCTTAAATATGCTTCTGACAGTGATGCCAGGAGACTGCAGTCCGACCCAAAGTTTGCTGATGTCATGAGTATCGTATCGGAGCAATGAAAGGAGCCCGTCGCCGTGAGTCCGAAACTCAATTGCTGGGAGTTTAAGAATTGTGGACGGGAAAAGGGCGGACTAATGGCTAGAGAGCTGGGGGAATGTCCTGTTGCCTCGGCGATGAGCCGTGACGGCCTGAACGACGGCATAGCCGCAGGGCGGTCCTGCTGGACGGTCAACGGGACCGGGCATCGTTTCAGCAGACTGGAGAAAGTGGAGGTCAACTCCTGCCACGTCTGCGCGTTCTACAAGCGCGTAATCAACGAAGAAAAACACGCAGCCTGTTTTAGGTTCGCTACCGCACAAAGCTGACTCTGACAACAGCCGAATCGTGTCTCGCGCCGACTATGTTGCCGGGCGATTCAAGCCTCAAAATCGGTTGCCCCACGCGAGGTTAATTGCTATTATCGGCTCATCATATCACGACAAGAACACCGCAGGATTCTGTTCAGGAGGATACTCATGAGTCTAAAGAAATCGTTGCACGTCGCTTTTTTGACATTCGCACTGCTCGGTTTGTCAATCGCCGCCGTAGGACAGACCGGGGATGCCCCTGAGAGTCTCCTCGATGCCGGCCGGTACATTCCCGATATAGCGACCTTCATGCAGATAGGCGCCAACATCGCATCGGGATACACCTGGGACGGCGAGACAGTGTTCTTCAACTCGCGTGCTTCCGGCGCCAGTCAGGTCTATCGTCTTACCAGGACGGGCTGGCCGTACCAGTTGACCACCTTTGAAGATGGTGTAGACTTCTTTGCCCTTTCCTGGGGGGGCGACAAAGGTATCGTGGGAGCCTCTGTAGGAGGCAGCGAGCAATCCCAGTTGTTTCTCGTGGACACCAGGACCGGACGTTCGCACCAACTAACGCCGGGCGGAGAGGTTCGCTACGGCGGCGCAGTCTGGGCTAACGATGACCGCTCAATCTTCTACTCGTCCAACGAGGAAAACCTGCGCGACTTCGACATCTTCCAGATGGACCTGCTGACCGGAGAGTCGCACAAGGTGTTTGGCAACGCCGAAGAGCTGAACGGCTCCAAATGGATTGCCGACATGTCGCAGGACGGCACCAAACTGATCGTCATGCGCTACAATTCCAACGTCGACCAGGAACTCTTCCTCGTTGATATTGCCACTGGCGAATATGAGAATCTCACTCACGACGAGACGGACGTCATCTATGACTATCCCATCCTCATGCCGGACAACAAGACCGTCTGGCTGCTCTGCAACGCAAACGAGGCCGGTTCGACCCGTCTGGCCAAATTGCGTGTCGGCTCGTCGGAAGTGGAATTCGTTGAAGACGGATGGGTCGACCCGCGGTGGGAAATCGACGCCTTCGGCATGTCGCGCGACTTCAAGTACATGTATGTCACCGTCAACGAAGACGGCTACATGCGTCTCAAACTCAGAGAAGTCGAGTCCAAACGCAATCTGCCGTCTCCCCCGCTTGACGGTCAACTCGGAGCCGCTTCCTTCGACAAGAACGGCGCCTGTGTTTTCTCATTCAACGGCCCGACACGCGCCCCCGACGTCTGGCGCTGGAATCCGGAGACTGAAGAGCTAACTCAGTTGACGTTCTCAATGTATGCCGGAATAGACCGTGAAGTCTTCTCCGAACCGGAGTTGGTGCGTTTCAAGAGTTTCGATGATCTTGAAATCCCGGCCTTCCTCTATCTTCCTCCGAATTATCAGAAAGGCGAGGCGATCCCGTTCGTAATCGATGCTCACGGCGGACCGGAGTCACAATTCACGCCGGTGTTTATTCGCAATATTCAGTACCTGATTCTCAACGGATACGGCGTCCTTGCGGTGAACCCGCGCGGTTCCTCCGGCTACGGGCGGGAGTACCTAAATCTTGACAATTACAAACTCCGCAAGAATTCTCTGAAGGATTACAAAGCTGCCGCAGACTGGCTGGTAGCCGAAGGCTATACTGCTCCCGGCATGATGGGTATTCGAGGGGGGTCCTACGGCGGCTATGTCGTACTGGGCATGATCACGGAGTATCCTGAGCTGTTCTCAGCGGCCATAGACGTTGTTGGTATCGCCAACTTCAAGACCTTCCTGGAAAACACTCGCTCGTACCGTCGCCACCTCCGTGAAGCAGAATACGGCCCGCTTTCTGACCCCGAGTTCCTGGACTCGATTTCTCCGATCCACAAGGCCAATCTGATCAAAACGCCGTTGCTGGTTGTCCACGGCGTCAACGACCCGAGGGTGCCCATCGGTGAAGCTCGTCAGATCATCCAGGCAGTCCAGGACAATCAGGGCATCGTCGACTCCCTCATTTTCCAGGACGAAGGTCACGGCAGTGGCAAGACGGCCAATGTCATTCTGGAATATCGCACTCAAATATCCTTCCTCGATACACATCTGAAGAGCATTGAGGTCCCGAAAACCGAAGAATAGATTCTCCTCAATAGAATCATACCCAGTTGCAGACGGCCGGATGATCTTTCATCCGGCCGTCTCAGTTTTGTGCTACTTTGAATTCGCGCTTTCAGGCGAGTATTTCCAGCAAAGCATCAGCGCAACAGACCACATCCTTATCGCTCAGCCCAACATGCAGAGGAAGAGCCATGCCGTAACGATCCAGACGTTCACTCACAGGCAGCGACACCCAGCCAGCCCGCTTGGCATAGAGATCGAGCGAGTGGGCATCGACCGAACCGATGCCGGCCTGCACGCCGAAATCGTCTCTCAGTCGGTCAATGACCCTGGTACGATCCGCCTCTCGGAGCACTACCATGAACGTTTGCCAGGTGTGCGCATCATGCCACTCAGGTAATTCCAGCGCGAGGCATCCGGCCAATCGATCAAGATACAGACGCGCGATGTCCCTGCGTCGCTCAAGCAATCTCTTCAGCTTGCCCATCTGCACTCCCCCCAGTGCCCCCTGCATCTCTGTCATGCGATAGTTGAGACCGGCAAACGCAAACTCGAATCCGGCGGTTTGACCGTGATTACGACCGGCACGGCATGCCGCAGCGAGGTTGTCATCATCGGTAACGATCATCCCCCCCTCACCGGTTGTGATCGATTTTCTTGGATGGAAGCTGTATATGCCCAGACGTCCGGAACACCCCGCCATAACACCGCTTCGGACTGCGCCAAGGGCACAGGCGGCATCTTCAACAACTTCCATATCATGGGCACCAGCGATCCCAAGAATGCGCTCCAGATCGCAGGGCAGGCCGAACTGGTGTACCGGCACTACCAGTCGAAGACGCCCCAGATTGCGCCCTACGGCCATCCTGATGCGTTCTTCAAGTGATTCAGGATTGATGTTGTACGTCCCGGGATAGACGTCCACAAGCACCGGCAGTGCCCCCATCACACAAGCCACATTGGCTGCCGACGGCCATGCGAACGACGGCACAAATACAAGATCGCCACGCTCCAATCCAATCGCCTGATAGGCCACGTGGAGGGCAGCAGTTCCCGACGACACTGCACCGCATGGCGAGCCCCGGTCAAATCCCGGATATTCCCCTCAAATTGAGCGACTTGATCGCTCTGTACCAGTTGTCCGCTCAGCAGAACGCGGCGAACGACCTCGATTTCTTCCTCTCCGAAATCCGGACATGCCAGCCGATACTTGATTTCGCGTATCACCTTGCCACCACTAATCGAGTTGCACGAAAAAGCGGGACTCAAGCTTTCGTGAGTCCCGCATGCTTTCCAGAACAAAACCAGTCGTGTTCGAATACTGTTAAAGCAGGTCAATCCAAGGGTTGAGGGAGTATTTGTCCATCAGCTCACTCTTAAGCTGTGCCGCCTCACCGAGGGTGCCAAAACTTCCTATCCGCACCCGGTAGAATTCCTGTCCTCCAACCTCCGCCCGAGTCACAAAAGCATCGTAGCCGCGCTTAGAATACACTCCAATAAGGTGCCTGGCGTAACCGGAATCCTCACAGGAGGCAATCTGCACAGTGTATCCGTTTCCCTCTGGCGCTGTCGGCAGCGGTTCGACCTGCGGTTCTTCCTCTTCAGGTACGGCAGCTACATCGACAACCGGTTCCCTGACAGTATCAGTTTCCTCTACGATCCCTTCCCCAACCGCTTTGGAACCGTCAGACTCAAGCGCCTTCATCTCTTCCTCGAGCTTTTCCGCTTCTTTCTGCTTGTCTGAACACCCGGCCAAAAGGGCAACCAACGTTCCGAGTATCAACAATATTCTCAACGATCTCATATTCCCTCCGGAAACAGAATCTCCCCTCTCGCACTGCGAGCCCTTACAATCGTCCTTATTCGTTACGCGCACCATATAATCGGCGTCTCAGAACCTTGTCAACTTAAAAGAGTCGGTCTTCAGGCAATTAAGGCCTTGAAAACGGTCCATCAATTGTATAACATTTGGCACTTAAAGGAACACACATGCAAACATACGACAACATACTCGATCTCGTAGGAAATACGCCCCTCGTGCGGCTTCGGACGGGCCTCCCCGCCGATGGACCGCAGGCCTTCGTCAAGCTTGAGGCCACAAACCCGACCGGTTCCATCAAGGATCGCATGGTTCTCCATGTCGTCCGGAAGGCGATGTCCGAGGGCAAGATCAAACCGGGTGACACCATCATCGACAACACCTCGGGCAATACCGGATCGGCGATGGGCATGGTCGCAAGCGTTCTCGGACTGAAAGCAATCATTACCACACCTGAGAAGACTTCCAAAGAAAAAGTAGATCTAATCAGGTCCTACGGAGTTGAAGTGATTGTCACTCCAACCGAGGCGGCTCACGATGACCCCGCCGGATGTTACGAACTGGCACGGCGCCTTGCGAAAGAGCACGGCTATTTCGACGTCGATCAATACAATAGCCAGGACAACGTTGAAGCCTACTACCTCGGTCTCGGACCGGAGATATGGGAACAGACCGAGGGCAAAATCACCCATTTCGTGTGCGGTATCGGCACCGGGGGAACATTCTCCGGAGCGGCCCGATTTTTCAAGGAGAAGAATCCCGCGATCAAGACTATCGCCGTTGATCCCGAAGGTTCGGTATTCACTGATTACATTCGCGATCACCGGGTGGTCGAGGGGCACGCATACAAAGTCGAAGGCATAGGCTCCGACGTTCTCACTGACGCTCTTCATCCGCATCTGGTGGATGAGGTCATCTCGGTATCGGACGAAGCCTCGTTTAATCGGGCGCGGCTCATTTCGCGCAAGGAAGGCATCTCCTGCGGCGGGTCTTCGGGAACTGTAGCGATAGCCATTGAACAGGTTGCCAGGGGAGTGGACAGCGATGCAATAATCGTGGGCATTTTCGCCGATGCCGGCATCAGGTACTTGAGCAAGTGCTATAATGATAATTGGATGCGAAAGCAGGGATTCCTGCCGACAAATGAGGGAGCATTTTGATGAGCACCATATACAAAGGGTTACTCCTGACAGGACTCATACTCTGTCTCGGCGGCCAGGCGAATGCCCAAACACCGAAGGGACTCGCCCCCTTGGAGCCGGAGTATGATTTTGGCTGCATTGGAATCGATTACCAGGTGTATCATAATTTCGAATTAGTTAACTACGGCAGAGACACGGTTCGGATTTCACAGGTTTATGCCAACTGCGATTGCTCCTTTGTCTCTTTCGCAGATACGGTTGTTCCTCCTCAGGACACCGTGACCTTCAAACTGACCTTCAACACCAAGGATTTCTACGGTCGTACGCCCAAATCGGTGATTGTGAAGTCCGATGATAAGACTGCACCCGAATACAAGATCAGCTATCTCAGTACTATCGGACAGTGGTTGCATAGGGTGAGACCAACACCAGCCTCGCTGTTTTACCTGCCGGTGCATAAGACCAAAACGCTGTCGATCGACAACCTCGGTGCTGCAAAGATATACTTGCGAGACATAGAACCGCTGGATGATATAGTGACTATCGAACCCAAAGACGACGAGGCCGACGCGGGCAAGAGCCTGAAGATTGAGGTCAAGCCGAGAGACGATCTCCCGGGTGGGACGTTCCAGTCCTGTTTCAGGCTGACTTTCGACGTGGAAGGGGTCGAGGATCCCCTTTTGATGACGATACCGGTTAAGATAGTCAGATACTAGCCGATAGCATCAAGAATACTGAGAGAAATGACAAAATGAGCCAAACGGCAGAAATTGACTTGACAATATGTCCAGTGGAAAGCTAATTTCTCTCAGTTGCAGCACACATCTAAATCGATAATCGTCCGCTTGAGAATAGCGAGGGTGACTCTCTGCTGTCCCTGGGTAGTTTCCTAGCCCCCTCTACCCAACCAGAGTAGCGCCCTCTTTTTTGTCCGGCAACGACTTAGCCCAACACGGACACAAAAAAACCGCCCGAAAACCGGGCGGTTTCTCTATCTGAAAACGCAGATACTACGCTTTTTCGATGCAATCAACCGGGCAATTCTCTACGCACTGCGGACCATCATCCTGATCTTCACACTCGTTACAAGTGTCCGGATTGATGACATAGATGTCGCCCTCTTCGATTGATTCGGTCGGACACTCCGGCAAGCAGAGGCCACAGGCTGTGCACTCATCGGTGATTTTCATTGCCATGACGATTTCCTCCAGAATTATGCTCACTCAAAATCTAGTTATCGCTTTCCACGCGAATATATGCGTTTTCCGTAGGCGAGCAAGTGAATTATTGCATGATTCCAACCATAAATGGTTAGGTAACAGAGAAATAGATACGATTTAGTACGGATTACAATCACCGGTAAAACTCTTCACATATAGCGACATCTGTGCGGTCATCGAAGTAGAAAGGCCGACCCCTCTAAGGGGGTCGGCCCTCTGAACAACCGGCTAGATCGAACCGATGTTCGATCTACCTAAAAACTCGGCTACCACGGGCACGGAGGTAGAGGATTCAGGCTAATGAAGAGATGATCGATAAGAACGGTCAAATCGGCCATTGTAACCAGATAGTCTGAGCTCAGATCAACATTACCCTCCGGCCAACAATTGAGCGGGTTCAAACTGATGAACAGGTGATCAATAAGAACAGTAAGGTCGCCCATGGTCACGAGATTATCCGCTGATCCATCGACATTACCGACCGAGGGTCCTGCGCAGCAGCACGGGTCAGGCGTACACGGCTGACCGTCACCGACGTAGTACCCGCCGCCCGCCAGACACATGGCCTGCGTAGTGATGGAGCACGAAGCACCGCGGCAACAGGCACCTGTCGGACCCGACTGCTCCTGCCCGATGATTGTGAATGCCAGGTCTATTGACATCGGCTCCATCGGGTGCATGGGCGGATAGTGCATTTCTGTCCACGGTGTTGGCGGTGGTTCCGGGCCAAACGCCCAGACAGCATCGTCGTTCCAGTGATCAAGTGACGTCTTCCACCCGAACATCGGACCCTCTTCGAGCGGCTGAGCCTGAACGTCGAGCCAGTAGATCAACGGAGTCTCCTCTGTCCCCTGCTGGATGAACTCCGAGGGATCCAGACGGAACACATACTCCCAACACTGCGTATCACCCATCGGATCGTACATGCCCTGCGCAGGATCGTACCAGCCCTCGATCAAGGTCGACGGCAAACGGTTGGTAGAAGAACTCACCCGGGTGGAATGTCCTCATCCACAGCAACTGCTCCGGAACGCTCCAACCCTCAGGCCCCTGCGGATTGTCGCTGTGGAAGCTAAGCGTAAAGGTTACTGCTCCGGGATCCATACCGGGGAATGTGTCCTGGAACCAGGAGCCGAAGACGTGAATCTCAGTAATCGGTCCGGTCTTGGTACACAGGAAATCGTCGGCGAGGACAAGAGGCACGGTGGCCATGACATCCATACCGGTAGGTTCGAGATCAGGACGTTGCGTCCACTTGACGATATCCGGCTCTTCTGTGGCCATAGGTACATGCACCTGGTAGCCGTAGCCGATCGGATCCGTAGTATGGTTACCGGAAGAATCGTACACGCTTAAGAACGGGTTGTTGGTACCGCTCGTGGTTGTGGTCCAGTGGCCCACGGTCGACGGATTCGGATTGTCGAACTGGAACCTGAATGTGCTGAAGATCGCATTGGTGCAACCGGGATCCCACCAGGACACCCACCATTCAGACCCAACTTTGTGCAGCGCATGCATCCAGCCCAGAGGCTGTATCCAGTTGCTGTAGTTGGCGAGCACGCTGTCGCCGACCTGGACATGGAAGTCACAGCGGCCGAATGCCCCCGGCGCAACATCGTACCAGAAAGTAGGCGGATGCGTCGGATTGGCGCCGCCCTGGGGCTCACACTCAACTCTATCAAGAGGAGGTATCGGGCACTCGCATACCTCGCAGTTGATAACCAACAGGTATGGGCCACCCATCTGATCGTCAGAGCTCGTGATCTTCAGGTATAGCGTTCTACCCGGAGTATGACAGTTGTCAGGATCCTCGCAGTCGTACTGTGCATCCTGCCCAACCGCATCCGGGAAGACACCGTTGTGGTCGTCGTTGAAGAACAATTGAGTCGAGCAGTCATCGGCGTAAACAGTCAGGTCGGGATTGAGACCGCCACCAAAAGCGTACTGATCAGGCGTATCGTCCGCGAACACTCGCACGTGCAGACAGTAGCAGGTGTCGTCAGGCAACGTAATCACCCACCAGTCTTCCTCATCGCCGACAATGTCACCGCAATACGCGTACTCACATTCGGCCATGTCTGCTTCTATGCAACTATTGTTCGGCTCCGACTCATATCCTCCACCAGTCTTCCCGTCGGGCGGATTGTCGAGACAATCCCACGGTTCCTCGCAGGCATCGTCGATACCGTTGCCGTTGTTGTCACCGAGACACACAGTTCCATCGCCCTTGTAAATGCCGGCGGCGGCGATACAATCAGCCTCGGTCATGAGCGTGCAGAACAGACCGCCGTCAAGGCAGCAGGCGCCCATCGGTTCGTCCGGACCGCCGTTAACAACAAATGCAAGATCAAGGTCCTGCTTGTTCTCAGGCTTAATGATACAGGTGTGCGTAATCGTACCTTCAGGAATGAGCACATTCTCGCCCTGGATATCGATGGACACCCATTCCGGGTTGTAATCCGGCACCCTGAAATCAAGCGAGTAATGGCCGACGATATCCGCTCCCTGCACAAGCGTGACCCGGCCAATCGCCAGCGCTTCATCCACGCCGGGAAGCGGCGGAATGCGCGGATCAGGCTCCGGGTTTCCGACCAGCGACCACCAGTCGGTCGAGTAGTTTACTGCAAACTCGACATACGACGGCATCCCCGCATCAAGCTTGCCGATTTCGACCTCAATGTGGATATCCTTGTATCGCGTATCAGCGAACGGATGGTCATAGAACCAAATGTTCCACCAGCCGGACGGATAGTAATACCATCCGGTGCCGTAAGCATCCGTTCCCCAACCGTCGATTACGACACCGGTCGGATCGATTGTCACGCCAAAACCGTTGGATATCGGGTCCGCCACATCTGGCTCATACAGCTCTTCCCACGTCGTGGGTGCGGCCGTTGGGTGCTGCAAACGCAGCGTGCCGGTGGTAATACCGGAATAGCCATCCAACGGGCCGCCCGGGGCACCGGAGAACTCGATTTCATAGGTGATATCAAAGAAACTGTCTACCGCAAAATCGCCGCTCGGCAACCTGGTGAGAGTAGTCGAACCGGGACTGGGCAGCGAGTACGCGTTTCCGGCCCTTATCCGCAGATTGTCGAAATCGGGGTCGCCCAGAACCTCGCCGCTGAGTGACCACATAACCGTTGCAAACGTCTGTGTAGGGTCGCCGGCCACCCGGGGCGCGGTATGGTACTCCACAAACACGTCCATCGACAGAGCGCGAGAGTAGCCCTGAAGGTCCCCCGTTCCGGTAACCACCAGGTCCATTATAGCCTCGAACTCCACAATCGTCCCGCCAAGCGAACCTCCCGGTAGCTCAGATGCATTCGTGAACGTATGTAGCTGCGGATCGAGCTCGACTGTCGTTCCGGGTGGAAGACCGTCCACTATTATGAACACGTCATCAGGGGCAATATACGGACAGTCAGCCGGCAATGTGACCGTTCCCAGTCCGTTATCCGGCCCGGCACAAACATCGCCGCTTTCACCAAAAACGGCGTTGTCGTTCCAGTGCTCCAGCGACGATTTCCAGCCCCATTGTGTCGAAACAGGATCTGCCACGTGAGCAGTAATCGCAAGCCAGTAGACTGTGCCCTGAACTTGCTCGAACCAGTCCTCCTGTGGAAGAAAAACGTTATAGAGATGATATATCTGGTTGTTGTCCGGCAGTTCCTCGGGAATGAACGGATCGTACCAGCCTTCATACACTCCCGGCGCTATGTCCTGAACCAGGAAAGCTGAAATCGATTTGGTCCACAACAACTCGCCCGGACTACTGAAGGGAATCGAAGGTGGATCTGCAGGGATATCTGAGTAGATTGAGATCGTGAAGCTGTCAATGCTTCCCGCATTGTCATCTTTCCACGATCCCCAGAAGTGGATATCCTTGATCCAGCCCGACTCGGAACACGTCCAGTCATCGGCCAACATCTTGGGTACAGTAGCGTTTACATCCCACCCCGTTTCGTCAGGAAGCTGCGGAAAGTGCATCTTGTGACCGTCAGCTTCCACCCAGTCTGCCCATGATGCCGTTGCCGTCAGCCCGACAAGCAGCGCCATCGCCAGCAGGAATCTCAGAGTCCTCACATTGAACCTCCCATCTGCAACACAGATTCGACGTTTCGCGCCCATGCGACAACAACGCTCGGCTTGCTCCCCATTCTCACCGTCGCACCACGGCAACATGGACATATTACAACATTACAGTCATTACAAGCTAAACCCGCAATCTTGCGGAGTTCGCGATCTGCTAATTGATTCTTGCTTCTATGCGGTGCTGATACATTGTAGTCCGCCGATGCTCACACATCGGTTTGTGGCTCTTATTTTCAATAATATCACCTGCCGGCATTCCTGTCAAGTTGTTTTGCCACAACGAGAAGGAGGAGTGGGGGGGAAACTGCGCGAGATCGTGGTAATGAGTGTCTACCTATACTGCTATAATACAGAACCTGGCGGTGCGAGCACACAGACACCGCCAGGTTCCTCAAGCCTCGGTCGGGCTCCAGCCCGACCGATATCATGCTCCCCCTCTGCTGCCCCTCGTGCCAATAGCACGACATCCTCATTTATCAGTCATAATCAAATGGTGTGCCGAGATTCACACGGCCGCAAATCGTCCACAACTGACTGTGTGACGGGAGGTTGACCGCGTCCCGAATTAGACAGAGTTAAGCAATGGGACAAATCACTACAATACCGTCACATACCGGCAGGTCAAATAACCACATACCAGAACTTCAAACGGCCGCGGCTAGTCTTTCAGAACGGAGACATCTATGCGATGAGATTTGATCTTCTTCTGAAGGTTCGAGCGATCAATCCCCAACAAGAGGGCCGCTCGGCTGACATTGTAGCGAGTCTCCGCCAGTGCTCCGATTATTAGCGTACGTTCAAGTGCCCTCAGGCGGGCCGGGAGTGTCCGTTCCTCCATATCTTCCGGTAAAGGTGGCACTTGGAGAAACTTCTGAACGTCCTCACCAAAGACGATATCTGAATCCGTAAGCGTGATCAGAGATTCGACGGTATCAAGAAGCTGACGCACATTGCCGGGCCAGTCAAACTCGACAAGGGCTCCCACGGCGCTGCTGTCAAAGATTTTTGGAGCAATCTCCTTTTTGGCAATATAGGCCGCCGTGAACTTCTGGACCAACAGCGGAATGTCCTCTTTGCGATCTCTGAGCGGTGGCAACATGACTCTGATGCCCTTCAGGCGATAATACAGATCGCGTCTGAAAGTGCCGCTTTCCACAAGCTGCTCAAGATTCCTGTGAGTAGCACAAATAACCCGCACGTCGGTCCGCCTGATCTCCGGATTGCCAAGTTTAGAATACTCGCCGGTTTCGATCACACGGAGCATTTTGCCCTGAGTGGTGATGTCGAGATCGCCGATTTCGTCAAGAAACAGCGTACCGCCGTCAGCGAACTCAAACAGACCCATGCGGCCTTCTACAGAACTCGTGTAAGCTCCTTTAGTATTGCCAAACAACTCGGCCTCAATCATGTGTGGCGACTTGTGATTGCAGTTCAGGATGGCCAGTTGACAGTCCTTGCGCCTGCTACAGCTATGGATGGCCCGCGCAACCAGTTCCTTTCCCGTACCCGACTCACCCAGAATCATGACCTTGTTATCACTGTTGGACAATCGGTGGACAGTGCGAAAGACTTCCTGCATGGCTGCCGACTTGCCGTACATCTGATAATTCGCTTCAGCGATACGACTCAAAGCACGATTGTCCTGCTTGAGGTCGTTGGCTTCGACGGCATTGCGGACAGATCGTATTAGTTGAGGAATGGACTTGCCTTTCCGGATGTAATCAAAAGGTTTCTCCTGATCGTCGATCTCGTCTTCCTTGTACTCACCGGCATACCCGGTATGGAAGATAATGGGGACTTCCGCCAGCACCTTGCGGATACGACGCGCCGCCGTGATGCCATCAATACCTGCCATTTTGATATCCATAACAACCGTTGCTATATCAGGATGCTGTTCGGCCAGGGCGATGGAGGTGGCACCGTCGGGAGCCACGAGAACGTCATAATCCTCACTGAACAAGTCACAGAGCGTGCTCAGCACCGGAGGATCATCATCAACCAGGAGTATCTTTGCTCTGCTCTCTCTTTCCATACCTGCATCACCAGTCGTGTAAAGATTATGCGATCACCTGTTCGAGGGTCAAATCAAAACGGGTAAATTTGCCCGGTTCGCTGCTCACAGTGATCGTGCCGCCGTACATTTCAATGATCTTGCGTGCGGTCGCCAATCCCAGTCCGGTTCCCTTGTTGGGCTTCGACGAGAAGAAGGCGTCAAACACACGCCCGAGGCTCTTCTCCGGTATGCCCTGTCCGTTGTCCCGGAACATGATTTTGACGACACCTGATTCCCCGATGGCTGTTGCCAAGATAACAGGCTGGGCACATTCGGTCAAGGCATCCAGGCTGTTCAACAGAAGATTGTTCAGCACCATGTAGAGCTGCTGTCTGTTTGACTTCACGATCAGACGCTCATCGCAGTTGAGCCGGACGTCAACCCGCTGATCCTCGCACCTGACCTGGTTGGCTTCAATCACTTCGTGAAGCACGCGACAGACGTCAACGGTCTCGGGGAAAAACTCGGAATCCAGCCGCGTGTACAGAGTAATCAACTCAGTGATGTCAATCGCCCGTTCCACAGCATCGGAGGCTGCCCCGGAGTACTTTTCGCAGGTATTTCCCGCCGGAAGATCATTGCTCGTCTGCATAATCCGCATGAGAGCGCCTTCGGCAGGGAACAGGGCATTTCGAATCTCATGGGCGAATCCTCCGGCTATCTCCTTGGCCTGGCGGTATCTCTCTGTGTCCGCGTCCCTGGCCTTGGCTTCCGCCAGTTTGCGCTTCGTGATGTCTTCGGTCAATATCACTACCCGGCTGACTTCACCGTGATGATCCATGATGGCATAGAAATGTTGCGACAACCATCGTTTCCTTCCCTTGCGTAAGCCGGGCGTCTCGATTTCCGGAATATGCAGGTAGCCGCCCTTCTCATACACATCCCTCACACCGTCCATAGCCTGTCCGAGGTACTCATCACGCTCGTCAAATTCCAATCTCTTTCGATCCCGGTGCAAGTAGTCGTCGAGATCGTCGCCCAGTATATTCCATATCTTTTTCCAGGCGGCATTGTAGCTGAGCAGCCGCCCCGTGCTGCTTCGGACTGAGACGCCCAACGGGGAGTTCTCGATGACAACGCGGTTGAATTCCTCGCTGGCCTGCAGAGCCTTCTCGGTCCGTTTTCGCTCGGTGATGTCCTGGCCTACCACAATGGCCGTCAACTCGTCTGATCTTTCTGACGTCAGCACCGATGCTGACCAGAGCACGGTTTTCACTTCTCCGGATTTCGCCCGCACGGTGTCTTCTCGATTAGCTTCCATTCGCGAGAGCACCCACTCCCCGAACTCGCCAGACGCACCCGCCTCGTCGGCAAACAGGTCGCCCCAGCGTTTTCCCAGGGCTTCTTCCGCGCTGTACCCGGTTACGCGTTCGCATTCCTTGTTGAACACGGCTATGCGAAGTTGTGAATCAAAGCAGATCACCAGACTGTGTGCGGTACCGAGCAACGACCTGACCAGGTCGCGCTCCCCTTTGAGATCCTTCTGTGCCTGCACGAAGGATGTGATATCGCGGGCTATTCCTAATACGGATACTATCTCGCCGTGCTGGTTCTTGATCGGTTGAAGAGACGTGCGATACTGAACGCGCTTCCCGTCAATCTCCGTAGTCCTCTCGTTTATCCGGTGCTCACCGGTGGTGAAGACTTCCGTAATGGCTGTCATGTGTCCGTCGGCAAAGGGCTTCGGAAAGACGTCCCAGAGAGTCTTGCCCACCAGTCCCTCAGCCTCAAGGCCGAGCCTCTCGGCGGCGATGCTGTTGACGAATAGATACACACCGTTGCGATTGAGCGTGAATATCGCCTCCCCGGCGCTTTCAACCAGCGTACGGTAGCGCTCCTCACTCTCCCTGAGGGCCTCCTCGGCGCGCTTGCGATCGGTAATATCAATGTCAACGCCGTCAAAATGGGTTACCTCACCCGTATCGTCTCTCTCAGCGCGAATGTATGTTGACGCCCAGAAGTACGTCCCGTCCTTGCGTCGGTGCTGTGTCTCAAAAGCCTCGACATGTCCATGCTCTCGCAGCAGTCTCAACATCTCGTCGCGGCGTTCCATGTCTGTGTACGTGAGTCCCCAGGAATTCATCTCTTCGACAGTCTCGAATCCGAACATCTTCAGCATGGCTGCGTTGACAGATCCAGATTCTCCCTGGGGCGTTGAACGGAATACTCCAACGGGAAGCTCTTCGAGAAACGTGCGGTATTTCTCTTCACTCTCGCGCAGGGCCTGCTCCACTTCCTTGCGCACGCTGATATCAATGGCCGTGGCGGCCATATAGGCCGGATTGCCGTCGCTGTCTTTGATAAGAACACCGTTCATGAGCGCCGGAAAAACAGTACCATCACGCCTGCTATGCCAAACCTCAAGAGAGCTGTAACTGCCGGTTTCTCTGAGTCCTTGATTGATCTTGTCAACTTCAGCCAACTGCTCCTCGTTGTGGAATAAAGCCAGATTCTTGCCCACAAGCTCCTCCACCCCGTAGCCATGCATATCGGCGAAACAGCGATTGATATAGGATATCTCACCCTGAAGGCTGACAATGGCCATCCCGAAAGTAGCATTGTCCGTAGCCGTTTTGAACTTGAGAATCTCTTCCTTGGCACGTCGTTGCCCAGTTATGTTGAACGCGAAAATCGCAATGCGGCTCATCTCACCGTCTTCGCCGAGAATCGGGAAGACATTGCCGTCAAGCCACTCCCCGTTCCATTCGTGCTCGCGGCGAATCGCCTTTCGAGTTCGAATCACTTCTTCTAAGTGCAGCCTCCAGGCCTCTATTTCGGACTCCGGATTCTGAGACTTCACGACCTCCACTACTTGAGCTCCGACCAGTTCCTCAGGCGTTCCTCCCAGAGTGACAGCAGCCGCCTCATTCAAGGTCAGAATGTTGCGATTCAAGTCCAACAGAATCATGACGTCGTCAGTGCCGTTCATGAGTGCGCGGGCTGTTTCCTCACTATCGCGAAGTGCGTTCTCGCTTCGCTTGTAGTCGGTCACGTCGTAGGCGATTATCATGACGCAGGGACGCCCGTCCTCCGCAAAAGTATAGGGATATAGATTGCTGGAATACCATCGCCACTCGCCTCTGCGGACAGGCACACATGTCTCAAACGCCATGTCCCTCCCCTTGCCGATGACCTCGCGGATAGCCTCCATCTGCATATCCGCTACATCCTTCGGGAACAAATCCCACTGGGTCTTGCCTATGACATCCTCAGCCCTGGCGTTGACGGCACGCGCACCGTACTCATTGATGAAGCGAAGTTCCCCCTCGTCGCTAAAGATCATGATGGCGGCCCTGACACTCTGAACAAGCAGTCGATACTTCGCTTCACTGGCCTTGATCTCGGCTTCGACTGCCTTGCGTGCCGTCACATCGCGAGAAACGACCAGCAGCGCCCGTTTCCCCCCGTATTCGATACAATTGACGGTGGCTTCGATCTCAAACGACGATCCGTCGCGACGAATATACTTGCGGTCAGTGAAGCGGAACCGCTCTCCGTCGACAACCTGCCGTACCTTGGCATTGATATCCTCCTTTGAGTGATCGATGAAATCGTACACCGTCAGCTCCCCCAGTTCCTCAGCGGTGTAACCCAAAGCGGCCGCAAGGGAAGCATTTGCCTCCAGAATATGCTTGGTCTCCAGATCGGCCAGGTAGATGAAGTCAACACTTTGTTCGAGAACTGCCCGGTGTTTTTCCTCACTCCTCCGGAGAGAATCCTCGGCTCTTCTCTGTTCGGAAATGTCGAAAACGATTCCACGGACCCCGGTGACCACACCGTCCTCAATGATCGGCGCAGAATGAGTCACCATGGGGAAAATAGTCCCATCGTCCCTCAGCCCCGCATACTCGATAACTCCGCGCTCCTCTCCTTCGAGAGTGCGCCTCATGTTGTCCTCAAGCCGCTGCCAGTCAACCGGCGCAATCACATCCACGGCATTCAGTCCGCGTTCCAAGTCGATCTCAGAGCGGCCAAACAATCGCAGGGCGTGCTGATTGCCAAAGATAACCCGGCCGGTGGCATCGAGTTCGAATATTCCTTGTGGCAACAAATCAACCAGTTCCTTGAACCTGGACTCGCTGGCCCGAAGAGCATCTTCGGAGGTCCGACGTGCGGTTACATCGGCGGCGCTGCCAATAATCCAGATGGGCACACCATCGGCATCTCTGATAAACACATGCCGGTCGCATACCCATCGGTAACTGCCGTCCTTGTGTCGTATCCGGTACTCGATCGATGACGGCCTTCTTCCCCCGTCCGGGGCGGCGAACATCTCGTCCTGGTACGTCTTGAATCCGGGAAGGTCATCGGGATGAATCAGACTGCTGACGAAAGCCAGGCCCCCCTCCAACGCCTCCTCACAACTATAGCCGGAATACATCTCAAACGATGCGCTGAGATAGTCATAGGTGAGGTTCTTCATATCAAGGCGGTAGCGAATGTCGCTCGAGTTATCCAGCGACTGCTTGAATCGGAATTCACTTCTCCGTAGTCGGCGCAGGCTGCGAAGATGCAGGATGAGCAGTACCAGCAAAATCCCAAAGAGACCAAGAAACAACACATAGGCCTGCCAGGGGTGCTGCTTCAACAGGGACACAATGTGTTCCCAGGTCGACGTAGCACGGATCAGCTTGACGGCCAATAAATACGGCAGCATAGATATCGGGTCCGGTAAGTTAGAGTCGGATACACTGAGTATAACGCCGACTGCCGTTATTGTCAATTGAGGCAGATTGGACGCAGCAGTGAGATGCCCCAACTACGAACTCATTCGCAGGAGATCAAGTTGACCCAGGGCCGAGACAATAGCCGTTTCCACTCGAAGAACCCACCTGCCGAGAACGAATGGCTGGAACCCCGCCTGCGTCATCAGGTCAATCTCGAACGGCACCCACCCGCCTTCGGGACCGATCGCAATTGTCACTCGATCAATTGACGCATCAAACAGGTCTGACATGTTCTGCAGAGCGTCTATCGAAGCGAGCAACTTGCACCCGGTGCCCGATTCTGTCGATTCCACCCGGGGAAATGTATCCTCAAAAAAGACTTTGAACCTGTCGTGGACAGTGACCTGCGGCAGGCGCGTCAGCTTGCCCTGGCTGAGTCCTTCAATCAGAAAAGGCAGTTGATTTTCAGGTTGGGTCAGAGGAGATTGATAGTAGCTCTTCTCGACTCGATTGGCGCGAATGAGATACAGGTGTCGAATGCCCATCATCCCGCAAGTGATCAACACTTTCTTGAGCGTCTGGGGACGGGGCAGAGCACAGACAAGATCAGTCGTCGGAAGTCCCTGAGGCGAATGCAATACCTCACAGGTCAGTTCGACCTCATCATCTGACAGAGAAGATATCTGCGCCGTTCCGAGAGAACCGTTGAGCAAACCGACCTCCACTCTGTCGCCCTCACGGGCACGCAGAATCGTCCTGATGTGCTCCGCGCGATAGTCGGTCAGGCGATAGCAGCCGCCTCCGGCTGCGTCGCCTTCCAAAAGAATTACCAGATTCATCGAATCATCTTACGGACAGGCAGGCAACGGATCAAGCGTGATGAATAGATGGCTGATGAGCACGGTCAGATCGCCCATTGTCACCAAGCCATCCGCACTCATATCCACGTTCCCTTCCGTTACGCAGGCCAGCGGCTCCAGCGCTATGAACAGGTGGTCTATCAGTACCGTAAGGTCGCCCATCGTCACCAGGTTGTCAACGGATTCATCAACATTGCCGACCGAGGGCCCGGTACAGCAATCGCCGTTCTGGAAAACTTCCACATTGTCAACGTACCAGCCCTCTTGAGTAGTGGCACCGTCAGTGCCGAACCGGAACATGAGCTGCACAACACCGGAGTACGCCGACAGGTCGAATGTCTCGGTCGACCAATCGACCGTCCCCGAATAACAGGGTGTTCCAGGAGCAAACGAGCTGGCTGGATTGTCGATAATCGTGTACGGATAGCCGCCGACAGGGTGAATCTGGCTCCATTGGCCGTCAGTACCTGCGATCATTAGAATACCACCATCCCAGGCTGTACTGCCCGTGCCGACCTCGGCATCGATCCAATGCTCGAAAGTCAGACGTGCATTTGCGGGAAGCAGGAAGGGTGGAGTCATGAGGCCACCGTCAGACAGATCAACATAGTCCCCCAATCCCTGACTGCCGGACTTCCACGATGACGAACCGCTGAAAGCTCGTGCAGTGCTCAGATGCCACTCATCAGAATATGCCTGCAGCACTGACCGATGCCTCCAGAAACCCTCGCCGGATTCCATTTCATCGGAAAAGCCGCGCTGGTTGCCGACGAACAGGAGAACTGAATCGGTCGTCTGATAACCGCCGTCGGCGCTCAGTACGAGTTCAAACACGGCAATATGAGGATCGGGACAACCGGCATCTATCGTAAAAACAAACGGCGCATCCGAGCCGGCCTGCTCTCCCCACAGAATCGGCGACCCGAAAGTCGCCTCCGCAGTTCCAAATGTAATGAACGGATCGTTGGTGACCAGATTCCCGGAAACAGAGCCGGCGTCCCATCCGTCGTTCTGGACCGTCATCGACAATTCGACGGTCTCGCCCGGCTGGGCGTACCCGTTGCCATCAACCGAGAACCCCAATACAGATAGGACAGGTTCAGTCTGCGGGACAATGTGGGTAATCATAAACTCTTCGTCGGCCGGACAGATATCCCCCTCAATCCACCCGCAATAGAGACTGTCGAGCACAAACCAGGCGTTGAAATTGCCGCCCCAGCCGTAATTCATGTGGTATTCGTACAGCTCCCCGGACTGACGATACCCGTCGGCCACGATTGAATGCAGATTGATCCGGTACTGGGCCGGCCGACCGTTGTCCACTTCCTCACGGATCAGATCAAACCATTCGGTCAGCGTGTAGTCGTTTCGGTCAACTCTGGTAACGGACTGACTGTACTTGAAGAATTCCGGCAGGATATTGACCGCACGGCCAACAGAGGCGCCGGAGCCGCAGAAACCATAGTCCATGGCGAAGGCAACGCCCACCTCGTAGCTCAACTCAGCCAGGGCAGCTTCCTGCGCAGCAGTACAGCCGCCATCGCAGGAATCGATAATGTTGTCCCAGTCATATGCGTCGGAGAAATCAGCCGAAAGGTATTCGGAAACAGGAATCCCCTCACAGGAATTGTCTCCGTCCCAGGTGTAAGCATAGCTGCCGATACCGGAGGGGGGCCATTGCCAGAAATTCATGATCTGCACTAATGCCGTAGCCACACAACCCACCACGGTGCGCCCACCATCCCCCATAGGGCACAAGTCATTGTAAGGCGCGCCCTGATGCCAGCTTGAAGTCAGCAAGGGGCCCGCCTCCACATCTTTCACGGACTTGCGCAGTGCCAGATCGTTGAGGAATTCGTCTGAGGATTTGGTCATTTGATCCCATACGAGGCGTTGACCGTGCCCGAAGAGGGCTGGCCCGATAGCGGGCTGAACGGCCTCGAGCGAGCCGTATTCTTTGGCAAACAGGGACATCCGACTGGACAGCGATTCTCGAAGCAGGAGCAGGAATCCGCCCTCCTGGAGATCATCAAGAGCAGACTCATCGGAATAAGCCTTGACCGGCACCATTTCTTTGAGAGTCGGAACCACCACAAAACCACCGGAGGAAATCGTATATACCCTCGCCAGCAACGTGTCACCGGAAGTAATCTCATCGACCTGAACAATATCAGGGTCTGTATCTCCGGCCCAAACGCCCCGTTCGTACACGTGCTGCATCATCCAGTTACGACAAACCTGCTCCATTTCGGCGTCTGTCGCCAGTTCAGCCTGCACCAACGGCGCGAGCAATACGGGAGACAGAAAAGCCAGCAACAACAGGGCGGCAATTGGCGATACAAACCGAAAAAGAGCTACCGGTTTGAGCGAATTGTATGGCATGGTCTGATGCATAATTAACTCTCCTGAGATTGTCCTTTGGGGGGTATTGTCGGAACCTGGGTCCCGAGGCATGTCCTTCTTTTCAATATAGTGCAAAAACACGGTTTTCCATGAGAAAAACGTGTCCTGGTGCTTATATAGTTGACGCTGGAGGTCTGCTAGTTGTTTAGCAGTAGTTCGTGTTGACCGTTGAAAGTGACTATTCAAACAGAGGGATTGAGCAGCGGGCAAAAAAAAAGAGGCGGCTTCCGGATTTGAACCGGAGAATGGAGGTTTTGCAGACCTCTGCCTTACCACTTGGCTAAGCCGCCCAGAAAAAAAAGCGGGAAACGAGACTCGAACTCGCGACAGCCACCTTGGCAAGGTGGTGCTCTACCAACTGAGCTATTCCCGCCTAATCTATCATGTCTCCCTCAAGCGAGGGACTTCAATATATATCGCGATTCGGTCTTGTCAATAGAATTTGCATCGACAGTTTTGTTTTTTGAATTAACCTAATCGACTCAGGCTCACACGATTCTGCGAGACCAACAATCCCCTGCTGCGCCTACTCAGCAACTACGGAATCGTAGAGCGCAGAGTACCTCGACGCCGAACTCGTCCACGAATAATCCTGCCGCATCCCGGCCTTCAGCAGTTTCACCCATAGTTGACGCCGCTTGAACAATTCAACCGCCCGTTCCAGACCCTCAACAAACGCTTCTGCAGTATACTCCTCAAAGACAAACCCGGTACCCGTGCCCGAATCAGCATCATAGTCAACGACCGTGTCGGCCAAACCGCCAACCTTGCGCACCACCGGAACGGTACCGTACTTGAGAGCATACAGTTGATTAAGCCCACACGGTTCATACTTCGAGGGCATCAAATATATATCAGATCCAGCCACTATAGAATGCGCCAGCTCATCGTTGAACTCAAGATAGACTTTCAGACGGTCAGGGTACTCGGCCTCAAGCTCCTTGAGAGCTTTGTGATACTCTTCGTCGCCGGTGCCGAGAATAATAAGCTGAAGACTCATGTCAAATACATCTTCCGCGGCCTCGACCAGCAGGTCGACGCCCTTCTGCGAGGTCAGCCTCGTTACCATACCGACCAGCGGCACTTTGTCCCGAATCGGCAAGCCGGCCTTGCCCATCAATTCCACTTTGCAGGTTCTTTTCCCCGACAGATTGGAGAGATTGAATTTCGACGGTGTCTTTTTGTCTTTCTGCGGCGACCACAGGGTGTAATCAACTCCGTTGATGATGCCAGTCAGGTCTTCACTCCGGTCCGACAACACACCTTCGAGGCCACAGCCGAACTCATCATCGGACTGAATCTCCTCGGCATACTGTTCCGATACCGTGGTCACTTTGTCCGCCAGCATCACTCCGCCCTTGAGGAAATTAGTCTTCTCGTAAAACTCAAGCGCGCCCGTCATGGCATACATCAGCTCTTCCGGCAGGCCCAGCTTCTCAAACCGTTCCGCCTCGAACAGCCCCTGATAGCCAAGATTGTGAATCGTGAACACAGTCTTACAGTCGGCGAAAAACGGATCATCCTTGTACACGGACTTGAGGAGCACGACGATTAGTGCCGCCTGCCAGTCATGGGCATGGATAACGTCCGGACGCCAATTGATGGCCTTCATTGCCTGCAGAGCAGCCCTGGCAAAAAACGCAAAACGGAGATCATTGTCGACATAGTCATCACCGGTCTTCGGATCGATATAGAACTCGGGCCGCCCAAAAAACGCCTGATTGTCAACAAACAGATACTCGGCGCCATTCTTGGCGACCTCGGCTCGCTCAAGCATGGTCGAAACGACATTGCCGTCAATCTTCACCGCAAAAGGCTTCCCGTATCTTGAGATACCGAACCGCTTGCGATCAATTGTCCCGTAGCCGGGCACTACCACTTTGACTTGATGCCCCTGCCTCGCCAGCTCGCCCGGCAACGCCCCAAGGACATCGCCCAGACCGCCCGTACGGGCATAAGGACCCGCCTCGGATGAAACCATCAGGATTTTATGAAATGCCATAGATCTATCTTGCCACGCCCGGGGTTTTGCTGGATCGGTACTCGGAAGTATCGATATTCCGAAGGAAATCGGCTGCTACTTCGGGCGCTGTCGGATTGATATAAAAACCAGACCCCCACTCGAATCCCGCCACCTTAGTCAATTTGGGAATGATCTCCAGATGCCAGTGATAGTATTCGTGATGCTCGGTTCCCAGAGGGCGTGAATGCAGAATGTAATTAAAAGGAGGATTGTTCAGGGCCAGCTTGATCCGCAACAACGTATCTTTCAGAGCTTTCGCCAACGTCAGGAACTCGACATCGGACATCTCCAGATAGCTCGACTGGTGTGATTTCGGGATAATCCAGGCCTCGAACGGAAATCTGGCCGCAAACGGCTCAAAGGCCACAAAAGCGTCATGATCCTTGATAATCCGCTCGTCATCGGTGATTTCCTGCCGGACGATATCGCAAAATATGCAGCGTTCTTTGAAATCGAAATACTTCCGCGCACCCTCGATCTGTTCTTCGACTCTTCGCGGCACAATCGGCGTCGCGATCAACTGACTGTGGGCATGTTCAAGAGATGCCCCGGCTTCCTCGCCGTGGTTCTTGAAGATCAGAATGTACTTGAACCGCATATCCCGCTCAAGGTCTGCCATCCGCTCACGATACGCCCAGAGAACGTCGCGCACCTCGTGATCACTCATGTCAACCAGATCACGGTTGTGATCCGGGGTCTCGATGAACACTTCGTGAGCCCCGATGCCGTTCATCCGGTCATAGATACCTTGCGGTTGGCGATCCAGCTCGCCCTCGACTTTCAGCGCCGGGTATTTGTTGGAAATCACGCGAAGACGCCAGCCGGGACGGTTCGGCTCTGATCCGGGCTGACGGTACGCCAGAACCTCTGGCGGTGTTGCGTCCTCATTGCCCGGACAGAAAGGACAGCGGGCAGCTCCCTGGGCGCGGGTAACGGCAGCAAACGAGGAAGGACGCTTCCCCCGTTCAGTCGATATGATAACCCACCGGCCGGTGATGGGGTCTTTTCTCAGCTCTGGCACATTTTCCTCCGTCGGTTACCCAAACATAAACCGGACCGCATACCGTGTCAACAGTCAGATAGACTACTCCGCAGGTTGAAATCTCAGTACTCCCTTGTCCGGACTCTGGCCGTCGGCAACGATTTGCAGTGCCTGCTCCTCGCTGGAGGACAACTTGACGTCACGCCGTTCGGCTGTACGGCGAGCGGTCTCAATCGCCTTGTCAAAACGGTAGTCCTGGTAGCCGTCTGAGTTTCCCCACTGGAACGAGCCTACTTCCTTGTCAACGATCAGACCACCGCCAAACAGGTTGCAGCAGAGTCCGATGTTTATACCGGTATTCAACAGCGTGCCAATGCCGAACTTGGTGTGATCGCCGATAAACGATCCGACCTTGATCGAACCGGTGTCCAGGGACTCGCCGTTAAGTGTGACGCGTATGTTCGAGTAGTTGTTCTTCAGATCTGAATTGGTTGTCATGGCGCCGAAATTCACCCAGGAGCCCACGTAGCTGTGCCCGATGAATCCGGCGTGATACTTGTTCACATAAGAGTGGAAGATCGACTCCTCGACTTCTCCCCCGACACGACAGGTATGCCCAATTGACGACGCTTCCACTTTGCCGGCGACGACGACAGAATTCGGTCCGACGTATGTCGGACCATAAATTGCCGCCTGCGGCTCAACTCTCGTATTGGCGCCTATATAAACTGGTCCGTGAGAAGCGTCGATCAACGCACCCGGTTTGACCTCGGCACCCGTTCCGAGAAAGATATCATCTCGATTGACGAGAATGCTGCCTTCATGCAGTCGAACCTGTTCCGAGGTTGGGAAATCGCGCCGGAGAAACTCGAAATCATCTCTGATCTCACGGTCGATATCGCCCATGATCTCCCAGCAGTGATGGTACAGCGTGGCCGTCGTATCGAAGTCCGGGATTTCTTCGGCATGTTCGACGTACGCCTTGACGTAGTCGAGCGGTGTAGCCATCGCCGGGACCTCCGAAGCAATCGACCGCTGAAACAGTATGGCAACGGTCTGACCTTTGTTCCGATAAATGGTCGAAAGGCGTGCCTCGCTTACGAGTCTCGGAAGATCCCCGTAGTTACGAATACGCCCGTTGATAAACAGGACATCGTCTTCCTTCTCGCGCTTGACGATATTCACCGGCAATTCAGTCGGTTCGGCGGCCACCAAGGACGCCAGATGCTCTCTCGCACCGAGATAGAGGCTGGCATCCTTGAAGTATCGGTCGGCGCGCCGGTACAGCGGCACAATACCTGCACGCATGCAATGCACCGGGCGAAGGTGCGTGATCGGATAGAACTGCTCGAACTTGTCGTCTTCATAAACACAGATTCTGAGGGACATCCTGCCTCCTGAAGAGTTTTCCGCATAGGTGGGTCTAGTCCTGTTATCGGCTGACAGCGCCGCTCGATTAGCGCCGAACGCGCCAGCGTATCGCCAACTCATCGGCGGCCTTCCGCCCGGAGAGATGCTCGGTCAGTTGCAGGGCAAACCGCAGAGCTGCTCCAGGGCCACGTCCGGTGACAATGTTGTCGTCGACCGTAACCTCTTCGTCAGTGACGATAGCACCACCGGCTTTCAGTTTGTCATTGAATCCGGGATCACCTGTTGCCCGACGGCCTTCGAGTATGTCAGCCGCCCCCGCCAGTACACATCCCGGTGAGGCGCAAATGGCCGCCACCAGCCGACGATCTTCGTAATGCCGCCGGACGATCTCCACTACTCGTTTATCATCTGCCAGCGCTTGAGCATTCAGCGCGCCGCCGGGTAACACAACACAATCGAACATCTGGTCCCCGACCTCGTCAAAAGTTGCATCGGGCAAGATAGTCGATCCATACGCCCCACGGATAGCACCTTGCTCCCGTGCTGCCACTGTCACCTTAACCCCGACTCGATTTAGTATGTCAACCGGCGTCACAGCCTCGATATCCTCGACGCCGTCGGCCATGATAATCAGCGCTGTCTTGCTCATTGAGAACTCCGTCGAGCGATTATCTCTCAGTATTCCCTGCACAACTCAGACCACATGCTGCTCGGGACCTGGCATGCGACCCTCAGTTCACTCAAACAAGCCTTTGCGCCGACGCAACAACAGTAGTAGAGGCAGGCCAAGTAGATAGCAGGCAATCAACTGCCCAACACCAATCCACTGTACGGCAAGCCAGTAGTTCACGCCGATTATCGGTGCAAGATACGCGGAGACGCCAAACGCATTCAGTAACACCGGCGGCAGGGGAGCAAGGAAAAGCCCCAGACTATCGGGCTTCGCCAATCGGCTTTGAGAAAGATGATAGACCGCCCGTGTGAGAATGGCGGCCACCAACGTGATCAGGGATCCGAATACTATATCCTGCCAGCCGTTTCCTCCAAAGATGTTGGCCAGCATACAGCCAATAAAGAGACCCGGGATCGAAGCCCGGGTCAAAAACGGTAGAATGGTCAGCGCCTCGGCCACCCTGATCTGGTAGACACCAAACGATATCGGCGCCAGTGTCAACGTCAGGACGGCATACAGCGCGGCAACAAGTCCCGCCAGCGCAATATCTTTTAAGCTAAATGATTTCACTTAGCCACGAAAGTCGCCCCGGCGGGCCAAGTCAAACAGTTTTTTCCAGCGATTCCCTCTCCCCGGTTGCGATAGGCTCAGTCTCCAATCTCCGATCCATCGCAACATCCAGCTCGAGAACTTCGGCCAGACTCACCACTTCCGTACTCTCCGAGGCTGCCTCGGAGACGACAAGACCCACCCCGTGCGAGTCAATCTTGATCGCACGGGGTCGATACACACGACGCTCATTGAGCGCGTCTGCAGTCTTGATCACCACCAGTTGAGAGTTAACTCTTGCACGGCTGAACCGCTCAAGGTTATCGCTCTCGCTGGTATTCCCCCCGTCATCGGTCGCCGGCTCCGCCTGGAAGAAGCTGGCTCTACGGTCTCCGGGTTGCCCCCTCTGCTCCTCGTCTATTTTCTTGCTGATGCGCCCCAGCCGTTCGACAAAGAACGGGTACTTCATCAACGGATTGTGCGCGAGACAATACGCAACGATCTCTTTGTCGTCGATGTCACACCCGTTGGTGATCCCGGCGCCGGTGCCTCCTGCCCCACCACTGTCCGATGGATAACTCGGCATGTCCAACTTTGATAATGTGTTCAAGTAGCGATAGATAGTCCGCTGCGAGACTCCGCACGCGTCCGCCATGTCGCGAACCGACACTACCTGCCGGTTCCTGATCAAACTGACCAATTGCATCAACCGTTCAACCTTAGCCATAGATGCCCCCATGAGCTTCGCAAAACGTTTATTAAGTTCTTCTTGTTGTCAGTCTATCGGATGACCAAACCCGGCGCCAGGCGACAGTGAATTGTCTGCCGGGTCATTTTTCTTCTCTGTCTGTCGTGTGAATCGACTGTCACCCTGCCCCCCGGCGTCAGGGTGATTCAACCTGAGATGACAAAAAGCCACACGTTTCCCGTGACAGACCACAGAAGTTGTCATCGTACGCTGTCACACAGTGTCACTGCAACAGCCGCTGTCACACACCCTGTCACTCCAAGACAGTTTTTGACCGTGTGACGACTACTGTCAATACGTACGATCTCTCAGGTGTGTGTGAAAAAAGATATCCCTCCATTGTCAGGCCACGGGAGAATGATGAGATCGCATGCAACCGGGCGTGTGACAAATGCAGACAAGGACATCTAAGTACTGGCGTACATACCGAGTAGTCGACGCGCAACCTCGGCCAGTTCTCTTCGCATCTCGAGCGGAGCCAAAACCTCGGCCTCGTCCCCAAAACCAAGTATCCAACGAAGGATTTCTTCGTAGCCGTTGACGGTCACTCGATACCTCACGGTATGTTCGTTGACCGTCTCTATCTCCTCCCGGGGATGATGCACACCGTTGGCCACCACACGCGCCGCTTTGCCACTGAACAACACCTCCACGTCAAAGGAATCACCGCCATACAGCCGCCAACTGCCGTCAAAATAGCTCTCGGCGTTCACATCTTTAGCTCTGGCGAAATACTCCCCGGTTGTTTGCACATCGCGCACGCGATCCACACGGAAAGTGCGAAGGTCCTCACGAAGACGGCAACGGGCCACAAAATAGAACGCCCGTCCGCGGAACACAATGAAGTACGGCTCCACCACACGATGCGTCATGCCGTGCTCAATGGTCTCGTAGTCCATCGCAACACACGTCTGGTTGTTAACCGCATCCTCGATGATACCATAGATACGCTCAGGATTGCTGTGCGCCTGGGTGGTGTCGATGTCGATCCGTGCAACACTTCGTGCCGTCTTCTTCTTCTCTCTGGTGATATCCGACAATCCGGAATCAACCTTCGCCCGCACCTGCTTGAGCACCTCGGCATACTTGCCTGTCTCAGTCAGCGGCGAAGATTCGAGGGCAAGCTTCAGACAAGTGTACTCCTCGAAGTTGAAATTGAACGCCGGGAGGAAATTGTCAGAGGCCAGCTTGTAACCGTTGTCGTAGTAGATGGGGATATTGGCCTCGGACAGGCTTATGATATCCCGATAGATGGATCGCTCGGTCACCCCGCACTCTTCAGCCAGACGGGCAGCGTTCAGCGTCCGACGGCTTCTCAGCAGATTGAGGATATACAACAAGCGATCGTATTTTGTCATTCCCATAGTTCGTTTTCCCGTGGCCCCGAGGACAATATAGCATCTGGGACGGGGCACAGTCAATATAGGGATTCTCCCATACTAATCTCGATTTCCCACCCCTCGAAAACGCGCCCACACGCCGCCGCCGAGCGTAACCGCATGTAAGCCCACAGATTACAGGCAGTTGTCGCCACGGCATGCCGTTTGCCAATTGATTGGCAAAGCAAGGATGAAACGCCAGACGCAGGGGTGTATATGGCAACACAACGAAATCGAAAGCGAGGCCGACGATCGGATGACTCCGGTGAATCGCGCCTCTTCAAGTACGGCACCAAGGTAATGCTCGGCGTGGTCGTAGCGCTGGTCTTCCTTACCCTGACCCAATGCACGGTGAAGAAACCGGAGTCTCCGACCTGGACGACCCAGTTTACCCTTCCGGTAGTAAATCGCACGTACACGATGCCGGAGATAGTCGACAAGCTAGATGCTGACGGTATCGAGTTTGATGCTGACAGTAATATTGTCTATACGCTCACGCGAGATATCGACACCATTTCGCTTGAGGCGGATGAGTTGACGACCTCCGATCTGTCCTATACCGTTTCAGAGGTACTGGGACCCGTCGTTATTGAGGCACCGCCTTCTCGCTCGGCCACAATTGACCTGGATGAGATACCGACGCTGTCAGCCTTCCTGCCCGGAACACTGCCGGCGGTCAGCTTCTCGCTCGACAACGCGATGGCCCCGATCAGCACCTTTTCGGCCGCCAGCCTTTCGAGCGGCCAGCTGCGCGCCGTCGCATCGAACAATCTCGGCTTCGATCTGAGTACCGTGACCGTCGAATTGTACGACGTCGTGATCGGCGCCACGGTCGGCACGCCGCAATCATTCTCCAGCGGCATAGCCGACGGTGAGACAGACACCACAGTCTTTAATCTGGCGGGCGCCACGATCTCCAATACTCTCGAGATTCGTGTGTCTGCCAGTACGCTCGGTGGCACGGTCCTCTCAGCATCGAACAAAAACATTGTAACGGTGATGGAGTTCGTCGGTGATCTGACGGTAGCATCGGCCACAGCCGAGATTCCGGCCCTGTCGCGCACCTTCTCGCAGCAGGTCGCGCTTGGCGAGAGCGACGCGCTTTACCACGCCACCATTTCCGGCGGTAACCTGAACCTCGTCGTCGGCAATGAGACCGGTCTCAGTGCCGATCTCAGCATCGAGTTCCCGGATATCCTCAACGACGGTTCACCGCTCCAGATACAGCGCACCATACCTGCGCACGGATCCGACGCGGTCGCGGTCGACATTTCAGGATACGAACTGCTTCCGACTGACTCCACCGTTCCGCAGAATATCAACGTAGACGTAGTCGCCTCCGTGCCGGGCACCGCTCCGGGTGTGTACGCAGGTGTCGATCAGAATGATGAGTTCACGGTTACTGCTACTCTCACCGGTCTGGAGTTCGGCTCGGTTTCGGGTGTGTTCAGCTCGGTCTCCTCGAGTATTGAATCAACCCGAGAAGAAATCGACATTCCGGAAGGGTTTGACAGTATGGAGCTCTCTACTGCAATCCTCACCCTGGAGATATCCAACGGCGTCGACATGTCTGGTACTCTGGACATTCTACTCGAAGGCAGCAACGGCAAGACTCTCAATATCACCGGCAATATAGACGCCGGTGGCGCGGCCAACCCGGTTGTCTCGTACATCATCGATACAACCGTGGCTGAGTTTCTTTCGCCGCTTCCGTCGTGGATAGATATCGCCGGCAATGCCACTTTCGGCGATGGTGTCACGGAAGGTACGATCACCGCCAACGACTTCGTTTATGCTCAGGTGAACATACTCGCTCCGATGGAAATGATCGTGCACGAATCCACCATCGAGAGTGACATCGAAAGCGAAGACATCGACCAGGAAGATATCGACATCGTCACCGATCACGTGGAGGAAGCCCGGTTCGTCTACAACGTGATCAGCCACCTTCCGCTCGGCGCGCGGTTTGAGATATATCTCGGCAGTGACTCGACCACCCTGTACACAGCACCCGGACTGTTAATCGATGAGGTCTCTACGGTTGCGGCTCCGCTGACCGCGGGTATCGTCAACGACACAGCCTCAACCGGCTACCAGACCATCACATTGAGCAACGATGACATCCAGGTTCTGAACACCGACACGCTGTTTATAGGCAGCCTTCTGGTGCTCGAGGACTCCAACGGCCAGCCGGTCCGGCTGACAGTCGATGACTACGTCACGATTATCGGCAGGATCGAAGTTGACTACCTCTTTGACGGTGATTTCTAAGGGAGGCCGCCATGAAAACGAATATTATGACCTTATCGAAAGATAGCAGCCCCGGGCTGAGCACACTGGCCTGGCTTCTCCTGACAGCCGCCTTCATAACACTGCTGGTGCCGACCACAAGCGCGGGAGCTTCCGCAGTCCACTCCTCCGCAAGAGCGGCAGGTATGGGCGGTGCATACACAGGTCTGGCCAGGGGCGTCGACGCGCCAAAGTACAATCCGGCGAACCTCGGTATCAGCGACTATCGCCAGTACGGCATTGAGTTCGTCTCCATCGGTGTGAACGTCGCTAACAACGCGTTTACCCTTGACGACTACAACACCTACACAGGTGCCCACCTTTCCACCTCGGACAAGGAAGACATCCTCAACAAGATTCCGGGCGAGGGCTGGAGCGTTGACGCCGATGTGAATGCCACCGCATTGACGCTGTCGCTTGGAAGTCTCGTGATATCCACAAACGGCATCGGTGCCGCGGATGTGAACGTGAACAAGGATGTTGTCGATCTCGTCCTCAACGGCAACGCTATTAACGACACCATCACGGTAACCGGTTCCTATTCCGACGCTCTCTCCTACGCCAGCCTTGGCGTGTCGTACGGCGTCCCGATCTACTCAAACGGCACTCGCCAGCTTGCAATCGGTGCCACTGCGAGATACATCAAAGGTATCGCCGCTGAGCAACTGGTTGAAATGAACGGCAACTCAGTCACGCACGCGTCGGGCATCGATGGAGCCGGTCGGGTCATCGTCCAGACTGCCGAGGGTGGTTCCGGATACAGCGTTGATCTTGGCGCCACGCTCAAACTCGGCAACAGCTACGCCGCAGGCGTGCGTGTTCAGAACGTACTCGGAAGCATCACCTGGAGCGACAACCCGGAAGAGCACGGCTACATATTCGACTTCGCGGCATCCACTTACGATGACTTTGAAGACGATGACTTCAGCGGCTCCGATGACTATACCAAATCCATAGACGAATTCACGACCTCTCTCCCAACCGTTATGAACGCCGGTTTCGCAAAAACTTCCGGCAAGATGGTCTTCGCGGTTGACTGGATACAGGGCCTGAAAAAGGGCACCGGCATCTCTACCAAACCGCGAGTAGCTCTCGGCGCAGAGTGGTCGTTGCTCAAACAACTACCGCTTCGCGCAGGTTTCTCCACAGGCGGAGACCGCAACACCGCCTTTTCCTTCGGCTCCGGGATCAACTTCTTCGGTTTCTACTTCGACGGTGCCGTGTTCACAGGCACCTCCGGGACGCTATACTCGTCCAAGGGGGCCAATTTCGCTCTGTCAACAGGGTTAAGATTCTAAATGGGGATTGAATGATGAGAACTGCTATCAGTACAAAACGAACCCGGAGCTTCTGGTTCTGCCTGGCAATTGTCGCCGTCATGTCCGTATGCGTGACGTCGGTCCTTTCGGCACCGCCGCACCCATCGCTGCTGGAGAAAAAGGCCGCCGGGCTGACCGACGGTGCCTGCGAAGCTATCACCTTCCCGGATATGGACGAACTGCATGCACGCGGCATAGGCGCCCCGGATGACTTCTTCGTCGACTTCCTCAGCTCACCCCGACGCACCGATACCGAAGGAGCTTCCGCCGGATTCAATGTTCTGGCTCTCCTGGTCGACTTCTCCGACCATCCGGCCCAGGTCCCCGCGTCGTTCTACGACTCCCTGATCTTTGATTCGGGACCGGGGTCGATCCGCGATTACATCAGCGAGATTTCCTACGGCCAGGTTGAGCTACAGACGGCAAACATGCCGTCGACCATAGGTTGGACTCGCGCCCCTCAGCCGTATTCCTACTATGTCAATGCCAACTACGGTATGGGGAGTTTTCCCAATAACTCCCAGGGCCTCGTCTCTGATCTCGTGGCCGCAGTAGACGGTACGGTCGATTTCACGCCGTACGACAACGACGGCGATACCTATGTCGACGTACTCATTGTAGTGCACACCGGCACCGGTGCCGAAGTGTCTGCCAGTATCAACGATATGTGGTCGCACAAATGGGGCGTCGTGCCCCTCAGTGTCGACGGCGGCGTCAAGGTATCAAGTTTCACCGTGCAGCCGGAGTTCTGGCATACCGCCGGCGACATGACGATCGGCGTATATTCGCACGAACTCTGTCACGGATTCGGCCTCCCCGATCTGTACGATATCGACAACAGCTCGAACGGTATCGGCAAATGGGGACTGATGTCCTTTGGCTCCTGGAACGGTCCGACCGGCTATGGTGAGTCTCCCTCTCACCCCAGTGCCTGGTGTCGTATCCAAATGGGCATGGCAACTCCTGTCGACGTAACAGGCACCCTCACTGATCAGGCTATCGGCGCCGTTGAAACAGTCGGTTCGATCTACAAGCTGCCGATGGCCGTCGGCAGTGCCAGTGAGTATTTCCTTGTGGAGAATCGCCAGCGCATCGGGTATGACACATACCTACCGGGCGACGGCCTCTTAATCTGGCACATAGACGAAGCCAAATCCACCAACGAACAGGAATGGTGGCCGGGGCAAACAAACTCGGCGCATTATCTCGCCGCGCTTGAACAGGCCGATGCCAGCTACCACCTGGAGCATGCAGACAATGCAGGGACTGCTGCCGACCCATTCCCGGGAACGACAAACAACACGTCGTTTGTCTCTTCCTCCGCCCCAAGCTCCGACTCATACGTCAACGGCAATTCGTCGGTCGAGGTCACAAGTATCTCGGCCTCCGCATCCACGATGTACGCTACGCTCCAGTCCGGCGTGCCCGCAGATGTCAGACTGGGGGAAACGGACCAGTCAACGCTACCGTCGGGGTTCGCGCTCTCCCAGAACTATCCCAATCCGTTCAATCCGGTCACCAATATCGAGTTGACCGTACCGACCACTGCCCACGTGACAGTAGTCGTCTACAACCTGCTCGGCCAGGAAGTGGAAACGCTTCTTGACGGTGAGGTTACCACGGGCAAGATCACTCTGACCTGGGATTCCTCGACTCCGGACAACCACGAACTGGCGAGCGGCGTCTATTTCTATACGCTGAGTGTTGACGGCTGTGAGGAAAGCCACAAGATGCTCCTGCTCAAGTAGTCGCGTTTCGCGTCATTTCCCCTCGTGCCCTTGAGCAGAAGGCAATACAAGAAAACCCCGGCCAACCGACCGGGGTTTTCACATGCGTTGAATCATAGAAATCATTTGAAATCGTCACGAGGTGTAACAGCTTCCCTGTTGCTACGATCCCTTTGCGTTTTCTTGAACTGAGTGTAGCAGGATTTGCACCGTTTCGGATCTTCAGTGTAGCCGCGTTCGGCAAAATACTGTTGAGCCGCTACAGTGAATGCAAATTCCTCCCCACACTCGTCGCAAATCAGAACACGTGGTTTGAACCCGTCAACCATATGTGTTCCCCCTCATCCATTGAGACAGGTCATCTTTCCGTGACGACCGCTGCGGCTTCTATAGCAAAAGCAATAAACCCGCCCACAAAGTCCATGTCAATATAAAAGCAGGAATTATTAGTATGGATTACAGGGAGAATTTTGATCGAGGTTGATAAAGAGGAAATTGATCAGGGCTGTCAGGTCAGACATCGTGGCAAGGCCGTCGAGACAATCAAAGTCACCGGCCTCAGCAATTGGTTCCAACGGAGCAAGGCTGATGAAGAGGTGATCTATCAATAGAGTCAAGTCACCCATCGTGATCTTGCCGGTGTAGTCAAGATCACCGTATTGGAGGACGGAGACAATCGGTACCTCAACCTCGGTAAACGTCCACGGATCAATCGAGGATACGGCACGGACTGACAATTGCGAGCTATGACCGAGTGGCATGCCAATAGGGGTAAGATGAGGCGGCGCTATCGTTATGCTGACCGGCGTCTGGCCGCCCGGCGGTACATCGACCTGGAGAGTGTCGCTCTGTACCCAGCCTGAGTCATCGCTGAGAACGACATCATATGAATCGAATAGAATCGAAGGATTCTCCATGTTGAACTCGTACTGCCTGTTCACAGTCGAGTACACGGCTACCTCCGTTGCACCCACTTCTATTGAAACCGCCCTGTCCGTGGACATATGTGCGCAATAAGTAAACTCCGACGAGGTAGTATCGAATTCGCTCAGATTCACCGCCACAAGGACTATGCGTTGATAATCCTCGTAGTCTTCTACATCAAGATATCCCGTCCAGTCAGTGCTGTTCAGACTGTATTTCTCTATCTCGTGAGAGTCATCCCCAACGGACTTGATGATGAACGCTGCCCATTCCTGCGTGTCGGCACCATTGAACTCGATACGAAGTCTTCCCGTTTTAGACCAATCACGCGTGAACTCCACATAGCATGCACTATACGCCTGGGGCTTACCGACAGCCACGGTCGTGTCAACCGGATACAGGTGATGATTGATCGACGGGCTGATCTGCGGATACTCCGCCGCCTCAGCGAAATGCAAACCGTCGTCCCGCAATCCGGTGATAAAAGTCCACGTACAGAAATCGGCAAAGGCCGAGTCCTGGGTCCATCCATAGGTCGACTGCAAACTGTCAGAAAGTGCATCGTAAATGTCGTCTCCCGTGCGAACACCCTCCCATGTCCTACGAATCACGGTGGGGTCGAATTTCTCCGCCAGGTATAGTCCCCAGACAAAAGACGCATAAGCGTGAATTCCATCGGTCATGAGCGATTTTGACGGCGCCCCGAAGAACTCCGGCAGATAGTTGTAGTTGTCATCGACTTGATCAAAAACGAGGTCCTCGACATGCGTGGCGTCAAGTTCCATGAACCAGGTATCCTGATCGATGTCATAGGCATACTGGATCGCGTGATGAAACTCGTGCGCACAGGTGGCCCGGGCGGCACCCAGAACATCCCCCTCAGGATCGCTGTTCGGAGGGAATCCCTCAAAATCCCGATTCAAAACCAGGTAGCCGAAAGAGTCATCCCACAGTTCGGGACCGTCACCCTCGGGTACGCAATAACCGTAGTAAGGCGTCTCCCGGAAATAAACGTCGTACAGCGTGTCGCCGCCAAGGCCCGTGTCGGATGGAGGCGGCACATACCCCAGCGCCAGCTGCACAGCAAGCGAGGTATCACAGAAGGATGCGCACTTGTCAACCATATCCGGGATACCGTTTTCATCTATATCCACAAGCGGCACAAAGTGCCCTCCGACAGTATCATAATGAAGCCGGAAGAAACCGTCCGGTGAAACAACCGACTTCTGACATGTCGGGCGCTGCAGCAGTTTGAATATCACGGCTTTCGTTTCAGGCGAGAAAGAGTCCATCCGTTTGTAGATATCGAGGATCGTCATTGACGCACATCGGGAGGGCACTCGCGCTTCAGCCCGATATACGGTCGGAAGATCAGCGGGTGAGACGATCGCAGTGAGTTGCAGCACTGCCTTCTGTTCAACGGTCATCACTCTGGCGTCATAGGCTCGTTCTATTGCTGCCAGCGGGTCGTGAGCGACTTCGGCGCAACACGGCATCCCCACGAGAATAATCACCAATGCGGCAAGCAACCCAAAAAGATGTCGAGCCGTTGATTGGAAGTATCTTGTTGCAACTTTGCTCATGTATCCTTCATCGACAGTAGTCAAGATTCCTACAGAAGTAACACGGTCTTTGTGAGGAACCAGCCACCGATACGACGCGGAGGCTAGCCACCCTTAATATACTGGATACCAACAACTTGTCAATGAATAAGACAACCGCCACCAGATCAAAAATACTGGCCGGAGCCAATGGAAAGCTCCCAGTCACCGTGGTCGGTACGGGCGACATCAATCCGGATCAGCTCGCCCCGGGAAAGCCTCTCAAGCGACAGGCGAAGACCGACCCCCAGATTGGAGTAGTAATTGCTGAATGCAACCGGCTCGCCACGTTTCCATGACCGCCCTATATCTGTGAACACTACACCGCCGAGTTTCACCGAAAGAATCTCTATATCCGGATAGAACCGCCCCTCGATGTTCACCACATGGACCCTGTCACCCGATGTGTGTTCCGTGCCAAAACCGCGAAGCCCGTTTTTTCCGCCGAGATTGAGAGTCAACGAGTCGTCACTCTTGTCAGAAATGTAGACACTGCGAAGCGCCACGGTGAGATACCTGCACCGGTTGTTGTACAGTTTCACTCCCATCGCCGATCGCCTGCGGATATCTGCCGATCCTCTGTACCAGAAAGATCTATCGTACTGCGCCGATATGATGTTGCCGAGGATTAGCTCGGTAAGGCTGATTCCGCCCGATAGCATGTCGTAGTGATGACCGTCGAAACCCGCTTTGAACGCCCGGCCGTATTCGACATGGGTTTCCAAGCCGAGTTGCACGTCTTCGTTATAGTCAAACCCGTTGATCCGTCTGACAACAATGAAATCCTGCAAGGCATAGTCAACGGAGACGCCAAACCGATGCAGTACGGAGTCTTTCGGAAAACCGCTCCAGAGAGAGTCCTGCGGTCTGAAGAGCTTCCTATCTCGTGCAATCTTGTGCAGATATCGGTAGCTGCCACCGGCTGCAAGCTTGGAATTCGACGGTCCAAACCGGTAGCCCAGAGACAAACTTGCCCGATCAGCTTCCTCCCGCCACTCGGCTATCTGGTCCTCATCTTCGTAGCGTTCCCGACGTGCACCTGCATCAGCTACGGAGAAGCTGAACGAGAACCGCTCACTCAAATTGTATAAAGGTCGACTGACGGTCAGACGTTTCAAACGCCCCTTCGGATTGGAACTGTAGTCCACACGGAGGCTGAGAGGTCTCCCCCACAGCCGCGGTTCGCGGAAGGAAGAGGAAACGAAGTTGTCGTCACCTCCCCGGATATAGTAATCAAACGAAAGGAACTGCGCCCGCCCCAGCAGGTTGCGTTCCTCGAATCCGAACTGCAAGTCGAAGTAGCGCCCCACTTTCTCAAGCTTCTTGACCCCGCCGATCAGGCTCCATTGGTCAATGGTGACAATCCTGACCAGCAGCCGATTGTCCGGCAAAATTTCCGTTTCGATCCAGGCGTCGTTGAAGGGAAAGCGAGTCCGGAGATTACGCGCTGTCTCACGGACGGTCTCCAGCGAAAACAATTCTCCCACCGCAAACAGAAGCTCCCGCTGGACGATATTGTTGCGTGTTACCATATGCAGCCGATTCGCCGTTCTGAACAGCAACCCGGAATATCGGTTATCATCCGTGTCGTACACATTTCGGTTCTCGATCACGATGCTATCTATCACTTGTCCCTCGCACTCGGAGGAGATTGTATCTGAGACGATGGCGATCATTCCGTGGGCAGGATCAGCAGTGACCGACTGCGAGTCAGCCCAAAAAAAACAGCACGCCAGCAGGGTCACACGAAGGATTATGTGCACGTGACGATTCATAAACTTAAACAGCCAGGTTTTCCTTTGTCCTCAGGGGGTTACAGCTTCCCGACGGCAGCGACAATTCAACTTATCGGCCTCAAGGGTTCTCGTCACCTGACCGATATTATAAGGACGAAGGTAACTGTAAACCAGATTGAACTCTAGGTATGACTCGAAAGAAGCTCGGAGATCTTCTCATCGAACGGGGACATGTAACCCCCGACCAGCTTGAAGTCGCTCTCCGCCAACAAGCTACAAGCGGCCACAGGCTCGGGAACATCCTCGTCGAAACCGGTGTAATCACCGAAGAACAGCTCATAGACGCCATCTCGGAACGGCTGCAGATTCCCAAAGTGTCTCTCGATGCCATGGTTATAGATCCGGCCGTCATCTCCCGGGTGCCGGTCGAAGTGGCCCGACGGTACACTCTGCTGCCGGTTTTCGCTATTGGCAACACTGTCACGCTGGCCATGGCCGATCCGCTCAATTTTATAGCCATTGATGAGATCAAGTACCATACCCGGTGCGAAGTCAAGCGCGCGATCGCAACTATCACCGAGATCAATCAGGCCATTGATCAGTACTACTCCATCGCCGACTCTCTCGAAGGGATCATGGGGGTTGGCAGCACAAGCGCGGATGCCCTGATTGCCGACGCTATCGCTCTGGAGGAGGCGGCAGAGGCCGAAACGCCGATTGTCAAACTGGTCAACCTGATCATAACTAAGGCGGTCAAGGACCGTGCCAGTGATATTCACATCGAACCCGACGAAAATACGATCCGGGTCAGATACCGGGTAAGCGGCATCATGCGCGAAGAGGCGTCCCCTCCCAAATCGATGCAGAAGGAACTGATTTCCAGAATCAAGATAGCAGCCGACCTCGACGTCTCCGAAAAACGTCTCCCCCAGGACGGCCGCATTATCATGAATGTCGACAACTCACCTGTGGATCTTCGTATCTCTACGCTGCCGACAATTCACGGCGAGAAAATCGTCATTAGAATTCTGGACCGTCGCAATCTGCTCCTGTCATTCCGCGAGCTTGGCTTCCAGGATGATCTGACCGAGGCGTGGTCGAACCTGATTCATAAACCGGAAGGTCTCGTGTTGATATCCGGTCCCACTTCCAGCGGCAAGACATCGACGTTGTACTCGACACTGCAGGACATCAACTCGATAGAGAAGAACATCATCACCGTTGAGGATCCTGTGGAGTATTCTCTTCCGCTCATCAACCAGATTCAGATAAACGAAAAGGCTGGCCTGACTTTCCCAACCAGTCTCAGAGCCATCCTGCGCCAGAACCCGGACATCATCATGATTGGTGAAATCCGCGACACGGAAACGGCCGTCATGGCAATTCGGTCCTCGCTGACCGGCCACCTGGTTTTCTCCACTCTGCACACTAACGACGCTCCCTCGGCGGTCACCCGCCTGATCGACATGGGAATCGAGAATTATCTTGTCGTTTCTGCACTCAAGGGCGTGCTGGCTCAGCGACTCGTTCGGGTCAACTGTCCTTCCTGCATTGAAGCCTATCAACCGTCGGATACTATCATGCGGCGATCAGGACTAAGCAGCATTGCCGATTCAATTGAGTTCAGGAGAGGCGGCGGCTGCACCCATTGCAAAGGTACCGGCTTCAAGGGGATGGTCGGCGTCTTTGAATACCTGAGAATAACGCCAGCCATCACCGATCTCATCCTTCGCGGCGGCTCGCTCAACGAAATCAGGGCTGAGGGTCGACGCAGCGGTTATGTGCCCCTTTTTGAAGCCGGGCTGGAAGAGGTCAAGCGCGGCATTGTCTGCCTCGAGGAACTCCTGCGCGAGACTTCCAATATCGAAGACTATACATATGGCGCCGACACCGTGATCAATGAGCAGGTAAATGTCGCAGCAGTTTGAATACAAGGCCGTCGCGCCTGACGGCAGCCACCGAAAAGGCACCATCAACGCGGCAGAAGTTGCCACAGTTGAGCAGTTTCTCAGCGATCAGAAGCTGATCCCTATCGACATCAAGCCGCTATCCGAGAAACAACCCGGATCGATTTTTGGCTTCATGAAGGGCAGTGACTACGAAAATCTGATTATGTTCACTACCAGCCTCGGCACCATGCACCGTGCCGGTATTCCCCTGCTCAGAGCGCTCACGGTGATCCGGATAGGCCCGGAGAACGGACGGTTCAATCTGGTCATCGACAAACTGCGGAGCGAAATCCAATCCGGCCGCATGTTGTCAGAATCGATGAGAGACTATCCGGACATTTTCTCCAAAGTGTACATCAACTGCGTCAACGCGGGCGAAGAGTCCGGTCAATTGGATGTGATCCTCGACGAGCTGGCGGTCATGCTTGAACGAGAGATGGAACTGACGCGTCAGTTGAAGGCGGGAGTCCGCTACCCGATAATGGTCATCAGCGCAATTGTTGCCGCCTTCTTCGTACTGATCAATTTCGTGGTCCCGCGGTTCGCTTCGTTCTATTCGGCGTTTGACTCGGAGTTGCCGCTCCCCACACGGATCATCATGGCGACCAGCGATTTCTGCACCACATATTGGCCCGTCATGCTGTTCCTCGGAGTCGGTGCGGTGTTTGGCCTCAGAATGCTTCTGAGAAACGAGAGCAGCCGTCTCTGGATTGACAGCAAGATGCTCAAGATACCGATTGTCGGAGATCTGATGATACGGGGAAACGTTGCTCGTTTCTCATTGATGTTCCGCATCATGATCGGAGCCGGTCTCCCAATCGTCAAATCTGTCGAGATCCTCGCAGACGCCGTGAAAAACGCCGCTATCGGTGCCGAGATTCGTATGCTTGGGGACCTGTTCCGGCGAGGCAAGGATGTCAATCTCGGGACGGACAAATTCAACTTCTTCCCTATCCAAGCCCTTCACATGCTCGCCATCGGTCTGGAGTCAGGAAACCTCGATGATATGCTCAAGGAAATCGGGACCCATTATACCAAACAAGTGCTCTACACTTCCCGACAGCTCACGGCCATAATCGAACCGATTCTGACCCTGGTAATGGGTGTCTTCGTGCTCATTCTCGCACTGGCTATATTCCTGCCAATGTGGAACTTGATTCAGGTTTTCAAGGGGTAGGCCGGTTAAGAGAACCCAGCTTTCAGCCGAAACAAAAGATATATAGTTTTTTTGGGTAAATACGCGCTATAAGGAGGCGTCATGCGTTTCTCAAGAGTCTCAGACCAGAGCGGTTTTACGCTTATCGAGATCGTAATCATCATTGTTGTACTCGGCATTCTGGCCGCAGTGGCCATTCCCAAGTATCAGGACATCACCGGCGAGGCCAAAGAGGCCGCCTGCCGTGCTTCGCTGGGCAGCCTGCGTTCCGGCATAACAATTTACTATGCCAACGCAGCCGTGACCACTGGTACCGCCACCTGGCCGACCCTCAGCGATCTGGAAACCTACGGCACGGTGATGGCCCAGGGTATCCCGAAGAATCCATACGTGGCTGATGCCGCCGCCCCGGATTCAATCGTCACAGGTGTAACCAAAGGCACTGTCGTGGGCACTCGCGGTGGCTGGGCATACAGCCCCACAACCGGCGAAATCTGGCCCAACGACAGCACCGCCAGTGCAAACAATTGGTAGTCGTCGACAGGTATGACTGACAAAAGAGCATGCGGTGAAGCCGGGCGCAACCAGCGCGGCTTCACCCTAATCGAGATCGTCATCATCATTGTGACCCTCGGCATCCTGGCGGCAGTGGCAGTTCCGAAATTCGCCGACATGACCAACAGTTCCAAGGTCAATGCCACGAAACAGGAGTTGACGTCGCTGAAAAGAGCGATTGTCGGCAGCCCAGAGGCGGTGGCAGGCGGCGAGTATGTCGACCGGGGTTTCGAGGGAGATGTCGGGTTTGTGCCAGCAACGCTGGCAGATCTAGCGGCGAAACCGGATTCGGTAGCAACCTATGATCAACTCACCCGACTCGGTTGGAACGGACCGTACATTGACGGGTCCAACAGTGACTACCTCACCGACGCCTGGGGGGACAACTATGTCTTCCTGCCCGGTTCCAGGACGATTCTGTCAATCGGCGGAGGCACAGACACAATACGCGTGACGTTTTAGCAGGAGCCAGACGATGACCGGCCTGAAACTGTGGTCCACAAAGTCAAAAGAAGAAAGCGACCAGCAGAAGCCTGAGACCAAGGCCGCACCGGCCGCTGGTGTCGAGTGGCTGCCGCCGGGACGCCGACTGAGTTTCGGACGTCATCTTGCTTTCTCAATCGATGAAGTATCTGTGCAGATGGCTGCGGCCGCTCACCGTGGCGCAAGCGTGGTACTCCTCGCCGTCGGCAAGACCTATTTCCCGGGCAAGGAATCGGACGAAACGGCCACGAAAGAATTCCTGCTCCAGACCATCAGTTCATTCGTCGCCGAGTTCGGTGGCCGGCGACCTTCCGTTTCAATAACACTCGACGGTCCGGAAACAGCCCTTCGTTCGGTAATCATGCCGGACATGAGGCCTGCCGAACTGGCATCAGCTCTCAAGTTCGAGGCCAAACGCCAGATTCCGTTCCCGCATGATGAGTGCGAACTTGACTACCGTCGAGTGCAGAAGATCACCGACAATGAAGAAAAACGGGTCAAGATTGCGATCCTGGCCGCTACCAGGCGTCTGATACGAGAGAAACTGGAGGCATTCGACAGCCTCAATCTTGAAGTCACCTACCTGCACCAAACGCAGGACGTCATCGGGCAGCTTCTGACGAGTCTGCCGTCGCACGACCCGAACAGCAACTACGCGCTGATCAGCATTCAGCGTCATCGCTCAGAGATTTCATACTACCACGGCTGTAATCTCGAATTCGTTCACGTCAGCTCACTTGGCTCGGCGTTTCTTGCCAACCGCACCGACCCGACCATGTTCGAGTATTTCGCCGAATCCCTGGCGACCGAGATTCAGAACTCGCTGGATTACTACAGCGGCCAATACTCGGCGCACTTTGACAACCAGATATACGTGTACGGAGACCTTGCCTACTCCGATGACTTGGTCACTCTGCTCAACGACCGGTTCGGCTTGACATTCGTTCGTTTTCCCGCCGAACAGCTAACGTTCGTAAAGGGCACCGCGGAGGCATTTGTCGACGAATTGCCAGCCTCGCTGCCGGCAGTAGCCAGCGCCACCAGTCAAGCGCAACTCGCCAACCTGCTTCCCGAAAAACGCCGCGAGACCTTGCAGCTTCGCAGAGTTAATCGTCTGGGTGCGGTCGCGCTGGTTGTCCTTGCCGGGCTTTTCATCGCCAGTTGGCTGGGATCAATGGCGACCACCAGATCCGCTCAAGCAAACCTCACTGAGTTGCAGCAACAGGAAGCCAAGTTCCGCGCCTCCGAGATGTTCACCACGTACAATCATCTCAAACGCACCATTGCGGCCAACCAGTCGTTCGTCAATCGGATCAAGGAGACGCCCTCCTATCTGGGCTTGAATCTCAAGGAACTGACGCTCCTTGCTCCCAAAGCGGTCCGGCTCCAGTCGCTGGATTATCGCGACGAGGGAACTGACCGCAACTACTATATCTCCGGACTGGTCCTGACGAAGGACGTCCCGCCGGAGTTGGTTCTCGCCGAATTCGTAGAAAACCTCGAGTCGTCTCCGTTCTACGAAAAAGTCAACATCGACCGAAATGTCAAAAAGCGCGGAGATGCGATCTTCAGACTCGACTTCACTCTCAGCATGAAGGGGATCATATGAAACAGAGGATCGCCTTCTTCGCCGGAGGGGCACTGGTACTTGTAGCCCTCTGGTTCTTCCTGATCTACGTCCCGGTCGCCAGAGAGCGAAGCAGAATCGACTCGGAAATCCAGCACACTCGGGACCAGATAGCCGATTTCAACTCCACTATTGAGTCGTTGCCCCAGTTTCTGAAGCGATATCATGATCTGGAAGCATTCAAAGAACAGCTAAATTCTTCGCTCTATGCGAAAGGAGACATCCTCAAGCTGTTGGAAGAAATCACCCAAGACGCGGTGCAGAACAATCTCAAAATCGTCGAGATATCACCACCGGTGTCCGAATTGCTGGAGTTGAACCGTCAATCTGAAATGACCGATGATCCCCAGTTTCTTAATATCAGGCTGGACCTCGAAGGTAACTTTGTGGACTTCGGTAAATATGTCAGTCATCTTGAGGCCACCGCATACTTCCGGAAGATCAACTTCTGTTCCGTGCGCGGGCAGCAGGAAGTACAGCCGGAACTGGATCTTTCGATCGGCTTCAGAGCCTTGATCGGCATGGCAAAAGGTGTATCATGAGCGAGAAAACGCGAAAAATCCTTATCTTCCTCACACTGCCAATAGCCTTGATCTGGGCGGCGTACAATTTCCCGTCCGGCAAGAAGACGACAAGTCAGAAGGACCACCCACCGGTCACAGAGGCGACCATACAACCCGTGTCGGCGACTGCAGGTGAACCGGACGCCCGCCTGATAAACATCGAAGACCAGACGGCAAAGAAGTGGGGGCTTGACCCGTTCCGCACCTACCTCGCGAACCGACGCGGGGGAGGCACTCCTTCTGCGCAGAGGAGTTGGAACGTGAAGGGAATCGTTTACAACCCGGCCAATCCGCTGGCTTTCGTCAACAGCAAGTCAGTGCGAGTCGGCGATACGGTCGATGACGCCCGCGTTATCTCCATAGATAAAAAATCTGTAACACTCGACTACCAGGGCCGCAAATTTACCCTGTCCGTAACCAAGGGCTAACTCCATGAAAACCAGAATCACTCTCACTGTATTGATCTTCATCCTGATTTCCCTGCCGGCCCTGACCTCCGGCGGAATCCCGCCCGGCAAGATATCTCTGGAGCTGGAGGAAGTCCCGATCGTTGCCGTCCTGAATATGATCGCCACTCAGAACGGACTGAACGTAATCGTTTCCGGCGACGTCACAGGCAACGTCACCATGCGCCTGAACAATGTCGACGTCGAAACGGCCCTGGATGCCCTCCTGACCGCCAACGGGTACAACTTCTTCCTCAAAGATGATATCGTCGTGGTCAAACCGGCCGAGATAAATGCCGCCGGCGAACTTGACTCGCGAGTGATAACCCTCAGATACCTCGACCCGATTACGGCTCAGAAAGCACTGGATACGAGAATTTCTGAGAAGGGCAAAGTCATCATTCTGGACAAATCTTCGGAGATTGCCTCCGGAGGAAAAGCATACAGCGCAAACCGACTGCTGATTACCGATTTCCCAAACATCCTCGACGACCTGGTCGCGCTGGTCACCGAGATGGACGTTCAGGAACGGACGATACTGATTGAAGCCAGAATAATCGAGACGACCGTCGACTCAAAAACCAATCTGGGAATCAACTGGCCAACCTCGGTCTCGGCGAATATCTCGGGCGCCGACGACGGTTCCACCACTTCGACGGAAACCAGCACAGAGAGCTCCGACGAAAACAACTCCGGCGTCTATGATCCGTCCAACGGTCGCTGGACCTGGGGGAAGCTCTCGGTCGGGGAACTGAGCATGGTCCTGAATGCCCTTAACCAGGCGGGTAACAGCAAGCTGGTGTCCGATCCCCGGATTACCACACTGGAGAACCATGAAGCTGAATTCAAGTTTGAAACGATCATCCCGGTTCAGACGATCAACCGTTTCACCGAGGGTGCCGCAACCAGCGACATCGTCACGTTTGAAGATGAAGAGGTCGGCATCTCACTGCGGGTCACAGCGCGCATCAATGAGGGTGGCAACATCACCATGGACGTCCATCCCACAGTCGAAGACATCATAGGATACGCAGGCCCGGCAGACAGCCAGAAGCCGATCACGTCGTCAAGATCAATCCAGACACGCATTACGGTGGGTGACGGCGAGACAGTGGCGCTAGGTGGTTTGCTCAAAGAAAGCGATATCGAGACAAATCAGAAAGTCCCTCTTCTCGGAGACATTCCCCTCTTGGGAAAACTGTTTTCAAGCAAGAAGACCGAGAAGTCATCGACCGATCTGCTCATCCTGATTACGCCGCATATCCTGAAGTAGCTACCGGGTTGAACACATCCAGCGTTTCGAACGACTGAACAGCATCTGCAGGGCAAACGCCATTGCCGCAAGATCAAACAGCAGAGAATCCCAGGCAGGGCCGGTCGCGCTCTGGCCAGCCTTGAAACAGCCGCAGTCGATGTCCAGCCCCCTCGCAATCGTGCTCGCCAGAGCAATGATGAACACTACCAACAATACGTTCGACCAGAGCACCGCTCCTCGATACCAGACACCAATAATAACGGCCACTCCGATCACCAATTCGAGCATCGGCAGGATCAGCGCCATCAGGTTGATCAACTCTCCCGGCACCATGTGGTAGTACCAGATCGATTTGGCGAACACGGCCGGATCTATGATCTTGTAGAACGACGCATATATCCACATGCCGCCGATAAACAGCCGTGAGAACAGGGTCAGAAAATCATTGTCGACTATCCGCCGCATTTCGCCCTCCTCTCCACTTCAAAACCGGCCTGCTCCCACTCACGGGAACCACCGAAAAAGATCATCGGATCGGTGTAGCCAAGGTCAAGGAAGTTTCGAGCCAGATGCAGCGAGAGATCACACTCTTCGCCGGAACAGAATACGATTATTGGCCGCGCCCTCTCTACTCCGCCCAGACAAGAATCGAGATAGACACCAAGGTCAACCTCGTCCGGAATGTACTCAAATGGGATATTGATTGAACCGGGTATTGTCCCGCAGAGGAACTCCTCCGGGTCACGCGCGTCCACAAATACTGCATTGGTCGTCGCAAACTCCATCTGCGCACGATCAAGAGCAATGAACGCCGGGTCGCCAGGCTCCGCTGACGGGGGCACTACGGGACTATCACTATCAAGGTCAATCTCACGGTATTCACCAATATAGGCGATACGGTTGTGCGACAGGAGGTTCCCCCCCAGTCCAAGAATCGTGGAAATCACAAGAAGCAGTATGAATTGCCTGATCATAGTCGAAAAACACTTCCTCCGTTGTCAGCAGCGAGGGCCGGTACAATCACAGAACCGTCTGATCTAAGACGCTCGTTCCGTGCTTCTGGTTACACTGAGTCCACAGTAATACTACAATCCGGAGACAGGTTTGTTTCCGCAATTGCCAGAGAGGCAAAAAAGACCATAGCCAAAAATCTGTCAAGCCAATTCGGAGCGGCTATTCGAACAAAAAGAAGGCGGAAACCGGGAGGGCTCCGGTCTCCGCCTGACAATTTGTTGCGATAGGATTGGAAATATCTCGCTGTGAATTTAGGCTACCTTATCGTCTACTCTTGCGGGCTGACTCTGTCACCCACACGAGGAGCTACCAAAGTATGAGAACCTTTCAATATTTTTCCAACCACTGCTGCAAACTTGTTTGGAGTCAGTACCTGCAGGCCGTACAGGTGCCAGCAGTCCTTCTTGCCGGGGACTGCAAATTTCTCGGCCTCTTTTCGTCTCGGCATAAATAACTCCCCATTTTTCCGTTTACCGTCTGCAGCTAGTCATTCTCAAATAACGTCAGAAAGCGGTAAAACAGGGTTGCCTTCAAAAACCGGTATCACCTCCTCGGAGTCGTCAGACGGACCCGATCCGCAGGCCCGGACAGCTCACTATGGTGTGCTTAGCATACGAAACTCTATAAACTAGGCGTTTGACATACACCTAGCCCGTAAGAATCTTATGTAACTTCTTGATAGCACGGTGCTTATATATATTGACGACTTGCTGGGCTATTCCCAGATTTCGAGCAATCTCTCGCTCTTTCATTCCTGCCAGAAAGGCCTTGATAACTTGCTTCTGGCGGGCCGATAGCGAGTTATTGATATGCCAGTTGAGGCGGCTGCGGAACTTCCCCGGGTTGGCCAGTGGCCTGGACTCTGCCGAAGAAATATGATACGCTGACCGCTCGTTACCGAACGACTCAAGGATAAGCTTATCCACCGTTACTTCGGCGAAATCAGACTCATTTCGTTTTCCGCTGGCAGGCATCTAGTAATCCAGTTCGTACATCTCGCGGATTTCGTCCAAACGCTTCACCGTGATCGAGAACCTCTTCGCCGTCTCCTCCCTGATTTCCTCTGATGCTACACGCCGCTCGTAATCGGACAGGTCGGGTGGGAGTTTCTCGATTTCCTGCTTGTAGAAGGCCAGGATATCTTTGTGGGCCGCCTTTTTCGGGGCACTCTTCTCGGGGACGGGCGGTGACGCACTTCTCTCATACTTCTCTTGCTTGAGTTGCTCGATCCGCTCCCCCTGGGACTCGATCACGCCCGAAAGCGAATCGGTGACCGAATCGAGCAGACTGTCGCGCACCGCCAGGGATTCTACTATACTCGAATCCTGCTTCCCGACCAGGCTGGCCAATGAGTCGATCTTGCCCTGCTGCTGCTCAATCTTTGCCGCACCGACTTTCAGTCCCTCAAGACGAGACGCAGCCTCACGCTCACGATCACGGGATACCTTGACCCAGCTAATCGCGACCAACACAACTATGAGAACAATGCCAAGAAGCAGCTTCTTCATTATCTTTCACCTTCCATCCGATGATACTCCGCCTCCTGTTTTCAAGTCAAGTTTGAAGTTTCCGGCCCCGGAGACATTCGGCTGTCCTGTCAAAAGCAGAACAATATCCGTTTTTCGCTTGGTAGATTCGATGCTCTATATTATATTGAATTGACCATGCGAACTGATGCTGTGTGATTGCAGCCGATGGTGAACCGCAGATTGTGCGTTCGTCGGGCTGGGGCAACCTTACTGTAAGGAACCGGTAAAACGCTGTTTCGGGTTCGCACCTCACCGGTCGCATCTACACCTAAGCTACTGACGGACAGGACACTACATTTATGGTCGTAGCTTGTGTTTGTAAACCTCACGCCTCACATGTCGCTGAACACATGTACGTGTGTTCAATCATTCTGAACCTGTCATAGAGGGAGGAAAACACTATGACTACTGGAAAACACGCGATTCTGATCTTCACACTGATCTTGGCACTGCTCCTCGCGGCGACTGTGTCGGCCCGACAGGCACACACGGGAAAACGAGCTGATCTTGTTCAGCAACTCTCGCAAATCCCCAGGATGGCGCCGGTCAGAGTTACTGACCCGACGCAACTTGACCCGAAACAAGCCGAACTCAATAAACCGCGCTGGATTCCGCTCGGTGCGCCCGTATCGAAACACGTGGGCATCGGCGAGGTTGTCGATCATACGTACGACGACTACCAGTGGGGCGATGAAGTCAACAAACACGTCGCCGTAGCCCAGGGCACAGGTATGGCGGACATTCATTTCGTCTACAGTGATGCTCCGAGCTCCGATTCGGGCACCGTGAGACGCGGCGGATACAACGTCTACGACGCTACCGACGGCTCCTGGCCGCAGACTCAGGATATCGGTTGCTTGTTGCAGGCTTCTGCTGAGAACGGCGGTGGCTCACCAGGTATCGACGTATTCCCCGACGGTCTTGTTGTCATGACCGCTTTTGACTCGGAAGGTGAACCAGTCATTGGCGACCACACCTTCTACTATCAGGAGTTCCCGCACGACTGTAACTGGCTGACCAACTACGTGCCGCAGGCGACCTACACCGCCGTCACCGGCTGGGCCGATCCGGATTCCACCGGTTTCGCGCTTCCGTCGATAGCCACGCAGATGAACGGTACCGACAGGATCACGCACGTCTTTGGCATAGAAAACGGCCGTACCGGTAGTCTAGACGGTGGCCCTTGGGGCGCTATCCAGCTGTTCTATTTCCGCAAAATAGGCAACCTCGAAACCGGTTCCTGGACCAACGGCGCGCTGATCGACTCATGCATTCTGTTTGGATCGCACAAAATCGTTGCCAACCAGAATACCGGCGACGTTGCCCTGATCTACCATCACCTCTCTGCTACCGGTATCTCGCAGCAGAACTGGCTGGACAATGACCTGTACCTCCGCGAGTCCTCCAACTACGGAGTGACCTGGGGCCCTAAGACGAATATCACCAGCTTCGTCCATGACGGAACGGAGATCGCTCCCGACTATTCGTGTTCCTGGGGTGAAGACATCGACGCCGTCTACGACTCGAACAATGACCTGCATGTCGTTTTTACGGCCATGCCGATCCCGATTGATCCGTACAATGCGGCGACGTTGTTTGAGGAGTGGGGTGACTTCAACGTGGACCTTCTCCACTGGTCACGCACGGTCTCGGGACCGAACGCTGGCGGTACAATCGTGAAAGTTGCCGACGGTTCCTACGACCCGACGGAATGGGATGCATTCGACTGGAATGTGTATCATTGCGGATTCGGTCCGAACGTAACCGACGCCCAGTACATCACCAACCCGCAGATCGCCCAGTGCGGCGATCATCTGTACACTGTCTGGGGACAGATACACAGCAAACTGGGCAGCTTCGATCCGGAAGTCGACACGACTTTCGCCGATTCTATCAACGGTCACGCTCTGGATTGTCAGGGAGAACGTCTAAACGACAATCGGGCTGACGCCAATTGGGAGATATTCGCAAGCGTCTCCACAAGCCTTAACGGTCTCCTCTGGGACCCGGCTCGGAATCTGACGAATACCATTACCGACACCTGCTGGCCGGATTCCGGTCGGGAGTGCGGCGACGAATATGCGGTATCCATGTCATCGCGTCCGCTAGAGCAAACCGGCGGCCTGGTCTTCCCCGACAACGAAGTCGTAGCGGGTGGCGGCACATACTCGGGCGACCACTGGCTCAACCTGACGTACGTCGATGACGAGTATCCGTCTGCGTGGTGGATCGGAGACGATGGCGGCCTTGAGTACCCGGCCAGCTTCAATGCTGTGCGATGGATACGCATGGCCTGCTCCGGCCACATCGTCACCAATAGACTTGAAGTCGATGTAGAGAACCTCGATTGGCCGGACGCATACGTGCTAAACGGATCCTCGCTGGTAATACCGATGACACTCACTACGGTTGGTAACGAGGACATACATGTATCCGACATCCAGTTGGATGAACAGGGTGGCGCCACCGGCTGGCTGAACGTCGCTCAGACTTCCCTGACCATTCCGGCGGGACCGGACAATGTTCGCACGGTTGATCTCACTATCGATGCAACAGCACTGACAGGTGAGAACTGGCTTGAGGGCACAGTCAACATTGTCTCAGACGCTAACAGTTGCTGGGGTTGTTCCTTCAACTTCCGTCTTCTCGCCGCCGATGCGGTCGAGGAAATGGCCTTCGATACCGTCGCGACCTCAACCGCCTGGGACTCCAAGGGTGCGCTCGCGCTCGGCGACAATGTCGCACTCGGCGTCAGCAACTACGGTGAACTCGGTATGAACGGCGAAGGCGGCGTAAACCTCGACTTCACGGTCGACGGCAACGACTGCGACGCAGAAGCGGATGTTTACCTCTTCTCCGGTTCCCCGTTCCTGCTGGAGAACGACGGCACCGACATCGCGATTACGACTTCTGTCTATCGCGACAATCAAGCCGACGTCTGCTCCTGGGATCCGTATCCGGAAGTCTCCATGTCCGGCGGTATGATCGGCAGCGCATACTCCTACGTGTCTACCGGCACCATGGTCAACCGCGATACGACAATCGGTCTTTCGCGGCGTGTCATCGCTCCGCTGAACAATCTCGGCAACCCGAGCTTTGTTGTCGTAGAATCCAAGCTGTACGCCCGCGACGGCATGGCGCACGACGGCGTCACGTTCGGCGACGTAATGGATTGGGATGTCCCGTCGGACGACGGCTCTGACAACATCAGCGGCGGCACGACACCGTCCGGCGTCGGTGGTATGTTCCTGTACTTGCAGGGATCTGACACGACCGGCCACGACGGCTGCCAGTCCAATACCAATCGGTTCGCCGCTCAGGCTATGCTGGGCTGGTACACAAACGCTGAATACAACAACGATCCCTGTGCCAACAATCTCAACTTCCACGGAGCTCAGGGCGTCAACGTCCGTGACTACTTCGACGATCCCGAAGGTGAATACGAGCCGGACGCCGATTTGTGGTGGACCACGGTAGGCACCTCTGGCATCACCGGTCAGGGCACGCCAGGGGATCAGGGTACATTCTTCACGTACATCCACGACCAGCTGCTGGGCGCAACCGATACGCTCACCTTCTACGTCCTCTACACCACTCTCAGAAACGGCGATCTGGACGACCTGAAGGCCAACGTAAAGAACGCCCAAGACTGGTACATCGACAACGTCCGCGGCACCTATTGCGGAGGCTGCTGTGTCTGCCCGACCGTCGGTAACGTGGACGGCAGTGCAGATTGCCTGGTGACAATGGGTGACTTAACCGTGCTGATTGATCACCTGTTCATCAGCCTGACGCCGCTGGCCTGCGAGGAGGACGGTGACGTAGACTGGTTCTGGACAGATCCGCCCGACGGCCTGGTGACAATGGGTGACCTTACGGTATTGATCGACGCCCTGTTCATCAGTTTGCAGGACCTCCCGCCCTGTCCGTAGACGACTGATCTGACTTGTCATTCCACAGCCCCGGCGCTTCCGCGTCGGGGCTGTTTTCATTTATGAGTGTGATGTGAGTTTCTACTCTTCGACCGTCTCGGCCGCGTCGTCTTCAAGCTGAGTCAACGACAGGTGCGCCTTGCGCAGGTAGTAGAAACCGAGTAGCGTGACCGGAATGTACTGCGCCGCGTGCAATACTAGAGAAAACGAAACTGCCTGCTCCTGGCCGATCCCGTACTGCATCAGCGAGTAGGTCGCACCCCAATGAAACACGCCGACAAACCCCGGCGATGACGGTACCAATATGGAGATCGACACCACGACCAGCAGGAAGAACGACGCCTCAAGCGGCAGATCAAAACCAAAAGCGATAAACACAAAGTAATTCGAGAGGCCCATAACGAGCCAGATGAACACCGTCTGGAATCCCACCGCAGCGACCATTTTGCCCTGAGTGAGGAACTCCAGTCCCCGCGAGAATTTCAGGGTAATTCCGCGTATCATCTCTCGTGCTCGTTCAGGCAGGAACTTGAGATATCGACTGATTATCTCCCCCGCCTGGTCCGGCTTGATCGCCAGCCAAATCACAAAGGCCAGACCGACCAGAGCCACGCCGATCGCAGAATATATCCCGGCCTTCATGTGATCGGTGATATGAACCGATGTAATCGTGACAATCACGCCGAAAATCAACAGCAGAGCCACCAGGTCAAAAACCATTCGTTCCACAAAAATCGTTGCCAGCGAAGACGACTTGCTGATCTCTTTGTCCTGATACGCCAGCGAGTACGCGCGGGCAAGTTCACCCAGACGCAACGGCAGAACGTTGTTGGCCATAAACCCGATGCAGGTCGCTGCCGAGAGAGTCGAGAAATCCACCCGTTTGATAGGCAGCATCATGAACGACCAGCGATAAGCCCGCATATACATCGACACAACAATCAAGAGGACATTCGGCAATAACCAGTAGTAATTCGCCCCTTTGAGCGCGTCGGCAAGCTCTGTGAAGTCGATCTCACGGAACAACGCCCACATCAGAACGACCGAAACCGCCAACCCGAGCATCGTGGAAATGAGTCTGCGCCGTCCGCCTGTCACTTGCTATCCTCCCCGACTATTTCGAGCAGCAGATTCTCGAACTTCTTTGCCGCTTTATCCCAGTTGAACCCCTCAGCCCACTTGAGTCCCCCCTGTTCAATCTTTTGGCGAAGCGCGTCATCTTCCAACAGCCGGCATAGCCGATCCGCCAGAGCCTCAACATCACCGTACGGATACAGAAAACCGGACACACCGTCGCTGACGGAATCCCGCAACCCCGGTGAATTCGCCGCGACGACCGCCGTACCGACCGAGTTCGATTCGATGTTCGTCAGTCCCCAGCCCTCTTTCGGCGACGGCAACACGGCCACGTGCGAACGCCGCATTCGCTCGACCTTCTCCGCAAACGACACAAACCCCGGAAATTCTACGTCGTCGGCAAGCCCCATCAATTCCGCCTGCGCCCTCAGCGGCTCCAGGTGGTCACCCGCTCCCACAACGGCAAGCCTTGCATCCGGCACACGTTCCTTGACAATCTTCAGCGCCGAGATCAGATGCTGTACGGATTTGTATTTCTTGATCCTCCCCAGGTACAAAATCGTCGGGCGCTCGTATTTCTTGACCGAAGGATCATAAGCGTAAGCCTCACGGTCAATCCCGCAATGAATCACCGACACGTCATCTTCTGGAACCCCACGCGCCACAATGTCCTCGGCGGTTGATTCGGAGATCACATTGAACTTGCGTCCGCGATACATCGGCACCAGCGGCTTTTCCGCCAGATACACATAACTGGCGAGAACGATATTGACCTCCTGAAACACGGTCGTTGCAAATAAGTGCGGAATCACCACCAGAGTTTTCAGCTTAAGAAAAAGCGGCGTGTAGAACGGAATCTTATTGATGTCTTCAACCAATACATCGAATTGCTCACTGCTTACGATCTTCCTCAAATGGAACGGCGCGATCAGATTGAAATTGTACCTGTTCCCCCGCCTGATGATCCGCACGCCCTGAATCGTCTCCTCGGGCGCACAGCCCTTCCAACCGGAGCAGAACAGCGTGACCTCGTGGCCGTAGCTCACCAAACGTCGCAGCAATTCTTCGAGATGAACCTCTGCCCCGCCGCCAAACGGGTTCGTGAGGTCATTCCAGTTGAGCGCAAGAACCCTCACGGCCCGTCGCCCCCCTGCTGCCGATACGCCTCAAGCTGCCTCATCAGGTCATTAAGTGCTGCCCTGATCTGATGGTCCTGCGGGTTAGCCTGCACCCACGTCTGCAGCGCGGAGACCATGGCCGGCATGTTCCGTTGCGCGATATAGAGGGCCATCAGCTCATCAAGACCGTCACGGAAGCTACTGTGTTTTTCAAGGATCGCTATGCAGAGTCTCTCAGCGGCAGGCTCGTCTCCGGCTACTCGATACGCCCTCGCCAGCGACAACTCAAGCCTCGGGTTCAAAACACCCTCCTGCGACTCAATCAGTCGTGCTACTGCCGCAGTATCCCCCTGCACCGACAGTTGCTTCGACAAATGGATAACGGCTTCATCGGCATACGGTATCTTACCTATTATGTACTCCAGCGCCCCCTCCGATTCCTCCATTTGATCCTTGCGAATCAAACCGTTGGACAACAACAACACAGCATTGGCGACATTACTCGTCAACCGCAGGGTTGCCTCATCCTGATAAACACCGGGATCGTTCCAACCGCGATACTTGAACTTATTCGGATTCGTGAAGAGTTCCAGGCTGGCATCCGTGTCGACGCGCACATCAGATACAGTGTCGGTGAGACTGTGTACGAGTCCCTTCATCATCAACAAGCTGTCGAGACTCTGACGTTCAAACATACGAGCACTTCCGGGACAGGTAAACGAGAAGTTCACTGGCACATCCCGACCGTTGTGACGAATGACCGCATCCCGCACCTGATCCTGTACCCGGTAAACGCCGCCGTCCGGGAAACGATACGGGCGAAGGTCCTCGATCTGCTCGTCGGACCAACCAAGACTCAGCCCCAGGTTGGTCCGTATCTGCTTCGTGTACCAATCAGTATTCGATAGCGCCAGGTTTATGTTCTTCACGTCCGGGCGGATTCCGTACACCTCCTGCAGACACCAGATGGGAAAAGTATCGTTGTCGCCACAGGTAAACAGCACCGCGTTTTCATCGCACGATAACAAGAGATTGTAGGTGTAATCGTACGGGATGTAGTTCTCGGATCGGTCGCAATAGTAGTAATTCCCCTGGACGGCATAAACCGGAAGGAGAAACGGTACTAGACCACAGGCGAGAATAACCTTGCGCGGCCCCGGACTGAATCTCCGCACCGAATCTCTGAGGAATTGCGCCAGCACGACAATCCCCATCCCGATAGCCAAACCCATCAGCATGAAACCGGGTGTGAAGAAGTAATCGCGATCACGAACCTCGAGGTAATCTCCCCCCTGAGGCGTCATGCGCGTACCGTCGGCGAAGTTCATATACAACACCAGCCCTGCAGTCGTCAGCAGCATGAGAATCAGCAACACCGTCCCCATTTCCGGCCGTCGACGCACCGTTTCCCACAGGCCGAACACACCTAGAATGAACAAGAGCAGAAATCCCCATCCCTGTACACCGAACTGTTCTTCTAGAAAACCCCAGAACCCCATGCGACGATGATCGCCGAATTGGTTTTCCCACTCTGACCGTCGCTCAAACATCCGCTCGATCATCCCCTGGGAACCGTACTGCTTGCGCTCGATGAAGTTGATCGTCGCCGCTAGAGATTGCGACGGGTTATTTTCGTTAATCGACGGGTGCAGAGAAGACCTGATCGGCAGCGTCAGATGAACCGAGTATCCCGCCGCCGCAACCAGGATCAGCAGCACGGCCGTCTTCCACCCCCGAGCCTTCCAGACGGTCCCCCAGAGCGAGATCACCGCCAGTGCGATAAGACTGCCGTAGAAATACTCGCGTACGCCGAGGATCACCATCGAAGTCGCCAACAACGCGAGCAATATCGGCAGTCGGAGATGCCTCCACGTGTACATACCGATAACCGCTACCAACACGGCAGACAGGAAAAGAAAGGCGTGATACCCTCTCATCCCGCTCACCGTGACCAGGCACAGAAGGCCAGCAGCTAGAATGAACAGCGCGCTCACCAGATCGTGTGGCTCAGGTACCGAGTTTGGCCTGCTGCTACGATTCGTCAACCATCGATAGCCCACATATGCGGCATACAGGACAAGACCCGCAAACGCAACCACGGACACATAGGTTGCGACAGGATAGTCGATCCCACGCAACGCCGCCGCCAGTGGCAGACAGGCGAATAGAAACGCCAGCCCCACGTACACCAGCGATCTCGGGATTTCATCGAAAGACATGATATAGAAGACGTAGAAGACAAACACGATCAATATCGGCAGCCAGTACGGAATCTCCCCCGGCCGCGAAGACAGCGCAAAGATCAGAAATAACTCGATCACAAACAACGCAGCTATCAAGGCCCACACGCGAAGCGGCCCGCTTTTCTTCACCACGAACATCACCGCACAAACCGGAAGCGCTACAAACGTGGTCATGTGAACACCGATTCCAAGAAATCCGATGTACACAACAAGCAGCAGCAGTTTGTCACCGAAGGTCGTCTCTCTGTGTTCATAGTACACCAGGGTCAGCCAGACCATTCCCAGCAGGAGCATCATCGACATTCCGTAGACCTCGGCCTCTACCGAATTGGACCACTGCGTCCGGCCAAAAGCCAGGAAGAACGCTCCAGCGGCAGCCCCGGCGTACACGAGGATGCGACTGTACAGTGATTTGTCGCCCGCAAACCAGCCTCGCACCACTCTGACAGCAATCAGATAACCAAACATAGCGGCGATTGAGGACGACAGCGACGACAGAAAATTGACCCTCGCGCAAATGTCAGTAAAAAAGGGAATGATCGAAAACACGCGCCCCATGAGCAGGTACATCGGCGTGCCCGGCGGATGTGGAATGCCCAGCGTATAGCAGGCGGCAATGAATTCACCGCAATCCCAGAAAGAGAGCGTCGGCGCCTTCGTTAGAAGATAGACCACCAGAACCGACACCCAGACGGCAAGTGCCACCAGAGCGTTGGTTCGATCAAATCCGCGAGGCAGTCTGTTCATTACTTGTTGCGTACGTTTGCCTTCTCTCTACTGCGACTGAGTTCAGTTCCCGGCCAAAATACAAAGAAGCCGCCAATATAACAGGTTCAAGAATCAACTCCAAGCCTGTTCTGGCGGCCTCGATCACCGCGCCTCTCGCCGAATAATCGGGCCGGCTAAAACACCGACCCGATTACTCTTATACTTTCATCGGGCTGGTTGGGTCCTTAACGAAGCTATCCAATATCCCGTTAATGAACTTCGAGGACTCAGAAGTCGAGTACAACTTGGCCATCTCAATGGCCTCATTCAACACGACTTTCACTGGTACATCCGGCGACTCCAGTAATTCCGTCATCGCAATTCGCATGATGATGCGGTCGATCACGGCTATTCGCTCAAGAATCCAGTTTTTAGCAAACCGGGTTATGGCCGCATCCGTAATCTCACGTTTCTCACGCACTTTACGGTATAGACCGCGGGCAAACTCCAGGGAGTCGTGGCTCAGTTCGCGATCGACGAGAATCTTCTCCAACACTTCCGCCGGGGGAATCTCACCAATTTCCTCAGCATACAGCCCTTTCAAAACCAATTCCCGTGCGATACGACGTGAGTTCTCAGCCATATTAACCTATCGCGCGATAGAGATTGACCATCTCAATCGCGGCCTCGGCTGCGTCCCAGCCTTTGTTGCCGGCCTTGGTGCCTGCGCGTTCAATTGCCTGTTCCAGAGTATCTGCCGTAATAACGCCAAACACGACAGGAATCTTCGCGGTCATTCCCAGACGCCCGATCCCCTTGGCTGCTTCACCGGCCACATAGTCAAAATGCGGCGTATGTCCCCGCACGACAGCGCCGAGACAAATAACGGCATCAAACTTTCCGCTGTCGACCAAGCGCGAGGCTGTCGGCGTCAACTCAAAAGCCCCCGGTACCCAGGCCACCGCCTGCTCGTTTTCCACGGCACCGTGACGCACGAGGCAGTCAAGCGCCCCCTCAACCAGCTTGTCAGTCAGGAAACTGTTGAACCGGCTCACCACCACGCCAATCTTCAGGCCGGAGGCGTCCAGTTTTCCTTCAAATCTCTTTACATCCATTTCAACCCCTATCTCCGTTTAGAGCGACAACAGGTGCCCCATCTTGTCACGTTTCGTTTCCAGATACCGTTGGTTAGCTGCACACTCGCCGATCTGAAGCGGCACACGCTCAGTAATCTCGAGATTGTATCCTTCAAGACCGATGACCTTTTTGGGATTGTTCGTCAACAGGCGGATAGTCGTGAGACCAAGATCGGTCAGAATCTGCGCCCCCACACCGTAGTCGCGAAGGTCTGCCTCGAATCCCAACTCCTCGTTCGCCTCGACCGTGTCACGGCCGGCATCCTGCAACTTGTACGCGAGAATCTTGTTGGCCAGGCCAATGCCCCGGCCTTCCTGACGCATATACACTACCACTCCCGCACCCTCGGCCTCGACACGGCGCATGGCTTCGTGCAACTGCGGTCCGCAGTCGCAGCGCATGGAGCCGAGAACATCGCCCGTCAAACAGCTTGAGTGGACCCGCACCAGGACGTTTTCTTTGCCCTTGACGTCCCCCTTGACAAGCGCCAGATGATGGTGATCGTCCACCTCAGACTTGTAGGAGTGTAGAGTGAAATGACCGAACTTGGTCGGGAAATCGACGCTAGCCACGCAGTCCACCAGATGCTCGGTCTTCCGACGGTACGAGATCAGGTCCTGCACCGTGACCAACTTCAATCCGTGCTCGGCGGCGAACTTGCGAAGGCGCGGCACGCGGGCCATGGTACCGTCGTCGTCCATGATCTCGCATAGCACACCCACCGGTCTGCGACCGGCCAATCGAGCGAGGTCCGTCGAGGCTTCGGTGTGTCCGGCGCGAGTCAGCACGCCACCCTTAAGTGCCTTTAGCGGGAAGATGTGCCCCGGACGACCAAGCTCTTCGGGCTTGCTGTCAGGGTCCGCAAGCGTCTGGACCGTTATTGAACGATCATAGGCGGAAATGCCGGTCGTAGTACCGTTGACTGCATCGACCGAAACGGTGAATCGGGTCTCGTGAAGACCGGTGTTATTCTGCACCATCTGATCAAGCTGCAATCTTTCCAGGTCCGCTTCGACCATCGGGACACAAATAAGACCACGACCGTACGTGGCGAAAAAATTGATTGCTTCGGGAGTAATTGCGTCGGCGGCCATAATCAGGTCGCCCTCGTTTTCACGGTCTTCGTCGTCAACAACAACGATGAATTTCCCCTGACGGATATCTTCTATCGCTTCGGGAATGGTATTGAATTCGTCTTCTGCCAGCATATCACCATCCGCTTTCAATGATTGAATCCACGGTAACGCCGGTCTTGGAACCGGCCTGTCTCATTTTCAGAATGTATTTGCCAATAAGGTCAAATTCTAAGTTTACGGCCGTCCCCGGGCGAACGGCATCGAGCGTCGTTTGCCCCGCAGTATGCGGGATGAGATTCACCGAAAACCAGCCTGAGCGACACTTGTTCACGGTGAGCGACACGCCGTTAATCGCAATCGAGCCTTTTTCGATCACGAGTTGATCGTAGTCAGCGTCATGCTTTATTGCCAGTTCCAGCGACTCGCCAACCGGCTTGAGATAGTCCACCGACCCGGCACAATCAATATGCCCCGAAACGAAATGCCCTCCCAGCCTGCTGCCTACTCGCAGTGCACGCTCAAGATTCAGTTTAGCTCCAACCTTGTACGTGCCGAGAATCGTATGCTCGGCAGTCTCCTGAGAGGCCTCGACCGTAAAAAAATCGTCGGTCTTGCTGACAACCGTCAGGCAGACGCCGTCGCATGCAATTGATTCACCGATTTCGATTTCCTTCGACGGAATCGAAGATGCCACGGACAGCACAACGTAGTTGCCTCTCTCACTCACTGCGGAAAGCGTTCCCACCGTCTCTATCAATCCGGTGAACATCAGTTGCCCCTCCGTTTCGGATATCCGGTCACGAGCATATCACCATCGAGATTCTGAGTGGTAACGCCAGCCAATTCAAGGCTCGCGGCCATCTTACGAACTCCTAAGTCGCCAATCGCCTCAATCCCTTTCCCAAGAATCTTCGGCGCAATGAAAATCATATACTTGTCAACCAGACGTGCCTTTATGAACGCCGTCGCCAACTCCGAGCCACCTTCCACAAGCAACGACCGCAGACCGAAATCACCCGCCTTCTTGAGCAGGTCCTTGATATTGAGACTGCCGTCACGATTCTGCTTTACCGTCCAATACGTTAGTCCGTTGCCACTGCGTCGTTTCGCCAGTCGCCCGACTGCCTCCGCAGAGGATGCAATCACCGTACGGTGGTCATCGTTGTTCTTGAGTAAATTGCACTGCCGGGGGAATTTCGCCGAGGACGTAACGACCACCCGATACGGGCTCGTCCCCTTGACGGCCCGAACCGTCAGCGACGGATTGTCGGCGCGCACCGTACCGGCACCGACAAGGACAGCGTCGACTTCGGAGCGAGTCTTGTGTACGAGCTTGCGTGACTTCTCCGAAGTTATCCATTTCGAGTCACCGGAGGTTGTGGCAATACGGCCGTCGAGCGTCTGGGCCAGCTTGAGCGTGACGTGCGGTCGACCGTTGCGATGATACGCGTAGTAAGCGTCGTTCAGTTTTTCAGCCTCAGCCTTGAGCACTCCCGACATTACTTTGATGCCGGCATCGCGAAGCTGTTTTGCGCCGCCGCCGTTGACAATCGGATTGGGGTCTGACGAGGCGAACACGACCTCGGCCACTCCGGCCTTGATCAATGCCTGGCTGCACGGGCCAGTTCTGCCGGTGTGACAGCAGGGTTCGAGGGTGACATAGATCGTGGCCCCGGTGGCTTTCTTGCCGGCTTTTTTGAGCGCAACGATTTCCGCATGGTCCCCGCCTGCTTTGCGATGATACCCCTCGGCGATGACGCGACCGTTCTTGACTATCACCGCACCGACCATCGGATTGGGACTGGTGGTGCCCCGACCTTTTTCGGCCAGTTCTAGCGCTCTTGCCATGTATGTCTTGCCGGAATTCGCGGCCACAAAAAAACCCTCGATTATCATCGGGGGTGACGGGCAGAATCTGAGCAGTCGTCCCAGTGTGACTGACACACGGGTAGCCGTTCTTCTACCATCCGGACTTTAACCGTCGGCACCTGGATTACACAGGTTCAACCAGCGTTATGCTGGCTCGCGGGCTTTAACCGCCGGTCGAGGAATTACACCTCGCCCCGAAGAATTCGTTCTGTGAATATAACAGGTTACCGAAAAATGGCAACCTTTTTCCGGTCGTTGCAGAAAGCAGTTTTTGCAGCGTTTCTCTTCGTAGGGCAGGTCTGTCTTCAGACCTGCCGGAAAAGATCACACCCAAAGGGTTTGATCATGTTGTGGGCTGCGTACATCCTCGTCTGTCCCGGCCTGTCGAAGTGTGCACCCTATCCGAATAAGCCACGCAACCAGACGAGTCTGTGAGCCTGTCGAAGTGTGCACCCTATCTTGATGAGTCACGCTGAGCCTGTCGAAGTGTGGACCTTACAGATTCTTGCGCCTTGGTACCCCACAGCTTGCGGTGCGAAACAGATTACACTCCCTGACTATAATAGCCAGTCCATGCCATTTTTTCTTGCCCTTGCATCGACTCTTAAGTATGCTACCAAAGCACTACGGGGAATTTTACCAGGATAAAACTCACAGGCAGAGGAATCCTAAGACCACCGCTTGCTCTGCCCTCATAGTATGATGTGTCACGACGCAGTGGCATGCTTACTCATTGGAAAGAGGTTGGATTGGTATGGCACACAGCGACATAGTAACAGAAATACTCGAAAAGACTGTGGATGATTATGAGGAGGGGTGTGACGGCGCTACTCTATCCGCAACTGCTCTGAGAGAGGGAATCGCGAGCGGAAAGCTCGAGGATGCCGAGTGGGTGCTATCTGTCCTGGAATCGGACTCGACACCTGTGGGCGTTGAGGGGGACTAAAAGTGAAGATAAAACGCTTGGAGATATCCAACTTTCGAGGAATCAAAAATCTCGCCCTGGATCTAGACTACATGAATGCAGTAGTTTGGGGACCGAACGGCTCAGGAAAAAGCGCGGTGGTGGATGCGATTGACTTTGTACTAACTGGCAAAATCCTCAGATTAGAAGGCGAGGCCACTCGTGCGGTAGCACTCGGAAAGCACGGCCCGCACATAGACCACGTTGGATCTCCGCGATCGGCGACGGTTACGGCTTGCGTCAGCATTCCGGGCACAGAAGATGAGGTGGTTATCTCACGAAATGTTGGCTCGCCAGACCAACTGGAGGTCCATGGGGCAGACGGGAGCGTGGTGCAGGACATCACCGATCTCGCGTCTACTGGACAACACTCCTTGTCGCGACGGGAAATCCTCAAGTACATCGCGGCGCCAGATGGCAAGCGCTCTTCTGAAGTCCAACGCATTCTTGGACTAGACAACCTTGAGAGTACGCGAAAGGCACTGGGGAAAGCATCTCGTCAGGCCACAGACAGATTCAAGCGCGCGGAGATGGCTCTGAAGTCACAAGAGCAACGACTTCAGACCAACCTTGACCTGGATGAGTTTTCGCCGGAGGGTGTCCTAAGTACCGCCAATACTCACCGAAAGCAGCTCGGAGCCAAACCACTCGACAGAATCGCGCCCGCCGCGACAAAGCGCGGTTGCCAGAATCCCGGAACTAGCAATGGCAAAGATCGCGTAAATCCGCAGCTTCTGGAAAAAGCAACAAAAGCAGTCCAAAATGTATCAGCTGACGAAGTCAAGAAGCTCTCTGTAGTGGACAAGAAACTCCGCCAGCTAGTCGAGGCGATCCTCGCGGATACATCGGCGATTACCGCTGACAAAAGGATCCAGATTCTCGAGGCAGGTATTGAGATGCTAGACGAATCGGGAGAATGCCCTCTATGTGGTCACATATGGACTCCCGAAGAACTCGAGACAACTCTCTCCGGTCGGCTTGACAAGGCCCGAACTAATGCTCCTATGCTTGAGAAGATATCCTCATTTGCACAGACGATCACTTTGGAATTGACGAAGCGAAGGGACTCATTGACTGAGGTCCTCGAGGCAACCGAAAGACTGGACATGCCAAGTGAAGGCACGATAGTAAGAAAGAGGATTGAGACACTCGATAGTCTTGAGAAGTGCTGTGCCAGCCCAATAGAGACATACTTGGACTCGGATGTTAACTTCGACACGGTCTTTGGCGAGGACACGGAGCTGTTTGACGCCTGCAAAGCGACACTGAAAAAGGCATCTGAGAATAGCCCAAAAACGTCGCCAGAACAAACTGCCTGGGATACGTTAACGAAGATGGAGACCTTGTTGCCAGAGTACTTGTCCGCGACACTGGAGATCAACATTGCCACCGCGGTGAAATCAAAGGCTGAGACGCTGAACAAGAGTTTCAAGGAGGCTCGAGAAACCAAGCTTAACACCTTGTACGACTCGATAAAGGACAGATTCACTGACCTGTACAGGTTTCTCCACGCTGACGATGAAGGGGAGTTCTCAGCAACTCTCTCGGCCACCGGCAAGTTCACGGTCGACTTCTACGGCAGGGGACAGCACCCGCCGCTGGCGCTTCACAGCGAAGGTCATCAAGACAGCATGGGGCTCTGTCTGTACCTTGCCCTGGCGGAGCGCCTCACAGCAGGCAAGTGTAGGCTTACCGTACTGGACGACGTCGTGATGTCTGTCGATGCAACACACCGTCGTCAAGCTTGCATAATGCTGAAGGAGTTCTTTCCCGACAGGCAGTTTCTAATAACGACCCACGACCGCACCTGGGCCGGACAGCTTCGGTCGGAGGGCATCGCAACGCGTGCGCGCACGTTCCAATTCTATCGATGGAGTGTCGACACAGGCCCTTCACTCGTCTTTGACACTGATCTCTGGTCAAACATCGAGAAGGACTTCCAGCAGGACGATGTGAGCGCCGCAGCCGCCAGACTTCGCCGCGGTGCAGAGAGTTTCTTCGAATGCCTCTGCGACCGACTAGGCGCCGCGGTCCGCTACAAAACTAGCGGACTCTGGGAGTTGGGCGACTTCATGAGCGGTGCGAGGCACGAAATGAAGAAACTGATTGGCAAGGCTAAAGCAGCTGAATCAGTCTACAATCGCCCGGGGATCATAGACAGTATCTGTGACTTCGATCGAAAGTGGAAGGACATAGTGAAACGTACAGGGAGTGAACAATGGGCGGTAAACGCGGCCGTGCACTACAACAACTGGCATGCACTAGAAGCTGAGGACTTGAAACCGATCGTAGCTGCGTTTCTGGAGTGTTTCACTCTGTTGTGGTGCAACCGTTGCGACTCCCTTCTTCGAGTGAGTTTTCTGGATGGCGAGCCCACAACTCTGAGTTGCAGCTGCGGCACGTTCCTATGGAATCTCCGAACTCAGAAGCGCTAATAGCCCCCACAAAAAAAAGGCGGCACCCTCCCGTGCCGCCTTAAACCATCGACTATAATCCCACTCCTAGTCGACTACCTCCCCTTCCCTGAGGAAATCCCCCATTTTCGATACCGAACGATCCAGTATCGAAACGTATTTTTTGATCTGCTCGTCGTCGCTCTCCAAAGAACGCGACTTCAAATACTCCACCGATCCGATAATCCCCGTCAAAGGTGACTTCAACCGGTTGCGAAGTTCCAGCTCGCGAGCATCACTTGCCGTATCCGAATCTGTCGCCACACCGTTGGGCCTAACCGAAGTCCGCAGCGAGGCGGCGAGCAACCCGGCAATCGCCTCAATAAACGATCCCGTGGCCTCGCTTTCAAGACCACCGGCGTTGTCTTCGCCGGCGCCAACCGCCACTACGCCAACCGCCTTGTTGCCAACCGTAATCGGCACGATCAAAGCGTTGGTGATGCCTTCGGCAAACGACTGCTTGGTCTCAATTTCACTCAACATCGCGTCGGCGTGCCCCCGTCCGACGCGAGTCGTCACGCGGTCCTGCAACACCCGTTCATGCACCGGCATGAGGGATACAATCGACTGCCCGTATCCCGGCACCATACCGGTCAGCGGCCTGGTCGACACCAGCGCTCGTGATTCGAGGAATGCATGTTCGTCGTCAGCAATCGAAATCCTGACGATATCTGCACCGGTTTCTTCCGAGATCAAACGTGCCGCTTCCTGCAAGACTTCATCCGTCGTTCGCAATCCGCCCAAACGCTTCGCGGTTTGGTTGAGTCGAGTGATTCTGGCTTCCACTCGTTTCAACTTCTCAGATGCCTTCTCCATGTCGAGAAGACGATTCAGCACCGGCCTGAGCGCTTCCAGCCGCCTCAGTTCGCTGACCCCATAGGCGTTCTCAATCCGGCTGGCGACAATCATCACCGCCGTCTGGTCACCTTCTTGAGCCACCGGAAGAGCTATCAATGACCGGACATCGTTGTCCGTCACGATCTCCCCCAGCGACGGCTGACGGTTGTTCGGCAGGTCGTGGACGGTAACGGTTCGATTAAAGGCAAACGCCGGTCCGGTCAACATCCCTTGCTCCGGAGTCGTCAGTCCGGCATCTACCAGTACCTGCCCACCGGGACCGAATGAGTACCGTCGGACGTAATTGTCATCTTCTATGATCGCTAATGCGCCATAGTCGACCGATAATTCTTTGTTCAAGCCGCGAGCGAGAGCACCGATACGTTCACCAACGGAACCGGCGGTGTCGATCCGTGACTGCATCTCACTGACCCAGCGGTCAGACTCCTGAAGAGCCTGGACGTTTAGAGTCAACCGATCCAAATCTATCTTGCGTGCTATAATGTCAATCGCGAGACGAAGTGTGACTCCGTCATCCGAACCGCATTTCTCGGCACCGTCATTCCACAGCATGAAGAAGCCGACTGTCCTGCCGCTAACTTCTATGGGGAGTACTTCCTGCGGTCGGTTCAATGACTCCGGGTAGCCCTCGAAAGCCCCCACCGGGTCGCTTCGAACTCCAAGCCGATAGTCATCGTATTTGTCCTGCACGATTGACAGGGCTTTAAGACAATCCGCTTCCACGGTATCTGTACCGGAGGTTGTGGCCAGACTGAGATTGTTCTGACTTTCAGAGTATTTGAATACCGCCCCGGCGGAGAAACCGAAATTCTCGATCATGTAGCCCAAAGTCGTGGACAACACGGTGTCGAGACGCGATTCCACGCCAACCAGTTGCTCCACCCGACGAAGCATCTCGAGGTGCTGCACACGCGTCTTGTTGTATACCCGATGACGTCGCGCCAGGGGAAGCCAATTAGATACCCCGATCATCAGAAGCGACGTGCCTACAATCACCCCGATCCAGCTAGCCAGCGAATAGAATACCGGTTGTGACAAGAACGGAACCGCGTCGTACAAGTTGATTGAATTGAACCAATTCGACACCGACACCAGCGCCAGGACGCTAAGTCCACCGACGATGTTGTTATAGCCCTCGGGACTCTCCGAACGAATCTGCGTTTTCAGTTCCGCTATGAGAATCAGAGCCGCCAAAAAGAAGAGGCAAATGGCCCCATGAGTGAGTTCTGCGCTCACAACGCCTCCCATCAGTAAATCCTCTGTTACTAAGGGATTATCGGCATTTTGCATACATCATCTTAGCGCTTCCCATGTTGGCAGCTACCAAGAGAGTATGGCCTTTCCCCCACTATCTTTGAGGATCTCAACGCGGGCGAGCCGTGCTCACCCGGTCAAATCAATTGCAGCATAAGCACTTACGAGGAAATTCGTCGGTTAGGCATCCTCTTTGCGATAGTCAGGCCAAAGACTGAACCGTTTTCACAACACGCCCTGACGGGCAAAGGGAGGACCGATGTTTAAGAAGCTGCACTTTCCAATGTTACTGATCATGCTGTTGGCAGCCTGCATGCTGTCGATCGGATGCTCGGATGATTCAGATCGAATCGTTGGTCAGGGCGACCTTGATGCGCTGTCTCTTGGGGATGCCGACGGTGATCTTACGGATGTCGATTACGATGACAACGATAATCCGTACGACCCCGACGACCAGGTACTCGACAGCACGTCCATCGATGACGATGACGTAGACATCTCTACCGGTGACGACACTCCGGACAACCCGAATTCCCACTTCAAAGAAGCCGAAGAATTCGATCTTGGCGAAGCCGGAGTCGACTTCGACATGTCACTCGTCGACAGTGATCCTGACAATCCGAACGCTCACTTCAAAGAGGCTGAAGAAAATGATCTTGGCAACTCCGGTATCGACTATGACCCGTCACTGGGATACGAACCGGACAACCCAAATTCCCACTTCAAAGAAGCTGACCTGCCGGGTATTGACGATCTTGATCTCGTCCCGCCGATCACGTCGGGCCACGAACCGGACAATCCGAATGTCCATCTGAAAGAGGCCGGGCTGAACAATCTGGGCGACGCCGGCATCGTCTATGACCCGTCACTTGGCCACGTCCCGGACAATCCGAACGTTGGCCTGAAGGATGGCGCCGAAGCTGAACTCGGCGGAGACAAAAAGTAGAACCCTTCCACTCCTTGTTAGAAGGTCGGGCCGATTACGGTCCGACCTTTTTGTTTTCTAAAGAGCTGTGTTCTGGAGAGCGCGGCCGTAGTTCTTGAAATGCGTCTTGGCCACTTCGAGCAAGACCGAGGCACCACACTGTGCAACCAGTTCCCGCCCGGCAGCATCGACCTGCGGAGCAGCACCCTTGGGAAGCACCATGCCGTAGTCGGACGATAGCCGCGCCATTTGCCGGACAAATTCTGCCCGCGCAATGATCGACGCCGCAGCTACCTGAGGGATAGATTCACCGCGTACCATTTGCTTGATGGGTAGCAAACATCCAGAGTCGGCCATGGCCGTTTCCAAACGTTCAGACTTGCCGAACTTGTCCGAAATAGCCAGATCTGCCGCTCCCTGGCTGAGACAACCAGCTATGGCTTCTGCATGGCCGCCGGCAAGAAGGATGTTCAGGTTCCGGATCTTCTCATACAGGCGATTGTACTCAATCGGCGGATACACAATGACAGAAAAAACAAAGCGGGCACGAAGCTGCTCATCAATCGTAAGCAGCTTCTTGTCCGCAATTTTCTTCGAGTCACGCACCCCCATCGCACCGAGAACCGCAATATCTTCATCGGAAGCAAGACAACCTGCCACCACCAGCGGCCCGAAAAAGTCCCCCTTGCCCGATTCGTCAACGCCTATTATGCGCTGAGATTGTGCCATCGGCTAATTCGCCCGTTCGAGGTACGCGTTTGTGCGCGTATCAACTTTGACCTTGTCGCCTTCTTTGACAAATGGCGGTACTTTGACCTCAAGACCGGTCTGTAGCTTTGCCGGCTTCGTGATATTGCTGACGGTATCTCCGCGAACCGACGGTTCGGTCTCCACCACCTCAAGGATCACCGACGCAGGCAAATCAGCCGCGATAGCCTCATTGTCCAGAAACAAAACCAGGTATTCCTCGTTCTCCAGCAGATACCATTTGGCATCCCCGAGGCTGTCCACGGGAATCGATACTTGATCGAAAGTCTGCGAATCCATGAAGCTCATTTCACCGCCGTCTTCGTACAGGTACTGCATCTTCTTCTTCTCGATGTCCGGCGGCTTGAAGGAGTCGTTCGACGAAAACACCTTCTCAACAACGGCACCTGTCTTGATATGCTTGAGCTTGGTGCGGATGTTTGCCTTACCGCGCCCCATCTTAAAGTGCTGATACTCTACTACATAGTAGGGCTGGTCATCCCACAGGATAGGCAAACCTTTCCTGAAATCTGATACTGAATACATTCCACCTCCAAAGACTCAAAATGCTAAGAGGGGAAATATAGCAATAATCGCCGTTCACCCAAGAATTTTCTGAAACTAAGCGATGTTTTCCGGCTCGACCGTCACCGGCTGCCCCTGTGACGCCAACGGAACGCGGATATGGAAGCGCGTGCCGCAACCCGGATCAGATTCGACGGAAAGGCTGCCCGAGTGCGCGGTCATGATCTTCTGGGCCAGAGAAAGGCCCAATCCGGTACCTGAAGCCCGGGTAGAATAAAACGGCGTGAAGATGCGCTCAACGATATCATCGTCGATGCCGCAGCCTGAGTCGGCTATCGTCACCAACGCCGAGCCTCGGTCGATGCCGACAGACACCTCGACCAAACCTCCGGTTTCACCGTATGCCTTTATCGCGTTGTCGATTATGTTGCCGAATACCTGCTTCAACAACACGGCGTCACCGTCTATCAAGATCTCCCCGGCGGCGTCTAATTCGAACTCGACTTCACAACAATCTTCGCGAACCTTGAATTGATCGATCGAGTCTCTGAGAAGCTCATCCAACGAGATCGGCTCAGGCCAGAAGTCAAACGGACGCGCAAAAGTCAGGAATCTGCTTATCAGCGACTCAGCGTCTCGCGCCTCATTGATCAGAATATCCGCGCGCTCAGTAGATTGACCGTCGCGACTCTGGCCTCTCCTGATTAGTCCGGCATAGCCGCTGATAGCTCCAAGCGAGTTCCTCATCTGGTGCGCAAGACCGGAGGCCATTTCACCCAGGGCGACCAGTTTATTGTTGCCTTCAAGCTCCCGCCGAAGACGATCCAATTCCGTCAGGTCGTTTATAAACGCGAGATAACCGACTATCGTCTGCTCCTTATCCCTGATAGACGACAGACTGACCCCAAGCACGGTCTCAGACCGCCTCCCAAACAGGTGACGATACTCACGGTACCCGGCAACAGTATCATCCTCGATGACCCGACCAACATCTTCGAGCAAACGTCCCAGACCACTCAGCAGATCGGAGTAATGCCGCCCTTCTGCCCTTCCCTGGCTGATGTCCAACAATTGGATGGCCTTCTCGTTGGCCGCCACCACTGTGCCAGACGGGTCAAAAGTGATAATTCCGGCATGCCCTGACTCCAGCAGGTACTGATTGAATTGTTCCAGCGAATCGGCCCGGTTTTGTATCGCCTCGTTAAGTTCGACAAGCGTCGCCTCGTTCTCTTTCAACTTGTCGATGACACGCTCATACTCCCGCACAATCGCGTCGGCTTCGTTCTCAGAGTCATCAACCTGACGCCCCGCTTCGGCAGCTCTCCGCTTGAGCTTTCTGAACGGCCCGAATATGAACTGCGACAGCACAAAGTAAACAATGCCCACTACCCCCAGCGCACCGAGCTGCACGAACAGAATAGTACTGCGCGAGTCATCCAGATACGCCAGCCCGGGTCGATCAACCGTCAGCACAAGCAGGTTGTGGCCAGCCCCGGCAGGAATCGGATACAAAAAGTAGTACTGATCCTCGCTCCCCCTCGTCAACTCGTTGAAATCGGCGTTGAATAGCTTTCGGGCAACCTCTGGAAGCTGTGTCGGAGGCAGTTGAGCGAGCACAGTCTTGAACCATTCACGCTTCGCCTCGGTAGAATTTTCTGACGGCCGCGACGATACAAGCATCAGCCCCGACAACCCTTGATCAAGCTGCACCTGCTTCAATTCATCGTCACTCAACCTGCTCGGATAAGCTTCCTGGATAATTCGCGAGATCGACAGGGCCGCTTTGCGCAGATGACGGTCGGTCTCCTCCAATTGAGTCGAGCGAGCCCGGTATATTATGAAGTTTGAAGCCACGTTCAGGAACAGCAGGAGACAAACAATCACCAGCAGACCGAGATGTACCTCGGACTCGAACTTACTTTTGGATTTGCCCAGACGCATATTGGATTAATCGGCATAAACGCCGGTCTATTGAGAGGACCGACGCCTGCTAATGCACGTGCAGGAAATTATCGACATAGAGCGCGATGAGTTGATCGCCCCAGATTATGGCGACCATCGCAGCCAGAGCTATAAACGGCCCGAACGGAATCATCCGGCTTTCCCTCAGTTTCGCTGAGAAGATCATCACGACCATCGACACTGCCAGGCCGATCACTGCCGATGACAGGAACACAAACAGCACCTTCTGCCAGCCCAGAAACGCGCCCAGCATTGCCGCCATCTTGATGTCGCCGCCCCCCATCGCTTCCTTCTTGAACAAACGCTCGCCCAACTCCGCCACGAGAAACAGCGAACCACCGCCGACCAGAAAACCGATCAGTGACGGGACGATTCCTATCCCACCCGGAAGGAACGAGACTGCCAGACCGAGCGCCGCGCCCGGAATCGTGATCATGTCAGGGATAATCTGAAAATCCAGATCGATATAGAATATCGTCAGCAACGCCGACGACAGGAAGGCGAATACCGCAAACTCAAACGTCAGACCCAATTCCCAGAAAAAATACAGGTAGGCAGCGGCATTGATTAGCTCCACCAGCGGATACCTGAATGAAATTCTCTCGCCGCAGAAGCCACATTTCCCACGCAGGAAAAGCCAGCTCAGGACAGGCACATTGTGATACCATTTCAGTTGATTGTCACAACTCGGGCAGACTGATCGCCCGGCCCAGAATTTCTTGTCCCTCGGAACGCGGTAAATCACTACGTTGAGAAACGATCCGATACACAGGCCCGTCAGAGCCACCCAAATGTAATAGAAACCTTCCATACCTCTGGATTATCGGCAGGTTTGACGTTTAGCTGAGTTCTCCGAGTCTTTGCATGATCAAGGCAACCACGGCCGGACCGGCGGTTTCGGTGCGCAGAACGCGCTTGCCCAGCCCCACCTGCAGGAACCCGGCGCCAACTGCACGCGAGACCTCATCTCCGGAAAAACCGGACTCAGGCCCCACCACAAGCGTAATTCGCCGCAGAGTTGGCTCAAACGCAAGCGAGTCCAGCGATTGTGCCCCTTCGCCTGCATGAAAAATCAGGCCCGGCGTCTCCGAATCATGCTGAACCAAAAACTCCTCGAACGTAGTCGGGAGCGCGATCTCGGGAACGCAAGACCGCCGGCACTGCTTGATCGCTGCAAGCGCTACCTTTTCGAGTCGGTTCTGACGTGAACGGGCACGTTTCGGATCGCTCAGAGCCACCTTGGACTTCTCGGTCAATAACGGGATGAACCTTTTCACCCCAAGCTCGGTACCACGCTGTACCACGCTGTCGAACTTGCTGCCAACCGACATGCCGGCAGCCAACGTCAAACGGATAGTCGGTTCACCGAAGTCCCTGATCGCGTTGTGAATCCGCGCCGTAACGCTTTTCGTCCCGACCTTTGCAACTTCAGCCCGATACGCCATCCCGAGACCATCGATCAGAATCACCAGCGCCCCCGCTGTCAGTCGCATCACCTTGACGAGATGCTTTGCCTCTGCCGTCGGAAGTGATACTACTTGACCCGTCTCAGCTTCGCCCGAAACACTTTCAAGAGAGATATAAAACAGCGGCGGCAACACGATCTACACCACCCTCAAAGTGTACGTGAGCCATCCTTCTTCCCGAAAGATATCAAAATCCGCCTGACCGTACTTCTGAAGCGCTTCTGAAATCGCTGGTTCATCCAACTCAAGCAAACCGGAAAGGACGAGAACTCCCCCTCTGCGAGTCAGCGCAATCAGTCGATCAAGCATCGAGAGAATCGTGCTCCGAATAATGTTCGCGCAGACAAAATCGTACGGATCGTCACCGTCACACTTCTCAATCGAACCGAGCAGAATCTCATGAGACGCACGAACCTTGTTCAACTCGAAATTCTCACGACAGTTTTCAATCGCCACGATATCATAGTCAATCGCCTTGATCCGACTGGCCCCCATCTTGTCGGCCAACACTGCCAACACGCCCGAGCCGGTCCCCATATCCATGAACGACATACCTTCTTTGAATGCGTTGCGAACGCCCAGAAGACTGCCCTTCGTCGTAGCGTGAGAACCGGTGCCAAACGCCATATTCGGATCGATGACGATTTCGTACTGCAATCCCGTTGGCTCACACCAGGTAGGTCGCACTGCCACGTCTTCACCTATTGTCACCGGCCTAATACTCTCGCGATACTTCTCGACCCACGACGCATTTCCGACACTGCGCTGCACGATTTCAGGAATTTCGGACAAATCGTTGCCGACAAGCCCCTCGAGGAATTCCGTAAGACGCTCCCGACTCTGAGTATCATCCTCAGGAACGTAGAAAATGATCCCTGTGACCGGAGAATCCTCTTCCTCCTCAAGCACCAGTCCCGCCGCGATGTGCTCGGTAATGAAATCGCCGACAGAGTCGGCGAGATTTCGGGGCACCTGCAGTCGAGTTTCGATGTAAACCTGTTCGTCCTGTTCGGACATAATCAAACTCCCAGCGTGTCACGCAGTTTTTCAAAAAACGACCGATCTGCCGTGGGTGGACGGAACGTCTCTGAGTCTGCGAGCTGTTCGAGTATTTTGCGGTCATCATTGCCCAGTTTCGTCGGAACCCAGACCGTGATCTGTACGAGCTGATCCCCCTTGCCGCTGCGATGCAACCGCGAGATACCTTTTCCTCGCATTTTGAGCACTTTGCCCGACTGAGTTCCCGGCGGAATCTTCAGCTTGGCCGTCCCCCCCAACACCGGCACTTCGACTTCGCCGCCAAGTGCCGCCATCGTGAACGAAATCGGAAGCTCAAACAACACGCTGTCGCCGTGACGCGTGAAATGCTTGTGCTGCTCCTCCTCGAATACCGCTATTAGATCCCCGGTCTCGCCGTTGTTCGGAGCTACATTACCCATATTGTCCACGGTCATGTAGTTGCCGGAGGACACACCGGGCGGTACGTTCAGATTCACCTTGCTCGTACCTTTGTGCCTGCCCTCTCCCCCGCACGTACGACAGGGGCTCGATATAACCTGGCCGGAACCCCGACAGATATTACACGTTGTCACCTGCTGCACGGTACCAAGAAACGTACGGGTCACCGTCCGCATCTGGCCGGATCCGCGACACTGCTGGCAGGTCTGTTTGGAAGAACCCGCCGCGACACCGCTGCCGTCGCACGTATCGCATTTCACCATGCGATTGACGCTCAGCGTCTTCTTGACACCGGTAGCTATCTCCTCAAGCGTCAACTTGATGCGCACTCGAAGATCTTCGCCACGGTTGGCTCGCCGACGTCCTCCGCCGCCGCCCATGCCGAACAGATCGTCGAAAATCGATCCGCCGCCACCGCCGCCGCCAAAGTCGCGCATGAAGGCACGAAGCGCGTCGCCAAGATCAATGCCCCCCTCGAAACCACCGAACCCGCCAAAACCTCCCGCCCCCTGGCCCAGGCCCGCATGACCGTACTGGTCATACATCTGGCGTTTCTGAGGCTCTTTGAGCACTTCGTACGCCTCGGTCGCTTCCTTGAACTTATCCTCGGCGCTCTTATCACCCGGATTGCGATCCGGGTGATACTTCATCGCCAACTTGCGATACGCCGACTTGACCGTCGACTCATCGGCTCCACGATCCACTCCGAGAACTTCGTAATAGTCTCGTTTATTCATCAATTCCTACTTCTTGTCGTCGTCAACCACTTCAAAGTCGGCATCAACAGCGCCATCCTGCTCCGCGTCTGAGGTTTCAGCATCGGGCTGCTCACCCTGGGATTCCGCTCCCGGCTGCGCTCCGGCCTGCTGCGCCTGCTGTGCCTGCTGATACATCTGCTCAGCCAGTTTGTGCGAGGCCTGCGTCAGCTTCTCTTTGGCGGCCTTTATCGCCTCCAGGGAGTCGCCGTCCTTGACAGACTTCAGTTCCTCGACCGCTGTCTCAATAGCCTTCTTCTCGTCCGCACCAACCTTGTCACCGTGCTCCTTGAGCGTCTTCTCGGTAGCATACACCAGTTGGTCCGCCTCGTTGCGGGCGTTGATCAAATCGGCCTTCTTCTTGTCCTCGTCTGCGTTCTTTTCTGCATCCTGGACCATACGATCAATTTCCTGATCGCTCAGGCCGGACGACACCTCAATCTTGATTGATTGCTCTTTGCCGGTGGCCATATCCTTGGCGCTCACATTCACAATACCGTTGGCATCAATGTTGAACGTCACCTCAATTTGCGGCACACCGCGCGGGGCCGGCGGAATGTCTGCCAAATCAAACTTGCCGAGAGTCCGGTTGTCGATAGCCATCTGGCGTTCACCCTGCAGCACGTGAATCGACACCGCCGGTTGATTGTCGGAGGCGGTCGAAAACACCTGCGACTTCTTCGTAGGAATAGTCGTGTTCCGGTCGATCAATTTCGTCATCACACCGCCAAGGGTCTCGATACCAAGGGACAGCGGCGTTACATCAAGCAACACCACATCCTGAACGTCACCGGCCAGCACACCGCCCTGGATGGCAGCGCCAAGCGCAACGACTTCGTCCGGATTCACACCTTTGTGAGGCTCTTTGCCAAACAGCTCCTTGACGATTTCGATGACCTTCGGCATACGAGTCATGCCGCCAACCAGCACCACTTCGTCAACATCACCGGTCGACAACTTGGCGTCGGCCAGCGCGGCACGGCACGGGTCAATCGTGCGACGAACCAGAGAGTCCGTCAACTGCTCAAACGCGGCCCGGCTGAGCGACAGATCGAGGTGCTTGGGACCGGATTGATCGGCCGTGATAAACGGCAGATTGATGCTGGTTTGCATCGACGACGACAATTCAATCTTGGCCTTCTCAGCGGCCTCTTTCAGACGCTGGAGAGCCATGCGATCCTTACGGAGATCAATCCCCTGACTCTTCTGGAATTCCGTAGCCATCCAGTCGATGATCGCCTGATCGAAGTCGTCGCCACCAAGGTGCGTATCGCCATTGGTGGAACGGACCTCAAATACGCCGTCGCCGAGTTCAAGAATAGAAATATCGAACGTGCCGCCACCAAGATCATAAACCGCAATCTTCTCGTTGCCCTTCTTCTGTAGACCGTATGCCAACGAAGCCGCAGTCGGCTCGTTGATAATGCGGAGCACTTCGAGTCCGGCGATACGACCGGCATCCTTGGTTGCCTGGCGCTGGGCGTCATTGAAGTACGCCGGCACCGTGATAACGGCTTGCTTGACTTCCTCGCCAAGATAGTTCTCAGCCGCCTTTTTCAAATACTGAAGGGTCATGGCTGAGATTTCCGACGGCGGAAAGTCTTTGCCACCAGCCTCAACAATCACGTTACCGGAAGCGTCTTCTTTCACTTTGTACGGTACGATCTTCTCTTCGGAGGACACTTCCACATGACGACGGCCCATGAACCGCTTGATCGAAAACACGGTGTTCTCAGGGTTGGTCACGGCCTGACGTTTGGCGGCGGCGCCAACGAGACGCTCACCGTCTTTGGTAAAAGCAACCACTGACGGGGTCGTGCGGGCACCTTCCTGGTTCGGTATTACTACCGGGTCTTTTCCTTCAAGAACAGCCACACAGGAGTTGGTCGTCCCAAGGTCGATTCCGATTACTTTGCTCATAATCGATTATCTCCTCTACTCGTATTAAACAGTACTATATCTCTTGGTTTGTCCCCTCGACTTACGCCAGAGAGGTCCTTCTATTCACTCAGGCTTTCCCGTGCTCACGCCCACTTTCGCGAAACGGAGCACCCGGTCGCCCATCATATATCCCTTGCCGATTTCTAGAGCCACGACGCCCTCATCGTACTCTTCCGATTCAACCTGCATCATCGCCTCGTGATGATTCGGATCGAACGGTTTGCCGAGCGCATCAATAGGTCTGACGTTGTACTTGCCCAGCAGATCGTTCATCTGGTTGTAGATCAATTCCGTCCCCTTGCGGAAAGCCCCGGCGTTGTTATCCTCACCCTCGCCACCATCGGCTGAGTGCTGCAGGGCACGTTCGAAATTATCCAGCACGTCCAGAAAATCTCCCATGAGCTTCTCATTGGCGTTCCGAATAACTTCGTCGAACTGCCGTGCCATGCGCTTTCTGTAGTTGTCGAGATCAGCCATAGCCAGCAGCTTCTGCTCTTCAAGCTCGGCCACTCGCGCGCGAAGACGCTCTTCCTCCGGAATCTCAGGCACAGGCTCTGGCTGACGCGAATTCTCTTCGGCGGATTCGACCGCTCGTTCCGACTCATCGCCGCTGACCGGAATCACCTTCTCGTCGACCCCGGTCAGGTTTTCAATCTTCACTTCGTCCTTTGTCCTATTCTTGCGGGTCATACTTCTATTGATCCTTCTTCTCGATTCCAGAAAGAACTTCGGTTATGGACTTGGCCGTGTACTCAACAATAGAAACGGCCTTGCTGTAGGGCATCCGCATCGGTCCGATTATCCCAACCGCCCCCTGCACCTTGCCCACTTTGTAAGAAGCCGTCACCAACGAACAATTGATGATATCGTGGATGGCGTTCTCACGGCCAATCGTAATAATCAAATCCTCTTCATGCACGTGAGCCAGGAACTCCGACAACACTTTGTTATCCTCCAGGACACCCAGCATGCGAAGTAGCTGGTCACGGTCGGCAAACTCCGGCTTCATCAGGAGATTCTCGCGGCCAGACATAAGCAGCGCCTCGGGACTGTCCTCAGTCCAAATCCTGTCGCTGGATTCCATCACCAGTTTGATCAACCGCGCGTTGCCCGGTATGTCTGCCAGCCGTGATGAAATGCTGTCCCTGATTTCGGATAGCGTCAGGCCACACAGCCGTTCTTTCAACACCGCCTCAACCTCAGCGATACCCTGGACTGAAATCGAAGTCTCCACCTCCAGTATTAACGAGCGCGCCAGACCGGACTCCACAATGACGATCACCATCAGGCGTCCCTCGGCAATCGGGATCAAGCGAATATCCCTGAGTATTCCAACCTCAAACCGGGGTGAAATAGTCAACCCAAGTTGATTGGTTATCTGCCCGAGCACTTTGGCCGTCTGGCCGAGAATCTCACGAATTCCCCGCCCTTCCTTCAGTATCCCCTGACGAATGATCAACTTCTCTTCTTCCGACAACTTCTGCGGCTTAAGCAGGTAATCCACGTACACGCGGTAACCGACATCGGTCGGCACACGCCCCGCAGAAGTATGCGGTTGCTCGACAAGACCCAGTTCCTCAAGGTCCTGAAGCGTGTTGCGAATCGTCGCCGATGAGATGCCCATATCAAACTTGTTGGCAATCACCCTCGACCCCACCGGATCAGCAGAACTGATATAGTGGTTGATCAGATTCGCCAGAATCCGCTTTTCCCGTTCTGTCAGGTTCTCAAACGCCATAGGTTTCCTGCGCCTCATTTCACCAAACTGCCATTATGGCAGTACTTGTGTCAGGGGCGATCATAAGTAACACAATTTATAACGTTCGTCAAGCCTAAACGATTCCTTGAGTTTCATTTACATGAAAAAAACCGCCCCTTTCAGGGCGGTTTTCTTGAATACTAGTCGTGTTTAGCCAACAGGCTCACTTCTTCTTAGTCTTCGACTTGCTCTTGTCTTCCTTTTTTGACTCGCTGGTCTTGCTTTTCGTGGCAGTCGTCTTTTTCGTCGATGAAGTTTTCTTCGTAATCAGGTTTTCCCGGCGGTCATCGATCCCGTTCTTGTTCTTGTCAACAAAGTTGTCATACTTTTTCTTGCTCGGGCTTGACTTGGTTGTCGAGGACTTCTTTTTGTCCTTCTGTGTCGTCTTCGTTTTGCTCTTTTTGTCCTTCTTCTCTACCGCCACCACCGACCCTGTTGCGGAGAACAGAAAGAACGCACAAACGAGATATGTGATAAGCCTCTTCATAGTGATGTTCCTCTGCACAAAAATTCCTGCCGCTCAAGAAGCGGTCAACATGTTTTGCCGACCGCCCCAGTCACGTCAGCGGCCTCTATCGCCTGGACTTGCCCTTTCCAGCGGAAGAGCGCGAACTGCTCGACTTGCCTGAGCTGCTCGACTTTGAACTGCTGTTTGACCTGCTGCCGCCGGAAGACTTCACGCTGCCAGAAGACTTCGAACTCGACTTCGGCTCACTCTGCCTGTACGAGTCGGAGGATTTCTTGCTTGATCCCTTGTTGCTTGAAGGCTCCGACTTCACTGCGGGAGTGCGCTTCGTCGGAGTGGACTTCTTCTCCACTTGCGAAGGCGCAGACTTCTTTGAAGATCCTGAAGACTTCGAGGCCTTACCGCTCCTTGCCTTTGAACTGTTGCCCGACTTCTTCTGGTAGTAGCCTGAAGACTTGCTGCTTGATTTCGTACTGCCGCTTCTGTAGCTGCTTCCGGATTTCGTCGTCGAACGTGTCGACGAACTCGTAGTGGTTCTCGACTTGACCGTATTGCTTGAAGTGCTCGTCGACCGCGACTTGCTGTCGTAGCTGCCCTGTTTCCTGGCGGTTGAGCCGGTCTTGGTGCGCGTCTTCTTCTCGGACTGGTAAACACCGGTCGAGGCATCAGTTTCATAACCACGGCTGGTCTCGGTCATCTTGGTCGAACCGCGCACGTACTTCTTGCCCGTAGTCGCTGTCACAGTCTTGCCGGTCACAGTCGTGGTCGAGCGCGTCGTTTTGGTCACCGCACCGCCAGTCTTGCCAACTACTGTACCATCGGCGACTGTCTTGGTCTTGAACTTCGGGTACCCGCTTTTCACCGGGTCACGATAACCGACCTCACGCACTTCTTTGTACTTCGATCGCACATTCGGCACCGGTCTCACAATGTCGCGATCAAACACGACTGTGTTGTACCGGCTCACATGGAAGTCGTGCTCCCAGCAACGATGACTGCGATCGTAGATAGTGATAGTATGCCAACCGATGGCGAGACGCGGGATATACATGGGCGCACAGCCCCAGTAGATGCCGTTGACATAAATCGCACCACCGTACGGATAATCGATATAGCAGTTGCCGTATACGGTCCAACTTGGGTAGTAGGGCGTATACACGGGATGATAATATTCCTCTTCCCACTCGTTGACATAGACCGCGGCGCGATCATACGCAAACCGCTGTCCGCCATACTTCACGAAATGCGTATCATTGAGATAGTCCATGTAGTCCGCACGGTCATCCCAGTCTGCGATCAGTCCTGAATTATGGTACCAGTTCGGAATCGGGAAGCGTTCCCGCGAGGCAACGATCTGGATATTCTCGAATCCTTCCGGACCGGACACTTCCAGATCATAGTCGTCATCTTCGCCCGGCAGGCTATAGGTTGCCCCGCCGCGAATATAGTTCTCGTCTTCAGGATCTGCCGGGAACAGCAGGTTCACTCGACCACGCGTGTCAATTGAGTAAATCGCTATAAACGCATCCCGGTTGACCCGGAAGTTGATTACGATGTTATCCCCTTCGTAATACTCACCGTCATAGTGATCCGTCCAGACCTCCACATCGAGATACTGATCGATTTTCGCATGGTCGTAGTCATCGTGATCGCTGTTCCGCTCGATCGACTGCGCCTGCGCACCGATGATTCCGGCCAACAGCATCAGGGCCGTCGCCAGGCTGAGAGTTGAAAGTTTGCGTAACATTATATTCACACTCCTTGCTATAATTATCGTGCGTTGCCGCCGAGATCACTTATCAGAGTCGCTCCCGGTCGAGGCTTAAGATACCCCTCCGGACGATCTGTGTTCTTCGGCTGGGCCGGGGCCAATTCGGGGTTGCCGACGGCGGTCTGGTAGGCCCATTGGAACGTAATCGAACCTGAAGCGTTATCAGATAGCGCTCGCATTTTCGCGAAGTTATTGTCAGCTGTCCAGACGACATACGTGTGACCTAGAACGATCTCGACGTAGCCAAGCTCAGACCAGCCGTCTCCAGGCGCCCAGCCGATATCGTCAAACGAGCCGGTGAAGCCCATATCCTGAATATCGATCATGCTGTTGCCAACATTCAGATAGTGAATGCCGTCACCGTCGGTGTCAATCCAGACATCAGCAGCCGCACTGTTCAGCGTCACGACCGTACCAGTGGCAAGATTGAAACCGGCAAGGCTGGTATCGATCTCCATCGGGAAGACTGTAGCCTGTCCCTCGGGTCGCGGCGTATCGAAAACGTCTTCAGCAGAAAGAGCACTTACCTGCCCCGCCCGGTCGACCGCTGAAATCGCGTAGTAGTACGTAACGCCGTTGGTCACATCCGAATCGATATACTCGTAGATTATCAGATCAAGATCGGGATTGCTCACCGCGTCCACGGCACCAATCGCCGTATAACCTGTCGTGGCGTTCAGCGAGCGATACACCACGTACTCATCAACATCCCGTTCGTAAATTCCGTTGAAATACACGTAAACGGCGTCATCACCCGTTATGCTGTATACACCCTGCGGAGTCGCGGGTACCGGATCGTTGTCTACAATGACGCCGTCGTCATCATCACATCCGATCAACGTCAGTGCAAAAAGGGCCAGCAGTATTGATGTCAGTTTGGTCTTCATGGCTCAGAATCCTTTTTTCTATTTTCCGTCTTCTGGCGCACTGACAAACAAGATTCGTGCCAAGAAGGCTAAGACCCTTTACCACAATGAGATAACAATATTTGGGAAGGTCGGATCGGCCGCCCTATCGCACAATTATTGTGCGCGAGCGAGTGGGCGTGCACTGAAATTGTGTGGGGCTACTTCTCGGCGGCAAGCCCGTACTCTTTGATTTTGGCTCGCAAGGTGTTACGATGGATTCCGAGTCTCTCGGCCGACACGCCGATATTCCAGCCCAACTCATCCAGGCAAGCCTTGATATGCCGCCGTTCCATTTCAGCCAGGGAGCAGATGTCCCCCTGCATCGGAGACGGCGCACCGGAGTCCAGACCGGCTAGATCGTCTCTTGTCAGACAGTTTGATTGCGTAAGAATCAAGGCACGTTCGATGATATTCTCAAGCTCCCGCACGTTTCCCGGCCACGAATACGCGGTCAGGGCCGCGGCCGCTTGCGCGTCAAGCCCGTTGACATCCTTGCCTACCTTGCGAGCATACTTGTCGATAAACTTCTCGGCCAACAGAAGAACATCCCCCGTTCGCTCCGCCAGTGGAGGTAGATGAACTTGAATGACGTTGAGCCGGTAATATAGATCCTCCCTGAACGAACCGTTCTTCAACATCTTGTCCATATCACGATTGGTAGCGGCAAGCACGCGGATATCCAGCGGGATTTCTTTCACCGACCCGAGTCGCTCGATTCGTCGTTCCTCAAGCACCCGCAGCAATTTCACCTGCATCGTGAGCGGCATCTCGCCGATTTCATCAAGGAACAGCGTTCCTCCCTCGGCTAATTCAAACCGCCCCTGTTTGGCGCGATCGGCCCCGGTGAAAGCACCTTTCTCGTAACCGAAGAGCTCAGATTCAAGCAACGTTTCCGGAAACGCCGCACAGTTCAATGCCACCAGTCGTTTGTCGGCGCGGTCGGACAGAGCGTGAATCGCACGGGCCACCAGCTCTTTGCCGGTGCCCGATGGGCCTGTGATCAGCACGGTAGCATCTTTGGACGCAACCAGCGAAATCATCTCTTTGACTTTATGAATAGCGGCCGATTCTCCGATGATCTCAGAGCTTGGGAACACTTCCGCCAACCGTTCGGTCATAGCCTGATGATCCACAACCAGACGATTCTGGGCCGCCGCCTTCTCCAGCTTGACCAGCAGTTCTTCGAGATCTTCCACAGGTTTCGAGAGGTAGTCGTACGCTCCGACGCGCATTGCCCCCACCGCCGACTCTACCGACCCAAAAGCCGTGAGCACAATCGCCTGCAGGAACGGATTGATCTCCTTGAGTCGCACGAGCAGCTCAAACCCGTTCATGCCGGGCATCTTCATGTCTATTAACGCCAGCGGAGCAAACGATTCGTGGTACACTTCCAGCGCCTGTTCGCCACTCTCGGCCTGGGTAACTTCGTACCCTTTGTTCTTCAGATATCCGGCCAGCAGTTCGCGCGCCCCGGCCTCGTCATCGACAATAAGCAGTTTGGTTTGATTCACGTTTCTAAACTACTCTCCATCACCGTCGGGCACAATAAAAAAGGCCCGCCTGAAGGCGGGCCTGAAATCGTCTCATCACGAGAATCAGTCAGAACCAAAAAAGACTTTGATGCCAGCGTGAACGCCAAGAAGTGAAGCATTCTGGCCGAAATCATAAGGAAGCCCCTGATACTCTCCACCAACACCGTCGGTCATGCCATTATGATAGCTGGCTTCGACGAAAATGCCACCATAATCGTGAGTGTACCAGAACATCCCTGCTCCCAGTCCAAAGGCGAAGGCAGGATCATAGGCCAACTCACGCCACTCGTACCCTTCGATATCGTGGTCATATACCAGGCTGGCGAACTTGGGGACATCCACGCCAACATTCCCCCTGAGGTACGGAACAAAATCTGACTCACCGAAGAAGTAGTACTTCAGGTACAGTGCCGGACTGTATATCCGATGATGACCGGAGGAAATCTCCTCAATGTCAGTTTCTATCGAGTACACGGAGTAGCCAAGGTTGAAACCAACAACTATGCTCGGAGTTGCAAAGTACCCGATATCCACGCCGAAACCCAAACCGGACTTCGCACCGAAATCAATAGGGCCACCCGGTCCCTCGGTCGTCCAGTCCGCGATTCCACTCATGGGTGAACTGAGGCCGCCGTGAATTGCAACCTCGAGAATGTCTCTTGCTTCGTCTTCGTCATCCTGGGCGAACACACCGGCATTCAACCCCAGCAACAGGAGCATTGCCAGAAGCATGGATATCTTTTTCATTACCGCATCCTTAAGAAAGTGTACTAATTTGCGTCTATGGTCACAATCAAGGGGCCAAGATAATCAAAATAACGACGTGTTGTCAACAGCTTATATCCAAAGGATTCTCCCCCATCAGGACTGTGCGATCCACAATTTCGCCCTGTGACCACACAACACCTGCTCCCGAAGCACCTCTCAAAAAACAGGTTGTATTCCGGTCGGATTTCTGTATAATTGCTAACTTTAACCTGATACTGTAGCGGCATATGAAAGTACTTGTTATCGGTTCCGGCGGTCGGGAACATGCCCTCGTCTGGAAACTCAAGCAATCAAAAAAAGTCAAGAAGATATTCTGCGCGCCGGGCAACGGCGGTATGACACGCGCGGCGAAGTGTGTCAACATCAAGGCAGACAACATCAAAGCACTCACCGACTTCGCGGTCAGAAACAAAATCAACCTGACTGTGGTTGGCCCCGAGCAGCCGCTCGCCGCAGGCATTGTCGACGAATTCCAGCGACGTAAGCTCAGGGTTTTCGGCCCAGAAAAGAAAGCCGCGCAGCTCGAAGCCTCCAAGGTATTCGCCAAAGAATTCATGCAGAAGTACCACATCCCCACTGCACCGTTTAAGGTGTTTGACAATCAGGTGGATGCTATCGGCTTCTGCAAGGCGATCGAGTATCCCGCCGTAGTCAAGGCCGACGGTCTCGCCGCCGGCAAGGGCGTGATTATCGTCAAAGATTTCGAGGAGGCCGAAGAGGCTCTTGGGGACATTTTTGACAAAAAAGTGTTCGGCGCGGCCGGTGAACGCATCGTTATTGAGTCCTGCTTGGTCGGACAGGAAGTCTCAGTCATGGCCGTCACCGACGGCAAAAAAATCATTCCCATGCTCTCCAGTCAGGACCACAAACAGGCCCTGGAGGGTGACAGGGGCCCCAACACCGGCGGCATGGGGGCATTCTGTCCGGCTGGTTTTGTCTCAGACGAGATTGCCAAGCAAATCAACCAGTTCATCCTTGAGCCGACCATTCGCGGTCTCCGCAATGAGAATATTCCTTATCGAGGCGTACTCTATGCGGGGATCATGCTTACCGAGCGGGGGCCGAAAGTCCTCGAATTCAACGTCCGCTTCGGCGATCCTGAGACACAGGTCGTCCTCCCCATGCTCAAAACTGATCTGGTTGACCTGATGAATGCCGTCGTCGACAAGCGACTCGGCAACTTCGGAAAGCTCGAATGGCGCAAAGGTGCTGCCGCCTGCGTTATCATGACCGCCAGGGGGTATCCCGGAAAGTATGACAAAGGTCAGGTTATCTCCGGGCTGCAGAATACGCGCGCCGAGGGCTGCTACGTTTTTCATGCCGGAACACGCCGCGATGACAACAAGCTGGTCACCTCTGGCGGGAGGGTGCTCGGCGTGATGGGCATGGACAGTTCCCTCAAAGGGGCACTTGATAAGTCGTATAAGATAGTGAACAAAATAAAATTCGATGGCGCTACTTTTCGCCGTGACATCGGTTTCCGCGTTCTCGAGAAGAAATAGGTTGTAAACATGGCCAGAGTTTTGGTCGTCATAGGTTCGAAGTCAGATATGGAATACGCCGAGAAATGCCAGAAGCAGCTGGACGCTCTTGGCATCACCGGCGAGATCGTCGTTTCCTCGGCACACCGCCACCCGCAGAAAACGGCCGAGTTGGCTTCTAAGGCCAAAGACAACGGCTTTGAAGTCATAATCGCGATGGCCGGTCTGTCGGCTGCTTTGCCGGGATCTGTTGCGGCCCATTCACTTCTGCCGGTTATCGGGGTGCCGCTCCCGGCCGCGATGCAGGGATTGGATTCCCTGCTGTCGATCGCGCAGATGCCTCCGGGCATTCCCGTCGGCTGCGTTGGCGTAGGCTCCCCCGGAGCCAAGAATTCGGCCATCCTGGCAGCGAGAATTCTGGCCCTGAACCACCCGGAAGTGCAGACGGCACTCGAGGAGCACCGAAATTCTCTGTGATTTTTCCGGGAGCAAAATCGAAGTATTGTTGTATTAGATATGTCGTTGGAACAGGACGAAAGGAGACAGGATGATAAGGTTCAACCGAAAATCAATACTGCCGCTGTTGGGGGTACTGCTCTTTCTTGTCGCATTTGCCGGAGCTTCGGCACTCGCACAGGACACTGATGAGGAGCGCCTCAACAAAGCCAAGGAGTACTATAACGAAGGCGTCCAAATGATGAAGAATGGTGACACCGCCGCCGCGCTCACCGCATATCAGGGCGCGATTTCCATGGACGCCGACTATGCCGACGCCTACCTCAACGTGGGAGTCATATACTTCGGACGGCAGAACTACGATCTGGCCCTTGAAAGCTTCCGAACTGCCTCCGAAAAAGACCCGCAGAACGTTGACGCTCTGGCCAACCTCGGCCGCGTGCAGACGAAACTCAGACGCAACGTAGAAGCCGAAGCGTCGTTTGCCAAGGCGCTTGAGATCACACCGGGAGTTGGCGACCTGCTCAAAGAGCTGGGTCAGGTTCAATACAAGAACGGGAATCACGACGGCGCTATTGCGACGTTGACCAAAGCCCACGAAGCCGGGTCTGAGAGTTACATTAGTTGGTTCATGCTGGGCAAATCGCAACAGAAGCAAGGCAACGAAGCGGCTGCCATTACCGCTCTCAAGAAATCAGCTGAGTTGGAGACCAACTATAACGCCCTCTCAGCCCTCGGTTCCATTTACCTGGCTCAGGGCAAGTTCCGCTCTGCCGCCACACAGTTCAAAGCCGCTATGAAAGCTTCGCCGAAACGTGGCGCCCGTGCGGCCTACAACTACGCCATCGCCATGGAGCAGGCCGACAGTGATGACGTCGACGCCAACATTGCCAACTGGCAGAACTTTGTGAAACTGGCCAAGAATAACCCGAAAGAACGGGATAATGTGGCCATCGCAAAAAGTCATGTCGATGAACTCAAAGAGCTGAAAGCTCACAACGAATCGGAGCTGTAATCGCACAGCGTTTTAATATCCGCCCCGGTGCCTCGCACCGGGGTTTTTTTGTGGTACTGACCGGGCAGCCAGCTCTCGACGTGCGTGAACTGGCACGGGATGACAGGGGCACCGAACGCCACGAACTCATTGCACAAGTGTTGGAGGAAACGTTTCCGGGCGCCGCAATAGATGCATGTCACCATGAGGGATTGAGCTGTATGAGGACGGACTTGAGTTGACACTTGCATAAAAGGCGAGTGGTCATTTACCTCTGAGATAACAACAAAACAGGAGGTTATAATGACCACTCAACAGAAGCTCGTCCAGAAGAAACTCAGTCTTCTGGAACTGGGGGAATATCTTCAGAACGTATCCGAAGCCTGCCGCATTCACGGCTGCTCCCGCCAGCATTTCTACGATATCAAGACAGCTTACGAGAGTCAAGGATTGGATGGTTTGAAGGAGAAGACCCGTCGGAAGCCTTGTCTGAAGAACCGGGTGGCTCCGGAGATTGAAGAAGCAGTGTTGCAGATGGCTTTGGAGCAGCCGGCCGCCGGGCAGATGCGGGCGTCCAATGAGTTGCGGAAACAGGGTGTTTTGATCTCGTCGGGTGGGATTCGCTCGATCTGGCTTCGTCACGGTCTGGAGACATTCAAGAAGCGTCTGAAGGCTTTGGAGGAGAAAGCGGCGAAGGAAGGAATGGTCTACACCGAGGAGCAACTCAGGGTGTTGGAATCGGCTCGTCGGGAACGGGAGACGGTTCCTGATGAGATCGAGACGCATCATCCGGGCTATCTGGTGGCCCAGGACACGTTCTATGTGGGGTATCTCAAAGGGGTTGGCCGCATCTACCAGCAGACGGTGATTGACACGTATTCGGCTGTTGCTTTCGCCAAGCTGTACACGGCCAAGGTCCCGCTGACGGCCGCTGATACGCTCAATGATCGCGTGGTGCCGTTCTTCGAAGAGCAGGGCGTGGATATCCTGCGCATCCTGACAGATCGCGGCACCGAGTACTGCGGCCGTCTTGACAAACATCCTTATCAACTCTATCTTCAGCTTCACGAGATCGAGCACACTCGGACGAAGGCGCGACATCCACAGACCAACGGCATCTGCGAGCGGTTCCACAAGACGGTTCTTAATGAGTTTTACAAGACGATCTTTCGCAAACGGATATTCACTGCTGTGGCGGAATTGCAGGTTGAGTTGGATGACTGGATGGATCGATACAACCGGGATCGCACGCACCAGGGGAAACGGTGTCAAGGTCGCACGCCGATGGCGACCTTCGTTGACGGTCTGGAGTTGGCCAGAAAGGCAAATCTGACGGTAGAAGAAAAACCGGCAGCTTAACAGAAACCTCTCAGAGGTGGATGACTGTCAAATCAAGTATCGTTCAGTACAATTGAGCGAACCGGACTCACTGCTCAAGCTTTCATGCAGGCTGGAGTATCCTCCACTTCAACAACAGGGCAATCGTATTCTCCTCAGGCCGTTCGACTACATGAGTGCAACCGACAATCCGTTTGTTGCGCCTGTGCGAAAGGAATCGATCCTCCTTCCCTACACAGAAGAGGTTATTGAAGCTGCCCAGTTAGAACTGCCGACCGGCTGGCGGATCGAGGCTCTGCCGGAAGACACGACAATCGAAAACTCTCTTGGTAGATGCTCCGTCACGTTCACCGCTTTCGACAACTACCTCAAAGTACAACGGACTTTCGCACTGAGACACGCATACCTGAACCCGAGATCGTACTACTCCCTGCAGCAGTTGTACCAGTGGCGACAGGATATTGCCTCGTCCATTGTGATGCTGGTTCCTACGGAGTAGTGACTCTCTCGTGTGGTATATACCGCACTCAGTCCTTGACCGATCACACACCAACATGTATCTTGTCCTCATAGACCTCTGAGTACTGTCACATTCGAGGCGGTGCCGGATCACCTTTGTTGACAGCTATGACATTTGCATCGTGCCTCAAAAGAGTTGATACTGATCGTCCGGCATTCGCTGTATGAAAACCGCCCAGACGGGGAGAGTAACCTATGTCCGTCAAACCGTTTGTCGTATTGTGTTGTCTGCTCTCGTGTATCGCAGGCGCGGCCACCGGCCAGTGCAAGAAATCCGGCTCCCACGAAGTTGTCCCGGCAGAGAAATCTGTGCGTCTCCCCGACCTGTGGGACACCAAGGATCAATGTACACTCTTCAAGATGATTGTCGATGACACGGTCCTCGGCTACAGCTCCGGATACCAGACCGACGATCGCACCGTCTGCTACTACGATCCTGCCGAATGTGGCGCCCCGACCTATCCGTATGAAGTCAATTCCCTGTCGTTCGTTCTGCTTGATCCGTTCGACATTTGGGACCCGCGCGTATACAAGTGGCCGGTCGAACTCGATGTCATCCTTTTTGACGCGTACGATCCGGTCGATAGCTGCCTCGGTCCCGGAGCAGAACTCTGTCGCGTTTCGGTTACCTGCGACTCGGCATCGTTCGCCTATCCCGAAGTTGGTACGGTCACGTTCTCCACGCCATGTTGTGTCGACGGCCCGTTTTTTATCGGCATTGAGTACACTGATGCCTACACCGGTCTCCTGCCATCGATCATGTTCGACTATAGCTCTTCGCCCGATACCTGTCATCTCTTTCAGTATATCTGCGATTCCGCCTGGGTCGGCTGGTACGCCTACTGGGGAACGCCCCCCGGATACCCGTTCTTCTGGGTGGACGGCGAGACCGTCTCGCCCAATTGCTGCGATGATACCGATTCCGACGGCATCTGCGATGAGCTTGACAACTGCCCCTCAGTCGCCAACCCGGATCAGATCGACTCTGATTCTGACGGTGTCGGCGATCTGTGCGACGACGATGACAGCGATGGAATAATCGACATCAACGACAACTGCCCCGGTGTCTGGAATACTGATCAGCTCGATTCCGACGAAGACGACCTCGGCGACCTCTGTGACAACTGTCCTTTCGTGTCCAACTATTACCAGACCGATCTTGATCACGACGGCGAGGGTGACGCATGCGACGATGACGATGACGACGATACATATGATGACGTCGATGACAACTGCCCGCGAGCATACAACCCTGGCCAGGAAGATGCGGATACGGATGGCGTGGGCGATGCCTGCGAATGTACCGGCACCACCGGCAATGTCGACTGTGACCCGCTCGACGAGGTCACCATGGGCGATCTCACGGTCCTCATCGATCATCTCTTCATAACTCTCACGCCGGTATGTAACGAGGGCGAAGCCAATATCGATCTGGCCCCGGAGATTACGATGGGTGACCTGACGGTGCTCATCGACCACCTGTTCATCAGCCTTGATCCGCTCCCGGCCTGTCCGTAGGCAGGAGACACACCGCGCGTCCCGCGTGGTATGCCCGAAGATTGTGATCGGCAGGGTTCCATCTCTGCCGATGGTCGTCCCGTCCACATTCGCACATGCTTGACAATAAAACTGCGGTATCTTATCATTGGCAGACACGGACGCCGGACGCCGGCACCAAACCGCATATTTTGTTTCCGAATTATGCTGAATCCTTTATTGGCCCGAGGTCATGCTATGAATGCCTTAACCAGACTGCTCACACTGTCAGCCCTGACTGTCACCTGCCTCCTGCTTGTCGGGAATGCCGGGGTACAAGCTGGCGAACTTGCTGACACAAAATGCTATATCGATCTTGACGGGGACGGACTCGACGACAACACGATCGACTTTCGCGACGGCTTTTTGCTCGACGATGTAGAATGTGACACGACATGCAGCACGCAGGTAGTCAACCCGTTCGCACAGCTCACAACCGAAAATCCGGTGGACCTCCCGCAGACTCATAAGGAACGCTTTGTCGGTCATCGCTTCTCAGCACGAGGGATCAGTTCCTGTCGCAGTGATTTCGAGGGTGATTTTGGTGGTGGAGGAGCCGGCGGCAGCTCTTCCGGGGGTAAAACCTGTATCGGCGGCGTTTGCTTTTAGGAGATGTTGAAGATGACCATTGACAATACTCGCGCACTTATCCTCACCGTTTCCCTTCTTGTGATTATGACCACTTCGGTCTTCGCTGGAATTCGAGACTACTTCGAACTTGAGGCAAACGTAACTGGTACATCGACAGAGAATATCTTCAAAGATTTCAACGACAAGTCCACTACGTATTCGAAAACGAGCGTGACGGCCAAGGCATACCCGGTTTCGTTTGCTGAACTCGTACTTACGACCGACTACACGAGATATCGCCAAACCCCAAGTCTCAACAATCTTTCCCTGCAGTTGGGCGGCACGATTATTCCTTTGAGCGAAACATCCAAAACCCAGATATATTTCTCAGGACACATGAAGAACGCCGACTACGAGGAATCCGGCGACCCATCGACCACGACTCGCACAGACTTCACAAGTAAGAACTACGACCTTACCCTGTCCATAGGACAGGAGTTGCGGCCCAATCTGCGCCTTCGTGGCGGCTACTCCATGAAGGTTGTCGGCTACGATGACGAGTACGTGAATGACCGGTACGATCACGAGGTTTTTCTCGGGGGAAACACATCGTTCCTCAGCTTCTGCTCGCTTGACCTCGAAGTCGGATACCGCTTTGGCGATTATGACCATATGGTCGATACTACGACTCTCCCCCGCCCTCTGCTCCTGATGATGCCGAGCGCCCCCGATTACCCGGACTCTCTCAGAGCCCTCCAGGCGAAACAGGTCACGGAGAATCTGACCTGGTTCTATATTTCTCCCCGATTGTCCGCACAACTGGGGAAAAAGACGGGCGTTAGTCTCACCTACGGTTATCGTAAGCTGGGTGACATCGATGAAAACGACTATGTCTTCGGAACCACAACAACTCTGTTATCGCCTTGGACGTCGGTCTACGAGGGAAGCTCGATCCAACTAAAGGCCAAAACACACTTGGTCCCCAAAATCATCCTGAGCACTGGGATCGGCTATTGGGACAAGGAATTCCTGAAGATGCTTGAGCCGTATAATCGTGAAGAAGGCGAAGTCGTTCCCTTCATCACAACCTACTTCCTGAAAGATGGTCGCGGAGATCGAATCGACGTGAAGCGGCAAATGTACATTCAGATCCAGTACCCGATCAAGACTCATTCTGGCTATTATCTTGAACCGTCACTTAAAGTCGACTATATAAACAACAACTCGAGCATAGCCGTCTTTGAATACGACGACGTGACCGTCTCGATGGACTTCAAAGTCCGCTTCTAGAGACTAAGCCAGACTTTTGCGAGAATCGCAACAGATACCTGACATTGCGCCGGCCCCAACAGGGCCGGCGCAAACTTTAGCGCCCGTCCCCGTTACGCGTTAGTAACCAATAACTTAACGCACACAACATTCACACAGGGATCCCCCGACTGGCACAAAGAGGACATTATCACCTTGCATTTACACGCAAAGCACCTATATTTGTTATTAGGCGATAAGTAGGTAACACACAAACCCAATCAAACACGTACCACCCGCAGGGAGAGAACACGTATGAGACGATGTATCACCGCTGCCGTCGGGATAGTGCTTCTATTTGCCGCCTCGATTGCAGCCTCCGACGTTTCCGAACCCAACGCAATGTTGAGTTCGACGCACGAAGCAGTAACAGCCACTCCGACTCCTTCAACCACGCCTTCCACTCCAGAAGTCCAGACTCTCGCCGGCAGCAAGGCCGACTACCCGGGCAGACTGAGAGTTTACGTTGTCGAGCCGACGTCTCGATGGGATGCCGCCGACGGCAGACCCTATCACGAAGCGTTCTTTTCTTGGGCAATCGATCAGGACATAAACATTCCGGACGGTGAGATCCTTACGCTCAGTAGTACCTGGAATTCGTACGACGAAGGCTTCTACTCCATTTTGGAGACGAACATAGCGGCGGTCGCTGCTCTCTTCGACGACGCGTACACCACGGAAAACGCTTACCCGTATCCGGGCTACAATTACCCTTTTCGAGCACACGCGGTCGACGCGACTGCCAGGGCGGCAGCCGGCGAAATTGGACAGAACGAAGTCACCGGCACCTATACACACACTGTTTTCGTCGAAGAGGCAACTGCCACCTGGTGCGGCTACTGCCCCGACGTGCGGGATTGGCTTGGAGCTCTCCATCGCAACGCAGGCTACAACTTCGAGTTCGTTGCTCTCGTCGACGACAGTTGTGATTTCGCGGCCTATCGCCTGAGCAGCAATACAATCAACGGCCTGAACGTAGGCGCCTTCCCTACCTGCTACGTCGACGGTGGCACTGAGTTGGTAGTGGGCGCTGCCGGCCAGAGCGCCATTGCATCAGCTCTGAACGCAGCAGGCTCGCGGGCAGTCCCGGATCTGGATATGCTCATCAAGACTGAGTATATAGCAACCAACACAATCCAGGTCACCGTGGCTATCGGCAACGGTGTCCCGGCCAACACGGCTCCGGGCACTCCGAGCATCGTCTCTGGTGTGACCGAAGCCGTCGAGGGCACTGAGTACGACTTCGAAGCCCTCTCCATTGATCCCGAAGCCAATACCATGGAGTATCGTTTCGATTTCTCGGACGGCACCATCACCGATTGGATAGGTCCCTTCGCAGATGGTGAAAACGGCCTCGCTTCTCATGCCTGGTCTACAACCGGCACCACCTACGTCAGGGTGCTGGCTCGCGACTTCTGGGGCATTGAAACCACATGGTCGGTACCGTACGCCGTTGAAGTCATCCCGTCCACTTGTTGCAGAGGTGATTCACGCGGTAATGTTGACGGCTCCCTGGACTTCCAGGTCACCATGAGCGACCTGACCGTATTGATCGACCATCTCTTCATCAGCCTCTCGCCATTGGACTGCGTCGATGAAGGCAACCTCGACGGCGACATCCTCGGTGAAGTTACTATGAGCGACTTGACGGTATTGATTGACCATCTCTTTATCAGTCTGAATCCGTTGCCGCCATGCCAGTAGAATCGATCAAAGGTGATCGCCTGACACGGCAGAGTTAAGTGAGCTAATGTGGCGGCGATTTCGGTAACGATGTCGCCGCCGTTTCTCATTGCAGACTTGTCATTCGTTCCTTCCGGACGTTTTGACACTTCGAAGGAGATACAATCAATCAGGGCGGCTACCTCAAAAGAGGACACACCCCCCCTTACGCCAATAGGCAGGTCTGGTATCTTTGCGCTGGGCAGATTCATCCAGACTGGCCTCGGACCTCTTGCCTTCTCATAAGGGAGATTGCACACATGTTACGATGTCTCATTGCTGCCGCTGCGATCCTGCTGCTTATCGCCTCCTCGACGACAGCATCGGATGTATCGGTTCCTGCCACAAACAAGCAGGAAGTCGAAACCGATATGATAGCCCCTGCCGCCTACCCCGGAACGCTCAGGATATATATAATTGAACCGCAGTCGCGCTATCATCATCCGCAGGATAACGGCCAGTACCATAACGGTTTTCTCGATTTTGCCCTGGTACAGACCGTTAATATCGCCGATGGAGCAAGACTTCAGGTTAGCGCTGACTGGAATGCATCCACAGAAGGATTCGGCAGCATTTCTCAGGACAATATCGCTGTAATCGCCGTGCTGTTTGATGAAACAGCACACCTCACCGATGCCTTCCCCCCGTATGGTTATTACTTCAACGCATACTATGCTGATGCCGCAGCACAGGCCACGGTCGGTGAGATTGGCACCAATACGGCATCCAACGGTTACACGCACAAAGTCTTCCTGGAAGAGGGTACGGAATACAGTTGCCCCAATTGCCCCTCGGTCCGCGACTGGCTCGACAGCCTCTCCGGAGTGAACGACGGCTTCCTCTACACTGCCTTGATTAATGACCAAAACTCCAATGCTGCCGCAAGAGTGGTGGAATTGGGCACTGCCGTGTATCCCACCTGCACGATCGACGGCGGTTACAAAATGGTCGTCGGATCGTCATCTCCCGCCAACATTTGCGGCGGAATCACCAACAGCGGCGCGCGTGCTGTCCCCGCTATCTACATGCTGGTCACCACTGAATGGATCGGCACCAACCAGATCAGGGTTTCCGCCGCTGTCGGCAACGGTGTCGATGCCAACGTCGCACCGGCCACGCCGATGATCACTTCGGGCGATACCGAGGGCGTCCCGACTACTGTTTACACCTACGGCGGCGGCACCACCGATCCGGACGGGAATCGGATATCGTACCGTTTCGATTTTGATGACGGGACCATCAGCGACTGGAGCGAAACGTATGCCTCCGGCGCAACCGCCTCGGCCTCACACGCCTGGACAGACCCCGGTACCTACCATGTCAGACTGCAGGCAAGGGACACCTGGGGATACGAAACCGGCTGGTGCATGTCCGGCAGAACAGTGACCATAGGCACAGCCTCCTGCTGCACCGGCCCATCGACAGGAAACTTCGATGGTTCAGAAGACAACCTCATAACGATGGGAGATCTGACGGTACTGATCGATCATCTGTTTATAACTCTTACCCCGCTGGATTGCCCCGACGAGGCCAATGTCGATGAGAGTCCCGACGGACTCATAACCATGGGAGATCTCACCGTCCTGATTAACCACTTGTTCATCACGTTTGATCCCCTTCCGTCATGCCCTTAAGACAGCAGACTTGATCCAAGCTACCCGCACCGCACAAAGAAACGGCGGCGAATCCTTAGTCGGAAACGCCGCCGTTCTCATCTAATCTGTACCCTGCCCACCGAAGGACCCCGGGCAGAAATCGGCTCTTACTTCTCCTTGAACTCTATCCGTTCAAACTCGTTCCAATCGACAATGACCTCATCGTCGTCATCGGTGGTTATGACAATACCCTTGTTGTCCTCATCGACATCATTGCAGCCACGAAGAACAAACTCACGACCGTCCAGCACCGTCACGCGCGCCGCCCGGTATGACTTCTTCTCAATGGTCTTGATAAGACCGAACTCGATATCAAAATCCATGTCGTGGTTTTCGCCGTTGAGCAACTCCCAGGTATGTTCTTCGTCGTAATCCCAGAGGATATACCCGGTGTACTCATCACCGTCTTCGGTGTGCAGCGTACCGTAGAGCCGACGACCGCCGTCAAAGTCTTCGTATTTTGGGGCCTGAGGCGCTTCGGTCAACTCCAGCTTCTCGAATTCATCCCACTTCACGACCACCTGACCAAAGCCCGGATCAGAGATGATAATACCACGGTTCTCATCGTTCACATCATTGGACCCGCGCAATATCATCTCATCGCCGGTCTTCAGCGTAATCTGCGCGGCACTCGAACTGTACCGCTCAATCGCGGCAATCTTGGAGAATTGCAGTTTCCGTTTGCGGCGCTTCTCATCGCCATCAATGATGTCGTTTTCAAACACTTCGTCCACATCCCAGGTCACCCAACCGGTGAATTTGTCATCGCGACGAGTCGTCAGCGTGCCGTACAACCTATCGCCAAAACCGGAGCGATCTGCCTTGCCGGCAGACTGGAACTCAATCCGTTCAATGTCATCCCAGAAAAACTCAATCTCGCCCTCGTCAGGGTCCTCAATCACGATCTCGCGTATATTGGATCCGATATCAGTCGAGCTGTTCTCCAACTCCACTTCCTCGCCGCTCTTGAACGTCAGAAGCACCATGTCGTCGTCGATGACTTCCATGCTCTTCAAATGACCGATCCGCATACCCGAAGAGGCAGAACCGCTCTCATAATCGGTTGTACGTCCCTCACCGATCCTGATCCCAAAGATGTCAATGGAGCTGCGTTTTTTGGAGTGCGACCGGCGACGCGACTTGCTGTACTTGCGATGCTCCAGTTCCTTTGTACCGTCGAGGATGTCAACCCATGAGGCTTCGTTCTTATCCCAGCGAATCAGACCTTCGTAAGTATCACCGTCCACAGTGAATATCTTCCCATGAATACGGCCGGACTCATCGGCAGTGGCAGTCAGTACCGCCCCGAAAGTCACTATCAAAATGGCGAGAAGTAGCGTCGCTGATTTCATAAATCCTCCGTAAACACGCACATGTCTTTATGCTAGTCTCTTACGAGATTACGAAAGATAAGTTTAGTAAATAATAGACCTCAGAACGGTAGAGGAGTAATACAGTCTACTTTAGCAGAACCATCTTGCGCACGCAGGTGAACGAACCCGCCTTCAGGCGATAGAAGTACACGCCCGAAGGAGCATCGGCACCACCACGCACCAGTCCATCCCATTGAATAAGGTGGTCCCCTGCGGCCAATTGCTCCGAAACCAGCAATCGTACTGTTTGCCCGAGGATATTAAACACCTCCAGACGCACCACGGATGTTCCGGGCAACCGGAACTCAATCGTCGTGGCCATGTTGAACGGGTTTGGATAATTCTGCGACAGAGAGAACGATTCCGGCAGCAACCGGGGATCATCGTCGTCAACCGACGTCTGCTCGTCAACTCGTATCTCTCCCGGGAGAAGCGATACTTCTGCAGGCATTCCCTCCGATACCAGATAGATCCACGGGTTGTTCAGGCCGTCAGCGGGCTTGTCTAGAGGCATTAGTCCGGTGACAACCCCACCCGTGACATACAGATCGCAAAGCGACGAAACTCCCTGCGGCAGACTGCTGTCAGCATCAATCATGCTGATTTCAAACGAGGCAACACCGGCTGAGCTGTCAGCGGCAAAAACCACATTCACCAGCCCGGCAAGCGTCGAGTCCACCACTATTGAATCCATCGCCACCATTTCGGGATCATACTCAAACGGCACATACACTGCATTGGCGTCGCTTGAAAGCGACATTTCAATCGGTAGACTGCCAGTTGATCCTGATTTCACAACAATCGTTCCCGCAAGAATCGTGTCGGGCGAGGTCGACAGGTACCGAAAACTGAATGGAATCCGTTCACTGACATTGAACGAGGCGCTGTCAGTCACGTCGACAAAAGTCGAGTGCAAACCGTATTCCAATTGAGTGGTGTCAATCGTGAAGACAATCGAGTCGCCCCCCAACCCGGACCCGCGAGAAAGATGCAGCCACGGGTCATTCACAGCAGCCATCCAATTCAGAATCCCCACCCCGGCATTTGTCACAACCGTAAACAGGTCATGCTCTGAAGGGGTCGAAGTAACGACATTGAAACTGTCAGGTTCAAGTAGAATATACGGAAGGTTCGCAACGACTTCCACAACCGCCCAGACCGTATCGGGCGAGTTTACAATATCACCTGCGTCGACTACAATCGGTTCGACGTAGTTCCCATCGGTCAGGCCAACCGCATTGACCGTCACCTGGAGCTCCGTTTCATTGGATCCTGCGTATGCCGAAACGGTCAGCCAATCTGCATCTTCGGTAAGTGTCCACGGCATATCACCGCCGCCGGCATTGCTTGTTGTCAGGAACTTGGTGTACTCGCGATCAATCCCCGTGAACGCCCTGAAGGACAGAGTGTCGGCAGAAAGGCTGAGTATTGGCACCGTCACATCGAATCTTACCGGGACGACCATCGAAGAATCGTTGTTGTCCAAATCAACCAGTGTTAGCTGCCCAAAGTACGTACCGTAAGGCAACGCAGCAGTCGTGATGCTCACCGAAATGGTATCAGGCGTGCTGCCGGCTGCGGGTGACACATCCAGCCAACTGTGGGACGGCAGGATCTCGAAGTTCCGCGAGTTGTATCCCGCGTGATCAAGAACGACTTCCTGCGGGTCTGGGGCCGAATCGCCGACAGCCATCTCGAATCTGAGTGAATTCGGTTCAGCTATAATACTGGGATCATTATACTTTGTAATTGAGGCGTAGATGTCGTAGTCACCGTTGCGCTTGTCCGACCAAGTCATATATCGATACTGGCCGTCGAGTGCGACGTCCGGCTGCAATTGAGCCGAATCGCCTTCTTCATTCGCCTGGAAGTTGGGGTCCTGGACGACGCCGTTGACGTCGATCATCTGTCCCACAATATCCCACGAATCCGATACGGTACTGTCCGACCAGATGATAGCGACATTTCCCATCCGATCAGCGGAAATGGTCGGCTCGCGCTGAGCACGCTGAGAGCCGTCACGGTTTATCTTCGTGTCGGCGGTCATCGGGGCCAGCGAAGTATCAAACTGGCGTGAATATATATCCGGGTTTGCCGGGTAAATCCCGTTGCGCCAATCTACCCATACGACGGTGAAATGGCCCGCACCGTCGGTGGCCGCATCCGGAAACGCCTGACGAATGGTCCCAGCGTCGGAGTTTACCCTGATGTTCGGTCCCAGAGCAACACCCAACGAGTCAAAACGCTGCGCGAATATGTCGTCATTGCCCAACCGGTTGTCATACCAGGTCACTACATACCAGCCCTCAGGCGATACGGCGACTCGCGGGGAGTGCTGCTGGGCGGAGCCGACATCGTTGTTGACTCTGAAATTCGTGCCGATCAGGCCACCGTTGGAGGATATGACCTGCCCGTAGACATCCCAGTTCCGGTTGCGATAGTCAGCCCAAACAAGCATCCCTCCTCCCCAGGGTGAGAGCGCGATGTCTGGTGTTTCCTTCAGAGAGTCAGGTAATTCGGTCGTTACGTTTCGATTGACGCCCGACGGCACCACTGCCGAGTCATATCGCTGGAAAAAGACGTCGGGATCAAACGGGTATGAACCGTTGCGATAGTCCGTCCAGACAACAGAATAGAGACCGGACAGATCCACTCCGATCGCGGGGTCTCGCTGGTAGGCGCTGGTCGCGTCGTCGTTGACCTGACGGTTCTGGCCAATGGCCGCACCGTCAGTATCGAATCGTTGAAGGAATATATCGTTGGAGCCGTTTCGTTGATCGGTCCAGACAATGACGAAACCGCCGTCGCCTGCGACAGCGATTCGAGGGTTATTTTGAGCCGTGTGGGAGGCGTCGTCGTTGATCAGAAAATCAGTCCGCTCTGCAGCGGCGACCCGTGATCCACACAGAAGTATAACCGCGACCAACACCCGGAATGTCTGTCTTGCGTAGTACATCGCAAGACTGTAATACAAAAAAAATGCCCACCCATGCGGGCGGGCATATCTTTTTCGCAGCTCGGGGACAACTGTTTGCCCTGTCTAACCTTACCTAATTCTACCGGGGCCCGTTAAGACCAACATCAACTCTTACGAGTCAGAACCGGAGGAAAAATGTTCCAGACACCAGCGGACAGAAGTTCCGTAGAACCCGTCTACTTGTTCTTTTTCTTGTGTCGGTTAGCGCGTCTGCGTTTCTTCCTCTTGTGGGTCTTGATCTTCTCGCGCTTACGTTTCTTTCCGCTGGGCATCCATCCTCCGTTAGAACGGTTGGGGTAATCAGATAGACAGTTTTGTGATCATGTTTTTGAACTCATTAGACGGCTTAAACACCGGAACCTTCCGATCCGGCACCGGGACGACCTCTCCTGTGCGAGGGTTCCGTGCTTTACGGGCCTTGCGCAGTTTGATCTTGAAGGTGCCAAATCCGCGGATTTCAATGTTGTGACCGCCTTCGACCGATTTTTTCACGGTGTCGAGAAACGAGTCAACGACCACTGCGACATCGGTGCGGGTGAGCCCTGTCTTTTCGGCTACTTTTTCGACCAAATCGGCTTTAGTCACCTCATCCTCCCTCAACAAGACTATCTACAACAACAATTCTCATCATTTCCAGTTTCGTTTTCGTATCAAAAGGGAATCAGCAATTCGGTACCATTCTGCCGATAAGCCCTTGGGACAGCAGAAGATAATAAAATTTGCCCCCAAGAAAAGGAAAATCTTCGTTTCAAGCAGAGTTTTTTTGAGTACTCAAACCAGGCTTACCGGTACAGGAACATCAATCGAGGCCCTGAAACCGAGTTCTCCACCTTCTCTCCCAGCCCCCCGACGGCAGTGCTGATCATGTCCATCAAGGAGTATTGCTCTCGTTTTCGGGGCCTGACTACGCTCGGTTCATTCCCCATATCAGCCAGTTCAGCAGCCAGAAGCACCGCTTCGTTCAACCCCCCGAGCGTATCCACCAGACCAAGGTTATAAGCCTGTAAACCGGTGAATATAGAGCCGTCGGCAAACGGGTAGACTTCTTCCTTTTCCATACTGCGACCTTCGGCAACCACTCCGACAAACTGCTCGTAGGTGTCCATTACCACCGAGCGAAGCATCAGTTCTTCTTTCTCAGTCATATCCCGACTAAAAGAGCCGACGTCCTTGAGATCACCGGATTTGATTGTCTCGGTCGATATACCCCACTTCTCCATCAGGTCCTTGAACGTGTGGAAGGAGAAGATCACGCCAATGGAGCCGGTCAACGTACCGGGATTGGCGACAACTTTGTCCGCGGCACAGGAGATATAATATCCGCCCGAGGCGGCCACACCAGCCATGGACACAACTACCGGTTTGTCCTCCCGGACCCGAAGGATAGCGTCATAAATCTCCTGAGAAATCGCAACCTCTCCCCCCGGGGAATTGACGTGGATGACAATCGCCCGGACTGAATGATTGTCCCGCCAATGATCAAGCTGGTCAATCACCGGCCGTCCGGAGGCTTCGGTCATCACACCGAACATCTCCACGACGCCAACAGCGTCGCCAAAACCGGAGAAAGACATCTCGCCGTCCCCCGAGTAGAGGCCGATCATCATCAGACCAAAGAACCCCACTACGAGGACAAAGGATGCGACGATAACCACCGCCACAATCACATCACGTTTTTTTGCCATGAGCGTATTCCGTTACTTCACGTAAATCTTGAGATTGTGCCCAACACCGATCATATCCGGGTCCGTCAAGTGATTGGAGGCCAGGATCTTGGAGATTGATGTACGATACTTTTTCGCTATCCGACTAAGTGATTCACCGCGGCGTACCTTGTGGATGATGTAATCCTTGCCGCCGGTGCCACTCACCGTGAGCATCTGTCCCGGGTATATACGAGACGAACGCCCCATTCCGTTAAGAGAACGAAGCTTGGAGGTCGAGGTCCCGTGCTGTCGGGCGATCTCCCACAGCGTGTCGCCGGAGCGGACTTTGTACTTCCTGGCATCAGTACTGGCAGACACGCCAGACTTGCCTGAACTGCCTGAGTTATTCTTGCCGCCGCTGTCTTTGGAGGCATACACCTTACCGGCGGCAGGCTTACTGTTCTTCTTCAGATTCTTTGCGCTTGACGGAATCTTCAGCTTCTGACCGACATAAATCCTCGAGCCGCGCTCTATGTAGTTGATACGACGAAGCCCATCGACCGAAGTCCCAAACCCATTGGCGATATCCCAGAGATTGTCTCCAGCTCGCACCGTGTAGACGGTGCCCTCGGCGGAGTAGCTGGCTTTTTTGGTGCGCGAGCTGCCCGTTCCGCTTCGATCCAGCGGCACCGGCACAATGAGCTTCTTGCCGGCATAAATGCGGGAACGACGGCTGAGATTATTCGCCTCGAGAACTGCATACTGCGATACACCGTACTTGGCCGCAATAGTGCTCACCGTCTCGCCTCGGCTGATCTTATGCTGAACCCAGCTTGTTTCTTTCGGCGACGGCATATCATCATAGGCCGCGAGGAACTCGGCTTTCTTACCTCTCGGAACCTTCAGCGTGTACTTCTTGTAGTTGGGTGGCGTGTAGTTGCGCAGCAGCTCGGGATTCAGGTCCTTCAGCGTACTGAGCTTGCAACCGAGTTCCTTGGCGACTACTTTCAGGTCTACACAACGATCGACAACCACTTCATCCCAGACGATCTCGTCCTCAAACTCGATGTCAGTGAATCCGTAGCGTTCGGGATCTTTGGCGATGATCGCAGCAGCATAAATAAGCGGCACGTAGTCCATAGTCTGCCGTTTGAGTTTCATCTTCCAGAAATCAATCGTTCCCTGTTTCTTGATTGTCCTTCTGACTCGTCCCGGCCCGCCGTTGTAGGCAGCCATAGCCAGTTCCCAATCACCGAACTGCTCGTACAGATCTTTCAAAAATCGGGAGGCGGCCTCGGTTGATTTAACCGGGTCGCGGCGCTCGTCGATCCACCAGTTACGTTTCAACCCGTACAGACGCCCGGTCGAGGAAATAAACTGCCACAGACCTGAGGCTCTCGCCCAGGAATATGCTTGCGGGTTGTAACCGGATTCGACCAGTGACAGGTATATCAAGTCTTCCGGAAGCCCGTGCTTGTTCAACGTGTTTACGAACATGCTGCGGTATCGCTGAGATCTGACCAGGTACTTCCGGAAGGCGCTCTTGGCGACCGTCTGGAAGTAGATGATCGAGCTTTTCACGCGGTCGTTCATCTTGACCGGCAGATCGTACGTTATCTCTTGCGTTTCCTGCTTAAAGACAACCAGAGAATCTGCACCGAGACGCTGCTCCAAGTCACCAAAACGTTCGATCATCACTGACGGCGTTGCGTCACCCTCGAGCTGGCCGAGCGAACGAAGCGTCACGCGGTAATCCGAAATTACGTTGGACAACAGCGTTGCGTATTTCACTGCTTCAGGAGTCAACACCGAATCTGACTCGATATCGAGACTCGCAAGGATTTTTATGCTCTTTTCAAAATGGTACTGCGCTTCTTCCCAGCTTGCATCCCTGTTGGCTACTACTCCCATCGAGTAGTACTCCTGCGCAAGGTCAAACTGCCGCCAGATGGCGTCATCGACAGCCGAGGCGGAGTCTTCGTTATCCACTTGACCGTAATACAGCTCCAGCTCATCGGAGTCCCCGGAGTACAGATGCCTGGGACTGCCACCGGTTTCACCGGCAGATTCGAGCGTTGACGATTGCTTTTCTGGTTCAATTGAAGGAATTGACTTGGCCTCAGACTCGGCTTCACCCGTCTTCTGGGCTTTCCTGCCCTTGTCTGACTTGTTAGAACTGTAGGCCAAAATAGGGGACGAATCCGGTTCATCCGAAACATCAGATGTAGTCGTATCCGCCGTGGAAGCCACAGCTGACCGTTCCTGACCAGCTAACCCGTTGACGACCGGTCCGTTACAGCCAGATGTACTCATGGAGACCGTGAGGGCAAGGATTGCCGCAAAGAGAATCATGATATTTCGAGGAGTGTTGTTGTGGTCAGGCATCCATTCCTTCCGTTTCTTGAGAATCTGAGTCTTCCCTTACACTATCGGTCCGGTCCACGGGTTCCTTTAGGCTTCTCGGTCTAAGTCATTGCCATATAACAAATAGTAAAAGCTAGTGTCAAGCTTTTACAGGCTCAGTTGCCTGGATTACTCTCTTCCGGTCCAAAGTCGCTCCACAGCTTTCTGCACCTCGTTTGAGTCCTCACAAAACAGACATCGAACTCGATTTCGGAACCAAGTCATCTGGCGCTTTGCATAACGACGGGAGTTCTGCTTGATCATTGCCACCGCCTCATCCAGAGGGCATCGATCCTCAAGGAAATCCAAAAGCTCCTCGTATCCGATTACATTCGCAATTCTAATCGCGTCCCCCAGCCCTCGTTTGATCAGTTCCTCAATCTCATCCAGTAGTCCGTCTCGCATCATTTCATCTACGCGCGCGTCAATTCGGGCGTACAACACGTCCCGCGGCGGGGACAGACAGACGTACGCATAGCGATACCTGCTTTTTTTGTACGCATCAGAGGCGGCCAGGTCCGATTTTCTTTTGCCGGTCAACTCGAAAATCTCAAGCGCACGAATCACTCGGACCTTGTTGTTGGGATGTATGCGCTCTGCCTCTGCCGGGTCAATCTCCTTCAGGCGCAGGTGCATCTGCTCCGGGCCAAGCTCTGCCATCTCCTCTTGCAGTCGAGTGCGGACCGCCCCGCCGTCGTCTTCCTCAATCTCCACGACACCGTCAGAGAGAGCGCTGAGATAAAGTCCGGTGCCGCCAACCACTAACGGATGTCGTCCGCGGTCCAGAATCTCCCCCGCTGTCCGGTCAGCCTCGATAAGAAACTGGTACGCGGTGTATCGCTCGCCCGGTTCAATGGTATCCACAAAATGAAAATCGGCCAGGCTTTGTTCCTCGGCTGTCGGTTTGGCCGTTCCCAGGTCGAGATACTTGATCATCTGTCTTGAGTCTGCCGAGATAATCTCAAGCGGCCAATCACGGGCAAGACTCAGCGCCGTCCCCGTTTTGCCGGAGCCGGTCGGACCGCAGATGATGGGAATCGTCGTCGGTTCAGCCACGTCCGAATTGCCTATCGATATCCGCACGACTGATCTTGACAAAAGTCGGACGCCCGTGCGGACAAGAATACATGTTTTCACATTTGGTCAACCGCTCGACCAAACCCAGGGCTTCCTGGTCGGTCAAACGGTCGCCGGACATAACAGCCGAGCGACAGGCAACCGACTGCGCAATCGCCTTCTTGAGATCATAACCGGTCTTCTTGAGCGACCCGATGTCATCAATCACCGCCAGAATAGTCTTCTCGGGCGATTTCTTGCGTAACACAGCCGGTATAGCCTCAATGCGCACGGTAGTATCCCCGAACAACTCTATTGCAAACCCTGACTTGTTCAAGAGTTCCTGAGCCTCATCGAAAAGCGACATCTGCTCGGCGTTCAGGTCGACCTGCACCGGAAGCAGAAGATTCTGCGCTACTGCACCCTGATCGTCCATTTTCTGAAGGGTCTCTTCGAACAGGATACGTTCGTGCGCAGTATGCTGGTCGACTACAAACAACTCCTCGCCCGACTGGAAAAGCAGATACAAATCGCTGAACCGCCCGACATATCGCAGAGCCTCGGTTGAAGACGGAGCGTCTACCGCTTGCGGAGTAGCAGCAGTCGGGATGTCGGTCTCGCTGATGATCTCCCCCGTGCTCGTATCAACCCGAACCACGTCGGGAGGTGCCGTGTCTGCGGACGCTCCGGGCATGGGAGGCTGGACATTGCGGTACATCTCGCCCAAAAACTCCGTGTTGCCTGCAGCCCGTTGTCCAATCCCCGGAATCCTATTCGAGTAATCCTGTCTCGCGAAGGGCGCCTGCGGAGCGTGGCCCGAAGGACTAGTACCCATCGGCATCGACGGAATTATACCGTCCTGCCGAAGTGTTTCTTTGATCAACCGATGCACCGTGCTGTGAATCTCGCGATCACGCGTCAAACGTACTTCTGTTTTTGCCGGGTGGACATTGACATCAATCTCGGCAGGATCAACCGTCAGCAGCAACGCCCCGATCGGGAAGTTCCCGCGCGGCAGCAACTCACCGTAGCCGAGCGCAAAGGCGTGAGCAATCATCGGCGAATAGATGAACCGCCCGTTGATGAAAATGTACTGGCCGTTGCGATTGCTCTGCACTTGATCCGGAAGGCCGATGAAGCCTTCGAGCGCAACCGGGCCGACCTCGCCGCTCACAGCGATGAATTTCTTGCCCGGAGCAAGCAACGCTTGTACTCGTTCTCCCAACCCCAGACCCGGCGGCTGCGAGAAGACCTTGCGGCCGTTTAATTGATAGGTGAAGCCGACCTCGTATCGCCCCATCGCCAGAGCCATTGCAGTTCGCGAAATGTGCCGGGCTTCAGTTGTCTCCGCCTTGAGAAATTTGCGCCGCGCTGGCGTATTGAAAAACAGATCGCCGACCTCTATGGTTGTCCCCTTCGGAGCCGCGACGGGCTTTTTGGACTGGAGTACGCCCCCCTCGAAAATGATTTCTGTGCCACTATCCGACTCAGCGGTGCGTGACACCATGCGCATACGTGAGACAGAGGCTATCGATGGGAGTGCTTCCCCCCTGAACCCGTAGGACAGTATTCTGTCCAGGTCGTTGAACTCGGCAATCTTCGAAGTCGCATGGCGCGAGAACGCAATCTCGATCTGATCCTCGCCAATCCCGCAGCCGTTGTCGACAATCTTGATCAGCTTGCCACCAGATTTCTCGATCAGGATTTCGATACGATCTGCGCCGGAATCCAGCGAGTTTTCCACCAGCTCTTTCACCACCGAGGCCGGACGCTCTACCACCTCACCGGCGGCGATTTTGTTAATGAGCCTTTCCGGGAGCGGCCTGATCCAGGGCTGATTCTTGTCTCTATTTTCTGCGGCTGTCACTCGAGGTCCCCTTTGAGTTTGCGCAGGAATTCGTGCGCCTGCACGGGCGTCATGTTATCAAGGTCGGTCTCACTGATCAGCGCTTCGGTCTTTGAAGGTTTTGCCTCGAACAGACTCGTCTGTACTTTTTCCCGGTAAATGCCACGACCAAGTTCCGACTGATTGAACTTACCCGATTCCAGCAGCCGAAGAATCTGCTTGGCGCGGTTTATCGTCGCTCGCGGAAGTCCGGCAAGCCGGGCAACCTCGATTCCATAGGAGTCGTCGCACCCGCCGGGGATGATTTTGTGCAGGAAAACAACCTTGTCCTCCCACTTCTTGACCGCTACCTGGAAGTTACGCACGCGCTCATAGATGTCAGCCATACCGGTCAACTCGTGGTAATGGGTGGCGAATACGGTCCGGCAGCGACAGTCTTCATTGATACGCTCGACCACCGACCACGCAACAGACATGCCGTCGAAAGTGGAAGTTCCCCGACCGACCTCATCGAGGAGCACCAGCGAGCGCTCGGACGCGTTGTTCAGGATGTTCGCCGTCTCGACCATCTCCACAAGGAACGTCGACTGCCCGCCTGCCAGATTGTCCAGCGCCCCGACACGAGTGAAGACGCGGTCAACCAGGCCGATTTCAGCCTTGTCAGCCGGTACGAACGAACCGATCTGAGCCATAATGACTATCAGGCCAATCTGCCGAAGATACGTCGATTTGCCGGACATGTTCGGGCCGGTGAGGATGATAATCTGGTCGCTCTCGGCAGACAGGTCGATGTCGTTCGAGACAAACGAACCGGAGGGTAGTACCGATTCGACTACCGGATGTCTCCCCCCGACGATGTTGAGTCGAGTATCCTCGAATATCTCCGGCCGACAGTATCCCTGCTCCACCGCAAGCTCGGCCAACGATGACACGAGATCGATTTCAGCCAGAAGGTCGGCGGCCAGGAGGACGTCCCCGATGCGGTCGTTGAGCTTCTCCGAAAGCTGCGCGTACAATTCCAACTCCAACGCGATGATCTTTTCCTCAGCGGCGAAAATCAGCTCTTCCTTCTCTTTCAACTTCGGCGTGACATACCGCTCCGCATTCACCAGCGTCTGCTTGCGAATGTAATGCTCGGGGACACCCCTGGTGTTGGCGTGCGTGATCTCAAGATAATATCCAAACACTTTGTTGAAGCCAACCTTGAGTGTCGCAATCCCCGTTGCCGCCCGTTCGGTTTCCTGAAGCGAGCCGATGTAATCGCGCGCTGATCTGATCGAATCGTTCAAATCGTCCAGACGGTGCGAGTACCCTCGCTGGAATATCTTGCCCTTGTTAGCCAATAGCGGTGGGTCCTCGACGAGCGCCTTCGAGATCATTTCGATCAAGTCATCAACCGATGGCAGCGCGTCCGCGATTCGCGTCATGTGGGGACTGTGCGCCTTTGACAACACGTTCTTCAATCGTCGCGAGATGTCCAGAGCGTGTCCCATCGAAGCCATCGGTCTCGGGCCAAGTTTGCCAATGCCGAGACGTCCGGCCAGTTTCTCCAGATCGGGAAGGCCTTTGGTTTCCTCGCGAACACCGTAGCAAAGATCACGATCCCGCACCAACTCTGCGACACCGGTCAGGCGCAGATCGATTTTTGCTCTAACCGTAAGAGGGCGCATCAACGCCTGCTTGAGACGGCGTGTGCCCGAGGCGGTCTGACAACGGTCGATCACGGATAGCAGCGTGTGCTGTTCGGTTGATCCGGAAATGCTCCGCACCAATTCGAGGTTGCGCACCGTGGAGTAATCCAGCGACATAATCTCGTTGTCATCGAGTCGAACCAGGCGATTGATATGCGAGAGTTGCTCACGATGGTTCTCCCGCAGATATCTGAAAATGGCACCCGCAGCGATGATCGCTTCACGGCACCCGGCTACCCCGAACCCTTCCAGAGTGCCCGTCTGAAAATGATCGTTTAGTTCCCGTTCGGCGGTACGGAGATCGAAATTCCAGTCCTCGTAGGCTGTCAGACTGCCATCGCCCCTCATTCCGTTAAACAGGGCCGGAAGTCTCTCGGGACCGGATTCGGCGGCATAGAGAATTTCGGCCGGTTCCATCACGGCCAGCCTTTCGAGCACTCGATTCGAAGACCCGTGATCGACTAGAAACGATCCCGTGTTGATATCGAGAATCGCCAGCCCGAGCGTTTTGCCGTTGCTGGTGTACACTGCCGCCAGCGATCCGGTGCGGCCGATCGAGTCCTCTCCGTCGACTGTCGAAGTGCCGGGAGTGAGAATCTCGACTACTTCCCTCTTGACCAGTCCTTTGGCCGTTTTGGGATCTTCGACTTGCTCAACAATCACGACCTTGAGTCCCGCCGCCATCAGTCGTGCGAGGTAGCGTTCAGCCGAATGATGCGGCACCCCGGCCAGCGGAATGCGCTCGTTCTTGCCGTGCGACCGAGAGGTCAGTGCGATGCCGAGAATCGGCGCCGCCTTGACGGCGTCATCGCCAAACATTTCAAAGAAATCCCCCATTCGGAAGAACAGAATCTTGTCGGGGTGTTCGGCCTTGATAGCATGGAATTGCCGCATGAGCGGAGTGATTTTGTCGGCGGAGTCGGCCTTTTTGCTCATCGCGTGACAACCTGGAACGGTTCACCGTGCTCGGCTTCGAGTTGTGTCTTGAATCGCGAGGCCTCGGCGAAATCCTGAAACCTGCCAACGTAGACAACGTGATATGTCTTACCGGAGATCGTTTTCCTCTGAACCTCGGTCTTCTTGCCGTGTCGACGGAAGACGTCCGCCTGGCGATTGGCATTTGCCTTCTCGATAAAAACGCCCACTTTCACGGAGTAATACGTCCCGGTGAGTTTTTCGGCGGCATCATCGGATGACGTCGAAGAAGACATGCTGCCGAGACGGTCGACGATTTCATCAAGCCCGACCGCGTCGGGGTAACCCTCGCGCAGAAGGTTGTAGAAGAAAACGGCGTCATCGGTCCGTTGCTTCCGGGCGGCATTCATACCGAGCACGTACAGGGCCTGCGGTATACAGTCGCCTCTCTTGGCCCTGGATATCTTACGCAGCGTCTCCAGCGAGCCAATCCCTTTGCCACTGGCTCCAAATATCCGCGCCTTGTCGACCTGTCCCCATTGCTGATCGGTTTCCGAAGGATTCTGAACAAGAAACCGGTCGCACTGCGTGAGTGCCGACTCGTAGTTTTGCTGTGATTCATCGAACAGGATTGACAGGCGAAGCATCTCCGCCTCGTACTTGCCGTTCTCCCAGCGTGAACGATAATCAATCAGCAGTTCGGAGAGCCTCGACCAGTCTTTCGTCAACAGAGAATACTGAGCGAGACGATAGTAGATTTCTTCCTGGAAGCGGACAGAAACCGAGGCGGACAGCGAGGCTTCCATCAGGCGTGCTGACTGTGCGGCATCCGGTTCAAGCAGACTCAGGTAGAACAACACGTTGCCGTCGCGCGAGGAGGCAGTCGCCACTGATGACAACTCTCGGCGAGCCTCATCCAGCTTTCCCTGCGTGATCAGGTTGTAGATATCAGCACTGAAGGCCGTCGTGGAAACGGCCAGGCCAAGTAAGACTGTATATATCAGGCGTTTCATCGTGAACGATTCCGGCCCCCTGTTGTCTTACGAGGGCGAACCGGCCGGTGCCGAGGGAGTCGTGGTATCGGAAGCGGACCGATCCTTCTTCTCATGACGTCGCCGTTCAAGCGTATTGAAGAGTCGGCTGATCTTCTTTTTCTCCCCCTTCTCAAGGTACACACGGATCAATTCCAGCAAGTACAGGTGATCTTGCGGGTAGTCATCAACCAGTTGTTCCCACATTTCCGCGGCGAGGTCCATGTCGCCCTTTTTCTCGTAAAACTCAGCGAGGGCTCTGCGTGCCTCCGGGTTTTTGGGAGCGTGATCGAGGATTATCTGGCATATATTCTGAATCTCACCAAAACGGCCCAGATCGAAAAACGCTTTCTGTAGCCGGTCGATAACCAGGTGTCCCTGATCCGGCACAGCGGTGATCAGTTTGGTCCAGAACGTCACGGCATCATCGAGACGATTCTCTTCGTAGTACGAATCACCAATAGCGAGATAGGCGCCGGTGAACGTCTGGTCGAGACCGATTGCTTCCTTGTACAGAATCCGCGCCTTGTGATACTCACGTTTCCGCGCGAGCTGCTCACCTTCCTGGTACTTGTACTTCGCCAGCGGCTTCTTGGACTTATTGGCTTCGAGCTTCAGTATCTGCACCGCACACTCGTAGGCAGCCTCCCACTTCTGGTCCTTTTCGAGCAGAGTCAGGAGCCGCGTATGCGCCCAATGATTGGACGAATCCAGTGAAATCAACTCCCGGAGGGCTTCCTCGGCCATCTTAGCATCACTCGCAGCCAGGGAATCCGAGGCCAGGTGACGCAGAATGGCAACCTTGTCTTGAAGGGATAATCCAGGTCTCAGGGCAAGGTCTTTGTGTACCTGCAAGGCCCGTTCCGGCTGGTTGTTCTCACGGAGTATCTGGCCGAGGCGCAAATAGGCATCGAGGTTAGTGGAGTCTTCCATCACCACCTGACGAAGCTTGGTGAAAGCCGATTCCTGACGACCGTCGAGTAGATCGCGAAGCGCATCCAGATAGGCCGATGACTCTGGTTTTCCTTTCCTGCGGAAGACCCTCTCGTATCCCAGGTAAAAAGCGAAGGCAACCATTGCCAGCAGGAGAAATACAAGAATGTAATCAACCATAATGCTCACCCCTTCGCAAACGGAGACTTAAGCTCGTCATTCTTGCGATCAGCTCCCTTGAGAAGTTCGGCGGATTCCTCGATCGGTCGGTTGCGCAGAATCGAAACCTCCGACTCAAGCGATCTGATACGTCGCCGAGACGAATGGACCTGCACCGACTGCTTGATATAGATCGTGACAAAAAGCAACATCGACAGAATCGCGCCGGACACAAACGACCAGAACACGACCGTCACCAGCGGCACGTTCACATAGTTCGGCAGGACCGGCTCAAGTCTTACGTCAACCGTCTGGTCGGCCCCGAAGTTGTTATAAGCAAACGCAACAACCAGAAGAACCAGCCCGAGTACCAGGATTGCCCTTACGGCCCACATACGACCTCCGTCGATTTGGCATTCTCAACCATAGCTTTTCAATCTACCACGGGCCAAAACAGGGGTCAACCAAAAAAGAAATGCCCTTTCCCGTGAGCCGGACCTATTCTTCTTCCGCCTCAATGTCTGTCCATTTCAAAGAAGTAATGACCGGTGTCACCTCGGACAGAACCGATTCGAAATACGGCCACTCGGCGATCAGATGAAACAGGTAGATATGGTCGTGGTGTTTGACCACAAAAATCGCACCACCATACGAATCCCTGACAACTTTGACAGCGGTCGAACCGGCCGAAGTGGATACTTGCTGTCTATACTTGGCCTGCCCCTGCCAAAGCACTCCGGATTCACCGTCGATCTCGATACGTCCCCGCCCCTTGGCCAGTACATCGCCCTGCAGGATATCGGTCCGCTGAAGAATCTCGAATTCCTTCAGGATATCGCTCTTCTGATCCGACTTGTAGTCATCGCTCAGGAGCGAGTCCAGGAACGTATGCAGATGCATTGAAGTGGTGTCCACGTAGACGCTCACTTTCGGAATCTTGGCGTAGTCCGGAACGGCCACGAATTGATTCGGAATCGCATAATTGTTCTGCATGAGAGTCAGACGCAGCTTTTCTTTGTCTTTCTTGATGCTCGGTTTCCAGTTGTCATGCATCGTCATCTGGAAGGGGAACTGGGCGTCCGTATAGACGTCGTTCTTGATTTTGCCCGCCTTTTTTGTCTTCCGGCCCGCATTCACGACCGGTACCATCATCAACACCGCAATTGCGACCAATAGAAGTCTCTTCATGGGGATTCTCCTCGTCCTCATAACCCTGTCATTCTCTCCTCGGTCTAACATTCGTTCTTTATACCCATTAGTCAAGGATTTATTCCCAAAGACGCAGGAGATCGTGTCCACAATCGGGTTGTTCAAGTAGTCAAAGAGATTGGTACAGAACGGATTACAGTCTATCGCTCGAATCCGATACGGCTTCGTGTAGCAAGGCGGATGTGATTGCGCATGGTAGTGAATTCGAACTCACCGATCAGGCGATCCAACTTCTGTTCAAACACGGAGGTTGAACCGCGCATGCGGAGGCGCTGAAGGTAGGTCATACCCGGAATTTCAGGGGGATCAGGATCGAATTCCCACGGATGGACGTACGCCACAACCGGTTGCCCCTGATGGTTAAGTTTGCGTATCATGCGCCGCGAGTACCAGTAGGGTGAGTGCCGAAGATACCCGCCGCCACCGAGCGGAATGTTCTGTCCAAAGAACCGCTGGGTCGAGGCCGGGAACTCGAACAGATAATTGCCATTGCTGGTTTTGAGCTTGTGGAGCGTGCGCGGTCCGGTCGGCATGCCGTAGAGATCGTGTTTGATCGGGAAAATCGAGCTGTCGTATTCAAATCCGAGATCAGAGAGTATGTCGAAAGCCCACGGTACGGTATTGTTGATCGACCAACTCGGCGCACGGTAGCCAATCGGACGGCTGCGTAGCGGTTTGGATATTGCCTCAAGTGCGCGCTCAGTATCCTCTCGGAATTCCTCCGGGGTCAGCGAATCAACCTGAATATGCCGATAGCTGTGGCAGCCAATCTCATGCCCGGAATCGGCGATGCGACGAATAAGGTCAGGATGCTGTTCGGCGCACCATCCCAGTATGAACCATGTGGCGGTCACCTGGTTTCGTGCGAAGAGCTTCAAGAGGCGAATACAGTTGCGTTCCAGAGTGGATTCCAGCGAAGGCCAGTCTTCAAACCGGTACCTGCTGGCGAGGGCTTCTACGACAAACCACTCCTCGAGGTCCACGGTCAGAACGTTAAACAGCGTACTCATGAGTCAGGCCCGACTAGCGGTGAATCTTCTTCTTGTCCGTGGCATCCGTACGGTCGCCGGCAGATTGGTTCATCGGGCGAGAACCAGCCGGCTTAAGATTCGGATTGGACTTGGATTTCCGCTGACTACCCTTTTCCGGCTTGGGCGAATAGTCGTAATTGTAATGGGTGTAGTCGTAATAGTACGGAAGAGAACCGTTCACATTATTGAGCACCGCTCCGAGGAGATTCGTCCCTCCCGAGGACATGATCTCAGCAGCCCGGGCCACAACCTCACGTGCGGTAGCCCCGGCTTTAATGACCAGCAGAGTGCCGTCGACTTCCTGAGCCAGCAACATTGGATCTGAGACCGGGATCACCGGAGGCGAATCGATGAAGACGTAATCGTAATAGAATTTCTGCTCTGCAATAAGGGCGCCGATCTGGCGGGCATCAAACAACTCTGTCGGGTTTGGTGTACTTGCCCCGGCGGTGATAATATCAAGCGTATCGAGCGTCGTTTTCTTGATGACACTCTTTCCTGCCACACCCTCACCGAGGACTTCAGTCAAACCGTGGCGTCGTTCCACAGTGAAAAGCTTGTGCAGAGTCGGCCTGCGCATATCGCAGTCGATCAGAAGAGTCTTCAGTCCCTTCTTGGCGGCAGTAATCGCCAGAAGCGAACTGAGTGTAGACTTTCCCTCGCCGGTGGTGGCCGACGTCAACAGAATAGACTTCAACTCGCCCTCCGCTGCGTTTTTCTGAAGATTGTGCAACAGCCGACGCAGTTCAGTAGCTATGGGTGATTCCAGACTGTAGTAGTCAGCCAGCGGGACTATATCTCGGGCCATAGGCGGTATCTCACCCTTTCTCGGTCATCTTACGGATTGTTTCGTTTAGACGCGGCGAAATACTGCTCGCGGCCTCCAGCGCCTGAGTCACCCAGCCAAGAGCCCCGTTCATTTCTGACGTTTTTTCGAGCTGTTTGACGCCCTTCTGCCAGATCAAGCGCGACTTCTCAAGATAGCACTGGGCCAGTTCCGCCTGAAGGTCTACGTAGCTGGGGTTTCTTTGCAGTTCTTTTTCAAGAAATACGATCCGATCCTCCACCGCTTTTTCCGTCACCCAGCCGGGATACAGCACAAAACGCATGTAGAAGGTGGCAAACTCAAGCCGTCGCTCTTCCTTGCGTTGCTCGCGAACACCTTTGAGCAGGTTCAGGCATTGCGCAAAATCATGGCCTTGCAGCGCCCTGAGTCCGTTCTCGAAGCCGGACCGCTCCTGGATGCCCGGCTCGATCATCGAAGCTCGATTTAAGCATTCCGTAATTCGATTCACGGCCACATTCTTGTCGAACCCCACTCCTCCGGTGACCGCTCTCAGCACGTGAGCCAGCCCGAGATTGAAATAGGCGTCAGCATAGTACATATTGACGCTTACCGCCTGCTCGAATTCCCTGATTGCCTCATCCGGTTGTCCGTTGGACAAGAACGCCTCTCCCAGATTGTTGCGGAAATCGGCATAGCCAGGACGACCCTCGACAGCCCTGGTGCAAGCAGCAACGGCATCCTCGGTTCGTCCCATTGCCAGGTAGGTCAACCCGAGATGGTTGTAGGCCTGGTGTGCACTCGGATCGACGCAGACGACAGAGTCGAAAAGCTCAACGGCTTCTGCGTACAGTTTTTTGTAGAAGAAGGCAGTCCCGAGTTGATACAACGCTTCGGAATCAGCGCCCGACATGATCTGTTTGAAGGCCTTCAGTAGTACTTCGATTTCCTTCTTCTTCTCACCGTGGGCGGCTTTTACCAGCGAAAGCACTTCTTCCGGATTGATCTCCGACGGGTGCGGACACCTCACGGTATCAGTCTGGCGACCGTCGACATACACCGATGTCATGACCGACCCCTCGCTGATATCGTTCGTGGTCTGGATCAGGTATTCCCTGTCCTGTTCTCTCAGTTTGCTGCTCAGGCGATATGTTTCCATGTACTCATCAGCCTTCCTGCCTCCCGGGACAGTTCTTAGTTCCCCTTGATCCGGTCATAAAGAAGAACGGCGGTCCCAAGGGCGCCAACGGCCGTAGCAATGCCACCTATGCCGGATCCGAAGAAACCTGTGCCCCGTGCGGGCACGTAAATCAAATCTTCTTTCTGCACGAAATACCGGGCAGGCATTCCTTTTTCGCTGTATTTGGCAAGGTCAAAATTGACCGTCTGGGAATAATATCCGTCTTTGATCACCAGTTGAATATCTTTCGTATTCGCTTCAATCGTCGTCCCACCGGCCATAGCTATCGCCTCGGCAACATCGAGATTCTTCTCGTAAGCAATTGTACCGGGCGTGGTCACCGCACCGAACACATAAACCACCGGTTTTTTCTCTGCCCCCATGCCCAACTCAGTACCCATCGCCATGCCGGGCGTCCTGGGCAGCTCGATAGTGTCCTGGCGACGGATCTTGGGCAGCTTCTCAATCCGGGCGTTGGCAATCGCCTCGGAGACGTTCACTATTTCCACTTTGCCGGCATCCTTGCCGCCGCGGAGGATCGCCACACGTGTCAGGTCACCGGCAGGCCCGACACCACCGGACTCGTTGATGATTGTCCAGAGGTCCGGTATCTCTTCAAACGTCTTCTTGCCCGGCAGGTTCACCTGACCGATGACATAGACGTAATTGTAGTTATACTCCACGACCCTTACCGTCGCCTGAGAAACTTCCTTATTCAGACGCGACATCGCCCGTGCAATGTCATTCTGGAGTTCCGTGGTGGTCTTCCCGGAAGCCACGATCGGTCCTACGATATCAAGCGTGATTTTGCCGTCCAATCCCACCTTCACCTGAGCGTCGAGATCGCGCGCTTGAAAGAAACTGATCGACAGAACATCGCCCGGCCCGATCACATACTCGGCAGCTCGAAGGGTCCCTCCGGCGAGCCAGCAAATCGCCAGTAGAACAAGTGCAGTGGCGATTCCGGTGCGTTGTTGTTTCTTCATGGTTTTATACTCTCCAGTATGACTCTTGTAATACCAAATCGGCAGTTTTTCCAATAAGATTAATTACGAAATATAGACCCGCCTCAAACAGGAGTAAAGGCTAAAAACTGAGCCCCTTTTGTGACTATAGTGCTTCTGATCCCGATATGTACGTAACCTAGAACAGGAGGTACCGGTTCCGGCCGCCTTCTTTTGCACGCAACAGGGCCATGTCGGCCGCAAAGATCAGTTGCTCGGCGTCGGTGCCATGCTCGGGGAATACCGCTCCTCCCTGGGATATCGTGCAAACGAGGTCGGTTTCGGTCTGTCCGATCTCGAATGACGTCCGTGATATCTTACTCTGCAACCGTCCCATGAACTGCATACAGGTGCTGCTGTCGGATTCCGGCATAATCACACAGAATTCGTCTCCGCCAAAACGGGCGGTAACGTCGATAGAGCGGATTGACCTTCGAAGCACCTCTCCCAGGCGACGGATAATGGCATCCCCTGCTTGATGGCCGAATCTGTCATTGATGTACTTAAGCTCGTCCAAATCGAGGATTATAAGTCCAAGCGAGCGGCGATATCTTCGGGCGCGCCCGATTTCCTCATCGAGCCTCTTGTTGAAGTATCTTCGGTTGGCAAGACCGGTCAGATTGTCCGTGTACGACTCCTCCTGCACTCTCTCGAATGATTCCGCGTTTTCCATCAACTCCGTGCAGGAGAGACCGTGCATTCGCAGTCGGGAGAGCACTGCTTCGGGGGCGCGAGCATCACTCCAGGCCAGCAGACCGGATCGGTGCGCGGAAACTGGAAACGAGGTCATGTATTTCAGCCCGGCTTCCTGCAGTTTACTACTCAACTCGGTCACCTGAGTCGTCGCAGCAGAGAGGTCGGCCACGTGCTCTGAATTTCCGCCGCTCAGTTGAGCAATGAGCTGCTCGAAATCCGGGCGTGGAGGCGAGACAATTGACCCCGCGACCCCGTGTTTCACCACACACACCGGCGCAGTGACTTCCTTGGACTCATACATGAAAGCGAACTGTTCGAGTTCGAGATCCTTGCGCACCTCATCGATGATCTTACTGACGAGTGTCTCGGAGTTTCGATGACGCACCAGTTTGAGTACCCCCACTGGTGTAGCGGGCAAGCCCCTGTCCATCTTTCTGGAGGCTTCCTCAAGTTCCGCGGTCCGCTCTTCCAGCCGCTCCAATTTCTCTTCCTGATCCTTCACATGGAAAGCCACCGACAGGGATTGTGCCAGAGTAGAGATAATAATCCTGAACGAGGCTGTGTCAGTCCTCAGACGACTGTGAATGAAATACAGACCGTACAGTTCTTCGCGCCAAATTATCGGAAAATAGTGCGTGCATCGCCATTGTCGAAGCTGACTGTACACATCGCCGGGAAGCAGCGATTCCAGATCGCGAACGGAAGCGGGGTGACCCCGATTCGTCAGCTCGACCGTCAACTCGGGAGTAATGGGAATCCTCGGCAGGCCGCCCGAGCTGTCGGTCTTATACTTGTGGTTCAATTCCAGATAGTGACGCTCTTTGCGGAAGAAGACCACCTTCTCACAGGCACAGGCATTCCTCAACAAGTCTGATGCCTTTTCAGCAACAACCTGCACGGATCCCTCGAGACTATTCAGTCTGAGAAAATCTGAGAAGTCGTCCTGGTTCATCCTCGAGATGACGGCCGTCTGGTGCTCCGAACGGCGTAATTTGATCAATAATACCAAAAGGATGGAAACCAGCACGACCAGAGCTGTAATCCACACGGTCCAATACATGACCGAAGCCCCACCTACGGTTTCTTATCTATCTATAAACTAACGATTTAACGAAATCTGTCAACAAAAACGCTTGTCAGGACCGGCCCCACGCATATCTGAATCTAGACTTTTTACGTAGCAAACCGTGCCTTTTGAGAATACGAAAGACTCTCCACCAACCGGCTTTTTCTCCGGAGTTGTGCTGAGCGTACTCTTTGCGGATCTCAGAGATCGAAACAAAAGGATCGTTTTTGACCATTTGAAGGGCAAAAACCTCTATGCCATCGCCAGAATCAAGTGTAAGCGGCTCGTCATTTAGAATTGACTGCGGCGCAGAACCGGTGTCCGACAGGTTGTCAATGACCCTTACTCGTCCTGCGGTGGGCTTTTTTTTTTGTCGGTCGGCTCAAGATCGGCGGCGAAGTTCTCCACCGCATCATCAAGTGAAGTATACACCTGCAGAACCTTGTCGAACTCAAGCAATTCAAAAATCTCGTGTACGTCGGAGGTCATGTTGGCGAGTTTGATATCGCCGTCTTCGGACCGCACGTCTTTGATATGTGAGATGAATATCCCCCACCCGGCAGACGAGATATAGTCCACACCGGCCAGATCAATCACGATTTTGTACCGATTGCGACGAAGCAGTGAATCTATCACCTGCTCCAGTTCCGTGGCAGTCAACGTGTCGATAACGCCGTCGATTCGGACTTCCGAGACATTGCGGTCGTGACCGCCCTCGGACAACGATATGCTGATATTCTCCATACTCAGACACCAATACGTGGGGCCGCCAACGCAGCTATCGTACGCATTTGCGCACGAGCCGTCTCGAGCAACCAGTCCCTTAAGAAGGCAATCCGAAGGTCAAAAGGCAACTACTAATTTGAGATCAGGTATTCTTGTCGTGATCGCCGAAGTGTTCAATTGTCTGGCTGTCGATCACCGTTCCCTCGCCGGCCCCTGACTCCTCCTCGGTCACCGGCACGGTCCGCGCAAGCACAAAAGTGACATCGTCCCGTTGATGGGCAAACCCGGCGAAACCGTCGAGTTCGTCGACTATCGCCTGAGAGATATCTTTGATGCCCATCGGCTCACGGTTTTTCAGCTTGGCCTGAAGGAAATCAGCGAGGCGGTCCACACCATACTGCTTACCTTCGCGATTAACCGCCTCGGTGATGCCGTCGGTATAGATAAAAAAGAGGTCGCCCTCGTCCAACGCGAGTTCCATTTCTTCGAGCGTGTCCCCGAACCCCTGATCCATGGTGGCCGGCACTCCGAGAGGCATGCCGGACGGGTTGAGTTTTACAACTTTGCGCGTCCCTGCTTTGAACAGCAGCAGCGGATTATGACCGGCCGACACGAAATTGAAGGTCCGCGATTCGGAATCGAATATCCCCATCAGCACCGTAATGAACATTCCTTTGGGCATGTTGCCGGTAAGGTATTCATCAACCGATATCAGCGTCGCCCGGGCCGAGATCGCCCCTCTCGAATATATCTTGATAACCGTCCTTAACATGGACATCACCAGCGAGGCCGGTACGCCCTTGCCGGAGACATCAGCCACAATGACACAGCATCGTTTTTCGTCGATCTCGAAGACATCGTAGAGATCCCCGCCGATGATCGAGGCAGCCCTGTAGAACGCGGCAACCTCGAGCCCGGGGCGCTGCGGCAGGTTGCGTGGCAGGAGCATCTGTTGAATCTGCGAAGCCACTTCGAGTTCCTTGGCCATCTTCTCACGTTCAATCTCCGCCTCTCGATCCCGACGGATACGCGTCATCATTTCGTTCAGAGCGCTTGAGATTTCAAAGAACTCATCGGCACCTTCAAGGGGCAGCTCACTTTCGAGATCGCCGGACGAGAACCGCCGTACTCTGCGAGTGATATTGACAATCGGTTTCACGAAATGGTTCGACAGCAGATAGATGCCGAGAATACCGAACAGAATCAGCAGGCCGGTGACCTTGATAATATTCTCTCGCGACTCGGACAGGCGGGCCAGCACGGGTGCCGAGGAGTAGGTCAGATGCACCGCTCCCAGGCTCCGTTCGCCGGTCTTGATCGGAAGCTCCAGGTAATTGACTTCCTCTCCATTGATTAGCGTCCGCTGAGGCGTACCAAAATGTCCGGGGCGGACGAATCCGGGATAAGTATATCGATTACGGATATTGTGGATATCATCGGAGTGAGCGACAATCGTGTGAACGCTGTCAGTCAACACGATCCGTCGAAGCACGCGGTTAGAGTTGTAGTACGAGATTACCAGTTCGTCGAATTCCACGTCACTTCGGCTGTTAATAGTATACAGCGCGGCTTGTTCGGCGATAGTCATACCGAGAGCACGGACAGTATTGTCGAGGTTAGAGTATATCTCTCGATTGGTGCGATCTTGAATGTAGTAGAACGCGCCGCCAATAATCACCGATACAATGAAGAACGTCCAGAGGGAAAACTTTGCGCGCAGAGTGAACATCCTGCGAAGCAACGGGGCGGCCTCTTTGTGGGCTTGCGAACCGAGGCGCTTGGTCATACGGAGTTCGTTCTGATTCGTCCCCGACACGTACTCGACTGAATCCATGATCTTCTGGATCATGTAGAAACCGAGGCCGCCGCGTCTGCCGGACTCGACCAGCCTTTCGAGGTCCAGCTTGCCACTCCCGTCGGGACGGAAAGATCGGCCGTTGTCAATGAGAGAGAAAACAAGCAGCTTTGAATAAATGACGATGCGCAGCCTCAGCGTGCCCTTTTCGTACAGATAGGCATGCCGGATGATGTTTGTCGCCCCTTCTTCGATGGCAAGCAAGACCGCCTGAGTGTCTTTGCGTGCCATACCTGCCGATGAACAGGCCTCACGCACGGTGCGCTGGATGCTGTCAAGGTATTTCTCCTCGGCAAGAAACTCGGCGTTTATCTCTTTAGTAGGGCGACGAAACATAATGCAAGGTACTCGCGCGGGGCGCGGAAACACTAGTTAAAAAGTAAAAAGGGGAAGGCTTACCTGTCCGGTTCCTGACTGCCGAGACGGAGTTTGGCCTGTTCGATATTGTCCACGGTATTCGGATTGTTCGGATAGGCTTTGAGCACCTGATTCCAGGCATCGATAGCCTTCTGGTACTCTTTGTTTCTCATATACCGTAGACCATCGAGATACAGGGCCCAGGCATCCCGGTCCTTCTGCAGATCCTCGAGGGTAGCAGTTCTGGTTTGTGCTTCGCCAATGCGACTGAGGTAATCAAGCGCGGTCGCTTGACTCGGGTTCACTTCGAGGACGGCATTGAACTGCGTGCGGGCAGCATTGAGGCGTCCTTTTTCGAACAACTCGATACCGGCACGGATCTTCTCTGGAAGGTCCATAGTGGCCAACACTTGTTTCTTGGCGGCCGGTGCCAACTTGTTGTCGGGTTCGATTTCGAGCACACGGTTGTACCCCTCGATGGCTTCGGCAAAGCGGCCCTCATCGGAGGCCTGTTTCGCGTTCAGCAATTGCTGTTCAACCTCGGCGGCTCTCGCCTGCAAAATGTTACTGCGGAGTTGCTCTGCGCGAAGATTATTGGCATCAATATCAAACACGAGATTGAGCAAATCCAGAGACGCCTGATAAATCTTGCGGTCATACAGCGACTCGGCCTGGGTCACGAAACTTGTAATGGTTTGGTTCCGCTCCGTCTCTGCCTGGCGGAGCCGGGCTTCCTGCTCGTGCTGCACGCGACGAGATTCAGCAATAGCGGCCAGCGAACCGATGATCTCCTGATCGTTGGGCCGCAGATCAAGAGCCTGACGGTAGTAGGTGGCGGCCGAGTCAAGCTCGAAGCGCTGCAGGAAACTGTTTCCCTGGGCCATCAGCGAGGCAAAAAGTTTCTCTTCCGGCGTCGGCTCCGGCGGTCTGAGGGCAAGCTCGCGAAGTCGTTTTTGCTCTGGCACCGATTTGCCCAGCAGGAACGACACGGTGAAATGATGGACATCCTCCACATAGTCCGTAACTTTATACGCGTAGTCGATCTTGAGCCTGCCATGAAGCAAACCGGCCCCGAGCGCCATGTTGTCCCTGTCATATCCGGCCCGGAAAGCATAGTGCCGGTGCAGAGTCAACTCTCCACCTGCGTGCAGCTTGACCGCCCGGTCGGCGTGTTTCTCCAGATCGCCTGACAACGTCACTACCGCATGCTCGGACAACGACAGATCGTGCAATGTCAACCCGCCCGCAAACGTAAACGGCATATCTTCAGCGGTGGAGTCAAGCTGCAATTCGGTTGGCAGTATGTCCCGCGCTATGGCACCCAACGAAAGATGTTTGTATAGCTTTGCCGTAGCACCCAGGTCCATCTCAATGGCAAAATCGGAGTGATCATCCAGCGCCTGATTGACTATCTTGAGGCTGGTACCGGCGGCGAACGGTTCGCCAATATTCAAGCCATAAGACAACACCAGTTGCGACTGCGAATAGCTGAATGTGCCCTTGTCGGCATACTCTGCCCTTCTCACGATGTCACCGGTACCGATCCTCATGAATCCGAGACCGAAGCCCCGGTTTTCATCGACCGGATACACCCACGATGCAAAGTCGTAGGTCGAGTTTGCAAACAACACGACGTGCGTAAACGAGACTTCCTGCTGAAGCAAATTGGCCAGGCCTGCGGGGTTGTAGTAAACGGCTGAGGCATCCTGGGAAAGCGAGATCACTCCGCCCCCCATGGCCAGTGCCCTGGCGCCGTTGCCAATAGAGAAAGGCGATTCCCGACCGGCGTCCCCGGTTCCAGCATACGCGACAGCAGATAGCAGCAGGCCGACGATTGTCAGGACGAGGCTTTTCATTTGAGCACCGCCACTTTCAATGTCGCCCGCCCACCATCTTTTTCGGTGGTAATGACGGCCACATATACGCCGTTGAGTACCAATTGACCGTCTTCGTTCCGTCCGTCCCAAGTGAGGGACTGCAAGCCGGCATCGGTGCCGTCGGATCCCTCGACAAGATCGATTCCGTAGACCTTCTCACCGGTCAGCGTAAGGATGCGGAACACCACGCCGGACGGTTCAGCCAGATAGTATCTAAACTCAGCCTCGCCCGTCGCAGGATTGTACGGATTGTCCCTAATGATAAAAGATCTATCCAGTTCCGGCTCAACGGCGGTAAATTGCTCCTTGAATACAAGACTGGTGTCATTGGAGGTAATGATCTCCACCGTTTGTCCTGCCAGCGGTCCGTGTGCAAAACTGGCCGCGATATCTGCCGCATCAACAAAGAGCATGAAACCGGTACCGGCTGAGGCCTTGACTCTGGAACGGAATACAAGATCAGTCGATTGCCCTGCCTCCACAATGAAACCGTCACCAAAGGAAAGCACCATCCGATTGGCTCCTGCGGTAACCGTGGTCACCCGACGACCGTCGTTGATCAGAGCCGACGAACCGACCTCAAGCACTTCCCGCACATCCAGTGGGAAACCATCATCGTTGAGCACGTAAAGCGTCAGCGATGAGAGCAGGATATCGGTAATCGATGAGGTCCCACGATTAGTGAGTCCAAGCGAGAAGAAATCCTCGTCACCACCGGACAGAACGAGATGAGAGCTGACCGTCTCTGCCTCCAACTCCAAACTCGCATTGGGCGAGGTCACCGCGAGATTCATCTCAAACGTCGTGTCTCCGATCTGGGCTGGAAGATTCGTGTTCATATCCAGAGGAATATTGACCAGATCGACACTGATGGTCACGGTGGTATCGTAATCAGGCGCGACAAAGGATACTCCCCTTGGCGTGCCGGTTTCGACCACGAGTGTCAGCGGATCCTCGTTCCCGAGATCCAGACCGTTAGTCGATATCCGAAAAGTCCCATTGCCGGCGTCGGCCTCACCCGTGTTCACGATGCTCAGAACGACGCTGAAATCCTGACCGATGGTCAAATACCCCTGATCGGCTCCAATCAGAATGTGAGATACCGAAAGGAGTGCCGGTTCCTGCACATTTGCCAACGCGATATTGTCAACCGGGGGAAGCTGATTAACTCCCAAAGAGGATATATCGATTCGAAAGATCTCCGACGGATTAGGCACGGCCGACGCCACGACGTCGTAACGCACCTCGATGGTGCTGTCACCGGGAATGCCGGGAACGGTCAGTTCGGGGACAAAGCTTGAGTTGCCGTCGGTCACCATGCGAGTTTCAAACGGAGGCTGGTCCGAGGTAGACAAATTGGCGATGCGGCAGGCCACCTGGAACGCTTGTCCGGTATTCACCGACGGTACGTTTATCCCGACGATGGAAGCTTCGACAATCTGAACAACAGGGAGCGCCTCGACCTCCACCGTCATGCCCTCGAAGTTGGTCGATGAAGAGAGCGCATTGGCCGCTCCACGGTGTCGATAGGCGACAGTAGCTGCTACGGTCAACGTCTTTCCTAACTGGTCAGACGGGATAAACACACTTTCACATTCCAGGCGATTGATTCCGGGTATCAGACTGTCGCCGGGAGCCACTAGATTGGTTGTGGCGTAGAAGACATCACCAAAGACATGAAAACTGGTACCCTCAGAGAGAATTTCCAGCGGCAGGGTCCCATCGACTACAATATCAAAGGCAAACGAAGTCTCCTGCCCCGATGCAACCAGACGCGGTTCAAAGCTGGAATAGTCGAACTCCAACTCGATTTGCGGAAGAAGGACAATAGAGTCTATCGCCGTACTGTCGAGACTGAAGACGGCGCCGTTGGAATACATCGTGTAATCAAACATCAGTCGATACGAGCCAGGCTCCGCGTCGATAGCATCCAGGACAATATCCGTCTCGTTAGCCTGCACATTCTCGTAGAAAATAGTGTCGTTTTCGAAGCGGCTGTACTTAATCATCCCCTGGAAAACGGTGGCAAGGATTGAATCCTCGGACGTCACAGCGTATAGCGTCAGATCGGTGGAGTCTATCGGCCCCGAGAAGGCAGTGGTAGCAATCTGGAAGCCTATGGCGAAGGCCGTGTCGGCATAAACCGAGTCAGGCTCGAATGAATCCTTCACAAAACGAACCTCGGCCGGCGCAAGTATGGTGACAGGTATTGAAAGGGAGTCGGTGATCGTGAACGGTCCCGCATTCGGCTGATACACGCTTTCAAGCACAAGGATGAGCGTGTCCTCGCCGACCGACAGCCCGGCGGTAGGTAGTTCAACGAGCAGCGTATCGATATTACCGTTGTTATTCGCCGTGAACAGGTTCTGAACAGAACCACCACCTGACGCAAAATGCGAGGTAACTTTCGGTTCTGAGATAGCCAGGAGTTGTCCGCCGTTAACGACTGACACTCTAACTGTGGTCGGCAGGTCTGAATAGACATGTGAAATGGGATCGCCTGACAGAGACACGGCATCAACAAAGTCGTAGCCGCTGAACGAGACAAAGACCCCTGGAGAAGAGAGCGATGTATCAGATGCTGTGATCTCTATCGATCCCGTGGGACCGGTATACGTCACCCCCAGCGGCAGGAACTGGATCACTCCGTTGGAATAGAGAATGCTGTCTGCCAGAGAATCAGGGGATAAAGACCCAGATGCACTCGTGAGAACGATAGGATCGGTCAGAGGATCATAGTCGACAACCAAATCGGAGTTTTCATCCAGCAGGATAATCTCTGCCAGAGACACCAGAGGATGCCCGACCACCTGACGTGAGTGAATATTCAACGAGATGCGATCGAGCGCTTCGGGAGCACGATCTGCGCTGCTGTTGCCGGTCACGGTTGGTGCGGCCGCATCCGACTGGACCGGCGCAGTCTGAGAGACACCGCAGAGCTGGAGAATCAGGATCAGAACGAGCGTCAGAAACCAAGTGGTCTTATTCACAGGAAGAGCTAGTACCTTAACGTCAACAGGCGAATTCCATAATTAGTCCAAAAGGAGCAAAGATCATGCCCTCGCTCGCCGCCGGGCAGACAAATACACGGAAAAGTTTTCCTTCGCGTATTTTGCGAGCCGTCACATAACTCGCTTTGTGAGAACAAGTTACAAGACGTTCATAGACTTGCGACGTCCAGCTTCAACGACGAATTAGATCGACAGTGCAGACTCGCCTGTTTGCTGTTCAATTCTTGTGCAAGTCGATGCAGCAAAGACGAAATCAGTGACACTGCAAAGAAAGTATTAGCGGGCGGCGGATCGCTCCGCAGCAAGCACAGTGTTGGTCATTAGCATGGCAATTGTCATCAGTCCTACACCTCCAGGTACCGGCGTGATAAACGAGGCCTTTTCACTTACGGGACCGAAGTCTACATCACCACAGAGTCTGTAGCCTTTTTCGAGAGCAGCATCATCGACCCGATTCAGGCCAACGTCGACCACGACAGCGCCTTCCTTCACCATGTCCGCAGTGATCATCTCGGGACGACCGATAGCGGCAATGAGAATGTCCGCCCTCCCGGTAACTTCGCTCAGGTTCTTCGTGCGTGAGTGGGCCACCGTGACCGTCGCATTGGCCGACTTGCCCTTCTGCATCAATAGCGCGGCAATCGGCTTGCCGACGATGTTTGATCGTCCGACGACAACCACTTCCTTGCCCTGCGGGTCAATACCATAATGCTCCATGAGCTTGATTACCCCGTACGGAGTGCAGGAGATGAAACCGGGCTGACCGATGAGCAGCATGCCCACGTTATACGGATGAAAACCGTCGACGTCTTTCTCCGGCAGAATCGTCAGGGTAACCGTCATCTCGTCTATCTGTTTGGGCACCGGAGACTGTACGAGGATGCCGTGGATTTTGTCGCTGGCATTAAGGTCTTTGACGATCTGCGTCAGCTCCTCCTGCGTACATTCGGCGGGTCGCCTGATGATCTCAGAGTAGATGCCGAGTTTCTGGCAGGCTTTTTCCTTGCTCTTGACGTAGATTGCAGAGGCCGGATCATCGCCTACGAGCACGGCGGCCAGTCCCGGAGTGATGCCCTGTTCCTTGAGCGCGATGATACGTTTCTTGAGTTCTTTCCTGACGTTTTTCGCAACCAGTTTGCCGTCGATTAGTGTGGCAGCCATACAATCACCCTCTTCAGTCAACATCCGGTTGAGAACTGTTCTGGAATGTTGCCAGATCGAATTCACGTGAGAATCTCTCAATATGTTTCGCGCTGCCGTCCTCGGGGTCTACCTTGAGAATCACGCCACACATCTTGACATCGTCAGTGGCAGTGGTGAACCGCTTGGGCATCCCGGTGAGGAATCGCCCCAGAGACGGCCCCTTGTCCATGCCAATGATCGAGTCATGCGGTCCTGTCATGCCGGCATCGGTAAGGTAAGCCGTTCCACGGCCGGATATTTTCTCGTCTGCGGTCGCTACGTGAGTATGCGTACCGATCACGGCCGACACGTTGCCATCGAGATAATGCGCCATTGCCTGCTTCTCAGAAGTCGCTTCGGCGTGGAAATCGATGAAGATCGTGGGCGTCTTTTCTTTGAGTCGACGGACTTCCTCATCGGCAACCTGGAACGGGCAGTCGGTGTTGGCCATGTAGACCCGTCCCATAAGATTAAGCACAGCGACCTTGTGATCGCCGACTGCGGCAACATAGGAACCGTTTCCTGGCACGCCGGTGGCCGGGAAATTGGCCGGACGCAGCAGCTTCGGGGTTTCATTCAGGTAGTCGAGAATCTGTACCCGGTCCCAGATGTGGTTGCCTGAGGTCTGGACATCGATACCATAAGTGAACATCTTGCGTGACATTTCCGGCGTAATGCCAAATCCACCGGCGGCGTTTTCGATATTGGCGATTACGAGGTCGACCGAAAACTCTTCGCGCATCGGCTTGATAAGATAGGCCGCCGCCTGACGTCCGGGTCTGCCGCATACATCGGCGACAAACATGATGGTGAGCAAAGACATGAAGACTCTTTCCAAGGCGGATAAACGAAGCGACCGGAATCTCCGCCTGTATTCCGGCAAGGGTAATGACTTTCACAAAGTCAGGTGGAGTCTACCAGAACTCCACCTGACAATCAATCGCAAAAACGTTTCAAGAATGATACGCTACTTGGCAAACTCAGTGGCGCGCATCTCTCGAATAACCGTGACCTTAATCTGACCGGGGTACTGCATTTCACCCTCAATCTTGGTCGCGATGTCACTTGCTAGAACCGTCGAGGCCAGGTCATCGATCCGATCATGTTCAACAATTACGCGGATTTCTCGACCAGCCTGAATGGCGTAGGCTTTGGCCACGCCCTTGAAAGAGTCAGCCACTTCCTCAAGCTGCGAAAGTCGCTTGATGTAGGCCTCCAGCGGCTCCCGTCGGGCGCCCGGTCGTGAGCCGGAAATAGCGTCGGCCGTCTGCACCAGAACCGGGTACGGGCTGAGCATCGGGACATCGCCGTGATGCCCTTCCGCGGCGTTGACCACAATCTCATCTTCTTTATACCGACGAAGGAAATCGGCGCCGATCTGGGTATGCGTACCCTCGGTCACCCGGTCGACAGCCTTACCGATATCGTGCAGCAGACCGCAACGCTTCGCCAGGACATCGTCGAGTTCAAGCTGAGCGGCTAGCAGGCCACAGAGCATGGCGACTTCCTTGGAGTGGGCCAACACGTTCTGACCGTAAGAAGTCCGGTAATTGAGTTTCCCGAGCATCTTGACCAGATCAGCGTGGGCGCCGTGAATACCCAGCTCAAAACAGGCTTGCTCGCCTGCTTCCTGCACGATGACATCCATTTCCTTGGTCGATTTCTCGAAGACCTCCTCGATTCGGGTCGGGTGAATCCGCCCGTCGGAGATCAGTTTTTCGAGCGTCATCCGGGCGATCTCACGACGTACGGGGTCGTAGCCGGAAAGAATCACCGCCTCGGGGGTGTCGTCGACAATGACGTCGATTCCGGTCGCGGTCTCAAAAGCGCGGATGTTTCGGCCTTCACGGCCGATGATCCTACCTTTCATCTCGTCGTTGGGCAGGGTCACGACTGACACTGTGGTCTCGACCGTATGATCGGCGGCACAGCGATAAATCGACTGAAGAATAATCTCCTTAGCCTCTTTGTCCGCATCGCGCTCCGCTTTGTCGCGAATCTCCTTGATGTGCGCGGCAGCATCCATTTTGGCCTCGGAAACCATGTTATCCATGAGCTGTCTTTTGGCCTCTTCCGGAGTCATCTGCGCAGTTTTCTGAAGGTTCTCGTTCTGTTTTTCAATGATCCGGGCTAGCTCTTCCTCGGCCAGTTCGATACCTTTCTGACGGGTCTGGAGCGCATTGGCGCGTCCGTTAAGGTCGCGTTCCTTGACGTCCAGAACAGTCATTTTCTTTCTGAGGGAGGTATCGCTTTCCTCAAGTCTTTTTTCAAACTTCTCGAGTTCACGCCGTTTTTGTTCGCTTTCCCGATCGAATTCGCCTTTCTCTTTGAGAGTATTCTCTCTCATTTCGAGGGCGATTTCCTTTTGCTTCATTCGGGCTTCTTTTTCAGCCTCTTTGACGATCCTGCCGGCTTCTTTGGCAGCATTGTCAAGGCTCTTCTCACCTATGCGGCGAGACATGAACCAGGCAGCGGTGAAGCCGATCGCGCCCGCAACAACGGCCGCAATCAATATAGTAACCAAGTTGTCCATTGTGTCTCCCCGTCCGGTCCAGAGGAACGGACGTCTCATCTATGTGAAATGATAGACACGGGATTGAGAGGAAGTCAGAAAAGCACGGGTGCTGTCTACTGATCGGTTGAACAGTTGTCGCCGAGAGCACTATCCAATCTGTCCAACAGTGCATCCAGATTGGCATCTTGATCAGAGGCCAGTTGGTCCAAGTCGGCGGATTTCGCCTGTAGCTCGGACGCCAGAGACAGGGCGGTCAGAATGGCCACCTTCTCTCTTGAATTGGTATGACTGCGTTTGGACACTTCCTGCATTCTCGAATCGACAAAATCGGCGATTTTCGAGATGTAGGCCGGATCCGTAGATCCGGTGATTGGGTAATCTTCCCCGAATATTTTAACAACAACTTTGTTTTCAACCGATGGGTTAGTCACAGCTGGATTCCTTGCAAGTCTGGCCGGGCCACTCTATCCCACTATCGCTTAAGACCTTATAGCCACTTGTCAAGATTAAGTCAAGAAAAACTTTACAGCCCAATCTTCTCAAGCTCCTCGACACGACTAAGAATCGAGACAAGTTTTGTCTTAACTCTATCTGCCAGATCGTTTTGCTCGAGTTTGAGAGCATCGAAATCCCGCTTCAGGCCGACCAGTTTGTCCTTCAGATCAACGTTGGCCTCTCGGAGGAGGTCGTTCTCGGCCCGAAGATCATCAACCCGGTTCAGCACCTGCGAGACCTTCCGTTCCAACAGCTCAAGTTTTTCCGACATATCTATTTATCCCTGATCTCCGCATTGAAGTCTTTCTTCAACTGCGCAATAATCTTCTTCTGAGTTTTGTCAATCTCTTCGCTGGAAAGGCTTCGTTCGGGCGAGCGATACGTAATCGATACTCCGACCGACTTCTTGCCCTCACCTATTTGCTTGCCGGTGTAGAGATCAAAAATATCAATCGACTCGGCAATCTTGCCTGCGTATTTTGCCACCAGGTCGACAATCTCCCCAACCTTCACGGTCGTGTCGACCACCAGCGCCAGATCGCGCGGGGCAGCCGGGAAAGTCGGCAGTGGCGTAAACTCGGCCAGATCGCGGGCCAGCTCAAGAAGCACATCCATGCTCATCTGGGCCAGAAACACCGACTGTTTGACCTCGAACTTTCGAGCCGTTTTGGCCGATACCTTGCCAATGGTGCCAACCCGACGACCACCGAGCATGACCGCAAACGAGATTTCCTTCTCGTAGTAGTTGACCGGCTCCGGCTCAAAACCGAGTTTCGGCCAGTGGAACCGGGCTGACAGGGCATCCAGCGCTGCGGTGAGATCATAGAAATCCAGTTCACGAGGTCGATCCCGCCAGGTGGCGGCCGTATTGCCGGTAACAAGACACATCAGCCGGTCTTCCTCTATCCATTCGTCCTTGTCGTTTGGCGGGAAATACACGCGGCCGATCTCAAACAAACGCATATCCAAATTGCGATGGGCCAGGTTGTGGGCCACGGTGCTCAGACCGGTATGGGTCAGATCGTTGCGCATGATATCAAGCTCTTCCGATACCGGCGAAAGTATCTTCAACTGCGGCAACTCCGGATTGAGCACCTTGCACAAGCGACTGTCTGCCAGACCGTGTCCCATAATCTCGTCAAAGCCGGCACCGGTCAGGACTTCACGGACCTCGTCTTCAAACAGGTCTTCCTCGTGCGTCGGCGTGAACAACGGGCCAATTGAATCGGTTGAGTCCGGGATAGCATCGAAGCCCATAATCCGGGCGACTTCTTCAATCAAATCTATCTCGCGCTCAATGTCATGCCGAAAAGTCGGCGCGGTTACTTTGAGCGGGTCGGTCCCCTCGACCTCAAACTCGAGATCACGCAATATCTGTGTCATCTTCTCGACCGGCACGTCGATGCCCATGATGTCACAGCAACGTTTCGGACGAAGCTCGACCGTGTTCGGTTCGATCTTCTTCGGGTAGCAATCGACTATCCCGTCGAGCACTTCTCCCCCGCACAACTGCTGAAACAGAGCGGCCACATGCTCGGAGGTGACCGGCACATGGTTCGGATCAACGCCCTTTTCAAACCGGGTCGAAGCCTCCGTAACAAAACCGAGGTGCTTGCGACTCTTGCGGACTATTGACGGATCAAAATACGCAACTTCAAGCAGGATGTTTTTCGTGTCGTCGGTGACCTCCGAATCAAACCCGCCCATGACACCGGCGGCAGCCTTGGCTTCTTTACCGTTGGTGACAAGGAGGACATCTTCGGTCAACTCGTGATCTTTGCCGTCGAGCGTTTTGAGTGTCTCGCCGTTTTTGGCGCGACGCACGACGACTTCGTTTGAGCCGAAGTTATCCAAATCAAACGCATGGACTGGATTGCCGGACTCGATCATAATCAAGTTGGTGACATCGACCACGTTTGAGATGGGTCGCATTCCAGCACCGATCAACTTCTTCTGTACCCACCACGGCGAGGGGCCGATTTTCACGTTGCGAATGATCCTCGCGGTGAAACGGGGGCAGGCATCGGGGTCTTCTATCGATACTCTGATATGATCGGAGACCTTCTCAGCGATCGGCTTCAATTCGTACTCAGGGTACTTCACTTTGATCGACGCAAGAGCGGCCAGATCGCGGGCGATCCCGATAGCAGACATAGAGTCCGCCCGGTTCGGGGTCAGTTCGAATCCCATTACGTAGTCGTGCAGATCGAGTAGATCAACCAGCGGCGTCCCTGGCACGGCGGATTCATCCAGCACCATGATACCGGAGTGATCCTCAAAAAGGCCGAGTTCATCGGCGGCGCAGATCATCCCGGATGAGGGAATTCCGCGTATTTTCGATTTCTTTATCTTCAGGCCGCCGGCCATTTCCGCACCGACCTGAGCCACGGCGACCTTTTGTCCGACAGCTACGTTCGGAGCACCGCAGACGAGGTCGAGCGTTTCGTCGCCGATATTGACGGTCGCTTTGCGTATTTTGTCAGCGCCCTCGATCGGCTGAAGTTCGGTGACCTCACCTACGACGACTTTGTCGAGATGACGATCGAGCGGGTCGATTTCTTCGCAGGCCGTCCCGCAGAGCGTCAACCGATCACCCATCACTTCGACAGGCCAATCGAGGCCGGTCAGGTCTTTGAGCCAACTATATGATATCTTCATGTTTAGAAGAATTGCCTGAGAAAACGTACGTTATTGTTAAAGAACAGGCGAATGTCCGTGATCTTGTATTTGAGCATTGCCACACGTTCCACTCCCATGCCGAAGGCGTACCCGGTGTACTTCTCCGAGTCATAGCCGGCGTTCTCAAGAACGTTCGGGTGGATCATGCCACAACCCAAAATCTCCAGCCAACCCGAATACTTGCAGAGCTGACACCCCTTCCCCTTGCAGAGGAAGCATGAAATATCGACTTCCGCCGATGGTTCCGTAAACGGGAAATACGACGGCCGAAACTTCAGTTTGAGTTCTTCGCCGAAGAAAGCGTGACAGAATGCCACGAGGGCGCCCTTAAGGTCAGCCATGGTGATGCCCTCGTCCACGAGGAAACCGTCGACCTGGTGAAACGACACGTGAGCGCGTGTGGAGATGGCCTCGTTGCGGAACGTCGGTCCCGGGGCGATAATTTTCACCGGCGGTTTGCGTTTTGCGAGTTCACGCGCCTGTACTGGTGTGGTGTGCGTACGCAAAACGCGCCCGCCTTCAACAAAGAAGGTATCCTGCATGTCGCGGGCCGGATGATCCGGGGCGAAATTCAGGGCACCAAAGTTGAAGTAGTCGGTTTCGACGTGCGGACCCCGGGCGACCTCAAAGCCCATGCCATAGAAGGTGCGGCAGATATCGCCCATCACCTGATTGAGGATGTGGACGGTGCCAATCCGATGCCCGGTACCGGGCAGAGTGGGATCAAACGCCGAGGCAGCTTTGCCGGTATCATACTTTTCGGCAACGGCAGCGAATTCCTGTTCGAGCCGCACTCGCGTCTTGTTGGCGGCGGCTCCGACCTGCTTGCGCTCGTCTCCTTCGAGTTTTCCCAACCCGCGGAGGATGGCCACAAGCGGTCCTTTTCGGCCCAGGTAACGGACCTGAAGCTCCCTAAGCGAATCGAGCGAATCGGTATTACCAATTCGCTCGATTGCTTCAGCTTCCAATTGTCTGACTTCGTCTAGTATCGACATATGCAGCCGAGCGGCTTATTCTCCAGATGCCATTTTGGCAAGACTGGTAAAGGTGTTCATATCGCGGGCCGCTATATCCGCCAAAGCCTTGCGATTAAGGTTCACACCAGCTTTTTTCAAGCCGTGCATGAAAGTCGAGTAATTGGTATCACACATTTTGGCGGCGGCAGAAATCCGGACAATCCAGAGTGCACGGAATTCCCGCTTTTTGTTTCGACGATCCCGATAGGCGTATTTCAACCCTTTGTGGACCGTCTCCAGAGCCGTGCGGTACAGTTTACTCCGACCGGCATAGTTGCCGCGCGCGCGCTTGAGCACTTTGTTGTGGCGCTGCTTGGCGGCTACGTTGTTCTTTGAACGTGGCATTGTCTATATTCTCCTGTTCGAATCTACAACACTACCGTGCTGCCTGCCGCCTGTCTTTCCAGTCTCTGCGCCGCCCCAAACGACACATCCTCCGGTCGAACCTGCAGCCCGGCAATCCGGATCACTAGGCAATCATTCGCAGAATCATTGCCATGTCGTTATCGTGAATAAGGTCGGACTTGCGCAGGTTGCGTTTGCGCTTGGCCGTTTTCTTAGTCAGGATGTGCGACTTGTACGAGTGGTACCGCTTGATCTTGCCGGTTCCAGTTTTCTTGAACCGCTTGGCAGCGCCACGCTTGGTTTTCATCTTAGGCATTACGAACCTCGTATATCAAAAAGGTCTTATCTACTAAACCAGTGTCTATTCTTCGTTTTCCGCAGCCAGTCTTTCAGCGTCCTTCTCGGCATCCTTCTCGACAGCCTTTGCCGACTTGGCCTCCTGGGCCGCTTTGATCACTTCAGAGCGCGGCGAAAGCACCATCGTCATATTGCGGCCTTCCATCCTCGGCGGCGAGTCGACCGTAGCTATGTCGGCCAGATCCTGTTCAAGTCTGACAAGAATCTTGCGCCCGTATTCCTGACGGCTCATTTCACGTCCGCGGAAAAAGACCATGGTCCGCACTTTGCTTCCGGCTTCAAGGAACGAGCGCACGTGCTTGGTTTTGAACTGGTAGTCGTGCTCGTCAATTTTCGGCCGATACCGCATTTCCTTCAACTGGAAGGCATGCTGCTTTTTCTTGGCCTGCTTTTCTCTCTTGGCGAGTTCGTACTTGAACTTGCCGTAATCCATTATGCGACAAACCGGCGGTTTGGCGTTCGGTGACACCTCCACCAGATCCAGATCGCTTTCCTTGGCCTTGGCCATGGCCTCAGTGACCGGCAGGATTCCCAACTGTTCCCCATCGGGACCGATTAAGCGAACGGGCGTAACCCTGATTCGATCGTTGATCCGTATATTGCGCTTGCTTATGTAACCTCCTCAGTTACCACTCAGCTCGGGTTGCTCAACGATCCCCCGGCTCTCAATCTCAGCCTTCAGGAACGCGACAGCCTCATCGACAGTTTTAACACCTATGTCGCCCGTACCATGTTTTCGGACGGCAACCGAATCGGCTTCAGCCTCACGGCCGCCAACGACAAACATGTACGGAACCTTGAGCACTTCAGCCGCTCTGATTTTCGCTCCGATCTTTTCGGAACGTGAATCCAGGCTCGCGCGAATGTTCTCTTTCTTAAGCCGGTCCACCACTTTCGCGCAGTACTCGTTGAATTCATCGGCAATCGGCAACACCTTGACCTGAGTCGGTGCCAGCCATAACGGGAAATTCCCGGCGTAATGCTCAATCAGTACACCAAAGAATCGCTCCACAGAGCCTAACAGGGCACGATGAATCATAAACGGACGCTTCTTCTGGCCGTCGGAGTCAGTATACACCATATCGAACCGTTCCGGCAGCGAAAAATCAAACTGAATTGTCGAGCACTGCCAGGCGCGCCCAATAGCGTCCTTGATCTGTATATCAATCTTGGGACCGTAAAAGGCCCCTTCACCTTCATCTATACTATACGGCAGACCGCTTCTCTCGAGCGCTGACTGAAGACCCTTTTCGGCCTTTTTCCAATCCTCAGGATCGCCAATCGCCTTCTCCGGGCGGGTCGAAAGGAATATGTTGTAATCCGAGAACCCGAAGGACTTCAGCATGTGGACGCAGAAATCAAGGATCCACACCAACTCATCTTCCATATGATCACGAGCCACAAAATGATGAGCATCATCCTGAGTGAACCCGCGCACCCGCATGAGACCGTGCAGCACGCCCGGGCGCTCGTAACGATAGACCGTGCCAAGCTCCGCCCAGCGAAGCGGCAGATCACGATACGACCAGAGCCGTGATTTGTACATAGTGATATGGAACGGGCAGTTCATCGGTTTGAGCTGAAATTCCCGTTCATCTACTTTGATGGCGCCGTACATATTCTCCGAGTAGAAGTCCGCATGTCCGCTCTGCAACCACAAATCGCGGTTGGCAACATGCGGAGAAAAAACAAGATCGTAATCGTTGGCCAGGTGCTCTTCGCGCCAGAAATTCTCAATCTGGTTGCGAATACGCGCACCGCGAGGCAGCCAGAGAACAAGACCGGCACCGACATCCTCGCCGATAGTGAACAGCTCAAGCTGCTTGCCGATCACACGATGGTCGCGTTTTTTGGCCTCTTCAAGGCGATGCAGATACTCGTCAAGCATTCCCTTCTTCGGATAGGACACGCCGTAAATTCGCTGAAGCATCGGACGTTTTTCATCGCCGCGCCAGTAGGCGCCGGACGACGTGATCAGCTTGAAAGCCTTGACAATTCCGGTTCGTGGAATGTGCGGCCCGCGGCAGAGATCTTCAAATCGCGAATGAGCATAGAAGGTAAGCGCTTCGTCGCCCAAATCTTCGATCAACTCGACTTTGTAGTCTTCGCCCTTCTCACGATAATGATCGATAGCCGCCTGCTTGTCTCTCTCCTCGCAGGAGAAAGTGGCGTCTTCGGCTATAATCTCGCCCATGCGCTTTTCAATCTTGGCCAGATCATCCGGAGAGAACGGCTTTTTCACATCGAAATCGTAGTACCAACCCTCGTCAATCGGCGGACCGATCGCGAGTTTGGCGTCCGGGAACAACTCCTGCACAGCCTGAGCCATAATGTGAGAGCTGGAGTGCCAGAAGACCTCTCTGCCTGCGGCATCATCGAAAGTGAGAATGCCGACCGGGGCATCGGATGAAATCGGGTAGCTAAGATCGCGGACTCTACCGTTGACCATGACAGCAATAGCCACCTTGGCCAGACGGGGAGAAATCGACTTCGCGATCTCGTACCCGGTCGTACCGGAATCATAGGGACGGACAGAGCCGTCCGGAAACTGTATTTGGACCTGTGCCATCTTACATACTTAAAGCGGGGTGTTGGGCATGTCTAAGTCCCGGACACCCCGCGAAATTTATGGTGGGCGATACTGGAATTGAACCAGTGACCCCTTGCATGTCAAGCAAGTACTCTAACCATCTGAGCTAATCGCCCATAAACTTTGCCTCGGGAACCATTATGGCTCCCGCTAAGTCAACGAGTATATCAATAATCCCGAATCTTGTCAACAGGTATTTTCGCCCTTGCCTGTTTGAGAATCCCAAGTGGGCTAAGGGCTTACGGTCCCGCGGTCCGGCACTGGACGCCCCCGCCACGACAGGGTCATTGTCGCGATGTCTCCGACCTCGGAAGGAGCAGCTCATTCAGTTACAAGTCAATGACTTACGTTACAAATCGAGCTCTCCCGGAGAACCCCCGGATCAATCACACAGGCCAACCGGGGCCAAATCCACGTTCGCCCACCTCTGCTGAAGCCCGGTCAGACACGGGATTTCCCGCTGTGACTCTGCCGCAACTGTTAAAAAATTGAACAGCGGTGCCGATATTGGTAGTAACAGGCAAGGTGCGCCGAAATGCGCCTTTGTTTTCCCAAATCGGAACTTGGAGACTGTTCATGGCTAAGCCCCTGCTGACCGTTGGCATTACGTGTTTCAACGACGAAAAGTACCTGCGAATCTGCATCGATTCTGTTCTCGAGCAAACGTATCCACGTCTGGAAGTGATCGTGGTCGATGATTGCTCGACCGACAACTCGCCTGCCGTTTTCCAGCAGTACGGGGACCGCATCCGTGTCATCCGTCACGAGAAGAACAGCGGGAGTCTGACACAGGGCCGCAGGGATGTAATCGCCGGAGCAACCGGAGAATACATCGCCCACCTGGACGCAGATGATTTTCTCGACCCTCATTACGCCGAACGCCAGATATCTGAGTTCCTGAGTGATCCCGAACTGGACTGGGTCGCCCCCAACCTGAATGTTGTCGACGAACACGGCAGGTTGACAAGTCGATGGGACTATAAGGATTTTCCAAGCGACGCACGGGAAGGACTCATTCGCGGTTACCACACGGCCTCTGTTCCGGTTCCGAAGAACGGTCTCTTCAAGACCGCATTCCTGCGACGCAACAACCTCTCGTGGTACGAGTTGCCGGATACTCGACAGGGCGAAGATGCCCTCACTTGCATAGAGTACCTCAGGCACAATCCGAAAATCAAATTGATACCGGACTATTTGCTAAATTATAGAGTGCATGGCAAGAACATGAGCGCCAGACCTGAGGAACGGATCAAGATGGTGATCGGCCTCAAAGAGCACTACATCGCGAATCTGAGCGAAGTGCTCTATCTCAACCACCCTGCCCTTCTGGTGCCGCGGTACAACAGTCCTGACTATCTGGCCCTGAAGTTCTTCATGCTGTCGCTCGATTTCTACCAGACAAAAAACGCTTTTAAGGTTCCCGACATCTTCAGCAATGAGCAAACCCTTGAGCGTGTCCGGGATAACCTAAGTCTCTTCGACGAACCGATTAGACGATACGCCAATGAATCCCTGAGCTACTCGAGCCGTTACGCCAGCGAATTGGACGAGATTCTCCGGACCGTATCCCCCGTCGACACGGACCCGTCAGGACTGACTCCAGAAGTTCCTGCACCCTGCAAACAGGGTATCACCCGGGATGAAGACAAGCGGGATATTCAGAGCTATGAAGACATCCTCGCGATAAACCCTGAATGCTGCGAGGCACTAAACGGTATCGGCGAGCTATTGTTTGTGCAAGGTGATAAAACTCGAGCAGTTCGCTACATCCGACGAGCTGTCGAAGTCTGCCCTGACGACCCGAGGAGTCTCAACAACGCGGCGGTGATGGCGTTCGAGGAAAAGGACTTCGAGATTGCGGAACAACATCTGCGAAGGGCTTTGAAGGCGGATCGCTCCTTGCCCGACACTCGCATCAACCTCTGCACACTGTGGGGAGAGACATACGCCAGGACGGCGCCTTCACAACAAAAGGCGAACGAAGTGTTGGAGACCCTCCGATGGATTGCCGACAACGCCCCCGACGATGAACGCGGGCAACTGCTGCTAGAGAATCGACAGCTTCGAGATTCACTTGTATCGAGATTTGCCAATCTCCTGTCCGCGTCTAACGAGAGGATATTGCTCCACCGACCGGGCAACGGAGCCCTGAAGTATCTCATGGACAGTTGGTGTGAGGTGCTCAACTTCATGGGACTGACCACCGGTGTGATTGACTGGGGAGAGAACACAGAAGCCGCTTTCAAGCGGTTTCAACCGACCGTGTTCATTACGGTTGCCGACCCTGCCTACATCGCGCAGTTGGACTATCAGTTCATATCAGGATATCGAGCCACCCACGGTTTGCGAATCGGCCATATATCGACCTTCGAGCATGCGTATGAGCCGTGCGACTTTCTTGCCACTTTTCATCTCGCTCCCGAAAGAGACGACACGTTCAAGAACGCAGACCGACCGCTCATATCACTGCCGTTCGGGATCAACCCTCTCCGCCATTATATGAAACCCGGCATTGCTATCTGGGACTACTTTTTCGTGGGCACAAACTCGCCCTTCAAACTCAACGAGACCAAATCGTACCTCGGCCCCATTCTGGGCAAGTACCGTGGCATACTCGCAGGCACAAACTGGAACGCCGGACTCGGCGAGCTTCAGATCAAGGATGCCGCCGAGTTCTACCAATTCGCCCAGGTGTATCCCAACTATCACGTTGCACGACAGATGGAGGAATTCAACGAAGTGAACGAACCTTCATCATTCCGGCGTGCGGCGGCTTTGAACTTGTCGACAACCCGGCTGCCATGTCTGCTCTTTTCACCGACGACGAAATGGCGGTCGCCAGATCACCCAAGGAATATCACGAGATGTTCGCCCATTTCCTACATCATCCGGGGGATCGAGAGGGGTACGTCCGCAAGGGGATGAAACGAGTCTACGAAAACTACACCCTCTGTCACGTGCTCGGTCGCCTGACGGATTTCCTCGGGATCAAAGTCAACAGCACGAAAGACCGAGCGACATCCCCGTCCGGGACTGAATCAGTCACCCGGTAGTCACCCTCTCCAGATAGACTTGCACCCATAAAAAAAACGGCCCCGTCATGCGAAAACGGGGCCGTTTTAAGTGGGAACGAAATTCTTAGCTGACACCGGCCATCTTCATAAAGGTCTCGGCCTTGAGGTATTCCTCACGGAGCAATCCCGAGAACACCTCGAAATCTTCTGCGGTGACCTGCATATACTCGACCACGCCGTCGAGGAGCGCACCGACCTGGGGAGCGCTTGCGTCAGCATCCTCAAAAGTCGTTCTGGCAACGTAATCGCTCAGGTGGACGATATATGCGATCGGATCTTCGGACTCCGTCAACTGAGGCTGGTGATGATACGTGATAGCTTCCCGCAGTCGCTGCGGCAGCTTCCATTGCTCGGCCAGCACGGCCCCGATCTGGGAGTGATTGTAGCCGAGGATTTCTTCCTCAACCTCATAGGTCGGACGTTCCGGCTGTTCTTTCTGCGCGGCCTTGACCGCCTCGAACTCGCCGGGAAGAAAACAGCACATGATCATTTTGCCGACATCGTGGAGCAGCCCGGACGAGAAGGCAGCATCGGGATCAACCATCCCGCGCGCCTTGACTTTTCTCGCCATCATGCGACCGCAGACGGCAACCGCCAGGGAGTGGCGCCAGAACGTTTCCTGGAACTCCTGATCGATATCCTTGGACTTAAACATATCCAGCACGGAGGCGGACAGCACGAGGTTACGAATAGCCTCTAGACCGACGATCACAACCGCCTGCTTCACGTTGTCGATCTCGCGCGAGAGACCATAGAAGGCGGAATTGGTCAACTTGAGCACCTTGACCGACATCGCCGGATCCTCCGAAAGAATCGACGCTATCTGCCCCGCCGATACCATGGGGTCATTGATGACCTTCTGGATCTGGTGAAAGACGATAGGTGGCGTCGGCAGGTTGCGGACGTTTGATATTACCTGTTTGACTCTGCTATCGATTGTCGCCGTGGTCATATACCTGTCTCAACAGTTCTGTGCTAGAGGTCCAGATCGCCCATCAACCGTTCCGCGATTATTTCTTTCACTTCCGGTTTTTCATAGAAGCCTGATTCAATCCGCTTCCTGATCAAGGCCATGCGTTCTTCTTTCGCACTGTTTTCCAGTTGCAGTTTTTGATCGGCCATCTCAGAGAGCTGGCTGCGCGCGTTGTCTGAAATCTCGACCTGGTCGGCGATCTGTTTCTCTCTCGTTTCGATCTCCGGACGCTGGTTCTTTTGTGGTTCGGACTGTTGCACGCTGTTGTGTTTCGTCAAAGGTCCAATCTTCATCTCTTCACCTTCTACTTATCCTATCGTCGGTGAAACAGCCGGACTTTAGGGCGATTCCCCGTCTGCCCGGCGGCCGCTTGCGTCGCTATTTCTTGCTGTCGACGAACTGCGCGGGCGGTTCTGCCGACGTCATGTACTGCAAAATCTTCTTCGAGTTCTTCAACTCACCCAGCTCGACCCGAATCCTCTCGTGGCGGTTGGTGAGAAACTCGCGATTATCCTCAACCAGTTTGATGTTTTTCTTCACCAGAGTGGCAATACTGTTAATCGTCTTGCGAACATCCGGGTGAACCGCGGCCAGTTTGAACAGGCGCGGGCTTTTCTGTCGAATGGTAGTCACTTTCGCTTCTGACTCCTGAATGCGGCGCTGGCAACGCTCGATCTCGGCATACAGGTCCAGAAGATTCTCGTCTTTATCGTACTTGAGTATGTCGCTCTGCTTGTCCAGGAGGACATAAAGCGACTGGTAGAAGGAGTATTCCTTTTTCAGGATTGTCAGGAGGGCCTGTTCCAGTTGACTGATCGCATTTGTGTTCGTCGATTCCATAGTTACCCTGAGATGGCGAAGCTGCCGGTCGGGGCCGGTGCTGTCGGCTGTTCGCTCGGAACGGCATTCTCTGCCTGAACCTGCTGTTTGAGGCCCGCCCATCCTTCACGGATGTTGCCAAGCACTTTCATAATCGCGTCGATTTGTTCGAGACTCTTGGTGCCCTGAATCACGTTCGATTCGTTCAAAATGAACGTGTAGAGCTTGCCCAGATTCTCGGCGACCTCGCCCCCGTCTTCGAAATTGAGAGTCGTGTACAGATGTGTGACAAAGCGCTTTGCTTTCTCCATCTCCTCAAAGCCCGCCTGGTAGTCTTCGTTTGAGTAGTGTTCTCTTGCCGTACCGAAAGCCCGCGACGCACCGTCGTAGACCTGCAAAACGAGGTCGAGTTGCGATTTTCCCATGGTGTCGGTTGTGCGGTAAGCGCCTAGTTTGTCGTCCATGATGCCCTGCCTGTTAATATGTGCTCAGTCTATTGTCTTCCTGATTAGAAGTCCCAGTTCGAATCCAGAGTGGCCAGTTGGCTGGTCAGCCAATTGCTGTTATTTTGTAGCATGCCGAGAGTCTCCTCCATGCGGAGCCACTTCTCGGTCAGGGAGTAACGACGCTTTTCGAGCCGCAAATCGAATTCTTCGATCCGCTTGGTCAGGTATTCCACCTGATTCTGATAGCCTTGTACTCTTCGGGCAATAAGCCCGTCACCCGCGGCCGTGTAGCTGTCCAGCAGGTCATCGAGTCTCGCGGCGACACCTTTGGTCACCCCCACCGTACCCTCGGCACCGTCGCCGAGTTGCGAAGACGTCAGTGAGATATTCAGTTTCAGACCAGCAGTCGTAGCATTGTCCTCGTCGCCGGTGAGCACCTGTCCGAGACCGGTAGCACTCTCACCGTTGATCGTACCCTCGACATTCGTGCCTATGTGACTCGTCCCGGTGGCTAAGCCGAGTGTCACCAGAGCCGACTCCGGCACACTGGTGACGATGTTTACTTTCGAACCTTCGCCGTACGATGAACTGGTGAGGTTGATGTACCCGACTCCTGTGCCGCTCTCAACCCATTCAACTTCCAGACCTTTGCCGCCGATCTTGTCATCGGCATCTACTTTCTGCTGCAGTTCCTTGATCAACTCCTCGGCGGAGTTGTAAGTTCTCGCACTCAGCACAATGGTTTCGGATTGAAGCCCATCGATCGAGAAAGCCAGTTTGTTGTTTGCGCTGGTCAGAGTGAGCGGTGTAGTCCCCGGATCGGTCATGCCAACGCCCTGGAAGCGTCCCCTGGTGGCGGCATGAGTGATGTTCACTTCGTACTGCTCGCCTTCACGAGTTTCGTTTCCGGCCGAGAGGAATTCGATGTAATTGCTACTGGAGCTGCCGGCGTTTGTGAACAGCCGGACAACCGCGTCCAGATCCTCGGTCAGGGCCTCTTCGAGACGGCTGCTGTTCTTGATCGCAAGCTGACCATTCACGCCCGTGCGAATTCCCACCGAGTACATCTGATTGTACTTGGAATCAATACCTTCAATCCGATCGCCAAAGGCATTCTGGATTGAATTCTGCATGATTTGCACCGTGCGATCACCGAACAGAATACCGGACTCGGTTGTATCCTGGTTGTACGTGTTCTGCTGGTCGATGAAATCCATCACGTCATTGTACGCAGTGATCACCGATTGAATGTCACTCTTGATCGCCGACGTATCCGTGGACGTAGTAATGCTTATCGAGTCGCCCGGCTCGGTCTCTTTCCTCAGTACAAGTGAGACACCCGGTATGACCTCTTTGAACTGATTCGTTTCCGACGTCACCGTGATCGGTGAGCCGCCACCGCCTGCGGAGCCTACGGCCAGCTTGGCATCGGAAGCTTCCTGCAACAACGGTGAAAAAGAGCCAACCTGGAACGTATCGCCACCGGTGAACTGCCCGGCGGAGAAGGACAATTTAAGCCCTTCAGACCCGTCCCCCACTAACTCTATTTCCGTGTCAGCCTGGGTAACCACGATTGACCCCGAATTGGTGCCGTCGGTCCAATTGAGTGTGATATTGTCGGTGCCTACGGTCTGTGCGCCGTTGCCGTCAACCGTGAACGTATATATCTTGTTTTCATCGCCGGTGAATGCGGCCGTGGAACCGAGTGCCACCTGCGCGGTGGTCCCGGGATCGGTCGCCAGCATCTCCGGGATGTCGAATGATGCGGTCGAGTAATTGAGATTATCGCCACCGGTAAGGTTGGAGGTGATAGATATCTTGTTTGCGACACCGGTTTCGTTCGCCGAAAGAATCAAGCGGTGCGAATTGGAACCGGAACCATCGCTAATAATACTCGCTGTAACTCCGGCCTCGGCATCATTGATAGCCTTGGCTATGCCGTCCAGGGAATTGTTTGAGGAATCAATCGTGATCGTCTGTTCGGAGCCGTCGCCAACGGACAATGAGATCGTCCCCATACCAAAGGAAGAGGATTCCCTATCATCGAAACCCTGGCTGGCCAATTGATGATTACGAGCCAGTGACAGCACCTGCATATCGTACGATCCCGACCCCACTTTGCCGGTCGCGGTCGCATTGATATATGTGTCATCGGAGATATCTACGGACGCGGCGTTGAATGTCTTAGTCAGCGCAAGTTTGCCGACAGCTGTATTGAGCGCCAGAAGCTTGGCTTCAAATGCTTTGAAAGCGGAAATAATGTTGGTCTTCTCGGCCTGCTGGCGCTCCAGGAGAACCGCCGGTTGCCGTTCGACCGCCATGATGGAATCAATGATCTCCTGGGTGTTCAACCCCGAGTTGATTCCGTCGATCGAGAAAGCCATGTTACCTCCTGTTGAGCAATGACTCCGATGTCATCCTGTTTTTTATGGTTCCGGGAGGGAGTGACCTCCCTCCCGGATAACCGGTCTATAATGACTAACGGAAGAGTGACAGAACGATTTGCGGCATCTGGTTGGCCTGAGCCAACATGGAGGTACCGGCCTGAACCAGAATCTGGTTCTTGGTGAATTCTGACATTTCCGAAGCCATATCAGTGTCACGAATCTGCGATTCCGAAGCGGTCAGGTTCTGAGCCGCAATACGGAGGTTACGCAGGTTCGATTCCAGAGAGTTCTTCTGGAAGCTACCCAGCTTACCACGAGAGGTAGACACTTCGTTGATGGCAGAGTCGATGAGAGACTGCGCATTCTGAGCGCCCTGCGACGTGGTAACGTCGATGTGGGACAGCGAGGTAAACATGTTGCCCGCAATACCCTTACCGAGGGAACCGGACGACATATTGGAGAGACCGATCGAAACGGTCTGACCGACATTCGGACCAACCTGGAAGACTAGAGACTGGTCGGTGTTGTTGAGGGTCTCGGTACCACCAACAGAGGTCAGATCGATGTTCAAGCTGACCTGCTCGCTGCGATCGGCGTTGTAGACGGTTGAGTCCACACCGGCCGTTACTTCGGTAGCCGGGCCTCCGTCGATGCGGACATCGAACTTAGCAGCCTTAACGTCGAGCAACAGGTTACCGGTATTGAGACCGTTCTGGGCAGTGCCGACCACAAGGTCGATAGAGCCGCGACCGTTATCACCGGAAGCCTTGTTGTACAACGTGGCAGTGGAGGTGGAACCGTACTTGACCGAGGTGATGGTGCTGGTGTAGTTATCGAAACTTACCAGCGCATCGATGCCGGTCTGGGCAGTGGTATCGGTGGTCAACTTCATAATGTTCTGAAGAGCACCGGTACCAGCAACGGCGTTGTTCTGGACCGAGTAGTCCGAACCCTCATCGCGCGTGGCAAACTGAATAGTATTGCCAACGACGCTGGATACCAGGTCGCTGTCCGTACTTCCGGCAGCAGTGCCAAAGGCGGCTGTGAGGCCGGCCTGGATTGCGGTATTCAGTTGCGACATACTCGTGTACGTGTTCGCGGCAACCGTCACGGTCTGGTTATTATTGGCATTCGCTTCGGTAGTTGCGGTCATGTCGAGAGTGTTCTGGGAGGCACCGCGTGAAGAGGCACCGGTCATGGCAAACTCGGTCGCGGCAGCGGTCGTGGTCATAGCGTCAGCCTGAACGGAATACTCAGCGCCGTCGTTGGCAGCCTGGATTCTCATAATGGCGGTTCCGGTGGACGCAGAAGCAGTGATCTTACCGGACAAGGACGTATTCAGGTTTATCTGAGTCTGCAGTTTGGCAGCAAGATCATCCATTCCTTCGCCGAGTTCGGCCGTGATCGTGAGCGTCTGCTTACCGGTGACTGACTCGCCCTTTTCCTGGTAATTGAGTGTGAACGTGTAATCACCGGCACTGCCGACGGTTACGGGCCCACTCAACTGACCGGTGGAAGTGACTTCAGCGGCGGTGGCCGCGGCGGCCAGGGTCAGGTTGTTGCCGAAAGCATCCGTCAGGTTGATATCGCCAGAAGTCTTAGTGGCAGCGCCAGAAGCCTGGAGAACGTCGAGCTGATGGACCGCTTCGTTCAGGTTTGAAGGATCACCGTCGGTGTTGGCCAGCGAGAGACCGAGAGAGGTCGTGTTCAGCGTGGCAGACGATTCCGATACGCGAGTAGCGGAGATCGAATGTGCGCCGGAAGTCAGACCGGACTCTTTGATCGTCAGACCGGATGAGTTCGCCGACGTGATCGTAGCGACATTGTTCTTGGAACCGTCGATCAACTTCTTGGTACCGAACTGGGTGGTAGAAGCGATACGATCGATGGTTTTCAGGGCGTTGTCGATTTCAGCCTGGTCCGCTTTCAACTGATCTGTGTCGTTGAAGCCTTCGTTGGCGGCGTGAATAGCCAGTTCTCTCATGGAGATCAACAGGCTGTTGATTTCAGTGAGAGCGCCTTCAGCGGTCTGGATCATGGTGATTGATCCTTCCGAATTCTGGATCGCGCGGTTCAGACCGGCGATCTGAGCGCGGAACTGCTCAGAAATAACGAGACCTGCAGGATCGTCGGACGCGGAGTTAATCCGGAAGCCCGAAGACAGCTTCTGCATGGACTTTTCCTGCGCTGCCGTGGTGAGCGCAAGATTTCGGTTGGCGTTAAGCGCCGAAAGATTGTGGTTAATGCGAAGTGACATTCGTCATCCTCCTTGAATATTACTTAAAGGTTTCCTTACCATTGTTTCCGTAGCATTGGAATGGTATGTCACTTCCTATGTTCGCTTGAAATTCTAGAGCATCCTCATCCAATGGGAGCTCTCTTACTGGGTGTCTGTTCCCTATGTCCTCCTGTGATCTCAAGGATACCGTCCCTTGTACTGTATATAAATCAAACATACTTAGTCCGTTTCTCATACCTTTGTGATCGGTATTTCCCCTTTGGACTTAACACCGTAACCCGGCTTTTTTTGGCCTTCTTAAAAAGAAGCCAAAATCGCTCCATTCAAGCCTCTCCGACCGGTTCGGCCAGTCCGGCGAGCCGTTGTTGTGCGGGCTTGAACTCAGAGTCGATCTGGAGTATTCTCCGGTACCCCATCAAGGCTGAATCTCTATGTCCCATATGGAGATAGCACTCCGACAGGCGGAACAGTGCGAGAACGTCGTCCACTTTCACACCGAGATACTTCTCGTAGTAACTCAATGCAGTTTCATAATCGCCAGTTCCTGACCAGAGATCACCGATCACACGCAGAATGTCGATTTCCTGCGGCTCAAGGCTGTAATATCGTTCAAGTAGTGGCACCGCATTGTCCGGCCGACCCAACCGAATCTCTACCAGACCGAGGTTTCGGAACGCCGCCGAGGAGACAGGTTCAGTCTCCAAAGCACGGCGGTATTGTGCCGAGGCCCGATCGTAGTCTTCGAGTTTGAAATAGCAGTTGCCGAGATCGTTGAGCAGCTCTGACGACGTATTCTGTTCGAGCAGCGTCGAGTAGCAATCGGCGGCCTCACGGTACTGTCCCTGCCCGAATAGAGCACCGGCCAGGTCACCGGCGATTTGCGCGTTGTCAGGATCGAGGTCCTGAGCCGTTTTGAGCATACAAACCGCTTCGCTGTTTTTCCCGGCCCGGAGTAACACCCGACCCAATCGAGCCGTTACTTCAGCGTCTCGTGATTCGTTTTCGAGCACGGTCCGGTAGCAGTTTTCGGCGCGGGCGTACTCTCCCCTGTTGGCGGCAAGGTAACCCAGCCCCATCCAGGATTCGCGAGAGTAGTTGCCTGTCTTCACCTGGCGATTCATGCACTGCTCGGCCTCGGATGTCTTGCCCTGTGTCATCAGTACGCGCCCGAGATAGCCGCTGGCTTCAAGGTAGGCCGGATCAAGCTCGACCGTCTTCCGATAGAACTGCTCGGCTTTCTGCACATCACCGGAGACATCAGCTATCATCGCCAGTCCGTAGAAAGCCGCTACCCGTGAGTCGAGATGCATAATGATCATGTTCTCAGATTCGGCACCGGCATCGTACGCTGCCTGCACGTCCACGTATTTCTGGTAATGCACGGCGGCATCATCGTACTGCTCCTGTGCGGCGGCGACATGCCCCAGCAATAGCAGCGGGTCAAGGTAGTCCGGCTTTTCATCCAATGCCCGATTGGCGAATTCAATCGCCTTCTCAAAGTCTTTGCAGTAGAAATGGGTCCAGGCGAGCTGGCTGAGGCACATCAGATAAATGTACCGACTCTGTTTGTCCGGCGGCGTGGAGAGTTCAACCGCACGCCCGGCCATTTTGATGATCCGGTCTGCATGGACAGTGAGATCGTCTTCACGCAATCCGCACAGCAACTGTGCGTAGTTGAAGAGTGCAAAGGCGTTGTCGGGGTTCTCTTCGAGTTGCTTTTCGAGCAGAGCACTGGTACGTTCGGCCTTTTTCTGCATCTTCTCTTTCGAGAGATCGTAGCCAAGGTGTCGTATTCTTGCCGGGGTGCGATGTACGACCGTCTCCGGCTTCAACGTCAGCACGTTGTGGACAATTCCCTCATAGCGAAGGCCTGTCTCGCTGCGGAAGAACCTCACCGACGGCAGGAAAGTCTTCTCTTCGTTATTGTCGCCGTAGACGTTGAAGACGTTGATCGAAATGATGTTGCAGTTCTGGTCACCAAGCAGAGGCCTGACGATCTTAAGATCGTCCACTTCGAACCGCTCGTCAGCGTCTATAATAAATATCCAATCGCTCGAAGCCTGTTCAATCGAGTAGTTGCGATGCTTGGAGAAGTTGCCCTCCCACGGTTGGTGGAAGATCTTCGCCCCATACTGCTCGGCAATCTCAACCGTGCGGTCCGTGGACCCGGTGTCAACGAGAATGATTTCATCGACCCAATCCCGGATCGATTCCAAACAACCTTCAAGCAGTTCTTCCTCGTCCTTGACAATCATACAGGCGGACACGGTAGGTCTTTCCTCCAACGTGGCGGCGAGCATACGAAGCTCCTGCGCCTGTCGGCAGGTCTTGAGCCCCTGTTCTACAACGGTTCGTGCTTTGCCACGTTGCTGCTGTGAGATGAAGAGATTAGCGAGGTTGACATAGGGCAAGTAGTTGCCGGGGTCAGCCGAAATAGAGCGTCCGTAGGCGGCTTCGGCTTCTTCGAGCTGTTTCTTCTCTTTGAAGGCAGTCGCAAGGAAATTGTATAGCTGTGAGGCATGGGCGTCGTTGGCGGTTATGTCCGCGGGCATTGCCTTCCCTTGAGTGATCGCATTCAGAATCGCCAGATACTGACTGCAAGCCTCGATGGCGGCATCGTATTCACGCAGTGTCAGACTGATATAGGCCTGAATGTAGTAGATATCCATAGATTCGGCGGCGGCGGCGATGGCTCGTTTGACAATCTTCTCAGCTTCGAGACACTGCCCCAAGTGCCCGTAACCGAGCGCCAGCAGGCGATTGTAATCGTCACGCTGATCTGTTTGCGCGAACGGATAGAGTCTTTCCAAGTGCCCCACAGCCTGCGGAATCTTCGGCGCCTGGCCAGCGCGCCCGTAGTACGTTCCGAGGGCCAGGGCGGCGGGAATGTTCTCAGGGTCGTTACGAACCTCGCTCATCAGTTGATCGAGCGTCACCTCGCGGTTATTCTCAAACGCATCCCGCCCGCATTTGTTAGTCTGACTGCGCGATGAATTCCGGCGACGGTTCTGGTGTTTGATCGCCGACTGTTTCGCCTTTTGCTTCTTGTTTTTTCCCACGACTTGGAGTCTTTCATTTAAGTGGCTGACATTTCCGGGGCGGTTTCTGGCTCAAGACTGCTCGCTCTTTCCGTTGATTCGACCATCTCCGCGAGCAGAGCGGCGATTTCGCGCACTTTGTCGGCATGGTTAAAACGGCGGGTGATGTACTCACGATTCGATTTGCGCTGCCTGTTTACATCTTCCCGCTCCAACTTCTGCAGGAGACCGAGACAACCGTCGGGATCCTGATAGAGGGCACTCTCAGGGTAAAGATAATCCGCTCCATACCAATGGTGGACGAGCGGCAAAAGACCGCTGGCCATCCCTTCCGCTACGGAATAGTGGAACGACTCGAACAACGAGGTGGAGATCACAAATCCCTTATCGGCGTACCAAGCCGGCATGTCGTCGACCCAGCCGTCGAAATGGATCGGCAGCTTGTTATTCTTCAGGAAATGGTCAAAATAGAGTTGTATGCGCGAGTCCTGATGGCTCCCCGCTATGTGGAGACTATATTCGGGATCATATTCATAAATCTTCTTGAAGCAATAGAGTAGAAGGGCAGGATTCTTCTTGTAGTTAATGTACCCGACCGACGCGATTTTTTTCGAGTCCGGCTTGTTTTCGGGCATAACAAACTTGTTCAGGTCAACACCGTTGTGGATCACGCTGGTGTTGATCCTCGCCGATATCTGTTGGCGGAACAATTCGTCCACCGATTTATTGACAAACAACAAGTGGTCGACCTTGCTCCAATCCACCTGTGAGGGCATTTCGGTGAATGCCTCGTAGCTGTGCAGGCGACAGATAATCCGACAGGTCTTCGGCAGTTTGGTGGCCTCGATCACCAGTTGATCGCACCATTCAAACCAGGCAATGTCCGCCCAGGCCATGAGGTCGCTCATCTGCCCAACAGTCTGTCCCTCAAACATACGGATATCGTTATCTGCACCGAGGTAGTCCATGATGTCGGTCAGGAACGCCTTGTGAGTCGCGAAGAACGCTATGCGCTGGCCCTTGACTCCGGCATCGCGAGTTTCTGCTATGCGTTTGATGCCATTTGTCTCCAACTCAGGCATGGCGTTCTCGAAAATCTCAAGCCATCGCGTAACCTCGGCCTTTGAGCATTCGCTCAGACTGTCGGATTTCTGTTGACGGTTGAGCATTCTGCATCCGTAGTCGGCGAGCCGGTTCTCCAAACAGAACGCCATGGCATTATTGCGAGCACGACTATCGTTCACCGACAGTCTGAGGGCACGCGAGTACACACCGAGGGCGCGCCACCGATTCCCCTTTCTGGACCAGGCCACTGCGATGTCGTTAAGTAACGACAAGTTTTCCGGATACAGCTTCCGCAGGCGCGTGAGCCGTGCAAGCGCAGTATCGTAATCACCGTCCATAATGGCGAGAAAGGCGAGATTGAAATTGGCGTCAAAGTCATCGGGGACTATGTCAGTGGCCCGTGTCAGGTACGCTCGCGCGTCTTCGCGCCTTTCGAGCCTTACGGCCACCAGTCCGGCGGTTGTTTGGATTTCAAGAATGTCTCTGCGACGGTCGGCCAGTTGCGTCAGAACGGGCCAGGCTCCCTCAAGGTCACCCTTGTCCAGAAGCAGGTTTGCACGTCGGTTCAGTTCTTCGTCGGATGTCGCGGGAGATTCCGCAGGCTTTGACGGTCTGCGTGATTTGATACGTAACATCGATATCCTATCTCTGTACTCAGCGCCTTCTCCGGGCGCCGTTCGTTTGGTTCTACAGTCTTACACGGACGGCGTGAACCCCCATCCGACGGGACTGCAACGGGCAACGTCGATCCTAGACGCCGACCAGTTCTTCATGCCGCTCGTACGTTTCGTGCTCCGGCTGGCGGGCGCGATCGAGCGTGTCCAGAATCGAGTGGCGCACCTGATACCGCGAATTGACCAGGACGAGCTGTTTTGCGCGACGGTTCTCGGTGTTGACCAGAATCGGTCCCTGAAGATTGGCAGACATACGCTGAGGGTCTTCCGGGATCGTCACGACCACATAAGTCTCGACCTTGGACACGTCAGCAACCTCCAGTTCCGCAATCTCATTGGAATTGATTTCAATGCGATAATCCGGGAACAGCAAGACGGGATTAAACACCAGAAATGCCACGGCCGGATCCTCGGTGGACTGGAGCCAGTGGAACGGCACAAGCTCTTCCATCTCGATCATGCAGAACGTTTGCAGTGATTCGAATCCGAGAATCGGCCTCTCCATTTTGATAACCTTGTTCTCGGGGACCTCAAGCGGTCCGAATCGCAGGCTGTTGATAATCATTTAATAGCACCCTTTCCTTTGCGCTTTATCTCAAGAAGTCCAGTAAGCTGGGTTGAATGATTCTTGCCGTGGCCATCATAGCGGCCTGATATGAGTTCTCTGCCGTCTGGAGATCGGTCAGGACCTGGGTCAGATCCGCGTCCTCGACCTCGGAGAGCAGTTTCGTAAAATTCAGATTGAGACTGACCAGCCTTGAACTCGTTGTTTCCAGACGAGTCGCCCTCGAGCCGACTTCTGCCCGAACTTCGAGCGTGTGGGTCATGGCGTCGTCGAAACTCTGCAGGAGCATACCGACAGCATCGGCATCGTCGTTCTTCAGGCTCTCCGAGAGAACCAGCATCGTACCGATCATGTCCGAAGAGCCAAACACGCCCAGAGTCTTGGCAGCCCGCCCGTCACCCTCTTCCACAATGGCCAGGGACCGGTTAGGGTCAGCGTTCTCGATCTGTAGGCCGCGTCCATCGGAGTTTATCGCCGCCACGACATCAAGGTTTGATCCGTTGATATAGTCGATCACGTCCTGAACCGTGCTCAGTGCGGGATCGGAGAAATCAACTGTCAGTTTCTTCTCCCCCTGCCAGATAACAAAAGCGTCACCTTCAAGCCCCAGCCCGTTGCTGAGATCGGAGAGCAAGGAGGTGGCCAGCAGGCGTGGATCCAGATCCTCACCGTTGGCGTCGCTTGTGAACGTGCCTAGTATGCCCAGATCGGCGCCCGTGGTACCGGTCGTTTCCGCAATCTCATACGAAGCCTGTGGCTCCAGGTCTGTTCCGACCAGATTAGCGCCTACGGAGCCAACAATTCCCAATTGCGTGGCAGTAGTATCGTCCCTGCTCATATCCGTGACTTGAATATCCACCGGTGGGACGTTGGCATCAGCAATCTGAAAACCAGTTCCGGCGGCATTGACCGACAAAGTGACGTTCGGAATGCCGGCGGCGGCCATTTGCGTGTTAAACTCGCTGATGACATCACCGACGGTCTCCGCACCGGAGAGGTCGATATTCGTGGGCACGCCCATCCCCTCGGTGACGCGAATGATTCCCATCTCGGGAACAACACCGCTGCCACTATGGAGCTGAGTCAAACGTGTCGAGGCCGATATCTGACCGGTGTCAGTAGTATCAATGCGCAGGCTGTTGCCGTCATCACTGATTGACACGGTCACACCTGTGTTCATCCCCTGCGCGGTGAGTTCATCGTTGATTTTTGTTAGAAGCTCGTCAACCGTGGTTGCCGGCGGCGGCGTGTTCAGGTCAATCGTAGCCGACACACCGGTAATATTGTTGTCGGTGATAGTAAACGTGCCCGTACCGATGTCAATCCCGTTGCCGTTATTCAGATCGGTCAACAGCGTATCGCCCGAAACACCGATGTTTACGTCGGCATCCTCGCCGAGTATGGCATACGACTCAAGGAACGTTTCCGATCCGGTGAAATTCATTGTCTGGCGGATCGAGGATTCGATTTCAAAGTCGATATGACCGTCATCGCCACGGTACACGGCACCGAACGAACTGAGTTCGAACGGGTCAGTCTTCGTTTTGTAGCCTGAGAACATTCGACGGCCGTCGAGCTGCGTACGCGACAACTGCATGATCTGGTCGAGAATGGAATCAATCTCGTTTCCTGCTGTTTGACGTGCGGTCTCATCGTACGTATCGTTTGACATTGTGACCGCAATCTCCTTGGCTTCGGACAGGAGGTTCTTCGTATCGGCAAGGATGTTGTCATAAGACCCCTGCCAGTTCTGTCCCTGACTAATGTTGCGCTGGAACTGCTCGATTTTTGACAGTTCCGTGCGGTAGTCAAGATCTCGAAGCGTGCCCAGCGGATCATCAGAAGGCTTGTTGATCCGTCGGCCGGACGACATATTAGTCTGAAGGTCCATGTACCTTTGCAGAGATCGCTGCATATTGAACACAACCTGACCCGTCATCATGCTGCTTGTAACGCGCATTCTGTTTACCTCAAAGCCTCTGTCGCCAATCCGATCTGTTGCCGGATTCTGTTTACTGCTCTAGCCCCTGTTGTCGCTTCCAGTTCTGCCAGGCGGATTATCCTTGTAATCCACCACCGAAGACTTGTCGCTGTCGTTGTCGCCGGAGATTCTGCCCTTGATCATCTTGACCATACCGAGCAGGTCACCTTTGACCGTTTTGGCCGCCTTGCGGTTTTCTTCCTGAATCTTGACATAGATCTCTTCGCGGTGCACTACGACATCGCTTGGAGCCTCTATCCCCAGCCGGACCTGGCGTCCTCTAATCCCCAATACCGACACGCGAATGCTGTCGCCGATGGTGATCGATTCGCCTAACTTCCTTGTTAGAATTAGCAAATCACCCTCCGTGGTGTGATCTACCCCTCACGGGGTTGTTATGTTTATCTTCCTACTCTACCCATACCGGTAATTACTGTCCCGAGCGCCTCATCCATCACCGTGATAACCCGCGCCGCCGCATCGTAGGCGTGCTGGAACTTGATCATGTTGGCCATTTCCTCATCGAGGTTTACGCCCTGTACGGACTGCCTCTGGTTATCGATTTGCTGTACGAGAAGCTCATAGTTTGAGGCAAAGGAGGTGGCCTCCCGCGCCTCCACACCCAGGTTACCCACCAGGCTATTGTAGAAATCGTTCATTGTTGACGTATTGGCCGACATCACGTCGGCGTTGCGAAGCTCTGCGATGGCCAGAGCAATGTTACCGTCCTCAACATCGGCGTCGGACGACGACGAGGTCGCGATCCGGTTGATATCTGATACGATATCCTGATTCAATCGAATGTTGCCGGCATCGGTGAAATCGGGGTCGAAGAAATTGACTCCGGTTGTGCCGTTGGCGCCGTAGCCGGTCGCATGCAAAGCGTTGACCTGCTCGATAATCGACCTGGCCAGTTCATCAAGCTCACTCTGGTATCTTGGAATGACGACATCGCGGCTCTCTTTAAGTCCGGCAAGTTGACCGTTCAAGTTGGTCAATTCAATGTCGGTTCCCTCCCACACAAGCTTGTGCGTTGTCTTGCCGTCGATCACTTCCGGCTTTGCCTCAATATCGAAAGAGGCGGAACCGTCGACGAGAATCATCGCTCCCATGGCGACGGTTGTGGCACCGTTTGCATTCTCGGTGACCCTGACATCAATCAGCGATGACAGCTCGTCGGTCAACAGATCACGCATATCGCGAAGGTCCATGGCCTGGTCATTGCCAAGCTCGACCGTCTTAATCTGGTGATTGAGGCGGGCTATTTCACTGGTGACGCGGTTGACCTCGGCGGTCATATTACCCAGATCGCGATCGGTCGACGTCTTAAGTTCTTCCAGGCTTTTGGACAGCTGCCTGAAACCGTTGATAAGCTGATTGGCATTCGCCAGCACGCTGTTGCGATTGGCGGCAGAGTCGGAATTGGTCGAAAGCTCGGACCATGCATTCCAGAACTCGTTCATGGTAGTGCCGAGGGAGTTTTCCTGAGGTTCGTTGAATACCGACTCGATCTGGCTCAGCGTCTTTTCCTTGTAAGCCCAATCACCCAGCGCCTTCTGCGCCTCACGGTACTGTTTGCCCAGAAAGAGATCTCTGACGTGACGAATGTCCGTAACCGTTACACCGGTACCTATCGGTCCCATCGTACTTGACTCCGGCTGGGACGCGGAAATTCTCACGCGCTGACGGCTGTAGCCAAGTGTATTCACGTTTGCTATGTTATGACTGATAGTCTGGAGCGATATCTGTTGCGAGAGCAAAGCCCGTTTTCCGATTTCCAATCCTGCAAACAATCCCGGCATCAGATTCTCCTGTCTACCATGACTGTGGATTCCGCATCGCTGGCGGCACCGTCAGAGCCATAGGTCGGTTCAGGGTTGTTGACCCGGGAGAGCATCGACATGGTCCGGGCGATGAATTCACGAGACTGATTCAGCAACATCGCGTTGGTGTTGCGGGTCTCAGTGATCTTCTCATTCAGATCGAAAATCAGGTCTTTCAACTGCAGGAGGCGCTCCGCCTGGTCGTCGTCGACAAAATCGAGGAGTCGGGAAACCGAAAGATCACCTTCAAGAGCATTGGCCTGTTTGATCTCGTTGATCAATTCGACCCTGCGCTGGTGCAGCCGATGGCTCTCGCCCAGCTTCGTCTGCTGAAGCTCGGTGATTTCGTTGATGCCGTCGACGTCGTTGGAGACAAGCTTCTGCTTCTGTCGCTCCAACAACTCTAGGAACTCTTCAAACAGAAGAGTCTCCTGGCCGATAAGATGTATTAGTTGGTTAATCATATCCTATATCACCAATGACTTCCTATGGGGTTGTAGTCGACTGTTTCATTTCGGACCTTTAGGCGGTTCAGCATATTATTTGCCGGACGCCTGCTTAATCAGGTCCCCTACTCGTTTCACGTATTTCTGCGTCTCTTCAAACGGCGGCACTCCGCCGTACTTGTCTACATTTCCCGGGCCTGCGTTGTATGCGGCAAGGGCCAGATCCAGACTGCCGAAGCGGTCCAGCATCCTCTTGAGATACCGACTGCCGCCCTTGATATTTTCTTCTGGATTCAGGCTGTCCTTGACATTCACCTCTGCGGCCGTATCGTCCATGAGCTGCATCAGCCCTTTGGCGCCGGCGGAGGAAACCGCGTCCGGATCACCGTTGGATTCTGCCCGGATCACCGAGGAAATGAGGGTCGAATCGAGCGCGGTCTCTTCGGCCGCCTCATCTATGAACTTCTGATAGTCCGACAGCAGCGGGTCCTCGTGTTTGACTTTTCGCGGCGCGACCTGGATGGGCAGGGCATCCGGTTTTGGCTCGATATGAATAGACTGACCGGACCTTCCGGGAAGATGAACCGGTGCCGTCTGATCGAGCTTCATGCCTTCCTGTCTGCCGGGATTTGGCAGTGGCTTGAGCGACTGGTCAAGATTTACTTCGCTGTACCTGGCGTCGACCAGCTTCTCCATCGAATCGTAGAGTAGATCGGCGATGGAGTTGCTCCCTCCCACGGTGACTTTGCGTGCCACCTCCATATCGAACATTTCAGTGAACGTGTCTTTGCCCATGCCACCGGACATGCCGGCCCCCTTGGTCAGGGGATTGTCGGGAATCGTCTGACGCATGGTCTTGAGCATCTGGTACAGGAAGAACGACTCGAATTCCCTGGTGACCTTGCGCAGGCGCGCCTTTTCGGCCTCTACAGATCCATCCGTCGGCTTCTTCAGTTGCTCAATTGCCGTTTGGCTTGACGCCACCCCGGCGCTGTTCACTGCCATAGTCATTACAATATCACGAGTTCGGCCCGCAGTGCGCCGGCCTGTTTGAGGGATTGGAAAATCGCGATGATGTCACGAGGGGTCGCGCCAATCTTGTTCAGAGCGCTGGCAACATCGTTGAGCGTGACAGACTGTTTCAAATTGACCACTCTTGCGTTTTCCGGCGTAACTTGCAGATACGATTCCTGGGCAACCACCGTCTCACCGTCGGAGTACGGCATCGGCTGTGAGATAATCGGACGCGAGGAGATGTTCACGGTAATCGTGCCGTGAGCTATTGCCACCGGCTCGATGGTAACGTGCTGTCCGGCTACAATCGTGCCGGTCTTTTCGTTGATGACAACCTTGGCCGCCGCATCCGGGACCACTTTCAAGTGTCCGATATCCGACAGGAACTTTGACCGCAGGGTCGGATATCTCACGCTGTCCGGGACCACGACTTTGATAGAGCCGCCGTCTATTGGATACGCGACCGTCCCGTACTTGATATTGATTCGCTCAGCGATTCGGTGTGAGGTCGTCAGATCCGGATCCATCAGGGAGATAAAGAACTCATTGTCAGCTCCGGGTTGATCCTCGACCTCAACCGTTACCTTACCGCCACCGGGGACGCGCCCCACGAGCGTGTAGTTGTTGACTATCTTGTTGCTCTCATCGACCTGCACGTTGAAACCACCGATTGAAACTGCGCCCTGCGCAATCGCGCGGGTGAATCCGTCGGCATCCGACAGCGGGGTCATGAGGAGCGTTCCGCCCTGAAGCGAACTGGCGTCACCAATTGAAGACACGGTGACATCGAAATACGAGCCGTTGGTCTGGTAACTGGAGACTCTCGCCGTGACCATGACCGCGGCAATGTTCTTTACTTTGAGTTTGTTCGCGTCGATCGTGAGACCCATTCGTTCCATCATGTTGGAGAGCGCGCGGGTCGTGAACTGTGTTCCGCTTCCGTCGCCGGTGCCGTCCAGACCGATCACCAGACCGTATCCGAGCAGGTCACATTCCTGCTTGTTCTGAAACGTACAGATATCCTTGATACGCACCTTGGCCGCATCGGCAGGCGTGTACAGCAAGGAGACCAGGGCAAAGACGACGATCAGCGCAATTGGCATCACTAGACGCTCATGCAGAAGTGCAAACATAGCGTCCTCCTAGAATATCCAGCCGAGCAGACGGGTGAAGAACCCCGGTCGCGCAGCGGTTGCGGCATTGCCCTTGCCAGTGTATGAAATCTCGGCGTCGGCGATCTGAAACGACTGCACGCTGTTGTCCGGGGAGACATCCCGCGAACGAACCACGCCGGAGAGATAGATAGTCTCCTCGTCGCCGTTGATCCCGATTATGCGAGAGCCTTCGACCACGAGATCACCGTTTTGCCGAACCTCGACAACCGTTACGGAAATCTTGGCCCTGATCGATCCGGATCGCAGGTTCTCCCCCTTACCGTCGAAACTGTTGCTGTTATCGGCCTTTCCGCCAAAGAGCGGAATAAAGTCCAGCGAGCCGATCCCGGGACCTCCGGCAGTGCTGATCGAGGTGCTTTTCTCTGATTTTGACTCCACCTGATTGGAGGCACTGTTCTGCTCCACAACAAGGACGGTAATAATATCACCGATTCCGTGCGCCTTGATGTCGGTGAAGAGAGATTGGTTACGGCCGAAATCCTGACCCTGCAGTTTCAGTGAAAACGGCAGCAGCAGGAGAAAGCCGAGTAGAATGAGTAGCTTTTTGAAATTCATGATCAATCCTCGAATCCTATTCGTTTACGGATCAACTGTGACGGACCTGTCGTCGACTACGCGGGCAGTAATGACCTTGCCAGAAACAGTGTTCTTCACACGAATCTGCTCGCCGGCCCAGCCGGTCTGCATCACCCGTCCGGGTGCCGTGATCGTGCACAATCCGCCGGCGTCTTCGTAGACGATTGAAACCTCCGCCCCGACTTCAATGTCAGGGATCGGTTCAAGAGCATCGACGGTAAGGATGCCGCCCTTGCGCATACTTCTCTTGGCCCTCTGGCCCTCGATCTCCCCCGTGGAGCCAACCGACTGCTCGCGCAGCGAAGTCACTTCCATCCTCTTTTGTTCGAAAAGGCCAGCATGCAATTCTTCGTGACGTTTGACACTGCCCTGTGCGACGAAAACATCGGCGAACCGGCGGATGCGAAGTCGCACCTGCCCTTTGTCAATGACTTCTTCGTTGTCGGTGACCGAGACGACCAGCGTGAACGGGCCGATGGGGTCCTTCTGCGAAATCGCCTTGAGTGACAGATCGGCGGGGTCCACAACCTTGAGCTTGATCTGGCTCGACGTAATCTCGATCTCGTACGACATGGGATCGAGATCGTAAGTGTCGAACACCATCTGCTTGATGGCCTCGTTTGTCTCGACCGCAAAAGCAGACGCAAACGACATTGCCAGAAAACCGACCAGGGCCATGAGTATTTTAAACAGTGAGGTTTTCATAGCTATCTCTTGAGATTGTTAGCGATAGAAGCCATATCATCGGCCGTCTGGATCGCTTTGGAGTTCATCTCGTAAGAGCGCTGTGCAACGATCATGTTCACCATTTCGTCAACCACCTGCACGTTGGACATTTCCAGATATCCCTGGGCAATCGTACCGATTCCGTTCTGTGCCGGAACATCGGTTGTCGGATCACCCGAAGCACTCGTCTGCACCATCAGATTCTTGCCGATGGCTGCCAGACCGGCCGGGTTGACAAATCGCGCCAACTCAAGCTGACCGATATCGGTCGGGGTGTCCTGACCAAACTGCTGCACGGAAACCGTGCCATCGGAGCCAATCGCCACCGACATCGCATCCGAGGGGACCGTGATCTCCGGCAGTATGAAGTATCCTTCGGTTGTCACCAACTGACCGTCGGCAGACATCTTCATGGCACCGTCGCGCGTGTACGCGGTCGTCCCGTCAGGCATCTGCACCTGGAAGAAGCCGTCACCCTCGATAGCCATGTCGAGCGGGTTACCCGTCGGCGAGAGATCACCCGTAGAGTACTCACGCACCGTGGCCGAGGGTTTGGTACCGTATCCAATGGAGAGTCCGACTGGCAATTCGCGCCCGGCAGCACTGGTTGTGCCGGCACGACGGAAATTCTGGTAGAGCACATCCTGGAATTCCAGTTTGCTTTTCTTGAAGCCTGTGGTGTTGGTGTTTGCCAGGTTGTTCGCGATGTTGTCCACATTCATCTGCTGGGCGGACATCCCGCTTGCTGCTGTGCGCATCGCCTTTATCATGGTATAGCTCCTATGCTACTAAATACTTTTCGTCTCTAATTGCCCGCCACTCGACGGAACAGGTGATCCAGAGTTGCTTCCTGCGTCTGGAGCGCCTTTGCGTTTGCCTCATATTCCCTGTAGGACACGATCATATCGACCATCTCGGCGACGACATCGACATTGGAGGACTCTTTGTATCCTTGCTGAATCGTGGCGTTGATAGAGGGAATCACTTCTTCCCCCTGCGGGACCTCAAACAACGACCCGCCAAGTCTCTGAAGCGTGTCGAGATCGGCCACCGAACGCGGCACGATCGTCCCGACAGCGAGACCGTCGACTTCCACCTCACCGGAGGCTGCGACCTTCAACTCACCGCTGCCAACCTGGAGCGCACCGCCCTCACCAAGCAGGCGATATCCGCCCGGTAGAGCCAGGAACCCCTCGCTATCGACCACAAACGAGCCGGAGCGCGTCAGTGCGTTAGAGCCGTCCGGACCCTGCAGCGCAAAGAAACCGTCGCCGTCAATGGCCATATCGAGCGGATTGCCGGTCTTGTCAAACGCGCCTAGGGTGAAATCAACTCGGACCCGTGAATCCAGGGTCGATTGCCAGTCGTTGGTTCGGGGTTTGGTCTTCAACTCAGCCTTACTCAGTTCACGGCTGAATTCGACATCCTTCTTGTATCCGGAAGTACTGGCGTTAGCCAGATTATTGGCGATGGCTTCCTGTTTTTTCATGTTCGGAAGCATCCCGGACACAGATCTGTACATACCTTTAATCATACAATCCTCCATCCTTCCTATAGCAGGAGCCGTGCCAAGGTCGCACAGTGACTTGTTATCGTATTATCAATTAACAGCTTACGGGAGTTCTTGCGCGTGTGGCGCTAGGCGGATGAGAGGTGTTTTGGGGAAGGAATTTCTAACCGAAACGGAAAAGTTTTCTAGGAGACGGGTTCGTTTTTGGAGGTACGACGTTCGAGCCGTTCATGCTTCTGTTTGGTCTGCATAATCAGCCTGTCCATGGCGGCATCAAACCGGGCTTCGCTACAAGGTTCGTCGTTGATGCGCATATACAGTGGACAATCGACTTTGTATCCGTAGCACTGAAGTTCCCCGGCCAAATAGCACTCTTTGATGTACGTGCAGCGCACAGATTTCTTCATGGACAACCTCTTTTTCACACTAGAAGAGATCGGCAGAAGGCCGCAATTGCTTGACTACCAACCGCGCACGCGGCTATCACGGCTTCTTTGAGAAGGCTAACCCGGTGCCTAATATGAACTTGATTGCACAACGATGACCGCTTTCACATTTCCGGTAGCCAAAACCGTCGGAAGTCGCTATATTGTTTGCGACACTAACTGTCAGGGATACAACCAGTTGACGCCATTACGGTGCCTTGTCGCAAATCTCAACCGGATTTCACCGCAAATCGGTAGAAATGCACGGCATTTGCTCAAAGCCAGTAAACACCTTTTATGCGGATATGGATATGATTCGAAACTGCCTTACCCTGCTCATCTGTCTTCTGTTGGCCCTCGCCTGTGCTGGCTCGATCTCGGCCCAGGACATAGGCGTAGCTGACACTATCGCTGTGGACTCTGCAACGGCCCACATCAACGGCATTGGTATCGTGCCGATACGCCTGACAAATGACAATGTCATAACGGCACTGGAGATTAGCCTCCGTCAGGCGACGACCCAGATCCAGGTCGATTCGTTCTCCTTTGCCGGCGGACGTCTGGATGTCGCGGGTGCCTTCAACGGCTTCGAGACTACGGCCAACAACACGATCATCACGATTTACTCGCTGCTCGGCGCGACTGAGCTTCCTGCCGGAAGCGGCGTAATCGGCAACATCTATTACTCCTATCCGCAGAATACGCCTCTCCAGGTGATTCCGCTCGACTCGGTAACCTGGAGCGTTGGTGCGTTCACACACTCGACCTGGCTTCGCGGGGCGGACTCGCTGCCCGACGCTTACGTTCCTCAGTTCAAGCGCGGTTACCTGGATATCCAGGCCGCTCCCGAAACCACGGACTCCGTCTGGGTTGATGAGATCGAAGGCGAGCCGAGTCAAGCCGTTGCGGTCGGTGTGCACGGATTCAACGAACGAGATCTCTCGAAAATCGCCCTCGCGCTCCAGTACGGCTCCGACCTGCTGCATTTCGACAGTCTTTCCTGGGTAGGAACGCGCGTCGAGTACGCCTCAAACAAGACTGTACAGCCCAGCGGCACCGCACACACCGTGTACGCCGTCGCTGAAGCAGGACAACTGGCGCCCATCTCCCCCGGATCGGGTCTGCTGGCAACGCTGCACTTCACGATTGATGCCGCCTGTCCGGAAACAACTTTTGTGATCGACTCGGTCATGGTCGGCCTTAACAGCGGCACGGAGTTCACGATCACCACCGCGCTGGGCGGCGGAGCTTTCACTCCGGGATTCACACCGGGGTCTATTGACGTACGGGTTGTCAGCGATGTCGAGGACATCACGCCTGAAAGCACGCTGCCAACAGATTTCGCGCTGGCACAGAATTACCCGAACCCGTTCAACCCGACTACGAGTATCGAGTTGAGTCTGCCGACCGCGAGCAAGGTTACGCTGGATGTGTTCAACATAATCGGGCAAAAGGTTCGTACTCTTGTTGACGGCGAGTTGCCCGCTGGTGTGCACCGCGTGGAATTCGACAGTCGAGCGAGCAGTGGCAATACGCTTGCGACAGGTGTGTACTTCTACCGTATCAGCACTGACCGGTTTACGCAGACGAAAAAGATGCTTCTGATGAAATAGCGCGCGACAGTACAGGGTGTGCGCAGTAAGAACCGCCCGGGTCTCGATACCCGGGCGGTTTGTTTTGTGTGTTTTGCTGAAGAAGTATCCCATCTCCTGTGCCGCATCCGCTTGTGGTGGGATTGGCATCTGCGCCTGTGCCTCGGGGTGGCCCCTTCAAACTCGTTTGGAGGGGTATTACATCCGGGCCAAACAAGTGTGACCCGGCCACCCGACGCCTTGGTTTCGATACCCGGGCGGTTTTGTTTTGTGGGGGGAGGAGGGAACTCGTTAGAACCAACCCACCCGACGAAACCTGACTTCCTACACTTCTCCCCTCAACATCTCGAAAAACGCCTCGCGGGCGTGCTTCTCGATCCACGGATAGTGCCCGCATTTCGGCAGCACGTGACAACTGACGTCGTCGATACAGGTTTCGAGAAACGGACGGATGCCATCGATCGGATGCGGGTCATACTCACCGTGGATGATGACCGTCGGACAGGTTATCTTCGAGAACTCCGTTTTCAAACGGTCCTTCCCGTCACGCATTGCTACAAAGTCCGACCAGACTTTCGTGTGCACGTCGAACTGGACTTCCTCGACCTCAAGCTCACGTGTGATCGGGTCGTACATATCAACGTCGGAAAGCAGAGTTCCCCATTCCGCCAGGAGTGCGTCCCGCTGGTCGTCGGGCGCATCGTCGAGCTGCTGGAGTATTTCGTCGTGCCGTTTGCGATTGTCTTCGGTCAGTCTGGCCAGTCGAGCCGGACCGATTTGCGCCGATGACTCAGCATCGAAAACCGCACTGCCGACAAGGATGATCTTCCGCGTAAGTTTCGGATGCCGCGCCGCGAAAAACAACGCCAGCACCGCTCCCCAGGATGAGCCGATCAGCGTGATCGGCGTCTCGCCGTGCTCTCGCACCTGTCCGCGCAATTCCTCTACCTGGCCGTCGATAGAATCCTCTGATTGAAACGGTTCCAGCACGCCGACGGTCTCCCCCATATCCCTGCCCACGGGTGCCATTGATCCGGGTGCCCCGGGGCCACCGTGAAGCACTGCAACTCGAAACGGTTCCTCTCCGTATTTCCGAACGGTCATATCGAAAGTCCTTTTGTGTAGCAATCGTTGTTCGAAAGAATGGATAGCAGTCCGTGCAAACAAGCGTTTTACTCGTTTGCCTACCGCGGGCGACAGGATCGGCCCTTGTCCGGGTTAATTGCTGCCCGGATCAGGCGGTCTTTTTCGAATTGGCCCGCTGGCGTAGAAAAGTATTGGTGGAGATTTCGTCGAGATCTTTTTGTTCGACTTTTTCGATCTCTTTGCGATGCCGGGTTTTCTGCTTCTCTTTGAGCAGTTCGTACATCTTGCGTTCTTTGGCCGCCTCGACCAGTTTCTGGCGACGCTTCTCGACTTCACGTTCGAGTCCGCGAAGAAACTCTGTGCCTGCAATGCGATCGCGTTTCAGACGCACGAGATACCGCGAGCAAACAAGCGTCTCGGCGACGCTGATGTTACCGATCAGTTTCTTGCGCTGATGGTCAAACGTACTGACACGGTGCTTGTCGAGCTCGGTTAGTTTGCCCTTTTGTTCGACAACCTGTCCCTGAGCCTCGGCCAGTTCTTTTTGACGTTCTTTCTCTTTGTGCTCGCGCACTTTGAGCATCGGCTCGAACCGGTATTTGAACTTCTTGGCCATACGATCAATTCGCGACAATCTGTTTCATTTGCGAGATCAGGTCGCTGTGTTCGCATTTCTCGTAGATGCCCTGTTTGAAGAGCGTGTTGATATCGTCCATCTTGCTGATAGCCCGATCGATTTTCGGATTAGAGCCTTTGGCATAGGCCCCTATATTGATCAAGTCTTCCGATTCTCTGTAGGTGGCTACAAGCTCACGAATCTCGCCGCCGAGGGCGACTTCTTCCTCTGTCGAAACATCTTTCATAAGACGACTGATGGAGTCGAGAACGTCCACCGCCGGATACTGGTTGAGCGATGCCAACCGGCGTGACAGCGCGACGTGACCATCAAGAATAGAACGTACGGCATCCGAGATCGGCTCGTTGAAATCGTCTGCCTCCACAAGCACGGTGTACAATCCGGTGATCGATCCCGCCTGTGTGGAACCGGCCCGTTCAAGAAGAGTCGGCAGCAGTGCAAACACCGAGGGCGTGTAGCCCTTGGTAGCCGGCGGCTCTCCCACGGCCAGGCCTATTTCGCGCTGTGCCATGGCGACACGAGTGACCGAATCCATGAGCAGCATGACGTTTTTACCGTCCTCGCGGAAGTACTCCGCGATTGCAGTGGCAGCCATTGCGCCCTTGATACGGATCAGCGCCGGTTGATCGGAACTCACGGCCACGACGACCGAGCGAGCGAGTCCCTGCGGGCCGAGATCGCGTTCGATGAACTCACGGACCTCGCGGCCACGTTCACCGATCAGCGCGATGACGTTTATGTCGGCGGAGGAGTTTCTGGCGATCATGCCGAGCGTGACAGACTTGCCAACGCCGGAGCCCGCGAAAATCCCCATCCTCTGTCCTTTGCCTATAGCCGTCATGCTGTCAATAGCTTTGATACCGGTCCTGACCGGTTCTTTGATACGACTGCGGCTGAGCACCGGAATGGGAGAAGCCGAGACCGAACGTGTAACGCTGCTGGCAATGGGACCTTTTCCGTCGAGAGGCCGGCCAAGTCCGTCGAGAATTCTACCGACTAGCGAAGGTCCAACCGGAATTCGCAGTTGATCCGAAGTGGAAGTAACAATCGCTCCCGGAGTAATCCCACTGATGGGGCCGTAGGGCATCAGCAGCAGACGGTTGTCGCGGAAGCCGACTACTTCGGCCTGTATTTTCGAGGACGAGTCCTGGTTTTCTATGTGGCAGAGACGACCGATCGAGATCGCCGGTCCTGCGGATTCGATCACGAGGCCGACAACCTGTGTGACTTTGCCAAAGTGCTTGACGGGGTTGGATCTGGCAATCCGATCAGAGTACATATCGTAGGGGACTACACTCAATTAGATTCACCGTCGTTGAGGAGGGCGTTGGTAACGACTTCGAACTGCGATTCAAGCCGGGCATCTATGTCACCTGTCGGCGTCTCGATGAAGCATCCCCCCATGCGCACTCGCGGATCCGCCTCAAACGTGAGGTCTTTGATCGAGGTCGAGTTGCCAAGGAACCGATCCATGCTCTGTTCGAGAATCGGCAAATGTTTCGGGTGAACCTTGATCTTCAGCCTGGAACGGTCCACCAAACCGTTGATTACGCTCTCAATGAGATCAACGGTCGCTTCGCGGTCGATTTCCATGGCATCGTAAGTGACTTTCTTGCTGATTTGAACGACAAGATCAAGAATGTTCTGTTTTGCTTCCTCCAGCAAGGCACTCCGCTGATTGACGGCATCCTGAATCGCCGCTTCGAACTGCCCGAGCACTTTGCGTGCTTCGTTCAATCCTTCCTGAAGACCGGTCTCGTGCCCCTGCTTGAGACCTGCCTTGTGAGCTTCTTCGCAATCCTGACGGAGTCTTTCTTCTAATCTGGCGACTTCGCAGACTGGAATCATCTTCGCGCCGTCGGGATCGGTAATCAGGGATACCAGCGGAAATATCTGGCCCAATCGCTCCTCGGCGCTTTTCTCGGCCCGGAGATCAAGTTGCCGGTCACCGATGAAGACTGTTGGTGCCGCCGTGGCATATCGTATTATTTTAGACAATTACATCCTCTTTGCCGCCACGGCCGGAGATTATAATCTGGCCTTCTTCCTCAAGTCTCCTGACTGCCTCAACAATGCGACCCTGCGCCGACTCGACATCGGAGAGTCTGGTCGGACCCATGAATTCCATTTCTTCCTTGATCATCACCGATACACGTTCGGAAACATTCGCGAAAATCTTACTCTTGACTTCGTCGCCCGCAGCCTTCAGGGCGGTCGAGAGGTCCTTGGTTTCGACTTCCTTCAGCAGACGCTGAATAGAGCGATCATCCAGGAGGACGAGGTCATCAAAGACAAACATCATGTTCTTGACTTCTGCGGCAAGATCCGGGTCTTCTGCTTCAAGCGACTGTAGAATATTCTTTTCAGCTGTGGTGTCGATAAGGTTGAGGATCTCTGCAATTGCTTTTGCGCCGCCGGACACAGAGAGGTCGCGGGCCGAGTCCGTACCAAAGTGAGCTTCGAGGGTAGCCTCGATCTCCTTGAGGATTTCCGGAGATATCTTCTCCATTGTTGCCACCCGGAGCGAAACTTCGGTCTGCAGTTCCGGGGGCAGTTCCGAGAGTACCGCTGCGGCCTGAGTCGGGTTCAACTGTGTGAGAATCAGGGCCGTGGTCTGAGGGTGCTCATTCTGGAAATAGCCGGTAAGTTGCTTGGGATCGATATCTTTCAGTAGCGAGAAACCGGTTGCCTTAAACGATGATTCGAGCCGTTGCAGTATGTCGCGCGCACGACTCATGCCCACGGCCTTTTCGAGAATTTCGGAGGCGAAATCCACACCACCCTGAGAGATATACTGACGGGCCATGAAGATTTCGTGGCACTCGGCTATCACCTTCTCTTCGATATCGGCAGGGACATCACGAAGGTTGGCGATTTCAATGGTGATCTTCTCAAGCTCGTTTTCGTTCATGCCCTTGAGTACCAGAGCAGAAACCTCCGGACCGAACGCCACCAGCGCTACTGCCGCTTTCTGTTGAGGGGTCATTTCTTCAAACAGCATACCGACTCTACTCGATCATCATAGTTTTAATGACTTTGGCGATTTCATCAGGACGATCTTTCGCCGCTTTCTGCATGTGGTCAACCAGCCGAGGTGCTCTCTTCTCCGGTTCAATCGGCTGCAATATCTGCTCTTCCTCCTCAGAGGACCTCGACTCAGAGGGGGCAGCCATCATGATCGGACGCTGCGGAACGATCTTGCCAAGCGCGCCAAACAACTTGCTCGATTTCTTCTTGAACCAGAGAAGACCGATCAGAGCCAGCAGGACTATACCAATCTTCTTTGCCGTGTCGATATAGAACTCTCTCATGTACATCGAGTCCAGCAGTTCCCTGTCGCTGTCGAGATCGCGACGATCAAAGGGCAGGTTAACCATTTCTATCTGATCGCTTCGCTGAGCATCAAATCCCACGGCGTTCTGGACGATTGCCGTCAGGCGGTCAAGCTCTTCCTGGGGACGAGGCTGGTACACCGACTCGATATCGCCGGCTTCGTTTTCCACGTCATTGTATGTTCCATCGACCATGACGGCAACCGACAGCCGATTGACACCGCCAACACCGTTGATGATGTGCTCCATGGTTTTGTTAAGCTCGTAATTAGTAATTGTCGTTTCGTTCGATCCGTCCTCGTTGGACTCGTCGGTCTCGCCGTTCTTATCTGTAAGGGTGTTCGAACTCTTGACGCGCTCTTCGCTGCGAATCGATGGTGAGTTGGCATCGTAAATCTCCGAAGTACGCTCAAGCTGCTGGAAGTCCAGGTCGGCAGTTACTCTCACCAGCGAGGTTGAGGGACCAAGAACGCCGTCGAGCAGCGACTGCGCTTTGTCTTCAAGGTATGCCTCGACATTCTTGCGGACCTCAAGCTGTGTACTCGACAGCCCGGCGACGGCATCGCTCGAATTTCCGGATGACAGCAGATTGCCATCATAATCGATTATGGCGATGTTCTCCGGCTTCAATCCCTCGACAGATGCAGCCACCAAATTGGCAATACCGCCGATCTGACGTTTGCCGAGGCCGTTCTTGCCGGTCAGTTTCAGCAGCACCGAAGCGGTGGCCTCTTTCTTGTCAGCTTTGAACAAACGATCCTTCGGCACGACAATGTGCACGCGTGCGGCCTGCACCTCGTTGAGTTGCATGATCGTGCGCGTCAACTCACCCTCCAGAGCCCGACGGAAATTCAGGTTCTGCAGAAAGTCGGTCATGCCCAGGTTGTTCTGGTCAAAGATCGAATACCCGACACTGCCCGACCTCGGTATGCCTTCGGCGGCCAGAGATATCCTCGTCTTGTAAACATCGTCGGATGGAATCTCGATTGTGCGACCGCTACCGGATATCTGGTAGGGAATCTTGTTGTCGGTGAGATAGTTAATGACGTCGCCCGATTCAGCTTCGTCGAGATCAGAGTACAGGCGTGAATAGGTGACACTCGAGAACCATCCGACCACGAGGACTATCCCGACGATCGATCCGGCAACAACGCCAAAAAGCATCATGACCTGACTGGGGGTCATTCTGCTGATGAAATCACCAAAACCCTTAAATACCTGTTTAAAGTAGTCCATATGACATCCTATTTACCACATGTGACCAACCGATCCATGGCCGGTCTCGAGTATCTGACAGCTACATAGGCATGCGTATTACTTCGTTATATGCAGCCAGCAATTTGTTGCGTATCTCCAGCAGCAGATCCATGCTGATACCGGCTTCTTCCGCTTTAATCATCACCTCGTGCAATTCGACAGGTTCACCGGCGAGAAAGGCCTTCTGGGCTTCCGCAGATTCCTTCTGCAGGCCGTTTACCGACTCGATCATGTTTGAAACCACATCGGAGAACTTGGGTTGATCAGAGGCTGCCTGTCCCGCCGGTTTGGTGGAGGTTGTCCCCTGCGGTTCAATCAGTCCGGGAATCAGCCGTTGTGTATTGAGCACAGAGCCTGCCACGATCACACCCTCACGTCGACCAGTCGTCCGACTGCCTGTTCGGCACTGTCGTTCTCTGCTTCGCTCTGGAAACCGGGGCCGAAACGACCGGAGTCCTTGAACTTTGCGAACAACAGGTCAAGCGCCTGACGCTCTTCGGTTGAGAGATACTGGTCATAGCTGCCCTTGGGTGCTTTCACCGCCAGGGCCGGTTTTTGCACCGTGTTCTGCGGCTCGATAACCACCTTGTTGTTGGCGGCCTGGCTTGACTTGTCCTGCGCCTGGGCAATGCCAGATCGATCCTGACGATTCACGTTCTGATTCGTCAGATTCTGGTAGGATTGTATTCCTGCCGGGTTGACTTTCATCACTTACTCCTCACCTGTTCCTATATCTCGAGTGCTTTTTCTGCCATGCTTTTCGCCGAGGATATCACCGTGGTGTTGGCCTCATAGGCGCGCGAGGCGGTCATCAGGTCGACCATCTCGTTCATAATTTCGACATTCGGCATCTCCACATACCCGTCTTCGTTGGCGTCGGGATGTTCCGGGTCGTAAATCAGCTTGGGTTCGGCGTTGGGGTCTACGACTTCCTTGTGACTTACAGCTGACACAATTGACCTCTCGCCTGTCCTGACCGTTCCGCCAGAGCGATGACCCGAGTTCGTCCGCGATAGTCTCGTGTTAGCATTTGAGAGCGCCGAAGAAAACGTAGTGCTGCTGTTCTTGTCCTCACTGAAAACGACCTGTTTGCGACGGTAGGGTCCGCCTTCGGGTGTCTCGACCGTTTCGGCGTTGGCCATATTCTGTGCGATAACGTTCATTTTCGCACGCTGGGCTGAAAGACCCTGCGACGAGATTCCAATTGCGTTAATTATGCCACCCATAAGCCTCTATCCTATTTGCTCGTTATCGCTTTTCTCAGCCCGGTGAACTTCTTCTCAAGCAGCCGCGCCGCAATCGTATACATCAACTCGTTTTCTGCCATCTTGGGGACTTCGCGATCAATATCAACCGAGTTGACATCCCCGCTGGCTACCCGCGAGCGCTCAACCTTGGGAGCGCGAGCCGCGTGATGTCCGGTAGGAATGTGGGCCGGGTTGGTAACGGTTCCGGCGAGGCCATTGCTCTTCCCGAAGGCCTTGGACAGCTCACCCTTGAAGTCAACGTCGCAAGCCTCATACCCTGGAGTAGAGACGTTAGCCACATTGCTCGATATCAGTTTGTGCCGCAGGCTGGTGAGATCAAGAAACCTCTTGCTGTCGGCGACACCGATCTTATTGAACAGATATCCGCTTAGCTTGTTATCCATCACTTCTTGTCCCAATTACAGTTCATCAAGCGTTGCATAAGCAAGGATAATGCCAAACTGTCAGAGGCGTGGGCTATACGACTGTCAACAAATGACTTATGGCCGCCGACGGCTATCTGCCGGCGTACGCGATTGACCGCTGGTCCGGAAACGATTTCCGGGACACAGGGAAAAAACTACTGCTCGGAGTAGTACAGTTGAGAGGTCGGTTCGGTCAGCGTAACCTCCATCGTGAGGATCACTACGTCCACACGCCGGTTACGTGCCCGGTTTTCCGGGGAGTTGTTGGCCGCGATAGGCCGGAACTCACCGTAGCCGAGCGCCGAAATCCGGTCCGGCGGTATAGCGTGGTTTTCAGCATAGTACCGCACAACCGTCGTGGCACGAGCCGATGACAGCTCCCAGTTCGACGGATAGACATTGGTCTGGATCGGGTAGTCGTCGGTGTGCCCCTCGACCCGAATATGATTCGGACGTCCCTGCAACTGGTCGCCGATCAGATCGAGCACTTCCATAGCTCGCGGTTTTAGCGCAGCCGAGCCACGGTCAAAAAGGGCCGACTCAAGGATATGAACAACCAGGCCGCGTTCGGTGATTTCGGTTTGAAGCTCTTCCTGTTTGCCAAGCTGCTTGAAACGTTCTTCGATACGCACCTGGACCATGCGCAGATTGCCGAGTTTCAGAAGCCCGTGGCCGTTTTTGATCGGTTCAAGCTGGTATCTGAGAATCGACTCGCCGCCGCGAAGGACCGTGTTCAGGGCATCGGAGACTTTGCCGAATTTCTTATTGTCAACCTGCGACATGGAATACATGACAACGAAAAACGCCAAGAGGAGCGTGATGAGGTCTGAGTAAGTAAGGAGCCAGCGCTCGAGATTTTCCGGCGCTTCGTTTTTGCTGTTGCGTCGACTGACCATCGATCAGACCTCTTGCAAACGTTTCGAAGGCGCAACGTATGACTGCAGGCGGGTGCGGATATTGCGAGGGTTCTCGCCGGATTGGATGGCGACGACGCCCTCCATAATCAGCTCGAGATAAGCCATCTCTTCGTCGTTCTTCATGCGCAGCTTATCCGACACCGGCAGGAAGAACAGGTTTGCAAGTCCGATACCCCAGAGGGTAGCAATAAAGGCGGCTGCGATAGCGCCGGCCATTTTCGAGGCATCAGAGGTATTCCCCAGCGCATGAATCAGCCCCAGCACGGTACCGATGATACCGAGAGTCGGTGCAAAGCCACCGGCCTTCTGAAAGAAGATAATGCCCCGTTTGTGACGTTCCTCAACGTAAGCGATCTCAGTTTCGAGAATCTCCCTGAGAACCGTCACCTCTGTGCCGTCTATTAATAGCTGGACCGCTTTTTTGAAGAACGGCATTTTGACTTTCTTGAGGTCTTTCTCCAAACCGAGTATTCCCTCACGACGAGCCTTCTCGGCAAGGTGAACGATGTCCTCAATCTCGTGGCGGAAATCGTGACGACGATTCGCAAACGCCGTGAGCAGATAGTGCGGTACTCCCATGACCGTCTCTACCGAAGTAGTAATCATGGTAGCTCCCAGCGTTCCCCCGATCACAATCAGCATCGGCGCAAAAAGAAAGACCGATTCCAACTCGCCGCCCTCCAGGACGAACGCCCCGGTTACGGCACCGATTGCCAGAATCAAGCCGAATATCGTCGCTAAGTCCATCTACATCCGAACCGTTTTGGAGTAAATATCTCATCTGGCCAGACTGCCAAAGCAGACCAACCCGTCAGTGATGTTATCGGCAGATGTACGCAGGGAGTGAAGTATTATTGAACAATTCGGTCGTGTAATCACACACGACCGGGACGTAGATGTCACGCTATTCCTGCAATTGGTACTCGGCCAACTTGTTACGGATTGTTCTGGCGGACACGCCAAGAGCCTCCGCAGCACGGGTTTTGTTGCCGTTGTACTTTTCCAGGGTTTTGAGAATCAGATACTTGTTGCCCTCTTCAAGCTTCATCGGCACGCTCAGTCCTCCGGCCGCCGAGGCGACATCGCCGACCGCCAATTCAACCGGGAAGTCGTTGTCGGATAGCACATCCGAGCGCGAGGTTACTACCGCCCGCTCGATCATGTTTTCCAACTCGCGCACATTCCCCGGCCAGTTGTATTTCATGAGCATTCTGAGAGCCTGCTGGCTGACGCCCTGGACAGCTTTGCCGTTCTCTTCGTTGTACTTCGAGATGAAATGATCCACCAACAAAGGAACATCCTCGCTCCGTTCGGAGAGCGTCGGGAGATGAATCGGAATGACATTCAATCTATAGTACAGATCCTCACGGAACTTACCCTGGGCGATATATTCTTTGAGATTACGGTTCGAGGTCGCAACCACACGGACATCGACACCTATTGTCTGGCTTGAGCCAACCCGCTCGAACTCTCGTTCCTGGATGACACGAAGGAGCTTCGATTGCAGGTTAATCGGCATCTCCGAAATCTCATCCAGCAACAGGGTCCCGTCGTGCGCAAGCTCGAATCGGCCGCGATGAGTCTTCTTGGCATCGGTGAAAGCACCCTTTTCATAGCCAAACAGCTCCGCTTCCACCAGTGTCTCCGGCAATGCCGCGCAGTTGAGCTTGACAAACGGTCCTTCCCGCCGGTTGGAGCAGTAATGAATCGCGCGGGCGACCATTTCTTTGCCCGAGCCTGAGGAGCCGGTAATCATAATGGTAGAACGAGCCTTGGCGACCGATTGAATCAGGTCAAAGATCTCTTTCATTATCTTCGACTTGCCTATCATGTTCTGGAATTTGTGCTCGAGGTCTTTTCTGAGCAGGGCATTCTCCGCCCTGAGACCGATCATTTCCGTCACCCGATTGAGTACATGCTCGACCGTATCCGGCGTCACCGGCTTGAGCAGGAAATCGTGAGCACCCTTCTTGATGGCGCTGACCGCCTTTTCAACAGTGCCGTAGGCGGTCATAATGACTACCGCAGTCTCCGGTGATATCCGTTTGATATTCTCAAGGAGCGTGATGCCGTCCATTTCCGGCATTTTCAGATCGCTCAAGACGATGTCAAAGGTTCGGCTCTTGAATTGTTGAAGGGCTTCCTCGCCGGAAAACGCCACGGTAGTATCGAACCCGGCCCGGCTGACTGCCTCGTTTACATATTCATTAACGTACTTGTCATCATCAACAACCAGAACAGAATACTTCATCAGTTGGTCTCCATACCAGATACAGCTGTCGTTTCCAATTCCTCGACTTGTCCAATCTTCACCGGCAACAGCAACGCAAACTGTGCCCCACCCGAGGAAGACCGTTCGGCGATAATCTCTCCCCCGTGCGCCTTCATAATCTTCCAGCCAACTGCAAGTCCAAGCCCATTCCCGCCGTTCTTAGTCGTGAAGAACGGAGCAAATATCTGCGCCAACGTCTCGTCGTCGATCCCGGGACCAGAATCGGTGACACGCAGCTCAAAGACAGTTTCGTCAAGCCCGAGAAGCAATCGGTCGCCGTATTTCTCGGTGGCCCGCTGTCTTGGCAGCTTGCGATACACCATACTTATCCGGCCCTCGGTGCAACAGGCTTCGCAGGCGTTGGTGAACAGGTTAAACAACACCTCACGATACAGCACAGGGTCAATCCATACACTTATCGGGGCGGCTTCAGGCCGATCCGGTGCCTGGATATGGAAATCCATAGCCTCGGCCAGATCGACATTATCCCTCTTGAAATGTTGTACGACGTTGTATATGTAGTCGTCGAAGACTACTTGCTCGCGGTTGACTTCTTCGTTTTTGGTGTAATCGAGCAGTGTGGTAACGGTTCGGTTCAGTGTCTCAACGCCATCGGTGATCTTCGACACCAGCTTCTGGCAGGGGTCGTCACCAGGAATGTCGCGTTTCAGCAACGATCCGTAGCCGAGAATTCCTGACAGCGGGTTCCGCACCTGATGAGCGACCTGGGCAGCCATCTCCCCCAAAGCAGCCAACGTATTGAGGCGGGCGATTTCCTGCTCCATCTTCTTGGTCTTTGTGAGATCGTAAAAGACCTCCACCGCACCGTTCGCGCGACCGTTCTTGTCCTTGAGAATCGCTGTGGAAACGGAGACCACAAGACGGGTGCCATCCGGCAACTCCAGCACTTTCTCAATATCGGCAACAGACCTGCCTGTCTCGGCTGCGCGCAGCGCATTGGCATCGAACCGATCTCCCGGCGGGATGACGTCACGGTACGGTTTTCCCAGCGGGTCACGCAAAGGGATCCCGAGCATCAGCGACGCGGCCGGATTGAAGGAGGTCACATGGCCATCCTGGTCGACCGCTATCACCCCGGCTGATATGGAGTTAAGGATATTATCGAGGAACTCGGTAGCGGCCAGATTCCGCGAAGTCATCTCGATCAGTCTGCGATTGGTTTCGACCAGTTTGTCGTTCTGGGCAGAAAACTCATCCTTGAGCTCGATATACTTACGCTGCAGCGTGTTGATTACACGATTAAACGAAGCATACGAATCCGCGAACTGGGAGATGTCTTCTGTCGGGGTTGCTGTCGCTTGTATCAGTACGTCCTGTCGGTCACCCATAGCCTATCCTTTTTCTGTGTGCTCTAGAAAAAAGGACCAGCGGGGGATTTCTTCAACAAAAACTTAGCTAAAAATAGCTGGTGATCTCTTCGACGATATGATCTATCGGGGCGACATGATCGACTATCTTTGCCTCAATGACCGCCCGAGGCATACCGTAAACTACGCAGGAGGCCTCGTCTTGAGCAATCAGAATACCGCCCTTGGAGCGTATGTTCCTTGAACCGACAAGACCGTTGGACCCCATGCCGGTGAGCATGACCCCCATGGTGCTCTTGCCGTAGGCTTCCGCGACAGAATTCATGGTCACGTCAACACAGGGCTTGTACAGTGTGGTCGAAGGTTCTTCGGAGATGATGACTCTCGCCCGTCCACCTACACGGCGAACAGTGATATGCTTGCCGCCCGGCGCAATGAGCACCAGACCCGGCTCGATCTGATCACCGTCAACCGCCTCGCGAACCGCAACTTTGGACAGACCGTCCAGCCTGGTCGCCAGCGACTTGGTGAACATCGGAGGCATGTGCTGCGCGATTACAACTCCAACCGGAAGATTCCTCGGCAAATTCGGTATCACTGCCTGAAGAGCCGGGGGACCACCCGTTGAGGAACCGATCGCGATTATCTCGATCTTGTGATGTCGGCGGCCGGGATGAGCATAATCTGTCGCCGCCTCGATCACGGGCTTCACCTGCCTGGCCGCAGCCTCGCTGCCACCCTTTGCGGCATCACGGAACGACCGCCTGGTGCGGTACTGGGCCATAAGGATGTGCTTGCGGCTGACGATATGCTTGATCTTGGCAAGCAGGTCTTCCTTGATCTTGACGATATCGAGTGACACGTATGACATCTGCTTGGGGATGAAATCCACGGCACCGAGTTCGAGCGCCTCAAGAGTGGCCTCGGCACCATCAGTCGTGATGGAAGACACCATCATCACCGGCACCGGATTGGTAGACATGATCTGCCGAAGTGCGGTCAGTCCGTCCATCCGCGGCATTTCGACGTCCATCGTCACCAGATCCGGTTTGAGCTGCTTGGCTTTCGCAACTCCCTCTTCGCCGTTCCGGGCAGAGCCGATGACTTTGACATTCGGATCCGACTCCAGCATCATCGTCAGGGCCTTGCGCATGAAGGCGGAGTCGTCCACCACAAGAATCCTAATCTGTTTGTCAGCAGTGTTGGTCAAGCGAGTACCCGTCCCGGCTAGAGTTTCCTTGCAATTGTGAATAGTCCCAGAAGATCGACGATCAATCTGATGCGGCCATCTCCAAGGATCGTGGCTCCGGCAACTCCCTCAGTGGACCCGAGATACTTGCCCAGAGACTTGATCACCACTTCTTCCTGTCCGAGGAAGCGGTCGATGATAATGCCCAGCTTACGGTCTGCCAATCCGACAATCACGATATACGGCTTCTCGGTCAGGATGAATCCAGCCGAGTTATTCCTCAGCAACTCACCGATATTGATAACCGGGATTATTTCGTCGCGCAGCCGGACTACCGGTCGCTGATTAATGTACGAAATATCCGAGGCGTCGGAACGCACGGTCTCATGCACCGATGCAAGCGGCAGCACAAAAACCTCCTCGTCCGATTCGACAAGCAGTCCCTGCACAATCGCCAGAGTCAACGGAAGCTTGATAGTAATGGTCGTGCCCACTCCCTTGGTTGACTCAAGCTCAATCAGACCGCTAAGCTTCTCGATATTCGTACGAACAACATCCATTCCAACGCCACGCCCGGAGACGTCCGAGACAACCTTGGCCGTCGAGAACCCCGCCTCAAAGATGTACTTGAAAACCTCTTTGTCGGAGAGCCGCTCGACTTCGGTTTCAGTCGCCAGACCCCGTTCAACCGCCTTGGCACGAATAGCGTCAACGTCAAGACCTTTCCCGTCGTCTTCGATTATTATGAGAATATTCGAGCCTTCCTGAGCGGCGGAGAGCTTGACCGTACCTTTGGCGGGCTTACCGGCTTCGGTACGCACGTCCGGTGCCTCGATGCCGTGATCGCAGGAGTTCCTGATAATATGCACGAGAGGATCACCGATCTCCTCGATGACCGAACGGTCCAGCTCGGTGGTTTCACCCGAGATAACCAGATCGATCTGCTTCCTGCTGTCACGAGCAAGGTCTCGCACCAACCGCGGGAACTTGCCAAACACCTTGCCGACCGGCTGCATACGCATTTTCATGACCGACAACTGGAGTTCGGATGTAATATAGTTGACCGAGGCGGCCTCGCGATTGAGCTGCTCCTTGACGTCGCCGATGTCCTCACCCTTATTGATCTGGCCGATTGTCTGCACCAGACTGTTACGCGAGAGAACCAGTTCACCCATGATATTCATCAGAGAGTCAAGCCGGTTGACATCGACACGAATGGTCTGATCGCCGGCTTTACGGGCCGCGGTTTTCTTTTCGATGGAAGTAGCATTGTTCGCAGGAGCCGCCTCCACAGCTTCAGCCGGAAGTCGCGATTCTGTGTCCTCGACAACAATTGCTGCCTCAGGCGCATCATCCTCAGGAAGCACTTCTTCCGCCGGTGAGTTTACGGTAGCCGTCTGGACTTCCTGCGGTGCTCCCTGCGCAGCAAGGAGTCGTCCGATGATGTCGTCGAGATTCAACTTCTCGTCGTTTTGTGATCGGACGTTTTCCAGCAGCACTTTGAGGATGTCCAAAGACTCCAACAGCAAATCCATGATCTCTGGCGTCACAGAAAGCTCTGACTTGCGTAGCTTATTCAGGATGTCTTCCATCTTGTGGGTCAGTTCAGTAACCTGCTCAAACCCGAGGAAGCTGGACGTGCCTTTCACCGTGTGCGCTGCCCGGAAAATCTCGTTGAGGAGATCCAAATCTCCAGGAGCGGACTCCAGTTTCACCAGGTTGGTGTCCAGAGAATCAATCAGTTCATCTGCTTCGATAAGGAAATCATCGATAATCTCCTTCATCTCATCCAGTTCGAATTCGGTGTCATTGGCCATCGGTCGGTTCTTCCTATCTACTTTGAGTTCCCTGCAAAGAGAGAATCGATATCTTCCTGATTGGTTTTCTTCTCGAACATGTCCGCGTTCGGATCGTACGCACGTGCCTTCTTGACCGGATGTTCCTCAGTTCCTTCCGCAGTTGATGGAACGCCCCCGACAGTGCTGAGAACCTGTCCGAGCTTGCCCTCAAGATCTTCGAGCAAAGAGGCCGCGTGATCCATCTGCTGCGCAGTGATGTCCTGGAATTGGAGAGAGTCCATGATCATGAAGGCATCGTTGAGATTGGTATTCGCCTTCTCGGAGAGCGTGTCCACGACGCTTGATATCGACTCGGTGTCGCCACTCTCCACAGCCTGCTTTATCTGCGAGAGACCGTCGATGACTTCCTCCTCGCGCTGCGTGATGTGTTCGATCATATCGAGCATCTGGTGAGCGGCGGCTTCTGTCTGCTCGCTAATCTTGTCGAGTTGATTCGTTGCCTCGGGCACTTTCTCCTGGGATTCGATCAGAGGGCGTTTTAGCCGTTTGAAACTTTCCACGAGACCGGAAATTGAAGAAGTGAGTTCTTCAAGCTCGCGCTGGATTCTGACCTGCAAATTTTGATTGGCCGACATGTTTATAACCTCCTGCTTTCCAGCGCTAGCCTGCCAGTACCTGGTTGATTTTGTCTTTGAGCGTGTCCGGCGTAAACGGCTTAACAATATAGTTGTTAACCCCGGCCTTCATCGCTTCCATAATATCGTCCTTGACGGAACGCGTCGTCACCATGAGAATCGGCAGCGCTTTGTACTCGTCCATGGACCTCAGCGTCGTGACAAACGTGAGACCGTCCATTTCCGGCATGTTCCAGTCGGTTATGACAAAGTTCGGCTTCTCGACTTTGATCTTGGCCAGAGCATCTTTGCCATCATTGGCCTCGATCACATCGGTGTAGCCAGCGCGCTTGAGCGTGTTGATTATGATCCGTCGCATAGTCGGACTGTCATCAACCGCGATAATCTTGAGATCGGCCACTGTACCTCCTAAGCTTCTATTGCGTATGCGTTTCTACTTCAAGTGTTTGGTCACCTCGGACAATAACAGAGATGACTTGAACGGTTTTACCAGGTACGAGCTGGCCCCGACATGCAAACCCTTTTCCTTGTCCTCGTCGGCTTCTTCCGACGTGAGAATGATGATCGGCGTTGCCCTGTGCTGGTGATTTTGTCGCACCGCCTCGATCAGCCCGTATCCATCGAGATTGGGCATATTGAGGTCAGTGATGATAAGGTCCACGTCCTCCGCGGAATTGGACATCTTCTCCAGCGCGTCCATCCCATCGCAGGCAGTAATCACAGTGTATCCGCCACTCTTCAGAGAGAAGGAGACAAACTTGACAACTGTCGGAGAATCGTCGACTACGAGAATTGTCTGACTCATTACTTTTGTCCCGTATTATAAAGCCACATTTTTTCGTTTACTTCTTCGCATTGGTCTGTTTGATTTTCGCCAACAAATCCAACGCGCGCGAGGCACCGGAGGCGGCCGAGGTTGATGCCGCACGGGCGGTTACACCGCCTGTCGCACCCGTGGCCGCAAATGTCGATGTCGGTCGCTTCGATGCACTTCCCGCCGCAACCGCTTCTTTCTGATATACCAGAGCATTCTTGAAATAGACCAGTTTGAATGCCTTGGAAATACCGTGAAGCGTCTCGGAGTGCCCGATATAGAAGTAGCCGCCCGGCTTCAACGCATTGAAGAAACCGCGGACAACTGCCTTTTTCACATCTTCAGAGAAGTAGATCATGACGTTGCGGCAAAAAACCGCATCCATATTGCTCACGACCGAAATCTTGCGTGGGTCGTTCAGGTTCATGTGTGAGAACTTCACTAACGCCTTCACCTCAGGCTTGACCCGATACAAATCGCCAACTTTAGTATAATAGCGATTGAGAATGTCCGGCTTCACGTTGCGCAAGGTAATCCCGGAGTACTCGCCCTTACGCGCCTTCAGCAGAACGTCCTCAGAGATATCATTCGCGACAATTTCCACGGTCCAGCCGACCAGGCTCTTGAGTTTCTCCAGGAGTATGATTGCCAACGTGTACGGTTCCTCTCCCGTGGAGCAGCCGGCCGACCATATTTTGATGGTCTTGGGACCTTTCGACTTCAATTTCTCGTCGATTATCAACGGCAGAACTTCGTCAGCAAAACACACTAGCTGCGGTTCGTTCCGGAAGAAGCTTGTCTCATTAGTGGTCATAAGCACCATGAGACGGTTGAATTCCTTGAGAGATACATCGTACTTGACGTGATAGAAGTAGTCTCTCACGGTCTTCATGTCGAGTTCCGCCATGCGCTTTTGCAGGCGGTTCTTGACAAGATACATTTTGTTTTCCGCAAAGAAGATGCCACTCTTTTCGTGGATGAAATCACGAATCATCTTGAATTCATCAAGGGACATCTCAATGTCTTTATCAAAGCTTGATATCATACAGCACCCTTTTCCACTCTCGTGGCCACGGCTCCCATCTACTGTCCTTCGTTGCTGCGAAGCTTAGACTCAACCAGCTTGTAGAGCTGGTTAATGTTGAACGGCTTTATCACGTAGTCCTCAACCTTGCTTCGCAAGGCGTTCACGGCAGTGTCAACCGAGGGGAAACCCGTCATGAGAACGACCGGGATCTCCGGGTGACTCTCCTTGACCCGCGAGGTTAGGGTGAGACCGTCCATCTCCGGCATCCTTATATCAGAAAGCACCAGGTCAATCTTATTGGCATTGATAATATCCAAGGCCTTTTCTCCGTTTTCGGCCACAGAGATATTCCACCCCTGCCCAGAGAAGAAATCGTATAGTAGATCCCTAATCAGCAGTTCGTCGTCTACAACCAGGATTGAAGGTTTGTCCATCACGATGCATCCTCGATTTGTTCAATCGCCAGTTCTGCCGCCTTGGCCAGATCATGGTTCTTGTCCTCGGTCAGTTCACTGAGAACAGGAACCGCCTCACTGCAACCCATTTGGGCCAAAGCCTTGGTGGCCGCGATCTTGATGATGTCCATGTCATCTTCCAGATACGGCAAAACATATTCGGCAAACTGACTGTCGTTCAGTTCTCCGATCGAAGCGATGGTGTGGTACCGAACCCAGACGTCGGCGTCATCGAGCAGGAACCGTATATCACTTATCGCACCACCGCCTTTCAGCGTGATGAGTGCGCTGACCGCGACTTTTCGCACGGCGCTATTCTCGTCGTTAAGGGCAATCACTATCGGTTCGGGGTCGAAAACCTGTCCGATACGCGCCAGTGAGTTTATCGCCGACTTCCGCACCGAAGGATCATCGTGATTGATCGCGCTCAACAGCGGATTGACCACATCGGCCTCACCGATCCACCCTAGCGCCGTCACGGCCAAACGCTGACGTTCGGCATCCTCGTGGTGCAAGTCTTCGGTGAATTTCGCCACCGCCCGGGGACCACCGATAATTACCAGGGCTCCCACAGTAGCCTCGCGGACATCCGGATACTTGTCTTCCAGACCCGGAAAGACCGTCTCGACCTCATTCTCAGTGCACAACCAGCCGAGCGCGGAATAAGCAGCCGCTCTCACATGGCCGTTGACGTCGGTAGTGAGTTTTTTCAGTTCCTCGACAGCACCGGAATCACCGCAAATGCCCAGGATATGGGCTATCTTCTGGCGGATTTCCGGGTCTTCGTTTTGCACGAACGGGAGGATGTCTTTCGCAATACTCTTGTCCGCAAACTGCTTGAGAACATCGAGCAGTTTCAGCTTCAAACCCTTCGAGGCGTTGGGGATTTTGGCGATAATCGGTTTCGCAGCCGGTATACCGACCTCTCCGAGAATCTCCGTAATCTTCTGAAGCCGATCTTCGTCGACATAATCGATCACTTCAAGCAGGCCATCAATGACACTCTTGCCATACCAGTGTGTCAACCGGGACAGGGTGAAGTCGGTCACCGCGTCATTGCGATTCTTGATACCGTCAAAGAGGTATTCGGAGAAGCGATCCAACGGCAGTTCGAAATCCACCTGACCTTCGTTGGCCTGATTGATCTCGATGATGGCGTTCATCGCCGACTCGCCGACGGTGGAATCCCCATTCTCGAGGAATTTCGCCAGATACGGCACGGATTCCGGTCGGCCGATCTTGCCAATCGCTTCAATCACAACGAACAGAGTGATCGGGTCATCGCCACCCAGCAGACCGTACAAGTGCTCCAGTGCCTCAGGCTGACCGATCTTTCCCAATGCCTCAAGGGCAGGCAGTCGGGCGTCCTCAATCTTGTCGGAAACGGCAATCAGGTCACTCACGGCGTCACCCGAGCCTATCTCACCAAGCGCCTCAGCGGCAGAGCAGACGACGTTTATATTGTCGTCCCACAAACGCTGCTTGAGTGGCTCCACCGCTTGCTCGTCTTGAATGAGACCCAGAACGTCGCAAATGAATTTGCGCACGTCATGATCGTCGCAGTCGATCTCCTCGACCAGCGACGGTACTGCCTGACCACCGATTTTCACCAGAATCTCGGATGCCAGGTTTCTTGTCCCAATGTCCTCATGGGCCAGGAAACGAATCAGCAGCTGGGCCGCGGTAGTACCCTTAATGCGAGCCAGATGGTCAGCGGCAAGTTCACGAATTCCCAGATCGGGATCTTCCATCGCCAGCACCAGCCCGGCAACAGCTTCGTCCTCACCATAGACACCCAGTTCTTTAACCGCTTCTTCACGTTCGAAAAAATCCGGGGATTGCAGTTGGGTCAGCAATTCACCAATCTGTTCTGCAACATCGCTCATTTACGATACCCCTCCTTTAGACAGCGTTAATCGCGCCTTACTGGTTGACAGCCGCCGATTCGAAAGAGCTAAGCGCTTCTTCCTCGGTGGCGTAAATCTCAAAGATGTGCGACAACTGGGTAATCTCAAAAATCTCCTGTACGTAGCTGGCCAGATTGGAAAGAGTCAGTCGGCCTTTCATGAGGCGGATTTCTTTCATAATCGACACCAGAGCACCAAGACCGGAGCTGTTAATGAAATCCACATCGGACAGGTTCAGGTGGATCGACGTCACACTCTTCTCGAACTGCTGCTTCATGTGGTCCTTGAGCGTTCCACCGCTGGCAAGGTCCAGTCTCCCATCCAACGAGATAACGGCAACGTTATCCTGCTGACGTGATTTGATTTCCATGTCTTCCTCCAAAGAACTTCAATTATTGCGAACGATTTCTTTTTCTATTTCAAAAGCGATGGTCACCCGCAGGCCGCCTTCTCCTGTTTCAGCGAAACGGACATCCGACGCAAAGTGACGCATAAGGTCCACGCCGCGCCCGCTCTCTGCTTCGAGAGCTGCCGGTGCCTTGCCCCTTATCTGGTCTATTCCGTCTTTTCCTTGATCAATAATATCGGCAACGATTTCAGTTTCGTTCACTGCCAGAAGCAGAATAATCCGCTTTGAGTTGTCTCCCCCGTTGCCGTGAACCACTGCGTTGGTGATGGCCTCGGACAGAACCAGGAGCAACTTGCGGCCGAGGCCAACTTCGATATCGTGCCGCTCCAGGACTGTCTGCAAATCATCAAGCGCAGCATCGACCGACTCGACGGCAGAAGAGTATGTGAAGGTATACTCGCTCATGCTCAGTCAACCTTCACTTGTAGAATCGTGAAATCATCCTGACTTTCGATCGGAGCACCCTCGGCAAAACGGTCAACCCACTCCTTGACCTTGAGGCAGAACTCGCCGGGATCAAGCCCGATCTCTGCGGAGAACACCTGCTCCGCCCGCTCGCGGCCAAAGAGATTCTCCTGGGCATCCATTGCCTCCGTGAGTCCGTCCGTGAACAGGAAGAGCCGATCTCCTGAGCCAAGGTGACATTCCCCCTCTTTGTATTCCACTCCGGGGAATTGCCCGAGAATCGGTCCACCATCGGGAAGCTCTTCGATTCGTTTCTCGCGATCTATCCAGAGGAGTCCGGGCATATGGCCGGCATTGCAGAACGTTAACTTCCGGGCACTCAAATCGAATTTCGAGAAAAACAGCGTGACGAACATCTCACGGTGCTTGATTATCTGCTCCGACATGAGGTCGTTTATCGTCTCAGCCAACTTGGAGACGCTGATACTTGGATCTCGCACCAGTGTCGATTTGATCAGCGCCGAACAGGCCGACATAATCATGGCCGCCGGCACTCCCTTATTGGAGACATCGCCTATAATTGCCATAAACTGACGATCGTCTATCTTGAGTATTTCGTAGAAGTCACCACCAACTTCACCGGCAGGGAAATACACCGCTCCTGCCTCAACACCTGCAACAACGTTGATCTCCTGCGGAAGGATCGTCTCCTGAACCTGTTTGGCAATTGCCATTTCCTGGCTGACTTTCAGTTGCTCCAGTTTCTCCTGCACCAGTTGAGAGTTCTCAACCGCGACGGCAACGAAGTTGAGCAGCCGTCCGAGGATGTCGCAATCTTCATCGGTGAAATTGCTGCCGTCGAACTTGTTTATAATGATCATCACGCCGAGGCAATGCTCACGTGTCTTGATGGGACAGGCGATGACCGAATCCAGGACGATGCCCTCAGCCGATTTCAACTCCAAGTCGGCAAGGACAATTGTCTCCTGTCGCTTGTAGCAATACGAGGCGAGGTCCATATCGTCGGCGTACATCATAGTCTTGACAAAATCTTCGCCGACGCCCCAGGTAACTTTTGGCTTGAGTTCGTCCCCCTCGGCCACCATGATGAGACCGACCTCTCCATTGACCAATCTGATCGCCGTGTCCATCGTCACCGACAACACCGCATCAAGCTCAAGAATGGCCGTGATGATCGTGCCCATAGTGGCAAGATCTTCGAGCTGCGCCTTCTGTGCGGCCAGTTTGGCCTCAAGTTGCTCGATCGTGGCTGTATTCTCGAAATAGGTCATTGTACTGTCTATCGACAGTAAACGGATTCATTTGACCTGAGAATAGGCAGAATGCGGCGGAAAATGCCGCTCAGGTGCAGCGCGGCGTGCAGGCAGGGACTACTTGCGACGGCACTTCAGCCGAATCGGAGAACCCTCGAATCCAAATTCGGCGCGAAGCTGGTTTGCCAGATATCGCATGTACGTCTTGTCAACCAACTCCGGACGGTTGGCAAAAAACACAAAAGTCGGCGGGGCCACCTCAGTTTGCGTGACGTATTTGAACTGGATGAACTTCCCTTTTTTCGCTGGCGGCTTGCGTCGCTCAATCACTTTCTGGAGAAGCTCGTTCAACTTCGAAGTGGTGATCTTCTTGTTGTTTTCCACGTAGACGCGATCGACAAATGTGAGTACTTTCTGGACCCTCTGCCCGGTCAGGGCGGAGACGTAGATAATCGGGAGAAACGAGTACTTCGCAAGCTGATCGCGAATCTCAGTGGTGAACTTGTCAGCGGTCAGACTGTCTTTCTCGATCAAGTCCCACTTGTTGACCGCCAGCACCGCCGCACAACGACTCTCCATCACCTGGGTCAGCACTCGCTGATCCTGCGAGGTGAACCCGTCGGCAGCGTCGATGAGTATAATCGCCACATCGCAGCTCTCAATCGCCCTCGTGACACGAAGATTCGTGTAGAATTCGATATTCTCGTTAACCTTGTACTTCCGTCTGAGACCGGCCGTATCGATCAACACGTACTGCTTACTGTTGAACTCAAACGGTGTGTCAACAGCGTCGCGAGTCGTTCCGGCCATCGACGATACGATGGAACGATTCTCACCGAGCAGATTGTTGATAAACGACGATTTGCCGACATTCGGGCGTCCGACCAGGGCTACCCGGATCGCTTCCGAATCTCCTTCACCTTCCTCAATCGGTGGTAAGCCATCGACAATCTCATCAAGCAGATCACCAATCCCGAGACCACGGGTGGCAGAGACCACCTGCGGCTCACCGAGACCGAATCTGACAAAGCTGTAGACATCGGCAGCAATCTGTTCCGTGTCGGCTTTGTTGGCCACGAGAATGCACTTCTTGCCTGACTGATGAAGGGTGCGGGCGAGACGTTCCTCATCATGGTCGGGACCAACCTGGGCATCGACAATGAAAAGCACCAGATCGGCCTCATGGATGGCGAATTCGGCTTGATCAAGAATCGCCCTCTCTATCTCGTCCTTGCTATGCGGGACCATGCCGCCGGTATCGATCAGATGGAAGTCACGACCGTTCCAGTCGCAAACAGCATAGTTGCGGTCGCGAGTGACGCCGGAGGTGGGATCCACCACGGCGATCTTCTTGCGTAGGAATCGATTGAATAATGACGACTTCCCGACATTCGGGCGTCCGACTATGGCAACTACCGGCAGCTTCATGAGTACACTTCTCTTATCGTGTCAGCCAGATTGTACTGACCCACTACTACATTCTTACCAAGTGTCGACCGAAACTGTTCGAGCGACAGGTTATCCAGAAAAAGATCATCATCGTTAAGGCAATTCGGAGGGAGTACAACCGTGTCGATATCTTTCTTGCGAGAGGAAGCGTGGCGAAGCAAGTCCTGCCCGGTGAGCAAACCGGATACGGTCACGGTCTCGCCCCAGAATCTGTTCGGGACTTTCTCCAGCCTGATATCAACTTCCAATTCACTCCAGACATACGGCATAACGTGTTCATTGAGAAACGGATACGCTGACTCACCAGTCAGGAATAGCACCTTACGGTCACTCTTCAATCCCTTGAGATGCCGCTTCCTCCGATTGAACCCGGTGATGAACTCGCGGGCCATTCCGATGCCGTTCTCAAACTGCTCCATCGCTTCGTACGTGTGAAGGGGCGGGAAATCTCGTCCGGCGGCCACATAGAATTCATCCGCGGGCCAGACAAACCGAGTGCCAAGTCGTTTCAAGAGAGCAACTTGTTTGCCTTCGACGAAATCGATAATCTCCCCGGCCGCGGCGGTTGTGTACGTGCGAAGGTCCGGCAGTTTCTCACGATACTTCGTCAGCCCGACCGGCACCACCGCCAATGTCTGCACCCCCGGAGACAACGTCGCGAGTTCGTCGATGGTCCGCTCAAGCTGCTCGCCATCGTTAACACCGGGGCAAAGCACCACTTGCGTATGTATCTCTATACCGTTGTCAGCCAACTGCTTCAGGCGCGGTACGATCGGATCAAGTCGCTCGTTTTTGAGCATGCAGCGACGCAGCGTGTCGTCGGTGGCGTGGACCGAAACATACATCGGCGACAACCGCTGCTCGATAATCCGCGCTATGTCGTCATCGGTCGTATTCGATAGCGTCACGAAATTGCCGTGCGTGAATGACAACCGGTAGTCCTCGTCCTTGAAATAGAGGCGACGGCGCATCCCCTGCGGCTGCTGATGGACAAAACAAAAGATGCAGTTGTTCTTGCAGAACCTGATCTTCCGGTCGTCGAGCGTCAGACCGATTTCTTCTGCGGTGGCGTCCTCAAACTCAAACCCGACCTCTTCCCCGTCCGGATCGGCAAACAAGATATCCACCCGATCATCGGCGATCTTGAATGAGTAATCGATCGCGTCACGGACCTCCTGCCCGTTAATCGACACCAGCGACCAGCCCGGACGGACATACCCATAAAGGGGACTGGCAGGGTCTATGTCGAGTATTTTCATCACGTCGTCGTTACTCCCAAAAAACGCCACAAAAAAAAGCGGGCGAGGAGGCTCGAACTCCCGACGTCAAGCTTGGGAAGCTTGCATTCTACCACTGAATTACGCCCGCGTGAATCTATGTGCTGAGAATGTACGCCAGAGGGTCTGATTTGTCAACGCAGAAAGAACCCGACTATTTCTTGGGTGCCACGATCCGGACGACCACAATCGATATCTCATACAATATATATAGAGGGGCAGCCAGAAGGACCTGCGTGAAGACATCCGGCGGCGTAATAATCGCCGCCGCAATCAGGATAATAACGAAAGCATACCGTCGGCCCTTTGAAAGCATCGCGGCCGAGATTAACCCCATTTTACCCAGAAAATAGGCAACAATGGGCATCTGGAAGCCGAATCCGAAGGCCAGCAGCAGCAGCCCGGCGAAACTGACGTAGCTGCCGATAGTGATGTAGTTCGTGATCATATCATCGGCGAACCCGATCAGGAACTGCAAAGCCAGCGGAAGCACGACCACAAAGCAGAAACCGGCCCCGATCAGAAAAAGCACGGTCGAGATGAAGATCAGCGGCAGGACGGCTGCTTTTTCCCGCTGATACAGGCCGGGCGCGATGAAACACCACATCTGGTAGAAAATCACCGGCAGAGCCGCTACTACTCCGGTTATCAGCGATATTTTCAGATAGGCGTAGAAGGCTCCGGTCACCTGCATATTATGTAAGGGGACTCCGTGGAGCGGAATCTGGATGGCTCTCATGAGTGGATCGGAGAAATAGAACGAGGCACCAGACATGATGACGACAGCCAGGGCGATCTTGATCAGGCGACGACGGAGTTCTTCGAGATGGGCCAGAAAGGGCATCCCGCCTTTGAATAGATTCTGAGGCTGATCGCTCGGAGTAGTCATAGGAAGGCAAATAAGCCGATTGGCGGTCCGATTGTCAATTTGAAAGTGGGGGGGATATTGACGCGACATTCTTCGTCCCCCCCAAACAAGTTTGAGGGGGCCACCCGGAGCGGGGTACGTCATCTGCTGTTGACCCAAGAAGGGGTGGCCGGCTCAAGCTCGCTTGGGCCGGATCAATCAACAACGTGCCAGGCATCTCGTAGGTCAGGCCTGTCTTCAGGCCTGACGAGGAATCAATCAAGTCAGGCTGAGCCTGTCGAAGCCTGCACTACTTGATTGATCTCAAGGCAAGGTCCACACTTCGACAAGCTCACAGGCTCGCCTGGTTGCGTGACTTATGGATGCCGCCCCCACCTACTCCAACAACTTCTTCATCTCTTCAAGAAATTCCGCCTTGTCGGCGAATTTGCGATAGACCGAGGCAAACCGAACATACGCAATCTCATCCACACCACGAAGTGTCTTCATTACCAACTCGCCGATCTCCTGCGAGGGAATTTCGCTCTTGCCGCGGGCGTGAAGTTCCGCCTCGATATCGTCGACCATTGCCGCCATCTCAAACGAGGTCACCGGCAGTTTGTTGCAGGCGAGTTTGATCCCTTTGAGGAGTTTATTGCGATCGAACGGTTCGCGACGTTCATCCGATTTGAGAATCGTCAGGGTTCCCTGCTCGACGTATTCAAACGTCGTGAACCGCTTGCTGCACGCGAGGCATTCGCGCCGACGACGAATCGCGCGTCCCTGCTGATGGGGGCGGCTGTCGACGACTTTATCTTCTTCGTGTCCGCAGTGTGGGCATCTCATGGGTGGTTAGACAGCTATGTCAGTCTGACTGCGTTTCGTGGCGGACCCAGGCGACGTATTCAGGCAGACCGTCGGCCAAAGGCAATGCAACCACCTCCGGCATGTCGTAAGGATGATGCTCAAGGATGTACTCCACCAGCGGATCGAACTTCGCCTGAGTCGTCTTCACCAGCAATAGCGCTTCCTCGTCGTACTGCACGGCGTCGTCCCACCAATAGTAGGCCTCAATCTTGGGAAGGATATTCACGCAGGCGGCCAGACGTTCCTCGACCAACTTGCGGGCCATCGACTTGGCCTCGTCGCGAGGAATCGAAATGTAAACTATCCTGATAGTTTCCATCATTTGTTGACCTCTCGTTTCAGTCGTTTTTCGACGGACGCTATCTTACCTGTGATACGTCCGCGGGCACCTTTTCGGTCGTCAATCGTGATATTTATGTAGATGCGGCCGTGCTTCTTGCGAAGCATCATCCGCGCCTTGTTAATCACCGTCATAACCTCGTCCCAGTTGCCTTCGATCGTGGTCGACATCGGCCCGAGCTTGTACGGCAACCCGGACTTGTCGATAATATCGATTACTTTCGCGACCTCCGAGGAGGAAGATGCGGTCGTGTTCGCCTTGGTCGTCGGAAACATCGTCAACTGAAACAGCATGATCTTACCTCTTCCCTGTTACTACTTCTGGCGCTCGGGATAGAGCGGGAACTTCTTGCAGAATTCCGCGACCTCGTCGGCGATAGCAGCCAGATTGTCGTCTTTGCGACGGTTCTGAATCGCACGGTCGATGAAGTCGGCGATAACCGGCATTTCATCGACACCCATCCCGCGAGTGGTAATGGCCGGAGTTCCGATACGGACGCCCGAAGTCACAAACGGCTTCTCAGGATCGAACGGGATCGTGTTCTTGTTGGCGGTCATACCGGCCTTATCCAGCGCTATCTCGACCTTCTTGCCGGAGACCTTGGGGACATCAACAAAGTTCATCAGGAACAGGTGTGTGTCGGTACCACCGGCGACCAGACGATACTCCTTCTCGATCAGCGCCCTCGAAAGAGCCGCCGCATTATCGATCACGCGCTTCTGGTAGGCCTTAAACTCATCCGTCAGAGCCTCTTTGAAAGCAACAGCCTTGGCGGCGATAACGTGCATTAGCGGACCGCCCTGAATGCCCGGCATGACAGTGCGATCCAAATCAGCCGCGTATTCTTCCTTGCAGAGGACCATGCCACCGCGCGGACCACGAAGCGTCTTGTGGGTGGTGGTCGTCACAAAATCGGCGAACGGAATCGGCGACGGGTGCAGTCCCGCAGCTACCAGACCGGCGATATGCGCAATATCAACCATCATGTACGCGCCGACTTCGTCGCAGGCCTCGCGAATCTTCTCGAAATCCCAGAAACGTGGGTAGGCCGAGGCACCGGCGACGATCATTTTCGGCTTAACTTCTTTGGCCATCTCGATCAGCTTGCCGTAATCGATAACTTCGGTTTCCTTGTCCACGGTATATCCGTGGAAATCGTAGAGCGTGCCGGAGAAGTTGATCGGGTGACCGTGAGTGAGGTGACCGCCGCAGGTGAGATCAAGGCCCATGACCTTGTCGCCCGGTTTCAGAACCGTGAAATAGACGGCCATATTCGCCTGTGAACCGGAGTGCGGCTGGACATTGGCGTGCTCGCAGCCGAAGATCTGTTTGGCACGGTCACGGGCAAGATCCTCGGCGACATCGACAAACTCACATCCGCCGTAGTACCGCTTGGTCGGGTATCCCTCGGCGTACTTGTTGGTCATGACACCGCCCTGGGCCTCAAGAACGGCCTCCGAGACAAAGTTCTCCGAGGCGATCAGCTCCAGCTTGGTCGACTGACGGTTGGTCTCGTTGAAGATGGCATCGTATATTTCGGGATCGATCTGTTTCAAGTAGGACATTATAACCTCCACAAATGCATAGCTATGAATCTTGTGGAATGTAGGTAATTTCAACCGGCGGGTCAATGAGTAGTAGGTCAGGCTCACTTGGAGCCTGACATTTGACCGTCAGCCCCCAAGTGGGTTTGACCCACGACTGACGATTCCATGTCGGGCCTCAAGGAGGCCCGACCTACAGTTGATTCGCGGCAAGAGACCACCGCAGGGCAGGTCAACGCCATGAAGGCTGCGCGCACAATCGTGACACTCACCTTCAACGCGAAGCGGGCTGAACCACTGTGTGATCGGGTTTTTGTTGATTATTTGGCGCCTCTTGCCGTATAAATCACAATATGGCACGAATACAAACACCTGCGCCGGGACGCGTAGTCGTCTCGATCATATATTCCTCGCTGGACGCCCTCGCCGACGCCCTTACCCTGCTCGAAAAGCAGCTCGGACGGGTGCAGTGCGAGACGATGGAACTGGAGTACGCCCACGGTGCCTACACTGAGGAAATGGGCGAAGGTCTTGAGCGCCGCTTCTATTCATTCGAACAACTGGTTAACCGGGATCGTCTTCCGGAAGTCAAGGACCTGTGCCACAAAGTCGAACGCCAGTTTGGCGATCTGGTCGATGATTTCACGTTCCGAACGGTCAATATCGACCCCGGCATTATGACTGCCGAGAATCTGGTGATGGCCTCCCATCGCGAATACAACCATCGGGTCTACCTCAGGGACGGCGTGTTCGCCGAGTTGACTCTCGTTTACGCCCGCGGACGGTTCGTCCGTCTCCCCTGGACGCCGCCTGATTTCTGCGAGGGTGAGGCAATAGAGTTCTTCCTGCGCGTGCGAGAATCGTTCGAGACTGTGGGCGAGGAGCCGGAACCACGTTTCGGTTGAATGACGCTTCTTCGCGACTCATATCCCCTTCTGGTTGAGGCTTTTATCTTTACCTTTCCTGAGTTGGGAGTTACAATTATCGTGAACTATACATTAATAGCGGGAACAAACGCCCGAGGCCGATTTACAAAGGATTGAGATGGACAAGTTTGACATTCAGGGACCGAATGTCCTCAAAGGCCGGGTCAGGGTCGATGGTTCAAAAAACGCCGCCCTGCCTATCATTTGCGGTGCCCTCCTGGTAGACAAAGGTGAAACTGTCATCAGGAACGTCCCGCCTCTCAGGGATATCTACACCCTCCGCGAAATGCTGCGCAGTGTCGGCGCTGCGGTTGAATACGACGACAAAAAACAGGTAATGACCATCAACGCCGAGGCTCTCGACAAAACCGAAGCTCCCTACGAGTTGATGAAACAGATGCGCGGCTCGTTTCTTGTGCTGGGACCATTGCTGGCCCGCATGGGCGAGGCTCGGATATCCCTCCCCGGTGGCTGTTCGCTTGGGGCAAGACCGGTGGACTATCATATCAAAGCGTTTGCTGGTCTCGGTGCCACAATCAAGCAGGATGCCGGATTTGTCATCGCCAGAGGTAAGCTCAAAGGGACCTCGATCTATTTCGACAAACCGTCGCACACCGGGACCGAGAACCTCCTGTTCGGGGCTGTTCTGGCCGAAGGCAAGACGATCATCACCAATGCCGCTTGCGATCCTGAGGTTGTCGACGTCGCCAATTTCCTGAACGCTGCGGGAGCAAAAGTACACGGTGCGGGTACTCCGAATATCACAATCGAGCCGGTCAAACGTCTAAAGGCTGTAGACTACAAAGTCGCGGGTGACCGTATGGTTGCCGGAACGTACATGATTGGCGCCGCCATGACCGGCGGAAAAATCGAAATTGTCGGCGTTAACCCGCAAGAATTGACTATGCCGATCCACAAACTGCAGGAAATGGGCTGCAAGATCGACACCGCGGCCAAGTCGATCACGGTGAAAGGGCCCAAAAGGCTCAAAGCGGTCAATATGACCACTTTCCCCTACCCCGGTTTTCCGACCGATCTGCAAGCCTGTCTCATGGCCGCCACCTGCATAGCAGAGGGAACATCCCATGTACAGGAGACCGTTTATGTAGATAGATTCTCTCATACGATGGAGTTTCGCAGACTGGGAGCGGACATCTCGGTATCTGCCGGCGAAGCGGTCATCAACGGAGTAGAACAACTCCAGGGCGCCGAGGTCATGGCGCCGGATATACGCGCAGGCGCGGGACTTGTTCTGGCCTGTCTCGCCGCTTCCGGACAATCCGGAGTGCAGCGAGTGTATCATCTAGACCGCGCGTATCATCGCTTTGAAGAGCGATTATCCTCGCTGGGCGCCGATATAAAGAGGGTGAAGGCTTGAGCCGCTACTGCCTGCAAAGAGGCATTCTGCGACACAAGCAAGACATATCTGAGTGGCGACATAAGGCCCTGATCAACCACAGCAGCGCCGTACGCCAACGGAAGGGATGCGACAGAATATGAAAAAAACATTTTCCATCATAGTCCTGGCCCTGGTAGGACTCCTTGCCGTCGAAACCGGCGCCCAGGAGACGTACTTCGGCAAAAACAAGGTACGCTATAAGGATTTCGACTGGAACTTCATCCAGACGCGCCATTTCGATATCCATTTCTATGAGAACGCCTACCCGGTGGCCAAATTCTGCGCGATGGTCATGGAATCATCGTACGTCGAAATCAGCGAGGAATTGAATTACAAAATACAGAATCGCATCCCTGTATTCGTGTATAACTCGCACAACGATTTCCAGCAGACGAATATCATCCCGAACCTGCTCCCCGAAGGGGTGGGCGGCTTCACCGAGTCACTCAAGAAGCGGATCGTAATACCATTCGACGGCTCGTACGAGGAATTCCGCCACGTGTTGCATCACGAGCTGGTTCACGGCGTTGTCAACGACATCCTCTTTGGCAATGCGTTTTCATCGATGCTTTCCCGCCGTCGCATTTTCGACCTGCCGCTCTGGTTCAACGAGGGACTGGCCGAGTACTCTTCTCGCCACGGCTGGGACTACATGTCGGATATGTTCATGCGGGACGCCACCATCAACGGCTACCTGCGACCTCCCGCATACCTCTACGGTTTCCTGGCGTATCGCCAGGGACAGGCCATGATCAAATACATTGCGGATAAATACGGTGAGGACAAACTCGGCGAGATTATTCACAAGGGCAAAATCCATCTGACGATGAGCAAAACGCTCGAGGCCGCCATCGGGATCGACGAGGAAGAGTTCTGGGAAGATTTCCAGAAGGAAATGAAACGTCGATACTGGCCCGATATCGCCGAACGCAAAGAAGCCGACGAAACAGGCAAACAGCTCACCCACGCCCGTGAAGACGGATCTTACTTCAACGAAAAGCCAGTGTACTCCCCGGATGGCGACAAGATTGCCATTTTCACCGATCAGTCAGATTTCACCGAAATCGTGCTGATCGACGCCTACGAGGGAAAGATACTCAAGCGGCTGGTCAAGTCGTCTCGCTCCGGCGATCTTGAATCGCTGCACTCTTACGTATCGGGCGTGTCCTTCTCCCCCGACGGCAAAGACCTCGTGTTCGTCGCCAAGTCACAGGGCAAAGAGGCTATCTTCTTCCTGGATATCAAGTCCACCCATATCTACTTGAAGAAGCGGTTTGACTATTACAATATCCTTTCACCGGCCTGGTCACCCGACGGCAAGAAGGTCGCTTTCTCGGCTCTCGAAGGCCACAAGCGTGACTTGTACGTGTATGACATTGAGGCGGACCAGGTGCACAAAATCACCGATGATAGATACGACGACAAAGAAGCCAGCTGGATGCCGAATTCGGAAGCGTTGATATTCTCATCTGATCGCCCCCACCCGGACAACCCGGTGCTGGACCGCGAAGGACACCCCTACGTGCGATCCGCCGGGGCCTACATGCCGGGCGATTTTGTGTACGGCACCTATAACATTTTCAAAATCGACGTGAACTCAAAACGCATCAATCCCGTTCTCGTAGGACCCGGACCGAATCTCCGTCCGGAAGTCTCCCCCGACGGTGAAAAGATTGCCTTCGTCTCAACTCGCAATGGTATCGACAATCTCTACGTCGCCTATCTCGACGGTTCAAAACACTTTGCGGTGACTGATATTCTCACCGGAGTGAGATCGGTATCGTGGTCCCCCGAAGGCGACAGGCTCGCATATTCAGCATTCTTCAGGGGCGGCTATGATATCTTCGTTCTGCAGGATATTGTCCCCGTCGGCGAGGATGGCGTCCTGAAACCAACCGCCTTCGTACGCGGTGAATACGACCTCCTGAGTGATGACAAGGACGAAAAGAAGTCCGACGTCGAGTCTGAACCGGTGGCCGCAGCCGCTGATGACGAAGCCACGGATGAGACTGTCGCAGTCGTCGAAAACACCGACGCAGACACCACGGCTACCGGGGAAATTGCGGCGATCACCGACACAGCGCCTGAAGCCGACACTACCGCCACAGAGGGAAAAGCAGACGACTCCACAGTCGTTACCGAGACCGGCATCTACGAGGATGAGTTTGTGTTTGTCTCCGATGATGCGGGTGAGAAAAGCGCCCTTGAGCGGGTAATGACCGAAATCCCGGGCGACTCCGCCTATTTGGCCGCCAAAATGGAAGAGCCCGCTTCGTTTGATTCGATTCCTGCTCTGCTTCCCTCTGGCGAATACAAAATCAACAAGTACAAGATAAAGTTCACGCCCGACTTTGTCGGCGGCGGATTCAACTACGATACGTTCTTCGGTGTGCGCGGCCAGACGTATTTCGTTTTCTCGGATTACCTCGGCAACCACCAGATTTACCTCGCCACGGATATCGTCAACACGATTGACCAGTCCTACATTCAGGCGTTTTACTTCAACAACAAGCGCCGGACCAATCTTGGAGTTGGACTGTTCCACTCGAAAAACTACTACGAGGACACGTACGACAATCTGTTCTCGGACCGTTTCTACGGTTTCCAGGCATTCGCCCGAAGGCCGTTCTCGATGTTCGGTCGGTTGGAGCTTTCTCTCTCGCAATTCTTCATCGACCGCAAGTACCATGACTACCCGGCTCCGTACGAAAACCGCAATTCAAAAGTGTCGGTCCTTTCGGGCGCGTATGTTTTCGACAACGTTTTGTGGGGCTACACGGCACCGATGAACGGCACGCGTGCCAAAGTCACGTTTGACGTTGGCAAAGACATTTTCGATTGGGAAGAGATCTCGTTCTATTCGGTCGGCGCGGACTATCGCAAATACTGGCACCTCGGGGAGGTTTCATCGATGGCCTTCCGCGTATCGGGCGGAGCGTCATTCGGACGAACCCCGAAACGGTATTGGGTGGGAGGCACCACCAACTGGATAGGAAGTCGCACGCTTGACGCCACCGTGTATGAAGTGGAGAATCTGTATTTCTCCGATGTCGTCACGCCGTTGCGCGGGCAGAAGTATTACGGACTCTCGGGTGACCGGTACGCCTTGATAAACTGGGAGTTGCGCTTCCCGACGATTCAGCTTCTCGCCCTGAAGTACCCCCTGCCGCTGGTGTTGAGCAACGTGACCGGCGCGGTGTTTGTGGATATGGGAGCAGCCTGGGACGGTTCCGATTTCAAACTCGGTTCCTCAGCCTCAGGACACAGCCGATTCGAGGACGTGAAGACCGGCTTTGGATTTGGCATACGAATGAACTTCTTCGGCTTTGCGCTGCTTCGTTATGACCTGGCGTGGGCGACCGATTTCTACGACATCTCGAACAAGCCGACGTCATACTTCTCTTTCGGGGCAGACTTCTAAGGACACGTACAGAAGACAAAAAGGGCGAGTGGATATCCGCTCGCCCTTTTCTTTCTCGGGCCCTACCTTGATCGGCAGGGTTCCATCCCTGCCGATTTGCGGTGCTGTAGGATAGCTCCCGCTAACAATCGCGTCACACAGACAATCGCGTCACATTGGCAATCGCGTCACACTGAGCCTGTCGAAGTGTGCACAGCGCGATTGAGCTTTGTACCCGGCAGACGCCATCGACACAGCGTGTCCTAGTCTGCCCAGTGCCTCACCCCTTGTATGTGTCGTAAGACGACAGCGACACGGTGTGCTGTGGGCGGCAGACGTGTCGTCTGCCCCAGCCTCTCGTACTTTGCAATCTTATTGACAATCACACACTATTGTGTATATTAAAGGCGGTCTTAACCCAACACACTTGACGCTGATTCGGGAGCGATGTGTGATCATCAAGGAAGACTGGAAACCCGAGGCAAGCCTCGGGCCACCCGACCAACGTGTATCTTAAAGGCAACTATAGATAACCGGCCAGAAGTGCTCATTTGGAAGGAACATCAGATCATCAGGCGGCAACCAAGAGACTACCGCGAACGGATGGACCACCCGGCCCCACAACAACATGATAGATAAGAGCGCCGAATTGCGAAAGTACCGAGACTTCAGAAGAAAGGGAATGCCTGTCCTCTGCGGATTGCCATCCCCCGTGCTTGCAGATATGAAAGCAAACGTGGTCGCTTGATGTCAATGCTTGATGAACATTTCGCAGCCCGATTGAACTTACTACCTGATGCCCGTGAAGTCGTCGATGAACTGTTCGCTGCAGCTCGCAATAACTCGGAGGCGCGACTATTCACTGCGGTAGTCGATGTGGAGCGATGGATTCACGACGACAAGAAGCTTCTGACCTGTCAAATGCTAAATCACTGGGTAGTGCAGCAATTCGCAGAGTACTTCAGCCAAGTCAATGTACGTATCGAAAAGCTACCGGACCAATCGATGGGGAATCTATTCAGAAGACTTCAGATGCTTGCTTATAGTCAGTTCTGGGAGTGTCATTCAATCCAAAGATTACTGAGGCAACTCGTGCAAATTGCTGAGGGAAAGGAGTATGACCCTCGCCTCCTAATGGACAATCGACCAAAGACGGCAAATATATATGAGTGGCTAGTCGCACATGCGAAGAGCTTGAAGCTGACACTTGCCGAATTCCTGACAAGTGTTTACTCTAACCAGATAAGAAATGCTTTTGCCCATAGTCAGTTTTGTGTACTTGGCGAATTCATTTCCTTTTTCAATCACAATCCGAGTATTGATAGTCACGTTCCTTCCTTGAAGCTGGACACATGGGACGAGCTGTTTCGGATCACCAGCGATTTCATTATAGCGTTCTTTGAAGCGCGCCGTACATTAGAGAGAGAATTGATGTCAAAGACTCCCTACCGAGTCGAACTGCCAGAATTCGGCGGTCCATTCAATCTTGCTAGAGATGGCCGGGGCTACTGGTCAGCACGACCCGCTTCATAGAGAATTCTGTGGGCGGCAGACGCCCTCGTCTGCCCCAGCCTCAACCCGGAGATGCAGACTTCTGCTACAAGCGGGCACACGGGGGCGTGTGCCGCGCACGTAAACATCTGTGATTCGGAGTCGGAGTACCGGCCAATCGAGTAGCGCACACTTCGACAGGCTCAGCGTGACTCGATTGCCCCTCGCAGGTCTAAGGACAGTCATTCACTGCAGTGACCCCGGCTTCTTGACCTGCATTCTACGGAACGAAATCCGCAATCCCCCCCAATAGAAAACGCGACCGGTTACCCGATCGCGTTCCCCACTTTAGCGTTGCGCATTGAACTTAACGTTCGGTCAAAACATACGTTGGCCACCCCGTAAGTCAAGCGAAAAATCAACCTGCAGGAAGCCTTTTACAGGGAGATTGAAGCATCTCTATTTTTTCCGCGCTTTGCGCTTTTTTCCCTTTGACTCTTTCTCCCCTTCCGGCTCGTCGCCGTCCTCCGACGCAGACTTAGTAACGTCCCGTCCGAACCGCTCGAGCGTCAGGGCCATCTCACGAAGTTTGTCGTCAACCTTCGCAAACACCGAGTCCTTCGTGAAGCCACCACGCGCCAGTCGACGTCCTCCCGGCACTCCAGTCAGGACCTCTATCCCCTCGCTGATCGACTTCACCGGGTAGATATGGAACTTGCCGGCGCTGACGGCCTCCATGACGTCCGGTCTGAGCAGAAGATCCTGCACGTTCTGATGGGGCATCATCACGCCCTGGTGCCCTGTCAATCGACGGCTCTTGCAGACGTCGTAGAAGCCTTCGATCTTTTCGTTGATACCGCCAATCGGCTGAATCTCCCCCTTCTGGTTGACGGACCCGGTCACGGCTATCCCCTGCTTGATCGGCAGACCGGTCAGCGATGACAGAATGCCGTAGATCTCGGTCGAAGAAGCCGAGTCACCGTCGACACCCGAGTACGACTGCTCAAAGGAAATCGAGGCCGACATCGCCATCGGCTTATCCTGAGCAAACATGTGACGAATGAAGCCGCTGAGAATCCCTACTCCCTTGTTGTGCAGGGGGCCGGAAAGGTCAGCGTCGCGCTCGATATTGATCACGCCCCCCTTGCCTATGGAAGTGTTGACCGTGATGCGGGTCGGTCGCCCAAACTGGTACTCGCCGATATTGTACACCGAAAGCCCGTTGATCTGGCCGACTTCGGTCCCAGAGGTAGAAACCATCAGTGTCTCGGTGTCATACATTTCCTGAATCTTATCCTCGATCATATTCACGCGGTTGCGGCGATTGACCACCGCGCAGTAGACATCCTTCCGGCGGACACGTTTGGCCTTGCGCTGGCGGGCACAGTAGGCCGCCTCACGAATCATGTCGCTCAGGGCGGTGAACCGCACCGAGAGTTTCTTGCGATGATGCGACAACTTGCGGCCGTATTCAACCATCGCCTGCATTCCGGAGATATCAAAGGTCAGGAGGTTATCTTCATCAATCACTCGACGTATGAACCGGTAATAATTCCTGATGTTCTTGCGATTGAACTCCATGACAGTGTCAAACTCGGCTTTGACCTTGAATACTTTCTTGAAGTCCTCATCCATCCCCCACAGCACCTGGTAGATGTGAGCATCGCCGATAAGCACGACCTTGACACTCAACGGGATCGGCTCGGGTTTGATTCCGGAGCCGGCCATCATCGAAAGCGGATCGTAACCCGCGATCTCAAGCTCACCGTTTCTCAAGGCACGCTTAAGAGATACCCACACGCCCGGCTCAGTGAGAACATCCATGGCATTCATCACCAAAAAACCGCCGGCAGCCTTGAGAAGCGAACCGGAGAAAATGCGGGAGAAGTCTGTGCGCCAGTATCCAAACCGGTCCACGACACGTTCCAGAGAACCGAACAGATTCTTGTAAGTGGGAGACTTCTCGATTACAACCGGCGCCCCCTGCGTTTCGGCATTGTCCAGTATCAGGTTGACCGTAAACTCCTCAAACGGCTCGCGCTTCCGGAACGACGGCGCCTCTTCCTCACCCCGTCGAGGGCGTGCCTCACGGAACCGATCCAGATCGTTGAGCAGCCCGTTTTCGACCTCCTCCAGATAGGCCACCACCGCGTCCTCAGGGTACCGCTTCTTCAAAAGATTCACCTTGTCGGTGACCAGCGGCGCCACCATCGAGTAGTCCAACTTCTCGATGCCGTCTTCAAGCTTGGATGACAGCTTCTTGGACTCCACGGTAGTGGCATCGAACTCCCGGCGGAGGCTGTCCCATTTGCGACGGATCTCATCCAATCGCGGCAGGGCGAACTTACCCTCTTTGGACAGGCGCTCAAGCTTCTCAATCGAAGTGGGCTCCTCGTCAATGAGCGGTTGAATCTCGTTGCGAACACCCGTACCGGACTGTATCTGCACCATGACGAAACCGGCACCGGTGAGCTTTTCATCAAAACCGTTCACAAGCTCTTTCTGGCGATTCTCGAACTCGCGAACCACACGGCTGTGACGGTCCTTGTAATCACTGGAGAGGAATATCTTCGGCACTACCTTGCGCAACGATCCGATCAGATACTCCATGTCTTTCTTGAACCGACGTCCCTCGCCCAACTTGAACGTGAGGACTTTCGGACGGTCGACGATCTTGAAATTGTTCACATAGCAAATGTCGGTCAAGACCGGCGTATCATGGTCAAGCTGTTTGAGCAGGTGACTGATAGTGGTCGTGCGACCGGTGCCCGGCAGGCCGGTGACAAATACGTTGTAGCCCCGGCTGGGGACATTAAGCCCGAGATGGATTGACTCCACTGCGCGCTGTTGACCGATAATCTCTCCGCACGGTTCACAATCCTCCGAGCAGGCTATCTTTGGTGGCGCATAGGAAACGGTATAGTCTATGTCCTTGAGTGTGAGCTCGCGGATTTTCTGCCCCTTCGATTGCTTTTTTGTCGGCATTCTGCCTCCCTTGTCACGGCGCGTATTTGGCGCAATATAGAATCCCCCGGCAAAGAATGAAATTTAAAACTTAGCGCGCGAACTTTGCTCTGGTTTCCTGCCACAATCGACTTTATACTGCCTAACGTGACTGACTTTACTACCGGATATCCATGGTTGGCAATCGCCGTAGTGATACTGCTTTGCTGGGGCTTCTGGACCTATTCACGAGCGCACAAGCTGGAGCGGATTATGCGGGCACTGATCGAAGCCGATGACCGGGCGTTGTTGTTTTATGACGAACACAATCGACTTGTGTTTTACAGCTCGGGTTTGGTCATTTTCGATAAGAATTCTCTAAAACAGATTCGCACCCTTTCCAGACGCCCCCAGGTGAACCATGAATTGACCGGAGAGATGTCTATCGATGGCAACCGCTACCGTTACCGGAGCAAACTGCTTGAGTATCGGCCCGGAAAAGCCGGAACGGCGGTATATTTGCAGTACTTGAGGTCAGAAACTGCCGTAGATTAGCGCCATTTTGGCAGGTCAATTTGTTTCAGACTGGATCACATTCTTGAAATAATCAAAAAAAAGATGGCTCTGGCGATTTCCACTAAGCTCTTTCATGGCATGGGATTAACCGGGGGCGCATTCGTAACTTACTGTTTCCCAACAACTTAAATTGGCTTGACAGGAGTATTTGAACTTCAGTATATACGGGCGATGCTACGCTTTAGCATTGCGCATTGAATCGGCGGTATCGTCTAGTGGTTAGGACGGATGGTTCTCAGCCATCAAGCCGGGGTTCGATTCCCCGTACCGCTAAAGACGGAGACGCGTAAGGGTGAGGTTCTGATCCCTGTGTAACCTCGCCCTTACTGTCCCTTCTTCCTCCCTCCTGAAAAGCATTCATTGACCGCTTGGATTGGGGCGTTTCGGTTTCCCCCGTTCGCTTGGCCCCTGACAGTTCCTGTCTTACGATATCAAGGGGCGGGATATCACTAAGCAGTTTGCTCTGAGGGGAATCTCAAGCGAAATGTGGCCCCCTCCCCCGGTTTGCTTTGAACCGAAATGACTCCCCTGTGCATCTCGACTGTCTTCCTGACAATGGCCAAACCAACGCCGCTTCCGGTAGTCGGTTTAGTCGAATAGAAGAAGTCGAATATCCGCCCCAGATTCTCTTCGGGGATTCCAATCCCGTTGTCACGGACCTCAATCAGAATATCCTGATGGGCTGCCTTACACACGATCTCAACGGATGGCTCTTCGGCACCGGCAACAGCATCAAGAGCATTGCTGATCAGATTCGACAGGACGATTTCGAGTCTCGCGGCGTCACCAGCGACCGGGAAGGAGCCGTTCCTGGAGAATACCATGTGAACTCTCCCGGCGTCGATCCTCTCGCGGTGACGATCTATCGATGCAGCTATAACGGTCATCAGATCAACTGACTCTTTTTGGCAAGGTTCTTCCAGATGAACATACTCCGTGATACGACGAGTCAGCTCAATCGCCTTGCTTGCAGAGCATTCGATCAGGTTGTGCGACCTGGCCAATTTGTCTGGAGAGATAGCCTGCGGATCCCCCGATTTCAACAGCGATATAGCGTTCCTGATAGGCGACAGAGCGTTGCCTATTTCGTGCGCAATACCGCCGGCGATATCCCGTGCCTGACGAAACTTCTCCTGAGCCACCAGTTGAGCCTGAGCCTCACGCAGGGCAGTCTGTGCCCTCTCAAGTTCCGTTTTCTGCTTGCTGATAGTAAGAAGGTTCTTTCGGGTGCGTGCCCGGTAGTGATTCGTCGTAATCAGTCCTAATAGCAGAAAGATCAGACTGATCAAAATGTAATTCTTGTAACGGAAATACAGAACAGTCAGCGTATCCCACCATCCGCGCCGTTCAATCTGCAGGAACTGCGCTTGTTGTCCGGACACAAGAAGCAACTGCGTCACCCTTCCGGCAGAGTCATAGGAGATCGGCCCCGGTTCGCCGGCAAACTCAAAACGGGCAAGTTGTTCGAAGTCCTGGCTGTAGATACCGTCACTGAATAGCAGCGCATCGTCATACCCCCCTATGCTCACGGGGCCGTGACAAGTCGTCATCTGGCTTGAAAGGGAGTCTGATACAGCCAGGAGAGTCAGAGCGGTATCGTAAACCCGCAGTCGATGATCACTGTGATTGGCGAATACACAGACCTGTCCTGTTTCTTTACAGACAGCCGTCCACATCGTCGTGACCGGGCTATCGAGTTTTCGGGTCGTCGTCATCCTGCCCGTACCATCGAGCACAGACAACCTGAAGGTACCGTCCGATATGCTTTCATTGCTCACCTCGCCCCTAAGACTGTCCAGATGCGCCGGATCAACAGGATCAAACTCGTGTGCCAAATAGAAGCTGTGCCCATCGGGATGAGCAATCAGTCCCAGATAAGCGACGTTGAACTCGACAATAGAGTTGCTTATCACCTGTCCACAGGTATCAACCACCGAACAGTACTTAAAGAGTTCATCGAAATTGGCATCCGATTTCCCCTGGCGTGATCCCTGCGCGGCAAAGATGATTCCCGGAGCAGTGGAATCCGGCAGCCGAAACATGTTGGCATCCATATTGAAATTGACGGCAACGGGGAGCGACCATTCTACCGAGAGATCATCCAACTCCAGGCAATACAAAGTCCGAACGCCGCTCTGTCGAATCGGCTGTACGTGAACAAACAACTCGACTCGACCGTCATAGTCATAGTCGTCGATCAATGGGATACTAACGGTAGGCTGCCACTTGCCCGGACCTGTACTGTCGTACCCGGCCTGGAGAAATCTCTCCCGCGTGTGAGCTGTGAACGGATCGCAACGTATTACAAACGCCGAGTCATTGCGAAAGCCGGTCACCATAACGACATCACGGCCTCCTGTTGAATCCCGGTAGCAGGTGGACCTTACCGGCGTGATTGATACGGCGGCAAGCCGGAGCAGGTTCATCGACGGAAACTCCATCATATCGATTACCATCGTCTGATCTTCCCAGCGGGACGGAATGTTGTGTCCGATATACCTGGCCTGCGAAGTATCATCATGACGCGCACGCCACGGCAGCGCGACAGCATTGGTTGGACGCGCGTCCGATTTTGCGCCCAGAGACTTGAGAACTGCGGCTCGAAAAGGAAGAAAAGCCGTGTCCTCCACCTGTCGGACATTGAGTGTCTCTACTTCCTGTGCCGTGGCCGGACAAGCAGGCAGGAGAAGACACAGAGAGAATGTCACCACACACAGAATCAGACCAACGACCCCGGCTGGAGATGCTTTCTCGCCCGGCACTGCGTGGTCTGGGGAGTAGGTCACAAGTATGTCCTCATATTGGCCACGAATCCCGAAGTAGCTTGAGCCACGGGCAAGGCCAGCCACATGCTAACAGGACTCCCGTGCTGAAGTTGCGCAGATACTCGATTATGCAAACAGGCCGAGTGAAATTGACTCCACAGAATCAACTCTTTGCCTCACAACGTCTAATGATAGCCATACGTGTCTTGTTTGTCAAGGGCGCCAGTGTACCTCACCGGACGAGCGATTTCGCTTTCGCACAGAAGAGTAGCAACCGGCCGGATTCGAGTTGGACTCCACCAACCACAAAAGCCCTTAAGTCTGAGTGACCTAAGGGCTTTGAATTTGGTGCCGAAGGGGGGATTCGAACCCCCACTCCCTTGCGAGAACTGCGCCCTGAACGCAGCGCGTCTACCTGTTTCACCACTTCGGCATTGTCTATCAGCAAATCGGGGAAAACATGGCCCGATCTGCCAGCGCCGTCCAATATAAGCGTAAGCCCCTAAAACGCAATAGATTTTTGGACCTAATCGTGTCCGCTGTCGACTGAGCGTCTCGGCCAACGATCACAAGCCGGACCCAAGGTCACACTCAATCACCGGGTTGTAGCGCAATCGCCCGTCAAGGAAGCCCATTTGTAAACAGCCCCCCGGCAGTCGGCACGTGAATAACTTGCCCTGTCAGCATGACGTCCCCCTCCTTCCAGATGCCGCAGCGAGGCAGGGACGAGAAGTCATGATTGTGGAAGCCATCACCGGCTCCCCGTTCATACACATGCAAGAATATCGGGAGATCGACCGCAACAGTCTGAATCGAGAGAATGCGAATACGCGAGTCGTTCTCCTGCGGTATTTCACGTGGGCCCAATAGCCGCCAGCTAGGGTCAAGATCACCGCAAACTTCATTCAGCAGAGGCGCCCCCGCTTCGAACCATACCTGCACCCCCCCAGATGGAAAAACACAGAACAGAGATCACAGACTTCACCCCATCGGACACTCGGCTCATCCATATGAAGGCGAGGACCAAGATTGTTGCGACAGCAAGCGCATGGAGCCACTGAATATCCCAAACGATCTGACGGGAATCAAATGGCAACATACTCCTTGTCGTGAAAGCAAATAGCCCGCACACAGTGTAAATGAGACAAGCGCTGCCGCAATCCCTGCACGACTCTTAATAAGTGATATCGCTCCTTTGCGGTCACAGACATCCTGACCTCCCTGACTGACCTTGAAGTGGCACCGAGACGCTGACGCATGTATCTCCATGTCGTCCGCGGTGCAACAATCGAATCAGGGCTGCCGATGGTGAAACCTGAGCTACCGTGAACACAACCAAAGGCACAAAGGTCAGAGCACACGACTACCAACCCTTGACACGCACAAAAAAACCGCCCCCGGGCAGGGGCGGTTCTGACGATTGTTCGTTAACAATTTCTAGTTGAGATACGCTCGCAGAGAACGACTGCGCGAAGCATGTCGTAATCGACGAATCGCCTTCTCCTTGATCTGACGCACGCGCTCACGCGTAAGCGAGAACCGTGCACCAATCTCCTCAAGTGTGAGCGCCTTTTCGTGATTCAATCCGAAATAGAGGTTGATCACCTCTGCCTCACGAGGCGTTAGCGTATCGAGTGCCTTCTCAATCTCCACCCGCAAAGAACTGCTCAATAGTGCTTCGTCCGGCGAAGGCTGGAATTCGTCCTCAAGAATGTCAATCAGCGAATTGTCCTCGGAAACCGAAAACGGTGCGTCGAGAGACAAATGCGAATTGGATATCTTGAGCGTATCCGCAACCTCACCCTCGGAGAGTTCAAGTTCCTTGGCGATTTCTTCCGGCGACGGGACTCGTCCAAGTCCCTGTTCCAAGCGCGACGAGATTTTGCCGATCTTGTGCAGCGTTCCAACTCTGTTAAGCGGGAGACGCACAATTCGACTTTGCTCGGCCAACGCCTGCAAAATCGCCTGACGAATCCACCAGACGGCGTAGCTGATAAACTTGAACCCACGGGTCTCATCAAACCGCTTGGCAGCTTTGATCAAACCGATATTGCCCTCGTTAATCAGGTCCGCCAGAGAAAGCCCCTGATTCTGATACTGTTTGGCAACCGAGACTACGAAGCGGAGGTTGGCGCGCGTTAGTTTTTCCAGGGCCTTCTTATCACCCTGCTTGATCTTTCGCGCCAGACGCACTTCCTCCTCGGCATTGATAAGAGGAGTTTCCCCGATCTCACGCAGATACAGGTCCAGCGACCTGTCCTCATCGCGATATTTTAGGGATTGTTTTGCCACAGGTTACTGTTAGCTCCTTCTGTTATTAGGACTCGACCTTACAGTCGAAGGCCCTCCCCGGGCCGGTTCTGTTTACTCTATTACTGTCTGACAACCTTGCGAGCAATGGCGCCATCAGGCTCCTGAACGATCATCGGAATCCGACCGCTGGCCGTACCGATTTCACTGGCGATAGTACGAATATCGCCGACCGAGTTGACTGCCCTGTTGTCCACCTTCATTATTATCGATCCAACTTCAATCGAGGCCCGGTACGCCGGACTTCCGGTGTATACACGATAAACATACACACCAGGTGCATGTTCCGCGCCAATTTCACGCGCGATCTCCGGCGTGTAGTCTATAACTTCCATGCCCAACCAGAGTTCTGAGTCAATTCGAGAAGGATCGTCACTCTGTGGGGCGTTCGCCAAATAGGTATCCCGATCACCAATCATTGTGTTGAGTGATACCAGGTCACCGTCCCGCATTACGTCCACTGGTACGACAGTTCCCTCTCGAATAGTGGCCACCAAGACCTGAAATTGGTTGGCATTTGACACTTCGTTGCCGTCAATACCAACGATTATGTCTCCGCCCCGGATGCCTGCCCTTTCCGCAGGTGATCCGGCCAGAACGGAATCAATCAGGGCGCCTCGAATCGCGTCCATCCCCTGGCGCTTGGCTTCTCGCTCGGTCACATTATTGAGCCATACGCCCAACCAGCCACGGGAGGCCTTGCCCTCGGCGATCAAGTCCGGCACTATGGCACGGGCCAGATTGATAGGTATAGCAAATCCTATACCCACTGAGGAACCGGTCGGGCTTGAAATAGCTGCATTTACGCCGATACACTCGCCCCTCAGGTCAAGCAGTGGTCCTCCGGAGTTGCCGGGATTGATCGCTGCATCGGTCTGTATGTAGTTCTGATAACGAGGCGTTTCACCGCCAAAATGAAGCGAGCTGCGTCCCTTGGCCGAGACCACTCCCACCGTTACAGAACGATCCAGCCCCTGTTGCGGGAAGGGATTACCGATAGCAATGGCCCAGTCACCTACTTTGATGCGCTCAGAGTCTCCAAACGGAATCACCGTAATATCTTCTTCCGGCGTAACCTTTATCACCGCCAGATCAGTCTGCGGATCAGTACCAACCATTTGGCCTTCGTATTCGTATCCCGAGGCGGTTCTCACGGTCATTTCAATCGCGTCTTTAACAACATGAGCGTTAGTCAGAATGTATCCATCCTGACGGAAAAAGAACCCTGAGCCGAGTGATGTCGAATAGCCGCCGCCGCGAACCCACCAGGGCACTTCTCGTTCACGGGTTTTGGCCGAGATATTGACCACTGCGTCCGCCATCTCCTCGACAACACTTACAAAAGGAGATTCCTGCGTACTACCGCGGTCCACGACAGGAAACAGTCCTGTTTGACCGATATTTCTCGGCACTTGTGCTACGGTTTTCGGCGTCAGATCGAGGTTTGAAGCGATCAGAATGCCGAAAACGGTAAAAGCCAGCGCCAGACTGCAATAGGCAGCCCATCGCCCTCCCCTGCTTCGCCTGCGGGGTGAGGGATTCTGTGGATCTCTTATCATTTCCACCAACCGGGTTAGCCTTTCATCTTAACGTCAATTTCATTTTGGGTCAAGGGAAATCACACATTGGGTGAAACACTTTTTCATCATACACTTAAACGCATGAGCAGCAAAGAAGATGCAATCTTTTGACTTTCGCGATGCAGAATGTGAATCGGAACCACGGTTCCGGTTTGCGTCCGGAAGAACGTTCCGTGCTCGATCCGTATAGCCAGCGCCCCTTTTCCCTTTCCTAAGGCCCAGATGGGCTTGCAACGTCGCCACCAGCACAGTCCTTAATAGGTCGAACGCCCAGCTCACATCTTTAGCCTTTGTCGCCGATTGGCGGGAAATCGGGGAGGTTTTCGGGACCTTGTTGACTTATGCTGTCAAGAAGCCTACTTTTAGACCGATT